>NZ_JCAWED010000001.1:0-2835447 GCF_059690715.1 Mucilaginibacter sp. A3364
CGTTGATAGGTTACAGGTATAAAGGTGGTGACATCATAGCCGAGTAATACTAATCGCCCGAAGCTTTCTTCGTGTTGGATTTATAGGTCCCCATAGCAATATGGGGACCGACCAAAACAACAGACAGATAATAATACTGTTGTTTTCTCTTAAACTTACTTCTTTCAATAATATGTCATTGTTTAAACCGTAAAGGTTAAAACATTAAAGATATTCAGGTGCCTATATCGGCGGTGTCTACCTCTTCCCATTCCGAACAGAGAAGTCAAGCCCGCCAGAGCCGATGGTACTGCGGTAAAACGTGGGAGAGTAGGTCGGTGCCAAATTTTACAAGAAACCCTTTCAGAGAAATCTGGAGGGGTTTTTGCGTTTAGGGGAGGTTTCTGATAGCTCAAGCGTTTAGACGCACAATACCATCTCCGACTTTCAGCGGAGGGATGCCCTTATACGTACAATGTGATTAAGTTAGCCGGTTTTAAAAGGCTATTTGGACGTCCTGGCCTTCGGCTTTGATGAGGTTTTTGATGGTGTCTACCAGGTTTTCCAGGTCGAAGGGTTTGCTGATGATGGCGTTGCAGCCGTAGATGCTTAGATCAAGGCCGGGTTGCATATAGGCGGTGAAGATAATGATAGGGATATGTCTGAATTTTGGGTGCTGCTTAATGGCATGGCATAACTCACCGCCGTTACCGTCTTGAAGGCGGTAATCCAGGATGATCATATCGGGGTTATATTGCTCGACCAGGGGTAGGAACCCCAGGCTTTTGGTGGCGCTGTGGACTTCGTAATTTTCGTAAGCCAGCACTTCTTCGACGATCTGGACGATATCCAGGTTGTCATCAAGTAACAGGATCTTTTTCATGATTACTTCCAGGTATGGCGGGTTACTCAAAAAGCTGAAAGCGATTGCGTCGCGCGGAAGAACGGTATGTAATGCACCTCTTCGCAATTCGACCGGGATCAGGTATTCAAACCATACACCTAAAGGTAAGCATGTTATTTTGCTTATCCTATTTTTTTAATTAAATTTTTTCCTATAAGTTAAACTAGTTTATTAGTTAAATAATAAAGCGGATTTAACATAACGGTACACTAAGCCTCTAAATCGGCGGAAGCGCAGTGTAGCGCTGTATGCGTAGCACGCTACACTGCTACACCTTGGTGTAGCATGCTACAGTATTGGTTTTGAGAGTGTTGTTATTTTTGGTGGCGCTGTTTTGTCAGTATTTGGTGCTACAGGTGTTTTTTGAGCTTCCGTACACTAAGGGATGTTTTAGTCTAAAGTCGGGAGTTTTAAGTCTTAAGTCGGATAGGAGGTGATGGGGATTCTAGGTCGAGATGCCCAAAAAGACTAAGGACTTAAGGCTCCCGACTCAAGACTAACAAATATTCAATAAAACGCTACATTTGAAGCATGACCACCTCCATAGGATTTACCCAGATTGACCACCCCGCCATTGCCGTAATTAACGTTGAAGCCATGGCCGATTGGTATTGCCGCGTGTTAGGCTATACCAAATACTACCTGCACCCTAAGCCGGTGTGGATGCTGCGCGCGCCCGATAACTCATTGCTGGAAATTATGCCGGTTGACGATACCGCACGCCCCCACCGCACAACCTGGACACCCGGCTGGAGTCACCTGGCGCTGCGGGTGAGTGATATTGAAGCGGCTATAACCCACCTGGACGCCCACAACGTGGTTTGGACCAGCGATCTCATCGAAGCTATTGGCGGCGGCAAAGTACGCGCCTTTGAAGATCCTGAGGGGAATATGTTGCAGATAGTGGAGCGGAATTTTTGATGTGCAAATGTGCAAACCTATTTGTGCCGGGCATGTGCCGAAGCCGCCATTAATCAACCCAAAACAGGGTTTCAATATCAAATCGTACGTCGAACGGGAGATCGGTTTTGAGGAGGTGGACGGTGATGATGCCGCGGCCCTTTATTTCAACACAATCCAGTATGCTGATGTTGTTTTGCTGAAAGTAGGCGGCATGCTTCTTCTCCAAAGCTTGTAGATAAAGTTGCGCCTGCGCTTTGGTTGACATGTGATTGGTTTGATCATAAGAACCATGCCGGGGTTAACACTTTTCTCGCGCCAAAATACACAATGCCGAAACCTAAAAAAATGACCGTCGTCACTATTTTGAAAATAGGTGATATTATTTTACCAAGGCATTACTGGAGATGGGAGGCTTAACGTTAGCTTGTTAAATAACCACAAGCGGGGACGCTTGCGGTAGCGGGGTTGAAAAAGTAGGATGAGGCAAATCTCACCACGCGTCATTGCGAGGTACGAAGCAATCTACATAAGCTGAGCATGTGGCAAAGTCACGAGTACGCCGCGCTCAGGCCTGCGCTGCATACTCGCGCCAGCGTGGGGTAAACCTTACCGCGCGTCATTGCGAGGTACGAAGCTCCGATAGCTATCGGGACTCTACATAAGCCAAGCATGTGGTAAGGTCACGAGTACGCCGCACTCAGGCCTGCGCTGCATACTCGCGCCAGCGGGGGATAGCATTTGGCGTGCGGAGCCATTTAAAAACTATCTATATATATTTGTCGATATGTCTTTTTAATTTTTCAAAAGCAAGAGGATATTTTCTTTTTCGTTCTTCAAAATCATAGGGTATTATAACATCGCCATTAAAATATTTTGATATAAGTTCTTTAAACAATGGGTCATAATCTTTCAATTTACTAAATCGGTATTGTCTAATTAATTTAACGTTGTCGATTACTTCGCTAAGTTTTTGCAGGTCTACACGTGACTGCTTCGGTGAATAAATTGAGTATGCTACCCATCCCTCAAATGGGGGACTTTCTAATAGATGCGATTTTTTTAATCCAGACCTAACTCTTGATTGAACTTCACTGTTGAACATTTTATTATAATGTGATACCCTTGAAAAAACTCTTACGCATTCTTCATTGTGCGCTATATCGAGTTGTTGACTTAACTTTCCAATGCTTTCGTCGCTGCTTTTTAGGTTAATTATCAAATCATCGGTAAGGGTGCCGATCTTTTCTGTGTTATGGAATATTAAAAATTCGTTGAGATTTGGTTTGTGTAAATGTTTTAAAAAATGATGGTCAAATAAAACATATCCATTTTTACAAAGGCCTATTAGATCATTTTCACTGTAATTTTTAAACGCGGGATGAGTAAATCGTAGCTCCTTAGAAAAAAAATGGCCTTCCTTGTAAATCGGTAAATCACTTTTAAAATCATAACATAAAAGTTTCGCAATAATATCAGAGTAGATGTCTTCGTACAAAGCATTAGATAGAATTTCATTGTCATCTAAGGAATTCCGGCTAAGATTTAAATTCAATATTCCATCGAAATCAAATATTGACACTTTGGGGTTGGATTTTAATATTCTGCCATGATAATTATCCGGTATTTTCCCGTAGGGGATGACAATTCCATTACAGGTTAAATTTTTAGTGATTTTTTTTGATTCAATATATGTCCACATTACAGAATGAAAACCTTTTGGATAAATTACGTTCCATATAGGGTCTACAGGCTCGTCATAGTTTGGAGAAAGCGAAAAGCTTGGTGATTTCTGAAATTTGATCCCATTTATAATTGTAAAATATTTTATTTCAGGACTGGACAATGTGTACCAGTCTGTCCATCGAATGTCGCTAGGTGAAGAGATCCTGTCTTGCAGATTTTGAAAAGTTTCCTTCGTTATTCTAATTCTAAGAGTGGTTCCTTCAATTTGATGGCCTTGATGTTTTAATACCTCTATTTGATTCGAATTAATAGAAGTTTTAAACATAAAAGCACTTGTAGAATGAATGGATTTAGTTTCAACTTCAATTTCTGAACCTAAAATAAATGCTGCCAATACACCTATTCCAAACTTTCCTGACCGTGCAATCAAAGAGTGCCCAGATTCATCTGTGAATTTTTTTTTCCAGTCCAAACTTTTTCTGAAAGACGATCCCGCCTTTAAAAAATAGTTTTTAATTTCAAAAAGGGTCATACCTTTTCCATTATCTTGTATAGAAAAAAAATACTCGTTGCCGCTTTCAATTAAAGAGACTTCGACTACAGGAATATAGGTTCGGTTTACGCCCTCTTCCTTTTTCCGTTCTCTGCAAGCGTCTATAGCGTTTTGCAACAACTCCCTGACCCCATAAGAGGGATTGTCGCCGTACAACGGAGCTGCCAGTAATTTTAGAAGCTCAATGTCAGTAGTGAACGTTATTTCTTCAGGTATATAATTAACTGATTTAATAAATTCAGACCGAGGATTGTCCAAGTTCGATTTTATTCTTCTATATTTTATCTTGGGCTTTTCTAACTCTTGATCTTTGCCATAAATCTCACCCAAAATAGCCCAAGAAACATCTATTTCATTTTGTATGTCTTTAAATAATTTTTTTAGGCTGAGAAACATTACGCTGTTATTTGGTGCGGTTTCTACTAATAACGTTTCATTATCGTTTTGAAACACTTTTACAAATTTTATTGCCAGATGTTTTAAGTGCTCATATTCAGAGAACGGAGTTGAAAAAGTTTTTATTTTTAGAGTTTGAATTGAAACTCGATTTGCGTCAAACTGAAAAAAGTCAGCGATTCTCAAAACAATCATCAAAAAAATAATTTTAATCGAGTAAGGGTTGGCCCATTCATATTCTGAGTAATTTGATTTTAAATAATCAAATGTATTTCGAATATCAATTCCATGACTTCTTGCAACTAACCCCGATAAATCTTTACAGTAATCGTCAAAATCGTTGCCAATAGATATAGCTTTCTCATCACCGAGTATTGCTCCTTTTAATGAGATCTCGTGGGCAAATCTTGCATGATGTCTTCGGAGAAATTCACCGATCAATTTTCTATCAGTGGTATTTATATGGTTTTTATCTGTTAGATTGGGTAACCTTACGATTATTGATTCGTCTCCAAAAATTATTTTTTTTTGATAACTACTGAACTTTCTAGCTTCGTCTAAGAAGTCTTGCCAAAGATTAGACCAAGTTTTATCGTCAAAAAAATCAGATTTCACATCATCATAAGACCCATCAATCATTCCTCGAAACATACTTAATGAGGTAAACATGCCGATGTCATGTAACATTATTGAATTGACGAGAATAGCAACATCCAATGGCCGCAATAAATTAGACAATGTGTTGTCTTCTATAATATCTTGACAGCTCTCTAAAACACTTTGCACGTGTTTAATTCCGTGATTAGTATATTCTTCGAAGAAATACATTTCGCCGTTTTCGAGCAACTCAGAGACCATCGCGACCGTAGATAAGGTCGCTGCATATAGTTTGTAGTCTTTGACTAATATATCGTTAAATCGTTTAGGTAAAATAATTGGCATAAGACTAATATAATAATATTAGCCATTTTTTAACTATATTATGTATAATTTACATCAGTGTTAAGTTACTGTTGATTCCATGCCCCCTCCCCCGCGTAAGGGATTGCAGCGGATACCGGCCATGTGGCTAAGGCCTGTGCAGTATGAGCGGAAAGCCCGACCCGCTTCTATCAGCGGGTTACGCCCTTATCAGTCATTGGGTCATTAGTCATTGGGCCTGTCGCTTTGTTAATATACACCCATCCCCAACCTACCAATGACTCAATGACCAATGACGCGCAGCAAATGACGCCGCAGGCTATACGCTATTTAGAATATATCCAAATAACACACAACATCCCCCCAACTTCGCTTTAAAGCTTATATTTTGTAAATTCGCCGCTATCGCTGCTTCGTGGTGGTTTTTGGCCGTAAACCGGGCTAAAAATTTGGCTTCCGCGGGGTGGTTGTGGTTTTATTACGTAATCCTATAAAAATTATACCCAACATGGCTTTTGATTTAGACATGATTAAGAGTGTTTACCAGCGTTACAGTGCCCGTGTGGCTGCTGCCCGCAACGCTACCGGTAAACCCCTTACGCTAACCGAAAAAATATTATACGCTCACCTGAGCGAGGGCGAGGCTAAACAGGCCTTTAACCGCGGTGTTGATTATGTTGACTTCGCGCCCGACCGCGTGGCCATGCAGGATGCTACCGCCCAAATGGCGCTGTTGCAGTTTATGCAAGCCGGTCGCCCTCAGGTTGCTGTACCTAGTACCGTTCATTGCGATCACCTGATACAGGCCAAGGTTGGCGCTGTGGAAGATTTGAACACGGCGGTTGATGTTAACCGCGAGGTGTATGATTTCCTGGCTTCGGTGAGTGATAAATACGGCATTGGTTTCTGGAAAGCCGGCGCGGGTATTATTCACCAGGTGGTGTTGGAAAACTATGCTTTCCCGGGTGGTATGATGATTGGTACCGATAGCCACACGCCTAACGCGGGTGGTTTGGGTATGATTGCTATTGGTGTTGGCGGTGCCGACGCGTGCGACGTGATGGCGGGCTTGCCATGGGAGCTAAAATTCCCGAAACTGATTGGTGTTAAACTGACAGGCAAATTAAGCGGCTGGACAAGCGCTAAAGACGTTATTTTAAAAGTGGCTGGTATATTAACCGTTAAAGGTGGTACCGGTGCTATTGTTGAATATTTTGGCGAAGGCGCGCAAAGCCTGAGCGCTACCGGTAAGGGTACCATTTGTAACATGGGTGCCGAAATTGGTGCTACTACTTCTATCTTCGGTTACGACGAGAAACAGGCTACTTACCTGCGTGGTACCGAGCGTGGCGAAATTGCCGACGCTGCCGACGCCATTGCCGAGCATTTAACCGGCGACGCGGAAGTGTATGCTAACCCGCAAAACTACTTTGACCAGGTTATTGAAATTAACCTGAGCGAGTTGGAGCCGCATATTAACGGTCCGTTTACGCCGGATCTGGCGTGGCCGATTTCGAAATTTGCTACGGCGGTTAAAGAGAACGGCTGGCCTGCAGTGCTGGAGGTTGGTTTGATAGGCTCATGCACCAATTCATCGTACGAGGATATTACTCGTTCGGCTTCGTTGGCGGCACAGGCTATCAGCAAAAACCTGAAAGCTAAAGCCGAGTTTACCATTACCCCGGGTAGCGAACTGGTTAGGTACACGGTAGATCGTGATGGTTACCTGGATACTTTTGGCCAGATGGGTGGTGTGGTATTGGCTAATGCTTGCGGACCATGTATCGGTCAGTGGGCGCGCCATACGGATGACCCTACGCGCCGTAACTCCATCATAACTTCGTTTAACCGTAACTTTGCTAAAAGGCAGGACGGTAACCCTAATACGCATGCTTTTGTGGCGTCGCCGGAAATGGTGACTGCTTTTGCTATTGCAGGCGATTTGACCTTTAACCCGCTTACCGACTTTTTAACTAACGAGAACGGCGAGCAGGTGAAACTTGACGAGCCACTAGGCTTAGAGATGCCGATTAAAGGTTACGCGGTTGAGGATGCCGGCTACCAGGCCCCTGCCGAAGATGGCAGCAACGTGGTAGTTAAGGTTGACCCGGCTTCGGCACGTTTGCAGTTGTTGGATCCGTTTAAGCCTTGGGAGGGTACAGACCTTACCGGCCTTAAACTGTTAATTAAAGCCAAAGGCAAATGTACTACCGACCACATATCGATGGCCGGCCCTTGGTTGAAATTCCGCGGTCACCTGGATAACATTAGCAACAACATGCTGATTGGTGCCATTAACTACTTCAACAACAGCGCCGATAGCGTTAAAAACCAACTAACCGGCGAGTACGGCCCTGTGCCTGCTACGCAGCGTGATTACAAAGCGCATGGTATTGGTAGTATAGTAGTGGGTGATGAGAACTATGGTGAAGGTTCATCGCGCGAGCATGCGGCAATGGAGCCACGCCACCTGGGTGTGCGTGTGATATTGGTGAAATCGTTCGCCCGTATACACGAAACCAACCTGAAGAAACAAGGTATGCTGGGCGTAACTTTTGCCGATAGCAACGACTATGAGAAAATTCAGGAAGATGATAAAATTGACGTATTAGGCTTAACTGAATTTGCCCCGGGCAAACAGCTTACGGTAGTGTTACATCACCAGGATGGTACTACAGATAGCTTCGCGGTTAACCACACTTACAATGCGCAGCAGATTGAGTGGTTTAAAGCCGGTGGTGCTTTGAATATTATCAGGAAGCAGCAAGCGTAATTTATTTCGGATTTCGGATTTTCGATTTCGAATTTATTTTTGATTTTATAAATGTAGAGACGCAATATTTTGCGTCTCTTTTTTTTGTGGGTGGATTTGGGTTATATTTGATCAACTGGTTTTATTATGATCAAAAAATTACTTTTTATGGCGATGCTGCCTTTGGCGGTGTCGGCTCAAAATACCACGAACCCTTTACTGGTATACACCAACGCCCCCATTCATTTTGAACAGGTGGACGCCGCCGTTATTGACGATGCCGCCGCGCAGGTGATCAAAAAATGCGACGCCATGAGTGCCGCCATTATCGCCATCCCCGCCGGGAAGCAAACCGTGGCCAACACCCTGATGGCTTTTGACGAACTGAACTTTGTGCTGAATAGCCTGAGCGGGAAACTGTCGGTCATCTCCAGCGCCTACGAGGACGACAAAACCCGCGACGAAGCCGTTAAGCTAAACGAAAAGCTGGCAGGCTATAGTTCTGACTTGTATTTAAATTTGAAGCTGTACCAGGCTTTAAAGCGGTTTTCGTTAAGTGCTGGCGCGAAAGGTCTGCGTGCTGATCAAAAGAAGTTTTTGAGTGAGACTTTGGTTTCGTTTGAGATCAATGGTACCAAGTTAAGTGCCGCGGGGCGGACAGCATTGAAGAAGACCTATGCTAAGATCATCAGCTTCGGCGCGCAGTTTGACAGGAATATAGCTGAGAGTAAAGATAGCGTTACGTTTACCGCTAAACAGGTTACCGGCGTACCATCGGGTATCAGCAGCGCCTGGAAACGCGGGGCGGATAACTATACCATCACCATTAACGGCCCCAACTTCGTCAACATCATGCGCTACGCGGATGACCCCGAAGTGCGCAAAACCATGCAGGCGCACTACTTTAATCGCGCCTACCCGGCCAACATTAAAACGCTGGATAGTTTGTTCTTTTACCGCCAGAAACTGGCAACGCAGCTAGGTTATAAAACCTACGCGCAATATGCCTTGCTGCAAAAAATGGCGGCCAAGCCGGCAAACGTATGGCTGTTTTTGGAGGACCTGAAAGCCAAGCTAACCCCCAAGATCCCGGTAGCCAATGCCGAACTTCGTGGCCTGAAACATTACCTTAACCCCACCCAGCCCGATACGTTATTTGCCTGGGACGGTGCTTACTACAACAAAAAACTACTCGACGTAAAATACCAGCTCAACACCGACGAGGTGAAGCTGTACTTCGAAATGAATAACACCATTTCGGGGATGTTTACGCTGTACCAAAAACTTTTCGGCATTGATATCCGCGAAGCGAAAGGCATGCCAACCTGGTACCACAAAGTGCGCAGTTACGAGCTATTTAAAGACGGCCAAAAGATGGGAACTTTCTTCCTTGATCTATATCCCCGTGCTAATAAATACACGCATTTTGCAGCGTTTAATCTATCGCTGTACCATAAGCAACCAACAGGTGAGGACCTGCTGCCGGTAGGTACCTTACTCTGCAACTTCCCCGAAGGGGCAACCAATGAGCCCACGCTGCTTAACCACGGCGATGTGGTAACGCTGTTCCACGAGTTTGGGCATTTGATCCATTTCCTGTTGGCACATCCAGCCATATCATCACAAAACGCGTTTGCTGCTAAGGGCGATTTTGTGGAGGCTCCATCGCAGTTCCTGGAAAACTTTTGCTGGAACTATGACGCCTTAAAACTTTTCGCCAAACACTACAAAACCGGCGAGGTACTGCCCAAAGCGCTGTTTGATAAAATGGAGAAGGGCCGCACCGTAGGCTTGATCCCTGCTAATATGTTCCAGGTGTATTTGAGTATGCTTGATTTTACTTATGAGGACCGTTACGCCGCTGCCAAAAAGCAAGGCATTAACAACGTGGCCATCAACCTATATAAAATGCTGCAGGTGCCTTTCCCGACAGGCACACACTTTATTGCCGGCTTTGACCACCTGAATGGTTACGGAGCAAACTACTACGGCTACTTATGGTCGAAGGTGTACGCTCAGGATATGTTTTCGGTGTTTGAGAAGAATGGGGTGGTTAGCCCGGCTATAGGCGAGCGTTACCGTAAAATGATACTGGAGAAAGGTGCCACGCAGGATGAACAGGTAATGCTGCAAAACTTCTTGGGCAGAAAACCTAATTCGGCGGCGTTCTTGAAATCTATTGGGTTGAAGTAGTCATTCGGTCATTAGTCATTCGCCTGCGGCGTCATTGGTCATTGCTTAACTCAACAGGTCATTTCGACGAGGAACGAGGGGAAATCTTATACGCCCTGCTACTTGCAGCTTGTATAAGATTTCTCGCTATCGCTCGAAATGACAAGCGAACGTGTGGTGGCTTACAACCCCTTCTTCACCCTCTTCAACGTCAGCAAATTTTGCGCGTTGGTGCTAAAGCCGGTTATGTTGGTTTGATACAGGTTAACCCGTTTATCGTAATATAGCGCTACTACCGGCGCCTGTTGCATCACGATGTTATCCATTTGACGGTAAAGGGCGTGGCGCTGATGGTCGTCTTTTACCAGGTAGGCGGCTTCAAAAAGTTTGTCGAATTGCTTATTGTTGAAGCCCGTATAATTGGGGCCGAAGGGTACTTTGTTTTTGGAGTAAAAAACGGAAAGGTAATTCTCAGCATCCGGGTAGTCGGCTATCCATGAACCATAGAAAAAGTTGATGCCGTTTTTAGCCACCATCTCGCGCAGACTGGCACCATGAGTAACTTCTACCGTGGTTTTTATGCCGGCGCGTTCCAGTTCGCCTTGCACATATTCTATCAGGCTGTGGTAGGCGGTGGTGCTGGTTAGCTGTATGGGCGGCATGTTTTTACCGTCGGGATAACCGGCTTCGGCCAGTAGTTTGCGACAACGGGTGGGATTATAGCTGTAACCGTTAGGTAATGTATCGCTATAGCCGGGCATCCCTTTGGCAATGAAACCCGCCTGGCCTGGTGTACCTAAACTGTTTCGCAGGTATTTCACCAGTTTTTGCCTATCGATAGCGCAATTAATAGCCTGGCGGACCTTGAGTTTCCTCAGCGGCGATTTTTTAACAATAGCCAGATTGGTATCAACCAACATCCCCAGGTACAAGGTGTGCAGGTACGGCCCCGAACTTAGCGTAAACTGGCCTTTATATTTTTGTGTCAGGTGGCCGGATTTGGTTAGGATATCATCGCGATAGCTGCCGTCTATATCATTCACAAGGTCCAGGTTTTTTTTGATGAATTCCATAAACGCGGTTTGCTTGTCATCAATAAAAGTAGCTTTCATAGCATCCAAATAGGGCAGGCGGTTACCGGCCTTATCGCGCTCAAAATACTTTTCATTTTTCAGGAAAACCAGTATCTCGCCTTCTTTCCAATATTTAAACTTAAAGGGGCCCGTACCTACCGGATGACTGCGGAAATCTTTCCCATAATGATCAACCACCTCATGTGGCACCACCGAGCAGTATTGCGCTGTAAGCATGCTTAGTAACGGCGCGAAGGGTTGCTTCAATGTAAGCCGAAATGTACTATCATTTACAGCCTCGAAAGCTTCTTTACCCGTAACTTTGTCGCTAAAGATCCATGAGCCGGATGAGGCTACTTTTGGGTCTATCAGGCGCGCAAAGCTGTAAACAAAATCTTGTGCGTTTACCTTTCTTCCAACACCATTTTTGAACTGCGCCGCGTCATGAAAGAATACATCGTTACGTAAATGGAAGGTGTAGATTTTGCCGTCGGCAGACAAGTCCCAGCTTTTAGCTATGCAGGGAATGGTTTGCAGGCTATCGTTAATTTGCACCAGGCCGTTAAACAGCTGGTTATCCATCCAGATGGTGTTGTGGTTTCGGCAAAAGGCCGGGTCGAGCGAGGTAAGGCCCTCATCGAGATTGAGGTTGAAGGTGGTTTTATCTGCGTTCTGTTTATCGGTATTGCAGGCAGTAATTAGCAAGGCTGACAGCAAGAGTATGTAGCAGATGGGTTTATTCATTAACTAAATATAGGGAAATGTTGCGTAGGCATTGTTAAGGCTTTGCGATTTGACAATGGGATGAGAAGCGATGCAATCGCAAAACCGTGTTAAGCGCTCGTTGCAAACTATCGCGAGATTAAAGCCATGCAATCGCAAGACCATGTTAAGCACTCGTCACAGACGAGCGCAAGTTTTGTAGGACGAGCGCAAATTCTATATCACCACCAAATTCACCCCACTTTTCAAAACATATCGCTTACTTTTCCAAACCAATACTCCCGTAGTTTTTTGCGGCAGGCGGATGTTTACTTTCCATTTGCCACCTTCAAAGCTATAGGCAGCAGCAACTACGCCGTTAGGGTGCGGCATTTCGCCGCTTACGTTTTTCATGCTGCCCAAGTGAGGTTCAATTTTTATGTGTGTGAAGCCGGGGGCATCGCTGTCAATACCTAAAACAGTACGGAAAAACTCCACATTCGGACTACTACCCCAGGCATGGCAATCAGACCGGGAAGTATTCACATCCGAATACTCGGCCCAGGTAGTAAGGCCCATCGCCATGTTTTCGCGCCAGATGCCGATCAGGCTGGTGTAATCATTGGTGGCTCCGGCTTTTATCAGCGCCTGGTTCAAATAATATTTAAAGTAAACCGAACATTGTATCAGGCTTTTATCCGTGGCCAATTGTTTAGCCAATGCAGGCATATCGGCAGGTTTCACCAGGCCTGTTAGTATGGCTAATGAGTTTGCGTGTTGCGAGTAACCTTTCTTGTCGCGGTTATCGGCGTAAAGTTTTTTGTTAGCGTCCCAGTATTTGCGTTGTATGGTGGCTTTAAGCTGGGCTGCTTTTTTGTTATAGATGGCAGCCTGCTCTTGTAAACCCAGCTTGCCCTCCATTTCGGCGGCCCATTGGTAGGCGTATAGTAGTTGCAGGTCGTATATGGCGGCACAACCGTCGCTGCCATTTACGCCGCCGGCCAGGTTGCCGGCCCAATCAACAAAAGCCCAGTAAGGCGTATTTTTTACTGAACCATCGGCCATCTGGTATTTGGCAAAAAAATCCAGTATGCCACGCACACCCAACAGTTTATCCTTCACAAAGGCCGGATCATTTCGGTACATAAAATAATCATGCACCATACCAATGTACCACAGCGAGAAAGGCGAAATGATCTGCGTTCCTTTAGTTGGGTAGCAGCTTTTGGTAATACCTTCGGCCTGGCGCGAGTGGTCTATTTGGGTAATGGCGTTACGGGCAAGGCGGTCGTCGGGCGTGTTGTAATAGCTCACCATGGCCTGTATGCGGGTGTCGCCAATGTATTGCAGTTGCTCGTAATAAGGGCAATCCATATAGGTTTCTACAGCGTTAAGTCGCGCGGTGCGCCAGCCAATATCCAGCATTTGGGTTATTTCGTTATCGCCGGCATTAAAAACCGCGGTGCGTTTAAACGGATAGCCGGTGAAGGTGCCGTACAGGTCGTCAATAGTTAAAGGTTCGTCTTTAGTGGTGACGATTAATCGGATATAGCGGAACGTACGATAGTTTAGCGTAGTAAACGTTTGGCCTTTGCTGCCATCGGCCAGTAAACTATCAATGCGCCCTACAAAAACTTTCCCGTCTACCTCGTTACGGTTGCCTTTGCGCTCACCTTTTCCCGGCAGGTAAAGCGATTCGGCGTAGCCGATGGACAGGCGCGCGTCTTTGCCTCCGCTCATGTTTAGGGTGATGTAGGCATTGGTCTCAAAAGTTTGATCGAGCAATAAAGTAACCTGGCTGTTGGCAGGAATAGTTAAAGGTGTTTTTTCCTGCGGGAAGGTTGCCGGCACGCTTATACCTGTGGCTTTGCGTAGTTTGGTTAGGCGCTGGTAGGTCATTTCGGGCTGAGGGAGTGTGGTAGGTACCAATGCCCAGTCAATACCCCAGGCCATGCCTTTTAAGGTGCCATCCATTATTTTATTGGCGTTGGCCCAGGCGCTATCGTCATAGTTAACCGCTGTCCAATCGCCTTTAACGGCTTTGCTCATATCGGCCATTTCGCCTTTACTGGCCGCGAAGAAATAGCCCGGTACAGGCTGTCTGCCGGCATCGCGCACGCATTTCCAGCTTTTGTTGGTGTTAATGATCTCTTCGGCGGCGGAGTTACCTTGCAGAATGAAAGCGGTACGTACGGAGATCTGCGCCTCTGGTCTAAAATCGGCCTCGTTAAATACCAAAGCAGCTATGGTGTTTTTGCCTTCGGCGAGGTAGGGAGCCAGGTTAACGGTTTCGTAATTCCAGAAATAAGTATCGCCCCGCGCCGGACCTAACGACACCAGCGTGCCATTGATATATAATTTATACCGGTTGTCTGCCGATACATGCACATAAAAAGTAGCCGGCTTAGTTTTTAACTCAAAGCTTTTGCGGAAATGAAATACCGCGTAAGTATGCCCGTCATCCCACGGCGCTGCCACCCATTGCGCGTTCCAGCTTGCCCGTTTCGGCGTTTGCGGATATGCGGTTTGAGAACGAACGGCCAAAGGCGCTAAAAGGCCGGAAAACGAAAGCAGAAGGGCGTACAGTAGCTTCATAGTACAAGGTCATGAAATTGGTGCTGCAATATGGCGAAATAAACAATTCAAAGCAAATAAATCGTTTTAGCTTATATTTACTCATTGGTCATTATGTCATTGGTTTTTTGTGGCGACTACTCTGCTACTTTCCAGTTATTATCGTAAAAGCCGGCATATTGTATTTGCGGGGCGCCGTCTTTAAGCATATCCAGTTTATATAGCATAATATCGGCAAAGCCGCTGCCGCCGGTAAAGTATTGGTTGGCGTTTAGGGCGTTCATACCTTCTATGCCCGTGCCGGCAATTACCGAAACCACATAGTCGGAAGTACCTCGCTGGGGCCAAACAAAGTAGGCGCCAAGGTCATTACCCGTAAACTTTTTGCCGCCTATCTGGGCTGTGCCGTCGGCTATTTTTATAGGGCAGTCAAGCAACAGGTTGCTCCACGCCGCGTTGGTGTTGGCGTTGCCTATCAATATAATATTCCGGGCTTCCTGCTTTTTGGCCAGGTACTCTTTATCGCTGATGATGTCAAAAGCGCCGTTGCCGCGGTAGTACCAGCTTTCCGCATCGTATCGGGCTTTGTTAATAGCCCATTGTTGTTGCTGCGTGGTGCCGCCGGTGCCGTATACATACAGTACGTCCTTATTAAAACCTTCTTTAAAAGTGCCGTAACGGTGCGGGCCTTTTTCGGTTGATGGAGGCTGGGCTACCAGTTTCCAGCCGGTATTTTCTTTCCGTAGATAAACACTGTCGTTCTCGGTAACGGTGGTATATTTTAGCGGGGCCGAAGCATCCATCACCAAAGTAACCGCCTTGTCTTTTGCAAAACCTGCCAGCTTTAATTTAAGCAGGGCCACATTATCGATAGTGCCGGTTATGGTGGCCGATTGCCTGTTGCGATTTAACCTGATGCGGCTATACTGAAATGGTACCACCTGCTGATGAATAGTTGCCCAATGGTTGGATGCCGATATACCCGGACTAGCGGTACTAAAGTCGATCGAATTAAGTTCATTATCCGTTGGTATTTTGTGCCATTTAAACAGATCAAAAATTGGCTGCCAATCTACCGAATGGTCGCCGTACCAGTGCGAGCCGCCGGGATATTCATAATAGCTCAAATCACTATGGAAGGCGGCCAGTTGCTGCTTCATCTGGCGGGCAAAGGCCACGGGTACGGTTTCATCGGCATCGCCATGCAAAATATAAACACCTGCCTGTTTATAGTTTTGGGCCAGTTTAGGCACGTCGCTTTGGTTGCTGGCGCGAAGTAAAAGTTTGCCAAAGTCAGTCGAACTGCTATCGGGCACCACCCCATCGGCCGAGCCGTAAGTTTTTAGTGTAGGATAACCCGCACACGGCGCTATCGCAGCCCATTTATCCGGATAGGTTGCACCCAAAAACCAGGTGCCATGGCCGCCCATGGAGTGGCCGGTTAGGTAAATATGTTGCGCGTCGGGTTTAAATTGTTGTTTGGCCAGTGTAAGTACCTCCATGGCATCTATACGCCCCCAATCTTCCCAGTTAAAGCCACGCGGGCGGCGGTTGGTTGGGCTAACCAGGTTACCCCAGTCTTTTGATTTGTAGGCCCGCACCTGGTTAATAGCTTCTACACCGGCACCATGCACCGAGAAGAATAGCGCTTCGCCATCCTTTTGCCCACCCACCTGCGGCGCTACCGAATAGTATTGCAGGCTGCCGTCAATACGGCTTACAAAGGTTTGGCTGTATTTATCGCCGGGTAAAACGCTTTCTATTTTCAGGGTGGCTTTATCCAGTTCCTTGCCGTTTTGTATTAATGTTAGCGCGCAATCATTAAAACCTTTAGTTTGTACGGTAGAGCCATCAAACTCAAAATAAATTTTACGGGTGCTGTTGGCAGGTACGTTTTGCAGCCAGCTGGTTACCTGCCTGCCGCCAAGATTGCTGCGCATTTGCAGGCTTTTTAGCGTAGCCGATGTAGTATTGATAACTACCACTGCGGCCATTTGCTTACCCATGGTTTTGCCGGCTATGATAAATGGCGCTGTAGGATCTTTTACATCCAGCAAAATAGCTTTAGCGGGGAAGGTTAATTGGCCCTGCAGCATGCCGCCGCGCACATAAAAATCATTATTGCCTTTATTTAGTTTAACTACCACGTTCATCCAGCCAAAGCGGTATGGGTCGCCCATATGCAGCGCGCCATTTACAAATACTGCACTATTGCCCGAAATATTCAAAATAGCCACCCTTTCGACAGGCGAATTATAGTTAAAATACAGGTAGGTGCCCTCGCCGCCACGTACCCGGAAGCGGCCCGCGGTATCGGCTGTTATTTTGGCCCATTTGGCATCGGTACTGTTGGTGGCGCCTGTTAGCGTACCGCCTTCGGTGGGGCTTTTTAGCATGCCTTTATATAGCGCATAAGCCAGTCCATCCTGGTAAACTGCCGCACGGTTGTAATTGACGTTTACGCGTATGGATAATCCGTTAGTGAATGCGTATTTACTTTGTGCATAGCTGTTGATAGTGAGCACCGTAAGTAGGCATACTATAAAATTGGGCAGCTTAAATTGGAGGGAAGATCTGGTCATACACAAACCTAATAAAAAACTGTTTATTCCTTATCTCCGGCGGTGCATCTGTTAAAACAGATTTTACTGCTGGAAAAAGTTATCGAGCATTTTTAGGGTTTGGCTACGGGCGTTGAGCGCCATTACTTCTGTTTGAAAGTATCGGGCATATTTCCCGGCATCGCCTACGGTGAAGTGTATACCATCGGTGGTTGTATAGCCTTTGCAGTCGGGTTTGGCAATGTAGCGATACTTCTGTTGAGGGAAACCGGTGAAGAATGCATTCCTGATGGTTTGGCTAAGCGGCAGGTCGCATAATTTGGTGTGCACCGGTAATTCAAAAAATATGACCGTTATTTTCCGTACTTCTAAAGCATCTACAAACCGGTGCAGCTCTTTAATGGCAGATTGAACCGCTTCCGCCTGCGGTGCCACATCGTATTTTTTAACCTGCGCGTCAAGCAACTGGTTAGCCAAAGCTTTGCTGCGCGAATTTGCTGCCTGTGTTTTGCCACGAAGCGATTTTACGGCGCGCTCCATTTGCCATACTACCAAAGGCAGCGGCTGTTTACCTTCGCGGAAGGGTAGTATGTTTTTACGCACCACATTTAGTGCGGGGTTGGTCATATTGTCGACAAAGCTTTTATTCTCGGGTACCAGCAGGGTGTTCATTTCAATAAATACTGTGTCGGGGAGTTGTTCTTTACGGAGGATAATATGCAGGCCATCCAGGTTACCCTGACCGCTAAATGCAAGGTTATAGCAACCGGGCAAAGCATTGGTTAGTTTTGCCGAAAGCGACGAGCCTACCATCACATTTTTAGGCGTAGGGCCAAAAATATAGCGTTGTGCTTTAATGGCGTTTTCCTGCCATTGCTGCTGTTTACTGTATACGTCAGGGTCTACGTTAACCGAGTACAGCGCATACAATACCAGTAAAACTAAGGTTGCGAGTGATGTTTTTTTGATCGCCTGACTCATCTCGTTTAAAACTGGAAGTAAATAAATGAACCGGATGTACCGCTGTTAACCAGCATGAGGAAAAGCATGATCGCGTACAGCATATAATCATATCGCATCGCGACAGCAAAAAACTGACGTTCCTTTAGCAAATACAGCGCATGATAAATTATAACCGGGGCCGAATAAACCAGGATATACAAAACAGGCCGTACATCAACCGGCATGGCAAGGTTGGTGCCGATGCTTTTAAGATAGATGATGACATGGCCAAACTCCGGCAGTTTAAACAGTAACCATGACAGGGTGATGAAAAAGAATACCACCAAACCCAGCAAAGCACTTGCCACAGCGCCCGTTTTTTTTTTGACGTTGTTGTGTATAAAACGCTCGCTAGCCAATGCCAGCCCGTGAAACGCGCCCCATACGGCATAGCTCCAGGCCGCGCCGTGCCACAAGCCACCCAGCACCATGGTGATCATAAGGTTAAGGTATGTGCGTGCCTTACCTTTGCGGTTACCCCCAAGCGGGAAGTATAAATATTCCATCAAAAACGTGGACAGGGATATGTGCCAGCGTTTCCAGAACTCTTTAAACGAAGTGGAGATGTATGGAAAATTAAAATTGTCCTGAAACCGGTAACCAAATAGCCTGCCCAAGCCTATGGCAATAAGCGAATACCCTGCGAAATCAGCAAATATCTGGAAGGAATAAGCAAAAAGCATTGCCACCAGGTTTGCCGATGACATGGATTGAAAGTAGGGGTAGGCTATCCAGAAGGTAAAATCCTTTAAATTATCGGCCACTACCATTTTTAAAAAGTAGCCGATGATGAGGGTTTTGAAGCAACTATCCCAATCAATATCGCTTAGTTTTTTCTCGCCTATCTGCGGGTAAAAATCGTGCGCTTTCAGTATAGGGCCGGCCACGAGGTGCGGGAAGAATGAGATGAAGAACAGTGTGTTGCGGGTATGTTGCGCCAATGACTCGGGTACCAACCTGCTGCGTTGATTGGCCGGTTCTTTAAATACATCAATCAATAAACTTATTCCCTCAAAAGTAAAAAACGAAATACCTATGGGCAGCGGGATAGTAAGCAGCCAATGGCCTATCGACTCATCAGCGTTGAAAAGGGTATGCGCGGCCAGCTTACCATACTTAAAAAACGCCAGCAATAACAGGTTGAGCGCTACGCCCGCGCCAGCCACCAACCTGCGATTTTTTGCACCCTGTAAGGCGATGTGGTAACTAACCAGGATATTAAGCGCGCCCGATGACAGCAGCAACGCAACCAGCATAGGCTGATCGTAAGCGTAAAATATCAGGCTGGAAACAATGAGAATAAGTATTTGATGGCGCCGGAAAGCAGGGGTATAGTAGGCAATAAATGTTAACAGCAATAATCCTAAAAAAGTAAAACTGTTAAACAGCATGCAGGCGTTGGTTTATATGCGGCGAAAATAAACATTTTATATCATAGCGCACTTGTTATTCGTTATCGTAGTATCTTAGCAGTACATCAATTTTTATATGAAACACCTGTTTAAAACAGCGGCGCTGGCATTGGCGCTCGGCTTTTCTGTTACACAATTATCGGCTCAGCAAGTTAAAGAGCCTGCCGCTATGGATTCAAACTGGGCCAGGCCTTATCAGCCTTTCCGTATAGCGGGAAATTTGTATTATGTGGGCACTTATGACCTGGCCTGCTACCTGGTTACCACACCCGCAGGCCATATCCTGATCAATACCGGATTGGCGGCATCTGCCGATATCATCAAAGCCAACCTGGCTACCATGGGTTTTAAAATGAAGGATATTAAAATACTGCTAACCACACAGGCGCATTTTGACCATATGGGCGCCATGGCCGCCATAAAAAAACTAACCGGCGCCAAAGTATGGGTTGATGCGGGCGATGCGGGTGTGCTGAAAGACGGCGGAAAATCAGACTATGCCATGGGTGGGAAAACAGCTACTTACGTCCCGGTAGCACCCGACCGTTTGTTGTATGATAAAGATGTTGTAAAATTGGGCGGCGCACAGCTAACCCTGCTGCATCACCCAGGCCATACCAAAGGTTCATGTAGTTATGTTATCACCGTAAAAGACGATAAGCGCAGTTACCGCGTGCTGATAGCCAACCTGCCCACTATCGTTACCGAGGAAAGATTCGACAACATCAAAGCATATCCAACAATAGGTAAAGACTATGCTTATACTTTAGCAGCCATGAAGAATTTACAATTTGATATCTGGGTAGCCTCACACGCAAGTCAGTTTGGTTTACACAGCAAGCATAAACCCGGCGATGCCTACAATCCGCAAGCCTTTTTCGGACGGGCGGACTACGATGCTTCGTTGGCGAAACTACAGGAAGCATTGGATAAAAAGCTTAAACAAAAATAGGAGGCGAAGGCCTCCTATTTTCAAAACTCTTGCGCTCGTTTGCAACGAGTGCTTAATATGGTCTTACGTTTACAACGTGAAACTATTCAAATCGCTCTTTTAAAAACTTCCCGGTAAAGCTGTCTTTAACTTTGATCAGGTCTTCGGGCAGGCCTTCAAACATTACCTTGCCGCCGCGGTCGCCACCTTCGGGGCCTATGTCTATCACCCAGTCGGCGCATTTGATCACGTCCATGTTGTGCTCGATAACGATGATGGTATTGCCATGATCCAATAGCGCATCGAATGATTTCAACAGCTTCTTAATATCCGCAAAGTGCAGGCCTGTGGTAGGCTCATCAAAAATAAACAGCGTTTTATGCGGGTTGTTACCTTTCACCAGAAAAGATGCCAGTTTTATACGCTGCGCTTCACCGCCTGATAGGGTGTTGGACGATTGCCCCAATTGCACATAACCCAAACCAACATCAACCAAGGGTTTTATTTTGGCCAGGATCTTAGCTTCTTTGCTAAAAAATTCGAGGCCCTCTTCAATGGTCATGTTCAACACATCGCTTACATTTTTTTCGTTGTATTGAACGTCGAGGATGTGTTGCTTGAAGCGTTTACCACCGCAGGTTTCGCAGGTAAGGAAAATATCGGCCATAAACTGCATCTCAATCTTCACTTCACCCTCTCCCTGGCAAACGTCACAACGGCCGCCTTCTACGTTGAACGAGAATGCCGACGGTTTTAACCCCGCCGCTTTGGCTGCTGGCTGAGCAGCATACAGGTTACGTATCTCGTCCCAGGCCTTAACATAAGTAACCGGGTTTGAGCGCGATGAACGGCCGATAGGGTTTTGATCCACCATCTCTACCTGTTCAATCTTGTTATAATCGCCCTCAATAGCATCGTATGATCCGGTTTGCTCGCCGGTATAGTTGCCTAAGGTTTTTTGTAGTGCGGGCGCGAAAATACGTTTCACCAAACTGGTTTTACCCGAGCCTGATACACCGGTAACCACCGTAAGCACACCCAACGGGAATTTAGCATTAACGTGCTGCAGGTTATTTTCGCGGGCGCCTTTTATTTCAATAAAATCGTTCCATTTGCGGCGGGTGGCCGGTATGGCAATTTCTTCGCGGCCGCTCAGGTATTTGCCGGTAAGGCTTTTATCGTCTTTTATGATCTCGTCATAAGTGCCGCTAAACACCAGTTCGCCACCGTGGGTGCCGGCAGCCGGACCGATATCTATCACATGATCGGCCGCCTTCATTATTTCTTCTTCGTGCTCAACCACCAAAACGGTGTTGCCTACATCGCGCAGCGATTTCAACACGGTTATCAAGCGCTGCGTATCACGTGGGTGTAAACCAATGCTCGGCTCATCCAGCACATATACAGATCCCACCAAACTACTACCCAAAGAGGTAGCCAGGTTAATACGCTGCGACTCACCGCCTGATAAGGTGTTTGACAAACGGTTAAGTGTTAAATAACTCAACCCAACATCATTTAAAAAACCTAAACGGTTGGTTATCTCGGTTAATAAACGCTTGCCTATTTTTACATCGGTTTCGTTCAATTTAATTTTGGTAAAAAACTCATACGCTTTATCCAAAGGCATCAGCACCACATCGGTAATCGATTTATCATTTACCTTCACATAAGTCGCGTCCTTACGCAAACGGCTGCCTTTACAATCGGGGCAGGTAGTTTTACCGCGGTAGCGGGATAGCATAACGCGGTATTGTATTTTGTAGGTCTGCGCCTCCATTTCCCTGAAAAACTCATCCAGGCCGCGGAAGTATTGGTTGCCGGTCCATAATAGGCGTTGTTCGGCTTCGGTGAGTTGGTTGTATTGGCGATGGATAGGGAAATCAAACTTTAAGGATTGCTTTACCAGCTGATCATTCCACTCGCGCATTTTTTCGCCGCGCCATGGGGCAATAGCGCCCTCGTACACGGTTTTGCTTTTGTCGGGGATAACCAGGTCCTCATCAATGCCAATTACTTTGCCATAGCCCTCGCAGCGCTTACAAGCGCCGTAAGGGTTATTAAAGCTGAAAAAGTTTGGCGATGGTTCTTCAAATTTTATCCCGTCCAGCTCAAAGCGGTCGCAAAAGAATTTTTCGGTCTCGCTATCAGCATCCGGGGTTTGATATTTAACATAGCAGTCGCCTTTTCCCTCGAAAAATGCGGTCTGCACCGAATCGGCCAAGCGGCTTAAAGTTTCTTCAGAGTTGTCTTTATTTATACGGTCGATAATGATGCGCAGGGTATGATCTGATGTTAGCGGGCCATCACTTAAAGTGTTATCCTCCAACAAACCTTCAATTCTTGCAATAGCACCATCCAATTCAACCCTTACAAACCCTTTTTGCATCAGCACCGCCAGTTCTTCTTTAATACTACGGTTATTGTGCGGATGCAGCGGGCAAAGTACCGTAGCCTGCGTATCATCAGGCAGGGCCATCACAAAGTTGGTAACATCGGTAACGGTATCTTTTTTAACCACTCCACCAGATACAGGGGAAATAGTTTTGCCAATACGCGAGAACAGTAGCTTCAGGTAATCATAGATCTCGGTTGATGTACCAACGGTTGACCGTGGGTTAGAGGTGATCACCTTTTGTTCAATAGCGATAGCTGGCGCGATGCCTTTTATATAATCAACATCGGGTTTGTTCATACGGCCCAAAAACTGGCGGGCGTATGAGGATAGGCTCTCTACATAACGGCGTTGCCCTTCGGCATACAGCGTATCAAACGCCAGCGAAGATTTGCCCGAGCCCGACATGCCCGTAACCACCACCAGTTTATTTTTGGGGATGGCCACGTCCAGATTTTTAAGGTTATGCACCCGGGTGCCCTTTATAATGATATGCTTTTGCGGATCTTTATCTGCTTCGTTGATCATGTATGCTGTTGTATAAAAAAGATATTTATCTGTACGTTAAACCCTTCGTAATAAAATTAGTCTAAACGTACATAAGCCAATACCCTAAATTTTTGAAATGCAAAAATCCTAAAATTTTTAGCAGTTTCCAAATATCAGCGTAAGGCAAATTATTATTATGACACAAAATTTATTTGCTTATTAGCGTAGATTTTGTTTTATTTGATGTAGCAATAACTTAACCAAAAAGGAGAAACGACTATAGAATAAAACTATACTTAAAAATTTTTGAACTAATTAATTTAAAAGTACTAGTAGTATTTCTATGGATTTTCAATTGCAAAGTGATCAGGATCTAATCCATCTGTACGTAACCGGCGATGAAAAGGGCTTAGTGGAGTTGATCCGTCGGTACCAAGCTAAAATTTATACCTCCATATACCTACTTGTAAAGGACGAATACCTGGCCGAAGACATTTTTCAGGACACCTTTATTAAAGTAATTAACACCCTTAAAGCAGGCAAATACAACGAAGAAGGTAAATTTTTACCCTGGGTAACCCGTATTGCACATAACCTGGTTATTGACCATTTCCGCCGCGAAAAACGCGCGCCTATGGTAAGTAATGGCGACGACTTTGATATATTTGAAGTATTGGGCAATTATGACGAAAGTACCGAGGACCGCATGGTACGCGAGCAAACTCACAAGGACCTAAAATCGTTGATACAGCTACTTCCTTCGGAACAGAAAGAGGTATTGATCATGCGTCATTTTGGCGATATGAGCTTTAAAGAGATAGCCGACATTACAGATGTAAGCATAAATACCGCCCTGGGCCGTATGCGTTATGCGCTAAATAATCTGCGTAAAATGATGCAGACCAAAGAGCTTAGCCTAAAAAACTAAACATCAAAATTGTGATTATGTAAAAACGCCTTCCCGGAAGCAATTCCGGGGAGGTTGTTTTGTTTAGGAGCGATTTTGACCTAAGCACTCCAGCAATGCTTTTCCAGACGTAAATCAAATCATTGCCGTTGGCTTTAGCCAACGGTTAACAAACTAACAAGAATGGCTTTAGCCGAACCTGTCAAATAGTTCGGCTAAAGCCATTGCTTTTCTTAGCATATTCCGTTGGCTTCAGCCAACGGCAATGAAGAATGCGGGAGGGTGATTGGCTATTAAGCAGTCGCCTTCTTTCTTCCTTCAATATTTGGCAGGAAAGCCGTAATGATCCCTATCAACGGTAAAAACGAACAGATCTTATACACATAAGCAATGCTGGTTTCATCAGCAATTTTACCTAACACGGCCGAGCCAATACCACCCATCCCGAAGGCAAAACCAAAAAACAGGCCGGCTACCATACCCACATTGCCGGGCAGCAATTCGGTGGCGTAAACCAATATGGCCGAGAATGCCGACGCGATGATAACGCCAATGATGATAGCCAATACCCCTGTCCAAAACAGGTTAGCATAAGGTAACATCAGCGTAAAAGGAGCTGCACCTAATATCGATATCCAGATTATATATTTGCGGCCAAACCTATCGCCCAGCGGACCGCCAATGATGGTGCCCGCGGCAACAGCGCCTAAAAACATGAATAGGTATAACTGCGATTGCTGTACCGAAACGTGAAACTTATCAATTACATAAAAAGTAAAATAGCTGCTCATGCTGGCCATATAGAAGTATTTAGAGAAGATCAATACCAACAGGATAATAACAGCGCCAATTACCTTGTTTCGCGGTATTGGATTGGTAATAACTGGTGCCGCTTTCTGTGCTTTTATTACCAAATGGCCTTTATACCAATTGCCTATCTGTATCAATACAATAATGCCTAACACAGCGGCTAAAGCAAACCATATAATATTATGCTGGCCGTAAGGAATAATAACCAAAGCGGCTAACAAAGGCCCCATGGCACTACCCGCGTTGCCGCCTACCTGGAACAATGATTGCGCGAACCCCTTTTTACCGCCCGATGCCATGTTGGCCACGCGCGACGACTCCGGGTGAAATACTGATGAGCCCATCCCCACTAAACTCACGGATAGTAACACGGTGTAAAAATGACCGGCATACGATAGAAAGATTAGCCCCAGCAAAGTACAGCACATGCCAATGGCTAATGAATATGGCTTAGGTTTTCTATCGGTATATAAACCAACAAAAGGTTGTAGTATTGATGCGGTGAGCTGGTAGGTAAGCGTAATTAAACCTATCTGGCTAAACGAAAGATGATAGTTTTCTTTTATTAAAGGATAAACCGATGGGATAACCGATTGCATCAGATCATTTAGTAAATGCGAGAAGCTGATGGCGAACAATATGGGGTAAACGGTTTGTTGAACGACGGTTTTGGTAGTTGTAGTACTCATGTTATGATGTATTGATGATGGCCAGGCCATCGTGTTATTATTTAGATATGTGGCCGATGATAGCCGCTACATTTTGCCAGGCTTTTTTGGCATCCTGGTTTATAATACTATCCAGCAGTTGCTGGTGCAGATGCTGGGTTTGAATAAAATCCTGCGTATCGGTATGCAATTGCATAAATGTGTTTTTTAAATGCAGCGATACAGATTTAAACAGGTCGGCCAGGATCTCATTCTTCGACGCCTCGGCAATGGCTGAGTGAAACTTAATGTCCGCGTCGATGCATGCTTCTACTTCGCCCAGTTCCGCATATAGTTTGCGGTTGGCTAAGTGTTGCCTTATCGTTTCAATATCTTTTGACGAACGGTTAAGCGCTGCTTTTTCGGCTATTTTCATTTCAAACAGCTCGCGTATTTCGTTCAGGTCCTTAATATTGGTGCGTTTAATACGTTGCTCAAAGGGCTCGGTATTGGCGCTGGCTTTAGCCACAAAAGTGCCCGCACCTTGCTGCACACGTAGCAAACCGCTATTGGCTAAAATTTTTATCGCTTCGCGGATGGTAGAGCGGCCAACGCCGAAACTTTTCATCAACTCGGGTTCTATCGGCAGTTTATCGTTCACCTGATATTTACCCAGCAGTACCTGTTCCTGTATTTTGGCAGCCACCTTATCGGCCAGGGATTGTTTGTTGATGAGTGTTTCCATTTTCGCAAATCAGCATATCATCTGATGAATTGTAAAGGTGGGGATTTTATTTCATAAAAACAATCCCATGCGTCATTACGAGCGTAGCGTAGTAATCCCCTTTAGAAAAGTAATCGTCTGACCGGTCCTGCCGGGGATCACTACGCTCGTTCCTCGCTCGTGATGACGTGCTGAATTTAGCACCCCAAACAAAATTTCATTAAATTTTCATTTTGATAAAATAAAGTGAAACAGGCTTGCGTTATAAGTCGTATACAAAACAAACAAACTAAAATGCTTATGGGTGAAACCTTTACATTAAATGAACTCATTAACCAAAGCGACGTGAAAAAGGCTGATGTAAATGAAAATTTAGAAGGTGATGATCTGGTATTTTACCACTCATTACGTGCAGACCTGGAGCAGCTAAGCAAGAAGCCCAAGCTGCAAACTATTCATTCCATCCTCGATTATTCGAAAAGCTTACGCTAGGTTTTTTGAGAAAAAAATTGGGTCCGAAGTGAAAATTAGATTTCGCTTCGGACTTTTTTTATTTTTGAGCTTTCCAAACGCCTCAACAACAAATGCTCAGAGCCGAACGCTACCGCCATTTTGTAGAATATTTTTCAAAACACCAGCCCGAAGCCGAAACCGAGCTGCACTACACCAATCCGTACGAGTTGCTGGTGGCGGTTATCCTATCGGCCCAATGTACCGATAAGCGCATAAATCAGGTTACGCCGGCGCTGTTCGCGCGTTTCCCAACGCCCGAGAGTTTGGCGGCATCAACATCTGATGAGGTATTTACTTACATCCGCAGCGTAAGTTATCCTAATAACAAAGCCAAACATTTGGTAGGTATGGCCAATATGTTGGTCAACGTTTTTCATGGCGAAGTGCCAAGCGATATTAACGAATTGCAGAAAATGCCCGGCGTGGGTCGTAAAACGGCAAATGTTATAGCTTCGGTGGTGTATGATGTGGCAGCTATTGCTGTGGATACCCACGTGTTTCGCGTAGCGGACAGGATAGGCCTTACCAATAAAGCAACCACCCCGCTGGCGGTAGAAAAGCAATTGGTAAAATACCTGCCGCAAGATACGCTTGCCATAGCCCACCACTGGCTTATTTTGCACGGCCGCTACATTTGCGTAGCCCGCAGCCCTAAATGCGAGATATGCCCGCTTACCTGGTTCTGCCGCTATTACGAGCGTAATAATACCGAAGGCGCGTTATTAAAAGCGGAAGCGTTAAAGGTGAAAAAAGCCAAAGAGGCCAAACGTAAAAAGGAACTGAATGCTATTAGTAAGGAGTTGGCTAAACGAAGTGTGGATAAGAATATTTGATTGGTGTTAAGGCGATGCCTATGTTTACGTGATGTAGAGACGCAATATTTTGCGTCTCCCGCTAATGCATTCCAAGACGCAAAATATTGCGTCTCCATGTATTAAAAAATAATTACTAAAAAAATTAGTATTTATCAAAACTATCATTTACATTTGCTAAGTATATTATTAAAAGGATGAGCAACGCAGATAAATTAAAGGCATTACAACTTACACTGGATAAGTTGGAAAAATCATACGGTAAAGGTACCATCATGAAATTGGGCGACGCCGTAATTGAACAAACCGAAGTAATTTCTACCGGTTCGTTAGGTTTGGACATTGCTTTAGGTGTTAATGGTTTGCCTAAGGGCCGTATCATTGAGATCTATGGTCCGGAGTCATCAGGTAAAACAACCTTGGCCATCCATGCCATTGCCGAAGCGCAAAAGAAAGGTGGCATTGCCGCGTTTATTGATGCCGAGCATGCGTTCGACAGATTTTACGCAAAAAAATTAGGCGTAGATGTAGAGAACCTTTTAATATCACAACCGGATAACGGTGAACAGGCTTTAGAGATAGCCGACAACCTGATCCGTTCGGGAGCTATTGATATTTTGGTGGTCGATTCGGTAGCGGCCCTGGTGCCAAAGGCCGAGATAGAAGGCGAGATGGGCGAATCTAAAATGGGTTTGCATGCGCGCTTAATGTCGCAGGCATTGCGTAAGCTTACCGGTACTATCAGCAAAACCGGATGCTGCTGCATATTTATTAACCAGTTGCGCGATAAGATCGGTGTAATGTTTGGTAACCCCGAGACCACTACCGGTGGTAACGCTTTGAAGTTTTATGCTTCGGTACGTTTAGATGTGCGTCGTATATCACAAATTAAGGATACTGACGAGGTTTCAGGTAACCGTGTTAAGGTTAAAATTGTTAAAAACAAAGTTGCGCCGCCGTTCCGCATTGCTGAGTTCGACATTATGTTTGGCGAAGGTATTTCAAAAGCAGGCGAGATCATTGACCTTGGTGTTGAACACAACATCATTAAAAAAGCAGGTTCATGGTTTAGCTATGGCGATACCCGCCTGGGCCAGGGCCGTGATGCTGTTAAGCAACTGATCCTGGATAATCCTGAACTGATGGAAGAACTGGAAACCCGTATCCGTACCGAAGTTACCGGCGATAACCTGATAGAGGAAGTAGAATAATATAGTGTAGCCGCAAGGTTTTCACTGCCAAGTGAATATTAGTTAGTTAAGCCGCTCCCGGTAAAGGAGTGGCTTTTTTATTGAGTTACTCTTGTAACAATGAGGTAATATGAAGAAGCCATAACGTAATGAATACTTAACTTCTTAATAAAAATAAGCCAATGCTATATGAGTAATTTTGACCTAAAGGTTCGGCGAGCGAACGGCGAGAGTTTTAAACCAGGAGTTGAAGTAGTGTAATTATTACACAGTTAAGTTGCTGAATATCTGACGATAAAAGTCAAATATATATTTTTAAAAATGCTTTGTAATTTGAATGTCATCTGATATTTTTGAGATTGTAACAACCCTGATACATTTAAATTATTGAAACTAACCGTATGCGTATACAGTTTTTGAGGACGCTTATTGCCTGTACTATAGGCTTGGCTCCTTACATTACTAATGCCCAAACTCAACCGTTGGAGAATGGGTTCTCACATAACGACTATCGCCGCAAGCATCCGCTGCTTGATGCCGAGCAAAATGGCTTTACCCATATGGAAGCCGATGTGTTTTTGCTTGGTGGTAAATTGGTGGTAGCACACGTTAATCCTTTCTTTAAAGGTAAACGAACACTTGAAAATTTATACCTGCAGCCTCTGTTGGACAAGATAGCCCAAAACAATGGCCGTTTTTACGAAGGTTACGACAAGCCAATCACCCTGCTGATAGATATTAAAAGTAACGGGAATCGTGCCTATGCCGCGCTTAAACCCTTGCTTGAAAAGTATCGCGCTATATTGACCAGCTATGATAGCAGCCGTGTTACGCTACGTGCCGTTACCATAGTGCTATCGGGCCATAAACCTTACGACACTATGAAGAGTGAGGAAAGTCGCCTGGCATTTATTGATAAGGACCTGCGCAAAGGTTTGATTGATACTACCAGTAAGGTTTTTACCATGGCCAGTTGCAAATACTCAAAGATGTTGAAGTGGAAAGGCGCGGGCAATATTTCTGAACGTGAGAAGAATAAACTAATGCGTTATGTATCCCTTGCCCATCAAAACGGCGAACGTGTAAGGTTATGGGCATCGCCTGACAATAAAGCGGTTTGGAAAGAGATGTTGAACTGCGGTGTGGATCTGATCAATACAGATAAACTGGTGCCTTTGCGTAATTTCCTTACTGCTAATAATGTAAACTAGGGCAATTACCGTACAGTGAATGATCGCCTGAAATTGGTGCGTACGCTGAAATAGCCCAAAACCTGGCTGTCAAAATTATTTACCGGGTTGGTTGGTGTCGCCGAACCGCCTATAAAATTATTTTGTTGTGCAAAGGTGTACCAATAGTTATATAAAGGCTCATCAAGCCCCTGCATGTCAACATCCACACGGTCGCCCGATTTTATCTTAATGTCATTTTGGTATAACTTGGAATTAACCATACGTCCATCGCTGTACTCGTCACTCCGCACAAAAATATTTTTCACCTGCACACCGTTCACAAACATCACAAAGCGATAAAAATTTTTAACACCCGGAGGGTCGTGATAATATAAGGTAACGGTTTTAGTCTCATCGTCGCCAAAAGCAGGGTCGCTGGTTGTAACCGAGTCAATAGGTACCCGGTCGGCCGGCATGGTTGAGCTTGCAGTATAAGTTTTACCATCAACTATAGCACGCAACGTATAATTGCGCCGTACCCGCCCAAAAATTTGAGTACTGGTGTAAACCCCCGGGCTTCGTTCGGTATAGGTATAAACAGCTCCGGAGTTATTGTCAGTAACCTTAACACTGGCACCGCTCACTCCCGGAAAAGTATTAGGAGCGTCAAAATTAACCGTACGGCTTATATTTATAGTTTGTGTACCAATTAAATCTATCAAATTCCCCTCAATTATTAACTGTGGAGCGGCGTTTTTAAGCTTAAGGTCGATAGCATCTTTACACGATATAAGCCCAATGCTTGTTAACAGCATCAGCAGCAATAGTTGATATCGTATGTTCTTCATCTCCATTAAAACTTAAAGTTATAAGTAACTGACGGGATTATACCAAACAAACTGGTTTTAATCGCGTCTGTGCGGCTTGGATCGTCTTTATTATCCTCAAACGTAATAGTGTAGGGATTCTTATGATTATAAGCATTAAACAGGCCAAACGTCCAGCTGGAGTGAAAACGTTTATGTTCGCGGCCTTCCAAAGTAGCGCCTAGGTCAAGGCGGTGATAGGCGGGCATACGGTCGGTATTGCGTTCAGGATAATAGAAGGTGGTTACACCTCCAACCTTGTATTTACCGCGGGGGTAGGTAACCGCGTTACCAGTGCCGTATACAAAAGTGCCGGATAAAGTCCAGCGTTTGCTGAGTTTGTAAATACCTACGGCAGACATGTCATGTGTCCTGTCGTGCCTGGCGGCGAAATAGCGTCCTTCGTTAACCGCGTCAAAACGATTTTCGGTTTTTGATAAGGTGTATCCCAGCCAGCCGTTAAATCTTCCACGTTTCTTCTTCAAAAAAAGCTCAATACCATATGCCCTGCCCTGGCCATACACCAGTTGCGATTCTACATCAGAATTACCCACCAGTTGCGCGCCGTTTTTATAGTCTATTTGGTTCTGCGTCCATTTATAATATACTTCGGTCGAAAACTCGTACAGGTTATCCTGCATGTTTTTAAAGTAACCTAATGAAAATTGGTCGGCAATGCCCGGTTTAATATTATTGCTACTCATTACGTACATATCTGTAGGCGATGAGGAGGTTGAATTGGTAAGCAAGTGGATATTTTGTGTATTGCGATTGTACGATGCCTTTAGCGAGTTTTGATCGTTAAAAGTATAGCTTAACGAAGCCCGCGGTTCGGGGTTAAAGTACTGTTTGATCAAATCATTATTGTTATAGGTTTGGCTATTGGTAATAACCCCGGATGCATTATAAGTATTGATAAGCCCCGGGCCGAGTAACGAGAACCAGCTTAAGCGCATGCCATATAACAAGTTTAATTTATTGGTAGGATGCCATTCATGCGATACGTAAGCGGCCATTTCGGTACCGTAGCGTTGCTGAATGATCTTGCCGTTAACGCCCGATGTGGAGGATGACGTGATATCGCCCGGCGTTATAGAATGGGTAGTGAAATTAGCGCCGAAGTGTAAGGTGTTTTTATCAGAGAAATAATATTGAAGATCTTCCTTAACATTAAAATCGCGGATCTTGGAATACACTCTGAAATCGTTATTGGTGGCGTAGTTTTGAACGATGTAGTAATAGTTGCTATAAATAAGCGAGGTGTTGGAAAACAGTTTGCTGTTAAAAATATGATTGAAACGTAAGGTAGCTGTTTGATTGCCCCAGTTAGTTTCAAAATTATCTTTAAGTCCCAATACATCCTTGCCAAAATACCCCGACGCGTAAATGGCGTTTTTCTCGTCAAACCGGTAGTTTAATTTAGCATTCAGATCATAAAAATACAGGCTGGCATCCCGCGCAGCCGAGTCAGGCGAAAGCTTTAAAAACACATCGGCATAGGTACGGCGGGCGCTTATCATAAATGATCCTTTGTCTTTAACCAACGGTCCTTCTACCTTCAGTCTTGAAGCGATCAGACCAACACCCCCCTGTACCGAAAATTGTTGATTATTACCATCCAGCATCTTAATATCCAGTACTGATGATAGCCTGCCGCCATATTGTGCCGGCATGCCGCCTTTGTAAAGGCTAACATCTTTTATAGCATCAGAATTAAAGGTGGAGAAGAAGCCAAACAAGTGCGATGCGTTATAAACCACAGCCTCGTCAAGCAAGATCAGGTTTTGATCGGCACCGCCACCGCGCACATAAAAACCCGTATTACCATCGCCGGTTGTTTTTACGCCGGGTAATAGCTGTATGGTTTTTAAAACGTCTTTTTCGCCAAAAATAACCGGGACATTGTTTACCTGGCTCAAATCAAGCCGGTTTACACCCATTTGGGGGCTTTCCACATTGTCGTTTTTATGGGTATTGGCGCTTATGGTAACTTCATTCAGATCAGTACCGCTGCTTAGTAAAATAGTAAGATTGGTGTTTTTATTAAGTGTAACGGCTTGTGTTGTGTTTTGGTAGCCTACGTAACTAACCAATATAGTGTAAGCGCCCTCCGGGGCTGTTAACGAAAAGAAACCGTAGGCATTGGTTGCTACCCCGTTTTGCTTCAATTCCTGCAAGCGCACCGTGGCACCTATCAGCGTTTCGCCGGTGGTGGCATCTTTAATGGTGCCGCTAATGGTATAATTTTTTTGAGCCCGTACATCAGCCGAAAAAAATAAGAACGCAAATAATAACAAAAAGTGAATAAGATGCTTGGGCATATAAAAGTTTAAACGGGCATATTGCAAAACTATTCGTTTCCAGCTAATACAAGCCGTTTTCAAATATATTATTCTAAAATATATATAGCATAACGTAAGCCGCTAAACATTATTGGTTGGCGCATAAAATTTAATGACAGATATTCTGTTCAGTTTCAAAAATATTTAGCTGCTTATCAGTAAATTATTACTTTTAATCAGTTATTGTCAATAACCCCATAAACTGATCCTGTTATGAAAAGAATGGCGATTTATGCATTGCTTGCGCTGGGCTTATTGGCCTGTAAGCAAAAAAATACTGCTGATACCACCATGCCTGATAAAGACTTAGCTACTGTTTTTGATAAGTATTGGGATGAGCACTGTAAGCTTTACCCGCTTGATGCTACGCAGCAAGGGGATAACCGCTACAACGATATTTTGGTTAACGACCAAACGCAGGCTTTCAGGGATACGCTGAAAGCGTTTTATACCAGGTACCAGGCCGAGATCAAAAAGTTTGATTACGAAAAACTGGATGAGAACGACAAAATAAGCTACGATATTTTTAACTATGAAATGGACATGCAGCTTAAAGCGCTGGATGTTAAAGTAAGCAATAGCGGCTACATCCAAATGTCGTGGATGGTGCCTACCCAGCAGTTTTGGGGTCTGACCATTACTATGGGTCAGTTAGGTTCGGGCGATGGATTTCAGCCGTTTAAAACCGTTAAGGATTATGATAACTGGCTGGGCCGTGTTAAGGGCTACACGTTGTGGACAGACTCGGCTATTGCCAATTTCAGGAAAGGTATTACCGCGGGCGTTGTGTTACCAAAGGTTTTGGTTGAGAAAATGATACCTCAGATGGATGCCATGGTAGTTACCGATGATACAAAAAGTTTGTTCTACGGGCCGGTTACCAAGTTCCCTAAAGAGTTTTCGGCGGCTGATAAAAAACGATTAACCGTTGCTTATAAGCAGGCCATATTAACACAATTGGTACCTTCATATAAAAAACTTGGTAATTTTTTGAAGAACGAGTATTTGCCTAAGGCCCGCACAACAACCGGTATAAATGCCATACCGCAAGGTGCCGAAGTTTATACTTACCTGGTTAAATATTGGACAACCACCGATAAAAACGTGAATGAGATCTATCAAACCGGTTTAAGCGAAGTGAAGCGGATCGCCACTACCATGGATAGCCTTAAAAACGCGGTAGGTTTTAAAGGTGATCTGAAAGCGTTTTTTGAATTTATGAAAACCGATAAACGCTTTACGCCTTATAAAACGCCGGCTGAGGTGATTGCAGCTTTTGAGGCCATCCATAAAACGATGGAGCCGAGCCTGAAAAAAATGTATACGCGTGTGCCTAAAACACCTTTCGAGGTACGCCAAACCGAGGCGTTCAGGGCAGCATCCGCCAGTGCGGAGTATAACCAGGGCTCGCCGGATGGTACAAGGCCGGGCATATTTTATGTACCAATTGTTGATGCGACCAAGTTTAACACTACGTCGGGTATGGAGTCCTTGTTTTTACATGAAGCTATTCCGGGTCATCATTACCAGACATCGTTACAGCAAGAAAATAACGATTTACCGAAATTCAGACGCTTTGCCTGGTACGGTGCTTACGGCGAAGGTTATGCCCTGTATTGCGAATCGTTAGGAAAGGAGTTGGGTTTGTATACTGATCCTTATCAGCATATGGGTGCCCTGGGCGATGAAATGCACCGCGCCATCAGGCTGGTGGTTGACGTAGGCATGCACAGCAAAAACATGAGCCGCGAGCAAGCCATCAAATACATGATGGACAATGAAGCGATAAGCGAAGATGGTGCGACTGCTGAGATAGAGCGTTACATGGCAATACCCGGCCAGGCTTTAGCCTACAAAATAGGCGCGCTTAAAATACGTGAGCTGCGTGCTAAGTATGAAAAGCAATTGGCCACTAAATTTAACATAGCCGCTTTTCATGATGAGTTTTTGAAAGACGGCTGTATGCCATTGGCCATTGTTGAAAAAAAGATGGATGCCTGGGCCGCGCGCCAATAGGCAGACTATCAAATATTTAAAAAATAATAGCGTATTATTATCATAGATTTTAAGTATTTTTAGCTTTTAATATAATTAATTAACCGAACAGGCGTAAACCTGTAAATACCCCTATTAATAAAGCAAATAACCATGATTAAGCCAGATCAAACGTTATTAGCGGCTAAGCCAACCAGTATAAGCGCCCTGTATGATGGGTATGCCGATAAACTGTTAGGCTATATTTTTGAAATTGTAAAGGACAGAGAAGTAGCGGAGGAATACCTGGTGAAAATATTCAACGAAGTTTCATCTACACATTTCAATAAACTGGATTGGGACGGAACGAGTGCCTGGTGCCAGCTAATGCGCTTTGCAAAAAATCAACTGGCCGCTTTTGATGATGCGGTGGCCGGGTGCGAAACCCCAGCCGCGGCCATATCATCAAACCATAGCCCCAATAAGTATTTAGATAGTATGACAGCACAGCAAAAGCTGGTCTTCTGTAATTTTTACTATCATAAAAAATCAACTGCTCAGCTTTCCAAAGAGTTAAACACACCCGAAGATGTGATAAGAAAAGCCCTGAGAGAAGCGTTTACCATAATCAAAGCATCTCATGGAAATTAAGGAATACATCGAAAGCGGGATTTTAGAATCGTACGTATTAGGCTCTGCATCTGATGCCGAGATACGGGAGTTGCTGCAGTTGAAAAGAAGTTTCCCTGAAATTGAGGACGCGCTTAACGAATTGGAAAGCGACCTGGAACATATTGCCCAATATATGGCCGTTGCGCCTCCCCCAAATATGTTCAAAAAAATAGAGGAGAGCATTAACGAATTGATCATAGCACCCGGCATTTCACCCGATACTTATGTTGAGCCGGAGCCAGAGCAAACCTATACCCGCGACCGGAAAAACCAATACATCGAGGTTGAGTCCGAATCGAGCCACATGCGCATACACAAGCTTTGGCGATGGGTGTTTGCCGGTATCTTTATCTTGGGTAAAATATTCCTGGCTTGTGCTATATACTTCTACCTGGAAAACCGCCAGGCACAGCAGCAAATTCAGCAATTAAAAAGCGAAATTGGGCAGTCTAAGTAATAGGGCGAGGTCTTATTCTTTCAGATCTGTAACTAATACCCAATCAACCAGGTATTCGGCATTACCGGCCTTTATTTTGTTAACCGATGTTTGCGACAAGCCCGGATACGGCTTTGAAACTTTATTTACTCCCTGCGGATAACCGCCACCCAGGGCCAGGTTTAGCAATATATATTTTTTATTGTCGAAAACCCATTTACCGTATTGTTCCACATTCTCTTTAAGTACTTTGTAAGTTTCCTTGCCATCAACACTAAAAACTATTTTAGCGGGGTCAATACGTACAGCGTAGGTATGCCATTGCGTAACATCTGTGCCTTTGGTAAAGGTGGTGCGTTTTTGTAGCGGGGTGTTGCCAAAGTAAGCCGGGCCGTGTATAGCGTTGCTGGTCCATGACGAGTCGCCGACGGTTTCCATGATATCTATCTCGCCGGCATCGGGCCATTTGCCTTTGCCCAATATCCAGAAGGCAGGCCAAAAACCCTCGCCCGCCGTTGTTTTAAGCCTTGCCGAAACGGTGCCGTATACAAACTCATATTTATTACGGGTATTGATGCGGCCCGATACAAAATCATATTTCCGTTGATTGTTGATGCTGAAACCGGGGCGGTATACCGGAGTGATAGTTAGCAAGCCATTTTTAAATGATATAACGCCGATAGAATCGATGTAAGCCTGCTGCTCGTTGTTATCCGTACGGCGGTTTACTTCAACATTCCATTTGTTGCGATCAAGTGCGGGGCCGTCAAAGCTTTCATAAAACAAAGTATCGGGTTTTTGCTGCGCGAACAAAACATCGGCACAGCCTAACAGTAAAAGCAGGGTTAAGTATATCCTCACAAAAAACAGTATTTAAATTGGCGTTTATAATTGACACAATATACTGCTTTGTGGTTAAATGTTTACTTGAAAAATGGTATTCGTAAAAAATAACGAACAATTATTTTGCGCTTTGCTTTTTTATGCCTTTAATTTGTAAAACATTACGTCGCTAAACATCATACCACGACATAGTGTGCTGCTTAACACTCCTCCCAAAATACGTTAAGCAGTCAGGAACCAATTAGTGTTTAAACTACAGATTAAAAATGATTTAGGCTGAAGGCTTTAAGGTCTTTTGTTTTGAACTGCTTTTTGAAAATTTTATGCCGTGCATATACGCCCGGTGTGTTATCCGCATGGAAACACTTATACCAATTTAAAACCAATTTAATAAAATCAATATAAAAACACCTGTTTTACACGGAGCCAATTGAGCATAAAGCACGATTGCCCTATGTATAACAGGAAACTACGTAACGGGCTAACTGCGTGATTTATATTATACTACTTCTATAGGTATAGTATAAATTTCGCAGCGCGTTTTCATGTTTTACATTAACTGATTATATAGCTAACCAACCAATTACCCACATCTAACCAAAAAACAAAAATTGCCAATGACAGCATGTAACCAAGCACCCAAAACCAAGCAAAGAGTAATTAATGTACTACCCATGTTAAAAATCAAAAACCAATTATGAAACTGACATTACTAAAGAAAATTCCGATTAAAAGGCCATGGCATATGGGCGGTATTGTCCTGATGGCTGTATCGACGTTATGCGTTTCAACCAGCGCGTTTGCCATCAATACAAAAAAGCCTACAGCAATTGTTGAAGCTGCCCCAATAACTATAAAAGGGCAGGTTACCGATGCCAACGATGGCTCAACCTTGCCCGGCGTTTCGGTAGTTGTTAAAGGCACCACAGCCGGCGTGGTATCTGATGCTAATGGTAACTTTACCATCAATGCCGATGAGAACGCAACACTTGTTTTTACTTATGTAGGTTATGAAACAGTTGAAGTGGCTGTAGCGGGAAAAACCACAATCAGCATAAAATTAAAACCAGCCAATAAGGCCCTTGAAGAGGTGGTTGTTATTGGCTACGGTACCGCTAAAAAAATATCAGTAACCGGCGCGGTCGACCGGATATCGGGTACCAAAGCGATTGAAGGCAGGCCGGTTTTAAACACCACGCAGGCTTTGCAAGGCCAATCGCCAAACTTAATTATACAGCAAAGGGGATTTGAGCCTAATGGCGCGTTTAACCTTAACATACGCGGTATAGGTACCACCGGTAACAATAACCCGCTTATTGTTATTGACGGGATCATAGGAGGTGATCTAAACAACCTGAATCCTAATGATATTGACAACGTATCAATACTAAAAGATGCGGGATCTGCGGCTATTTACGGTTCGCGTTCGGCTAACGGCGTAATCCTGATCACCACTAAAAAAGGTAAATCCGGCACCGCGACTGTAACTTACAACGGTATTTACGGTATGCAGGCTCCGCGACTAACCTTTAAGCAAGTGCCGGGGTGGGAAAATGCGCAGTTTAAAAACCAGTCGCTAATAAACTCGGGTAAACCTGCTGCTTATACCCAGACGCAGATAGACGCGTTTAAAGCGGCGGGAAACGGTACCTGGCAAATCGATAATATCCTGCATAATGCGCCTCAAACCAATCAAAATATCACGATAAGCGGTGGCGGCGAAAACAGCACTTACTTAATGTCATTTGGCTATTTTAATCAACAAAATGTGGTTGAAAAGAATACAGAAAAAGGTGCTTACGGACTGAAGCGTTATAATTTCCGCTTAAATCAAACTGCTACCAAAGGTAAATTTAATACCGCCTGGAACCTGGCTTACACCAAAGTTAACTGGCGCGAGCCTGTTACCGGTGGTGTCAATGATCTGATAGGAGATGTAACGCGCGCGCCGTTAACTGATAGTTTCCAGGATGCGCAAGGCCGTTATTTAACAGCTTTTGTCAATTATAACCCTTTGCAACTTTTGCGCGACGGCGGCTATCGTTTCTCTAACAATGACGAGATAAACGGAAGCTTCACGGTAGGCTACGCTATAACCCCTGCATTTAAAATACGCGGTGTATTTGGTGGTACTGTAAAAGCAAATACGCAGCTACGCAGACAGGTTAACTTAACTTATTATCCGGTCGGGCAATCAAATGCCAGAAGAGAAACGGCGAACATTAACTCGAAATCGTTGGCGACCAACACCCAGTTAATTGCTGAGTATACCAAATCATTCGGGAAGCACGACCTGAACATCTTAGTAGGCGCAGCAAACGAATCGTTTATTGAAGAAGGCAACGGTGTACGCAAATCTCTTACCGACTCATTGCTGGGCATACCAACCACGGGTACTCAAATTGACGCGGGTACTACTGATGCGTCGTACAATTCGCTTACTAATAACAGGGAAACCAGTTTAAATTCGCTGTTCGGTCGTGCGTCTTATACCTACGCCAATAAATATACGGTCGATGCGACTTTCAGGGCGGATGCATCATCTAACTTCCCGCCTAATAAACGTTGGGGTTATTTCCCTTCTATAGGTGGTTCATGGCGTTTAACCGAAGAGGGTTTCATGTCTAACTATAAAGATAAAGTAGGCGACCTGAGATTAAGAGCGACTTACGGCGTACTTGGAAGCCAGAACGTAGATCCCTACCAGTTTATCTCTAACTTCACCACAAACAGTAACGTTTATGGCTTTAACAACGTCGTAGTATCCAGCGCTACCCGAAACTTAAGTAACCCGGACCTGACCTGGGAAAAAGCGGCATCATTTAACGTTGGCGTGGATGGCTCTTTCCTAAATGGGCGATTGAATGTGGCTTTGGAATACTTCAACAAAGTTACCAGTGATATATTGGCGCCAAGGGAAGATGTGCCAACCTTATTTGGTTCACGATTCCCTGATTACAACCTGTCAAAAGTTAGAAGTTACGGATGGGAAGCCAGGGTTGACTATACGGTTAGAGGTAGCGTATTTACACACAATTTCTCGATTAACGTGGCCGATAATAGTAACAAGCTATTGGCATACAGCTTCGGGCAAACAGAGTTTACAAGGCCTATTGAGGAGTTTGAATATGTGCGCCGCGTAGGCTTGCCTGTTACGGTTTACCAGGGGTACAAAACCAATGGTCTTTATCAAAGCGCAGCCGAGGTTGCCAGTTACCCTAAGTTTGCCAACAACGTTGTGGCGCCGGGCGACTTAAAGTTTGTTGACAAGAATGGCGATGGAAAAATTGACTCGCAAGATAAATTTATCCTAGGTAACCCATTCCCGCGTTACACCTTTGGTTTTACCTATAACGTAAGCTTCAAACAGTTTGATGCATCCGTATTTGTTCAGGGTGTGGGTAAACGAAACGCCTTGGTTCGCGGAGAGCTGGTTGAGCCATACCACTTTGGTTTTAGCGGTACTTTGTTTGAGCACCAGCGTGATTTTTGGACACCGACAAACACCGATGCTAAATGGCCCCGCCTTAATGAGCCTGGCACACCGTCTACTATCAACAACTGGCGCACCGGCTCAGACATCTACTTATTTAACGCTGCTTACGCCAGGGTGAAAAATATACAGGTAGGTTACACTTTACCTAAATCGTTATTATCAAAAGCAGGTATCCAGAAAGCCCGTATTTACTTCACGGCACAAAACGTGTTTACCATATCACCAATGAAGTTTATGGACCCTGAGCAAACCGAGTTTGATAGCAGGGTAAATATTCAAAGTAATGCTAACAGTGCCCGAACTTACCCAACACCGGTATTTTATGGAGGTGGTTTAGACATAACTTTTTAACACTTTAAATTGAATTATTATGCGTTTAAAATATTTAAATAAGGCAACTTTTATTGTACTACTAACATTAATGGTAGCAAGTTGCAAAAAGCTTGACCTAACCCGTACCGATAGGTATGTTGATGAAAACTTCTGGATAGTTAACGGAAATGTTAGCAATGCCCTGAATACCTGTTACGCGCAAATATTAAGCGCGGGTTCGGGCACGGGCTCAAGCGCGGCACAAAACTTTTTCTTTAACGAGTCGCTAAGCGATAACGCCTATACCCAGTTGGATGTAAACGTGGGTAAGGTTACCCAAATATCAAGTGGCAGCACCCAGGGCTTCTTTCCGGGGTTAACCAAGGTAAAAGAGGAGTGGGCCAATTATTATGCTAATGTGCGATCATGTAATTTGCTGCTCGAAAATATCGATCAGAATAAAACCTTAGGCGCAACGCTTATCAACAGAATGAAAGCCGAAGCAAGGTTTATTAGAGCACACGCTTTGTTCAGATTGGTGAATTTATATGGCGATGTGCCTTTGATCACCAAGGTGCTTACTCCCGATGAAGCCAAAGCAGTTAAGCGTACGCCGAAGGCTGATGTAATTACCTTCATATTAAATGAGCTGACAGCTGCTGCCGATGCGCTGCCCAGAAAAGAAGATTACGCAGCTGCAGATAGGGGCCGTGCAACCAAAGGCGCTGCCAAGGCTTTAAAAGCCAGGGTGCTGCTGTACCAAGGAAACAGGATGGCCGAAGTAGTGACCGTGTGCGAAGACCTGATGAATAACCAGGCTGTTAACGGCGCATATTCGTTATTTGCAAACTATGGTAACCTGTTCCTATCGGCAAACGAGTATAACTCAGAAATGATGTTTGACCTTGGCTATGTGCCGGGCGTACGTACCTGGGGAGATTTTGGCGCGTTCGCTCCGTTTTATAGCGGGCCCAATAACCCTGCCAGCGGTAATAATAACAGTGCTCCTACGCAGGAATTGGTTGATAGTTATCTGATGTTAAACGGCAAAGCTATCAATGATCCGGGTTCGGGTTACCAGGAGGATGCTGCACCTTACGCAAACCGCGACCCTCGCCTAACCGCGACAGTAGTTTATAATGGTTATGATTTTGTTAATCCTGACGGCGTTACCAAGGTTTATATCAAGCCAGGCAGCGACCCGGTACAACCCGGTAAAAACGAGTATAACCCTGCCGGTGGCGGTAAAACACCCACCGGTTACTATTGGAAAAAATACTTTGATCCTTCGGTAGGTAAGGTATTCGATTCGGGCGAAAACATTGTGTTGTTACGTTGGGCCGATGTGTTGTTGATGTATGCAGAAGCTAAAGACGCTTTGGGCCAGATGAACGCGGCTGTTTGGGATGTAACCATTCGTCCACTACGTGCACGCGCCGGATTCACAGATCCGCTGGCGCTAACCTTCCCCGGCAATACGGCTATGAGCATGACAGATCAGATCAGAAATGAAAGAAGAAGCGAGTTTGCCCTTGAAGCGCAGCGCTATGATGACATCAGAAGATGGAAAATAGCCGAAGTAGTTATGAACAAGCCTGCGGCCAACCCGGTTAGAGGTGCCAAATTTGCTGCGGGTAATACTTACATTAATGTAACAACCAGGGTGTTCGATCCGTCGAAACATTATTTGTGGCCAATCCCTACCGAGACCATACAAACAGCTCCCGGTATAACACAAAACCCGAACTGGAATAATTAACCTATATTTTTAGATGAATATAAAACGCCTGCTACACCAGCAGGCGTTTTTGTTTTTATGCCTTTTATACTAACTTTAAGCGCACAAGCATATAAATGCTTGCGCAAGCAACCAATTATAGTCATTATAACACTACCAATACCTCGATCATGCTACGAAAAAAACTGATAGCAGCCCTGTTTTTGCTGCCGGCCATAAATGCTTTTAGCCAACAGCCAGAACCTGTGCCAACACCTCACTGGCGCCCGCAGTACCACTTTACACCATTAAAAAACTGGACTAACGACCCTAACGGTTTGTTTGTATTGAATGGCGAATTTCAATTATACTATCAGCACAACCCCTTCGAAAACAAATGGGGACATATGAGCTGGGGCCACGCCACCAGCAAGGACCTGGTAAATTGGACTCACCACCCCGTAGCTATACCCGAAATAATGACCAAAGACAGTACCTATTGGATGTATTCGGGTTCGGCAGTGGTTGATAAGAATAATACCAGTGGCTTCGGCAAAAATGGTAAAGCACCTATTGTGGCCATGTTTACCATCGATCTGCCTAAGCAACGTAAAGAAGTACAAGCTATAGCTTATAGTAATGATGGGGGGATGAGCTTTACCCAATACCCGGGCAACCCGGTGATTGATCTGAATAAGCGAGATTTTAGAGACCCCGCTGTTTTTTGGTACGAGCCAACCAAAAGCTGGGTGATGACCGTAGCTATGGTTGACGAGAAACAGGTGCGCATTTATGGTTCAAAAAACTTAAAGGAGTGGACAAAGCTGAGCGATTTTGGTCCGGCAGGTTATACTAAACATGGCTGGGAGTGTCCTTCGCTTATACCTTTGCAGGTTGATAACGACCCTTTAAAAATTAAGTGGGTGATGTTTGTATCATCAGGCGGTGATCGTGGTCCGTTGATGCAATATTACATCGGCGATTTTGATGGTACTACCTTTACCAACAATGCCCCGGCCAGCACTGTATCTACTTTAAATTATGGCGATGCTTATTATGCTGCCATTGCCTGGCGTGATGCTCCGCAAAACAAAAAGATATTACTGGGCTGGCTGCAGGATGGCCGCAGGCAAACCTATCCGTGGAAAGGGCAAATGTCAATCCCGCAGGATCTGGCACTTAAAACTACACCGGAAGGTTTAATATTGACTCAGGCACCTTCATCTGTTGTTAGCAAAAACCTGAACAAACTAGCTGGCGGTAAAGTATACAACACAAAAAATGTAATTCTTAACGAGGCTGGGTTCGACCTGGCGGAGGCTGCAAACCTGGCGGGAAATGCCTATTGGATTGATGCCGAATTTACCATAGGCGAGGCTAAAAAAATAGGCTTTTATGCTGTTGGCAAAGGCTCGCAAAAAGTAATTGTGGGCTATGACGCCGCTAAGCAGGAACTGTTTGTTGATCGTACAAACTCGGGCACTACGCCAAAAATAGAATACCTTACCGCGCCTTTAAAAGCCACCAACGGTACGGTTAAAATCCAATTACTGGTTGATAATTCATCGCTTGAAGTTTTCGGTAACGACGGCGAGCGGGTAATATCAACCATGATATATCCCGACGCTGATGCTAAAGGATTGGCCGTATTCGCAGATGGCGCAGGCACTGCAAAAAGCTTAAAAGTTTGGAACTTAAATAAATAAATATGAAAAAGACTGTACTGTTTTTGGTGTTGTGTACCATCGTTTTAACTACTAAGGCACAACTTGGCGTTAAGTATGATAATACGATACAAAGCACCAAAAACATGCAGTACTTTAAACCCAAAGGCGATCTTTTTGTGGGCGATTGTATCCCCTTCGCCAAAGATGGCACCTATTATTATTACTGGCTGCTGGATTCGGCGCACCATCGTAGTTTAAACGGCTTGGGTGGCCATCAATGGGCGCTTAGTACATCCACTGATCTGAAAACATGGACGCAGTACCCGCTGGTTTTAAAAATTGACGAGCCCTGGGAGAAGTCTATCTGCACCGGGTCGGTGGTTTATCATAAAGGCAAGTATTATGCTTTTTACGCTACGCGATTGGTGAACAATGGCCAGGTAAATGAGCAGTTAAGCTACGCCATTAGCGATGATGGCATTCATTTCGACAAACAGAAGCCCAACCCATTCTACACATCGGCCCCCGGTTATAGCAAACGCAACTTTCGCGACCCGGAGGTGTTTGTTGATAAGAATGGCGAGTTTCACCTGTTTGTATCCAGCGATCAGGAAAACCCCACTATTCGTGGTTTATCCGGAGCATTGGTTCATCTTTCATCAAAAGATCTGAAAACCTGGGCCGTGCATGATCCCGTTTTAACCGGTCAGGGCAGCACGCCCGAGTGCCCCAACTATTTTTACTGGAAAGGCTGGTACTACCTGGTGTTTAGCGATAATAGTAATACATCCTACGTAATGTCTAAAAACCCTTACGGCCCTTGGGTGCAACCGCGCTACCAGGCTTTAAACGAAGACTGGGCCAATGTGGTAAAAACTGCCGCATTTAAAAATGATCGCCGGATTGCGGCTGCCTGGGTGCCAAGTCGTAATAACGGTAAAGACAATAACGGTGAAATATTTGGCGGTAACTCCCTGTTCAGGGAAGTAACGCAGGAAGCCGACGGTACGCTGAACACCCGTTTCCCACCCGAAATGATTCCCGAAACCGGCAGCCCGCTAACCATCAGCATAAAGGCCGACGAGGCCGCGACCGTTATAGGTACCGACGCGGTACTGATCAATTCAACAGCCGGCGTTGGGGCGGCTCATATAGAAGGTGTACCCTCCAATTGCCGCATCACCTTAACGGTTGAACCAATGAGCCGCAATGAGGAATTTGGTTTGTATCTTAAATCCGGTCCGCAGGGCAGAGGCGGGTACAGACTTAATCTATCGGCCAATAATAAACTGGTAAGCCTGCACAACACAGCCATCCCGGCGGTGGAAGGCCTGGATAAACCCATAACGCTTGATATTGTGATGAAAGACGGTATTGTAGATGTTGACATTGACCACAAACGCACCATCGTTAACCGCACTTACGAGCAGAATGGCACTTATCTGTGGTTTTTTGTGAAGCACGGAAAATTAAAGTTTAACCATATCAAGGTTAGTCCGCTGGTTGACGGGCAGTAGGCTTTTTCGTAACAAAAATATTGCGGCTATGGTTTGCTAAATTGATTTAGTAAGGCTAATATTGTCTTTCTTTTATAAATTATGAGATCGATCCTATCTTTTTTGCTACTTGCCTTGCTGGCAACACAGCCCCTTAAAGCGCAGCAAATTGCTCCTTTCCACAAGGGCGACCGCGTGGTATTTGTTGGTAACAGCATTACTGATGGCGGCCACTACCATTCGTACATCTGGTTGTATTATATGACACGCTTTCCCAATCAACGCATTGATGTTTTTAATGCCGGTATAGGCGGCGATGTAGCCGAGCAGATATATGATCGTTTTGACACCGATGTATTTGCAAAAAAACCGAACGTTATTACGCTAACCTTCGGTATGAATGATACGGGCTACGGTAATTTCCTACGCCCCGACGCCACTAAAATAGCCGACGAAAAAGTGCAAACAGCTTACAATAGTTTTAAAAAGATAGAAGCTAAATTACAACAGTATCCCGCGGCGCGGAAGATCATGATCGCTTCATCGCCCTATGATGAAACCTCAAAAATAAAATCTACCCCTTTTAAAGGTAAAAACGCGGCTATGCTGCGTATTGCCGGTTATCAACAGCAGGCTGCGCAGGCCCACCATTGGGATTATGTTGATTTTAACACACCGTTGGTTGCCGTGAACTTGCAGCAACAAAAAACAGACTCACTGTTTACCTTATGCGGACAGGACCGCGTGCATCCCGCTAACGATGGCCATTTTGTAATGGCCTACAGCTTTTTAAAAAGTCAGGGCTTTACCAATAAACCGGTGGCTGATGTTGCTATTGACGCCACCAAACGCACCGTCATCAAAGCCGAAAACTGTAAAATAACCGAGTTAGGTTCAACCGCAGGTAAGCTGAGTTTTATGTATGATGCCGCCGCGCTGCCTTACCCCATTGATACCATATCCCGCCCCGGTAGTGGTTTGCCTAACAAGCGCCGGCAGTCGGATGCTTTGGCGGTTATACCGTTTACCGAGGAGTTTAACCGCGAGGTGATCAAAGTTGCCGGTTTAAAAGCCGCCGCAAACTATCGTATAAAAATTGATGGAAAAGATGTTGGCAGTTGGGCCGGTAAACAAATAGGCGAGGGCGTTAACCTGGCCATCATCACCAAAACGCCACAATACCAACAGGCGTTGGCCGTGCTGGCGCTTAACGAAGAACGCTGGAGCATTGAGCGCCGGCTGCGCGAATATGCCTGGCTGCATTATTCTATCCTGTCTAAAAAAGGCCTATTGTTTAATGATTCAGAAAGCACGCTTGACTCCTTAAAACGCTATGCCCGCCGCGACTTTTTTATTGGTGCCGTAATGGGTACTTACCAATCTGCCCGCTTGCCCGAAGTTAGGGCCGCCTGGCAAAAAGAAATGGATGTGCTGGTTGATCAGATATACGCCATCAATCAACCCAAAAAACGTAAGATCGAAATTGAGGAGATCAAGTAATATCAACCTATCTTTATAGTATCACCAAGCATGAGCAATAAGTTTACCCCTAATAAATATATAGGCGCCCTATTGGGCCTGTTAATAGCATCACAAAGTTTTGCGCAAAAGCCGGCTTATTTTATTGACGGCTATCACGGCGGAGTTTGGGGCCACTATCCCGAGTGGAACACCCGTTTCATGACCGACCAACTTAACAGCCATCCCAACTGGAAAATAAACCTGGAGATAGAGCCCGAAACCTGGGCCGTTGCTAAAGTGAAAGATCCAAAGGCTTATGAGGAGTTTCGTGCGTTGTTTGCCGACCAAAAGATCGGCAGCCGCCGTATAGAATATGTGAGTCCGGCTTATGGTCAGGCTTATATGTACAACATCAGCGGCGAGAGTATTATCCGCCAGTTTTCGTACGGTATGGAGATGGTGAAGGAGCATTTCCCTACTGCTGTTTTTACCACCTATTCATCCGAAGAACCTTGCTTTACCAGCGCGCTGCCGCAGATATTAAAATCATTTGGTTTTAAATATGCGTCGCTAAAAAACCCTAATACCTGCTGGGGCGGCTATGTGCGGGCGCATGGCGGCGAGTTGGTGAACTGGATTGGTCCGGACGGTACAGCGCTGGTAACGGTGCCTCGTTATGCTATTGAGGATCTGAAACCCAAATCAACCTGGGAAACTATTGCTAACAGCAACGGTATTCCGTATATGACGGCAGCCTTTAATGCCGGTATTAAAAACCCGGTGGGGATGACCTTGCAGGATGCAGGTTGGAAAGGAGGCCCTTACATTGGCGATGGCTCTAAAGGCTATCAACCCACTTATTACAAAACGTGGACTGATTATGTAGACAACTACTCCATAAAAACACCTGCCGAAAGCTGGAAATTCTCGCAGCAGGATGTGTTGAGCAGCCTGGTTTGGGGATCGCAGGTATTGCAGCGCATTGCACAGCAGGTGCGGGTATCCGAGAACAAACTGGTTACTTCAGAAAAATTGGCCGCAATGGCTAAGCTTTATAAAAACGCGCCATGGCCAAAAGCAGCCATTGACGAGGGCTGGACACGCGTGTTGCTATCACAGCATCATGATTGCTGGATAGTGCCTTATAACGGTCGCCCGGGCGATACCTGGGCCGATAAGGTGGTGCGCTGGACAGGCATCACCAATAAGAATACGGATAGCGTGAGTATGGTTTCGACAGACAAGTTTTTGGCAGGTACGGCTTCGGCAGGGCCGCAAAAATACATCCGTGTGTTCAACACCATGGGCATTAAACGTACCGAGATGGTGAAGTTGGATGTTCCCGCTGATTGGGGAACCGAGGTTAAAGTTACTGATAACAAAGGCCAGGAGTTACTAAGCCAGATGGTAGGAAATACCCTTTGGTTTAAAGCGGCTAATGTGCCGTCTGTTGGGTATGCTACCTATAAAGTTATCCCACAAAAAACAACGTTAAGCGGCGCCAAAGTGAGCCAAATTACTGGCAAATATAAAGTAGAAACCGACCTGTACATCGTGATCATTGACCCGGCCAAAGGTGGTACTATAGAAAGTCTGATCGCCAAAAATTTAAGTAATAAAGAGTTTGTAGATAAAGCCAACACCCGCCGCTTTAACGAATTGCGGGGTAACTTTTTTAAAGATGGCGGCTTTAAATCAAGCGCCGGGCAGGCGGCTGAGGTAAGCGTTTTAGAGGATGGACCGGCTCGGATAAAGCTGCAGGTCAAAGGCAGTATTGCCGGTAACTCATTTACACAGATATTAACTTTCACCCAGGGCCAGAAACGTATCGACCTGAATGTTAGAATAGACTGGCAGAGTAGCCCAAGCGTTGGCAACCCATACGGACAAAGCGAACGCTACGAAGCCACATCGCTTAAAAAAGCATTTTATGATGATCGGGATAAACTGTTGACGCTGTTCCCGCTTAACCTGAAATCGCAAAAAGTATATATCAATGCCCCTTATGATGTTACCGAAAGTAAACTGAAGAATACTTTCTTCGACAGTTGGGATAGCATCAAAAACAACATTGTGCTAAGCTGGGTTGATGTTACCGATGCCACCAATACCTACGGCATGGCCATGCTGACAGACCACACCACCAACTACGCCCATGGCGAAGATTTCCCGTTAGGATTAAATATTGCTTACGCAGGTGTGGGCCTTTGGGGCAGAAACTATACCATGAAGTATCCAACCGAAATGAACTATGCCCTGTTACCGCACACCGGTAAATGGGACAAAAGTGGCGTATGGGCCGAAGGCGCTCGTTTTAACGAGCAAATGGAAGCACGGGCAATGACAACTGCACCAGCTGCCGGCGATATGAGCAGATCAATGATAGACGTAAGCGGTACAGGTTTAGAAGTATCGTCTGTAACCATAACAGGCAATGATATGCTGGTGCGTTTATTCAATGCCGAAGGCGATGCGCTACCTCGCAAAATTTCATTGGATGGCGTAGCCGATAAAGCGGATGTTGTAGCCTTGAATGGTAAAACTGAAAAATCATTAGCTATCACCAAAACTGCGGCTAAAACTATGGTGAGCGTAGCTATGCCAAGGTTTGGCCTACGTACCATTAGGTTTTCAAATGTAAGTTCGGGCAAGTAATCGGGCTTGTTTTTAATGCTGATTGGAATCGATGAACAAAATTTGCTAAATCGTTTTTCTTTATTTATTTTGGCCGATTATAAGCCAATTTGTAAAACCGTTGCTGCGGCTTTTACAACCAAGTTTAATATCGTTTAAAAATGAAGAAATACCTTTTGCTTGCATTTTTGTCGGCAGGTTTCAGCGCGCAGGCGCAGGATCTGGCCAGTTATGTAAACCCTTTTATTGGCGCCAGTACCAGCGTTGCAGGCGCCGGCGTATATCACGGCCTGGGCAAAACATTCCCGGGGGCTGATGCGCCTTATGGCATGGTACAGGTTAGCCCCAACACCATAACCGGCGACGATAATGGCTCGGGTTATAGCTACGAGCATACCAGTATAGAAGGCTTCGCGTTTACGCAAATGAGCGGCATAGGCTGGTTTGGCGATATGGGTAATTTTTTGGTAATGCCCGGCACCGGCACGCTGCACACCGCCGCGGGTAAAATAGATATGAGCACGCCCGGCTATCGCCAGCGTTATGATAAAAAAAGCGAAAAAGCCACCGCAGGATATTACGCTGTAAACCTAAGCGACGATCACATCAAAGCCGAAATGACCGCAGCTCCGCACAGCGGCATTTTACGCTTTACCTTCCCGCAAAATAAAACATCGCGCATACAAATTGACCTGGCCCGCCGGGTTGGCGGTACTTCCACTTTGCAATACGTAAAGGTGGTTGACGACCATACCATTGAGGGTTGGATGAAATGTACGCCCGACGGCGGCGGCTGGGGCAACGGCGATGGTCATGCCGATTACACCGTTTACTTTTACGCCCAGTTTAGCAAACCGCTAAAAAATTATGGTGTTTGGAGCGCCGATATCCCAGAAGGCTGGAGCCGCAAGCGTGAAAATATTGAAAGCGAACTGTACCAAACTCAAATAGCGAAAGCCGCTATTTTAAAAGGAGCTAAAGAAAAAGAAGGCAAACATCTGGGCTTTTACACCGAGTTTGCCACTGCTGCCAATGAGCAGGTGTTAATGAAATCGGGCATATCATTCGTAAGCGTTAATGGTGCTAAGAATAACCTGAAGGCCGAGATCAAAGACTGGAATTTTAACGCCGTGCACCAACGCACCCGCGCTTTGTGGAATAAGGCTTTATCAAAGGTAAGCATAACCGGCGGCACCAAAGATCAACGCACGGTGTTTTATACCGCCCTGTATCATACCATGATCGATCCGCGCATTATACAGGATGTTGATGGCAACTATCCGGGTGGCGATGGCAAGGCGCATAAATCATCCGTATTTGCAAAACGCACCATTTTTAGCGGTTGGGATGTTTTCAGGAGCCAGATGCCGCTGCAAACTATTATCAACCCATCGCTGGTGAACGACCTGATCAATTCGCTGGTTACGCTGGCTGATGAAAAGGATAAAAATTACTTCGAGCGTTGGGAGATGTTAAACTCGTACAGCGGCTGTATGCTGGGCAATCCTGCAGTGCCTGTTTTGGCAGATGCTTATGCTAAAGGAATAAGAAATTATAATGTAGCCAAAGCCTATGACCTGGCCGTTGGTTCGGTAGAAAAATTTGGTAATGGCGATAAAGGTTATACACCTAACCCGCTAAGCATATCGTACACCCTGGAATATGCCTACACAGACTGGTGCACAGGCAAACTCGCTAAAGCTTTAGGTAAAGCTGCCGACGCCGAAAAATACACCCAACGCGGTCAGGCCTACCGCAATATTTTTGATGCCGAAAAAGGCTGGTTCAGACCGAAAGAAAAATCGGGCGAATGGGAAGCCTGGCCTGCCGAAGGCCGGTTAAAGCAATGGTATGGCGCCATTGAAAGTAACCCCTTACAACAAGGCTGGTTTGTACCGCAAGATGTGCCGGGCATGGCCCAACTAATGGGTGGCAACGCCAAAGTTATTGCCGACCTGAATAACATGTTCGCCAAAACACCCCAGAACATGATGTGGAACGATTACTACAACCACGCCAACGAACCGGTACATCATGTGCCTTTTTTGTACAACCGTTTAGGTGCGCCATGGTTCACCCAAAAATGGACACGTGCTATTTGCGATCGCGCTTACAAAAACTCGGTAGAGGGCCTGGTTGGTAACGAGGACGTAGGGCAAATGTCGGCCTGGTATGTGTTGGCGGCCAGTGGTCTGCACCCGGTTTGTCCGGGTGATACGCGCCAGGAAATAACCGCGCCACTGTTTAACAAAGTAGTATTAAAGCTTGATCCTAAATATGCAAAAGGGCAAACTTTCAGCATTGTAGCTAATAATAACTCCGCCAAGAACACCTATATCCAAAGTGCCAAGCTCAACGGCAAAACCTATAACAAGTGTTACATCGATTATAAAGATATCGCCGCCGGCGGAACCCTTGAATTAACTATGGGGGCTATGCCTGCCAAAAATTGGGGCCTGGCCAAATAACAAAAACCTGTAAACAATTAAACCATAACGATGCAGTTAACTACTAAACGTTTAATCAAAAAATTCGCGGGGCTGATATTTGGCCTGAGTTTATTTGTGTGTACGCTAAACGCGAAAGCGGCAACGGTTGATACCGCGCTTACGCATAGCGATGCCATGCATAAAGACATCAAGGCGGTAGTGATCAAACCGAAAGGCTATTCGGCCAAACAAAAATATAATGTGCTTTACCTGCTGCACGGTTTCAGCGGTAATTACAGCGATTGGATCAAAAAAGTGCCCGCTGTACAAGGCCTGGCCGACCAATACAACGTGCTGATAGTTTGCCCCGACGGCAACTTTGCGGGTTGGTATTATGATAGCCCCATGAACAACGAATGGCAATACGAAACCTATGTTGGTACAGAGTTGGTGAAGTGGATAGATGACCATTATTCAACGATAAAAGACCGCAAGGGCAGGGCCATTACCGGGCTAAGCATGGGTGGCCACGGCGCATTATACCTTGCCTTTAAACATCAGGATACCTTCGGCGCAGCCGGAAGCATGAGCGGTGCCGTTGATGTTCGCGCGTTTGCCAATGCTTATGGTATAAGCCAGGTGTTGGGTAAAATGTCAGAACATCCGGATATGTGGGAGAAGAACACCGTGGTAAATATGGTGGGCCTGGTAAAACCTAATTCGCTTGCGCTGATCATTGACTGCGGTTATGGCGATACTGCCATGTACGGCCAGAATCTGGTATTGCATGAAAGATTGCTGGAACAAAAAATTCCGCACGATTTCATAATCCGTCCCGGCTTCCATGCCTGGGATTACTGGGCCAATTCTATTGACTACCAGATGCTGTTTTTCAGTAAGTTTTTCGCCAAAGCAAAATAATATAAATGCCCTGCTAAAACGGTTAACAATATTTAAATTAGCATCGTAAACCACACCTGCGAGATGAAAAGAATTTTTTTATTACTTGCTGCCGCTGTTTCTGGATATGGCAACGTACAGGCGCAAAGTTCGGCCAATATTACCGGCTTTAAATACACCGTAGAAGAAGCTGCCGACTGGACAAATCTGCTTAAACGCAGATCGGGCTGGTTTGGTGGCGATGGCATTTATACCATCCCGCTTAACGGGCAGGAACAGCAAAGCCCATCGGCCAAATCAAAAACGCTTTTTATTTTTAGTGATAGCATGATAGGTGAGGTGGCCAGCGATTCTTCGTTAGCACCGGGTTCTAAAATGATCCATAACGCGGCAGCCATCCTGACGGGAAATACTGCCGACCCAAAACAGTTTATACCTTATTGGGCCAAGAACGATGCCGGAAAAGCCGAATCGGTTTTTATCCCCAATACACCACAAACGCACCCTAAAGACTACTACTGGCTGGGCGATGGTTTTACCAACCCGGATAACAACACCACTTATATTTTTGGTTATCGTGTGCGCAATGTAGGTACCGGTGCTTTTGGCTTTAAAGAGGTGGGTAATACGCTCATCAAAGTAAAAACAGGTGGGTCCCTGCCGTTTACATCTATGGAACAAAAAGACACACCATTTTATATAGAGAAGGGCGAGGAGATCGGCTCTTTCGGTACCGGCATCTTCGTTAACACCAAACAGGCCGGTGCGCCTAAGCCCGATGGTTATGTATACATCTACGGCGTTAAAGGCAAAGCTAAAGAAGTAATGGTGAGCCGTGTATTACCAAAGGATATTGAGGCTTTTGACAAATGGACTTTCTGGACCGGCAGCACCTGGAGCCCTAAAATGGATGAGGCCGCCACGCTGGCCGACCAGGTATCAAACGAGATAAGTGTAAGCGCTATGCCCGATGGGCGTTATTTGATGGTTTTCCAGGTTAGCGGGATATCAACAACTATTGGGGCGCGTGTTGGCGCAACGCCTTATGGTCCGTTTGGGCCGGTAATTAAATTGTGGGATTGTAAGGATGCTTTAACCCGCAAAACCTACCTGGTTTACAATGCCAAGGGCCACCCCAGCATATCCAAACCCGGCGAACTGATCATTAGCTACAATGTAAATTCGGTAGAGTTTGACAAGGACCTGAAAACCGATCCTTTGCTTTATCGGCCACGTTTTATCAGGCTTAAATTCCAATAACAAAAATATCGCGTGCCGCTAACCTAAAATTAGCGGCATTCTTTTTTCGTGTAAAAACAACGATGTAATTAATTTGATTTGTGAACATTTTAGCTAATTTACAAAGCCAATTAATTTATACCTGTTTTGAGCACAAGCCATCATAAGCCCGGTTTTACCGAACGCAAATACATTGTGTTACTACTTTTTGTAACCGTGTTGTTTTTGCTGTGGGGCATAGCCATGTCGCTTGGCGATACGTTGAATAAGCATTTTCAAAACGTATTTAATATCTCCAAATCAAAGTCGGCCTACGTGCAGTTATCCATTTTTGGCGCGTACGCGGTAATGGGTATCCCGGCAGGCTTGTTTATGAAAAAGTTTGGCTATAAAAATGGCGTGTTACTGGGTTTATTGCTTTATGCCGGCGGGGCGTTTTTATTTGTGCCTGCGGCAGATGCGGGTTCATTTGAATTTTTCAGGCTGGCTCTGTTTATCCTGGCCTGTGGTATGGCAACATTGGAAACCGTTGCCCACCCCTTTGTAGCCGCTCTAGGCGATCAACGTACCAGCGATCAGCGCATCAACTTTTCGCAATCTTTTAACGGGTTGGGCGGGGTTATTGGTCCGATACTGGGTAGTTACTTCATATTTCGCGAGGGCGGAAATGCAACTGATCTATCGGCCGTAAAAAACCTGTACATATCTATAGGCAGTATTATCGCTTTGGTTGCTTTCCTATTTTCTTTTGTGAAAGTGCCTCAACTGGAATCTCCACACACTGTAGCCCCAGATGCTTATGCGGTTGCAGGCGAGGAAGGAGATGAAAAGAAACTCTTCCAACATAAACACTTTGTTTTTGCCTGTATAGCCCAGTTGTTTAACGTGGCAGCGCAAGGCGGCACGTGGGCCTATTTTATTAATTACGGGCACGATGTAATGGGCTTTAGCGATGAAAAAGCGGGTTATTTTTTCGCCCTAAGCATGGCAATTATGGTAGGCGGACGCTTTATCGGCACGTTTTTAATGCGCTATGTGGCGCCCAATAAATTACTGTGGATATTCGCTATCGGTAACATCGCAATGTGTTTGCTTGTGGCGCAGCAATGGGGCATTGTATCGTTCGCGGCGTTGATCATGATCAATTTCTTTTTCAGCATTATGTTCCCTACTATTTTTAGTTTGGGGCTGAAAGACCTGGGCAAAGCCACACAGCAGGGCTCCTCATTTATTGTGATGGGTGTGGTTGGCGGAGGGTTATTCCCTTTCCTGATGGGATGGGTGGCCAACACCAATGTCGCGACAGCTTACTACCTGCCAATAATTTGTTATGCGGTAATATTTTTATTCGGCTATTTATATCCATCGTTACGCAGGCGTTAAGGTTTGCGCAATATTATATTATATTTGAAACTTACTTAAAACGAAACAAGTTGAAAAAGAAATTATCTATAGTTGACATTGCCAACCATTTAAATGTTTCCAAAACAACAGTTTCGTTTGTGCTTAACGGCAGGGCTAAAGAGAAACGCATCAGCGAGGATCTGGTGGCCCGCGTATTAAAATTTGTTGAAGAGGTTGGTTATAAACCTAACTCGCTGGCCAAAAGTCTGCGCACCGGTAAATCACACACCATTGGTTTAATGGTGGAAGATATTTCTAACCCGTTCTTCGCCCGCATTGCCCGCCGTATTGAGGATAAGGCGTACAACAATGGCTACAAGATCATTTACTCGAGCACCGATAATGATACCGCCAAAACCAAGGAGCTGATAGACATGTTTAGCGACCGCCATGTAGATGGTTACATCATCGCCCCGCCGGTTGGTATTGAGGAGAACGTATCTAACCTGATCAAGCAAAACCTGCCGGTTGTTTTTTTCGATCGTTACCTGCCGGAGATAGAAACCGATTATGTGGTGATCAATAACGAATTCAGTACTTATAATGCCACCAGGCACCTGATAGATCGGGGCTATAAAAACGTTGCTTTCATCACTTTTCAATCGCAGCAAACACAAATGCAGGATAGGGTAAAAGGCTATCGAAAAGCTTTGCAGGAGCACCAGTTAAGCGAGTATCTGAAAGAAATAAAATTCAACCACAACGAAGAGCTCATTGTAAAGCCCATACACGAATTTTTAACCGCCAACAAACAGCTTGACGCGATATTATTTGGCACCAACCACATGGGCGCCTGTGGCTTGAGGGTTATCAACGAACTGGGCCTGAAAATTCCGACCGACCTGGCTATAGCCTCGTTTGATGATTACGAGGTATTTCAACTATACTCGCCGCCAATTACTGCTATTGAGCAGCCGGTAGAAGAAATTGCTGACAAGATCATTTCGCTGATGCTGAAAAGACTGAAAGGCAAAACCAAGCCGGAAGAAAAAGAGCAAATCACCGTAGAAACTTCATTGGTGGTACGTAATTCCTCAGCGGCAGCAGTGTAACAGAAAAATATTTTTTTAATTTTGCTAAATGCATTTAGCTTGTGGTATTTATTTTGCATATTTGAATATTAATAAAACCTATTACCTAAAATGTCAAACTTAAGCCATAGGTTTGGGGAGCTAAATTTATGAACATGACAAACAGAAGAACATTTTTAACACAGGCCGGATTATTAACTGCCGGTGTAATGATGAAACCTAAGCTGCTTACCGCAGCTCCTAAAGCGGTTAGAGGCATACAGCTGTACTCGCTTAGGGACGAGTTACCTAAAGATGTAAAAGGCGTTATAGCCAAAGTGGCGCAAGCCGGTTACCAAAGTGTTGAAACCTATGGCTACAGCAAAAAAGCCGGACACTGGGGACTTTCATTACCTGATTTTGCACAGCTATTAAAAGACAATAATTTAAAATCATCAAGCGGCCACTACGGCGTTAACAAATATTTTGCTGACGGTAGCTTAGGCGAGCTGGATGACTATACCGAAGCAGCTTTGGCATTAGGCCAGGAAGCGGTGATCATCCCGGGCATTGGCGGCCAGTTCATTAAAAGTGCCGATGAATGTAAACGTACTGCCGAGAAAATGAACAAAGCAGGCGAGATACTAAAAAAATCAAAACTTACTTTAGGCTACCACAACCACAATTTTGAGTGGAAGGACCTGGGTGGTACTTCGTTCTACGATATCCTGTTACAGGAATTAGACCCAAAACTGGTTATCCTGGAGCTTGACCTTTACTGGGCCGTACGTGCCGATAAAGACCCGATAGCCTTGTTTGATAAATACAAAGGCCACTTTGGTTTTGTACACGTAAAAGATCGTGATAAAACAAACGGCAACCTAAATACCGAAGTAGGTAAAGGTAGCATTGATTATAAAGCAATCATCCCTAAAGCTAAGGCTGCCGGTGTGAAACACTTTATTGTGGAGCAGGAAAACTGGGTAAACAATATCGATCCATACGTGAGTATAAAAGAGAGTGCGGACTATATGAAAAATACTTTAAAAATATAATTCATAGCCTTAAATGGCACGTCCGCATGTTAGATTGAAACAAATCTCCCCCAACTTTTCTCGTCCGAGAAAGTTATAAATTGGTTGGCCCTGATGTGAGAATCGGGGCCTTTTTTTTGTCTAATATAGCATAAAGTTTTATAATCAAGTAAATCGATTTAAATAATAGACTAACTACATAAAAGCCCGCCGGCAAATACCGGCGGGCTATGTTATTTATAGGTATTTACAAGCGTTAATTGTTGTATGCTTTTAGCGATAATTTGTAACCCTTACCTAATAATTTAGGGTCAACCTCAACCGTCAGCGTTTTGGTTTCGCCCTGCATCAGCGAGAAATAGCCGTCGTTAAACATGGCCGGCAATATCTGCTCGCCCGCGCTGTTAAGCAGTTGCGTGCGGATGGCAAAAGCAGCCGCGGTTTTTGAAGTATTGCTCACGGTATAGGTAAGTAGTTTGTTAGCGCCATCAGCAGTGCTTGATATTTTAGGCGAGCTTACCTGCAGATTTTTGCCTACAGACGGCATAGTACTAAGCCCGGTATAATCCAGGTAAGTATTGCCTATCCAATAAAAGTTATCAGATACCAGCTTGCCTTTGTCATCAAACAGCTTCAGTTTCAGAAAATGGACATTGCTCAGTTTAGGCAGTCCATCACCTTTAAATGCCACAAAAGCTTCGGTGGCTGATGATGCTTTTACGTTTAAGGTTTTCGTGGCGGAATAAGCGGGCACCAATTTACCATCCATATTATAAACCTCGGCTTGTGCTGTAAGGCTGCTGATGGCGTAGGCTTTATTGTTGATGATCTTTATCGAATTGGTGGCTGCGTTCCATTGAATATGCACCGGCTCGCAGGCTTTTTTAACGCCGAAGTAGGCGCCGGTAAGGTCGTAATAGTAATCATACGTTTGCCAGATCATACTCGGGTAGGCCGATTGGCTCATCCACATCAACATACCCGTAGCATCGTTCCAAAGATGATCGTTCCAGGCTTCGTACATGGCTTTGGTGGTTTCTACATTGAATAGCTGTGCCTTGGTGCAGAAATCCTCAATGGTAGTAGCCTTACCATAACTTTTATTAATGTCGTTTATGTATTTTACCGGATCAGTACCACCACCCAGTGCACCATCTGTACTGAAATAATGTTTCGCCCACATATTGGTTTTGCTCTTCACAGCCGTATCGGTAGGCGGTACCCAATATTCCTTCGGCATAAATTTTTTGAAGCTTTCGATATTGACGAAGGTTGCCGTGCCCAATTCACTGCGCATACCCCACGAGTTTTTGGAGAACAGGTAACCATTGTGAGGATCGGTAAAGTAAGTTTTCGGGTCAACATTGGCCCATATCCCACTGCCCGACATCACTTTGCTGCCGCCATGAATGGAGAAATTAGGATTGGTAACACCCGCGTTTGATCGTGGCAGGTAAAGTTTGTCATCGCTGTCATTATCGGCAATCGCAGCTTGTATAGCCCGGTTAAGCGGGCTGTTTACGCCTCCGCCGGGTAAACCCTCATTTGCACCGCACCATATTACTATAGATGGGTGGTTACGTAGCTTCTTAACCTTTTCTATCGCGTTAGCTTTAAAAACATCCAGGCTATCAATCGGCCCAAAGTTGTTGAGCCAGAAATCGTCCCAAACCATAATACCATACTTGTCGCAATAATCATAAAAAGCCTCGTCGGTAACTTCGCCCGTCCAGTTGCGGATGGTGTTAAAATTCATTTCGCGGTGCAGGCGTATGCGGGTATCGTAATCCTTGCCACGCACTTTCAGCATGTAATCGCTCATGCCCCAGTTGCCGCCCTTAAGCAAAACAGGCACATTATTTACGTATACGCGTAGCGGACCTTTAAGCGTAGTGGTATCCGCAGATATCTTACGTATCCCGAAGTTTTTGGTAACCGCATCAGCAGCAATATTCCCCTCGGTTTCAAAGCTTACTTTGCAGGTGTAAATGTTTTGCGAACCATCGGCTTTCCCGCCCAAACCATTGGGCCACCATAGTTTTGGGTTTTGTATGCGTAGTTGGGCGAATTGTTTATCATCATACGTAACTCCGATAGTGCTGTTAGGCTTTAGGGTGATGGCTGGTCCGTTTACTATAACATTTCCCGGGTTAATGAACATTTTAACCCTGCCGCTTACAGCGTTAGCCGATGTGTTTTGAAGCTGAACTTTTATCGTAAGCTTAGCCAGTTTAGTAGTAGGCAGTTTAGTTTGCACCCAGGGATCTTGCACCACCACCGGGCCGCTGTAAGTTAGCGCTACGGTATCCGTAATACCACTGTTTAGGCCGGGCACGGCAGGCATCCAATCCCAGCTGCCGCTACTCAGGTACGTAGGGGCCTGGCGGTTGGCCAGGTCGCGGCTGGCATCGGGTGGTACTATCAGCACCGCTATAGCATTAGATTTATTTTTGTTCAGGCGATTGGTGATATCAAATTTACCACGCTCGGCAATACCATGTATAGTGCCTAGGTGGCTGCCGTTAAAATATACCTCGGCACGTTTGTTCACCCCGTTAAAATTCAACCAAAGCCGACGGCCATTTGTTGGCAATGCCGCGTTAAACTCGGCGCGATACCAGTAAGGGCGGTTGTATTTGGCTTTATCAACTTTGTAAATATTATCAGCATAATCAGGATTGGCTTCTTTGCCTGCGATAACGTAGGAGTAGAATACCGTACCCGGCACAATTGCGTTTACCCAGCTGCCGGTGTTAACGCCCGGCATTGATAGTTGAGCAGCTGTGTAAGTTGCATCCTGGGGGTAAAGCTTCCATTTTAAAGCAGGCAGGTTTTGCGCAGCTAAGGGCTGTAGCGATGTTGCGGCGATAATTATAGTTACAAATAGTTGTAGCGTAAATTTCATCGTGACGAGTGATTTTATGTGGTAGAAATTTTCCTGCAATGATAAGGAATTTTGCTAAAACGATTTATTTTAGTTTGAGGATTGATCGCAGCATAAAATATTTGCACGGGTTTTATTTTGTTAATGAAATTTTAATATCTTTGCTAAAACGATTTATTAAATCGTGGCGAACGTCGAGCGCTAAACCAATAGAACCATATTTTAAACCAATATATTACTACATGAAAAGACTTTTACAAGCCTTGCTTATTTTATTGTGTATACCTGTTGCCACGGCGAACGCGCAAAGCGTAGCCCCATTTAAAGCGGGTGATCGTGTAGTGTTTTTGGGAAACAGTATTACCGATGGCGGTCATTATCATTCGTACATATGGTTGTATTACATGACGCGTTTCCCCGGCATGCGTATCGACTGTTTTAACGCGGGCATAGGCGGCGATAACGTTAAACAAATGAGCGACCGCTTTGAGCAGGATGTAATGCCCATGAAGCCAACCGTGCTTACACTAACCTGGGGTATGAATGATACCGGGTACTTTGAATGGTATAAAAGCGACGCAGCCGATATTGCCAAAAAGAACATCGCGCTGGCAAAAGAACGTTACCAAGTACTGGAAGCTAAACTGGCCAAAACACCGAATGTGAGAAAGATATACCTGCTGGGATCGCCCTATGACGAAACCACAACTACAGCACAAAACCGACTGTATAAAGGTAAAGCAGCGGCATTTGGTCAGTTGATAGATTTCCAGGAAGCTGCCGCCAAAAAGAATGGTTACGGTGTGGTTGATTTTTATCACCCGATGACTGTCATCAACGAGCGCGAGCAGAAAAAGGATCCGGCTTTCAGTCTCACCCCCGGCGATAGGATACACCCCGATAACCATGGCCATATGGTAATGGCTTACCAGTTTTTAAAAACACAAGGTTTTGCTAATAAAGTAGTGGCCGATGTGGCAATTAATGCCGCAAAGAAAACGGTAACCAAAACAATCAACGCCGCAGTTACCAATGTAAGCGGTAGTAATGTTGGTGTCAGTTTTGATTATTTAGCTAAATCATTGCCTTACCCGTCGGATACTATTTCACGTGGCTGGGGTAATAATAAACGCCAGTCGGATGCGCTGTCGCTGATACCTTTTACCAAAGAGTTTAACCAGGAATTAGTTACGGTTAAAGATCTGAAAGAAGGCAGCTACAAACTACTTATTGATAACCAGCCCATAGCTACCTATACTGCGCAACAGTTGGCCGATGGTATTAACCTGGCCGAGCAAACTAATACACCGCAATACCAGCAAGCCATACAAATACGCGAGCTGAATGAGGAGCGCTGGGAGATAGAACGCCGTTTCAGAAACTATGCGTTTATACAATTTGACCTGCTAAAAGATAAAGGCTTATTATATGCCGATAACCGCGCGGCTATGGACACGGTGGAGAAAGAATCGCGTACCAACATTTTTGTAAGGGGCAACAAGGATAATTATATGAAGGCCCAATACAAAGGTGTACGCGATGCCTGGACGAAGGAAATGGCGGCGCTGGTAAACCAGATATATACCATTAATAAACCGGTAGTACATCGCATTAAAATACAGGCGGTAAACTAATATTATTGTGCCTTTTATTAAGAATGCAACATTTTTGACAGGTACATTAAAAAAATGCAAAATAATTTGCTAAATCGTTTTTATGATGTATATTGGCATCAAATTAGCTTTAGCAGCTTAATTATAAACTAAGTACCAAAAATAAATTTTATTGACAATGTAAGCAGCAGCGCATCTGTTGTCGAAAATTGCTAAATCGTTTTTGCAATTATTGACTTTCGGAGGTATTGTTGTTTAGCAGGTAAATCGCATAAGGATATCTTTATATGAAGAAATTTTACTTTCCATTTTTCGGAGTTCCGGTTTTGCTGTTGATGCTTGTAGCTGCGGTAACGCAATCGTGCAAAAAATCAAGCAGCTTTTTGGCAGCAACAGCCACAACCGATTTAACCCAGGCCAGTGTTTTTGCCGATAGCGCCAGGACGCTGGGTTTCTTAGGAAACATTTATTCAAACATTGGATACAGTGCTTACCCAAACCGTTTTGGCGTAGCCGGTATGGATGCTGCCACAGATGAGGCAAGTCCGTCATCGATAGCTTCAAACTCGGCATCGCAATTTGCAACGGGTACGGTAAACGCCGGTGTAATTGAATCTGAGCCTTACAATACCTGTTACCGCCAGATACGAGCGGTTAACCAGTTCCTGAAAAATATACCTAAATCGCCAATCGGCGCCAACAACAAAAAAAGCATGGTTGCCGAAGCGCGTTTTCTGCGTGCGTGGTATTATGCCATGCTTGTAAAGCATTATGGTGGCGTACCACTGGTAGGTGATACGTTATTAGAGTATGAAAAACCGATAAACGTTAAACGTAATACCTACGAGCAATGTGTAAACTACATATTGGCCGAATGTGATGCTGCGGCTGCTGTATTACCTATAAACCAGATAGGTGCCGATTATGGCAAGGTTTCTAAAGCGGCATGTTTAGCACTAAAAGCAAGAGTGTTGTTGTATGCTGCAAGTCCGCTGTTTAATGGTACCACATTGGTTACCGAGGCAGGTGGTAGTACACCTGCCAACCTGGTTGGTTACCCAACAGCCGACCCCAACCGCTGGAAGCTGGCTGCCGATGCTGCTGCCGCGGTAGTAAGTTTAGGTACTTATAGCCTCAATACATTGCCACCTAAAGGCGGCGCGGGAAATCCGTTTGTAGGGCTATTTACTTTGCGCCTCAATACCGAATACATCCTGGCCTTAATGCGTGGCAATAACCAGGAGCTTGAGAACATATTTGTGCCACCAACGCGTAATGGCGGCGGTACCCGCGGATCTGTACCTTATCAGGGTATGGTTGACGCGTTCCCGATGGCCAATGGTAAACTGATTACCGACCCTACATCCGGCTATGATCCGACTAATCCTTACGCTAACCGCGATCCGCGTATGGATGGCACAATTATTCATGATCAAAGCCCGATGCTTATTCGGAGCGGTGGCGGCCAGCCTGTTGGCACAGGCCCTGTCAATATCTACTTAAAACCCGATGGTACTGGCGTTGATGCAGACGCGATTTACAAAGGCACGCCAACCGGTTATTACCATAATAAGATGCTCGACCCCTATGTAGTATCGGCATCAATTCACGTATATTCAGAAAGGTGTATACCGTTAATCCGCTACGCGGAAATATTATTGAACTACGCCGAAGCCACTAATGAAGTTGACGGCCCTACCGCCAACGTGTACTTAGCGATAAATACTATCCGCCAGCGTGCCGGCTTAAACCCATACCAATTGCCTGTAGGCCTTAGCAAAGACCAAATGCGCGAATACATACGCAACGAGCGCCGTATTGAACTGGCGTTTGAAGAGCACCGCTTTTGGGATGTGCGCCGCTGGAAAATTGCACCTGTTACCGAGAATATAACACCGCAAGGTATGGAAGTAACCCGCAACGGAAGCGCGGTAACGTACAAAATAATAAACCTTACCAAGCACAATTTCAGGCCGGCAATGTACCTGTGGCCGTTCCCGCAGGCCGAAACCGGTAAATCATCAACGCTGGTGCAAAACCCGGGTTATTAATCATTCAAATCAAAGCATCATTTTTTTAAATGAATATTATGACTAACACTTTTAATTTAAAACGATATAGCTTTTTGCTGGTGGCCGCGCTGCTTATCGGCATAGCATCATGCAAAACAGAGCGTTTTGCCCCGGTTGATGAATCAGTGAAGGATCTTACGGGCACCTGGCGGGTTGTGAAGGCTACCCGTAACGGTACCGATCTGACGACGGTTATCAACTTTACAGATTTTAAAGTAAAGTTTGATGCCACCGGTAATTATAGCCTGGTAAATCCACTGCCTTTTATAGTGGCCAAGGATGGTAAATACAAGCTTGACGACCCTAATTACCCCTTTAAAATAACTTTTACCGCAACTGGCGGGCAGCCGCTGGTAACAGCGTTTAACTACCCCATTATCGCGGGTGCAAGGCAGCTAAACTTAACATTTAGCCCGGGCTGCAGCCTGAATACCTACATCTACACCATGGTAAAAGAATAACCCTAAAAATTGAACATTATAAACCTGACATAAATGAGAACACGTTTACGCATAAAAGGAAAAATATTATGGAGGCTTTGTACCCTGGTGCTGATTGGCGTAATTTTTACCTTCTGCCATACTTACATTACCAGTGTTACCATGCCGGCTACAGCAACTGTAGGCCAAACGGTTGATATCGATGTGTTGTATGACCTGTCGGTTAACTATGGCGACAGCAACCCACGCACCGCTAACCTGGTATTGGCTGTTTTAGTGCCAAAAGGCTGGAAGGGCGCGCAAAACATGACCGCTACTTATACAAGCCCTAAAGGCGATGGCAATATGGTGATGATGCCTGCCGGTACGGTAGCTGCCAACACTAACGGATTAACCTGGGAGGCTGCCCTGAAAAAAATGTTTGGCACCGCAGGTAACCTGATTGATGACCTGGACTGGGTGGTGATGCAAACCAACGTTCCGTATAGCTATGTTAACGGTAATAAGTTTACCGGCCATATCTACATTAAACTTAAAGTAGCTGCGGACGACAATCCTACCATAGTTAAATTATCATACGTGCTGGCTAACACAAACGACGGTTTAAAAGCACCGGATGGTACGCATGACAATGCGCCTTATGGCCCAACTGCTAATTATTACAACCAGTTTACAGGTACCTGCTTCACAGTAACCGGCGGCAGCGGCGATTTGGTTGACTTTTGCAACCCGCAGTTAACAACTATCGATCCGCCAAAATCATTGGATAATGACTTTGTGACTATTAGCTACAACAACAACGTAACACCAACTGCCCTTGCCGGCAAGCCCGAAGTTTACTTGTGCGCAACAGCTACGATGAGTGATGGTTCGACGGTTACAGTGTGCGACAAATCGGCAAAAACGCTGATGAAGCAAACCACGACCAACAGCGGCCTTTACCAGTTAACGCTATGGCCACGCAAATACTTTGGTGCTACCGAAGCGCAAACGGTGGTGAGCATGAGCTATTTTATTACCGACCAAACGGGTGCCATACAGGTAGGTTATGGTAATACCGCGGCGCCATTTTCATACAAGTTTAAATGTAATTAACACACAGTTTTAAAATCGGTTACGGGTTAGTTGCAATCAAATAATTATATCGGCAATGGTAATTGCAAAATGATATAAAAGGGGCTAACCATGTTCAAATTATTAACACTTAAATCTGATTCTATGCTTTATTGCTACTCAAAGAAATACCTAACAGGAGTAATTGCACTGCTGCTTGCCACAGTAACAGTTAACTGTGCCCGGGCGCAGAATGCTCCTGCTACGCCGGCCCATCCGGATTGGTTGCATGGCGTTGTGCTGGATGAATTCAGCCATCCGCTTAAAGATGTAACCGTGATGGTTAAAGGCAAAAGCACCATCTATGTTTCGGCGGCTGATGGCTCTTTTGAGGTTGACGCACCGGTGGGCGCTACCCTGATATTTAGTACCCCTGATCGCAACATCCGCCAGGTAACAGCGCAAAACAAAGAAATTTCGGTAAAGCTGGAGCCTACCTTTCTAGTCGCTCCGCCTAGGTTGGATGTGCTGTATGGTTCGGTAAAACGCGAATCTTCGCTGGGTGCCATATCAACCATTTACACCAACCAGTTAACTACCACACCGGCTTCGTTGTTTGTATACGCGTTTCCGGGACAGTTAGCCGGTATGTATACTTCACAGACTTCGGGCTTTTCTTCGTTTAAAACCGCGGCTTTGTCGTCTGGGTCGCTTATTGGTCAAACGTTGATCAATAACTCATCAAACAACAACAGCAGTACTGATAATAATGAGATCGCCCTTAGCGTACGTGGCCAAAATCCTATCACGGTGGTTGACGGTGTTCAGCGCGAAATATCATCTATTGATCCCGAGAGCATCGAATCTATATCCATATTAAAAGACGGTCTATCTACCATTTTATTAGGCATGAACAGTTCGCGCCCGGTAATATTAGTTACTACTAAACGTGGTGTGGTAGGTAAGCCCCGTATCAACTTTACTGCCAATGTGGGTCTGCAGCAACCGCTTAATATGCCTACTCCGCTGCCGGCTTACCAATACGCTTACCTGGTTAACGAAATGCTTACCAGCGATGGCAAAGTACCAATTTATACCGCTGCCGACATTGCCGCTTACCGCGACGGATCTGACCCATACAGGCACCCGGATGTAAACTGGTTTAAAACCATATTAAAAGACTATGCGCCAATGACCAGCTATAAGCTGAATGTTAACGGCGGATCAAACGTGGCTACTTACTCGGTGTCGTTAGGTTTGTTTAACCAAACCGGTATTTTTAAAACAGCCGATGAAGTTCCTTATAATACCAATGCCGACCTGACACGCTATGTGATCAACTCAAACGTGGCCGTACAGGTAACTAAAAACCTGAATGTAGCTTTGCAACTATTCGGCAGGGTGCAAACATCAACCCAGCCGGGCCCGGGCTACGGTAATATTTTAAGTGGTGTTTACAGTGGTACGCCAAACCTTGCCTACCCGGTACGTAACCCGGATGGTAGCTTCGGCGGTACCAATATTTATACCAATAACCTGTTGGCTCGCGCTCAATATTCAGGCTACGCGCAAAACAGTACCGATGATATATTAGCCAACCTTGATTTGAATTATAACCTGGATAAGGTAACACCGGGTTTATCGGTTAAGCTAAAAGGTAACCTGTCATACCAGTCGATAACCTCGTTAAACAGATCGTTAAACAACGCGGTGTACCGCTATAATGCCGATAAAACCTATACTGTATTTGGTGGGGCATCATCGCAAAGCAACAGCTTTACACCTGTTTACACCCAGCGCCAGTCGTACGGTCAGGCAGCACTTAATTACGACAGGCAGTTTGGTAAAAACAGTATTGGTGCTACTTTAATGTACGATACCAAATCAAACGTAACCAACTACGACCTTCCGGAGGTAATTAACAACATTGCTGCAAAAGCAAATTATAATTACGATGGTAAATATTTTGCCGAATTAGCCGTATCGCGCAGCAGCAATAACCGTTATGCGCCGGGCAGGCAATGGGGCACATTTTATGGCGGTGGCCTGGGATGGCAAATGGGCAAAGAGAAGTTTATGGAGGCCCTGCCATGGATCACTTCGTGGAAATGGCGCGCTACTTATGCACGTACGGGCAATGCTAACATAAGCGCCTTCAACGAGCTTTACTACGCTTACAATCAAACTTATGGTGTTAACGTGCCCGATCATAACTACTCATCAGGCACCGCCTACAGCACCACTTACTATTATTTTGATAACACTTTTGCCAACCCTTACATCAGGTGGGAGAGTGCCGATAAGATCAGTATAGGCGCGGATATCTCGATGTTTAAAGATCACCTGCAATTAACTGCCGAGTATTATAACGATCGTTATTTCGACAAATTAGGTACACGTGGTAATACCATTGCACTGTTAGGTGCAACCTATACCCAGGAAAATATTCGCCGCGACCGTTTTGAGGGTACCGAGTTAACCCTTACCTACAAAAACAACATAGGCAACTTTAATTATTTTGTTACCGGTAACGGGACCGTACAAGCATCAAAAATATTGTACATGGACGAGTTGATGACGCCATACCCGTATAATGCGCGCACTGGTTTGCCGGTAAATATACCCGGGCGCAATGTTAATTACGGTTATACTGCTCTGGGCTTCTATCAAACCGCTGCTGATGCCGCTACAGCACCGCATATTAATGGTTACAACCCGCAACCGGGCGATATAAAATATAAAGATTTGAATGGTGACGGGGTGATCAACCAGTTCGACCAATCACCGATATCAAACACCAAACCGCTTATTTTTTATGGCCTTAACTTCGGCTTTAACTACAAAGGTTTAAGCTTAAGTGTATTGTTCCAGGGCGTTGGTAACAGGCAAATAAATGCTCAAAACGATATTGTTAATCACTTCGGTCTTGATTTTTCAAATACAACCAATCAAACATATGGCCCTGCAACCGGCAGATGGACGCCGGAGACGGCCAATACCGCTACACTACCGCGCCTTTCTGTTGCGGCATTTAACAACAACGGCGGCACAGCATCATCATTCTGGATAAAGAACGGAAACTATGTGCGCCTTAAGAATGCGGAGTTAGGTTACTCATTACCATTATCGGTAACCAAAAAATTGCGCCTGGGCGGCTTAAGGGTATTTGTTAACGGCGAAAACCTGGCAACCGTAGCCGGCTTTAGCGGCCTCGACCCCGAAGTGTTCCCAACAGCTTACCCTATACAACGCGTGTTTAATGCCGGTGTAAGCATTAAACTGTAATTGGTAATAATTAATTGATTGAAAGAGATGAGAAAATATATAAATAAAACCTTACTATTAACTGGCTTATCGGTACTGGTTTTTAGCTGTCGCAAATCAGAGACTTTCCCATTGGATAAAACCACCATAAACTATGTTTTTGATCCGCTTGACTCGGCAGGAGTAAATGCCAAGAGTTACATGGCAGGCGTGTATGCCGGTATTAAAAACGGGCATAACCGTGTTGGCGGCGATTACCTGGATGCGGCTTCTGATGATGCTGTGTCATCAAAAACAGGTAATGTGGCGGTAACGTTGCTGTCTACCGCTTCCTATAATTCACAAAGTTTTCCGGGTAACGAAAACTTTTGGGAAGAGCAGAATGGCGGCGGCGTATTAACCGGCTCATACACCGGTATACGTAAAGCAAATACGGTTATTACTAATATCCTGAAAGTGCCTATTAACGAAAAACCGTCGGGCATACCTATGAACAAGATCATGCAGTCGGAAGCTCGTTTTTTACGTGCATGGTATTATTTTGAATTATTAAAACGCTATGGCGGTGTGCCGATAGTGGGTGATAAAGTATTTACTATTGAGGATAACCTGGCATTACCACGCAATACCTTTGATGAATGCGTAAAATATATTGTTAGCGAGTGCGATGCCATTAAGGATAATTTGCTTTCGGCACCACTGCCGGCAGCTTACGCTACAGATAATTACAGGGCAACCAAAGGCGCGGCAATGGCGCTTAAAGCACGCGTGTTGTTATATGCTGCAAGCCCATTATTTAATGGCGGCAACATTGATGGAGCAAACCCATTAACAGGTTACACCAATGCTGATCCTAACCGTTGGGCATTAGCCGCGCAGGCTGCACAGGATGTAATGAACCTGGGCACTTACAGCCTGGTTGCTAACTTCAGGAATGTGTTTTTATCACAAATGAATACCGAAGTGATATTTATCCGCCCCGGCGGCCAAAATGCCAGTGTTGAAGGTAACAATGGCCCGGTAGGTTTCCAGGCTGGCGGATCGGGCAATACCAGCCCTACCCAGGAGTTGGTTGATGCCTTCCCGATGGAGAATGGCTTGCCGATAACTGATCCGGCATCAGGCTACAACATCAGCGATCCTTACGCTAACTTCACCTCGCCAAAGCGCGACCCGAGATTTAATTTCACTATACTTCATAACGGTTCGCAATGGTTAAACAGCGAGTTGCAAACTTATGAAGGCGGTATAAGCAAACCTAATCTTAATCAGCAACAAACCGTATCGGGTTTTTATATGCGCAAATTTATGGGCGCGTCAGAAAACTCATCTACCCTGGTAACTCACCCTACTGATTGGGTAGCTATACGTTTTGCCGAAATAAAACTGGCATTTGCCGAAGCCCGGAACGAAGTTGAAACCGCGCCGCAGGCTGATGTTTACAACCAGTTGTATGATATCCGCAAACGCGCCGGCATACTACCGGGAGCGCTGAACAACTACGGCTTAAAACCAAACATGACCCAAGCCGAAATGCGCGATGTTATACGCAACGAATGGCGTATTGAATTTGCTTTTGAAGAACACCGTTATTTTGACATACGCCGCTGGAAAATAGCCGAGGCCGTAATGAGCGCGCCGCATAAAGGTGTATCTATTGTTAAAATAGGATCGAACCTGGTTTACAACCCCATCACCTTGTTAACAACAACGTTTGCCAAAAAACAGTACCTGTACCCGATACCTTACAACGAGGTAGCGAAGAACACGCAAATGAAACAAAATCCGGGTTGGTAATCACATTATTTCAATTTTTTAAAAAAAGAGTTATGAGAAAAATAATACTTTTCTTTCTTGTTATCATCAATATGCTACCGGCTGTTTTGCATGCGCAAAGCAGGGTAATATCCGGTACGGTGCGCGATGCGGGAGGTGTTTTACCCGGAGCTTCGGTTGTAGAAAAGGGCATGAACGAAAATGGTACGGTTACCGATGCTAACGGTAAGTTTACCCTTACTTTAAGAGGAAGCTCAAACACCGTGGTGGCCAACTTTATTGGTTACACCCCACGCGAAGTAACCATTGGCACCCGCACAACGGGTATTGATATAACCCTGATATCAAACAACCAGGGCCTGGATGAAGTAGTAGTAGTGGCCTACGGTAAAAGCAGCCGTATTACCAACACCGGCGCGGTGAGCACCGTATCGGCAGCGGACATACGTACAGTACCTACCGCTAACGTACAAAACGCCTTATCTGGTAGGATGCCGGGTTTCTTTTCGCAGCAAACCTCTGGTCAGCCGGGTAAAGATGCTTCTGACTTTTACATACGTGGTATAAGCTCATTAAACCCCGATGGTAATAAACCATTGATCATTGTTGATGATATTGAATACACCTATGATCAGTTACAGCAGATCAACGTAAACGAGATAGAAACCATATCGATATTAAAAGATGCATCGACTACAGCTATCTATGGTATTAAAGGCGCAAACGGCGTATTAGTGGTTACCACCCGTCGCGGTAAAAGCGGCAAGCCACAGGTAAACCTGCGTACAGAGGCCGGTTTGCAATCACCAACGCGTACACCTAAGTTTTTAAATTCGTATGATGCAGCGGTGCTGATTAACCAGGCACAAACCAACGATGGTTCTACCTTATCGTTCTCCCAAGCTGACCTAAATGCCTTTAAAAACGGAACCGACCCATACGGCCACCCTGATGTAAACTGGTACGAAGCTATTTTTGATAAGTTTACCTACCAGGCTAATACCAACCTTGACATATCAGGTGGTACAGACCAGTTAAGATACTTTATATCGGGCGGTGCTTTATCACAAAACGGTTTGGCTAAAACCTTTGCCGATCCGCGTGGTAAAACCAATACGCAGTATGATTTTCAGCGTTATAATTTCCGCTCGAATTTGGATCTGAAAGCTAATAAAACGCTTGATCTTCGTTTGGATATTACTACACGTTTTTCAAACATTAACTCGCCGCGTATATCTTCGGCAAGCGCTTTGTCTGAGGTTTATGATTTTTCGCGCATAACTCCGTTTACCGCACCATTTTTAAACCCGGATGGTAGTTATGCCTATGCAACGTCGCCATTTAATCCATCGCAATTGCCTACGTTAAATGCCCGTTTGGCTACTGGTGGCTATGATAACACCCGCCGTACAGATTACAATGTGCTTTTTAACGCCACACAACGCCTTGATGAGATAACCAATGGCCTATCAGTTACAGGCCGCGTAGCGTTTGCCAGTACCGAGCAGTTTACTAAAAGCGCCGGCAACTACGGGGCAATACCAACCTATCGTTATGATCCGGTTACCAAAACAACCATAAAAAATCCTAATGGCAGCTACGTGTTCCCGAGCATTTATTACGCCGGTAACATCAACATATATACCACCAATGTTAACGTGCAGTTGTTTGGTAACTATGACCGCACCTTCGGTAACAAACACCATGTTACCGGCTTGGTATTGGCCAGCCAATCGGCACAAACCTATAGCGCCAATGATAACCTGACTGCCGACCGTGTAGCTGTACCGGCAAAAGCAAGAGGCCTTTCATTACAGGCAGAATATGAGTACGCCGGTAAATATTTATTTAAGATAAACGGCGCCTACAACGGTACCGACCGCTTCGCTGCCAAAAACCGTTACGGCTGGTTCCCATCAGTATCTGCAGGTTATAACATTTCGAAAGAGGCATTCTTTAAAAAGGCCCTGCCAATGGTTGGCCTATTTAAAATCAGGGGTTCATTTGGTCTGGTTGGGTCTGATGCTGCACCGGGTAATAAATACATTTATACCCAAACCTATGATAGGGGTAACGGCTATAATTTCGGTACGTCGTCTTATGATATTGCTACTTATCGCGAGGGTTCATTATCAAACTTTGATGTGGTTTGGGAGAAGCAACGCGAAGCGGATATCGGTTTGGATATTAACATGCTGAAAGATAATGCGCTGTCTATGTCTGTGGATTATTTTTACAACGTTCGTTACGATCAGCTAATCGAGCCTAAAAATATCCCCTTAATACTGGGCGTTGGTTTGCCGGCGGTTAACGTAGGCCGTGTGCGCAACATGGGTTTCGATGGCCAGATAGGTTATCGCTTTAATGTGAACAAAGTACAAATGGGTACCAACTTTGTATTCTCATACGCCAAAAACAAAGTGCTGTTTAAAAGCGAAGCACAGCCGGCCTATCCGCATTTAGCCGAAACAGGCTGGCCTATCGATCAGCCATTTGGCTATCAGTTTGTGGGTTACTACACACCTGCCGACATAGCGGACATAAAAGCAAACGGCAACAAAAACGTCCCTGTTCCGGATAGTAATTACCCGGTACAGGCCGGCGACCTGAAATATAAAGACTTAAACGGCGACGGTATAATAAGCGTATTTGACAAAACAGCCATAGGTAACGCGCCATTGGCTACTACCAACCTTGGTTTAAACTTAACAGCGTCGTACAAAGGCTTCAATATTAGCGTATTGTTCCAGGGTTCGTTTAACTATAGCTACATTATTACTGGTACGGGTATCGAACCGTTCCAAAGCCAGTTTCAGCCCATACACCAGCAAGCCTGGACGCCGGCTAACGCCGCAACCGCTCAGTTCCCGCGTTTAACGCAGTTTGCTACTACGGTTAACAGCCCTAAGGCCTATCCGTCAAATTACTGGTTGGTTGATGCGCGCTACGTACGTTTAAAAACTGTTGACATGGGTTACCAGTTCCCGAGCCGCATGTTGCCGTTTAACCTGAACAACGCGCGTATTTATCTGAGCGCATACAACCTGTTCACCTGGAACAACTTTAACCGCTACCAGCAGGATCCCGAAGTTAAAACAAACACCGCCGGCGATGCCTACATTAACCAGCGCGTGGTTAACTTGGGTATACAGTTAGGTTTTTAATTAGCGGCTTAGGCAGCTATTTATATAAAGCATACATTAGCATTTCAAATTATACAACAGTATAGTTTGAAATGCTTTTTTATTCGCCAACGTTATGTTCGCTACATTATCAGACCTCTTTGCATACTTGTTTGGTATACAGGTTACCATCCCCATACAAACGTTTGGTTTTTTTGTGGCGCTGGCATTTTTGCTACCTTACTTCATATTTAAATCCGAGTTTAAGCGCAAGGAAGCCGAAGGTCTCATACACGCTTTTACAGAGGAAGAGGTAATTGGTTCACCCGCCTCAGTTTTAGAAATTGCTATAAACGCGTTGCTCGGTTTCCTGCTGGGCTTTAAGGTTATAGCAGCCATAATTAGCTACCGCAGTTTTGTAAGCGACCCGGTTGGCTTCTTGTTTTCGCTGCGCGGAAATTTAATTTTGGGAATACTGGGCGCCCTGGCCTTTGGCTATTGGATATACGCCGACAGGAAGAGAACTCAACTATCCCAACCGCGGGTTGTAAAAAAAATAATCCACCCTTACCAGTTAACCGGCTACCTGGTTTTTATACTGGGCTTTTGGGGATTTATAGGAGCCAAGCTGTTTGATATTATCGAACACTTCGAACTATTCATTTACAAGCCGATTGAAATGCTTTTTTCGTCAGGCGGCTTTACTTATTATGGGGGATTGATATTCGGCTCCATAACCTATCTGTACGTGCTCCACAAGCGCGGTATGAAGCTGGTACACCTGGCGGATATTGGCTCGCCGGGCATGATGCTGGCTTACGCGGTTGGCCGCATTGGCTGCCACCTCTCCGGCGACGGTGACTGGGGGATTGTAAATGCGCATCCAAAGCCCGGCTGGCTGCCACAGTGGATGTGGTCGTTCAAATTCCCGCATAATGTTATTGATGCCGGGGTGCCTATTCCGGGCTGCTTTACTGCACATTGCAACCAGTTGGCCTACGGCGTTTACCCAACCTCGTTTTACGAAGCCGCTATTTGTCTGATATTGTTTGGGCTGATGTGGGCGTTCCGCAAGCGGATAAAGGTTGCCGGGCTGATGTTCTACATATACCTCATTCTTAACGGTACCGAACGCATCCTGATAGAACAAATTCGCGTTACAGACCGCCACTATTTTTTAGGCCTCACCTTTACCCAGGCCGAGTTCATCTGCTTTTTCCTGATATTGGGCGGGTTCACAGGCATAGGCTATCTCATCACCACAAAAAAATTAAAACTACTATGAATAGATTTTTAAAAATAAGCTCGACGGCTTTACTGTTAATTGCAAGCGCGCTTAGTTCATTCGCGCAATTGCCTGATTGGGCGCTTGGCCCCTTTGTGAGGCCGGCGGGAGTGAACCCCATTATCAAACCCGACACTAACTCCGTTTTTTATGATCCCATGAAAAATAAAATGATCAAGTGGGAGGCTAACGACACTTTCAACCCCGCCGCCACTGTTAAAGATGGCAAGATCTACATCCTCTACCGCGCCGAAGACCGCTCAGGCATTGGCATTGGCGAACGCACATCGCGCATTGGCCTGGCCGAAAGTAAGGATGGCTTCACTGTTAAGCGCTCGCCTAAACCGGTTTTGTTCCCCGGCGATGATGCCCAGAAGGAATTTGACTGGACCGGCGGCTGCGAAGACCCACGGGTGGCCGTTACGCCCGAGGGCCTATACGTGATCATCTACACCTCGTGGAACCATAAAACTCCGCGCCTCTCGGTGGCTACTTCACGCAACCTGGTAAACTGGACAAAACATGGCCCGGCGTTCAGGCTGGCTTATGGGGGTAAATTTTTTGAGAAAGAGCCTACCAAATCAGCGTCCATCATTACCAGGATTGTGAATGGCAAACAGGTAATTGCCAAAATTAACGGCAAATACATGCTATACTGGGGCGAGCGCCACGTTTACGCTGCCACCTCTACCGATTTGATCAACTGGACGCCGCTGGTAAATCCCGACGGCACCCTGAAGCGCCTCTTCTCGCCACGTGCGGGTTACTTTGACAGCGACTTGACCGAATGCGGCCCACCGGCGGTAATGACCAATAAGGGCATTGTTTTGCTATACAACGGCAAAAGCGGCCGCAACAACGGCGACCCTGCTTACACCCCTAATGCCTACTGCGCAGGCCAGGCGCTGTTTAGCCTCAATGATCCCACCAAGCTCATAAGCCGCTTGGACAAACCATTTTTGATACCACAGGAAGACTTTGAGAAAAGCGGGCAGTACCCAGCCGGTACGGTTTTTATAGAAGGCCTGGTTTGGTTTAAGCAGCAATGGTTTTTATACTATGGCTGTGCCGACTCGAGGGTGGCCGTGGCCACTTATAAGCCTGCTGTTAAAAGGTAATTTTATGCCCTGAAAAAAGGGCGCAGTGTAGCGCCGTATGCGTAGCACGCTACACCGCTACACCTGGTGTAGCATGGCTACAGGCCTGATCATCAAAAGGTTTGATTTTTTTGGTGGCGAGGTTTTGTCAGTAAGATGCTACACCGTATAAATTACGGTGTTAGCCTATGGTTTTTGCCGGTGTTAGGCCGGTATATTTTGGTTGAAAAAAATATTTAAAGAAAATTTCTTTATTTTATAAAAATTGTTTGTATAATTGCAGCATGAAAACAACGCAAATACAATGCTTTATACCCCAACTGATTTATCGGAGAGGATGAGCTATGTATTGACTTGAAATAAAAAAATGATACAAAATCCTCTTAGATATTCTAAGGGGATTTTTTGTTTTAGGGACATTTTACAGGGTAGTATATCAATTGGTTCAGATTACTCCGTTTGGAACGGAGAGGTTCCCGGTTCGAGTCCGGGTTACCCTACTTTATTAATGGAAATATAGCTCAATTTGGTTAGAGCGGCACCCTTATACGGTGATGGTTGAAGGTTCAAGTCCTTCTATTTCTACACAGTTTAGCGGCTGATTTATAGGGAGAATTAGCAAACATGGTGTATGCGCCGGATTGAAGATCCGAAGATCCGGGATCGTTACCCGGGTTCTGCACCATTATACAAAAGGTTGGTTGCCCGAGTGGTCAAAGGGAGTCCTCTGCAAAAGGAATGCGCGCAAGTTCGAATCTTGTACCGACCTCAAAATTTCCTATGGTGCAATGGTAGCACGTCCGGTTTTGGTCCGGGAGATCGTGGTTCGAGTCCATGTAGGAAAACATGGTGTTTTTTAAAAGGCCGTGGTGGTTTTTTTGGTGATGATGTGCTGCCAGGGGCGGGTAGGGGGAGGTGTGTTTGTTAAAGAAATTTCTTTATTTTATTGAGGATGCTGGTTGTAATGTTGGCTATTCAATCGCATCGCTCCCGCAAGCGTCCTCGCTTGTAGTCCGCGTTTTGGTTTCGCTACTTTAATACTTTGTACTTAGCACGTGCCCACAAGCGGGGTGCTTGCGGTAGCAGAGACTGTCAATTGCTTTCGCAGGCGCCCGCCTATGACAGTGGTGTATTGGTTAGCTATTGTAGTTATAAGCCGTGATGATTGTTGCTTTTAATTCAACTACAACTTCCGTAACTTTAGCGGATATACCTAATTAACTTAATCAACATCACATGAATAAGTATAACAAAGGCGCACTCTGGCGCATGTGGGACCTTCAAATACAAACCATTTTAGATGATAGATATTTGTCGTTAAACTCTTATTACGAAAATCTTAAGCTTGAAAATATAGATAGATGGACGTATTTTGTTGAAAAAGTTGGTGGCCAAGCCAATGCGTTGTTATTTGATAGTAAACATTATTTTGCTGATAACTCGATTCCCAAAAAGGAACGATGCCTTAATTATGTCAGAACGACATTCGCTTTTTTAGAAACGTATAAACCTGAATTGAGCGTAATAGGATTAACTGATCATAATTATTTCGATGACGATCTTATAGATATCTTCTACGACTATTCAAAAGGTTCAGAATGTAAAGTTATTTGTGGTGTTGAAATAAATGTAAGCGGTATACACATGCTTGTATATTTTAACAGTCCGCCGTACAGTAAAGCCAATTTCTCGGCAGGAATTAAAACCTTTCTTTCAAAAATAGGAGTTGACGAACCGAAAAAATCTGGTGTATTAACGGTATGCAATAAATCTTGTCACGATGTGATCGACGAAATAAAAAAATCGAATGGTATTTACATTTTTCCTCATTGTAATTCAAGTAACGGGCTTTTTCAAGAGCGAGGAAAAACTGATAGAACCCATTTAGCCGAAATCTATAATTTTTCGCCTTATATCATACTTCAATCAAACAGTAAAGAGAGCATTGATAAAACAGCAAAATACATTGAGAGCAATACAACTTTAACGGCTAACGCAATATATACAACAGCGTCGGACGGCAGATGCTTGAAAGATTTCGGTAGCCCTGATCAAGATGGACATTACACATGGATAAAAGCAGATCCAACTTTTGACGGACTGAGGCAAATAATATTTGAGTCAAAATCCCGTGTCAGGATAGATAAGGAGTTGCCAGAGTTTAAGGACGATTATTTGGTGATTGATAAGGTTCGATTTATTGATAATTCTAATAATAACCTATTTTCAACTGATTATATTGAAGTAAATGATAAGTTAAACGGAATTATTGGGGGTAAATCATCAGGGAAGTCCATACTCCTGTATTACATTGCTAAAACAATTGACCGTGAACAGGTGGAACGTAAAATCAATGATTCAGGATTAGACTTGATTTACGATTTTGATAAAAAATCAGACTTCGATTTTGAAGTGGTTTGGAAAGACAATGCTGTTTATAACCTTACAAACAGCAGTCAAGATAAGTCAAGGCAAATCACATATGTGCCTCAAATGTTTATAAATTATTTGGCTGAAAAAGGTGGGCAAAATGAACTTAGAAAACTAATACAGGAAATCCTCGAGCAGATACCAGAATTTAAACTTTTATACGATTTGCATATTAAAGCGATTCAGGAAGATAAGATTACTTTAACTGGGGCTCTCCAAAAATACTACCAATCAGTTGAAAGTTTGGTACGAAACGCTGAGAATATTAAGGCCAAAGGAGATAAACAGGCAAGACAAGAAAATCTGCGGAAAAAGAATCAAGAAATTGAAAATCTTCGACAAACGGCGGGGTTTTCACCAAGTGACGAACAGTTTTACCAAACTTTACGGAGTGAACAGGCAATTTATACGACTAGGTTTACGAATTTACATGCGGTGAAAGATTTTTTTACCAATGAATACCTTCCGCACTTAAGATCATTGCAAGCTAGCTTGGGGCCCTCATTAAATAATATTCAGATAAATGGAGTTTCTAGATTTATGAGAAACGCCATTATGGTAAACTACATAGGTAAATATTTAGAAGCGGATACTTCTGATTTTAGGAATTTATTTGATAATTTGATAGAGAAGAGTGAAAGAACTGTGAGGAGAATTGAGCAAATGATTGTCGGAAATGAGAATAGATTGGAAAAATATCGGACAAGTTTAGCCCCTTATTTGGCTAAAATAAAGGATCAACAGAAGTTGGACGACTTGAATTCAGATATAGACGCTGAAAATTTTGTTATAAGAGAGATTGAAAAGTTGGAAGCGTCTAGAGATCTTTTAATCGAGGAAAAGGACCGTAACAAAAAAGAGTTTCTATCTGCTTACAGGAACATTTATAAGAACTATCAAGCAATTGCAGATACAGTAAATAGCAATTCGCAGTTTAGCGCAATTAGTGAAGATAAAGGAATTGTACTTTCAGCAGAGGTTGGATTTGATGAACAAAGATTTCACCCTTCGACAATTGGCTTTATAAATAGCCAAGGTTATTTAAGTACTAAGTTGGGGTCATACATTAGCTCAGAAAATCGATATCTTTTTAATCAAGAGAATCATTTAGTAAACGTTGAAGACTTCTTTGAAAAATTGCAAAATCATTCTATCTCTAACATACGTTTTAATCAAGGCGGCGATGTAGCTTCTATTTCTAAAAAACTTTTTGATGACTACTTTTTTATTAAGTATGAGATTTCTCAAAACTCTGAAAGCATTTTAAGAATGTCGCCTGGTAAGAAAGGAATGATTTTGTTGTTTTTAATTTTGCATCTGAGTAATGCCAAGTATCCAATCCTTATAGATCAGCCAGAGGACAATCTAGATAACCGTACTGTTTATCGAGAGCTAAAAGAATTTATAAAAGAGAAAAAGATTCTGAGGCAAATTATAATGGTTACTCACAATGCGAATTTAATTGTACCGACCGATGCAGAAAGCGTGATTGTGGCAAATCAAAAAGGTCAGGATAATAATAAAGACAATGTAAAGTTTCGATTTGAATACGCTAGTGGTTCGCTTGAAAATTCATTTCTTAACACCGGTGCAGATGGAGTACTAAATCAAATGGGCATAAAAGAACATGTATGTGACATTCTAGAAGGAGGTACTCAAGCGTTCTTAGAGCGTGAGCAAAAATATGATTTAAGTTATAGGTCATAAACTTACCCGGGCAAGCCCCTCCCCCGCGTTAAGGATTGAAATGGATACCGGCCTTCGCGCCTAAGGCCTGCAGGCGTATGAATGGAAAGCCTGACCCCGGCTTCTACCAGCCGGGGGAACGCCCGTATTTACCTGTTATTGATACTATTTGTTAAAGTATTGATATAAAACAGCATGCGTATAAACCAATAAGATGTTTATTTTTGGTTTATTATAAACCAGCACCCGCGGTTAACCTTACCTTAAATGAACCTGAAAAACGTTGAAACGCGTTCGGCTCCGTTTTACCGGATGGCTGTACGTAATGCTACAAGGCCGGCGAAAACTAAAGTGGCGTGTTGTAAATTATTGTCTTTTTTATGGGTTATGCTATTGCCTGCATGGGCAAAGGCGCAATCTGCCGAAGGCATAAACCAACCGGTAAGCGCCTTAGCGGCCTATCAAAAAGCTTTCCCTACCGAAAAAGTTTACCTGCAACTGGATAAGCCCGGCTACGCCATAGGCGATACTATTTGGTTTAAAGGCTATGTGTTTAATGCCGCGTTTTTAACGCCTAGTTTGCAAAGCGGATTGCTATATCTGCAGTTTAACGATCAAAGCAATAAAACGGTTAAAACCGTTCGGGTGCCGGTAAGTTTCGGGCTGGCTTCGGGCTATGTGGCTATTAGCGATGCCGATTTTAAGGACGGCAATTACACGCTGCGATCATACACCAACTGGATGCGCAATTTTGGTAACGATGGGGTATTTACAAAGCAAATAATGATAAGCCAGAACAACGCCGCGTCCTGGTTGATCGCTTCTTCGGCCAAGCTGGTGAAGAATGCTGCCGGGCAATTACAGGTGCAGGCGCAATTGGGGCTGAGCACCACGGAGGGCCGCGCGCTTGGACTGCGCGAAGTGGAGCTGACCACCATGGCGGGCAAACGTATAATTAGTAAAAATGCGCTGCAAACCGGCTTAAAGGGCGACCTTAACCTGAACATCGCGCTGCCTGATAAAGCCGATGCCGGTGATCTGCAACTCATCATCCGCGATTTGCGGAAGGGCGAAAAGCCGCAGCAATTCAGCATCCCGCTGGATATACAAAATCTGGCAGGTGCCGACCTCCAGTTTATGCCCGAGGGGGGCAACCTGGTAGCGGGGCTGCCCGGCAAAGTGGCATTTAAAGCTATAGCAAGCAATGGCAAAGGCATAGCAGTAAGCGGCAGCATAGTTAACAAAGCCGGGCAGGAAGTAGCAACATTTCAATCGGCCTACAAGGGTATGGGGACTATCCACCTGCAGCCGCAAGCCGGTGAACAATATGCCGCCCGTATAAAACTGGCTGATGGTACAACTAAAACATTTGGCCTGCCGGCTGTAAAAGCCAGCGGAACGGTATTAGGCGTTTTGCCTAATTATGGTAAGGATTCATTGATTGTAAACCTTAGGGCCACGCCCGATATGTTTGGCGGCAGATTTTACCTTATAGGCCAGGTAGCGGGTGTAGTATGTTATGCTGCCGAAACCAATTTTAGTAAGCCCGAAATAAGGGTGCAGATTGCCAAAACTAAATTCCCCGAAGGGATAGTACGGTTTACCCTGCTAAACCAAAGCCAACAGCCGCTTAATGAGCGGGTGGTATATAATGACAAGCAGGACAGGCTCAACATTACCATAAAAAACCTGCGCGGCAACTATGCCTCGCGAGACAGCATAGCTTTGCAATTAGAAGTATGCGACGCGGACGGCAAGCCCGTACAGGGCAGTTTCGCGATGGCGGTAATCGACAACGGGCAGGTAACAGCCGATACCACAAGCAACATCATCAGCAATGTATTGCTGGCTGCCGACCTGAAAGGCTACTTAGAGACGCCGGGTTATTACCTGCAACCCAAACCCGAAAACCGGCAGGCGCTTGATAATTTGTTGCTAACGCAGGGCTGGGTTGGTTACAACTGGGCCGATGTGTTTAAAAAGCCCGCAACGCTTCCGTTTGAGGCCGAAGCCGATATCGCGGTAAAAGGCAGGGTGAATAATATACTGCACAAACCGGTGGCGGCAACGCAGGTTAAAATTATGTCGGGCAACCCTTTGCTGGTAGCCGATACTTTAACAAACGCCGATGGTATATTTAAGTTTACCAGCTTGCCGCAGGCAGATACGGTAGCCTACGTACTGCAGGCCCTGAACAAAAAAGGTAAGGATTTTAATGTAGGGATAGCGATGAATGAGTTTAAACCGGTGGAGTTTCCTGCCATGGCCGGTTTCCCTCGCCCATGGTATAGTAACAACAGCGATACCAGTTTGCTAAACCAGTTAAAAAACACGCGTAAACGCGATGCGGCCATAGCCAACCTGCCCGGTAACCAGCTTAAAGAGGTGAGGATAAACGATAAAAAAACAGTCAGGGGCGCGATTGAAATATCAGGATATATTGAAACGGTAATTGACGAAAAGGAAGTGCTGGCCGCACGTAAAATGAACTTATTTGATCTGTTAACTCAAAGAGTAAAAGGCTTTCATCCGGGCGGATTTTTTATCAAGGGAGTATTTTTTCCTGCTTTGATGGTCAGAACCGAGCGGATTGTGAACTTATGGTTTGATGGAGAACCATTGAAGATTGAGGGTACTAATAAATACAGCGGGGTAAATGCCCGTGTGAATTTACTTCAGGAATATAAGGCAGAGGATATAGTTGGGATACAGGTTTATCATTATCATGAAGGCTACACGGTAAATATTACGACCAGGTCGGGCGATGGGCCTTTAAAGAAAATGATGCCGGGGTATTATTTGTTTAAACCGCTCCCCATCACCTGGCCCAGGGAATTTTATCGCCCGCGCTATACGGCTAACACCATCGCGCCCATACCCGATACCCGGGCCACCATCCATTGGGAACCATTTATAGTAACCGGCGAGGATGGCAAAGCCACCGTATCATTTTACGCGGCCGATGCTAAAGCAACTTATACCGTAATTACCGAAGGAGCGGATATGAACGGCAAACTGGGCACATCATCAACAAAAATTGAAGTAAAATGAGATGTAGCATAAAGTTTTGCATAATTGTATGCCAGCTTAGCCTGGCATACCTGCCTGTATTTTCGCAGGTGGCGGCCATGGTAACTCAATTGAACACCTACCGCCAAAGCCTCCCGATAGAAAAACTTTACCTGCAAACCGATAAGCCTTATTACAACAACGGCGATACCCTGCATTTTAAAGCGTATGTTTTAAATGCCGATTTCTTTACGCCATCGGCCCGTAGCGGTTTATTGTATGTGGAGTTTGATGATTTGCATGGCCGGTCGATAAAACGGATCATGGTGCCGGTTTATGCCGGGCTTGCCATGGGCGATGTGCCTGTTAATGCCGATGATATTCCCGAAGGCAGCTACACCCTGCGCGCCTACACCAACTGGATGCGCAACTTTGGTGATAGTTATGTGTTTAAAAAGAATATTTATGTATCGGCCATTAGCAATGCCACCCTGGTGAATGCCGCCTTTAAGGTGGATAGTGTTAAGGGTAAAACCAGGGTGCAGGGCAAAATAAAACTAACCGACATGGCCGGCACCAACCTGGGCCTGCGGGATATGCAATATCAGGTTACCGATGGACGGCGAAATTTGCTGCGCGATAAAGCTACAACGGGTATTGATGGTGCCTTAACGATAGATTTTGATCTGAAAGATAAAACCCTGCTGGATAACCTGGTTATCCGGCTGTTGCAGGCCGGCAAAAATGCGGATACCACTAAAATAATGGTCCCGGTAAGTATAAACCGGTCCGGCAACATCGATCTGCAGTTTATGCCCGAGGGCGGCAGCCTTGTAGCCGGTATAACTACCAAACTGGGTTTTAAAGCTATTGGCGAAGACGGCAAAGCGGTTAATATTAACGGCCGGATATACGACAGTAAAAACCAACTCATAACTACCTTTAAAACCTTGCACAAAGGCATGGGCAGTATGGAACTTAGCCCCATAACTGGCGAGGTGTACCAGGCCAGGGTACTGCTGCCAGATGGTAACATTAAAACTTATGCATTGCCCGCCGTTAACCCCGTGGGTACAAGCTTAAAAATAACGCGTAAAGGGGCCGACTCGCTTACCATCACCATTAGCTTAACTAATAATTTACCGTCGGGCAGTATACCGGCAACATACAATTTGCTGAGCCAAAGCCGTGGGCTGGTATGTTATGCGCAAAGTGTTGCGTTAACTAACGGCAAATCGGTAAGCCAAACTATTGCTACCTCTTTATTTCCTAGCGGGATAAGCAGGTTTACCTTGTTAAATGAAAGTAATCAGCCCTTAAACGAGCGGCAGGTATTTATTGATCATCATGATAATCTGAACGTTAGAATGCTGGCTGATAAACCCCACTATGGCATTCGCGACAGCATAGCTTTAACGTTGGAAGTAAAGGACAAAGACGGCAGGCCCTTGCAAGGTAGTTTTTCGGTGGCGGTTACTGATGATGAGCAGGTGAGTGCCGATAGCCTGGGCACCAATATTTTGAACAGCTTGCTTTTTACGTCAGATTTAAAAGGCGACGTTGACGCCCCCGGCTACTACTTCGCGGCGGCGGGCAGGGAAACCGAACTGGATAACCTACTGCTAACACAAGGATGGACGGGTTATGACCTGGAAAAGGTATTCGCCGAAAAGCCTGCGGCTCCCCGCTTTGTAGCCGAGCCTGAATTTGTTGTACAGGGTAAAATAACCAACGCGTTTGGTAAACCGGTAGAGAAATCGCAGATAGTGCTATTCTCGCAGAAACCTAAAATGATGTGGGATACACTCACAAACAAACAAGGCATATTTACCTTTAAAGGATTGATGCCTGTTGATACGGCGATGTTCAAAATAACTTCGCATAATAAAAAAGGTAAACACAGTAATATCAATATCGCTATGCTTAACGAATTCAGGCCTCCGGTTTTTATGGAGAAAAGCCCGCTTTCGCCCTGGTATGTTAATACTGATACATTACTGTTAAACAATAGCAACATCAAACAGCAACAAAAAAATGCTGAAGCTAACTTCAAAGGCGAGGGCAACCGGCTCAGGGAAGTGACCATCAAAGCCAAAAAAGTAATAAAAAAATCAAAACATTTGGTTGAACCGGCGCCTACCGACCAGGTTATTGATGAAAAGGAACTGGAGAAACTGGATAAAATGACAATAATTGATATTATGGTTGCTAAAGTGAAAAACTTTAGAGTAGCCGGTTATGCAGCTGCCAGCCTGAACGCACGGCCTAAATTTTGTTGTTTTGTGTTAGAGAACAGGCCTGTAAAGTTTGTAATAGATGGGGTGCCGTTTGATGACCTTGGAAATGACACCATGACCTGTACATTTCCTAAAGATATGTTGCACTTATTTAGAGCCGAAGATATTATTGGTATGGAGATAATGACCAGTGTTGAAACTGCCGGGCGATATTCTCAATACTTTTATACTAAACCGGGCTTGCCGCCCTTGTACACCTATGTAGAAATAACTACCCGCGGCGGTATTGGGCCCTTTGTAAGGCAAACACCCGGCACGTATTTATATAAACCCATGCCCTTTAGCATGCCTACCCAGTTTTACAGCCCCAAATACACCGTAAAAAATAAAGGTATTGGCGTGGGTGCCGATCTGCGGTCGACGATATATTGGGCTCCGCATGTTGTAACCGATGCCACCGGCAAGGCCGCCTTTGGTTTTTACAGTGCCGATAAAAGGGCTAACTATACGGTTATCGTTGAAGGAACAGATTTGAATGGTAACCTGGGTTATACCTGGCAAAAAATAATTGTCAGGTAAGGGATCTTGCCAAATTCGGTTAACTTTGATATAAGAGCCATGTTGGTGTGTAAGTAATTGAATAGTAGGATGAAACCTGAGTCGCTGATACCCATATTATACTCGGCCGATGTGCGCCGTAGTATTACGTATTACAAAGATGTATTGGGTTTTCCCGACCATTGGGAATGGGAAGATCCACCCACCTTTGGCGGTGTTGACTGGGGTGATGTGCGCGTGTTTTTTTGCGAACAAGGCCAGGGCCATCCCGGTACCTGGATATGTATCAACGTGGAGAATGTAGATGAATACTACGAATTTATTAAAAACCGCGGCGCGGACATACTAAGCCTGCCCGAAGACAAACCCTGGTTTATGCGCGAAATGCTGGTACGCGATCCCGACGGCCACATCATCCGCTTTGGGCATGGTATTGATTGCGATTAGTTTTTGTGTAAGAAATGTTTTACCACTATTTTAAGGGCATGAAAAACATTGCCGCATTGTTCATTATCGTGCTTTTCGCGTTAGCGGCCTGCAACAATCCATCAAACAAAACATCAACCCAAATGACTACCGATACCCTTACCGCAAAATCCGGCTACGCCAATGTTAACGGCCTTAAAATGTATTACGAAATTTATGGCGAAGGCATGCCGCTGGTATTGATACATGGCGGCGGTTCAACTATCGAAACTACGTTTGGCCGGATTATCCCCTTGCTGGCCAAACGCCACCGCGTTATAGCGGTTGAGTTACAGGCGCATGGCCGTACTAATGACCGTGGACACGACAGCAGTTTTGAACAAGATGCGGATGATGTTTTCGCACTGCTAAAAGAATTGAAGATAGATAAGGCCGATCTGTTTGGTTTCAGCAATGGCGGCACCACGGCTTTGCAGGTGGCCATAAGGCACCCTGAAGTGGTGAACAAAATTATAGCCGCGTCTGCCTTGATGAAGCGCGATGGTGTGCCTGCCGGATTCTGGGATTTTATGCAGCATGCCAGCCTGCAAAACATGCCGCCGCAACTACAGGAAGCCTACAAAAAAGTAGCCCCCGATAGCGCCGGTTTACAAATAATGCACGATCGTGATGCCAAACGCATGGTTGATTTTAAAGATGTGCCCGACGAGGTGATCAAAGGCATTAAAGCCCCGGTGCTGATCATCAACGGTGATAAAGATGTAATTACCAACGAGCATGCTTTGGCCCTGAGCCGCTTGCTACCCAACGCGCAGCTGGCCATTTTGCCCGGCACGCATGGCCAATATATAGGCGAAATCACCACCCTTGGCACCGGCTACAAAAACAGCGACGCGGCCATAGCGCTGATAGAGAATTTCCTGGGCGAATAAGTTCATACAAACGTAACACGTTGCGCATTCGCCAATTTTTTTGCAGTTTTAAATTTGTAACCGGTTTATCAATTTCAACCTGCTTTTAATGGAAAATACACGCCGCGAGTTTATAAAAAAGGCTACCCTGCTAACCGGTGCCGCCGGACTATTTACCGTACTGCCCGAATCAATACAAAAAGCCCTGGCTATTGATGCCCCCGCCGGTTCAACCTTTATGGATGCCGAGCACGTGGTGTTTTTGATGCAGGAAAACCGGTCGTTTGACCATTGTTATGGCACCTTGCAAGGCGTGCGCGGTTTTGACGATCCGCGGGCTATGGATTTGCCAAACGGTAACAAAGTATGGGCGCAAACAAACGCCGCCGGCGAAACGTATGTGCCGCACAACCTCGACATCAAAAATTCAAAAGCTACCTGGATGCAGTCGCTGCCCCACTCGTGGGAGAACCAGGTGGATGCCCGCAATGGCGGCAAAATGGATAAATGGCTGGATAGCAAACGGTCGGGCAATAAAAACTACGCTAATATGCCCTTAACGCTGGGCTATTACGACCGGAAAGATATCCCGTTTTATTATGCCCTGGCGGATGCTTTTACGGTATGCGATCAGCACTTTTGTTCATCGTTGACAGGTACCAGCCCTAACCGATCCTACTTTTGGGCGGGTACTATAAGGCAGGAGCAGAATGAAAATTCGCCCGCGCTGGTATGGAACGAGGAGTTTGATTACAAGGATCTGGACATGATCGCCTTCCCCGAACGCCTGGAGCAACTGGGCATTAGCTGGCGAATATACCAGAATGAGCTGAGCGTAGGCATTGGTCTGGAGGGAGAGAAGGACGACTGGCTGGGCAACTTTACCGATAATAACATCGAGTTTCATAAACGCTTTAATGTGCGCCTGCACAAAGCGCACCTTGACTACCTGGCCAAAGCCGAACCCCAATTAGAGAAAGAACTGGCCGATGCGAAGCTAATGATGCAAACGCCCGAGCAAACCAAAGCCACCAAAGAGAAAGCGGCTAAACTGGAAAAAATAAAAGCCGAACGCGCCATCTGGACGCAGGAACGTTTTGACAAACTAAGCGAATTTGAAAAAAACCTGCACCGCAAAGCTTTTACCACCAACGTGAATGATCCGCATTACCACGAGCTGGAAACGATTACTTATGATGATAACGGCACACAGCGCGAAATGAAGGTGCCTAAGGGAGATATTTTACACCAGTTTAGGCATGATGTAAATAACGGCAAGCTGCCAACGGTATCATGGCTGGCGGCACCGTCAAACTTTTCAGATCATCCCGGTTCGCCGTGGTATGGGGCCTGGTATGTGTCGGAGGTGATGGATATATTAACCAAAAACCCGGAGGTTTGGAAGAAAACCATCTTTATACTCACCTACGACGAGAATGATGGCTATTTTGATCACGTAGCACCATTTGTGCCGCCACACACCGCCAAAGCCGAAACAGGTAAAACATCAACAGGTATAGATACCGCGGTTGAACACGTAAGCATGGCACAGGAAGAAAAACGTGGCTGGTCCGCCAAATGGCGCCGCGAAAGCCCGATAGGTTTAGGTTTCCGCGTACCCATGGTAGTAGCTTCGCCTTGGACGCGGGGCGGATGGGTAAACTCGCAGGTGTTTGATCATACCTCGTGCCTACAGTTTTTGGAAAAATTTTTAAGTAAAAAATCAGGCAAAGCTGTTAAGGAAACTAACATCAGCGACTGGCGCCGCACGGTTTGCGGAGATCTGACATCCATCTTCCGCCCTTATAACGGCGAGAAGATAAATTATCCCGCTTCGCTTAACCGTAATGAATCGGTGATCGGTATTCAGCGGGCGCGATATAAAGATCTGCCCTCAAATTTTAAAGCCTTAACGGCCGACGAGGTGAAACTATTTAACCATCGTCCTTCATCATACGCAAAATTCCCCGAGCAAGAGAAAGGCAGCAGGCAATCATGCGCCTTGCCCTATCAGTTGCATGCGGATGGGCACCTTAATGCTGCTAAAGATAAAATAGTGATAAGCATGAGCCCAGGCACGGGCGTTGGCGCACCGTTTACAGTTTGCGCGCCGGGTACTTATGGCGGATCGCAGATGCGTATCTGGGATTTTGCGGTAAAAGCCAATGATAAAATAACTTATGAATGGCCGTTAAGCGCTTTTGAAAATGCGCGCTATCATTTGCGACTGAATGGTCCGAATGGATTTTTGAGGGATATTGCCGGAGATAAGAATGATCCCGCGTTGCAGGTAACGCTCAATTATAAGCCGAGTGGCGATTTGGAGATACGTTTTAGCAACGCAGGCAAAAAGCAGCTTACTGTTAGCGTGGCTGATAAATCCTATCAACAAAGAACACAAACTGTAACCCTAGGCCCAGGTGTCAAAGCGATAAAGCTCATCAGCCTTAAAACCAGTTATAATTGGTATGATCTGGAATTGAGGGTCAATGGTTTTACCAATTTCGCTCACCGCTACGCGGGAAGGGTAGAAACAGGTAAGCCTGGCTTTACTGATCCGTTGATAGGGGCGTAAACACCTTATTCACCCACCATGTCATCTCGACCAACGGGAGAACTATTCTCTTGAGCGTAGCGAAAAAATCTATACACTCGCTAAGTACTATGCTACCTGTCCGTGTATAGATCTCTCGCTATCGCTCGAGATGACATTTCTGTTTAGTACTTGCTTTCTACAACAAATAGCGTTAACTTGTATCATATTACATGATCTACGCCCTAAAAACATACCACTCAAGGGTAAGCACACCCGCTTACAACGCGCCGTACCCGGCAGCGCCTGCGGTGGTTATTTGTTTTTCGTACACAAGGCTTGCCTACGCCTTCCTGCAAAGCTGTAAGGACTTCATCAAGTAAGCCCCGGCCAGGCTTTTTCCTGGTTTTGGGGCCGGTTTTAAAACGTTAGTTTTTTACTGTCTTGTAAGTTTCTGTGCTATCATGAAAAAATTCAGAGTACCATCTTCAATAGGCTTTTGCCTTACTTTTTTGTTTGTTTTAAATATTGGGGTGATTGTGGCCATGGTTATCACCCATGATCATTTGCTGGCGGCTTATGCTATTGGTCTTTCTGGCTACCAGTTTTATTTGCATCATAAGTTTGCGCCACGAACCAGTTTAATCATGCGCCGCTTACGCAAGCCGTAATTTAAGGGGTATTGGTGGTATGCGTTTTTACCCGCGACATGTATTTTTTTAAGATCTGCTTTTGCATGGGCGTGCCTGTTTTAAGTTTTTCCTGTATCTGTTTGCCGAAGGCTGACACAAAAAGGCTATCATTCCCAAAGTCGCCAAAACAGGCTATTTGTTCTTTGGTGAGGTCTTCAAGGCTGTTTTTGTAAGCGGGAATGGCGGGTTTGTAACGATATGTTTTGTTATCCCATGTGTACAGTACGTTACCTTCGCCGCTTATTAAATGGATTTCTTCCTGTGGATAATCGCCATAGCTGTATCGGGCACTATAGCCGGGAAAGAAGTTATAGTCATACGTTACCCAAAGTTCATCGTTAATATCATTATTAAAAACAAAACTGGTTCTTATTCTTTGGTTGATATCAAGAGCCCAACCATATACATGAGCATTATTCACAATATTAAGGCAGTTGTATACTTTGCCATCAATCAATTTGTAAAAATCGCAAGCTTCACCATAAATGCCGGAGCCATGTTGAAAAACCCGTTTTAAATAAAAGGTTTTATTTTTTGAAAGATTAGTAGCTATTGATATGCTGGGTGCGTTATAAAATGTGCTTATTTCCTCTTTGTATACAAGGTGCCAGTCATCTTTGCCCTGTTTAAATACGCATAGGTATGGGATTTCATAGTACCAGCCAAATAAGCCTATCATTTCTTCTCCCGGTTCGCCATCTAAATCAATAAATATGGTATTAAATACAAACGGATCGGTAGACGTAACTTTACCTTTGGCAAAATGGATATCCGATTTTACCAGTGCCGCAAATTCATTTAGCAGGCTTGTATCCTTCATGCTATAAGTTCTTTGCCTCACCTTATTTATCCACGCCGCCGGGATACTTCGGCCGTTTAAAGTTGTGTGTTTTTTTTTGTTACCATTCTCCTGGCAAGCACTCAACATAAATAATAGCGATACGAAAAATAAGGCAAGTTTCATAACATTGATCTGATGCTATGAATTTACAAAAATGAGGGACTATTTTCCGCCAAAGCCAAAACAAAAAAGCCGACCTGATGGCCGGCTCTTTGTTTATGAAGCAAGGGTATTAAAAACCTGTTGATGTAGTCAGCTCTTTCCAATCTTCCATTTCTTTACCAAGCGAACTTAGTTTATTTTGCGCCATACCAAAAGCATCGGCCCCCAGGAACAAATGCAGCGGCGGGTTCTCGGTTTCGGTGATGGCTACAATAGCCGCTACGCCTTTTTCAGGATCGTTTGGTTGGTTGCCGTTAATGCTTTTTTCATGCAGCTCAATTGCCTGGCGCACACTTTCATAGGCTTCGATAGGGCTTTTAGGTGTAACCAGTGAGTCTGATTCCAGGAAGTTGGTGCGGAAATAGCCCGGCTCAACCACCGTAGTTTTGATACCGAAGGCGGCAACTTCGGTAGCCAGTGATTCGGTGAAACCGTTCATGGCAAACTTGGTGGCGCAATAGATACCAAAGCCCGGGAAATCGCCCACAAAACCGCCGATGGATGATATGTTGATGATGTGGCCGGCTTGCTGGCTGCGCATTTGCGGCAGCGCTTTGCGAATGACGTTTAAGGAGCCAAATACATTAACATCAAAGTTACTACGGGCTTCGGCATCTGTCAGTTCTTCTACGCCGCCTACCAGGCCATAACCGGCGTTGTTTACCACCACATCAATGCGGCCAAAGGTGCTAATGGTTTTTGCAATGGCATCGGCTACGCTGTCTTCGGCTACCAGGTTTACGGCCAGGGGTAAAAAGGCATCGGTGCTGTTGTCAACGGCTTTAACCAGGCTATCTACGCTACGCGATGTTGCGGCTACTTTATGTCCGTTGTTTAATAATAGTTTTACTAAGCTCAGGCCCAATCCTTTTGAGGCGCCTGTTACAAACCATACTTTTTGAGTTTTCATTTTCTTTCGTTTTAGATTATGAATCAAAGGTATGGCGGTAAGCAGGGCTACCGTTTGCGGCAATCAAGCCGATGCTTACAAAATTCAAACAGTTTGAATTTTGTAAGCCTGTTTACGCGGCGCGGAAGGCTGTTGGCGAGTATTGGGTTTGCTTTTTAAAGAAGTTGTTGAAGTGCGATGCTTCCTCAAAACCCAGGCAATAACCAATTTCGGATACATTCCAATCGGTATGTTTTAGCAGTATTTTGGCTTCGCCGAGGAGGCGCTCAGCGATCAGGTCGGTAGTGGTTTTGCCGGTGGTTTGTTTAATGGCGCGGTTAAGATGGTTAACGTGCACGGCCAACTGATCCGCAAAATCCTTGGCCGAACGCATGGTAAAACGTTGCGAAGGGGTTTCTATCGGGAACTGCCTTTCCAACAGTTCAGTAAACACGGATGTGATGCGTGATTTGGCATCCGGGTGATGAAATACATTCTCGTTAGGCTGTGTTTTAAGGCCCAGGTGGGTAAGCTCGGTTACATAATTGCGCAGCAGATCGTACTTGAAAGCGTAATCGGACTTGATCTCCTCCATCATTTTAATAAATATAACGCTGGCCTGCTGGTCCTGTAACTCGTTTAACGTATAAGCATGCTTGCCGCCCAATTTATACATCGGCAGATCATTTAGTCCGCCAAATATCTTATCGCTAAAAAACGATTTGGAAAAAATACAGAAATACCCGCTGATCTCGTCAGACAAAGGTTCCCAGGTATAAGGTATCTGCGGATTAAAAAATATCAGCGTAGGCTCATTGATCTCGATACTCTTATCGGCATAATGGTAACGATTATTGCCACGGATCAGCGTTATCTTATAAAAATCCTTGCGACTGTAATGCACCGGCGCGCCTATACAATCCTCCAGCCTGAAAACATTAAAATGCCCTACATTTTGCTGCAGATTAGCCGGCAGGTAGTTAAACTTATGCTGATAAAAATCTTCAATGCTTTCGGTTTTTGCTAACATGGCACGTTTTAATTTTACTACGTAAAATTACATATTAAGGTAGTGTTTTGTTTGCGTGCATCAAACTATTGCTTACAAAATTCAAACAGAAAAGCCCGGGTTATTACCGGGCTTCCACAAAACAGAAACTAATATATATTCACAAAACTAATTCCACATAGTGCCTGCCAGGCCTAATACGGTGCCCATCCAAAGCGCTATGATAAAACCAATTACGCCTAGTGCAAATACTGCAATTTTTTGCCAGCCGGTAACTTTAAAAAAGCCGGTCCAATAGTGGAAGCATAAGCCACCTAGTGCGGCAACAGTTGGCGTTACCAGTAATGGCTTTATGCGCCAGTTTGGTCCCCAGTAGGTCGGCGGGTTTTGCCCGCCTACGAATACAAAAAATGATATAACGGCCAGGCCGATAGCCGCGCCAATTAACATGCGCTTAGCTAGTAAGCTTACAGGCGCGGGCTGGGTTGGTAAAGTGTTTTCGTGTGTCATGTTGTTTAAATTTTAGAGTACGGTACAAAGATATATAAAAGTACTTTGTATTTCAAAGTATAAATTGAAAAATATATTTTCAGGGTTATGTATTGGCTTGAAACTAATCTGGATTAACTTTAAGAACCGAATAAGCCAGATAAAAAGAAAGCCGCCTTTTTGAAGCGGCTTTCTTTTTATCTATTATCCTACAAATAACTTAACCACCATTTGTGTTTATTTGCCTGCTTGTAGGTGTCGTATTTTTTGCAAAGCGGATACAGGGCAGCTACGATAACTACCCAGAGCAGGTAGGCAACCGGTAGAGAGAAGCCGTAACCTTTCAGATCGCCGGTGAACCAGATGGGTTGCTTCAATATCCAAATCGTCCAATCCTGTCCCGGTGTGAAAGCCGAGGCAAGTAAGGCCACCAGGTGAATGATGTATATGTGCAGCAAATAATAAAACATCGGCACCCGCCCGTATACCGAAATTACGTTTACCACCGCACCCTTCGCTTTTTCGCTTACAGCTAAAAATAGTAAAGCTGTGCCAAGGGTTATCAGCAGGTATAATAATGACGGCGGATATTTACTCACGTTTAAAAACGACAGGAAAGTAAAGAAGGCATCTTTTTGAGCACTCCATTTTGATGGATCGCCATACACATTAATATAGCGCAGAGCGATAAATAGCACCATACTTAACGAGCCGATCATGAGTAAATTGGTTTTCCTTTTCGCAGCATCATAGCCCCCGGTGTACCATTTGCCCAGCGCGTAACCCAAAGGCATAACCGCCATTAAGGGCACAATGGGATAGCCCACTAAAAAGGCGATGCCATGCCAGGTAAAAAACTGCTGATCATGCACCAATGCCCAACCGAAAGCCGGTAAAGTATTGCCGGCAACATGCACGTTATCCAACAAATTATGCCCGAAAACAATGAGCAGGCATATGGTCACGATGTATTTGATGGGCAGGTGTATAAATCCCGCCAGGATGATCATGCTTAAACCCAGCGCCCATATGGTGATGAAGAAATACATGGGGAAGGTGATATTGAAATTCCAGCCAAAGTTTACTACAAAAAGCTCCAATACAATGAGCCATAAACCCCGCTTTACAAGGAAAGATGATAGCTCAGCCTTTGTCTTTTTTTGCCCGATAAACCAGGCCGATGTGCCCGCCAGCAGCATAAATATAGGCGCGCAGAAATGCGTTATCCAACGGGTAAAAAATACCAGGCCATTGGTTTTAGCCAGATCAAGCGGGTCATGATAAAAAGAACCCGCGTACAGGTAATCGCGCACGTGGTCAAGCGCCATAATGATCATGATGGTGCCACGCAGGAAATCAATAGAAGTAATGCGGTTCTTTAAAATTGTGCTCATTGGTGCGAGAGGTTTTGTAAAACTAAAGGTAAGTGTTTTTACCGATGGCTTTATCTCTGCCTTGAGTCAAATTTTAATCGATTCGCCTACTTACTATTTGCCGTTATAAAATTGCTCGGTGCGTTCAATATCGGGCATCAGCTTATTATTTTCCCACTTAACAGCCAGCACCGCCGGGCGGCATACGGCAGGGAAAGTTTTAGCGGCTTCGCCTTTGGGGTTAAAAAATGTGGTTGACCACCACTTGCCATCTTTGCCAATAAACAGGTTATTATGCCCGCCCGCCATAATGGCCGGGTAGCGCGGGCCGTACGGACCGTAAATGTTATCAGCCTCTGCTACCACCACGTCATAGCTCACCATGTTCGATCGTTTAACCACGTTGTCAAGGTACGAGTAGCTGCCATCGGGTTTATGTATTGACCATGCGGTTTGCAATAACTGGTACTTGCCATTATGCTTGGTTATGTATGCACCTTCCAGGTAGGGTTCTACCTCGTATGGCGTTTCTTTTAATTGTTTGATAGGTTCGGCCAAATCACTTAGGTCGTCCTTCATACGGGCTATAAAATGATTATGGCCCACCAGGTAAACCGTGCCGTTATCATCTTCAAACAAGCTGCCATCAATATGGTTAAAAATTGGTGCCGAAGCATTGCCCTCAATATTAACATAAGGCCCCTCGGCTTTGCCCGATGTGCTTTTTAGCACGAAGGTATCGCCATGGCTTACACAGGTAACTATCATCCATTGCTTTTTACTTTTAATGTAATGTATCTCGGGTGCCCAAACGCTTTTGTAGGCAGAGTCGGCTAGTTTGGTTTCCCAGAAATCTGTCGGTTTCGGGCGCCAGTTTTTTTGCCAGGTAGCATCTTTATCCATAGACCATACGCAGCCCATGGCATCCCATTTCTTCATATCGGCCGATCGCCACATATAAATGCCCTTGCTTTTGCCTTTGCCGGGGTTAACGGTACCCGTCATGTAATAATTACCATCCGGGCCGTAGGTTACATAGGTATCGCGCATAAAACTGTCCATCAACGGTTTTACAACAGCGGGCACAGTTAGTTTTGTATCGCCAACAGGCGCTTGCGGGTTGCTGTATTGTTGCGCAATGACGGTAGCGTTAATGGTAAATAAAAACAGCGCAGCAAGGCCTATTTTAAGTGCAATGGGTTTCATGATCAACATTGTTTATTGGTTTATAATGCATCCCAATGTTAACGTAAGTTATGTTAATTGATAAGCACTAGGGTTAAATAAAGCAGTAGTTATGTTAATTCAATAAAAAATAAAACTTTAAAACTTACTTGTCTTCCGCAGCCGCATTATTGCCAAAAGGTTTATCAATTTCGGCTCCCGGGTCGCCTTGTGCTGTCATCCATTTTTTTATTTCGGCAGTGTAGCCGGCAATTTGCGTTTTGTATTTGGCATCGCCGGCCAGGTTGCTCAATTCATATGGGTCGGCTACGATGTCAAAAAACTCTACAGGCGGGCGGTGGGCAAACCGGTCAACCAAAAATTGCGCTTTAGCATCGTTAGTGCCTTTTTCAACCCAGCTGCTCCATACGTTGTTTTTGTTAGCCGGGTTCATCATAAACTTGTTGTAGTAAGGCGCCGGGGCGCTAAGGTTCATGATCAGTTTGTATTTGCTGTCGCGAATGCTGCGTATAGCGTAAGCGGTACCTTCGGGAATGTTATTGTAGATGCCGTAAGCATAAGGGCGTGCCTGCGCTTTTTGTCCCCATAAAACCGGCAAAAAGCTTTGGCCATCTAGTCCGGTTATAGGTTTACCGCCTGCAAAATCAATCAGGGTAGGGGTAATATCTTCGTATTGCACAATGGCGTTGGTTTGGCTGCCTGCTTTAATTTTGCCCGGCAGGCGCGCTATCATCGAGCTTTTTACACCATTATCATAAGCGTTCCACTTCCCGCCGGGAAACTGCGGACCTTGCTCGCCCAGAAATATTACCATGGTGTTTTTATCCTGACCGGTTTCTTTCAGCAATTTCATAATATCGCCCACCTGGTTATCTAAACGGCGCACTTCGGCCAGGTAATTTCTAAACAGGTTGCGGGTTTGTTTGGTATCTACCCAATGTGGTGGCAAAACCAGTTTGTCGGCGTCAAATTCGGTAGGGTCGCCAACTGTCCATGGGGCGTGGGGGTTAATGCTCATCACAAATAAGCAGTAAGGTTTGTCTTTTTTGGTGATGTAAGTTTTAACGCTGTCCAAAAAATAATCGTCAGTAGCCCGGGTGCACATAGGTTCAAAGCCTTTTACGATCTCAAACGGGAAAACAGAAACCGGTTTGGTGCTATGGTCTTTTCCCGTCAGGCCAACGCGGTAGCCATTGGCATTAAGGTATTGGCAAACGCTTTTTAAATTTCTATCGGTGTAAACAGGTTTGTGGTTTTGGTACGAGCCATGGTGCATAGGGTACAAGCCCGTAAACAACGAGGCCCGCGTAGGCACGCATATAGCCTGCGAGCAAATGATCTGGTTGAACTTTAAACCTTCGGTAGCCAGTTGGTCGATATTTTTGGTGACCAGATTTTTGCCGCCATAGCAGCTTAGCTGTTTACTGTCAAGGTCATCAGCCATTATGATGATAACGTTGGGCTTACTTGCGGGTGTTTGTGTTTTTCCCTTGCCGGGGATAGTAACTTTAGCGGCCGAAAGCGATACAATAACCAGCGCGGCTATTAAATAGGTGTATTTGGTTTTCATTGATACAGTGTTGTTTAACAAAACAGGCTTATAACGTTATCAAAAATAACATTTGTAAAAGCACATACAAGCATCCGGGGCGCTATTGAGACAAACTGCTTAAAAGTTGTTACTTTTTGACTACTCCGATGATATCAGTGCATCTCTAAAATTAGCTATGTGTTAAGCTGATGTTATGTTGATTTGTGTTTTATGTTAGATAGGTGTAACCACTTATAAAAAGCGAATTAATTATTTAACGCAACCTTAATTTAAAGCAAGTTTCAGCTTAAACTGCCGGCCGATATTTGTAATGTGATTTACACGATAACATATCCAACGGTACAGCTATCATGAAACTAGTGTACCAATGCAGACACCTCCTTCTTCTGTTGTGCTGCATGGTCGTCTTCACTCCTGTGCGCGCCTTCTCTATACTAGCGCACGAAGCCATTATTGACGCGGCGTGGAACGGCCATATAAAACCCTTGCTGATAAAAAAATACCCCTCGGCTACAGCCGCTGATCTGACGCAGGCTTATGCTTATACGTATGGCGGCAGCCTGGTGGCCGATATGGGTTATATGCCTTTTGGCAGCCCATACTTTACCAACCTGGTACACTACGTACGCAGCGGCGATTTTGTGATGACCCTGGTTGATGAGGCCCAAACGCTTGACGAGTATGCCTTTGCCCTCGGCGCCATATCGCACTACATGGCCGATAAATACGGCCACGCGCTGGCTACTAACCTGGCTGTGGCTGTTGATTACCCAGAGCTGCAGAAAAAATTTGGCGACGTAGTAACCTATGATAACGACCATACATCGCACAGCCGCATAGAGTTTGCTTTTGATGTGATTCAAACTGTTAAAGGCAACTACGCCAGCATAGCTTATCATAATTTTATAGGGTTTGAAATAGCCACACCGGTTTTGCAAAGGGCTTTCCGCAAAACCTATGGGCAGGACCTGGCTACAGTGTTTCCTAATTTCGAATCATCCATTGCCGGTTTCCGTTGGGGTGTGCGTGATCTGTTTCCGGAACTGGCCCGTGTGGCCAGGCAATCGGACAGGAAAGGCATTAAAGTGTCGCGTAGCGATGTCACCGGCGAAAACTTCAGCAGCCGCATGTCGCAGGATGCTTTTGATAAGCAAAGTGGTACACCTTATTCCCGCATCGGTTTTATTGCCCTCTCACTAGCGCGGTTAATTGAGCGATTGCCAAAGGTTGGTCCGCTTAAAAAAATGGGCTTTAAATATCCGGGCGTAACCTGCGAGGAAATGTTTTTACGCAGCATGGACAGCATTATGGTTAACTATGATGCCGCCCTAGCCAACGTGGGTGAAGGCAGGCTGATGTTAACCAATATTGATTATGATACGGGAAACGCATCAGCATTGAATGAATACGCGCTGGCCGATGCGTCATACAACGAATGGGTTGCTAAACTACAGGCCGATAAGCAAGCCGTTATTACCCCATCGCTACTGCAAAATATATTGGCTTTTTATAATAAGCCCGAAATAATAAACTTAACGGTAAATCATCCCGATACGCCAAAGAAACAGGCATCTGGCCAGGCTATATTATTGGGCGCCCTGAGCCGCTAGCAGCGGCGTGCTTACACAAAAAATAATTTGATGCCAATATTATATAATTGTAAAATAAGCTACAGCAAGGGCGGTTTTTTCTGTTTTTTGGTAGCTTTACTTTAATAACACAATACTTATGGATCTGCACATCGTCACCTTAGAGATAACAACCCTGGTCATTGCTTTTGATCACTTCGATACCTTGGTTTTCGATCAACTGGGTAACAACCCAGAGTTAAGTGAAGAGTATCAAAAAATACAAAGTAAAACCCGCGAGCACCTTGCCGGCTTTTTTAGCGACAGCGCTTTTTACGACGAAGCCAACAAATTAAAACCCCTATCAGCCATTAAGGAAGACATCAGCAGTAAGCTGGGCAGCCTGAAAAGCAAAGACATACACGAACTGGTTGAAAAGCTGGAGAAGGATGCGAAAAAGATGAAGAAGCTTTATAAGGCGGTGAAGGGGTGAGGGCGGGTCCCCGGTTTCGTCAATCCGGACACAACTTTATAGATCATTTGAATCTTGTACTAAACAAAAAGCCTGTTACAATAATTTGTAACAGGCTTCACAGTAGCGGGGAGCAGGATCGAACTGCCGACCTTAGGGTTATGAATACTTTCACATAGAATTCTGCTGGTGGCAAATGTGCTCTATTGAGCTTTAAACGCACTTTTGATCTCATATCCTTTCATTTGAAATCATATAAAATCGCAAATTGTTGTACCTATGTTGTACCTTTTTCGTATCTTTATGTATTGATAATCAGGACTAAAGATAAATAATAAATTCTCATTATATGGCTTCGCTAAAAGTTGTACTAAGGGCTAAGAAAAATAAAGATGACACCTATCCTCTGGCCATCCGTGTTATTAAAGATCGCAAAACTTCGTTCATCCACTTAGGCCATCATTTGCGTGAGCACGAATGGGATGCAAAAAACCAAAAGGTAAAGTCATCACACAAAAATTCTGGTTGGCTAAATGGTGTAATCTCAACGCGCAAAAAAGAAGCTTACGACACCCTATTACAATTGGAAAACGAAAAACAAGATATATCATCTCAACTTGTAACGTCCAAAATTAAGCCTAAAGTAGGCTCGTCATTTTTTGACCAGGCGGCTGCTTTCATTGCTAACCACAAGTATAAATATAACCGCATCAAGACCGATGAGTCCCGTATTAAATACTTCAAAGAATTTTTGAAGAATAGGGATATCACTTTTGCGGAAATCAATGTTCCGTTGTTGAAGCGTTTTATCGCTTGGTTGCGTACAGAGCGCAATATCGGAGATCGTACGATAACTAACTACCTAATTTTAATTCGTGCGGTTTACAATCATGCTATAGCTGCTGAGGTCGCGAGCCAAAAAAATTATCCGTTTGGCAAAGGCAAGATCTCTATCTCTATTCCTGAGAGCCAAAAAATCGGTCTATCTATTGAGGATGTGCGAAAAATTGAGAACGTTGATTTATCTGAATCGCCATCCTGGAATCACGCCCGAAATTTATGGCTTATCTCTTTTTATTTCGCAGGTATGCGGGTTTCCGATGTACTGCAAATGAAATGGTCTGATTTTCAAAATGGACGTTATTACTACCGTATGGGCAAAAATCAAAAAATGTGCAATCTCCAACCGCCGGCAAAGGTTTTGGACATTATAGAACAATACAGGAATCACGAATCCAAACACGACTTAATATTTCCTGAACTCAAGAAACTAAGTTCACTAACGAACGAGTATGAAATAGATCGTTTGATTTCTTATAAAACAAAGTTGATCGACAAATTTCTGCGTTATGTTGCGAAACATGAAGATGTACAGCTCACGAAAAAATTCACTATGCACATTGCCAGGCACACATTCGGATTTCTTGCAGCTAGTAATGGCAACATTACACTCCGTACATTACAGGAGGCTTTTAGGCATTCAAGCATCACGACGACTTACAATTATATGAAAGCGTTTAATACAGAAGATTTAGATAATGCTTTAAGTTTTGTGGTGAATTTCGATGCTCCAGCAAACGATAACAACGAGAAGAACTTTAAAATCAAATTAAAGCTAGCCAATTAACCAAGTAAGAATAAAGCTAAACTGGATATGTTAAGCACTATTAAATCCTACATTTTAAACCGCAGAATCTTAAAATTGATTGATCAAGTAAACAGGCTTGTCTATTCCGATGATTTTTTGAACGCTGTGCCTGATAACGATGATAAGTTAGTGAATTCTTTAGCCGGTCGAGGCGAGTGGGAGAAGCGCATTATCGTAAATTATATGATCCGCGCTGTTGTTGGATGCATTGGGGAATGGAAAGAGTCATTACTTTCGTCTGCAAAAGAGGCCGCAATTGCTGAAATAACACGTATGAAAAATATTGAAGAAAGTCTAGGGCAAAGCGGCTTTAAAAGCATTTTACCATTATACTTTGATGGAGAGGATTTGAAAAATGGATTCGAATTTATGCTGGCTAGAGACTATTTGTTGCCAAAGCGAGAAGTAGCTAAATCCCAACCTTATTCATTTGAAGGGCTGCAATATAGATATATGATGTCTAGGCGCCGCTCTTTGACATTTATTGAATCGGCAGAATTGAAGGGTAAAGCTGTTGAATTTAATATACTCGAACAAAGGTTGAATGAATCTGACGGTTAAAATTGTTAATGCTTTATCCCATCGTCAGATACTAACTCTAGCCATTCTTCGTTTCTTGATATCTCGTCTTTAAAAACCTATTCTGCTTCGTAAATCTAGCTCTGACAAATTCTTCCAACGATGCCGTTGAATTTGCATTAAGCCGATCCGCGTTCAAAGTTAGTATATATTGACTTTCTCCGAATCTAGCTTTCTTTTCAAGATAGCCGAGACTTCTTTCTAGTGTATCCTGATCCACATCGAAAATGTTATCGTGAATTAAAAAGCCAGGATGGTTTTTCCTTGTAAATTCGTTTAACAACAATGCCATATCGTATATAAAGGTCTTCTCACGTTCAACACTGTGACTGCCATCATCAGCAATCCGCATTGTCATTTCGATAACTTGCACCTTATTCACTTGTTTTATCTGAAATGAAGCTTGTTTATTTCCTTGAACAAATTCGTGAATCTCTAAGATTGTCTTTTCGAAACTTTCAATGGCCTTTTTTTGATCTTGAATTAAAGACTGTAACCTTAGTAATTCCTGTTCCTTTTTTGCTTTATACTTTTGTTTATCAATAGTAAGTTCATCGTAACGATCTACGAACCCTCTAAGTTGGGAAAGCTGGTCAGACTTGTCTTTAAATGCGGCGTATGTTTGTTTTAGGTTTTTTAAATTTCCGTTTTGATTAAGGACTAAAAGGCCAGCCGAATACTGTTTATCGAGAGCGTCTAATTCTTTGTCAAGCTGCAATACATCGTCCTGAAGCAGTTTTTTTCTTTCGGTTAATAGCCGGTTTTGAAATTCGTCTATTTTACCCTTGAACGCTAAAGCTTCATCAAGGCTTTTTCTGACCAAGTCGCCCAAACCATTTTTAAGAGTTTCATAAAATTCTGAAATTTCGTCAGAGCTAATATCTACTTTTTGAGATACTGGCTTAAGCTTTGTAAGTTGGACTTTGAGTATCCCTTTTTGTCTGCGTCTACCGTCTATTTCACCTTCAAGTCTAATTAGTTCGTCACGGACTAATTCATAGCCAGTAGTATTTTCCAACTTGTCAATGCTCGCTTCTATAGACTTAACTTCGTCATCCAATTCGTTTAAGTCGGATCTCGCGTCATCTATATCTTTTTGTCTTATCAATAAAACATTATCTTTGACCTTTTTTAAGTCGTTTTGAAGGTCATCAATCATTACGATGTATTGTCTTACTAACTCATAAACGTTTATATCAATTCCTAATAAATATAAGTGGGGTGAGTAATTATCAGGTACCCTGCTTTTGGTGTCATAGCATCCAATCAGAGATTTAAATTCGGATCGTTCATCTCTTATTAGCGGCCCCATCATCGTTCTAAATGAAGGATATGCGTCTTCTGAATTAGCGAATAGCTTTTCTGTCAAAAAGTTATTGGCATCTTCAATTTTTGAGAAAACTATTTTATTGTCATCTTCTATAATTATCGGTGTTTCCGAATCTCGTAGTGAGCGTTGAATTGTGTATGGTTTATTGAATAGTTTGAAATCCAAACATATCAAAATCTCGGGCGAAAAAGCATCCTTTGGAATTTGATTTACTCTACTGTCACTTTTTCGCTTGAGTAATGCGAAATTTATAAACTCAATACTAAGCGACTTACCAACCCCATTGGTTTTATCGCTTGTCACGTCCGTTTCGCCAAGTATTAAATTTAACCCTGACGAGAATTCGATAGGATCTATGACAGCGGGTTCGGTATATAGTCTAATTAGCTGTAACATTTTTCTTTACTATAATATAAGAATTAGAAAAGTCGATTACATCGACGGTAAACAAAAACATCATCGCATAATAAAGAGCTTTAGGCGTAAACCACCGCTCGCTACGAAAATGATCTACAACGTCGAAAATGCTAATGCGTTCGACGTTTTTAGCATTCATATACTTTAATAGTTTAAAGCCTACCACCGGTGCGGAAGACATCAAATTCTCATCTTTAAAAAGTATACTACTCATTTTAGTTTAGCTTATTTGGGAAGACATTGCATTTGATTAGCTGATCCAGAAGAAAAAATCTAATAGCTGATTTATCAAAGTGATCACCTCGAACTTGAAGTAGCGATTCATACCTTGCTGTCAATTCTTCAATAGCCAAACGGGGATCATTGTTTGATAGCGTTAAAACTTTATCGCTTTCGTTTTTTAGATGCAATCCTAGACGACGTACTCTTATCTGCTCAATATCTGCTTGTCCCAATACATCGTCAAGAACCTGTCCGTATTCGATATATAAATCTTGATACTGGTTGGTTAAGAATTCTGAGTGGCTTTCAAAGCGATTATAAATTTTACCGTCAGGATCTGGGTTTTCAATAAAACCTGTGCCTGCGGATGGTTGGGCTTCATCACTTAACATCGAAATTAATGATGTGAAAGTCAAAAGTTCTTTAGCGATTGTATGTACGTTTTCAAATTTTATCTCCTTATCTAAAAAATTCGAGATTTCCCCAATTCTGTCAGTGTCTTTTATATCTTGAATATCAGCTAACAACGTTCCGATGTCCCAAATATCTTCTTTGGTGTCAATTTCAAAAATTTCCGGATCACCAATAGTTGCTTCTTGATGGTTGCTCTTTTCAACTATATTGAGAATTACCAACTTTGAAAATTTTTTGTGTAAGTCGTATTCGATAAACTTCTTAACAGTTTTTCTAGTCTTAATAATTTTATTTGTAGATGTTACTTGAAAACATATGCCCTCAATCTCGTCTCCAAGATCTATTGCGGCAGCATTTGGTATTATTTTATTTATGTTGTCCAGATTATATCCATAAACCAGATTTAAAAAATCACGAAAAAAATTCTCGGATATGATGTTTATGTCTGTGAAATTTAAAGGATTGGATAATCCAACCTTCATTTTTAGAAACGAAAGTTTGTCTATGATATTACTTATATAATCTTGGCGACTAATCATGGCTTTCCAATGAAGGTATAAATATATCAATTAACTCAACTGAAGGAACAAAAATTTAGGTCAAAGATATAATTGAGATTTGATTTTGCTAATTTTTTTAGCATATCTTTGTTCTTGCAGTTAGAGAAATAGGAATATATACTTAAGAAAAGATAGTATTCCTACGACCCTAACTTGTAAAGCAAAGTAAGTCAATATGCTACAGACAAAGCAACAAATCATCGAACAGCTAAAAAAGGATATCCTGCTACAGCAGGGGTATAAGCCTTTGGCTAATGATGCGAAGCATATTGCTGGCTTGGAGCAAATTGAAGCATCATTTCCAAATTCGGTTCTACCGACCGGTATGTTGCACGAGTTTCTTTGTGAACCCGGAGAGCAATCCGCCGTCTGCAATGGTTTTATTACCGGATTACTCAGCTCACTATCAAATTCGGGAAATCTATGCCTTTGGGTGAGTGCCAAACGCACTTTATTTCCGCCTGCCTTAGCAGCATTTGGTGTCGATCCAGATCAAGTAATCTTTATTGATGCCAACCGTCAAAAAGAGGTCCTTTGGATTTTTGAGGAAGCATTAAAATGCACAGGCTTTACAGCGGTAATTGCTGAATTGCGGGAACTTAGTTTTATACAATCAAGGCGGCTACAATTAGCAGTAGAGCAAAGTCACGTAACAGGCTTTGTCTTACGGACCGATCCTGAAAAAATTTCCACTACCGCTTGCGCCGCACGATGGCGCGTCACAGCATTACCAACGCAACCTGAAGAAGGCTTACCAGGTGTTGGGTTTCCAAGATGGAATATTGAACTCCTTAAAGTGCGAAACGGCCAACCCGGCTCATGGCAAATTGAATGGCAGGGCGATAAATTCGTTTCACTAGATAGCGGTATGGCAGCTATTGCGCCGGTATCTCACGAAACAAGAAAGGCGGGATGAGGACATGGACAAGCGATTTATGGCGTTATGGTTTTGTCGTTTAAAAACGGATTGGGCAACTTTGCGCAAGCCTGAATTGGGTAAAGTGCCATTGGTATTTTCTCATTCCGAACAAAACCGTCTTGTCATTACCGCCCTTAACGCAATCGCAGAGACCCACGGCTTAACAACTCAAATGCGCATAGCCGATGCTAAAGCAATTGTGCCGCATTTAAAAATTTTAGACGACCGCCCAGGCCGTGAGCAAAAATTACTAAATGTTATCGGGCAATGGTGCATCCGCTATACGCCTTTAGTCGCACTCGACCTTCCAGACGGTTTAATGTTCAATTGTAGCGGCTGTGCGCATTTGTGGGGCGGGGAGGCGCAATACATGGAGGATGTTATAGGTCGCTTGAAAGGTAAGGGTTACACGGTAAGGGCCGCTATTGCTGATACCGTTGGCGCAGCTTGGGCAATAGCCCGATATGGTCAACGCAATGCTATCATACCGTCCAATGAGCATAAACATGCGGTGATGGCTTTGCCGCCAATTGCATTACGCTTAGAAGGTACTGTGTTAGACAAGCTGCATAAGTTGGGGTTTCGCCGTATTGAAAGTTTTGCATCTATACCACGAGCGAGTTTAAGACGGCGCTTTGGTGACGGCTTGCTGTTGCGACTAATGCAAGCTTTTGGCGAGGTTGAGGAATATATTAAACCAATCGTTATGCCAGAGCCTTATCATGAGCGCTTACCAAGCATGGAGCCGATCCGCACACGCGTAGGAATCGAAATTGCGTTACGCCAGTTGCTTGAAACTTTGTGCCAACGCCTGTTTACTGAGAGTAAGGGTATTCGTAACGCAGTTTTCAAAACATATCGCGTTGATGGCAAAGTACAACAAACAGAGATTGGTACAAACCAAGCAACATGCCATGTTGACCATCTATTTAAATTATTTGAACTGAATATCGAAAAAATTGCGCCTGGTCTCGGCATTGAATTATTCGTGCTTGAAGCAACAAAAATTGATGATAATGATATAATACAGCAAGCCTTATGGGTTACTAAGCCCACCTTGGAAAACAACGGTGTAATGGAGTTGCTTGATCGCGTTGCAGGTAAAATCGGCCCGCAAGCGATACACCGATATTTACCGCAAGAGCGTTATTGGCCGGAGCGTTCTATCAAGTCAACGCTTAATCCTAAGGAACTGCCGCAAACTTTATGGCGCACAGATTTACAGCGACCAATGGAACTTTTGAAAAGGCCTGAGCCGATAAACGTATCGGCACCGATTCCTGATTATCCGCCAATGCTGTTTCGATATCAAAACAAAGTCCATCATATTAAACGCGCTGATGGGCCTGAACGCATTGAACGTGAATGGTGGCTCGATGAAGGAGAACATAGAGACTACTACATCGTCGAAGATCAGACTGGAAACCGCTATTGGGTTTACCGTTCCGGTCACTACGGAGCTACCCAAACACAATGGTTTTTACATGGATTTTTTGCGTGATATAGATGGCGTACGTCGAGTTACAGGTTACAACCAATTTCAGCTTTTTGCGCGGTGGGTCACATCCCGACGAATTAGTAAACCATGCGGCTGATTTAGGTTACAATGAGATCGGTATCACGGATCGTAACACCTTTGCCGGTTTAGTGCGCGCACATGTGGCGGCAAAAGCCAAAGGCATTCGCATTATACCTGGCTGCCGTCTCGATTTGCTTGACGGGCCAAGCTTACTTGCTTACCCGACCGACAAAGAGGCGTACGGACGACTGTCTGCATTACTTACTTTAGGAAACCAACGTGCCGAAAAAGGTACATGTTTCCTATATAAAGCAGATGTTTTTGCGTGTACCAATGGCATCATCTTCATTTTAATACCGCCACCAACGCTCAATAAGTTTTTTCAATTTGAGGATTCATTTAAAAGCGAAGTTGCAGAATACGCACAACAAATTCCGAACTTGTATATTGCTGCAAGCCGCACTTATTTAAGCGCCGATAATAAGCGGTTATTTCGCATTGATCAGTTAGCGAAGCGTAATAAGATAAAAATGGTTGCTACAAACGATGTTCACTATCACGATTTAAGCCGCCGCGAGTTGCAGGATGTTTTAACGTGTGTGAGAGAAAAATGCACCATTCAGCAAGGAGGGTTTTTACTACATGCCAACGCTGAGCGATACATCAAACCACCCTCTGAAGTTGAGCGTATTTTTCGACTTTACTCCGAGGCTTTACAAGAAACCCAGGTAATTGCTGACGCATGCACCTTTGGTTTGGATGAGCTGAAATACGAATATCCTCATGAGATCAACCAAAATGGACGAAGCCCATTAGAAGAGCTTAAATATCTTACATGGCGAGGTGTTGCCGAGGTGTTTGGTACAAAGCCACCGACAAAAGTAGTCAAGACTATAGAACATGAACTTAAATTCATTGAAGAAATGGACTACGCCAACTATTTTCTTTTTGTCGAAGACATAGTGAGGGAAGCTAGGCGACGAGGGATTTTGTGCCAAGGTCGGGGGTCAGCAGCTAACTCGGCGGTATGTTATTATTTAGGCATTACTTCTGTCGACCCCACGCAGTTTGATTTGTTATTCGAGCGTTTTATCTCAAGCGCTCGTAACGAGCCGCCGGATATTGATGTTGATTTCGAACATGAACGCCGCGAAGAAATTATCCAGTACATCTATAAAAAATATGGCAGAGATCGCGCAGCGATTGTGGCCACAGTGACCCAGCAACGTCAAAAAGGCGCTATCCGCGATGTGGGCAAGGTTATGGGGTTATCCCAAGATACAATTGATCGGCTGTCCTCTGCTATCTGGGAATATACTGATGAGTGGTTCGAACCACAGCGATTGAAAGAGCAGGGGTTGAATCCAAATGACCCGCATTTGTTGAACGTGTTGAAATTAACCAGTCAAATGATGGGGTTTCCGCGCCAGTTAGGCCAACATACAGGCGGCTTCGTTGTCACCCAAGGCAAGCTGACAGATCTATGCCCCATTATCAATGCACGGATGGAGGATCGAACGAATATCGAGTGGAACAAAGACGACATTGATGCCCTTGGCTTTTTAAAAGTAGATGTACTGGCATTAGGTATGCTTACCTGTATCCGCAAAGCGTTTGATTTATGTAAGCAGCATTATGGTTTGGAACTTACGCTTGCTAACGTACCGCAAGAAGATCCTGGCGTTTACGAGATGGCTAGTGCCGCCGATACCGTGGGGGTTTTTCAAATTGAAAGCCGGGCACAGCAATCTATGTTGCCCCGATTACGGCCAAAGTGTTTTTATGATTTGGTAATTGAAGTTGCTATTGTAAGGCCAGGTCCAATACAAGGCGACATGGTGCACCCTTATTTACGTCGGCGTAACGGGGAAGAACCAATTACTTTTCCATCAAAAGAACTGGAAGAAATATTAGGCCGGACGTTAGGCGTACCGCTGTTTCAAGAACAGGCAATGAAGATCGCCATGGTGGCGGCAGGTTTCTCCCCGACCGAAGCGGATGGGCTGCGCCGTAGCATGGCAACGTTCAAATTCAAAGGGCTTGTCAATGTTTATCAAGAAAAGCTAGTCAACGGAATGATAGAGCGGGGCTACACAAGGGAGTTTGCGGAACGCATATTCAAACAGTTGGAAGGCTTTGGCTCCTACGGTTTCCCGGAAAGCCACGCCGCCAGTTTCGCGTTATTAGTTTATGTGTCATTGTGGCTCAAATGTTATTATCCGGACGTTTTCGCTGCCTCACTACTAAACAGCCAGCCCATGGGTTTTTACCAGCCTGCACAAATAATAATCGACGCCCAAAAGCATAAGGTTGAAGTGCGTCCGATTGATGTAAACTTTTCAGAATGGGATAACATTCTTGAAGAACGTGCAGGATTTTTTGCACCGCTTCGCTTAGGATTTCGTCAAATCAAGGGTTTAAGGCAAGATGATATGTTCTTGCTGCTTGCAGGACGTAGCAAGCCCTATAAGTACCTAAATGAAATTTACAATGTTGGCGTTTCACAATCAGCGTTAGAAATTTTAGCTAACGCGGATGCCTTTCGCTCTTTAGGGTTAGATCGTCGGCAGGCTTTGTGGCAGGTATCAGCACTCGGCGATACGCCAAACGGATTATTTAAGGGTCAACCGTCCGAAAGCACCAAGGAAAAGCAAATCGAACTGCCGTTTATGAATCAAGCTGAACACGTTATACAAGATTACGCTTCAACCTCATTATCATTAAAAGCACATCCTGTAAGCTTTACGCGAACGCAATTGCAGCGATTAGGGGTTTTATCGTCTGAGCAAATCTATCAAACCAAAGCTGGTACCCGTGTGAAAGTATCAGGCCTTGTTTTATCAAGACAACGCCCTGGCACAGCCGGAGGCGTTTGCTTTATGACGATAGAAGATGAGACTGGCACAGTAAACCTTGTCGTGTTCGAAAAGCTATTTGAAGAATTTCGCAAGGAAATATTAGGAGCAAAATTACTTATGGTGCAGGGATGGGTGCAACGCGAGGGTCAGGTCTTACACGTTATTGTAAAAAGCTGCCACGACCTAACGCCTATACTTAGTAGCAGCGTTTACAATAACAACAGGGCTAACGAAATGCCGTTCCATGCAGAAAATAAGCGAACGCAGGTAAGAGAAAATCCAGCCGGTGAAGTTATCCCAAAAGCGAGGAATTTCAGATAACATTAATTGAATAGGCCGAAATCCTCGCCGTTTTTTTTGTTAGGGCGAGTGGCCTTTATCGGTTTGCGGCTAAATTCTGTGATTGACAACATGTCGTCAGAACAAGGCCGAAGCAAGCTCATTACCTGGTCTTTGGTAGCAGACGGATTCATCCATAGTCTTCGCTCCTCTTTGGTCATTATAATAGGTATGCGATCATGAATTTTTCGAAATTCGCTATTACCAGGATCACACGTAATCATCGTAAAGCTTTCTACTACTTCACCGCTTCCTGGGCTTTTCCAAGTTGTCCAAAGGCCAGCTTTGTAAAAATAATCTTCTAAAGCAGGACCGATTTTCCACTCTACTTTTTCGTCACCTTGTGTTTCGCGCTCGTAGAAGCCCTCATCTAATATCAGGCAACGCGTAGTCATCACTAAATCACGAAAGGCAGGCTTTTCGAGCAGAGTTTCCGCACGGGCGTTAAACATCGTTCCTGCTTGGGAAGGGTCACTTACATAGTGCGGCACCAAACCCCAGCGCATGTACTGTATTTCGCGAGGACGATTCAGCGTAATTATTGGCATAAAATCAGTTGGCAACGTATCAGCACTGCCATCTCGTTTATCCACGCTCGGCTTAGATTGTGGCGAAACGAAAGGCACGTTGAGCTTTTCTGACATCGCTCTCACATTAACGGTAACTGCTTTAGTACACATACTACAAATATACCATCAAATTGAAAAATAGCTAAGTTAATTAGCTGCTACTTAAACGGCTTGACCGAGGATTTTACTTGAGGATTATCTTCGTAGGTTAATAAACAACTTGGCCGCGTTCATACGGATAAAAATTGTGCTGATTAATCAATATTAAGCCGTCCGGTTCTTCACCGAAATTACGGACGCAGTAATGCGCTACCGCCTCCTGAAATAGTTCCATATCCCATTTTGAGAAGTCGCTATCAAGGTCACGGTATAAAACTTCGAATACAAAGTCATACGCCACAATTCCTTCACTATGCAGAGTGAAAGTTAGGCCCAACATATCTTCCGGTATTTCAATGGGCTTGTTTAAAACCCGCATGAACATATCTCGTTTTGTGCAACTAACTACTTCTGACTTTTTATCAGTAGGATCCATTGAAATCTTATATTTTTCCATACAGCTTAAATTAATACACAAAGCTATGCTAAAAATATTAGTAAATGAAATTAACGAAAGAAATTTTCTTTAAACTATATGCGGTCTCTGAAATGTAAATTGATTATTTCGGCGAGTGATCCTTTAATATTTCTTGCAAAGTAACCTGAAGGGCGTTCGCAATTTGAATTATTGTCGATAGACGCGGATCACTCTCGCCATATTCTATTCTTGAAATTTGGGATTTTTCTATTTCGGCGAGGTTCGCCAGTTGCTGCATACTCAATTCTTTTTCATGGCGTAACCGTTTAAGGTTCGACGCAAGGAAACTGATATCAACCTTTTTTACCCCACCTGCCATAGGTCAAATGTGAGATAGATGTAGAAATTTAATGTACGCAAATTTGCGTACATTAAATTTGCTTTATATCTTTGGTTATTAGGCAATAAATTAATAACCTCTAAAATTTTACTATGGAAGCAATTTTATATTTAGTAATTATCGTCGCAATAATTGTGGCGATTTACAGGGTAGTGCATATGTTCACCAGTAACATGGTCACTGCTAATGATAATTATTTTAAACAAGCGGGTGTTATCGTAAACTTCAAAGACCGTACAATTGATATCAAAGGCAAAGTCTATGATGTCGATAAAGTGACAGGTATTAACACGATAACGCAATCAGGCGGTCAAGGAATGGGAGCTGCTTTAAAATCGACTGTCGGTATGGTTGAGATCGCCGTGGACGATTTAAGAAAACCTATCCACCGTATAACGGTTTCTGGCGGTCAAGGAAAAGCTGCCAATTTTAGTCAACGGTTAAGCACAGCACTACGTCAAGCTGGCGGTCCAAGTTTTTATTAATTATTATCATGAAGAATTTTTATTTAGCAGCAATACTGCTATCAAGCTTGTTTTTAACAGCATGCAAAAAGTCGGAAACCGCAGCCCCGACGAATGAACAACCCCAGCCAGAAATTAAAGTGCCGATTGTCATTACTGGATTTAGCCCGAAAGTTGGAAAAGTGGGTACAAGGATCACTATAACAGGCAGCGGGTTTATAGAAGAGGCTAGATATACATACGCCTTTATCAATCATAAACCCGGTTCGGCAAAGGTGATTTCTGCAACACCTACAGCCATTGTTATTGAATCAACTGAGGCTTCTGAAAGTGGTATAATTTCCGTACAAATAAATAATTCATTAGGTGAAAGTAAGGAAGAATTTGACGCTTTACCATTTGACGATTTAGAATTTACGGATGCAAAAGATATGCAAGCACAATTGGGACATTCGTTTTATTTTCCTGCTTCCGGTTTTAGTGGAAATAAAAACAATATCACAGTTTCTTTTGGCGGAACAACACCCGTAAAGGCAGATTATTTGGGTCAGTATACTGTCGGAGTTGTAGTTCCGAGATATGCTAAAGAGGGAAAAGTTACAATGTACCGTAGTGGCTTGTCTGCCACCAGTAAAGGCAACATTAGGTTCGGTGTATCGGTAAGCGACTATACGCCTAAAACTGCTGCTGTCGGTGATACGGTAAAATTTACAGGATATGGGTTTACTAATGCAAGTGATATGGAGATAACCTTTGGCGACACATATGGCACTAGTGCAATAAAAGTCACTTCGAATGAAATTTGGGTAAAAGTACCAACACAGGCAAAAACAGGTTCTGTCAAAGTGAGGGCAAAATCAATAGATGTGTACGATATTTTGTTAGGTGATTTGAAATTCACTTTGAAGTAAGGAAAGTTATACAGTACCCCTTTATTATATTTACGGCCGTGTAGGCGCAAGCTTATATTGTGATAAGGTTTAGGTTGAAGCCCCGAAGCTGCAAGAGCGACGGGGTTTCGTTTTATTCAGGTTTTAGTTGAATTTTTTTCAATTCCTCCAGTTTGGTTTCTAAGGTTCCACCTTCGCCATAAGTTATTCTATCAGCGAATGCATGACCCATCAAATCAGTTTGTATGCGATCTAGGCATTTGCTATTGGTGAGGCGATCTTGGAAGCTATGCCGTAACGAATAAAGTGTATGCCTCTCAGTCGGCAACATTTCGTTTTCACGTAAGTACTTTGCAATTACAGTTGTAGCGCTATCCACATTACGTACGATTTCTGAAAATCCTTGCGGATATGCACGGAAACCATCCAATGCAAAACCTACCAAAGGCATTACCCTTTCGCGGTGAATTGTCTTTAGTTGATCCTTTTCATATGAAGTGACAACCACATGCGGTATTTTATGGTCTAAGAAAATATTTTCAGGACGAATACCAACCAGTTCATCAAGGTGAATCCCTGTTTCAGCGAATATATCCATCATCTTTTTGTGGTGATCGCTCATGCCAGCTCGTTTTTGGTCATCCAAGAGGACCTTTAATATATGGTCAGTAGTAAAGGATGCGCGACGTTTGCGGCTTTTCTTAAAGAATAGCTTTTTGAAGATGTGCTGGGAGTCAATCTTAATTTTCAGGTTATCACATACCGTTTCGATAATGTTTTTAGCCTGGTCCATTGCTTTATTAGCGTAGTTCGGGCTTAGCTTTTCTTCGCCGTTAATCTTATCAATCCACCAATCTTTAAATTTCAGCATATCCTCCCTGGTTAACTGTTGAACCGGCTTGTCACCAACCACTTGTATAAAATATTTCATTGCTAATTTTCTAGGGTTAGCCCAACGTTTATATTGCACATCCGATTTTTCTATCCTTACCTCTCGTCTATATTCCCAAAATTTGGGTAATAGGTCGGACAGCATGATCTGTGGTTCAGGAATAATTCCTAGAACCGCTTCTGTCTGCTTTTCATTGAATTGCTGATTGAAAATAAAAAGCAGTCGCTTGACCAATTCTTCTAGGTTGCCGGTTGCAATCTCTTGTTTAGGCAAGTATTGAAATCCCAGAATAGCTGCACGTTCTACTAGGTTAGCATATGCATCATGAGTGTGTTTTTTGCCCGTAGCAGCGAGGCTCTCCCAATAATCAATAAGCTTTGTATGCTCTACCCCTGCGCGCCGCTCTGCCTCTTTTTTGCATTTTGTATGGAGGGACTTTTGAACAAACCTACGCGAGTCGTAGGTTTTGTATTTTACGGGAACCCGTCGATAAAATTGCCAGGTCGAACCGCGCAAGGTGAGATTATACATGAATTGTACCCCATTTTGTACGACAAGTTTTGGAAACTTGCGCTGGATACTATTCGCTGATCTTGATATGACCGGGTTTTAATCAACTTTATCAACGATAAAGTGGCCGATAATAACAAACCGTTCTCAATTTATTGGGAAAAATTGGAGCGGGCGAAGTCCTCGATATCGCGCAAATCAAAAACCTATCTGATTGATATTGTTAAGAAATTTTATACTGTTGTACAAGATTGTACGACAATCTGTATTACGTTCTTATAGGCATTTTAGAGCTATGATCTCGCTTGTCAATGTAAAAACAGTCTGCGGGCACTCCGTTAAACTACGCCATCTAATTATCAGTACCTTCCTGTAGGTGCTCATACTTATGAAGCATCGGTATAATCCGGTCCTTGATATGCGCGTAGTTGGCTTTTACGCCGTTGCGATTAAGTGTGATGTAAAACGGGGGAATGAATTTTATCTTTTGCTTGAAATTGCTAGTTAACAGTTGCCAAATTCGGTTTGGATTTTTCTCGAGTGCTGCCTCCATTTGCTCGAAATCGCTTACATGTATAAGTGTCAAAGGATATACATAAATGGATCGGTCATTAAAATCGTTCAAAAGCTCATCAAAACGCTTGTTAAATACCTGAGCCATTGCAGGTGTTTGAAACGCACGTTCGTTTACAACGATTACCGGCCATACTCTAACTTTTTTTTCAAATGAAAGACCAAGGTCTATATCTTTTAAATTTGTTCTTAAATTTTTGATATTATAAACTAGCTGATCTATGCCGAAATCTTTGAAAAAACGATTTCTATTATTACGGTAGAGAGTGTTCACGCTTCCACCAAATCGTGCCTCATCATACAGGGAGGTAGACTTTACTTCAGCTAACATAATTTTTGAAAGATCACGAACGTAGATATCGCCTGCTTCTTTCGTTCCTTCATTCGTTGGATACTTGAGTTCGTCAAACTTGCGGATAACATATCCTTGGGCATGTTTGAAAGAGCGCTGAAGTTTTTCAGAAATATATTTTTCAAAAAAATAACCAACGATAGATTTAAAGTCTTGCATTGTGGCTTCTCTACCGTCTGGCCATGACGTACCTTTTAGCTGATCGAACCAAAAGTCGTTTATAAATTGATAATAAGCTTTATCTAATAAAACGTTGATGTCCGTCAAAATATATTGACCGTCACCCCACTTTACAAATGGGCTTTTGCGTAAAGTGATGATTTTTTGGATGTCATTTCTTTCCCGTTTTTGTGATAAAGAGTCGAACAATGGAATTGCCCCACTTAAGGGATTCAACTGATAGAAGAACCTTAAGTGTGCAACTTGATTTTGATTCGCCATCCACATGCGATGCAATTCGAATATGAAATGTTCAAATGAAATGCCATAGGTGTTTTCAAAGTACTCGGTTATAGCCTGCGAGGTATCGGCATGATTTGATAGATATTCCATCAGACTCAAACCGCGGTGAACAGAATAGAATGGATCATTAACGAGTGATAATTCAGCAATAGGCAACAATTTAGGGCTTAGAGTCTCAAAGTTTATTGGCTCGTCTTTTTCTAAGCCTTGTAGGAGAAGTAATTCATCGTTTACAGCTAAAATGTAAAGCAATAATGGTTCCCATGTATCGATGTTGGTTTTGTACCCTTCTATTATGGGCACGTCCGCTTGCACAAGTTCTTCCATTGCCAAAAGGCAGCCTTGTCTAGTAAAAACCAAACTCCGTCTACCGCGAGCAACTTGGTCTAACAATGTAGAATATTTATCATATAAGGACGGTATGCGCCCGCAAAACCACATAAGCTCACTGGCTTGTGTCTCAAAAGATGTATCGACTGCCTTTTTTACAGTCCCTGATAAGCGGTAATTTAACCCCGCAAGCTCCAAAATTAAACAGTCTTGCGAAATATGCTGGATCAGTTGCAATCGATTTGGATGGCGTTCCCCGAATAAATCTTTATAGCCTAGGATTGCTCCGGTTTGTGGTAGAGGAAAAGTCATTAAAAATTTTCGATAAGTGTATTAAAGTTATCATTTAATTTAACGTTTGTTAGACTGGATTTCAAAAAAACTAAGATTGTTTTACAACGGCTGTATAAGGTTTAGAGCAAGCGCTTTCAAATTACGTTTTTTGTCTACCTCCACCATTTCTCGATTTAGCCGATCAAAAAAAATCAGGTATTCGTCACCGAACTTTTGGACAAGATGCGCAGCCGCCAAATGAGCTTTACTCAATTCTTCGTTTGTCACCATAACTACCTCTAATAATTAAATTGAAGTGAAAGTTTAGATTAAGAAAAAACCTCAGATCTCAATTTTGATTTTTTTCAACGATGAAAATGGTGAAAAATACATCTGTATGAATATACATATTGCACCTTTGATGTTGTCGTTTTTCTTTGCAATCATAAGTTGAATTGATTTAAGACATGCCTCCCGCACAACGCAAAAAACATAATGATAACGGAAGGCACTTAATGTTAAGCAAAAGAGATCAACTTTTAAATCGGAAACAAGCTGCGCGATATATAAATCGATCGCCCAATTCATTGTCGACTTGGGATTCAAGAAAAACTTACGACCTTAAACCCGTCAAGCATCGTGGCAAATCCTACTACCTGAAATCGGTTTTAGACAATTTTCTTGACCAGCAATTATTCAAACAAGCTAGAGCGTAGCACCGCTTAAAAAACACAAACAGTCTATATTACAAGGAGCGCCCAATGAACATTGAGCAGGCGAAGGCAATTCCTATTGCCGAAATTTTGAACAAACTTGAACTCCAACCGGCAAAGGATAGCGAAACCGACGCGGTTTATCACTCCCCTCTAAGGAATGAACATACCCCCAGTTTCCATGTCGATAAAACTGATAACGTATGGTTCGATCATGGTGCTGGCATCGGTGGTAATGCATTTGAATTAGTAGTGCAAATGCTAAAAGCTCGCGGGTTCGGATATCTGCCAACCGACGCATTGCGATGGTTTAGGAACACCAACCTAGATCCAAATCAGTTTAAGCCGCGCGATTCGGTCAAAGATAAAAAGAGCAAGTGGAAAATCATCCGTATCAATGACCTGGAAGACTTGGCATTAATCCGATATTTGAAACAACGGGGTATTAATCCTGAATTAGCAAAACGATATGTTTGCGAAGTATATGTTCGTAAGCGAAACACGCTTACCAAAATGTATGCACTCGGGTTTGAAAACGTAGATGGTGGCTTTGAACTACGAAATAAATTCGCGAAAAGTTGTGTGGCACCGAAGACTATCTCGTTCATCCGAGCAGATAAACCTAAGCCTAATGGCGTCATGATTTTCGAAGGTTTTCTGGATTTCCTCACATATCTAACAATTAAAAATGGCAAGAAAGAGCATGACATTATTGTTCTCAATTCTGTTGCTTGTGTTGATCATGCTATCCGGTACATCAAAAACTACGGCTACAAAGTTGCCTATACATGGCTGGATAATGACCAAACAGGCGCGGCAGCGCGAGAGCGCTTTGAAGAGTTTATCAAAACCGAGCCGGGACTACTTCATCATCCGCTAAACTATCTTTATATCGAACATAAAGATCTGAATGCTTGGCGTATGCACAAGTTAGGACTACCGGCTGTTTCTTAAGACTCATTGGCAACAATTTCTATCAATCAACTATGGGGCTATTAATTGACAACAATCAAAAAGATCAAGCACATCCGTGTCGCCGAGTTATTTGCCGGAGTTGGCGGATTTCGCCTTGGCTTAGAAGGCTACAACGGCAATTCTGCTATAAGCCGATATAAACGAAGATTGCGAAGTAACTACCGGACCGTTTGGAGCAATCAGTTTGAGCCTGCAACAAAGGCACAACATACCTCGAAAATCTATGTTAAGCGCTTCGGCGGTGATGGTCACGTTAACGAAGACATCACTACTGTTGCCGCTAAAGATGTGCCCCATCATCACCTATTAGTTGGAGGGTTTCCATGCCAGGACTTTTCCATTGCCAACCCAAGAAATCGCAGTGCAGGGCTAGAAGGGCGCAAAGGCATATTGTGGTGGCAGATTCACCGTATTCTCGAAGCAAATTTATTGGCCGACAAGCCGACCAAATATTTGCTATTAGAAAACGTCGATCGACTTTTGACCTCACGTAACGGGCAGGATTTTCACTCGATATTATCTTCGCTTAATCGTCTTGGTTACACGGTTGAGTGGCGGGTTATCAATGCTGCTGAATATGGATTTCCACAACGCCGCAGGCGTGTATTTATCCTTGCGTATCATGCGAGATCGAAACTTGCTTCACGAATTGAGTTACAAGAGTGGCTGCTCAAAAAAGGTGTTTTGACAAACGCCTTTCCGATAGCAAGCGAGGAGGTGTCATTTAATTCATTTCACCTCAATGATGCAGTTTTTGACAGCAAGAACCGACTGTTTGAAAATGCGGGCATCGTTAAACAAGGCCAGGTCACGACGGGCAAAGTCGTGCCAAACTTTTGTGGCAAATTGACGGATATAGATTCCGTGTTGCAACAAGAGAAGCTCGTACCTGCAAAGTTTTATATCGGCCGTAGTCGGCTTTCTAAGTGGCGAAAATATAAAGCCGGAAAGAATGAGAAGCGCGTCCGTAAATCGGATGGAGCAATTTATTATTACAAAGAAGGCGCGATGCCGTTTCCTGATGCCTTGGATAAACCATCGCGAACTGTAATCACATCCGAGGGCAGCTCCAGCCCATCGCGCACAACCCATGTCATCAGGACAGCATCCCAACGATACCGACGCTTGACTCCAGTAGAACTGGAACGGCTGAACTCATTTCCTGATGACTTTACGCAAGGCGTTTCAGATGTAAAACGCGGCTTCTTGATGGGAAACGCATTAGTCGTCGGCGTTGTAGAACGTATCGGCACTGAACTCGCAAAACGCATCAGTGAATAATATTACCCCTCTCAACAACAAAAGGATAAAGCATGCAACTTTTTTCAAAAGAGCAACGTGAACAACTCCTAAAAAACGGCAAAACCCCTGACAACGATCATAAGCCGGTGGTTAAACTTTTTTTGACAAATACGGCTTGTGTATGGCTTGTGAGTGAACTTTTTGCAGATCAGCCTGGTATTGCCTTTGGGCTTTGCGATCTCGGTATGGGTTTCCCTGAACTAGGATATTGTTATCTACCGGAAATACTAGATGCTGAAAATACAGCGAAAGGCATCAAGCTCAAATCTGATGAGACGTTTACAGGTAATTATCCAATGTCTGCCTACCAATCAGCAGCTCGCGAATTACAACAAATCATTACTGATGAAAAAATTGTAAGCAGCTTTTATCCAACCTTGTGAAGCTTCATTTCTTGGGTTTATAGCAAGTATTTGAAATGCCTTTTCTCTAATGAGTAGAAGGTTACGGAGCGGTGATTAACCGAAGCCGCTCCGCATCAAACATTATTTTCTCTCTGCCTACGGCATTCACTCGCCCATCCAAAATAACATTTGACACGTCGCTATGCCTTCGGTTGGCCATCCCCAGTAACCATCAACTCCACAGAAAAGGAAATCAAATGACACATGCAACTCAAACAACATACAAAACAACTTCATACATCGATGTGAAACAACTTGTAACCGACACAATTATTGAACAGCTTGAAAATGGGGTAATTCCGTGGCAACAACCTTGGAAAGGTGCAGATTCTCTCCTAAATGGCCTACCTTACAATGCTGTATCAGGAAATAAGTATCGAGGCATCAATGCCCTTTTACTTTGGTCTTCGACACTTAAACATGGTTTCCAAACAAATGAATGGGGTACATTCAATCATTGGAATTCATTAGGTGAATATATTCGCAAAGGCGAAGGCCAGCGCAAAGCGATGATCGTAAAATACGAACCAATCGAAAAAGATGCCGACGATGAAATAGTCAGACACGCATATTTAAAGAGATATTGGGTATATAACCGATGCCAACTTCAAAGTTGGAAAGACACTCCACCTGTGCCATACGTCAAACCCACGCCGTCACAGTTAATTGAGAAATCTGTAGCCATTGATGAGTTTGTTGCAAACACCGGAGCCTTGATTGAATCCCACGATGGCGGCGCATGTTACCGGCCTGTCGATGACAAGATCTTAATGCCTTTTCATGAGAAGTTTATTGATACACCGACCTGCACGGATATTGAAGGGTTTTACTCGACATTGTTACATGAACTTCATCACTGGACAGGTGCTAAGCACCGCTTGGATCGCACTATAGGTCAAAAATTTGGAGAACATGCATATGCGTTTGAAGAACTTGTCGCAGAGTTTGGTGCGGCGTTCGCCTGTGCTGATTTCGGTATTTCTACCTTGGAGAAGGGCGACCATGCAGCCTATATCGCAACTTGGCTTAAAGCCCTCAAAGACAACAAGGGGCTGTTAATCAGTGCTGCAGGTCAGGCCTCCACAGCCTTCAATTATCTGTGCAACTTACAACCGCAACCAGTTTAACCAAAGAGCCGCCTGGGCAATTGTTCAGGCGGTTTTAAATTTAGGTTTTTCCTTTTCTCTTAAAATGAAGGTTTTTTGTCGGAAACCTACCGAGGCCAGTCACTCCACCAACTATTAATTTCCCCGCCTACGGCTCCTCGCGCACAAATTAACAGCCGGTTCGTTCCCTTATACCTCGGTAGAGATGTTTCCTGTAACCATCAATTTAAGAGAAAAGGAAAAACCAATGTCAAACAACTTTCACGAAAAACAGCACGTGCCGGGTCGTAAAACCCGATTTAAAACTGTGGGTTGCTATGATTTATTTGAACGCAAATATGTTCCAATTGAAAATGACGAAGGTAATCCGTTACAGGATGATCGCACTTTTATTAGTAGCTGTGATCCTACCGTCGTCTGGACAGTTATAGAAGCTGATAACAATATATTATACATCGTTCCGGGTTTTCAATTCGTAAATCGGACTGGCTATTATATAATTTGTGAAAAATCGCGTGGACGCGGATACCATCGAGATTATTACTATTATTAAAAAAAACGGCCTTGGTTGCAAAACCGAGGCCGTTTTTTTACTGCATAATTTATCCCTTTAGGTACGCTTGATTTTTTAAATTTTTGTGGTTATAATTGTATGGGCTTTTTGGCAAGCCTGCTCGTTCGTGCAAAGATTTTATCAGCCATTGGATAAATAAATAATACAAACCCCGCGAGGGATGTTATCCAACCAAAGATTACGAACGTTAAACATATCGGATAACACAGCTCGCAATTAAAGGTATTGTGTTATGAAACCAATTGAATTTTTTAAACTCCAAGCAAAAAATCTTTACAAAGATTTTAAAACCCAAACGTCAACGTATGATCCGATGCTTAAAGAGGACGTTTACGGCTACACCCCCAGATTTTTCGACGTAGGCAGCCTATTTTTTGATTATGAGGTTAATGAAAAGGAATTTAGCCTGATGAACGCACAGCACTTGATTGCCAAGCTTGCAGGCTTTGAAAAATGGACAGCATTAGGCAAAGCTACAGAAGTCGAGCTTGAGCTTGGAAAGCTGCTATTTGAAAACCAGCATAAAATCAATGTCGTTGAATGGGAAGATTACAAACGAGGTGTAGAAAGGGATAATAAAGCCGTCTACGAAGCGGGATTTTGGCTAGAGGTTTTTATTAAGGTGTTTGCCGAGGTAGAAGGGCACAAAAGTTTTTTCCCTGATTACCGTTTAAGTCAGAAACAACACCAGGTAGTCACACCAATTAAATCAGGTAAAATAAGAACTCAGGATCAGGACGAACTCATCAACTATCTGCCGCTTAACTTTGAAAATAGCTTGAAATTCATTCAAACGGCAGAGAGTGCTTTTGAAAACGTCATTGAGCGGATGGAACCGTTACATCCTGAGGCAACACGCAAATTATGGAGTGCCGATCATTACATCAATTTGCTGTTCTCCAAAATGATTAGTCTGCCAATTATGCGTAATCATGCATTAGGGCTAGTTGAATCCTTGTTATTTCCGCATGTGCAGAGGTTAGCCTTGAAAGCGGACGAAATGGCAATAAAACCTAATCAATCGTAAGTCTAACTTGATCTAATCAATCTTCAAAAGCCATCTTGCATATCGTAAGGTGGCTTTTCATTTGTTTTGCCTTCCCTGTAAAGCAGGGTAATTGATTACTATCGGAAATTAACCGAAGTCACTCACTCCACCAACTATTATTTTCCCCTGCCTGCGGCATTCCTCGCGAGGCAAAATAACAGCCGGTTCGTTCGCTTAAACTTCGGTTGGTCATTTCCTGTAACCAATCACCCCACAGGAAAGGGAAAACAAATGAAACTTATTACCAAAAAACAATATACAAAGCTTATTAGCAATGGCAGCGATAAAAATCCAAATAAAGATTACCCGCCAGTAATCAGGATTTTTGTTACTAGTACCAATTGTAGTTGGCTCATTAGCGAACTTAATCCAGATTATCCAAACATTGCTTTTGGTCTTTGCGACCTAGGTATAGGTTTTCCAGAATTGGGATACGTTGACGTAGAAGAAATTAAATCGCTTCATTCCCCAGGCAGATTCCGGCTTGTAGAACGTGATTATTTTTTCGAAGGCAAATATCCGCTATCCGTTTATGCAAGAGCAGCTAGACAATATGAGCACATTGTAGACGATGAAACTATAGTATCTCAATTTGTCGAATAAATTAAGTTCAACGGTTGTCGTCAAACGACGGCAACCGTTATATACTGGATTTAATAGTAATCTCATTAACCACTGGATCGTCTAAGACAAGGTCATTGTATCGCGCATCTTCGCAGTACACCGTTTTTCTATAATGAAGCGCGATAGACTTATATAAGGGGTTTAATCGTTCCCCTACCAACTCAACAACTTCTTGGCCGAAGGATAATTGCATATGGGTATTGTTAGGATTAACAGATCCCGAGTCAAGGCGGCTGTAGTCCAAAAAATATTGTTTACCGTCGGGCCAAACTAAAAACAGGCACCGCCCCAATTCTCCGGCCTTGTATTCCACATCGGAGTCATCAACCGCTTCGCTTGATACATCTTCGTCAACAGGCTCTTCCTGTTTCTCAAAATTTGATAAAAAATCACGGTTCATATTCTAAACGTGCCTTTAGGTTCGGTTTTTCGCGTTTCGGTGCGTTAATTTTATCGTGTTGCTTTTCGGGAGTTATCTGCGGATTAAAGATTTGTTTACGTGGATGTCCTACTAACTCCATAGCTGACATACGATCTCCCGCACGTTCGGCATACTCCAATAGTTGTTCCTTATCATCGGTATAAATGGTTGCGCTATAACGGCCACGGGATGCGGCAACATAAAAAAGCTTGGCATCAACGGCGGGGAATGTAGCTCCTGTTAAAGATATCAACGCCCGATCACAGGTTTTCCCTTGCACCGAATGTGATGTCGTACAGTAGGCATGGTCGATATGTCCGTATTCGAAACTGAGTACGTATGTAGACTTACTTTCCCTGTTTTTGCATTTGATCTCACCAGCTTTGCTAATGGAAACTACCTCGAACATTTGCCCATTACTTAGTGTCTTTTCGTTTTTGTCATGTCCATTTTTAGTTACCCGAACTTTGTCACCTTTGGCGAGGTTTAGAGTAATAGGCTCGTATAGTGAAAAAGCCTTGGCCTTATTTAATGGTAGGGCGATTTCCCTGCCTTGCTTATTTGTAATGGCAATGATCTCGTTTTCGACGCTTTTAACCGCCCAAACTGAACCGCGCTTGATACTTGGTGCGTCAAGGTCAAATTGGACAATATTACCGACCTGATAACTTCGAGCATTTGATTTTTGAGCTTCCGTAAGATTAAGGTTCGCAAGCTTTAAAAACGATTTTTCTTTTTTATCCAATAATCCGATTTGCTGTAACTCGTTTCGGATGTCACGTGTAATTGCCTCGCCCTGTTTGTGGGTTGGGGATATTACCAAAACGCTTGCTTTACTTTTTGCGGCTGAAATGTAATCGGCAACTAACTCAGCGTTTGGGTTTAGCGGGTCAATTTGACGGATTGAACCTATTTCGTCGAGTTTTCCGAAAGCTGCATTTACATTTCCGTTTGCCAAATCCTGTACCGCAGCTCGATATGTTTCGTTTTGTTGGCGGCGTATTTTATTCACTTCCGCAGGTTTGATTTTGCCAACATCAATCAAAATTTTCATGGCATCACCCCTTGACACAGAGCTGTGTTGGAGCGGGTCACCTAAAAGGACAAGGCGCGCATTTTTTTGCGTCGTGAGTTGCAGGAGCGTTCTCATATCTTTGGTTCCTAAAAGTCCGGATTCATCCACGACTAGCACTTGATCTTGGATTTTGTCTTGTACATCTTTGCTGATGATAAGGCGGGCGGCTGTTTCGGAATTGTTAAAGCCCTCTTTCATTAATACCTCCCGTACAGATTGCGCCGTCGGCGCAACGTAAACGGCTTCTTTACCTGCGGCCTTGAGGTGTTTGTCCAACTCGGTAAGTAATGTTGTTTTACCGGCACCCGCAGCGCCACGAACGATGGAAACCATATTCGGACTAGTTAATATGTTGCTTACCGCAGTTTTTTGCTGGCCGTCCAAATCAATATCGGGCAATTGGCTGTACAATGGCCTGAATTTGTTTTGGCCGTTTCGGGCGAGCAATACCATTTCTTTTTCTTCGGCTAGTACTGATTTTTTTGTGCAGATTTTTTGAAAGCCTTTTTGAACACGGATAAAGGATTGATCGCTATTATAAGCATTGTCGATATCATCTAAACTTATGGAGTTGTTGCCCACGGTTAAACGATAGGCATGCTCTAGGAGCCGTCTTTCGTCAATGGTAGATAAACGCTCAAAAACATGCTTTGCGGCATAATCTACGGTTTGTTGCGGTACGAGCTTATGACTCATAGTTTTATCTCTGTGGCGGATCACTGCCTCGCCTAAAGTTTCCTTACCAACTGAAATTTCGCGTATTTGTCTACGCCATTCATCTTGAAGCTCGGCCATGGTTAAATCTTTTTGCTTTTTGCCGCGAGTTCGCTGGCCTAATTGATCTAAGGTTTTTTCGTCAGTGATTCCGTGCTCGGCAGCAAATTGGCCGATCTCACTTGTTCGTTTACCAAAATGTTCGAGGACATGGACTGGAACGCCTACAACTTCGAAGGCAGTTTTTGTTTTCCGAACTTTATACCCAAGTGCCATTAGATTATCGGCGAGACGCTTATGAAATCGCTGTTGGTACATTGGCAAGCTGCGCATGATCTCTTGGAAATTTCCAGCCTTGTAGCGGCCCTCGGCTGAGTCCCACGTAACGTTAAATACTGAATTGTGGCAATGCAAATGCGGATCACTAACACCAAATTTTGATGGCCTTGCAGTTTGATGTATAAATTCGGCAATAACCATTTCTCCCGTGTGCTTATTTTCGTCCTTGCCGTTTTTGCGAACACGAGTAAGCATATCACGTTCCATTTCGGCCATGGTATCACGCACCGCGCTTTGGAAACTTTGTAAAATGTGATCATCTTTGCTCAGGCAGTGAAGTACGGATACCGACTTGGGGCAGTGGTAAGAGATATCATAAAATACTGTGCGTTTTTCTTTTGTACGGGGTGTTAGATTACCCCCTAAAATTGGGTGTTGATTTTCGCATAGAGCGAAAAAGGTATCGCGATCGGCAACGACATTTATACCTAGTCTTTGGGCAGCTAAACCATAGAAATGGCCTTGAAGCTCTTGGCTGGAGACGTAATATCGGGTTGGCTGAAGGCTTTCTGTAAAGTATGCCTTAGCATGGGCAGAGTTGACTGTGGCAAACATTCGAATCATTGCGTGATGGTATTACCATTTGGCAAATCAACCGGCGTCTTTCTCGCTTTATCAACGTTGGTTAACGCCAGTTGACTTGTCCAATATGGATAAGTTTTATCCTAAACTTTGTTAGGTTCTAAGTCAGGGAAAGGGGTGTTATTTTCAATCAGACAATCTTCCCTAAGAGTTAGGGGTTTGGTTAAAAGACCTCAACTGCCGGTTCTTCATCCATTAAGCTTTCGGCGACTTTACGACGCATTTCTTTATCTTTCGGACGACGTGATGTGTGCATTTGAAAACCCCTCGTTTGATCCGGACCTAAGCCTTCGACGAAAGTGTTGACCATTTCCTCATTCGCAATTCGTTCGTCGTTTTCATCCAACAATGCTTGATCGCCAAGGTAAAATCGGGCGGCCCAATTTAAACTGTAGATGATGCTACTAACTATTAATACATAGCCGATACTTTGTTTAAATATTGCCATGACTACCCCTGCAATCAGAAATACTGCAGGCTCATAATAAACCGCTATAAGGTGTGGATTTGGCGCTATTCCAAACGGCCTAAATTTATAGAACCAGTCATTTACTTCTCCGCTCGATAGACTGTATTGATCAAAGTCATAAGTGCCGACGTTGCGTTTAACTTCCAATTGGCGTTTAAAAGAAAAAATTAACATAGCTACAATGAATGCGTACCAAGTCAAATTCTCGCCGATAACATCCATCACAGACATGAAGTAAGGCATTTTAATTACTGGGTATGCTGCAAGTAGGCCTGCCAGAAATAAATTTAGCGCTAAAAGAAAGTGCCTCTCACCGAGATTTTTACGGGTAAAAATTTCGAGAATTGCTACTGGCCAAGACCCGATGATAAGGAAAAAGGTCAAAAAAGCTACCTTGAATACATTAGTCCGTTTTTCAACGGTTGCGAAATAGACATTTGTTTTTTTCATGATTTCTAATTTTTAGTTTTTAATACTTATTTATAATTCTGATTGAACATGATTTTCTGATGGTTTTTACCATTGAATAAAGGGTCGCCTTGCACATGGATGTATGCTTCAACGATGCAGTGAGGATGCCCGCCTGTTTTAAGCCTACTAAATGCTTCAGGTCGGAGTTGCCGTTGATCCTTTAAGCTATATGATTTGGCATGCGAAAAATTTTTGGCGTAGGTTATTGATTGACTTGGATCAATTATAGTTTCATCGCCGATTATATCTGAAGCTCTTTTGTTAGTAGTTACACAGTTATTTGAAAAATAGAAAGTTGTATTCAGGGTAGCGAGAAATGAAGCTACCTTATCTTGAGACTTTTGTCCTCCCATAGCGCCGTAATACTGATGTATATTTTGTGCGATGTAGACGAGGGCGATGCGTGAGCTGCGAGCGGTAGCTTGAAAGGCTGCGTCGTGCTCCATAATAAACTCATGACTTTCGTCGCTCCAAAGGCAAACAGGCCTGTCATTTTTGGCTATATCCCGCGTTTCAACACTTAGTTGCCAGATATATTTGAATAGTAATTGCGCTGATCTTGCTGCTTGAAAATATTTTTTTACTGGCAAGTCAATTAGTATGAGTTTACCGGCCAAACTATCTTCAGGAGTAATTGTCGTTTTACCGCTACAGAAAAGTGAATAAATCGGGTCTTGGAGCAGGTGAAAAAGAAAATTGCTTACCGATAGTAGGATAATGCTTTTGGTTCGTTCAGCGAGCGTTTTAAACGTCTCATTGAAGAATTGCTCGACGAACTTAAAATCCCTTGCCCTAGGAAATTTTTTGATAAAGTATTTTTCGCAAAATTCCCGGTCTTCAAAAATCGCCTTATCGCCATCAGTCCACTTTTCTTTCCAATCTTGATAGTCAACGGAAATGGATTGTTTTATGGCTTCAAAAGCCCTGTTGAAGGCACTGTTGGGGTTTTCTTCGGGTTCTACTTCCGTATCTTCGTCAGCGCCTTTAGGAGCCGACTGTACGATGTCATAAAGCAGTTGCACGCTTACCTGGTTGTAAGCTAATTGGCATAGCGATATAGTATTATAAAGGAGTAGGTCTAACGATTTCTCCCAAAACGGATCATCGGCTTTTCCACCTGAATTTTGATCGCCGCTTCTGATAACGGCTTTTAAAATATTCAAGAGGTTCATGGTAAAACCGCCAGCAGCTTGCTTACCCGACAAATAACTTAGAAAGTCAAAACGGTGTTGTGATGATGGGCCAAGTATTACTAAGTCATTCGAACGGCCAGCCAGTTTTGCGTACTCTTCCCAGGTCTCGCGTTCGGATTTGGCCGAAAGGATCACAAAACCGAAGCCAGCACGAAGGTACTTTAAGGCTAAAGTTTTCATCGAAGAGCTTTTGCCCGAGCCGTTGCTGCCCCAGCATTGCACCCCAAGTATTGAGTGTTTTATACACCAATTTTGGGATGAGTTATCCCCTTTGCCAAACTGCAAGAGCTTGGCATTCAAATCAAAAGAAGTCATATTTTTAAGATTTTTTTTAAAGAAGAGTTGATAATGACCCTGCCTCACGTCTGAAGCAGAGTCAATCAAGTTACTTTTTAAGGCGGTCGTCGTGCTCCTTTTGCGACATACCAGCGCCGTAAGTATTATGGCGAGATGTGCTAAAAGTTGTACTGCCACCGTCATGGTCTTTGATCCAATGACCATTAGACTTGTTTATCCATTTGTCCTCATCTTGTGATGACCGAACATACCCCGCAGCTTTGCGAGAACTTTCGTGATTACTCATAACATTATGATTAAATCGTTGTCCTACTCTTTTTCAGCTTTTCGGATACGCTGGCCTGATGTTGTGGTATTCGGCGTGTTACCCAATTGCGCAATATTCTGTTACCTATCTAGGCCTTTGTTTTTAGTTTTCGTTTTGTTTGGTTTCAGCACATCGTTAGCAGGTGTCTTTTTATTTTGCCCTTTAGGGGCAGGAATACTTTTAAAACCATGCTCAGCCTGAAGCGCCTTATTTTGAGCATCTACACCGTTATACAGGCGTTGGATACTGCCTTGTAGATCGACCCGGTCCTTCGGTGATAAGTCCGAATAGTCTTGAAATATCCGTCCTTTGGGATCTTTGCTATGTAGGGCAACCAGATCGGAGTTGTATTGCTCCATACCATGCTTTATTCCGTCAATGTAGCCGCTATATTTATCGTGGCTTTCCACTGCATTCTTAAGGGCAGTTTTGTGACCCTGGCTCAATCTGTATCCGACATTGAATCCTTTATTAAACTCGGGCCCTTTTTTAACATCGCTGGATACCGCTTGCTCTTGCTTCATTTTTTCATGTACGGTAAGAATTGCGTGTTCTTTACTGGCAACCTCTAAACCCCGCCTGTAATCTTTGTTCAACTTCTTAGTGTCCAATAGATGGCCAATTTGCTTTGGGTCATGCTGGCTTAACGTCCTGCCATTAAAAAAGCCATTGCGAAATTCTCTTGTATTATCCTTGCGCGGCACGTTGGCATTGAAATGGTGATGATCTCGTCCAACCTGCATCATCTTCACAAATTCGTTTTTTGAGTTGCTCTTAATTATCTTCTGCATCAACGCGGGTTCGTAAGAGCTAAGCATGTAACCAATGTTGTAGGCCCGTGCCATCCGTTTTTCTTCTTCTGTTAGTGCCATGATTATTTACGTGCTTTACTTTCTAAATATTCGTCTACTGATTCACGATCATATAAGATGATTTTAGGGCTGATGTAAGAAACTCTAAGAGCACCAGTATCCCGGATCTTTTGTAATGTTGTCGAACTTGATATTCCCAAGAGGGACATCACAATTTCTCCGCTTATCCACTTGTCACCTTTGTCTTTTCCTTTAAGACGTTCGTAAAGTGTTTCTACAAGGACTAAGAAGTCCGGTTCTTTCAGGCAAATAAATTTCGCCTCTAGCGTATTATTCTCCATTCTCTATTGGGTTGATGTCTATATTTTCTTGTTTATCTGATAGGTCTGGTTTTGGCGGTGTAACTGATCCGGAAATGCAATCAAGTCCGCTTAGCACGTTCCAAACGTCATACGACGATATGTTTGAGGCTGGTTCTATTACGGCTAGCTCCCAGTGTTCCGTGGACTTATGGTTATTTCCCATCACTATACTGTTGACCTAATAACTCTTGACAATTCCTGATAATGTGTTATGTATATACAATCTTATTGGCACTAATCTAAGTTGGAGCGAAGCAATGGAATTTCCTGAAGGCTATATTGAATTCAGAAGAAATATATCGGTTGGAGAACAGGGTAAACTTATCTCTTCCGAAGATTTTGAGAATTACGTCGCTCAACATGGAATAGAACGAGCGCTTGGTTACTTGGAAGCAATGAAAGATTTCAATGCCTATGCTGAGGTTATACTTGGCGGCGGTTATTGCAAAAATGGGCTTGCGGAAACCGGCCATAGAGTGAAAAAATATTTGGGTGAACTCGTAAATCATAATGAAGTCTTTTTAAAAGAAATGGCTTTAAAAAAAGGGTTTGATATACAACCTTAATCACATGAGCTCATTTCGTAACATTTGACTCAACAAAATTCGACTCAGTAAATTGTCACAAAAAGTGGTTTTGCATTTTGGGAGAAATTGTTGATCTTGATTGAAATTATATTGTATGTGGGTCCACAAATTTGTATTTACGAAGCTCTATATGGTGTTTGCGGAGTATTGGGTAACAAATGATTTAGTTAAGGATGATGGTCTTATCAACAAAGGCACATCATACAAAGCAAAATCTAAGAATATTTGGGATGCTACGGAAAAGTTATCTGACGGAACTAGGCCTTACATCATACATCGTATACTAGGTAATTACAAAACTTCATACTGGATATTTTATAGATTACTAACAAATTATGATTCGCCTTCCGGTACAGTAAAAAGATGTAATGGGGATTATCAGGACATAGAACCCAACTATATTATAGCATCAATTCGACATCTCAAAAAATACAAAATCCCCAGCCGCTATACTTCACAGATAAAAGACAAGCTATCACCTACGAATGACGCAGATAGTATTTCGGAGATAAAAGCAGAAATTCTATTGCAAGTCTTCATAACTCAGGTTGCTCCAGAGCTTTTGGAATATTTATTACCAAAGGTTGTATCGTTGAACAAGCTTATTTTCGATGACTATGACGACTTCATGTGGAAGTATAAGTATAAAGCGATAGGTCATCGAACAATTTATCAAAGAAATAATAGTCCAATCAGAGCAGATGATATATATTTTGCGATGTACGACTATTTCGATTTAATAACAAAATCTGAATTTGGAAGAGCCTTCGCCTATTGGGATCCAGAGAAAGCGACAGCATTATGGGTAAGTGGATATAAAGAGTTTGCCAACACATACAGGACGAACATTGCTATTCGGCCAACCCTAATTAAGAACCTTCAAATCAAAAGACGGTTTGGGGTTCCAATAGTAGAAAATAAACTAGATTCAAAAAACTTAAGTTTTGTAACTGCTAAAATTGAACTAAAAATAGTTGAATTTGTAGTTATACCCTCCATCCCTAAACGATATCAATTTGCAGGATGGCCTCCTGACCGAAATGCATTTGTAAAATTAGGGATTGAACAAAAGGACATAGTGCCTCACAAGTATTTGAAGCGTTACTTCGATGAACTCTTTAATTTGCCAAGACTTTTTGAATCAACAAGTCTGTTACGAGAAAAATATAAAAAGGAATGGAGTACAACTGGAACTAAGACTAAAGAAAGCCATATCTCAATAAGTTTTAGGTTCGATCATTTTCATAAGAACTGGCTTATTACAGGGATAGAAAGTCTTAAAACTAACATTGAGTTTCTGCCATCTAGTCGCTCATTTATACTTGAACCTATAGGTAAGTTGGATGGGCTAATTCGTACAAGACTTATTTATTGACTTGTCTATAACTGGTATTTGGTATTGTTGATACTATTAGGCAATCATCACTCAATCGCATTGATTGCCAAACCCTTTAACGACATTTCGTAGCATGATACAAGGTTGAGGCTTGTTGTACCTATGTTGTACCCACACAAAAAAGCCTATTACGATTTCTCGTAACAGGCTGATTTTAAAGTAGCGGGGAGCAGGATCGAACTGCCGACCTTAGGGTTATGAATCCTACGCTCTAACCATCTGAGCTACCCCGCCGGAGGTCCCTTTAAAAAAGGTTTGCAAATATAGGATAAATTCGTTTCCTTTAAAAAAAATGTTAACATTGTGTAGTTAGCATCCCTTTATAAACCCTAATATGTCTGATAATAAGAAGAAATTTACCCTGGAGTATGAGATCAAATCATCTCCCAGAATATTATATACCTTTTTAAATGAGCCTAATGGCCTTTCGCAATGGTTTGCTGATGATGTAACCATCCGCGATCAAACTTATACCTTCACCTGGGATGACGAGCCGCAAAAAGCCAAACTGGTTAACGTAAAAGAGAATAAACTGGTACGTTTTAAGTGGCTTGATGACGAACCACAGTGTTATTTTGAGATGGAGATCGTGCAGGACGAGCTTACCAATGATGTTGCCCTTAGCGTAACCGACTTTGCCACCGAGGATGCCATTGCCGAGCGCAAGCTTATTTGGGACAACCAAATACAATACCTCATTAGCGTATTAGGTGCATAAGGGGAAAAAATTTTCCCTAATTTTGCATTTGTGAAAAAGATACACCTGCTGTTACTAAAATCATTTATAAGGCCCTTTGTAAGTACCTTTTTGATAGTAATGTTTGTGTTGTTGATGCTTTTCCTGTGGAAATACATTGACGACCTGATAGGCAAAGGTTTTGAGTGGTATGTTATTGCCGAGCTGATGTTGTACGCATCAGCCACCAATGTTGCTATGGCGCTGCCGCTATCGGTGCTCCTGTCATCCATCATGACCTACGGCAGCCTGGGCGAAAACTATGAGCTGGTAGCCATCAAATCTGCCGGTATATCGCTAACACGGGCCATGTACCCCATGTTTGTGTTGGTGAGTATTTTGAGCGTTAGCGCTTTCTTCTTTTCGGAGTACATGCTGCCGAAAGCCAATCTTAAATATTTCTCGTTACTGTACGATGCCCGCGAGCAGAAATCGGCTAATTTTTTGCCGGAGAATGTGTTTAGCAACAGTTTCCCCAATTATACCATCCGCGTTAAGCGTAAAGATGCCGACGGCCAAACCCTGCACGACTTAATAATTTATCACAAAGACCCCATGGGTAGTGATAATTATATGATGCTTGCCAAAGAGGGTAAAATGTACAAAACCAACGATAACAAATACCTGGTAATGGAGCTGAAGGATGGCATTAGATATTCGGAAGCTGCATCAAAAGGCAATTATAATGAGCGCCAAACGCTAACCCGCTTCAGGTTTAGCGAAACAAAAACCAAGTTCGACCTATCCAGCATGGGTTTTACCCGTAGGGATGAGGCCCAGTTTAAAGGCGCTTTCCAGATGATGAACCTGCGTCAGCTGGGTGATACTATGAAATTGATGGATAGGAATCTGGATAGCAGCCGGATTACCAACTACCGTTTAATATCGCCCTATATAAAATATTTAACTATGCCGTCCGCGTCGCGGGTTAAGCAGTATGATAAATATACAAAGCCCTACATGAAAACCGCCAGCCGTACCGAATTAACAGCTTCATTAGCGGCAGCCAGCGGCGAGGTACGTTCTATACAGGACCTGATCAAAAACCGCAACATAGGGTACCAGGAAAACTCGTTCAGCGTACATAGCGCCGAGGTGGAGTATCAGAAAAAATTTACGTTATCGGCAGCTTGTTTGGCGTTATTTTTAATTGGTGCGCCGCTTGGGGCCATTATCCGTAAAGGGGGGCTGGGCTTGCCGGTTGTGGTGGCGGTGGTGTTTTTCCTCATCTACTATATCATATCAACCATTGGCGAAAAAGCGGTAAAAGCCGGCGACGCATCAGCATTTGTAGGTATGTGGATAGCTATTGTGGTACTTACGCCTTTCGGCTTATTCCTATCGTATAAAGCGGCTAATGATTCGGTAATATTTGATGCCGATGCTTATAAGCGCGCCATAGGCAAGTTTTTTGAACCCATCAAAGCGAAGTTTTTCAAGAAGAAATCGGTTAATTAGAGATTGAAGATTAGTATTTCCTTCTGCAGGCAACTGATCATTGATCGCCAACGTCATTAACACAGCACACATCTTTACACAACCCCGACTGAATTTTCGGCCACTAACATTTACATTTGTTTATTAATTAGGCTACCATAATATGTTAAATACCATTCCAGAAGCTATTGAGGCTATTAAAGCGGGTAAAACCATTATTGTTGTTGATGACGAGAGCCGTGAGAACGAAGGTGACTTTTTAACCGCCGCCCGCAATGCAACACCCGAGGCTATAAACTTTATGGTGAAGCATGGCCGGGGCCTGGTATGTGCGCCAATTACCCAGCAACGTGCTACCGAGCTGGAGCTGGAACCCATGGTGAGCCACAACACTACATCCTACGAAACAAACTTTACAGTATCGGTTGATCTGTTGGAGGGATGTACCACCGGTATATCGGCTACCGATAGGTCAAAAACTGTAATGGCCTTAATTGACCCAAATATCGCCCCTGAGGCATTGGGTCGCCCCGGGCATATATTTCCTCTAATAGCCAAAAACGGTGGCGTATTGCGCCGCGCAGGGCATACAGAGGCAGCTGTCGATATGGCCGTACTGGCAGGTTTTGAACCGGCCGGTGTTATTTGCGAAATTATGACCGAGGACGGCGAAATGGCCCGCCTGCCCGAACTTTTAGTGCTGGCTAAGGAATTTGATATGAAGATCATCTCTATCAAAGACCTGATAGCATACCGCCTGGATACCGAAACGCTGATCAGGAAAGAGGTATCGGTTAAATTACCTACCGAGTGGGGCGACTTTGACATGATAGCTTACACCCAGATCAATACCGGCGAAAACCACATTGCCCTGATAAAAGGCGCCTGGGAAGTTGATGAACCAATATTGGTGCGCGTGCATAGTTCATGTGTTACCGGCGATATCTTCGGCTCGTGCCGTTGCGACTGCGGGCCGCAGCTACATGCAGCCATGCAAATGATAGAGAAAGAAGGCAAAGGCGTTATTGTATACATGAACCAGGAAGGCCGCGGCATTGGCCTGGTAAATAAACTAAAAGCCTATAATTTGCAGGAAGCCGGCTTTGACACTGTTGAAGCCAATATTAAACTGGGCTTCGGTATGGATGAGCGCGATTACGGCATTGGCGCGCAGATACTGCGTAGCCTGGGCATATCAAAAATGCGCTTAATGACCAACAATCCTAAAAAACGTGCAGGCCTTATTGGCTACGGTTTAGAAGTGGTTGAAAATATGCCTATAGAAATTGCGCCTAACCCGCACAACGAAGCATACCTTAAAACCAAGCGCGACAAAATGGATCATGCCATTTTGCGGAATCACTAATCTTCGTCGTCAGTATTTTTAGGGCCTGCGCCGGTGGTGTCAGGCTTGGTGCGCGGTACTTCGCCGGGTGTGTTGGTTGGCACGGTTGGGTCAACAGGGCGTTGTTGCCTGGTTCGGCGCCTGAATATATTCTGCAAAAATTCCTTCACATTATCAAAATCGCGCTGGTAAACCAGGCCCAGGCCGTTAACATATTGCGCTGTTAACTGGTCTACAGTGTTTAGGGTAGTAGTGTTTAGTACACGGTAAGAATATCGGCCGGTTAAACTTCCGTCCCTAAACTGGCGGATGCGGTATAATGCCTCAAAGTCCTTCGTTAGCTTGCTGAAATCAGAGTTTAATAAACTGGTGTTATTGTTGAAAATGCCGTTGCCGGTAGCGGCGTTATTAAACAAGCTTCCGTTAAATACCAGCCTGTCATTAAAGAATTTTACCGAAGCGCTGGCTTCGTTAAACGAGCGGATAGTTAAGTCAAAACCTTTGATGTTTGATTGCGATATAAAGCTGTTCAATTGGTTAAATGCAAACTCGCTCACCGCGCTGCTGGCGGTATTTACCACCTGGTTACCTATATTATTGTTATTGCCCGGCGCAAACGCGCGCCTAACAATAATGCTCAGGGCTTGCTGGTTACGGTTATTGTTATCCGCCAGGTAAGTGCCCACATCGTCTTTAATTGACGGCTCGGTTGGGAAGTTAAAGTCAAACTCAATAACCGGCTGTATCAGCGATTTGGTGATGATCAATTCGGCCTGTACCAATACCTGCTGGCTACCACGTGGTGATTGCAGGCCCGCTGCAGTATACAAAGGCGCGATATCTGTACGAACCTCGTAAACGGCTTTCAGGTTTATATCGGCATTGCTTGGGCTGCCCGTCCATAGGATGGTACCGCCCTGGTTTACCGTAAAGTTTTTACTAATAAAGTTTTTGGCCGTAAACTCAAACTTACCGGTAGTGATCTGGAAGTCGCCAAACATGTCAAAATCGCCCAGGCTGTTTATTTTAAGCTGTAAGTTACGTGCAATACCCGAGCCTTGCAGCACGCCGTAGTCGGTAGTTATGCGCACTATGCTTTTTTCATCGACATTAAGCACCATGTTTAAGGTAACGCCGTTAAAAGCCTTGGCAATGGTTGCGGCATTGCCCGTGGTGTCTTTATGGCTAACATGTTTAATAAAATCGTACTCGCTAACAGTTGATGAAGTATTTAATGGCAGATTGAAAACCGTACCCGCTTCGGTGCTGGCATTAATATCAATACTCATGTTATCAACCGGGCCGTTAAACTTGAAAGTACCGGTGGCATAGGCTGTACCAAAGTATACGTGGTTATCCTTAAAGGCGGTATTGAGCGCCATCAGGTTTGCGGCCTCCAGGCTTACATTAATAGTTGGGTTTGATAAATTATTAAGGTCTACAGAACCGTTAATAGTGCCTTTGCCGCCATGGGTATCCTTTAACTGCACGTTTTTCAACGTAATTACGCTGTTTTTTACCGTAACCTTATCTTCAAGAATATAGGCTGTTTTTAAATAGTTAACTGTTAGACCGGTGTTGTTAAACCGGATATCGCCATTTAGCTCAGGCTTTTCGGGCGTACCGGTAAGCTTGATATCAGTGGATATGGTTCCTTTAATATCAGATACCAGGCTTTTGATAAATGGTTCCAGGATGATCACCTGCGTTTGATCCATTTTAATGTCGAAGTCCAGCTTATCGGGTTCATCTTTCACAATAAAATAGGTGCCGTCAACTTTCAGGGTTTCCAGTCCTTTGTTTTGGATATTGATGTTCACCTTGGCTTGCTGGGCTTCATTATCCAGGTTTGATACAATGCTTACGTCACCTACCAACGTGTTGTTCATGCGCATAGTATCAATTTTCAAATGCGCGTCAATCCCCGGCGCTTTAAGTAGCGATGCCAGTTTCACTTCCCCGTTCAATAAGCCACCCATGCTAATATCCGATGCTTTGGTAAGCTGGTTAATGGTGCTCATGTTAAATTTCTCAAACACTACTTTCAGTTCTTCTTCCGGGTTTGATGATATAAAGCCATCTATCTTCACTTTCTGAGCGCCGTTTGATAGCTGGAAACCTTCTACCTTGGTTTTTCCATCCAACAGGCGTATCTGCACTTCTTCCTGTATACGCCATTTCTGGTTTTCCAGTATCACGTCAGACGGCAGCAGTTCCAGTTTGGCCGTAGTATCGCGCCCGAAAGCTACCAGGCCGTACAAGTCTAACTGGTTGGTAGCATCCTTATCCGCCAGTTTAATGTTAAATTTTAAGCTGTCGCGATTTAGGAAATTACTGATATCAACGTTTTTGATGTAGAGGTTCTTGGTCAGATCAACGCGGGTTAATGATACGTTGAGCATCAGGTTCTCGGCGCTGGTGTTTTCGTCAAGGATGAGGTCATGAAAAACAATATCCCCATATTTAATCGTTTTTACATAACCGCTTAATGATGCCTGTTGGGTATTGGAGTTAAACGTGCCGGTAAAGGTTCCCTGCTCGGGCACTTTCAGATCGGGCAGGAATATGGCCGTAAGCGGATCAAGATTTTTAATAGCCAGGTTAAACTGGAAATTTTGCGGTTTGGGCTGCACAATGTCCAACTTTAGCGATGGTACGTATTTTTTTACGATAGTTTTGAAATACGACGGTAAGGTAGCCAAATCAAAACTACCGCGTATACTGCCATCCAAAGCATCGCTGCGGAAAGCTATCGACCTGTCGTTACCCTGCCCGCTGGCCTTTAAATAAGCCGAATCTAACAGATAATTATTCCGCGGGTCAATTATCCGCATAGGCGATAGCAAAACTTCCCCCTCAATATTCTTCAGATCATTACCCGAAACTCTTGCCCGCATATTGGTGCTTAGGGTGATGGTATCCTTTAGCAGTTTTAGCTTGTTTAGGTTGGCATCGGCAATGTTGGCGGTGAAATCATATATCGGAAGCTTGGGCGCAAGGTCAATAACACCTTTGGCATCCAGCTTAATATTCCTATCGTTAATGGTTAGTACGCCATCAATTTTTTGGCGGGCAAATGTGCCGTTAAGCGCTACGTTGTTGTAGGTATAGCCTTTAAAGGTGATGTATTGTATTTTGGCTTTTACCTTGGTGTTTAAAGTTTTTACATCGTCGCCACTACCGCTAACTGCTGCCGTAAATGTGGTGCGGCCCAAAGTGTTTTCGCCTAACAGCGTGCCCAGATCAAAGTTCGTGGCATCCACCTTTCCGCTATAGCTTGGTACGCCTTTTTTATTGATCTTAAGGTTAATGTCGGTATCAAACCTGCCCAGGCCGGTTTTAAATGTGCCAAAGGCTACAAAATCATTTTGTAAGCCGGTAAACCTACCGGTAAAGTTTACGTTGCCAAATTTTTCTACGATGGCCGGTGCCACTGCTTTCGGGTTGCCTGTAAAGCTTTTCATCAGGCGGTCAATGTCTTTTTTATTGGTGGCTACCTGCTCAAAGTCAAGCTCCATAAAGGTATCTTCCCAAACGGGTAGGCCTTTGATATCAAAATTGCCACGAATAAAAGTAGCCTGGCCTGCGGTAACCGTCAGATTTTTTGCTTTAAGGTTGTTTACACGGCCTTGCACGCGGCCGTCTAAGCCCAGTTCAAAGCTTATCTTGTCCAGTCCGCTGGTAAAGTAGGCAATGTCTTTTGAGGAGATATGTGCCGATTTAAGGTCGGCATCTACACGCACCTTCGTTTCAAAATCCTTCATATCATCAAAGTTTTTGAAACGCATGCGCAAATGATCGCGGATGATGGAATTAGGCGTTTTCAGGAACATCTTTTCCACCAATATCTGGTTGGTATCCACGGTAGCATTGGCGGTAAGGTTCTCTATTTTGAAACCGCTTTTTTCCTGCAGGGTAAGGTTTTTTACATCGCCGCGGAAAAGGTGGTTTTTGATGTCCATATTGGTAACCTCTGTGCTGAACTTACTCACGTCAAGGTCGTCAAAGTTCATACCCTTCACAAAATCCTGACGCATGGTGTTTTTATACCGGAAGCGGAAGTTGTTGATCTTTACTTTGGCAAACAGCATGGTCCATGGTTTGCCTGTGGTGGTATCTTTAGATGCGAAACTATCTACAATAAACTTAAAATTGGTTTTGTTGCCCGGCAGGTTTTTAAGGTAAAACGAGCCATTATCCAGTTGTATCAGCTTAAAGTCAATTAAACGTTTTTGTATGCTGCTAAAAAGCGAGAAGCCATTCAGTTCAACAGTAAGTTTTGGGGTGTGTACCAGGGTATCCTGCTGCTTATCCAAAACATACAGATCCTCTAAAACAACCGATGTAAATGGCTTGATATACAGGCTCTTGATGTCAACCTTCGTGCCCAGTTTTTCTGATAAATAGGATGTAGCTTTTTTGGCGGCCCAGGTTTGCACGGGCTTGTATTGAAAAATTAAAACCAATATGCTCAGCATTAACAACAGTATCAATACTATGCTGAGGGCTATTTTGAGTACTTTTTTAATAACTTTGCCTTTTGATAATGTGTGATTGAGTGAATTAGCGAATGACTGAATGTTAACAGCTATTGTTAGATAAGGTTTACAGCGAATAAAATTAACTCACTCCTTCACTCCTTCACTCATTCAATAATTCAAAATTAAACAATGTCTGTAATTTTAGCCATAGAGTCTTCTTGCGATGATACCTCCGCAGCGGTTTGTGTTGATGGAAAGGTGTTGAGCAATGTTATTGCCAACCAGGCCATTCACCAGGCTTACGGCGGTGTTGTCCCCGAGCTTGCCTCAAGGGTTCATCAGCAAAACATTGTTCCGGCTGTACAACAGGCATTATTAAACGCAAAAGTAAACAAAAATGATATTGATGCGGTAGCTTTTACACGCGGACCGGGACTTTTAGGCTCTTTACTTGTAGGCGTATCATTTGCAAAAGCTTTCGCGCTGGCCAAAAACATCCCGCTTATTGAGGTTAACCACATGCAGGCGCACGTTTTGGCGCATTTTATTGGTGATGAAAAACCTTCGTTTCCTTTCCTGTGCTTAACGGTTTCGGGCGGGCATACGCAGATCGTGTTGGTGAAGGATTATTTTGATATGGAAGTAGTGGGCCAAACGCTTGACGATGCAGCCGGCGAAGCCATGGACAAAACCAGTAAAATACTGGGCCTGCCTTATCCTGGCGGACCGCTCATCGACAAGCACGCGCGCCTGGGTGACCGTACCAAATATCAATTCCCCGAACCGCAAATACCCGGTTTTGATTTCAGCTTTAGCGGCTTGAAAACATCCATACTGTATTTCATTCGCGATAACGTGGCCAAAAACCCAACGTTTATTGAAGATAATATTGATGATATTTGCGCATCGGTTGAATATCGTATAGCAACCATACTGCTAAACAAGCTTAAAAAAGCTGCCTTGCAATATGGCATTAAAGACATAGCCATGGCAGGCGGCGTATCCGCCAATACAGGTTTACGTAACGGCTTAAAAGAACTATGCGAAAAGCAAGGATGGAATTGTTTTATCCCGCCAATGCAATACTGTACAGACAATGCCGGCATGATTGCCATTGCCGGCTATCATAAATTTTTAAAAGGCGAATTTACCGGGCAGGATGTAACCCCGCTGGCAAGGATGCCTTTTTAGTCGATAGTCCATGGTCGATAGTCCATGGTGTTTTTATAATAAAAATTAATAAAGTTCTACCATGGTCTATCGACTATGGACACAACAACCAACATATATGTCAGCTCCATCACTAATCTTCTGGGCAATATTTGTACTGCCGCTTATCGGCTTTTTAATTTGGGTAATGCGCCAGGATAAGCGCAAAGGCAGCTTTGGCCTTATTGTGCTGGCTGTTATTGTTATTGTGTGTCTGGCTTATATGCGCTGGAATAAGCTGATATAGCGCTTTTGAATATCGAACACTTGATGTCGAATATCCAACACCGAAGTTAATTATTCCATTCCCTTCGATATTCAGTATTCTTCGATGTTCGATATTCACTCTTTCTTATTCTTTCGTGGAAAGTGTATACTCGTATCGCCACGTAACCAACGTTGCTTAAGATTCAGGCTTCCCGGCACACCACTAACTGTTCTTGGGGTGGTTGTTTTTCGGGTGGGCTTAACATCCATATTCGCTCTTACCGCAGTAGTTTTAGTTTTTCGTGCTGGCCTCAGCGTATCTATCCTTCCCGGTATGGTTTTACTTTTGCGGGTAAAACGGATGCTGGTATCGCCGCGTAACCAGCGTTGTTTTAGGTTAAGCGCGGTATCCCTGGTAGGGCGTGCCGTTTTGCGCAGCTTAACGCGACTTACCGTATCTCTTGCCGCAACCGCGCGCGTTTTTTGAACCCGGTGCACGGTGTCTCGTTTTGCGACTCTGGCTACTTTACGTGTTTTGCTAACGCGATGTACGGTATCTGCTATAGCGGGGTTTATTTTATGTTTTGGGCTGTTATGCTGACTAGTTGCTGTAGCCAAACTGGCTTGCCTGCTTTGGTAAACCGCCAGGGCCGTAATACCGGTGCCTAAGCTTAGTCCGGCTATCCATAACACCATAATTTTTTTTGATAGCCATACTTTAAAGTATAGCGCCAGGCCTAGTATCCCTACGGGCATAGCTATTTGTAATGTTTTTTCCATGTTGTTCCATCCCGCGGCGGCATTGGCCGGTACAGGTAATTCGTTAAACTTTTCAAGTAAGTGTGCTTGTAGCGATGATTCTTCTTTCATGATCTTACTTTATTCGTGTTAATTTTTTCGCGTAACAGTTGTTTTGCTGCCGATAGATGCCAGCGTGAGGTGCTTTGGCTGATGTTGAGCATAGTAGCGATCTCGCCATGATCAAAGCCATCCACCTCGTATAAATTAAATACCAGTTGGCTGGCCTGTGGCAACTCGCGAACGTAGCTTAGCAGATCGGCAGCGTACAGGCGGTTCAATGCATCGGGCGATAGTGGGGCTATATTATCCGTCTCGCTTATATCATCATGGTTTTGAAACCGCATTTCGCTGCGCTGCAGGTCAATGCAACTGCGTATCATAATGGCATTTATCCAGCCGGCAAGGTTTCCCTTTGCTATATCGTAACTGCTTATTTTTGTAAAAACTTTCAGGAAACCGGTGTTCAAGGCCTCTGGCACCAGTTCGTCAGATCGTAAATAGCGCATGCAAAGCCGGTACATGCCCGGGTAGTACAGCAGGTATAATTGCTGCTGTGCTTTACGCTTGTTGGCCACGCATCCGCTAATAATTACTGATAGTTCCTGATCGTTCATAAAACTGTTAACTAACCATAAATACGGCGAGGGAAATTAAAACGCTGGGTGGAAAAGGAATTTTTTATGAAGTTAATAATATCGAACGCTGAATAACGAATAATGAACACCGAAGTGATTAGAATGAAATCTGAAAAGGAGCACTGAATAATTGCTCCGTTAGGAGCAAAAGCTCGGTAGAAATTCAATATTGAGTTTGCATTCGCTCCGTAGGTGCGAAACTTATGAATAGGCACCGGGCGATGTTACGTACCTACGGCACGTAAATAAAATGGTAATGGTGTTGCTACCGAGCTTAAACTCCTACGGAGTTTGTGATAGCGTTTCAAATTTATACCCCTGCTTACTCCATTCCTCTATCGCCCCCGGCAAAACATACTCCAACCGGTCAAATGCCTTTAAGCTATCATGAAAAACAATAATGCTGCCCGGCTGGGTATGCTTAAGCACATTCTTCAGGCATTTTTCGGGATTAAGGTTAACGTCGAAATCGCCGCTCAATACATCCCACATCATAATTTTCAGATCCGGCCGGGCTTGCTTCAATAATTTTATCTGCGATTTTTTGATGCGGCCGTAGGGTGGGCGAAACAGCGGCGTATCCAATTGCTTATCCGCCAGTAAAAAATTATCCCGGTAGGTTTTATCGTCGGTTTTCCAGCCTTTAAGGTGATTATAGGTGTGATTGCCTATGGCGTGGCCATCTGCCAAAACCTGCTCAAACACATCGGGATGCTTGCGCACATTGTCGCCAATGCAAAAAAAGGTAGCTTTGGCCTGGTGTTGCTTTAAAATATTTAGAACGAATGGTGTAACAATGGGTATAGGTCCATCGTCAAAGGTCAGATAAATGCTACGGTCAATGCGCGGGGCATCCCAAATCAGTTCGGGATAACATTTTTTTAGAAGCCACGGAGTTTTAACCAGATACATTTAACAGATGTTAACTTTAGATATATAACTAATTGTTTTAAATTTAGCAGGATATCTGCCAAAGCTAACATCTGAAAACCATCAACTGAAATAAAATAGTACGGAAGCACCTATTAAATGAAACAATATATATCAGTACTTAAGCAGGCGGGCATAACGGGTATGCTGCTGTTGACTGTAGGTTTTACTGCCAACGCGCAAGAAAAAATTACCCTGCAAGGCGCGGTTGACCGTACGCTGGCTAATAACCTTAACATTAAACAATCGCTTATTAACGAAGCATTGGGCGGCGAGGACCTGCAGCAGGCTAAATATAATATGCTGCCAAGCTTAAATGCCAGCACCAATGGTGGCTATAACTTTGGTAGAACGCTGGTGCCGGGGCAGTTGCTTTATACTACAGCATCATCATTTAACGCCAGTGGTAATGCGCAAATGAATTTAACGCTTTTTCAGGGCGGGCAATTGCGTAACCAGATACTACAAAACCGTTTGCTGTTGGATGTAAACAAAAGCCAGACGGCCAAGCTTAAAAACGACTTGATACTAAACGTTGTTACCACCTACCTGCAAATATTAACAAACCAGGACCTGGTAACCGCAGCCAAACAACAGGTTGACCTGGCCAACCAAACCCTGCAACGTACGGATATTAGCTTTAAAGTGGGCAACCAAACCCTTGCCGACCTGGCACAGGCCAAAGCACAGGTATCAACCGCTACTTTAAATTTAACAACTGCTCAAAATCAACTAGATATTTCAACGCTGGTACTTAAACAGTACATGGAGATGAACCCCAACACCGAGATCAGTGTAGAGAAACCGGATATTAGCAAACTAACCAATATTAAAACCGTTTACGATGCCAACGAAGTGGTAAGAACGGCGCTGTCAATAAACCCCGACGTATTACTGGCCGAAAAGCAGGAAAAAACCTACGCACAGGCTATCAAAATAGCGAAGGGTAATTATTACCCTACCTTAAGTTTGTACGGTGGTTTGGGCTCGCAATATTCAAGCAGGTTAACTACAAGGCCGGTGGGTTTGGGTCCGCAGGTATTTCCGCAAATAGGTACGGTGCAAGGTAGCGGTGCGCAGGTAATTTCGGTAAGCCCGGTACAGCAAACCATTTTTGGCGATTACCCTGCCTGGAGCCAGATACGCGACAACTTTAACCAAAACATAGGTTTGAGTTTACAGATACCTATTTTTAACCGCTTTAATACACGTACCACGGTGCGCAAAGCGCAACTTAGTTACCAAAACGCGCAGATAGGTACGCAGCTATCAAAAAACAACCTGAGCAAAACCATTATCCAGGCAGTGCTTGATCTGAACGCTGCTGATAAGCAATATCAATCGGCCCTGCAAACTTACGAGGCTAATAAAGAAGCGCTGAATGTTACACAAGAGCGTTACAACGTTGGCCTGGTAAACTCGTTAGATTACAATACTGCTGTAACCAACCACAACAAAGCGCAAAACGATATGATACAGGCACGTTATAACGTGATATTCAGAAGCAAGATCATCGATTATTATTTAGGAAACACCATTACACTATAAAATATAAAATCCTCGTACCATCATGGGAAAGACTACAAAATATATATTAATAGGCCTGGGCGCACTGGCTTTACTTATTATAATAGGCAAGGCTACCGGCGTTATTGGTAAAAAGAAAAAAACACAGGTAGCTACCGAAAAAGCTGAAGTGCGTGATATTAGCGAAACCGTATCGGCCAGCGGCAAAATTAAACCACACGTGGAGGTTAAAATAAGCCCCGAAGTATCGGGCGAGGTGGTTGAGCTGCCTATTAAGGAAGGCGACGTGGTTAAAAAAGGCCAGCTATTGTGCCGCATCCGCCCGGATATATTGCAGTCGGGTTATGATAGGGCGGTAGCTTCGTACAACTCGCAAAAAGCTAACGTAGGTAACAGCAGCTCGATGTTAAAACAAGCCGAAGCTACGTTTAATAACCAGGAAGGTATTTACAAACGGAGCAAAGAACTGTACGACAAAAAAGTACTAACCACCGCTGAGTTCGAAAATGCTAAGGCCGCTTACGAAGGTGCGAAGGCATCGTATGAAGCTTCAAAGCAAAGTGTTATTGGCGCTAAGTTTGGCTTGGCGCAATCGCAGGCTACTGTTAAAGAGGCGCAGGATAATTTGGTGAAAACCACTATTTATGCCCCGGTTGATGGTGTGGTATCAAAACTATCTATCGAGATTGGCGAGCGCGTGTTAGGTACTGCCCAGTTTGCCGGTACCGAGATCATGACCATATCCGACCTGAGCCAGATGGACGTGAACGTTGACGTAAACGAAAATGACATCAACCGCATCAGCCTTGGCGATTCGTCAAAAATTGAGGTAGATGCCTTTCTAGGGAAAAAGTTTAATGGTGTAGTTACCGAAATTGGCAGCTCGGCCAACGTGGTTGGTACCAACGCCGACCAGGTTACTAACTTTACCGTTAAAGTACGTATCGACCCAAAATCATACACCGCGTTATTGAAGAAAGATGCGGTTAACCCATCGCCTTTCCGCCCGGGATTAACAGCTACGGTTGATATAAAAACTAATCAAACTCATGCGCTATCGGTACCTATACAATCGGTAACCACCCGCGAGGAGAAGAAAAATGAAGATAAATCGGCTCCTAAAAAAGACGCTGTAAAAACAGCCAGTACGCCTGTTGCTAAAGAGTATGTATTTGTTTTAGGTAAAGATGGTAAAGTAAAACAAACACAGGTTACCACCGGCATACAGGACGATACCAACATACAGATACTAACAGGCCTTAAAGCAGGCGATGAGGTAGTATCGGCACCATATCCGGCTATCTCCAAAACCCTGAAAGACAAAGACGAGGTTGAAAAGGTTGACAAATCAAAACTGTTTAACCCGGAAGAGAAGAAGGAAGAGTAATTTCTTGATGTGCGAATATGCGGATGTGCAGATGTGCAAATAATTAATAAAAGGCTGACCTACGGGTTGGCCTTTTTATTTTAAGCTTGTGCATACAGCCATCAAAAAAATCATCTGCATATCCGCACATCTGCATATCCGCACATTAACTCCACATCCGCATATCTGCACATCCGCACATTTTCCATACCTTTACAACTTATGCAAAAAGGCAACAAGGTATTAGTAGTTGGTGGGGGTAGCTGGGCTACAGCCAATATCAAAATGCTTACGGACAACACTACCGAAAAAGAAATTTTTTGGTGGATGCGTAACGCCGAGGCGGTTGAGCACGTGCAGAAATTCGCGCACAATCCTAATTACCTGAGTTCGGTGGAGATCAAGGTGCCGGCTGAAAATATCTCAACAGATCTGAAAAGCCTCATCGCGCAAGCTGATATTATTTTGCTTAACGTACCCGCAGCTTTTTTGAAAGACGCCCTTGAAGGTATCACGGCTGATGATCTGCGTGATAAAAAACTGGTATCAGCCATTAAAGGTATTGTGCCTGATGAAAACCAGATAGTAGGCGAGTTTTTAAACCAGCAATATGATATGGGTTTCGATAGGTTTGCCGTGATCAGCGGCCCATGCCATGCCGAAGAGGTTGCGCTGGAGAAACTATCTTACCTCACCATCGCCTCCGGCGATCCGGCCTTTGCTGGCGAATTTGCCGGCATGATCAACACCCGCTACCTTAAAACCATTGTAAGCGATGATATTTACGGTACCGAATATGCGGCCGTTCTAAAAAACATATACGCCATTGCCGGCGGTATTTGTCACGGCGTGGGCTATGGCGATAACTTCCAGGCGGTGTTGATATCAAACGCCATCCGCGAGTTAATGCGCTTTGTTGATGCCGTACATCCTATCACCCGCGATATTAAAGAATCTGCCTATCTGGGCGATCTCTTGGTGACCGCTTACTCGCAATTTAGCCGTAACCGTACCTTTGGTAACATGATAGGGAAGGGTTATACCGTAAAATCGGCACAGTTGGAGATGAACATGATTGCCGAAGGCTATTACGCCATAAATTGCCTCCACGAGGTGAATAAGCAACACAACGTTTATATGCCTATTGCCGATGCGGTTTATAATATCCTCTATCAAAAAAAATCTCCGTATCTGGAGATGAAGAAATTGGCGGAAGCGTTGAATTAACCCCATTCTATTGCGCCCTTTTTATTAGCCCCATCGGGGCTTCGTGTTTATAGTAGCCGTAAAAATGACATTAGGCTCCGTAGGTGCCTCGTGTAATTCTAACGCATGACGGAGCACCTACGGAGCTCATTGCTTGTTTGTAGATATGCTATAAACACGGCGCTCCTATGGAGCGAATTGCAGATCTATTCGCGTTTTGGCAAAAAAATTGTATTAACATCCCCGTTAATACTATTACTATGAAAAACACATTCAAAATAGGACTTCTTGTTGCTGCTATTTGCAGCGCAGGCCCGATCAATCAAACCTTCGCTCAGGAAAAGAAACCTGTAGGTAAACAAATAGAAAAAGCCGCTACAGATGTAGGCCATGCAACAGCTAAAGGCGCAAAAGCCGTGGGCAAAAAAACATCCGAATTAGCCAGCAAAGGCGCCGCTGCCGTAACCGATAAACGTTTAGAAGGCTACTGGGCTTCAACCGGCGAATTAGTATATGTTGACGAACATGGCAAATACTTTTATGTAGACAAAAAAGGTCACCGCCAGTTTATAACCAAAGCGCAGATGCGCACTAAACCATTGAAATAAAAAATGGTCAATACTACAATAAATACTACTACTATGAAAACATATGCATTAATAGCCGTACACGTTATCACAGCGGCGCTGTTGGTAAGTATGGCGTAAGTCGGAGATTAGAGGTTGGTTGATCAGTGATTGGTCAACTAGTTAGTTATATAAAGAATGTCATCTCGAGCGATAGCGAAAGATCTATACACACGCTGAGCAATCGCAAAAGCTCGTGTATAGATTTCTCCCGTTGGTCGAAATGACATTTCATTTTTAATATAACGCTGTAAAATACAAAAACCCTTCCGAGGCGATCAGAAGGGCTTTGCAAACTAAACTAAAAACTAAAAACTTATATTTTGAAGATTAAAGATTGGTTGTTAAAGATTAGTTGAATTGCTTCAGCTAATCTTTAATCTTCAATAGCTAATCTTTGCTATTAAAACCTGCGCTTACGCTCGCCACGGTCTTCACGGCGTTTGCCTGAAAAATCGCGGAAACCGCCTTCTCTGCGCTCGCCGCCGCCGGTGTTACCACCTTCGCGGTTACCACCGTCACGGCGTGGGTAGCCACCACCGTCTCTGCGATCGCCACCACGATAGCCTCCGCCATCTCTGCGATCGCCACCACGGTAACTACCACCGCCATCACGACGGCGTTCGCCGCCGCCACTACGGCTGCTGCTGGTGCCTTCGCCGGATATTTCTATCCTCACTTCGCGGCCTTTGTATTCAACACCTTTAAAGTTGTTCATTACCGTATCAACCTCGGCATGAGGTACCTCGAAGAAAGAGAAAACTCCCTTAACATCTATCTTACCTACAACACGACCGCTAATTTTTGAGTTGTTACAGATGTAACCTAACAGATCGCCACGGTTAAACTCGTCTACCGAACCTAAGTTGATAAACAAACGGGTATACTCACCACGTCCGCCACCATCACGTTGGCCACGCTCGCCGCGTTCGCCACGCTCACGGTCAAAACGGCCTTCTTCAACAGAAGCGTTCAGATCAGGCGCATTTTTGTAATAATCCAGGAAGCGGTTAAACTCTATCGAAGCAAAGCGGGTTACCAACTCTTCTTTCGACAGATCTTTAAACTCTTCCATAATACGTGGTACGTATTGTTCAATTTGTTGCTGGTTAACCTCTACATCGTGTATTTTGTGTACTATCGAGAACAGTTGTTTCTCGCATACATCAAAACCGGTAGGGATCTCGGCCTTAACAAATTTTTTGCCTATAACACGCTCAATCGAACGTATTTTACCCAGCTCTTTAGCGTTAACGATGGCAATTGATACACCTGTTTTACCGGCACGTGCAGTACGGCCGCTACGGTGGGTGTAATTCTCGATCTCATCAGGTAATGAGTAGTTAATAACGTGTGTAACGTCGTTAACGTCAATACCACGGGCAGCAACGTCGGTAGCAATTAACAATTGCAGACTGCGCTCACGATAACGTTTCATTACCTTATCGCGTTGTTGTTGCGATAGGTCGCCGTGTAACGAGTCGGCATTATAGCCGTCTTTAATCAAAGCTTCGGCAATATCCTGGGTCTCAATTTTGGTACGGCAAAAAACAATACCAAAAATGTCAGGGTTAAAATCAACAATACGTTTAAACGCGGCATATTTATCGCGGGCACGCACTACATAGTACTCGTGCTCGATATTGGCGTTGCCGGTATTTTTTTCGCCCATGGTTAACTCAAACGGGTTATCCATGTATTTTTTGGCGATGCGCCTAACTTCGCTAGGCATAGTTGCAGAAAACAGCCAGGTTTTCTTGCTGTCCGGAGTGGTTGACAGGATACTATCAATATCTTCCTGGAAGCCCATGTTCAACATTTCGTCGGCTTCATCCAGTACCACATACTTTACATTCGAAAAATCGATAGCGTTGCGGTTAATAATGTCAAGCATACGGCCCGGCGTAGCTACAACAATTTGTACACCACGGCGTATCTGACGCAGTTGGTCAGAAATACTGGCTCCTCCATAAACGGCAACAACGTGTACGTTGTTCATTTTTTTGGAGTAGTTTTTTATGTCATTAGCAATTTGCAAACAAAGTTCGCGCGTAGGGCATAAAACAAGCGCCTGTGGGTGATTTTCTTCGAAATCTAACAGTTCTAATAATGGTAGGCCAAAGGCAGCAGTCTTACCGGTCCCGGTTTGGGCTAATCCGACAAAATCGTTGCTGCCTGTTAACAATACCGGGATTGACTGTTCCTGGATTGGAGTAGGATTTTCAAATCCTAATTCAGAGATGGCATTAACAATATCATGACGGATTCCCAGATTTAAAAATGGGTTCATGATTTAAAATAACGTATTTGGCTACATCGCCAAATCGGGCGCAAAGGTAGGGTTAATTATTGGATTAAACAAGCAGGTTTTGAATAAAGTTGGAGTGTGTAAATAAATGATTAGAACGGAGTTAAGTTTAAACGGAGAATTAGACAATAGGATGATGATTTAGGGATCCAGGTGCTGATTAAGGGGGCGATAGTTGGGTAAGACCTACGAAGTTTAATTAATATCAGGTGTTAACCTATTGCGTTAAGGATGGGAGCGGATACCGGCCCTGAGCCTAAGGCCTGCAGGCGTATGAGCGTACAGCCTGGCCCGCAGGGGAACGCCCAAAAGCAAACCATGAATTTATATTACCTTGAATTTGCCCGTAAACCGACATTAACCCGAAGGCGCAAAATATTGCTTCTTTACAGCGCACAAAAAAAGCCGCCTGTTTTCACAGCCGGCTTCCCGCATTAGCGTTATTTATCAGATCAGTTAATTTATGTTAGAAAAGCCGTCCGAGTTACAGGCGGCCCGCGTTAGCGTAATCTAAACAGGTTAGTTAAACTTAAAGCCTAAGCTAATCTGTAAGGCCTGGTTACGGTACGACGGTAAAAAAGTGCTGCCGTTGGTATTGATGCCTTTAACATCAATAGCATAACGTGCATACAAATCAACATCATTACTTAAGTTAATGCCCGCCCCAACTACACCTGCAATAAAGGTGCGGCTGCCGGTATATTTATAGTGGTCCTGGTTGCTGGTAAAGTTGCCGCCAAAGTTATAGTTATTGGCTATCATGTAAGAGAATTGCGGACCTGCAAAAATGTTAATGCCGGCTACCGGCATCTTGGCCAGCAAAGGTATGTCGATATATTGCGAGCGCTGGGTAAAGTTGCCGCCTGCTGTGCTGGCGCTGTAACCTTTTTGCGAAAACAATAACTCCGAGCGGATGATCAGGCTATGGTTAATAGGATAATCTAAAGTAAAGCCGGCGTTAAAGCCACCAACCGAACCGCTGTTAAAGTTATTGCGCACACCTTGTACACCTGACAGGCCTGCGCCTACGGTAACACCAATACGTGTTTCGTAAAAATCGTCGTAATCTGTACGGGCTCCGTTAAAAAATGTTTGTGCATTTGAAGCGCCGGCTAACAATACACATATAGCTATAAGGAAAAACTTTTTCATGTGTAAATATTTAATGTTGTTGTAGTTACGTTAATTTAATCTGTACGGTTTTTAATCCGATGTGTGAGTTAATATTATATACCTGTATACGACTCTGAATATTAAAGGTTGCAACAGATTGTTATTTTAATTTATTTTTGAGCTATGAACCGGTTAACAATACGCCACATCTCGCTTTCGCTCCTTATCTCTCTTTGTATCGTCACCGGTGCATCTGCCCAACAGAAAAGTTATATTCAATTATTGGGCCAGCAGAATAAATGGGTTGATTCGGTATACCATAAGCTAACGCGAAGGCAAAAAGTTGCCCAGCTTTTTATGGTGCGGGCACACACAAATTTGGGTCAGAAGTATATTGATTCTGTAGGTAAAGTTATTCATAGTCAAGGAGTTGGCGGTGTTGTGTTCTTCCAGGGCGGGCCGGGCCGACAGGCGGTTGCGATCAATAAATATCAGCACCTGGCCAAGGTGCCCCTGCTTATTGCCCAGGATGGGGAATGGGGAATTGGGATGCGACTGGATTCCACACTTTCATACCCATACCAGATGACTTTGGGTGCCATACAGGATAACAAACTAATATACAAACTGGGCCAGCGCGTAGGCTACGAGTTTAAGCGCCTGGGCATGCAAATGAATTTTGGGCCCGTAATGGATATTAACAATAACCCCGATAACCCGGTGATCAACTACCGCTCATTCGGCGATAATAAATATAACGTAGCCCAAAAAGGTGTGGCTTATTTTAGGGGGATGCAGGATGCAGGCTTGTTAACCACCGCCAAGCACTTCCCGGGCCATGGCGACACTAATGTTGATTCGCACGTAGGTTTACCAACTTTGCCTTTTACCCGCGGCAGGTTAGATTCGTTAGAAGAATACCCGTTTAAACAGGCTGTTATGGAAGGTGTAAGCGGCATTATGGTGGCGCACATGAGCATCCCCGCGCTGGATACCACCAAAAACCTGGCATCAACGCTTTCGCGCAACATTGTAACCAAAATTTTGAAAGATACTTTGGGCTTTAAAGGTTTGGTGGTGAGCGACGGTATGGAGATGCAGGCCGTAACCAAATACTTCCCGCATGGCGAAGCCGAGCTTAAGGCATTCATGGCGGGGAATGATATCATCGAACTTTCAACCGACCTGAAAGGCTCTATCCTTAAAATAAAAAAAGCCGTACGCAAAGAACAGATAGACGAAAAGGAATTTGAGGCGAAAGTGAAAAAAGTGCTGGCCGCTAAATACTGGGCCGGTCTAAATGTTAAAAAAGACGTACCACTAAAAAATGTATTTGAGGATTTGAACAGCGCCGGTGCCAAAGAACTGATACAGGAACTAAGCGATGCCGCGGTAACCCTGCTACGGGGCGATGCGCAAACCCTGCAGCTCAACCCGCTGCTAAAAACGGCTTTGATCAGTATAGGCGTTGACAAAACCACCACCTTCCAAACCGAAATGGCCAAGTGGTATACCAACAGCACCAAATTTATTGTAAACAAAGGTACCCCCGTTGCCGAACTGAACAGCATCATAGAAACCCTTAGGCAGTACGACCAGGTTTTTGTAAGCATTCACGACACCCGTACCCGCCCCGCCAGCAAACTGGATTACAGTAACGGTGTAAAACAATTCATAGCGGCCCTGCCGGCCAACAAACCAACGGTGATGAGCGTTTTTGCCAACGCTTACACCATAGCCGGCCTGCCCGGAATAGAAAAAAGCGTGGGCCTGCTGGCCTGCTACCAAAACAGCGAGCAGTTGCAACTGTCAGCCGTAAAATCCATCACCGGCCAAATAAAACCGATGGGTCGCCTGCCGGTAAGCGTAAACGTCTTTTTCCCTACGGGGACTGGCGCGGGGTATATGCAGAGTGTGCCGTAGAGAAGAAAACCGATAATGTAGACATGCAATATTTTGCGTCTCCCACGCACTCAGGTACGTAACTCTATGGCGTGTTTTAAATGTCCTATGGAAGACACAAAGTATTGCATCTCTACAATAACGCTTTCAATTTATATTTTGATAAGCTCCGTTAGGAACATCCTGTTTATAGCAATATTTTAATATAGAATACAGGCTCCGTAGGTGCCGCCTTTGCCATTTGTTTTCATTGCTTGGTGCATTGACCCACACTAATAATCATAAACATGCTCTATCACAACCTTATCGTGAATAAGCGCCTTCAACGTGTGGCTTAAATTAGTTACCGTGGTAACCAATACGGTACGGGTTATACCCGGTTTTGTTGGTATAGGCTGCTCAAATATCACCTTAAAGCTACCCGGCTTTAATGCTTTATTGTTTAAAACTGATAGCATAATGGCTCCTGTATTACCCGCTATTTCTTCAAAATTTACGCCTTGCGCTGCATATGCCGATGCCGATTGGGCAAATAACGCATATCTAGGCAGATAGGCCAGACGTTTGCCGCCGGGCAATGTTTTTAAGCCGCTTGCCAGGCTGTTTGCTGTTGCTGATCTATCCATAACAACAGAGGTTTTTAACGATGCTTCCTCGTACGCTGATTGTGTTGCCAAGCCTATAAGCCAGCCGTAGCCGATTTTTACTAATAATTCGGTAGTTAAATAATACCGGCGCTCCAGCTTTCGCAAAAAATGGGGGCCGCCTAAACTTGTGTTCCTCCACAGATTTTTTAATTCGGTGGTAAAATTATACTGGTACCAGGGCAAAGCCTCAATAAACTTAACGTACCGGGCCTCATAATCGGCGTTAAATTTATCTTCGGTAGTCATTGTCGCATCGGTTTGGGTATTGGTTAAACGTCCTGCTACTGTTTCGTAAACCGCTTTAACACCATACTCAACAGTTGTGCTCCCTGCAATAACCCAAATCATTACATGATAGCCCGTGTTGTAGGGAAAGGTATCCTTGATCTGGTCATTCACTACACTATAGCCTCCCCACATTTGCTTAATGTGTGTGGTGTACGGAAACGTTGTTGAGGTATGCTGTTTAAAATAGTCGGCCTGCTCGGCCGGGCTAAACACCAGGAACCACTCGGGGTAGGTTAAAAAAGTTTGGTCGGGCGGGCGTGCATCCTTTGCCGGTGTTAGCGGTTCTGCATTGGTAATAAGCCACGCCTTATCAACCACTAAACCCTCACCGGCCTTAATGGTTGCCGGCTTATTGTTTTTTAGTGCGAAAGTAAGTATCGCTAACAATACCGCAACCAAGGTTAATATGCGCAGCCTTTTCATGCCTTATTTAGTAAATAACATCAAAGTATTATCCGATGGATCTTTATCCTGCAAAATGCGTTCGCCGGCATCTTTAAAACCAGCTTTCTCTATTAATGCAGCCCAATTATTGGCCGATTTGAAGTTTTTGAAATCATTGGCCTCAAATTGCCATGATTCATTCAATCCTACGTTAAAAACGGTATGCACCAGCGATACAAAGGTCGCCATTTCGGCTGTTTCCACATTATGATCGCGAATGATAAATGAGCCGCCGGGGCGCAGTATGCGGTATATAGACGCGATGAAAGTATCCAATTTATCAACAGGGCAATGGTGCAAACCGATATAGCAGGTTACTACGTCCAGGCTTTCGTTTGGTATTGCCTCGGTTATTGGCTTGTATCCTTCAATATCAATAAATGTACCCAACTTGCTTAGTTGGCCGCGCTCCATAATATCTCCCGGCGAATTGGTTGGGGCAATATCATTGATGAGATATATAGGGCCGGTAACTGTTATTTCGTTGCGCAAACGGCTAATGTAACGGCCCGTCGAACCAATTTCGGCGTACCCGTTAATTTGTTGTTTGCCATTAAGCAGTTGCAGGGTTTGGCGGGCGATCTCCTTTTTTTGTTTTTTTAAAGCAGGCAAGGCATAGGTTAACTCCGATAAAAAAGGCTTAATGCTTTTAAGCTTACTTTGTATGGCTTTGTATATTTCTTCATCGGTTTTACCGGCGGCGGTTTCATCTTTTATTAATTGATGAAATTTATCTTCGGGATATAAATGAAATATTACCTGTAAAAAGCGGTAAAACGCGTCGCTCCATTGTGTATTGTTAAATACAGCTTTAAATTCAGATGTAGTGTTAGCCATGGTTTTGCGGGGTTGATGTTTGATAATAGGTATCCCAAAAAATGTTCCTGAATTTGTATTCGGGGTCTAATTTTGCTTTCAGGGCGAAAAGTTTTTTGGCGTTAGGATAAGCACTATGAAATTGTTGCGCGGTAGCGTGTACCTGGTATGGTAAATAGTAAGCGCCGTTTGCGGCAATTACAGCATCGGCCAGTTCACGCGTCCAAACCGCTACGGCATTTTTTGAAGCAGCATCAGTACGTTGCTTATAATAAACCACAAAAGCAAAAACTTCTTCGCGCGCCCAGGCCAGGTAAGTGCCCGGGTCGGCCTTGGCATGGCGTATTGATACATTAAGCACATTAACATTAAAGCGTATAAATATTTCGGCCATGCTTTGTTCAAACTCTTCAAAGTTGTTCACCGGCACAAAATATTCAAGCAAAACATAGGTGCTGTCAGCGCGCGATCGTGGTTCAAGTTCGGCTACATCATAGCCTGCTTCGTAGTTGCGCCAGTGTATTTTCTTACCCCTGAATAACAAAGGGTCTATCAAAAATTCGCGGCGCCATTTGCCCAGCGGCGTTTCTGTAAACGACCATAAAAAGTACCGCTCCAGCGGGTACGATTCTTTAAGAGGCATTAAGCGCGTTTTAACAGTTGGTTTCTCATCGGTCTCCATCCAGCTTACTGCACGTAGGCGTTTGTAGCGTGGCGGATAGATGTCGCCGTTGTGAAAAACAACCCGCTCATTATTCCTGATGTTGTTAAAAAAGTATTCCTTATACTCTTCTATCCTCATTTTTTTATCCATGCGCTTTATCGCGAGGTTGTCGGCCAGTTGCAGTTGCACCCGGGCAATAATGCCAATGCCATTATAGCCACCAATGGCGCCAAAAAACATTTCCGTGTTTTGCGTAAGGCTGGCTTGTATTAATTTCCCATCGGGCAAAACAAGGTCAATATATTTTACCGATAGCACCACCGGGCCCATGCCCATGTACCTGCCATGCGCGTTAACACTAAGCGCCCCACCCACGGTAAAGTTGGCATAGGTTTGCATAATTTTTATACTCAGGTTGTGCGGGTCAATATATTGTTGAATATCGCACCAGCGTATACCGGCTTCAACGGTAATTAATTTTTCGGCAACCGAGAAGTCAAGCACCCTATTCAAGCGTCGCATATCAATATGCAGGCTATGCGGGCTTGCCGTTTGGCCCCCCATGCTAAACCGTCCACCGCCAACAGATATTGCTCCCTTGGTATTATGCACAATTTCGCACAATTCTTCTACCGTTTGCGGGCGTTCAATTTTATTAACAAATACCGGGTTTAGCCTCGTAACGTCGTCAATAATACGTTCGTCGGTTTTAAGATGGGCAATTTCCCGGCCCTCGTCATTTTTTAAATAATCTGGCGCCGATCCGGGTACGCTGCCGTAGCCATTATCGGTATAGTTGCCTTTTTTAAAGCCAAGTCGCCATATAAGCCACAAGGGCCCGGCAACGGGTATTAAAATAGCCAGCAACCAATAGCCCGAATAGTTTTGATCATGCAGGCGTTTGGTTGAAGTACATATGATTGCCCAAAATAATACAGGGTAAAGTATAAAGGTTGAAGCCTCGCCAATGGCGAAAAGCAACAGGTTATACAGCACGTAAAACGCGCACCAATAAAATAACGAGGCAAGCCAGTAGCTGCCTTTTGAAAGGCGACCGTTAAAAGTAAACAGCAAGTAACTTACCGGCAGCTTTTGTTTAAGGCGCATAGGCATTGATGTATGGTAGCGCAACTAAGATATAGTTTTATGATCTATACGCCAATTTTAAAACGGTGTACTGGCAAATAGGTGCCAAAAAAAGCTAATACCAAAGGTGCAGCACGTAAAATCATCGAAATATTAATTATTTGATAATGAATGCTGTAGCGCGCTACACCAGGTGTAGCACTGTAGCGCGCTACGCATACAGCGCTACACTGCGCCTTATCAGCCCCGCTTAAATTGTTTAAAAATGAGGCCGCGTTATGGACCTCGGTTTTCCTATCTTTACTCATCTATGATGAATCCCAATCCGCATAAGTATAACGTTAAATTTCAGGAAGCATTAGCCGGTTTAAACCCCGAACAATTAGCCGCCGTTAACAAAATGGATGGCCCGGTGCTGGTAATTGCCGGTCCCGGTACCGGTAAAACGCAGATATTGGCCGCCCGGATCGGCAAAATATTAACCGACACCGATGCCCTGGCCAGCGAGATATTGTGTTTAACCTATACCGATGCAGGCGCGGTAGCCATGCGCAAGCGTTTGTTCGAGTTTATCGGGCCCGATGCGTATCGTATCCATATCTATACCTTCCATGCGTTTTGTAACGAGGTTATCCAGGAAAACCTGGAGTATTTTGGCAAGTTGAATCTGGAGCCGCTGTCAGATCTGGAATCGGCTATGTTGTTTCGCGAGTTAGTAGACGAAATGCCCAACGACCACCAGTTGAAGCGCTTCACCGGTGATATATATTACGATGTACCAAGGCTGAAAAGCCTCTTCTCCACCATGAAGCGCGAAAACTGGGACGAAGCATTTATAGAACGCGCCATTAACGAATATCTGGAGGACCTGCCCAACCGCGAAGCCTTCATTTACAAACGCGCCAATCCCGCCAAAGGCATCGCCATAGGCGACCCGAAGCAGAAGGATATTGACGAGGCGGCAGACAAAATGAAAAAGCTGCTGGCCGCCGTAGCCGAGTATGGTCGTTACGATGCCAAAATGAAAGCCCGCAACCGGTACGATTATGATGACATGATCATTTGGGTACTCAAAGCCTTCCGCGAAAATGAGGAGATATTGCGCCGTTACCAGGAGCGCTATCATTATATATTGGTAGATGAGTTTCAGGACACCAGCGGCTCGCAGAATGAGCTGCTCAAATTCTTGCTCAACTATTGGGAAACCCCTAATGTGTTTGTGGTGGGCGATGATGACCAGTCGATATTCAAATTCCAAGGTGCCAACATGAAGAACATTTTGGATTTTGCCAATGATTATGTGAGCACCCTATCCACCGTAGTGCTGAAGCATAATTACCGCTCAAATCAGCACATCCTGGATATTTCCAAAGCCCTCATCAACCGCAATAACGAGCGGTTGACCAAGCAGTTGCAGTTGGACAAGGATCTGCGCTCGTCGCACCCAAGGTTCAGCGACTTGACCATACAACCCACCATCCGCCAGTACGAAAACCCCGATCAGGAACTGGTTGATGTGGCCATCAGCATCAAAAAGCTGGTAGCCAAAGGCGTGCCGCCCGGCGAAATTGCGGTCATATATCGCAACCACAGCCAGGTAGATGATCTGATCCAGTTCCTCGACGCGCAGAAAATTGCCTTAAACACCCGTCGCAAAATTGATATCCTGACCATACCCTTTGGCGAAAAAATTATCAATATCCTGCGTTACCTGGCCATGGAGCTTGACTCGCCCTGGAGTGGGGATGAGTTGCTGTTTGAGATCATGCACTATGATTTTTTCAAAATAGCGCCTATAGAAATTGCCAAGGCCAGCATCGCGGTAGCTAAGGATAATTTTGGTACGGCGGCCAACAATCAGCCTAAAACCTCATTGCGCAGGTATATCCATGAAATGCGTACGCCGGCCCAGGTTGGCCTGTTTGACGCGCCGCCCAATACAGAGATGAAATATCTTATCAGCAATATCGATTTGTTGCTAACGGAGGCATTGAGCGTTACCCTGCAGCAGTTGTTTCAGCAGGTTATTAGCAAAATGGGGATATTGCGCTATATCATGCATCAACAGGATAAGGGTGTGTTTATGCAGATATTGACCAACTTCTTTGACTTCCTGAAAGATGAAAGCCGCAAGAATCCCGAGATCAAGCTGGCCGATTTCCTGAAAACCATCGACACGATGAAGGAGCACAATATCCGCCTGGATCTGAACCAGATCATCTTCTCGGATAATGGAATTAACTTCCTAACGGCCCATGGTTCAAAAGGGTTGGAGTATGAGCATGTATTCTTCATTGGCTGCGATAAGCGTACCTGGGACAGCAAGGGCCGTAACAGCGGTTTCAGCTATCCCGACACCCTGACCCAGGCCGCTGCCGATGATATTGCCCAGCAGGAGGAAGCCCGTCGTTTATTTTATGTGGCGCTTACGCGGGCCAAGCAATGCCTTAATATATCCTACGCCGGCAAAGGCAAAAATGGTAAAGACCAGGAAGCATCGCAGTTTATTGGTGAGATACTGGCCGAAACCGACATGATGGTGGAGCATCCAAACGTTAGCGAAGCTGATATGCTGGAGTTTTACGCCACCCAGTTCAGCGAGGCGGATAAGCCTAAGGTTGAGCTGCTGGATACCAATTACATCAACCAGTTACTGCAAAATTATACGCTGTCGGTAACGCATTTGAATAATTATTTGGATTGCCCGCTGCGGTTCTATTTTCAGTGTTTGATCAGGGTGCCTTCCGGTAAAAGTCCGTCGGCTACGTTTGGGCAGGCGGTGCATTGGGCGCTTAACAAAGCTTTCAGGTGGTTAAAGGACGATGATGATAACTTCCCGACCACCGAGCAATTCATGAAAGAGTTTAAGTGGTACATGTATCGCAACCGCGACTCGTTTACCAAAGAGGAATTTAAACTACGCGTTGATTACGGCGACAAAATACTTCCACCATACTACGAGCAAAATATCCATATATGGAACAAAGTGGCGCTCACCGAAAAAGGCATCAAAAATATAGAAATACAGGGCGTGCCGATAAAAGGTAACCTGGACAAAATTGAGTTTGAAGGCAAGCAAGCCACCATTGTCGACTATAAAACCGGTAAACTCAAAAACGCCAAAGACAAACTAAACGGTCCAAGCGAGGGCAAACCCGAAGGAGGCGATTACTGGCGCCAGGCGGTATTTTACAAAATATTGGTTGATAACGACCACACCAACGATTGGGAAGCAACCTCAACCATATTTGAGTTTGTGGAGCCGGTAAGCGAAGGCGAATATCATAAAGAAAAGATCGTTATTCGCCCGGAAGATATTGAGTTGGTAACAGAGCAGATCACTTCGGTTTACCAAAAAATACAGGCGCATGATTTCAATACAGGTTGCGGTAAGAAGGAATGCGACTGGTGCCATTTCGTCCGCAGTAATTTCACGCAGGTTGATGATATGCTGACTGTGGCGGGGGATGAGGAAGAGTAACAATGTTTGAAAAACCATGCGCGTGAGGTGTCATGCTGAGGCACTCGAAGCATGAGCGCAAAGGCCAATAACGAGTTTATAGACCGATGATGAAACAATATTATGTTTATATTCTGAAATGTGCCGATGATTCGTATTACACCGGAGTAACCAATGATTTGGACAGGCGAGTGTGGGAACATGAAACCGGCTTTAACCCCAATTGCTATACCTGCAAAAGAAGGCCGCTTAAGCTAGTATTTCAAGAAAGATTTACCGATATTACACAGGCAATTGCTTTTGAGAAACAGGTAAAAGGCTGGACTCGCAAAAAGAAAGAGGCGATAATAAGAGGGGATTGGGATGCGTTACCAGACTTATCGCAAAGGCATGGTTGAGAGGCCCGACGCGCATGCTTCGAGTGCCTCAGCATGACACCCTTTTTAATTTGATTTTATGAAACACCTCAAACTCCTCATCCTATTATTCCTAGCATCCCCAACCCTCGCTCAAACCACTATCCGCCAGGACGCGGCTATTAAGCAGATGGTTGACGACGTCTCCTCAAAAAACATTGAAGCCATCGTGCGTAAGCTGGTAAGCTTTAAAACCCGCCATACGCTGAGCGACACCACCAGCAAAACCGAAGGCATTGGCGCCGCCCGTAACTGGATAAAAAGCGAGATGGAGAAATACGCCGCCGCGTCAAACGGACGCATGAAGGTGGAATTTGATAGCTTTATCCAACCAGCAGGCGGGCGCATTGATAAGCCAACGGTATTGAAAAATGTATTGGCCATATTAAAAGGCACTGACCCTACAGATACCCGCATTTATGTAGTATCCGGTCATTATGATTCGCGGGTTACGGATGTGATGAATGCTAAAGGTGTTGCGCCGGGAGCTGTTGATGATGCATCGGGAACGGCGGTTTCTATGGAGATTTGCAGGGTGATGGCATCGCGATCATTCCCGGCTACTATTATATTTATGGCGGTGCCGGGCGAGGAGCAGGGTTTGAATGGATCGGCGCATATTGCTAAGCGTGCTAAGGATGAAAAATGGAACGTGGATGCTATGCTGAACAATGATATTGTTGGCAATACCTACGGACAAGACAATGGACTTAAAGACAATACCCACGTACGCGTCTTCAGCGAGGGCGTACCCTCAATCAACGCTGTTTTGCGTGGCGATACTACGCGCAGGGTAGCCACGGCTATCAGTAGTTTGATCGGTAATGGCGGCGAATCTGACAGCCCATCGCGCCAGCTGGCCCGTTATACTAAGGAAGTTGCCGAACGCTATGTTGATCACCTGGATGTGAAACTCATCTACCGCCGCGACCGTTTTCTGCGTGGCGGCGATCAAACTTCGTTTCAGCTCAATGGCTTTACCGCGGTGCGTTTAACCGAAATGAATGAAGATTTTGTACGCCAACACCAGGACCTGCGCACCGAAAAAGATATTAAATACGGCGATTTGCCCGAGTATGCCGACTACAGCTATATCCAAAAAGTAGCCCGCATGAATTTATCTGTACTGGCTAACCTGGCCACCGCGCCGGCCGCGCCCGAAAATGTGGGCGTTACCACATCTGGCCTCACCAATAATACTACCTTAAAGTGGCAGACCCCAAAAACGGGAAAAAAACCGGTAGGGTATTATATTTTAATGAGGGAAACTATTAGTCCGTATTGGGAGAAGAAGATCTATGTAACCGGTAATGAAACTACGCTGGGTTATTCAAAAGATAACTATTTTTTCGCCGTGCAATCGGTTGACGAGGCAGGGCATGAAAGTTTGCCTATATTTCCGAAACCGGTAAGATAGTCTTGAGTCCGGAGTCTTAAGTCCAAAGTCGACTTTCGACTCAAGACTAATGACTTTCGACTAAAAACTATTTCACACTCTTCCGCTGCACAATATAAAAGCCCGCTATAAAAACTACTGTTGATACTGCGAGGCTGATCCAAACATCCTGCGTAAAAATATCAACTACTATTTTTGATGGCGGCATACCTTTAGTGCGCGGAAACATACTTTGCAGGGCAAGCATAGGGTGTGCGTAAGGGATAGTATACGCATATTTCCAGCCGCCGCCGGCCGCTATAGCACCAGTTAAAAAAAACAAGAAGCCAACGCCCATCGGCTTTAAAAAATCGGCCCAAAGCAAGCTCAATAAAAATTGTATAGATAGGATGCCCAGGGCAGAAAGGAATAGCTTAAAATATATTTGAATTAAGGTCCATTCAGGATGATAATCGGCAAAGCGTAATTCTTTCGGTTTTAAGAGGCCCAGCAAATCACCAAAGCCTATGGTGAACAAGGCAAAAAGCATCATCGCCGTAAAAACTAAAAACAACGCGTAAACAAATTTGGCCGAGTAAACCGACCATTTGGGAATGGGTAAACTAAACAGTGTTTTCCAGGTATCGGCCTTATGTTCAATAGCATTTACCGAGTAGCCGATGAATATCACAAACATGGGTAGCAGCAAGCCGCCCATTATATTTAGGGCCAGGCCTGCAAAGCGCATCCACATCATCATGCCCGGTGTGCCTATCATTTTTTCGGCCTGGCTATAGTAACCTATAGATATAAACAGTGTTAACAGGAAGGGCAACAATATGGCCGCCCAAAAACCTAAAGTTTTGCGGCTTTTATAAAATTCTGATCGTAAGGATAGTACAAAGCCTTTCATTTTGCCGGGGTTTGGGTAATGTCTAAAAACAATTTTTCAAGGTCTTTTTGCACTTTGTGTATGCTGTAAACGGTATGGCCGTTTTGGTTAAGCAGGGTATTTATTTCGCCCGTTTTTTGTTTGGTTTGATAAGCAACCAGCAAGCGGTCATCGTCTACTTCAACCACCTGGTGCCCGTTTTTGGTAAGCAGGTTGGCGGCATCAACCGTATTATCGGTTTCAATACGTACCGATGGCTGGCTGATAGTTTCCAGGTCTTTTATTTCGCCCTGAAACAACAATTCGCCATAATTTATAATGCCTACGTGAGTAGCCATGCGCTCAATTTCGGCCAGTAAGTGGCTTGAGATGAAAACGGTTTTACCATGATCTTTCACCAGCTTTTTCAATAACTCGCGTATTTCGATAATACCGTTGGGGTCGAGGCCGTTGGTGGGCTCGTCTAGTATCAATAGTTTAGGGTTTGATAACAGGGCCAGCGCAATACCCAGCCTCTGTTTCATCCCTAATGAGTAATTGCCGGCTTTTTTATGCTCGGCGTGTTTTAGTTGCACCAGTTCCAGCATTTCGTCAACACGCTGCGCGCTAACCTGTAGCAATATGGCGCGGTTTAACAAATTTTCTTTACCGGTAAGGTGGGCGTAAATAGCAGGTTGCTCAATGAGCGAGCCTATTTGTGAGAGTATCTGATTTCGGTTGCTTGCAAAGTCAAGGCCGAATATCTGGATGCTTCCTTCCTGCGTTTGCAGCAGGTTTAGCAGTAACTTGATGGTAGTGGTTTTCCCGGCACCGTTTGGGCCGAGAAAACCATATATACTTCCTTCCGGAACTTGTAGTGATAGTGATTTGACAACGGTTTGGTTGCCAAAATTAAAGGTTAATCCGTTGGTTTGGATTACCATGCTTTTTGCGAATTTACTGATGCTACAGTTTTAAATAAAGCCACGCCTTTAACAAACAGCGAGGTTGCTTTAACAGATGTTGTAGTTGCAGCTACTTCATCATCCTGGCTATTTTGTTCAACCTGGTAGCTAATACCCATTATTAATGCAAACATTACAGGGGCCAGTAACAGTACAAAAGGATTGGTGTTTGTAAATATCTTTTTCATTGCGATTGTTTTGATGATACAAAGGAATATCAAAAAAACGGACCGCTAAAAACATTTAGACCAACGGATTTTATTTGTAGATGAACGCCAAACCGCCTCCGCATGCCCGTTGGTCGATATTAACTGCCTGTTCATCGATGGTAAGCGCATCTACATCTAATTAAATGTGGCTAAAAAATCAAAATATTAAATTTGATGTAATGAAAAAACGCTGGTCCCTATTCTGGCACATATTTATCTGGCTATGCCTTACGGCACTTTTTGTGTTCGTAATTCATAGTAATAACAAAATGTCGCTGCACCGCATATTGGTGGTGTTTATATTGTACGGGGCTGTTAACGTTAGTCTTTTTTACCTCAACTATTTATTATTAATACCCAAACTATTAAACCGCAAGCGATATGTGTGGTATACGGTGGCGGTTTTAATAGCCACGTTTGCTTACGGCTTTGGTAAGTATGGTATAGCGGAAGTATTTCACGATGTGGTACTCAAACATAAAGAGGGTACACTTACCTTCAAGCAGTATTTTATCAGTTCGGTACTGGTTAACATTATCTTCCTGTTTTTAAGTGTGGTGCTCAAGTTTGCCAGCGACTGGTTTTTGAACGAACGTATACAACGCGACCTGGAGAACCAACGCCTAAGCGCCGAACTGGCTTTTCTTAAATCGCAGATCAATCCGCATTTCCTGTTCAACTCTTTAAACAGTATATACTCGCTGGCTTACCAGCAGTCAACCAGTACGCCGGGCGCTATTTTAAAGCTGTCGGAAATTATGCGGTACATGTTGTATGAGTGTAATGATAATAAGGTAGCGCTGGAGAAAGAGCTACAATACCTGCAAAACTATATTGATTTGCAACGCCTGCGTTTTGGCGATAAGGCCTATATTGATTTTAAAGTAAGCGGCGAAGTGGGCGATCAGCAAATTGTGCCATTATTATTAATAGCATTTATTGAAAACGCCTTTAAACACGGTGTGGCCAGCGATGATCAATCGCCCATAACCATGCTCATTACGCTTGATGGCGAGCATCTCAACTTCTTTATCCAAAACAAAAAACACACACATAACCGCGATGCTGTAGGTGGCATTGGGCTAAATAATGTGCGCCGCAGGCTTGACCTGCTTTACCCCGGCAAATATAATTTAGATATAAGGGACGAAAGTGATACCTACACTTGCGAATTATCCTTAGTTTTATAGCCATGATCAGGTGCCTTGTTGTTGATGATGAGCCTTTGGCCTTGCATATATTGGAAGACTATATTTCCAAAGTGCCTTTTTTAGAGTTGGTAAAAGCAACCACCAACCCTATTGAGGCCTTGACTATGGTGCAGGATGGCAACATAGACCTGGTTTTTCTGGATGTACAAATGCCCGAACTTACCGGCATACAGTTCCTCAAGATCGCCAACGGCAAAACAAAAGTTATATTAACAACCGCTTATTCGCAGTATGCGCTGGAAGGCTATGAGCTTGACGTAGTCGACTATTTATTGAAACCTATAGCTTTCGACCGCTTTTTTAAAGCCGTACAAAAAGCGCAGGGCATCATCAAACCGGCAACAACACCGGCCACTACGCCAGAGCCTGTGCAAGTACAGCAGCAACAGCATGATTTTTTAAGCGATTTTATCTTCGTTAAAAGCGAACACAAAATACAAAAGGTATACCTGCACCAGATATTGTTTATAGAAGGACTGAAGGATTATATCTCCATCTTCACCACAGGAGAGCGCATCATCACGCTGCAAAACATGAAGAAAATGGAAGATACCCTGCCGGAGAAACACTTTGTGCGGGTACACAAATCATACATCGTAGCGCTAAACAAGATAGACAGCATAGAGCGTAGTCGTATTCGTATAGGTGATAAGATCATTCCCGTAGGGGATACCTATCGCGATGAGTTTTTCAAGATCATTGACGGGAAGAACGTGTAGTCTGAAATCTTGAGTCAAGAGGCGGGTGGAATTACCAAACTAATTGGTCTAGATCACTTTCCTTAACGTCTTTTAATTTCTGTTTTTGATTTGTGCCAATATCAAAACTCCAAAGCGACCATTCATCTGTAGTAGAGGGTGCAATCAGCAAATGAACCTGGAAAGGTCCAACCTGTTTTATATTCTCTATCCAAGAAACCTCCTTGTCATTAATCGCTTGAATATTTTCGCTCCTACGCCATATTATTAACTCCGAACCTCCAAGTATACACCATTCTTCGTTGTCGCTAATTAATCCAATAGACGGATCACCATACATGTCACCAAGATATATGTCTTTATTTGACCGCTTGTCAATTAGATAGCCACACTCAAACTCATGTCCTATGATATACTTACTGCTTTCAGCAAGTATTTTAAAATTGGGATTGGACATGTTCATGTGGTATCAAAGTTTAGGGTTAGGCAGTTTGCCCCAGCGCTTTCTTTATCCTGTCCTCCGCTTCTTTAACCACTTCTTCAACCGTGCCGGTTGATGGCTCAATAGGTTCTAATACTTCGAAGGTAATTGGGGTGAAGGTATTCAACGGATAAAAGCCATATTGGATCATCTGCCACGCATTATTTATAGCTATGGGGACGATCAAGGCGTTAGGACATTTTTTAAGTATGATAGCAATGCCGCCCGCCTGAAAAGGTTTAACAACGCCGGTTTTTGAGCGGGTACCTTCGGGGAATATTACGCACGACCAGTTGTTCTCTTTCATGCGCGTGCCAAGTTTACCCATTTCCATTAGCGACTGACGCGGATCTTTACGGTCAATGTTAGCGCCGCCGCCATATTTTAGGTTGAAAGATATGGACGGTATGCCTTTGGTCAATTCAATTTTTGAAATAAACTTAGCGTGATATTTGCGCAGATACCAGATAAGTGGTGGTATATCAAACAAACTTTGATGGTTTGACATGAATATCATCGGCCTATCGGTAGGCAGGTTTTGTTTGTTGATGAATGTTGTGCTATTACCCAATAGATAGGGGGTTTTGGTTAAACCCAGGTCAAGCACATCAACCCAAAACTTGTGCGCTTTATAGCCAAAAAGGCGGTAAGCTATCCATTGTATAGGATGGAATATGAGCAGTAATAAAACAAATACTACTATGGCAATTGGTGATAATATGTAGCCGAAAAACTTTTTCATGCGGTAAACTAGTGCGCCATAAAATTAGGAATAATTTGATAATTAGTTTGAATAGCCAAGCGCGCTCAATGCTTTGCTTGTCCTAAATTAGGTTTACAGGGTGCGCCATTTTGGTGCGCCACTTTCAAATTGAAAAATGCCAATAAAATATTAAAGTATTGATAGTCAAATATTTATATATTATGACAGGGTGCGCCGCATTGCGCCGCTTTTTTGCGTAAAATCCTATAAATCAATATTTTATGAAATTTAGCTGCGCCACTTGCGCCACTTTTAAAGTGGCGCACCCTCTTTAATTTTCACCTAACGTGGTAAGCGGTTTTCAAGCATTAATAATTTAACTTTTAACACGCCTGCTACGGTCATGGAGTCGGTTATCCGGCCATCGCAAACCATGCGATAAACCTCGTCAAACGGAACCTTGCGTATTTGTAGTTGTTCGGTATCCTCAGGTTCGGCTTCAAATTGTTGTAAGCCCGTGGCGAGGTAAATAATGCTTAGCTCGTCGCTTACCGAATTACTGAGGTGCATGCGTTGGATCTCGATCCACTGACTGGCTTTGAGGCCTGTTTCTTCCAACAGTTCCCGCTTCGCGGAAGTAAGGGGTTCGTCATCAAGTGGGCCGCCGCCTTCGGGAATCTCCCAGCTGTATTCGTTCAGCACAAAACGGTATTGCCCCACCAGGTAGGTGTTCATGTCCTCATCTAAAGGTATTACACCAATGGCCCGGTTCTTAAAATGTACCTTACCATAAATGCCCGGGTTGCCGGATGGATTGATCACCTGGTATTCGGTAACATTTATCCATGGGTTATCATAAATGTCTTTTTTTTCGGTAACCTGCCATGGGTTTTCTTCGGGATGCTGCATGCGTTAGTGTGCTTTTAAACTGCCTTGCACGCTGCCTGCTTTGCCGCCATAAGGGCTTTTGGCAGATGCTGTTTTGCCTAACCAATACTTACCATCTGCACTTAATTTGTAAATAGCAACCGGGCTGGCGTCAAGCATTTTTAAGGTCTCAAAAAAATCGAAAGATAAGGACGAAAAGCTTTGCTTCTGCGCCGCAATATTGCCACCCTGGCTCACTCCACGACAATCACGCATCAGCTTATCTAAATGGCTAAACCATTGGCTATGCTGGCTATCGGTCATGGAGTTTACCGGTATTGTTTTCAAATCCCATATCATGCCCTGCGATTTTTCGGTAGCCAGGTCGGGTTTGTTGGCTGCCAATGCTTTCTGCATTTCAAAATAGTTGGTTATCACGTTTTTTAATGCCAGGCTCATACCACGGTCGGCTTTGGCAGTGCTAAATGCCGATAATACCAGCATTAAACAACAAGCAGCTTTGATCAATTTCATATATAAAGGGGTATAAAATACAAAGGGCGATGGTTAACCATCGCCCTAAAGTAAAAAAATCTGATTAAAAAATTGTTATTGTTATATTCCGAAGGATGCTTTCACCTGGTCAACATAGTCTAGTTTTTCCCAGGTAAATAATTCAACCTCCTTAGTAATTACCGAACCATCATGGTGGGTAAAGCTTTTAGTAACGGTAGTGCTTGGTTTGCCAAAGTGGCCATAAGCGGCAGTTTCGCTGTATATAGGGTTACGCAGTTTAAAGCGTGTTTCGATAGCGTATGGGGTCATGTTAAATATGCCTTCTACTTTTTTAGCTATTTCGCCATCGTTCAAATTAACTTTAGCGGTACCGTAAGTGTTTACGTAGATACCCATTGGCTGTGCAACACCAATAGCGTATGATACCTGTACCAATACTTCGTTACAAACACCGGCAGCAACCAGGTTTTTAGCGATGTGACGGGTAGCATAAGCAGCCGAACGGTCAACTTTTGAAGGGTCTTTACCCGAGAAAGCACCACCACCGTGAGCACCTTTACCACCGTAAGTATCCACAATAATTTTACGACCGGTTAAGCCGGTATCGCCATGCGGGCCGCCGATAACAAATTTACCGGTTGGGTTAATGTGGTATTTAATTTCGCTGTTAAACAGGTGCGCGTATTTGGCATATTTAGCTTTAACACGTGGGATCAGGATGTTAATGATATCCTCGCTGATCTTGGCCAGCATCGCTTTCTCCTCATCAAAATCATCATGCTGAGTTGAGATAACGATAGCATCGATACGGGTTGGTGTATTGTTATCGTCATACTCCAACGTAACCTGCGATTTGGCATCCGGACGTAGATACTTGATCTCACTGTTTTCGCGACGGATAGCGGCAAGCTCAATTAATAAAGCGTGAGCCAGATCCAATGCCAATGGCATATAGTTATCAGTTTCAACAGTAGCGTAGCCAAACATCATACCCTGGTCGCCGGCGCCTTGCTCTTCTTTAGCCTTGCGGTCAACACCCTGATTAATATCCGGCGACTGCTCATGAATGGCCGAAAGCACACCGCATGAGTTTCCGTCAAACATATATTCGCCTTTGGTATAACCAATTTTGTTGATTACATCGCGGGCAATTTTTTGTACGTCTAAATAAGCTTTTGATTTTACTTCGCCGGCTAAAATAACCTGACCGGTAGTAACCAAGGTTTCGCAAGCCACCTTCGATTCAGGATCGTGCGCTAAAAAATTATCAATTAATGCATCCGATATCTGGTCGGCAACTTTATCCGGGTGTCCTTCTGATACAGACTCTGAAGTAAATAAATACGGCATGTGTTATAAATAAATAAAAGTAAAAAGGGAAGGAGGGCTTATTAAAGCAGTGTAAAGAAGTAAATATTAGCACTTTTTTACGTGGTTGCAATCCGGTTTGTATCCAAACCGGAGAAATCAGTCCACTTTCCGTGGGGCCAAAAATAAAACAATTTTTACAAAGCAGAAAATAGATTTACTTTTGGACGCTTAAAATACAGAGACTTGAAACGTAGCATATTATTTATCATAAATCCGATATCAGGCGGGAAGAAGAAGGACAACGTGCCTGAGGCGATAGAGCAGTATCTGGATGCTTCGTTATTTGACTATCACATAGCCTATACCGAACGTGCGGCCCATGCCCATCAACTGGCAACCGAAGCCATAGGTAAATATGATGTTATTGTTGCCGTGGGCGGCGATGGTACTATTAATGAAATAGCGTCGGCGCTGGTAGGCAGCCAGGCAACATTAGGCATAATCCCTTTTGGTTCGGGTAATGGCCTTTCGCGCTTTTTGGGTTTATCTATGGAGGTTGAAGGCGCTATTAAAATGCTTAACGACGGCCTGGTAGAATGTATTGATTCGGCAGATGCGGATGGCGGTGCATTTTTTAATATGGCCGGAATGGGTTTTGATGCGCATATTGCCGATGTATTCGCCAATCAAAAAACGCGTGGGTTTATCACCTATATTAAATCAACTTTAAAAGAGGTATTTAATTATAAGCCGCAAACGTATTGGCTGAATATCGACGGGGCCGAGCATGAATTTAAAGCATTTATGTTAAGCTTCGCTAATTCATCACAGTATGGTAACGATGCACATATATCACCGAGGGCTTCTGTTCAGGATGGGTTGATAGATGTTTGTGTAATAAAACCTTTCCCGGCCTGGCGTTTCCCGGAGATGGGGCTGCGGATGTTTTTAAAAACGACAGATAAGTCTAAATACGTTGAGATCATCTGCGGTAAGCATATCAAAATAAAACGTAATGCTCCTGGCCCCATGCACCTTGACGGCGAACCGATGACAGGCCCGGCCGAGGTTGAAATAAATATTAAACCAAACTCGTTAAAGGTAATTGTAGGCAAAACTTTTAAGAACGGCTAAGTATGTCAAAAAAACATAAAGACTTTTCGGGCATCATGTACTCTACCGATCCGGGCTTTCAACCACAGGATGACAACGCCGGCCAGGAGCAAAGCCTACCGCCACAACAGCAAAACCTGCGCATTTTTCTTGACCGTAAAGGCGGCGGCAAATTGGTTACGGCCATAGCGGGGTTTGCAGGTACACTGGCGGATATGGAAGCGCTGGGTAAAAAACTGAAATCAAAATGTGGTGTTGGAGGATCAGTAAAAGATGGCGAAATTTTGATACAGGGCGATTTTAGGGACAAGATATTAGCCATGCTAACTGCTGATGGTTATAAAGCCAAGAAGGCCGGTGGGTAAGGCCAAATCACAAAAAAAATCGATTTTTTCTAAATTTATTTTGCATCAACTAAAATATTAGTCGATATTGTATCGTTATGGTTTTAAAAATGGCGCGGCAATATTTGTTTTGAAATTTAAATTACTATTATTGCGCCACCAATTATACCAGCAAACGGTTACTAAATAATAAAATAATACCCGGTTTATATAAATAATCCGAAAAACATCTATCTTGCATATCGCTGTATTGGCCACATTGGCTAAAACAGCTAAAGTGTTATAGTTTAGCCGACATACGGCAGTAAGAAAAATGTCGGCGACTATTTTACGTTGAAATGGTTTAATTATAACAGTATAATTACATAAATTTTATAACCCATTGCTTGCTATTTAAAAAAATAATGGGTTTTATTGTAAAAAATTGTTCGAACATATATAGTTTTTGGCTTTGTAGCGTTAGTGTTATCCGGCCCGATATTATAGCAACAATTGAATGTTAAATAATTATTAAGGAATAATCGAAAGAGTTTTTTTATTTCACGAAAATTCTATTTTTGTTATCCGCTATTTAAAAAAGCACAATTAACTAACTAATAAAATAAACAAAAACTAAAATTTAAAAATTAAAGTAATGGCAAACGCACCAACAAAACCAACTGCTCCTGTTAAGAATGAAAAATCAAGCACGTCGAGCCTGTTTGCAACTTTGACTATTCCAATTTGTCTGGCAGTTGCAATTTTGATCTTCGTATTTATCTTGGGCGATCCAAGCCACTATAAAGGAGGCGATGTAGAAAACGGAGAGCCAATTGATATTTACGGAACTGTACACAAAGGCGGTGTATTGGTACCGTTGGTAATGTCATACGTATTAATGGTGATCGTATTCTCTATCGAAAGATTCATCGTTATCGGTAAAGCTTCAGGTACAAGCAACGTTGACCAATTTGTTAGAAAAGTACAAGGTTTCTTAAGCGCAGGTAACATCGATGCTGCTTCTGCTGAGTGCGACAAACAAAAAGGTTCTGTAGCTAACGTAATCAAAGCAGGTTTGAAAAAATACAAAGAAATGGAAGTTGACGCTACTTTAGACGTTGACCAAAAAACTTTGGCTATCCAAAAAGACATCGAAGAAGCTACTGCTTTAGAGATGCCAATGTTAGAGCAAAACTTAACTATCATCGCTACATTGGTAGCTATCGGTACATTATCTGGTCTGTTAGGTACGGTAATCGGTATGATCAAGGCCTTCGCCGAGTTATCTGGTGCTGCTACTAATACTTCAGCGTTATCAGCTGCGATCTCTGAAGCACTTGTAAACACTGCAATGGGTATTGCTACTTCAGCTATCTCAATTGTAATGTACAACGTGTTTACTTCAAAAATCGACGGTTTAACTTACGCTATTGACGAAACTGGTTTCAGCATCGTACAAACGTTTGCTGCGTCACATAAAAACAAATAAATTTTAGTGTTAATCTCAGGGCCTTGCCAGGAGCAGTGGCCCTGAGTTAATTAAATCATTATTAACACTATATTTAAATAAACACTATGTCTAGAGCAAAAGTTACAAGAAAGAGTACAGCAATTGACATGACCGCCATGTGCGACGTGGCGTTCCTTTTGCTAACATTCTTTATATTATCGGCAAAGCCTAAAACTCAGGACCCTGTACGTGCAGATATTCCCGGGTCTTCTGCTAAAATTGTTCTCCCTGATAATGATTTTGCGATCATTACCATAGGCGAAGGCAAAGTTTTCTTTAGTGTGCAAGGGGCTGACCTGCGTGCGCAAACCCTGAAACAAATGGGTGAGAAATACAGCGTTGCTTTTACACCCGAAGAAACCAAGGTATTTGCTTCAACAGAAAGTTTCGGCGTTCCGTTCGAGCAGTTAAAACAGTTCCTGAACATGGATAACGCTCAGCGTACTGAATTTAAGCAACCTGGTGTACCGGTAGATACCACTGATAATAACCAGTTTTTTAATTGGGTGAGAGAGGCGCGTATTGCTGCCAAATTTTTACACAATGCCGAACTAGGGGTTGCTATTAAAGGTGATTCCAGAGAAGAATATCCTACTATTGATAAAGTGATCAATACTTTACAAAAGCAAGAAGTTAACAAATTTAGTTTAATCACAACGCTGAAAACAGCGGCTAAATAAAAAAACAATGGCAGAATTAGATACCTCCGGCGGGGGTAAGAAAAAGGGTGGCAAGGTTAGAAGTAAAAAAGCTTCAACCCGCGTGGACTTAACAGCCATGGTGGATCTTGCGTTCCTTTTGATTACCTTCTTCATCTTGACAACTACATTGCAAAAACCAAAAGCAATGGATTTGACCATGCCGGATAAAGATAAAAACAATGAAGATGCACAATTAGACGTTGCTGCATCAAGAACCATGACCCTTTTGTTAGGTTCAGACAATCAACTGGAATGGTATGTAGGCGAGCCGGGTAAATCCGCGCCAACCAAAGATACCTACGGTAAAAATGGTTTACGTAAAACCTTGATGGAAAAAAGCAAGGAAATTAAAGAAACCACCGGTAAAGAGATGATTGTACTTATTAAACCTAGCGACAAGTCAAATTACAATAACGTAGTTACTGTAATGGACGAGTTGAACATCATCAACAACCAAATACGTGCAATTGTTAAAATTACGCCAGGAGAAGTTGATTTGTTAAAACGCGACGGTTTATATAATTAATAAAGAAATTAAACGTTAAAAAATTAAATCTTCAAACAATGTTGGGATCTAAATTAGATATTTTAAAGCCAGAATGGATCGACGTTGTTTTTAACGGCCGTAACAAAAATTATGGTGCGTACGAATTAAGAAAAACAAATCCAAGAAACACTAACCGTGCTCTTTTATTTGGCATCATCGTATTCGTATTCGTTATTTCGTTAAAAACCATCATCAACAAACTGGAAGGCTTTATTCCAAAAGCTGAGCCGAAGGTGAAAATTACCGACATTACGTTGGCCCCACCTCCGCCAGACCCGAAAAAAGTTCCACCTCCGCCACCACCAGAGCCACCTAAACCAAAAGTGGACCAGGTTAAATTCCCTCCTCCGGTTGTAAAACCAGATAACGAGGTTGTAGAGGAACCACCTACTCAGAAAGAGTTGGAAGTTGCCGACCCGGGCCAAAAAACCCAGAAAGGTGACCCGACTGCCGAGATCAGGATTGATGAGCCGGTAGGTAACTCGGACGTTAAGCAGGTTACTGAGGATGACAATAAAATTTTCTCGGCGGTAGAAGTACAGCCAAGCTTCCCAGGAGGTATTGAGAAATTTTACAAATACGTAAGTAATGCTGTAAAATATCCGGCAATTGATAAAGAGAATAACATTACAGGTAAAGTATACGTGTCTTTCGTAGTGGAGAAAGATGGTAGCTTAACAGACGTTAAAGCACTGCGTGGCCCAAGCCAGACTTTGCAGGACGAAGCTGTAAGGGTACTAAAAGCTTCACCAAGATGGAGCCCAGGTCAGCAAAATGCTCGTCCGGTACGTGTACAGTATACCATACCTCTGGCCTTTACCTTAGGTGAAGAAGAATAGGTTTCGGTAATGTCATTTAGAACGAATGAAAGTCAAAAATCGCCCAAAAGGCGGTTTTTGCTTATTTTAGGCGGGATAACATTTATATGTGTATTTGCCATGGGGGTAGCGATCCTGGTGTGGGACAAGATGTTACCACAGTTAGAAGGTTACTACCGCATAGCGTTTGGTGTATTGGTTATTTTGTACGCCATTTTACGTTTCTCGCGAATATTGAAGAAAGAAAATGTTGAAGAATAAGTCCGGTGGATTTTTGATAATAGCTGCATTAATGCTTGCTTTAACTGCCTGCGAGCAAAAAAAGGAAGCCAAAGTGCAGGCTGAAACATTAGCATCGGGGACAGCTAAAATAGCGGTTGACGAATCGTTTGAGCCGATAATTAGCGAGGAAGCTTACATATTTACGCAGCTAAACGCTGCTGCAAAACCTGTGTTTACTTACAAAAGTGAAAACGCGGTTTTGAAACAATTGCTGAATGACAGCGTTAGAGTTGCGATACTATCGCGCGAATTGGATAGCAACGAAGTAAAACTTTTAAAGTCGCGCACATTGCCTCCCCAGATCAGCCGTTTTGCGGTAGACGCGGTGGCTTTGATCGTTAACGAAGCATCGGCCGATACGCTGATCACAGTTGGCGAGTTAAAAAAAATGCTTAACGGGCAGACTAAAACGGGTACAAACATCGTTTTTGATAATCCAAACTCTAGCTTAATAAGGTATTTAAAAGAGTTTTCGGGCAATAAGGATTTCAAACAGAAAAACATTTATGCCCTACGAACAAATAAGGATGTTATTAAATACGTTAGCGAGCATCCACAATCAATTGGTATAACCGGCTTTGCATGGCTTAATGATCCGGATGCGGATTATGCCCAGGCGGTTAAAAAGGTTAAAATAGTTGGGGTTAAAGATGAGGCTGCGAAAGACGCTCAATACTTTAAACCATCGCAAACTACTTTAGTCTTAAAACAGTACCCTTTAATACGGGGATTATATGTTGTGAACAGCACAGGGAAGATGGGAGTAGGCACTGGGTTTTCGTACTTTTTAGTAAGCGAACGTGGCCAGCGAATAATCTTAAGATCGGGCTTATTGCCTGATTCTATCCCGGCTCGGGACATTAATATCAAGCGTACATTTTAAACAAACATACACTAAAAATAATAACACAAAAGATGAAAATGATCAGTAAAATAGCTAAGGCGACTTTAGGGCTGGTATTGATAGGGTCATCGGTTTTTGCGCAGAGCCTGGCTGATGCAAAGAAAGCTATTGATGCGGAACAATATCAGAAGGCGAAGGGCATGCTTAAAAATTTGACAGCTACCCAGCCAACCAACGATGAGAACTTTTTCCAGCTAGGCTGGGTATACCTGTTGCAGGACTATGTTGACTCGGCTAAAACCAGCTTTACCAAAGGTGTGGCTGCTAACCCAAAATCGGCATTAAACTATGTTGGTTTAGGTGTAGTTGCCCATTTAAGTAAAGATGAAGCCGGTGCTACTTCAAACTTTAACACGGCTATTGCTAATACAGGTAAAAAAGATAGCAAGCCATACCTGTACATTGGTAAAGGTTATTTAATTGGTGCGGTTGATGGCAAATGGCCTGCAGCCAGCGCAAACACCGCTATTGATGCCTTAAACAAAGGTAAAGCGGCTAACCCTAAGGATGCCGAGATATTATTGGAGATTGGTAATGCTTACCGCTCGCAAATTAAAAGCAGCGAGGCCTACACTAACTATGCAGCGTCACTGGCACTTGAGCCAAAATCAGCGGCAGCGCATACTGCACAAGGTGTGTTGATCACTTATGCTGAAAACTATGAAGAAGCTGAGAAACAATTTCAGGAAGCGATTGCTATCGATCCAAACTATGGCCCGGCTTACCGTGCCTGGGGTGAGGCAAACCTACGTTTGGCATTGTCAAATATGAAAGTAGCTTCTGTTAAAGTAAAAGAGGGTGTTGACCATTATAAAAAATACCTGAGCTTAACCGACGAGTCGAACGAGTCGTTAATGCGTTATGCCGACTTTTTGATCAACGGTGGTGATTGGACTACTTTGCAAGAAGTTGCTACCAAGCTTTCAAAATCAGCAGGTAGTAATGCGAGAGCTTACCGCTATTTAGCTTATGCTGCCTATGAAAATAAGGACTATCCGGCAGCTACTGCCGCTATCAATAGCTGGTTCCAGAAAGCAGACGCTAAACGTATTTTACCACGCGACTACTTATACAAAGGTCGTATTGAAATTGCAAGCAAACAGGATTCATTGGGTATCAATTCATTGAAAAAAGCTGCAGAGTTAGACTCAACGCAGGCAGATGTTTATGCCGAGATCGCGAAATCATTATACGCAGGTAAAAAGTATACACAAGCTGCTGATGCTTACGCTAAGTATGTACAAAACTCACGTTCATCAACATTGAATGATCGTTTGACAATGGGTAGAAGCTACTACTTTGGTTTCGTAATTGAAGAGGCAGCTAAATTAAAAGCTAACCCGGCTTACAAACAAGATTCAACGTTGTTAACTAAAGCTGATTCGGCATTTAGCTACGTGCAGCAAAAAATAGGTGCAAACCTTGTTGCCGCTGTACCACTACAACGTGCACGTGTTGCCGAGCTACGTGATATAGACCGTAATAACATTAAAGGTTTGGCTAAGCCGTTTTATGAAAAAGTAGTTGAGTTATTGGCTCCTAAAACCGGTAGCTTATCTGACTATGATAAAAACGGATTAATAGAGGCTTATAACTATTTAGGCAATTACAGCGCATTTGCTTTAAAGGATGAAGCAAAAGCTGATGAATATTTCAATAAAACGAAAGCGATAGATCCTGCCGATAAGCAGGCGGCTTACTACTTCTCGCAAAAAGCGACTAAGAAGAGTAAGTAAATATTATGATACTGTAAAAAAGGCCTCAATTGAGGCCTTTTTTATTTATACACCATTTGTATATTTGCACCCATGGAAGTTTCAAGTTTACCAATCAACTATCTACCTATCATATTTCAAATGCTGGTGGCATTAGGTTTTGTTTTTACAACCATGTTTGTAACGCACAAAATTGGCCCCAAGCGTGTAACCGCAGATAAATTAACTCCGTTTGAATCGGGTATTGAGGTTGTTGGTAACGCGCGTACTCCTATCTCTATTAAATACTTCCTGGTAGCTATACTGTTTGTATTGTTTGATGTAGAGGTGATCTTTATGTACCCCTGGGCCGTAAACTTTAAAGATCTGGGCGCTTCGGGTATGTACGAGATGTTTATTTTTATGGCTACACTACTGGCCGGTTTCATCTACGTTATAAAAAAGAAAGCTCTTGAATGGGACTAAGTTTAGATTGATTCTAAATACAGGTTTCCATCAATATAGTGTGCTCAAAACACGGTTATTTATCTAAATTTGCGCTTTCAAATACAGGTTTGGATAGGTATTTGTTTTAATATATCTCATGAGTGATATTCAGATTGTTGGCGCTCCAGCCGGAGTAGAAGGCGCAGGATTTTTCGCTACATCGCTTGATAAAGCGGTTGGTTTGGCCCGCGCAAATTCATTATGGCCATTACCCTTTGCTACTTCATGTTGCGGTATCGAGTTTATGGCTACCATGGCCTCGCATTATGACCTTTCGCGTTTTGGTGCCGAACGTTTAAGCTTTTCGCCACGCCAGGCAGATTTGCTGATGGTTATGGGTACTATCGCCAAAAAAATGGCCCCTGTGCTACGCCAGGTTTACCTGCAAATGGCCGAGCCACGCTGGGTTATTGCGGTTGGTGCCTGTGCATCAAGCGGTGGTATATTTGACACCTATTCGGTACTACAGGGTATTGACGAGATCATCCCGGTTGACGTTTACGTACCGGGTTGCCCGCCGCGTCCTGAAGCTATCATTGATGGCTTTATGAACATCCAGGAGTTAGTTAAAACAGAATCAGTACGCAGACGCGATACCCCTGAGTATCAAAAACTGCTGGCATCATACGGTATACAGTAATGGGTAAAATAACTAACGAAGAACTTTTACAAGCCATTAACGCGCAATTTAGCGATGTTACCGTGGTTGGTGAGCCTTTTGGTTTATTGACCATTGAGGTTGCCGATACGCAGATCATTGATGTATTGTCGTTCCTGAAAAACTCAGCTACGCTACAATTCATCTATTTAACAGACATCACTGCGGTTCACTACCCTGAAACCGAAAAAACCATCGCTGTTGTTTACCATGTACACAGTTTAGTTAATAACATCCGCATACGTATCAAGGTATTTATTGATGGCGATAACTGCCACATACCTACCGCGACCAACTTATGGAATGGTGCTAACTGGATGGAGCGCGAAACCTATGACCTTTTCGGGGTGATATTTGACGGCCACCCTGATCTGCGCAGGATATTAAATGTTGACGACATGACCGCCTTCCCGATGCGTAAAGAATTCCCGCTGGAAGACCCGAACCGTGTTGATAAGAAAGACTACTTTTTTGGACGATAGTTTATGCAAAATCATCTAATAACTACAGATAACGATCCGCAAAGCGAATTATCGACCCTGAACCTGGGGCCAACGCACCCAGCTACGCATGGTGTGTTTCAAAACGTTTTGCAGTTGGATGGTGAGCGAATTGTAAGTGGCGTATCAACCATTGGTTACATACACCGCGCATTCGAGAAAATTGCTGAGCACCGTCCGTTTTACCAGATAACTCCGCTTACCGACCGTTTAAACTATTGCTCTTCGCCTATTAACAATATGGGCTGGCACATGACGGTTGAAAAGATGCTGAATATCCAGATGCCAAAGCGTGTGGATTACATGCGTGTTATCATTATGGAACTGGCCCGTATTGCCGACCACATTGTGTGTAACGGTGTATTGGGTGTAGATACCGGCGCTTTCACCGGCTTTCTGTACATGATGGAATACCGCGAAGCGATATATGAGATTTACGAAGAGATCTGCGGATCGCGCTTAACTACCAACGTGGGTAGGATAGGCGGTTTCGAGCGTAACTTCAACACTATACTGTTTGCCAAACTGCGTAAGTTTTTGGTGGATTTTCCTAAAACGCTGAAAGAATTCGAATCGCTGTTTAATCGTAACCGCATATTTGTTGACCGTACCAAAGGCGTAGCTCCTGTTACTGCTGAGGACGCTTTAAGCTATAGCTGGAGCGGTCCGTTATTGCGTGCTGCCGGTGTCGATTATGACGTACGCGCAATGAACCCATATTCGAGCTACGAGGATTTTGATTTTGAAGTACCTGTAGGAGAGAATGGCGACGTTTATGCCCGTTTCCTGGTGCGTAACGAAGAGATGTGGCAAAGCTTGCGCATCATTGAGCAGGCGCTAGCTAAAATAGAAAAAGAACCTTCGGATATATTCCACGCGGATGTACCGGAGTTTTACCTGCCTCCAAAAGAGGAAGTGTATAACAACATGGAAGCTTTGATCTATCACTTTAAGATTGTGATGGGCGAAATTCCAACCCCGGTTACCGAAGTATATCACTCGGTAGAGGGTGCCAACGGTGAGCTTGGTTTTTACCTGATCAATGACGGGGGGCGCGCGCCTTACCGCCTGCATTTCCGCAGACCAAGCTTTATCAATTACCAAATGTACGCGCCAATGAGCCGCGGCATGGTATTATCTGACGCGATTATTAACATGAGTAGTTTAAACGTTATAGCGGGAGAGTTAGATGCTTAGAGTTGACGATGCCCAACAAGTAGAGGTTGAGTTTTCAGCCGCGCTTACAGCAAAATTCGCTGATATCGTAAGCCGTTATCCCGAAGGGAAACAAAAATCGGCCCTGTTACCTATATTGCACGAAACGCAGGCCGAGTTAGGCTGGTTAAGCAGCAATGCCATGGATAAAGTTGCCGCTTATTTAAACATACAACCTATTGAGGTTTATGAGGTGGCTTCGTTTTACACCATGTACTTTTTACGCCCGCAGGGTAAATATGTTTTAGAGGTATGCCGCACCGGGCCTTGCTGCCTGGTGGGTGCCGAAAAAATTATGGATCACCTGGAGCATAAATTGGGCGTTAAAGAAGGTGAAGTTACTGCCGACGGCTTATTTAGCTGGAGAGGTGTAGAGTGTTTAGCTGCTTGCGGTTTCGGTCCGGTTTTACAAATTGGCCCTGAATATACTTTTTACGAGAATTTAACTAACGAATCGGTTGATAAACTGGTTGATGATCTGAAAGCTAAAGCAAATAACTAATGGGACGCAAATTACTTTTAGAACATATTAACGTACCCGGCATCAATACTTTTGCGGTGTATCGCGAAAAAGGCGGTTACCGTTCGGTAGAGAAAGCTTTAAAAACCATGACACCTGATGAAGTGGTGGAAGAGGTTAAAAAATCGGGTTTGCGTGGTCGTGGTGGTGCCGGTTTCCCAACCGGTATGAAGTGGAGCTTTTTGGCCAAGCCGGAAGGTGTACCACGTTATTTGGTTTGTAATGGTGACGAGTCTGAACCGGGTACGTTTAAAGATCGTTACCTGATGACTTACATCCCTCACGCTTTAATTGAGGGTATGATAACCAGCAGCTACGCCTTAGGCGCAAAAACATCATACATATACGTACGCGGCGAAATGATGCCGCAGATCCGTATCCTTGAAAAAGCTATTGAAGAAGCCAAAGCCGCAGGCTTTTTAGGCAAAAATATATTAGGCACGGGTTACGACCTGGAGCTGTACGTACAACCCGGTGGTGGTGCTTACATCTGCGGCGAAGAAACCGCGCTTTTAGAATCATTGGAAGGTAAACGCGGTAACCCACGTATTAAACCACCATTCCCGGCTATTGCCGGTTTATATGGTTGCCCAACTGTAGTAAACAACGTTGAGTCAATTGCTGCTGTAGTGCCAATTGTGAATGATGGTGGTGAAGAGTATGCTAAGATCGGTATTGGTAGAAGTACAGGTACCAAGCTGATATCAGCCGGTGGTAACCTGGCTAAACCTGGCGTTTACGAGATAGATCTTGGCCTACCTGTCGAAGAATTTTTATATAGCGACGAGTATTGCGGTGGTATCGCCAACGGCAAACGCTTAAAAGCGGTTGTTGCGGGTGGTTCGTCAGTACCAATTTTGCCGGCTAACCTGTTTATGAAAACAGTAGCAGGTGAAGGCCGTTTAATGAGCTACGAATCATTAGCCGAAGGCGGATTTGTGAGCGGTACCATGATGGGTTCAGGTGGTTTCATCGCGTTTGATGAAGACGCTTGTATCGTACGTAACACCTGGAACTTCGCCCGTTTTTATCACCACGAAAGCTGTGGCCAATGTTCACCTTGCCGCGAAGGTACCGGTTGGATGGAGAAAGTATTGCATCGCCTGGAACACGGTCATGGCAGTATGAGCGATATGGACCTGTTGGTGGATGTATCTAAGAAAATTGAAGGTAATACCATTTGTCCGCTTGGCGACGCGGCGGCTTGGCCGGTGGCTAGTGCTATTCGTCACTTCAGGGATGAGTTTGAGTGGCATGTTTCTCACGCAAGTGAAGCAACAAGCCGCAATTATGGTTTAGCGCATTATGCTGATCCATTGCCGAAACCAGAGCCGGCACCGGCTCAATAAAGCAAACGGATTGTCATTGCGAGCGTAGCGTGGCAATCGCACATAGGCATAGCGAATAAGCTAGTTCGCAATTGCCACGCTACGCTCACAATGACATAGAATAAATATTTGACTATTAAGTAACGTCAATGAAAGTAACTATAGACGGAATATCGGTAGAAGTACCAGACGGAACATCCATCCTGAACGCCGCGAGGATAATAGGTGGTGAGGTGGTTCCGCCAGCTATGTGCTATTACTCTAAACTGGCCGGTAGCGGTGGTAAATGCCGTACTTGTTTGGTGCAGGTAAGCAAAGGTTCTGAAAAAGACCCTCGCCCTATGCCTAAACTGGTAGCATCATGCCGTACCACGGTAATGGATGGTATGGAAGTGAAAAACATCACTTCGCCCGAAGTTATTGAGGCACGTAAAGGTGTGGTTGAAATGTTATTGTTGAATCACCCACTGGATTGCCCGGTGTGCGACCAGGCCGGCGAGTGCCACCTGCAAGACTTAGGTTTTGAGCACGGTGCCGCTAAAACCCGTTACGAGTTTGACCGTCGTACTTTCGAAAAAATAGATATCGGCGATAAGATCCAACTGCACATGACGCGTTGCATCCTTTGCTACCGTTGCGTTTACACTGCCGACCAGATCACTGATCAGCGTGTGCATGGTGTATTAAACCGTGGCGATCACTCAGAAATATCAACTTATATACAAAAAGCTGTTGATAACGATTTTTCAGGAAACGTTATTGACGTTTGCCCGGTAGGTGCTTTAACCGATAAAACTTTCCGCTTTAAAAACCGCGTTTGGTTTACCAAACCTGTTGAAGCACACCGCGATTGCGAAAACCCGAACTGCAAAGGCCATGTAACATTATGGTACAAAGGCGAAGACGTTATCCGCGTAACTGCACGTAAGGATGTTTATGGCGAAGTTGAAGATTTTATTTGCAACACCTGCCGTTTTGATAAAAAGAAAACTGCCGATTGGGTAATTGAAGGTCCGCGTAAAGTATCGCACCAGTCAGTTATCAGTGCAAACCACTACGAAAGAGCAGTATTGCCACCGGTTGTTAAAAACAACCCGGTATTGCAGGAAGCTAACAAAACACAATTCGAAAGGGAGACCCGTTTATAATGGAATTAACAGATATCATTGTAAAAGTTGTATTGATAGTGATCATTTTCGCTATCAGCCTGGTGGTAGCCATGTATTCTACTTACGCCGAGCGTAAAGTTGCTGCATTTTTTCAGGACAGGATAGGCCCTAACCGTGCAGGTCCGTGGGGTATTTTGCAGCCCCTTGCCGATGGTGGTAAAATGTTTTTGAAAGAAGAGATCATTCCTACCAACGCAACAGGTTTCCTGTTCATTGTAGGCCCGTCATTAGCTATATTAACCGCCTGTATTGGTTCGGCCGTTATTCCGTGGGGACAGAAATTAACCATCGGTTCAACCGTTATCGACCTTCAGGTTACTGATATTAACGTAGGCATCCTTTACATTTTTGGTGTAGTATCATTAGGTGTTTACGGTATTATGATAGGTGGCTGGGCATCAAATAATAAATACTCTTTATTAGGTGCTATTCGTGCGGCTTCGCAGAATATCAGTTATGAGATTTCAATGGGCCTTTCTATCATCGCTCTGTTATTAATAACCGGTAGCTTAAGCTTACGCGAAATTGCTGAACAACAGCATGGCTGGCACTGGAACGTATTGTATCAACCTGTTGGTTTTATCCTGTTCCTGGTATGTGCTTTTGCCGAAACTAACCGTACACCGTTTGACTTACCTGAGTGTGAGACCGAATTGGTTGGTGGTTACCATACCGAGTACTCATCAATGAAACTGGGTTTTTACCTGTTTGCCGAATATATTAACATGTTCATCTCATCGGCAGTAATGGTTACCCTGTACTGGGGCAGCTATAACTACCCGGGCATGGATTGGGTTGCGGCACATACGGGCCCTATTATAGCACCGCTGATTGGTGTTGCTGTAGTATTTTTGAAGACATTTTTATTCATCTTCTTCTTTATGTGGGTGCGCTGGACTATCCCGCGTTTCCGTTACGATCAGTTAATGGATCTGGGCTGGAAGATCTTAATACCTATCGCGATAGCTAACATAGTTGTAACCGGTATTGTAGTTACCTATTTAAATTCATAAGAATGGAACCGCTAAGTAATAAAAGAAAGCTTATAGAAAGCAAGCCGCTTAACTTGTTAGAGCGTGCTTACCTGCCTGCTATTGTGGCCGGTTTGGCAACTACTATGAAACACTTTTTCAAGAAGCCGGTAACCATCAGCTACCCTGAAGAGAAGCGTGAGTTTTCGGAGAACTTCCGTGGTATGCACTCGTTAAAGCGCGATGAGAATGGTAAAGAGCGTTGCACCGCTTGCGGACTGTGTGCATTATCATGCCCTGCTGAAGCGATTACCATGACTGCCGGCGAGCGCCAAAAAGGTGAAGAGCATCTATATCGTGAAGAAAAATACGCGGCCGTTTACGAGATCAATATGCTACGTTGCATTTTCTGCGGATTGTGCGAAGAGGCTTGCCCTAAAGAGGCGATCTACCTGGATGGCGATATTGTACCGTCTGATTTCCTGCGTAAGGACTTTATTTACGGTAAGGACAAATTAGTAGAGGCTCCGTTAAATCAATAAAGAAGTTTTATACCTTTGCCCCACTGTTTTTAACAGGGGCGAAGCTTGTAACAGATAAACAATGAATACATTTTACGTCATCGCTTTTTTATCGATAGTATTTGCCCTTTTGGTAATTAGTGCCAAAAACCCGGTGCATAGCATACTATATCTTATACTTACCTTCTTTACGTTCACCATTCATTATATTTTACTGAACGCGCAGTTTTTGGCGGTGGTAAACTTTATTGTTTACATGGGTGCTATCCTGGTGCTTTTCCTGTATACACTGATGCTTATTAACCTGAGTAAAGATGCCGAACCGGCAAAATCAAGCTTTGTAAAAATAGCGGCGGTTATAGGCGGTGGTTGTTTTTTGGTGACCATTGTAGCTTCTATAAAAGCATTAGGAACATCAAACCCGGTAATATTGCAGGACCCTAACCTGGGCCTGGTAAAAAACCTGGGTAAAGTATTATTTAACGAGTATTTATTGCCTTTCGAAATTTCATCGGTATTGCTGTTATCGGCGATGGTAGGTGCAGTTTTATTGGCTACAAAAGATCCAAAACCTACGGCATAATATGGAAAGCCTAACGCAAAACATGCAGCACGTACCGCTTAACCACTATATACTGTTAAGCGCTATCATATTTTCAATAGGTGTTATTGGTGTATTGCTACGCCGTAATGCTATTATAATTTTCATGTCGGTTGAGCTGATGCTTAACTCGGTTAACCTGTTGCTTACCGCGTTCTCGGTTTATCGTGGCGATGCCAGCGGACAGGTATTTGTATTTTTTATTATGGCCCTTGCCGCTGCCGAAGTAGCCGTAGGCCTGGCTATAATAGTAATGATCTATCGTAACACAAACTCGATAGACATTAATGTGCTGAACAGATTGAAATGGTAGAGTGATTTCGGATTTTCGTCCCGATAGCTATCGGGATCGAATTTGAAGCACTTTAATAATATATAAAACGTACTACGTACAACGTCAAACGTACGACATAACAAAATGGAGAAATACATCTGGCTTATTCCTTTATTACCGTTAGCCGGTTTCGTTATTAACGGCCTGGGGCGTAATACCTTTTCAAAAGGTGTTATAGGCTTCATTGCCAGTTTTTTAATATTCGTATCATTCGGCTTAAGCATCGCTACCTTCTTCCAGGTAAAATCAAGTGGCTTGCCTATTGATGTTGATATTTTTACCTGGTTTAAAGCAGGCGACCTGGTGGTTAACTTCTCTTTCCTGATCGATCAGTTAAGCTCTATCATGCTGTTGATCATCACCGGCGTTGGCTTTTTGATCCACTTGTATTCTACCGGCTATATGCACGATGATGAAGGTTTCGGTAAGTTCTTTGCTTACTTGAACCTGTTCGTTTTCTTTATGCTTTTACTGGTGATGGGTTCAAACTACCTCATCATGTTCATCGGCTGGGAAGGTGTGGGCCTTTGCTCTTATTTACTGATAGGTTTCTGGTACAAAAATCCAAGCTACGCGGATGCCGCTAAAAAAGCATTCATTATGAACCGTGTGGGCGACTTAGGTTTCCTGATCGCTATATTTTTAATATTCACCACATTTGGTAGCATAGGCTACGGCGAGGTTTTTGGCAAAGCCGCAACCATGAATGGCGTTTCGGCACCATTTACGCTGATAACCATTTTATTGTTTGTTGGTGCCTGCGGTAAATCGGCACAGTTGCCATTGTTTACCTGGTTGCCTGACGCGATGGCCGGCCCAACCCCGGTATCGGCTTTGATACACGCTGCAACCATGGTTACGGCAGGTATCTATATGATTGCCCGCTCAAACGTATTATTCGCCTTAGCGCCGATAACAATGGAAATTGTAGCTGTAGTAGGTTTAGCTACTGCTTTGTTTGCCGCGCTGATTGCCTTAACACAAACTGATATTAAGAAAGTACTGGCATACTCAACCGTATCGCAGTTGGGTTATATGTTTTTAGGTTTGGGCGTGGGTGCTTTTACCGGCTCATTCTTCCACGTGTTAACACACGCTTTCTTTAAAGCATTATTATTCCTGGGCGCAGGTTCGGTTATTCACGCTATGAGCGGCGAGCAGGACATGCGCAAAATGGGTGGACTAAAAGGTAAGATCAAAATTACTTTTGCTACCATGCTGATCGGTACTATCGCCATCGCTGGTATCCCACCATTCTCAGGCTTCTTTTCAAAAGACGAAATATTAGCAGCTACGTTTGCTCATAATCAAACCTACTGGATCATCGGTGTTATTACCGCCATGCTGACCTCGTTCTACATGTTCAGGATGATGTACCTTACTTTCTGGGGTACCTTCCGTGGCACCCATGAGCAGGAACACCATTTGCATGAATCGCCATTGAGCATGACTATTCCTTTAATCGTTTTAGCTATATTATCAGCGCTTGCAGGTTTCATCGGCGTACCGGAAGTATTAGGCGGTCACCACGAGTTGGAGCATTACCTTGCCCCTGTATTTGAACCATCGCACAAAATATTAGAAGCTCACCATTTGTCGCATTCGGTTGAATGGATATTAATGCTTGTGTCGGTTGTATTAGCATTAGCTTCTATGTTCTATGCCTACATCCGCTACGCGAAGAAAAACCACGTACCTGTTGAAGATACAGCCGAGCGTCCGTTTCTGGCTAAACTTTCATACAATAAGTTTTATGTAGATGAATTGTATGATGCGATCATCCGTAAGCCACTGGACGCGCTGTCAGTATTCTTCTACAAAGTGGTTGACCGCGCCGGTATTGATGGCTTGGTGAACGGCTTAGGTAAAGGATCAATTGAAGCCAGCAAAGGTTTGCGTTTATTGCAGGCCGGTAACGTAGGTTTCTACATATTTATGATGGTAGCGGGCATTATTGCCATTTTGCTATATAGTTTAACAAGTGTATAATAATTAAAATGACGGTTAGTATATTAATATTTTTGCCGATAGTTGCCGCGCTCCTGGTACTGTTTTTCAAGAACGAAACAGCCAAGCACGTTGCCTTAGCATTTTCGGTTGTTGAACTGGCAATTGCCCTTGTATTCCTATCAAAGTTTACACCTGATGCCACTACACAGTTTCTGGTTGAAGCACCGTGGATCAAACAATTTGGTATTTACTTTAATGCAGGTATTGACGGTATAAGCATGATCATGGTGTTGTTAAGCACTATTCTGGTTCCGCTTATCATCTTAACTACTTATCAGCATAGCTATAAAAACGCCAATGTATTTTATGCGTTGATATTATTTATGCAGGCGGGTATGTTGGTAGTATTTACCGCGTTAGATGGCTTTTTATTCTACGTAGGTTGGGAAGCAGCTTTGATCCCAATCTACTTTATCTGCTCGATGTGGGGTGGCGAGAACAGGATCAAGGTTACTATTAAATTCTTCATCTACACGTTTGCAGGTTCGTTGTTCATGCTGTTAGCGATGATCTTTTTGTACCTGTCAACTCCTGAAAAAACTTTTAGCTGGTATGACTTTACGCAACTGGCCCTGGTAACTCCGCAACAGAACTATGTGTTCTGGGCGTTCTTCCTGGCTTTTGCTATCAAGATGCCGATATTCCCGTTTCATACCTGGCAGCCGGATACTTATACCGAAGCACCTACCGCAGGTACCATGATGCTATCGGGCATTATGCTTAAAATGGGTATTTATGGTGTGATAAAATGGTTGATCCCTATTGCTCCGGCAGGCTTGGTTCAGTACCATAACATTATCATTATCCTTGCCGTTATTGGTGTGGTTTATGGCTCTATTATCGCGTTTAAACAAACAGATGGTAAGCGCCTGGTTGCTTACTCATCAATAGCACACGTTGGCCTTATTGCCGCAGGTATATTTGCCTGGACGGTTCAAGGTGTGCAAGGTGCCATGATACAGATGCTTTGCCACGGTATCAACGTGGTAGGTATGTTCTTCATCTGGGACATCATCAGCCGCCGTTTAAATACACGCGACCTTACCCAGCTTGGCGGTATTGCTAAAGTTGCGCCTAACTTCGCTGTTAAGTTTTTAATTATCACTTTAGGCACAGTTGCTTTGCCATTAACCAATGGTTTTATAGGCGAGTTCCTGTTATTGAACGGTATTTACCAGCACAGCATATGGATAGCCGCTATCGCCGGTTTAACCATCATATTTGGCGCGGTTTATATGCTGCGTATGTACAAAAGCGTAATGCAAGGCGAAACCAATACTTTAACCGCTACATTCGCTGATATCCATGGTTCAGAAAAAGTGGTGCTGCTTATCATTGCCATTTTAGTAATTGGTATAGGGGTTTATCCGCAGCCTATCTTGCATATATCAGAGGCGGCGGTGCAAAATTTGGTACATTCAATCAACATCAGGTAAGTAATAATCAATGAATACTTTAATCATCATATCTGTTTTACCTATTGTGCTGCTGTATTTAGGTTTGTATAAAATGCAGAAAGCCTTGTTGCCTGTTACTATTATAGGTTTATTGGTAGCACTGGGTTGTGCAGTAGCAGAGTGGAACGGCGGTGCTGTGCCTTTGTTCCACAACATGTTTTTGTTTAACAACTTTTCTATAGCGTTTTCGTCATTATCCATCATATCAACCATACTGATATTAATATTATCAAAAGGCTATTTTGAAAAAATAAGCAGCCACGTGGCCGAGTACTATGCCGTTATGTTATTTGCGCTGGCGGGTATCGTAGTGATGGTATCATTCTATAATTTAACCATGTTGTTTATCGGTATCGAGATCATGTCGGTAAGCTTATACATACTGGCAGGTATCAAGAAGCAGGATTTTGCTTCAAATGAAGCCGCTTTAAAATACTTCCTGATGGGTGCGTTTTCAACGGGTTTCCTGTTGTTCGGTATCACTTTGATCTATGGCTCATCAGGCTCTTTCGACCTGGAAGCTATCCGCGACTGGACTACCCATACTTTTGCGCCTGATGCCATGTTGTTCACCGGCATTATGTTGATCCTGATCGGTCTTTGCTTTAAAGTAGGCGCCGCGCCGTTCCACTTCTGGACCCCGGATGTGTACGAAGGTGCACCAACCCTGATTACTACTTTCATGTCAACCGTTGTTAAAATAGCAGGCTTCGCCGCATTCTATCGCTTGTTTTCGGTGTGCTTTGGTACGGTGTTAAACACATGGTCGCCAGTATTGGTAATTGTAGCTGTAATCACTTTGTTTATCGGTAACATCACCGCGCTGTATCAGCAAAGCTTTAAGCGTATGCTTGCTTACTCAAGTATATCTCACGCGGGCTATATGTTGTTCGCGTTGATCGCTTTGGCAGGTACATCTGCATCGGCCATATTCATTTACGGTTCGGCTTATTCAATTGCATCTATCATCGCCTTTGGCGCATTAATACTAGTACAGCAAAAAACCGGTAGCGATAGCTTTGACAGCTTTAACGGCTTGGGTAAAACAAACCCGTTTTTGGCTGTAGTATTAACCATTGCCATGTTATCATTAGCCGGTATACCGCTTACGGCAGGCTTTATTGGTAAGTTTTACATGTTTGGTACCGCATTGGCCAAATATCAAATTTGGTTGGTGGTTATTGCGGTGGTTAATGCCATTATCAGCATTTTTTACTATTTCAGGGTTATTATCGCTATGTATTTCCGCACGGCAGATAATGAGGCTGTACAGGTGCCATCGGCCTATGCCTTTGTTTTAGGTTTAGGTGCTTTGGTAACAATAGTATTGGGTGTATATCCGGCTTTAATAGGCAGCCTAATTTAATTGAAAAACCAAAACCCAACAATTTGATTTAATATTTGTAGTTTTACAAATATACCGAATGAACAATTTTTGGGAACACCTACAAAATTTAACGGACGCTCAATCCATACTTAGCAAGGGAGGTTTTTACTTTCTGCTGGTTGTTGTTTTTGCTGAAACTGGTTTATTTTTTGGGTTTTTTCTGCCGGGCGATTACTTGTTGTTTTTGGCCGGGTTGCTATGTTCGTCGGGTATGATCGATGTACCGTTAGGTACGCTGCTTCTGTCGGTTATGGCGGCTGGTATTTTAGGTAACTACACCGGCTATTGGTTTGGCTACCGTACGGGGCCAATGTTGTTTAATAAGGATGATTCGTTATTCTTTAAAAAGCGCTACGTAACCCTTGCCGAAGAGTTTTATGCCAAGCATGGCGGCATGGCCTTAGTTTTCGGAAGATTTTTCCCTATAATCAGAACTTTTGCACCTATCTTTGCAGGCGTTGTTAAGGTTGATTTTAAAAAATTCAGTCTCTACAATTTCATAGGAAGCGTAGCCTGGGTTTGCACGTTTATCCTGTCGGGATATTTTTTGGGAAAGAAGTATCCGCAATTAAAAGATTACCTGGAGTATGTAATACTCGGGTTAATAGTAATAACATCTATCCCGTTGCTTTATGCTTTTTTTAAGAAGCGGCTGAAGACGGGTGAAAACAAATAATATAGAATACAAAACAAAAATGAGTACACAACATCCATGGCACCAGGTTTCACCGGGTGATAACATTCCTGAAATTGTAAACGCGGTAATTGAAATACCAAAAGGCTCAAAAGCCAAATATGAGATTGATAAAGAATCAGGTCTGTTAAAATTAGATCGTGTATTGTTTTCATCAGTAATGTATCCGGCAAATTATGGCTATATCCCGCAAACTTATTGTGATGATAAAGATCCTTTGGATATATTAGTGCTTTGTTCTATCGATGTGTATCCGATGTCAATGATCGAGGCTAAAGTTATCGGCGTAATGCACATGGTTGATAATGGCGAGCAGGACGATAAGATCATCGCGGTAGCAAAAAATGATATGTCAGTAAACTACATTAATGATTTAAATGAGTTGCCCCCGCATACCATGAAAGAGATTGTAAGGTTTTTTAAGGACTATAAAGCTTTAGAAGATAAAAAAGTAACTATTGAGCATATGCTTGGAAAGAAGTATGCACATAAGGTAGTAACAGAGAGCCTTGAATTATACAAGGCTACCTTTCCCGTTTACCAATAAATAATTAATGGGCCCCGAACAGATACAAATTAGCGGTTTACAGATATTCGCCACCATATTTTTGGTGTTGCTAAATGGTTTCTTCGTTGCCGCCGAATTTGCCATGGTGCGGGTTCGCGGTTCGCAAATAGAACTTAAAGCCAAATCAGGTAGCCAAACGGCGAAAATTGCACGTGGTATAATGCATAACCTTGATGGTTACCTGGCCGCTACGCAGTTAGGTATAACATTGGCCTCGCTTGGTTTAGGTTGGGCCGGCGAATCGGTAGCTACAGCCATTATGCTTAAGCTATTTGCATCGTTGGGTATAAACATTACAGCTGTTTGGGCAATAAATACCAGCCATGTTGTAGCTTTCTTATTCATCACCGTTTTGCATATCGTTTTCGGGGAACTGGCGCCAAAATCTATCGCCATACAAAAATCGGCATCAACCGTAATGGCTGTGTCGGTACCTATGCGGATATTCTTCCTGGTTTGCCGCCCGTTTATTTGGGCACTTAATGGTTTTGCTAATTTTATACTGCGCCTTTTCGGCGTGGTATCGGTACACGGCGAGTCACACCATAGCTCCGAAGAACTTCAATACCTGTTGGAGCAAGGCCGCGAGACGGGCGCCATTGACTCGAGCGAGCATGATCTGATACAGAATGTGTTTGAGTTTAATGAGCGTGTAGTGAAAAATATCATGGTACCCCGTACCAAAATATCGGGCGTTGAGATATCCACCAGCAAAGAGGACCTGTTGGAGATATTGATAACGGAAGGTTATTCGCGCTTGCCGGTATATGACGAGGTGATTGATAAGATAGTTGGTGTGGTACATGCCAAGGATATTTTGCCTTTGTTGGCGCGTGGTGAAGAGATCGTTTTAAAAGATATTATCCGTAAACCATACTTCATCCCCGAAACCAAAAAGATTAATGACCTGATGGCCGAACTGCAGCAAAAGCGCATACAGATTGCTATTGTGAGCGACGAGTTTGGGGGCACTGCCGGTATGGTTACCCTGGAAGATATTGTGGAAGAATTGGTAGGCGAGATACAGGACGAATACGACGAGGAAAAACCCATTGTTGAAGTAGTAAACGACCGCGAGTTTGTGGTTAACGCCCTGGCACCAATTTACGATGTAAACGAACACTTACCGCATGACCTGCCCGAGGACGGCGATTTTGACACCGTATCCGGCTGGGTGAGCGATCTTTTTGGTAAGATACCTGATGTAGGCGAGCAGTTGGAATCAAACGGTTATAACATTACCGTATTGAAAAAATCCGACCAAAACATTGAATCGGTTAAACTGGAATTGCTGATAAATGACGAAGATGCTGTAGATGTGCACTAAATATGCCTGCCCATGCATTTGTTTTACACGCCCGATCTTAACCCAACACACCCTCAGTACTTTTTAAACGAAGAGGAAAGCAAGCATTGCATACGCGTATTACGTTTAAACGTTGACGATGAGGTGCAACTAATAGACGGCAAGGGGGGCTTTTATACCGCGAAGATCACTGATGCGCATCCCAAGCGTACCATATTACAGATAACCAACGTACAAACAGGATACAGCAAGCGCAATCATTACCTGCACATCGCGATAGCGCCCACAAAAAATATAGAACGGCTGGAGTGGTTTTTAGAGAAGGCTACCGAGATTGGGATAGATGAGATATCATTGATCATTTGCCAACGATCGGAGCGGAAAGAAGCCAAGGTGGAGCGCCTGAATAAGATCATTACCGCCGCCATAAAGCAATCGCTTAAAGCTTACCACCCGGTACTGAATGAACCTATAGCACTTAATAAATTTTTATCACAGCATTTTGACGGGCAAAAGTTTATTGCCCATTGCGAGGATGGCGATAAGTTAAACCTATCGGCCGGTTTGCAAAAGCAGGGCCGTTATGTAATATTAATAGGACCGGAGGGTGATTTCTCGCCTGCCGAGATAGATAGCGCTTTGCATAATGGTTATAAAGCCATAACTTTAGGTGAAAGTAGATTGCGCACCGAAACAGCTGCCCTGGAAGCCTGTTTTGAGGCCAATTTTTTAAACCGATGACGAGAAAAGCTTTTTATACAGTTGCTGGCATGATACTGCTGCTATTAAGCAGTTTTAGCGCGCCTACTTATAAAATGGCCAAGCTTAAGTACAACGGCGGCGGCGACTGGTACGGCGACCGCACAGCCCTGCCAAATCTTATCAAATTTTGTAACCAGAATCTTAAAACCAACTTCGAGCTGGAAGAAGATATTGTTGAACCCGGCAGCGCTACTTTGTTTAATTACCCATTTGTTTTTATGACCGGCCACGGCAACGTGATATTTTCTGACCAGGAAGCTAAGAACCTTCGGAAATATTTAGTAGGCGGAGGCTTTCTGCACATTGACGATAACTACGGATTTGATAAATATATCCGTCCGCAGATGAAGCGTGTTTTCCCCGAGCTGGAGTTTGTGGAGTTGCCGGTTAATTACCCTATCTATCGCCAAAAATATAACTTCCCGACAGGACTACCTAAGATACATGAGCACGATGGCAAACGCCCGCAGGGTTTTGGCTTGATATATAAAGGCCGCCTGGTGTGTTTTTACACCTATGAGTGCGATCTAGGCAACGGGTGGGAAGATCTGGGTACCTACGTTGGCGATAGCCAGGAAGCCCGCTTAAAAGCCCTGAGGATGGGTGCTAATTTGGTTCAATACGCTTTAACACAATAATGATATGTATCAGCTTAAAGTAAACGGTAAATATGATTACAGTGTTGAGCATGACGGCGACAAACTGCTGATCAACGACGCTGTAGCCAATGCTGATATAAGGCAGGTAAGCGCCGATGTTTGGCATATAATTGACAGGCTGCATTCTTACAACGCAGAGGTGGTAAGCTTTAATGCCGCAGCCAAAACCGCCGTTATCAAGATCAACAATAATACCTACACCATAAGCGCCAAAGACCGCTTTGACCTGCTGCTGGATAAGATGGGCCTGAGCAACCTTAATACCGCTAAAATAAGCGAACTGAAGGCCCCTATGCCCGGCCTCGTATTAAAGATATTAACCGAAGAGGGAGCAACAGTAGCTAAAGGCGATAACCTGTTTATACTGGAAGCTATGAAAATGGAAAACATTATTAAGGCCCCGGCAGACGCAGTAGTAAAACAAATAAAAGTAAAGCCCGGCGATAAAGTTGAAAAAGGGCAAATACTGCTACACGTTGATTAAACCTGAAAACCGAAATTAAACGACATAAAAAAAGAGGCTACAATTTGCAGCCTCTTTTTTTATGTATATCTAAACAGCTTATTTAGCTTTAAAGCCTTTTGCTTTTTTTACACTGAAGTGTGGCTTGCCGGCCGGATTGATCTCAGGCGCACCCACAAGATCCATCGCGCAGCGGAAGCCGATCTCAGCACTCGCGTCATCCTGGTTCATAAAGCGGCGGGTAGCCGGGTTTAACCAGTAAGCCAAGTCATTCCATGAACCACCTTTGTATACTTTAGAGTGGTCGCTCACCAGGGTAGTAACACCATATAAAGCAGCATTCACCGTATCGCGGAAACCACGTTGGTCGGCATTATAAGGTTTGCCTGCCAATGGATCTTTAACAGCACCCGGTACAGTTTGCGCACCCGGAGCAGCAGCAACTGATGATGCGTTATTAGCTGCCTGACCTTGCGAAGCCAATAGCTCGGCGTAGGTCATTTTCTTTTGAGCTTTTGCAGCCACTTTAATAGGGCGGCCATATTTATCTTTAGCTAACAAACCTTTTGACGGGTCGGCCAGGCTTTTATCTGCATATTCGTTACCACGGAAGGGATTGAAATCTTCAGCGTCCTCAAAAGTCATTTGGCGATAAGTATCACCGGTCCATTCGTTCACGTTACCGGCCATGTTATACAAGCCAAAATCGTTTGGCTGGTATGATCTTACCGGGGCGGTGATAATAGCTTTATCATTCAGGTATCCACCAACACCGGCATTATCACCCGATCCACGTTTAAAGTTAGCCAGTATCAAACCACGGGTAGCTTTTTTAGCCGAACGAACACCTAAGCCGTTCCATGGATATACTTTACCGTCGTTAACGTTTTCAAACTGGGTATTACCGGTTAACGCTACCGAAGCGTATTCCCATTCGGCTTCGCTTGGTAAACGGTAAGAAGGTTTTAAAATACCATCCTCAACACGTACGGCACGCACAGCTGTTTTTGCGCCAGCAGTTGGTTTGCCGTTCAGGTCTTTTGGCATTTTTTTGCCATCGATACCTGTGCCTCTGTATTGGTTATTTAAATAAATATCGGTGTTGAATGGTGTTTTTTGTGCGTTAGCAGCCGCATTGGCAGCTGTACCCGGTGCCGCCTTGGCAGCACGAGGGTTAATGATAATACCGCGTTGTTGTAAGATATACTCGTTACTGCGGTCGGTACGCCATTTACAATATTCCTGCGCCTGATCCCAGGTTACACCCACAACCGGGTAATCCTGGAAAGCCGGGTGACGTAAATAATTATCTACGTAAGGTTCGTTGTAAGATAAAGGTCTGCGCCATACCAGGGTATCAGGTAAAGCGTTGTAATATAACTCACGATCTTCCGGGAAGGTCATGGCTGTCCAGTGCAGGTAATCTAACCAATCCTGGTTTGATACCTCAGTTTCATCCATATAAAAAGCAGGAATAGTTACCCTTCTACGTATATTATTATACTCATAAGTAACATCCTGGTCTGCGCTGCCGCCTAACACAAAGGTACCGCCTTCAATAGCCACCAAGCCCGGGCCCGGCGACGGATGCGTTTGCCTGAACTTATCGTAGCCAAACTTTCTGTCGTTATAAGGTATACCGGTCTTTTCAGATTGCTGCTTTGACTTACATCCCGTCATCACTGATCCGGCCCCCAAAAGCACTAGCGCAACCCTGGTAAAAAGTATTTTCATATTTTTACGAAATATTATATAGCGGTAAATTTAAATAATTTTAAATAAAATACTAATCAAAAATAAGGCTGCCAAAACAAATGCAACCCTTATTTGGCTTTTTAACGTAAACATAATACTTTGTGTTGCGTTTACAGGCTAAAAAAACTTTTATTACGTTATAAGCCAAAACCATATAATAGCCTATATTTAGGCTCTGGAAAAAAATATAAAACTCAACTCATAATGAAGTTTTTATCTGTTAAACAGGCATTTTTATATCCGATACTGATGATGCCGGCTATGGTACTGGCACAAACCGGTACCAATGGTGCGGGCGCTAATTCTATACCTACAGCCGTTCCGTTTTTAAACATTACGCCTGATTCGCGTTCGGGGGCTTTGGGTGATGCGGGCGTTGCACTTTCGCCAGATGTTAACGCCAATTTCTGGAACCCGTCTAAACTGGCATTTATCGAGAGTGATAATGCCGCTTCCATATCTTACAGCCCATGGTTACGCCATTTGGTGCCTGATGTAAGCTTATCTTATTTAAGCCTGGCTCATAAGCTGGATGAGCGTAATACCATCGGTTTTTCGCTACGTTATTTTAACCTGGGTTCTATCCAGCTAATTGATGCCAACCAGAATGACCAGGGTACATACCGCCCGAGCGAATATTCAGTGGACTTCTCGTTGGCGCGGAAATTTGGCGATAACTTTTCGCTTGGTTTAACAGCTCGTTACATACATTCAGATCTTTCGAACGCGTCATTTGCCAGCGGTACTAATCAGCAGAATAAAGCGGGTAACGCGGCTGCTGCAGATGTTTCGATGTTCTATAAAAAAGAGACCCAGCAGTTTGGCATGGATGCGATATTTGCCTTTGGCGCCAATATATCAAACATTGGCACTAAGGTAACTTATGCTACCGGTGGTACCAGCTACTTTTTGCCAACCAACCTTAAACTGGGCGTGGCCAATACCTGGAACATTGACGACTATAACCAGATAACCGCCACCCTTGATGTTAACAAACTCCTGGTACCAACCCCTCCGCTACGCGACGCCAATGGCATAATCATAAGCGGCAAGGACGAGAACGTTTCGGTGCCTGCCGGGATATTTGGCTCGTTCAGCGATGCGCCAGGTGGGTTTAATGAGGAGTTGAGGGAGTTTACCTTATCGCCGGGAATTGAATACTGGTACGACCAGCAATTTGCCCTGCGTGCCGGCTATTTTTATGAGAACCCCGACAAGGGCGGCCGCCATTACCTTACTATGGGTGTGGGCCTGAAGTACGATATTTTTAAATTCGATTTTTCATACCTGGCGGCCAGCCAGCAGAATAGTCCCCTGGCTAATACCTTGCGTTTTTCGCTGTCGGCTAATTTCGGGGCTACTAAGTAATAAATTTATGGGGAAGATAAGAGTGGGCTTTGGCTTTGATGTACATCAGCTAAGGGAGCAGCATCCGTTTGTTTTGGGGGGAGTGAAGTTAGAACACCACGCGGGGGCCTTTGGTCACTCGGATGCAGATGTGATGCTGCATGCTATTTGTGATGCCCTTTTGGGGGCCGCTAACCTGCGCGATATCGGCTTCCATTTTTCAAATACCGACGACCGCTGGAAAGGCATCAGCAGCTTGAAACTGTTACAGCACGTAATGGTTTTGCTACGCGAAAAAGGATGGGAGATAGGCAACATCGACGCCATGGTTTGCCTTGAGGCGCCCAAGATCAATCCGCATATACCGGCCATGAAAACTTACATTGCCGAGGCCGCCGGCATCAGCAAGGACGATATCTCCATCAAAGCTACCACTAACGAAAAACTCGGCTTTATAGGCCGCGAGGAAGGCGTGGTTGCTTATGCCGTTTGCCTGATAGAGCGCGCGTAGGCAAGTGTAGCGCCGTATGCGTAGCACGCTACAGTGCTACACCTGGTGTAGCGGGCTACAGCACTCATTTTCAAATATATAAATTTTTTGGTGGCGGTGTTTTGTCAGTAGGTATGCTACACCCTTTTTTAGTGGATTTCTTTAGCGGATTGCAAATCCGGTGCTCGGAAGTCCCGGATTGAAAATCCCCGAAATACTACTTCACCATCTCTTCCTTCACATTCCCGGTCCTTTTCAAAACTCCCCAACCGCTATGCTCACCTTTCATAGCGCGGCGGATGGCTTTGAACAGGATGTAATACATCAGCTGGCGCCAGATGAAACGTTGCGGGATGATGTAGATAAGCTTTTTGTAGTCTTCTTTTTCCATCCAGAAGGCAATGATGGCTACTATGAAATCTATCAGCACAAATACCAGGTAATAGATGAGGATGCGCTCGGGCTTGTCGCTAAACAGGCCGAGGATCATCATCAGATCCGCCAGCGGCGAAAACAGTGGCAGCACAATTTGGAAGATGAGGATATTAGGCATGCCCACCATGCCAAAGAAGCTGTATTTTTTATTAAACAACGCGCTTTTATTTTTCCAGAAGCTTTGCATTACGCCATAGCTCCAGCGGAAGCGTTGTTTTAATAATGCGCTAAGGGTTTCGGGCGCCTCGGTATAGGCAATGGCCGCGCCGCAGTTTTTGATGATATAGCCCTGGCGCAAAATACGCATGGTCAGGTCGCAGTCTTCCGCCAGTGTATCGGTAGTAAATCCGCCAGCCTTAAATACCGCCGACTTGCGGAAGGCACCTATCGCCCCCGGCACAACCGTGATGCTATTGATCAGGTCGAAGGCACGGCGATCCATGTTCTGGGCCGTAATGTATTCTATCGACTGCCATTTGGTAATGATGTTATTCTCGTTACCCACCTTAACCGTACCCGCCACGGCGCCTATTTCGTCATCGGTAAAATAGGTCATCAGGTGATATACGGCGTCGTTTTTCAACTGGGTATCGGCATCAATACACACCACATAATCATGCTGCGCGTGTGTAATGCCAAAGTTAAGGGCCGACGCTTTGCCGCCGTTAGGTTTGGTTAATACCATTACGCGCGGATTGTCGCCGTAAGCTGTGTTTACTTTGTTGTAAGTGTCATCTGTCGAACCGTCATCAACAAATATGATCTCAAACTCGTGGTAGTCCGTGTTCAGCAAACTTTCAATGGTTTTGGCGGCGGTAATTTCCTCGTTAAAAGCCGGGATGATGATACTTACCGGGTGCAGTTTTTTATTGCTTACGCGGGCGCGATATTTGGCAAAACTCTTGTTTTCGCCATACTGCCTTACGGCTAAAATACCTATCAGCAAAATACGGCCAATGGCCAAAAATATCGCCGAAAGGAACACATATAGCAACACCTGGTTAATGTAAAACAGGCTGATAACCCCCAAATCGTAAAGTGCGCCAAATACTTCGCCTTCGCCGCTTTCTTTTACCTTGGGCATCAGGTCGTCCTTAGTTTTGCCCAGCACATCGGCAATGGTGGTAAATTTATAGCCCTTTTCTTTATAAAACTTAATGATCTCGGGCAGGGCCTGCACGGTAGCTTCGCGGGTATCGCCCCCGGCATCGTGCAGTAATATCATCGATCCTTTGTTGTAGTCGCGCTTCAGGCGCTCCATTATTTTTTCTTTGGTAACGCCGGGCTCCCAATCCCAGGGGTCGATGGATTCGCCAATGCTGATATAGCTTTGTTTGCGACTTTCGGCTACGGGGATAACCTCGGCCACGGTGCTTGGCTCGGCATCGGCATTAAATGGCGGACGGAAAAGTATCGTGCTTCTGCCGGTTACCGATTCAATGATCTTCCGCGTAGCGTTCAACTCTAACACTACACGATCTAAACTAACCTGCGATATATCAGGGTGGAAGAAGGTGTGGTTGCCTATTTCATAACCTTCGTCGTGTATGCGTTTCAACAGCGGTACATTTTTCTCCACCATTGATCCTACTACGAAGAACGAAGCAGGTACATTTTCCTTTTTCAGGATATCGAGGATACGTGGCGTGTAGTTAGGGTCGGGACCGTCATCAAACGTTAACACCACTTTTTTAGGCGCGTAACCGTAACGGCGTATCACATATTTGGTAGGCAGTTTAATGTAATCCTGGTTGGTGATAACAAAATTTTGCGGATCCATTTTTACCGCTATCTTGCCTTTGGTAGGGGTGGTTATCAGGTCTAACACCTCGCCGTCGCCGGTGTAGTCAATCTTGTCGTTAAGGCCCACATTGCCTAAGCGTTCTACATCAAAACCGGTTTTCTTTAGCGAATCTATCGCCAGGTTTTTTTGGAAGAAGGTCCACAGGCGCGGATCTTCCATACCTAAGCGCCATAGGGCCACGCCGCCGGTATCCCAGTCGTCGGCCATGCGGATGATGTTGAAATTGGTGGCGGCATCGGCAAAGTAGACGGTGTGCAGTACACCGTCGTTGGCCTTTTTGTATGTGTAGTGCAGGTTGGCCGATTCGGGATCAAACAGCACCTTGCTTTTATTTTCGTGGGCGGTACTTACCATGTAAGTGTAACCCTGGGCCTTACCGCGGGCTCCTTCGGGCCAGTCAACCCCACCGGCAGCTACGGTTAAAATAACCTTTTCGCTGGGCACCTGCTCGCAAACCTTATCCAGCAGGGCCTCAACCCAGTGTTGGTGCGAAATATCGCCGGGTGGGCTGTCTTCGGTATGTTGGTCTATCGCCAGTACGAATAAATAGTCGTTATAGCGTTGCAGATGTTTCAGGTCGTAAGCCTCATCTTCGGGGATAATGTTTTGGGTAACCAGGTAACCCAGTTTGTGCAGGGCGTTGTATAGTTCTACCTGGAAGGTGATGTAATCCGGCGCGTTACGATCCGCCAGGTTATCAAGGTCGAGGTTAATGCCACGCAGCTTATATTTCTGCAATTGCTTAATAACGCTGTTGATGAACGTGGTGCGCAGTTCCTTGCTTTTGATGATGCGGTAAACATCTTTGGTATCGTACTCGCCGCTTACGTTATCAAAATTAACGTAGTTGGATATAGATACCACTACGGGCTTTTTGTATTTGTTTTTAAGGCGGATGAGGCCCGTATCCAAAATAGTTTTAATGGTATCGGCCCCCGGCTTTATAAAAAAACCTTCGGAAACCACCATGTCCAGCTTATTGATGTTTGATTCGAGCGAGTTGTAGGCCTGCGCTTCCCAGGCTTTGTAAAAGGCGGCGTTTATACGGTCTTTATTATTGGGGTGACTCAGCTGATGCTGGCGGCGGGCACGGGCCAGGGCTTCCAGTTGCTGTTTATCAACCTTGTAGTCTTTATAACGCGATGAATTGCGCATGCGTTCCTGCTCCTCGGGCGTTAGTTTTTGCGGGGCCGGATCAAGGTTGGGTAGCGTAGGGTATTGTTGTGATGAAATGGTAATAGCGGTACCAATGGCGCAGCCTATCATTACAATAAGCAATATGCGGCTTAGCCACTTAAAACGGTTCCATCTACCCGGGGTATCAGCCTGAAAAACCTGTTTTTCGCGCATTAAGGAGTATTTGTTGTGAATGTATTAGATTGAAATAGCGGGCGGTAGGCCTTATGTATTACTTTTTATCAGGTTCGATACCCGAAAAATCAACCCCACACTTGCAGTTGCCACCGCAGCTTTTTTTTGCAGACAGGTTTTTATACATCATGCGACCGATGTAAAACAGGGCAGCACCGAAAAGTATAAAAACTATAATAGTCTGGATATTCATAAAGCAAAATTAGATAATAATATTGATTATACGTTTATATGTAACGCTTGGTATGTGGGATAGGTTTTTTATTTTATTTTTATGGGGATTTGAAAAATGTCTGTGAAGTACATTTTTTACCTGAGCCTTGTTTTGATTTTTTTGGGATGCAGAGCGCGGAAAATGCCGTTTCGCGAAGGGGGCGGCATTGCTCTAGATGTGATTGATAGTAGTTTGCGAAAGGATATAACGGTATTGAAGTTTGAAAAATCCACCGGCGTTATATTTCCTGCATCGTTTGGTAAAGACGTACCAGATAATGAGGAAACAGTGAGTGCGAGTTACTTCACCCCCGACACGAACCTGATAAAATGCGTGAATAAAGAAATCAACTATCAGTATTATGCGGCCAAAAGATTGGCGTTGTTAACATCGATGGTAAGGAGTCGCAGAGAAGGGAGGCCGGATAGCGTTAAGATAAACTTAAGCGAAGAAAATATAAACTTTATAGACGAGTTTACATCAAGCAGCTACCTGAAGTGGCTAAAGAATGGCGCTTATTACGACAAGCAGTTTGTTGGTTATATATTGCCTAATGGAGAAAAGGTTATTAAAATAAAACTTTTGGATTTTAGACAAGATCCAAAAAAATTGCGAGATAGGTTTTTTTACGCCTGGATAAATGGTTGGCACGGGTGGTTTTATAGCAATACTTCCGAAATGACTTTTAACGTAAACCAGAATCTTTTAAGCACACAGGACTTCTTTTAATCTTACAACTCAACCCCAATCAGGCGGCTATTTATTGAGGTGAATAGATGCAAAAAAGTCATCTTTGATTTTGTAGAGCTTTTCGTTTTTAATAATGGCGTTTAATACATACGTCTCATCATCAAACTCAATGATGTAAAAAGCGAGCAGGCGCTTATCAACCACCATATTCACGGTAGTGGTAGGGTGGCCGTTCCATTCGCCGGGCTTAAACATGGGCGCAAAGTCCGGCGTTACATCAGGTGCACCCGGAGCCCTTTTCTCATTTTTGAAAATTTCATCAAAAGGTGTTTCATCGGGGGTGTGCCCGTCCTGCGAGCGTACGCTGAATATTAAAACTACGGTAGAATCTTTGTTGGCATACGTATACACTCCCTTTTTCTTAACAGGTGTCGACGGGAATTTTACCGATATGTCCTTATCGGCTTTAACGGTTATCCACCCGTTTTGCGCATGGGCCGAAAGGCTTAAAAATACAGTTAGCAGGGCGATAATAATTGTGCGATTTAACATCAGAAGTGATAGGTTTTGTGTTAACCAAATGTAATAAAACAGCCTTACATCTTTTATATGCTTCGCCTTTTTCCATTAAATTAACAAATGGTGACAAATTTATTTGAGCACTAAGCACTTTGTACTAGGCAATTACTTTCAAATGCGATATAATAAGCGTACCTTTGCGCCAAATTTTAAAAGCATTTCATGCAAAAAATAAGAAACATTGCGATCATCGCACACGTTGACCACGGCAAAACTACCCTGGTTGACAAAATTTTACACAGTTGCGCCATATTCAGAGACGGGCAGGAAACCGGTGAGTTGATACTGGATAATAACGACCTGGAGCGCGAGCGTGGTATTACCATCGTTTCGAAAAACGTATCGGTAAAATACAAGGATGTTAAGATCAACATCATTGATACCCCGGGTCACGCCGACTTTGGTGGTGAGGTTGAACGTGTATTAAAAATGGCCGATGGCGTATTGTTACTTTGCGATGCTTTTGAAGGTGCAATGCCTCAAACCCGTTTCGTAACGCAAAAAGCTTTGGCTTTAGGTTTGAAACCAATTGTGGTTGTAAACAAAGTTGATAAAGAGAACTGCCGCCCTGAAGAGGTTTACGAGCAGATCTTCGAATTATTTTTCAACCTTGATGCTACCGAAGATCAGCTGGATTTCCCGGTTATCTACGGTTCGTCAAAACAAGGTTGGATGAGCACCGACTACAAAAAACCGACAGAAGATATATTCCCGTTGATGGACGCTATTTTGGAAAACATTCCGCCTGCGCCAATTAACGAAGGTACTTTACAAATGCAGATCACGTCGTTAGACTATTCTTCATTCGTTGGTCGTATCGCTATCGGTCGTGTAGCCCGTGGTGTTATCAAAGAAAACATGCCGGTATCATTGGTAAAACGCGATGGTACTATCCAAAAAACACGTATTAAAGAACTATATACTTTTGAAGGCTTAGGTAAGGTTAAAGCTACCGAAGTTAGCGCCGGCGATATTTGCGCCGTTGTAGGTATTGATGGTTTTGATATTGGTGATACTATTGCTGATTTTGAGAACCCGGAGCAACTGGAGGTAATCAAAATTGACGAGCCTACCATGAACATGTTGTTCACTATCAACAACTCACCGTTCTTTGGTAAAGAAGGTAAATTTGTTACTTCACGCCACGTGCGCGATCGTTTATACAAAGAGATGGAGAAAAACCTGGCGCTTAAGGTTGTTGAAACCGATTCGCCCGATTCATACCTGGTGTATGGCCGTGGTATTCTTCACTTGTCAGTATTGATCGAGACCATGCGTCGCGAAGGTTATGAGTTGCAGGTTGGTCAGCCGCAGGTTATCGTTAAAGAGATCGACGGTATGAAATGCGAGCCTATCGAGGTTTTAACGGTTGACGTTCCGGGTGATGTTGCCGGTAAAGTTATCGAGTTGGTAACCCAACGCAAAGGCGACCTGTTGATCATGGAGCCTAAAGGCGACTTACAACACCTAGAGTTTGAGATCCCGTCACGCGGTATCATCGGTTTACGTAACAACGTGTTAACCGCTACCGGTGGCGAGGCTATCATGGCTCACCGCTTTAAAGCCTACGAGCCTTGGAAAGGTACTATCCCTGGTCGTTCAAACGGTGTGTTGGTATCAATGGATACCGGTAAAACCACTGCTTTCGCTATTGATAAATTGCAGGATCGTGGCCGTTTCTTTATTGATCCGGGTGTTGATATTTACGAAGGCCAGGTTTTGGGCGAGCACATCCGCGATAACGACCTGGTGATCAACTTAACTAAAGGCAAGCAGTTAACCAACATGCGTGCATCAGGTAGCGATACCAACGTACGTATAGCGCCTGCTATCAAATTCTCGTTAGAGGAATCAATGGAGTATATCCAGGCTGATGAGTATATTGAGGTTACACCTCAAAGCATCCGTTTGCGTAAAATATACTTAACCGAAAACGAGCGTAAGATCAACGGAAAAAAATTCCAATCGTAATACAAATTAACTGATCTATATATAAAAGGGCCCCGTTTTTGCGGGGCTCTTTTTGTTTGGCGTAAAAACCGATATATTTGTATGTTGATTAAAATGAAAAGGTTTTACTGGCTGATACTGACTATTGTTGTGACTTTTGCGGCTTGCCGTAAAAACATGACGCCATCAGCAGATATATGTCTGCATGATTCGTCTGTTTCGTACCTTAAACGCTGGTCGAACATCTACACGCAAACCACCATTTATAATACAGATGGTTCGGTTTTAAAATCTAAAATTGTGCTTGGGCACGGTTATTTCCAGTTAAACCTGGATTATACCTATAACCTTTACAGTGATGGCGCGCCCGAAGATGGTAAATGGGTGATAGATAACGATTGTATGTTTGTGCTCAACCCCAAAACCAATACCGAGCGCAAGTTTACTGTTACCCAACTCTCTGCCGACTCGTTAACCATTCGGCAAAAAGTAGGTAATACGGTATACATCCAGCATTACGCCACCTTTAACTGCCCGGAGTTTCCGTTACTGCAATTCAGGTGGGATAACGTATTTACTACCGAAACAATGTATAGCGGTAAAATGGTACTGGATACCAAATACACATACCCGGTGGGCTACTTCAGGCTTAATTCTGATGCAACTTACAACGTGGTAAGCAACGGTAACACGCTTAACGGTACCTGGGGCATATCGCAACCCGGCTGTTTACTAGTGCTGGATAAAAACAAGCCTTTGGAGCGCTCATTCGATGTGCAGAAGCTTACCAAAGACTCGCTCATTATCTGGCGTAAGGATACTGTTAAGAAGGTCAACTATTTGCAGTACTATAAAAAACACTAAGCTTTGTATGATAATTATTACACTGAATAACAGTAGGTAATTTTTATATTAGCGCTATAAACACTAAACCTTATATGAATAAAATTTTACTTTTCTGCTTCGCTTTATTTTTAGCTGGTTCTGCTGCTTCATGTAAAAAAGCAGAAGAAACCAAAACTCCTACTGTTGATAGCCTACGTGTTGGTTTGCTTGGTTATTACCAGTTTAGCAATGGCGGTGCCGATTCATCGGGCAAAGCTAATCATGCCTCATACTACGTTAATCTTACCCCGACTGCAAATAGGTTCGGCGCGTCACACTCAGCTTTTTACTTTAGCGGGGTAAACAGTTATTTAACTGTGAATGATAATGTGCCTTTGCGACTAAATAATACCGATTTTACGCTTAATGCCTGGGTAAACCTGGATAAATACAGCGACTCGTACGGATATAATGTATTATGTAAACACCTAACGGGTAACGATAATGGCTGGGCCTGGGGAGTAACCGGCGATGCCATATCTCCAAAAGGTGTGGTAACCTTTGGCCCGGGTAGCACCAGTGCTTTTGCGCGTGGTACTAAAGTGATCACACTTGGCCAATGGCATATGATAACTGCCAGTTATAAATTATCAACCCAAAAATTAACTATTTATGTTGATGGTGAACTTGATAATGTAACCAGTGCCATTCCTAGTCCAAACGCTAGTATTTCTTCAAAAATGTTTATCGGGCGCGATGAATTAACTGCATCGGCAGATGGCTACAATGTTAAGGGTGGGATAGATGACGTTAGAATTTATAACAGGCTATTAGGCGCTGCCGACGTTAAAAAATTGTACACCGCTAAAAATTAACAAATCCAAATAAAGAAGTAAATTAGCCGCATGAATGGCAATGACAGGCTAAACCCTACTATATTCCACCCGCGCTACGTGCATTTAAAGCATTTGCGTGACGAAACGTTAAAAACTATAAAGCAGTTAACCGCCCAAAATAACGAGCTGTTACTGGTGGATTTTGGTTGTGGCGACATGCCCTACCGATCGGTTATTGAGCCGATGGTGGGCAAATACCTGGGGGTTGATCTTGACCTTAACCCACGCGCCGAGCACCATATTGATTTTGATAGCAAAACTACCCTGCCTGATAACTATTGCGACATTATCCTGTCAAACCAGGTGTTGGAGCATGTTGATTCGCCTGCAGGATACCTGCAGGAAGCCATGCGCATTTTAAAGCCGGGTGGCGCGTTGATATTAACCACCCACGGCTACTGGTTTTATCACCCCACACCAAACGATTACTGGCGCTGGACGAGTGCCGGCCTCCGCAAAACCGTAGAGATGGAAGGTTTTAAAATAAATACCTTCTTTGGTATAATGGGTTTAGCAGCTAGTGGCTTGCAGTTGTTGCAGGATGCCATCATCAACAAGCTCCCTAAATTTTTGGTGCCGCCTTTTGCTTTTGTTATGCAGCTAAAAATAATGCTGTTCAATAAAATTAATTCGCAGCCGCAGCGCGATAGGGATGCTTCGTTATATGTAGTTGTTGCACAAAAACCCGAATAATGCAGGCTTACAATGTTTGTATTATAAAACCCAATAAAAACGCATTTTCTGAAACCTTTATTCAGGAACATATTAACCGTTTGCCCGGCAATAAGTATGTGCTTTATGGCGGCGCTTTCCCGGTTTATGATGATGAGGGCAGATATCTCATCCGTTCCTTATTCGGCTTGGTAAGCTATATTATCCAAAAACGGATATTTAAACAAAACAACATCGCGGTACGCACCAAAGCGCTGGCTCAATACCTCACCAATAAAAAAATAGATGTTGTACTGGCGGAGTATGGTATGGTTGGCGCCATGGTAACCAACGCCTGTCAAATGGCCGGCGTACCATTGGTAATTCACTATCATGGTGCCGATGTGCATCACCGGGCTACCGTAGCTAAATACCTGCCGTTTTACAAAAATTCGTTTAACTACGCCTCGGCCCTTATCGCTGTATCCGGCGATATGCTGAATGAACTGAAACGATTAGGCGCCCCTGCCAGTAAATTGATACTAAATCCCTACGGTGTAAATACCGATAAGTTTACTATAGCGGATGTTGGCGCTTCGGCAATTGAGTTTTTGGCAGTTGGGCGTTTTGTAGAAAAGAAATCGCCCTCGTCGGTCATCAAAGCATTTAAACAAGTGGTTGACGCATATGCCGATGCGCACTTAACCATGGTGGGCACAGGCCCTTTACTGGAAGCTGCGCAAATACTGGTAAACGGGTTAAACCTTGAAGGTAAAGTAACCTTCCCCGGCGTGCAAACTGCTACGCAAATACAGCAACTCATGCAGCAAACGCGCTGTTTTGTTCAACATTCGGTAACGGCTGCCGATGGCGATATGGAAGGCACGCCTAACACTATCCTGGAAGCAGGTGCATCGGGTCTGGCCATTGTGAGCACACAGCACGCGGGTATAACGGAAGCCGTCATCAACGGCGAAACAGGCTACCTCGTGGCCGAGCATGATATAGACGGTATGGCCGCTTACATGCTTAAATTGGCCGGAGACGTGCAGCTGGCTGCCCAACTAGGCGCTAAAGAGGCGGCACACATCCGCCAAAATTATGATATCAACTATAGGATAAATAACTTAGCCGAAATATTGCAGCAAGCAATAAAAACCAATTAACATGTTACGACAAATTATACGTAAGGCAATTAATAAATTAGGGTATGACCTGGTAAAACCCGACGAACGTTTGGTAATAAACGGCCTGCCTGCCGATTTTGAAAAAGAAACGGTGGCAACTTACAACAAGGTAAAACCATATACCATGACCACCCCCGAGCGTATATCTGCCCTTTGCGCCGCTGTAAACTATTTGGTTAAAAATAAAATTGAAGGCGATTTTGTGGAGTGTGGCGTATGGCGTGGCGGCAGTACCATGGCGGCTATTGATACATTAATAAAAGCCGGCGACAAAAGCCGCGAGATATTTTTGTATGATACCTTCGAGGGCATGTCGGCCCCAACCGAGCATGATAAGGTTTTTACCGGTACAGGTGCCGATGTATTGCTTGATGCCAGCGATAAAAACGATGCCACTTCGGTATGGTGCTACTCGGCATTAGACGAAGTGCAGCAAAACGTTGGCAGCCTTAACTATCCCAAAGAAAAAGTACACTTTGTAAAAGGTAAAGTGGAAGACAGTATACCTAAAACACTGCCCGGTAAAATTGCCCTGCTGCGTTTGGATACAGATTGGTACGAGTCGACCAAGCATGAAATGGAACACCTGTACCCACTACTGGTGCCGGGCGGCGTAATCATTATTGACGATTATGGCCACTGGGAAGGTGCCCGCAAAGCAGTTGATGAATATATTGAAAACAAGAAATTGCCATTATTGCTAAACCGTATTGACTATACCGGTCGTATCGCCATAAAATATTAATACTACGCCCTAATGGGAATTGTAAAAAAGCAGGCCTATAAAAATACCATTGTATCATACGCAGGTATGGTAATAGCGTATGTAAATACGGTTTTGCTTTTTCCCTCGGTATTCCCCAAAACCAGTAGCGAATACGGTTTTTATAACCTCATCATCAGTATATCGGTGTTGTATTCGCTGGTGGCCTCCATGGGTATCCCCAGCGTAATGGCCAAGTATTTCCCCTTTTATCGTACAGATAATAAGCTGCATAACGGTTTTATCCATTGGTCGGCCATATTATCGGTTGCAGGGTTTTTAGCCGCAACACTTTTATACGTCGTGTTCAGGCCCGTTATTACAGCGGCGTTTATTGATAAATCGCCGTTGTTTGTACAGTATTATTACCTGCTTATTCCCTTGTCGCTTTTTGTGGTGGTGTTTAATTACCTGGAGATGTCGGGCCGTATTATCTACCAAACTATTTATTCCAACGTGTTGCAAAACGTAGTGCTGCGTGTGCTTACATCGGTGTTTTTGGTGATGATCATTTTTAAAACCATCAACTTCCAGGATTTTATATTCCTGTACATTGCAGCCAATGGTTTAATATCATTGTTGCTGCTGATCAGCATCGCCTCCAGCGGAAAATTCAGCTACAAAATAACCGACTATCGTTTTAAAACCATAAAAAAGCGCGAAGTAGTAGGTTTTGGCCTGTTTACACTGGTATCAAGTTCGGTATATGTATTGCTGCAAAAGGTAGATACATTAATGCTTAGCGCCATGCTAGGCGACGGCGCGCAAGGTGTGTACAGCTGGTATTTTAACATCGCTATTGTTATAAGCGTACCCGCCCAGGCCTTAAGCCGTACAACGTATGCTATAGTGGCCGATGCCTGGAAAACCAAAAATATGCCGGCCATTGCCGAAGTATATTATAAAACGTCAATAGTACAAATGGTTATTGGCTGCCTGCTGTTTGTGGGCATCATTGTAAACCGCGAAAACCTATATGCCATTGCGCGCAACCAGGAATTTACCGATCCAAAATATTTTACCCTGTTTATTGCCATAGGCTTAGGTTTTTTGGTTGATATTACCGGCGGGCTTAATGCCTATATCATTTCCACATCGCATAAGTACAGGTTAATTACCCTGTTTGTAATGCTGGCGGTGGTGTTTTGTGTAACCTGTAACTATTTGTTGATACCCATTTACGGTGGCTTGGGTGCGGCGCTGGCTTACCTGTTTACCATGCTTGGGCTAAACTTTATTACCTGGTTATACATTAAATACCGCTTTAATATGCAGCCTTTTACGGCTAAGCATTTATTAGTAATTGTAGCCGGCGTGGCAAGCTTTTTGGCCGGATACTATTTTTGGCGTATGCCTAATGTTTTCCTGGATATTGCCATCCGTAGTGGGCTTACGGCAACCATTTACTGCTTATTGGCGTATTACTTTAAAATATCGACGGATATTAATGATAAAGTGGACGCAACCCTGAAGAAAGCTTTTCAATTAATTCGCTAATTATCGGTATCTTGTAAAGATATTTTGGAGTGAATGCCAGATAATTATAAACCGTTTTATCAACTCGTTTTTATTTTTTTATTGCTGCCGCTTGCCGGTATAGGGCAGCTATTGCCAACTATCCCCACCTGGGCCCTGGCTATGTCGGGGCAGTATAATAATTGCAAAGTCACCGACATGAAGGTGGACGACAAGGACAACATATATGTTACAGGGACCTATACAGGGAAGGTAGACTTTGACCGTACATTTGGCGGGAGGATGCTGCAAGCTATAGGTGCCGAAGATGTATTTGTGGCTAAATATAATTCGGCAAGCTCATTACTGTGGGCGGTGTCAATTGGCGGCGGCGGTGCCGATTTGTCTTCAGGCCTGGCTATCATTCCCGGCGGGCAGGTAACCATAACAGGCACCTTTGACAGAACCATAGATGCCGACCCCGGTGCGGGCACCAAAAGCCTTGTAAATAATGATAACAGAGCTCATTCGTTTACGATTAGCCTTGACGAAAACGGCACGTATTTATGGGCTGCCTGTGTAGACGGTACGAGTTTTAGCGCAGGCGAAAAAACAAGTATAAACACAGTTGGGGGCCGTACTACAATAGGCTGGTTTCAAACTGATGCCAGGGTGAATAACGCTATCGATTTAAATACACCAAGCCCCTACAACTTTACCAATACCGGCGGCAAAAGCGGGTTGATGATACAATATAACACTGCCGGCTCGGTAAATTGGGCTTTCCAACTGGGCCAAACCGGCGATAACTCATTGCATGATATTGCTCGTGGTGCTAACAATAGCATGGTTGTATCCGGCACATTTACAGGTACGGTTAATTTTAACCCGCTGGGCGCGGCTCGTAACTTAACCGCACCCGGGCCGGTAGCTTCGTTTATTGCTAAATATGGGGCAGATGGTAAGGCCATGTGGGTGCAACCCATACAAGGTAACGCCATAAGTTATGTAAGTGTTGATCTGGTAAGCCAGGCTGTATACGTTACCGGTAATGTGTCCTCCCCAACAGTAACCTTCGCGCCCGGTCAAATATTAACCGGCACCAATGCGCAGGATATATTCATTGCAAAATATAATGCCGATGGTACATTTGCCTGGGCAAAGCGTGTAGGCGGTACGGGCAGCGCTATCGAACCGCAAGATATAACTGCTAAAAACGATGAAGTATACATAACCGGCCGGTTTACCGGTAGGGTTGACTTTGACGCTTCGGCGGATATAGATATAAAAAACTATCATGGGCAGCTGGATATATTTATTCTTAAGTATGACGCCAATGGTAATTACCAATGGAGCGGAAATATGGGTAGCTCCATATGCAGTAAAGTAACAGCCGCCGGTATAGACGTTGATACGGAGGGTGAGGTTTTAGTGGCCGGCTCGTTTTGCGAGAATATAGTTTCTGATATGCGGGACTGTACACCTACCGAACTTGTGGCAAAAGGCGATGCCGATGGTTTTTTAGCCAAATACAAACCCCGGCCACTGCAAATATCAAATAATTATATAGACCCGCCGGCAGTAACTAAGTTTTGTAACGTATCCAAACCCGATATTCTAATGGGCAGGAAGCCGGAAGGAGGGGTTCTGAAATATGACTACCAGTGGGAGCGATCGGCCGATGGGTTTGATTTTGCTCCCATAGGCGGTGCTACAGAACAAACTTATGCTCCGCCGGCTTTGTATGCTTCGGGGTACTTTCGGCGTGTGGTACGTTCAGGTGTGTGTGCGGATGTATCCTATAGCAATGTGATACATTTTGTAGTTTTAATGCCATATGGCGACAACACCATCACACAAACAGGCGCAACCGCATTTTGTGGGCCTGCTGATCCGGGTGTTATTAACGGCAGCCCTGTTTCTACCGGTAACGCCACTTATCAATGGCAAATGAGCATAGATGCCAGCAAATTTGTTGATATCCCGGGTGCCACCAATACTACCTATGATCCGCCGGCGGTAAGCAGCACCACCTATTTCAGGCGTGTAGTAAATACAGACGATTGTAGTGTTCCGCCTTATAGCGATCCCGTTACGGTAACTATCTATCCGCCCGTTTTAAATAACAATATCATGCCTGCATACAGCCAGGTATGCGATGCTTCGGCTCCGCCTACGCTTAACAGTATTAATAAGCCAACCGGGGGGAATGACAAGTTTAGTTATCAATGGCAATCCTCATCCAATAATATCAATTTTACCGATATCCCAGGTGCAATAGCAGAAAGCCTGGTGCCCAGCTTAGTAAAGGGGACAGTTTATTACCGGCGGGTGGTTACTTCCATGGACTGCAGCAACCCGTCTGTAAGCGTTACAGTTTATTACCCCGATGATATGGCGGCGGGAGTAACCGTATCAACCGCGCAGTTGATGTGTGATGGAGAAAATGGTGTGCAATTAAATGCCACGGGTGGTACTACATACAGCTGGCTGCCGGTCACCGGGCTTTCAGATGCCAATGTGGCCAATCCTGTAGCTTCGCCAAAAACAACCACCACTTATACCGTTACCATTTCAAAAGGTGTGTGTAGTATCCCCAAATTGGTAACCGTAACGGTGGTAGTTAAACCGATGGTTACTGCGGGTGCCGATGTTGAGATGGTGGAAAACCATTCCATTAAATTACAAGGCAAAGTTACCGGCGATGCTAATGTTACTTATAAATGGTTGCCCGAAACATACTTGAGTGACCCTTCGTCGCTTACGCCAATAGCAACACCACCGCGTGACATTACTTACACGCTTATAGCCACTACTGCCGGTAAGGCGTGTTTTACGGTAAGTGATGATCTGTTTATCAAAGTATATCCGCGGTTGCATGTGCCAAATTCGTTTACCCCCAATGGCGATGGGCTAAACGATCTGTGGGAAATTGCGGCCCTGGCGGCTTACCCAAAATGCGAGGTGACCGTGTTTGCAAAAAACGGCACCCGGGTTTTTAAAAGTATCGGTTACAGCAAACCCTGGGATGGAAAAAATAATGCGCAGACGTTGCCGTTTGGTACCTATTATTACACAGTCGACCTAAAAGACGGCTCAAAAGTACTGGCCGGCTGGATAGCAATTATAAAATAATGTAAATGCCTGATTTTGTAATTATATAGTATTTTTGGCGAAGAGAACCAATTAGCATTAATGGAAGAAAAATACAGATCGGGTAGCGTTGTTTATGGTGATGATTTTACGCTGAGCCAGATACAGCAGTGGTACGAAGAGGAGACAGAAGCCTACGCCAACCTGGGCAGTAAAGATGCTGAGGAATACACCTACGGCTACGACGCGCTGAATACCCTGCACGGCTTTAACTACTTAAAAGGAAAAAGTTTTGAAAATGTATTGGGTCTGGGTGCTGCCTGGGGCCATGAGTTTTTCCCGATAATTGACAGGATAAAGAACCTGTACATTGTTGAGCCTTCGGACAATTTACGGTCGGATAAGTTGGGTGATATTGTACCAAATTATGTTAAACCTGCCGTATCTGGCGCTTTGGATTTTCCGGATAATACGTTTGACCTGGTAACCTGTTTCGGTACCATACACCATACACCCAACATTACGTTTATACTGCAGGAGCTGCACCGCGTTACCAAACCGGGCGGCTATATCCTACTGCGCGAACCCATCATTTCCATGGGCGACTGGACAAAACCCCGCAAGGGCCTAACCCGTCATGAACGTGGCATACCACTACCCATCTTCCGCAAAATATTCAATGACCTGAAGATGGAAGTAATTAACGAAGGCTTTTGCTTTTGTATGACGGCTTTCTTTCAACGCATATGGTCTAAATTTTTTAAGAAAGCTATCTTCACTCATAAAAGCTATGTGGTGTTTGATAAATGGCTGGCCAAACTATTTGCCTGGAATTTGCACTATCACGCTACCAAAAAACTGGAGCGCATAGCCCCGCAAAGCGTGTTTTATGTGTTAAAGAAAACCTAAAGCAGGCAGGCCATGCAAAAACTTGCCCCTATTGCCCTTTTTGTTTACAACCGGCCCGAGCATACCCGCCGCACCATAAGCTATCTGCAAAAAAATGAGCTGGCCGATGAAAGCCGCCTCTACATTTTTGCCGATGCCGCCAAAACCCCCGCCGATGAGGACCGGGTGCAGCAAGTGCGTGATATAGCTAACGCGACAACAGGTTTTAAAGCCGTAAAGGTGGTAGAGCGAAAACAAAATATGGGCCTGGCCGCATCTATTATCGATGGCGTTACCAAACTGGTTACCGAGTACGGCACGGTCATTGTTTTTGAGGATGACCTGCTATCATCACCCTATACCCTGCAATATTTTAACGAGGCCCTTTCCCGCTACGCGGAAGAAGAAAAGGTGATGCACATTGGCGCTTACATGTACAACCTGAAAGAAGCCAACGTCCTGCCGCAAACCTTTTTTTACCGCGCGGCCAGCAGCTGGGGCTGGGCAACCTGGGCCCGTGCGTGGAGAAACTTTGAGCCTGATATTGATAAACTGATAGCCCGGTTTGATACCGAAAAGATAAACCGCTTCTCCATAAACCACACCATGAACTTTTGGCGCCAGGTAAAGGAGTTTAAAGCGGGCAAGAATAACTCATGGGCCATACGCTGGTATGCGTCAGTATTTTTAAACGGTGGGTTGACGCTTAACCCAGCCAAATCGCTCATTAACAACATAGGGCATGATGGTACCGGTGTACACTCCAACCTTGGCGAGAACATGTATGATGTGAAGATATCGCAGCAGCCGGTAACCCAATTCCCTACAGAAATTAAGGAAGATGAGCAGGCTTATGCAGCTATCAAATATTTCCTGCGGCATCGTAAAGGCAGCCTGGTAAAACGCGGCTTGCGGTTTATGATGCAGATGAAGGCAAAGTATCTGCGTCAAGCTTCTAAATAAATGTATTTTTGATGATGCTAAAAGTAGTACACATTAACACATACGATGGCAATGGCGGTGCGGGTCGGGCGTGTATGCGCTTAAACAAGGCTTTGCAGGCTCACGGCGTCGATTCAAAAATTGTGGTGCACTATAAGTTTGGCAATAACCCGGAGGTGGGTACTTTTAACCGTAATTTTATTCAGAAGGCTTATACTGCCGCCGTTATTATTGGTGAGCGCCTTTTAGCTAAACGATTTCTAAAGCCCGCTCTTCGTACACCGTTCTCATTCGCGTGGTTTGGGCGTTCGGTTATACATCATCCCGATGTAAAGGCGGCCGATGTGATCAACCTGCATTGGGTTAATCACAGCTTCCTCAATCCCAAACACATTGCCGAAATAGCCAAACTCAACAAGCCGGTAGTATGGACCTTTCACGACAGTAACGCCTTTACCGGTGGCTGTCATGTGCGCTATACCTGCGATCATTTTAAGAATGAATGTGGCTTTTGCCCGCTGTTAAAATCGCCGGGGGCGGATGATGAATCGCACCATATCTGGGCGAAGAAGAACAAGGCTTATCAAAAGCTTGATTTTACGGTGATAGCCCCCAGCACCTGGATGCAGGACTCGGTGCGGGCCAGTAGCCTGATGCGGGGCAAGAACGTTATTAACATCCCCAACACCCTCGAAACAGACATTTTTAAACCGGCAGATAAACGCGAAGCAAAATTACAAGCCGGCCTTAATCCGGATAAGTTTATTTTTCTGAGTGGCTTCATGCCATCGCGCAAGGACCTGCACAAAGGCACGCAATACCTGTTGGATAGCCTGGATATTTTAAAGCAACGCCTGGGTGTTAAGGCTGATGATATTGAACTGGTAGTTTTCGGTAATCGTAATGCGGAGGACGTGCCTGAGTTTTCATTTAAAACAACATTTCTTGGCACCATAAACGATGATGCCAAGCTAGCCAATTGCTACGCTGCTGCTGATGCGTTTTTGATCCCGTCGCTGGAGGATAACCTGCCATATACGGTTATGGAAAGCTTGGCTTGTGGCACGCCTGTGGTGGCTTTTACAACAGGCGGTATACCAAACATGGTGCAGCATAAACACAACGGTTACCTGGCCACCTATCGCTCGGCAGAGAGTTTTGCCGATGGTATGGAGTGGACCGTAAATCACCCCGAAAAAGAAAAACTGCAGCAACAGGCCCGCCAAACTATTATGGATAAGTTTGCCGAAAATGTAATAGCCGCCCAACATATCGAACTATACCGTAATGTAAGGGGAGGAACTCATGTTTAACCCAAAACTGAGCGTTATAACCGTGGTGTTTAATGATGCCAAACATATTGAGCGCACCATGCTCTCGGTGTTAAACCAAACTTATGCCAACATCGAGTATATCATTATCGACGGCGCATCAACCGATGGCACACTCGACGTAATCGACCGTTATAATGATCGCGTTAGCAAATTAATAAGCGAAGCCGATAAAGGTATTTACGATGCCATGAACAAAGGCCTTGCCATAGCAAACGGCGATTATGTGCTATTCATGAATTCGGGCGATGAGATCTACGCTAATGACACCGCCGCTAATATCTTCGCGACAGCAAACAACGCTGATATTTATTATGGCGAAACTGAGATGATAGATGATACCGGCAATAGCCTTGGCCAGCGTCGTCATAAAGCCCCGGCTCAATTTACCTGGCGGGATTTTAAGTGGGGAATGAGTATCAGTCACCAGGCCATCTACATTAAACGAAGCTTAGCCGAGCCTTACGACAGCCGTTACCAACTTAGTGCAGATATAGACTGGATCATCCGCGCCGCGAAAAAAGCAAAAACCATAGTCAATGTAAACCAATATGTGGCACGCTACCTGGTTGGTGGCATGTCAAAACATAAACACCGCCAAAGTTTGCAGGAGCGTTTTGATATTATGAAACGGTATTATGGGTTGGTACCAACTGTTTTTAATCACTTGGTTATAGCATTTAACCTCGGGTGGTATTGGTTGAGGAATAGACGGACGAATGATTAGCCGCCTCAACGTCATTACGAGCGAGGAACGAGCGTAGTAATCCCCGATAGAAAGGTGTCTGCATCGTTCGTCGCTTGGGGATTGCTACGCTATCGCTCGCAATGACGCACAGGAGGGGGCGAGTGTAAAAGAAAAGAGCGATGAGTAACACCCATCGCTCTTTCGTTTATCCTGGCAGTAGCTTACACTTTCTTCTCCGCCGGTTTCTTTTTATTCTCGGTATAACCAGCAAAACCCAATGCCAGCACTAGTATTACCGATCCGGCCAGCGATATGCCTTCGCCGGTGTAGTATGATGTTGGGTGGAAATCAAACGTGATCTTGTGGTTACCAATTGGCAGCACTGCCGCGCGTAACAGGTAATCGGCGCGGAAGTATGGCGCTTCTTTACCGTCTATCTTCATGGTCCAGCCTTTGTTGTAATATATCTCAGAGAATACGGCTATCTGGCCAACAGACGAACTGCTTTGATATTCTAAATGGTCCGGATGATACTTGGTTAATTTGATGTAGGCATTCGCATCAACACCAATTTTAGTAGTATCTATCAGGCTTTTGTATTGCTCATCAACAACTGCTTCATCTTTTGGCGAGAAAGTGGTTATCTCCTGCATCTCCTGATCGCCGCCTTTAACAAAGTTTACACCGCGTACAAACCATGCATTGCCACAAGCCGTGTTGTTTACACTCATGTTGGTATTGTTGGTTTTCGGGTCGGCAGATATGATGTATTTTACGTTCATCATATCCAACACATCATGGTTAATGCTGCGGGCAAACTGGCGCTCAATAACCTCCTGTATGCGTTTCATACGTGCGGCCGAATAGCCACCAAATGACTTATGATAAAACGGATTGGTAACATCATAAATAGGGTTAGCAGTAGCATCAAAAACGCGGAAATTAGGGTCGGTATCGCGGGCTATAAACTGGTCAACCTCGCGCATCGGCGGTTTGTCGCTCACAGGTTTATCAGAGAAGCTTTCCTCTTTTAAGTAACGTTTGTCTATCTGCCATAAATCAACCAAAATAATAGCTAAAAAGCCCAGTGATAACAGGGTGACATTTACTTTTTGTTTGATAAATGCCCATAGTAAGCCAAATGCAATTAAAATAAAGATCAGGGTGCGTATAGCATCTGCACGCGCCAGGCCAATACGATCCTGTACAATGGCGTTAGATACTTCGTTGGCCAGGTTGTTATCACCTTGCAGCGTTTGCGCTAACTGGGCTATGCCTTCGGTTTGGGTTTCGGCGCGGAAGCTTAATAAAACACTTGGCAATACGATAAGCAGCAACGTTAAACCACCGCTGATATAAAAGGCAATTTTTAGTTTGTTTAACAGGTAGGTTTTATCAGCATTGTCAATAACCTCTTTAACTGCCAGCATGGCCAGTATAGGGAAACATAACATGGTTACCGACAAGATAGACTCGACCGCGCGGAACTTGTTATATAGCGGGAAATAGTTAAAGAAAAGGTCTGAAAGGAAAGGCAGGTTGGCGCCAAATGATAACAGCATGGTTAATACAACCGCGCCCAGCAACCACCATTTAATGCGGTCTTTAACCACAATTAAACCAAATATGAACAGGAAACAAATAGCAGCCCCAAAATACCACGGGCCGGCAGTAAACGGCTTGTTACCCCAATACATGCCCATGCCCTGCGCAACGCCGCCGCTGGCTATGGCCGATGCGTATTTAACAGCCTCAGCTTCGGGTATATTACGGTTGATGAATACTTTTGCGGTTGCAGAGTTTTGATCCAGTTGTTCTGTCCCTGAGCCTCCGCCATACACGTTTGGTACCAAAAAGCTCAGCGATTCGCCAACGCCCTGGCTCCATTCGTACGCGTATTTGCGGGTGAGCCCGTCTCCACCGCTACCTGCGGCTTTCACATCAAGTGCTAAATTTGATTTACCGCGGATGCTGTCTTTCCCATAATCATAAGTGCTCCATAAAGTAGAGGCATTTACGGCGATAGATAGTACAAGGGCCGCGCCCAGGTAACTGATTGACTTAGCAAAACCCGGCAGTGTTTTAGTTTTTATAGCGTGAAATAATTCAATACCAACCATTATTAACAGGGCCAGCATTAAATAATAGGTCATTTGAACGTGGTTGGCCCTGATCTCGATAGCCAGGAACAAAGCGGTAAGCGATGCGCCGAGTAAGTATTTTCCGCGCAGCGTTAAAATAATACTCGCTATAATTGGTGCAAAAAAGGCTATGGCAAACACCTGGTTTGAGTGCCCGGCAGCAATATAAATAATGTTGTAGGATGAAAAGGTAAACGCCAGGGCGCCGGCAGCGGCCAGCCAGGGGTTCATGCGTAAAACGATGAACAAAAAGTAAGCGCCGGCTAATAGCAACAATACGATGTCGATAGGATCAGGGAATGTATACTTAAGGCCCGATACGATATAGGTAGTGATGTTGTTGGCGTAGGGAGCCCATATCTGGAAGGCAGGCATACCACCAAAAATCTGGTTGGTCCATAAAATGGTTTCGCCGCTTTCCTTGTATTTGTTGATCTCGGTTTGGGTTGATTGCGCGCCTATAACATCGCTTTGGCCTAATACTTTACCTTGAAAAGCAGGGGTGAAGTAGATGAAGCACACCACAAAAAAAATCCCGATGATGGCAAAATGGATGCCATTGCGCTTGAACCAGTTACTCATGTAAGTTTTTTAATTGGAAATAATATATAAAGCTCAAAAATAGAAATTTGCGCCGTATTTGAAATTAATAATGAAAACTGTTTGTATTACTCGGGGCGGGTAATAAAATAGAAGAAAACTATCAGCGCTATGCTTGCAAAGTACACGATGATATTAGTTTTGTTTATCTCGTCGCGGTTGCGGTTAATAGTATAACCGTTATAAGCGGCCAGCACAACAAGTACAGTAATAAAAAACCAGTTTATATTACTTACCGAAGAGAACAGCACACTGCACACTATAAAATTGGTAATAACCAACATAATAGAAGGCGGGGTATTATCATGCCTGCGCCTGCGTTTATATACTTCTTCGGGTATTATACTCATTTTTTAACTTCTTCGTACTCTACAAAGTCGCCTTCGCTTTCGGGTATCTTGGTTTTTTTGGCTTCTTCGGGGATGAAGTCAATTTTTATACGACCTGTAGGATTATTATTCGGGCGATTGTAGTTGTTTTGTTGTTGAGCCTGCTGTTGCGCCTTGTTAACCACGCTTTGAAAAAGCATAGGCAGCAACAAACGGGCAAGCATGCGTATAAGGTATAAAATACCGATAGATACCAACAGAAATTTAAGTAATGCTGACATTTTGAGTTTACTATTGAATTACAAATATAGGATTATAACGTGTAAATACTTAAGTTATGATTTACAACGATATTTTGACGTAGGGTGGAGAGCGATTGTTACAAACCTTGCATCACCCCAGTGTCACTAAACCAGCCCTGTAGTTATTTGCCGTAGCGTTTGATTTTTTTGAGCACCATTTTTTCAAAAAATTGAATACTTGTTTGTATGGGGTCGCCTTTTTCTGATTTACGTACGTACCGTCTGAGCGCTATTAATTTAAGATGCGACGAATCCTGGTTGCCTGTGATAATAACATTGGCATAGCTGGTATTTAGGGTGATGGTGTCCTGGTCGGTTATTTTTTCATCATCCAGCAGGCGGGCAATCGTATCCACTTTACCTTTTTCAAATGGCGAGGTGTAATAAAAACTGTTTGCCTTGCTATCAAAATGCAGCCCGTTATTTTGGTAATGCACATAGCTGTCAAGTTCGCGCACATAGGCCAGTTGCATGCTATTGATGCGGGAGGTGAGTTCGCGTTTTGAAAATGGAAAAGTATAGGTTTTATTGAGGTTATCAAAATGGGTATACGTACCCGGCGGCAGGCTTGTAGCTGTAAATGACAGGCCGGCAAATACCAGCAGGCTATTTAACAATACCGGCTTTAGCGTGAGTACCGGTTGTTGCTGTACCAGGTAAAACGATACCGGTAATATCAGCAGTGCAAAGCAATCAGTATAATCAACCACCCGGGATACAGGTATCGCCAAAGCATTAAGCTGGTTAATAACAGGCTGAATAAGCGGCGATTTCCAGGCAATAAAAGCGCATGCCGTCAACACATATATTATTGTGTTACGGCGGGGAAGTAAAGCGCTTAAGAAAAACGGAAAAGCAAATAATCCCGCTATATCTGATAGCTTGCCTGTTAAGTAATTGGGAAATGTTTGTTTCAGATACCAATCATTCAACACTAAAACAAATATCGCTATAATAAAGGCCGGGTGAGCCAGTTTTTGTTTGTTAGCCATTAGTAATCAATCAGATCACCAAGATATCGAAAAAACTGTTTCCCGCTTAACGCGCAGTGTATTAAAGTTTAACTAAAACTTCTCCTCCATCATTTTTTCCAGCGCAAACATTTCATCACGCAGCTTGGCAGCTAACAGGAAGTCCATATTTTTTGCTGCCGCTAGCATATCTTTTTTAGTGTTGTCGATAGATTTTTTCAGGTCGGCTTTTGACATGTATTGAACTATCGGGTCGGCAGCCAGGGTCATTACATCCGTTTCTACGTAGGCTTTTTGTACACCGCCTGCAAAGTCCATTACTGATGTTTGCTCAATGATCTCGGCCTTGGTTTTGCCTACCGTTGTAGGGGTGATGCCATGCTCTTCGTTATACAAAATTTGTTTTTCGCGGCGACGGGCGGTTTCATTAATGGTTATTTCCATCGAGTCGGTGATCGTATCGGCATACATGATCACCCGGCCACGGTCATTACGCGCAGCGCGACCAATCGTCTGGATCAACGAGCGCTCGCTACGCAGGAAACCTTCTTTATCGGCATCCAAAATAGCTACTAACGATACCTCGGGAAGGTCCAATCCCTCACGAAGCAAGTTTATACCGATCAACACATCAAACACACCTAAACGCAGATCGCGCAATATCTCTACCCGTTGCAGTGTCTTAACTTCCGAGTGAATGTAACGGCATTTTATGCCAAGGCGGTCCATGTATTTGGCCAGTTCTTCGGCCATGCGTTTGGTTAGAGTGGTAACCAGTACGCGGTCGCCCATTTTTATGGTTTTGTCAACCTCGTCCAGCAGGTCATCCACCTGGTTTATAACCGGGCGAACTTCGATGAGCGGGTCCAACAAGCCTGTAGGCCTGATAACCTGTTCAACCACAACACCACCTGATTTTTCCAGTTCAAAATCAGCCGGGGTAGCGCTTACGTAAATGGTTTGCGGTGCCAGGCGCTCAAATTCCTGGAAGTTTAGCGGGCGGTTATCCATCGCCGCAGGCAAACGGAAACCATAATCAACCAATGAGATCTTGCGCGAACGGTCGCCGCCATACATAGCGCGGATTTGCGGTACTGTAACGTGGCTTTCGTCAATCACCATCAGGTAATCATCATGGAAGTAATCTAACAGGCAGAAGGGCCTTGCACCCGGCGCACGCCCATCAAAAAAGCGCGAGTAATTTTCAATACCCGAACAGTAACCCAACTCGCGGATCATCTCCAGATCGTAATTCACCCTTTCTTCCAAACGTTTGGCTTCCAGGAAACGGCCATCGTCTATAAATTGCTTTTTACGGGTTTCCAATTCTTCCTGTATAGCCCAGATAGATTGCTGGAAACGTTCGCGTGGCGCTACATACAGATTGGCCGGATAAACCACCATGTGCGTCATTTTTTCCAGCGTTTTGCCCGTTTGTATGTCGAATGAACTTAGTTCTTCAATATCATCGCCAAAAAAAGATACCCGGTAGGCGTGATCCATATATGGTGGAAAAATATCAACGGTATCACCTTTTACGCGGAAGGTACCGCGCTTAAAGTCGGCGGTGGTGCGGGCGTATAATATTTCGACCAGGCGGTGTAAAAAAGCGTTACGGCTAATGCGCGTACCTACCGCAAAGCTGAACACCGACGCCGCAAAATCCTCGGGGTTACCCATACCATAAATGCAGGAAATGGACGATACCACGATAACATCCCTGCGGCCGCTCATCAGGGCCGAAGTTGTGCGCAGGCGCAGTTTTTCTATTTCCTCGTTTATCTGTAGATCCTTTTCAATATAGGTGTTGGTTGTGGGGATGAAAGCTTCGGGCTGGTAATAATCATAATAAGATACAAAGTAATTCACCGCGTTTTCGGGGAAAAACTGTTTGAACTCGCCGTACAGCTGCGCGGCAAGAGTTTTGTTGTGGCTTAATATCAGCGTTGGCTTTTGCGTTTGCTGGATAACATTGGCCACCGTAAACGTTTTGCCCGAGCCGGTTACGCCCAGCAGGGTTTGATAATTTTCGCCGCCGTTTACGCCTTCAACCAATTGACGGATGGCCTCGGGCTGGTCGCCGGTTGGTTTATATTGAGATGTTAATTTAAAATCCATGTTTGATGTAAAAATACGGTTTTAAAGATTAGGGTTTGAAGATTAAAGATTAGTTGAACGTCATCTTTTCAATCCCGATAGCAAAACAAAATTAATGCCTGTTATGACAGCCCTATGTCAGCAGATAAATTTTTGGTTTGCAAAACTGCAATGCTTATATTTAGGTAACCAATTTAATCCCCTGATTATGCCTAGCCCTTTTATTTTAAACAAAACCAACTCCATTGCCAATAGTTTCCTGGCCGAACTGCGCGACGAGAACATCCAGCAAGATAAACAGCGCTTTAAGCGTAACCAGGAAAAACTGGGCGAAATACTGGCTTACGAGATCAGCAAAACCCTGGCCTATACTACCATTGAAGTGCAAACCCCGCTGGGCACCTGCAATATTGATGTGCCCGACCAATCGCCGGTACTAGGCACCATATTGCGGGCCGGGCTACCTTTTCACCAGGGGTTTATGAATTACTTTGACCAATCATCATCAGCATTTATCACGGCTTACCGCAAAGTAAAACGTACGGGCGATTTCACCATACGGGTTGATCATATATCAACCCCCAACCTTGATGGCAAGACCTTCATCCTATGCGATACCATGCTGGCTACCGGCCAAAGTATAGTGGAGGTTTGTAAAGAACTGATGGCCACCTACACCATTGCCAGCCTGCATATTGCCGCTGTAATTGCCAGCACCGAAGGCATACAACATGTGCGCGCTAACCTGCCGAAAGCCAAAATATGGGTATGCGCGGTTGATGAAGAAATGACCAGCAAATCCTACATCGTACCGGGTCTGGGCGATGCCGGCGATCTGGCCTTTGGCGATAAAGTGTAGCGGGTTATGCGTAGCACGCTACAACGCTACATGTTTTGTAGCATGCTAAAGGGTTTACTATCGTTAAAAATCGTTAAAATAACTCAGGCTGTAATCCTTGTTATGCCTTTTAACTTATCTTAGGCTACAGAATCTATACTTATGCCTGTTACAATTTATCGCCTGCTGCTTTTTTTACTATTAACCACTGCTGCCGCAAGCCCAGCAAGTGCGCAAAGCTTGCGACAACAACTACTGAAGGGTATTGATAGCATCCCCATGCCGCCACTGCCAGACCGGGTAGCGGTTTACTTTACAGCCAATGAGCGCCCCGAAATTTTAGCGACGGTAGGCTTTAAAATAGTTGCCGATATGCGGGCCATTTCTATTATGGCTTCCACGCTGGGCAAAGGTAAGGTTTTGGCGCTGGGCTCGGTGGCGTATTTGCGCGGTGATATGCTGAAGGATAAATCTGTAAAACAATTGCTGCAAAATACCTTGCAATGGGCAGGCGTCGGCAAAAAAAGCATCCGCGTAGCGCTAACTAAAGAGGTGGATAACCCGGCACTACAGGCATTCCTCAAAGCGGGGAAAGCGAAACCTTATACGCTAACTAACCTCGATCTAAAAAATAATACCGACATTTTAATAATTACCAATGATATTAAAGATGCCGGTCAGCTGGCGCGAATTGAGGCTTTTATCAGCAATGGTGGTACCCTCATTTTTACATCACCTTATGCCGACTTGTTTAAAACTCATGATAACTCGCAGCCCTATGTATTTGAAGAGCTTGGCATAGCGCCCTTACTGGCAAAAGCGGGCATTTACAATCCCAATATGTTAGTTATCCAAACGCCGGATAATAAAACCTTGCGTACAGATAGTGTGCCCAGCTACCTACATATCAACACCATGCTACCCTGGCTGCTCATCCCGGCATGGACGGATAATCTGAGCCAGTATGCCAACGCGTATTTAATGAGCCCAACGCTTGATGTGGTGCTTCGGTACAACGAACCACGTTCGCCGGTTATGCAGTATCTTAAAAACTATTTTCATATACCCGATACCCTGCCGGTGCCATCGCCCGCCAGGCCCTGGGTCATAAAAAGTGATACGGCAAAAACGGCGGCCCGCATAGGGTATATGATCTATGTTAAAGAACACCTGGACAATAAACCCGCTGCAAAAGCCACAGGATATGAAATATTTCCCGGTCCGGTGGCGGCTACGGCCAGTCGTGTGGATGAAACCGTGACTATCCCGGTTAAAGTGGGCCTGCAGGGTTTGTCAGAACCACGATCTGTTTATCACCGGCCGCATAGTACCGGGCTGTACGTTGCCGCGGGCGAAAGAGTGATTATTTCCATAAGTCCTGAACTGGTGAAGCAAAAATTAAGAGTGCAGATTGGCGTGCACAAAGATGATCTGCTGGATCTGGATCAAATGACCCGCATCGGATTGGACCTGACCAAAACCTTCTATTTGGTAAAGCCTGAAACGGAGGTCTATTCGCCCTACGGTGGCTTGTTGCTGTTGAACGTTGCCGATACCTGCAAGCTTAAAAACATAAGTATACATGTTAAAGGCGCGGTTAAATCGCCCTATTTTAAACTGGGCGACACCAGCGAAGCCGATTGGAACGCCACCATACGCAATAACCCCGCCCCATGGGCCGAACTGGCTACCGATAATATTATCCTCACCGTGCCCTCATACCGCATCCGCAACTTGAGCAACCCGGTTAAGCTGCTGCAATTTTGGGACGAGGTTTTAAAAGCCGATGCTGATCTGGCTGTTATATCGCCTAAGCGGGCCTACCAGGAGCGGATCATTATTGATAGCGATGTAGGCGTGCCCGGTGCCTATATGTTTTGCGCGCCCGACCGCATTGTAGCGCCCGATGACGGCAGCTGCGCCCTAATGTTGGATGAGAGCCTTTTACGCGCGAAAGGTTCGTGGGGGCATTTTCATGAGCTCGGGCACAGACACCAGTTTCCGGGTATCGACTTTTCGGGTACCGGCGAGGTTACGGTAAACCTATACACCATGCATGTGTATGATAAAGTGCTGCACAAAGGCCTATATAACCATGAAGCTATACCCGGCAAAGCCGCCGTTATTGAAAAAATAAAAATGTATTTGGCTGACAACCCAAGCTATAAAAAATGGAGCGATGATCCCTTCCTGGCCCTAAGTATGTACACCCAAATTATTGAAGCTTTTAGTTGGGATGCTATCAAAGCCGCGCACACTATTTACCGGCACTTGCCCAAAGATAAATACCCTAACACCGACCAGGAAAAACGCGATCTGTGGTTTACAACTATCTGCAAAACCACCAATAGCAACATGAGCCGTTTTTTTGATGTTTGGAAAATCCCGGTGAGTGATGCTGCTAAGGAGCAGGTGAAGGGTTACAAAGTTTGGTTTCCGAAGGAGTTGGAGTAAAATTACTCCTTTTTGGAATAGTATTTGAGTTTGTCCTATCAAAAATTAAATACTACCATGAAAAACATCAATTTTGGGCTTAAAAAGCCATATTTAACATTATCAGTAGTTGCTTTAGCACTTTCAACTGCTTTTTATTCTTGTAAAAAGGACAATGAACAGCCATCTGATCCTGAAACGAAAACAGCTTCGGTGCGTGTGGTTAATTCCGCAGAGGGTTCATCCGCGCAGGAGTTTTATATGGACGGTATCAGGTTAAACGCCCAGGCCGTGGCTTATGGCGAAGCATCTGCTTACGCAGCCGGTAAAAGCGGAGAAAGTAAAGGTGAATTCAGAACTATAGGGTCTGCGGTAGCTAATGCCAAGGTCGATCTTAACTTGAACGCTAATGGGTTTTATAGTGTTTACTATGTGAATGACGCAGGTACTTCTACCTATTTTATGGCAGAAGACAGCATTGCTATACCAGTAGCCAATAAAGCCCGTATACGCCTTATTAATTTAAGCCGTGCCGTAGGCGAACGTGTAGACCTGGCAGTTTCGGGCGGCGCAAAAATTGTGAGTAACCTGGCGTTTCGTCGAGCATCCTACTATCAGCAGGTTGATGCAAATACTACCTTACTGCTGTATGCCGCAGGTTCGGGGACTGTTGGTTTAAATATGCCAACCACGGTCGCGGCAGGCAAAACCTATAACATTGTTGTTTCGGGCGCTACTACTGCTACGCTGAAGTTTCATGTGTTTGCACAGAATTGAGGTTGTGTAAGGATCATAAGGGGTGAGTCAACCCTGTAAGCAATAAAAAAGCCATCTGTTAGTAAACGATGGCTTTTTTATTGGAGAGGAAGTTGATTATTTCAACAACCCCGCCGGTATCTTACCATCCACTTTCGGGAACGAAATACCTAGCAGTTTGGTCATTATAGGTGTCATATCCTTTAGGTCCATTTCTTCAATAACGGCGCCTTTGCGTATGCCCGGGCCGTGAGCTACCAGGCCGGTGCGGATGTTTTTAGTATCGGGGAAATAGCCGTGGGTACCGCCTCTGCCTGCTCTTACCGCAGCGCCGGTTACAGCTCCGCTAAATGCTGCGTCATGTTCGCCGGTAAGAGCCATAGCCAGGTTAGGGTTAAAACCACCTTTGGTTATCTGCTCTTTGGTAATAATGCGGTAGTATTGTTTTATGCTGTCCGGCTGCGACGCCAATATAGCTTTCACTTTATCCAGCGTTGCCATATCTTTAGGGTCTTTCAGGTACAGGTGGGCCGAACCGCCGGAATAGTTAAATTGTGCTTTCCAGTCGCCGGTTTTAAGGTCGGTTATCAGGCCTGCTTCTTTAAGCCAAACGTTTGGCGCTATGGTTTTCTTTACGTCATAAAAACCGTGGTCGCCACCGATCATCAGTACGGTGCTGTCCCATATACCGGCCTCTTTTAAAGCATCCATAATAATACCAACAGCATTATCAGCGTCAATCACCGCCTCTTTTACACGCGGACCGCTACGGCCCTCGGCATGCTCGGCACCATCTACAGAGAACACGTGGATGGTCATCAGCTCCGGTTTGCTTTTTTTAATAATGTAAGCCGCTATCTTAGCTATATTGGTGTTTTTGCCGTGTTCTATCTTATCGGCGCCGCCAAATACTTCTTTTTTTACTTCTGCATAAAAGCCTTTCGGTAACGAGTATTCTTCGCGAACGCCATCGCCTAAACTGCCAATGTCAGGTATGTTATAATCAACAGGGGCGTTGGCAGATACCGGCCAGTAAAGCGAGGCAACGGTCATGCCTTTTGCTTTGGCCGCTTTCCAGATGGTAGGTACGTGGATAGAGCTATCCTGCCAGTATGGGGCTTGCGGCGCGCCATCGGGTGTAAATATATTGTTGTAAAAAATGCCGTGTTTGGCAGGCTGCACACCGGTAACAATAGTGGTATGCGAAGGGTAGGTCATTGACGGGAATACGCTGTTTACGCCTTTAGCATATGCGCCATCATTCATCAGCGCGTGCAGGTTAGGTGTTTGCCAGCCTTCTTCCAGGTAAAAATCAGGCCGGAAACCGTCAATAGTTACAAAAATAACGTGTTTGGCAGTTTGTGCCATAAGTTGCCCTGTTGATATAAACAAGGCAAGCAATGCAATAGAGAGGTGCTTTTTCATAATAATTGCCATCCGCGTAGCGGAGTTTAAGTGGATCAGTAAATCTTTGAATTATAACAGGGCAAAAGTGTATGTAAAGGTGTTAAGTTTTTGTGATATTATAATTATATAATTGGCTTGAACAGATGTGCGAACCGGTGTCAATAAATAAAATAGCTATTAGTTGTAAAATCTTCAAACAATCACGCTAATAGTGAGTTAAGTAAGAAAAACTCACAACAAATGAAAAAGACGATCATAACATTTTGTACTACATTGCTGCTGGCAGTTTCGGTACATGTTTTTGCCGATGACGACAAACTGGTAAACCGCTTAACCGCCAACATCCCTGCGGGCCGTAAAATAACCATGCAGGCATCGGTAAACAATATTGGCCATGCAAAAGGTACGGTTACCGTTGATGTGGTAATGGACCGCAAAGGTAACGTAGTATCGGCCAAAGCCAACAAAAGCACTACCGTAAAAGACAAAGCCTTTGTGCACAAAGTTGAAGAAGCTGTGATGAAAATGAAATTCGACAAAAACAAAACCGCCCCCGAAACACAGGTTGGTAGTTTAACCTACCTGTTTAAATAATTATTGCCGTAACGATGGGTTTTAAACCCATCGCTACTTAAGCATATGTGCAGGCAGCTTATCAATTTTCTGCATCGCTATATGCCGGTAAAACACTTCTGCTCCTTCAGATTGTAGTTGGATCTTCCCTTTGGCTAACAGCGTAATTATACCTTTATCATTTTGGCTATTGTGGTACAATACCATAGCCACTTTACCATTTACTACATGTATGCTGGTGTCGCCATGACAATACAAGTCAAGCGTGTTCCATTCTCCCGACGGGTTTTCATAGCTTACGCCTTGTTTGGTGCAATGTCGCCCCTGTTTGTTGCCTTCGCTAAAAGTGGTAAGCGTGCCTTGCGCGCTATATGCAAAATTATTGGCTGTTGTTTTAACCGCAGGTATATCTGCCATGCCGCCGGCGCAGCCCCAAAAATCGCCGCAGGTACCTTCTTCCACCTGGAACTCCTGCGCCCGCATCCAGGCACCATAGTCGGCGCCGTTAGGGCCAACCGAGTGGTAAAGCAGGCCGCTGTCTTTTTTACCATTTTTGCGTTGCCCCCAGGTTAATTTTCCCCATTTAAACTGTAGCTGTAAATGATAGTTCTCGTATTCGGCTTTGGTGATGATGGCTCCCCAGTTTTCGCCGGATATGCGGATGGCAGGTTCGTTATCCGCATTAACTACTGTAAAAACGCGGCGCGGATCGTTGTTCAGGCCTATCGGAGTTTGTGTAATAAACTTACCTTTATCGTCCAGGTCCGGGCCCAGGTAGGTGTCCCAGCCGGCAAGGCTTTTGCCGTTAAATAATTGCGTCCAGCCGGGCTCTTTTAGCTTCGCGGTAAAGCCAAAAACAATGCTGCATAATAATAGCAGTATAAGGTATTTGCGTGGCATGTAGGTGGTATTGGTTACTCTAAGATAAGGTTTATTGTTGATAGACATTGACAAGTAAAAATAGGCTTTAGCTAAAAATAGAAACTGCCTTTTGCTTAGCTTTGCCACCACACAAGCAAATCCGAAATTGAACATCCGAAATTCGAAATACCAGCACATTTTTTTTGACCTTGATCATACCATCTGGGATTTTGATAAAAACGCCGAAGAAACCCTGCACGAGTTATACTTGCTGCATAAGTTGGACGACCTGGGTTTAGCATCGGCCGATATTTTTATTGAAACTTATACGGCCAATAATCATAAGCTGTGGCGCGAGTATCATGTAGGTAATATTACCAAAGAAACTTTGCGCGAGGCGCGATTTAAACAAACTTTTCTGGACCTGGGCGTACACCCCGATGTAATGCCTGCCGATTTTGAAGATGCTTACGTTCGTCTTTGTCCCACCAAAACAAACCTTTTTCCGCACGCGCACGAAACATTGGAATACCTGAGCGGCAAGTATACGCTACACCTGATATCAAACGGATTTAAAGAATCGCAGGATGTAAAAATAAGCGGCAGCGGACTGGGTAAGTATTTTCAAAACGTGATATTGTCTGAACAGGTAGGGGTTAACAAGCCCGATCCTGCTATTTTTAATTATGCGCTTGATCTGGCCAAAACCAACCACCGCGAAAGCCTGATGATAGGCGACAGCCTGGAGGCCGATGTGTACGGTGCTTTGCATTGCGGCATTGATGCTATCTACTTTAATCCTTTCAACGCCGAGCAGCCTGCCGATGTGCCGGTGCAGATCACGCATCTGAAAGAATTGATGACCCTGCTTTAAGTATAACGCTAAGGTTATTAACACAGGGTTAAAAACTATCAGAAATATTTTCGCGGAAGCAAACTATCTTTAGGCCAGTATGTTATAAGCCACGGATGTGTTTTGCGGTTTGCCGCTTTGTATATCATCTAATTTTCATTTAACTGATCTATTTTTAAGCGTTGTTAAGCCTAAAAATTTTCAAGGTTGGTGTAACCTTTTACATTTAATATAGTCTTAACATACAGATAATTAATAAAACAGAACTTTACCAAAACTGAAAAAACATGCAATTTGAGTACACATCATATATGGTGGTAATAGGGCTCCTGCTAATGGTAGGTGTTTTCTATTTAAGTCCGTATGAGCTTAAAGTTAATGAAGACGAAGACGACGAATAACAGTACCGCTTCGATACAAAGTTTCCTTCCTCATTACCCGGTAATACTTACCGGACGGCATATTATCCCCTTTTATTTTCATGGCTAAACGCGAAGTTGATATCGTTGTCATATCCGACGTGCATTTGGGTACCTATGGCTGCCACGCCAAGGAACTGTTAAAGTATTTAAAAAGCATTAAACCTAAAATGCTTATCCTCAATGGCGATATTATTGATATATGGCAGTTTAGCAAAAGCTACTGGCCCGAAAGCCACATGAAAGTGGTACGCCGCATACTAAAATTTGTTACCGATGGTGTACCTGTTTATTACCTTACGGGGAACCATGATGAGATGCTGCGCAAGTTTGCCGACATGAACCTGGGCTCGTTTCAATTGCTGAACAAGATCGTGCTCAATATCGACAACAAAAAGGCCTGGATATTTCATGGCGATGTGTTTGACGTTACCATGCAGCACTCCAAATGGCTGGCCAAGCTAGGCGCGGTAGGGTATGATACGCTGATATTACTCAACAGCTTTACCAACTGGTTTTTAACCTTGCTGGGCAGGCCAAAAATGAGTTTCTCGCAAAAAATAAAGGCAAAGTTTAAAGACGCGGTAAAATTCATCAACCAGTTTGAACAAACCGCTGCCGACCTTGCCGTTGCCAAAGAATACCAATACGTAATTTGCGGCCACATACACCACGCCGAGATACGCGAGATACAAGCTACCGATACCCCGGGCAAGGTGCTATATCTAAACAGCGGCGACTGGGTAGAAAGCCTTACCGCACTTGAATACCACGATAAACAGTGGACCGTATTTAAATACCGCCCTGAGGATTTTAGCAAAGAAGTAGAGGATGATGACCTTACCGATGCCGAAGATCTGGACGCTAAAATGGATGTAAATTTGTTGTTGCAGCGTTTCAGGCAGGAAAATTCGTAAAGGCGATATTATTATATTATTATCTTTGCCGCACACAAACAAATCACAATTTAAAAAATGAAAAACCTTTTCTTATCGTTCGCAGTAGCTTGCGTGGCTACTGTCGCCTGCGCGCAAAAAACATTTGCACAGTCCGGAAAACCTCGTTTTGGTATTAAAGCCGGTATGTCACTATTTACTTTAGGTACCGCTGTTGACAATGGCATATCGTTGCCTTACAACTTCACACCCGGTTTTCAGGGTGGTTTAACTGTCGACGAGCCGATTAATGGCAAAGTATCAATTTTTACACAGGTATTATATACTCAAAAAGGAGGCAAAGGGTCAACTACTTTAGCAGGTTATAACATCGAGTCGAAAACACGTTTAGATTATATTGACGTGCCATTCTTGCTTAAATATAAAGCCCAGGATAAATTGAGTTTTTATGTTGGTCCGCAGGTTGGTTTCCTTTTGGGTCAAACTACAACTGCTACTGTCACCGGCGTAGGTAGCGGCGCCGATACTAATACCGATGGATTTAGAAAAGTACAGGTTGGCGGTAACTTTGGTTTAGGGTATGATATTAACGACAACATTGGTGTTAACCTGCATTACACCATCGATTTTTCGCACGTAGCTTCGGGTGATAAAGACGGTGGCGAACGCAACAGCGGTTTCGCGCTTACTTTGGGTTACTCGTTCTAATAAAACTGCAAATAGTTAAAAGCTCCGTTGGGTTTGCCCGGCGGGGCTTTTTGTTTGATGTGGCTACCGTATCAGCCAAAATAGTACTCCAAAATATACACTTTTTAATGCCAACGGTATTGATGCCAACCTGTACTTTTTAAGTATGAACTACATATAATTACCCATAAATATTGGCCGTTTGGCACAGATATGGTGTTTTTGATCTCAAAAATTTTATAAAAAAGATCATCAACATTATGAAAAAGTTAATCATACTATCAGCAATAAGTTTAAGTGTTTTGGGTGGGATCAATGCTGCCAAAGCACAATCAATGAAACCTACGTTTGGTATTAAAGCCGGTGCTTCGTTAACCACATTGGGTACCTACCAGGCCGGCGGAAATTCATACAGTTACGATTATAAGCCAGGTTTCCAGGGCGGTGTATATGCCGACCTGCCGATAGCCAACGGCTTTTCATTTATGCCGCATGTGTTATACAGCCAAAAAGGTGGTAATTTAAAAGCTACCGTGGGCAATAACACCGGCGAGATCAAAACCCGCTTAAATTATTTGGATGTGCCTTTACTATTTGGCTTTAAACCGGCACCCGAAGTTACTTTATTTGCCGGTCCGCAGGTGGCTTTTCTGCTTTCGCAATCGTCAGAGAGTTATGCAAACGGCACTTCGTTAGGCACGGATAATAGTACTGATGACCTCCGTAAATCGGTAATAGGCGGTAACGTCGGTGTAGGCTATCATATAAATAGCAATGTTAGTATCAATGCTAACTACGCGTTCGACTTGATAAAGCCGCTACCGATAACCAAAACCAGCCAAAGGTTAAAAACAGCGGTTTCGGCCTATCGTTAGGTTATTCGTTCTAATAACTGAGTACACGTCATACAAAAGCCCCTCTATTGCAATAGAGGGGCTTTTTGTTTTTGAAAAAAGACCCTGTTTTAACTGTAAGCAAATAATATCTTTGTGATAACAAAGCCTAATGAAAATATTATTTGCCATACAAGGTACAGGCAACGGCCACATAAGCCGTGCCCGCGAGATTGTACCTCTGCTACAACAATACGGCGAACTTGACCTGCTGGTAAGCGGCACCGAAGCCGAGGTTACCCTTCCGCACCCGCTTAAATATAAATTTCATGGTTTTAGCTTTGTGTTTGGTACGCAGGGCGGAGTTGATAAATGGGCCACCTTCAATATTATGGATACACCCCAGCTTTGGCGTGATATGCGCAGCCTGCCGCTGAAGGATTATGACCTGGTGATCAATGATTTTGAACCCGTGAGCGCCTGGGCTTGTAAGTTGCAGGGCAAGCCTTCGGTATCGCTAAGTCACCAGTGTTCATTCGTATCTAAAAACACGCCGCGCCCGCCTAAATGGAGTTTTTCTGAGTGGTTGTTGAAATATTATTCGCCAACCACGCATCACATCGGTTTCCATTTTGAGCGGTATGCTGACTTTGTACACACGCCGGTAATTCGTAGCGAGATACGTAATATGGTTACCAGCAACCAGGGACATTACACTGTATACCTGCCCGCATATGACGATATGAAGCTGGCCAAATACCTGGGCCAGGTTAGTAATGTAGAGTGGCACATCTTCTCCAAACGCCAAAAAACGCCTTACCAGCTGGATAATATTCACATATTCCCGGTAAACAATGTTGGTTTTAACCAAAGCCTGGCCACCTGCGAAGGCTTGCTTACAGGTGGTGGCTTTGAGGGCCCTGCCGAAGCGCTCTTTCTGCAAAAAAAGCTGATGATGATACCCATGCAGGGCCAGTACGAGCAGCAATGCAATGCCGTAGCCGCCGCCCGCCTGGGTGTAACCGTTGTGCAGGCCATTGATGACAGTTTTGTTGGTCGCCTTAAATACTGGATAAAGGAAGAGAACCGTGTTTTTGTAAACTTCCCTGATGAAACAACACAAATAGTGCACGATATGGTGAAGCGGTATGCAAGGTAGTGTAACAATTTTCGCTAATATTGCCGGGTAAATGATCAATGTTTTCCGCACATACAATCCGCTGAATATTTTATGGCTCATCCTGTTAATGATAGTGCTGCGTTTGGGCTATGTGCTGCATTTGCCGGATAATTTGATTTTTAATTGTGTGGAATCCTTCGCGCGCCCTTTATTGCCTTTTGCAAATGGCGATACGCTGTTACCAATAGCTAATGTTTTTGTAGCTGCAGCCATAGTGCTAGCCCAGGCGCTTTGGATAAACCGGCTGGTAAATCAATATAACTTATTAGGCAAACCCAGCTTTTTGCCGGCGCTGATGTATGTAAGCCTTACATCGTTATTTGCACCTTTTGTGGTATTGAGCGCACCTTTGCTATGCAATTTTTTGGTGATATGGATGCTGTATAAACTGTTTGACCTATATAAAGGGGAGGATGCCAAATCAACAACCTATGATATGGGGATGATAGTGGCCGTAGGTACCTTGATCTATTTCCCTTTTATATTTCTTTTCCTGGGTATTTTTGCGGGGCTGATACTTTTCAGGCCGTTTAACTGGCGCGAGTGGACCACAGGTATTATCGGCTACGCCACTATATTTTTCTTCCTGGCGGTGTTTTATTACCTGCGCGGCCAGTTGCCTTTATTGTATAATATATGGGCGCCTTTGGGGGCCAAATTTCCTGATAGCGTAAATATTAACTACTACAATTACCTGGTGCTCATACCGGTGGTTGTCATTTTTATATTAAGCCTTGTACAAATACGGCAGGTGTTTTTCAGGAGCTATGTGCAAATACGCAAATCGTTCCAGTTGTTATTTGTGTTGTTTGTTGTAGCGGGGATGTGTTTTTATGTGCGTTCGCGATTTCAGCTTGACCATTTTTTGCTGTGCGTTATACCGCTCGTGGTGCTTTTTGCCTATTATTTTTTAACAGCAGGCAAGCGTTGGTTTTATGAAAGTGTTTATGTGCTGTTGCTGGCAGCCATCATCTACTTTCAGTTTAACACTTTTTAACTTTTACTTTGGCCCAAATTTCGGGCGTTATATTAGCTTTGTGACATGTTTCATCAGCAACAAAAAAACGGTTTAAACTGATGGCTAATTTGGTTATTGATATTGGTAACACCTACACCAAACTGGCTGTTTTTGAGCGGGATGAAATACTGTTGAGCAAACAGTATGAAGTGCTTAATGGTGGCAAGTTGGATGAGTTATTCGGTCAACACCAAATTAATTCGGCCATTATATCAACTGTTAAAAAAACTGCCGAAAGCTGGCAAACTCTGTTGGAGGCCAAAACGCCGGTTGTTTATTTTAGCAATATCATGGCCGCAGGCATACATAATCACTACCGCACGCCCTTAACATTAGGGGCCGATAGGCTGGTTGGGGTATTAGGGGCGCACCATTTATACCCCGGGGTAAATAACCTGGTAATTGATGGGGGCACCTGTATAACCTATGATTGGGTTGATGTGGAAGGAAATTATTTTGGCGGCAGTATATCGCCGGGCTTAAAAATGCGTTATAACGCTTTAAATTATTACACAGCAGGCCTGCCATTGGTAAATGCCGATAAGGAGTTTGACAGTAATTATGGTGACGATACCACGAAGGCTATCACATCGGGCGTACAAAACGGAATTAAATTTGAGCTGCTGGGCTTTATTGAAAGCTATAAGGGCAGCAATACTAAACTAAATATTATACTAACGGGTGGCGACAGTATTTTTTTTGATACTCTATTGAAAAATAGCATCTTTGCCCCCTATATAAAAATTGAACCGCATTTAATACTTAAGGGCTTAAATGCAGCTACACAAAAGCATAATGATCAAACACACTAAGGTTTTTATAATATTTTTATTAGCAGTTACCGCATTTGCTGCAAATGCACAAACACTACGTACCACAAGTTCTCCTTACACTCGTTATGGTTTGGGCGATCTTAACCAGCCATTATTGCCGCAAAACCGTGCTATGGGTGGCATAGCAACCGCAGTAAACCGCATAAATGGTTATAATACTATAAACGTGCTTAACCCTGCGGCCTATTCAGCTATTAACTTCACTACGGTTGATATCGGTTTATATGCCAATTTTAATAAGCTTAACCAAACCGGTCAAACTGCGGCAACATCGTCAAACTACAGGTTAAGCCATATTACATTTGGTTTCCCGGTAACCAAGCATTCGGCACTGGCATTTGGTTTATTGCCGTATAGTTCGGTAGGTTATAACTATCGCGAATCATTTAAAGGCCATGGCACAGGCTCATCTGTTGATACCAATACCACAAACAATAAATACACCGGCGAAGGCGGCCTTTCAAAAGCATTTTTTGGCTATGGTATAGCTATTAACCGTAACTTATCAGTAGGTGCTAACGTTTCATACATCTTTGGTAATATAAAAAATATACGCTCGGTTGAAATGCCTAACCTGTTTGGTAATTTAAACCCCAGGATTGAAGAGAGCAGTGCCATAGGTGGCCTGAATTTTGATTTTGGCGCGCAGTACCAGATCGACCTTTCATTAAGTCGCCACATTATTTTAGCCTACTCAAATTCATTAGGCAGCAATTTAAATACCCGTTTTAACTACATTGCCAGCCAATACACGCTTGACGCGCAGGGTAACGAAAGTGCCGCGGTAGACTCGTTAGTAAACATACAAGGCGCAGTATCTAAATTAAAATTACCACTGATAAACCACTTCGGTATATCATACCAGCGCGACGAAAAATTTTTAGTCGGTGTTGATTACAGCATGGGCAAGTGGTCGCAACTATCTATTAACGGCACTAACCAGGGTATGGCCAATAGCAGCACCATTAATGTGGGCGGCCAGTTTACACCTAATGTTAATGCCTTGGGCAATTACCTGGCTTTGATAGATTACCGATTGGGTTTTATATATGATCAAACTTACTACAACATAGCTAATCCAACAGGTACAGGCTCAACCAATATCAAATCGCAGGCGGTAACGTTTGGCTTTGGTTTACCACTACGCTCAAACGGTATAACACAAAGCTTTTACAAAATTAACCTGGCTGCCGAAGTTGGTAGCCGCGGCACCTTAAACAACGGATTGGTTAAAGAGAACTATTTTAACATACATATAGGCTTTACGCTTAACGACAGGTGGTTCCAACGCTACCGCTTTGATTAATTGCGCTATGCGTATTGATGCCAAACAGGTAGCCCGTTTTATTTTCCCGGTAATGTTTACAGGCATGCTGTTGCTGGCCGCTTGCGAAAATGATCTGAACAAGATCAAAGAGATATCTGCCAAACAGATCAACCTTCCGGTTGATACTTTTCGGAATGTTAATATATTGTATAGTGACTCGGCCAAGGTGAAATTCAGGGTAATAACGCCCTTGTTGATTTATCATCATATTGATACCGCAGCTCATGTTGACAGTTCATATTACGTAATGCCTAAAGGCGTAAAGGTAATAGCCTACGACAAAGGGGCCGAATCGGGCAATATCGTATCTGATCTGGCCTATCAACGGGATATGGCAAATATTATAGAATTTCATCACAATGTAGTGGCCACCAGCGCAGACGGGGGGATCTATAAATCAGACCAATTGATCTGGGATCAGAACAGGCAAATTATCTATTCAACCAAGCCGGTGCAGATAACAACACCCGGGGGTGACATTATGAACGGGGCCAACTTTAAGAGCGATGATAAGCTAAATAACCCCACGTTTGACAGGTCGACAGGTGTATTTATGGTAACCGATAGCGCCTCGCAATAGTATCATTTCCAGGTAAAAAAATTGTGTTATATAATTTTATTAAAAATTGTATCTTGCGCCTCTTTTTGAGAATTATTAAAACAAAATAAAAACATTATATAAGTAGTATGGCTGTAATGGGTTATCTGCGCGACCGGATGGGTAAGATCGTAGCAGGTGTAATAGGTGTATCATTAGTTGCTTTTGTTGTTACAGAGGTAGTACAATCAGGTGGTTCTTTTTTCAGGGAAGATAATAGTACCGTAGGTGAAGTAGCGGGCGAGAAAATTAAGTATGAGGATTTTAACGCTGCGGTTGAGCAAAACTCGCAGCAGTTTAAACAGCAATCCGGCCAAAACAGTTTATCGCCACAAATTATGAGCTATGTACAGGCTAACACCTGGAACCAGTTTTTAAGCAAAGTAATAATTAACAAAGAAGTTGCTAAGCTAGGTTTAACCGTATCGCCCGACGAAACTCAGGCCATGACAACCGGTAACAACCCAAGCCCGCAAATTATGCAGGCTTTTACCAACCCGCAAACCGGTCAGTTTGATAAAGCGAGCTTATTAAGCACGGTGCAACGTTTGCAGGGTTTAAAAAACGACGATCCTCAAAAAGCGCAGTGGGTAAACTTCATCAAGCAATTGGTTGAAAGCAAACTGGCCGAAAAATACATGTCATTAGTAGGTAATGGTTTATACGTAAACTCGTTAGAAGCTAAAGACGATTACGAAGCAAAAAACAAACTGGTTAACTTTAAATATGCCATGCTTGCTTATTCAAGCATTGCTGATGATAAAGTAAACCCGACTGATGCCGACTACCAGGCATACTATGACGAGCATAAGGGCGAGTTTAAAAACCCGCAGGAGTTGCGCGCTATTGAGTATGTAACCTTTAACGCTGCGCCTTCAAAAGAAGACTCAACTGTTATAAAAGGACAGGTAGAGAAATTAAAAGCTGATCTACAAGCCAGCACCAACGATTCGTTATTTGTTCAGATCAATTCTGAAAACAAAGCGCCTATCACGTACAAAAAGAAAGGCCAGTTGGGCGGTGTTTTAGATTCGGTAATGTTTACCGCGGCTCCCGGCTTTGTTTATGGTCCGTACCTTGAAAACGGTAGCTATGCTTTAGCTAAATTGGTATCAAGCCAAATTAGCCCCGATTCGGTAAAAGCTAAACATATTTTGTTAGCACCGGGCGAAGGTGCTTTAGCTAAAGCTGATTCCATCAAAAAACAAATATTAGCCGGCAAATCATTTGCTGATATGGCTAACCTCTATTCAATTGATAAAAACTCTGCTGTTAAAGGTGGCGATCTGGGCACTTTTGGCCGTGGCGCCATGATACCCGTTTTTGAAGACGCGGTATTTAGCGCTAAAGCTGGCGAATACAAAATTGTAACCTCACAGTTTGGTGTACACCTGATACAAATTGATGCATTAAAAGGCTCATCAAAAGTGGTTAAGGTTGCTATGGTTGATAAACCATTAACAGCAAGCAGCAAAACACAATCGGCAGCTTACAGCAAAGCGCAGGCATTCCTTATATCGGTTGGTGATAAAGCTGATTTTGCAGCCGCCGCTAAAAAAGCAGGTATCGAGCTTAAAACAGCTGATAATATTGTAGGTACTGCTGCCGGTTTACCGGGCCTTGATAATGCCCGCGAATTGGTAAGATGGGTTTACAAAGCCGAAAAAGGCGAAACCTACGACCAGGTATTTACCGTTGACAACCAGTATGTAATTGCACACCTATCAGGTATTAAACCAAAAGGCGTTTTAGCTTTAGCGGATGTTAAAGACCAGATCAAAGCGTTTGTAATTAACTACGTAAAAGCAAAACAATTAACCGAGAAGCTTACAGCCGCCTCAAACGGCGCCTCAACTATCGAGCAGGTTGCGCAAAAAGCGGGTGCTATTGTTACCCCGGTACAAAACATTGTAATGGCTAATCCGGTAATCCCGGGTCAAACTACCGAGTATAAAGTTATCGGTTCTATATTTGGTTCGAAAGTTAATAAAGTTTCAAAACCGGTAGACGGTCAGAATGGTGTTTACGTGTTTAGTGTTGAAAGCTTTGTTAACCCGGCTGCTTTAACTAATACCGTTAGACAGAAAGAACAATTAGGCCAGGCTACCTTGCAACGTGCCCAGGGCCAGCTTTTACAGGCGCTGATTGATAAGGCTAATGTAAAAGATAATCGCGCAAGACTTTTATAAGCTAATAAAAAGTAATTTTGTATCCGGGAATAGCGTTAATCGTTTATTCCCGGATTTTTTATTTTAATGAACTATGGAAATACAGGAAAACTTTGTGAACAAAGTGGCCCAAAGCGGGCTGGTTACGCTTGATCCTGCTGATTTTTATACGCATGGCGAGCGTTTGGTATATGATATAAAAGATAACCTGTACATGGGCCTTATTTTGCGCGAGAAGGACTTCAGGGAGTTTGTAAAGGAGCACGACTGGGCACAATACCAGGATAAGAACGTAGCTGTTACCTGCACCGCCGACGCTATTGTACCGGCCTGGGCATACCTGCTGCTGGCCAACCGTATGGCGCCCTATGCCAATGAAGTTGTTTTTGGCGATGCCGAAACTTTAGAGACGGTTCTTTTCGTAAAAGCGGTAGCTAATTTAGACGTAGAACAATACCGCGACCAGCGCCTGGTAATAAAAGGCTGTGGTGATATAGATATGCCGGTATCAGCTTATGTTGAGTTAGGGAAGAAGCTTACACCGGTGGTAAAATCGCTAATGTTTGGCGAGCCGTGTTCAACGGTTCCTATTTATAAGCGGAAAGACTAAATGCTTTTGTGACCATGCCGTGTCACTGCTTTGATTAAACTATTAGCACTAATGCATATCAAATATCAAAAGCGCGTAATTGGATTGCTTTTTGTAATAGATTGATCATGAAGAAGTTTATATATAGTATTTTGCTTTTAACCGGCTGTTTAAACTTTGCTTTGGGGCAGGACATAAAAATAGGCGACCCGGTGTTTCAACCCGGCGAGGAATTAAGCTACAAACTTAAATACGGCATATTCACTGGTGCCGAAGCGGTTATAAAGGTTGAAGACGGAGGTAAAAAAATTGAAGGCCATCCCAGCTATCACATCAACGTAAGTGGTAAAACCGCGGGTTCGTTTGATGTGTTTTATAAGGTGCGTAATACGTACGATAGCTACATCGACAAAAATACCCTGCTGCCTTACTATTACACCGAAAACCGCCGCGAAGGCAGTTGGAAACATACCGATAATGTGATATTTAATCACCAATCCAACAAGATCAAAGCTGATAAGGGTGAGTTTCCGTTTAAGGGTAAGATATTTGATTTTGTATCGGCCTATTATTATGCGCGTAATATTGATGTAGCTAAGCTAAAAGAAGGCGAAAAATTTAGCATGGCCTATTTCCTGGAAGATAGCGTGCAAACACTAACGGTTACGTATATAGGTAAAGAGCAGGTTAAAACCGGCATGGGTACCTTTAACTGTTTAAAGTTTAACCCTACTATTATTCCGGGGCGTATATTCCGTAAAAATAGTAAACTATATTTGTGGGTTACTGATGACGGTAACCGTGTGCCTGTTAAGGCCCACGTAGAGTTAGTGGTGGGCAGCGTAACCATGGAGCTAACAGGAGCCAATGGTTTAAAAACGCCGCTAAATCCGATAAAGAAATAAGAATATAACAGATGATAGAAGTAGGGAACGTATTGGTGCACGAGGACGTGATCAGGCAAAACTTTGTTTGCAACTTAAGCAAGTGCAAAGGTATTTGCTGTTTAGAGGGTGATAGCGGCGCGCCGCTGGATGCCGATGAACTGGATAAGCTGAAGGAGATCTATCCCAAAGTGAAACCTTACATGACCGCCAAAGGCATCGAAACCGTTGAGCGTGAAGGTACGCACGTTACCGATTTTGAAGGCGACTATACCACCCCATGTGTTGATACCAATAAAGAATGCGCCTATGTAACCTGGGAAAACGGCATCACCAAATGCGCTATTGAAAAAGCTTACGAGGAAGGTGTTATCGATTGGAAGAAACCTATATCATGCCACCTGTATCCCATCCGCATAACCAAATACCCCGAATTTGACGTATTGCACTACGACCGTTGGAGCATTTGCAGCCCCGCCTGCAGCTTTGGCGACGAGCTACAAGTGCGCGTGCACGAGTTTTTAAAAGGCCCGCTTACCCGCAAATATGGCGCGGAATGGTACCAGGAGCTGGAAGACTTTGTGGCGGGGATGTAATAAGTACGTTTCCTTCGCACAGGTTGGGTAGGCCTTCGTTATTCGATATTCAGTATTCGATGTTCGATATTTCATCTCCCCACAACCCTCCTTATTAAACTTAATTGCCCGCTTTTGCTTAAAATTGGATAATATTGCACTTTATTGCCATACCAAAAGCTAAAACATGAAAGTAGCGTTAATTACAGGTGTTACCGGGCAGGATGGTGCTTACTTAGCCGAGTTTCTGCTGAAAAAGGGATACCAGGTACATGGCGTAAAAAGGCGTGCATCATCATTCAATACCGATCGGATAGATCACCTGTATCATGACCCACACCTGCCCGATGTAAAGTTTAAGCTGCATTACGGCGATCTCACAGATTCTACCAATCTCATCCGCATCATCCAGGAAATACAGCCCGACGAGATCTATAATCTTGCCGCGCAAAGCCATGTTAAAGTTAGCTTTGATACACCCGAATATACAGCCAATGCTGATGGGGTGGGTGTACTGCGTATTCTGGAAGCGGTGCGTATTTTGGGATTAACAAAGAAAACACGCATTTACCAGGCATCAACATCTGAGTTGTATGGTTTGGTGCAAGCGGTTCCGCAAAGCGAAACGACGCCGTTTTATCCGCGTTCGCCTTATGCAGTGGCTAAACTGTACGGCTACTGGATCATCGTTAACTATCGCGAAGCTTATAATATGTATGCCTGCAACGGTATATTGTTTAATCATGAAAGTCCGCTACGCGGCGAAACTTTTGTTACCCGCAAAATTACCCGGGCAGCCGCGCAAATAGCTTTGGGGTTGCAAAGCACCCTGTATGTGGGAAATCTTTCCGCGCAGCGGGATTGGGGCCACGCTAAAGATTACGTTGAGGCCATGTGGCTGATGTTGCAGCAGGATAAACCCGAAGATTTCGTGATCGCCACCGGCGTAACTACCACCGTGCGCGAGTTTATTAAAATGGCTTTTGCCGAGTTGGGTATTGATATTGAGTTTAGCGGTCGCGACCAGTACGAACGCGGGGTGATCATTGATGTTGACAAGCAAAGGGCTAAAGAGCTTGGCCTGGCCGTTGATCAGTTACATATGGGCCAAACCGTTATAAAGGTTGATTCACGATATTTTAGACCTACCGAAGTTGAACTACTCATCGGCGACGCTACAAAGGCGCAGGAGAAACTGAGCTGGAAACCAAAGTATAACCTGGAAGCCCTGGTTACCGACATGGTGCAAACCGACCTGGAACTGGCCAAAAAGAACGAGCATTTAAAGAAGAACGGTTTTAAAACCCTCAACTATTTTGAATAAAGCATAACCTGAAAAACATATACAACACAACATGAAAAAATTATTAACCAGCATAGTTTTATTGTTTGCAGCAGTGGCAGTCACGCGTGGGCAGGCAAGATACCAGCCTTACTCGTACCAGTTTTACCAGAAGCTGAATGAGCAGGTTTATTCGCCGCAAACCCGTTTTCATAGTGCGCTAAAGCAGTATTTTGTTGATGACACGGTGCTGAACCGCAGGTTTGACCAACTGATGAATGTGGGCGTTGATACTTTGAGTAAACACAGTTGGGGGCGTCGTAAGTTATTCAATGAGCATTTAATTGACGTGCGTACATCGGAGTACACCTTCTTTGCTGATTACCTGCCCGATCTAACCATTGGTAAAGATTTTTCGGGCCAGCGTAATGTGTGGTTAAATACCCGTGGTTTCCAATTGGGTGGTACCATTGGCAAAAATTTTTACTTCTACTCAAGCGGTTTTGAAAACCAGGCTCGCTTTCCAACTTATTTAAATACCTATATTAATCAGGTGGGCATTGTGCCGGGCCAGGCTTATGATCGTACGTTTGGTAAGGACAACAAGGATTGGTCGGACGTTACTGCCGTGATCTCGTACACACCGGTTAGGTTTTTAAATATCTCGCTGGGCAATGACAGAACTTTTATTGGCGACGGCTACCGCTCGCAGTTATTATCTGCCGATGGTTCGGCTTATCCCTTCCTGAAATTAACAGCCAACCTGGGCAATGTGCAATACATGGCTATGTGGACCTACATGACCGATCCGGCTTCGCCGCAACTGTCATACCTTAACGGTTACCGTCGTAAATGGGGGGTGTTCCACTATTTGGATTGGAACGTAACCAAACGCTTGTCGTTAGGCTTTTTCGATTCGGTTATCTGGGCCGATGTTGATGCCGAGGGCAATAAGCGTGGCTTTGAGTGGGGATACGCCAGCCCCATACTGTTCCTGAGGCCTGAAGAGGCCTCTATAGGCTCGCCTGATAACGTTTTGATAGGTTTTACAGGCAAATACAAGCTAACCGATGGGATAACCGCTTACGGACAGTTTGCGCTGGATGAGTTTGAGGCCAAAAGCTTTTTTAAAGGCGACGGCAGCTCGCGTAATAAATACGCCTGGCAATTGGGCGTGCGTGGAGCGAACTTGTTCAAGGTACAATCATTGAACTATTTGTTGGAGTATAACTCGGCCCTGCCATACACTTATTCCGAACAGAACAACAATATCATTAACTACAGCGCGCAGGCCGAACCATTGGCTCACCCTTTTGGTGCCAACTACCGCGAATGGGTTGGTTTACTAAACTACAGCTATAAAAGGTTTGATTTTAGCGCACAAGCAAACTATGCCCACTACGGTTTGGATGAAAATGGTTTAAACTACGGTAAGGACATATTTAAACTATATAACCTGGCCGCCAAACAATTTGGAAACTACATAGGCCAGGGCCTCACTACTGATATGTATTACCTGGAAGGAAAGGTAGCTTACGTACTTAACCCTAAGTACAACCTGCGTTTTGAGCTGGGCGGCATTTACAGGAACGAACGCAACGCGCAATTTAACGACAAAACTACCATGCTGACTATAGGTCTGCGCAGCTCATTCCGCAAACTGCACTATGATATTGCCAGCTATAAAATGCATTGAGATGGTTGATTAGTCATTAGTCATTAAAATTGGCTAATTAAGCTAAAAAAAAGGGATGGTGCTGAACCATCCCTTTTTTACGTATTTGACTAATCACTAGTCTCTAACCTCTAATTAACTAGCTATCGTATGTGCGCTTCTTTTTGTCGCTATCTGGCGGACGGCGGTGGCAATGCCTTTGGCATCGTAGCCGCATTCGGCCCATAGTTCGGGCTGGTCGCCGTGCTCCACAATTTTATCGGGGATGCCAAGGCGGGTTACCTGGGCCTGGTAATTGTTATCGGCCATAAATTCAAGTACCGCGCTGCCCATGCCGCCTTCTATGCAGCCGTCTTCCACGGTAATTACTTTGCTGTATTTTTTAAATACTTCGTGTAGTAGGGCTTCGTCTAACGGTTTTACAAAACGCAGATCGTAGTGTGCAGGCAGGTAGCCTTCGGCATTAAGTTCGGCGGTAGCTTTAACGGCTTCGTTGCCAATGTGGCCAATGGTTAGTATGGCTAGTTCTTCGCCATCGCATATTTTGCGGCCTTTACCTACCGGGATAGCTTTAAAAGGCTTGCGCCAGTCTACCATCACCCCGTTACCACGTGGGTAGCGTATCACAAACGGACCGATATTGTCCTGCTGTGCGGTGTACATCAGGTTACGCAGTTCTTCTTCATTCATAGGTGCCGATACCGTCATGTTTGGTATGCAGCGCATAAAGGCAAGGTCGTAAGCGCCATGGTGCGTAGGGCCGTCGGCACCGGCAATACCGGCACGGTCAAGGCAAAATACAACGTTTAATTTTTGTATGGCCACATCATGTATCACCTGGTCATACGCCCGCTGCATAAAGCTGGAGTATATATTACAAAAAGGTACTAAACCTTGTGTAGCCAATCCGGCCGAGAAGGTTACGGCATGCTGTTCGGCAATGCCCACGTCAAACGCGCGGTTTGGCATGGCCTTCATCATCAGGTTTAATGAACAACCCGATGGCATGGCCGGCGTGATACCCATTATTTTAGGGTTGGCTTCGGCCAGTTCAATTATGCTATGACCGAACACATCCTGGTATTTAGGTGGCTGCGGCTTATCATGCTTCGCTTTTTTAATCTCGCCGGTAATCTTGTCAAACAAGCCGGGGGCGTGCCATTTGGTCTGGTCTTTTTCCGCCAGTGCATAGCCTTTACCTTTTACGGTAATGCAGTGCAATAGCTTAGGGCCGGGTATATCGCGCAAGTCATTCAAAACCTTCACCAGGTTCTTCACGTCATGCCCATCCACCGGGCCAAAATATCTGAATTTTAAAGCTTCAAAAAAGTTGCTTCGCTTCAGCAAAGTACCTTTTATGCTTTTCTCAATTTTTTGAGCCAGGTTATATGCGTCGGGGCCTATCTGCGATATTTTAGCCAGCACTCCGGCAACATCATCACGGAAACGGTTATAAGGCTTTGAAGTAGTTATTGATGTTAAATATTCCTTTAGCGCGCCAACATTAGGGTCAATAGCCATATTGTTGTCGTTAAGAATAACCAGCAGGTTTGAGTTTTCAATACCGGCATGGTTAAGTGCTTCAAAGGCCATACCCGCGGTCATGGAGCCATCGCCAATAACGGCTACGTGCTGCCTGTCGGTTTCGCCCTTGTATTGCGATGCCACAGCCATACCCAAAGCCGCCGAAATGGAAGTAGATGAGTGGCCAACGCCAAAGGTATCGTACTCGCTTTCGCTACGTTTAGGGAAACCGCTGATACCGCCGTATAAACGATTGCTGTCAAACACCTCGCGGCGACCGGTTAGTATCTTATGGCCGTAAGCCTGGTGGCCCACATCCCACACCAATTGATCGTAAGGCGTGTTTAAAATATAATGCAGGGCAACGGTAAGCTCAACCACCCCAAGGCTGGCGCCAAAGTGGCCACCGTTTACCGATACCACGTCGATTATATACTGGCGTAGCTCCTGGCAAATTTGCTCAAGCTCGTTTTCACTAAACTTCTTTAAATCAGAGGGATAGTTTATCTGTTCTAATAAGTCACCGGCCTTTACCTGCATTGATGTTTTGGGTGCAATAATAACTTACAAAGTAAACAAAGTTAATTGGTAAATTAAGGACAAAATATTGTTTATTATTGCTAACGGTTGCAATTTGTAAATTGTTTAAATTACAGAAGGTGTATTTTTACCACCACATATGGATCAGGAAAGTTTTGCCATAAAATTACCGCAGTTTGAAGGGCCCTTCGACCTGCTTTTGTTTTTCATTGAGCGCGATGAGCTTGATATCCACGAAATATCTATCACCAACATAGCCAATGATTTCCTGGATTACATGCACCAAATGACCAGCCTTAACATCGAGCTGGCCAGCGAGTTTATTTTTGTTGCCGCTACGCTGATGCGCATCAAGGCTAAATTGTTGCTGCCGCGATACGATGCCGACGGCACCGAAGTAGAGGTTGACCAAAAAGAAGAACTGATCCGTAAGCTGATAGAGTATAAAAAGTTCAAAGAGATTTGCGAAGAGCTGCGCCCAATGGAAGAGGAGCGCCTGAAGCAGGAACGCCGCGGCAACATCAAAGAAGATATTGAACAAGCCGAACGCGTAGCCAACCCCGGCGAAGAGCTAACCGACCTGAGCCTGTACCGCCTCATGATGGTATACAACCGCCTGATGCGCAACTATCAAAACCGCAGCGAGCAGGTTACCCACACCGTTACGCAATATCCCTACACCATCGAAAAGCAGAAGAAAGCTATAGATGATCTGCTCCGCATCAACAAAATGATGGACTTTAAAGCCATCGCCAAAGAATCAGAAAATAAGGTGCACTTCGTTTACAATTTCCTGGCTGTATTGGAAATGCTGCAGCAAGAATTGATCAATGTACAGATAGGGTTGGGGTATAATAATTTTTGGATCTCGGCGAAGGAGTAAATTTACTCAACTTGTCATTGCTGTAAGGGTTTAGTAATTCGATGACAGGTGTACAACATAGCATACGGAGATTGCTTCGTCGTTCCTCCTCGCAATGACAGAAAAGGGAAATAGCTTCTTACAGTAATTTCTTAGTGACACCCCTCCACTATCTCAAAAAATCCCGATATTCAAATTTCCATTAACTGAAAATGAAGAAATTACTATTCCTCCTGGTATTGGTGTGCCTTGCCGCCGGTGCATCTGCACAAAAAACAAACAAAAAGCCACTGGATCATGCCGCGTTTGATGGCTGGCAAAGCCTGGTTGGCGAACGTATAAGCAACGACGGCAAATGGGTGATGTATGTGGTGAAGCCGCAAGCCGGCGATGCCAAGCTGGTAATAACCGATGCCAGCGGCAATATCAGGAATACCGTGCCCCGCTCGGATACGGCGCGCTTTACCAGTGACTCTAAATACGCGGTGTTAAGCATTCGTCCGGCTTATCAGGATATCCGCCAGCTAAAAATTAAAAAGAAAAAGCCTGCGGAGTACCCAAAAGATACTTTGGGTATTATTACCCTTGGTAAGGCTGATATAGAAAAAATACCTGCAGTGCGTAACTTTAAAATAGCTGAGAAAGCGCCTGTGCTGGCCTATTTTATCCCTGCGGATAGCAGCGCGGCTCTCGCCAAAAAGCCTGCCGATACAGCTAAAGCTAATGCCAACCTGCCCGGTTCGGAGTTATTCCTTCGTCAATTAGCTAACGGTAAAAGCAAAAGTTTTAAATATGTAACCGATTACCAGTTGAACAAAACCGGAACGCTGCTGGCTTTTACCGTTACCACACCAAAAGGCGACAAAAAAGTCAAAGCTGGTGCCTTTGTGTATGATATTGTTAATGATAAACTGAAAGCCGTAAGCACCGGCCCGGGCACTTACCGTAGTTTGGTGTTTGATGATGCAGGCACACAACTGGTTTTTGTGGCCGAAAAAAACCCGGAAAAAACTAAGATAAAACCTTATAGCTTGTATTATTACACCGCTACTGCCGATAGCGCGCGCCTGCTGACCGGGCCCGGTAAAGAGGGGATGCCTGACAAATGGGCCGTGAGCGATGCCGGCAGGTTATCATTTAGTAAAGATGGTAAGAGCGTGTTTTTCGGTACGCTGCCAATCCCGAAGGCTGTGGATACCACTATTGTTGATTTTGAAGTAGCTAAGCTGGATATATGGGGTTATAAAGATGACTATTTGCAGTCGCAACAATTAAACGGTTTGCAACGAGAGTTACGCAGGAGTTATCTGGCGGTGATCAGACCCGATGCTTACACCAAGATGGTGCAACTGGCAGATAAAGCCATACAAAGCGTAAGCGTTCCGGATAGCAGTGATCATGATTTTGTGTTAGGCGTAACCGACACCAGCGCCCGCATACAGGCCCAATGGGAAGGCGGCTCGCGCGAACAGGCATTTTTGATCAATACCAAAAGCGGCGTGCGCAAACTGATCAATCCGTTGTTGAAAGCTCGTTATAGCATGTCGCCTAACGGTAAGTATGTGGTTTGGTTCGATTCGCAAAAGCAGAACTGGGCGGCTTATAACATCGCCACTGGCCAAAAAATAAATCTGAGCGCCAAAATACTAACCAAAGTTGGTGAGGAAGACAATGACGTACCCGATAGCCCGTCGCCTTACGGCATTGCGGGCTGGGAACAGGGCGATAAGAGCGTATTGATATACGATCGTTATGACATATGGAAGGTTGACCCAACCAACGGCAACGCCATAAACTTAACCAATGGCGCGGGCCGCAAAAACAAACTCATCTTCCGCTACCGCACTACTGATCCGGAAGAGCGCGGCATCCCGTCAAACAAACCCATGTGGCTGCTCACCCAAAACGAGGTGAACAAGCAATGGGGTTATTATAAAAAAAGCTTAAGCAATAGCGCCGCGCCCGAGAAAGTGATCATGGCACCGTATGCCTACGGCCCGGTACAAAAAGCAAAAAATGCAGATGTATTTATTTACACCAAGGCTAACTACCAGCACTCGCCTGATCTGTATTTATCAAGCGACCTAAAGGTTGAAACCCGCCTGAGCGCCATTAACCTGCAGCAAGCCGACTACAATTGGGGCACTGCCGAACTGGTGCGCTGGACTACACCGAAAGGCAAACCCGGCACCGGTATTTTATACAAACCCGAAAACTTTGACCCGAAAAAGAAATACCCGATGATAGCCTATTTCTACGAAAAGGTATCAGAGACATTATATAATTACCAGGCACCGGCGCCTACGCCGTCGCGCCTGCCTATTTCGTTTTTTGTGAGTAATGGCTATTTGGTGTTTACGCCGGATATCAGTTATGAAACCGGTCACCCGGGTAAATCTGCGGTAGAGTATGTAAACTCGGGTGTGGAGCATCTGAAAAAGAATGCCTGGGTTGATGCCAAGCACATCGGTATACAGGGCCAAAGCTGGGGTGGTTACCAGGTGGCTTATTTGATTACCGTAAACAACATGTACGCGGCTGCCTGGGCCGGTGCGCCGGTGGTTAACATGACGTCGGCCTACGGTGGTATACGTTGGGAGAGTGGTAATAACCGCCAATCGCAGTATGAGCACGGCCAAAGCCGCATTGGTGCCACACTTTGGGCAAGGCCTGATCTGTATATTGAGAACTCGCCATTATTCCATCTGCCCAAAGTGAAAACGCCGGTAGCTATTATGAGTAATGATGCCGATGGCGCGGTACCATACTACCAGGGTATTGAAATGTTCACCGCCCTGCGCCGTTTAGGCAAACCTACCTGGCTGCTTATTTACAACGGCGAAGCGCACAACCTGGTGCAGCGCCAAAACCGCAAAGATATTACCATTCGTGAACAACAGTTTTTTGATCACTACCTTAAAGGTGCCCCAATGCCGCAATGGATGGCCAGCGGAGTACCGGCGGTGGAGAAAGGGAAGAATTGGGGATTTGGGTTGAGTAAATAGCTCTCTAGGACAAGACTTACGAAGTTTTAAAACTTCGTAAGTCTATTTTTACGCTATTAAAAATGTTACACGCTCATTACCAACAATGTTTAGCCTACAATAATTCTATTTTAGCTGGCGTGAATTGATACATATTTGGCGCGGCGCATTCTCCTCCAAACAATAATTGCTATTGGCCTCATTAACTGGCAGATGCAGTTATCCACATTTTTGCAAGTTTTGCACTTTAGGCCTAAATCGACTTAATCAGTAGTCTAAATCTTTAACATTTATTAACTTAGCGACGTTTTTAAAAACACCCTTTAAAACATCAAATGAAAAGAGACAAGTTAATATTTAAGCTGTTGGATGAAGAACAACAGCGCCAGGAAGAAGGATTGGAGCTTATTGCATCTGAGAACTTTGTAAGCAGGCAGGTTATGGAAGCAGCCGGATCGGTAGCTACCAACAAATATGCCGAGGGCTTGCCCGGAAAGCGTTATTACGGCGGCTGCCAGATAGTTGATGAGATTGAAACCATTGCTATTGAGCGTGCAAAAGAGCTGTTTAATGCCGAGTGGGTTAACGTGCAGCCACACTCTGGCGCGCAGGCCAATGCCGCGGTTATGCTGGCATGTTTACAACCGGGCGACAAAATATTAGGATTTGACCTTTCGCATGGTGGTCACTTAACGCATGGTTCGGCGGTTAACTTTTCGGGTAAATTGTACGAGCCGCATTTTTATGGTGTTAAAAAAGATACCGGTTATGTTGATTATGAACTGCTTGAAAAAGTAGCCCTTAAAGAAAAACCAAAAATGATCATCTGCGGCGCTTCGGCTTACTCGCGCGATTGGGATTATGCCCGCATCCGTGCCGTTGCCGATAAAGTTGGCGCTTTAGTGTTGGCTGATATTTCGCACCCTGCAGGTTTAATTGCACGCGGTTTATTGACAGATCCGCTTCCGCATTGCCACATTGTTACCACAACTACCCACAAAACCTTACGCGGCCCACGTGGCGGCCTGATCATGATGGGTAAAGATTTTGAAAACCCATGGGGCCACAAAACTCCGAAAGGCGAGATTCGTATGATGTCAAACCTGTTGGATATGGCGGTTTTCCCGGGCACACAGGGTGGTCCGTTAGAGCATATTATTGCTGCTAAAGCTATCGCTTTTGGCGAGGCTTTGTCTGAGCAATACATGAAATACATTGTACAGGTTAAAAAGAACGGTGCCGCTATTGCCGAGGCTTTCATAGCCCGCGGTTACGAGATCGTATCAGGCGGTACAGATAACCATTTGGTGCTGATTGACCTGCGTAACAAAGGCGTAACCGGTAAAGCTGCCGAGAACGCTTTGGTAAAGGCCGATATCACCATCAATAAAAACATGGTGCCTTACGATGATAAGTCGCCATTCATTACCTCGGGTATCCGTATAGGTACAGCAGCTGTAACCAGCCGTGGTATGAAAGAGAAACAAATGGAAGCGATAGTTGAACTGGTAGATGAAGTAATAAAAGATCCGGAAAACGAACTTTCTCTAAACAAGATCCGTAAAAAGGTGCACAAGTTAACGGAGAAATTTCCGTTATACAAGGGCACTGAGTAGATGGACGATACAAAGCAACAAACGCATTTAAATACAGAACAAGAAGCTAAGCGCCTCGAGGCGCTTAGCTCTTATAATGTATTGGATACCTTACCCGAGAAGGAGTTTGATGCTATTACCCGCCTGGCCTCCTACATATGCCAGGTACCTATTGCGGTTATTACCTTATTGGATGATAAACGGCAATGGTTCAAATCGGTAGTTGGCTTGGATGCCACCGAAACTCCGCGCGCCGACGCTTTCTGCAATTACACCATACTTAACGACGAGATACTGGAGGTTACCAATGCAGCCGAAGATGAAATTTTTAAAGATCATCCTGCTGTAACCGGCGACGCGCACATCCGTTTTTATGCAGGTGCTCCGCTGATAGACCCTGACGGCCATCGTTTGGGTACTTTATGTGTGGTAGATATGGTGCCGCGTAAGTTAAGTGCCGAACAGCGCGATGCCCTGCGTACGCTGGCTGATGAGGTGATGTCGCACTTTCTGCTGCGCAAACAGAAAAAAGAACTGGAAGAATCGCTGGCTATGCACCGCGAGTTTTATAACCTGTTTGATACTTCGCCCGAGATACATTTTATAGCTAATAGCGATTCGAGCATTGAGCTTATCAATAATGCCGTGACCACCATTTTGGGTTATACCCCGCAGGAAGCCATTGGCAAATCATTATGGGATTTTGTGGTTGGCCGTAACCGCGAGCAGTTTGTGCCGCTGATAGAAAAAGCGGTAGCCACACAGCAATCGTTCGAATTGGAAACCGAAACGGTTACCCGTACCGGCGAAGCCAAATGGATAGGCTGGTGCGGCATACATAAAGCGGGTAAATGGTATGCCAGCGGTAGGGATATTACTTATCAAAAAACCGTAGTGGCCGAACTGGAGCAACTATCTATGGTGGCCGGTAAAATGGTTAATGGTGTTGCTGTAAGCGATGCCAATGACGCTGTGATATGGACCAATGAAGCTTTTACCAATATAACCGGTTACGAATTTGAGGATGTAAAAGGCAAACGCCTTCGCGACTTGTTTTCGCCGGAAAATGATGCTGTTATTGAAAGTCAGTACCAGGAACGCATTGCTTCTAAAAAATCCTACTCATTACACATCCACGCCACTCGTAAGGATGGTGAAAAGGTTTGGCTGTCTGCCATCAGTTCAAATATTTATGATCAAAACGGTAATGTAGAAAAATACATTCGTGTATTGGTTGATATAACCGCACGTAAGCAGGCTCAAAAGGACCTGGAGATATTATCCTTTGCGGCGCAAAAATCGCCGACAGGCATGCTTACACGCGATAGCGAGGGCACCGTGATCTGGATGAACGAGACCATGGAAAAAATTACCGGCTACACTCTTGACGAAATGAAGGGTAAAAAGTTTGGTATGATGCTGGTGGGCGAGAATACCGATCTGGGTGTTTTTGAACGTGCCAAGCAAGCTGTTGAAGAAAAACGTTCATACAGCGTTGAGATACTCATCTACAAAAAAGATAAAACACCTATTTGGGTGGCTATGTCAAACAGCCCCTTCTTTAACGAAGAGGGCGGCGTTGAGCGCCAGGTAGCCACTATGGTTGATATTACCGACCGTAAGATGGTGGAAACCGAGTTGACCATGCTGTCCATGGTGGCCAGCAGCACTAATAGCGGTGTGGTAATTAATGATAGCAAGGGCAATATTGAATGGGTTAACGGTGCTTTCGGCAAAATAACAGGCTTTGGCCTGGCCGATGTTTACTCAAAACAACTAGGCGATATTTTGCGTGGTGAGCTAACGGATATGAGTATTATCCAAAACGCCCGCGAACTGTCCAGAAACAAACAAGCCTTTGAGGTTGACCTGTTGGCTTATAAAAAAGACGGGACGCCGATATGGATCACTGTTATCAATTCGGTGATACTGAACGGCCGTGGCGAGGTTGATAAGTATGTAGAAGTGGTGATTGATATCACTGCCAAGAAAAAAGTAGAGCTGGAACTGATAGCCGCCCGGGAAGAGGCGTTGAACCTTAACCGTGCTAAAGATATGTTTATATCGGTTATGAGCCATGAGATACGTACGCCGCTAAATGCGGTGATCGGTATGTCTCATATCCTGATGGAAGACAACCCGCTCCCGAAGCAGGAAGAAAACCTGAAGGTGTTGAAGTTTTCGGCAGATAACCTGATGTCGTTAATTAACGATGTGTTGGATTTTACCAAGATAGAAACAGGTAATATAACGCTTGAAAGAGGTAAAGTTGATTTGCGCGAGCTGATTAACAGTATTATAGCTTCGATGCAATATAAAACCAAGGAAAAAAATATTTATCTTTCTCCAAATATTGATGCCGAAGTACCGCAAACCATTGTTGGTGATAGTACACGCTTAGCGCAAATACTGTTAAATTTAATTAGTAATGCGGTTAAGTTTACCGATGAGGGTGGCGTTAATGTTGATTTAAAAGTAATACAACAAACAAATAAACGTGTAAGAATACGATTTGCGATAACTGATACAGGAATTGGTATCGCAAATAATAAATTAAATACGATATTTGAGTCGTTTAAACAAGCTGAGGCTGATACCACCCGTAAGTACGGAGGTACGGGCTTGGGTTTAGCGATTAGTAAACGATTGATTGAACTGCACGATTCGCGTGTTAACGTGGATAGCGAGCCCGGTAAGGGTTCAACTTTTTCGTTTACGATAACTTTTAATAAGGCAGATAATAAAAAAGATAACCCTAATAACGTGGAAGCAGGATTAAACATTAATGTACTTGTAGTTGACGATAACCAGATCAACAGATTGCTGATCAATAAGATCCTCACTAAATGGGGAGCTAAGATCGATTTCGCCGAAAATGGTATACAAGCTGTTAGCAAGGTAGAAAGCAATAAGTACGACGTTGTATTAATGGACATCCACATGCCCGAGATGGGCGGCCTGGAAGCTACCCAGATCATCCGCGATAAAGCCGAGCCTTACTTTAAACAACTGCCAATTATAGCGCTTACAGCATCACTGCTTAACAGCCAGATGGACCAGATAGGCGGTGCCGGCATGAACGATTATATCCTGAAGCCGTTTGAACCAAAAGCCCTTTACGAAAAACTGAGCAGGTATCAGAAGCAGTAATAAGCTTCGCTTGTCATTGGTCATTGAGCCATTAGTCATTTTTTTGATTGGCGGCCTGGTGCCGATATTTCATGTGCTTTGTGATATATCGCTTTACCGGTTGTTAGTCATCTCAAACAAACCAATGACCTAATGACCAATGACACAATGACTAAAAGAATGACCAAAATCATTCCGCATACGCTATAGTAGCAATACTTAGCTTTAACCCCGGTATTTGTAGTAATGGTATGGCGCAGGCTTCCAGGGTGGAGCCGGTAGTAACTATATCGTCAACCAGCAACACGTGTTTGTTTTGTAACCTGTCGGGATGCTGCACCGCGAAAACTTCCTGCATGTTCTCAAATCTCGCGAAGCGGGATTTTTTTGTTTGTGTTTGGGTGGCGCGGGTGCGGACCAAATTGTTTACCTCAACAGATGCCGTCATTTTAGTGGCCAGGCCTTCGGCGAAACAGGCGCTTTGATTATACCCGCGCTCTTTTAGTCGTTTTTTATGGAGTGGCACAGGTATAATGTAGTCAATGCTGCCATATTGCGCGGTTTGTGCTAGCTGACCGCCGGCAATGCTTCCCAGTACATTACCTATTTTTTGCATGCCGCTATATTTAAAATGATGCATCAGATTTTGCACTTTGCCGCCTTTGGTAAAATAGTATAGCGCGTAGGCATTTTCCAGCTTCACTTTACCCCAAAATTGTTGCGCTACAATATTGTCAGCCTGTAAATGAAAATTGGTGAGTGGCAGGTTGTAATGGCAATCGGTACAAATTATTTCCTCGTTGGCCATCAAACTCTCGCCGCAGGCGGGGCAAAGCTGCGGGAAGAGGAGTGAAATAAAATCGGCCAGGTAGCTGCTGCGCAGTTTCATGGGTTTAATATAGCAAGATAGTTTTACAACACATCCATCTCGCTTTTATAATATGTCATCTCGAACGATAGTGAGAGATGACATAATTTAGTAGTTGCGGCAAAAAAATAGTGCGCCAGGGTGCGCCACTTTTTATACAAAATTGCCACTTTTGCAATGTGTTGATAAACAGGTATTTGATATAATTTTAAGTGTAGCTTTACTGACTTTTAAGGTGTGCCAAAAGTGAGCCGCTTTTTCTGTTAATGTATTTAAAATCAAATATTTAAATAAAATAAGCTGCGCCAAGTGCGCCACTTAAAAAGTGGCGCACCCTCACGCATTTCAATATGTAAATTAAGGGGAAGGGCAATTGATCATTGCGACCCCTCCACCAGTAAACCATACCAGAGATGCCCCCATCACCGGTCCCGGTTCGCGTAGGAAGAGATCGCAATGATGGTTTATATTTCTAACTCAAGCTTCTTAATATCAGCAATCAAGTTGTCAACTTCTGTTGTTAACGAACTGTTGTATACGCCACGTATGCGGCCTTTATCATCAACCAATACTAAGTTCTCTGTATGTAAAAACTCGTCAAAGCCTTTGTCGAAACCACTTTCTTCATCGGCGAAATAGGATTTTCGCGCCAGCTTATAAGTAGCGTCATGATTACCCGTAAGCAGCCACCATCGTTTAGGGTCAATACGATGCTGCATGGCATAATTAAACAGCACAGGTACACTATCGCGGGTTGGTGTTACCGTGTGCGACAGGATGAGCACTTTGGCATCGCCTTTAAAAGCTTCGTCCACCCTGGCCAAATTATCCATCATAGGCGGGCAAATGTTTTTGCACGATGCGAAGAAAAAGTTGGCCACATATATCTTACCTGCTGTGTTTTTATTATCAATTACCTGCCCCAACTGGTTTTTAAAGCTGAAGGGAGCAATGGTATGAATGGTATCATAGCCCGCATCGCCGGGTGCCAGCCATACAGGGGTAAAATCGGGCGTGTTGTAAAACGGCAGTCCTTCTTTGGGTGTCATCTGACAGCTGCTCATTAATAGCAATAAAAACAAGATCAGGTTATATCTTTTCATTTTTCGCGAATGTATTTCTGCAAAGCTTACGGCCTATCAACCCGTATTGTTTACCATCTTTTACTACATAATTGGCGCGCACACGGCCATCGGCCCACCACATTCTTTGCAGGCCGTCTTCATGGCCTTTGTTATAGTTAAAAACACGGAAAAGCCTTCCATTGTCTGCCCACTCTTTGGCGCTGCCATTGTGCTCGTCGTCTTCAAACTGGTATTCAAATTTAGCGCTGCCATCAGGCCACCAGCCTTTGTGTATGCCTTCTTTTCTGCCGTTAACGTAAAGGCGTTCCTGTTCTTGCCTTTTATCAGGATACCAAGTGCGCATCACGCCTTCCTCCTTGCCTTCAAAAAAAGGGGTGGCCATAGCGCGGTTGCCGTTTGGGTAATCCTCATACAGCCAGCCTGAAAATACCTCGCGGTTATAATACAGGTAGCCATTAAGATGTGTAAGGCCCTTGTCGTTGCTTTTTACCCATTTTTCGGGGATAGGGCGGGGCCTCGCGCTTATGTACAGGGTGATGACCAAAATGCCCACCCATAGCATCAAGATAAACTTATTGAGATACTGTGCCTGCCGTTCCATAAAACTGGTTGCCGTTAATGTAAGGGTCTGCTGCGGTAACGTGATAATGATAAATGCCTGCCGGATATTCGGTAGTAGCGGCGGTATGACCGTGATATGCATCCAGATCGGCGTTGGTGATAGTTTTGCTACCCTCCTGTGGACCATATACCGGGAAGCCATCCAGCAGGAAACCAATTAAAGCGCTTTTACCTTTGGTAGTAGTTAAGTAATAAGGCTCGGCGTGGTAATGATATTGCCCCTGTTGCTGGGGGTGGCCGTTATATTGATCAAAGCTGATGATCTCGTTAGTTAAAGGCGAACCGCCGGCCGCGTACTGGTTAAAAATAGGCACGCCGTTTATAGCCACACCCATAGGCCCACCCGGGGTTGAGGTATGCGTTGTAGCCATAGTAGGATTAAGCGGTATTTTAAAAGTAAGGTTACTTTGAGCTATCACGTTTGGGTTTTGGCTGAAAGCGGCGGTGCCGTTAAAAGCCTCGTATTGCGATGACCACTGCGTGTTTTTGTAATAAGGCGATTTATGATCGGGCAGGCTGGTGGTTTTAATTACCACAAAGTTACCCTCAATATAAATATCCTTGGCGTTATATATCTTCTTGTAAACATCAGGCACGGTACTACCTACGGTTGGTGTACTGGTGGTAGTAGTTGTAGTAGTTGTTGTATTGGTACTATCAGCAGGTGTTGCTGTTTCTTTTTTGCAAGATAGAATGGCTGCGGCAACAGCGGCGAGGCCAAGCATTAGGTTTATAGGTTTTATTTTCATAATAAAAGGAATTTATACTGATTAGATGTGTACCAGCATAAATTCCTTCGCTCATGATAAAATATTTTTCTAGTTGCCCGGCGGCGGTGGTCCCTGCCCGTCAGGAGGTGGCTCAAAATCCCCGGGTGGCGGTCCCTGTCCATCAAGCGGTGGTCCTTGTCCATCACGCGGTGGCCCTCCCTGCGGCCCCCGGCCCGGGCCATGCCTTGGCGGGCCGCCCATCATCCGTAAAGCATTTTGAATGATCTGGTCAAACCTGCCCTGTTGCTTTGGCGATAGTATAGCCCTAAACTGCCTGAAGTGGTTAAGCGTTATGGTATCTAAAGTCATTTGGTTGGCCAGTATTTTGGCTTCGGCGGCATTGGCAGCGGCGGTATCCAATTTGTCGCTTTTAATGTTTTCAAAAAACTCATCGCGCAGGCCCCGGCTTAGGCGGTTAAGCTGGCGGGTACGCTCAAAATGGTCCTGTCGCATCAACTCGTATTTTTTTTGCTGCGCAGGGGTAAGGCTCAGTTCCTTTATCAGGTACTCGTTGGCTGCCTTTGGTGGGCCCTGGTTGCCGGGCTGTTTATTTTGCCCCAGCCATATTACGGCTAATAGTGCGCAGTTCACTACCACCAGTGCCACTACTATCACTATTAAAACTTTATAACTTTTCATATCAATTGTTATTAATAACTATCGGTATTGGTGTTAAGGCTGTAGGCTTCGGCGAAGGCATCAGCTCCGCTTGTTTCCTGGGTTGGTTTAGCTTCGGGTTGGTTTTTAAGCAATACAAAACTTGCGGTGTTAATCCCCACAAATAAAACCAACACAGCCGCTAAGCGAACCATCAACCGACTATGCGCCACAGTAGCCTCTCGGTGCCGGTTTTTCATCCGTTGCCAGGCCTTCGCCGCCAGGAAATTGTTAGCTTCCAATTGCTGCATCCCATCCAAACTACTTAGCGTTTGTTGTATGGCTTGTTCTATATCTTTTTTCATAATGATGAATAGTAGTTGTTCAATGATTTTTTTAAGTTACCCTTGGCCCGGCTTAACAGTGACTCTATCGCGCCTTCGTTCAAATTCATTATCTCGGCTATTTGCCGCTGACTCATATCCTGCACCTTTTGCAGTATAAAGGCCGTCTTTTGATTTTCGGGCAGCTTATTAATCGCCTTAAACAATATCGCCGATTGCTCCTTATTTTCCGCCAGTACACCCGGATGTATAAAATCGGGCGGGTCGTGTACCAGTTCATCGCCCGCGCCAAACAGACTGGTTAAAAAGCCCAGTCGCTTTTTGCGGGTTTTGTGTCGTGTAAAATCAATAGCCTGCGTAACGCTGATGCGGTATATCCAGGTGCTTAGCTTACTTTGCTGTTTAAAGCGACTGATGTTTTCAAACACTTTTATAAAAACATCCTGGGTTATATCTTCCGCGTCGTGCGTATTCTGCACAAAACCCAATACCGTGTTATACACCATTTTTTTAAAGGTGTTAACAAGCGTTTTGAAGGCAGTTTCGCTGCCCTCCAATAAGCCGGCAATTAGTTCTTGCTCAGTCAAGTTTGGGTTATATGGGTGATATGACGATGATTAGGAAAAAATCCTTCGCGTTGTTTAAAGATAATGCACGGAAAGCAGAGACGCAATACTTTGCGTATTTGATAATATTGGTATAAACACGAGATCGAGACGCAAAGTATTGCGTCTGTACATAGGATTACTGCCCATCCTTAATAGCCAATTGGCCGCAGGCTGCGTCAATATCTTTACCGCGGCTGCGGCGTACGTGGGTGTTTACGCCGTTTTTGCGCAGGTGTTCGGCAAAGGCTTCAACTTTGTCTTCGCCGGCATTCAGATAGTCGGCAAAGGCAATGGGGTTGTATTCAATAATATTTACTTTGCAGGGCAGGTGTTTGCAAAAACGGGCCAGTTCGGCGGCATCTTCAATATTATCATTAAACCCGTCAAATATAATATACTCGTAAGTTACCGGGTTTTTGGTTTTGGCATAATAGTATTTCAGCGCTTCGGCCAGGGCTTTTAACGAGTTTTGCTCGTTGATAGGCATAATGGTGTCTCGCTTTTTATCGTTAGCGGCGTGCAACGATAGGGCCAGGTTAAACTTTACATTATCATCGCCCAGTTTTTTTATCATTTTGGCAATGCCCGCGGTTGATACCGTGATGCGTTTTGCCGCCATGTTTAAGCCTTCTTCTGAAGTGATCTTATCTATCGACTCAAGCACGTTTTTGTAATTCAGCAATGGTTCGCCCATGCCCATGTAAACAATATTACTTAACGGCTGACCATAGTTTTCACGCGCCTGCTTATCTATCAGTACCACCTGGTCGTAAATTTCGTCGGGATTAAGGTTGCGTTTGCGCTCCATATATCCTGTAGCACAAAATTTACAAGTAAGGCTGCAACCAACCTGCGATGACACACAGGCCGTCATACGGTCGGTAGTCGGAATTAAAACGCCCTCAATTAAATGCTTATCGTGTAAAATGAAAGAATTTTTTATAGTTTTATCAGCGCTAAACTGTGAGTTGTTAATTTTTACATCATTGATGATAAAATTTTCGTCAAGCTTAGCGCGAAGTTCTTTTGAAATGTTGCTCATCTCGCTAAAAGAAGTGCACGACTTTTTCCAAAGCCATTCATATATCTGTTTTGCCCTGAAGCTTTTTTCATCCATCTGAATGAAATGTTGCTGCAGGTCTTCCAGACTAAGGCTACGAATGTCGATCTTTTCTTTTACGCTTATCACGGTGCAAAAGTACGAAATGTATATTTTGTAAAACAGAAGATTTAAAAACATTAACTTATAATTATTGTTTTTAACTTTATTATTGGTTTGCACGCGAGTTGGGACGAATACAATTTACATTTGAATGAAAATTTTTATAGCCGATTACGTTTTTCCTGTTTGTGCCGATCCAATTAAAAATGGAGTTGTAATTACTGATGATGCCGGTACGGTTATCTCGGTAAGCGACCACATCCCCCCCGAATTTTCTGACCAGCCTGTTGAACAAATAAAGGGCGCTATATGCCCCGGTTTTGTGAATACACACTGCCACGTTGAGCTATCGCACTTAAAAGATAAATTACCCACCAAAACCGGGTTGGTTAATTTTATTAAAGGTGTACAGCAATATCGCAATGCTGAAATTGGCGATGTGGAGGCAGCCGCCTTGGAAGCCGACCAAACCATGTACAATAACGGTATCGTTGCCGTAGGCGATATTTCAAACAGTAATATCACAGTTAACCTAAAAGCAAAAAGCAAGCTATACTACCACACCTTTGTAGAAGTATTTGGCTTTGCGCCGGATAGGGCCGACGATGTTTTTAAAAACGCACAGGCTTTAATGGCCGAATTTAAACCGCAATCGTGTTCAATAACCCCGCACGCGCCATACTCGGTTTCAAAAGAGCTGTTTAAGCTGTTAAAAAAATATAGCGACTCCGGTAAAAACCTCATCAGCATACATAACCAGGAGTGCGAGGACGAGAACAAATTTTATCGTTACAAACTGGGCAGCTTTAATGAGCTGTATGCCCATTTTGGTATGGATATAAGCTATTTTAAGCCACAGGCCCGTAATTCGCTGCAATCCATTATCCCATTGCTAACCAGCAGGCAGGATATTTTGATGGTGCACAACACCTGCACCAACTTAAAAGATATTTACTTCATCAAACGTTTTGACCGCCGCATAAACTGGTGCTTTTGCCCTAACGCAAACCTGTATATTGAAGGCATACTGCCTAAAATTGATCTTTTCCTTGATCAAGGATTTAATATTACCCTGGGTACCGATAGCCTGGCGTCAAATAGCAAACTGTGCATTTTGAGCGAGATGCGCACTATACAACAAAAGTTCACCAACATCAATACCGCTACCCTGGTGAAATGGGCAACCCAAAACGGCGCTCATTTTTTAGGTATCGATAAAGAGAAAGGCACTATCGAAGCCGGTAAAACCCCGGGTTTGATATTGTTGAGTGGTTTGGATAATCTGAAAATAACTGACGAGACCACGGTTACGAGGTTGATTTAGGTTTGTTGTAATGTTTTAAGGTTGTAATGTTTGAAAGTTAGTGGCCAAATTCAAGCAACATTTTAACTTTGTAACTTTACAACCTTCAACTCAAATGAAACATCTCGATATCATTGTAAAAGGAAAAGTACAAGGCGTATTCTACAGGGCCTCAACCAAAGCCGTGGCCGACCAGTTAGGTATACGCGGCACCGTAGCCAATGAACCCAATGGTGATGTGATCATATCTGCCGAAGGCGAAGCCACTTTGCTGGATATGTTTTTAGACTGGTGCAAAGAAGGCCCGGAAGACGCCGAAGTTACCTCGGTTGAAAGTAATGAGGGCGAATTGAAAAACTATCGTAATTTTGAGGTTGTAAAAAGGGGATTGTTTAGGTAATCCTCCTAATTTAAAATTACCAACATCTATTGTCAACAGCCAGGAAATTTGCCGGACAAACCGCTATATATGGTTTAAGTACCATTATATCGCGCATGATATTTTTTGTACTTACCCCCATTTACGCGCGGGCTTTGCCGGTAGGGGGTAATGGCATTTTCACGGCCATGTATGGCAATGCTTCTATCGTGAACGCCATTTTGGCCTTCGGTATGGAAACCACCTACTTCCGTTACCTGCAAAAACGCGAGGATAATAAACGGCAGGTTTACAATAACTCGTTTATGGTGGTTATTATAGCGGCGCTGATATTTTTGGTATTCTGCCTGCTGTTTCTGGATGATGTTGTTAACTACCTGCAGGCAGGCGCCGTTGCCGAACATGCCGACTATGTTTTCTACGTAAAAAACTTCCTGGTAATATTAGTGGCCGATGCTTTTTGTGTGATCCCGTTCGCCAAGATCAGGGCAGATGGAAGGCCGATAAAATATGCCTTTGTTAAGTGCAGCAACATTGTGTTTGTGGTGCTGTTTAACCTGTTTTTTTTGTTTGGCGTACCGTACTTTATAGCACACAACTTGCCGGGGGCCGAGTGGATGGCGAGCTGGTACAGACCGAATTGGGTTGGCTATGTGTTTTTAGCCAATGCCGCCGCCAGTGTGTTTACTATATTTTTGCTGTTACCCGAGATATTTCAGTTAAGATTAAAGCTGGACAAGGGTATGCTGAAGGAGATGTTTACCTACAGCTGGCCGGTGCTGGTAGCCAACATATCGTTCATCATTAATGAGTCGATAGATAAAACGCTGCTGAAGCAGATGTTGCCCGTTGGCATTAACGACCATGAAACGGGGATATACGGCACCTGCGCTAAAATTGCCATCTTCCTCAGCATATTTGTTAATGCCTTCCGCTTAGGTGCCGAGCCCTTCTTTTTCAGCCACGCTAAAAACAAAAACGCCGGCGAAACCTATGCCCGTATCATGAATTATTTTGTGATAACGGTAACCGTAATAACTGTTGCCGTAGTGGCAAATATTAACCTGCTGGCCTACGTTATAGTTGGCGCCGAAACAAGTGTAATTAACCATCAGGTGGTGCATAACCCGTATTGGAGCGGGCTTGATGTAGTACCGTTGTTACTGTTTGGTTATGTGAGTTTGGGTATTTACATGAATCTATCGGTATGGTATAAACTGTCCGATCAAACCAAATATGGCTTATACATATCGGGCATCGGCGCTGTGGTAACCATAGCGCTAAACGTACTATTTATTCCCAAATACAGCTACATGGCATCGGCCTGGGCATCATTAGCGGCTTACGGGGTTATGATGATTTTATCCTATCTGTGGGGGCAAAAAAACTATCCTATCCCATACAATGTAAAAAAGAACCTGGCTTATATCATTTCATCAGCTTTGCTCGTTTACTTATCGTTCTACGTGTTTAACCGAAATATATACATTGGTAACGTTTTGGTGATATTGTTTGGCTTAACAGCATTGTATTTTGAGTGGAAAAATTTAAAGGCTATATTTATTAAACAATGATCATCCGCATAATCAACAAATCAAAAAACAACTTACCCGGGTACGAAACTTTGCACGCCGCCGGTATGGATCTGCGTGCTGATGTAGAAACTATCGTGCAGCTTAAACCAATGGAGCGCAAGCTGGTCAAAACCGGGTTGTTTATTGAATTGCCAGAGGGTTACGAAGCGCAAATTCGCCCGCGTAGCGGATTGGCTTTTAAGCATGGTATAGGTATTGTTAATTCGCCGGGTACCATCGATGCCGATTATCGTGGCGAGATAGGTGTGTTGCTGATCAATTTTTCGGATACCGTATTTGAGATAAATCCAGGCGACCGTATAGCCCAAATGGTAATAGCTAAACACGAACGGGTAGATTGGGAGCAGGTTGAAATACTTGCCGAGACATCGCGCGGTGAAGGTGGTTTTGGCCACACCGGCAAATAATTTTTGAATAAAATAGCCATGATAATGAACCCTGGTAACGTATCAATTTATATTAGCCGAAAGGTAAAGCTATTGCTGGTATTGGGGTTTTGTATAGTTGCAATGCCGGGTGCTTACGCGCAAATGCCGCAAAAAGCAGGGGTTGACAGCGCCAAAATGATGCGCCTTTTTTTTTCGGCACTAAGCGAGAAAACTGTTGACGACGGCGCCAAAGCCGCTGAGCTGTTTGACCAGGTGTTGCAGATAGACCCATCAAATGATGCTTCATTGTACGAGCTGGCCGGCATCCGCAAAAAACAAAATAAATATGCCGAGGCGCTGCCTTTATTACAAAAAGCTGTATCTATAAAACCCGATAATACCTGGTACTGGCTTGGCCTGGCCGATATTTACGAACGTAATAATGACTTTGCCAAACTGGAAGGCGTTTTTAATGAGCTGATACGCTTGCAACCCGAGCGTACCGATTTTTATTTCGATAAAGCCAACGCGCTTTTCCTCCAAAAAAAGAATGAAGAAGCCCTGGCTGTTTTTGACCAGATAGAAAAAGTTGCCGGCCCTAGTGATGACCTTATGCTGCAACGCCAAAAAGTTTACCTGGCGCAAGGTAAGGTTGAAAAAGCTGCTGATGGGTTAGAGCAATTAATAACAAACAACCCTACCGAAGTAAAATACTACCTGCTATTGTCCGAACTTTATAACTCGGCGAAGCAGGAGGATAAAGCTTTAAATGTGCTCGAGCGGGCCAAGAAAGTCGACCCCAACAACGGCATGGTACATTTGGCACTGGCCGACCTTTATCGTGATAAAAAGAATGTAAACTCAAGCTACAACGAGCTGGAATCGGCGTTTGGCGTGGCCGATCTGAGCATTGAGCAGAAAATAAGGATCATACTGGGGTATATCCCCAAATTTCCTGATCCGGCGGCTAAAGCGAGTGCATTGGCCTTGAGTAAATTACTTACTACCAGCCATCCTACAGATGCCCGTGCTTTTGCGCTGTATGGCGATATGCTTATCCAGAACGATAATTTAAAAGAAGCTAAGGTTAACTTTCAAAAATCTATCGCTTTAAATGGCCAATCGTACGAGGCGCGGGAGCAACTGGTGCGTATTGATCTGAGCGAGAATGATCTTGACGCTGTTATAAAAGATGGCGAAGATGCCCTGGCGTTTTTTCCTAACCAGGCTTGGATGAATTATTTTGTAGGCGTTGCCTGGCAACAGAAGAAAGACGTAAACAAAGCGCTTAGCTACTTTAAAACAGCGGTAGCGTTAGAGGCCGAGGATAAAGATTTACTATCACAAGCTTATGCGGCTTTAGGCGATTGTTACCATGAGTTAAAGGATGATAAAAACTCGGATGCGGCCTATGATAAATCAGTTACCTACAATCCCGGCAACAGTTACGCGTTAAATAATTATGCCTATTACCTGTCGGTACGTGGCGAGCAATTAGAGAAGGCCGCTCAAATGGCTAAACATGCCAATGAAATAAAGCCTGATGTGCCATCGTTTGAAGATACTTATGCGTGGATCCTTTTCAAACAAAAAAAATATACCGAAGCCAAAGTGTGGATTGAAAAAGCCATGCAGCACAATAAAGATAAAAGTGCTGTGCAGACAGAACATTATGGCGATATAATGTTTTATGTTGGTGATGTAGATGCCGCCGTAAAAAACTGGCAGAAAGCCAAAGAGTACGGGGCCAAGTCGCCAACTTTAGAACGTAAGATTAATGAGAAGAAATACATTGAATAAAATAATAGGTATAGCGTGTTGCTTGGTGGTTTTGACGAGTTGCGCCGCACGCAAGAAAATGGTATCGGCCCCCGTTGCATCAACTACGACGGCTACTGCATCTACCGGGGATACTAAAGCCGCTAAAATTGCGGAGATCAAATCGCGCCAGCTAAATTTTAACACCTTTAGCGGCAAAGCCGAAACCGAACTGGGTTTTAATAATGATAATAAAACCGTTACCCTTAATGTGCGTATAGACAGGGACAAAAAGATATGGGTATCAATAACCGCCCAGGTTTTAATTACTGTAGAAGTTGCCCGCGCGTTAATTACGCCCGATAGCATCAAGATCATTAATAAACTGCAAGGCGTGTACATAAAAAAGCCATTCAGCTACGTGCATCAGTATGCCAGTAAGCAGGTAAATTATAAAACGGTAGAATCCATATTGGTTGGCAATACCATACCTGAGTTATTAAGAGAAGATGCCGTTATAACGCCGGTTAACGATCAAACGGCCATTATGGGCAATGTTGCCGATTTGGTATTTAAAATGTTGCTGGGCCCGGATATGAAGGTGGCTAACCTCAACATGTCAAGCCAAACGCAAAGCCAGGGCCTGGAGGTTAATAATGGCGAATTTGTGCAGGTTTCGGGCCGTGTAGTGCCATCGCGCATTGTGCTTTCATCAACCAGCGGAGGGAAAAAAGTTAATGCAAACCTGCATTACACCAAGATTGATCTGGACGTTCAGCAGGATTATCCTTTCAATATTCCCGAAAGTTATTCGCCAGCAAATTAAAATTGATATTTTTGGGCGGATGAAATTTTTAAAAGCACTATTATTCTTGTTGATATGCGTGGCGGTAACACTTAAAGTGCATGCCCAAAGCAGTGCCGAGTTAAAGCGTCAGCGCGAAAAGCTGAACGATGAACTGGAAGAGCTTAACCGCGAGTTTCAGCGTACGCTGAGCGATAAAAAGGCTACCCTTAAGCAAGTTAATTTACTAAAGCGCCAGATAGCCGTTCGTGAAGAAAAGATCAACGTCATCAACTCGGAAGTGCGTGCCTTGGATAGCCAGATATCCGAGAATACCCATACCGTTCACAATCTGCAAGGACAACTTGATCAGCTTAGAAAAGAATATGCTGGTATGGTGCTTTTTGCCTACCGCAACAAAAGCGCTTATAATAAATTGATGTTCATTTTCGCATCAAAAGATTTTAACCAGGCCTACAAGCGTTTAAAATATTTACAGCAGTTTGCTACCTATCGGCAACGCCAGGCAGGCTATATCGAGGGTAAGCAAAAGGATCTGCATGTCAAAATAGTTCAGCTGGATAAAACCAAAGAAGAGAAACACTCGTTACTATTAGACCAGGAGAAGGAGAAAGCTACGCTGGGTAAAGAGAAAAACAATCAACAAAAAGTAGTTGCAGGCCTGTCAAAACAGGAAGGGGCTTTAAAAGCGCAGCAACGCGAAGTGCAGAAGAAACTGGCCGCCATGAAACGCGCCATTGATGCAGCCATTCGCAGGGAGATAGCCGAAGCGCGACGTAAACAAGAGGAAGCTGAGCGCGCGGCAGCAGCAAGAGCGAAAGCGGAGAACAAGCCTGCCCCCACAGCCGGTAAACCTGTTGCCAAAAAAAGCAATAGTGAGCTATTTAACAGTACACCGGAAGCCGCCCGTTTATCAAGCGACTTTTTGGGTAGCAAAGGTAGCCTGCCGTGGCCCGTGGCTAACGGACGTATATCACATGGTTTTGGCAATTACAGTATAGAAGGTATAACCACGCAAAATAACGGCTATGATATTGCCACTAACGCTGGTGCGCCGGTACGAAGCGTTTTTGAAGGTGAAGTAAGCGGCGTGCAAGACGTGTTAGGTACTTTTATAGTAATAATTAAGCATGGCGAGTATTTTACGGTGTATGGTAATTTACGTTCGGCTAGTGTTTCAAAAGGCCAGAAGGTTAGCACCAAACAGGTAATAGGTGTGGTTGCAACAGATTCATCAACCGGCGATACCGAAGTGCACTTTGAGTTGTATAAAGGAACGGCTGCAGTTAATCCCGGTTCGTGGTTAGCTGACAGGTAAAACGTTACATAAACTATAATAGATTAATTGCTTATATTTGTAACCTTAAATAAAAAAGGGATGTTGAGTTCGGTATTTTTGTTTTTAGATATTGGTGGTGGTGAGTTGGCCCTGATCATGTTTGTTGCCCTGCTACTATTTGGTGGCGATAAGCTACCGGGTTTGGCACGAGGACTAGGTAAAGGTATACGTGATTTTAAAGATGCATCAGAAGGTGTTAAGCGTGAGATCAATAACCAGATAGACAACTTCGAGAGCAAAAAACGCGAAGACGAAGAAAGCAAGAAAGCCCAGGAGGCTGCTTTGCTTCCCGAGCATTCGGCGGATGAAGAAGAAATTGAGCCGCAAGTTGGCCAGCCAACCAATGTGCCCAACACAATGGCCATTAGCGATAGTTATGTAGCTAATGACCAGCCGGAAGAATACCAGTACCACGACGGTTATAACCCCGATGAGTATCATAATTCAAACCCGCGCACCGCGCAGGAACAATATGATGCCGATTTTAAAAACCAGGAAGATGACAGTAACGTATCTTCTGAAACACATAACACAAAAACAACGTAATAATACAAACCATTATAAAATATAGAAATCATGGGATTAGGTGCTCCAGAAATAATAATCATCGCTTTAGTAGTACTACTTTTATTTGGCGGTAAAAAAATTCCTGAACTGATGAAAGGTTTAGGTAAAGGCGTTAAAGAATTTAAAGACGCTTCAAACGGAAACGAAGCCGAAAATGCAACTGCCGACGACAAGTCAAAAGCGTAAGCTTTAGTACCTGTTTACGGTTGCGTTACTTTACATAAATACTTATCTGTTTAAATTATTTATAGTTTGAAACAGATAAGTTTTTTATTTTTAGCCCATGACTAAATTTTATTCCTCTTTAAGCGATATAAAGAGTGGGTTACAAAACGGTGAAACCACCGTTGAAAAACTGGTACAGAACTATCTAAGTCAAATAAAAATAAATGCCCATTTAAATGCTTTTAACGAGGTTTTTGAGCAAGAGGCATTGCAGTGTGCTAAACAGATAGATGAGAAGATACAGCAAGGTACAGCCGGTAAACTGGCGGGTATGGTTGTTGGTATTAAAGATAATATTTGCTACAAAGATCATGAGGTAACCGCCTCATCAAAAATTCTTAAAGGTTTCCGGTCTATATATTCTTCAACCGTAGTTGAGCGCTTATTGGCAGAAGATGCCATCATTATAGGCCGCTGCAATTGTGATGAATTTGCCATGGGTGCTACCAACGAGTCATCATACTTTGGCCCTGTAAAGAACTATGCTGATAATAGCAGGGTTGCAGGTGGCTCATCAGGCGGTTCGGCAGTGGCGGTGCAGGCTAATATGTGCCATGCCGCTATAGGTACCGATACAGGTGGTTCAGTACGTCAGCCCGCATCATTTACCGGTTTAATTGGTTTAAAACCTACTTATGGCCGCATATCGCGCCACGGATTGATTGCTTACGCTTCGTCGTTTGACCAGGCCGGTCCTGTTACCCGTTCGGTTGAAGATGCTGCTTTGTTGTTAGAAGTTATGGCGGGTGCCGATGAGTATGACAGTACCGTAGCGCAAAAGCCGGTGCCGGCTTATTCGGAAGATCTACAATCATCAGCCGGGAAGAAAAAAATTGCCTACTTGCAGGAAGCTTTATCAAGCCCCGCGGTAGATGACGAGGTGAAAGCCACATTAACAAAAACTATCGATAAATTACGCGCCGAGGGCCATACGGTTACCCCGATAGCGTTTGAATACCTGGATTACATAGTACCGGCTTACTACATATTGGTAACTGCCGAAGCATCGTCAAACCTTGCCCGTTATGATGGTGTGCATTATGGTTATCGTAGTCCGCAGGCTGTTGATCTGGCATCTACTTATAAAAAATCACGTTCAGAAGGTTTTGGTAAAGAGGTAAAACGCCGCATAATGCTGGGTACCTTTGTGCTAAGCGCGGGTTACTATGACGCCTACTACGCCAAGGCCCAAAAAGTGCGCCGACTGATACGCGAAAAAACCGACAGTATATTAAACGAGTACGATTTTATATTGGTGCCAACCGCGCCCGAGCCGGCTTTTGAGTTGGGTAAGGAAGAAAAAGACCCGGTTGTAGGCTATATGGCAGATATTTTTACGGTGCAGGCATCATTGGCAGGCGTACCGGCAATTTCTCTGCCGGCAGGCAATAACAGCAAAGGATTACCGTTAGGATTACAATTATTAACCAAACATTTTGGCGAACAGGAGCTGTTAAACTTTTCGAAGTATTTCCTGGAGCTTAAATAAATTAATATATTAGTAAAAGTGGCCTGCTGTAAGCAAGCGGCTTTTATCCTTAACAGAAACGAATGAGAAGAATATTAACTTTCGCTATCTGCCTATTATCACTACAATTTACTAAAGCAATTGGCGCCGGTTTACCTGCCGACACCGCTATTACCGCTAAGCCCGCCCAGGCTTATGATCCGTATGCAAACAACCTTACCAAGTTAAGGCTGGATGCTATCCGAAAAGAAATTCAGTTAGATTACAACCCGTTCGTGCAGGCTTATATTGACTTGTACACCCGCCATAAAGACGAGATGAGCCAGGTGCTGGGTCTGTCGAAATATTACTTCCCTATTTACGAAAAGATCTTCCGCGAAGCGGGAATTCCAACCGAGATCAAATACCTGTCTATAGTGGAGTCGAAATTAAATCCGCATGCTGTGTCGCGCGTAGGCGCTACCGGTCCGTGGCAGTTTATGGCGCCTACCGCCAAAATTTATGGGTTAACTATGAATGGCGATGTTGACGATCGTAAAGATCCTATACAGTCATGCTACGCTGCTGCCGCATATTTAAAAGATGCCTACATGGAGTTTGGCGACTGGCTGGTGGCCATTGCATCATACAACTGTGGTAAAAGCAATGTAGAACGCGCTATTGAAAAATCAGGCTCTATTGATTTCTGGGCCATACGTGAATATCTGCCTATTGAAACCCGTGGTTATGTACCGGCGTTCATTGCCATGTCGTACGTGATGAATTACCCGGATAAGCATAATATTTACGAGCAGCCCTGGGCACTATCAACCAAAACCGATACGGTAATGGTTGATAAAAATATAACGCTAAGCAATATTGCTAAAGCGATAGGTGTGGAGTTGAAAGATCTGACTTTGTTTAATCCATCATACAAACGCCAGATGATCAACGGCAGTAAAGAAAAGCCTCGCCGTATTATAATACCAAACCATGGCGGTTTAAACAATGCTGTTTTGTACGAGGCTTTGAATAACCCCAATGCCATTATAGCGCAGCAGCCTATGCAGCGCCCTATTGTTATTGTTCAGCCTGTGGTTAGCCCAACGGTGGTAGAATCTATGATGTCTGAAACCGCTATAGCTTCGTTGCCTATTACCGAGCCTGTAACACACAAGGTAAAAGCAGGTGATACCTGGGTTGGCATAGCGTCAACTTATGGCGTTGACATTGCTGACCTGAAAAACTGGAACCGCATGCGTACCGCCAGGCCAACCGTGGGGGCTACTTTAAAATTGACCGAAGATGCCGACGTGAATGCCGTGTACACCCTGATAGCCAAACCGGCCGAGGCCAATAAAATTGCTATCGCGACAGCAAAAAAACCTGCTACCAGTTACATAACGTACCGCGTACAACCCGGCGATACCATAAACGGCATTGTGCAAAAGTTTGAAGGCGCTACCGCGGATAGCATACGCAGCCTTAACGGCTTAAAAGAAGATGCCCTGCAACCGGGAATGACGCTGATGATAAGTAAAGGATAAACAGTATTTAGAAGCCTCGCAAAAGCGGGGCTTTTTTGTAGCTTTACTAACGATGGCTGACAAAGTGAACATAGAAAAAGCAATGCGAATTATACTCTATGCAGAGATTGTGATCTGCATAGGTGTACCACTTTATTTGAATTTTGCCACCAATTTAGGTTTGGGCTTTTTCACTGTTGGGTTTATTTTTCTTATTACAATCGCTTATTATGCTATCCTGCTTTGGCTGATAAAAAATCGAACTATATCAGAGTTCTTCCCTTTTTTTATTCTCAATCTTATCCCTTATTTATTACATCTGTATCTATTGGGGATCTTTCAATGAACAGGAATAGTTTATTTAAAACTCCACTGGACGAAGTTTTTTAACTTCGTCCTAAAATGTTTTAAGCTTTCAGCTTAACGCTAACACACATTTCCATCCCAGCAAAAAAAAGCCGTACCTTTGAGGCATTAACTGAAATTATGGATAATAAACCTAATCGTAAACAGGACGCCTTAAACTACCATTCGAAAGGCCGTCCGGGTAAAATACAGGTAATCCCTACCAAGCCCACCAACTCGCAGCGCGATTTAACCATGGCGTATTCGCCGGGGGTGGCCGAGCCATGTTTACGCATTGCCGAAAATGTTGACGATGTATATAAATATACCGCCAAGGGTAACCTGGTGGGCGTAATAAGTAACGGTACCGCCGTTTTGGGCCTGGGCAATATTGGCCCGGAAGCCAGTAAGCCGGTAATGGAAGGTAAGGGCCTGCTGTTTAAAATTTATGCTGATATAGATGTATTCGATTTAGAGATAAATGCTAAGACGGTTGATGAATTTGTAAACATTGTGAAGGCCTTAGAGCCAACTTTTGGTGGTATAAACCTGGAAGATATATCGGCACCAACCTGCTTTGAAATAGAGCGCAGGCTGAAAGCCGAAATGAAGATCCCGGTAATGCACGACGACCAACACGGTACGGCCATCATATCGGGCGCGGCGCTTATCAACGCTTGCCAGATCCAAGGCAAAAAGCTCGACAAAATAAAAATGGTGGTAAACGGCGCGGGTGCCGCGGCTGTTTCCTGCTCAAAAATATACCTGTCGCTCGGCGTTAAGAAAGAGAACCTGGTGATGTTTGACATCAACGGTTTGATAACTCCTGATCGTACCGACCTTGACGAAATGCGCCTGCAATTTGCCACTACACGCAAGGGTATCAATAACCTTACCGATGCTATGAAAGGTGCCGATGTGTTCATCGGCCTATCTGCAGGTAACGTAGTAACCCCGGATATGTTGAAAGGCATGGCTAAAAACCCTATCGTGTTCGCCATGGCCAACCCCGAGCCCGAGATAGCTTATGACCTGGCTGTTGGCGCACGTAAGGATATTATCATCGCCACCGGCCGTTCTGATTTCCCTAACCAGGTAAATAACGTACTGGGCTTCCCATACATATTCCGTGGCGCGCTGGATGTTAGAGCCAGCGCCATTAACGAGGAAATGAAAATTGCCGCCGTTAAAGCCATCGCCGAACTGGCTAAGAAGCCCGTTCCGGAAGCGGTTAACCTGGCCTATAATGCTAAAAATTTAAAATTCGGCAGAGATTATATCATCCCAAAACCAATGGATCAGCGACTGATCACCGAGGTGTCTATAGCGGTGGCAAAAGCGGCTATTGATTCGGGCGTAGCGCGTAAGGTGATTACCGATTGGGATGGCTATACGGAAGAACTTCGCTCGCGTGTGGGGCCGGATGACAGACTGTTACGTAACATTACCACCCAAGCCAAGAGCAACCCGAAATGCGTTGTTTTGGCCGATGCAGACAACTACAAAATATTACGTGCTGCCCAAATAGTAAAAGAAGAAGGCATAGCCCGGCCAATTTTATTAGGCGATAAGGAAAAGATCAAGGAGATCATCAAAGAGCATGAGCTTGATCTTGATGATGTAAAAATTATCGACCCGCACCTGGGCGCCGCGAACACCGAAAAGTACGCGCAATACCTGTTCAACAAACGTCAGCGACGCGGTATAACCCTGTTTGAGGCACGTAAACTGATGACCGACATGAACTACTACGGTTCATGCATGGTACAGTTTGGCGAAGCCGATGCCCTGATATCCGGCCTGAGCAAAAACTATGCGACCACAGTGAAGCCTGCGCTGCAAATTATTGGTTGTGATGACGGTGTGGCTCGCGTAGCGGGAATGTATTTAATGATAACCAAAAAAGGCCCCGTATTTTTTGGCGATACGACCGTGAATGTAAACCCCACGGTGGAGGAACTGGTAGATATTACGGTGCTGATAGAAAAGTCGGTAAAACAGTTTAATATCAGTCCGCGGGTGGCTATCTTATCTTACTCCAACTTCGGCTCAAATGAGGGCCCCGTGCCTGAAGGTACTCGGGAGGCCGTTAAACTGCTGCACAAAAACTATCCGGATATGGTGGTTGATGGCGATATGCAAGCCAACTTCGCTTTGAATGCCGACCTGTTGGCTGATAACTTTCCTTTTTCTACCCTAAAAGGAAAAGCAGCCAATACGCTGATATTCCCTAACCTGGAGTCGGGCAACATTGCTTACAAATTATTACAGGAAATAGGCGGTGCCGAAGCGGTTGGCCCTATATTGTTGGGCTTGAAAAAGCCGGTGCATGTGTTGCAACTTGATAGTTCGGTACGCGAGATCGTAAACATGATAACCATTGCTGTGGTTGATGCACAGCAAAAAGGAGACATTAATATACCGCCGGTTAGGGGTAAAAAGTAATATCCGGTAAAACCAACGCAAAGGCGAAAGTATAAGTTGTAGCTTATGCTTTCGCCTTTGTTGTTTAACACCTGTTGCATTTTATTAATATTGGATTAAAACGGGTTGAAATATATTTATCTTCGCTACGTTAATGCAACGTAACATCCACCATTAATAATTTAACCGATAACCTATTTGAATAAACATGTACGCTTATATTGATGGTAAATTAGCTTTTAAGAGCCCCGCTTATGTGGTGATCGATGCCGGTGGTGTAGGTTATCACATTAATATATCACTAAATACTTATTCATTACTGCGCGACGGCGAACGTTGTAAGCTGCACACCTGGCTGCACGTTAAGGAAGATGCGCATACCCTATACGGCTTTGCCGATGAAAGCGAGCGTCGTTTGTTTTTACACCTGATATCCATATCAGGCATTGGGCCCAACACCGCCCGCATGATGCTATCATCCATTACCCCTATCGAAATACAAACTGCTATAGTAAACGGCAACGTAGCGGTTATACAACGTATAAAAGGCATAGGTCCCAAATCGGCCCAGCGGGTTATACTGGAGTTGCAGGATAAGCTACGAAAAGAAAGCTTTGAAACGCAGGGGCTGGTAGCCGCCGCTGCACCCTCTATCAAGGATGAAGCATTGGCAGCATTGGTTATGCTGGGCTTCGCGCGCAACGCGGCAGAAAAGGTTGTAGATCAGGAGATTGCTAAAAATGGTGGTACTTTAACTGTTGAGCAACTGATTAAGTTTGCTTTAAAAAGTTTATAATTACTGATATTATTAACGCGGCTTGTGACAGGGAATTTTACTAATAAAGTTTTTATTGGTTTGCTACTTCTTTCTGCTTTTTGCGGGTGGGGTAAAGCATTTGCACAGGTTCCCGCTTTTTCGAGGATAGATTCGTCTACAGTAAAAATTCCTTACAATTATAACGATACGAGGAACAGCGCCTTACGTAAAGGTATTTTTGACGAACCACCTACAGGAGTAGTACGTACTATAGAGTACAATGCTGCCACCAACCAGTATGTACTGTATGAACGTATCGGTAACCTGCAATACCGGCCACCGGTTTATTTAACTTTCCAGGAATACCTGCGTCTGAAGCAGCAGGAGGAAAAACGCGACTACTTCAGAAAGCTTACCGACAACTACGCCTATCAATCGCAGCAGCCGGGTTTTATACCTCAAATAAAAGTACGCAGCCGTACTTTTGAGCGTATTTTTGGCAGCCCGGTAATTGATATCAAGCCGCAGGGTTTTGCATCGGCCATCATGTCGGGGCAGATCAATAATAACGAGAACCCGCTTTTTAATACCCGTCAGCGTAAGCAGTTTAATTTCAACTTCGATCAACAAATACAACTTAAAGTACAGGGATCTATAGGTGATAAATTACAGATCGCTACCAGCTATAATACCGACGCCCAGTTTCAGTTTGATAACCAGGTGAAACTGGCCTATACCGGTCACCCGGATGAGATCATACAGGAAATACAAGCCGGTACGGTTAGTATGCCCTTAAACACTACTTTGATTACCGGTACACAGGCTTTGTTTGGTTTGCGCACCAAGTTAAAGTTTGGCAAATTGGGCGTAACCAGTATATTTTCGCAACAGCGTTCGCAGTCAAAGGCTATTACTATTACCAATGGTTCGCAGCGGGGGAACATCCAGATCTCTGCATCGGATTATGAGGCCAATAAACACTATTTCCTGTCGCAATTCTTCCGCAATAATTATAACAAGGCGATGGCTAATTTGCCGGTTATCAGTTCAAATATCAACATCACTAAAATCGAGGTTTGGACAACCAACCGCAGCAATACCACTACCGATTCAAGGGACGTTTTAGGTTTCCTTGATCTTGGGGAAAACGCGCCTTACAACAGCCCCTTAATACAAGGTGGTGCAGGTTACTCGGGCTTGCCTGCGGGTTTCCAGGGGCCGGGTTTTACCAGCCAATCAAACTCTTTGTTGCAGGGCTTGCCTGCCAGTTCAAGGCTTACCAACGACCCGGCAAATGCTGTGGCAAGTTATTTTGCAAGCACCGGGGGGACAGATAACTATGCCAAGCTAACCTACGCCCGCAAACTTACCGCGCGCGAGTTCACGCTTAACCCGCAATTGGGTTATATATCACTAAACTACCCTTTAAATAACGACGAGGTATTGGCGGTTGCATACCAGTATACCTACAATGGCCAGCAATACCAGGTGGGTGAGTTTTCGAGCGATATAGCTGTTGATCCGGCGCAGCCGAAAGTATTATACCTTAAGTTATTAAAAAACACCCTGCTTAAAACCAAACTGCCTACCTGGAAGCTGATGATGAAAAACGTCTATTCGCTTAACGCTTACCAGATAGATTCGAACAATTTTAAGCTGCGCATATCAAGGCTCGACGATAAATCGAGCATCGAGAAACCCTTGATGGAGGAAGGGCAAAACACCAAAGAAAAGCTCTGGCTGCAATTAACCGATTTGGATAATTTGAACCAGCGCGGCGAAAAGCAACCCGATGGCTATTTCGACTTTTGGGAAGGGAAAACCATCGATTCGCAAAACGGGCGGATCATTTTCCCGGTGTTGGAACCCTTTGGTTCGGACCTGGCCCGGCGCTTCAACCCCGGCGAAACAGACCTGATACGGCGATACGTTTATCAGCAGCTGTATGACTCCACCAAAACCGTAGCGCAACAGTTTTTTCCGCAGTTAAACCGCTATAGTATTTTAGGTACCTATTCATCAAAAGGCGGCGGTGGCTCCTACCAGTTAAATGCCATTAATATTCCGCAGGGTTCGGTAGTAGTATCCGCCGGTGCTACGAAGCTTGTTGAGGGTACGGATTATACTGTTGATTATAACGCGGGGCGGATAGATATCATCAACAACGCTTTACTATCATCGGGCCAGCCCATCACGGTAAACCTGGAGAGTAATGAGCTGTTTGGTATTCAACAAAAATCCCTGTACGGTACACGGTTTGACTATAAGGTTAGCCCTAAGCTATCCCTCGGCGGTACGGTGATGCACCTTACCGAGCAGCCGATATCGCAGAACGAGATCATAGGGCAGGAGTCCATATCAAATACCATTTGGGGTGTTGATGCGCAGTACAGCTCAGATTCGCGCTGGCTTACACGTATGGTAGATAAGCTGCCTGGTATACAAACTAAGGTGCCGTCGTCGGTAAATTTTAGTGGTGAGTTTGCGCAGTTACTTCCCGGCAACCCGGGCATACTAAACTATGCGGGCTCAAAAAATGGAACGTCATATTTGGATGATTTTGAGAACAGTCAATCTATCATTGATGTAAAGAGTGCCAACGCCTGGCAGTTATCGGGCACGCCGCAATTATTTCCCGAATCGAGCTTGTTTAACAACCTGGCTTATGGTTATAACCGGGCGCGTTTAGCTTTTTATAACATCGACCCGATTTTCTACACTTCAAGCCAGGTATCCTTATCGCGCGCCCAGTTATCAAACCACTACACCCGGCAGGTTTTGCAAACGGAAGTTTTTCCGTACAAGCAATCGGTAACCGGTCAGCCTTTGATGTTGTCGACTTTAGATCTGGCTTTTTATCCAACCGTACGTGGACCTTATAACTATAGTACATCAGCCATTAATACAGACGGCTCCCTGCAAAACCCGCGCTCGCGTTGGGGCGGTATTTACCGGGGCATAAGCACTAACGATTTCCAGGCGCTTAACGTGCAGTATATAGAGTTTTGGGTGCTTGATCCCTTTATTTATAAACCAGCATCTGCCGGTGGCGATCTGTATTTCAACTTAGGTAGTATATCTGAAGATGTGCTGAAAGATGGCCGCAAAAGTTTAGAAAACGGCATCCCCGTAAATGGCGATTTTAGCACGGTTGATGAAACCAATTGGGGTCGCGTACCGCGCAATCAGCCGGTAGTAAACTCTTTCGACAGTAACCCCTCATCGCGCCAGCTACAAGACGTTGGTTTGGATGGTATGAACAATAACGACGAGCGCGCCAAATTTGCCACTGCCGTACAGCAAATACAGGCGCAGGTAAGCGCGCAAGCCGCCGCAGCGATTGCCGCCGACCCATCATCCGACGACTATAAATATTACCTCGGCCCTGATCATGACCAGGCCGGCGCCGGTATTTTGGAGCGTTATGCCAAATTTAACGGCAACGAAAGCAACTCTAAAACCGCCGAGCAGTCGCAAGCCGAACTGGGCCTGCAAACATCCGCATCAACCTCATTGCCCGATGGCGAGGATATCGACCGCGATAATAACATGAGCCAGGACGACCAGTACTTTCAATACAAAGTATCTATGCGCCCGCAGGATTTGGTGATAGGCCAGAACTACGTGAACGACAAGGTCACATCGCAGGTTAAATTGGCTAATGGTACTACACAATCTGCTACCTGGTACCAGTTCAGGATACCTATTACCGCTTACCAGCAGGCGGTAGGTGGCATACAGGATTTTAAGGCTATACGCTACATGCGTATGTTCATGACCAATTTTGCCGATACATCGGTACTGCGTTTTGCCAGCATGGAACTGGTGCGTGGCGACTGGCGTGCTTATAACTCCGAAAATAACCCGGCCAATGTTATCGCCGATCCGGCTATCATTAACCCGGCGCTTGACAATTCGGTATTCACCGTACAAACCGTAAATATTGAGGAGAACGGTAAACGGGTTCCTATCCCTTACGTGGTGCCACCGGGCATACAACGCCAGCGCGATTATAATAACCTGCAAACTAGTACGCAGTTAAATGAACAGTCGTTATCGTTAAACGTTACCAGCTTGAGCGATGGTTATGGCAGGGCCGCTTTTAAAACTTTTTATAATGATCTGCGCCAGTATAAGCACCTGCAAATGTTTATACACGCCGAGGCCACACCCAATTCGGCATTAAACAATGGCGATCTGAGTGCCTTTATACGTTTGGGTGCCGATTATCAAAATAACTATTACGAGTACGAGATACCTTTGGATGTTACCGCGCCGGGATCAACCAACCCAAGCAGTATATGGCCGGAAACTAACGAGCTTGATATTGATCTGACACTTTTAACCGATGCCAAAATAGCACGTAACAAAGCTAAATTCCAGGGCTTACCGTGGCCGCTTAACCGCCCGTTTACTTATAGCAGCGGACGTAACAGAATTACCATCATGGGCGTGCCCGATCTGAGCCGCCTGCGTACCATTATGCTGGGTGTGCGTAACCCTTATAAAGCAAATGGTAGCACGCCTACTGATGATGGTCTGCCAAAATCGGGTATTGTATGGTTTGATGAGTTGCGCTTAACCGACTTTAAAAACCAGGGCGGCTGGGCAGCTACCGCGAGGGCGGATTTTAAACTGGCGGATTTTGCCGATGTTACAATCGCCGGTAGCAAAAGTACCGCGGGTTTCGGCAGGCTGGATTCTAAACTGTCTGAGCGTACCCTGAGCGATAACCAGGCTTATGACATATCTGCCAGTGCCGACCTGGGTAAGTTTTTCCCGGCAAAAACAGCTATCCGCATACCTGCTTATATCAACGTGTCTTCTCAGGTTATCACGCCGCAGTATGATCCCGGTCAGCCGGATATATTGTTGAAGGATGCTTTAAAGAATGCCGAATCTGATCAGAAGCGCGACTCCATCCGCATGGCAGCCGAAGACTATACCAAACGCAAAAGCTTTAACTTTACCAATGTGCGTAAGGATAGGGTTGACCCCGCCGCGCAAACCCATGTTTACGATATTGAGAACATGAACGTAAGCTATGCTTACACCGAATACCTGCATCGTGATTTTACGGTGGAGAATAACCTGGAGCGTACCTACCATGCCTCGTTCGCTTACAATTACATTGATAATAAACCATCATATATATCGCCTTTTGCCAAGATCATCAAATCAAACCTGCTGGCAATTTTTAGGGACATTAACTTTGGGCTGGTACCATCGCGCTTAAATTTTAATATCAATTTTGACAGGTTCTATTCAGAAAACACCCTGCGTAATAACGATCCTGAAAACCCTATCACAGTACCAACCACGTTTAATAAAAACTTTAACATCATCCGTAACTACGGCATAGGCTGGAATTTAACCAAATCATTAAAAATGGACCTGGACGCTACCAACCTATCGGTAGTTGACGAACCTTACGGCAGGCTTACCGGTTTAAAAATTGACACCCTTTGGGAGAACATCAAGAAGCTGGGCCGTACCACCAATTACAACCACACCTTTACCGTAGCTTACGAAACACCTATTGCCAAACTACCGGGTATGGACTGGGTAGCGGCGCCTATCAGCTACACTACGCACTTTGTATGGCAGTCGGCACCGTTATTTGCCATAGGCAACCCGGGTTTAAATGTGGGTAACAGTATTCAAAACGCCCGTACTATACAGGTAAACCCTGCATTTAATTTAAGTACCCTTTATAACAAGTTTGCCTTTATCCGCGAAGCCGCTAAACCTGATAGCAAAGCCAGCGGCCTTTCAAAAGCGTTGGTTGGCGTGCTAACCAGCATACGTAATGTTAGTGGTACCTATACACGTACGGAGGGTACTTTCCTGCCGGGATACCTGCCGCAATCAAACCTGTTTGGCGAGGACCTTACCTATGATGCACCGGGCATTGCCTTTTTACTAGGCAGCCAGTCCGACATCCGTAATAAAGCGGTGGCCAACGGATGGATATCGCGCGACTCGCTGCAAAACCAGCTTTACGTAACCACTTTTAACGAAGATATCAGGCTAAAGGCATCTATCGAGCCGTTTAAAGATCTGCGTATACAATTAAGTGGTTTTAAAACGCAAAACCGCACCTATCAAACCAATTTTAAGTTTTTAGATGCCACCAACTCCTTTGAAAATCTGGCCCCGGTTACAACGGGAGATTACAGCATATCATACCTGGCCCTGGGCACGGCTTTCGTTAGCGAGGATGGCGTTAATAATACTTCGGCACCTTTCCAAAAGTTTTTGGATAACAGGCAAACCATTTCAAAACGTTTGGCGGGCACCAACCGAAACTCCCTGGGCTTAACGCCGGCGGGCTATGCTGATGGTTATGGCCCTAGCTCACAAAACGTATTGGTACCCGCCTTCTTAGCCGCCTTTACAGGGAAAGATGCCAATGGTGCAAGCTTAAGCCAATTCCCTAACATACCTATCCCAAACTGGGAAGTACGCTACAGCGGTTTAAGTCGTATCCCGTTCTTTGCCGAACTATTTGAATCAATTGATATTGATCATCGTTATAACTCGTCATATATTGTAAATGGCTACACCACCCTGCTGCAATTCCGCGAGAATTTATATGGTGCAACTTCGCGTGATGTGAATAACGATTTCTTACCAAAATTCCAGTTTTCGCAAATAACCGTTACCGAGCAATTTCTGCCTTTGATAGGCGCTAATATCCGCTTTAAAAATAATGTAACAACCGATCTGCAATACCGTAAACGCCGTTTGCTTAACCTGAGTTTGCTTAACAGCCAGCTTACGCAGGAAAGCGAGACCGCCTTTGTAATTGGCCTGGGCTATAAAACCCGCGATCTGCGTTTGCCGTTTGGCTTATTTAACAATACTACGCTTAAAAACGATATTAATTTTAAGCTCGATCTTTCTATACGCAGCAATAAAACGTTGATATATCAAGCTGATGTTAAAGCCGCGCAAGTATCGTCTGGCGCTAAAAATATCACCTATCGTCCGTCTATCGATTACTCCATCAGCCAACGCTTTAACCTGGTGGTGTTTTACGATACCAATATTACCAAGCCGTTTACATCGCAGGCATTCAATACATCGTTTACAAACTTTGGTATTAATTTGAAATTGCTTTTGCAGTAGGGTCTCTTGCGCCGTCTGCTCTTGCGCTCGTCTGTTACGAGTGTTTAACATGGTTCAGCATTTGCAATGCCCGTGCGAAGCAAGCGCAAAGTCCGCATCAAGCGCTCGTTGCAAACGGGCAAGTTAGTTTTAGGGTGCGCCACTTTTGGTATCGCATCAAGAAATTAAAAATTAAACAACTGATAATGAGTTATTTGTATTTTAATGAGGGTGCGCCGCTTTGCGCCGCTTTTTGTGTAAGTTTCTAATTATCAATAAAATACAAAAATAGAGTGCGCCAAGTGCGCCACTTTAAAAGTGGCGCACCCTAAATGCTTTTCCTGTCACCGGTAGGTTATTGAGCGTTTTTCTTCGCTTTTTCGATCATCTTTTCGCCCTTCTTGATCTGGCGTTTCATTTTACGATCAGCGCGGCGCTGCAGGCGTTGTTCTTTGCGGATGTTTCGGTTCTTTTTGTCTAGTTGCTTTTGGGCGATGAGGGCTTCGGTAGCTTTTTGGGTTTTATCGTCAAGGCCAACGGCAGGTTTTAAACCGGTTAATAATGTTTTCCACGCCGTTTTAAAAAATGGTGAGTTTAATGGGCGTACATATCTAACGTTATAGCTGCGCGGTATAAGCCCGGGCTGGTCGGGGTTGTTGTGTTTAAGGATGAAGATATTGGCGTACAGGCTTTCTATCAGTTTCTTTTTCAGGCTCAGTTCAGGGTCGCCGGCCTTAAGTAGGTTAACTTTTAAATCGTTATACAGAATAGTAACCGGCCCATGCGATACTTTATTATTGCCTTTGATGTCAAAATCAAATGATTTTAAGGTGCCCGATGTTATTTTCACCATGGCAAAAGGCATGGTGGCCTGGTTCAGGCGTTCCAGGCTCATGGCACCCAGGTGTCCTTTATAACTGTACGAGTTTAGTTCATCGGTAAGGTTAAACGTAAAGAAACAATGAAAGCCACCCTGGTTCATAAAGTTTGTAGTGACTTTAGCCGTAGCGATGTTATTCTTCCGTAGGGCGTCTTTATTGGTGGTAACATTTAAAAGTTCGGCACTTGTATTATTGAAAGAGATAGCGCCGGTTTTTCTTGACTTTTTGTTGAATTCGCTGTAGGTAATATCCAGTTGTTTAATGGCGATGGTATCAACCTTTAAATCGGTATTGGTTTTATAGATGCCCACATTGGGAAAGCTGCCAACTTTGTTTTGGTTGGTTTTTGTTTTGTTGGGATTATTAAACAACTCAAACGTCCCCCGGCTCAGTTTAAGGCTCGAGGCGGACACTTTGCGGTATTTATGGTATGACAGGTAGTCGAAGTGATTGAGTTGGATAGAGTCAAGCTTAACCGTAAACTTGTCTTTAGTGCTTTTGGCGAAGAAGTCATCCTCGTTAATAGGAGTTAGGTAAAAGCCGGTAAGGTTTAGGCGCGACGTTAGGGTTGACAGTTTAAGCCTTTTAAAGCCATAGGTGTATAAACCACTCGGTGCCTTTCCGCGGTAGTTGTTAATTTCGGTCACTATCTCTTTGCAATACAAAACACGCGAAGTGTCGGTTTGCGTCGTCGAATCGATCAATAGCTCATTAGCCTGGAAGTTCATTTCCTTTATTTCAGACGTAACAAGGCCGGGGCCCGAGTGGTCGTTGTATTTCAGGCTTACATTATTAAAAAATATATCGCCAACATGTGCCGATTTGAGTGATTTGGATATTTTTTGCCAAAGTGTGCGGTTATCAGTAGTAGTATCTTTGGTATGATTAAGCTGGTAGGTTACATCAATTTTAGGCGAGTTGATGACTATGCGATCTATATCAAGCTTGTGTTTAAAGTATAAGGTGAAAGGATGAATGTGCGATAATACCAGCCGGTTAACATGCAGATCAATAACGTTATTAGGCGCGGTACCCAGCGCTTTGCGTTTTAGATAAATAGCGCTATCAATTTTAAGATCGATGTTGTAAACTACGATCTTGCCCTGTAGCACATGTAGCTTAGCTTCCGAAAAATCAATGGTGTACAAGCTGTCCGTACTATTTGCCACGGCTTCCTTAATCTTTTTCTCCAGCACCGGCGACCAGTAATTATTCACCACCAAAGCCAATACAAGCAACAGCACGGTAAAGATCAGTACAGAGGCCAGCACAACTTTTTGCCACTTGTGCTTCAAAAACTTTATCGCCATAGTTTATTTATTCCTCTTTGCTTTTTTCTTCCGCCTTTTTCTTTTCTTTCTCGGCTTTTTCTTTAGCCTCGGCTGCTGCTTCGGCGGCTTCCTCTTTGGCTTTAAGTTCTTTTTTAGCTGCGCGTTCTTTTTGGCGTTCTTCCTTGCGTATGCGGCGCTTCTCTTTAAACTCGTTAAACTTCTCAACCAAGGTACTTACTTTAGTTACAACTTTGTTAACGGTGCCTTCGGTTTTTTTGTCGAAACCTACACTGGGTTTCAAACCGTCCAGTAAACCTTTGTACAAGAAGCTAAAGAACGACCAGGTAGGTTCGCGTTTCAGGCTGATAGGGCCGGGGCGGAAGTTGCCTTTCTTATCCGGATTATCATTGTCAATAATAAAGGCATTGGCAATTTTGGATATAAAGCCTTGCGCCTGCAGATCTTTTTCACCCTCTACCTTTTTAAGCAATTCAACATTCAGGTTTTTATAGTAAAACTGAAGCTGACCTTTGCCGTAGTAATTGCTGGCGTTCACGTTAAAACTTAAACGCTCTACGTCTGCAGATTTTACGTGCACCATGGCAAGCGGTTTAACCAGTTTATCCAACACGCGGCCATCAAACTTACCCAGCGTGCCCGAATAGTTAAAGGCACCATCCTTGGCCGCCAGGTTAAACTTAAAGTTTACAGTAAGCGGCGCGGCATCCATAAAGCGGGTTATGATATGTGCCGTCATGTATGGATTTAGCTTTTTAACATCAGGATCATTGGTCACATTTTGGAAATAGCCGTTCGTGTTTTTAAATTGAATCAGGCCGGTTTTCTGTGTGGTAGCATCCGTTTCAGAGTACTCAATATCAGTGTTGCCGATGTTGAGGCGTTCCAGCTTCATATCCAGGGCTACGCGTTGCAGGGCCTGGTGCGGATCCTTACCAATTTTACTGGTTTTTTTGCCTTTGTAGTTGCCGTTGGTGTATATCTGCACTTTACCGTTTTTAATATCCATTACGCCCGAGTGTAGTTTTTGGTCGCGCAGGAAGCGCTGCAGGTCTATTTTATTAATGGCTATCTGCTTAAATTTAAGCGTGAACATATCGCCCGAAGCATCCATCTTACGATAAAAATCTGTGCGGTTATAGCGCGGCAAAAAGTTTACGCCATCCAAAATCATCTGCCGCTTGGCGGTAGAAAAGTAGATGCGTTTTAGCTCCGCGTTGTACAGGCTATCCGGCGTGGCTATTTTGTAGTCATTCACTATCACTTCCACGCCTTTGGTATAATAAAAACGGGTGCTATCCAAGGCTGAAAGCGAATCGACCAATACACTCGAAATATGAATATTTAAATTCTTTAGCGCGGTTTGCCGGGTTGTTGGTCCGTTTTTGTTGATGTAATTCAGGCTGATGTTGTTGAGCGAGATCGAATCAATCCGCAGGCGCTTAAATATATTTTTAATGATCTGGTAAGGTGTTTTTGGCTGACCTACTTTTACGGTATCGTTAAAGCGGTAGCGTTTGGCTATGATGGTGAGGTCGGGTTTGTCTATGGTAATATCCGTAATGTCCAGTATTTTATCCGTATAAGCTTTGCGGGCACCTACGTTTTTAATGCTCAGCTTTTTTACGCCGAGGATGAAAAGGTTATCGGGAGCCTTGTGTTCGGCTACCAGTTTTTGATATACAAGGGTATCGGGCACCAGTTTAAAATCTTTCAGGGTAGCATCGCCATTGGTTAGGTTAAGGTCGAAATCAGAATACTCAATATGATACAGGCTATCAGTTGATTTGATGATGAGTTCCTTCAATTTGCTTTGCAGCAGGGGCTTCCACCGATTATCTGCCAGGTAATTATTGTAAAAGTACCATGCGCCGCCGCCAATAAGCAGCAGCAGGCCCAGTATTACGAATGGCCAGCGGGGTATATGTTTCTTTGCGGGGGTAGATGTTGTGGTCATGCGGTAGTGTTTTGCTGTTGTAACACCAAAACCAGGCCATTGTTAACAATTAAATAACACACTATAAGAATATTACAAAGTAAATTGCCTTTATAATTCTGCCAATCTGTCACGCAATGTTTAATTTTTATGTATTTTTGCTGCTCAAATTTTTTTAATACGATGATAGATCTGGTGATGCCTGATAAGGCGCATGATGAAAGCAGGCAGGGAGAGGCTTTAGTGTTAGAGCCTGTTGAGGGGAAAAATAACGGTCGTAAGCTTTATATTGAAAGTTATGGCTGTGCGATGAACTTTTCTGACAGCGAAATTGTAGCCTCCATTTTATCTGAACAAGGATTTGAAACCACCGGCGACTTTAACAACGCCGATGTTATATTCATCAATACCTGTTCTATCCGCGAGAACGCCGAAACCCGCGTACGTAACCGCCTGAAAGAATTTAAGGTGGCCAAGGGTAAAAACCCTGGCATGGTGGTTGGCGTGCTGGGCTGTATGGCCGAGCGCCTAAAAGCCAAATTTTTAGAAGAAGAAAAACTGGTTGACGTAGTTGTAGGCCCTGATGCCTACCGCGACCTGCCAAACCTGATAGACCAGGTTGATAGCGGCCAGAAAGCCGTAAACGTATTATTATCCCGCGAGGAAACTTATGCCGATATTAACCCGGTACGTTTAAATACAAATGGCATCAACGCCTTTGTATCTATTATGCGTGGTTGCGATAACATGTGTTCGTTTTGCGTGGTGCCGTTTACCCGTGGCCGCGAGCGTAGCCGCGATCCGCACTCGATAGTGAAAGAATGCCAGGATCTGTTTGACAGCGGTTACCGTGAGGTTACTTTGTTGGGGCAGAATGTTGACTCGTACAAATGGGCCAGTGAAGACGAAAGCGAGAAAGTAAATTTCGCGAATTTGTTAGAATTAGTAGCACAGATCAACCCTGATCTGCGTGTACGTTTCTCAACATCGCACCCTAAAGATATTACTGACGAGGTTTTATACGCTATAGCTAAACACGATAATGTTTGTAACTATATCCACTTACCGGTACAATCGGGCAATAGTCGTGTGCTGGAGCTGATGAACCGTACTTACACCCGCGAGTGGTACATTAACCGTATTGATGCCATCCGCCGTATCATTCCGGATTGCGCGATATCAACCGACGTTATCACCGGCTTCTGCACCGAAACTGATGAGGAGCACAAAGAAACCGTAAGCATGATGGAATATGTACAATACGACTTTGCTTACATGTTTATGTACTCGGAACGCCCGGGCACACTAGCTGCAAAACGTTATGCTGATGATATTCCCGAGCCTGTTAAAGCAGCCCGGTTAACAGAGATCGTAGCATTACAGCAAAAATACTCTAAGATCCGTTTAGAGAATCAATTAGGTAAAGTGCAAAGGGTACTGATCGAAGGCTTCTCAAAAAAATCAAAAAACGATTACGCCGGTCGTACAGACCAAAATGCCATGATGGTGTTCCCGGTAGATGAACGATTTAAGCCGGGTATGTACGTGAACGTGATGGCAGAAAGATGCACGACTGCTACGCTAATGGGTTCTATTGTTGACTAAACAAACATCTTGAATCTTGATTCTTGACTCTTGATTCTACATATGGAAATACAGGAAATTAAACAACGCTTCGGTATCATCGGCAACTCGCCGTTGTTAAACCGGGCTATAAATATTGCTAACCAGGTTTCGCCTACTGATATTTCGGTTTTAATAACCGGCGAGAGTGGTAGTGGTAAAGAGGTCTTCTCGCATATCATCCACCAGATGAGTCCGCGTAAGCATGGGCCGTTCATCGCGGTTAACTGCGGGGCCATACCTGAAGGGACTATCGATTCAGAACTATTTGGTCACGAAAAAGGTGCTTATACCGGTGCAGTTGGCGAACGTAAAGGTTATTTTGAGACCGTTAACGGTGGTACTATATTCTTGGATGAGATTGCCGAAATGCCGCTGGGTACCCAGGCACGTTTACTGCGTGTGCTGGAGTCGGGACAGTATATTAAGGTAGGTTCATCAAAGGTTGAAAAAACTAATGTACGCGTTATTGCCGCTACAAACGTTGATGTGTACGACGCGGTGAAGAATGGCAAGTTCCGCGAGGACCTTTATTATCGTTTAAATACCGTGCCTTTGCGCATACCGCCATTGCGCGACAGGAAAGAAGATATTTACCTGTTATTCCGCAAGTTTACGGCCGATTTTACAGACAAATACCGCACGCCGCCAATCCAACTGGATGATGAGGCGCAGCAGATATTGATCAATTACTCGTGGCCGGGCAACGTCCGCCAGTTAAAAAACATGGCTGAGCAATTGGCCGTTTTGGAGCGCGACCATGTTATTACGGCGCAAACCCTGCTTACGTATATTCCCAACGAAACGGGTAGAAGCAATTTGCCTATGCGGATAGAAAATCAGCCTAAGGAAGATTTTTCTGAGCGCGACATACTTTACAAAGTATTGTTTGATATGAAGCGCGATATGGTGGAGTTGAAGAAACTGGTAGCCGGCATCATCGAAAACGGTGGAGTGAGCACCAATTTTGCTGATCATAGCCAAACGCTAAATCAGTTATATCGTGATATTGAGTTACCTAATAACCCCGAGCCACAATTTACCCTGCAACAACCCGTTATTACCAGCAATAACAGCATTAGCAACGATAGCTATAACATAACGCACGATGCGGAGGAGGTTGAAGAATCGTTGTCGTTGATTGAAAAAGAATCGGACCTGATACGCAAGGCGCTTAAAAAGCATAAAGGCAAACGCAAGCTGGCTGCCAACGAGTTGGGTATATCTGAAAGGACATTATACAGGAAAATTAAAGAGCTAAACTTATAAGGCTAATGAAAAGATTTTGGGGAGTTTTATTGGTGCTGGTTGCATTAGTGTTGGTTTCGCCGGGGTGTTATGTGCTAAAAAGCGAGGCAATACCGGTTGAAATGAAGACCATAAACATTGGCTTTTTTGAAAACAACGCGCAATTGGTTGTTGCTAACCTCAGCCGGGACTTTACCGAAGGTTTAAAAACCCGTATACGCAGTACCACCCGTTTAAGTATTGTTAATGGCGAAGGCGATGCTAACATGTCGGGCAATATAACCGAGTATCGTATAGCCCCGGTATCTGTACAGGCCACGGGTACCAATACACCGCCTATTGCCGGTGCGCAGCAGCTCACCATATCGGTACAGGTTAAGTTTGTATACGAGAAGGATAAAAAACTCAACTTCGACCAAACATTTACCAAAAGCATTAATTATACAGGAGATATTAACTCGCAGGAGCAGGGGCTTATTCGTACCCTGATCACACAGTTAATTGACGATATTTTTAATAAAGCCTTTAATAATTGGTAACATTTTCATAGTTTCAACCACGTGAACGAACAATTAGAGAATAGCGAAAACGAGTTTTTATGGAAGCTTTTGGCTAATCCGGCCGATCCTAGTCATTCCTATATCTATAATTTGCAGTTGGTGGTTAATGATCATCCGCAAAGCGGGATATTACGTGCCCTGCTCGTTCCGAAAGGCGACGATCAGCATTTAAAGCATGCTGCCGCCTATTTTACACCGGGTACCTTATACAAAATGGCCACCAACCTGGATGGCTTGCCCGAAGTAAGCGACAGCCAGATTGTTTTTGTTGAGGAAAGCAGCTACGTGCCGCGTACCTATGTTAACCCAATGGCCGAGCCTTTTATCCCGCCTATTGTTGACGATAACGACACCAATTACTTCCACGTTGAAGAAGCTGAAACCCCTGCCGTTGCAGAACAGGATGAGCCAACCGAAACGTCGGAAGCTTATGTGGAAAATGAACCAGGAGCCGTTGAAGAAACGCCTGCACCATCTCACGAACCTGAACCTGTAGAAGATGAAGTTTATGATGAGATAGCTCCGCATGATGAAGCGCCTGTCAGTATAAACCCGCCGGCTGCGCAGGAGATTGTTAACGAGCAGGTAGAAGAAGAAACTAACGGTGCTACCGAATACCCTTGGTATATCGACCAGCAGGAAGAAACAGCTACGGAAGGCGAAGTGGAAGAAGAGCCTGTTGCAACAACCGAATCTGAGTATCCGTGGTACATAGATCAGCCTGCCGAAGAAACCGACACCACCGAACAGGTAGCGGAGGAAGTAGAACAAGTTGAGGCCGAAGATATACTACTGGACGAAAACCTGTTAGCTAAAGAATACGAAGAACACCTGGCCAGCGTAAACGCGGCAAATGCTAACATACCTTATTATACTTTTAATGAGGAGGACGAGGAGGACGAGCTTGGCGACGAAGTGCATGATCATATAGACGAAGAAGTTTATGATGAGATTGTAAGTATTGAAGATATTGGTTTGGAGCAACTGGCAATTTTAGATAAGGTAGCAAAGGACGAGGCAGTGAATATATCTGCGGACGATGTGACCGTTGATAGCCAGCCAGAAATACAGGAAGAGCCCGAAGAGGAGCAAACCTATACAGAAGCTTCAAAAACAACGGTTGAGCAAACGGCCCGGGCGGAGGATGAAGAGCAGGAGCCAGAGAAAGTAACAGCGGCTACATACCAGCAACCTGTAAGTATTGCAAGGCCGGCAATAGCTGCAACAAGCGCTAAAACACCACAGGGTGATGCGTCAGAAACGGTATCGCGTTATAACGACGAAAAAATGCCTTACTCGTTTATGTGGTGGTTAGATAAAACCCGTAAAGAGCATGCCGATGTTTATCAGCCATATACAGCCGAAACAAACCCGGTAAAACCACCGGCTGCCAAACAGCAAACGCCCGAGCCGCAAACGGTAAAACCAATATTGGCCGATGAGTTACAGCAGCAGTATTTTGAGAATATTTTTAATGCCAACTCTATAAACGGACTAGATCCACTGCCGCCGCAACAATCGGCTACCGAACCTGCTGCACGCAAGGAAGATAGAATAATTGAGCGCTTTATACAGGACGAACCGCAGATTAAACATCCAAGCACGGTTAAACTTAACAGCGAGAACAAAGCCAAGAAAAGCTCGGAAGACAGGGATGAGCTTGTAACAGAGACCTTAGCAAAAATTTATACCGAGCAAATGCTTTATCATAAAGCCATTGGCACGTATAAAAAATTGATGTTGAAATATCCGGAAAAAAGCCTTTACTTTGCAGGCCAAATTGAACAGTTAGAAAATAAAATAAATTAAGATATAAAGAAATGTATTTAGTATTAGTTATCCTTGTTGTTATCGTGTGCGCTCTGTTAGGGCTAATTGTATTGATACAAAACCCGAAAGGCGGTGGGTTGGCGTCAAATTTTTCAAGCTCATCACAATTAATGGGTGTACAAAAAACCGGCGACTTTTTAGAAAAAGGCACCTGGGTATTGGCTATTACTTTAATGGTATTGGCATTAGCAATTAACGTAGCTGTAAAAGGCGGCGGTTCAAAAACCGACGGTCAGTTTGATGAACAGATCAAAAAATCGTTAACAGCACCGGCTAATTCATCAGCACCGGCTACTTTGCCTGCACCGGCTGCTACGCCTGCTGCACCAGCTAAACAATAGTAATTTGCTTATTTAACATATGTGAAAAGGCTTTGGAAACACCAAAGCCTTTTTGCTGTTTTATAGGTTCATCAGTCATCATGACAGACCATAAAAAATCGATTACATAAAACTGACAATACAACAGTAATTGTGTGCCAATTTTATACTTTTGATGGCTTGGCATAATTGATGTTGAACAAGCACCGTAAATCATAAACATTTATATAACCATAAGTAATAATAAAAATTAGTATGTCATTAAACGTTAAACCTATCGGAGATAGAGTAGTAGTAGAAGCTGCTCCGGCCGAAACTAAAACTGCTTCAGGTATCTATATCCCTGAAACCGCACAGGAAAAACCACAGCACGGTACTGTTGTTGCTGTTGGCCCGGGCAGATACGCTGATCAAACCGGTAACTTGATCCCTCTTTCAGTTAAAGCCGGCGATAAAGTTCTTTACGGAAAGTTTTCAGGCCAGGAAATTACCATCGACGGTAAAGATTACCTGATCATGAGAGAATCTGATATTTACGTAGTATTATAATATTTGTTGTAAGGTTGCAACGTTAAAAAGTTGAAAGATTTTACTAACGTTACAACATTCCAACCTTAAAACATTAAAACAAAAACACAATGTCAAAACAAGTTAAATATAATGTTGAAGCCAGAGATGCCCTGAAAAGAGGTGTTGACATCTTAGCTAATGCAGTTAAAGTTACTTTAGGCCCTAAAGGTCGTCACGTTATTATCGACAAAAAATTTGGTTCACCTGCCGTTACTAAAGATGGTGTATCAGTAGCTAAAGAAATTGAATTAAAAGACCCTATCGAAAACATGGGTGCACAAATGGTTAAAGAAGTTGCTTCAAAAACTGCTGATATTGCAGGTGACGGAACAACTACTGCTACCGTTTTAGCGCAGGCTATTGTTACTGCAGGTATTAAAAATGTTGCTGCAGGCGCAAACCCAATGGATTTGAAACGCGGTATTGACAAAGCTGTTAAAGCTGTTGTTGAAAACCTGCAAGCTCAAAAACAAGATGTTGGCGAAGACTTTGGCAAGATCAAACAAGTAGCATCAATATCTGCAAATAACGATGAAGTTATTGGCGAAATGATTGCTGACGCGATGCAAAAAGTTGGCACAGGTGGTGTGATCACTGTTGAAGAAGCAAAAGGTACCGAAACCGAAGTTAAAACTGTAGAAGGTATGCAGTTTGACCGTGGTTACCTATCTGCTTACTTTGTTACCAATACAGACAAAATGGAAGCTGAGTTGGAAAACCCACACATTTTGATCTACGACAAAAAGATCTCTTCAATGAAAGAGTTATTGCCGATTTTGGAGAAACAAGTACAAACCGGCAAACCATTGTTAATTATTGCTGAAGACCTGGATGGCGAAGCGCTTTCAACTTTAGTAGTTAACAAAATTCGTGGCTCACTGAAAGTTGCAGCTGTTAAAGCTCCTGGCTTCGGCGACCGTCGTAAAGCTATTTTAGAGGATATAGCTACCTTAACAGGTGGTACCGTAATATCTGAAGAAAGAGGTTATAAATTAGAGAACGCTGAACTGGCGCACTTAGGTGTTGCTGAGAAAATCACTATCGATAAAGACAATACTACTGTTATCAATGGTGCCGGTGATGCTGAAGCTATCAAAGGCCGTGTTAACGAGATCCGCTCACAAATTGCTGCTACTACTTCTGAGTACGACAAAGAAAAATTGCAAGAGCGTTTAGCTAAACTATCAGGTGGTGTTGCCGTGTTATACATCGGTGCTGCTTCTGAAGTGGAGATGAAAGAGAAAAAAGACCGTGTTGACGATGCTTTGCACGCGACTCGTGCTGCTGTTGAAGAAGGTATTGTTGCAGGTGGTGGCGTTGCCTTCATCCGCGCGGTAGCTGCTTTAGCCGACTTAAAAGGTGATAACGATGACGAGAACACTGGCATCCAGATCATTCGTCGTGCTATTGAAGAGCCACTTCGTCAAATTTGCGAAAACGCAGGTATCGAAGGTTCTATCATCGTGCAAAAAGTTAAAGAAGGCACTGCCGACTTTGGTTACAATGCACGTACCGACAAGTTTGAAAACTTAATTGGTGCAGGTGTTATTGACCCTACTAAAGTAAGCCGTGTAGCTTTAGAGCACGCAGCTTCAATCGCCTCAATGTTGTTAACAACCGAGTGTGTATTGGCTGACGATCCGGAAGATGCTCCTGCCGGCCCACCAATGGGTGGTGGCGGTGGTATGGGTGGCATGATGTAATCATTGCCCTTCAAATCTACTACGGGCCCCTGTATGCAAAAGCATACAGGGGCTTTGTTTTTGAGTACGATAGGCAAAAGTCATACGGAGGTAAACGCTTGGTCATTTGCTAATCATTTGATTAATATGGTAACAAAGGGGTAACAATTACCTATATTTTTGTATATAATTTTGTTGCGGGCCAATTAAGGCACAACAATTGAATATGCTACCACATATGAAAAACTTAGCACATACTACCAAACACTTGCATTCCGCCTTGGTTGACCTGGTGCTTTTTAAAGTACCCGAACTTTTCATAACCATCTACGGACGCTAAAATTTTGTAACTTCGCGCTTCAAATATGAAGCTAGAACAAATCGATTTACACGCTTTTTACCAGGAAGCGTACCGCTGGTTGCTGATTCATGGCACCAGGTTTATTTTATCCCTCATACTTTTATTTATAGGGCTTCGCCTTATAAAGTTTATAGGTACCCGTTTACGCAGCCGCATGAGCAGGCAAAAGGTGCATTCATCGTTGCAGCCTTTTTTTCTTAGTCTTTCGCTAACTGCACTATACATACTGCTTATCGTATCGGTGCTGGCTTTAAACCAAATCGATATTATCAATGTAAGCACTATTTTAGGAGGTGCCACGGTTGCTATAGGTTTGGCCCTGTCGGGTACTTTCCAGAATTTTGCGGGCGGCGTGCTTATCCTGTTATTAAAGCCATTTGAATTGGACGATAGCATTGTAGCGCAGGGACAGGACGGTAAGGTAGTATCTATCCAAATATTTTATACGGTGTTAGTTACTGCCGATAATAAAACGGTGATCATCCCTAACGGTAAGCTGTTTAACGAAGTGATTATCAACGTAACGCGCGAAGGTAAGCGCCGTTTAGATTTTGAAATAAAACTGGGCTATGCGGCTAATGTAAACGAGGTGCTTAATATTTTAGAAGAAGCTGTTAAATCGTCAAAAACCATATTAAAAGATGGCGGCAACCGCGTTGGCGTATCGGCTATGGAAGTTGACGGTGTAAAATACATGGTTAATGTATGGGTATCCCCGGCCAGTTTTTTAAGTACCAAACTTGCCCTTCACCAAAAAATAATGACCGACCTGGTAGCCGCCGGTGTTAAACTCCCGGGAACCTGATCTTAAATTTTTTGCTGAGCCTTTAGCTCCAGGTAGCGGTTAACCGTATCTACATTAAGGTTTTGTGGTGCGCTTAAAATAGACTGTATGCCATGCTTGGCCAGTTCTTTTACAATCAATCGCTTGTCATAGGCAAACTTTTCGGCTATGGTTTTTATGTAGATGCCTTCTACATCTTTTGCAGCCTGTTCGCTTATTTGCTTAAGTTCGGTGTTTTCGAAAAACACCACCACCAACAAATGATAGCGAGCGATTTTTTTAAGAAAAGGTAATTGCCTGTTTAAGGCCGCCATGCTTTCAAAATTGGTGAAAAACAATAACAAGCTTCGCTGCCTGATCACGTTGCGTATGTTGCTATATAGCAACTCCATATTGCTTTCCAGGTAGCGTGTTTTCTCCTTGTATAACACCTCCAGTATTTTGCTTAACTGTGTAGTGCGATTGTCGGCCGGAATAATGCTGCCTTTTTTCTCTGATATAGTGATCAGCCCCGCTTTATCATGCTTAAGCAAAGCAACATTTAACAAAACCAAACTTGCATTTATAGCATAGTCGAGCAAACTTAAACCATCAAACGGCATTTTCATCGTGCGCGATTTATCAATAATGCAGTACACATGTTGCGCACGCTCGTCGGTATACGAGTTGATCATCAGGTTGCCCTGCCTTGCTGTAGCTTTCCAGTTTATTGATCGGTAATCATCTCCGGCCACATAGTTCTTTACCTGCTCAAACTCCATGCTGTGCCCCACGCGGCGTATTTTTTTTATACCGATCTCGTTCAGCCTGTTTGATATAGCCATCAGCTCGTATTTGCGCATTTGCAAAAACGACGGATAAACCGGCAAAACCTCGCTTTGCTTAAAAGTATAGCGCCTGCTGATGAGGCCAAGGTTGGAGCGTACGTAAGCATGGATATTACCAAACGCATATTCGCCACGTTTTAAGGGGCGAAGTGTGTAGTTGATAAGTTTATGTTGATGGGGTGAAAGAACGGTTTTAAACCAAACATCACGTTTTTGAAATTGAAACGGGATCTCATCAATAATACCCACGTTGACGATTACAGGATAACGGCTTTCAATATAAATGCCCAGTTCGTTATCGTCATTGTTGCTTAGGCGTTCGGGCGCATGCCTGCGGGCAAATATGCCGGTAGGGCTGCCGTAAAGCAGTAACGCATCAATAACAACCAACAGCACCATCGCCCAAAAAGCAATAAACGGTAGCACACCCAGCCACGGAAAAAAGAACGATAACAGGAAAAATACCGCGCAGCCTGCCAAGCCCGCAAAAAAGCGGTTAGTTAAAAACAGGTTTACATAAAAGTTATCGAACAGCTTTTTCAAACTAAAATATTAGCGTGGTACCTCAATTTTCTGGATGATCTGTGCCACCACTTCATCAGGCGTAACACCTTCCATTTCTTTATCAGGAGTTAGTATAATGCGATGCCTTAATACCGGTGGCGCTACGAAGATAATATCGTCAGGCGTAACAAAATCACGACCGTTCATGGCCGCGTAAGCTTTGGCGGCATTAATAATAGCCAACGAGGCACGTGGCGAACCACCCAGGTAAAGCGATTTGTTATTGCGTGTTTCGTGGATTATTTTGGCAGTAAACTCCAATATCTTCGGCTCCACATTCAGGCTTTTTACCTGCTGCCTTAGGGCGATGATATCAGCTACGTTTAATACCGGTTTTACGTCGTTTAATTGCGCCGTAGTATTTTGCTGGTGTTGCTGTGTTAAAATAACGATCTCTTCCTCAAGCGTAGGGTATTTGATCTCTATCTTAAATAAAAAGCGGTCTAACTGCGCTTCAGGTAAACGGTAAGTGCCTTCGTGCTCAACCGGGTTTTGGGTAGCTAATACAATAAAGGGCTCCTGCATTTTGTAGGTCTGCCCGTCAATGGTAAGTTGTCGTTCTTCCATCACCTCAAACAGTGCCGACTGCGTTTTGGCCGGCGAACGGTTGATCTCGTCAATTAAAATAATGTTGCCAAATATCGGCCCTTTTCTAAATTCAAAATCGCTGCTCTTAGGATTAAAAACCGATGTGCCTAACACATCTGATGGCATCAGATCCGGCGTAAATTGTATACGCGAGTATTGCGCGTCAATTGCCCTGGCAACCAGTTTGGCGGTTAATGTTTTTGCTACGCCGGGTACACCTTCTAACAATATATGTCCGTCGGCTAAAATAGCAGTTATTACCAGGTCAATAACCTGGTGCTGGCCAACAATTATTTGTGCCAGGCCGGCCTTTATTTGCTCAACCGCGGCGTTAAGTTTGCTCAGGTCGGTTCGTTGTTCAAATATTTCGTCTTCCATACTATCAGGATTGGGAATAAAATTTTTCTATTAATTGGTCTAATAAAATGAGTTCATTATCGCTAACCTTATGCTGTGCATTAAGGTAGTTTATCTGTTCAACAAGGTCGCGCACCACGGCATGCTCAACGCCTGTTTTTTTAGCTACGGTGTCAATAAATTCGCTGTCAAGCACGCTGGTTTTTAGCTGGTACTGCTCGCGCAGGTAGTTTAAAAAGTAAAGCGTTTTTTTGTAAACGATGTTGGCATTATCACGCTTCTCATAATAAACCTTACCCACAACGCGCACAAAGTTGAGCGAGCTGTTTTGTAACGGGGCAACAATCGGTATAACCCGCTGCCTGCGTTTAATTTCAAATAAAACAAAAATTACCAGGGCGACCAGGCTAATGTAGTATGCCCATTGCAAAGGCTCGTTTTGGAAAAATACGCGCATAGGCGAAATATCCTCGCCAATATCATGGTTTTGAAACTGATCCCAGTATACCCGTTCTGTATTAGGCAAATAGGCCAGCGCTTTTTCTGCATAGTTTTTGCCTTGTAGCTTAAGTAAATTATAATTGCTGAAAAGCATAGGATTAGCACACAGCAACAACTGCCCCTTGCCAAATTTATAGCTGAGGTAATTGGCTTTGCCATCATTGTTTTGCCCAAGCACGGTAGCTTTTACAGTATCAAAATGACTAAAGTATTGCGCGCTTATTTGTTTATCAAAATGGTAGTGTTGGATTTGCTTTAGCGCGGGGTTTGTAAAGTTGATATCGGTTTTACTGGTGTCGTTCTCGGTTTCAAGCTCGATTTTTAGTTTGCCGTCTGAAGCAATTTGCCATGCCAGCGCTGAAATAAATACGGTATTACCACTCTGTATAAACTTAACCAGCGCACTAAACTCAGGTTTGCTGATTTTAGCAGTTTTTGAAATAATGATATAGTTGCCGGGCTCCAGGCCGTTGGATAATTGACTGTAAAGGGATTTATTGGTTTTAACCACCTCGGCATCCGGAAACAGATCTGTCAACCTATTATAAAATACGTAGGTGCCAAACGGTATCTTGTCTGCTTGTTTTAAAGTAGGCTGCCAGTTGGTAGGGTTAGGTTTATTGTATAAAAACATAACATATGCCAGCAACAATACCGATGCGCCTATAATGTAGTATTTAAAATCCTTCATGCGCGCCCGGTATTAAAATCTACAAATAATATTTTTATACGGGCATACACCTGGGCGTTAATATTAAACTGCCCGTACCATACGTATTCAAACTGACGGGTAAGGGCGGCGAAAGATTGTCGTTGCCCGGCGTCCGTAAGTTCGTTTATATAGGCCCTGTTGGTTTTATTGAGTTGCCAGTTAATAAGGCCTGCATCGCTTAATTGCTTCAGGCTTTTTAAATAAAGCAAGCGTACAGCCAGGCGATAGTTATGTTGTTGTACCGCTTCTTCAATTCGGGTGTCAAGGTCTATATCGTGTATGTCTTCAATAAACTCATCATAGGGTAAAGTAATGCCGGCTGGTTTTGGCCTTATTACCTGCAATAGGTCAACCCCGCTTAGTTTCAATATAAAAAATATAAGCGTGCCGATAGCCAGGCCAAGTACTACATATTTAATTACGGTTGCTAAAATTGATGCGGTAGATTCATCTTTTATCTTGATCAGGTTCCATACCCAGCGCCAAAAACGATCCCATAACGATGGCCCCGTATAGCCGTCGGCACTGTACTGAAACTCCTTTTGCTTAGTATAGTTTAGTAAAGCCAAACTATCAAAATGCCGCACTTGTATGGTAGCTGTATCTGTGCGAACAGTTAACGCAATTTTAGCTTTAGGCGGATCATCCGCTTTAGCATACGCGTTGCCTGCCGAAAGTGCAAATACAAATAGTAAACTGTATAAAAAGCGCAGCATTAATACTCTTCGGTAGTTTGATTATGGTCGGCGTCGTTGTTACCCAACTGGCTGTTAATACGGCCTAATAAACCTGATCCTTCTTTAGCTTCGTTTAAGCTAAAATAGCAAAGTGTTAATGTTGTTAAGGGTAAAATATAAAGTACTTGCGAAAGCTGGGCCAGAACACCCGATCCAACAATAGTTGCAACCGACATTTTTGCCATAGCTTGTTTTGGGTGCAGGACGGTTTCGGCAATGCTGGCTACAGAAAACGGTATCATTATAATACCTGCGGCTACAGAAACTACTATGCCCATTATAACCAGCGCGCCAAAAGTCATCCACCAATTGTCTTTAATTAACTTGAAGGCCTGGCCAAAAGCATAGCCATAGCTGGTGTTTTCAACGATCATGATAGGAAAAACCAAACCTAAAGCCGGAAGCATATATATGCCCGGTATTGCGCAAAACATAAATCCGATAACAAATAATGCAGCATTTAAAAATAACGGTCCTAAAAGGCGCAGGTAATGATATTTGAAATAGGCCCAGATCTCTTCGTTATTTGGTGGTATGTTACCTTTTTCTTTATATAAGGTAATGTAACACATAACCGTTACATGCATAGCGGCCATAGCTAAAAACGAGAACAACAGTACCAACACATACTCTAAACCAAATTGCCTGAAGGTAGCTCCTGACGCTGTTATATCATAATCAGGATCGTTATAAATATTTACCATTTTAATTTGTTGCATGATCTGCGCCACGGCTGCCGCCAACAGGAAAATGCCGCAAAAGGTGAAAAATGCCTTCAACAATGGCTTAAAGTTTTCACGAACAAATAAAAAGGAATCGGATATTATTTCGCCGAAATCGCGGGTTTTTGCAAGCTCCATTTTGCTTTCCATATTAATTATGATTTTAGGTTTTTAGCTAGTTTGTTGGGGTAAATAATTACGTACCAAATAATAAAGGTTAAAGATGCCGCTAATATAAATACACTTAAAGCCATCGGCATTTCGGTGTGGCGGGTTATATAGCTTTCGAAAAATGCGGCTATAATAAACAGTGGCACCAGGCCAATGGTAATTTTCATACCGTCTTTGGCGCCTCTCTTTAGCGATTCAAGTCTTGAAAAAGTTTTAGGGAACAACAAACTATTGCCCAGCACCAACCCTGCGCCGCCGGCAATTATAATGCTCGATATCTCAATAACTCCATGTATCCATATTACCAATACCGAGGCCATGCCCAGGCTTTTGCCGAAGAAAAAATATTGGAACGAACCCATCATCAGCCCATTCCTGAACAGGTAATAAACCGTACCTACCGAACCAAATATACCGCACACAAAGGTTACTATGGATACATAAATATTATTGCTGCCTATCATCACAAACATAGAAAACTCGCCCGACTGCTTGTAAACCGCGAAGGGGTCTTTTTTGGCGATGTTGGCCAGGGTCATATCTACATATTCATCACTCAAAATAAGCCTTACAAAAGTATCGTCGTATTTGGCCGATAGCGCGCCTATAAGACTAAAAGTTAAAAAAAACAAAAACGAATATAACAGTTGCCTTTGGAAGGTTTTAAAAAGTAAAGGAAGCTCGTATTTCCAGTATAAAATAAAACGGTTACTTTTCTCGGTTTTATTTTTGTAAATAGATTGATGCAGCCTTGCCGCCAGGCCATTTAAGTAAGTAGTAGTGGTTGAGTTTGGGTAGAATGTTTTGGCATAAGCCAGGTCGTCGGTTATTTGTATAAAGCGGTCGGCAAGCTCATCGGGGTCATTGCTCCCCGTTTCCTCAAAACTGCGCCATTTGGCCGAGTTTTGCTTTACAAATAAGGGTTCGCGCATGGTTGGTATAGGTGTTATATTATTTCGTTAAAGTAGTTACAAAATTTGTATCATTCAATAATTTATTGAATATTCATTAAATAAATTATCACAATGCAAACCATCCGTATAACAACCCCACAAAATATTGAAATTGAGTATGAAATTGCCGGTGTAGGCGAGCGTGTGCTGGCGCGGATAATTGACCTGGTGCTGTTTGGCGCTTTGTATGTTATTTTTGCTGTTATAGGTATTTTAACCATAGCTAAATTAAGGTCAAATGTAGGTATTGGATTTATCATTGCGATAGTTGTCGCGTTTGTCTTTTACGATTTGCTTTTCGAGATTTTCATGAACGGCCAAAGCGTGGGCAAGCGTATTATGAAGATACGCGTGATAAGCCTTGATGGCACACAGGCCAGTGTGGGGCAATATTTGTTGCGATGGGTCTTCAGGATAATTGATTTTACATTTACGGGCGGTATATGTGCGCTTATTACGGTATCGGTAAGTAAAAACGGTCAGCGCGTTGGCGATATGGTTGCCGGTACTGGACTAATTAAAACACAACCGCGCACAAAGATAGAAGCTATCGCTTTTACCGACCATCAGGAAAACTATACGCCGGTATTTGAGCAGGCCACCCAACTTAATGACAAAGATGTAAGATTGATGCATGAAGTTTTAACCAACTATATAAAGGTTGGCAACTACGAGATATTGAATACTACAGCCAATAAATTAAAAACTTTGTTGGGCATCACTACCGATATGGATGATATGCGCTTTTTACAGACACTAATACGCGACTATAACCACCTGGCAGCTATTGACAGGGAAGCTTAACCTATGGCATACCAATGCCACATCTTAAAGCCATAGTTTGCTACAATAAGTACGGTCCCTATTAATACCAAAGGCCTTAAAGCCACTTGTTTTTGCGATCTTGTTCTGCCAATAAAATAGTAAGCTATCAACAGCAATATAGGTATAGCCGGTGGGTACATTAAAAAACTTTGCCCTATTTCTCCCTGAAACAGTAATAGCACCGATCGCTGAAACCCACAGCCCGGGCAGTCAATACCCGTGAATTGTTTAAACAGGCAGGGTAGCAAATAGGATTGTAATGGGGCCGGCATAGCGCAAATTATCAAAAAAAACATTTTTCTGCTACTGCTATTGCACTTGTTATAGGTGTAGCACCGTTATTTATCTGTAATTTTACCCTATGCAACGCGAACAAATTTCTGTATTCGATATGTTTAAGATCGGCATCGGTCCGTCAAGCTCACACACGTTGGGCCCCTGGCGTGCCGCGCAGCAATTTGTACAAAGCTTGCAGGAGCAAAATGTGTTGGAGCTTACCGTACAGGTTAAAATATTACTGTATGGATCATTAGCTAAAACAGGCAGAGGGCACGGTACCGATATCGCTATACTATTAGGCTTAAGCGGCGATGACCCAGTTACCTTCCCGGTTGATGAAGTAACGCCAAAGATCAATGCCATCATCAGCGAACACAAAATTATATTGGGTGGTATAAAAGAGGTCAGCTTTCATAATGATGATGACCTGTTGTTTTTATTTAATGAGAGTTTGCCATTTCATCCTAATGCGGTAACCTTCCAGGCTTTTTTAAGTAATGGCAAGGCGATATCGGATACCTACTACTCTATAGGCGGCGGCTTTGTGGTGAAAGAGGGGGGCGAAGGCCACGCGAAAGCCGAGGTTGATCTTCCTTTTCCGATAGATACCGCACGCGATCTGTTACACTGGTGCATCAAAACCGGCCTCAAAATATCCGAAGTGGTAATGGAGAACGAGTTGGCCTGGCGCAGCGAGCAGGAAACCAAAACCGGCATCCTCAACATATTTCACACCATGCGCGATTGCATGTATCGGGGCTGCCATACCCGTGGTAATTTACCGGGGGGATTGAACGTTGCCCGTCGCGCGGCAAACCTGAACAAGCGCCTAACGCAAGGTCATAGCTACAATAATTATGATGAATGGGTAGATACCATCCGTAAAACAGGTAATAGCTTCCAGAATATATTAGATTGGGTGAGTTGTTTCGCTTTGGCGGTGAATGAAGAGAACGCTTCTTTTGGTCGCGTAGTAACGGCGCCCACCAACGGCGCGGCAGGCGTAATACCGGCGGTGCTGCAATATTATATTGTTTTTTGCGATGGTTATACTGACAGGCAGATCATCCAGTTCCTGTCAACCGCATCCGAGATAGGGAGTATATTTAAAAAAGGGGCCACCATATCGGCCGCTATGGGCGGTTGCCAGGCCGAGATAGGCGTGTCGTCGGCCATGGCCGCAGCAGCGCTTACAGAGTGCCTGGGCGGCTCACAACGCCAGGTAATGATGGCGGCTGAGATAGCTATGGAGCATCACCTCGGCTTAACCTGCGACCCTATAGGCGGGCTTGTACAAGTGCCGTGTATCGAACGCAATACTATGGGTGCCATTAAAGCCATCACCGCATCGCAACTGGCATTGCAAACTAATCCGGATAATGCCAAAGTGAGTTTAGATGCGGTTATCAAAACCATGTGGCAAACCGCGCAGGATATGAACTCTAAATACAAAGAAACGTCAGACGGCGGCCTTGCTATCAATATCCCTATAAGTTTGCCGGAGTGTTAAGGCTTCAGCTGCGCTAAAACCAAAGGCGCCAACTGCTGAACCCATAAACCATACATTTTACCTGACGGATGCAGGCCATCGGCAGCTAATAGCGTTCTGTCTGTAGCGGCCTGGCGGGATATGGCTGTGATATCCAAATAATTTACACCGGCTTTGCCGCTTTCAAATTTATTTATGGCGTTAAAGGCATCTATCTCGTTGGCAATAGCCGGGCGGTCGTAGTCGATGGCGTAAGGTGTAACGCTGTAATCGGGTATTGATAATACAAATACCCTGCTTTTGTTATTATTTGCTAACGCGATGGCTTTGGCCAGGGATTCCACAAAAGCGGTGCGGTAGCTGTTTTGCCCCACATTTTGATACTGATCGTTCACGCCGATAAGCAGGGTGACGAAATTATAGTTTGTTTTGCCACCGGCGCTGCTAATGGCGCTAAGCAGGGTGTTAGTTATCCACCCGGTACGAGCTACTATGGTTGGTGTATTTACCTTAATTTGTTTGTTAAGTTCGGCTGCCAACTGGTAAGGGAAAGATTGGTCAAGTGGTACCGATTCTCCGATGGTGTATGAGTCGCCAAGGGCCAGGTAATTAAGCGCGTCGACAGCTCCTGTGCCAGGGTTATTGCTGGTGGTTGTTATTGATGTTGCAATAGTCGGCGTAGTAGGTGTCTTTGTAGTGTCAATAGGTGTGGATGTTTTGGGCGTATCCGTTTTTGGGGCGACAGGTTTAGCGCTCTCATTGGTAGCTATTACTACAGGTTTTTTGGCACAAGCCGCCAAACCGGTTATCAGTAAAAAAACTATTAGTAATTCCTTCATTCCATGATCTCCATATTAAATAATACGGAAATATGGTGTTTAAGGATTTTTTGAACTTCTTTTATATCAACTTCTCGCCCCAACTCCTGCTGCATAGAGGTTACAGCTTTATCATCAATACCACACGGAATGATGTTATTAAAATAGCTGAGATCAGGGTTTACGTTAAAGGCCAGGCCATGCATAGTAACCCAGCGGCTGCAACGGACACCCATAGCGCTTATTTTACGGGCGCGCTCGTTATCGGCATCAAACCAAACGCCGGTATAGCCGGGGTAACGGCCGGCTGTCAGGCCATAATCTGCAAGGGTTAGTATAATGGCTTCCTCCAGTAGGCGCAGGTATTGGTGTATATCGGTAATGAAATTGTCAAGATCGAGGATAGGGTAGGCTACAATTTGCCCCGGGCCGTGATAGGTAATATCGCCGCCGCGGTTAATGTGGTAATAGGTAGCATGCTTTTCTTCCAACCCTTTCTCATCTAACAATAAATGATCAGGTTTGCCGCTTTTGCCCAGCGTATATACGTGCGGATGCTCACAAAATACCAGGTAATTTGGGGTGGGTGTATATTCTTCCTCATGCTCGCCGGCAAGGGCGGTTTGACGGTTACGTATGTCGGTTTTTAGCTGGATAGTTGATGAAAATAAAACCTCCTGCTTATCCCACGCCTGTTGATAATCCATCAAGCCCCAATCCTGTACCTCAACTTTTTTATTCTGCATCGTTATCCTTTCACGTAACCTATCATGTAGTCTTCGTATTCCATATAGCCAACGTCGTATTTTAGTTGCACGTTGTCTTTGGTTAGCGTGGCCTTCACTTCGCCTTGCGGGGCATAGGTAAATGGCTCAATATATATATCATCCATAAATGATACTTCGCGTTGGCCGTGGCATTTGTATACCGCTTCTTTAACACACCAGGCAGCGTATAATTGTGGTATTTTATGTTCTTCTGCAATGTAAGCCAGTTCGGCAGGGCGCATAAATTTATGGGCAATACGCTCCACCTTTTGCTTTACCTGTTCAATATCAATACCCACAGGGCTTTTCTTGCTGATCATCACCGCCGCATAATCAAACGAGTGGCTTAATGATATGTGATAGGGCAGGGTGGTTAAATAAGGTTTTCCGTGTTCATCAACTTTACAGTCAATATATTCATCGGTGCGCAGCATTTTGCGTAGCAGTACGCGGGTACCCAGCCAGTGCAGGTGGCGTTTGCCGTTGCTGATGTTCTCCACAAAAGCTTTTTCGTGCTCGTCCAACTGTAATTGGTGGTACAGTTCATCTGCCTGTTCCTCTATCTTCCAGAGGGCAAATTCTGTATCATCATCAATACGTTGCCGGTATACTATTGCCATATGGTAAAATTGCAAAAAGCATAGCAAAATTAGGTCAATTAATTCTAATTTTAGCACCCCAAGCAAAATACCATGATCTTATCAGATAAACGCATCCTCGAGGAAATTGAAAAAGGCCACATCATTATCGAACCTTTTAAACGTGAGTGCCTTGGCACTAACTCGTACGATGTGCATTTAGGTAAATACCTTGCTACTTATAAAGACAGGGTGCTTGATGCCAAAAAGCATAATGAAATAGAAGGTTTTGAAATACCGAAGGACGGTTTTGTACTGCAACCCGGCACCCTTTACCTTGGTGTAACTGTTGAATACACCGAAACCCATAAACACATCCCTTTTCTGGAGGGTAAATCAAGCACCGGCCGTTTGGGTATTGATATTCATGCAACGGCAGGCAAGGGCGATGTCGGCTTTTGCAATACCTGGACTTTGGAGATATCATGCGCGCAGCCTGTAAGAGTTTACGCAGGCATGCCTATCGGGCAGTTAATTTATTTTGTGGTGGAAGGCGATATCGAAACTTTATATAACAAAAAAGAGAACGCCAAATACAACAACCCCACCACGCGCCCGGTTGAGAGCATGATGTGGAAGAATAAGTTTTAGCTATCAGCGTTTTTGCGTAAATTTGCTGCCGTGCAAATGGCTACCGAAACAAAAGAAGAAACCTTTACGCTTGAAGAACTGCTGGCTGGGTTAAAAGAGGTTCATCGACTGATACTGTGGAACGATGACGTGAATACATTTGATCATGTTATTTATTGCATGATGAAGTATTTGGACTACAACGAATCGCAAGCCGAAAAAATAGCCTGGAAAGTACATAACGACGGCAAATGTGCTGTACTGGAAGGTTCATTCACCGAAATGGAGATATATCGTAAGATCCTTCAGCAGGAAGGTTTGACCGTGAGTGTGGATTAGCGATTTAAGATTAGTTATTAAAGATTAGGCTTAGCGCCTTTCAAATAAAAAGGGCTTACAAATTTGTAAGCCCTTTTTATTTATACGTTTGATAGGTACTAATCTTTAATATCAAAACATCAAAGAGAAACCTTTACCCTTAGACGGATTTTTCATCTCCTTAAATTTTTTTATCTCCTGTTCTAACAGGGCCGAATACTCGCTGGTCATAAATTTTCTGAAGATGTTGATGTCTTCTTTATCGCGGGTATCAACCAAAGCCTGAATATAGGCTGCTTTGTTTTCGCTGTAAACGATCGCTAGTGGCAAGCTATAGTAAGCCTGTATATAATTCATCAGCAGGCGTGACGTGCGTCCATTGCCATCGTAAAATGGATGGATGCTCACTAAATTAAAATGGGCATCGAATGAAAGATTTAGTTGCTTTTCAACTGATAACTGTCTGCTCATACTTTGGTTAAGTTGCTTTACCAGGTCGATAGTCAGCCTTTCAACTTTATCAAAGTTAGGGAAATACGATACTCCTGCCGTCACATTGCCTTTTCTAAAAGCTCCCGTTGCCGAATCTATATTGCCCAATATCGTATTATAGACTTTGCCGGTGCCTTTCATTGCCAAGGCATTAATTTGCTGAACGATGCCGACTGTCAGTTGTGTTTTGGCTTTGGCAGATTTTAATGTGTAAAGCAAAGCCGCGTGATGATCGGTCACCATTAAACTTTCTTCTAAAGGTTTACCGTTTGGGGTTTTACCTTCATTAATTAAAACCTGTGCCTCAATTTCGGTTAGGGTAGAGCCTTCGATACGTGTAGAATGGTGGTCAATCGCTATCAAACTGAATTTCTCATGGTCGATGACGTTTGCTATCGCCAGATCGTTGTATTCATTTAATAATTTGATAATCTCCATCTTTAACAAAAGTAACTAAATAAAAATAGCCCTTACATACTGCAAGGGCTATTTGTTTATGAATGTGTTGGTACTTACACAATATAATTCCAACCATGTGTATCCTCTACTTTTCCGTAGCGGATATCGTCTAAGGTTTTCAATACTTTTTGTGAGAACTCGCGTTCTTTCGGATCGATCAGTGTATATTCTTCACCGTTATGGCTTATTGAACCTACCGCGGCAATGGTTGCTGCAGTACCTGCGCCAAATGCGTCGGTTAGTTTGCCGTTTTTGGCACCTTCGATCAGTTCGGCTACCGATACACGGCGCTCTTCAACCGGGAAACCAAAATCATTGGCCAGTTGGATAACCGTATCGCGGGTTACACCGTCCAAAATAGTATCCTGTGTTGATGGTGTTATTAGTTTGCCGTCAAGTACAAACATCGCGTTAGCTGCACCCATTTCTTCAATGTACTTATGCTCTTTGGCATCTGTCCATATTAATTGGTCAAAGCCTTCCTCGGTAGCTTTTTTGGCCGGATACATTGAACCGCCGTAGTTGCCCGATGATTTGGCATAGCCCATACCGCCTTCTGCCGAGCGGGTGTAATGTGTTTCAATTTTAACACGCAGGGCTTTTGAAAAGTAAGGGCCTACAGGGCAGGTCATGACCATATATTTATAGGTTTTTGATGGTTGCACGCCCAGGTACTGGTCGGTTGCAAACATAAACGGCCTGATGTATAACGAATGATTTGGTTTTGAAGGGATCCAATCACGGTCAAGGTCAATTAATGCGGCAAGGCTGGTTAAAAACACATCCTCAGGTATAGTTGGCATGCACAAACGTTCGGCCGATTTGTTAAAACGTGCGGCATTTTTATCCGGACGGAAAATTGATGCCGTACCATCAGCATGTTTGTAGGCTTTTATACCTTCAAAAAACGACTGACCGTAGTGTAGTGATGAAATAGCCGGGCTGACCAGGATATCGCCATAAGGCACAATTTCAAAATTCTTCCACTCGCCGTCGGCATAGTCAGCCACCAGCATATGGTCAGAAAATGTGCGTCCGAAAATCAGGTTGTCAAAATCGGTTTCTGCTAAACGCGATTTTGTAGTTTTAGTGATCTTAATGTCCAGCGTCTCTGTAGTCATAGCTCTTGTATTTTATCGTATTCAAAGGATGTGCAATTTACCTAATTTACAGCGTGTTTAGCAAGTGAAATGATAAATTTATTCTGCATGCATAGTAAATTTATCACTTGCATGACGTTTAAAGCTAGAAATACTCAGGTTACAAACGACCTATCTGGCTGATATTTTGAAGGTATGAGCTACCTACGGGAAGTATGGCACCATTAACAGTTACCTGGTGCCGCTCCACTTTATCGATCTTGTCAATAGCGGCAATAAACGAACGGTGGATGCGGATAAACTTATTGTTCGGTAGCATACTTTCGGCCTCGGTAATAGTAAGGCGGGTAAGTACGGTGTTACCGGGCAAAACAAAGTTTACGTAATTGCCCGTAGCTTCCAGGTAACAAATGTCTGCAAAGCTAACCCGCACCTGCTCATAGCCCGATTTTAAAAACAGGTAATCTTTTTTATCATCGGCTGCGCCTTTTAGTAAATAAAGTTCGTTGGCTTTATTACAGGCTTTGATAAAACGCGCCAGCGAGAAGGGCTTGAGCAGGTAGTCTATCGCTTCCAGCTCAAACCCTTCAACAGCATGCTCAGAATAAGCGGTGGTAAATATCACCATCGGCTTTTTGCTTATGCATTTCAGTAGATCGATGCCCGTAATATCGGGCATCTTAATGTCAAGGAAGATGAGGTCGACTGCCTCGCGCTGCAAATGGTCCATTGCTTTAAAAGCGTCGGTAAACTCGGCTTCCAGCTCAATAAAGGGCACCTTGGCGGCGTGCGATCTTACAACCTCCAACGCCAGGGGCTCATCATCAATGGCAATGGCTTTTAACATTATTTGGTTTTCTCAAGCAATATCCTAAGCTTGGCTTTAATATCGGCGTTATACCTGCTGTTAGGGAATTTTTTAATAAAGGCATCGGCCAGCGGGAAAGCCTGCGATGGCATATTGTTATGATACAGGTTTACTATTTGCTGATAGGTGAAAATCTCGGTAACATGATCGGGGAAAAATTTTAAGCAGCCCACCCAACGCATGTAGGGCCTGCCGTATTTATTAACCAGTTCATCGGCCTGCTTAAACGGTATGCCATAATAAGGCATAGGTGCTGTAGGTTTAATTTTTTCCTGCTCAATTTTTCTGAAGGCTTTGGTATCAATATACGTAACGTAATTGCGCACAAATATGTAATACTGCGGCCCTGCCGGGAATACCATGGGTTTGGTGCTTAGTTTATCAAACAAGGTAATGATCATGCGGTCAATATTGTCTTTGTTTTCTACCGCGCTGTAGCCGCTTATATCAAAAATCAGGTTGTAGGCGGCGTAGTTAATTTCTGAAGCAATGTATTTTTTATCGTTATTGCTTATTGGCGCTTTATTTATAAACGCAATTTTTTTGTCGCGTGCAGCCAGGTAAGGCACAACAACTTTGCTGTTAAGGTCATTATAGCTAAACTTATGATAGGTTTCTATCTCCTTTAAAAAGTACGGAAACTCTTCAATATCAACAGCCTGTACCACTTTGTTCTCTTCCACAGCCGAACCGCCCACCATCGTTAATTTATTGGTTTTACCATCCAGGCTTACAACTAATTCTTTGCCGGGAGTTATCAGTATGGGATGAAACAGGCGCTGAAAGGTAAGGTTAGAAAAGTGCTGCTTGTTAACCAGCAAAACAATGGCAAAGCTGCCGTCTTTTCTTACAGTTATTGTACGGGAGTTTTCTTCCCAAAAGCCGTAAACAAGCGGAATGTTTATCTGTAACTTTTCCTGTGGGTTATAGTTGGTTATCTTTCCGCGTATTTTAAACTGCTGTGCAAACGCGGTGGCGGTGCAAACTAAAAAAGCAAACAGAATAACGATATTCTTCTTCATGTAATGGAGATAAATTTTTTAAATAGCTTAGTGTAAATTGGTTTGCTAAGTTAATTGTAATTTATATGTACAACGAATTCTTTTTTGCTTTCGCGAATGGATGCCTCTCCTGATCAATTTTTATCCAGTACTGATTTAATTTGTGCGTAAAGCGCTTCACGGCTGCTAGGCCTTAAGGCTTTGCTAACAGTCAATTTGCCCGTTTTGTCAAATATAAAATACTGCGGATATGATTCTTCTTTGTCAGGATTATCTGCCAGTAACTCTTTCCAAAACGGAGCAACGGTTGCACGTGTTTTGCGTAAATGTACACCCGTCATGCCGCTCAGGTTAATAAAGGTTTTCCACTCCATATCCTTATCATCGTTGTCAACATCTAAATAAACAAATACCACATCTTTGCCTTTGAAGGCGTTTTTTAGCTGCGGCATAAATTTTAGCTCCTCTTTACACGGGCCGCACCGGGTTCCCCACATATCCAGGTAAACAACTTTGCCCGGGTAGTTTTTAACCACATCATAAACGGATTTTACAGTGGCATAGTTATCAAGTACAATAATATTAGGATTAAATTTATTGGTAGCTATCAGATTTTTTAAATGAGCTACCTGTTGTTTAATATCAGCATTGTAAGTGCTGGTTTTAAATTTGGCCGCAAATAAATTGGCCATTAACTGTGCAGTCACCAGGTTTTTATCGTTACAAAGCGCTATAATATCGTGGTAGGTAAGTTGTTCGGTCACATCAGCAGGTAAAGCTTTTTGTGCATCAAGCCATCTTAGGTAGGCGGTACCATATTTTTCAACCAGTACGGTTGCGCTGTCTAAACTAATGCCATAGAATGGTATGGGCTGGTTAGGTTTAATGCCATCTTTTTTTGCTGTCGCGATAACTTTGGCTTCCACGTAGCCTAAATAACGACGGGTAAATGTGTAATACTGTGGCCCGGCAAGGCGTACCTCGGGTTTCACGTTGGTAGTGTTAAATAAAAAATCTTTTAAGCTATCAATAGTTGTTTTGTTTTTGAGAATATCAAGGCCTAGTTCAAACAGGTAATTATAAGCCATGTATTTAAGCTCGAAAACCATTACTTTCTTTTGATCCGGGGTAATTGTTGATTGGTTAACCGCTTTGATCTTGGCATCACGTTTTGCAAGGTAGGGGATAATCGTCTCCCGGTTCAATTTACTAAAGCCAACATCGGCTGTAACACTTCCATCCTGAAAAATGAGGGGTACTCTTCCAGGTCGGCCGCGGTAAGTACCTTATTTTCGGGTAACGCGGTGCCGCTGGTGTTTTCCAGCTGTTTGCCCTGCTCGTCCAGCGTTACAGCCAGGTTTTTACCCGGATTTAATAACAGCCAATGAAACTCACGTTTAAAGATGAGGCTTGCAAACTTTAGTTTTTTAACGGGTAAAGTAACCACAAATCTGCCGTCTTCGTCCACCGGTATGATGATATCATTTTCGCGGTTATAGCCATATACCACGGGGATGTTTATCTTCAACTCATCAGCACTGTTGTAATTACTGATCTTGCCGCTTAGTTTAAATTGAGCAAATGCACAGGCACTACGTGCTGTTAGGATGAGCAGCAGTAAAAGTTTTTTCATTGCTTAATTAGTTTAGGGTTAAGGTTAAATGGATGAAAAACTCCTTCGCGCTTTCGCGGATAACCAGGTCATGCCGGTTGGGGTAAACCAGTTGCAGGCGTTGTCGCACATTCTCCAGCCCTATGCCGCTTTTGTTTTGTTCGGGGTCGTTATCAGGCTTGGCGTGAGTGCTGTTGTAAACATCAAAAAACAATTGGTTTCCGCTGGTGTTCAAGGCAATTTTAATGTGCGATGGATTACGCAGACTAATACCATGTTTAAAAGCATTTTCTACAAAAGGTATCAGTAGCATAGGCGCTATCTGCAAGCTGTTGGGTTGCTGCTCTATCTCAATTTGTATCAATATATCGGGTGATGTTTGTGTTCGCAGTTTTTGCAGGGCGATGTAATTATTCAGGTAGTCAAGCTCGCGCGTTAGCGATATCTGTTCCTGCACGTTTTCCTGAAGCATAAAGCGCATCATATCGCCCAGCATTTGTATGCCTTCACCGGTGCGGTCGGCTTTTTCCTGCAAGGCCGTGCCGTAAAGTGTATTAAGCGCATTAAATAAAAAGTGCGGGTTTATTTGCGAGCGAAGCAGATCAACATTGGCCGATGTTTGATTAAGAGCAGTTTTCAGGCCGGTTAGTTCGGCCGTTTTTTCTACGCGGATATTGTATAAATGCCAGGATAGAGGCGCCACAATAAATAAAGCTGCCCCGGCATTCAGTAAATTCATAACTAAAGCGGCCTCAATTCGTGGCAGCAACATATAACAAAGCACCGCTACCGGGAAAAATGATAAGCACAAAATTGCCGCGACCTTCAGTACGAAGGTTTTAAATGCTCCTTTGCCTGCCACTAATTTCGGAATAGTTTGCCATGAAGAAAACCAATATAGGGCTATACTGAATAATGTTACCTCGCCCCAGAACATAATAATTGGCTTTTGCCAATTGGTCATCCCCAGGAATATGATGCTTAAAAACCATACGCCTAAAGCCGCCAGGCACTCGCGCTGCAGTCGGGTAAGGTCGGTTGTTTTGTAAAAGGTTTGGTAAAGGTATAACAACGAGTATTTGGCAACGGTGTAAAATATCACCAAAGCGGTAGCCCATAATGCAACGGTAAATTGCCCCTTAAAAACGCGCCTGTAAACATATTCTTCGCTTGAGCCTTTAAATAAATAACTCTGCATCCAGGTGCCAATAGTGCCTAGTACGGTGCTTAGCGTAACAAATAACAAAAGCGCCAGCACAATGCTTAAAACAATACGGCGGCCCGTTGCTACAGATGGAACAATAAGAAAGTTAAATAGCAGGAATGCACCGTAAAATGCCGTGTATTTAAAAAACTGCGGTATGAAATAATTTTTAAGGAAAGAGTACGGTACGTCTCGTCGGTAATACTCGTTAATATTAGGTGTGGTGTTATGCCCCGTATTTGTTAGCAAAAACAAGTTGTAAACCAGCACATAAGTTAGGCAGGCATATATAAAGGTTGCGGCCCAAAACTCTACCTTCTCAACAGTAAGCGGCTTTTTTAACAGATCTTTCATCTATTGTAAAATTAATATGCCGCAAGGTAGCTCGCAAATTGATATCTGCTAAATAACTGGGATGTAAGCCCTGATAATTGGGATGAATGTATTAACCTTAATTTAACAGGCCCAGCAGTTCCTGCAATTCGGCTACCTTTTCTGCCGATCCTAAATGCTCGTACGAGCTGATGAGATTGCGGAGTACACGTTTGATGATCTCGGTATTTGAGCAGGGTTCGTAAAACTGCTTATCGTAACTCAGGTTAAGCTGTTTCAAAAACATATCTACATCTCTTCTGCCGAAGATAAAGCCCTTATTAAAGGCATTAATATAAAACAAGATGCCGTTTTCAAACTCGCTCTGCTGGCTTTCGTCAACATACGCCAATATAAAGTGCTGCGGAAGATTTACGCCATGCACCGGTATATCCAGCTTTTGCGCTATTACCGAGTAGATGATGGCCAGCAGTATCTGGTTGCCCTTCTTGGTTTCAAGCACCTGGTTAAGGTAACTGTTTTGTGGATCCTGGTGATTAGTGGTGTTGCCGCTAAAACCATGGATGTTGTAAAATACGTGATTGATGAGTTTTACCTGCTCCACCGGGCTGGCATCGTTCATCATTTGTATCCATATGTCGCGCTTTATGGTTTCAATTTTGTTGATGATCTTTTGCTCGTCAAGGTCGGGATATTGGTAGCGGTTGATGATGAGTATGCCTTGTAACAGATCGAAGGCCCCGCTTTGATGCCATAGCTGCAGGTCGGTTTTTACAATACCGAACTGGATCTCGTGCACCAGGTTGGCAATACGCTCCTGTTGCACAGCATCAAAAGCCTGTTCAAAGGCGTTTTCTAAATGTTCGATAGCTTCGCTGCCATACGACAACAATTTTTGGTGTACGTGGTTATATATCTCCTGATCGGGATCGTCAAGAAGGCGAATTAATGAGTTAACTTCTGCGAGATTTATCATACCGTTAAGCTAAAATACTAAACGTTTATATAATTTTACAACATGTTTAATTTAAGGTTCGCTAAGGACTACCTTTTATACCGCTTAAAAGCCAAAACACGCCATGGCCTGCATTCGCCATTTGTATACCGTTTAGTTGATGAAGTTATTTACGATTTTCATGCCAAAAAAGTATACGAAGAAATAGAAAATATCCGCCGGCAACTGCTTTCTGACGATCGGATGATCATCATTACCGATCTGGGTGCCGGTTCGCACGTTAATAATGATCGCCGCAAACGCGTTGGCGACATTGCCAAAAACGCCCTCAAACCGCCGCGCCTGGCCCAGCTACTACACCGCCTGGCTGCCGATTTTAAGCCCGCCAGCATTATTGAACTGGGTACCTGCCTGGGCACCACCACAGTTTACCTTCAAACAGCTGCCCCGCAAGCCAAAGTTTACACCCTGGAAGGTTGCCCCGAAACAGCCAGCATAGCCAAAGAAACCTTCGCAAAGGCCGGTTTAAAGGATATCGAACTCATCACCGGTAATTTTGACAATACCCTGCCCGGCGTAATTGAAAAGCTGGATAAGCTGGACTTTGTTTTTGTTGATGGTAATCACCAGAAGGACGCCACGCTGAAATACTTTGAATGGTGTCTGCCCAAAGTACACGAAAACACCCTCCTCATTTTTGATGATATCTACTGGAGCGAGGGTATGAAGGAAGCCTGGGCGCAGATCAAAGCTCACCCGCAGGTAACTGCCACGGTAGATCTGTTTTGGATAGGGTTGGTGTTCTTCAAACCCGGACAGGCTAAGGAAGATTTTATGATCAAAATTTGATCGCTTAAAAAGCCTGTCCTAAGCCCACATACAGCCCGCTTTCCCGCTTTTCGCTGCTTGGTTTTTGACCCATGCCGTAATCAATACGGATGCTTAGGCCTTTTTCGATATCAAAGAAATAACGCAGGCCACCGCCATAGTTTGGTTTTAGTTGAGCGAAGCTGAATGAGCTGTCGAATACCTCGCCGGTGCCTGCAAAACCTACAATTCCAAAGCGGTCGGTAAAACGATAACGCAGTTCTGTTTGGGCAGCCAGCAGGTTACGGTCGCGGTACCGGCCGCGGTAATAGCCGCGCATCATCTCGTCGCTGCCTAATTGAGGCAGCAGGTAAAATGGCGAACGGCCGCCTGTTAAACTCTGCGCCTGGGCATCTAAGCCCAATACTAACTTTTTGCTGATGGATATGAACTGCGAATAACTAACGTTCATCAGGCCGCCGGTGTAACTGTTGTTACCGAATATGCCCTGCATCAACTGGTACTGGGCATTGAATAATATGCCCTTGGTAGTATAGGTGTTGTTGTTACGATCGTCGAATATCAGGCTGGGGCCAAGGTACACCAGGCCGCCGCCATTGGGGTTTTCAATAGCGGGCGATGTGCTGAATACGCCGCCTGCTGCCTCATCTCGGTAGGTATAGTTATAGGCGCCGGTGCTTATACCCAGGTACAGGTTTTTGGCTACCAGTTTTTCGGCTTCTATGGCAAATTTGTAACGTTTTTCGGCTACGATGTCCTCGTCGGCTTTTCGAGTTTGGTTGCCGATGCCGTAAAAGTTGGCGGGAAAGTTTATAAAGTTAAGCGTAACGGTATAGTGATACTTATTTTGCGGCGACCAGCGATTGGTACTCAGGTTAAAGCGGTTTTGCCCCTTTACAGTTATGGTCGCGTACGCATAAATGTTTGATACGCGGGTTTCGGCGTGCAGGGTATCGGTATAGAATGAATAGAGGCCGGCACCACCTACTTCAAGGCCGGTTTCGGGGGCCGAAGCGAGCACAGGCAGCAACACAAAACTACTATGCTTACTGCTATCGCGCCCGAAGTACATTTTGCGGATGAATTTTGGGAGGATACTTTGCCCCAGCGCGGGTGCGGCGGCTATGCTTAACAAGGTAATAATTACAATAGCCGGCAACTTTTTCATGGCAGAGGTTTGTTTGCCTAAGATAAGTTAAAGCCGCCGCACTCTGATATATCAGCGTAAATTTTACACATGCCAAATTATATTTGTAGCGGACTATGCGTAGCACGCTACGCTGCTACACCTGGTGTAGCATGCTACAGTGTTGATTATTAACTGTTAATTTTTTAGTTGGACGCGATTTTTGTAGCGGGTGCTACACATGCCAAATTATTGGGAGGTGGCGTTACAAACACCTACCCATGTTAAGCACTCGTTACAAACGAGCGCAAGTTATTACTTAAAACTCCTTATCGCCAAACTCGCTGCCTGGCAGTTTTGATTTGCCGGTTAGTTTATTGAGGTTGAAGCTGAGGTTCAGTAAAAACACATCAGTTTCATAAATATAGTTGGTAGTGGTGTAAAAATCGGCGCCGTGGGTGGTTATGCGCTGGCGGTTTGCCTGGTTCATGCCCAGGTCCATATTTTGCCATTGCAGGGTGGCAGCCATGCGGCCGTTCATGAAGGTTTTCTTTAGTGCAGTGTTCGGTACCAGGAAGCGCGAATCCTCACCCTGTACTGTAGGGCGGCGCGACAAGTAGTTTACATTGGCCTGCAAATTCCAGGTGTCACCCAGTTTAAAGGTGGCATTGGTGTTAAACGAATATGCCCAGCTTGAATTGCCGGCATACGATGTTACGCCCACAATTTTAAGATTTCCGTTTATATTGTAATTGTAAACGTTGCCGCCAAGGTAAAGGGTAAACCACTTGGTTGGCTGTAGGTTGGTGCCTACTTCCAGCCCTATAGATCGGGCCCTGTCGGCATTGGTGAAAACACGGTTTAAAATAGTATCAGCATACACACTGTTAACGCGTTGTATAGGGTTTTTTATGTTTTGATAATACAGTGTTGCAAAAAACGAACCTTTACCAGGGTTGCGGATCAGGCCTAGTTCGGCCAGGTCAACAAATTCGGGAAGTAGGTCGGGGTCGCCTTGTTCCAGGGTTTCCGAGTGTTCGCGCTCGGGGATAGGGTTTAGCTCGAAATTGGTGGTGCGCTGCACCCGTTTACTATAGCCCGCTTTGGCCTGCCAGCCTTCTTTAATGGTGTACAATAGGTTAATAGAAGGAAACAGGTTTGACAGATCAAGCTGATGCGGCTTAGAATCATATGATAAGTTTACCGTACGTGTGGCATACTCATAACGCAAACCTGCCACATAGCTTAACTTTCCCCAACTGGCTGAGTATTGCGAATAAACCGAATTGATCTGATTTTTTGCTTTGGCGCTGCCGCGAAAACGGGCCGCATCGGGCTGCGAAGTAGCCGGGTTAACAAAGTAATCAAACTGGCCCTCCTGTGTATCATACCTAAATTGGTAACCGCTTTCCAGTTTGCCTGTGCCTAGTTTAACAGCATGGTCCAATTTAAAGCGGTAGCCGTTTATTGGGTTTTTGTAGGGATTATATACGTATTGAATAGTGTCGGCAACGTTTGGGTATTTAAGGTTACGGTTTTTGGTATCGCCGTACAGGTTAGCATGTTCGTACAGTGCCGAAGCCGTTAGCGTAGAACCATCGTTAAAGGTGTGCGTATAATCTAAATTACCCAGCGTGAACGATCCTTGTTTGCTTTGCAGGTTTGAGTTAAAGTAGGTAGTGCTTTTTATGGGCGCTCCGGTAGTAAGGTTGGCCGTGGTATTGTTATACAAAATATCCGCCAGGCGCGATTGAAACCTTTGGCCCGCAAATAAACCTGCAGAAAATGTATTATGCCCATCTGCCGTATAGTTCACCGAAAACCTGCCTGCATAATTATATTTATCAAAACTACGTTCGCCGTTCGAGGGAAAGCGGGTGATGGTATTATTGGCGAAATTTTTAGTATAAACATCGCCCTCGCGATAGCCGGCAACATCGGCGCGCAGATAATTACCTCCGGCAGATATATCCCATTTGCCGCTGCGGTAGTTTAACAGTACATCTCCGCCAAAACGTTTTGGTTTTTCTTTGTTACCATGATCGCCGGTGCTGGGCAGGCCGTATTGGGCGTTGGCGGTTAGGGTAAAGCCATCATTGATACCTTTTTTTGTGGTGATGTTGATGATGCCGCCCTTGCCATCAGGATCGTACTTGGCCGATGGCGAGGTAATGAGCTCTATATTTTGCAGGCTGTTGGCAGGTAGCTGGCTTAATACAGTTTGCGCGTCGGTTAAAACAGGTTTGCCGTTAATGAGCACCAAAAAGCCCGAAGAGCCACGCACGCTTATTCCCCCTTCGGCATTAACAGAAACAGATGGCAGATTTTTCAACACATCAATAGCCGTACCGCCACGGGCGCTTTCAAACTGTGCGGCCCGGTAGGTTTGCTTATCAATTTTATTGCTTATGGCATCGGTACGCTGGCCGCTTATGTTAACCTGATTTAGCTGTTGCTGCGCGGGGGTGAGGTTTAGGGCGCGCAGGTCTACCGGGGCATCAGTTAATGTTATGGGTTTAAAGCTGTTTTGATAACCTATAAAAGCTATTTTAAGCACATAATTACCCGCGGGTATTTTAGCAAAAGCGAAGGAACCATTGGCCTTGGCCAAAGTACCGGCAACAACGGCGGAGTCTGTAGCTTTTAACAAAACCACGCTGGCATATTCAACCGCTTGTTGGCTTTGCGCGTCAATCACACTGCCTTTAAGGCTTGCAGTTTGTGCAAAGGCCGATGTGGCTGTAATTAATATGCTCAGTAAGGTTAGTTGTACAGGTTTTAGCATAGCGTATATGGTTTCGGCGGCTAAAATAAGGCGTGTGGTTATATCGCTTGTCTCAAAGTGTAGTTTATACTTATTATAATTTAGGGGGAGGGAGGGGCTTTTAAAAAAAACAGCGATGGCCTGTATTAAAAACCATCGCTGCCTAGCGTATATTATATAATAGAGCAGTATTACTGCGTAATTGCTACGGTACCCATATCGGTAACAGCACCGTTATTTACCGTTACGTTGGTAATAATTTTGGCGGCATAAGGGCTAAGCGGTATAAAATTTACATGGTAGCTGCCGGCAGTAAGGCCCGGGAAGTAGTATTTGCCATTGGCATCGGTCACGCTGCCCACGGTATCGGTACCCATAATGGCGTATACTTTTGGTGCCGAAGCGGCAGGGGTAACTACGCCTGTAAGTGCACCCGAAGCTGCGGTGGCAAATGCCCTGATAACCGGTTTTAAAATGTATTTACCATTACCGGTTAACACGATAGATTGCGCGGCATCAAAATCAAGATGCATGGTATAGGCCAGGCCGGCGGTAAAGGTTTCGTTCACTTTTAGTTTAACGCCTGATGTTTGTCCGCTAGGGGTGGTCAGGTCGTATGATACACCGCCTACAACCACCCGGTTGCCGGTGCTGTTTAATACCAGGCGCACTTGTTGTATGGTGCCTGCCGGGATATCGGTATCGGCCAGTACGGTATCACGACCGGCGCGGAAACGCAGGATATCAATAGGGCCGCCATTAACGTCGAGCGTCTGTTCGCCTTTATCGGTAACTATTACTACACTTTTAACGCTTAAAATAACGGCATTGAACGCGCCGGGGGCATCGGTCATTTTAACGGTTACGTGGGCGGTATTGCCTTTGTTGGCATTATCCTTTTTACAAGCAAATAGGGTAAGGGAAAGGGCCGTGACTAATAAAAATAACTTTTTCATAATGTATTTGTGTTGTTTGATGGCATAAACACAACAACCTTACCGCACCCGCCAATGTACCGACGAATGCATATTATGTATCGATGAATGAAAGATATTGGGTGTTTTGGGGAAGATGAGGGGGAGAGGATGTTTTGTTTTGCCGGCGGTGGTGTATGGTTTTTGGGTGGGGACGTGCCAATTAACGTAGGAGCTCTTTAATTTTAAAAACTATACCAAATCAATAAAACAAACACAACGGAAGCTGCACAACATATGCAAAACTCTATCAAGAAGATTCGCCACACAGAAAAGGTTTGTTTGAGTATTTTTTTAGTGATAAAGTTAAGCAAAGCCGTTATAATTAGCGTGCATAACACAAAAATCAGGTCGACAAGCAGCCTGATAGCACTGTAGGATAGTGTATGTTGTTTAATGTGTTTCACTTGTTTTTCTCCCCCTAAAAAGAAAGCGCTTACAAAAAGGGTGCAAAATATAATAATACCGCAGTACACAACATTAAGGAATATTACAATAGCAGGAACGCGTTTGGTTGTTGGTGTCATTGTTTAGGATCTAGGATAAAAATAAGGATTAGAACTGTAGTTGCAAACGTAGGGCAAGGAAGGATTTAGTTGTACCCGCATTAGGGATAGGAGCGAATACCGGCCTTGAGCCTAATGCCTGTCCGAAGACCCCTTCGGCGCATGCGTATAAGCGGATGGCCCGGGCCGCAGGCAATGCTGTAATTATCTGACGTAGATTACTCACCCCGACATCGGCACACTTGTCGATCCTCTCTTCGCGTTCCGCGGAAAGAGGGTAATGCGGGATGCTTTTATTTTCTCCAGTCAGTCCAACCCTCTTTCTGCCAAAGTCGAAGAGAGGGTGGTGCAGCGAAGCGTAAACCGGGTGAGTTATCGCCATGCGACAAACCCTATCGAAAACTTAACACCACAAAACTTACCACTCCTTAAAAATTTCCCTACTTTTGCCCCTTCATTATAATTGTATAAAAATGAGCACTACAAAAGGACCTGTTTCCCAGTTTATTGAGAAAAACTACCTGCACTTTAATGCTGCAGCTTTGATGGACGCGGCTAAAGGCTATGAAACCCACTTGTTGGAAGGCGGAAAAATGATGGTTACGCTGGCCGGTGCCATGAGCACTGCCGAGCTGGGCATTTCGCTGGCCGAGATGATTCGCCAGGATAAAATTGCCATCATATCATGCACAGGGGCTAACCTGGAAGAGGATATTATGAACCTGGTGGCGCACTCGCATTACAAGCGTGTGCCTAATTATAGGGATCTTAGTCCGCAGGATGAGTGGGATTTGTTGGAGAATCATTATAACCGTGTTACCGATACTTGTATACCAGAGGAAGAGGCTTTCCGCCGTTTACAAAAACATATTCATAAAATATGGAAAGATGCGGATGATGCCGGCGAGCGTTATTTTCCGCATGAGTTTATGTACAAAATGCTGTTAAGCGGCGATCTGGAGCAATATTATGAGATAGACCCGAAAAACTCATGGATGCTGGCGGCTGCCGAAAAGAATTTACCGATTGTGGTGCCGGGTTGGGAAGACTCGACTATGGGTAACATCTTCGCGTCGTACGTTATAAAAAACGAGATAAAAGCTACCACCATGAAAAGTGGTATTGAGTATATGGCCTGGCTGGCCGATTGGTATGTGAAAAACTCATCGGGCAAGGGCATAGGTTTCTTTCAGATTGGTGGTGGTATTGCCGGCGATTTCCCGATTTGTGTAGTGCCGATGTTGTACCAGGATATGGAGATGGAAGAGATCCCTTTCTGGAGCTATTTCTGCCAGATATCCGACTCGACAACCTCGTACGGATCATACTCGGGCGCGGTGCCGAACGAGAAAATTACCTGGGGTAAATTAGACATACATACACCTAAATTTATTGTGGAAAGTGATGCCACCATAGTGGCCCCGCTGATATTTGCATGGCTATTAGGCCAGTAACAAATTTAAAAAGCGCCCGCAAGGGCGCTTTTTGTTTATGGCAAATATTATAATGAATGGTTGCCGATTTTGTAATTATTTCAAACTATTTAGAATAATTATAAATTAGTTATTCGTGTCATTTCTTTGTCAGCCATTGTGTAATAAATTATACTTTTGTGGCTGAAAAATTAGGCAGCAACGCTGTTTTCTGCCCTTTTCGTACACTAATAAAATAACTATTTAGCACAATACAACTTTATGAGAAGCATCTCATTGATTTTTAAACAATTCTCAAAATCGGTTTTACTGCTTGCATGTATGTCTGTTTGGGGATTTTCTGCTAATGCGCAAGGCGACCCTGCCAAAGGCGAGGCTTTGTTTAAATCCAACGCTTGCGGTGGCTGTCACAAAATCGATAAACGTTCTACCGGTCCGGCCCTTGGTCAGATCATGGAAGAGGAAACCGATGTGAAATGGTTAACGCACTGGATCCAGAACAACCCGTCGTTAATTGCGGCTAAAGACGCTAAAGCGTTAAAGATCTACAACGAGTATAACCAGGCGGGCATGCCTCCATTCCCGGGTTTATCTGATGGTGACGTTGGTGACATTATTGCTTACGTAAAAGCTGAGAACACGAAAATAAAAGAAGCAGCAGCCAAAGCTACTCCTGCTGCCGGTGCCGCCGGTGCAGCAGCAGCTGATCAAGGCCCGAGCAACATCGTTGTTTACGGTTTGTTCGCAGTTATTCTTTTAGCGTTCATCATCATTTTAGTGTTGAACCGTGTTATTGCTACTTTAGAGCGCTTGTTGCTTAAAAAAGGTACCATAGTTATTGAGGAAGAAGAAGGCGAGAAAGTTGACAAACTGGCTACGCTGAAAAAAATAGCTAAAAACAAAAAACTGGTATTTTTTATACAGCTTTGCGGTACGGTTGCTACTGTTAGCTGGACCTGGGTTACCCTTTGGAACACTAACGTACACACAGGTTACCAACCGGTACAACCTATCAAATACTCGCACGAGTTGCACGCGGGCATCATGAAAATTGAGTGCCAGTACTGCCACACCGGCGCGTTCAAATCTAAAAACGCTACTATACCATCATTAAACGTTTGTATGAACTGCCACAAAACGGTTAAAACCGAGTCGCCGGAAATACACAAAATTTATGATGCGTTGGGTTTTGATGCTGAAAAACAAACTTACGACAGCACCAAGGCTAAGCCTATACAATGGATACGCGTACACAACCTGCCTGACCTGGCTTACTTTAACCACTCGCAACACGTAAAAGTGGGCGGTATTAAATGCCAAACCTGCCACGGCCCGGTTGAAACCATGAAAGAGGTTTACCAATATGGCCCGCTTACCATGAAATGGTGTATACAGTGCCACAAACGTACCGACGTTAACATGAAAGGTAACGCTTACTACGAGAAAATGGTTGCCGTTCACGAGATGATCAAAAAAGGTGAAAAAGTGAGCGTGGCTGCCATGGGCGGTATCGAGTGCGGTAAATGCCACTATTAATATTTAGAAGAATACAACTTAGCATACGGTTTATATAATAGCTTAAATGGATAGCAATAAAAAATACTGGAAAGGTTTAGAAGAACTAAACAGAACACCAGAGTTTGTTGAGAAAAATAAACACGAGTTCGCGGAGCCTATTCCTATCGAGGATGTATTGACAGGAGATGGCTTGTTGGGTAAAACCCCTCGTCGCGACTTTTTGAAAGCGGTAGGTTTTGGTGTAGGTGCTGTTACTTTGGCTGCTTGCCAAAAAGTACCGGTAAACAAATCAATACCTTATTTAATAAAACCCGAAGAGATCACGCCGGGTGTAGCTAACTACTACTCATCATCATACGAGGGCCAGGCAATTTTGGTTAAAACCCGCGAGGGCCGACCAATTAAAGTTGAAGGTAACCCTAATGATATATTTACCAAAGGTGGTACCAGCGCGCAGGCACAGGCATCAGTTTTGGATCTGTATGATGTAAACCGCTTTAAAGCACCGATGAAAGACGGTAGCGAAATGGAGTGGAGCGATATTGACGATCACGTTAAATTGCAACTGGCTATGGCTATTGATGCGGGCACCAAGATCCGTATCGTGTCATCAACCGTATACAGCCCGTCTACTCAAGCCGTTATTGCCGAGTTTATTGCTGCTTATCCAAACACCAAACACGTACAGTATGATGCCGTATCATACACCGGTATCATCCAGGCTAATCAAAACAGCTTTGGTAAAGCCGCTTTACCACGCTACAACTTTGACAAGGCTGACGTTATTGTAAGCTTTGGCGCCGATTTCCTGGGTACCTGGATCTCTGGCGAAGAGTTTACCCGCCAGTATGTATCAAACCGTAACGCGAAATCGCTGGAAGCGAAAAAAATGTCTCGCCACATACAGTTTGAAAGTGGTATGAGCTTAACCGGTACTAATGCCGATACGCGTATTGCTATTAAAAACTCTGATCAGGGCGCTGCATTGATAAACTTATACAATGCTATTGCAGGCACAACTTTACCGGGTTCTAAAAAACTGGATAATAAAGCTGCCGATAATGCGATCATTTTAGCCGCTAAAGAATTAGTTGCTGCTAAAGGTAAAGCTTTGGTAGTTTGCGGTTCTAACGACGTTGCTACACAGGTATTGGTTAACGCCATCAACTCATTGTTAGGCAGCTACGGTACCACTATTGATATTGACAATGTGTCAAAACAATATGCAGGTAACGATGCCGAGATCAATGAGTTTGTAAACGAGGTTAAACGTAGCGAGATAGCAGCAGTTATCTTCCTGAATGCTAACCCGGTTTATGACCTCCATAACAGCAAAGAATTTGCTAACGCTTTAAGCCGCGTACCATTGCGTATATCATTTAATGATACCATGGACGAGACCACTAAGGCTTGTAACGTAGTAGCGCCAAACCATCACTACCTTGAATCATGGGGTGATGCCAGCGCGGCAGATGGTTACTACACTGTAGTGCAGCCTACCATCAACCCGGTTTACAATACTCGCCAGGCCGAGGAAAGCTTGTTAAACTGGGCAAACAGCACTACTGCATCATACTATACATTTGTTAGAAACAACTGGGATGCCAATATTTTACCACTGGGCGGCTTAACAGGCCAAAAAGGTTGGGAGCAAGTATTGCAAACCGGCTTTGTAAAAGTAGCTGATAAAGCAGCTGCGCCGCGTACTTTCACACTTGACCTTAACGGTGTTGCTCAAACTATTTTAAGCCAGAGCGCTGCATTAAAAGGTGATGGTGCTAAGAAAGTAGAGATACAGGTTTACGAGAACGGAAGCATCCGCGATGGTAAACGTGCCAACAACCCTTGGTTGCAGGAATTGCCTGACGGTGTATCAAAAGTAACCTGGGATAACTATGCTGCCGCATCTTACAATGACCTTAAGAAATGGGGTTTAGAGCAAGGCGACGTAATTAACATTGACTTAAATAACTACTCAATTGCTTTACCCGTGTTATTGCAACCCGGCCAGGCTGAAGGAACCATATCAGTAGCATTAGGTTACGGCCGTACAGAAGGTGGCCCGGTAGCTAAAGGAACAGGTAAAAACGCTTTCCCTTTCCTGAGCTTACGCAACGGTACGGTACAAACTACCGGCGTAGCTTTAATATCGCCAACAGGTGATAATATTGAGCTGGCACAAACACAAACTCACCACTCATACGAAGGCCGCAGCGTTATTCGCGAAGCTACTTTTGCAGAGTATAAGAAAAACCCTGCTGCCGGCAGCGGTAAAGAAGAAAAACACAAAGAGTACGAATCTTTGTGGAACGAGCATGAGCGCCCTGTTTATGACTGGGTAATGGCTATCGACTTAAATGCTTGTACAGGTTGCGGCGCCTGCGTGGTAGCTTGTCATGCCGAGAATAACGTACCTGTTGTTGGTCGTGACGAGGTTCGCCGTCGTCGTGATATGCACTGGTTGCGTATTGACCGTTACTATAGCTTTGAGCAAAACGGTGAAGCCAAAGGCGACCCGGAAACAGGTATGGTTACCAAAGAGAAAGAAATTGCACACCTGCAAGACTTTAGCAACGTAACCGTAGTACACCAGCCAATGCTTTGCCAGCACTGTGACCACGCGCCTTGCGAAACTGTTTGTCCGGTATTAGCTACCGTTCACTCATCAGAAGGTTTGAACCACATGGCTTACAACCGTTGCGTTGGTACCCGTTACTGCGCTAACAACTGTCCGTACAAAGTTCGTCGCTTCAACTGGTTTAACTACTGGAACGACTCACGTTTTGATAACTACCTGAACAACGAGCATACACAATTAGTATTGAACCCTGACGTAACTACCCGTTTCCGTGGTGTTATGGAGAAATGTTCAATGTGTATCCAACGTATACAGGCAGGTAAACTGAAAGCTAAAATTGAGAAACGCCCATTGAAAGACGGCGAGATCAAAATGGCTTGCGAGCAAACCTGTTCAGCTAACGCCATAATCTTCGGTAACCGTAATGATCCTAACTCGGCAGTGTCAAAAGCATTAGCGAGCGAAAGAACCTACTACGTATTGGAAGAATTGAACGTACAACCGGGTATTGGTTACCAGGTTAAGGTTAGAAACGTAAACGAAACAACTGAAGCTTAATTTATTACAACACTATAATATATGTCACATCATAGTGAATCAATAATAAGAGAACCGTTAATTACGGGAAAGGACATCACCTACGCTCAGATAACGAACGAGGTGTTGGCTCCTGTTGAAAATATGCCAAACAAAGCCTGGTGGATTGGCTTTACTGTATCATCATTGGGCGCTTTGCTTTGGGTGTTCGCGGTAAGCTGGACCTTCTGGTTCGGTATAGGCTCATGGGGCTTAAATAAAACTGTAGGCTGGGCATGGGATATCACCGGTTTCGTGTGGTGGGTAGGTATCGGTCACGCCGGTACGCTGATCTCGGCGGTATTATTACTGTTCCGTCAAAAATGGCGTAACTCTATTAACCGTTCTGCCGAGGCGATGACCATCTTCGCGGTAATCTGCGCCGCTACATACATTGTAGCACACATGGGTCGCCCGTGGATGGCAGTTTACTCATTACCATTACCAAACCAGTACGGCTCATTATGGGTTAACTTTAACTCGCCGCTGATCTGGGACGTATTCGCGATCTCGACTTACTTCTCGGTATCATTAGTATTCTGGTACACCGGTTTATTGCCTGACATCGCTACCATCCGCGACCGTGCGCAAGGCTTACGCCGCCGTATCTATTCTATCCTTTCATTCGGATGGACAGGTTCAGTAAAAACCTGGCAGCGTTTTGAAACCGTATCATTAATATTAGCAGGTATATCAACCCCACTGGTACTTTCGGTACACACCATCGTATCAATGGACTTTGCGACATCGTTAGAGCCGGGATGGCACACTACCATCTTCCCGCCATACTTCGTTGCGGGTGCTATCTTCTCTGGTTTCGCCATGGTGCAAACCCTGTTGCTGGTAACACGTAAGGTTTTAGGTTTAGAAAACTATATCACCATGTTCCACATCGAATCAATGAACAAGATCATCATCTTGACCGGTTCGATAGTAGGTGTGGCTTATATCACCGAGTTCTTTATCGCATGGTACTCGGGCGTTGAGTACGAGCAATACGCTTTCATTAACCGTGCTACCGGTCCGTACTGGTGGGCATACTGGAGCATGATGAGCTGTAACGTAATCAGCCCGCAGCTGTTCTGGTTCAAAAAACTACGTACCAACATTGCCTTCTCATGGGTACTGTCAATCGTAGTGAACATCGGTATGTGGTTTGAGCGTTTCGTAATTATCGTTACTTCATTACACCGTGACTACATCCCATCAAGCTGGGCCATGTTTTACCCAACCTGGATAGACGTGAGCGTATTCATCGGTTCAATAGGTGTATTCTTTACCTTGTTCCTGTTGTTCCTTCGTGTATTGCCATCTATCGCGATAGCTGAGGTTAAATTGTTACTGAAAGAGCAAAGCGAGCAGGCTAAGAAAAAATTAATTGCCGAAGGCCACTTAGATCAATCACATGTTGATTTCTACGTAGAGTCATTAGAGAAATATGATAGTGTTGATTTAAACGATTATCAAAGAGTAAAATAACATGAGCAGCACAAAATATATATTAGGCCTTTTTGATGATCCCGATGATATGATGCACGGGATTGACAAACTACAAAAAAATAGTGTTCCGATCTATGACGTGTATACGCCAATGCCAATACACGGTATTGAAGCCAAGTTAGGCGTTAAAGATTCGCGTTTAGGTTACGCGGCGTTCATGTTCGGTTGCTTGGGTGGTACTACCATTTTCAGCTTAGTGTACTACTTTTTGGTACGCGACTGGCCGATGAACATTGGTGGTAAACCGTTTTTCGCGGTGCCGGATTTTATCCCGGTTACTTTTGAATGGACCGTATTGTTTACCGCTTTTGGTATGACGTTTACTTTCTTTTACGCAACGCACCTGTTCCCGGGCCGTGCACCACGTGTGATGGACCTGCGTGCAACTGATGACCGTTTTGTTATCGCAATTGATGCTAAAGGAAACATCCCTCATGAGGATATCACTAATTTATTAAAAGAAGCGGGAGCTGTAGAAATAAAGCATAACGACAGAAAATATGTTAGCTATGAATAAATTTAGAATATTGGGTTTAGCGGTTGTTGGTATCGCTGCATCGATGGTTATTACCTCATGCAAGGATAAAAGAAGCACCGGTTGGGAATATGCCCCCAATATGTATAGACACATTGCTTATGATCCGGATCAGGCAAATCCGAACTTTAAAGATGGTAAAACCGCGCAGGTGCCACCTGCAGGTACTACGCCAATTGGCTTCACCCGTTTTGATTTCCCTGCCTCACGTGCAGGATATGACGCGGCAGGTGTAGCTGGCGCAGTAGTTAACCCACTGCCATTAACCGCGGCTAACCTTGAAGATGGTAAAAAACTATACACCACGTTTTGCTCGCCATGCCATGGTGCTAATGGTGCAGGCGATGGTGAAGTTACCAAACATGGTTTCGGCCCGCCGCCGGCTTACAACACCGGCGCATCATCACGTGGTGGTACTATGAAAGAACTTAACGATGGTAAAATATACCACACCATTACTTATGGTGTAAACGCAATGGGCTCATACGCATCGCAACTTGATCCTCAGGAGCGTTGGAAAGTAGTTCAGTATGTTCACCATTTACAAACTTTATAAGAATTAAAATTTAATGAAGACTCATAATAGTTTTGACGGACAATTTGAAATTCCTAGCAAAGCAAAAACCTACAGCTTAGCTGCTATAGCTGTTGGTGTTATTGTTGTTGCCATCGGATTTTTAACAAACCAGGGTGAACGTACCTTCGCAAATTTGTTGCTGATGGCGTACTACTTTACCTGTGTTTGCTTAGCAGGTTTATTCTTCTGCGCAGTGCAATATGTTGCACAAGCCGGTTGGTCGGCTTCATTGCTGCGCGTGCCACAGGCTTTTATTAAAGTGATACCTATTGCTGCTACTATATTAGTAGTTATCGCGGTAGCAGGTTTAGCGTTACAACACGAAACAACAAACCACCACGGCGAGGTAGTACATGCGCCTTACTTATATAAAGTATGGGCAGCACATGGTCTTAGCGATCCTAAGAGCGAGCATTACGATGCTATCATTGCAGGTAAATCATCGTTCTTGAACGTGCCTTTCTTTATCGGTCGTTTAGTAATATTCCTGGGTGTATATGCCATTTTTGGTTACTACCTGGTTAAATACTCATTGAATGAGGACGAGATAGGTGGCATGTTTAACTACGAGAGAAGCTTTAAAGCTGCTTGTATATTCCTGGTTATTTTTGGTTTCACCACACCGATCTTCGCTTTCGACGTGATCATGTCACTGGATGCGCATTGGTTCTCGACCTTGTTTGGCTGGTATAACTTTGCTGCCATGTGGGTAAGCGGTTTAGCGGTAATGACGTTGATCATTATCACTGTGCGCAAGTGGGGTTACTTAAGCTGGATCACCCAGGATCACCTGCACAACTTAGGCCAGTTAATGTTCGGTTTCTCAATTTTCTGGACCTACCTTTGGTTTGCCCAGTTCTTGCTGATCTACTACGCTAACTTACCTGAAGAGGTTGTTTACTACTACAAAAGATGGGAGCCCGAGTTTAAACCATGGTTTTGGTTTAACATCGTGATCAACTTCCTTGCACCACTATTATTGTTAATGATGCGCGATAGCAAACGTGTAACCGGCGTGTTAAAAGTTGTATGTATCATTTTGATCGTAGGCCACTGGTTAGATTATTTTATGATGATCATGCCGGGTACTGTAGGCCCTACCTCACACTGGTATACTGAGATTGGCTGGTTAGAAGCTGGTGTATTTGTAGGCTTTGCAGGTTTATTTACCTTCCTGGCGTTTAACGCTTTAAGCAAATTTAAATCGCTTATCCCGGTTAAACACCCGTTCCTGCAGGAGAGCTTACATCATCACATATAATAATTGTTAAATTTGCAACCAAACTAAAGAATACCAAATACAATAATACAATGGGATTCAAACGATTAATAGATTCTAAAAAATTGCTTTCACTGTTATCTGCGATGATGCTTTTCGGCACCAACGTGGTAATGGCTGAAGCAGCATCAACTGCCGCCGGCGCCGAAAAACCGGGCGTTAACTGGTTAAGCGTAAGCTATTACTTAGCGCTGTTTTTCCTGGTATGCATATCAGTAGCAGTTATAGGTAAAATTTTAAGGGTGTATGACCTGAGCCAGCAAATTCAAGGCAAAAAAGGCATCAACTGGAATACCCTGATGGGCGTAATGTGTATCCTGTTCCTGGTAGCAGGTATGATAGGCGCTTACTGGGAGTTTGCAGTACAAGGTGCTATGATATTGCCTGATTCGGCATCGGTACATGGCGAGAAGATAGACAGCATGTTCTGGACTACCACCACCCTTACCATGATCGTGTTTGTGGTTACCCAGATATTATTATTTGTATTCCTGTTTATCTACAGATATAACAAAAAACGCAGAGCTTACTTCTTACCGCATAACAACACTATCGAGAAAGTTTGGACAATTGCTCCGGCTATCGTGCTAACCGTGTTGGTAATATTTGGTTTCTTTACCTGGCGCCAGGTAACCGATAGCACGGATGCTAAAGGTGAAAAAGCGTCAATCGACGTAGATATTACCGGTCACCAGTTTGCATGGGATCTGCGCTACCCGGGTGCCGATGGTAAATTAGGTAATAAAAACTACCGTTTAGTTACCGGTACAAATAAATTGGGTATCAACTATCAAGACAAAAACAGCTTTGACGATTTGGCTGCTGATACCATGTATCTGCCGGTTAACAAATCAGTGCGTTTAAACATATTAGCTCAGGACGTTATACACTCTGTATATATGCCTCACTTCCGTGTACAGCTTAACGCGGTACCGGGCTTGCCAACCTACTTCAAATTTATACCTAAGTATACTACCGAAGAGATGCGCAAAAAAATGGATGACCCTACATTTGAGTATACCGTTTATTGCAACAAAATTTGCGGAGCTAACCACTTCAACATGCAAAAAGTGGTACGCGTAGTATCCGAAGGAGAGTACAACAAATGGGTGAGCCAGCAAAAACCTTATTTAACCCCTGCATTGCGCACGGAGTTAAAATTAGCCGAAGCCGGTACCACTAATAATTCAGATAACAAAAGGTTAGCATTAAATAATTAATTCGCCATATGTCAACAGTAGCAGTTCACGATCACGGAGTAGGACATCACGAAGAGGGTCACGAGCATCATCACGATACTTTCCTGACTAAATACGTATTTAGCCAGGATCACAAAATGATTGCCAAGCAATTCCTGATCACAGGTATTACCATGGCTTTCATCGCCATGATTTTATCTATCCTTTTCAGGATACAATTAGCATACCCTGATCATGCATTCCCTTTGTTGGAAACATTATTAGGCCGTTTCGCGCCGGAAGGTCGTTTAAACCCGGATTTCTATCTGTCATTAGTTACTATTCACGGTACCATCATGGTATTCTTTGTATTAACTGCAGGTTTGAGCGGTACATTTAGTAACTTATTAATTCCATTACAGGTTGGTGCGCGTGATATGGCTTCGCCATTCATGAACATGTTATCATACTGGTTCTTCTTTTTGGCCAGCGTTATCATGTTGTCATCATTCTTTGTACAAAAAGGCCCTGCCAGCGGTGGCTGGACAATCTACCCGCCACTATCTGCCGTTCCGGAAACTATGCCGGGCTCGGGTATGGGTATGACTTTATGGCTGATCAGTATGGTATTATTCGTAGCATCATCATTAATGGGTGGTATCAACTACGTTAGTACTATATTAAACATGCGTACTAAAGGTATGGACCTTTGGAAAATGCCTTTAACTATCTGGGCTTTCTTCCTGACCGCCATCTTAGGTGTATTAGCGTTCCCGGTATTGGTTGCAGGTGTTGTATTATTAATATTCGACCGTTCATTCGGTACCAGCTTCTATTTGTCTGATATCGTAGTTAACGGTAAAGTAATGCCTTTTGAAGGTGGTAGCCCAATCCTGTTCCAACACTTGTTCTGGTTCCTGGGTCACCCTGAGGTATATATCGTAATTATGCCGGCGATGGGTATCTCTTCCGAGATCATGTCGGTAAACTCACGTAAACCGATCTTCGGTTACCACGCGATGGTTTATTCATTGATCGGTATCACCGTATTATCGTTTATCGTATGGGGTCACCACATGTTTGTTACGGGTATGAACCCGTTCCTGGGCGGTGTGTTCATGATCACTACATTGATCATCGCGGTACCATCAGCAGTAAAAACATTTAACTGGCTGGCCACGGTATGGCGCGGTAACATCAGGTTTACGCCTGCTATGTTATTTGCTATCGGTATGGTGTCGTTCTTCATCTCTGGTGGTTTAACCGGTATATTCCTGGGTAACGCTGCTTTAGATATCAACTTACACGATACTTATTTCGTTGTTGCTCACTTCCACCTGGTAATGGGCTCGGCGGCTATATTTGGTATGTTGGCCGGTGTTTATCACTGGTTCCCTAAAATGTTCGGCCGTTTAATGGACGAGAAATTAGGTTACCTGCACTTCTGGTTAACTTTCATCGGTGCTTACCTGGTATTCTTCCCAATGCACTTTATGGGCTTGGATGGTGTGCCACGTCGTTACTACGCGTTCACCGAGTTTGCTTCAATGCAACGTTGGTTATCAGTAAACATGTTTGTTACCTGGGCGGCGATTATTTCGGCCTTAGCTCAAGTAGCTTTCGCATATAACTTCATTACTTCAATTTTCTGGGGTAAAGAAGCGCCTCAAAATCCTTGGGAATCAAATACACTGGAGTGGACTACTCCTGTTGAACGTATACACGGTAACTGGCCGGGCGAAATTCCATCAGTTTACCGTTGGCCATATGATTACAGCAAGCCTGGTGCCGAGCACGATTTTATATCGCAGATCACACCTTTGTCTGAAACCATGAGCTCAAACTTGCCGCACGATTTTGAAGATAATCCTGCTGCGTTAGAGGAGCTGGCCAAATGGAAGAGCGCAAACCAAGCTAACGAAGAAGTAAAGTAATTTACTTTAGCAGCTGATATTTTTAGGGTACTCCTTTAATTTGAAGATTTGAAAATGAAGTAATTTGAAAATGCAATCATTTTCAAATCTTCAAATCTTCAAATTAATAAAAGGGTACCCTATTTTGTTAGAGATATATCGATGAGCAAAACCACGTCTAAGAGCAAATTTCAAACCTTCAATCTTTTGAGCATCATCCTGCTGTTTGTTTTGATACTGGCAGGTGGCGTAGTGCGCAGCAGCGGCTCGGGGATGGGGTGCCCGGATTGGCCAAAATGCTTCGGAAGATATATACCACCGGTAAGCGTTAACGACCTGCCCGCTGACTACAAACAGAAGTATGTAGAAGGCCGCATGAAAAAGAACGAACGCTTTGCCCATACTTTAGATGTTTTTGGTTATACCGATCTGGCGAAACGCCTGCGCGAGGACAAGTCAATACTTATCCCCGAAGAGTTTAACGCCGCCCGCACCTGGACCGAGTATGTGAACAGGCTGATAGGCGCAGCATCGGGCATATTTTTATTGTTAACCGCGTTTTTCTCATTCAGCTATCGCGACAGCAACAGGCTGATACCTTTTTTAAGCATTTTTAATTTGGTGCTGATAGCTTTTCAGGCTTGGTTAGGATCTATCGTGGTATCAACCAACCTGGTTGCCTGGATCATTACAGTACACCTGCTTTTAGCGTTAGCCATACTGGCTATCTGCATCGCTACCTACCATTTGGCAAGGGTAGCAGGCCGACCTGCTTTACGTGTTAACGCCGCTACGCAGATATTAACCATAGCAGCCCTGGTACTAACCACCGCCCAGATAACCTTTGGTGCCGAAACGCGCGAGAAAATTGACGCCGTATCAAACCGTTTACAAGGCGGCTACCGGTCAACATGGATCCAAAATGCAGGCGATGTGTTTACGCAGCACCGCGATGTGGCAGTAGCTGTTTTGATATTGAATATTTTATTATACCTGCTGGTACGCCGTGGCTTTAACCGCCACTCGTTACAACAGCAGATCATGAGTTTTACATTTTTGATGATAGCCTTGCAAATGGTTACCGGTATAGCGTTATCATATTTTGCTTTGCCGCCGGTGGCGCAGGCAACACATATATTATTGGCCAGCCTGGTGTTTGGCGCGCAGTTTTATTTGCTGTTGAATTTATACAGATCAGTTAGTACACAGGGAGGGGCACGATGAAGTTTAGCGATTTTTCAAAACTGATCAAGTTCCGCCTTACTTTTTTGGTAGTGTTCTCGGCATCTATATCGTTTATCATCGCCGTAAAAGCTAATGGCGGCAATACCTGGGGATCGCTTTACAGCGCCACCATGTGGATAAACTGGCTGAAACTGGTAGCCGGCGGCTTTTTAGTAACCGCTGCCGCTAACTGCTTTAACGAAGTAATAGAGGTTGACCTAGACAAACTGATGAAGCGCACCATGGACCGCCCAATGCCCGCCGGCCGTATGACTACAGGCCAAGGCTTAGTGCTAGGATTAGGAATGGGTATAGCAGGCACCTATTTGCTAGGTACGCTAAACTTATTAACGGGTTTACTATCGGTGTTCTCTATCATATTATATGCATTCGCTTACACACCGCTGAAACGCAAATCGCCTATAGCGGTGTTTGTTGGTGCCATACCGGGCGCATTGCCTGCCTTGATAGGTTACGTTGCGGGGCAGCCACATGGCCGCATTGATGAGATCGCTTTGATATTATTCTCCATACAATTTGTATGGCAGTTCGTTCATTTCTGGGCCATTGCCTGGGTATTGGATGATGATTATAAACTGGCCGGTTTCCGACTGTTACCTACACAAAAACGTGACAGAGGAAGCGCCGTAATTACCGTTATATTTGCCGTGATTTTGGTACCGGTAAGCTTGCTGCCAACTATTTATGGTTTCGGCGGTTACTTTGTAGGCGGCGTATCGTTAGTATGCAGCCTGTACTTTTTATACCAAGCCATTATGCTGCTGCGTACTCTGCAAATACCCGAGGCACGCAAGCTGATGTTCGGCTCTTTTTTTTGGTTGCCGGTTGTGCAACTCATGTTTTTATTTGATTTTATAGAGAAGGTGAAATGATGGCACAGATACAACAAACAGAAGATAAACAAAACCTGGGCGCCAAAAGGTTTAACATGTGGATATTCATATTCACATCGTTCATGTTCTTTGCGGCATTAACCAGTGGTTTTATTGTATATATAGGCGGAAAGGACCATGCTTTAAATACGGTATTGCCAAGTGCTTTCAGATACAGCACGCTGGTGATCATATTAAGCAGCGCGACCATGTACCTTTCATCGCGCGCCGCGAAACAATTACAGTTTGAAAAGCAAAGGCTTTTTTTATTACTAACCATAGCGTTAGGTATAGTGTTCTTTATAATCCAGGTATATGGCTGGGGGCAGATGATTAAAAACGGCATTTATTTTATTAATGCCAACGCGGCCCAGTCATTTGTATATGTGTTTACCTGGGCACACCTTTTACACATTATAGCCGGGGTTTTACTGTTGGGTTACACCTATTATTTAAGTGCCAGCAACAAGCCACAGGTTAAAATTTTACACAATATGCAGTTATCCTCTATTTTTTGGCATTTTGTCGATATTATATGGATTTATCTGTATGTTTTTTTACTTTTGAACCAATCTTAAAAACACTTTTAAGCTAAAACAAATGAGTGCTACAGTATCAAAAATTGATGAATTAAAAGACACACCATGGTCGGGCGGTCAATCACCGTTTAAAGTTGAGTATGGTAAAATGATGATGTGGTTTTTCCTCCTTTCGGATGCGTTTACCTTTTCGTCATTACTGATCTCTTACGGTGCATTACGCTTCGGGGCAACTACCTGGCCTGCTGCCGATAAAATTTTCCAATCAGTACCGCTAACCAGCATTGAGCATGGCGCGCCACTGGTATTCGTAGGTATCATGACGTTTATCCTCATCATGAGCTCGGTAACCATGGTATTGGCTGTTGAGGCCGGTCACCGTAACTCTAAAAAAGAAGTTATTAACTGGATGATCTTAACCGTTATTGGTGGTTTCATGTTTTTGGGTTGCCAGGCTTTAGAGTGGACACACTTACACCACGAAGGTTTTTGGTGGGGAAGTATCCCGAAAGACGCGCACACGTTAAAAGAGTTTTTCAATGGCGAACCGGGCGCAATTGCACAGCAAGTTACAGCGCAGCAGTTTGCCAACCTGTTCTTTACCATTACCGGTTTCCACGGTTTCCACGTATTCACGGGTGTTATCATCAATATTATCATCACCATTAACGTATTGTTTGGTACTTACGAGAGACGCGGAAGCTACCTGATGGTTGAAAAAGTAGGTCTTTACTGGCACTTTGTGGATCTGGTTTGGGTATTCGTATTTACCTTCTTCTATTTAGTTTAATTACATTAAAAGATATATCATTATGTCATCACATACATCAGAAGCACACGAAGGACACGAGCACGGCGAAGGCATGAGCCGTGGCGCTATATGGAAAGTGTTTTTCATCCTGTTAGGTATTACCGTTATCGAGTTCTTTATCGCTCTTTACCTGGTGCCTGGCGGTCACCTGGATATAAAAATTGCCAACCCTATTTATATTGTATTAACGCTGGCTAAAGCGTTTTATATAGTAGCTTACTTTATGCACTTAAAGTTTGAAAAAGTAGGCCTGATCTATTCGATAGCAGTGCCTGTTTTGTTCATCATCGGTTTGATCCTGGTATTGACTAACGAAAGTCACCACTGGTTGAGCCTGAAGCTATAATGAAGAAATCAAGCCTCGCAAAAAAGGTTATGATCCTGGCAGCCATACTAGCGCTGCCAGGATTTTTATATTATTTACTAACCGTAGGCGGAAAAAACAGGTATAAACCATTGGCATTTTATGGCCCCAAACAAGTGGCAAAAACCTTCCACAAGTTTCACGGCAAGCAGATACCCGATACCATTTATCACCATCTGCCCGGGTTTAGTTTAACCGATCAGAACGGTCAGCACGTTACCGATACGAGCTTGAGCAAGGGCATATTTGTAGCAGGCTTTTTTTATACCCACGATAAAGGTGTAAGTAAAACTATCAACGATAATTTGAAAGCCTTGTTATCCGAGTACAAAAAGAACGGCATGGTTACTTTCGTATCCATCACGGTTGACCCGGAACGCGATGGTGTTGAAGCGCTTAAACAGTACGCTCAAAAATACAACGCGCCAAATGTTAACTGGCTGTTTTTAACCGGCGATACCTCATGCATTTACCCACTTGCCCGTAAAGGCTTTTTGGTAAACGCGTTTAACGCCGGCAACGGTAATTTTATTTACAGCGATAAGCTGATATTGATTGACAAAGAAAAACGCATACGCGGTTATTATTCCGCGGCAGCTGATAAAGAAATAGCCCGCCTTGACGACGAGCTGAAAGTATTAATAGCCGAAGAACTGCGTAAGAAAGAAAAACCGCTCTACTAGAGAGCCAATGATCAAGAACCAAGAGTCAAGATTTTTTGGTGGCTACAGCCAGGTTTCGAATTAGAAATAAATAACAAATAAGATGTCTTGATTCTTGGCTCTTGACTCTTGATTCTATCCCGATGACTGATAAATTTATATTCCGTTTCGTAGCTGTTGTAACCATTGTAGTAGTACTGGTAGTGGTGATTTTACAAAGCAAAATAATTCCTTCGCCGGCAGTAATGCCATCTTTTACAAAATATCTGCCCGCTTTAAACGCGTCTATCAATGCAATTTGCAGCATACTATTGATCGTCTCGTTGTATTACATAAAAAAAGGAAACATTCAAGTTCACAAAAATTTGAATGTTACTACTTTTTGCCTGTCGGCAGTTTTCCTTGTATCGTATATTCTGCTTCATTATTTAAAGCCCGACACTAAGTATGGAGATGCTGATGGAAATGGTATTGTAACGCAAAGCGAAAAGGACGCGGTTGGATCTATCAGGTTTGTTTATTATGCGATACTTTTGCCGCACATTATACTTGCTGCAGGTGTTTTGCCGTTAATATTATTGAGCTTTCACCGTGGCCTGCAAATGCAGGTGGAGAAGCACCGCAAATTGGTACGCTGGGCTTTCCCGATATGGTTGTTTGTTACCGTGAGCGGCGTGGCGGTTTACTTAATGATAAAGCCATTCTATCACTTTTAATACTTAATTTTGTACCTATGAAAGGTTTACGAATATTACTTGTACTATGTGCCTTTGGTGTAATGGTTTTAAGCGTGCAAAGCGTTAAAGCACAATGTGCCGCCTGTACCGCCAGTGTAGAAACCAACGCCAAAAGCGGTTCGCATACCACCAAGGGGTTAAACAACGGCATTATGTACCTGCTGGCCGCGCCTTACCTGGTTGTTGCTATTGGTGGATACGTATGGTACAAAAACTATCGCCGCAAAAATATAGCTATGGAAATTCGTAGCGAAAAACTGCATTTAAACTAAGCAGCCCCGCATGGCTAAAACCGGCAAACTAAGCGCTATGCGGCGTGGTAAATGCCCCAAATGCAGGCGCGGCGATATGTTTAGCGGTAGGCCCTACAGCTTAACCAGTAACAAGATCAATTTAAACTGCCCGCATTGCGGATTGTATTTTGAAATAGAGCCCGGCTACTTTTACGCAGCCATGTATGTAAGCTACGCGCTTAACGTAGGCGCATCGGTTACGCTGGCCTTATTAACCTACTTAATTACCGAAAATACTACATCCCCGTGGCTTTATTGCGGGGTTATTATTGGCGGATGCTTTATATTAGCTCCTGTAATTTTCCGGGCATCGCGCGTGTTGTTGTTGTATTGGTTATCGCCCAAAATACATTATCAAGCCTATTTAGACGTAGATGATACAAAAGCAAACCTTTGATTTTTTAGCCGACCTGGCCAATAATAATAACCGCGATTGGTTTATGGATAACAAGGCCCGCTACGAGCAGGCCCGCGAAAACGTGGTTGAATTTACCGCCGAACTGATCAAGCTGGTACACAAGGCCGATCCCGCATTGTCGCCTGACCTCGACCCCAAAAAATGCGTAATGCGTATCTATCGCGATATTCGCTTCAGCAAAAATAAAACGCCTTATAAAAATAATTTTGGTATAAGCCTGCCCACTACAGGTACTAAATTAGGCGGGGCCGAATATTACTTCCATGTGCAGCCAGGCAAATCATTTATTGCCGGTGGTTACTGGATGCCCCAGGCTGATCACCTGAAAGCCATCCGCCAGGAAATTGACTACAATGGCCACGAGTTGGTTAAGGTAATTACGCAGCCGGAGTTTGTAAAACTATTTGGCGATTTTACACAGCAGGAGGATAAGCTGAAAACCTTGCCGCGCGATTATACCGCCGACAACGAACATATTGAGCTGCTAAAGCTGAAAAGCTTTATTGTAATGCATAATTTAACCAACAAACAGTTGCTGGATAAAAATGCTGCCGAAACAGTAGCTGAACTGTGCGGTAAAATATATCCGCTTAATGTATTTTTAAGAAACGCCTTAGTTTAATAACTTAGTAACCATGAAGATCAAGTATTTATTTTTTGCCCTGTTTTTGGGAATGACCTTAAACGCATGCGTTATCCTTTCGCCCAAAAAGTATAAAGGTTTATTAGCCGAGCGCGATTCGTTAATGGCACGCAGCAGCGCGCTTGAAGAGCAAGGCCTGAAACTGGCCTATGATACCGCCGCCCTGCACCGCGAGATAGCCGCCATGAAGAAAAATCTGGCCGATATGCAAGCCAGCTATAACGGTTTGAAAAATAACTATGACGCAGCCAATACCAACCTGGCCAATACATCAAGCAAAGTAAACCAACTATCTGCCGACCTGAAAAAACGCGAACAGCGCCTGAAAGAGGTGGAGGAAATTTTGCGTAAACGCGATGAAGCAACTAACGCTTTGAAAGAGAAATTACAGAAAGCACTGTTAGGTTTCCAGCAAAATGGTTTAACGGTGGATATCCGCAATGGTAAGGTATATGTTTCTTTGACTGATAAGCTGTTATTCCCGTCGGGAAGTATTGTGATAGACGAGCGTGGTAAAGCGGCCTTAAAACAGCTGGCAGCCGTGTTAAACAAGGAAGCTGATATCAACATGGCAGTTGAAGGCCATACCGATAACAACCCGATACGTAACCTGGGACAGATAAAAGACAACTGGGATTTGAGCGTACTACGCGCCACATCAGTATCTCGCTACTTAACCGAAGTTGAAAAGATCGATCCGCACCGCATAACTGCTACCGGTAAAAGCGAATATCAGCCGATAGACCCGGCTAACAGTGCTGATGCCCGTGCCAAAAACCGCCGTATAGAAATTGTGTTGACGCCGAAACTGGATGAGTTGTATAACCTGATAACGAAATAATACAATTAGGCATAAATAAAGAAAGGCTATCCAATGCGGATAGCCTTTGTTGTTATTATATATCTTTCTGTATTAAAACGGACTTACCAGGTCTTTAAATTCCGGTAGCAGTACATCTTTTGGTGATGTCAGCACTTCATCAGCAGGTATACCCCAATCAATGTTCAGGGTTGGGTCGTTCCATATTACACCTATCTCGCAATCTTTGGCGTAGTAGTTATCAACCTTGTAAGCAAAAATGGTATCATCCTCTAAAGCAACAAAGCCATGTAAAAAACCTTGTGGTATTAAAAATTGCAATTGGTTTTCGGCGCTTAGTTCAATGGTTTCGTATTTACCATAGGTAGGGGAGTTTTTGCGGATATCAACAGCCACATCCATTACCCGGCCCTGTATTACCCTAACCAGTTTGGTTTGCGCGTGAGGATCAGACTGGCCATGCAGCGCACGTACGGTGCCTCTGCTCGAAAATGATTGATTATCCTGTACAAAATCAACATCAATACCAGCTTCGGCGAACTTGGTTTTGCTATAACTCTCAAAAAAATAACCGCGGTTATCAGTAAATATTTTCGGTTCAATTATCAGTAATCCTTCGATACTGGTTTTCTTAAAGTTCATTGTTTAATTTACTGTTTTCATTAAAGTGTTGAATAGCACAAACTTGTTTTCGAAACGCTGCGCATGGATGGCGTGCAGGTTTGGCATATGGTCTCGGCTGAAATTATTGTAGTTTTCAATTGAATCAGTAAGGTACTGAATACAATAGGTAACCCCTTCGTTAGGCGAGTTGAGCACAGTTAAAATACTGTAGCTTTTAAAGTGACCGGTTTGCATTACTTGTGGAATGTATTCAGCTTGTATCCAGCTTAACCATTGCTGATGAACGCCTTCGTCAACAATAATGGTTTCGTTGTATATGATCATACGGCAAATGTACTAATTAAGTTACAATACGCCATCAGATTTATCGCCCCTTAAAATGCGGAATCGCTTACGGGCATCATTTATCCACAAACTGCCGGGATAGTCGGTTATAATTTTTTGGTAGAAGCCTTTCGCCAGTTCTTTATCATTCAATTGATTTTCATAAATATCGCCCAACATAAACACTGCGTCGTCGGCCCAAAGTTCGGTAGGGTGGCTGTCTGCTATCTTTTTTAAATAGGTAATAGCCTCGGTGTAATTTTTTTGCTGTATGCGGATGCGTGCCTTGCTCATGGATATATCATCCTCCAAAGTATTGTTAGGGAATTTGGTGTTGATGCTATCCAGTATCAACATAGCCTTCTCAGGCTCCTGCGCAAATATCTTCATATCCGCCTGCGAATACATTTTCAAGGCCCCACCTGTACTATCGGCAGCCATATTGTCCATCAGCAATAACGAAAGATTCAGCGCATCATTAGCTATCAACTGCGTAACGGCTGCTTTCAAAACATCCAGCTGCGCTTTGGCCCATTTAAAATCGCCGGTATAGTAGGCAAATTTAGCGTTGCGGTACTTGGCATCCTGCCCCATGTTGGTGTTGGGGAATTCCTTTTCAACCTGCCCGTACAATAATGTGGCTTCCCAGGGTTGGCCGTTAAGCAGGTACACATCGCCGAGGTCAAGCTTACAGGCCGCCAACAGATCAGGTTGCATGCCGGCTATGTTTATGGCATCTTCCAGCACTTTTTGTGCCTCGTTCAATTTATGCAGTTTAAAGGCTTCCAGGTTGGCCAGCTTTTGCATGGCGAAGGCAGTGCCGGGTTTGCGGCCAAATTCGGTGAGCAGGTCAAGGTAATCTTTTTCTAAGCTTACCAGATCCTCGGGTGTATATTTGCCGGCTGTTACTTTTAGGTTTTTGGTGTTGATGAGTTCAATTTTGGCAGCTATGTAAAGCGGGTTTTCTTTGCCTTTGGCTACAATGTATTCATAGCCGCGTATGGCAGCATCATAAGCCTGGTTGCCTATCAGCGTGCGGCACAGATCGTAAATATCGCTGCCATCGCTATTGGTGCGTCGGCTTAGCGCCAGCGATTGGTTAAGCGCCTGGTCAAACTCCTTTTGCTGCAAAAACTGCCAGGTTAACAGCGTGACATAAATAACCTGTTGCGGGTCTTTTTGTATGCGCTTAAGCAAAGCAATGCGCAGCATGTCATAATCGGCCGGGCCTTCATAAACGGTCGACAGGGTATACTGAGCCTGGCTTATAAAGCCCGGGTTATTGGGTAAAAAGTTTAAATACTCCTCGGTTATGTTAACCTTATCGCGCTTAAAGCGGTAAAGGGTTATCAGTTCGTTAGTATACAGCGCGTCGTTGTTTAGTTTTTTACGGCCGGCCTGGAAAACTTTTATCGCATAATCGGCATTTGATACCTGGTAAAACTGCATAGCCAGGTCGGTGATTTCGGGTTGGCTTTCGGGCAGGTTTTTTACAAGGTTATCATATAATTCTTTCGCTTTTTCGGTACCGCCGTTTTGCGAATAAACCGCGCCCAAAGCAATAGTATAACGCGCGATCTTAGGGTATTTACGGGCCATTTTTTTGGCAACATCTTCGGCTTCGTCAAACTTTTTAAGTTCGGTAAGGGCGCTTATGTATTGGCTGTAGTAGGCGTCGTTATCCTGCTTATATAATTTCTGGTATATCTCTAAAGCTTTGGCGGGTTCGCCGTTGGTCATGTACTGGCGGGCCAGCAACAATTGCTCGTTTACCTGGGCACGTACCTGCGTAATGCCAAACGTAGCCAATAAAATAAACCAAATAATGCGCTTCATATTTGTTAAAACTAACTATAAAATTGCTAATGTTAATGCATTGAAATGCCGAATAATAATAACGTTACAATAGGGTAAAATTGTAGTGACATATTTAAATACCTTAGGTAAATTATATATTTTGACCAACATTACGCTGCATTTAATACCCATGCTTAAAAGTTTACGACTGATCACCTCGCTTTTTATAGCGTTCGCTGTTTTTTCCTGTAAGGACAAAAGGGCGAATGAAATACCTGTGAGCGAATTTTTCAAACAGCCGGAGAAGAGCTTTTATAAAATATCGCCCGATGGCAAGTATATCTCCTACATTAAAAAAAGCAAGGAGTATCACAACACCCGCAACCTATTTATCCAATCGCTGGCGGATGGTAAAGAAGTTGCCGCCACCAAACTGGACGACGGCCACGGTGTAGGCAATTACAACTGGACCTACGCTAACCAGATATTATTTACCGAGTTTTTGCCCGATGATGTACGCATTATGTACACATTGGATGTGGCCTCGTTAAAAACTACCCAGTTAATGACGGAAACCAAGGTAGATATCCGCACCCTTTACAGAACCCGCAACGAACCCGATATATATACCATAGCCATGAACAAGCGCGATACGGCAAACTATGACGTATTCCGTTTAAACGTAAAAACCGGCGAACTGAAGCCTTACCTGGTCAATCCGGGTAATGTGACGGATTGGTTCTCGGACGCTGATGGTAAGATACGGCTGGTAAAAGCATCAAACGGGGTTGACGAAACCCTGCTTTTCCGCGAAAGCGAAAACAAACCTTTTAAGCCCATCATCAAAAACAACTACCGTAACACGGTTAGGCCTATTGGTTTTACAGGGGAGAAAAATTACTTCTACGCGCTATCCAACGTTGGCCGTGATAAGGCAGCTTTTGTGGTGGTAGATGCCGATAACGGTAAGGAAGTGCGTGTTATATACGCCAGCGATAAAGTGGATATTGCCTGGGTTGACTATTCAAAAAGCAAACGTAGGGTTGATTTTGCCTCGTGGGATGATGCCAAGCCGCAAAAGCATTTTTTAAATAAGGATGTTGAGCAACTGTACAAAACCCTGGGCCAGTTAACCAACGGTAGCGAGGTTAATATTGGTGATAAGGACACGGCGGAAGCACGCTTTATTGTAAACACCTATACCGATCGTGACCGTGGCGCCGTGTATTTATACGACAGGCCAACCAATAAATTGACCAAGCTAACCTCAAACTCTGATTTGAACCCGGAGGATTTGTCGCCGATGCAGCCTATAAGCTACCATGCTACCGATGGCTTGCTGATAAACGGATACCTCACCCTGCCGCAAGGCTATGATAAAACAGACCTGCCGGTAGTGGTAATGCCACATGGCGGCCCCCTGGGCGCCCGAAACTCATGGGGCTATAATGCCGACGCGCAGTTTTTGGCCAGCAGGGGATATGCCGTGTTGCACGTAAATTACCGTGGCTCGGGCGGATATGGTAAGGCTTTTTACGCGGCCGGCTTTAAAGAAGCAGGTGGCAAAATACAGCAGGATATTACCGACGGGGTAAACTGGCTGATCACCAATAAAATTGCCGACCCAAAAAAGATAGCCATTTTTGGCCGGGGCTTTGGCGGGTTTTCGGCATTGCATGGCGTGTCATTTAACCCATACCTGTACAACTGCGCCATCGCGCAAAACAGTTTGGTAAACCTGTTTACTTACGTAAAAAACGTGCCGCCTTATGCCAAGGCCACCCTGCAACGTATGTACGAAACCGTTGGCGACCCGGAGAAGGATGCTGATAAACTACGTGCCATATCGCCGGTGTTTCACCCTGATAAACCCAAAGTGCCTATCTTTATATTCCAGGATATGAAAGATAAGCGTGCCAATATTACCGAACTAAATCACTATGTTCGTGAATTGCAGAAACGCAACGTACAGGTAACTTATATGTTAGATAACAGCGAACGCGGATCGTCGGCAGGCGAACGTAAACGTACCGAGGTGTATGCTGCTATCGAAAAGTTCCTGGATGATAATATGAGGCATAAACCTTAACGCGGGGTTATGAAATCGCCCAATAATGTTTATTTAAAAAACTACTCGCTCATTGTTGCTTTTTTAATATTAGTAACGGTTACGCTGGTGTTTGCCATTATTGTGGGGTACCGCATTACGGCGCAAAATGTTGAGAATGATTTTGCATCCAAAAAAAATAACGTTTACGAGCAAACGGTTGTATCCTACAAGGATTTTTTCTCTAACAAAATTCCCGAAATAACATCTTACTCCGGTTTGTTGGACTCGGCCTCGGCCGCTAAGTATGCCGATTCTGTTTTCAGCAATTATAACTTTGTACGGAAAATTGTTTTTTTCCAGCTAACTGTAGGTAATACCGCCGCGGCAACAAACCCTAAAAACAACCTAGCTATTAATTTAAGGGGCACTTTTCAGTTCTACCCTAAAAATGATACGCTTAAGCACTCCAAAAACGAGGCGGTTATTAACGAGAGTGATTTCAGGCAAACGGCCGATAACCTGAGCGATTTTATCGCCAACTATGATACGCTGCGGGGGCCGGGGGCTGATGAGCCTTTTAAAACTTTTTACAATATCCGCCCGGGAAAAATAAGCTATCTCAATGTACCTAACAACGAGGACCTGAAAGTATACAGCGAGATGCTGGCCAGCGGCAGGGGCAAGTCGTTTTACAGGCAAAACATGTTTGCGTTTCACCTTGATCCGCAATCGCTAAAAATAAAAAACACGCACCCTGAGCTTTACCAGAATATATCTATTAAACAGGTGGTGTATGATCCGCCGGATATCGACCACTCTAAAATTATTACCGATGAGGTAGCTTTGCTGGGCGCGATGTCGGACTATAAGCTCTATTTTTCATCCCCGCGCGATTACCTGACCGCCGAGATCAATGACCGCTTTACACCTATTGGTGTGGTTATACTGGGCGTATACTGCTTATTTGTGCTGGTGGGTTGGTTGATCTACCGTAACCTGAGCGTTAACCTTAAACTGTTTAAGCTGCAGTATGATTTCATTAACAACTTTACCCACGAGTTTAAAACCCCGGTAAGCGTTATCAAAATTGCCGGCTCAAACCTTAAGGGCGATAATGAGCTGACCGACCGGCAGCGCAAACACTATGGCAAAATACTGGATGAAGAGGCTGACAAACTGAACGAGCTGATGAATAAGCTGCTATCCTTCACGCAGCTGGAAAATAAATCTATCAAAATCAAGAAGGACAAGATCAAGATAGGGCCCTTTGTGAAGGGGTATATCGATACGTTCAAGATCAAGTATCCGCAGTTTAAGCTGGGGTATCATATTGAAGGGGTGGAGTATTTTTCGACCGATGTGGTATTGTTAGGCAGCGTATTTCAAAACCTGATAGAGAACGCGTACAAGTATTCGCACCCGCAAAATAAGGAGTTGTATATTAATATCACGCTGGAGAAGCGTACTATCGTATTCTCATTTGCGGACAAGGGCATCGGTATCCCAAAAAATGAGTTGAAAAATATATTCAGGAAATTTTATAGATTAGAGAATCAATATAACCAAAACGGCAGCGTAGGCCTGGGGCTTGCTTTTTGCAAGGAACTGGTAAACTTTTTAAATGGCGACATTGTTGTAAAAAGCAAGGTTGACCAGGGATCGGAGTTTATTGTTACGCTGCCTTACGAAAACTAAATTATGAACAAAGAGATAAAAATTGCGCTTGTTGAAGACGACGAAAACCTGCGGTTTTTAGTTGCCGAACGCCTGCAGAGCGAGGGCTATAAAGTGTTTGAAGCCGCCGACGGCGACGAAGCGGAAACCATGATACTGGCCGAGCAACCGGATATTGTGCTACTGGATTGGATGCTGCCCGGCAAACAAGGATCAGAGGTTTGTGCCAACATCCGCGCCAAAGGGTTTGATAAGGTAATCATTATGACCACCGCCAAGGAGCAGGATATTGACAAAATTAACGCCTACCAGTTTGGCGTTACCGATTATGTGACCAAGCCTTTTAACATGGATGTGTTGGTAGCACTGATCGAAAACAAGATCAAGTTTACCCTCAACAACGAGAAGAGCGAAACTTACACTTTCGCCAACATGGAGCATCATCCTAATACCCACCTGTTGATTCGCGATGGCCGCAAAATTGAGCTCACCATTTTGGAGAACCGCATTTTGCTATACTTCCTGAAAAACAAAAACAAGGTGATAAACCGCGAAGAACTGATGATGGAAGTATGGGGCTACAATGCCGATGTAAATACCCGTACGCTGGATATGCACATCGTTCGTTTACGTAAAAAGATTGAAACCAACCCGGATTATCCGCAGTACCTGCAAACCGTGCGTGGTATTGGGTATAAGTTTGCTTATGCGTGATCTGTTTAGATGATATTACGAGGCTCCTAACGGAGCCTTTTTTGTTGTTCTGTGTTGCTATAAACACGTGGCTCCTAACGGAGCCGTTTTAAGGCGAGAATTCAAAATAATAGCTAACATATCGCTCTATTAGGAGCGCCGTGTTTATAGAAATGATATATTGAATTAGGACTCCGTAGGAGTCTCGTTTATAAAAGCAACTTCATCACCCGTGCCACCACAAAATCCCCATAAAACCTTTTCTCACTCTTTACCCCGTACTCATACCGCGCAAACTCCGCATTAACATCCGGCAGCGCCGATGATTCTATCCCGCATAAAACCCTGAAAAATAACAGCATGGTTTTAAGCATAGCGGCTTGCCACCATTTATCCGTAGGTTCAAAATCGGCATATAGCCAAAGGCCCTGGGGTTTTAGTTGCTGGTGCAGGTGGGCAAATACCTTTTTCATGGTAGTATCCAAAAAGCTATCGAAGAGGAAAGCGGTGATGACAACATCATAAGGTTCATTCGCAGTTATTTCTTCTACAGGTTTATTGACGAAAACCACGTCGTTATTTCCTAAATTTCGCTTTTTTGCTTGCGCGATCATATTGGCAGATACTTCAGCGTATGTGATCTTTAGTCCTGTGGGTTGTAATCGCGCTAGCTCATCCAGTATCCAGCCGGTACCGCCGCCCGCTATAAGGATGTTGCTGTTTGGGGGGATATGTTGCAGCAGGTAAACCTGTGCCTCAATGATAGCTTTGCCATAAACTACGCGCGATAACCGGTCGTAAAACCAGGCCGAGTTATCGTAGTTGGCGGCCATTTAAAATATTAGGTTAAAGGCAACCAGCATTACATATTGTAATATCAGCACCCCATCAAGATATACAAAGTAATAGTATTCGTCCTTTTTCCAATCCGACTCAAAAATCAGCCAACCGGCCAAAAATGCGGTGATGGATAGTGCCCAGAAATCAATATTAAAACCATGGCTTTTAAACAGGAACAGCAGTATAATATATCCGCCAAGTAAAAACTGGCAAAAAAGGTAAGCTTTCTTTTCGCCTATCATTACCGGGATGGTTTTTAAGCCCGATTTACGGTCCTCAAACAGGTCGCGAATGTCAAATGGTACCGTTAGCGCTGCTATCAATAAAAAACGCTTGGCAAGCAGGATAACCGTGTCTCGCATGGATATGTCGGTAAGGTGCATGTCCTGCGCCTCCAGTATGGGTAGTAACACGGTGCTGCCCGTCCATACCAGGGTAATTAAAAATGGTTTTAGGCCGGGTATGTTGCGTAAACCAAATTTCTGATCGCCTATGGTAAACAAGGGTAAACTATAAGCGAACGACAGGACTGCCAGGAATATCAGCAATAACCTTGAGCCCATCGAGATCATGAAAAACAGCGGCACCAGTGCCAAAATAGTGATGATAGTAATAGTGATCATCAGCCGTTCGTGCGCGAAGAACCAACGCACCCGCACCCAAGGCGATTTTTGCGGCTCTTTGGGCTTGGTAAGCAATATAGAAAAATTGTAAATGCCGATAGTTGAGGTAAACAACAGGCCCAGCACCAGGTTTACCGGTTTGGCGCCAATTAAATGCAGCGTAACCATTGCCTGCGCGACAGCGCACACCGCCATAAAAACATTACTGAACAACAGGAAATCAATAACCGACTTAAAGAGTTTTTTCATTCGTGTGGTATATGGTTACCGGCCCCTTACTTCGGTTTATGTTTTGGTAAGCGCGGGGTTATGGGCAGATCGCAGTTCAAATATCGTAATCTCGGGCAATATTCCAACCCTGCCGGGGAAACCTAAAAAGCCATAGCCCGTGTTTACATATATTTGCTGGTGGCCTTCCTGGTAATGGCCGCCCCATTCTTTGTACACATATTGCACCGGGCTCCACTGAAAATCATCGGTTCGCACGCCAAATTGCATACCATGCGTATGGCCGGAAAACATCACATCTATCTGCGGATATTTTTGCAATATTTCCGCCCGCCAGTGCGATGGATCGTGAGATAACAGAAGTTTTACGGGCAAATCATCGGTACCTTGCAGGGTAGGTTCCATTTTGCCATATTTAGGGAAGCGGGTCAATTCGCCCCAGTTTTCGCAGCCTAAAATACCTATTTCTTCGCCACCAACTTTAAAGCGTAGGTTTGCATTGCGTAGCAGATGCCAGCCCATGTTTTTGTGCGTGGTAACCAGGTCGGCCAGGTTTTTTGTTTTTGCCTGCGGCGATGACCAATCAGCGTAATCGCCATAATCATGGTTCCCAAAAACAGAATAAACGCCCAGTGGCGCTTGCACTTTGCTGAAAAGATCTTGGTAGTCGCGCATCTCGTTGGTGCGGGCATTCACCAAATCGCCGGTAAAGAAAATGAAGTCGGGCTTTTCTTTAAGCAGCAGATCAACACCACCTTTAACGGCTGTTTTATTGTAGAAGCTGCCCGAATGGATATCGGAGATCTGCCCCAACTTTATGCCATCAAAAGCTTTAGGCAGGTTAGGCAGATACAAAGTTTGCCTGCGCACGCGGTAATCATAAGCGCCGGAGATAATGCCGAAGCCTATACCGGCTAAAGGTAGAGCACCGGTGATCAGCCCCGCTTTCATCAAAAATTCTGAGCGGGGTATGGCGTCTTTTTTAGTTTCGGTAGTGGCCGGCTTTAATGGGTTTTGTTTGCTGCCGCGATGGGTGACCCAGGTAATGAGTCGGCGGATATCATCAATTAAAATAAAGGGCAAGAAAGTAATTTTGATGATGCTGAGCACAAAAAATATCAGCAAAAATCCGGCGCGGAAACCTACCGGGATCTTCAGGTAAATGCTAATAATAGTGCTTACAATAACAAAAACCGAGAACGCGTAATATACCGCGTTGAACCAGTTTTTATTGACAAAGGCCCGTTTTTTAAAAGCGGCGGTAAAGCCGCGTTTTACATAAACATCCAACAGGAAAAGCCCCGCGCCCAGCAAAAAAATGGTAAAGAGTTGTTTGTACATTAAAGCCCGGTTTTATTAGTAACGATCGTCGTCCAGATCGTCATCATCATCGGGCTGCAAATTAAACAAACTGTTAAACATATCCGAAAACGCGAAGCCATTATCCAGGAAACCTTTGCTCAGCTGCGAGAATTCGGCCAGGCCGTGTAGTACAAACTCCATCAATATCAGCTGCTGGCTTTCGGCCAGGCGCGGGTGGAACTGTTTGATCAGGTCTTTTAGTCCATCAACACCGTTCAAGGCTTTTTTGTATTCGGCCAGCGGCAGGTCGTCAATAACGGCTAGTGTGTTGCCATCGCTAAACCAGTTGATGATCTGGGCGTATGGGTTTGGCGCTTTGGCTTTCTTGGTTTTCTCCGGGTCCGGGAAATATTTTAATAGCAGGCCTTTTACGGCTTTGCCGATGAGGATATTGGCCACTTTTGCCGGGCCTTCCAGTTCGCCTTCGTAAACCAGCTCTATTTTACCGGTGATGGCCGGAATAACGCCCAGGAAATCCGAGATGCGCACAAAAGTTTTGCTTTCGTGGTTGATGATCATGCGGCGCTCGGCATTACTGATCAGGTTTTCATAGGCCGAAATAGTTAAACGTGCCGATACGCCCGATTTTTTATCGATGTACTCGGAGTTACGCGCTTCGAAAGCGATCTGCTCTACCAGGTCTTTTACCAGTCCGTCAGCTTCCACATTAACGCGTTGCTCCTGCGTTAGGGATGCTTCCTGTTGAGTGATCTTACGAGAGATTTCTACCGAACGCGGGTAGTGCGTTAATATCTGGCTTTCTATACGATCTTTTAACGGCGTTACTATGGAGCCACGATTGGTGTAATCTTCCGGGTTGGCAGTGAATACGAATTGAATATCCAAAGGCAGGCGCAGTTTAAAACCGCGGATCTGGATATCGCGTTCCTGTAAAATATTGAACAGCGAAACCTGGATACGTGCCTGCAGATCGGGCAGCTCGTTGATAACAAATATGCCACGGTGTGCGCGTGGTATCAGGCCGAAGTGGATAACCCGCTCATCTGAATAGGTTAGCTTCATGGTGGCCGCTTTGATCGGGTCGACATCGCCAATCAGGTCGGCAACAGTAACATCGGGAGTAGCCAGTTTCTCGGTGTAGCGTTCGCTGCGATGGATCCAGGCTATAGGGGTATCGTCACCCTTTTCCTGGATAATATTATGCCCGAACCAGGAAATAGGCGCCAATGGATCGTCAAACAGTTCTGATCCTTCAATGTAAGGCACATATTCATCCAGCAGGTTAACCAGCAACCGCGCGATACGTGTTTTGGCCTGCCCACGTAAACCCAGCAGCAATATATTATGGCGCGATAAAATTGCCGTCTGCAGATCCGGTATTACCGTATCCTCAAAACCGATGATGCCTTCAAAGCCACCTTCTTCTTTCTTTTGTAACTGCGTGATCAGGTTGCGACGAAGCTCGTCTTTTACTGATTCGCTTTTGTAGCCTGAAGCTTTAAGCTGGCCTAATGTTTTTATATCTAGTTTAGTCATAGTCAATTTAATTTGAGGATTTGAAGATGTGCTGATTTGAAGATGAGGGCATTTTCAAATTTTCAAATCAATTTATCTTCAAATCACCTCACGTTTTTACGCCTATTCCTCGCATAATCCTCAAAAATATACTCACCCAAATTACCCAATGAGCTGTAAAACGCCTTGCCGCCGTTTGTCTCGGTAAACTTGCGGACGAACTGTTGCAGGTAAGGGTCGTTAGCGATCATGAAGGTGGTGATAGGTATTTTGAGTTTCTTGCATTGCGCGGCCATGGTCAGCGTTTTGTTAACCACTTTGCGGTCCAAACCGATGCTGTTTTTATAATATTTTGTTCCTTCCTTCAGGCAGGTTGGCTTGCCGTCGGTTATCATAAATATTTGTTTGTTTGAAGTTTTGCGGCGGCGCAGGATATCTGTAGCCAACTCCAAACCCGCGTAAGTATTGGTGTGGAAGGGGCCAACCTGTAAATAAGGCAGGTCCTTCAAGCTTATGGGCCATGCATCGTTGCCAAACACCACAATATCCAAAGTATCCTTAGGGTATTTGGTGCGGATAAGTTCGGCCAGGGCCATGGCTACCTTTTTGGCGGGGGTAATGCGGTCCTCGCCATACAGGATCATGGAGTGCGAAATATCGATCATGAGCACCGTGCTGGTGAGGGTTTTGTAGTCCATTTCCTCTACTTCCAGGTCGCGCTCGGTCATCATAAAATCGCCGATGCCATGGTTTACCTGGGCGTTGTGGATGGATTGGGTCATGTCTATCTGGTCCAAACTATCCCCAAACTCAAATTCGCGGCGTTCGGAATTACGCTCATCGCCCTGCCCGCTTTGCGGCGAACGGTGATTGCCTTTTCCCGATTTTTTGAGCTTGCCAAATATCTCCTCCAATGCCGCGCTGCGGATACTTTGCTCGGCCTTGGCGGTTATTTTAAATTCGCCATTTTGCTTGTCCTCGTCCAGGTAGCCTTTTTGCTTTAGCTCGTCGATAAAATCGCCCATGCCATAATCGTCATTGGTGATGTTGTATTGCTTGTCCAGCTCATTGAGCCAGGCCAAAGCCTCGCCGGCATCGCCCGATGTATAGTTGAGCAATTCGAGAAACAGTTTTAATAATTCGTCAAATCCGCCTTTTGGGACCTGGTTGGGGGTAAACTTAGAAAATCCGAAACCACGCATAAGTTGCCTTTCAGTTATAAAATAACGGATTATTTTGGGGAAAAGTTTGGTGGAAGGGGAATTGTTAGGTAGATATGACAATTGCCAACGATCAGACTTACGAAGTTTTTAAAACTTCGTAAGTCTTGTGCCATTTCTTACGCTATTTCACATTTTATTTCTACATTCACTTACATAAACCACTGCCTGCACGTTGGGCGCAAAAAATCCTGCTATGTTTCAATCGTACACCATTAAGGATATTGCCAATGCCCTGGGGTTGTCAACCTCAACGGTGTCGCGGGCGCTTAATGGTAGTTACGAGATTGGTGCCGAAACCAAGCGACTGGTACAGGAATACGCCAAAAAAGTAAACTACAGGCCCAACCCCATTGCGCTGAGTTTAAAGGAGCAAAAAAGCCACTCGATAGGGGTGGTGGTTTGCGAGGTGGCTAATAATTATTTTTCGCAGGCTATAAGCGGGATAGAATCCATCGCTTATGATAAGGGCTACCATGTTATTATCACGCAAACGCACGAGTCGGCCGAGCGGGAGGTTGTGAATGTGCAGCATTTGCTGTCGCGACATGTGGATGGTTTACTGGTATCGCTATCTGCCCAAACTACAGATATAGCGCCTTACAAATACCTACAGGAAAAGGGTTTCCCCATTGTATTCTTCGACCGCGTGGCCGCGGATTTTGAGGCCCACAAAATAACTACCGATAATTTTACCGGCGCTTTTGATGCTACCGAGCATCTGCTAAAAGCCGGCTATAAACGCATAGCGCTTTTAACCAATTCAAACAATTTACTGATAAGCCACGAAAGGCTGCGGGGGTATACAGCGGCGCTGCAGAAGCACAAAATTGCATTTGATGAGGCACTGGTAAAAACCTGCGACCATGGCGGCGTATCAGCCCCTGAGGTAGAACAGGCCGTGAAAGAACTGCTTGACCTGCCCCAACGACCTGATGCTATACTACCGGCAAGCGACAGGTTGACTACCACTTGCCTAACCATAATGAATAAGCTGGGCATTAAGATACCCGGTGATATGGGGGTGATAGGTTTCAGTAATTCGGATGTGGCGCAGTTGTTTAGTCCGCCGCTGACGGTTGTGCGGCAGCCTGCTTTTGAGATGGGCCGCATAGCTACCGAAACGTTGATAAAGGTTATTGAAAGTAAACGCCCTATAGAGGAATATACCGTGCAGCAAATGGGCGTGGAGCTGATCGTACGTTCATCATCGTCAAAAAAAATATAAAAACTAAAGGAGGGATATATGTATTCTGATGCACCATTTATCAATAATGAAGCTATTCACAATTTTGAAATGTTTGTTGATGGCCACCGGGCTTTTATTGACTACCAGCTAAAGCACGATAAAATTTACCTGATACATACCGAAGTACCGGTTGAACTGGAAGGTAAAGGCGTAGCGCCTGCCATGGTTGAAAAGGCCTTTAAGTATATTGAAGAAAAAGGCATGAAAATGGTGCCGTATTGCTCGTTTATAAAAGTGTATTTAAAAAAACACCCGGATTGGGAGCGGTTGGTGGCGTAAGGGAGAAATTCAACAAGCGCCATGTGCTCCGTAGGAGCATCGTGTTAATAGAAACCAGTTAAGAATAATCAGGCTCCGTAGGTGCCTCGTATCTACAGCAGAACGGGGCACCTACGGAGCCTGAATGTTTTGATTGTTTTTTGGCTATAAACACGTAGCCCCAATGGGGCCGGGGTTGATAGCCTATTTCATCAAACTAACAATAGTCTCAACACAACGTGGATTAACACAACGGTGGCTGGCAATACACTATTCAATAATAACCTTCTTACTCAAAAACTCCCGAAAAGCCTCATCCGAAGGCTTAAAAATATCATCGCAGCTATCAAGCATTATGGTATAAAACAGCTTGCCTTGTAAACGGGTGTATTTTTGTAACGGACGAAAGTAGGTTACTTTTCCTACTTCGCCCTGCTTTGGCGGATCGGCGGGTAACTCAATGGCCATTCCCGGGTACTCGGGCATGTCGCGCTCTATCAATAAGCCGTACATGCGTGAGCCTCCCCATTCCGGATAAACTTTTGGATTTTTGATGAGATAAGCCCGGCAGTTTTTTAAAGATCCCACGTCAAAACTCATCTTGGTAACATCCTCCTGTGTGCCAATAAATTTTTGTGCCTGCTGCTCCAGCGTTTCGCCGGGCGCGGCGGGCCGGGCCATCACCATTATGGAGAAACCGATTTTGTTACCTTTTGGTGCCTGTAATTGTGGTGGTATCATCATGATAAAGCCGCCATTTTTAAGTCCGCCAACATTAAGTTTCCAGGTGGTATCAATGGCTATCTGCAACCCCAGTACACGGTTGGTAAACAGGCGATCGGTACCTTTTAGACCCATAACGTACCACATATCTTTTGGCGCGAGTGTTGTATCCGAGGGGATGGTTTTAAGCATGTTTCCTGTAACTCGTTGTACTTGCTTTTCAATATAACTTGTGCTGCCCGACGCCTTAGAAGCCTGAGCGGCAGCATACCGGGCATTGCTGGCCATGCTGGCGTTAAGGCAGGCTATTGAGTAGTCCGACCAGAAAAGTACATCATAATCGGCCGCGCGAGGATATTTGAAAGCGATGGTATATTGTTCTATCCCCCATACCATTTTTGCCGAAAGCGAATAATGGTTCCCTAAAAACCAATAAACCCTCATATCAGTAGGCGCCAGCACTTGGGCAGCGTTATAATTGTCCACCGCTTTTTGATAGTACGCTTCGGTTTCCATATTGTATAGGTAATGGGCAATGTCGCCCATTAATAAATAGGTCTCGGCATTTTTGGTAGTGATCTTCTCCAGGTCGGTGTACAGCGAGGTAAGATTGTTGATCGTTGCTTCCTTGGGTATTGCCGCTTTCCAGTCATGCACCCAGTGGTCATAAATCGCGACGTTTTGCTTCAAAAAGGTAATGCGGTTTTCCAGCCCGGCACCATATTTAACTTTGGTAAGATCAAGGGCTAAAACATTGGCGCTCGCTGTGCGGGCGCAAAAAGAAAGGGATAAAAGCAAAAGAAATGCTTTACCGGTGGTGATTAAGGTTTTGTACATTTAGGGCATAATAGGTTACCCTAAATGTACAAAAAATAGTATTGCTAGGTATAGCTGTTATTTCATCAAACTAACAATACCCTCAACATATCTTGGATTAGCACCACGCTGACTGGCGACAAAAGCACCCACAGCGCTGGCACGGTTCAATATTTCGGGGATAGGTAGTTTATTAAGCAGGCCAGCCACAAAAGTAGCCAGGAACGAGTCGCCGGCGCCAACAGTATCGGCAACTTCAACTTTATAGCCCGGGTGCTCATAAAAATTATGATCATGCCATACCATGGCGCCATCGCCACCGCGGGTTACGATGATGGTTTTAGCATGAAATTTATTCCGGAAAACGTTGATCTTTTCGCGCAGGTCGCCTTCGCCGTTAACCAGCATGTCGGCTTCCTCTTCGTTCATTTTTACCACATCGGCGTGTGCTGCCAGGGTTTCTAAAGTGGTTTGGTTGTAGTGCGGCGCGCGCAGATTTACATCAAATACCTTTAGCGCTTTAGTATCACTTAACAAATTAAGTAAGGTGTTGCGTGTTGTCGCTTCGCGACAGATCAAACTGCCAAATACAATGGCTGATGCATTTTTTGCGGCTTCGGTTAGTGTTTTTGAAGCTTTGATGCCGTCCCATGATACCGGCTGCGGTATGATGTAAGTAGCCTGCTGCTGCTCATCTAATTGTACAGTAACCTCGCAGGTAGGTAATTTGTTATCCAGCTGGATCAGGTTATTATAAAGACCGTTCTCTTTTAAAAAGTCAAGGAGTTCAACGCCCGACTGGTCGGTGCCCAGGCGACTAACAAAAGTTACGTCATTACCTTGCTGTTGCAGGTGAAATGCCACATTCATGGTAGCGCCGCCGGCTTTTTTAACATCGCCAAAGGCATCCCACAAAACTTCACCAAAACATAGTATATTTTTTTTCATAAGGGTATCAATTCTGTGGGCCAAAGCTATAAGTAATTTTCTGGTTTCAATGTTAAATTGACGTTAAGGATTATTCTTCCAGGCCTGGCGTGATCAAAACGGCCTTCCTTTAGCCAACGCCTTATTCGCCCATTTCACGGCCAACTTTTCGCGATACTGCGCATACTTGCCTTTAAAAGCCATTTTTATCACACTATCAACACCGCCTTTTACGGCCAAATTATATAGGCTTGCCGCTTTGCGCACAGGCGAAGCATCCCAGGCACGCAGGCTAAGCGAATAGCCGCCGCTGGTATATTTCATCCAGTGCCACCAACCGGTAGGCATAAATAGGGTATCGCCATGCTCTAAAAATACTTCAATACCTTCCACGCCTCTAAGGGCAGGGAATTTCTCGAAATCGGGATTGGCTACATCGTAATCCTCCAGCGCGTAGGTGGCGTTGGGAATGCAATACAGGCGACGTTTCCATTTATTTTCGAACAGGATAACATGTTTGGGGCCGTGAAAGTGAGTGTGAAATATATGCGGCAGGTCGATATCATAATGCAAAAACGTAACCGAATCCGATCCGCCAAAAAACATGGCCGGCATACTTTCAATAAAGCCGCCCATCAGGTCTTTGGGGATGATCAGGTCATCCAATAAATGGGGCGCCTGTTTAAAAATATTGAAAAAGAAAATGCGTAGTTCGGTAGGTTGCGACATGATCAGGTCCATATACTCGTTAAACGGCATCTGCGAAGCATGCGCGTTGATGGGTTTTGTGGGATCAGCCTTAGCGTTGGTGTACAAAGGTACTACCTTGTCGCCCACCACCTGTTTCAAATATTCGGGAGTCCATTTATCGCGCGCGGGCCAGCTTTTGGTAAGCCCCTTAATAATTAGCGGACGACAAGCGTCCAGGTAATTTTTCTTAAAATCTTCGGGGCTAATTGTATCAACTACATCAATAGGGCGCAGTATAAAACTCATTTTCGTACGTAAAATCGGCAGTATAATTAACCATCTAAGTAACGAAAGGAAAGTGCAGGTTGTGTTAAGGGAGTGTTAAATGATTGTGTGGCGATTCATAGGTGCCTACCCTTCGTAATAACCAAAAATATAAATGCGTCATTGCGAGGTACGAAGCAATCTCTTCACATGCAAATCAGCATCCGCATTTTAGCAGATGGGTGCCTTCACCAACATTGGGGCAATGAATGTCCTATGTAGAGATTGCTTCGTACCTCGCAATGACGCGTGGAGAGAGTGGTAAAAAAAAGCCCGGCTGCTATAGCAACCGGGCTCACCTTTCTCAAAGGAGTTTTTTTGTGGCAGAAGATGTTTTTAGTGTAGATAGAGCAGGGTTATCTTAGTTAGGCATTAAAACCGTGTTCACCACATGTATAACGCCGTTGCTTTGATTAACATCGGCAATGGTGATCCATGATTTGCCGCCTTTTTCATCAACCAGGTAAGCTTTTTTACCGTCGGCTTTTATCCAAAGTTTGCCGCCTTGTACGGTGGTTAGTTCGGTTTTGCCGCTTTTAATTTTTGCCCACAGGTCGGCTTCGCTTAGTTTGCCGGCAACAACGTGGTAGGTTAAAATTTTGGTAAGCATAGCTTTGTTTTCCGGTTTAACCAAAGTTTCAACAGTGCCTTTTGGCAATTTGTCAAAAGCCTCGTTGGTTGGTGCAAACACCGTAAACGGACCTTTACCCGATAGCGTTTCAACCAGGCCGGCAGCTTTAACAGCAGCTACAAGGGTGGTGTGGTCTTTTGAGTTTACAGCATTCTCCACAATGTTTTTTGTTGGATACATAGCTGCACCGCCTACCATTTTAGTTTGAGCGTTAGCGTTAGGCGCAATTGCGATAGCTACTAAAGCAAGGGCCGAAAGAATTAGTTTTTTCATGGTTTTTGTAATTCGTTGTAATTTGTTATTTGATGGAAATACGGCACAACTAAGCCCGGCGGTTTTTATGGGGCAGGTAATTCCAATAGCCTCGCGTTGTTGCTTTTTTTAAACCGGATATAGTTGAAATGCGTAGGTACGCGCAGCCGGTATGCGCCTAAAAAAACAGGTCGGCCGCTATGGCGTCGGCGTATAATTTGCCTGTATGGGTCAGGTAAATTATATTTTCTTTTTGGGTGATGTGGCCCTTGTCGAAATGCTCGCGGGCGGTTTTTAGTAGTAGACCTTTTGTGCCTGCGGCGATGCTTTCCAGCTTATCCAGGTCAAGCCCCCAGCTAGTGCGGAGGGAGGTCATGATGTATTCGTTGAGGCGGTTTTCTTCGGTGAGGTGTTCAGTCTCTGCCGGCACATTTCCCGCATAAATAGCCTGCATGTATTTGGCATTATTGGCTATGTTCCACTGTCGGGTTTCGCCATTAAAAGCGTGTGCCGATGGGCCTATGCCCAGGTATTTCACCCCTTTCCAATAATTAGAGTTATGCCGCGAGTAATGCCCCGGTTTGCAGAAGTTAGAGATCTCGTACTGCTCAAAACCATGGGTTTGCATGGCATCAATCAACAGGTTAAACTGTTCGGCACTTTGCTGGTCGCTCATGCCGGGTTGTTTGTGTTTTTTAATGGCCGATGCCAGGGCAGTACGCGGCTCTACCGTCATAGAGTAAGCCGAAACATGGGGCACATCCAGTTCAAAAACTTTGTTGAGGTTGTGTTTCCATTTTTGTTCGGTAAGCAGGGGGTAGCCGTATATCAGGTCGACGGTGATGTTTTCAAAACCGCTATCCTGCGCGCGTTTAACGCTGTCCTCGGCCTCACCGCCGCGGTGCACGCGGTTCATCCAGGCCAGATCCTCATCAAAAAACGATTGTATACCAATGCTGAAGCGATTAACCGGAGTTTGGCGCAGGGCTTGCAGTTTGCTTTTAGTAAGATCGTCGGGGTTGGCTTCCAGGGTGATCTCGGCATTAGCGGCTACGGTGTGCAGGCCGGTGATGGTATCTAGAAGAAGTTGAATCTCACTTGCGTCTAAAACCGATGGTGTACCACCGCCGAAGTAAATGGTTTCTATGGTTTCGCCTTGCAGGTAGTTTTTTTGGAGTTCGATTTCCTTTGTCAGGGCTTGCAGCATTTCGGCTTTATATTGCAGCGAGGTGCTGAAATGAAAATCGCAGTAATTACAAGCCTGTTTGCAAAAAGGGATGTGTAGGTAAATACCCGCCATGACGCAAAGGTACGGCTATTTTGGGTTTCCGGGAGTTAATTACCTAGTAAAGTAAAGGGGACTCTTTTACTGCTACAAATTTTTTCTCGTAAGCAATTGTTAAAGCCGACCCGGATGGCGCACCATTGGTAAAATAACCCCAAAATATAGTGGTATCGCGCGTAGCGCTTTTTAAGCAGATAGTAAAATGCCCGTCCTGACCGTGACGATCGAAACATAAAATGCCTTTACCCGATGACTTCCCTTCAACTATTACGGCTACCGAATCCACACCGTTTGATACTGTCAGATCAACTTTTTCGGCGTTGCGGTTGGTGAAGATGATGTCTTCAGCTTGTTCACAGCCTTTATGATCGTTGCTGCAGCCATAAAGGCTTAGCAAAAAAAGGCAAAATAAGGTTATAGGTTTCATAACACTAATATAACAATGATAATTTGTTTATATGTAGTAGTTTTATCGCCATGAAATTAAAAGTATCGCTGGCATTGCTGCCTTTATTTTTTGTATTGAATAACCTGGTTTTTGCCCAGGCCAAATTCACCCACTCGCATAACGATTATAATAACAATACGCCTTTTTACCGTGCTTTTTACAGCGGCTTTAACGCTATTGAGGCCGATATTTTTTGCGTTGGTAAACAGCTGCTTATCGCACATGATAAAAAAGATACGCTTGCCCTACGCACACTTAAATCACTGTACCTTGACCCGGTAAATTATGCCTTGATCAAAGATAGCACCCGCCGGGTTTGCCTGCTGATTGATATTAAAGACGACTATCGCGTTAGCTTACCCGTACTGCAAAAAGAGCTGGAGCCGTTAAAACGCTACCTGATGACACCAACTCATCCCGGCAGGTTAAAAATACTGATAAGCGGTAACCGCCCCGCGCCGGTGGATTTTAAAAATTACCCCGATTACTTTTTCTTTGATAACGACCTCATTACCCAACCCACCACCAAAGCGCAATGGGGCCGCATAGGCCAAGTAAGCCTTAACTTTGCCCTTTACAGCAAATGGAAGGGCCAGGGCGATATGCCCGATGCCGACAAAAAACGCATCAAAAAAACTATCGACAGCGTGCATGTGAACACCGGCAAACTGGTGCGCTTTTGGGGTGTGCCTGATATTCAAAAAGCCTGGGATATACAACTGGATGCCGGCGCCGATATTATAGGTACCGATGCCATGGAAAAGCTCATCGTTTATCTTACCGAACGTAAAAAAATACAGCCCGTTACCGCGGTTATTAAATAGGTTTTGCGCTGTCAACATCAGCCTAAAACTGTACTTTTGCGGCATCTATGAAACAAAAAGTAAATATCGATAGCTGGATACGTAAAGAACATTTCAAATTTTTTAACGCCTTTGAAGAGCCTATCTACGGCGTAACCGTAAGTATTGATTGCACCGAAGCTTACGCTCATGCCAAGGCCAGTAAAATATCCTTCTTTTTATACACCGTATACCAAGCCCTGCAAGCCGCAAAACAGGTGGAGGAATTTAAATACCGCATTGAAGGCGACGAGGTTTTTATTTACGACGACATCAGTGCATCGGTAACGGTGGGGCGCGATAACGGCACCTTCGGTTTTGGGTACCTGGATTATTATGCTGATTTCGACCAATTCCTGGCCGAAGCCACCAAAAGCACCAACGACATTAAAGCAACAACCACACTCATCCCGCAGCCGCGGCAGGATGTTTTCCTGATCTCGTCGTTGCCATGGGTTAATTTTACTTCGATCTCGCATGCGCGGATGTTCTCTTTCAAAAGCAGTACGCCGGCTATATCTTTCGGTAAAATAACCGAGAAACATGGCAGGCGGGTAATGCCCATGTCAGTACACGTACATCATGCGCTGGTGGATGGGCTGCATTTAGGAAAGTTTATTGATGTGTACCAGGAATTGTTGAATGGTCATTAGTCATTAGTCATTAGTCATTGGTCATTGTGTCATTAGGTCATTGAGTCATTTTAAATATTTATCCGCCCGACCAACCCTCTTTCCGCCGAAGGCGAAGAGAAGGTGGTCCAGCGAAGCGAAGACCGGGTGAGTAATCGCCGATATTTTCTTAATTTTGCACCAATGCGTTATCTGGTACTGCTGTTTATGTGTTTTACTATGGGTTTTAGCCCTAGCTATGCCCAAACCGATACGCTAAGCACCGATACATCGCGCCGCTACACCCCGCAGTACCCACCCAACATCCTCGACTCGGTGGTACAGGCCCAGCGCAGGCATGAGTTGTTTGTAAAAGATTCGCTTTCCTTCCTCAATGTAAAGTATCCAGACGGGGCTATGAACCTGCAGATGGCCCAAAAGCTGCTTGCCGAAAAACTTTACCACGGCCAGCACTTTTTAGATATCCCCTTTAAAACCCGCAGTATTTTGCGCGACGGCCACGTGCGCCAGGTGCGCGATCCATGGATCATCGGCGTGGTAGTAGTGCTGCTTATTTACACCGGCCTGCTCAACATCACCATGAATACCGATGTGCAGAATGTGCTGCGTTCGTTTTACAGTAAGCGCGTGTTGATTGTTGCCGCTAAGGAAGAAGGGCAGATAAATTTCTGGGCCTTTGTGGGCTTGTTTATTTTATTCGGGTCAACCTTTGGTTTGTTTTTATACCAGTTGGCGGCTTACCGCGGGGTGTATTATAGCGTAAGCGGTTTCAGGCTTTTTACCACGCTTTCGGTGGTGGTTCTGGCGCTTTTTGCGGGCAAATTTTTGGTGCTTAAGTTTTTGGGCTTCGTTTTTGGCATCCAAAAAGTAGTGGACGAGTACGTGTCTGTTTTGTATTTAACCTACTTTAACATAGCCTTTGTGTTTTTACCGGTAGTGCTGTGTTTTAGCTTAATTGCCGCACAATTTGTACCTGTTTTGTTGGCAATAGCTGGTATACTGATAGTTATAATTTTCACCTGGCTTTACCTGCGCAGCAGCGTAAATATTATTTCGAATTTTCGATTTCCTAAATTTTATTTATTTATCTATCTTTGTGCCCTCGAAATTTGCCCTATTTTGATACTGATTAAGGCATTGAATATATAAGTTTTAGGTTTTTTTACGACTAGATCGAAAGAATTTTGGAAGATAGAAAGAAAAAAGTAAAAAGCATACTGGTAACCTTATCGAAACCTGAGAACGATAAAAACCCTTATGCCGAACTAGCTAAAAAGCTTAACCTGAAAATTGATTTCAGGTCGTTTATTCATGTAGAAGGTGTGCCTGCAAAGGATTTCCGCAAGGATAAAATTAACCTGGCCGATTTTACCGCGGTAATTTTTACCAGCCGTAACAGCGCCGATCACTTCTTCCGCATATGCGAAGAAATGCGTTTTGAAGTGCCGGTTGATATGAAGTACTTCTGCCTTTCAGAAACCATCGCCCTGTATCTTCAAAAATATATTCAGTATCGTAAGCGTAAAATTTTCTTCGGTAAACAAACTGCTTCTGATCTGGCCGAGGTATTGAAAAAACACTCAAGCGAGAAATTCCTGTACCCATGCTCGGACGTAGCTGCTGAAGAAACCCAGAAATTTTTGCTGGAGAACGGTTATGATTTTACGCCTGCCGTGCTTTTCCGTACCGTATGCAGCGACCTGAGCGACCTGGCCGAAGTGTTTTACGATGTGATCGCATTTTTCAGTCCGTCAAGTATACAATCGTTATACAAAAACTTTCCTGATTTTAAACAAAACAATACCCGCATTGCAGCCTTTGGCGCAACAACCCATAAAGCGGTGCTTGAGGCCGGTTTAATATTGGATATACCCGCGCCAACACCGGCTGCCCCATCCATGACCATGGCTATCGAGCAATATTGTAAACAGGTAAATAAATAATTTTTTTAGTAAATTTTTTAACCATATTGCAACCAAATTACGCTGGTTTACGTATACATTCGTGTAATACAGTGCTGGAGTAAGTGTTTAGTTGTAAGATATTTGTGCCCGCTTATTATTTTTCCGGGTGGTAATATTGTTTGAACTCTACCGTTAAAAGTGCTTTAATGTTTCATTAAAAAAACATTTTTTGCGTTTTGGAGTGTCAAATTTTATATATTCGGGGAGTCAATAAGTGTTATATTCCGTTATAACGAGTTTCTTGATTTGTTTAAAATGAAACAGATATATTTTTTAGCAGCGGCTCTTACCGTTGGAATACTAAGTAGTGGTTGTGGTTTGCTTGGCGGCGGCGGTGGCGGCGACAGGGGTGAGGTGCTTGGCGTAAAATCGCGCTCGTTCAGGGCCGAAGTGCCGGTTGGCATGGTTTACGTGCCCAGTGGTACCTTCCTGATGGGCCAAACAGACCAGGATGTTACTTTTGCTCAAATATCCCAAACCAGGCAGGTATCAATACCCGCTTTTTTTATGGATCAAACCGAGCTTTCAAACAGCCAGTACCGTCAATTTGTTAACTGGGTGCGCGACTCGATCGCCATTACCCAGTATCTAAACGATCCTAAGTACTACATCACCCCTAAAGGTGGCGCGGCTGCAAATACCAATACCGGCCGTAAATACATAAACTGGAAATACGTAAGAAATTACCCTATCTGGAATGCCGCCCGTAAAGGCCAGGCCGATAACAGTACCAAGCTGCAAGGCATGTACTACCAGGGTGATGACCGTTTATTTGACCGTAACGAGCTTGACGTACGTTTGCTTAAATACAACTTTACGCAAATGGACTACCGCAGCGCGTCAAACTATCGTAATGATGCCAGCAAAAAACGTTCTGATTTCATTTTGCGCGATACCGTGCCAATTTACCCGGATACTTTGGTTTGGTTGAACGATTTTTCGTACGCGGCCAACGAGCCGATGGTTGAAGGTTATTTTTCGCACCCATCCTTCCGTGACTACCCGGTTGTGGGTGTTACCTGGCGCCAGGCACGCGCGTTTACCCAATGGCGCACCCGTTACAACCAGGCTTATAAAGACGAACGACATTTACCACACCGCTCGGATTATATGCTACCAACCGAAGAAGAGTTTGAGTACGCAGCACGCGGTGGCAGGATAGGTACAGATTACCCATGGGGTGGCCCGTACATTAAAAATGCTAAAGGTTGCTTACTGGCCAACTTTAAACCGGGCCGTGGTAACTATAGTGATGATGGTGGCGCTTACACCGTTAAAGTAAAATCATATTTCCCAAATGATTTTGGTTTGTATAATATGGCCGGCAACGTGGCCGAGTGGACCTTATCTGCATTCAACGCATCATCTTCAACCTTTGTTAATGATCAGGCACCAAGCATGATCTACGAAGCCAAAAAGAACGATCCGGAAGTAATGAAGTTAAAAGTGGTACGCGGTGGTTCATGGAAAGATATCGGCTACTTCTTACAAAACTCATCTCGAGGTTCTGAGTACCAGGATACCGCAAAATCATACATCGGTTTCCGTACCGTAACCCATTTCCAGGGCCGCGATCTAAGAGATAAAAACTAATTTTAAACTATAGCGTTAATTAATTAAAACAATAATTAATAAATTTATGTCTCGTAAAAAGAAACCATACGGAATTAGTAACATTATATCGTGGGGTGCCTCGGTGGTTATTGTGGGTTTGATGTTTAAAATATTACACTGGCCCGGTGCTACTTACTTTATTGCAGGTGGTTTAACTGTTGAAGCCTTGTTATTCTTGTTATTGGGTTTTCAGCGCGAAGAAGAAGAATTGGATTGGACCAAAGCTTACCCTGAGCTGGCCGATGGCGAGGCTAAACCAAGACAGGTTGCTGCTGCAGGCGGTTTTTCAAACACTGCCGCTTTAGATAAAATGTTAAGTGATGCCAAGATCGGTCCGGAACTGATTGGTAGCCTGGGCGAAGGCCTGCGCACATTTGGCGATAAAGTTAATGCCATATCAAAAGTTACCGATGCGGGCGAAGCTACTATAGCTTTCACCAATAAAGTAAAACAAGCAACTCAAAGTTATGACAGCCTGAGCGCTTCTTTCGAGAAAGCATCAGCAGGTTTACAGGAGTTGGGTAACTCAAATGTTGATTCAAAAGCATACCACGACCAGGTAACTAACCTGGCCAAAAATCTATCGGCATTAAACGCTGTATACGAGTTAGAATTGCAGGATTCAAGCGCGCACTTAAAATCAATGAATAAATTTTACCAGAATTTATCGTTAACGATGAACAACTTCAACGAGTCGTTAGAAGATTCGAAACAGTTTAAAGAGGAAGTGGGCCGTTTGGCTAAAAACCTGTCATCGTTAAATGCTATTTACGGTAACATGCTTACCGCGATGAACCAGCCGCGTAACGCGTAGTAATTAACAGGATATTATAATTTATATATAGATATATAATATATGGCTGGAGGTAAAGAAACCCCAAGGCAGCGGATGATAGGTATAGTATACCTGGTACTTTTAGGGCTTGTAGCCATGAACGTGCCGGATAGCTTGCTTGATGCATTCAAAAATATTACGGATAGTTTGAACACCTCAAGCAAAAACGTAACCACCGGTATTGAAAATACCTATGCCGCGTTTGAGAAAACCAAACTAAAAGAGCAGCCCGAAAGGGCAAAGCCGGTATACGATCGTGCTAAACAAGCCAGCGCTGTAGCTGCCGAGCTTAATACATATATAGAGCAATTAAAAGCGAAGCTGATTGAAGAAGGCGGCGGTATAAACGAAACTATTAATGATGTAGACGCGCGTGATAACCTGGATATATCACCACGTGTGATGATACAGGGCAAGAATGCAGATAACCTGCGTGCCATCATCGACAAAACCCGTCAAAAATTGATTGCGTTGTTACCTGAGAAAGACAGGGCAGGCGTAAACTTTTCATTGAATACGGTTGACCCGCCAAGACACGGCGACGTTAAAAAGAACTGGCAGGAAGCTAATTTTGGCGATGGTATACCTTTGGGTGCTACCTTAACCACATTGGCCAAAATACAGGCCGATAACAAAAACGCCGAGAACGAAGTAGTTAAAAAAATATTAGGCGAAGTTGACCAGGCTGTGGTTAACCTTGACCAGTTTAGCGCGGTTGCCGTAGCGCCATCAAGCTATGTGCTGGTTGGCCAGCCTTACACGGCTGAGGTGTTTTTAACTGCATCCGATTCAAAATCATCACCATCTATCAGCGTTAGTGGCAGCAGCCTGCCTGTTGAAGGTGGCCGTGGTAAATATACCGGCAGCACCAGCAGCGAAGGTGTACATACCTGGATAGGTACCGTATCGGTTAAACAAACCGATGGTACAACTAAAACTTATACTACCCAACCGCAAACTTACATGGTTGCAAGGCCATCGGCTGTGGTATCGCCTGATAAAATGAACGTATTGTACATTGGTGTGCCTAACCCGGTATCCATATCGGCCCCCGGTATTGCTAAAGAAAAATTGCGTGTAACTATTACAGGTGGTTCAATAAACGGTTCAAACGGAAAGTACACGGCTAACGTAACATCGGCCGGTACCGCTACAGTTAATGTGTCGGGCGAAATAGCTCCGGGAAAAACTGCAGTATTAGGCTCAACTTTATTCCGCGTAAAACGTATACCTGATCCTAAGGCCGTATTTGCCGGTAAATCGGGCGGTGAAGCAGCGGCAGGAAACATTAAAGCACAGGAAGTGCTTTTTGCCAAACTGGAGAACTTTGAGTTTGACGCGCAATTTAAAGTAACGCGCTTTGCGCTGTTGGTTGCGAACCCAAGGCAGGATCCGATCAGGATAACCGGTACCAGCGCCGAATTGAACGCGCAGATGCGCCAGGCGATGAATACCGTTAGGCCGGGTTCAACCGTAGTATTTACAGATATTGTAGCAGTTGGTCCGGATGGCTCACCACGTGGCTTAGATCCGATAGTATTGACAGCAAAATAGTAAGATATATGAAAAAGAGATTATTGTTAGTTGTGCTTTGTTTTGCTTGTGTGGCGTCGTTTGCGCAAACCAAAAAGAAAACCACTACCACTAGAAAACCAACCCCGAAAAAAACTACTACGGCAAAGCCGCCTGTAACCGCCCCTAAAACAACGCCACAGGTTAGCGACGCGTCTACATCAACCAACGCTACTGCCGCGCCTGTAACGCCGCCTGATGCAGCACAAGGTGTAAAGTTTGAAGCACCTTTAGATGGTTATTATAAAAAGAACAATATTGCTAACGCGAAGCCTACGCCATACGCTAACATCCGCGAAAGTGATGCGATCTTTGCAAAGCGTATTTGGCGTGACGTTGACGTGCGCGAGAAAAGAAATCAGTTCCTGTCATCACCTAAAGCACGTTTAATTGATATTTTGATGGATGCCATTGCTGCCGGCGAGTTAACCGCTTACAGCCCCGTACCTACTAAAGAAGACCCGGGAGGCGACATGTTTAAAGTACCAATGACACCTGCCAAAGCTAAAGCTACCATGGCTGATAGTATTGTGGTGGATAAGTTTGATAAAAACACTGGCGATAAAATTGGATCAAGCATGCAGGCCGGTGAGTTTAACCCGGATAGCATTGTACGTTTCCGTATTAAAGAAGACTGGATATTTGACAAACAACGTTCGGTATTTGAGCCACGCATTGTGGGTATAGCACCGCTGATCAAACAAAAAGTTGCCGGCGTTGATTTTGATTACCAGCCTGCGTTTTGGGTATACTTCCCGGCAGCACGTAACGTATTTGCCACCAAAGAGGCCATGAACCGTAATAACGACGCCACCAGCCTTAGCTACGACGACGTATTTATGAAGCGCTTGTTTGCCAGTGTTATTGTTAAGCAATCAAACGATAAAGACGAACGTATAAAAGACTATATGGACGGCATTGACCGCCTGTACGAAGCCGAACGCGTTAAGAAAGCCCTGATGGACTGGGAGCTTAACTTGTGGCAGTATTAGTAGTGAGTTTTGAGTGGTGAGTGATGAGTTGAATATCACTGGCCGATAAAATATAAAGCCTTCCGAATTTCGGGAGGCTTTTTTGTTGTAGAGACGCAATATTTTGCGTCTCAGGGAAATCTTTGAGGTTGAGAAGCTCAGGACTGTAGCGACACTTACTGACAAAACACCGCCACCAAAAAATACATACGCTTGATAACGAGCGCTGTAGCCATGCTACACCAGGTGTAGCGGTGTAGCGTGCTACGCATACGGCGCTACACTGCGCCTTCGCTGCCGTTAAAATATTCGATGATGGCGCGGGCCTGTTTAAGGTTAACCACTTCGGTTAAAGTTTCGGCATTGGCCTCGCGTATTTTTTTTACGGATTTGAAGTATTTGAGGAGTTTTTCGGCAGTGGTTTTGCCGATGCCTTCTATCAGTTCCAGCTCCGTAGCGAGGGTACCCTTATCCCGCTTTTTACGGTGAAAGGTAATGCCGAATCGGTGAGCCTCGTCACGCAGTTGTTGGATGATCTTGAGGGTTTCTGATCGTTTATCGAGATGCAGGGGGTATTGGTCGCCGGGGTAGTAAAGTTCTTCCAACCGTTTGGCAATGCCGATGACGGTAACCTGGTTGTATATCCCAAGCGTTTTTAAACTCTTCACCGCCGATGAAAGCTGGCCCTTACCGCCGTCGATGAGGATGAGTTGGGGTAGTTCTGTCCCCTCATCCAAAAGCCTGCGGTAGCGGCGGAAAACGGCCTCTTCCATGGTGGCAAAATCGTTGGGGCCTTCCACGGTTTTCACGTTAAAGTGGCGGTAATCTTTCTTAAACGGTTTACCATCCCTAAATACCACTATAGCCGACACCGGGTATTTACCCTGGAAGTTGGAGTTATCAAAGCACTCGATATGGCGCGGCAGCTGGTTCATGCGCAGGTCCTTCATCATCTGGGTAAGCAGGCGTTCGGTGCGTATTTCGGGGTTAAGTTTTTCGTACTGGTCGATGCGTTCCTTTTTAAAGAAGGAAACGTTTTTCTGTGACAGGTCGAGCAGTTTACGTTTTTCGCCAAGCTTAGGCACAGTAAATTTTATAGCCGAGTCGTCCAGATCGATCGGGAAGGGCACGATGGCCTCTTTGGAATCGCTGTTATAGCGTGTTCTGAATTCGGTGATGGCCAGGGTTAATAGTTCCTCGTCGCTTTCGTCCAGGCGCTTTTTCAGTTCAATGGTTTGCGTTTGGATGATGGTGCCGTTCATTACCTTCAGGTAGTTTACAAAGGCATATTTTTCCTCACTCGCAATGCTGAAGACATCCACATCAGTAATAGATGAGTTAACCACGGTGCTCTTACTCTGGTAGTTTTCCAGCAGGTCGAACTTGCGTTTTAAACGGTGCGCGTGTTCATAATTCATGTTGGCAATGGCATTGTCCATATCGCCCTTCATGCGGCGCAGTACCGAGCCTATCTTGCCGTTCAGGATATCTTTGATCTCTTCGATGCTGTTATCATAGTCGTCCTCGGTTTGGTAGTTTTGGCAGGGGCCTTTGCAATTGCCCAGCTGGTATTCCAGGCAAACTTTAAATTTCCCGGCATCTATATTGGCCCGGCTAAGCGCCAGGTTGCAGGTGCGCAGCGGGTAGGTTTCTTTGATCAAACCTAAAATAGCATGCATCATACTCACCGAGGCATAAGGGCCCAGGTATTTTGAGCCGTCTTTAACTATGCGTCTCGTCCAGAATATGCGGGGGAAGTTTTCATTTTTGATGATGATCCAAGGGTAGGTTTTATCATCCTTCAGCATCACATTGTAGCGGGGCTGATGTTTTTTGATGAGGCTGTTTTCAAGCAGCCAGGCATCAACCTCGGTATCAACAATGGTAAACGTAATGTTGCGGATCTTAGAAACCAGTACCCGCGTTTTAGCATTCACGTTACTATCCTTCACAAAGTAGGACGTAACGCGGTTGCGCAGGTCTTTGGCCTTGCCAATGTATATCAGTTCCTTATCCTCGTTCCAGTATTGGTAAACGCCGGGTTTATGCGGTATGTTATTTAATGCCGATCTGTAATCGAATTTCTCCATTCCTCTCCACAAAATCAATATAACTAGAAATCCAGTTTCTTCTCAACCTCGCCCGTACCCTGCGTTTGCTGGTTGTACGAATCGCAATTTAACTCAATAGTTAAAGGGTTTTTTGGAGGGGTAAACTGGTCGCTCTTACTTACACCTAGGGCCTGGGTATCATACACCTGTTGCATATATAATGCAAACATAGGTAAGGCCGAGTTGGCGCCCTCACCAATACGGGTGGTGCGGAAGTGTATGTCACGGTCCTCGCAGCCTGTCCATACGCCGGTAACGAGTTTAGGGGTAACGCCGATGAACCAACCGTCCGAGTTATCCTGCGTGGTGCCTGTTTTGCCGCCTATAGGGTTATTTAGTTTGTATTTGTAGCGCAAGCGATAGCCTGTACCGGCATCAACAACGCTACGCAGCATATCTGTCATCACGTAGGCCGTTTGTTCGTTCATGGCCTGGCGTTTTTGTGGCGTGAAGTTGTATAGCACGTTGCCATTTTTATCTTCAATTTTTAACAGATAAGTAGGCTCTGTCCATACGCCGTGATTGGCAAATGCCGAGTAAGCGCCCGTCATATCAAATACCGAAGCATCAAAGGTACCCAGGCATATAGATGGGTATGGTGGTACAGCACTGGTAACCCCCATTTTTTTAATAAGCTCCATAACCGGCACCGGGGTAACCTCTTTCATCACAAATGCGGTTACATAGTTTTGCGAGTTAGCCAGCGCTTTTCTTAAAGTTATCGCGCCCGCAATTGTAGAATATGAGTCGGACTTTGGTGTCCAGTCATCAATAGTCACGGGTACATTATCCACCTGCATACAAGGCGAGTAACCTTGATCTATCGCGACAGCATAAGTAAACGGTTTGGCCGTTGAACCCACCTGGCGCTTACCTATTTTTACCTGGTCGTATTTAAAGTGTTCGTGATTAATACCGCCTACCCAGGCTTTAATGTAACCTGTGGTTGGGTCCATACTCATCATGGAGTTGCGCAGCAGCATTTTGGTGTATACTATCGAGTCGATAGGTTTCATGATGGTATCAATAGTGCCTTTCCACGTAAACAGGCTCACGGTATCCGGCGTTTCAAAGTTCTTGCGGATATCTTCTTCATTCATCCCTTGCAAAGCCAGCTCGCGGTGACGGTCAGACCGGGCTATACCCTGATCTATCAGCAGCTTGAAGTTTTTGATATTCTTCCAGCGGCTAACGCCTTTCCATTGCATGTTAAACTGGTTTTGCAGATCGGGCATGTACTTGCGTTGTGCTTCCTCGGCAAACTCCTGTGCACGCGAGTCTATGGTAACATATATTTTCAAACCGTCACGGTATAAGTCATACGGTGTGCCGTCCGGTTTGGTTATGTTTTGGTCGGCGAAGATGTTTTTGATCTTGGCATTTAATACATCCCGGAAGTAAGGTGCAAGTCCTTCGTTATGATTGGTTGCATGATAGTCAAGCCCCAGGGGTTTTGCCTGGAATTCTTTTGCCTGTCCGTCGGTAAGAAAACCCTCATCGGCCATACGTGCCAACACAAAATTACGGCGTGATAAAGCATTGTTAGGGTGCCTAACCGGCGAATAAATGGTTGGGCCTTTCAGCGTTTGTATCAAAACGGCAGCCTGGTCGGCAGTAAGCTTGCCGGGTGTGGTATTGAAATAGGTGGTAGCGGCCGAACTGATACCAAAGCTGTTGCTTCCAAAATCAACCGTGTTTAAATACATGGTAATGATCTCTTCTTTGGTATAGTGCTTCTCTATCCGCACCGCGATAATTTGCTCTTTTAATTTTTGAACAATACGCGCAATGATATTAGTAGCCCTGTCTTCTTTCGAAAATAAATTAAGTGCCAACTGCTGTGTAATGGTACTTGCTCCTTGCCTTTTGCCTACCAGGTTGTAGGCTATAATGCTAAAGGTTCGCCAAAAATCGATGCCCGAGTGATCTTTAAAATGATTATCCTCGGTAGCTATTAAGGCATTGATGGCGTTAGGCGAAATATCCTTATAGCTAGCGCTCGAGCGGTTCTCTACATAAAACTTGCCCAGTATTTTCTCGTCAGACGATATGATCTCGGATGCCAGGTTGCTTTTGGGGTTCTCCAGGTCGCGAAAGGATGGAAGCTTGCCCAGGCCGCCCAGCGCGGTAATGGTTATCAGCAAAACAACCAAAAGGAAACCGCCGATAAAGAATTTCCAGATGTAGCCGTTGTATCGCTTTATATCTTGTGCAGAAAGTTTAACGTCCATGTATCAATATATTTGTTGATAGTGATCAATATAAAATCCAAAGATTTTCAATCAGCTAATTTATCCAGTTTTTTTGTGGTAATGATAAAAAACTGTATTTATCCTTAAACGCCTTCACAAAACAAGGGCATAATACTTATGTTTTAAAAGCTTAGCTTCTTTTCAACTTCGGTGCTGCTGCTTTGTTCCTGGTTATATAAAGCACAATCAAGGGTGATGCTTAAGGGCTTTTTAGGTTTCTCAAAGTCGATATTCTTTTTAATGCCTGATGCTTGATCGGCATAAACCTTCTGCATAAACTTGCCAAATACAGGCAGGGCCGAATTGGCACCCTCGCCAATACCAAGCGACCGGAAATGAAAGTCGCGCTTTTCGCAGCCTGTCCAAACGCCGGTAACCAGTTTTGGCGTTACGCCGATGAACCAACCATCAGCGTTTCCGTTGGTAGTGCCTGTTTTACCGCCGATAGGATTATTTAAGCCAAACATCCAGCGCACACGGTTGCCTGTGCCGCCTTTTATGTCAACCACGCTTCGCAGCATATCGGTTATAACATAAGCAGCTTCTTCTGTTAAAACCTGTTTTACTTTAGGTGCTTGGCTGTAAATAATTTTTCCGTTTTTATCTTCAATACGCAGCAGGTAGGTGGGTTCGGTCCACACACCGTGGTTAACAAAGGCAGAATATGCCGCTGTCATTTCCATCACGGTGGCATCAAATGATCCGAGGCAAATACTTGGTACGGCATCCACTCGTCCTTTTATGCCTAAGTTTTTTATTGTTTTAACTACAGGTTCGGGCGTTAGTTCCTGCATTAGTGCGGCCGTAACCCAATTTTGCGAGTGTGCCAAGGCATCGCGAAGCGTAAGCATGCCCGGTATAGGTGTACCGTCTGATCGTGGTGTCCAACCGTTAGGCCCATAGCCCGGAATTGTTATTTGCGCATTGTTAAGGCGATAGCATGGCGAATAGCCCCGCTCGATAGCGGTAAGGTAAGTAAACGGCTTGGCTGTTGAACCAACCTGCCTGGCACCTACCTTTACCTGATCGTTTTTGTAATGTTGAAAATTGATGCCGCCCACCCAGGCTTTAATATGGCCGTTTGTGGGGTCCATGCTCATCATGGCATTGCGCAACAGCATCTGGCTGTATAGCACAGAATCTATAGGTTTCATCACCGTATCCACGCTGCCCTTCCAGGTAAACAGGTTTAAGGTATCGGGCGTGTTAAAGTTTTTTATAATGTCATCTTCCGATCTGCCCTCGGCATCTAACTGCCTGTACCGGTCGGATTGTTGCATACCTTGTTCAATCCGCAGGTTGTAGTTATTAATACGTGTTGACAATTTAGCACCCCTCCACTCGGCATTAAACTGTTGTTGTAATTTACGCATCCACTCGCGTTGTGCTTCTTCGGCATGGGCCTGCATCCCGGCATCAATGGTGGTGTAAATTTTCAAGCCCTCGCGGGCAAGGTCGTAATTGGAGCCATCGGGCCTTTTAATAGTCTGTAATATGGCTACGAGGTCCTTTTTTAATTCGGCCCTGAAATAGGGTGCCAGGCCTTCGGTGACCGGATGATAGTCGAGACCCGGCGGTTTTGCTTTTGCCTTTGCGGCTTCTTCAGCGCTTAAAAAGCCCTCTTCAACCATTCGGCCAAGTGTGAAGTTTCTGTTGCTTATCGCACGTTCTTTATGCCTTACAGGCGAGTTTATACTTGGCCCGGTAAGCAGTTGGATGATCATTGCCGCCTGATGGGGCTTTAAGCGTGCCGGTGTGGTGTTAAAATACGTTTGCGCTGCCGCGTTAACACCAAAGGCGTTCGATCCAAAATCAACCGTGTTGAGGTACATGGTAATGATCTCCTGCTTGGTGTAATGTTTTTCAATACGTATAGCTATAATAAGCTCCCTTAGTTTTTGAACCAGGCGCTTAAGCGGGTTACGCGCCCTTTTTTCATCGCTGAAAAGATTTAAAGCCAATTGCTGGGTTATGGTGCTGCCGCCTTGTTTTTTACCTACCAGGTTATAGGGTATGATGGAAAAAGTACGCCAAAAGTCGATACCTGAATGTGACAGGAAATGATTATCCTCTTTAGCTATTAACGCGTTTATAACATTAGGCGATATTTGAGCATAGGTAACGTTGGATCGGTTTTTAGAATAATATTTGCCCAGTATCTGCTTGTCTGCCGACCAAACCTCGGATGCCTGGTCGCTTTTGGGATTTTCAAGGTCGCGCAACGAAGGCATCTTATCGAAAGGATCGATCAGCGTATAGGTGATCAATAGTATGAATAACGCAAAGCAACCTATAAAAAACTTCAGTATATAGCCGTTGTAGCGCTTTATGTCTTGTTGCGAAAGTTGAGGTTGCATGTTATCAGTAAATTTGCTGATAGTAGTCAATATAATCTGCCAGTAATTTATTGTCGGTTACTTTATCCAGGTTTTCTTTGGTGATGATAAAAAAGCTGTATTTATCCTTAGGCACCTTCATAATATCCGGCATTATCGGGATGATGGCCCGGGCATACTCTTTAACCGCGGTAAGGCTGTTAAAATGTCCTACAAAAATCAACTGCACATCTTTACCAATAGGCTTAAGCCGGTGTACCACCGAGTTGCGTTGAAAATGCGTACGGTTAAATTGCCCAATACCAAAACGTGATGATGACAGATCTGTTGTGCCCGTAGCCACGTTTACTACAAAATAATAGTTAGTACTATCGCGTAGGTTAAACAGGGTTGATATAGGTTTGGCAGGCGGGTTAACCACGGGGGGCTGTATCACAGGCGGTGCGGTAACACTATCCTTTTTAACAGGCGCCTGCACTATTGCTGCAACTGCTGGGCTATCTTTTTTAACCGGCGACTGAACTACGGGCGGCGCTGCTATACTGTCGGGTTTAACTGTTACCGGCACCAGTGGCTTAGTTGCTATATTTTGATTTTTTATCCCGCCCGGCAATGTCCCTGTCGATACATTTACCGGCGCTTTGGTCACCGGTGTTTGCGTAATTAAAGGTTCGGTACGTACCTGTGTTACCACCTGTGCAGTACGTTCGCGGTTGTATGGGGTTTCTTTGCGGTTGACTATAGGCGAACTGAATATTAACTCGGTCGTATCGCTATTGTTTAGCACTACAGGCTGTGCCGCCAGTTCGGTTTTGTTGGCTTCCAGGAAGGCTATGTGTTGTACGGCCAATGGTGTTATCAGTTTATCATTAGGATACTTATTCAATATATCTTCTAAACTGGCTCTAAACGGATCATACTTTTGCAGGTGCCCCGATGCGATAGCTTTTAAATAATACATCTGCGCCAGCAAACGATGATTTGGATACTGTGCTATCAATACATCAGTATTAGTAATTACTTCGCTATATTTTTTTTGTCGATAAAGATCAAAAACCTGGTTGTAGGCGCTATTAAATTGAGCGTCGTTATCGTTTAGCTTTTTACTGTAGTCGGGATCTATCAGTACCTTGGCAAAAATGCTTTCGGGGTAATTTTTTAAGATCAGATTTTTGTACGTGGTCGACTTTGTCGGATCCATATCACTATATAGCCTATATAAATTATAATAGGCCGATGGGTTATTTACATCGTTAGGGAAGCGCGCCGCCAGCATCTCATAGTAAACAATTGCTTCTTTTTTGTCTTCCAGTATATCGCGGTAAAAGTTGGCGATATCTAAAATGGCGTTATAAATATGTTGGTTTGATTGCGCCAGCAGGCTTGCATTTAATGGCAGGTTTTGCACCAGTTTTTGGCGATAGCTACCTGCCGCAACATCATTCTCGGTTTTTTGCGCACCGGGAGCCGGAGCGTCCGGATCGGTATTGGCACCTATCTGGGCGGTAGCCTGGGCCGCGTTGGCGGCCGTCGCATCTACATTGGGCTTATTATTCCGGCGCCAGTTGTCTTCCAGTTTACGGTTGCCCCATCTGCGCTTAAAATCGTTAAAGCCCTGGCTTATGGCCTTGTTATTATAAAAATAGAATGTACTTGCACCCTGTTGTGTTGATGCTGTTGTGTTTTGTGGCAGATTAGCCGGGTTATCGAAACTATTGCCACCTACATTTACTACGGTTGATGCCGCGCTTAATTTCAACGTTTCGCGCGTTACCATTTCGTCAATGCGGGCCTGGCGGGTGGCGTCATCCAGTTTAGCCAGCATTTGCAAGGTATCTTCAAAGGCTATCACCTGCAACTTATCAACCAGTAGTTGCAGGTTGTTACTTTTCTTTTTAATGGTTTGGTAACCCGGGTAACTTGGCGACAGGCTAATCAATGTACTATCATAATACATCTTAGCATTTACATAGTCTGCCTTTTCTTTAAAATCAATATCTGCAATTCGCAGGTAGGCTAATCCTTTTTGGTTCTGGTTTTTTTGGCTGGCGCGAACAGAAAGGTTATAATACTTTAAGGCGTTGTCAAATTTTTTATTCACGGCGTAAAAATTGCCTACCTGGTAATAGATCTGATCGTGGAAGTCAACATTGTTATCATCCTTCAGCAAACTTAATAAACGCGCTACGCGATCCATTTTTACACCGTTGCGCATGTCTTCAATACGTATGCGGTTAAGGTTGGCATTAAACCCCATCTCGAACGAGGCATTGCTTTTAACAATACTGGTATAGTTTGCCACGGCATCATTGGTACGCCCGTTTAACTCCTGAAGTTGCGCCAGTATAAATGTCCACCTTAAACGCTGTGCTTTTGTACTACTGTACTCAATGGCTTTCTTTGCCATTTCTTCGCCGTGGATGTAATCCTGGGTGTTAATGTCGTACTGAAGTTGTGTGGCGTAAACATCGGCCGTAATACTTTTTTTGGGGTTGAGGTTTTTAAAGGCTGTATCCAATGCCACCTTGGCTTCGGCTATATTATCTAAATATAATAAAGCGCGTGCCTGCCATACACAGGCTTCCTGTTTTACCTCGGTACGCTCGGGGAAGGAGTGTACCACATAGCCCAGGTATTCTACCGCGTTAAAATAATTCCCTGCCAAAAAATAGCTTTTGCCTAGTACCAAGTATGCATCGGCCACAAATTTACTTTGCTCTTTTTCGCCGATGATGGTATTGGCTTTCAATTTGGCAGCTTCCAGGTCAGCATCGGGTCCTTCAGTCGCGGCAATCGTATCCTGGTATACATTTAATATATCGCCGTACGAATCTATAAAGGCCAGGGCATAGTCGGCCTGCTTGGCTGTTAGCAGTTCATTGGCGTTAAACAGGTAGTTATAATTGGCGGTTATGTTTTGCAAAACGCGGTTCACACCCGTTTTTTTCTCCAGCGAACAGCCGGCAACAAACAGTATTGCTGCTATGAAAAGGTATTTAAAAGTGTTTTTTACAGGTAAAGTAGCTATATGCCTCAAAATATATAATGCATTATAAAAGCATTGCTAATTTACTAAATAGTCTGCAATAGGATTAATAAATTTGCGGATGACACAAAATGAACAAGATACTAACCCAAGGGGCGATAAACCCTTGAATAGCTATGCCAAATACACAACGCTGGGTTTCCAGATGATAGTGATCATTGGCGTTTTTACTTATGCGGGTTATAAAATTGATGAGAATGCCGGGCACGATACCCAGTGGGTAACGGCGGTGCTGGCATTAATCGGCGTGTTTATTTCATTGTTCCTGGTAATCCGATCTGTACGAAATTGAAACTGTTGCGCGCCACTTTATTATTTGTTGTGTTTACCGCCTTGCTTGCGGCCGGGCCTTTGTGTTTAATGTACACTAAACACCCAGGTTGGTTAATTCCGCAGTTTTGGGCGGTGTTTGCATTTATTACCGGGCTAACTTTTTTAACAGTTGTTTTTATTTTAGTGGGCGAGGGGTTAAAACCGGGACATTTTACGCAGTTGTTCCTGATAGCCACTATAGTTAAGATACTTTTATGCTTAATATTTATACTAATTTTCGTCTTTAATTATCCTTTAAACAAGGTTGTATTCGGGCTCAATTTCTTTTACTTATATTTCTTGAATATGGGCTTTGAAGTTTATGTTTTGTTGTGTAACTTGCGCAACCAAAATTTAAAGTAAAAAACTTTATTTAGATGTATTTAAGCCACGTTTTCAAATCAAAAAAAATAGCCTCAGGTATCATTTTAGGCGTTTTTATGGCCTTTTTCGCTTGTAACAGTTTTGCTGCACAGCACGAAGGACACGAAACAGCGCCTGCTGCCACCGAAGATACTACTCACGCCGCTCATGCAGCGCTTCATGATGAAGAACACGCGGTTGCCGAAACAGCTCATGGCGTTGCCCACGAGCCCGAAGCTTTTAACCCTACCACCGCTATTTTAGAGCACATAGGCGATTCGCACTCATGGCACGTTATTGGCGACGTATCTATTGGTTTGCCTGTTATATTATTTACTGATAAAGGAACCGAGTTTTTCTCATCAAGCAAATTTGAGCATGGCCATGTTGCTTACACCGGTAAATACTACACCTATAAATTAGTTGACGATAAAATACGTGTTGTTGATGCTGCAGGTAATGTAGATAAAGCGACATCATACAATATATACGATTTCTCGATCACCAAAAACGTATTGGCTTTATGGATAGCCGGTATCTTGTTATTGGTTATCTTCATGAGCGTTGCATCAACTTACAAAAAACGTGTGGGTAAAGCGCCAAAAGGTTTCCAATCATTAATTGAGCCGGTTATCGTGTTCGTTCGTGATGAGATCGCCCGCCCAAACATTGGTTACAAATACCACCGCTACATGCCTATCCTGTTAACCATATTCTTCTTTATATGGATCAACAACATTTTAGGTTTAATTCCAATTTTCCCGGGTGGTGCTAACGTTACAGGTAACATCCTGATGACCTTCGTGCTATCAACCATCGTATTGTTAGTAGTTAACTTCAGTGCCAACAAATACTACTGGAAACACATTTTATTACCTGATGTACCACTTTGGTTATATCCTATCATGATCCCTGTGGAGCTGATTGGTGTTATTTCAAAGCCATTCGCGTTGATGATTCGTTTGTATGCTAACATCTCTGCGGGTCACATCATTGTATTGAGCTTAATATCTTTGATATTTATATTTAAGTCGATGATGATAGCGCCAGTATCAGTAGCATTCGTATTGTTTATGGATGTGCTGGAGTTGCTGGTTGCGTTTTTACAGGCCTTTATATTTACGATGCTAACCGCGCTGTTTATTGGTACAGCGGTTGAAGAGCATCACTCACACTAATTAGCAAATAACAATAATTTATATATTAACTTTTAATTTTAACAAAATGACTGGAAGTATTGCTGCATTAGGTGCAGGTTTAGCGGTTATCGGTGCTGGTATCGGTATCGGTCAAGTAGGTGGTAAAGCGATGGAAGGTATCTCTCGTCAGCCAGAAGCTGCTGCAAAAATCCAAACTGCAATGATCATCGCTGCGGCCCTTGTAGAAGGTGTTGCTTTATTCGGTGTGGTAGTTGCATTGTTAGGCAAATAATCAGCCCGACACAAAAAACTATAAGGCTTGCAGCGATTGGCGGCAGGCCTTATATTAAAATTTAAAAGAAAAGTACTAAGACCTTTTTTAAGAAATAATGGAAGAATTATTTGACGGTTTATTGAATGATCATTTAGGCTTTGTAGTTTGGGCTGCAGTAGCATTCCTGATCCTTTTGTTTTTGTTGGCTAAATTTGCCTGGAAACCAATTATGGGTGCTATTGATGAGCGCGAGCGTTCTATCGAAACCGCCTTATTAAAAGCTGAGGCTGCCAAAGAAGAAATGAGCCGCTTAACCAGCGAAAACGAAGCGTTGTTAAAACAAGCACGTATTGAGCGCGATTTGATCCTGAGCGAAGCCAAAAAGGTAAAAGACCAGATCATCAGCGACGCTAAAGAAGCTGCACAAAAAGAAGGTGCACGCCAGATTGAGCTTGCCCGCGTTGAAATAAACAACCAAAAAGCTATTGCAATGGCTGACGTGAAAAACCAGGTTGCAACCCTTTCTATCCAGATCGCCGAGAAAATTTTGCAGGAGCAATTAAAAGATCAGGCAAAACAACACGAACTGGTAGGCCAGTTATTAAAAGAAGTTAAATTATAAGTTGCGAGTAATGAGTTATAAGTAGTGAGTGATTAAACTCAATACTCATAACTCACAACTCATCACTCAAAAATATATGTCAGAATTAACGGTAGCATCCAGGTATGCCAAATCATTAATTGATCTTTCACAAGAGCAAAACTCTTTGGAAGCGGTTAACGGCGACATGGTTTTCTTTAGAAAAACTTTAAAGGAGAACTCAGAGTTGAAAGCTGTTTTGAGTAACCCTATCATCTCTCAGGCTAAAAAGCTGAGTATCCTTACCGAGATATTTGCTACGAAAGTAAGCAAGCTATCTATCGAGTTTTATAAGCTGATGATAAACAAAGGCCGTGGTGAGGTTTTATACGCCACAGCAAAGGCGTTTATTGATCTGTACAACATCAAAAAACATATTACCAAAGCTAAGGTAGTATCGGCAGCTGCGTTATCAGAAGCTAATAAGCAAACCTTATTAGCCGAGCTTAAAACAGCGATAGGCGGCGAGGTGATACTGGAAACTAAAGTTGACCCTGATTTGATAGGCGGCTTTGTTTTAACCGTAGGCGATACGCAGTTAGATACCAGCGTACAAGGTGCCCTTTATAAAATTAAAAAGAATTTTGCCACAGCGGCAGTTTAATCAAATACAAACAAACTCTAAATAAATAAAAAATGGTAGAGGTAAGACCAGACGAAGTATCAGCAATTTTGCGTCAGCAATTGGCAGGCTTCAAGTCAGAATCTGAATTAGAAGAAGTTGGTACCGTACTTCAGGTTGGCGACGGTATTGCGCGCGTTTATGGTTTAAGCAAAGTACAATCAGGTGAGCTGGTTGAATTTGATAACGGGCTGCAAGGCATCGTATTGAACCTTGAAGAAGATAACGTTGGTGTGGTACTTTTGGGTGCCAGCGACGAGATCAAAGAAGGTGATACTGTAAAACGTACTAACAAAATTGCCTCTATCAATGTAGGCGAAGGTATGCTGGGCCGTGTGGTTAACACACTGGGCGAGCCTATTGATGGTAAAGGACCTATAGCAGGCCAAACCTATGAGATGCCTTTGGAGCGTAAAGCACCGGGCGTTATCTACCGTCAGCCGGTTACCGAGCCTTTACAAACCGGTATCAAAGCTATCGACGCGATGATCCCAATCGGCCGTGGCCAGCGTGAGTTGGTTATTGGTGACCGCCAGACTGGTAAAACTGCGGTTTGTATCGATACCATCATCAACCAAAAAGAATTTTACGATGCAGGTAAGCCTGTAATTTGTATATATGTTGCCTGCGGTCAGAAAGCTTCTACAGTAGCTAACATCGTTCGCGCGTTGGAAGAAAAAGGTGCTATGCCTTACTCTATCATCGTTGCGGCAAACGCGTCGGATTCAGCTACCATGCAGTTCTTCGCACCATTCGCTGGTGCTGCTATTGGCGAGTACTTCCGCGATACCGGTCGTCCGGCTTTGATCGTTTATGATGACTTGTCAAAACAAGCGGTAGCTTACCGTGAAGTATCGTTGTTATTACGTCGTCCACCGGGCCGCGAGGCTTACCCTGGTGACGTATTTTACCTGCACAGCCGTTTATTAGAGCGTGCCGCTAAGATCAACGCCAACGATTCAATCGCGCAAGCGATGAACGATTTGCCGGAGTCTATCCGTGGTATCGTTAAAGGTGGTGGTTCATTAACCGCGTTGCCTATCATCGAAACACAAGCGGGTGACGTATCTGCATACATCCCAACCAACGTAATTTCAATTACCGATGGCCAGATATTCCTGGAGTCGAACCTTTTTAACGCAGGTGTTCGTCCGGCTATCAACGTAGGTATCTCTGTATCACGTGTGGGTGGTAACGCGCAGATCAAATCAATGAAAAAAGTAGCAGGTACATTGAAACTTGACCAGGCTCAATACCGCGAGTTAGAGGCATTCTCTAAATTCGGTTCGGATCTGGACGCTTCAACAAAAACTGTATTGGATAAAGGTTCACGTAACGTAGAGATCCTGAAACAAGGTCAATACTCACCGGTATCTGTTGAAAAACAAGTAGCCATTATTTACTTAGGTACTAAAAACCTGATGCGTAATGTACCTGTTGCCCGTATCCGCGAGTTTGAGGCCGAATATACCACGCAATTAGAGCAGCGTCACCCTGAGGTGCTTGCTGGCTTAAAAGCAGGTAAATTTGACGACTCGTTAACTGGCGTATTAGAGCAGGTTGCTAAAGAGCTTTCAGCGAGCTATAACTAGTATTAAGTAGTGAGTGATGAGTAGTGAGTGATAAACTCAAAACTCAAAACTCATTACTCAAAACTCACCACTCAAAATAAAGAATGGCTAATTTAAAAGAAGTAAGAATCAGGATAGGTTCGGTTAACTCAACCCAGCAGATCACCAAGGCGATGAAAATGGTTTCGGCAGCAAAGCTGAAACGTGCTACCAACGCTATTGTGGAACTGCGTCCTTATGCAAATAAGTTAAAAGAGTTGTTATCAAACCTGTCTGCAAGTTTAGAGGATGGTTCATCTCCGTTTTTAGAGCAACGCGAGCCTGCTAAGGTATTAGTGGTGGCTATCACCTCTAACCGTGGTTTGGCCGGTGCTTTCAACTCAAACGTTATTAAAACCGTGAATAACCTGATCGCCGATAAATACAGCGAGCAGCACAAAGCCGGTAACGTTTCTATAGTAGCTATCGGTAAAAAATCGCAGGAGTTTTATGAGCGTCGTAAATACAATGTGATTGGTAACAATAACGAGGTTTACAACAACTTGAACTTCACTACGGTTTCGGCTATTACCGAGTCTATCATGACCGGTTTCCTGAAAGGCCAGTTTGATCGTGTAGAGATCGTTTATAACCACTTCCGCAACGCGGCTGTACAATATTTGATCACTGAACAGTTATTGCCTGTGCCTCCAACCGAGAACAAGCAGGAAGCCGCTAAAGCATCACAGGTTGATTACATCCTTGAGCCTTCAAAAGAAGAGATCGTTGAGCAGTTGATCCCGAAAAACATCAAGATACAATTGTATCGCGCGGTGTTAGATTCGGTAGCTTCTGAGCACGGTGCACGTATGACCGCCATGGACAAAGCAACCGAAAACGCGGGCGACCTGTTGAAAGCCCTAAAACTTTCATACAACCAGGCACGCCAGGCAGCCATCACTACCGAGCTTACCGAGATCGTTAGTGGCGCGGCAGCGTTAGCAGGCTAGTATTCCACTGAAAAAATATCAAAAGGCTTTCCGGTTTCGGGAAGCCTTTTTTTTTATACGCTCTTACACACGCACGTCATCGCGAGCGAGGAACGAGCGTCGCGATCCCCTATAGAACGGTAACCTGTCGCTAGGGGATGGCTACGCTACGCTCGCCATGACGTGCTGGGTTGTGTGGGCCGCTATAAAATAATTCCTCCCTACCGGGTTACTTTTTCCACCTTCGCGGTATCAATAATAAAAAACAAAACATCCTTAAAACCGGCCGGTAACAGGGATACCTAAAATTCAATTTTTAAATCTTAACCCATTATGAAAGCAAAATTTTTAATTGTGCTGGCCGGCATTGCTATGCTTGCAGCTTGCAAAGGAAGAACCGAAGAAGCAAAAACCGAAGAGGAACAATTTGTACAGGATAGTGCCAAAGTTGTTAGAACTGCCGATATGCGTTTTAAGGTAAAAAACGTACAGAAGATAAGCAGCGAACTCGGCAAACTGGTAACCGAATGCGGCGGCACCGTGATGCATAATACCCTCCATTCGGATGTGATAGAAAAGCGCGACATTGTGCTGGAAAGTGACTCGATAAAAAAACTAACCGTTTATAATACCAATGCCGATTTAACCGTAAAGGTGCCCACCGAGTTCCTGGATATTTTCATGGATTCGCTTAAGCAGCTAAGCACTTTTGTTGACGAAAGTAAAATGGACGTGGAAGACCGCACGCTAAATTACCTATCAGAAAAGCTGAAAGCGCAAAATCGTGAGGTATCAGTAAAGCAACGCCGTAAAATTAAGCTTACCCAGCTAGGTGCCGATAGTGTGCTTGCCCTAAAAGACGACATCGTGGATAGAAAGATAAGTAACCTCAGAACAAACGACGCCGTAAAATACAGCACCCTAACCCTTAATCTTTATCAAGGTAATACAGTACATAGTGAAGTGGTTGCCAACGATGACCTGAGCACTTACAAAACACCGGTATCAACCCGCATAAAACACGCCTTTGGCAATGGTTGGGATATGTTTGAGGAATTAGTAGTAGGCCTGCTTAACCTTTGGATGTTTTTATTAGCTGCAGCGATTGTTTGGATAGGGGTGAGGGCTTATCGAAAAAGAAAGAAAGCTCAACCGACTGCGTAAAATCATTTCGCTCGTCATCACGAGCGAGGAACGAGCGTAGTGATTCCCGACGGACAGGTAAATCGTATACCTGTAAGTCGGGGATTACTACGCTACGCTCGTAATGACGTGCTGGGTTGCGGGGTAAGGGGTTATATCAAATCAAACCCAATATCTTTTCTAAAATAAACACCATCATAATAAATACGACTGGCATCCGCAGTTGCCTGCTGCAAGGCATCAAACATATTATCGCGCAAAGCGGTAACCATTAGTACACGGCCACCGGTTGCCAAAATATCATCGCCCTGCTGCGTTGTCCCGGCCTGGAAAACGTGCGATCCGCGAACATTTTCAATGCCGCTGATGGCTTTACCTTTTAAGTATTCGCCGGGGTAGCCGCCTGCTACGCATACTACTGTAGCAGCAACCTGGTTTGATACGGCAAATTCAACTTCATTAAGGTTTCCGTTGGCAACGCCCAATAAAAGGTCAACCAGGTCGGCTTCAAGGCGTGGTAAAACGCTTTCGGTTTCCGGGTCGCCCATGCGGCAGTTGTACTCTATCATGTATGGGTCGCCGCCGCAGTTCATCAGGCCAATAAAAATGAAACCTTTGTAGGGGATATCTTCGCTCTTTAAGCCGTTAATGGTAGGGATAACGATACGATCTTCAACCTTTTTAATAAAAGCCTCATCAGCAAACGGAACCGGAGAAACCGAGCCCATGCCGCCGGTATTTAAGCCGGTATCGCCTTCGCCAATGCGTTTGTAATCTTTGGCAGATGGTAGTAGTTTATAGCTGTTGCCGTCGGTCAATACAAATACCGATAACTCAATGCCGCTTAAAAACTGCTCGATAACCACTTTGGCACTGGCCGCGCCAAATTTGGCTTCGGTCAACATTTCTTTAAGCTCTTGCTGGGCTTCTTCTAAAGTAGCGCAAATCAACACGCCTTTGCCGGCTGCTAGTCCATCAGCCTTTAAAACTATCGGTAAACCTATAGTTGGTAAGTAATCCAAACCTTCCTGCAAAGTATCAGCAGTAAAAGTTTTTGATGCCGCCGCCGGGATGTTGTGGCGTTCCATAAACTGTTTAGAAAAATCCTTACTACCCTCCAACTGCGCGCCCTCGGCCTGCGGACCGATAACCGGCACACCTTTCAATTGCTCATCCGCCAGGAAAAAATCATGCACACCTCTAACCAATGGCTCCTCGGGGCCAACTAATACCAAATCAATGTTATTATTGAGCACGGTTTGTTTAATGCCTTCAAAATCGTTTACGCCAACATTTACATTGGTGCCGTACTGTCCGGTACCCGCGTTGCCGGGGGCGATGAAAAGCTTGTCGCATTTTGGGCTTTGGGCCAGTTTCCAGGCGAAGGCGCTTTCCCTTCCGCCTGAGCCGAGGATCAGGATATTCATGCGGGCAAAGATAGGTTTTTAGTCGAAAGTATCGAGTATCAACTAGCTAGATACAGATTATGTTAAATTGCCATTTTTTACTTGATACTTACTACTTGATACTTGCTACTCGCCCCTAAAATCGTACCTTTACTGTCATAATGACTTTAAAATTACAGTGGCTTAATTATTGAGTTGCTGCAATTCATATAAAACTAAATATGTTAAATTTCATCAGTAAGCTTTTCGGAAGCAAATCAGAACGAGACGTAAAAGCTATAATGCCTATAGTTGAAAAAATTAAGGCAGAGTATGCTAAACTGGATCAGTTAAGCCACGACGAGCTTAGAGCCAAAACCATACAATTTAAAGAAACTATCAAAGAAGGCCTGGCCAAAATTGATGCTGAAATAAAAGATCTTAAAGAACAAACAGAAGATGCCGATCTTGACGTAAGCGAAAAGGTTGACCTGTATACCAAGCTGGATAAGCTGGAGAAAGATCGCAACAAAGAGCTTGAGGTTATCCTGATGGATATATTGCCGCAGGCTTTTGCCGTGGTTAAAGAAACCGCCCGCAGATGGGCTGGTAGCCCTGGTATTGAAGTTACCGCTACTGATTTTGACCGCGAGCTTGCTGCCAAAAAATCAAACGTTGTTATAAAAGGCGACAAAGCATTTCACAGCAGCACCTGGATCGCTGCCGGTAATGAAGTTACCTGGAACATGGTTCATTACGATGTACAGCTGATTGGCGGTACCGTATTGCACCAGGGTAAAATATCTGAGATGGCTACAGGTGAAGGTAAAACGCTGGTAGCCACGCTGCCTGCGTATTTAAACGCGCTTGCCGGTCAAGGGGTGCATATTGTAACGGTGAATGACTACCTGGCACGTCGTGACTCTGAGTGGATGGGCCCTTTGTATGAGTTCCACGGTTTATCTGTTGATTGTATTGATAAACATGAGCCTAACGGCGATGCACGTAGAGCTGCTTATCTTGCCGATATTACTTTTGGTACCAACAACGAGTTTGGTTTTGACTACCTGCGTGACAATATGACACGTAGCCCTGAAGAATTGGTGCAACGCAAGTTACATTTTGCCATGGTGGATGAGGTTGACTCGGTTTTGGTTGACGATGCCCGTACACCACTGATCATATCAGGCCCGATACCTCGTGGTGATGAACACGAGTTTTATGAGTTGAAGCCACGCATTGAGCGTTTGGTTAACGCCCAAAAAGCTTACGTTAACGGTGTTTTAAACGAAGCCAAAAAATCTATCGCCGAAGGCAAAACCGGTATTGACGAAGGTGGTTTGGCCTTATTGCGCGCTCACCGTGCCCTACCAAAAAGCAAAGCCTTAATTAAGTTTTTGAGCGAAGGTGCCAACAGGCAAATCCTGCAAAAAACGGAAAACTACTATATACAGGACAATAACAAAGAAATGCCGAAAGCTGATGCCGAGCTCTATTTTGTTATTGACGAAAAAAATAACCAGGTTGAATTGGCCGAAAAAGGTATCGAACTGATCACCGCGTCGGGCGAGGATGCAAATTTCTTCGTGATGCCTGACGTAGGTACCGAGATTGCTGAAATTGAAAAAGCTGATCTGCCTGCCGAAGAGAAAATTGCCCGCAAAGATGAATTGATGCGCGATTTCTCAATTAAATCCGAGCGTATTCACTCGGTTAATCAGCTGTTAAAAGCTTATACCTTATTTGAAAAAGATACCGAGTACATCATTGACGAAGGCAAGGTAAAGATAGTTGACGAGCAAACCGGCCGTGTGCTGGATGGCCGTCGTTATTCTGACGGTTTGCACCAGGCCATTGAGGCTAAAGAGAACGTGAAAGTTGAGGACGCTACGCAAACCTTCGCGACTATTACGCTGCAAAACTACTTCAGGATGTACCACAAGCTTTGTGGTATGACGGGTACTGCTGTTACCGAAGCAGGTGAGTTTTGGCAGATATACAAACTGGACGTGGTTGAGATACCAACCAACACGCCAACCAGCCGTGCCGATAAACAAGACCTGGTTTACCGTACCATCCGTGAAAAGTATAATGCCGTTGCAGACGAGATCGTAAAACTTACTACCGAAGGCCGCCCGGTATTGGTGGGTACAACTTCGGTTGAGATATCAGAGTTATTGAGCCGTATGCTGAAATTGCGCGGTATTAAACACAACGTACTGAACGCCAAAATGCACCAGAAAGAGGCTGATATCGTAGCCGAAGCGGGTAAATCAGGCACGGTTACCATTGCTACCAATATGGCCGGTCGTGGTACGGATATTAAATTAGGCCCTGGTGTTAAAGACGCCGGTGGTTTAGCCATCATTGGTACCGAGCGTCATGAGTCTCGTCGTGTTGACAGGCAGTTACGCGGTCGTTCCGGTCGCCAGGGTGACCCGGGTTCGTCACAGTTCTTCGTATCGTTAGAGGATAACCTGATGCGTTTATTCGGATCGGAGCGTATATCAAACCTGATGGTGCGTATGGGTATCGAAGAGGGCGAAGTAATTCAGCACTCGATGATATCAAACTCGATAGAGCGTGCGCAGAAGAAGGTAGAAGAGAACAACTTTGGCATGCGTAAGCGTTTGCTGGAGTATGACGACGTGATGAACTCGCAGCGTACCGTGATCTACACCAAACGTAAGAACGCTCTGTTTGGCGATCGTTTAGATGTGGATTTGAACAACACTGTTTTTGACGTGGTTGAAGACGTGGTAACCGAATACAAAGACGGCAACAACTTTGAAGGTTTCCGTTTAGAGGTTATCCGTTTATTCTCGGTTGATATTGAAATGACTGCCGAGCAGTTCTCGGATACTTCAGCCAGCAAATTGGTTGACCAGGTATTTGCCATCGTTACTGATTTTTACAAACGTAAATCAGAAGCTATCGCGGCGCAGGCATTCCCGGTGTTGAAAGATGTTTTTGATACCCGTGGCGAATACATCGAGAATATCGTTGTTCCGTTTACCGATGGTGTGCATGGTATGCAGATAGCCGTTCCGTTGAAAAAGGCTGTTGAAAATAACGGTATGGAAGTGGTAAAATCGTTCGAGAAAAACGTTACCCTGTACCTGATAGACGACGCCTGGAAAGAGCACCTGCGCGAAATGGATGAGTTGAAGCAATCGGTACAAAACGCTGTTTACGAGCAGAAGGACCCGTTATTGGTTTACAAGTTTGAAGCGTTTGAATTGTTCCGCCAGATGCTGGCTACTGTGAATAAAGAGATGGTAAGTTTCTTGTTCCGCGGTGGTATAGCACAACAGCAGGAGCCTGAGCAAATGCAGGAAGCAAGGCCACAGCCTAAGACCGATATGCGCAACCTGCGTGCGTCAAAGTCAGACGTGGTAGGTGATGGCAGCGGTGCTTTGCCCGAAGAGCTTCGTGAAATTCAAAAGGCAACTCCTGTACGCGTTGAGCAAAAAATAGGAAGAAATGACCCTTGCCCTTGCGGTAGCGGAAAAAAATACAAAAGCTGCCACGGCATAGGCCAGGCGTAACCATGATTTTTAGGATTTAAGGATTAGCTTGATTTACCTTTGTCATGGCAATCTTATAATCCTTCAACCAAGGTTCAAAGAATTAATTTACTATGACAAAAGCACCTGTTTATAAAGCATTATTGAGCAATATAGGCAGGTGCCTTTTTTTTATCATTATTTTTATCCCGTCATTAACGTTGGCGCAGGAAAGGGGCTTTGTTAAAGTAAATAAAGACCCGCGGATAGATACCTTAATGGCACGGCGTGCTACCATAAAAGTAGCTGGTGCGAAAAGTGGCGGTAGCGGATACTCGTCATACGGTTATCGGGTGCAGATCTATAATGGTTCTACGCGTAGAGATGCTTATGATGCGCAGGAACGTTTGCACCGTTTACACCCCGAAATGCGTACCTACATTAGTTATACCGAACCCAATTTTAAAGTACATGCCGGCGATTTGCGTACACGACTGGAGGCCGAAAAGCTGCTACAGGAGTTGCGGGGAAAGTTTAGCAGCCTTTTTATTATATCAACAAAGATCAATCCGCCTAAAACAGAAGTAGCAAATGATTAAACAGCAGATACAGCAATTAGCTAAAGATATATTTAACGATGTAGTGACCACCCGTCGCCATTTGCACAGCCATCCCGAGCTTTCTTTTCATGAAACGGAAACGTCGGCTTTCATCGAAAAACAATTGGATGCTTTAGGGCTTGACCATGTGCGTATGGCTGATAACGGTGTTGTGGCATTAATAAAAGGTGAAAAACCATCAGACAAAGTAATTGCCCTGCGCGCCGACATGGACGCGTTGCCTATACTGGAAGCTAACGATGTACCCTACAAATCGCAGAATGAAGGTGTAATGCACGCTTGCGGACACGATGTGCATACTTCATCACTGCTAGGTGTAGCCAGGATATTAACCAATCTGAAAAGTGAATTTGGCGGAACTGTAAAACTGATATTTCAACCGGCAGAAGAGAAACTTCCCGGTGGTGCGAGCCTTATGATCAAAGAGGGTGTGTTGGAAAATCCGAAACCATCTGCCGTTATTGGTCAGCACGTAATGCCTTTGATTGATGCCGGTAAGGTGGGTTTCCGCTCAGGCAAATACATGGCATCTACGGATGAGTTGTATGTTTACGTGCGCGGTAAAGGCGGGCATGGCGCACAGCCGCAACAAAATGTCGATCCGGTGATTATCACCGCGCATATATTAACCGCCTTGCAACAGGTGGTTAGCCGTTTTTCCGATCCTAAAAGCCCGTGCGTGCTATCATTTGGTAAAGTAATTGCCAACGGTGCTACCAATGTTATCCCTAACGAGGTTTACCTGGAAGGTACCTTCCGCGCTATGGATGAACAATGGCGTGCCGAAGCCCACATCAAGATCAAAAAAATGGCCGAAGGCATTGCTGAAAGCATGGGCGGAAGCTGCGAATTCAACATCGTTAAAGGTTATCCTTTCCTGATCAACGAGCCGGTCCTGACTGATTCATCCCGCGCTTACGCCGAAGAATACTTGGGCAAAGAAAACGTAGAGGAGCTAGATATTTGGATGGCTGCGGAAGATTTCGCCTACTACTCGCAAGTGGCCGATTCGTGCTTTTATCGTTTAGGTACCCGTAATGAGGCCCGTGGTATTACCTCATCGGTACACACACCTACATTTGACATTGAAGAAACCGCTTTAGAAACCAGCGTTGGTTTAATGGCTTACCTGGCTGTTAAACAATTGGGGAATTGATTTAAAGACCATGGTCTATGGTCCATGGACCATAGACAAAATATGATGAAGAAAAGTATTTTCCTTTTTCTATTTCTCGCGGCAGCGAATTGGAGCTTTGCCCAGCAGCGCTTTAATCCGGACACGGTGCTGACCATTGTTATCGATTCGGCTATCAACATTAAATCGCACCGCTTAACGGCTGAAGATTTTATACAGGCCGTAGTGACGGATACGGGCTTTTATAAAGCTTTCCGTGATATGAAGAAACACACCTTCACGGCCGAAAATCGCATCTATACCTACAATAAAAAGAACAAAATTGATGGCCGCATTTACCGTAAACTGCGTTACACCTCGCTTAACGGTAAACATAAAACAGAGTATCTGGCTAAGCGCGATAGCGGCGCTGTTTTTAAAAAGAATGGCAAGTATGAGTTATATACGGTAGAAATGTTTGATTACATTTTTAACAATGCCTACAATTCTGATTTTGGTACAGGTTCATCGTTGCCCTCGCCCGGCAAGAATGGTTCGTATAAAGATAAACTGAAAACCCTCATATTTTCTCCGGGAAGAAAGATCTCGGGCATACCTTTCCTGAGCAGCAAGACCGAAATATTCGGACCCGAGATGCGCCAATACTACTTATACCGTTTTGAACGCGGCAAATACCTGGACTCTATCCCTGTTTACCGCTTTAAAGTAAGCCGTAAACCCAGTACCGCCGATAGCGATGTGATGATCAACGAACTGACGACCATTTTTGACATGCGCGACTTTAAAATACTGGGCCGCTATGTAGATATGAAATACAGCAACATGCTGTTTGATTTTGATGTTAAAATGAATATCGAACTCATCCCATTTAAAGGCGACCTGTTACCCGCCAAAATAAGCTACCAGGGCAGCTGGGATGTACCGCTACATAAAGAAGAGCGCGCCGGGTTTTTGATACTACAGAAGGATTATAAATAGATTATACGACAAGGTTAGGTGCCAACATACAAAGTATTGTGTCTCTACATGGTTTTGAAATCGTGCCACTTATCACTCTCTGCCACCTGTTTAACAATCTCATTACGTTGTTTTAAAAGGTTGGCCATGTAGCTTGTAAGCAAAAGCCGGTTGAATATCCGGCCTAAAATACCTAACGGAGATTCAAACATGAACACGTCCCGCATTAGCGTTTTGCCGTTTACTTCCATGAAATAATGTTCGTGCGTAAAACTTTTAAAAGCGCCGGTTATCATTTCATCAACAAACAGTACCGGCTCATAGTAAAGCGTGATGCGGGTGGTAAGTTTCTGCCGGATAAAGAAATGGCGGGCCTGCCAGGTAACCGTCTCGCCCATGCCAATTAATCCTGTTGTTTTGCCGGCAATTGCAGTCTCGCCCGTATGCCTGGTAGATATAAGATGCAGATCAATACTACGGCTCAGATCAAAACATCGTTTGATGGGGGCGTTGATCTCGGTGAGTATTTCGATGGTTGGCATAGTAAGATGATTACACCGATTGTTTGATGATTACACCGATCAATTCAAAATCAGTGTAATCACTCAAAGATCAGCGAAATCTAAAAATTAAAATTCCGCGTTCTTAGGAAACCTTGGGAAAGGGATCACATCCCTGATATTACCCATACCGGTAACAAACAGTACCAAACGCTCAAAACCTAAACCAAAACCGGCGTGCGGGCACGAGCCAAAACGGCGGGTATCCAGGTACCACCACAATTCATCTTTAGGTATGCCCAGGTCGTCCATGCGTTGTTCCAGTTTATCCAGGCGCTCTTCACGCTGGCTGCCGCCAACGATCTCACCAATACCCGGGAATAATATATCCATAGCGGCAACGGTTTTGCCGTCTTCGTTTTGGCGCATATAGAAGGATTTGATGTCCTTCGGATAGTCAGTCAGGATAACCGGTTTTTTAAAGTGTTTTTCTACCAAATAACGCTCATGTTCTGATTGAAGATCGGTACCCCAGCCTTCAACCAGGTACTGAAATTTTTTCTTTTTATTCGGGGTCGACTCTTTTAATATCTCGATAGCTTCGGTATAAGTAAGGCGCTCAAAATTGTTGTTCAAACAAAACTGCAGCTTCTCGATCAACGTCATTTCCGAGCGTTCGTTCTGGGGCTTTTGTTTTTCTTCTTCCAGTAAACGTTGCGTTAAAAACTCAATATCTTCTGCATTTTGCTCCAACGCGTAGGCAATTACATATTTCAGTAAAGCCTCGGCAGTGTCCATATTGTCGGTAATATCGGCGAAGGCCATTTCCGGCTCTATCATCCAAAACTCGGCAAGGTGACGGGTAGTGTTCGAGTTTTCGGCACGGAAAGTAGGGCCGAAGGTGTAAATATCGCTCAAGGCCATGGCACCCAACTCACCTTCCAACTGACCGGAAACGGTTAAGTTAGTGGCACGACCAAAAAAGTCTTGCTTATAGTCTACCTCTCCGCTTTCGGTACGTGGTGTATTTGCCAGGTCGAAGTTAGTAACGTGGAAAGTTTCACCGGCACCCTCAGCATCGCTGGCGGTAATAATGGGCGTGTGTAAGTACACAAAACCCTGTTCCTGGAAGAATTTATGCACCGCAAATGATAAGGTGTTACGCACGCGGAAAATGGCCCCAAACGTATTGGTGCGGAAACGCAGGTGCGCGTGCTCCCTTAGAAATTCCAGGCTGTGTTTTTTTGGCTGGATAGGATATTTTTCAGGGTCGCTATCGCCCAATATCTCCACTGCATCTGCAATAACCTCCACCGTTTGGCCTTTGCCTTGCGATGCAATTAGTTTACCGCTTACACTGATGGCAGCGCCAACGGTAATACGCTTTAATAAAGCAGGATCAGTGTTTTCAAAATCAACAACTATTTGAATGGTATTATTGGTCGACCCATCATTTAAAGCTATGAAACGATTTTGGCGAAAGGCGCGAACCCAGCCTTTAACAGTTACATCAATATCAGTTTGTGTGCTTTGTAATAATGCTTTGATCTTTAAACGACTCATGTTGTAAAATTTAGAGCCGCAAAAATACAATTACTTAGCTAACTTAACACCAAAAGCACCCGGAAAATAAACGCGCGTTGTATCAATAGCGATGTTGCCGGTTGGCGTTGCCAGTTTAAACGTTAAATTAAAACTACCTAAAAGCCATTCGCCTTTGGTAGCTTCTGTTTCGCCCGTCTGGGTGCGGGTTATTACAAAATTTTTAGCGCTATTGTCTAACTGGTATACCGATACACTGCCCGGTGTAAGTCCAAATTGGTAAAATGAAGCTTCAAACACGCGTTCATCGCCGCGATTATCCGTGTTTTTCACACTGTTTTTTAAGTCGATTTTTAATTTGGTGGTGTAATTGTAGTTAGATTTATCAACCCAAATAATTAATGAATCATTTCTAATCGTGTCCTTAAACCCAAGTTCTCGCCAATCTAACCTCGACCCCTTGGTCATGCTGGCATAAAAATGCTTGTAAGTTTCTGGCGGAGGCTTACAACCACAAGGTTTTTGACATGCGGTGAATGCTAGTGATAGCAGGCCTAAAAGAAAAGTTAATGGTTTGATTAAAGTGTTTCTCATATAGCGGATATGGTTTTAGTAAGAATAAATTTACAGGTAAAGGATAGCAAATGCAACCGCATTTGTTGGTAGAAACGTTAAAAGATGTTAATCGCTACACAAAACAGGTATTTTTGTATATGCACCCAAAACTAAGCCTGGTAATAGGCATTCTGTTTATATCATTCTCGCCCATCTTCGTCAAATTGGCCGATGCGCCGCCGGTGGTATGCTCGTTGTATCGCATCGTATTTGCCTGGGTACTGTTGCTACCATATTGCCTTTACAAGCAAAACCTGAAAATAGCCCGTAGAGATTTGCTGCTGGCCCTGCTGGGCGGTGTAATTTTTGCCAGCGATATTACGGTTTGGAATCTATCGCTTAAACTCATCAACGCCACGGTATCCACCTTGTTATCTAACCTGGCGCCGGTATGGGTGGGCTTGATCAGCTATTTTATTTTGCGCAAAAAATCGGGTAAATTATTTTGGATAGGTACCGCGGTTGCCCTGGCGGGGATGGTGGTTTTGGTAGGTTTACAAAACTTGCTACACATGCAGCTAAGCCTGGGCCTGGTTTATGCGGTAGTAGCCAGCTTGCTATATTCGCTTTATATTTTGGTTACTAAGGATGTGTTGAAACGGATAGATACTATCCCGTTTATGTTTTATAATATGCTGGCGGCATGTGTTTATCTATTTTGCATTAGTTTGGCAACCGGCACACAGTTAATGTATTACAATACCGATACCTGGTTGTGTTTTGCGGGGATGGGCCTTATTTGCCAATTGGCCGGTTGGATATTGCTTAACCACGCCATCAGTCATATGGAATCTACCCGGGTATCCATCGCCCTGCTAAGCCAAACGGTGGTAGCAGGTGTGCTTGCTGCCGCGATATTGAAAGAAACTTTGCTACTGAAAGAAATAATAGGCAGCGCTGTAGTGCTGGCCGGTATTGCCATTACATTTTTAAAGCCGCGTATACCTGCGCCACCGGCAAAAAAGGGTGCGCCACTTTGAACAGGTTTTTATATTGTTAAAATATAAAGCCTTGATATTTAGGTATTTAAAAAATTACAAGGGTGCGCCGCTTTGCGCCGCTTTTTTGCATAATTTATTGATAGTTAATTATTTATAAAAAATAGCTGCGCCACTTGCGCCACTTTTAAAATGGCGCACCCACTATTTTAAAATTAAGTACCAAAGGGTAAATAATTTGTATCTTAAACCTCCAAAAAATTGAAGGCCGTAAAGTAATTGCGCTACCTTTGCATTTTTAAAGCATGATATTAAAATCCACCGTAGACCGTATAATGGAAGCCATCGACATTGTTGAGGTTATTGGTGAGTTTGTGCAGTTAAAAAAGCGTGGTGCCAACTTCGTAGGCCTTTCGCCATTCGCTAACGAGCGTACGCCCTCGTTCACGGTTTCGCCTGCTAAAGGCATCTTCAAAGATTTCTCTACAGGCAAGGGCGGCAGCGCCGTTACCTTCCTGATGGAGTTGGAGAAGTTCACCTACCCGGAAGCGCTTAAATGGCTGGCCAAGAAGTACAGCATAGAGGTAGAGGAAACGGTTGATGCGCCCGAGGATCGCGAAGCGGAGAACCGCCGCGAGAGCCTGATGATCGTAACCGGCTTTGCCGCTAAGTTCTTCCACGAAAGCTTGCTGGATACCGACGAAGGCAAAGCTATTGGCTTAAGTTATTTCAAAGAACGTGGCTTTAGTGCCGATACCATCAAAAAGTTTGAACTGGGCTACTCGCCCGATCAATGGGAGGCCTTTACCGGCGAGGCCATCAAACAAGGCTACCAGGCCGAGTATTTGGTAGACAGCGGCTTGTCAGTAAAACGTGATAATGGTAACCTGTATGACAGGTATCGCGGCCGCGTGATGTTCCCGATACATAGCTTCACGGGTAGGGTAATAGCCTTTGGTGGCCGTACCCTTAAAACGGACAAGAACGTACCTAAATACGTTAATTCGCCCGAGTCGGAGATCTATCATAAATCAAACGTATTGTACGGCCTTTACTTCGCCAAAAAAGCAATACGTGATGAGGATAATTGTTACCTGGTAGAAGGTTATGCCGATGTGCTATCGGTGCACCAGGCCGGGATAGAGAACGTGGTGGCCTCATCAGGTACCTCGTTAACTACCGAGCAGATCAGGTTGATAGGTCGCCTTACCAAAAATATTACCATACTGTACGATGGCGACGCAGCAGGTATCAAGGCATCGCTGCGCGGATTGGATATGATATTGGAGGAGGGCCTCAACGTTAAAATGGTGTCCTTCCCCGATGGAGATGACCCGGACTCGTATGTGCGTAAGGTAGGTACATCAGCCTTCAAAACACATATCAATAATAACAAGCAGGACTTCATCCTATACAAAGCCAACCTGTTGCTCAAAGAAGCCGGTAACGACCCGATCAAAAAAGCCGAGGTTATACGTGATATTGTAGAGAGCATTGCCAAAATACCCGATTCTATCAAAGCTTCGGTGTTCATCAAAGAGTGCAGCAGCATACTGCAGATAGATGAGCGTGCGTTGCTATCTGAGCTAAACAAAATGCGCCAGGCCAAGGCCAAAAAGGATGGCCAGCAGCAGCAGCCGTACCGTAATGCCGAGCTTATGGAAGAGCCGGTTCCCGAACCTGAAGAGCTTAATCACCGCGAAGAGTACACGCAGGAGCGCGAGATAGTTAGACTCTTGCTATTGTATGGCAACCGCATGATAGATTGGGACGGCATAGCCAATACCTACATTGGCCCGTTCATGATAGCCGAACTAGGCGACGTTGAGTTTGAAAGCGACGTTTGCAAAACCTTTGTGCAACTGTATAGCAAAGAGGTTGAGAACGGTGTATTGCCCGAAGATCAACATTTTATCCACCACCCGGATAAGCAAATAGTCGATCTCGCGGTTACGTCGTTGGCTACCAAATATTCGCTTAGCGATAACTGGTACGAGATGCATAGTATATTGGTGCCCGATGAACAGGTTAATATGAAAGCCACGATACTGGGCGCCATATTCCACCTTAAAAAACACAAGGTGGGCCAAATGCTGGAGAACCTGCGCAAAGAACTACAAACCACCGAAAGTGCCGACGACCAGGAAATCCTGCTCAACCAGTACATGCGCATGAAGAAGGTTGAGAAAACCATTTCAGATTACCTGGGTTCTGTAATCATCAAATAATGGCGCTGCACCTGGAACTTGGTCGCAAGGGCGAAAGTTTAGCTAAGGCACACCTGGAAGCCGCCGGTTATGAGATCATGGACGAGAACTGGACCTTCGGGAAAGCCGAAATAGACCTCATTGCATATAAAGACAAGGTTATTATATTTACCGAAGTGAAAACGCGTAGCGGAACCGGCTTCGGCGAGCCCGAAGATTTTGTTGATTCGCGCAAGCAAAAGCTAATGGCTGATGCTGCCGATGAGTACTTGTACCTGATGGATCACCAGGGCGAAGTGCGGTTTGACATCATCGCTATACTATTTACCAACGAAACGAGTTATAGATTAAATCATATTGAGGATGCTTTTTGGCCCTCGGCATAACACATGAAAACCAAAACCCTACTGCTTATAGCTGCCATAGCTACTTTTACCTACAGTTGTAAAGATAAACCCACAGCGGTTGATGTAACCATCACTCCGGATTCAGGCACCAGTTATAAATCGGGCGATGCGGTTGCAGTTAAAGTTAACTATCCCGCTGATGCTAAACCGGATAGTGTAGTTTATTTGGTGGATTCTATCCGCTTTGCTGTAAAAACAGATTCGACGGGCGTGAGTTTGAAAACGGACACCTTGTCATTAGGTCCGCGGGTTATTACTGCTAAGTTGTACCGCCAGGGCGTAAATACCGATATATCTACTAACATAGTACTTACCGCCCCAAAAGCGCCGGAAGAATTAAGTTATAAGGTAGAGAAAGTATTCCCACATGACACGAGCGCCTATACCGAAGGTTTGGTATACCAGGACGGCTACTTATGGGAAAGTACGGGCAACAAAGGCCATTCAGAAATGCGTAAGGTTGACCTCGCCACAGGCAAGGTTGTACAAAGTGCCAAACTGGATGCTCAATACTTCGGCGAAGGTTTTGCCATAGTGGGCGATAAGATAGTGATGATGACCTACCAGGAAAAGACCGGATTTGTAATTGACAAGAATACGTTCAAAATCATCAAAACCTTCCCTAACAACGTAGGCGTTGAAGGCTGGGGCATGACTAATGATGGCAGCAAGCTTTACCTGGATGATAGCACCAACCGCATCTGGTTCCTGGATAAGAACGATTATCGTCAAACAGGCTTTATCGATGTATACGATGAAAACGGACCTGTAAACGCTGTTAACGAATTGGAATACATCAACGGCAAACTATACGCTAACATCTACACCAAAGACGATATCATTATCGTAAACCCTAAAACCGGCGCCGTAGAACAACGCGTAAACCTGGCCGATATATGGCCGATGAGCCAACGCCCCGCAGGTTTTGACAACGACCAAAACGTACTAAACGGCATTGCCTGGGATGCCAAGGGCAAGCGCCTGTTTATAACCGGTAAAAAATGGCCGCATGTGTACCAGGTAACATTTTCGAAGAAATAGGATAAATTATAGGTTTATAAAAAGGTAATCGCTAGTTTTAGATAATCCAAAACCTAATTACTATGTTTAAAAATCCTTTTTCTTTTGATGGCCGTATCAGACGCACTGAGTATGGTATTAGTTTTATTATTTACATCGTTGTTTATTTCGTTATCAGGGCGATGGGGCCTGCCTTTGATGAACCTTCAATTTATTGGCTAGGATATATTCCATTGTTATGGTTTCTGTGGGCACAGGGTGCAAAACGTTGTCATGATCTTGGTAACAATGGTTGGTGGCAAATAATCCCATTTTACTTTTTTTGGCTAATATTCGCCGAGGGACAACGTAGCAACCAATACGGCCCTAATCCTAAAAATCCTTTTGAAGAGGATGATGATTACAATCCTTATGCGCAACAGCCGAATCCCTTTGCACAGGGAAACCCGTTTGAGCAGGCGAGCAAAACTGGTGAGAAGCCAACAGAATAGGCGGTTTAATTATAAAAAAAGCGTTAAGGAAATCCTTAACGCTTTTTTGTTGCTTATGCTTTAAAGGGCTGGCTTACCTCCAGGCTTTATATTGATTGATCAAACCATTAGTTGATGAATCATGCGAGCTGATCTCGTCGTTGTTTTTCAATTCAGGCAGGATCTTGCCGGCCAGTTGTTTTCCCAGCTCAACGCCCCATTGGTCAAAGCTGTAAATATTCCAGATGATGCCTTGTACAAATATTTTGTGCTCATACATAGCGATCAATGATCCTAATGTACGTGGTGTTACTTTTTTAACCAATATAGAATTAGTTGGGCGATTGCCTTCAAACTCCTTGAATGGTGCTAATACCTCGATCTCTTCTTTTGATTTACCGGCTTTCTCCAATTCAGCAACTACCTCATCGCGGCCTTTGCCGTTCATCAGCGCTTCGGTTTGGGCAAAGAAGTTTGAAAGTAACATGTTATGGTGCTCACCCAGCGGGTTGTGTGATTGCGCCGGTGCGATGAAATCGCAAGGGATCAATTTAGTGCCCTGGTGAATCAATTGATAGAATGCATGCTGACCGTTAGTTCCCGGTTCGCCCCAGATTATCGGGCCGGTAGAGTAGTCAACAGGCTTACCATTGCGATCAACATATTTACCGTTACTTTCCATATCGCCCTGCTGGAAGTAGGCTGCAAATCGGTGCATGTATTGATCGTATGGCAATATAGCTTGTGTTTCGGCTTCGAAGAAGTTGTTGTACCAAACGCCTAACAAGGCCAGTATTGTCGGCAGGTTTTGCTCCGGTGCAGCTGTTTTAAAGTGGTTGTCCATCGCATGAGCGCCTGCTAGCAACTCTTCAAAATTATCATAACCTACGCTCAAAGCTATTGAAAGTCCGATAGCGCTCCATAATGAATAACGACCGCCAACCCAATCCCAAAACTCAAACATGTTTTTAGTGTCGATACCAAATTTTGACACGCCATCAGCATTGGTTGATAGCGCGGCGAAGTGTTTAGCAACATCGCCATCCTTCCCCCCACTTTTAATAAACCAGTCGCGTGCGCTGTGGGCATTGGCCATGGTTTCCTGGGTGGTAAAGGTTTTTGATGCGATCAGGAATAGGGTAGTTTCTGCATTAAGGCCTTTCAAAGTTTCGGCAATATGCGTGCCGTCAACATTTGATACAAAGTGCAGGTTAAGGTGATTTTTATATGATTTTAAAGCCTCGGTAACCATCACCGGGCCTAAGTCCGATCCACCGATGCCAATATTAACCACATCGGTTATAGCCTTGCCGGTGTAGCCTTTCCACGAGCCCGAAATAATGGCTTCGCTAAATTCTTTCATGTGTTGTAATACCTTATTCACATCAGGCATTACATCTTTACCTTCAACCAAAATTGGCGTATTGCTGCGATTACGCAAAGCAATGTGTAACACCGGGCGTCCTTCGGTAGCATTAATTACATCGCCGCTGTACATGGCCTCTATCGCCTCATTTACCCTACACTCTTTAGCCAACTGTAGCAATAAAGCTATAGTTTGGTCGGTTACCCGGTTTTTGGAATAATCAAGCAGTATATCTTCAAACTGAACCGAGAATTTAGCAAAACGATCTTTGTCGGCATCAAAAAGGCCTTTCAGGCTTTCTGCTACTACGTCAATGTAATGGTCGGCTAAATATTTATAAGATTGGGTGGTAGTGAAATCAATATTTGGCAGCATAGTTGTAAGTTTTTTTATCAAAAATAGAATTTAAAATTAAGCTCTACCAGTTAGGTCTATTTTTTTTAATGCAACCGATAGGCAGTAATACCAACAAAGCTATTTTAATACTTGTTTCATAATCATTGTATTGTAATAATATCAACAATTGGTAATATCTGTTTAGATATTTTAATTTTTTGTAAGTTATATTTGTGCTATTGATAAATAATTTACTTGTTTGTCATCATTTTATTAACCGGACTTTAATTTACCTGTATTATGTTTGAAAAACTTTTTATGCTTGTTAAAAATAACGCCGGGACGGCTGTTATTGACAACCCCGCAATTCCTGCACAATTTCATGATGCCATTATTAATGATGCGTCAAGCTCTATTATCGAGGTATTTAAGGGCCAGGTTGAGAGCGGTAAGTTGAGGGATATGGTAAAGTATTTTCAATTTCCGGGCATTTACCAGGATCCGTTAACAGCACGCATAGTTAATAAGTTTGCCAACAAACTTAATAACTACTACAACATGGAGCCTGTGGCGGCAAACGAGGTGGCTAACCAGCTTATCCCAAAGGTTATGCAACAAATGATCAAAAAATCTGAAGATGCGCAAAGCAACGATTTTGATCTGGGTAAAATGCTGTCAAACCTTACTAACGGTTTAACCAATATGGCTACACTGCTTGATGATCTGGCGGTAGCTTAACAATATTTTATACCTATGAAGGCTCGTTGGTTTTTACTAACGAGCCTTTTGTTTTTAAGTCCCTTTGCTTTGGAGAGGGATTTAAAGAGAGGTTGTTTATATTTGCCTTATGACTAAAGAACAGGTTCAGGATTTAAGGGATAGAATAGTTTCCCTGAGGAGGCATCTTTGACATCGATGCTAAACTCGATGCGTTACAACAAGAACAGGAAATAACTGTTGGTCCCCATTTTTGGGATCATCCTAAAGAGGCCGAAAAAGTGCTGGCCTCCATCAAAACAAAAAAAGTTTGGACAGACCACTACCAAAAAGTATCATCAATAATTGATGATACCGGGGTAATGTTTGATTTTTTTAAAGGGGGCGATGCCACCGAAGCCGAAATGCAGGAGCAGTTTGATATAGCCGTTAAAGCTATAGAAGAGCTGGAGTTTAAAAACATGCTTTCGTCTGAAGAGGATCAGCTGAACGCGGTACTGCAAATTACCGCAGGCGCCGGTGGTACCGAAAGCTGCGACTGGGCCAGCATGCTGATGCGTATGTACCTAATGTGGGGTGAAAAAAACGGATACAAAATAACCGAGCAGGATTTCCAGGAAGGTGATTCGGCAGGTATTAAAACCGTGACGCTTCAATTAGAAGGTGAATTCGCCTACGGCTATCTCAAAGGCGAAAACGGTGTACACCGCCTGGTGCGCATATCTCCGTTTGATTCGAACGCCAAGCGCCATACTTCATTTGCTTCGGTATACGTATATCCGTTGGTTGACGATACTATTGAGATTGAAGTTAATCCGGGCGATATCGAGTTTGAAACTTTCCGGGCAGGTGGCGCTGGCGGACAGAACGTAAATAAGGTGGAAACCGCGGTACGTTTATACCACAAACCATCAGGCATTATCATCAAAAACCAGGAATCGCGCTCACAGTTACAGAATAAGGATAACGCTATCCGTTTACTGAAATCGCAATTGTACGAAATTGAAATGCGCAAGCGTCAGGAAGCCACCAACAAAATAGAAGGTAACAAAAAGAAAATAGAATGGGGATCGCAGATACGTAACTACGTGTTGCACCCTTATAAACTGGTTAAGGATTTACGTACAGATCACGAAACATCAAACGCCGCCGCGGTGTTGGATGGTGATCTGGATGATTTCCTAAAGGCTTATCTGATGGAATTTGGAGGATCGAAGTAAACCGCTTATACTATTTTATAAGTTTTGCACTTATTGAGACTGATATATTATAAAAGGTTTATAATTGTATAAACCTTTTATAATGAAATTCTTTTGCACAGCTGTGCTGTTTTTAGCCATGGTATCTACTTCAAACGCGCAGGGCACAGCGCCCAATATCCTTTTATATCCCGACGGTGTTATCAATGCCAAACCAACCCCGGCAGATTTTGTGGAAACTACCACACCCGAAAACCGCATATCAAAAGTTAGCCAACCGGCACTTATTCCGTTTTATCCCGAAAAGGGTAAAGCTAACGGTACTGCCGTGATTGTTTGCCCGGGTGGTAGCTACGTTTTGCTGGCTGCAGGGCACGAAGGTTATGATGTAGCCCGCGAGTTTAATAAAATAGGCGTTACGGCGTTTGTACTGAAGTATCGCTTACCGAGTGATGAGATCATGAAGGACAAAAGTGTTGGCCCGCTACAGGATGCGCAAACGGCTTTGATGATAGTCCGCAAAAATGCGGTGGCATGGGGTATAAGGCCTGATAGGATAGGTATCCTGGGTTTTTCGGCCGGAGGGCATTTGGCCTCAACCGCCGCTACACATTTCAATAAACCGGCCATTGATACAAAGGGAATTAACGTGCGGCCTGATTTTGCCATACTGGCTTACCCGGTAATAAGTTTTGGTGAGTTTGGGCATCGCGGTTCGCAAAATAATTTGTTGGGTAAGGATGCGCCTCAAGAAAAAATTGAACTTTATAGCAATGAGCTGCAAGTATCCAAAGATACCCCGCCAAGCTTCTTAATGCACGCTACCGATGATGGTGGTGTTTCGTATAAAAATTCGGTATTGATATACGAGGCTTTGGTGAAAAATAAAGTGAAAACCGAGTTACACCTGTTCCAGGCCGGCGGTCATGGCTTTGGTCTTGTTAATAGTAAAAGCAAAGCGCATTGGTTTGATTGGTGCCGCGATTGGATGGAAGCCAACGGATGGTTAAAGTAATACCAAATATCAAGTTATGAAGATAAAAAATATACTATTTGCCGCCTTATTAGCATGCGGCACTTTGGCTTGCGAGGCCCAGGTTGTTAACGACAAAGCTTTTCCGCTATATCCTGACGGGATACCCAACTCCAAACCAACACCTGCAAATTATGTAGAGGAAAATACTGCCGACTGGTCGAAAAAAGTGAGCGTGCCTATGCTGCTGCCTTACCCGGCACCCAAAGAGAAGGCTACCGGCACAGCAGTAATTATATATCCGGGCGGCAGCTACAGTGGTTTGGCTATAGTTAACGAAGGAACTAACATCGCCAAGGCATTTAATGAAATTGGCGTTACGGCTTTTATATTAAAATATCGTTTGCCAACAGATCTGATCATGGTTGATAAAACTATCGGTCCCTTACAGGATGCGCAAACCGCTTTGCAGATAGTACGTACCCGCGCTGCCGAGTGGGGTATTAATCCGGCTAAAGTTGGTATTATAGGCTTTTCGGCAGGTGGGCATTTGGCGTCAACGGTTGAAACTCATTTTAAACAGGTAACCATCCCTAATAAAAGCAACATCAGTCTGCGTCCTGATTTTGCGATATTAATGTACCCGGTAGTAACTTTTGGCGATAAAGCCCATCAGGGAACAAAAGACAACCTGTTAGGCAAAAATCCTACTCCGGCTATGGTTGATCTTTACAGTAACGAAAAACAGGTTACTGCCGATACGCCGCCTACGTTTATTATTATGGCGCAGGACGATAAAGTTGTACCTGTAGAAAACGCCGTGCTGATGTATAGCGCGCTGGTTAAAACCGGTGTGAAAACCGAAATGCACCTGTATCAGGCGGGTGGCCATGGCTTTGGTATCAACAACAGAACCAGCCCCTACAAATGGTTGGATTGGTGTAAAAGCTGGATGACTGCAAACGGATTTTAATACCTGAAACATATCTGCATGACGTTGGTTATATCAGTAACCAACCTTTTATGTCATGAAGATCAGGAAAATAATTATAGGTGTAGATGATAGTAAGTATGCTGATCACGCCACGCAATATGCATTTGATATAGCCCATCAGTTTAAAGCCGGTGTAGGATTGGTGCATATAATGGAACCGGCTGTAATGCCTATAACCAATAATGTTGACCCTATACTGGGATCAAACATACAGGACGTAGCCGCCATTGATCCCGAAGTGATCGGTATTCAAAATAAAGCCAATACGAAACTGCTTGATGATATTGTAGAAAAATACGCCGGCGACCTCCCTATTACCTATTTTAACGAATATGGCGACACCGCCGACGGAATTATTAATTGCGCCAAAGAGTTTAATGCAGATATGATCGTGATCGGTACCCATAGCCGTACAGGTATCGACAGATTGATCATGGGCAGCGTGGCCGAACACGTGGTGCGTCATTCTAAAATACCAGTATTGGTAGTGCCTTTCGGGGGATCTTAAACAAAAGGTCCGAAAAATGCACTGGCATCTTTCGGACTTTTCTTCTTATCAGGCTTCTGCACTAATATAATAGCCTGAATTTTATCGTTTGCTCAATAGCCTTCAGTTCGTTCAATACCTCTGTATCGTAGCCCGTGTTTACGTCGGTTATTACGTAACCGATCTGGCTGTTGGTAACCAAAAATTCGCCTACGATGTTAATGTTATGGCGCGCAAATACATCATTTATTTTAGCCAATATACCCGGTACGTTTTTGTGAATGTGTATCAAACGGTGCGCGTTGCTTACACGCGGTGGCTGCAAATCCGGAAAATTGCAGCTGGTATGCGTTTTTCCTTCGTTCATAAAAGCAATAACCCGTTTAGGTAAAAAGTCGTCGTTGCGCGGGTTATGTTTTGGATCGTCAAATATAATGATACCTTGCTCACAGGCTGCTTCGGCCAGTTTGCGGTTAGCTTTGCCAAAACAGCCGATAACTTTTAATCTGCCCGAATTTTGTATTTGCTCGGGCGTAGGCTGATGGGCTTCATCGCAGAATAAAACACCGGCTTCTTCCAGGTATTTTTCCTCTATCTCGTCGCGCTGACGTATGTTGTAACCCTCCTTGCGCATTTGGGCCAGGGCATCTTCTTCAATATTGCCTACCACCAAACATTTAATACGGTTTTTTGGGTATGATATCGCGCGTGGCAGCTGGTTTAAGTATAAAAACTCATCAAAGCTAGGTGTAACATGGTCGGCTTTTTCAATAACCGATTTACGCTCGATATTCTCTGTAAAAGCAAAAAACTTTTTGATCATCCCCGATTCCTTCAACTGGAAATCAGAATAACCATCGCCAATACCATAAATATCGCCTTCCAGCTTTAACTCTTTTAACAGCTTAACCTTGCCACCTTCCTGCGACAAGGGGTTCTCACGATCATAACCAATGATCTTACCCTCTTCATCAAACACGAAAGTGTTGGCGTATATATTGTCTTTTTTAATATGATACTCGGTAACAACGGGCGTAATAAATTCCTTAAATCCGCCGGATACGATCAAGACTTCGTCCTGGTGATTTTTAAAGAATATGGTATTGCGCGAAAAGGAAGTAGATACCTTTTTTTTAAGGTGCGATATCAGCTGTTTCAAATGATCGCGATCAGCTTCTAATAGTTGCACACGTTTCTCCAAACTCTCGCTGAAAGACAGGCGGCCTTCCATTGATGCATTGGTAAGGTCTTCTATCTGCTGGTATATTTTTTCCCTGTCGGGATGGTTTTTTAACGAAATACGCGCAAGCTCATCCAGGGCTTCAACCTGGGTGAAGGTGCTATCAAAGTCTATAATAAAATATTGGCTCATTATTTTGGGGTGCAAAATATGTATTGCTGACAGAGGTAGTAATATCAGGTGAGCAAAAATGCAATTTTTGGACGATTGTTTTGTAATTTATATCACATTATAAAACTTAATTTGGCATTAAACTCTTTTGCCCGCTAATTGTCTAAACCATATAATTGAGGAGAGAGATGATTATGAAAAGATCGATTTTTGCCCTTGCCCTGGTGTTAATGATATCGGCATGCGGCACAACGTATAACTATTACACCGCGGGCCTTAACCGCACCAATCTTAGCCTTTACCGTAGTTTTGCCTGGATGCCCGTAGGGCGTACTAACGCCAAGGATAACCCCAACATGATGGCTGACGCCAAAATAAGGGACGCTGCTACCGAAGCGCTAACAGCTAAAGGGCTTAACCTGCAGCAACGCGATCCCGATCTGCTGATAAGCTATTCAACAAGCGTGGGCAGGGGTGTGCGTACCAATTATTATCCTAACTATTTTGCAGGTGGTATTTACCCGGGCTATGGTGTCGGGTATGGCGGCTGGTATCGTCCTAACTACTTTTACTATGGCGCACCGTTTGCCTACTATGGCGGCACATCGGTTGAGCGCGAACACTATAAAGAAGGTACTTTAATTATTGATCTGATAGATAGACGCAGTAAACAAGTTGTTTGGCGTGGCTATGGTGTAGGCGAAGTAGGTAAAAACCATCAAAAGAATGTTGATGATCTGCCTAAAGTAGTTAGCGGAATACTGGCGCAGTTAAGCTTGGCCCCATCATCTGCTCCACCGGCGGGTGGTAGTGGAAGGCCGTATAATTACAGGGCCAGGTAATAAAATAAATTTTATTGGAGGAAATTACAATTAAGCAGCTTTTACAGCTGCTTTTTGTTTGCGTGTTAAATGCAGGCAGGTAAAAATCATGGCTACAGCAGCCAAAACTATAACCCAAGTGTCAAGCGGAGTACAATTTACCACATCATCCGGATCGGCACCACCGCAAGGCACATCGCCCGGGCCGGCAAGCAATTGTGTGGCGGTGGTAACAGCTAATAATAACGTTAAGAATATCCTTTTTTTCATGTTCTATAATCAAACGCTATTATAAATAGCTTATTGCGTCAAAGCGTTATCAGGGGGATTATCAACTGTTTTTCTGCCTGCAAATTTACGATACAATTTTCAGGTTTAATGAATAAATAGTTGATTAATTATAATTTTAAGAAAGTGCTGCTGTTTACACTTTTATCTTTTTCGTTGATCACTTTTACAAAATAAGTCCCCGGTAAAAGCGAGCTAACATCGCCTTGCCACGATGCCTGAGCAGAAGCGATATTTTTTAACACGCGACCAAAGCTGTTGGTGATCGTAATGCTGTATTTTCCCTGATCGGGGCTGTTGGTTAATGACAAGTTAAGGGTAGCGCTAACCGGGTTAGGGAACACGGTTAATACCTGAGTAATTATATCTGCTAGGTTTTTAAACTCAATGTTTACTTTTTGCGAATAAGTGATTGTACCGTTAATATCTTCTTGTTTTAAGCGGTAAATGTTTTCGCCTATAACAGGGCTTTTATCCAGTATGCTGTATTTGCCTTGCGCGCTTGCTTTTTCGCTGGCTATAATGTTAAATGTTTTGCCACCGTCGGTGCTTTTTTCTACAGTGAAGTAGGTGTAATCACCTTCGTTTTCGGTTTTCCAGGCTACTTCAACATTGCCTGCTGATTTTTTAGCTGTAAGGTCAAGCAAACGGTAAGCATAACCGGCATTTTGACGTATAACCAACGTAAACCTGTTGCTGCCCAAGCTGGTAGTATCGCTTGCTATAATATTGAAAGTGTAGGTTGGGTTATGTTTAATATCCAACGAGTCTTTTTTGTAGGCGTCCATCAACCATACATCATACAGCGCAGGTATATTTTTAATTTCGGTTAAATTAAGCGTATACAAGCCGTCTGCCGTAGCGGCAACATTTAACTTGATTTTTTGGCTTTGTTTAGCCAAAGGCAATGCCAGCTGATTTATAGCTAATGCTTGTTTATCGCTTGATAAGTTAGCAAGGCCAATAACACCACTACCTTTTAGGTATTGCACGTCTTCATCCTCGTTATATTCCGCCTTCGCGCCTTTGTTAAATATAATTACAGTTTCGTCTTTGTTTACAGAATCTTTGGCTAACTGCAAGCGTAATGATTGCTCTAAACTGGCTTGAACAGGGGTGCCTAATAACAAGCTGCTGCCTGTAACCTGTGATGTTGCAGATTTTGATGTTTCGTAAAAAATAATTTTTGCGGCGCTGCTGGTAGCTTTCACAAAAAAGCCTTGTCCGGCAGGGATAATATTAGTACCGCCCGGGCTGCCCGACGCTGTGCCGGTAGTTGAGCTGGTGCTGGTGTAAACGGAGTAGTTTTTAGTAGTAGCGTTGTAAATATAAACAGCATGTCCAACGTTAGGGGCATAAATGCCCGTACCGTTATCTGTACTGCCAGTATTATTGTAGTGCGTATTCCAGTTTATGGAGCTGGCGTAAGGGTTGCCGATCAGGTTAAAGCCTTTTACCGCAGTATTGCCCGTTGCTGTTGAAAATGCCAGTGTGCTGGCGCCATTTGTCCAGTTTTTAACAGTGATAGCGCCGGTGTTTAAGGGGCCTGTTTGTGTAAGTGTAACATCAGCGGGAACAGTTGTTGTTACGGTACCATTATTCCCCCTGAAGAAAAACAGGAAGCCTGTACCTACCGGCATATTTATATTACCGTCAACAGTACCTAAGCTGTAGGCTGTTGTGTTGTTAATTTTAGTTACGGCCCTGTAATTACCCGATGTGAAGCTGCTGTTGCTTGGTGCTAAATTATCCCTGTATAAATAAATGGTTGGGTTACCGGTAGCGTCAAAACCACCGTTTGCAGCGCCTGTTAAATAAGTACCACTGCCTTTTAAAAAGCTTAAGTTATAATAGCCCGAGGCATCATAAACTGCCGACGAAAGCAAACGATAGCCACGATAAGTAAGGCTGTTATTGCCCGTAATAAAGCGTTCAACATTTACGTCACCGGTAATTGTTGCGCCGGTAGTAATAGGGCCAACGGCAGCAGATCCTGTAGCGTCCGATTCTAGGGTTAAATCTCCGTTGGTTGAAAAACTAGATGTAGCTGCGGTTAAATTTAAAACGGAAGCGGGAGCAATGGTAGTAGTTCCGCCAAAGGCATTCGAAAAAGAACCTGCTGCTACATTAAAGGTTGCTTTTGAACCTGATGAGCCGATATTAACAGAACCAATGTTGTAAAAATTGGTAGCAACGTTAAGCGTTGAATTTAACGCTGTACTAATGGTGCCCAAAATGTTATACACGTTATTAGTGGCACCTCCGCTAAAATTTAGTGTGGAGCCTGAAGCAAGTGCTGAGGCACCAGCCAGGTAAATACTACTGGTAGTAGGTAATAAGGTACCGGTTGCATTTGCAAGACAGCTAACACCGTTAGATAGAGTAAACGTGGTGCCCGTCATTGTTACGCGGGGCGATACACCAGTTTTACTATTGGTAGTGCCAAAAATTAGCTGCCTCACGGTAATGTCCGAACCATTAGCGATAACGGGATTTTCGCCACCATTAGTGCTGTATGACGCTACGCCAATATAAACTATATCATTAGAGCCCGGCGTTCTGTTAGCATTTTGATAACCACCTGAGCCGTTAGACACTCGCCAGCCATTGTTTGATGACCAAACTGTAGTATTATCACCGTACCAATAAATGGCCGAATAAAGATTATATGTATTGCCGGTACCCGAGCCTGATAAAGTTACAGCCGGGCTATTATTAAACAAACCACCACTGCCTGCTGATATTGAAAAGGTTATGCTTGTAGGAGGTACTGTAGTGCCGAAATGAACAGGGGTTATAATTAAAAAATAATAATAAGTACCTACAGCATAGGTTCTGTTTACGTTAAATTTTAATTGGGTACCGTTACCATTGCAATTGATAGTTTGTTGTACCGCTCCTGAAGAGTAAACGTTAGAATTTGTACGTACTAATTTGATATTGCCGGAAGTGAATAAAGTAGCCGGATCTGAGTAATTGGAATTAATATACAAATCAGAAATGGTAGACGTTGTTGAACCCGTTACGGTGATCTGGATACCGATAGGTACAAAGTTAGTTTGGCCCTGCTGTGCTGTTAGTGGTGTAGTAATGCCATTGGCAGATGATGTAAACGTGGTAACCGTTACAGCGGCCAAAGTTTTTTCAACTGATACACAGCCTAATATCGCGACAGTAAGTAAAAATTTAAAAAGTAATAGTTTTTTCACCTTTAACAGTATTGATATATACGTATTGACAAAAACTATGCAACAGAAAGGCTGTTTATAATAAAAGCCCCTAAAAATTGTCAACACGGTTTAGTTACGTAATAAATACTGTTATGGTTTACGGAAAAACGGCAATTTTGTTATGAATTTCATAAACAGAGGGGTTGTAAGAAAAGGCGTACTATCGGCAGTAATTGCCCATTGTGGGGAGTCTTTTTCCCCGGAAAAGATTGAAACTTTACAGTTCCAATCGCTCCGGGTTAAAGTATATAAGGGAAAGGGATTACAATTTTACAAATGATCCGCGACCAACCAGGCTCTTGTCTTTATCATCAAGTACCTTCACAAAATAGCTTCCCGGTAACAGGTCGGCTAACTCCTTATTCCAGGTTTTTTGCGATGATACGGTTGATACTACAACTCTACCGGTACTATTTGTAATAGTGATTTGGTAGTTGCTGCTCGTTTCGGCGGTTTTATTAATGTTGATGTTGAGCAACGAGCTCGTAGGGTTTGGATAAATACTGATATCGGCCGTTGCTACATTATTATTAGCGGTGGAGAATAATACACTCGCACGGTTTGAATAGCTTATATTTCCGTTAACATCTTCTTGTTTTAAGCGATAGATATTTTCGCCGTTAGCGGGTATTCTATCTGTTAGGCTGTACGTGCCCAGGCCGCTTGCTTTTTCGCTGGCGATGATCTGGAAAGTTTTGCCGCCATCAGTACTTTTCTCCACCGTGAAATAAGTATAGTCGGCCTCATTTTCAACTTTCCAGCCTACCTCAACGCCCGAACCCGATTTTTTAGCGGTAAAATCCAGTAATCGATACGCATAGTCCGCATTTTGGCGAATAACCAGGGTGAACCTGTTGGCGCTGGTTGTGGCGGTATCGGCAGCTACCAGGTTAAAATTATAGGTAGGATTATGCTTGATATCCAGCGAATCTTTCTTGTAAGCATCCATCAACCATACATCATACAAATCTGGAATGTTGGTAACCTCCGTCATATTAAGTTTGTAGATACCATCGCCGCTAGCAGCCACGCTTAGTTTTATTTTTTGCGCCTGTTTGGCGGTAGGCAAGGCCAATTGATTGATAGCTAATGATTTTTTATCGCTTGACACATTAGCTAAACTCACCACGCCCGAACCTTTAAGATAGGCCACATCTTCCTGTATGTCATAAGTTGTTTTGGCATCGCGGTTAAAAATAACTACGGTCTCATCTTTGTTTATCGAGTCTTTAGATAATTGTAAACGCAAATGCTGATCGATATTAGCATTTACCGGTGTGCCCAAAAGTAAACTGCTGCCGGTAACCTGTGTATTTACCTTGGCCGACTCGTTAAAAATAAGCTGAGCCTTATTAGTTAGCGCACGCACGAAAAATCCTTGGCCTGCCGGTATGATGCTGCTGCCACCCGGGCTGCCCGATGAAGTACCGCCGCTGCCACTGCTGCTGGTCCACACAGAGTAATTTTTAGTGGTAGCATTGTAAATATAAATGGCATGGCCAACATTAGGCGCATAAATGCCCGTGCCGGTATTGCTTGCGCTGTTGTTGTAATGCGTATTCCAGTCAATTGAACTTGGATAGGGGTTGCCTACAAGGTTAAAACCTTGAACGTTTGCCGCCGCGGTTAAACTAGTAAATGACAGTGTATCCAGGCCATTTGTCCAGTTTTTCACCTTAACCTGGCCCTGGTTTAAATTTCCTGATTCTGTTAAAACAACGTTGGTTGGTAAAGTGGTGGTAACAGTACCATTATTTCCTCTGAAAAAGTACATAAAACCGGCACCTACAGGCATGTTTTTATCGCCGTCAACAGTGGTTAACGTATACGCAGGCGTATTGGCGATGTTATTTATTGCACGATAGTTTCCACTGGTAAATGAGTTTGCATTAGGGGCTGCATCGTCTTTGTACAAATAAAGTGTGGGGTTGCCGGCAACATCCCAGCCATTAGTTGCGCCACCGGTTCCCGTAAGATAGCTGCCGCTGCCTTTTAAGTAGGATAAACTGTAATACCCGGTAACATCATTTGTTGATGATGATAATAACCTATATCCGCGATAAGTTAGGCTGCTGTTACCGGTGATGAAACGTTCAACCTTGTAAGTACCTGTTAATGCACTGGTACCTGTTAAGGCCCCGACGGTTGCTGATCCGCTTGCGTCAGATTTTAGCGTAAACGTACCGCTATTGGCAACAGTGGCATTGCTTGCCAGGCTTAACCGGCCCGTAGATGCTATGTTGAATGTACCTGCATTGCTTAGCGCGGTATTGCTTAATGTTAACACGCCGCTGGCATCAATGCCTGATACAGCTGTGCTAGCTAAAGCAAGTGCTCCTGGACCTGCAATTGTGGCATTACTGCTACTGCTTGCCTCCAGTGTTTGGTTTAAAGTCAATGTAATGCCAGAATTTATTGTTATAGTTGGTGTAACTGTTGAGCCGAAAGAAAGGCCGCCAATTGTTGTATTAGCCGTAATTACCGGGGCATTACTGCCGTAGTTAAAGCTGCCAATTCTAACAACATCATTTACGCCCGGCACTGCACCGCTGCCGCCTGTAAGTGTTTTAAAGTTGTTAGCTACGGTAAACGAATTGCTTGTGCCGCCTCTCCATTCCAGGGTTCTAAAAATAGTGAAGCTTAAGCCGTCATTAGTTGTAGCACTGACGTTGCCATTTGAAGATGACATTGCATCATTATTGTTAAAATTAAAAATTAAAGTGCCGGTGTTATGAGTGGTATTTGCCAAAAAATCAGCAACTACAAAATAATAATAAACTGTTGGGTTTTCATAGTCGGTAAAAGCCTGGCTCACATCAATCAACGTGTTAGAGCCAAAGCTGTATGACGCCGTTACAGGCGTAGCGTGAGAAAAGTATTGATCTGTGGAGCGGTATAACCTTCCGTTGTTAAAATGATTAGTAACGTTTAAGGAACTTGGTAATTTAAACCGGGTTATAGTTGTTACGCCAAGTACGCTTAGTTTAAAGCTAAATAATACCAAATTAGTTTGTCCGTATGATAATGCGCTGCCGCTTAAACCATTTGCTAAACTGTTGTTTCCTGTAAGCGTAACGGTTGGCGCAGGCACAGCATAGTTTTTAGATGAAAAAAACTGATTATAGCTGGTATTGGTACCTGCAGCATTTGTTATCTGGTTTAACACACCCTGGTAATTTCCGCTTGTGCCATAGTAAATATCTTCGGCTACCAAAAAATAATATTGCGTGGTATTTAGTATTGACTCAGTTAAACCGGTTATATTAATGGCGGTACCACTGAAACTGGCAGTGCCAATTTGTGTAAGCGAGCCGGTACTGTAATCATTGGTTGTACTGCGGTATAATTTGGCATTTTTAAATGTGGCCGACATGGTACGACCTTGATTGTCGGCGATACGTACAGCAGACATGGTTGTTAAACCTGTACTTTGTACGCTGAATCCTGCAAATGCAACAGGCCCTTGACCGTAAGTTAAATTTGAAACCAGACCACCGGTGATTGAGGCAATGGTGGTTGATGTAGTAGCCAATGTAAAAGCCGTACCTGTTACATTAAACGAATTATAGCTTGATGATGGGCTTGACTGAACAAGCGCGTTAGTACCTTGCCCGCTGGTAAAGTTAAATGTAACCGAACTGGCCGAATTACCGGTGTAAACACCGTCAACCACTAAAAAGTAGTATTTAGTTTGGTTAGTTAATGATTCGGACAGACCGGTAAAATTGGCGTACGCGCCGCTTATACTTCCCGTACCAATTAAAACAGGCGAACCGGTGGTATAATTGTTAGTACTACTTCGGTACAATCGTACGTTACCTATGTAAGTTGAAAGGCTATTGTTATTGCTATTGATGTTAACCCCTGATATGGTTGAACTTCCGCTAACGGTAATATCAAATCCAAAAACCGCAATATTGGTTTGACCACCATATATTGTGGTTGAGCCTAACCCGTTTTGCTGGCCGTTAACCGTTATAAGTGCCGAATTTATTGGGTATGTATTACCACTTGTATTATAAGTATTATAAGTTTGGGTAGTAGGCGTGTTTTGAGTTAAAGCAACTGTTGATTGCCCGCTGGTAAAATTAAATTGCAGCGAAGCGGGTAAGGTGCCGCTGCTGTTGGTATAATCGCCTACTAAAAAGTAATAGTTTGTTTGGCCTGCATTATTGGTGAATGCCTCGTTTAAACTGGTAATATTAACAAAATTACCGCTTATGGCCGCCGTGCCTACTAAGGTAGGGGTGCCTGTACCGTAACTATTAGTTGTGTTACGGTAAAGCCTGAAGTTTGTAAAATATGATGAAAGCGAAAGGTTGCTATTAATGCTAAACTGCGTAAAGTTCAGCTGCGCGTAAGCAGTAAGGCTAAAGCCAAACAATGCCAGGTTGTTTTGTCCGCTTATCAACGTTGTGCCGTTAGCCAGCAGGCCGCCGGTTATACTTGATACAGCGGGTACAGTTGGCGTGCTAAAAGTATAATAGCCGTTGTACAGGTTAGGATCTACCGTAGTAGCTGATGCATTTGTTACCTGGTTTAAAACGGGCTGAAAAACACCGCTGGTGCCGTAATAAAAATCTTCGGCCACTAAAAAGTAATACTGCGTAGTATTGGGTATGGTCTCGGTTAAGCCGGTAACCGTAATGTTGCTGCCGTTAAAAACAGCGTTACCAAGCAATGTTGCGGTTCCGCTTCCCCAGGTGTTGGTGGTATTGCGGTAAAGTTTGCCGTTGGTGAAATAGTTTTGCGTTGTAAGCGCAGCAGCACTTGTTATGCGAATGGCCGAAAGCGTGCCCAGGCCGGTTGCCTGTATGCTAAAACCGTATATTGCGGTAGGCCCCTGGCCATACAAGATAGGGCTGCCTGAAAGGCCGCCGGTAATTGCTGCCATGGTCATTGAGGTAGCACCTAGCGTATACGCGTTACCTGTAACGGTAAAGGTATTGTAAGATGATGATGGACTTGTTTGCGTGATAGCCGCGCTGGATTGCCCCGAACTAAATCTAAACGTTACCGAACTGGCTGATGAGCCCGTGTAAATACCATCGGCAACCAGGAAGTAATATTGTGTGGTATTTGTTATAGATTCGGATAAGCCGGTAACATTAACATAGCTTCCATTTATGGTAGCCGTGCCTATTTGGGTAAGGGTGCCCGAATAATTATTAGTTGTACTGCGATATAATTTTGCATTACCAATATAGGTAGATAAGCTATTATTAGTGCTGTTAATATTAAACGCTGATATAGTAGTGCTACCAGTTACAGCAACACCAAAGCCAAATAAAGGTAAATTGGTTTGGCCACCATAAATGGTAGTTCCGTTTGCCGTTACACCATTTTGTTGAGATGACATAGTAATACTGGCACTGTTTATACTAAAAGTATTGCCCAATGCCGTAAAAGTATTGTAAGCGCCCAAACCAGTGCTGGTAGAAATAGCAGTGCTGCCTTGGCTTCGGGCAAAGTTAAACTGCACATCAGTTGGGGTGGCGCCGCTCGGGCAGTCGGCCACAAGCCAGTAATATTTTGTAGCGCCCGCAGCAATACTTTCAGATAATCCGGTAAAGCCTACATAGCTTGTACTTACGGTACCATTAGCTGTTGATGAGCCCGGAAAAGTATTACTGGTATTGGTATATAACCTAAAATTGTTTAAGTAGGACGAAAGGCTTGATAAATTACTATTGATATTAAAGCCTGTTATATTAATACTTGAAGCAGAATTATTCTTTACTGTAAACTCAAAAAAACGCGTGTTGGTGGTAGTGGGGGTAACGATGGTTGCCGATGACGATATTTCGCCGGTTTGATTAACAACTGTAATTGGGTAAGGGGTGGCGGCGCCATAGCTGTAGCCCTGGTTCATGCTAAACTGGGCCTGGTAATTAGTACCGTTAATATCAACCGCAAATGTTGAACTATAATCAACAATCATTTGAAAATAGTCGGCCGAAGAGTTTATGATGTCCGCAACCAGGAAATAATAATTAGTTCCGCTAATGGTTTCCTGGAAGTTGTTGACGGTGGTAGTAGTGCCGTTAAAAATAACGTTACCAACAGCGGTGAGTGTACCGGTTGTAAAATTATTGGTTGTGCTGCGATATAAAGTACCGTTTGCTACAAAGTTGTTGCTTGATTTGTCTGATGTAAAGTTAAACTGCCTGAAGGTTATGCTACCTCCGGTAACGGCTACTCTAAATCCCGCCAGGGCTACCCTGGTTTGACCCGCTGTTACAGAGCCCGCCAGGCCACCCGTTTCATTTCCAAAAGTAGCCGTTTGGGCAAATGCAACGTCATTGCCGGCAAGTACACCCACCAACAAAGTAACCATTAACAAGAGTTTAAGTAAAAGCTTTTTCAACCAATAGTAAAATTAATCACTTACTAAAAGAGCAAAAACAATGCTGGCACACTTTTATGATGTAAAAATCTATGTAACAATGCAAATGCATGTTATTTATAGCTATAAACAGGAGGTGGATTTGACGGTCATACTTCCTGGCTTGTTTTCCTGAAATACTAGTGGGGTGTGTAATAATTTCCACCTTTGGGTATTTTATTGCCCATTTTGAGGCGCCACGACATGGCCTGTCCTGGTTAAAAGTTCAACTAAAAATTAAATTTTACGCTTTTTTACAACTTTATGAAGGATGATTTTCCTACACTTTCGCCTGTTGTAGTATTGCTTACCTGTATAAAATACGTACCCGGCAAGAGGGCGCTTACATCGGCGTTCCAGATGACCTGATTGGATGTTATTGACTGTAAAACTTTGCCGCTGCTACTAGTCAGCGTTATCAGGTATTTGCCGCCATTTGTTTTGGAATTAATGACGATGTTAAGCGGCGCGTTGGTTGGGTTAGGATAAATGCTGATACCATTATCGCTCACTGTAGTTATTTTAGGTGATATGTTAATGATCGCTGTTTTAGAATAAGTTACCACACCGTTAATATCTTCCTGCTTTAAACGGTAGTAGTTATCACCCGTCACCGGCAATTTATCCAGATGACTGTAAGTGCCGTTTCCATTAGCATGTACACTTTCAATTATGTCAAATGTTTTTCCACCGTCAACACTTCTTTCCAGGGTGAAGTAAGTGTAATCCGCTTCATTTTCTGCTTTCCAGCTTAGCTGAATATTGTTATTGGTGGTTTTAACTGCATTAAAATCCAGTAAACGATAAGCCAGTCCGGCGTTTTGCTTGATAACCAGGGTAAAGCGGTTTGATCCGAAACTTGCCGTGTCTTTAGGGTAAATATTAAAGTTATAGGTTAAGTGGTTACGGATATCCAACGAATCTTTTTGATAAGCGTCCATCAACCATACCTCATATAGCGCCGGGATATTTTTTATCTCGGTTAAGTTAAGTTGGTATATGCCTTCGGTTGTGGCGTTTACGTTTATCTTTATTTTTTGTGCCTGTTTAGCTTTCGGGAAAGCTATCTGGTTAATGGCCAGGGCGCGGTTATCGCTTGATAGGTTTGATAGGCCAAGCACCCCCGTGCCACGCAAATACAATACGTCTTCATTTAGTTTATAGGCATTGCTTGCGCCGGCCTTAAACAAAATAACCGACTCATCTTTATTGATATCGTCTTTTGATAATTGCAAGCGAAGGTGCTGGTCAACATCAGCACTTACCGGCGTACCCAGTAACAAATTGCTGCCGGTAACCTGTGTATTTACCTTGGCCGATTCGTTGAAGATCAATTTACCATCTGTACCCGTTGCCCGCACAAAAAATCCTTGTCCCGCAGGAATAATATTGCTACCACCCGGCGAACCGCTCGACAAACCGGAGCTTGAACCTGTATTGGTATAAACCGAATAGTTTTTGGTGGTGGCGTTATAAACGTAAATGGAGTTTTCCAGGCTTCGTGTGTAAATACCGGTAGTGGTGCTAACATTACCGAAAGCAGTATTCCAGTCGATAGAGCTTGGGTATGGGTTGCCCACCAAACTAAAGCCTTTTACTGATGCGGCTGCCGCCAGGTTGGTGTATGATAAGGTATCAGTAGTGGGCCTGAACCAGTTTTTAACCACAATTTGTCCCTGGTTAACTTTGCCTATCGCGTTCAACACAACATCGTCGGGTGGTGTAGACGACACGGTACCTTCATTCCCCCTGAAAAAATACATAAAACCATTGCCAACAGGCATGTAAAAATCGCCGTCGATGGTTGTTAATTTGTAGCTTGGTGTATTGTTAATGGCGGTAATTGCCCTGTAATTACCGTTTGTAAACGAACTTGCCGAAGGTGTTTGATCATCGCGATACAAATATAAAGTTGGTGCACCTGCAACGTCAAAGCCATTAGTAACGCCGTCTTTGCCGGTAAGGTAACTGCCGCTGCCTTTAAGGAATGCCAGGCTGTAAGCGATATTGGCCGAATCGGGCGATGATACCGGCGATGACAATAACCGGTAGCCGCGGTAAAGCAAATTGCCATTACCCTTGATAAAACGCTGCACATCTACATTCCCGGTTATTGAAGCGCCTGTCGCTATTGCGGCGATGGTGCCCGTTCCGGTAGAGTCTGACAACATCACCAGGTTATCACTGCTGGCCAACGTTGCAGTACCCGCCATAGTTAAAACGCCCGAAGGTGAAACGGAATAACTACCCGTGTTAAGTGTTTTGGTGCCCGAGTTACCAAACGTTACCTGATTAAATATTACGCCGTTGCCACCATCATCATTAATGGTTTGCGCGGTGCCTGTGAACTGTACGGTGGCGTTGTTTGTGGTAAGATCAACCTTACCATCGGCAGATGACCAGTTGCCTTTAACCACAATGGTTCCGCCGGCAGCCGTTTTTGTTCCCGCATCCGAAAAAAGCAGATCGGTATACGTGCCTGCCATGATGGTTTGGTTGGATGAGCCGTTATATTCCACACCAATATTCCAGGTTTTACCTGTCGGGATAGGTGCTGCCGACGTATTTTGTGTTTGCAAAATGCCCGTACCACTGGTACTAAAGCCCCCGCCGGTTGCCAGCACGTTGGTGCCCATATTCAGGTTGCCGCCGTTTAGTGTTAATTGCCCGTTAATAGTATAAGTAGCGGTGCCGGCCGGCATAGTAACACCTTGTGCATTGTTAATGGTAAGGTTATTAACGGTGGACGGGAGGCCGCCACCAATTTGCTGCGCATCGCTACCATTAAATGTGTAGTTGCCGCTGGTACTGTAGCTACGGCTCCCTGTATTTTGTATCGAGCCAAGATATATACCCGCAGCGGTAAAGCCATCATCATTATCAGTAAGGATAGTGCCCCCGTTATTCAGCGTAAAATTACCGGTTGAGCCATCCCATATATATTCGCCAAAATTTAGCGTAGCGCCGTTGTTTACAGCAAAGTTTATATTGCCTGTAAATACGCCGCCTGTTTTTACAAAGTTTTGTGTTGTTGAGCCATTAAATGATACCAGGTTATTGCCGCTGCCTTTTTGTATGGTACCGCCTTCTATAGTAAAGTTTCCGGCAAAGTTGATATTCGCGGTACTATTGGTCTTGTTTAACTCGGTAACCCCGGCTGATTGAAGGAAATCTCCCCTTATAGACATTGTAGCACCAGTTGCCGAAAGCGCAAACTCACCGCCTCCGGTTGAAATAACGGTCAGGTTTTTTACACTGGCCGTTGTATTGGATAAAAAGGCTACGCCATTGCCGCTAACATTTTGGTTAGGGCAGTTCCATATTAAATTTCCAAAAGTTTGATTGCCGCCGCTAAGCGTGCCGGTAGCGCTGGTGTAACCAATTATTTCGCAGGTCGAGGCATCATCCCAGGTAGCTGTGGGTATGGTACCAACAGCGCTGGTATAATTATGCTGATATTTGCCCGTGCTTAAAAAGCGTAGCGTACCCGCGGTAGTGTTAATGGTGCCGGCATTAGTTACCGTGCCCGATACATCGGCGCCGCCGCTTTGTACCGTTAAGGTAATACCGCTGTTAACAGCTAATTGGCCGTCGCTGTTAACAACTATTTGGTCTGCAGTAACGTTGGCAGTAACAGTTGCTACCATGCCCGCCGTTATGGTAATGGTATTTGCAGCATTGGTTGGTGTAATGGTGGCATCTTGCCAGTTAATATTATCAGCCGAACTTTCCCATGTTAAAGCGTTGTTCCAATCGCCCGAAGCGCCTGTCCTGAAGTAGTCTGTTGTTGCTGTTGGTGTTATACCTAGCGGTACGTCTACAGTAGTTGTAATGCCCGCATCAGTAACTGTAAGCGTAGGCAGCGGAGATGGTGATGAGTTAACTATTTTAACACCATTGGTAAAGGTTTTGGTACCGTTTACCAAAGCTGTGGTTGCCGGTAAAGTTGCTGCCCCATCAGATGAAGTGAAGGTTACGCTATTGGTAACCGTATTTACCAGGTTGTAATAAGCATCAACTGCGTTAACCACTACTGTAAATGTTGAACCGCGTGCCGGTGGGTTTGCCGCGCCCTTTTTGCCGGTAACAGTACCCGGTGTGGCGGTTTCGCCAGGTAGTAATAGTTGTAATTTTGAATAAACTCCCGGTGATATAATAACTGCCGGACTTGAACTGGCCGTTTTGGCACCATTGGTAACGTCAGAGGCGGTAATAACTTTCCCCGGACTAATAACCGTTTTTAAAGTAACGCTGAAAGTTTTGGTACCAGATACTAACGTTGCGTTAGCCGGCATTACCGCGTTTACATCGGTAGAAGTTATGCTGATATTGTCAACAGCCGAAGTTACCACATTCCACGCGCCATCTACGGCGTTAACCGTAACGTTAAACGGCGTCCCTGCTACCGGAGTGGTAGGTGTGCCTGTTTTACCGGTAGTTGTTCCTGGTGCAGCGGTTTCGCCCGGTAGCAAAAGCTGTAGTTTGGTAAAGGCGCCTATACCCACAGTAACAGAGGGACTGGTGTTGGCTGTTTTTGTGCCATCTGTTTGATCGGTAGCCGTTACCGTAAATGTACCCAGCGTTTTAAAATTTACCGAGAAATTGTTTTTGGTGCCCAGGGTCAAAGCCGTGGCGGCGGTTACAACAGCAGCGGCGTCGGTGGTGGTCAATTCAACCACATCGCTAACCGTATTTACTTTATTCCAGTAAGCATCAACCGCGTTAACAGTAACTGTGGTAAGGGCGGTACCGGCGCTTGGGGGCGTTGGCGTACCCGTTTTACCGGTCGCACTGCCTGCATCGGCGGTTTCGCCCGGCAACAACAGTTGTAGTTTAACAAACGAAGCGGCTACGGCACCAACGGTGGTACTAGTATTTTTTTTAGTTGTATTAGCCGCATCTGTAGCGGTTATTGTACGATTGCCCGCTCTTTTAAAAGTAAAACTTAATGACTTGGTTCCCGCTACCAGAGCAGTGTTAGCCGGTAATACAGCATACGGATCGGTTGATGTAATTTTTACAGTTGGCGTAGCCGATGTCACCACGTTATACGCAGCATCAACCGCGTTAACAGTTATGTTAAAAGATGTGCCGGCAGTAGGCACTGTTGGCGTGCCTGTTTTACCGCTAACAGTACCCGGTACGGCAGTTTCGCCGGGCAATAATACTTGTAAGCTATTGTACGCGCCAATAATAACCGAAGTATTCGATCCGGTATTGGCCGTTTTGGTTGGATCTGTAACATCAGTAGCGGTTATGGTTGCGGTGGTAGTTAACGTACGTAACTTAACAGAAAAGTTTGTTTTTTGTCCCGATGCAAGCGCGGCATTATTTGGTATGGTGGCGTTCGCGTCGTTTGATGTTAGGTTAATCACATCTGTTACCGTATTAACTTTGTTCCAGTAGGCATCAACAGCAATAACCGTTACGTTAAATGCCGAGCCGGACGACCTTGGCGTGGGCGTACCTGTTTTACCCGTAGCTGTTCCGGGCGCTGCAGATTCACCGGTCATTAATACCTGTAATTTGTTAAACGCCGCCGGCGATGTGGTTAGCGAGGGGCTTGTGTTAACCGTTTTAACCGTGGTAATATCGGTAGCCGTTAACGTTTTTGAAGCGCCGGCCGTTTTAAGTGTAACACTTAAAGTAACAGTGCCCGCCGTCATGGCGGTGTTGGCGGGCAGCACGGCATTCGCGTCATTTGATGTGATACCTACCACATCGGTTGACGTCGTTATTACATACCAGTTAGCGTCAACTGCATTCGCAATAACATTAAAGGGGGTGCCGGCTACTGGTGCGGTTGGGGTGCCTGTTTTGCCGCTGGCTGTACCCGGCGCGGCAGTTTCACCCGGTAACAATAGCTGCATTTTTGTAAATGCGCCGAACGATACCGTGGCAGACGCGCTCACGCTGGCGGTTTTGCTGCCGTCGGTAATATCTGTAGCTGTTATGGTCTGCGAGCCAAAGGTTTTTAGTGTTACCGAAAATGTTTTCACCCCGGCAACAAGAGCCGCGTTTGACGGCAGCACAGCCGCGCCATCAGAAGACGTAATGCCAACAATATCTGTCGATGAAACAATATTCCAATAAGCATCCACCGCATTAACTGTAGCCGTTAAACTAACAGAGGCAGCCACTGCTGTTGGCGTGCCGGTTTTGCCGGTGGCAGTACCGGGCGCACCTGTTTCGCCCGGTAAAAGTATCTGTAGCTTGGTAAAGGCGGCTGTATTTATAGTGGTTGATGGGCTGGTATTTAATGTTTTGGTGCCATCTGTAATATCAGTAGCGGTTACCGTGCGTGAGCCCGATGTTTTTAAGGTAATGGCAAAAGCTTTTGTTCCTGCAACAAGGGCTGCATTTGCAGGTAAGGTGGCATTAGCATCAGTAGAAGTAATGCCCGCAATATCCGTTACTGATGTAACTTTATTCCAGTTGGCATCAACTGCGTTTACGGTTATATTGAATGATGAACCTGCAGTTTGGGTTGATGGCGTGCCGGTTTTACCGGTAGATGTGCCCGGCGCGGTAGTTTCGCCCGGCATTAACAGCTGTAGCTTTGTAAATGCGCCGGGTGTTGGCGTTACCGAAGGCGATGTATTGGCCGTTTTTGCCGGTGTGGTAACATCGCTTGCAGTTATGGTTTGTGCTATCCCCGCCGTTTTTAACGTAACCGTATAATTTTTTGTACCCGACGCGGCCAGTGCAGCGTTGGCAGGCAATGTAACATTGGCGTCAGAAGCTGTTATTTGTATCACATCTGTTGATGGCGAAAGGTTCCAGTTTTCGTCAACCGCGTTTACGGTAGCGCTAAAACTGGTTCCTGCTACAGGTGTTGTTGGCGTTCCGGTTTTGCCGGTAGCAGTGCCGGGGGCTGCTGTCTCTCCTGGCAACAGTAGCTGCAATTTCACAAAAGTACCTGCTGCCTGTGATAATGAACCGCAGTTATTATTGGTGGCGTTAGTGAAGTTGGCTATTGTGGCCGTACCCGCCGTACGTGTTATATTTACAGAAGATAAAATAGTTTTGGCTGTACACTGTACTTTTATGCCGCTGATGATGATAGCATTTGTAGTGGTTGTAGCGCCGGTATTAAACGTAATAGTAATGCCTGATGAGGTTACCAGCGTTGAAATAACCGTTACATTACCAGCTCCTACCGCCGTACCTGTACCGGCCTGAAACTGCCAATTGGCGGGTGCAGATAAGGTGAATGTAACCAGACTTTGGCTGGCTGCGTAGTCGCCGGCAGCGCCGCTACCTATCCTGATATCGCCTAATGTGGTGTACGCCGCGCCGCTACTACCAACCGATTTATCGGCAGATAGACCGGTGCCACCCGTTGCCGCCGTGATGCTTACGTTGGCACGCGCGCACAGGCACAGCAAGGTGCACAAAGCAAGGCTCAGCAAAAAGCGAAAATAGGGGTACATTGGTTATAGCTACCTTGAAATTTGTAATACAGTGATAATGTGACAAATATATTAAATAGTATAAAATAAATATTTTAAATCCGGGTTAAATTTCAGAAACTTGTTAACCTATTTACGCGTTAAAAAATCCTGAACTTTTTTGAGAAGATGAACAAATATTACATTGTATTTTTTTCGGTTTTTGTATTCTTATATTCTCATAAGTCTCTGGCTCAGAAACCTTTAGTTTCTGCTCAAAAACGATTGGAACTGAATAGTATAGCAACCGAAGCTGCCGAAAATTTTAAAGCAGGACGAAAAAAAGCACTTGATCAGGCCAAAGCACGCGGCTGGTTGATCAGCAGGCTTACTCCTAATGGTGGTACGATAGTTTTACAGGGGGTAAATAATTTAGGATTTCCCGTCTATTTACAAACGCATAACAACATTGTAGCAGCTGCAACCAGTGGTGTTAACCAGGTGCAACCGGGAGGGGTACTGGGCCTTAATTTGTCGGGGTCAAGCAGCTTTTTAAATAACAGAATAGCCGTGTGGGATGGTGGCTGGGTTTTACGTACGCACCAGGAGTTTACCGGGAAGAGCGTTAGTCTGAAAGATACTTCAACCACTATTGATCACGCAACCCGTGTTGCCGGTACCATTATGGCCAGGGGCGCATATGCACCTGCTAAAGGCATGGCTTTTGGCGCGACTACTTTATCGTCCTATGATTTTGAAAATGATGTAGCCGAAATGACCCGCGCCGCCCCCGATCTGCTTTTATCGAACCACTCGTATGGCGAAGTAGCTGGGTGGAACTATAACTCATCGGCCCAGCGGTGGGAATGGTCGGGCCTGCCGGGTGATAGTGTTGATTACAATTTTGGCTTTTACAGTACCCGCACACGCGATTGGGACAGGATAGCCTATAACGCACCTTATTACCTGATCGTCGAATCGGCAGGTAACGCACGTTCAAGCAATGGGCCCGCGGTTAGCGAAACATATTATGGCTATAGCAGTCGCACCAATCAAACATTTGTTAATAAAGGCGCGCGTCCGGCAGGAATTAGTAATAATGGCGGATACGATATTATCAGCGTAACCGCTAATGCGAAAAATATACTAACGGTAGGTGCAGTAAACCCTTTACCGGGTGGCCCGTCAAGCAGCAGTGCTATTACTGTGTCTGATTTTAGCGGCTGGGGGCCAACAGATGATGGCCGTATCAAACCTGATATTGTTGCCGATGGTGTAAACATGTTATCCAGTTCAGGTACGGGTACAACAGCCTACAATACGCAGTCGGGTACCTCATTCGCGGCGCCAACGGTAACCGGTTCTTTATACTTGCTGCAGGAGTATTATGCGCAGAAAAACTCGGGTAACTTTATGAAGGCAGCCACGCTTAAAGGCCTGGCTTGCCATACCGCTTATGATGCCGGTCGCCCGGGGCCTGATTATATATATGGTTGGGGACTGCTTTACATGCCTACCGCCGTACAAGCCATTACCGATAATGGCAGCAAAAGCCGTATCAATGAAAACACCCTTACGCAGGGCCAAACACAAACTTTCCCGGTAACCGCATCAGGCAGCGGGGCGCTGATAGCCTCTATTTCCTGGACGGATGTTCAGGGCGTTCCAACTGTTGAGGGTACTGTTAACAGCCGCACACCAAAACTGATCAATGACCTTGATATCCGTGTATCCGACGGTACTACAACCTATCGCCCATGGGTTTTAAATCCCGACGCGCCGAGTGCCGCAGCGATAACGGGCGACAATATCAGGGACAATATGGAGCAGATCTACATCGCCAACGCAACTCCGGGCAAAGCCTATACCATAACGATAACTCATAAGGGCACTTTAACGGGTGGAGCGCAGGCTTATTCCTTAATAGTAACCGGTATTGGCGGCGCGCCTTATTGTGCATCGGCCCCGCTTTCAAACGCCGATTCGCGGATCGATAACGTCACTTTTTCAAACATCAATAATACACCGGCCCCGGGATGCAAAACCTTTTCGGACTATACCACCATTACCGGCCTGCTTGAGCGGGGTAAAACCTATCCTTTAAGCCTGACATTAGGTACCTGCGGCGCTAATTTTAACAAAGCAGCCAAAGTGTTTATTGACTGGGATGGCAACGGTATTTTTGAAACCAGCGAACTGGTAGCCACCAGCGGTGTGTTGAATGCGACCGGTATTTACACTACTAATGTCACCATTCCTACAACCGTTACACCCGGTAATTTTAGCCTGATGCGGGTTGTATTGACCGAAACTACCGATCCAACAACAATAACAGCCTGCGGCAGCTATGCTAAAGGCGAAACGCAGGACTACCGCGTACAATTTTTACAAACCAGTACCGATGCGGGTATAAGCGCTATCGTAAATCCATCGGCGACAGGTTCATGCAATGGCACAACGCAGTTAACCGTCAAACTTAAAAACTATGGCGCGGCAGCAATTACCAATGTACCGGTTACCATCACGGTAAAAGCACCTGATAACACCGTTACTACTTTTACCGAAACATACACCGCCAACCTGAAACCATTGGCCGATGATGATTTCACCTTTAGTAATACCTTTAATGCCCAACCAGGTGCTACCTATACGATAACAGCTACAGCAAACCTGCCGGGAGATGTGATCACAACCAATAACCAGGCAACCGCTAACGTTTTAATATTTACGCCAACAACGCCAATTAACCCGGCAGCGTCATTTTGCGTTAGCACCAACCAATATGCGTTAACAGGTACCGGCGATGGAACGTTGTATTGGTACAAGCAGGCTAACGATGCTTTGCCATTTGCATACGGCAGCAGCGTTTTAACAAGCCAGGCACCTACTAACCAAATGTACTACGTGGGCTTAAATGATTTTAGCGGAACAGTTGGCCCGGCCACAAAAAATGTATTTTCGGGCGGTGGTTATAACCAGTTTACGCCCGATGTATTTATTTATGCTGCTGCGCCTTTAACCTTACAAAGCGCCCGCTTGTACATTGGAAATTCGGGTAGTATTACTTTTAACGTTACTAATGCCAGTGGGCAAATCGTATCGTCAACCACTATTAATGCAACAGCCACGCGCAGCAACCCGCAACCGGGGTCGCAACCTGATGACCCTGCAGACCAGGGTAAAGTTTACAACCTTAACCTAACACTACCTGCCGCAGGCAAATACACCATAACCACTGTTTATGATAGTACGGCTACCTTATATCGTAACAACGCAGGTGTTACAGCCTATCCGTTTAAACTGGGCAACATATTTAGCATTACCGGGAACGGCGCCGTAGGTACTGATTCTACCGAGTACAAGAAATTTTACTATTACTTTTACGATCTGAAGGTAAAAAGCACCGGTTGTGCATCAATAAGCCGGGTGGCAGTTACATTAGCTAAGCCAACCATTACACTAAGTAACGCAACTACGCTAAATTCCAGCGCGGCAACAGGTAACCAGTGGTATTTTGGCGATCAGTTGATCGAGGGCGCAAAAGGCCAAACCTATCAGCCACAGCAAAGTGGTAATTATAAAGTCAGGATAACCACAGCAAGTGGTTGTATTGAAGAATCGGATGTTTATAAGTTTGCTTTGAAAGCTGTTAATCCCGGTAAAAATGCCATCGGACTGGTGACGTTTCCATCGCCTGCTAATAAATATTTAAACGTGGTATTCACCGCAAAATCAGCCGATCAATCAATAATATCATTAATAAACAGCGCGGGTAAAACAGTTTATAGCAGTGTGCGAACGGTGCCTGTCGGTGATTTTAGCATCAGCATAAATACAACCTACCTGGCGCCAGGCACTTATGTGTTAAAGGTGCTGTTGGGCAAAGATGTGTATAGCAATAAGGTGCTTATTGTCCGATAGCCGATAAAAACAAAAAAGTCCCCTTTTGCAATGCAGAAGGGGACTTTTTTATGGGTTATTGAAATGTGTATTTTATGCCTAGCCCCGGCGCTATGTCAAAAAATGGTCCGCGTGCCAGTTCAACCCTGGGGTTAAGGTCAAGGCTTACCGCAATTGGCGATTTTGGGATGATCCATTCCAGGCCAATAACACCATCTAAACCTAATAGTAGTTGTGTTTTGTTATAGATCTCGTTGTCGCCATTAAAACGTTGGTAAGCGCCCGCGCCAATTGAGCCTACGTGCGCGCCTGCACCGTAGTAAAATTTAAGTGCCGGTACATTAAATGCTGTTTGATGTAATTCATACAAACCGGTTAACACCAATCCGTTTTTACGGAAACCGATGATACCTTCTATCGCGATATCCTTGGCAACAAAAAATTTGCCTGATATGCCGTTTTCATAACCGCCAAATTTAAGCCCGGCAGCTATTTGATAATCGGTTATATCATGGTCTAGTAACTGGGGTAGCGGTGGTGGCGGCGGCGGTGTGTTTTGTGCTTTTGTTTGTGAGCTGATAAATACGGTAGCTGTGATAATAGATAAAATGTAGATGGCTTTTTTCATGTGCATATAACGCTGTGTTTACGGTTTTATGGTACTTAGACGGCGGAAAATTAAAAAGTTTAGCTAAAGCCGCAATTATACAACATTACTTTTTGATAGAAAATAACACGTTTGCTGTATTTTTTCGACATAAATAACACAATACCAACCGGCTATGTGTAAATGCGGATTATTTTTTAATAAATTAGTAACGGTGCACCACACACAGCGAGATATGATGAAATTTATTACCCTAAAACAAGGCCGCATTGCTATTTGCTGCAGCCTGGCGATTTTGCTTTCTGCAAATACACTCATCGCCCAACAAACAACCGAAACTTATAAAAACGGCATGGTAGTTTGTGCCTATCCCGATGCTTCAAAAGTAGGAGTTGATATTTTAAAAAAGGGCGGTAACGCGGTTGACGCTGCTGTTGCTGTACAATTTGCCCTGGCAGTAACCTATCCCGAAGCGGGTAATATTGGCGGCGGTGGCTTTATGGTTTTTCGCTCAGCCAAAGGCGAAGCAAATACGCTTGATTACAGGGAAAAAGCTCCGGCAACAGCAACTACCAATATGTATTTAGATGCTGCCGGGAATGTGGTGCCGGGTTTAAGCCTGCAAACACATAAGGCATCGGGCGTACCGGGGTCTGTTGACGGTATGGTAGAAGCACATAAAAAATACGGTAAACTAAAATGGGCCGACCTGGTGCAGCCAGCCATCGATCTGGCACAAAATGGTTTTAAAATAAGCAAACGCCTGGCATCTTCATTAACCCGCAATAAAACAACATTCACCGAACGAAACCCTGGTAAAACTTATTTTATTAAGGATACAGATTGGCAGGAAGGCGACTTACTGGTGCAGAAAGACCTGGCATCAACATTAATTGCTATACGCGATAAAGGCAGGGCAGGTTTTTATGATGGCACTGTAGCCAATCAGTTAGTGGCCGAAATGAAAACAGGAGGTGGCTTGATATCTAAGGCCGACCTGGCCAATTATCATTCGGTATGGCGTAAACCAATTATTGGCGCCTATAAAGGATATAAGATCATCACTATGCCACCTCCATCAAGCGGTGGCATAGCGTTACTGCAACTCCTAAATTCGATAGAGAAATATCCGCTGAGCAGCTGGGGGCATAATGCCGATTCGACCGTGCAATTAATGGTGGAAGCCGAGCGTAGGGTTTATGCGGATAGGTCAAAATACCTGGGCGATCCGGATTTTTACAAAGTGCCGGTGGATAGCTTGCTTCGCCCTGCTTACATAAACAGCCGTATGCAAAGTTTTAACTGGAATGCCGCCACCCCGAGCGCATCCATCAAAGCCGGAACTTTTGCCGGTTATGAAAGTGATCAAACCACACATTTTTCAATTGTAGATAAAGATGGTAATGCGGTATCCATCACCACAACATTAAATGGCTCGTTCGGCTCGCATATCGTTGTTGGCGGCGCCGGATTTTTGTTGAACAATGAGATGGACGACTTTAGCTCGAAACCCGGCACGCCTAATATGTATGGTTTAGTTGGGGGCAAAGCAAATAGCATACAACCTGGTAAGCGGATGCTTTCATCCATGACGCCTACTATTATTGAAAAAGATGGTAAGCTGTTCATGGTAGTTGGTACGCCGGGTGGTTCAACCATTATTACTTCGGTATTTCAAACCATATTAAATGTTATCGAATTTAAAATGGATATGCAGCAGGCAGTGGCCGCTAAGCGCTTTCATCACCAATGGCTGCCCGACAAAGTATCCAGCGAACCGGGCGCGATAACAATGCCTGCACGAAGCAAATTGGCACAGCGCGGATATGATATTACCGAAGGTGGCGGCATAGGTAGGGTTGACGCGATTTTGATAACCGCAAAAGGCTACCAGGGCGGTGCCGACCCACGCGGCGACGATAGCAAAATGGGATATTAGGGAAGATTTTATGAAAAATTACTTACCATTGTGTAAATAAAAATCCTTTGAATTACACATGGCGGGCCATATAAAGCACCAGGAAACTATTGATTATTTTTTAAAAATAGTTTGGCAAACTGTGGCTAACCGCTACAATTTGCTGGTTTCTGATTTTGGCATCACGCAGTCGATAGGTTATTTGCTGATCAATATTGATGAGCAGGAGGGTACTACGGTATCGCAGGCTGCCGCGTTGCTCGGGCTAAAATCAACCAGCCTGTCGCGCATGCTAAACCAGTTGGAACAAACCGGCCTTATTTACCGCGAATCAAACAAAGGCGACAAGCGATCGGTTAAAATTTACCTTACTCCGCTGGGTAAAGAGAAAAGGCAGCAAGCCCGTGCCGTGGTCAAGCAATTCAACAATTACCTTAACGCCCACATCAGCGAAGCGGATAAGCAATATTTAACCGATATGCTTAAAAAGATCAATCAGCTTACGCTGAACTATAAGCCTGAAAATCAATAGCTTTTTATTGCCGATACCTGTAATTGCAAAAACGGCCTGCACTATTAAATGTTAAAAAGTGTTAACCTGCTGTTTTTGAATTATAAAAGAATAAATTTGCCTTTTGGAAATGAACAGGGCGATTACCTTTATATTACTTATAGTTACCTGCTTAACGGCATGTAAAAAAACGGATTTGGGCCCGGCGGCAGAAAAAGCGCAGGCAGCCGTTGACGATAAGATAATTGCTGACTATTTAGCGGCTAACCCCGGCTTAAATGCAAAAAAAGCTGATACCACCGGCGTTTATTACATAGTTGAAGAGCCTGGCAGCGGGAATGCGCTATTTGCCAATTCGACCGAGGTTACCGTAGGTTATACAGGTAAGCTGTTAAGCACCGGCCAGGTTTTTACGCAAACTGACGATTTTCATCCGTCATTTAAACTGTCGGAGGTGTTTCGGGGATGGCGGGTTGGTATACCTAAAATTAAAAAAGGTGGCATAGTACGATTGTTGTTGCCATCTCGTTATGTGTACGGCCCTTATCCACAACCTTCGTTGGGTGTAACATTTGGGCTAAAGGACGGATTACCCGCTCATGCGATAACCGATTTTACTATACAGTTGTACGATATAAAAAATTAATATAGCCGTGCACGGCGCTCCTTACAGACGTACGGAGCACAAATAAATAATAACAAATGAAACAAACCATTTTTACGCTTTTATTAATAACAACCATAGGCTTAGCATCATGTCGCAAAAGCGGTGAAGATCCGGATATCAGGGTATATGACGAGGAGCAGATAACAACGTGGATTAAGAATAATAATATTACCGGTGCTACCAGAGATACATCGGGCATGTACTACAAAATTATAAAACCGGGAACCGGTGCCCGCTTGCAGTATACTGATAGCGTGTCGTTTGTTTATACCGTTAAAAGTTTTGATGGCCGCTATACTTCGGCTGATACTATCAAAAATCACTATTCAGGTTTTGTTGGGCATATTACTACAACCTTCCCTAAAGCTATTCAAACCGCTGTTTACGAGTTTTTGAAAAATCGCGGAGGTAGTATGAGGCTTTTGGTTCCGTCGCGCCTGGCGTTTGGTACTAATGGTGCCGGTTCTGGTAGTAGTGAGGTTGATAATAACAAAATTTATGGTAACCAATCATTAGAGTACTATATCAATACTATAAATGATAAGCCAACAGATAACCAACGCACTTACGATGATATGGTTATTAAAAACTGGCTCACGGCTAATAACCTGACTGCAGCGTATACCCGTACAGCATCGGGGCTTTATTACCGGGTGCTTACCCCTGGTACAGGTACACTGCCTATAACCATTAATAGTACAATTACGGCTAACTACTCAAACTTTATGCTGAATGGCACTTTGTTTAACGAGTATAACTATGACGGTGGTGCGTCTATTGATTTTCCGGATGTTATTAAAGGACTACAAGAGGGCCTTGCAAACTATTGCACCGCGGGCTCTAACATGAGTTTCATTATACCTTCATACCTGGCATACGGCAAAGTAACCGGAACGTCGATCCCAGCCAATACTATTATCAGGTTCGAGATCAAGGTTATAGAGGTATCGCAATAATATTATTTGCTTAACGCGGCTTTGAATGCCTTGAGGCATCTGTCCCGCGCGAAGGCATGCTCAACAATGGGTTTTGGATATTTGCTGAAGTCGGCATACTCCGGAACCCATTTTTTTATGTACGTAAGTTTAGGGTCAAACTTTTTGGTTTGCGCATCCGGGCTGAATATCCTGAAATACGGCGCAGCATCTGTACCCGAACCGGCCGACCATTGCCAGCCGCCCACATTACTTGCCATTTCGTAATCCAGCAGTTTGGCGGCAAAATAGCGTTCGCCCCAGCGCCAGTCTATAAGTAAATGTTTGGCCAGGAAGCTGGCCGTTAACATGCGGATTCGGTTATGCATAAATCCGGTTTTGTTCAGTTCGCGCATGCCGGCATCGACCAGGGGGTACCCGGTTTTGCCCTGGCACCAGGCTTCAAACTGTTTTTCGTCATTTATCCATCGGATGCGGTCATACTCCGGGCGGAAGGCATGATCCATCGTTTTTGGGAAATGATGTAATATCATCATGTAAAACTCGCGCCATATCAGCTCGTTTAGCCAGGTTCTCTCTTTGGCATTATACGCATCGGTGGCTAGCTGGCGGATGCTTACCGTGCCGAACCTTAGATGAAGCCCGATATGCGAGGTCCCTTTGACGGCCGGAAAATCCCGGGTTTGGGCATAGTCGTCAATTATGGTTTTATAGGTTTTGGGCGGGATGGCCTGCTTACTGCGCTCGAAGCCCAGATCCTTCAGCGTTGGTAAATGCTGATGGCGAACATCTGCCAGATTTTTAAGATACTTTTGAGTGGGATAGGCCTTCAGGTAAAAGTCATTCAGCTTTTGGCGCCATTTGCGGCTGTATGGGGTGAAAACGGTGTACGGCTTGCCGTCGTCCTTGGTCACCTCGTCCATTTCGAATATAACCTGGTCCTTATAGGTTTTGAATGGTATGTCATGCTTGGCCAATAACTTACCTACCGCCTCGTCACGCTGTTTGGCATAGGGCTCGTAATCGTGATTGGTGTACACTTCGGCTATGTTATGGTCCTTAATAATTTTAGGCCAGGCATGTTCGGCTTTATCGTGGATGATGAGGAGACTGCTGTTATGCTTGTGCAGCTCATCGCGCAGCTCAACAATGGTGTCGTAAATAAACGTTACGCGGGTGTCATACTTATTGTCCAGATCGTCTAGAATCTCTTTGTCAAAAATGAACAAACAGAGCACTGGCTTGCCGCTTTTCAGGGCGCGGTACAGGCCGGCATTGTCATGCAAACGCAGATCGCGGCGAAACCAGAATATCGTTAATTTATCGTCCATATTTTGAGGCGCAGTGTAGCGCCGTATGCGTAGCACGCTACACTGCTACACCTGGTGTAGCGTGCTACAGCGTTATTTGTCAAATGCTTAACATTTTTGGTGGCGCGGTTTTGTCAGCAGTGCCGCGCTACGGTTGTCTACTCATAAATTTGCTTCAGCGCCCAGGTAATAGTGGGGTACTGAAACCTGAATCCGGCCTCTTCAATTTTTTGTGATGAAGCCTTGGTGCTGCCCAGTACAATAGTACTCATTTCGCCAAAAAATAATTTAATTAAAAATGCCGGCACATTGGGCAACCAAAGCGGACGATGTAGCTGCTTGGCTACAGCTTGCGTTAGCTGTTTGTTGGTTACCGGGTTAGGGGCCACCATATTAAACACACCCGTCATATCGTTTTGTTCAATAGCCATCAGGTACATATCGAGCGCGTCCTGTTCGTGGATCCAGGGCATCCACTGTTTGCCGCTACCCAGGGGCGAACCTACGCCAAATTTTATCGGCCCCGCTAATTGTGGCAAAGCGCCGCCTGCATTGGTTAATACTACGCCTGTACGAAATTTCACTATCCGCAGGCCAAATTGTTCGCCTTCGTCGACAGCTTCTTCCCATAATATACAGCATTCGCCCATAAAATCGGCAGCAGGGGCATCGGTTTCTGACATTAGCTCATCACCTCTGTCACTATAATAACCTACGCCCGAAGCCGAGATAACCGATGTTACCTGGTGCTTGCGTTTATTCATTAGCTTATAAATAAGCTCAATTGACTTCGTTCGGCTATTGATCAACTCTTTCTTCCGCGCATCGCTCCAGCGCTTATCGGCAATGCCGGCGCCAGCCAGGTGTACAATCGTATCTACGCCATCCAGACACTTCTCGTCGATCTGCCCTTTGTGAATGTCCCATAAGTAAGTGCTGATCTGCGGGTTGTTGCCGGGCTTGCGGCTAAGGTGACTAACCTGGTAACCTTTTTGTAATAATGCTTCGGTTAGTTGGCTGCCAATAACGCCGGTGCCGCCGGTTAGTAATATGTGTTTGCTCATATGTAATTTGCTATGAAGGTAACAAGAAAATGGGAGAGGTGTTTTGAGTAGTGCTACAGGTTGTGGAAACAGGTTTGCTGCGTAGTTGTTTGTCGCTTACAGACCTTTCGCTTGTTCAGGCCCTTCACGCACGTGGCTTGCCCCGCTCAATTGCCGCGGCGGCTGTTACTTTTGTCATAGCCACAAAAGTAACCAAAAAGGCCTAGTCGGCTCCTAGGCTTTTTTGCGCGCAAGGCCTCTGCGCTGCAAATCGGCCAGAAGCGCGGGCTGCATTATTGGCTGCCGCTTCGCACGCTCTTGGCCATCGCACACGCCAACAACGCTATGCCCTTCCCACCACACAAGGCCGGCTTCTTCTGCCCGCTTTCGCCCGAAGCTTGGGGCCGACGGTTCCGTTGCTTCCCCGAATTTCGGATAATAATGAGAGTCAAAAAAAGATCTAGCAAGTGTCCCAAATATTGGTTCTGTCCCGAAGCCGTTGGCCGAGGTAGCTTCGGGCGAAGCAGGCAGAAGATGGTGGGCCGTGCGGCTGGAAGGGCATAGCGTTTTTTGCCCATGAGCTATGGGCAAGAGCGCAAGCGGGCAAATAATGCAGCCCGTGCTTCTGCCTGCTGTGCGATGTGGCCTTAGAGCGCAGAAGCCTTTCGGCCAACTAGGCCTTTTTGTTACTTTTGCGGCTATGGCAAAAGTAATGCGCCTCCGCGGCGAAGAGCGGGGCAAGGTACGTGCGTGAAGGGCCTAATTGTGCGATAAGTAAACGGGCGACTAATCAGCGCAGGCTTATTTCACCGGCAATACCTTATAATTCACAATTTGATTAGCCATCCCCTTAAATATAAAAAAATGAAATGGCCACATCAGGTACCAGTACACGCGGCCCCACAAACCACTGGGCCTGAAAGTAGCTACCTGGCTCAGGTTTTTCTTGCCGTCTTCTTCGGTTATTTTAAACTCCAGCCAGGCTTCGCCGGGGAGTTTCATTTCGGCATATAACAACAGGCGCGCGCTTACTTTATCTACCAATAGCACCCGCCAAAAATCAAGCACATCGCCGGCAGATAGGGTATTGCCGCTGGTACGACCGCGGCGCAAACCAACACCGCCTACCATTCGGTCAAAAAAGCCGCGCAGGCCCCAAATCCAATCCCAGTAATACCAGCCTCTGGCACCGCCAATCGACATAAAATTATCTACCACCTCTTTGCTGTCGCGATCAAAAGGTGTGTTCACCGTGTACTCCACAGTGCCATGTTGCGGTACTTTTATCTGGTCCATAAAATCCGAGGTGAGGTAGCCGTTATTCAAAGCATCGCGCCAGCTGGAAACAATGGAGTTTTGCTCTATCTTTTTAAAGGCCAACTGTAAAGCTTCGCGATAGGGGACACATTTGCGGGGTACTACATCATCAATGGCATGGTCCTTCATTATGGTTTCGTTCTTCATACTATCCACCAGGCTTTGAGCCAGGTCGTAACTTACGGAAGTAACAAAATATAGCCAGTAGGATGATAGTTTGGGCGACAGGAACGGTATAGTTATCATGTACCGTTTAAGCTTGCGCACCTTGGCATAGGTAAGCATCATTTGTTTAAACGACAATACATCCGGTCCACCGATATCAAAAGTTTTGCCCAGCGCCTTTTTGTTGTTTTTAACGCCGTTGAGGTAGCCCAATACATCGCGTATGGCAATAGGCTGGCATTTGGTGTTTACCCATTTGGGCACGGTCATGATGGGGAGTTTCTCGGTGAGGTCGCGAATGATCTCGAACGATGAACTGCCCGAGCCGATGATGATAGCGGCACGTAGCACAGTGAGTTCGGCTTTTGCTTCGCGAAGCACATCTTCTACATGGCGGCGCGAGGTGAGGTGTTCTGAAAGGTCGGAATCGTTGGTTATTCCGCTTAAAAATATCAGCTGTTTGCACCTGGTTTTGTCAAGCTGCTTCACAAAGTTTTGTGCCGACAGTGCTTCCAGTTTCGCGAAATCCTTATCCTGCGACATGGAATGCACCAGGTAATAGGCCACATCAATATCATCGGGGAAAGCTTCAATTTGTTTTTCTTTCAGCAGGTCGCCTTTTATCAGGCTCACCTTATCGGCATAATCGCTCTGCGCATCAAAACGGCGTTTATCGCGCACAAGGCATACTACATGGTCGTTATCCTCCAATAACACCGGGATGAGCCGTGTGCCTATGTAGCCGTTTGCGCCTGCCAATAAAACTTTCATGTAAGGGTAACACGTGTAGACTTACGAAGTTTTTAAAACTTGGTAAGTGTGTTGGGTGGTGAGGCTTGGCGGCGATTACTCACCCGCTCTACGCTTCGCTGAAGCACCCTCTCTTCGCCTTTGGCGGAAAGAGGGTTGGGGTTGGTGGTGAACTAGACTTACGAAGTTTTTAAAACCCTCTTTACGCGCAGCGAAGAGGGGGTCGACGAGCGTAGTCCCGATAGCTATCGGGATCGGGGTGAGTTATCGCCAGGCGTTACTTTTCCAAATGATACTTCAAATCCCGCAATCGCTGGCGCACATTTTTTTGAAGGATGTTTTTGATAAAGTATGCGAATAGACTGAACGGAAATTTAAGCGCGAAAGAATATAGAAAGATAACTTTGGTGCGTTGAGCGCTTATTGGCTTAAAGGTCCATGATGCCAGGAAGGTGCTAAACATGTACGGGCCTTTGGTCATTTGTATGGCTGTGACTTTTGGCCTATTAAAGGTGATGTATTCGGTTTCCATACCGAGGCCGTTTTTAGCAACACAAAAGGCTTTAATGCCTTTGTCGGCCGTAATAGCTCCGCTTAACAGGTCTGCTTTTATCAGGAAAGTGTCCCATGTTAATCTTGTTGTATAGTCTTGGGTATAGTCAAAAACCACCTCATTGGGGCGTTCTATCAGTATCGACTCTGTAAACTTTATCGCACTCACTCCGAATTTTTCTTGACAGATGTAAGCAGATATTTTTGAAATAGTTTGAGTATAAAGCGGGCCGGGAGGTTAAACAGATAGTAAAACCGACGGTCAATACTATAATTAGTTTCTAACTGTAATATGGTAGTTTGTCCGGCTTTATCGAGCAGATACGTGCCTGTCGGGATTTGAAACACGCCTTCGGATATATCGAAAATATAAAGCACCGTAAACCCTTTTTCGGGGTTAAACGCAAACGAATATTGTTTGAATGGCTGCCAGGTTAATATGGTTTGCAAAAATCGCTTACCGGTATTAAAATATGCTGTGCGACTACCGCCGATACCTTCAAAATTAACTTCGGCCCTTAATGGTTTGGGGATGTCTAATAGCCGAAAGATCAGCGGATCGCTAAACTGCTCAATTTTAACGTTGGTAATATTGTCCCATACGATTTCGGGAGTGGCATTAATTACAATTTTTGAAGAAATCGACTTTTGAATATGGGCTTGTTTCATTTTTTCAAGTCGTTACGCCTTTTCAAAATAGGATAGGCAATAAGTACCGCCATTATAGGCACAAAAGCTACTGCTAGAAATACCATGTCCTGATTTTCTCTGAATGGAAGTGGGGCAATGATGGCATGTATCAAAATAGTAGAAAATATATAAACCAGACTAAGGGGTAGTTTGCAATCAAAACCCGGCTTGATAATTAAAAGTACTATAAAGAATATTACGAACGATGTTATCGTGATGGCTGGGATAATTAGTACTTCCTCATTATGCGCAAACGCGCTAAATGGTAAAGTAAGTAAGCTAACTAACAGCGCTTGTTTTAGGTTTTTAGGCATAGATAAAAGTAGCAATTTATTGCGGGACTTGTTGGCGTTACTACTCTGTCATTTCGAGCGATAGCGAGAAATCTTATAGAGTCGATGAGTAGCGCGGCGTAAAAGATTTCTCCTCGTTCCTCGTCGAAATGACAACAGTAATGTTTATCCCAATATCTCCTTAATATCATCCGCCGAAAGCGACTTGATAAAACTTTCCTCAGTAGTGATTAACGAGCGCGCTACGCTTAGCTTGCGCTGTTGCAGGGCCAGGATCTTTTCTTCTACGGTGTCTTTGGTGATGAATTTGTAGATGAACACGTTTTTGGTTTGGCCGATGCGGTGCGTGCGGTCAATGGCCTGTTGCTCGATGGCCGGGTTCCACCATGGGTCGAGGATAAACACGTAGTCGGCTTCGGTGAGGTTGAGGCCCACGCCGCCGGCTTTGATGGAAATGAGGAACACGCGGGTTTTCTCATCTTCCTGGAATTTCTTTACCACGTCGCCACGGTTTTGGGTGCTGCCGTCGAGGTATACGTGCGGTATGTGTTGCTGCTCCAAATAATCGCGGTAAATACTGAGTTGCTTCACAAACTGCGAAAAGATCAACACCTTGTGCCCCCCATCTAATACTGTGCTCAGGGTATGCGTAACGTTCTCAAACTTGCCCGAATCGCCCTCGTAATCGGCATCTATCATGCTGGGGTGATTGGCTATCTGGCGCAGCTTGGTAAGGCCGGTAAGCACCTGGATCTGGGTTTTGGCAAAGGTGCCGTCCTCCAGACTTTTAAGCAGCTCGTTACGGTATTCTGATTTTACTTTTTCGTAAACGGACGCCTGTTCTTCGCTCATCTGGCAATAAAACAAGTTCTCGGTTTTTGGCGGAAGTTCGGTTGCTACCTGCTCCTTGGTGCGGCGCAGTACAAAGGGTTTTATTAATGCCTGTAGCTTACGGGCCTTGTCCTCGTCCTTCTTCTTTTCAATAGGCGTTACAAACTCATTTTGAAAATACTGCTGACTACCCAACAAACCCGGGTTAATGAACGACATCTGCGTCCACAAATCGTTCACCGAATTTTCAACCGGTGTACCGCTCAATATTAGTTTATAGCGCGATTTGAGTTGTTTAACCGAGTGGTATGATTTTGACGACGGGTTTTTAATATTCTGGCTCTCGTCCAAAATCACGTAATCAAAAAAGTAATCGCTCAGCATATCAATATCAATGCGGGTGATGCCGTAAGTGGTGATCACCACATCATAATTGGCAAACACCTCGGCCGTGCGATAGCGGAAAGTGCCAGTATGCACCATCAGTTTCAGCTTAGGCGCAAACTTTTTAGCCTCGTTCAGCCAGTTATAGATCAGCGAGGTAGGCATGATAACCAGCGAGGTGGCTTTTACGTCGCCATTGTTATTTTCGGCAGCCGCCTCTACATCTTCTTTATGTTTTTGCAGTAGCGACAGGGTTTGTATGGTTTTACCCAAACCCATGTCATCCGCCAGGCAACCGCCAAAATTATACTGCTGCAAAAAGTGGAACCAGTTATAACCTGCCTGCTGGTAAGGCCGCAAATGACCTGCGAAATGCTGCGGGGCAGGCACATCTTCCAGTTGCTCAAAGTCGGTTAGCTTTTGCAGCTTGCGACTCATGGTAACCTCGGCCATTTCGCCATCGGCCAGGCTGTTTACCAGGCCAATGTGGTGGCGGCGCAGTTTCAGTTCATCGCCGCCCTCGCTAAAATGCAGCAGGTTGCCGTATTGCGAAAACCAGCTTTCGGGAATCACGGCTATCTCGCCGCTTGGCAGGGTAAACTCTTTTTTATGGTTGAGGATATGATTTTTAAGCTGGATAAACGGTATGCGGTAAGGCCCGAAATACACGAAGGCGTTGATATCAAACCAGTCGTTATTTTCCTGTACCTCCAGGTCAATTTTGGTATTACCGAATACATAGCGTTTTTGGCCCTCGGGTTGTTCAATCTCGAAGCCTTCGGCGCTTAGCTGGGTGTGATGTGTGTTGAGCCACTCAAATATCGAGAAGGATTGATCGGCATCCTCGGCACCACCGGCCACTTCCAGGTTTTGAAACAAGGAAGAAGTGGTTTTTAAACCGAGCGATTCCAGTATTGCCAGTTTATTCTTCTCCCAGGTAACCGAACGTTTAATGCGATGGAAAGTATAGTTATCGCCATCTTTCTCCATCCGTACCGAAACGTGCCTGCCATCCCCGTAAGGGAAAATATAGCCCGCGTATTTAAAAAACAGTTGCAGTTGCGATGTACCGCCTTCTATGTAAATAGGTTTCAGCATGGGTATGGCCTCATGCTTTTCGGTATCAATGGTAAAACCTTCGGCGTATACGTTATGCTTCTCGATAAGCGGGGCGACGAATTTTTCGAAATACGGTTTCTCCGATGCGCGCGGAATAGCGATGTAGCGTTTGTTTAAAAACGGCAAGAGTTTTTTGCCCTCTATCTCTTTATCGAAGAAGTAAAGGGTATCATCCATCAGCATCCAGGCGGGGTGGTTGCAAATGATCTCGGCGTTTTTAAACATGAACTCGATACGCATGCCCTGGTATTTGATGGTAGGGAAGTAGCGGATCTCCTCCTCATTACGGCGGAAATGGAATAGCACCGAAGCCGCTTCATCAGCTATTTGTAGTTTCCGCTCCGCGGGATAGCCTTCCTTGCTCATTAAATAAATTTGCTTGGTGGCCAGTAAATTCAGGGCATCGGCCATGCGCTTCTCTATTTTAGGGCGAATGGCCTCGAACAGTTTCTCGTCAAATATTTTTAAAAAGAACTCCGATGGGCGGATAGGCTTTTTGTAGTAACGCTTGATGATATTACCCTGTTCCATCTCCTCCAATAGCTTAATGAGCTTGGTATCCACCTCATCAATACAGTTAGAAAACTCGGTAGCGGTGTTTGAGAAAAGGCGCTGGTGCGTTAGCGAGAATTCGCCATTAGGGTTTAACTGAACTACGTGCGGTTCAATAACATAGCCTAAGTACTCGTGCCGGGCAATGGCATAAATAATCTGGCAGGGTTTGGAACTGTCGACACGTAACATAGCTTCAGGTAAAAAATTTATAGAAGCTACTAAAAGAAAAAATTCAAACGTACTTAGTTTTTCGGGGAATAAGAAGCGTTTTGGGTTAAATAATTATTAACATGATGGTCATTGGGATACTAGTCATTTGTCATTAGAGTCGTATTTAATGACTAATGACTATATTTCAACGTCCCCTTCAAAAACCTGCTTAGCCGGTCCTTCTAACCAAATGTTTTTAAACACCTGGCCATCAAAATTAAAGCGGATGTTCAGATCGCCGCCCATTACTTTGATGGGTATCTGCAGGTCGCCGGTTTGGTTGTGGTGTTTGGCCATGGCCAGGGCTACAGCGGTGGCGCCGGTGCCGCAGGCGTAGGTTTCGTCTTCCACACCGCGTTCGAAGGTGCGTACAAAGTAGCCGCCTTTATCGTTGGGTTCAACAAAGTTTATGTTAATGCCCTTTTCGGCGTAGGTGGCGTTATTGCGGATGGCGTAGCCGTCCTGGTATACTTTTTTACTTTTGAGGTCCTCATTAACCAGCGTTACATAATGCGGCGAACCGGTGTTCATTACATAGGCCTCGCCATCGCGGGTTACGGTGTCAACATTTATCATTTCCAGGCTCACCCAGTCACCCGTTTCTGAAATTTTGGCATGATGCGGACCGTCAACAGCCAGAAATTTTGTCTGTTCTTTGATCACCCCTAAAAACTTCGCGAAAGCCACAATACAGCGCCCGCCATTGCCGCACATGCTGCTTGGCGCGCCATCGGCATTGTAGTAAACCATTTCAAAATCATAGCCTTCCAGGTTCTGCAAAAACATAATGCCATCGCCACCTATACCGAAACGGCGGTCGCACAAGCTTGAAATTAGCTGTGGATTGCGGTGATCAATAGCTGCGGTACGGTTATCAACCATTATAAAATCGTTGCCGGCACCCTGGTATTTATAAAAATGTATATTCACGATGGTAAAGTTACGATAGGCGGCGGGTAAACAAGGTATTTAAAATGTCAGATTAAATTTTAACATTTTTTAACATAACTTACTATAACTTATTGTTGCTAAAGCCGTCTATATGGTATTAAATTTGAACAAGCGAAATTAATAAAAGAGAGAGGAAAATATGAAAAGATTAGGTTTAACATTATTAACCGCATTTGTAGGCGGTGCAATGGCGTTAGGAGCTTACAAATTAATTGAAAAGAAGTATGCTGACAACATGAGTTTTGAAGAAAAGCAGCAAGTATATGCTGCCAACTACAAAACGGGCTCAGTGCTGTCATCTGCAGGCGAGGTTGATTTTACACAGGCTGCCGCGGCGGTAACCCCGGCAGTAGTTTACATTCGTACTACTTATACCAATAAAGCCAGCAACCGCCAGCAGGATATGATGGAGCAAATGTTTGGCGATATGTTTGGCCAGCGTGGACAGAGCGAGCCGCGTGCACAGCAGGCTTCAGGTTCGGGTGTGATCATTTCAAACGATGGCTATATTGTAACCAATAACCACGTGGTTGCCAAAGCTGATAAAATTGACATTACCACTAACGATCATAAACACTACGCTGCCAAAGTTATCGGTACCGATCCAAACACAGATCTGGCCCTTATAAAAATTGAAGGCAAAAACTTACCGGTAGTAAAATTCGGTAACTCTGACGATGCTCGCGTGGGCGAGTGGGTGCTGGCTGTAGGTAACCCTTTTAACTTAACATCAACCGTTACGGCGGGTATTGTAAGCGCTAAGGGCCGAGGTATAGGCATCATCGGTTCTGAAGATCAGGATGAAGATTCAAATCCGTTTGGTGGCGGTGGCCGTTTCCGCAGGCAGCAGCAACAATCAGATCAGCCGCGCTATAACAAAGGCATCGAGTCGTTTATTCAAACTGATGCGGCTATTAATCCGGGTAACAGCGGCGGTGCATTAGTAAACACCAAAGGCGAGTTGATCGGTATTAACGCCGCTATCGCTTCGCATACCGGATCATACGAAGGTTATGGCTTTGCCATCCCTATCAACCTGGCTAAAAAGGTATTGAATGATATCCAGAAGTTTGGCGCGGTTAAACGTGGCTTTATCGGTGTATCGTTTGTTGACCTGAGCACACCGGGCCAGCCTGAGCGTGTAAACAGCGACAAAACCAACGGTTTATATGTTAACGAATTGGTTGCCGGTGGCGGCGCCGAAGCAGCGGGCCTGAAAAAAGGTGATATCATTACCAAAGTAGAAGGCAACACAGTTTACGAATCGTCAGACCTGCAAGAGCGTGTTGCCCGTTTACAACCTGGCGATAAGATCAAGGTAACCGTTGACCGTGATGGCAGCGAGAAAAACTTCAGCATTACGCTTAAGCCTGAATCTGCCGCTACACGTACAGCCGCGGTATCAAGGTCATCTGCCGAGATCTATAATAAATTAGGTGCCAGCTTCCTGCCGGTTAATGCTTCGCAAAAAGCTAAATACCATATAACAAGTGGCGTGGTAGTTACCCAGGTGCGCGATGGTGGTTTGTTTTACGAACTGGATATCCCGGTAGGTGCTATCATCACCGAGATAAACAAGCAGCCAATTACCAGCGATGCTGACATTGATAAAGCGCTGACAAAAAATAACGGTATCATTACCATCACCGGTCGCAATACCGATGGCAGTAACTTTACCAACCGCTTTAGCTTAAACTAATAGCGATAAAATATGGAATGGAAAGCCCGGCGTAAGCCGGGCTTTTTTTATACCCCATTACCCATCCCCGTTACCCCGTCTAAATCTCCCCAAAGGGGAAGACTTTTTAAATATCAAATAGACAGTCAAAGCCCTCCCCCTCGGGGAGGGTTGGGAGGGGTAATTTTCTTACCTTTGCACCCATGATCGATGTTGTACTAAAGAAGGATAAAGAAAAAGCCGTTAACCAGCGCCATCCCTGGGTGTTTTCGGGAGCTATTGACAGGGTTAAGGGTAAGCCTGCCAATGGCGATATAGTGCGCCTGGTAAACACCAAAGGCGATTTTATGGCCTATGGTTTTTACAATGATCAGTCGCGGGTGGCTTTGCGGTTGCTGGAGTGGGATGAACAAGTAGCGGTTGACGAAGCTTGGTTTCGTGCTAAGGTGCGCATGGCTGTTGCCAGCCGCAGCAATGTGTTGAATGATGATACCAATACCTGCCGTTTAATATTCAGCGAAGCTGATTACCTGCCGGGATTGATCGTTGATAAATATGCCGATCACCTGGCTGTACAAGTACTAACATCGGGCATGGAAAACCAGATGCCGGTGATCATAGATGAGTTGAACCAGTTGCTTAAACCGCTAAGCGTTTTTGATAAAAGCGATGCCTCATCGCGCCAGCACGAAGGGATGGAAACCAGTAATGAACTGCTTTGGGGTACCCCGCCGCCCGATTTTGTGGAAGTGAAAGAGAATGGCGTTATCTACAACATCAACATCGCCGAAGGCCAAAAATCAGGCTTTTATTGTGATCAGCGCGATAATCGCCGTATACTGGCATCATATGCCAAAGGCAAAAAAGTGTTGGATTGCTTTAGCTATACCGGTGGCTTTACCTTAAATAGCCTGCAAAGCGGCGCGTCATCAGTTACCAGTGTGGATAGCTCGGCCCTCGCCATCGAAACGCTGAAGCAAAACATCGACCTGAATAAATTAGATGCCGGTAAACATTCCGCCATACAATCAGACGTTAACAAGCAATTACGTGCTTTCCGCGAAGCGGGAGACACCTTTGATATCATCGTGCTCGATCCACCTAAATATGCGCCCTCACGCTCGGCTTTAACTCGTGCGGCCAGAGCTTACAAAGATTTGAATAGAGTAGGCATGCTGTTGTTGAACAGCGGCGGCCTGCTGGCCACTTTTTCCTGCTCAGGCGCTATGGACCTGGAATCATTCAAGCAAGTGATAGCCTGGGCCGCGCTGGATGCCGGTAAACAGGTGCAGTTCATTTACCAGTTTTGCCAGCCCGAAGATCATCCCGTAAGGTCATCATTCCCCGAAGGAGAATACTTGAAGGGGCTTTTGTGCAGGGTGTTTTAGGAAGGAAGAGTCAAGAACCAGGAATCAAGATAAATGAAAGAGCCGGGAGATGTCTTCCGGCTCTTTCTGTTTACTACATTTCTGTGTAGGTGTATGTATATTTTACGGCGCCTGATGTTGCGCTAACAGGATAACCATCGCTGTCGTATACGTATGTAAACGCCGAACCCGGCGGCCTGGTTAGTACGTTATTGGGGCAGATACCCGAAAATGTAGAATTTATCATATACTTAGGAAAGCCATTATTAGGGCTCACTTTATCGTCATAGGTCCACTCGGTGGTGAAACCGCTAAACTCGTCTGTAACCCGCTTAATAACATTGCCACGGCTATCGTAAGTGTACGTATCGGTATAGATATCATGTTTAATTTGCGAAATTTTACCGTTGGTATAATAGTAGCTGTAGTTTACATCGCTGTTTAAAACATTGTTTCGGTAAGTTCTTTTACGGGCAGTGGCTATGGTTTTATCGTTGGCATACAAAAACTCGGTAACATCTCTGAATCCTGCGCCCGGCTGATATATTTCAATTTCAAAGAGCTGGTCGCCATTATAGGCGTAAGTGGTTTCGCTTTCACTCGGGCCGCCGGTTGTTTTTTGGCCAGTTATTCTTTTCTTGCTATCGTAGGTATACGTATTGGTTACGCTGCTTACACCCTCCTGTACAGTGGTGGTTTTGATAAGATATTTTAGTTTTTTATCAGACGCGTCGTCGCCGTTGCCGCTTTTTTTGCATGATGCAAGCGACATAGCGATTACTGCCGTAAGCAGGAAAAACAGTTTCATATTCATAGGTGCTGTTATTTAGGTTTTAAATTGGTGATACAAGATAGTAATTTTAGTAATCAAAAAAAATTGATGGTCAATACGTTATATAATTCAATTTCGCTTCTGTATCATTCAAGCTACAACCTTAAAATAGTTTGCATTGTAAAAAAGCTTATTTAAGTTTGGCTAACCATCTCTTTATAAGTCATGTTAAAAATAAAACATTTCGCCTTTTTATTTGCGGCGATAGTAGGCCTGTACGCACATTGCGAGGCCCAGACAACACCTGCCAAGATCACCGTCAACCTTGCAAAGCAAAAAGCACCCATGAAACCCGTATGGGCCTGGTTTGGTTATGACGAGCCAAACTACACTTATATGAAGGATGGCAAAAAGTTGCTTACCGAAATCTCAAAACTAAGCCCGGTGCCTGTTTATGTACGTACACACAGTCTGCTGGTTACCGGCGATGGCGTAGCGGCCCTGAAATGGGGATCGACCAACGCATATACCGAAGATGCCAATGGCAAACCCATTTACAACTGGGCTATTATTGATAGCATATTTGATACCTATGTTAAACGGGGGATGAAACCGCTGGCGCAGATTGGCTTTATGCCGCAGGCGCTATCCACACACCCCGAACCGTACCGCCACTACTGGAAACCCGGCGACCGCTACCAGGATATTGTTACCGGCTGGGCCTATCCGCCAAAAGATTATGATAAATGGCGCGAACTGGTTTACCAATGGGTGAAACATTCGGTTGAGCGTTATGGCAAACAGGAGGTGGAAAGCTGGTACTGGGAAGTATGGAACGAACCCAACGGCGATTATTGGAAAGGAACCTACGAAGAGTTTTTAAAGCTATATGATTATACGGCAGATGGTGTTAAACGCGCTTTGCCTACCGCTAAAATAGGTGGCATAAACGTGGCAGGCACATCAAGCAAAAAAGCCACGCAGTGGACAAACGATTTTATTAAACATTGCATATCGGGGACTAATTATGCAACCGGTAAAGTGGGCGCGCCAATGGAAGCGATATTGTTTCACGCCAAAGGCTCGCCAAGGGTGGTTAACGGTATTGTGCGCATGAATATGTCGCCGCAATTGCGGGATATATCGGCCGGGTTTGAAATTGCTGCTTCGTACCCGGAGACAAAGAAATTACCCCTTATTGTTGGCGAATCTGACCCGGAAGGCTGCGCGGCCTGCGGCATGAAAACCGATCCGCAGAATGCCTACCGTAATGGCACCATGTATTCAAGCTATACCGCCGCATCATTCGCGCGGGAGTATGAGTTGGAGGATAAGTTTGGGATCAATTTTAAGGGCGCGGTTTCATGGTCGTTCGAGTTTGAAAACCAACCCTGGTTTTATGGTTTCCGCGATCTGGCGACAAATGGTGTTGATAAGCCGGTGTTGAACGTGTTCAGGATGTTTGGTAAAATGGGTGGCCAGCGCGTAGAAGCTGTCAGCAACCGTATGTATCCGCTAAAAGCCGTAATGGATTCAAGCATCCGCGGCGCGCAAACAGATATAGGCGTTTTGGCGTCAAAAGATAAAAAGTCGGCAGCGGTAATGGTGTGGAACTATCATGACGAAGATAAGCAGGGCGAAGCCGAAAACGTAGCTATTGCTGTTAGCGGCATACCGGCAAAAAAAGTAACCTTAACTCATTACCGAATAGATAATGAGCACAGCAACTCGTACGAAGTATGGAAAAAAATGGGATCGCCACAAAACCCTACGGCGGCGCAAATCGCCACTTTAGAAAAGGCTGGTCAGTTAGCTACAGTAGGTAAAGCACAGCAATTGGCGGTTAATACCGGCAAATTGCAACTTAATATTAAGCTGCCGCGACAAGGGGTATCATTGCTTAAGATGGATTGGTAAACGAAGCTTCGCCTCAATGTCATTTCGACCAACGGGAGAAATCTTATACGAGCGATAAATAGCACGATGTATAAGATTTGTCACTACGTTCGAAATGACAGTACTTATCAAAAAGCCCGGGATCATTGAGATTGACCCGGGCTTTTTTGTCCCTGTTGTGCTAAAAACTTAGTCGGTTAAACTAACAGTACTATAGCTGGAATTGATATATATCAGCTTATTAATATTGCCTTTACCTACATAGCCTTTATAGTTTTGTGAAACGCTCCATTTGTCACGTTTATCATTGGTGTCTTTTTGTAAAACGTAAATGTTGGCGTTTTTATCGTAGTTAAAATTGCCGTAGTTAATGGTGACATCAAAATTGGCATTCTGGCTATTGTTAACACCTAACTTAACGTTGGTATATTTAGAGTTGATGGTGAGGTTTTGCAGGTTTTTTGATACATCGCCAATTAACAAACCGCCACCATATTTAGCATTAATATTACCCGAATATATAATGCGGCCAATTTTAGCTGTCGAGTTGCTGATGTTAGCGTTCAATTTTTCGGCCGATACCAGTACCAGGGTGCCGTTTTCAGCATTCAGGTCGCTTTCTTTCAGGCTTTCAATGTTGGCGGTGCCATTGCTTACGTTGATCATGTTGCCGGCGCTTGCCAGGTTTTTGGCAACTAATGCGCCATGCTCGCTGTTTATTACCACGCGGCCGGCCATATCCGGCAGGACAATAGTACCAAAACGGTTGCTTATTTCAAGCGCGTTTTTAGCCGGCATGTATATGGTATAGTTTACAACAATGTTGCTAACTGTGCGCCTGGTAGCAAATAACGATCGGCCGTTTTGGGTTATTTTGGTGGTGAATGATACCATCGAATTAATTTTGGTATCGCTTATCAACACATCACCTTCGTTGGCGGTAACTTTAATGTGTACATCAACCTTAAACTCGTTGCGGTTCCAGGTGTGTACAATTACGTCACCAAAGCTGTTATTAATTATCAGTTTATCATTAGCGTCAACATCGTAGGTTTTGCTGTAATCTTTTTGCTGTATGCTGATCTTTGATTCCTGCATATCGGGAGCAGGCACCTGCTCGTCATCAGGGTCAATATCACGGAAACCGTAAGCCACCGCAGGTATATCGGCCACCTCGGCATTAGCCGGCGAATCGGGATCAGTTCCCAAGCGCAGGCCACGCACTTTTGACTGAATGCTTTGACGTACAGCAGCGCGTTGCGCGGCACGGTCGGCATCGCGGTCGCTTATCACATCGGGCTCAGCAATAGTTAGCATAGCATCGGGCACCATCGGTGTAGCAAAAATGTGCGGCTCTATTTTTTCCATACGTAAGGCCGGCAAAACGTTAAGCCTGATAGCTTTTGACGTTTTTGCACTCACATTTACACCTGTACATTGGGTGGTTTTGCTGGCAATACTAACGCCGGTACAGGTGGTTTTATGTTTTGCACTTGTTTTAACCGTCGCCTTCGCCGATGCTTTAGTAGCAGGCTTTTGGGCAATGCTATTAACCGTAATGGCCAAAAGAGCCATAACTGCGCCGGCCGCGGTGTTAAATACTCTTGATCTCATTGGTGCCTTCCTCTTTTTTCATTTCGTTAAACTGCTCAATAACGTGCAATTGTTGGTTAAGTACCTCGGCTTGTACCTGCAGGTTTTTTACCATGGCACGCAATACCAATCCCTGGTTAGGGCTGTTGGGCAATTGGTTTTTTAGTTGTTTGTAAACCGAATCTAACTTAGAGAGCTCGGTGCTAAACTCTTTATATAACTGCGGGTCGTTTTTAGCCTGCGTTTTCAACTCGTTGCGTTTGTTAGCTATCAGGTTGATGTATTGTGATTGCTGGCGGGCGTACTCGGGGTTAATGGCAACAACGTCAACACCGGCTGCCCTTTCTTTGCGTAAATATAACACGAAACATACGCTCATTACTACAATTACGGCGGCTGCAACACGCATTACAAAACCCAGCGAAAATGTTTTTGCCTCGCGCTTTTTTGGCATGGTTGCAATGGTTGCCGGCATGCTTTTTTCTATCCTGTCCCACAGTTCTAAGCGTGGCTCCAGGTCATCAAACTGGTGTTTGTTCTCTCTAATAAACTCCTCTAATCGCTTGCTCATATTCTTCCTTTCCTTTTAATTATATCGCATAACTTACGCTTGGCGCGTAACAGTTGGGTGCGAGATGTGTTTTCTGCTATGTTTAGTATTTCGCCTATTTCTTCATGGTCGTAGCCTTCCAGTAAATAAAGCGAAAGTATAACCCGGTAGCCTTCGGGTAATTCGTTCATGGCACTTTTAACTACGGCCACCTGGTATTGTATGTCCTCGTCGTCTTCTTCCTCCTCTTCGGCAATATTGTCCATCATGCCGTCTTCAACCTCAACCAGTTCAAGCTTACGTTTGCGCAGCATGTTGATGGAGCGATTTACCACCATTTGTTTCAACCACAAGCCAAACGTTGTTTCCTGCCTGAAATCGCCTATTTTGCTGAAAGCATCTAAAAAAGCCTCTTGTACAATATCCTCAGCATCGCCAATATTACCCACCACCCGAAAGGCAACGTTTAACATCGCTTTCGAGTACAGTTTGTACAGTTCATAACAGGCCTTTTTACTGCCCTGTTTGCATTCAACCACCAGGGAGTAATGCTTATCAACAAATAAGGCTTCCAACGTTTTAGCTTTCAGGTTATAAGACACCAAAAAAATAACCGCGTTGCATGTTGCAACAATATTTTTTCAGATTGTGTGTAATTAGATACAATTGGCCGCGCGCAGGCTCCGCCAGGGGCCACGTGTTTATAGTATTTAACCGTTGACAAATCGACGCCGTAGGTGTCCCGTGTATAAACGAGGCACCTACGGAGCCTGTTATCAGGCATTTCGCTTGCTATAAACACGTAGCTCCTAACGGAGCTCGTAGCGCACGTAATCTTAAGACTATTGTTGAAGGAGAATTATTACAGACTTTTTAAAAAATTATCTATCGCGGTTATGGCATTCTGGTAACGATCATTGGATGTGCCCGAAATCACTACGTAGTCGGCATGCAGCGCTTCAAGCTCCTGGTGCCAAACCTGCATAAAATGTTCGCGTTTGTGGGGGAAATCGCGCAGCGGATCGTCTTGCCAGGGCAGATCAATATTAAGAAGCAGGTAAAAATCATATGGGCGTTTGGGTAACTCGTCCAATACCTCCTGCGGCGCGCTGCCAAACATTTCGTCGCTCCATATTTTTACGGTAAGGAAGGTGGTATCGCAAATAAGCAGTTTGTTGGCCTGTGGCTCCATTTCGGCCTCCAGCATGATCTGGCCGTAAAACATGTTGATCTCGTCCTGCCAGGTAGGCGGAGCGGTCAATCGCTCGCAATAACCACGAGCGTACTCGGGCACCCAAACCGTATTGTAATGCGCCGCCAGGTAAGCCGACATGGTTGATTTACCGGTGGATTCGGGGCCGACGATAGCGATCTTCTTTATATCGAATTTCGATTTTTCGATTTCGAATGTATTCATTGGGTGTATTAAAGCTTAATGATATTAATAAAATTCGAAACTGAACATCTGAAATTCGAAATTAAGAAACCTGTTTCTTCAAATCCTTCCTCCAGTCCACATATCCTATCGCCGCAATAATAGCGTATAGCGCATACATCACCGCCGTTAGATGCAAATCTTTAGAAATATAAACACCAACATATATCACATCCACAAATACCCATATCAGCCAGTTTTCCAATACTTTTCGCGCCAGTAAAATTTGGGCTATTAAGCTGCAGGCGGTACAAAAGCTATCAATGAACGGGAAGGAGGCCGAGGTGTGTTTTAATAAGAACGTGCCCAGCAAAAAGGTAAACAACGCAACACCAACAATGGCTAATATGATCTCGATCTTTTTAATGCGGATAACCGGGGCCTTTTCTTCACTTGGTGGCTTTTGGCTCCAGTAGTACCAGCCGTAAATGTTCATCGCCAAAAAATAAAACTGCAGGCCTACATCGGCAAATAGTTTGGCTTCGTAAAAAATAAAAATGTAAATGCTAACGCTGATGATGGCGAAGGGCCAGTTCCAGATAATGTTTTTGGCGGCCAGGTATACACACAGCAGGCCGGTTATTACGCCTGTAACTTCAAGCAGCGATTGTTGCTGCCACCAGGTTTGCAGCGCGTGTAGTATTGCCATCACTCAAATATATAAAACGGTAACGGCTTTTGGTATTGTAAGCGAAAGAGAAGGGGAGGATGAAGGATAATTCCTTCGGGGAATATTTTTTTCTTACTAAAAAAGCAAAAAATATAACTTCTTAATTAAAAAACGTTTAATTTTATAATAAGATTTAAACAACACCTCCCTGGGTGGATACTTTTTGCTAGCTAAGCCGGGTTATAGGGAGGTTACCTACAATTTAATTGTTAATTTTTGGAAAAAGCCGTTCCGCTGTAAAGCAGAACGGCTTTTGTTGTTTTATGCTATTTTAGTGGGAATCTGTAACCGCTTTCAGTTTCTTTCTGAAAGGTTGCAGATACAACAGCGGTATGGAGAACAACATTACCATGCCTGTAAGCCAATAGGCGTCATCATAGGTAAGTAGTAGGGTCTGCCTGGTAACGACGCCCTCCATCGCTTTGTATGCCATTGTGGTTGCTTCCACAACCGATTTGCCTCCGCTCATAAACTTATGCAGGTAAAAGTTAAACCTGTCTACTGACGGGGAATCATAGTTGGTAATATTCTCCAGCAAAACGCTGCGGTGAAAACCCTGGCGGGTATGTATAATAGTAGTTAATACCGCTATACCGAATGATCCGCCCAATTGGCGCATCATGTTATTCAGGCCCGAGCCTTGTCCCAGTTCGGGGCCTTTCAAATCAGCCATAGCCAGCGTGGTTAATGGCACAAATAACAGTGCCATACCAACGCCACGAATTAATAGGGGTATTAAAACATCTTTTTCGCCTGTTGCCAGGGTTGAGTGACTTAGCATATTAGTGAACACGAAGAACAGAAACATGCCCGCCGTAGCCATAAACTGCGCCGGTATACCTTTGTTCAGCATCTTACCAATAAAAGGCATCATTACAATAGTACACAAACCACCGGGGAACAACAGCTCGCCCGTTTGTTGCGCATCAAAGCCAAGCAAGGTTTGACAAAATACCGGGAATACAAATACCGACCCGTATAAACCAAAGCCCAGTACAAAGGAGGTAAACATACCTACCGCAAAACTTCGATGCCGCAGGATGCCAAAGTTCACGATCGGGTGGTCGGTGCTCATTTCGCGCCAGATGAATAACAGGGTGCCGATTACTGCCGTTGCGGTAAGCACAATGATGTAACCGGTAGCAAACCAATCTTCGCTTTCGCCTTTTTCTAACACGGTTTGTAAGCTACCTACGGCTACGGCAAGCAGGATAATGCCCCACCAGTCTACAGGTTTGCCCTTGCCTTCTTTAGGCGTTTCGTTAATGAAAGTATAGGCAAAAAAGGCAGCCAGTATACCCACCGGGATATTCACATAAAATATCCACGACCAATCATCAAATTTATTAATGATGTAACCACCAATAGTAGGGCCCACCGTAGGGCCTACTACGGCGCCTAAGCCAAATAATGCTGTGGCGGTGCCGATCTGTTCGCGCGGCCAGGTTTCTAATAAGATAGCTTGTGCGGTAGAAATTAAGCCACCACCTGCTAAACCTTGTATAATTCGAAAGACGATCAGCTCGTCCATATTATCGGCATTACCACATAAAAACGATACGATGGTAAAGATGATAATAGAGGCCATAAAGTAATTTTTACGACCAAAGCGACTTCCCAGCCAGCCCGACATGGGCAATATAATTACGTTGGCCACCGCGTAACCGGTAACTACCCAGGCCACATCCTCCAGGGTGGCGCCAAGGTTACCCTGTATATTGGGCAACGCTACGTTCACAATCGTGGTATCTATCAGCTCCAGTAACGAAGCCACGATAACCGTGATGGTGATGATCCATTTTCTAAAACCAGTTTCGGCCATTTTCTTGGATATTTTTTGAATAGTCTGAAGCCGTCCCGACCTCAGACTAAAAATTAATCTTTAATATTAACCGAAACATTCACGCTCATGCCGGCGCGTAGTTTGGCTATATCTTCTTTACTTCCGTTTATTTTAATTTTTACAGGCACGCGTTGTACTACTTTTACATAGTTACCAGTAGCGTTATCCGGCGGTAACAACGAGAATTTAGCACCTGTAGCAGGCGAGAAATTGTAAACACTACCTTCCAGTTTCATATCCGGGTAAGCATCAACGTCAACATCTACTTTTTGGCCATTTTTAATTTTCTCTAACTGCGTTTCTTTAAAGTTGGCGGTAATGTATAAGCTGTTATCGTTAACAATAGCAAACAGGGTTTGGCCCGGTTGCACCAATTGGCCCAACTGCACATTCTTTTTTGATGCTGTGCCGCTTGCAGGTGCAATAACGCGGGTGTATGATAATTGCAGTTTAGCAAAATCAACCTCGGCCTGGCGGGTGTTTACGCCTACGTTGGTAACTTTTAACTCGTTACGGGTGGTACCAACTTGTTGCTCGGCCGCTTTGTATTGATCTTGCGATGCACGGTACGTAGCCTGAGCTACATCCAGGTCAGATTTTGCCTGGTCAAACTGTTGTTGGGTTATTGATCCATCTTTGATCAGGTTAGCATAGCGTTCGTAGTCTTTCTTTACTTTATCTAAACGTGCCTTAGCCGATTCGACCTGCGCACGTGCCGCAGCCGAATTAGCCGCAACCGTGTAAATTTGCGATTCGCCAACACCAACATTGGCAGTAGCGCCAGTTTGCGCGCTTTGTGCCTGTTCCAATTTTACTTTATAATCGCGGTCGTCAATTTTAACCAGTTCCTGGCCTTTGTTAACGTGGGTATTTTCTTCAAACATAATGCTATCCACATAACCACCAACGCGTGCCACAACCGGGCTTATGTCGGCATCTATCTGCGCATCGTCGGTATCAACGTGTTTGCTATAGTACATGTATTCTTTAACGCCGAATATTGCACCACCAATCAGTATAACTCCTAATATAATAGGAAGCACCTTGTTTGGTTTTTTTGCGGGTGCTTCGTGGGTTGTATGTTCTTTTGCCATTTTGTGTCGTCGTATTATTTGTTAAGTTTTCCGGTTGATTTCATTAAAGTATAGTAAGCCAGGCCGGCATCGGCTTTTGCCAGTTCTAAATTGATCTGGGCCTGGTAAAGCAATGTTTCGGCATCAGCTTTATCTGTTGCTGACGCGATGTTGCTTTTGTATTTTGAAGCGAGGATATTATTGTTCTCGCCGGCTTGTTCTATTGATGTTTGCAGCAGTTGGATCTTGTCCATCGCCATCATATAATTTTGATAGTTTTGGTTCACCTCATTCTTTACAGCATCCATGGTGATGCCTTTATTTATGCTTACCTCGTCCTGCTGTATTTTGGCTTCGGCAATTTTGTTTTTGTTGGTCCACAACGTGCCAAAGTTCCAGGCAGCGGTAACGCCTACCATTACAGGGGTTATAAAGTTTCCGCTACGCGGGATTGGATTTGCCGATGCGTCAACATAATAAGCACCTGCCGAGGCTGATAGGGTAGGCGTACTGTTGGCGCGTATGCTTTTTAAATTGGTTTCGGCAATGCGGTTACGTAAATCCAAAGCGGCCAGTTCCTGGCGGTTAGTCACAGCCGAATCAACGTAAGCCTGCAAAGTTTGTATTGATCTTTTAGCCATTGGCAGTTCGTCAATAGTTAAACGGGTGCTTTCAGGTAAACCCAATAATATATTCAGATTATAGTTAATGATCTTGCGATTGCTTTCCAGGTCAATACCGTTCAGCTCCACATTTGAGCGTTGCAGTTGGAAGCGTAAAACATCATTCTTAGTAACCAAACCCTGCTCAAAAAAGCGTTGCGATTGGTGAATTTGCTGATCGATAGTTTCCAAATTTTGTTTAACAACCTTCTGGCTTTGCAGTACTTTATACAGGTTATAATAAGCGCTGATGATCTGGTAGGTAACCTCGTCTTTATCTTTAACCGCATCAAGCTTGGCGATGCTGGTCAGCATATTGGTTGATTCCTGCGCGTATTTAAGGCGGTTACCTGCAAATATGGTTTGGCTTAATGAAGCTATACCTAAAAACGCGTTAGCGCTGCTTGGTAATCTTAAAGTCTCTTCGCCAAGGCTTAATTTGTTGGCCGGTATTTGCACGTGGTTGTAGGCCAGGCTCACGCTGCCTTCGGGAAGGGCGCGGTCTTTTTCCTGGTTGTACTGTGATACCGCCTGGTCAATTTTTGATTGCGACAGCTTTAATGTTTTACTGTTTTGCAGGCCCAGGTCTATGGCTTCCTGTAATCTCAGGTTCCTGTCCTGCGCGTGGGCTTTGTTTGATACCAGCGTTAACAGCAACCATGATATGGCCACAGCTAAAAGTGGTATTTTACAAAGGTGTAGTTTGTGTGATGTATTAAATTGCATTTTCATTGGGTGCGTATATGTTTTAGTTGAATAGGTAGCATTTCAGCAGGTTTTTCATGTAGCTCTTAATCTGCGGCTTCAGCTTTTCCTCGATCATCTTATCGTCCTGTATATCATAACCTAATAAAGCTGATGACATTAGCGGTGTGTTGATGATGTAATTTTTGGTGCCGTAAAGGGTGGCTATTACCATTTTAATATCGGTATCGGCTTTAAACTGACCGGCGGCGATGCCTTCGCTAATGATCTTACCCAGTTCGGTAACGTTTTTCATCAGCATATCGCGGAAACGTTCTGAAAGCTCGTTATTGCGGTTCATGCCCATTTCCTGGTACAGCAGCTTTTGGAAACAATTGTTGTTTACTATCTTCTCGCCATACATATCAATGTAACGTTCCAGTTTTTCCCAGGCATTTAAACCACCGTCGTTGCTCAGGGTTGCCAGTATATCGTGAAACGAGGATATCTTACGCTCGATGATGGCTAAGAACAGGCCTTCTTTCGAACCAAAATAGTAGCTCAGCATGGCCATATTTACACCGGCTTCGCCCGATATTAAACGGGTAGATGCGCCGTCGAACCCTTTATCTGCAAACACGCGCTCGGCAACGTCTAAGATGTGGTCCTTTTTATCTATTTTATCTTTGTCCATAATTTTGATGCAGCAAAATTAATCAATCGATTAATTAATTGCTGTCATTTATTTGTCATCCTGTATAACTTGTTGATTATCAATAGTAAAAAATTAATCGATTGATTAATTTTTAGTCCGAAAGTTGGCAAGTCGGGAAGTCCGAAAGATTTTTAGGGGATATTTTGAGGGTTGTTTTTGTGAAATAACTTGTTAAAGCTCTGTCAACTTTCGGACTTTCCGACTTCCGGACTTTCCGACTTAACTGACTAACCACTATATTTAAACCATGAAGCACCTCAAACTACTTGCCGCAATTGTATTTATAACTACAGGCAGCGTTTTTGCCCAAACCGCGCCACCCGCCGACCTGGTAACCATACAGCAAGGCTTAAAAAAGCTCAATGTTTTAGGTAGCGTACTCTATGTAGCCGCGCACCCCGATGACGAGAACACTCGTCTGCTGGCTTACCTGGCGCAGGAGAAGAACTATCGCACCGGCTACCTGTCATTAACCCGTGGTGATGGCGGACAGAATCTGATAGGTAACGAGCAAAGCGAAATTTTGGGTTTGATACGCACGCAGGAGCTTTTAGCCGCCCGCCGTGTGGATGGCGCCGAGCAGTTTTTCAGCCGGGCTAACGACTTCGGTTTTTCTAAAGGGCCCGAGGAAACCTTGAAGATATGGGACAGGGAAAAAGTATTGGGCGATGCTGTTTGGGTGATCCGTAATTTCAGGCCTGACGTAATTATTTGCCGATTCCCTACAACGGGTGAAGGTGGTCACGGGCATCATACCTCATCGGCCATCATAGCGCAGAAAGCTTTTGCTGCCGCTGCTGATCCGAAACGTTTTCCTGAGCAATTAAAATATGTAAAAGTATGGCAGGCTAAAAGGTTGTTGTTAAATGGTTTCAACTTTGGTGGGGTGAATATCACTTCGGCTTCGCAGTTTAAGATTGACGTTGGGGTTTATAACCCTTTGATAGGTAGAGGATATGGCGAGGTTGCGGCTGATAGTCGTTCTAATCATAAATCGCAAGGTTTTGGTACGGCTAAACAGCGTGGTAGTTCGTTAGAGTATTTTAAAACGATTTTGGGCGATGAGCCTAAGGTGGAACTACTGGATGGTGTGAATACAACCTGGAGCAGGGTGAAAGGTGGCGATGCTATTGTCGCCGATCTGGCTGCTGTAAAGAAGAATTTTGATTTGGAGCATCCCGAAAAATCGGTGCCGGCTTTAGTGGCTTTATTGACTAAAGTGGAGAAAGTAGATGATGAATACTGGCGCGAGCAAAAGGCAAAGCAGTTAAAAGATTTGATTGCCGCATGCGCGGGACTATGGTTTGAGGCGTATGCGATGCAGCCAACTTATGCATTTAGTGATAGTATAGCTATCAACTCGCAGATTTACACAACCAATCGTGAATTATTCGGGTCTCAAGTAAAAGTACATGTCGGCGATGTCGGGGTATTAAACCATGTTTCCGACGGTGGGTTTGTCTTGGACAACGGCAAAATCAAAACTTATACCTTGAAACTTCCGCCAGGTTTTTCGTCGATCACGCAACCCTATTGGTTGGCTGCGCCGCATAAGTTGGGCATGTATACGCTTGCGCAAGATACATTGGCGGGAAATCCAGAGAATCCTGACAATGTTAGCATCACTTTTACGTTTTGGATAGCGGACAAATCGATCTCTTACAAACGCAAGTTGGTGTACAAATACGTTGACCCCGCCAAGGGCGAGATATACCAACCTGTAGTAATAGCCCCACCGGTAACAGCCAATATCGTTAACAAAGACTACGTGTTTAACACTCAGCAAACCCAAACCGTACAAATTAAACTGCAAAGCTTTACCAATGCCACCGGCAGCATCAGTTTAAAACCTGTTGACGGCTGGAAGATTTCGCCACAAAAAATTGATTTTGCCGGTAAAGCCAAAGGCGCTGAATGGGTAGCGTCGTTTGATGTAACACCTACAGATGCTAAGCCTAAGCAAAGTACTTTACAAGCCGTGGTGAATGTGGCAGGTAAAGATTACTCGATGGGGATACAACGTATCGCTTATGATCATATCCCAACTATCACCCTCTTCCCGCCCGCTGAAACCAAACTCATCAACATCGACCTTAAAACAGCCGGTAAGAAAATTGGCTACATAGCCGGTGCCGGCGATGTGGTGCCCGAAGCGCTGATGCAGGTGGGCTACTCGGTGCAACAATTAAGCGAGGCCGATATTATGAACGCTGATTTGTCGGTGTATGATGCTATTGTGGTAGGTGTACGGGCTTACAACGTTAACCCGCGCCTGGTGGTGGAGCAGCCCCGCTTGATGGATTATGTAGATAAAGGTGGTAATATGGTAGTACAATATAATGTATTCAGCAATTTGGTTAATACGCAGATAGGCCCGTATCCTTTCAAAGTAGTTAATCAACGTGTTACCGATGAAAATGCCGAGGTCACCTTCCTCGACCCAACAAACGCAGTACTCAACTATCCCAACAAAATAACAAAAGCCGATTTTGATGGCTGGATACAGGAACGCGGCTTATACTTCGTAAGCAACATTGACAGTCACTACAAAACGCCGCTCCAATTTAATGATCCGGGCGAGTCGCCTAATCCAGGCTCTTTGATCGTGACGGATTATGGAAAGGGGAGGTTTGTGTATACCTCGCTGGCGTTTTTCAGGCAATTGCCTGCCGGGGTGCCGGGTGCGTACAGGTTGTTTGTGAATTTGTTGAGTAAGCCTAAATAAGAAACAAAAAAGCCACCCTTGCAGGTGGCTTTCTTCATTAACATTCAATCTTAAAACAATTATTCTTTTTCAGCGCTTGCGTTAGCGTTGATACCGCTTGTTGCCAATACGGTAAGGTCTTCGTCACAGGCTTTCTCTTCGGCTAAAGTAGCTTCCAACAACTCGGCTGCTTCGGCATAGCCTAATACACCGGCTAATGTGCGTAGCGTGCCATATGATGCGATCTCGTAGTGCTCAATTTTTTGGGCTGCAGAGATGATGCCTGCATCGCGGGTGATGCTGCCGTCTTCGGTGTCTTCAACAATGGCGTCGCCTTCTTTAAGCAGGCCTTCCATGGCTTCGCATTTTTTGGCTACGGCCTTTTCGCCCACGGCTTTAAACACGTCTTCCAAACGGGTAATTTGATTATCGGTTTCTTCTTTGTGTTTAGTGATTGCTGCACGCAGTTCGTCGGAAGTTGCGGCTTTTGCCATTTTAGGCAGGGCTTTGGCCAGGTGTTTCTCTGCCCAATAAATATCCTTTAATTCGTCAATAAATAATTCGTTAAGTGCTGATTCCTGCACATCGGCAGTTTGTTCAGGTGCTTTAGTTTTAGTAGCCATTGGTAAATGTTTTTAAAATAGTTTTTCTGGCGCAGATAAGACAAAAGCAGTGCCAACGATATATTTTTTTAATTAAATAATTTATTTAGAAGTAAAATACGTTCAATGCTTTGGGAAGGGCGGTTTACACCTAATAGTTGTATGTCTAATTACTATACACTTGTACTGTTTTGTAATACGCATATGTTTGTTAAAACAAAAAAGGAAGCTTATGCCCCCTTTTTTGTTTTCAAACTATTCATCAATTGATCATATAGATCATCGCTTTTGGTGGCATGTGGTGTGAGTTTTTTGACTTTGGCGCGTTTGCCTTTTGATTTAGCTTTGATAATGTTCAGCAATGAATCGGTATACTCGTCTTTAAACTTGGAAACATCAAACTTTTCGGCATACTGATCTATCAGCGATAGGCCCATATCCAGCTCCTTTTTGCTGATGGTGACTTTATCGCTCAACTTCAAATCCTCGGTACTACGTATCTGCTGTCCGAAACGGATACGGGTAACCACCAGTACATTGTCAACCGGGTGTACCATACACAGGCTTTCGGTACTGCGCAAAACAAAGCGTGCTAATCCGGCTTTCTTTGATTTTTTTAAGGCTTCCAGCAGGAGGGCGTAGGCTTTGTTGTTTTTGGTATCCGGTTCGGTGTAGTACGATGTTTCGTAAAACATGGGGTTTACCTCATCAATTTCAACGAAGCTTTCAATGGTGATGACTTTGCTTTTTTCGGGCGCGGCATCTTCAAAGTCGCTGTCGTCCATTACTACATATTCATCGTTAAGCTTGTAGCCTTTTACAATTTTTTCGTAAGGTACTTCTTTATGCGTATGCTCGTTAACGCGCTGGTAACGGATGCGCGAGTGATCGCGGCTATCCAGCATATCAAAATCAAGCGACGTAGTTTGCACCGCCGAAAATAATTTTACAGGTATACTCACCAAACCAAAACCAATTGAACCTTTCCAGATAGATCTCATAGCTAATGTATTATGTAAGAGATATAACTGTTTATTACCAAAAAGGGTTTTAAATAAATAGTACCATAATACAATTTAGCTCCGTAGGAGCTACGTGTTTATAGCTAATCTGTAAAAGCAGCACGCTCCGTAGGTGCGTCGTAAAGCATACTTATTAGACGGCGCACCTACGGAGCGTAAATTCCAGTGGATGTTTTTGCTATAAACACGGCGCTCCTACGGAGCGATTTTGCCGGGTAGGTATGCCTGGTTAGGTTTGTTCAATATTCTTTTTTAAAATATAGAAATACACCTTCGTGCGCGTTTCAAATCCCATGCTTTCATAAACCTTTACCGCGCGTTCATTATCATCTCTTACATGCAGAAACGGAATGTTCCCTTCACCAATAACGCGGTTGCAATGGTTTTGTAGCAATAGCCTGGCATAACCGCGACCGATATAATCGGGATGCGTACACACAGCGCTTATTTCTGCATAAGGCAAAGGGTTCATGCGCTGACCGGCCATCGCTACCAGCTTATCGCCATCAAAAACGCCCCGGTAATGGCCAAAATCAATAGTGCGCGTAGCAAACGGACCGGGATTGGTTAGTTTAGTTAGTTCCAGCATTTGGGGGATGTATTCGTCTGTAAGCGTGATCAATTCGGTTTCGTCTATCGGCACAACGCCGCTTTTATAAACCATTTGCAAACCCGGTACGCTATGAAGCACGGTCCACATAGGTGGAATCTCGATTTCAGGGAGAGATTCAAACGCTACTACGTTATGTGGCACTATATCATACAACTGCTTGAAATTGTCGGCTGTATTTTCTTTAAATCCCGCAAAAGGCGAGACTGCCTCGTCGAAATATTTTACCTCATCGGTGCCATTTGCAAGATTTGCATTGCCTGTTTTTAATGCGAAATAAACCGGGTTATCTAATACGTAGTCCATAACAGCGCAAACCTAAAGAAAAGTAAATGGGCAACCAACAAAAAAGGCCACCCACCGGGCAGCCTTTACAATGCAATTATTGTTTAATTAATTGTCGTTATCATCACCTTCAATACTAGCTACGCGATAGGCTTGGTTACCCTTTTCATCGTGTATGGAAACATAGTACACACCATCCGGTGATACAAAGTAGATTTCGCTACCAAGCTTAACGCGGCGTGAACCTTCAGGTATATTCAACACCACTTCGCCAACCCGGGCAGGTGCATATTTGGCACCACCGCCGTTAACCGCGCCGGTATTTAGCGTTCCGTTTTTGCCGGCTACTACATATAGCTTTTCGCCATTATCGTTAACTACCTCGTTATAATAAACGCCCTGGTATTCGTAAAAATCAATGCCGTCTATGCGTATTGGTTTGGCTCCGCGGGGTAATTTAGGTACCGCGGCACCTACGGGGGGAGTAGTTACCACATAACCATCTTCGTACGGGCGATAAAAGGCGCCATTAGCATAATAATATTGATCGGCACCCATATAAAACGGGTAATAGCCATAAGGCAGTGTGCTCATGTAAAAGCCTACACGCGGGTAGCCATAATAACCAAAAGCCGGTCGGCCCCACCCGTAACCATACCCTAAACCAAAGCCCAAACTTAAGCCACTGCGCACACTGCCGCCAAAACCACCACGACCAATGCTTATACCACCGCCGCCAAAACTGCCACCGCCGCCACGGCCAACAGCTACGTTACCGCCGCCGCCACTTGCATGGGCGCCACCGCGTTGTGCATCGGCACTTAAGCCTGTAGTTAACAAAACTGCCCCGGTTAAAAACAACCCGGCAGCATACTTCTTCAAACTGTTCATATCTCTTCTCAACCTCTCTCTGTTTTTATTTATATGTTAGACGATTTTGAGTTAAAACGGTTTAATTATCCTTAACTAATTTTTGTCATTTTTCGGTCAGTTCCGGCGGGAAGATAAGCTTGAACGTACTACCCATATTTTGCTCCGATTGTACATCCACTTCAATGCCATGAAACGTAGCAATCGACTTCACAATAGGCAGCCCCAGCCCAAAACTATCCTGCTGTAGTGATTGCCTGAACTTTTTAAAACGATTGAATATAAATGGTAATGCCTCGGCGCTGATGCCTATGCCGGTATCCTGAACGGATACGACAAGGTTGTTATTTTCTAAACCGGCAGTAATATTGATCTGTCCGCCTTCGCGGTTGTATTTAATCGCATTATTCACCAGGTTAAATACCAGGTTAAACAGCAGGAACTTGTTTACATTAACCAATATATGGTTGCTTTGTACATTCAAATTGCAGGTAATGTCCTTATCTAGCAGGCGTACCGATATCTCATCATAAACCTCGTTCAGTAGTTCGTTTATGCTGATGCTGTCTTCTTTTAAAAACTGTTCGTTCTCTATTTGCGATATGAGGAGCAGCGTTTTGGTTATGCTTTTAAGGCGGTTCAATATCTTCTGCATTTCCTCCAGCCGCACTTTCAATTCGTCGCTAACATCTTCCTGTTCAAACAGGTTCTCAATTTTTGATTGCATGATGGATATCGGCGTCATTAACTCGTGCGAAGCATTGGATATAAACTCCCGTTCTTTGTGGAAAGCGGCTTCAATAGCCTCAATCATTTTATGAATGCTGATATCGAGATACTGGAAATCGGATGTACTGGTTTTTACCTCCCTGTAGGTGCCAAAATTAGGGAACTTATGCCCGATCAACTTCGTTTTAATAATGAGCCCCAAAGGCCTTAAAATGCGATTGGTGTACAACTGATCGGCCATAATGGTGAGCAGTATCATGCCTATCAGCACCACCAATGCTATGTTTTGCAGCGGCGCACTGGTTTCGTCAAGGGTATCAACGCTTTTGCCAATCTCCAGCAAATAGTTTTGGTTTTGTAGTTTGAAAGTATGGCTCAGTATCCTGTATTCAATGGTATCGCGCTCCACCAGGCGGCGCTCGTTTTTAATGGTATCCAGGAAGTATTTGGGTTCAACCTCCTCAATGGTAAGGTATTCTTCCTTAAGCGGGAGATAGTAACTACCGTAAGTTTCGCCGGGCAAAATGTAATCGCCAATGCCTTCGGTTTTAACAATTTGCAGCAGTTTGTTTTTTTGCTTGATGAGTTTATTATCCACGTAGTGGCTACTAACGTTGTTAATGAGCAGAGGTACCAACAACACAAACAACACCACTATCACCAGTTTTGATATGGCGTTAAACAGCGTTAATTTGGTTTTTAGTTTCAATATTAAGCGTTCATCTTAATTTTATAGCCCAGGCCGCGCACGGTTTCCAGCCAATCGGGCGCTGCAAAGGCGTTTAGCTTTTTGCGTATATTTTTAATATGGGCATCAATATAGTTCGAGTCGTAATCGTCATTAATAATGCTGCCCCAAATATGCTCGCTTAGTTGGGTGCGGGTAAGCGTGCGGTTTTTATGTAATATCAAATAAGCAATCAGGTCAAATTCTTTTTTGGTGATGGCGCTTACAGTATTGTTTTGGTGGCTGATGGTCCTGTCGGTTAAATTGATCACAAAATCGCCCAGCTCAACAATGTTTTGCTTTAAGCCAAATTTACGGCGTATAATGGCCTGCATGCGGCTTTGTAGTTCTAATAATGAAAATGGCTTAGGCAGGTAATCATCAGCACCCAGATCCAAACCACGTACCCTGTCGTTCACCTCGGCGCGGGCTGTTAGTATAATACAGGCAGCGTCCGGATTGTTTTTCTTGGCTTCTTTTAACAGGTCCAGCCCATCATAATCGGGCAGGCCAAGGTCTATCAAAATAAAGTCGTAAAGGTTAGTGCCAATCTTCTCGGAGCCCGAAACGCCGTTATAGCATACATCGCACACATAATTGTGGTTGCTTAAAAACAGCTTTACCTCGTGCGCCAGGGCTTCTTCATCCTCAATTATCAAAACATTCATTATACCGTATTAGTAAAAAAGGTAATAAAATGTAAGATTAAGAAAAGATTCCCTTTTATTCATCAACGAGCCCTGCACATTTACCGGGATAGAGTAGCGGTAAGCAGCCTCGAACGTGTAATGCGGCCTGTTGTAGGCTATGGGCAGCTTAAAGCTGTAGTTAAGCACATTGATACGGCCATTGTTATATTGGTAAGGCGCATTGGCCGATTGAAAAATATTATCAGCAATTAACCGTGTACGATTATCAAGCGAATAGTTGCGCACAAAGTTTTGCGTACCAACAATCATACTTACACCGGGATTGAAGGTAATATAATCATCATCAGCAAATAATCGCCAGTTAGGTTCAATGTATTTGGACTGACTTAGCGAAATAAAGAAGTCGTTTGATTTGCCGAAAAGGTAGTCTAGCGACACGCTTGATTTAAAAGGCCCCCAATCATAGGTGTTTTTAAAGTTGATATCGTTATTAGTGGCCGATTCGATAATGCGTTGCTCCTTATTAAAAATGAAACGGGTATAGCTTATCGAACCCGAATATTTTTTTGTAGGGCGAAACAGGTAACCACCACCAACATCTATCTCGTCAATTGAGGTACGATACCCGGTTAAACGCAGCAAAGTGCCATAAACAAAAAAGCCGTTCTTGGTATTATAAATAACGTCTACCGTATTGAAGGGGTAGGCCACAGGACCGGTACGGCCAAAAAACATGGCATCGCTACCATAACTCACGCCTACTGATATTGATTTTTTGCGCACAATAGTATCCGTATCAGCAACCAGGCCCGTATCTGCCAGGGCAATAACATACCGTTTACCGTTGTTGGCGGCGGCAGCGTTGCAGGTAAGCAGTAAAAGCAATAATTGCAGGTACTTCATTAATTGTTGTGGTTAAGGTTAATTATTATTACGTCTGGGTATCTCGGGCGGGCGTTCCATACCGGCCGGCCTTTGTTCCCGCTTAGCTTTTGGCTTGGCGGCATCATCATCCAGTTTTTCGGGTTTGGTTTGCCGCTTTGATTTTGATACTTCTTTTATCTTGTTTTTGTCGTCTTCCTCTTTTTTCTTTACGATGATAGTGTCTGTTAACCGGCCAATATACAAAACACGTAAATCACGACCTCGTATAAGATCATGTCCATCGGTTTTTGTTACGGCGGAGGATAAACCCGGTGCAAATATTAACAACATTACAATATACGCAAACCACTTCATCATCGAGTTAAATGTATATGTTAAAAGTTGTTAACTGAGGGTGTTTAATGAGTCAGCCACGCGGAAGCAGCTGATGGTTTTATAATAATTTATCAAATTTTGATAGCCGTTTGGCTATAGCAAAGCGCTGCAAACGATTGCAGTGCCGCCCCATAAAACTACAGTTTAATTTTATGGAAGCAAAGCCCGAAGCTATGCTATTTGAATATCTTTTGAGGTAAAGGCGCGGTTTTGATCGTCAATAAACACACAGCCTATTTGGTTTAATTTATTAACCAAATACAAGCCGCCATTAATGCCCATAGCCATTAAAGGTTTCGCCATAGCATCGGCAAACTCGGCCGATGGGCTAAGCACGCTTACGCTTTTGGTAAGGCTTACGTTAAAACCAGTTTTGGCTTTTTTTGCAGGCTCATCTGTGTTAAATGAGGTAGCCATAGCCATGTTGCTGATCTCGATATTAGCCAAAGCCGCCGCTTTATTGCGCGGGTCGGCCTGTGCAACTGTCCATGGTTCCATATCTGGTTGCAGGCCCCAGGTAAGCAGGTTACCATCGGCATTAATAACGCCGCTGCTAACACCGTGCAGTTGTAAAATATATCTGGCTCTGTCGGCAGCGTAACCTTTGCTAACTGCTGCAAAACCAATACGCATGCCTTTTTCTTTTAAAAACACGGTTGAGTTTTTGGCATCTAAAACCACGCCTTTGTAGTTTACATTGGCAATGGCGTAAGGTATAGCATGGATATTGCTGTTAGCGGTATCGGCATCTATAAATAATTTATCGGCGCTGTAGTAGGTAAGGTCAAATGCTCCGTAAGTTAATTCTGATATTTTTAACGATCGTGAGATCAGTCTGAAGATCTCGCCGCTAACCTGCACCGGTTGTATGCCCGCGTTGCGGTTAATGGTATTTATAGCACTGTCGTCGCCAAAGGCGCTCAACAGTTTTTCAATACGGTTTATTTCTGCAATTGCGCTGTCAATACGCTCGTGGGCCCAGATAGGGTCGCTACCAACTACACTAATTTCAAATTGGCTGCCTATTAAACGCACAGTGTGCTTGTAAATAGTTAAGTTATTTGATATTTCTTTTTTTAGAGCCAGCATAAAATAAATTTTAAACTATCAGACCATTCCTCACCTTATAAGTTACAATACAGTTCAAAATCTGCATAAATACCCTATAATACCTTACTAAGGTAGCCGGCTATTATGAAAATAACATGAAAAGGGAATTTGCAGAAAGGCAAATTTTAATGTGCAAATATGCAGATGTGCTAATGTGCAGATGGATTGGATATGCAAATATGCGAATGTGCAAATATGCAGATGTTTTATCGTGTATAATTTACACTTTGTTCGAATTTTAGCGGCAATTTATAATTCAAATAGCTTATAATATAGTATTACTATTACTGAAAGCAATACTATCAACATCCACCATGATCTGCGTTTAAGATCAGGGACAATGTGTGGAGCAGTTTTGATCTTGTAAAATCCGAATGCAAAAAGAACTATTAAGAAAGCTCCGCATAAGCCAATAATTATTTTACTGTCACTAACATAGAAGCCAACACTGGCAACCATTGTTAATAGTAGAGTCGCTATACGGTATCGTTGAAATAAATTGGGATTTGCTTCTGTAATTGGCCTTATTTTTTGTAGTAAGTCTTCGATATCATTATAATTTTCTAAAAAAGTATTTACATCAATTGCATGACCTTTTTTTTGACCTTTAATGAGCATACCTAGCTGATAACGATCAATTCGTGTTATCTCGTTAAAAGATAAAGTAATTGGGGCCATATTGCTTTGCTGGCGCGAAAAATAGTCATCTCCGACAATAAGCCTATAACTGTAATAAATCTCTCGTTGCTGTTTTAGTTTTTTTAAGCCGATATAAGTAAAAACCGCAACTATAAAAAGTAGTACTAAAATTAATGAAGTCCAATCTGTTTGGCTATCAATAGGTTCGCCAGAAAAATATGCAATAGACGTGAATGTTAAGATAATGAGTGATATCCTAAAGATTAACCGTTTTATGAGTAGTTTTTTAAAAGAAGGGTAATTTTCTTCTGAGTTTTTATATTCAGTCATATAAGGCTAAGTTTGTCTACCAATATAATAAAAATGCGGATGACAAATGATTAATAATCTGCACATCCGCACATCTTCATATCTGCACATTTAACCCTTACGCTACCGTGCCTTCTTTTAATTTCTCGGCGTTCTCGGCAAATTGCAGGGCTTCCATAATTTCCTGGATCCCACCGTTCATTACTTCCGAAAGGTTGTATATAGTCAAGCCAATGCGGTGCTCGGTTAAACGGCCCTGTGGGTAGTTGTAAGTACGCACTTTAGCCGAACGGTCGCCCGTTGCCACCATGGTTTTACGCTTTTTAGATGCTTCTTCCAGGTGTTTTTGCAGTTCCAATTCATATACACGCGAACGTAGTACCTGTAGGGCTTTATCAAAGTTTTTCAACTGCGATTTTTGATCCTGGCACTGGGCAACAACACCTGTCGGGATGTGGGTTAACCTAACGGCCGAATAAGTAGTGTTTACCGACTGACCGCCCGGACCCGAAGCACAAAACAGATCTTTACGGATATCGGCAGGGTTAAGCACAATGTCAAACTCATCAACTTCGGGCAATACCACAATAGAAGCTGCTGAAGTGTGTACACGACCCTGGGTTTCGGTATCAGGTACACGCTGTACGCGGTGTACGCCCGATTCAAACTTTAGGGTGCCATAAGCATCCTCGGCGTTTACGTTGAAAACGATCTCTTTATAGCCGCCTGCAGTGCCTTCGGTAAAGTCAACCAGTTCGGTTTTCCAGCCGCGTTTTTCGCAGTAGCGCATGTACATGCGGTAAAGGTCGCCCGCAAATATCGAAGCCTCGTCGCCACCGGTACCGCCGCGTATCTCGACGATAGCGTTTTTAGAATCTTCCGGATCTTTAGGGATCAGCATCAAACGGATCTTTTCTTCCATTTCATCCTGTTGTACTAGTAGTTCGTCCAGTTCGCCTTTGGCCATCTCTCTAAACTCCTGGTCTTTCTCGGTGGCTAAAATGTCTTTGTTGGTGGCTATGTTGCTCATAATGTTGCGGTATATATTATACTCGTCAACAATTTTAGCAAGGTCCTTATATTCTTTATTCAGCTGGGCAAAACGCTTCATGTCAGCCATAGCTTCGGGGCTGCTTAGTTCGCCTTCTACTGTTTTCCAGCGTTGGTATATTAATTCTAATTTCTCTAACATAATGTCTTTGATCAATAACCTACCTAAGCAGGCTTTGCTTTTAAAAAGCGCACAAAATTACGGAATTTTTAAGGCAAAAGCTAAAAGCCAGGAGCGGAAAGCATAACCCTAGCTGTAAAAAGCTAATATTTTGACTTTTAGACAATAAAGTCTTGGGGTTTTAGCTTTGGGCTTCCGCCTCTTTTTCAAAATATTTCAGTATGAGTTCCTGTCCGTCAAATTCAGCGTAGCTGAAGTAATTAACCCATTCGCCCAGGTTTATGTAGCGGCTTTTATCGTCTAACTGTATATCCAAAGGTAAATGGCGGTGACCGAATACCAGGTAATCATAAAATTTAGATCTTAGCAGTTCTTTGCTGTACACCACCAGCCATTCCTGTTCAAGTTCCAACCGTTTTTCGTTACTCAGGCCCGAAATACGGCTTTGGTGCGACCATCGGTTAGCTATGCCTATCCCCAAATTAGGATGCAGGCGCGCAAACAGCCATTGGCACAATTTGCTACGGAAGATGTTCTTCAGCATTTTATACCAGGCATCACCGGGGCCTAGGCCATCGCCATGATGCAGGTAGAATTTTTTGCCGTTGCGCTCAATTTCCAGTTCGTTGCTGATGATGGTGGCATTCAGTTCGCGCTCAAAATAATCGAACATCCACATATCATGGTTGCCTTTAAACAGGTAAAGTTTAACGCCGGCATCAGTAAGTTCGGCTAGTTTGCCAATGAAACGAATGTAGCCTTTGGGCACTACAGTTGCGTATTCAAACCAAAAGTCAAACACATCGCCCATTAAAAAAACTTCTTCGGCGTCAGCTTTAATGCTATCGAGCCAACGCACTAAGCGGGCCTCGCGGGTGCGGCTAGACTCGTACCCACCGGCACCTAAATGAAAATCAGAAGCGAAGTATAGTTTTTTACCGGGAGTCATGTTCGGTGTAAAAATACATTTTTAATGTGCAGATGTGCAAATATGCAGGTGTGCAGATGATGAAATTTAGGTAAACAAAACAGGCCCCCAATGTACGGGAGCCTGCCTTGTTTTTGTATTTATAAAACAGAAATTAGTGTTTTCCGTGGCCTTTGCCGTGACCTTTTCCAGGGCCGTGATCTTTAAAATGGCCTTTGGCTTTACCTGGGCCCGGGCCACCTTTCCAGTGGTCTTTGTATTTTACGTCGCGACTATCGCGGATGATTACCTGGTCGTGGCGGCCTTTGTAGCTTACGTATTTGGTACGGTAAACATCGGCGCGGCGCCATGGGCGGGGCTCGTTAACAACTACCTTATAGCTGTTGTACACATTGTAACTGGCAAAGCGTGCCGGCAGGGCTGCACGGCGCACCCATACATTGTTATCTAAATAAACATAGCGGTGAGCCGGTACATCGTAATAGGCATCTACATCCGGCAGGTAATAATAATCAACATGATCATAACCTACGGGGCCCCAATCGGGTTGGCTGCCAATATTTAAACCTAAACTTACACTTACCTGGGCCTGGGCTTTAAAAGCTAATGAGCTTAATAGAATAGCGGCACTTAATAATATCTTTTTCATAGTCGTAATTTTCATTGTTTGGTAGTATGACAATTACGTTTAAAAAAGGTTTAATAAATTGATCTGTAACAAAAATAGCGATGAGTTTCAAACCCATCGCTATTTACTATTGCCTGTAAGGCTATAACTATTCTTCTTTCTCTTTACTCTCTTTAATAATGATCTCTTTATCGTCGGTTTTTTTCTCATTAGCCATGGCCAGTACGGGCTTGCCAATTACTTTATAGTTACCATCGCCTTTTAAAATGGCCACCAATTGGGCTTTATCCTGCATGGTTTTAACGGCCTGTTTTAGCTCGTTATCATATTTGAAGTTAGATTCGTAACGGCCCTTATCAAAATAGTAGCGCGAAGCGATCTCGTTCTCCAAAGCTTGTTTAATTTCGGTTTTGTGCAGCTGCAGATCGTTCTTTTTGCTGGTAAGCAGCTTGGCTTTTAGAATATCGTACTCGGTTTGTATCTGGTCAAATTGCTTTTCTTTGGTGGCTTCGATTTTAAGCGTGGTGAGCAATTTTTCGGATATGGTGCTGTAGTCGTAATTTTTGTTGGCCAGGTATTTTACAAAATCATTATACTCGGCATCGGTAAGGGCAAAGCTTTTGGCATCGCCAATTTTTGGGTGTGCTTCGCGATATTTTGTCGCGTAATCAAATAAAAATAACTTGCCTATCAGGGTTTGGGTTACGTTGGCGTAACGCTCCTGTTTTACCAAAATATCGGGATAGATGCCGCTGCCGTCATAAACAGAGCGACCGTTTTTTGTTTTAAACTCATGTATCAACGAGTCGGCAAATTTGGCCGCGCTGCCATCATCCTTACGGTGGGCATAGTCAATTTCCTGTATGCAACGGCCCGACGGTACGTAATATTTAGCGATAGTGATCTTCACTAAGCTGTTGTAAGGCAAAGGGAATGTTTGCTGCACCAAACCTTTACCATAACTACGCTGACCGATAATGATACCACGATCCAGATCCTGCAATGCACCCGCAACAATCTCTGAAGCCGAAGCTGAGCGACTATTAACCAACACTACCAAAGGCAGGTCGGGAGCCAAAGGGGTAGCCATGGTTTTATAGGTGAAATTCTTTTCGCGTACTTTTCCTTTTTGCGATACCACCTCCAAATCTTTAGCTACAAAAAGGTTTACTATTTTAACAGCTTCCTGCAAAATACCGCCACCATTGCTGCGTAAGTCGAGTATGATACCGCTAGGGTTATTCTTTTTAAGGGCGATCAATGCGCTGGTTACTTCATCGGCCGAGTTTTCCAGGAAACGGTCAAGCTTGATGTAACCCATGTTACCATCAACCATGCTGTAGTAAGATACGTTTGGTTGTTTGATCTCGTCGCGGATAATGTTTTTCGCTATCGGGGCGGCGTCGCTTTCGCGTTTGAGCATCAGTTTTACGGTAGCACCTTTGGCTCCTTTTAATAATGAGCTTACCTGCTCATTATTCTTCCCGTTTAAAACAATATCGTTAATGCTCACCAACTGGTCGCCGGGGCGAATGTCGGCCTTTTGAGCAGGGTAGCCCTCAAAAACGCTGGATATAAAAACCTTGTTATCGCGTGTAAAAATGCCCGCGCCAATACCGCCATATTGGGTACTAACGTAGTGCAGTTTATAATCTTCAATGTCTGATTCGGGAACGAACTCGGTGTACGGGTCAAGGCCATCCAACATGGCATCGGCGCCGCTTTTAAGTAGTTTGGCGGGGTTTACGCCATCTACATAGTTAATATTTACCTCTTTATACAGTGAAGCAAACACTTCCAGGTTTTTTGATATCTGGAAAAGATCGTCACTAAAGCTCCAGGTGCCTACAGCCAGCGTTAGGGCGCCGGCCGAAATCAATAATTTTTTGTAAAGTGTCATCGCGCCCTCTTTATTCAAATTGTCTTATAAAAAATAAAAATACAAAAAAAGACAATGGTTTAATAAAGGCTTAACTCAAATTACAGCCTATTATTATCAATATTAACCAAAGCTTTTTTTAGCGTAAACACCACATACTCGCGGTTGCGGTTAACCAAATGCATTAAATTGGTTATCAGGGCATCTTCCTGTCCTTCGGTATAAGGTATCTGCTGGTCGCTAATATGATTGTATTTACGTTGGATCTTGATCTTTACTCTCGGCCAATCCTTATTGCTGATGCTAATTTCTGCCATTGTTATATAGTTTGTGCAAAAGTATAAAAAATACAATGTTTGCCCACTTTTAAATTTGGTATGCGTATTGATAATGTTACAAAACGCCGAAAAAAATGTTCGGCATATTAATTTAAACACATACATCATGAAAAAGTATTTATTAAGCGTAGCATTATTAATGGCAGTAGGATTCACCGCCAGCGCGCAAGCCAACTTTGGTATAAAAGGTGGCGTTAACTTCTCAAAAATTAGTGCCGATAACGTAAACGAATCAACAGTTGCCGGTTACCAGGCAGGTTTATTTGCCCGTTTCGGCAGCGGCCTTTACTTACAGCCCGAGGTTTATTTAAGCAGCAAGGGCGGCAAGTTCAATTCAAACAATAACGGTACTGATTATAGTGGTAATGTTAAATTTACCACCCTTAACGTTCCCTTGCTACTAGGTACTGCTATAGGCGATGATAACCTGAATTTCAGGATAATGGCTGGCCCTATATACTCATACGCCATTGATAAGAAACAAACATTTTCTGCAAATTTTAACGGTGCTTATGCCGATTTTGGTAAGTATAACAACAGCACTTTAGGCTACCAGGTAGGTGGCGGCGTTGATATTGGCCCTATTACTGCCGATTTACGTTACGAAGGTGGTTTAACCAAAGTGAACGATAACTACGGTCAGCGCCAAAACCTTTGGGCTTTAAGTGTGGGCTTTAAATTCTTTTAAACAACAAAGAACAATATAGTTAAAAGCCTCCCGCATCCTGTCGGGAGGCTTTTTGTTTTGTTGTGATTGTATCTTTTTCTATACATTTAAAGCTTTTTTGCCTGACGGTAGTAATTTTTATACCTTGCGTAACCAATCATAAATTACCGCATGAGATCAAGACGCACCCCCATCTTTTTATCATTATTAACTGCTGCTTTATTATTTGTAAGCAATGCCGATGCGCAGCGCGTTAACCCGTCTTTAGATACACTGAAAATAGTTTACTTCGGCTCATCGGTACCGGCAGGGGTGGGAGCCACCAAAATGTTTGGCTATACCTCCATGTTTACCGAAATATTAAAGCAACGATCAGCCAGTGGTAGCGGTAAGGCCTGGACTACGGTAAATAAATCCATAGGCGGCGATAACACCATCAAGCTACGCGCCCGCTGGCAGCGCGACCTGGCGCCGCAAAAAGCAAAGTATGTTTTGATCGCGCTTTCTTTAGGCAACGAGGGTATTCATGAGTTTGGTCAGCCTAAGTTTGATCAGTTTAAAACCAATATGGCAGGGCTGATACAACTGGCCCGCGATAGCGGTTATGTGCCTGTAGTAGCCAACTGCTACACCCGCCAGGATTTTACGCCGAAAGATTACGAGTTTGTAAAGCAGATGAACCTTTGGATCAATTCGCTCGATGTGCCATCAATAAATCTGTTGGGCGGCGTAGACAATGGCGCGGGTAAATGGGCCCCGGCGTTTTGGAATGATCCGGCGCACCCGAATAATAAAGGTCATCGCGAATTATCGTATACTATAGTGCCATCGTTGTTTGATGCGTTGAGTAATCACAAGCCGCAGCCTGCGGGTTTTGATGCGGCTAATGAAGGTATAAACATCGGCTCAAAGCAGTTAATATTTAAACCCGACGGCATTGTACATCCCTTCACTACTACCATCAGCATAAAGGCAGATGGGAAAGGCAATATCATTCAATTAAAAGACAGCTTAAATACCGGTCACATCAGCATTACTGATGAGGGTACGGTTGAATATAGATCACCACAATACCAGAAAATAATCGGCAGCACGAAGGTAAACGATGGTAAATGGCATACCATTACCGTTACACATTACTACGCCCGCAACATCACCCAATTATATTGTGACAATACTTTGGAAGGTGCGGTGAACGAGCAGATAGCTATTAAAGAACTTTTATTAAATGGAGATAAAAGCATCACCGCTAAAAACTGGCTGTTTTACCGCTCGGGGATGAATGCCAGTGAGGTTGAGGCGTTGAATAACAATACGCTGTTAAAATCAAGTCTGGAGCTTTATGCGCCGTTGGATGGGAAGCTGGATGTGATGAGGAATTTGGCGCAGAGTATAAATGGGCTGAAATAGGGATTTGTTTAAACGAGGCACCTACGGAGCCTTCTTTTATAATCTTATAATGCTATAAACACGTAGCCCCTCCGGGGCTGAAATAAGGCCATAGTTACCGTTAGGCAATGGCTCCATCGGAGCCCCGTGTTTATAGCAAATCACGCTTTCTTTTAGACTCCGTAGGAGTCACGTATGTTGAAGAGACATAATCATGTTGTCAAGCCTTACGCCCTTGCCCTTATTGGTGTTATCACCAACAAGCGTGGTGTGTGAAATTGCCAACTCCCTGGCATAAGTAGTTATTGGTGATAACACTAACAACGGCGAAGGATCCCTGCTTAGAGGGAAGCTGAATTAGATTTGCGCCATTAAGATGCTTAATCCACCGAATATTGCAAAATACGCAAAGCCAATAAAATAGTCTAAAGCTGAAATGGGTTTATTTGTGATAAAATCTTTCCCATCCCTGGAAATGGTTGAAAATTCACGTTTTTGGAATTTTAAACTAAGGTATCGCAGAGTTTGATATACGATTAATAATAGTACGGTATTAAAACATGTAAAGGGAATTACTGTTCCGGCTGGCGTTATCAAAATATTGTGTAAAATGAAAAACAACACTATATGAAATAAAGCGAACAAAGACCAAATTAGGTAAGATTTGAAATTTCTGAGCGCAACGTATAAAAATAAATAAATACCTACTTGAAGTGGCGTGACGTAAAATAATAGGACATTCGATTTCGTTTGTGGTTCGCCAAACACCATGACAAGCAAAACGATCAGCGATAGAATCGCATATAATTTTATTGCGGCTTTTTCAAAGCCTGTTAGCTCTTCCGAATAGAAAAAAGGTTTTTGTTTTCTTGTATTCATTATGTATTGCTAAGTGAAGATATAATTTCATTTACAAAAGGTCTTAAAATAAGTAAAGCTCCTGATGGGCAGGAGCCTTTACTAACCAATTATAAACCTAAATTATGAGAAGAGGCTGTAGGAGAAGGAGTCGAACCTTCACAGAGTGGTTATTCCTGTTTCCAGGAGTTTCCCAATATCTCCGCCACCGCGACGAGGAGGTGTGTCTGCCAAAAATTTCACCATCCTACAGTATATTGTTGTTTAATTCACCTAACGTGAATTGCTGTTGGGGAAGGATTCGAACCTCCACAGAGTAGTTAGCCCGCTTCGGGTTTCCTATGATCTCTACCACCGGGACAAGGAGGTGTGTCTGCCAAAAATTTCACCACCCAACAAGGTTGTGTATTATTTATTTTAAAGAACAGTTTGAAGCCTTAGGTGTAATTGCTTGATACAAATGTAAAGGACTTATCAATTCCTTGCAAATATTTCAACAAAATAATTTTATTTTTAGTCGAATTATAATTATAATTGTATTTCAATAACGAAATTAAAATTTATGTCCCACAGAAAAGCTCAAAATTTAGAAATTGATAATCTGGATATCCAGATTTTATCAATATTGATGAAGAACGCTACTACGCCCTATACGGAAATAGCGAAGGAGTTAATAGTTTCAGGCGGAACGATCCATGTGAGGATGAAAAAGTTGGAGGAGATGGGTGTTATTAAAGGCGCCAGCCTGGAGGTTGACCCTCAAAAGCTGGGTTATGATATCACCGCTTTCCTGGGTATATTTTTGGAGAAAGGTTCGCAATACCACGAGGCTGTTAAACAGTTAAAAGCCGTTAAGGAGATAGTAGAGCTACATTACACTACAGGTAGCTACAGCATATTTGCCAAAATTATATGCCATGATACCGCCCACCTGCGCGAAGTACTGAATGAGCAGATACAAGGCGTAAAAGGTATACAACGTACAGAAACCTTCATTTCGCTTGAAGAAAGCATCAGAAGACAGATAACTTTAGAATAGCAGCTTTTTGTGCTGAACAGATACGCAAAGCGCCTTCCCGGTTTACCGGCAAGGCGCTTTTGCTTTATGCTATTTTTTGCAGGGGTGCGCCAAAAGTGCGCCACTTTTAATGCAAAAATGCCCGATTTTTTGTTTGTTGATTATCAGTTGCTTATCGAAAAATAAGTTCGATATTTTCTGACTTATATGTCTGCGCCACGGTGCGCCGCTTTTTTGATTAATTAATTGATAATCAGGATTTTGATTGTTTTTAGGTGCGCCACGTGCGCCACTTTAAAAGTGGCGCACCCACGCTTATATCAGTTAAGCTGTAAAGGCTTCCAGCGCTTTTTCTATCCTGTTAATCGTTTCGCTCTTACCTAGCAAAGCCGCTATATCAAATACCTGCGGCCCAAACTTACCACCCACCAGCATAATGCGGAAAGGCAGCATCACATCGCCTATTTTAAGGCTATGTTCTTCGGCCAGGGCTTTAAATTGTTGTTCAGTGTCGGCAGCTATTAAAGTATCCATACCCGCTAACAACGCTTTGAACGCATTGAAGAAAGTGGTTTTCTCATCCGTCCATTTTGGTTTAACGGCAGCCAGGTCATACTCGGCCGGTACATCGAAAAAGTAGTATGCCTGTTGGTAGAAATCAGGCAGCAGCGTGCAACGGTCTTTGATCAGGTTGATAACGGTTAACAGGTATGCGTCATCGCTAACCGTTATTCCTTTACTTTCCAATACCGCTTTCACTTTAGGCTTTAGGGTTTCAGCGTCAAGCTTCTTGATCCACTCGGCATTGAACCATTTGGCTTTCTCAAAATCAAAACGCGCGCCGGCTTTGCTGATGCGGTCTATCGAGAATTTTTGAACCAGTTCGTCTAAACTAAATATTTCCTGGTCGGTGCCATCATTCCAACCCAGGGTAGCCAGGAAGTTAATGAAAGCTTCGGGCAAAAAGCCCATGCCATCAAAACCCGCCGTGCCGTCCCAATCCAAGGCAAATACCGGGAAACCCAGGCGGGCGCCATCGCGTTTGCTTAATTTGCCATTGCCATCGGGTTTTAGTATCAGTGGTAAATGCGCCCATTTAGGCATATCGGCTTTCCATCCCAAGTAATCCCACAACAACAAGTGTATAGGGGCAGATGGCAACCACTCCTCGCCACGGAAAGCGTGCGAGATCTTCATTAAATAATCATCAACCACAACGGCCAAGTGGTAAGTGGGCATACCGTCGGCTTTCAACAGTACTTTATCGTCTAGCTGGTTAGTCTCAAAGCTAACGCGGCCGCGGATCATGTCTTCAAAACTCACCGTCTCATCAGCAGGGATCTTGATGCGGATAACGTGTGGCGTGTGTTCGGCTAACAACTTATCAACCTCTTGTTGTGATAGTGATAAGGAGTTGCGCAAGCCATCACGATACACCTGTCCGTATTGAAAGTTAGGTATCTCTTTGCGGTTTTTGTCAAGCTCTTCGGCAGTATCAAAAGCGTAATAGGCGTGGCCCTGCATTACCAGTTGCTCTGCATAGGCGCGGTACAGGCTTTTGCGTTCGCTTTGGCGGTATGGGGCGTAGGGGCCAGGGTTTACCGGGCTTTCGTCGGCACTGATGCCGCACCAGCTAAGGCTATCTACAATATATTGTTCGGCACCCTCAACAAAGCGGGTTTGGTCGGTATCCTCAATACGTAAAATAAAGTCGCCATTGTGTTGTTTGGCGAAAAGATAATTGAACAAAGCGGTACGTACACCACCTAAATGCAAGCCACCGGTTGGGCTTGGCGCAAATCGAACTCTAACTTTTTTATCAGACATGATGCCGCAAAGATAAATTTTTAGTCGGGAAGTGAGGAAGGCGGAAAGTCCGGAAGATGTAAAGATTAAGATAGCACCCTAAAGTCCGGACTATAATTAAAACATTATATTATCTGAAGCTATTTTACGTTATTTGAAACACGTATGATAAACGCCTACCAAAATAAACGATTATGGAAATACATATTGCTGGCCTTCGCAGTAGTTATAGCCAGCGGGTCGTTGTTCTACACCAAATACCTGGTACGCAACATTGCCAAAAGTGAACGTAACCGCGCGCAGATATGGGCGCTAAGCATGAAGCAGATCATATCTGCCGATGATAATGACTTTTTGCCCTACGTTTTTGAAGTGCGCGACAGTTCGACCGTTCCTGCGATTGTTACCGATGAAAAGGGTGATTTTATATCGGTTAAGGGCTTGGATACTACTAAAACCTATATCAAGTTGCCACCCGAAGCCGTAGCAGAAAAAGGCGCGCCTACTTATGATATCGACTATTTTAAGCAGCAACTGGCCATCATGAAATCGCAGCATGATCCTATCAAGATCGTGTTTCCGAGTTTGACCATGAGCGGCAGCAGCTATTGGTTGATCTATTATAAAGATTCTGACCTGCTTACGCAGTTAAAATACTTCCCGTATGTACAGCTATCGGTGATAGCCATATTCCTGTTGCTGGCGTATACCGCCTTTAACTCTTCCCGAAAATCAGAGCAAAACCAGGTGTGGGTAGGTTTGGCAAAGGAAACGGCGCACCAGTTGGGTACGCCTATATCGTCCCTAATGGCCTGGCTGGAGTTATTAAAAGATAAGTTTAACGCCGAAGACGACCCGCTGATGGCCGAAATGGGCAATGATATTAAACGCCTTGAAGTAGTGGCCGATCGTTTTTCCAAGATCGGCTCTATACCTAAGCTGGAAGTTACCGAGGTATATAAAGTAGTGCAGGATTTTGTAGATTACTTTAGTGTGCGGGTAAGTACCAATATTAGTTTTGAGGTTAGCGGTGATGACACCGTCAGATCGGGTTTGAACATCCCGCTGTTTGATTGGGTGCTGGAGAATTTGCTGAAAAATGCCGTTAATGCTATTGAAGGAAAGGGAAGCATTAAAGTGCACATATCCACCAATAAGGTAAAAGATCAACTATTTATTGATGTAAGCGATACCGGCCGCGGTATACCGCGCTCAAAATTTATTACGGTGTTTCAGCCGGGCTATACTACCCGCAAACGTGGCTGGGGACTGGGTCTGTCGTTAACGAAGCGTATAGTCGACAATTACCATAACGGGCACATATTTGTAAAAGATTCTGAACTGGGCAAGGGTACCACCTTCCGCATATCACTAAAAAACGTACGAGACTATGAACAAGCCTAACCCTGAAGATTATTCGCCATTTATGGCCGGTTATGTAAACCTGGCTATTAACAGCGGCGATGTTTTAAATACATTAACGCAGTTGAGGGATACTAGCTATGAACTGTTTACCAACCTAAGCGACCAAATGGCCAACTACGCCTACGCCGAAGGCAAATGGACGATAAAGCAGGTAGTAGGTCACCTGATCGATGCCGAACGTACATTTGCCTACCGCGCGCTGGCTTTTTCGCGCGGACAGGAGTCGCTACCCGGCTTTGATGAGAATATGTACGTAGACAATGCCACGTTTAACGACCGGACATTACAGGACCTTGCAGCCGAATTGAAATCCACCCGCGAATCAAACTTATATATGGTAAAGGCCTTAACACCAGAGCAGCTAAACGCCACCGGTATAGCCAACGGCAATAAAATAACTGTACTGTCGCTGGTGTACATTATGGCAGGGCATGAGCTGCATCACCTAAATATTTTGAACGAGCGATACTTTGCTTAGAATTTGAGCGTAAAACAAAAAAAGACCAAAGCAGAAAGCTATACGCTTCTTCGCTTTGGTCTTTTTGCTTTATGCTTTTGCCTAAACTTTCTCCTAGTTGTTCTTTTTATCTATCAGGTAAGCAACGTATAGGCCCAGTCCGCCAAAGATGCCTATAAGGGCGAAGTATAGGGGGGTACCGTCCGCACGGCTATCAGGGTTGTTTAAAAAGTATAGCGTGTTATCCAGTAAGAAAGCGATAAACAAACCCAGACCGGCACCTACCATTAGTAAACCAAAAGTAAGTACATTATTACGGTTCATGGGTTGTGCGCCCTTGCTTGGGTCCATCCCGCGTTCAATCATACCCATGCGTTCGCGGTTACGTAAATAAAAAATTCCGAATATCAGTGCAAACATTGATACTGATACAATAATGGGGATCATCACCCCTAAAACATGTACGTCCATATTATTTAAAATTAATTAGTTTTTAGTTTCTTTTTCTCTATCACCGGAAAATTGCTGACCGGTGTATTTGTAAGCTATGACGACGGGTTTTTTAAGCAGGTTACAGGGGGAGGTGAAATTTTTTTGTTGTAAGGTTGGAAAGTTGCACTTACCATATCAACTATAAACCTTCCAACGTTACAACCTTCCAACATCATAACCTTCAACTTTCCAACAATAACTGAATATATTTACACTACACTGTAACCTCGCCGCAAAAAGCGTAGTCATAGCTGCATAACATATATGCAAAGTAAGCTTCCGGATATTGATTTGATACAACGCTCGCTGGCGGGCGACCAATCGGCCTATGCCGAATTGGTTAAACGGCACCAGCGTTTTGTGTTTACACTGGCACTTCGCTTTGCTAAAAGCCGGGAAGATGCAGAGGAAATTGCACAGGATACTTTTATCAAAGCTTTTCGTGCGCTGAAATCGTTCAAACAGGAATCAAAATTTACTACCTGGCTGTACAGTATAGTTTATACCACCGCCATGACCAGTCTGCGCAAAAAACGTGTGGACACTGCATCAATAGATGACGAGGAAACTTTTATACAGATAGAAAACAAACCTTCGGGGTTTGATAGTTATAATATCGAGAATAGATCGCGCTCGTTTTATTTAAACCAGGCTATTGAGCAACTGTCGGCCGATGACGCCACGGTTCTCACCTTGTTTTATAAGGGCGAACAAAGCATTGAAGAAATTGCCAAAACCATGGGTATAGAAGCTAATGGAGTGAAGGTAAAATTATTCAGGGCGCGCCAGCGTTTAAAAGATAAGCTGGAACAAAATTTAAAACATGAAGCAAAGGAGTTGATATAATGAACAGCATCGAAGAACAACTTTGGGCCTACATTGATGGTATGTGTTCTGTTGACGAACAGCAAGCCATCAGTAATTTAATTGCAATGGATAATGCCTGGGGCGAGAAGTACCGGGAGTTGCTGCAGTTAAATACCGAAATAGCCAATATGGAACTGGACGAGCCGCCCATGGCATTTACCTATAATGTAATGGAAGGTATCCGTGCCGATTATGCTAAACAACCGTTAAAGGCTGCCGTAAACACACCGATCATCAAATTAATAGGCGGCTTTTTTGTAGTTACGCTGTTGGTGATGCTGGTTTTAATGCTCGCCAGTGTAAATTGGTCGGCTGCCGGTGGGGATAAGGTTGCAGAAAGTGTGAGTAACAAAATCCCTGATTTTACGGCCTTGCTGAGCGGGCCCTTGTTTAAAGGCTTTATGTTTATTGATATGATATTAGGCTTGTTTTTATTTGATGGATATTTACGTAGACGCAGTTCAACAAAACAAGCAGAATAGTGTAGTAAAAGTGTACATAAATGAAAACACAGTGTTCTGATTTTAGGTAAGTAAAAATTATTATCGATTAAATTTATACTTGAAATTAACAGAAAATAACATTTACAATAAAAAAAGAGATGGGTGAGGGTGTTTTTGGTATAGTAATTGTAATACGTAATGCGAACTGGCAAACTTGCCGGTTTAATTGTGATAAGGTTTAGGTTGAATGCCCCCAAGAAGCAAGTTCGAAGGGGCATTTATTTTTTACTGAATGTGACGCTTATCAATTTTTCTCTGCGGCAATTGTTGCTATATTTATCCCAATGAAATTTTTAGCTGTTATACAGATCATATGCATTATGCTGCTGTCGTCTTTTTCGATGACGGTAAAGCCTGTTGCATCAACTGTTATGACAGATTGTTGTAATAAAACTAATGGCCCTGCCACCTGTCATCACCGGCAGGAAAAACCTAAGAAAGATTGCGAGACGGAAAATTGCAGCCGTATGCTAATGTGCAGCAGTTGCGGTTTCCTGGTGAAAGAACCTATAGCTGTTTCGCCATTATTTTGCACCACTATTGAAAAAACAGTTTCGACCTATAAAATTGGTAATTGTGCCGGTTATACCCCGTCAAACTGGAAACCGCCAAAAGTTTAATACTTGCTCCCAGTTCAATAAACACTATTTATCAAGTATTAAATTTAAAGATCAATGAAAAAAATAATTTTAAGTACAGTAGTAGTAATGTTTGCATGTACTACCACTTTCGCCAATACAAAGGCTCCGGTTAAAAAAACAAAACAGGCTTGCACATCATGCACCAAAGCGAAATGTACCAGCAAGGCCAACTGCCCCAAAGTGAGCAGCAGCTGTGTTTGTAAATAAATAACCGCTTGCTAATTATAAAAGCCCCTTGCTTAGGTGAGGGGCTTTTGTTTTAAGCTATTTTGAGTTTCTCCTTAAGCCAAGGATTAATGGCAACCGAAAGCAATATCACCAAAATACAACCAATGGCATTAAGCCACAAGTAAGCAACCACTTCATAATATCCGCATACGCAGATAATAATTTCAGATAGCACCGCGGCAATAAACACTGCCGAGCCTTTTATTTTTTTAAGGTAGAAGGCCGTAACAAAAACGCCCAGTATAGTACCATAAATATACGAGCCCAGCTGATTCACCGCTTCCAGTAAATTGCCCAGCTTGCTGGCATATAAAGCCATCACTATACACACAATGCCCCAAAATACTGTAGCCAGGCGCGATGCATTCAAATAGTTGGTTTCGCTGGCTTTGGTATTAACCACGCGTTTATATATATCAACCACCGTTGTTGAAGCCAAGGAGTTTAAGGCGCTGGCGGTTGACCCCATTGAAGCCATAAACACAATTGCTATTAACAGCCCTATTAAACCACGGGGCAGGTAATGCGTAACAAAGGTTAAGAACACGTAATTGGTGTCGTTGGTATCAGCGTCAACGTTATTTTTCTTCATTAGGGCTATACCCTGCTGGCGCACAACATTTGTCGAGTCTTCGGCCTGGCGCAGTTGAGTTTGAGCTTCGGCTATTTTATTATTGTCCTTACTATCAAAAGCAGCTATCAGGTTATCGGCTTTTACTTTGCGGGTTTCAAAGGCCGCGGTGTGTTTGGCCTCCAGGTTTTTATAGTCGGTAGCATAAGGGCTTTTTTCAATCTGGCTTACCTCATATTTATTAAAAAACAGCGGCGGTTTGTTGTATTGATAAAAGGCGAATACCAGTATACCTATTAACAGGATACAAAACTGCATGGGTATTTTTATCAATGCATTCATGATGAGGCCCATGCGGCTTTGCCCAACAGACTTTCCGGTTAAATAACGCCCCACCTGGCTTTGGTCTGTGCCGAAATAAGACAACTGTAAAAAGAAACCACCGATCAATCCGCTCCATATATTGTAACGGTTATCGGGGTCAAACTTCCAGTCAATCACATTCATTTTACCCAGTTTACCGGCTAGTTTAAGGGCATGGGTAAAGCCAACGTTTTCCGGTAGGAGGATAACCACCAGTACGCCCGCGGCAAACATCCCCATAAAAATAATGCTCATTTGCAGCAGTTGGGTGTATGATACCGCTTTGGTGCCGCCATATACGGTATAAAATATAACCAGCCCGCCAATAAACAGGGTGGTATAAGTAGTATCAATATTCAATATTACCGATAGGATGATTGAGGGAGCATAAATAGTGATACCGGTTGATAAACCCCGCTGCACCAGGAAAAGAAAAGACACCAGCGAGCGTGTTTTCAGATCAAAGCGTTGCTCCAGGTACTCATAAGCGGTATAAACTTTAAGGCGATGGAATATGGGTACAAAAGTGATACAAAGCACGATCATCGCCAAAGGCAAACCAAAGTAAAACTGCACAAAGCGCATCCCGTCTGAATAGGCCTGGCCGGGGGCGGATAGGAAGGTGATGGCGCTGGCCTGTGTAGCCATTACCGAAAGGCCGATGTGGTACCAGGGTAAGGAGCGGCCACCAACTAAAAACTGGTCGATATTTTTGTTGCTGCCGCTTTTATAAATACCGTAAACAACGATAGCAAGCAACGTAGTGCCAAGTACCAACCAGTCTGCTAAACTCATTTAAAGTAAATTGTAATGAGCCAGAATATTATAACCAAAAAAACCAGCCATGCGACAACAATGCCGTAAAACTGGTTCCAATTTTTTATAAACGAAGGTAATTCAGGATCAGGCCTCGCCACGTTTTTTCACCAAAACATTCACATAGAATGCGGCTGACAGTAAGCCCAGAATACCACCGATAGGGATCCATTTAAAGCCAACATCTATAATAGCGCCGATAAATAAACCGGTAACCAAAGCAACCAGGTAATAAACGTAAGTATAGCTTTCCTCTTTTTCGTGGTGTTTCATAATATTACTAATTGTAGTGCTGCAAAAGTAATTGATTATATAATGTATAACAATAGGAGCCGGTATAAAATTTTGGATACAAAAAAGGCTCCCGGTTTGTGCGGGAGCCTTTTTTGCTGTTGTGAATCTCTGTTCTTTTTTTATTAAAGAGCGGTCGGTCTTCTGATCACACCTAATAATAATGATATGACTGCTATTACCAATAATACATGGATAATACCGCCTGCAGAATACATAAAGAAGCCTAAAGCCCAACCAACGATCAGAATTACGGCTATGATATACAATAATGAGTTCATGATAGATATATTTTAGATTAATGTTTTTGTTATCTGTAAGGATATATACATGAATCATTCCAAAATGGTTTAAAAGCAAAAAGCCGCTGTTTTATACAGCGGCTTTTGCTTTTAGCTTAAAAATTTGTCCTGTGATGAGGACAAGTTGAATATATTATTGTAATGATAACCATTTTTTACGCACGGCCAGTTGCACAGGCGTAGGGTTTGACACCTCTACCAGTTTGTATTTCACCAATGTGCTTTTTAGCAAAGTAACCGGTATGGTCATTTTTATGCCGTCGCGAATTACGGTAACATTCAGTACATCGCCTGGAGCGCCGCTTATTACGGTAGTTTTGGTGATGGGCTTACCATTAATTTCGACGATCTCGTCGTTAACGTTGATGCCGTCCTTCCATGCGGCGCTGTTGCGTACCACGCTGGCAACAATGGCTTTGGCGCTTGTGGCCAGGTAATTTACACCGAAGTATGGATCGTCCCTTCCTTCCAGCGAATCAACCAGTTTATACCCCGCATAGGCCAGATATTTGTCATAGTCTAAGCGGTCAAGACCGTTAATGTACTGGGCATAAAAATTATCCAGTTTTTTGCCGGCAAATTTCTCCAAAGCCAGTTTAAACTCGGCATCGGTGTAGCCGCGTTTTTTAACCTTGTAATACTCGTTGTAGGCATATTTCATTACATCATCCAATGAGTTCTTGCCTTTGCTGGCGTTGATGATATCCAGATCAAGTAACAGGGCTACCATAGCGCCTTTATTATAGTAGGAGATAGTGGTGTTATTGCTATTCTCGTTAGGGCGATAGTATTTGATCCAGGCATCATAGCTTGATTGCGATAACGGCTGAACACGCGTTCCCGGCTGATTTTCCACCGCACTGATTTTTGAACCTAGTGATGATACGTAGTCATTTGGCGGATACAATTGTGTACGACGAACGATAATATCCTGGTAGTATGCTGTAAAACCTTCGGCTATCCAAAGGTTGGTGGTGTAGTTCTCGTTATCATAATCAAACGGACCTAAAGCTATCGGGCGTAAACGCTTCACATTCCACAGGTGGAAATGCTCATGCGCGGCCAGGCTTAAAAAGCCCTGGTAGGTTTTCTCGTTTGTGTAACCTAAACGGGAAGCGCCTAATGTAGTCGAGCTTAAGTGCTCCAAACCGCCGCCGCCTTTCAAGTAGTTGTGTACTATAAAGGTGTAGTGTTTGTTAGGGTTCTCGCCAAAAATTTTAACCTCTTCGGCAATCAGCTTCGCTAAGTCTTCTTTAATTCGATCCTTGTCATAGTTACCACCGCCGGTCATGGCTACTTCATAGTCGGTGTTGCCAACTTTAAAGCCGAAAACATCCTGCGTACCTATTTCTAAAGGCGAATCGAACAGGATATCGTAATTAGGCGCGGTGCGGGTAAATTGGTCGCCGTTTACTTTTTCAAGGCTGGTGCTAACGGTAGTCCAGTTTTTGTAGGGGGTGATTTTTACTACAGATGGCTCGCTCAACATCCCCTCCGGGTAAATAAACATATCCGGCGATGACAGGAACGCGTACGACGCGTCGATAAAGCTGGTGCGTACCGATACCTCGAAGGCGTAAACACGATATTTTACCGTGATAGCCGTTTGACCGGCAGTGTTAACATGCCAGATGTTTTTGCGGGTTTTGACAGCAGGCAGGTTTTTGCCTTTAGCGCTTACGCTTAAAGTTTCAACATTGCGGGCGAACTCTCTTACCAGGTATGATCCCGGCGCCCATACGGGCATTTTTAAATTTAGTGATGCTTGCTTTAGTCCTGTTACGGTTAGTTCAATATCAGCATAATGCGCCTGTGCCTCGGGGAAAGTGATATGGTAATTTATCCTCGGTTTGTCGGCAGCATTGGTTATCGAACTCATAAATAATAGTAGTAAAGAAAAAAAAGCAGTTAATGGAAATTTTTTCATAGCTGCAATGTATAAAAATTTAATAATGCTGTAACAGAAAAGCTACACAAAGTTGATGTAAAATGGTTGATACAAGCAACTATTAAGATATCTAACTATCTACATTTACGTTGTAACATGCAAATGAATTTAATTGAGCCGATATCGCGCAAGCTGATGCACTCGGGCAGGGCGTATCTTAGTGTTTTGTCTGAACAGATGGAACACCTGGAAATTAACCGGTATTACTATCCGCTGGCGGTTATATGCCATCATGATGGAGAATTGACCCAAAAAGCGCTTTCAGAATTATTGGACAAAGACAAATCACTTATTGTTACCATTATTGATACGTTGAGCGAACAAGGTTTTGTATACCGCGAAACCAACCCGGCCGACAGGCGCGAGCACATCATCCGCGCTACGGATAAGGCCCGTAAGGCCGTGCCCGAAATTGTTAAAGCTTTTGAGCAGATCAATAACCGTATTACCTCAGATATATCTGCCGATGAAATGGCTGTGTTTGATAAAGTATTAAGCAAAATGCAGCAAAACTTAAAGCAATTATCACCCGAAAAAATTACAGTGTAAATTATAGCACCCACAAACTATACAATGAAAACTAAGTACATCATCTACATCCTGCTTGCTTTATTGGTTGGATTTTTAATTTATAACAAGTTTTTTAGCGAGCACGCCAAAAAACGCGCGGCCATGGAAGACAAAGGCGGTGGCGGTGGCCGCGGCGGCGAAGGAAAAGGTGAAGGCAAGGGCGGTGGCAAAGGCGGCGACGCTAAAGGTGGTGGTGGTGGCCGCAGAAACGGCCCTGTAACGGTTAAAGTAATGGTGGTAAAGGATACGGTGCTGAATAACTACATTGACGTAACCGGTACCATTGATGCCAACGAGCGTGTAAACCTCATCAGCGAAACTTCGGGCCGTATTACCGGCATTTATTTTAGCGAGGGCAGCCAGGTTAAAAAAGGCCAGCTGCTGGTTAAAGTAAACAACCAGGACCTGGTAGCATCCTTAAAACAAAGCGAATACAACATCGCGCTAGCAAAACAGAACGAATACCGTAATAAAATACTTTTACAAAAAGAGGCCATAAGCCAGCAGGAATACGAAACCTCGTTAACCGCGTTAAATACGCTGAATGCGCAGGCAGATGTGGTAAAAGCGCAAATAGCTAAAACCGAGATCCGTGCGCCATTTTCGGGCACTATTGGTTTGCGTAACGTGAGCCCGGGTGGTTACCTGTCGCCAAATACGGCTATTGCTTCGTTAGTGAATGTTGATCCGGCAAAAATAACTTTCTCTATCCCTGAAAAATATCTATCGTTGATACAGGTTGGTAGTAAAATAAGTTTCACGGTTACCAGCAGTACAGAGAAGTTCAAAGCTTCGGTATACGCTATCGAGCCATCAATTGATGTAGCAAGCCGCACCATTACGGTACGCGCCAGGGCCGGTAACCCTAAAGGTGTATTAAAAGTAGGCGGTTTTGCTAAAGTGAATTTAACGCTTGACCAAATACCGAAGACCATTATGGTGCCTACCGAAGCTGTTACGCCTGATATAAAAAGCAGCAAGGTTTTCTTGGTTAAAAATGGCAAAGCCGAAGCGCAACTGGTTAAAACAGATGTGCGTACCGACAGTAAGATACAGATCGTTGAAGGCCTTAAAGCCGGCGATAGCTTAATAGTATCAGGTATTATTCAAATGCGTCCGGGAGTTCCTGTAAAGGTTGCTAAAAGTAAATAAATAAGCTGCACCATGAGTTTATCTTCAGTAAGTATAAAAAGGCCGGTACTGGCAACAGTTTTTTCTGTTGTGATCGTAGTATTCGGTATTATGGGCTATAAGTTTCTGGGTATCCGCGATTTCCCTTCGGTTGATCCGCCAATTATCTCAGTAAGTACCAGTTACTCGGGCGCTAACTCGGATGTAATCGAGTCGCAGATAACCGAACCTTTGGAAAAAGCCATCAACGGTGTACCGGGTATCCGTAACATTACCTCAAGCAGCTCGGTTGGTAGCAGTAACATCACGGTCGAGTTTGACCTGGATGCCGACCTTGAAACCGCCGCGAACGACGTGCGCGACAAAGTAAGCCAGGCCCAGCGCCAGCTTCCACAGGATATTAACGCCCCGCCGGTAGTAAGCAAAGCGGACGCGAATGCTGATAATATCATTACGGTATCTGTAACATCAGACAAGCGTAATATTACACAGGTGAATGATTACGCTGAAAACGTACTGATGGAGGGTTTACAAACCATCCCCGGTGTAAGTTCGGTTGGTTTACAGGGATCGCGCCAGTATGCCATGCGTTTATGGATAGATCCAAATAAATTATCGGCGCTCGGCTTAGCTGCAAGCGATGTACGTGATGCGCTTAACCGCGAGAACGTTGAGCTACCGGCTGGTAAGATTGAAGGTAACAATACCGAACTGATCATCCGTACCATTGGCCGTTTAAGTACTGAAAAAGATTTTAACGACCTTATCATCCGTGCTGATAGTAACCGCGTTATCCGCATGAGCGATATTGGTTATGCCGTTATGGGTTCGGCCAATGAGCAAACCGCGTTTAAAGAATCGGGCGTACCGCAGGTGGCACTTTCTATAGTACCGCAACCGGGTGCCAACTATGTTGATATTGCTAAAGAGTTTTACACGCGTTTTGAGCGTTTAAAGAAAGACCTTCCGCCCGATATTAAAGTAAAAGTATTAACTGATAACACCAAGTTTATTAACCAATCCATCAAGGAAGTTGAGGAAACCCTGGCCATATCGTTCATATTGGTGGTAATTATTATTTACCTGTTCTTTCGCGACTGGCTGATCGCTTTCCGCCCGCTGATAGATATACCGGTTTCCTTGATAGGTACCTTCTTTATCATGTACCTGTGCGATTATTCTATTAATATACTAACCTTGCTGGGTATCGTTTTGGCCACGGGTTTGGTGGTGGATGATGGTATTGTGGTTACAGAAAATATCTACAAAAAGATAGAGGACGGCATGGATGTGCGTAAAGCGGCATTCCAGGGATCGGCCGAAATATTTTTCGCGGTTATATCAACATCAATTACCCTTGCGGCGGTGTTTTTACCTATCGTATTTTTACCGGGCTTCACAGGCCGATTGTTCCGCGAGTTTGCGGTGGTTGTTGCAGGATCGGTATTGATATCGGCCTTCGTCTCGCTATCGTTAACGCCAATGCTAAGCGTTAAGCTGATACGCAAGGATCAAAAGAAGTCGAAATTTTACAAAATGACCGAACCGTTCTTTGTAAACATGACCAATGGTTATACCGAAACGCTGGTTAAATTCCTGAAACGCACATGGGTACTGCCTGTAGCTATTTTAGTAGGATCATTGGTGATGACCTGGCTGTTGAACAAGGACATTAAATCGGAATTAGCGCCCTTGGATGATAAAAGTCAGCTACGCTATTCTGTTACCGCGGCTGAAGGTTCATCGTACGAATTTACGGGCCGCTATATGGACAAGATATCCGACCTGGTGGCCGACTCGATACCCGAGGCTAACGTCAACCTGGAAATTGTTGCTTTTGGTCGTGGTGGCTCTGGCGCTGTAAACAGCGGTTTTGGCAGGATTGGTCTCGTGCCTCCAGGCGAACGCCAGCGTTCGCAGCAGGAAATTGCCGACTGGTTAACCAAAAGGCTATCGCGTTTTCCTGATGTGCGTGCCAACGTATCGCAGGAGCAAACCATCAGTGGTGGTGGCGGCGGTCAGCGTAGTGCTTTGCCAATGCAGTTTGTTATCCAGAATAATGATTTTGAGAAAATACGCAAGGTGTTGCCTGATTTCCTGAGCGAAGTTCAAAAAAGTTCGGTATTTGTAACGCCCGATGTGGATTTGAAATTTACCAAGCCCGAGCTAAGGGTAATAACTGACCGTGAACGGGCACGCGACTTAGGTGTGTCTGTAGCCGATATAGCTTCAACCCTGCAATTGTACTACAGTAACGGCCGTTTAGGTTATTTCCTGTACAACGGCAAGCAATACCAGGTTATAGCCCAGGCAGATCGTGCTAACCGCGATCAACCGCTTGACCTGAAAACTATTTATGTGCGTAATGATAAAGGCAAGCTGATACAACTGGATAACGTGGTTAAAGTAGTTGAAGGTTCAACACCGCCATCAATTTATCACTTTAACCGCTTTAAATCGGCTACTGTACAAGCTGGTTTGGCGCCGGGCCGCACCGTGGGCGAAGGCATAGCCGAGATGAACCGCATAGCCAAAGGCATGTTGGACGAAACATTTAGCACCGCGTTAAGTGGTGCCGCCAGGGATCAGGCCGAAAGTTCATCAAACATTGTATTTGCGTTCGGCTTCGCACTGTTGCTCATTTACCTGGTATTGGCCGCGCAGTTTGAAAGTTTCCGCGACCCGATCATCGTAATGTTAACCGTGCCTTTAGCGGTAGCAGGTGCGTTCTTGTCACTTTGGTTGTTTGATCAAACGCTGAATATATTTAGCCAGATAGGTATCATCACCCTGGTAGGTTTGGTAACCAAAAACGGTATTTTGATAGTGGAGTTTGCCAACCAGCAAATGGAGCACGGAATGAGCAAGTACGAAGCGGTAGTAACCGCAGCCACCGCCCGTTTACGCCCTATATTAATGACCAGTTTGGCCGTGGTATTGGGTTCGGTTCCCATAGCCTTAGCATTAGGTGCGGGTGCAAAAAGCCGTGTATCATTAGGTATAGTAATTATTGGGGGGATGCTGTTCTCGCTGGTGTTAACACTGTATGTTATCCCGGCTATGTATATGTTGATCGCATCAAAAACCCGTAAGGACCCTGATGCCGAAGAAGAAGGAGAAGTGGAAGAGCCAAAAAAGAAAAAAACAAAAGTACTTGAACACGCTTAAGCCGATCATGAAAGTGAAAAATATAAATAAACTGGCCTGCTTAGTTATTTGCAGCGTGGCGCTTGCCGTTAATGCAAAGGCGCAAAATGCTCCGTTATTAACTTTGAAGGATGCGGTAGAGATAGCCTTAAAAAACAATTACAATATTAAGCTGGCGCAGAATAATAAAACCATTGCGCAAAACAACACCACTATTGGTAATGCGGGTATTTTGCCAGTGGTTACCGGTACATTTAATAGTAATAATAGTATTCAAAACAGCCGTACATCGCGTAATACAGGTGTAGTAACCGAGTTTAATGGCGCGCGTAACAGTAGTGTAAATTACGGGGTTGGGTTAGACTGGACGGTATTTGATGGCTTTGCCATGTTTGCCAATTATGACGAATTGAAAACCCGTAACAGGTTAAGCGATATCACATCCCGCGATACTGTTTTGCAAACTATTACTAATGTAATATCCACCTACTACAATATTGTTAACCAGAATGAAACGCTGAAGTCTTTTAAAGGTGCTATCCGCATATCAAAAACTCAGCTAAATATAGCTAACGATAAATTTTCGGTAGGTACGGTAGCTAAACTTGACGTGTTGAACGCCCAGGTAAATTTAAATACCGATACCGCTAACTACCTGAGCCAGCTGCAACAACTTAAAGCCAGCAAAATACAGCTAAACCAACTATTGGTGCGCGATATGCAGACTGATTTTGATGTGATTGATACCATTGTGGTTGATGATAAATTAGTACTGGGCGATGTACTTAATGCAGCCGCTACACAAAACCCGCGAATACTTTCATCGCAAATTGCCAGGCAATTGGCCGAGATTAACCTGAAACAAATTAAAGCCACGCGTTATCCTGTAATAGGCGTAACCTCTGGCTATAACTTTACCAACAGCAAATCGCCAAACGGCGCACTTTTAAGTCAGAATGCCCGCGGTCTTACATACGGTTTAAATGCTACCATTAACATATTTGACGGCTTTAACCAAAACCGCCGCGAGAAGAATGCCAGGATCCAGATAGAAAATTCGGAGCTATCGGCCAAACAAGTGAAACTGACTATTGACGGGCAGGTAAACACACTGTACGTAAATTACCTGTCGGGATTGGACCTGGTTAAAGTATGGCAGGCCAACGTGGGTATTGCCAAACGCAATTTGGAAATATCGTTAGACAAGTATAAATTAGGAAATATTACGCCGCTGGAGATACGCCAGGCCGAGGAAAATTACATTGTGGCGCAGGTACAATACTTCGCCGCACAATACCAGGCCAAAGCTGCCGAAATAAGTTTAAAGCAAATAACTAACAACATTAATATCCAATAATCAAATAAAAAGTTATTTTTGGTGATATAAAATGACTGCATCTTACAAAACCTGCCTCCTGATTGATGACAATTACATAGATAATTTTGTCACCAGTCGCCTATTGGAGAATAGCAAGTTTGTAGAAAAGGTGGTTGTTTGCCAATCATCGCACGGCGCTATTGAGATGCTGCGCGAGGGGTTGGTAACCCCTGATGTTATTTTTCTGGACCTGCGCATGCCCGTAATGGATGGCTTTGAGTTTTTGCAGGCCTATGATGGATTAAGCATCGATAAAACTGGAATTAAGATATTTATGTTGTCGTCATCGCTTGATCCGACAGATATCAAACGATCGTTCGATAATAAATATATCACCCAGTTTCTTCACAAGCCACTCACCAAAAAAGTACTTGAGGAAATTTCATGATCTTAGTTGCCGATAGCGGATCGTCAAAAACAGATTGGTTACTTAAACAACCGGGTAAAGAACCACTAGAGTTTAGAACCCCCGGCCTCAATCCCTATTTTTTAACCGAAAAGGAAATATCCAAAATTGTACAGGACAAAGCGCCCGATATGGTGGCTTTTGGTGCCGAGGTTAAAGAGATCTATTTTTTTGGCGCGGGCTGCTCAAGCCCAGACAGGCACGAAATTGTGTCAAACGCCCTGAGCCAACTTTTTACCAAAGCGTATATCAGTGTTGATAGCGATCTGCTGGCATCAGCTTACGCGACCTGCGGGCACGAAAAAGGCTTATGCTGCATACTGGGTACAGGTTCAAATATCTCATTTTTTGACGGGGAAGATATCCACGCCGGCAAACACGGTCTAGGTTACATCTTAGGCGATGAAGGTGCCGGCACGTGGCTGGGCAAAGCCCTGGTAACCGACTTTTTGTACGACCGTATGCCCGATGATATTCACAAAAAGTTTAATGGTACTTATCAATTAACCAAAGAAGAGGTTATCATAAACGTATATCAAAAACCGGCGGCAAACGCTTACCTGGCATCGTTCGCGCGCTTCCTGAACGTGATACGCAGAACTGAATACGGGCAGAAGATCATCAAAGCGGCCCTGCTGGAATTTATCGAGACCAATATTAAATCATACCCGCAATACAATCGCTATAAATGCCACTTTGTAGGTTCAATAGCAACGGTGTTTACCGATGAGTTGACGACCCTTTGCAGGGAAAACGAAGTCCATGTAGGCAAGATCATCAAGCAGCCTATACATGACCTGATGGCCTTCATTCTAAGTCGCGAAGGGTTTAAAGAGTAACCGTTACATACCGCCGCTCAGCTTATCCACCATATCCTGCGGGATCTTTTTCAGGTCAAGCACCAGGAAGCCATCCAACGCGTCAGAAAATTTGGGGTCGATATTAAAGCAGATGATCTTGGCATTAAGGCCAATGTATTGGCGCAGCAGTACAGGCACCTTCATGTTACGGCTTTCCACCTCGGCAATTAAAGCATCCAGGCTTTTAAAATTACTTTCGCCGCCCATTAACACATCCGCATCGACGTTAGAAAAATCGACCTTGAATTTTTTTCGCGGTTTTACATATTCGGCCATTTCCTCATCAAAGTGATTGCGGGTGATATAATCTACGATCAATGATTTTGAGAATTGCGAGAACGAGTTGCTGATACTCACCGGGCCTATAAGGTAACGGTAACGCGGCTTATCCATCACAAACTTCAGGATACCCTTCCAAAGCAGGAACAGTGGCAGGGGTTTAAGCTGATACTCCTTGCGGATCCATGAGCGGCCCAGTTCTAAACTCTTTTTAAGTACCGGCGTAAACTGAGTTTTGATCTTGAACAGCTCGGCTATATAAAAACCTTTTTTGCCGAAGCTATAAAATATCTCATCGCCCATGCCAATGCGGTAGGCACCTACTATCATTTTGGTTTCGCGGTCCCAGATGAATAGATGATTATAGTAAATATCATACTCGTCCAGGTCGGTAGCCTTGTTGGTACCCTCGCCAATTTCGCGGAAAGTGATCTCGCGCAGGCGGCCAATTTCACGAATAACATTAGGGATAACGTTGGTTGGCGTAATGAATACCTCGTAATTTTTTTCTTCCCAAACTTTATAGTTTTCGCGCAGCGGAGCAATTTCTTTTTCTAAAATCCCCGCATCAATAGCCTTAACTATCTCTTTGGGCTTTTTTTTTATTTTGAAAAGACTGCGCGGGTCGAATAACTTTTTCTCTTCCTCCAACCCTGTACCCAAAGCATACGTACGGGCCCGCAGGAAGTTGAGCAGCTTGGTATTATTGTTATTTTCGGGAATGTCTTCAAATTTGATCGATTTGCCAATACGCAGTTTAATAGACTGCCCCTGCTTATTAAATAACTCCGAAGGCAATTTGGCCGTACGCAAGGTAGGATGGATCAAACTCAATAAATTGAACAACACCCCATTGTTACCATGAAAATACACCGGCACCACCGGCACTTTGGCCTTGGCAATAATTTTGCCGACCACCGGATGCCACATACGATCTGTAACCTGCTGCTGCTCAATTTTAAAGGTCGATACCTCGCCCGCCGGGAAAATACCAATAGGCGTGCCGTCGGCCAGCATTTGCAGGGTTGTTTTTATGCCACTTATACTTGATGAGTGCTCAATATTCTCGAACGGGTTCACCGCTATAAAAAAATCGCTCAGGTTAGGAATTTTTTTGAGGATGAAGTTGGCCATCAGTTTGGCATCCGGGCGGGCCATCAATAGCATTTTTAAAAATACTAGTCCTTCAATACCGCCGTATGGGTGATTGGCAATGGCTATAAAGCTGCCGGTGGCCGGGATGTTTTTAAGGTCCTTTTCGTCAAATTCTACTTCAACGCCGCAGCCTTTAAGGATGGCATCAATAAACTCGATACCGTTTTTGTGCTGCGCCTGGGCAAACAGGTCGTTTACCTGGTTTATCTTCATCAGTTCCATCAGGAAGGATGCCAGGCCGGGCATTTTCAGCTTATCCAGTTTGGTGGCCCTGGCAAATTCTTCTGTGGTTATAATTTTCATTTTATAATTTATACTTTAAGGGTGTCAATTACCTCGCCATGATATCACGCATTAAAAACTACCTGTCGGTCACCAAAAAAGAGTGGAACGGCATGGTGGTACTCGTGATATTGATTGCGCTGGTGCTGGCAGCCCCTTACATTATTCAACACTACACCAAAGATAATGTTATAAATTTTAAAGACTTTGATAAAGCGGTGGCCTTGTTACAGAAATCGGGGGCTGATAGCGGGGAATACACTGCATCTAACAAAAGCTTAACACTATTTAAATTTAACCCTAACAATCTGCCCGACAGCCAATGGGTAAAACTGGGCCTGAGCGGCCACCAGGTCAACATTATTAAAAATTTTGAGGCCAAAGGCGGCCGGTTTTACACCCGGGCCGACGTCAAAAAAATCTACAGCATAAGCCCGGCCGACTACCGCCGACTTGCCCCATACATTGACCTGCCCGATGGCGAGGCCTACACCTCCAACAAACTCAAACCCGGTGAGGTCATTGAGCTCAACACTGCCGACTCGGTCAGGCTTACGCGCCTGCATGGCATCGGCCCCGCTTTTGCCAAACGCATAGTGGAATACAGGCAACGCCTGGGCGGTTTTTTGGCTAAGGAACAACTTACCGAAATTTACGGCATAGACGCCGAAAAGTACGCCGAGATCAAAAATCAAATCAGCGTTAACCCCGCCCGCATTGTGAAGATCAATATCAACGAGGTTGACTTTGAGGGGCTGCGCAAATTTCCATACCTTACCAATAAACAAACCAACGCCATCATTCAATACCGCGCGCAGCATGGTAATTACCACTCGGTGGAGGATATGCGGGAGATAGTGATATTGGATGACCAAATTTTGCGTAAAATTGCGCCTTACTTAAATTTTAAATGATAGACCAGCAGATAAAAACCGCCGTTCGTGATATACCTGATTTCCCGAAACCGGGCATTATATTTAAGGACATCACTACCATATTAAAAGACCCCGCCCTCTGCACCGCCATTGTTGACGAATTTGCAGACCGCGTAAAACACCTGCGCATTGACGCGGTGGCCGGCGTGGAAAGCCGCGGCTTTTTATTTGGCTTAACCTTGGCCACGCGCCTGGGTGTTCCTTTCATCCCGGTACGTAAGGCAGGTAAACTTCCTTATACCATCAAGCAAAAACAATACGAGCTGGAATACGGCACCGCCACCATTGAAATGCATACCGACGCTTTTTTGCCGGGTCAGCATATTTTATTGCATGACGACCTGCTGGCCACCGGGGGCACCATTACCGCCGCCAGCCAACTGATACAGGAAATGGGCGGTACCGTATGCGGTTTTGCCTTTGTGGTGGGACTGGGCTTTTTAAATGGCAAGGAAAAAATTGCGCCTATAAGTGAGCAGATCATCACCCTGGCCGAGTACTAAGTGTAGCGGCTTATGCGTAGCACGCTACAGTGCTACACCTGGTGTAGCGCGCTACAGTGATGATTATGAGGTGCTTGTGTTTTTTGGTGACGCTGTTTTGTCAGTACCGGTGCTACACCCGCTTTAAACCAATTTATACTTAAATACAAGGATATGAAACTACGTTTAACAACCCTGCTGTTGCTTTGCGCTACACTTTGTGCTACAGCCCAAAAGTATATCCCAACTACAAACACCCTTAACAAAAAGGTGATGTTTGGCTACCAGGGCTGGCATGCTACGCCCAATGATGGGTCGCGGAACGGGGTTTGGCGGCATTACTTTGGGGGGCGTAGCGCTACCGCGGCGGCTAACGCTAATTTTGACCTGTGGCCCGATATGCGCGAATACCCTGACGCAGCATTGGAAGCTACTTCCATGAACTATCCCGATGGCAAACCTGCCAAGCTATACTCGGCTTATAAATATGAGGCGGTTGATCTGCATTTTAAGTGGATGGCTGAACATGATTTGGACGGTGTGTTTGAGCAGCGCTTTATATCTGATATTCGCGGTGGCGCACGCAGGCACTTTAACCAGGTGGTGCGTAATGTGAAACAGGCCAGCGAAAAGTACAAGCGGGTTTATTGTATTATGTATGACATCACCGGTGCCGGCCCTAACTGGAAGCGTGATTTGCTGGCCGATTGGAAATTCCTGGTCGACTCGTTACAGGTTACGCAGGGCAAATCATACCTGCAGCATAACGGCAAACCGTTGCTGGCTATATGGGGCATGGGCTTTGATCATAACGCCTTCGCCACCGTAGCGCAGAGCGATTCGTTGCTGGATTGGTTTCACAGCGGTGCGGAGAAGAAATACCGGGCCACCATTATGGGCGGCATTAACGATACCTGGCAGAAGCATAGTGCCGAGTGGATAGCTGTTTATAAAAAGATGGATGTGATCAGTCCCTGGGCGGTGGGCCGTTTTGGGGATGATGAGGGTGCCGATAAGTTTCGCGATCGCTCGGTTGTGCCTGATGTGGCCTTCTGCAAGGCTAATAACATTGCTTATATGCCGGTTATATTCCCCGGTTTCTCGTGGTACAATATGCACCGCGGCAAAGCGAAATACAATCAGATCCCGCGCCGCGGTGGCGAGTTTTACTGGCATCAATCGTATAACGTGCTCAATGCCGGGGTAAATATGGTTTACATAGCTATGTTTGATGAGATAGATGAAGGTACCGCCATGTACAAAGTGGCTCCAACTGCCGCCCAACGCCCGGTTGATCAAACTTTTATTTCGCTGGATCAGGATGGCTTGTTGCTTCCGTCTGATTGGTATTTGCAATTGGCGAGGGCTACTAGTGAAGTATTAAGAGGGAAGGTAAAGAATGGGGTTGGGATGCCGGTAGGATTAAAAAAATAATGCTGTAGAGACGCAATATTTTTGCGTCTCCTCTTAGGCTTTTCAGTAATATGTCATTGCGAGGCACGAAGCAATCGTAAGGAGAAAAGTCGCAGATTAGCAGGTGTGCGATTGCTTCGTGCCTCGCAATGACAAAATAGCACCCCTCGTTGGTCCGCTATCGCAGATCCGGAATAACAAGAGGTAAAGATTAACTGCGCTGCAACGTTTACTTTTGTTCCGTCGTCTATCATTTATCATGATCAAGAAAAGCCTGCTTTTTATTCTGCTAATCGCTTTTAGTGTTGGCATCGCGCAAGCACAAACCATTTCTACTTTAGACATCAAAAACTTTTGGTCAGCTTTTGATAAAGTTGTGGCTAGTACAGACAGCGCCGCACAGTTACAAATTATACAACACAACTACCTGGACAAGGGCAGTGCCGGACTAAAGGATTTTGTAAAGGCCAGGAGTTGGACTGCCGAACGTTTCCGCAGCGCTATTATCGGGCATCCTGCCTTTTGGGCTAGCATAAGGCAGAAAACAATCGCCGCCGGTAATAAGCGCGCCGCTATAAAGCAACTGTTTAAACGTTACAAGCAATTATATCCCGGCTTTAAATCGCCCGAGGTGTATTTTGTTATCGGTTTTATTGAAACCGGCGGAACTACTACGCAAACACGCCTGCTGCTGGGTACCGAGATAGTAGCGGCAGATAGTTCGGTAAATGCTGACGGCCTGCATCCTGTCATTCAAAAGTTTTTCAAATCAAACCCGGATATGATGGCGCTGATAGCGCATGAGGCTACCCATACCCAGCAAAAAGGCGGCGATATGGAAAAGAAACGGAACTCAAACTTATTGGGTTTTTGTATTGCCGAAGGTGTTTGCGACATGATGGCCGAAGTGCTGTTGGGTAAACAGCTTAATCACCCGTACCTGTTTACGGGCGGGAGCATGACAGGGAACTATGGGCAAAGTTCAGCACAGAAATGACGGGCACCAAAACCACCAACTGGCTGTATAACGGCGGGTTGAAAGATACCCGCGTTGCCGATTTGGGCTATTATATGGGTTACGCCATTTGCAAGGCTTATTATGATAAGGCCGGCGATAAAAAGCTGGCAATAAAAGATATGTTGCAGTTGGATTTGGAGAATATAGCAGCGCTGAACGCTTTTTTGGCAGCTTCGGGCTATGGAGACCAAAAACAGTAAACGTAGAGACGCAATATTTTGCGTCTTCCGAAACCTGGAGGTGGATAACAACCCGCGTAAGCGATGGCAACGGATACCGGCCCGGCAATGGCCTTTGCGCGCAGGCCGCGCTTAATGCCTGCAGGCGTATGAGTGTACAGCGCGACCCCGGCTTCTACCAGCCGGGGGGACGCCCATGTTATAAAACGCTGGCGGGAGACGCAAAATATTTCCTCTCTACATTACTTGTTTGTTATTGTAATACAATTACTTAACTTTAAGTAAAATATAAAAGAAGCGCCTGCCTCGTTAAAACCAATTTTATGAAAAGAAACCTGCTGTTAATTACCATATTGGCTGCTTTTGTTGTTGCAGGCTGCAAGAAAAAGGCCGTGCAGCCAGACGAGCCTCAAACCAAACAGATAAAATTGCTCACCAAAATTACCCGTACGCAAGAGGGAGGAACCGCGCAAACAACCGCTATAACATACGATAGCAAAAACCGGATAATTGAGATAAACGGAGGCGTGAGCCCTAAGTATACGTATACTGATGACCTGATCACATCAAGCACGGCAGGGAGCTTTACGCGTATTATTACTTATAACAATGGTGTGCCTGTAAGTGTTGATTATGGTAAGGGCCTGGTGTACACACTTACGGTTGAGAACGGCCGGGTGGTAAAGGCTACCAGCAATGCTGCCACGCCAATTGTATCGCAATTTGTTTATACGGGCAACAATGTAACTACCTTTATTAATGGAGCCAATACTACCAAGTATGTATTTGGCACCAAAAAGAATCCTTATTATGACGCACGGTTTAAGTATGGATTTGATACTGCCGAATTGGATTTTTTATCGGAGAACGAGGTGCTTGAGTCGATAATTAAAGATAGTCCGCGCCTCGGGGCAACCTATACTTACGAGTACGACGCGGATGGTTACCCTAAAACCGCCGTTGAAAAACGCACCAAACCTAATGACGCGACCGCCTTTATTTATACCAATATAGTTTACGAATACGAAACCCGGACGGTGGCTAAATAGGTTGCTAGGTTTTTTACTGACTTATAAGTAAGAATTTAATAATAGAGCCGGCTTACAACCAATAGGTTTGGGGTTTTTGTGCTACCTTGCGCTATATAAACCCTAAGCCTATGTTACCTTCTTTTGTTTCCACCTATTGGCCTGTTATAGCAGTAGTTTTCCCGGCGTTAATGGTTTATGGTATTGTTAAGTATGTTAAGCGCGATAAGGTTTAACATCATCTACAAGAATTATACAGCGGTACTTTAAAAATACTTAAGTGAAAAAATACATCATTTTAATATCGTTGTTTTTCTTACTTATAAGTTCTTGTCGTCAAAAAACTGCCGACATCCCAAAAGGTTGGCGTAAAATGAACTTGCGTGGCGGATGGACACTGTACACGCCCCCGGAATTTTGGTATAAATCTATGCAAGGAATAGATTCAGAACCGGGGTATATATATTCAATGAAAGATTCTATAAAATTGACTTTCGATAGCGGTACGGATCCTGTATTAAGTGACGATTGTAGTTTTGAGAAAATATACCTTAAACAAAAAGGGAAAATTGATACAGGGTCTTACAAAAGTTTATATAATATACCTATATATAGTAAGGCGGCTATTGACACAGTAGATAATAGAATAGCAGTGATATTTACACCTGCAAACAGAAAAAAAGGCGGCGTTGATATTCATGTGATACCGAATTGCACAAACGGGGCATGGATTGCAATATATAGTAATGGGCTATCAGTTGTTAAGCGAGCCCTTGTAGTTAAAATGTATAAAACCCTGCACCGGGAAAATGAGTAAAATATTTTTCTTCAATATTTATCAGCTATAATTGGGTTTAAACTAACTAAACCTATAATATATACCATATACCCAAATGGTCCCTTTTTACGCGGGGCAATGATGAAACTTTCGCGGTTAAAATAGCGTTACTTTGTTGTAAACCAGTTAAAAAACATGAGTACGCTACTTACAGATATACCTGCCGGATTTGATTTTTCGGCCGATGATAACCAGGCCATGGTTAAACAAATGGCCCGCGATTTTGCCGAGCGCAATATACGCCCCCACGTAATGGAGTGGGACGAAGCGCAAACTTTCCCTGTTGAACTTTTTAAACAATTAGGCGAGCAAGGCATGATGGGCGTGCTGGTGCCTGAGCAGTACGGCGGCTCGGGTTTCGGCTATTTTGAATATGTGGCCGTTATTGTTGAGATAGCTAAAGTTTGCGGTTCGATAGGTTTATCGGTAGCCGCGCATAATTCGCTTTGCACAGGGCATATTTTGGCCTTTGGTAACGAGGAGCAAAAACAAAAGTGGCTACCCAAACTGGCCAGCGCCGAGTGGATTGGCGCCTGGGGTTTAACCGAAGCCAACACCGGATCGGACGCGTTGCATATGCAAACCACCGCTGTGTTGGATGGCGACCATTATGTAGTTAACGGATCTAAAAACTGGATAACACACGGCAAATCGGGCAACGTAGCCGTGGTAATGGTACGCACCGGCGAGCAAGGCGATTCGCATGGTATATCAGCCTTAGTGATCGAGAAAGGTACGCCCGGTTTCACCCACGGTAAAAAAGAAAACAAACTGGGTATGCGTGCTTCGGAAACTACCGAACTTATATTTGATAACTGCCGCGTACCTGCCGCCAACCTGCTGGGCAAACCCGGCGAGGGCTTTATGCAGGCCATGAAGGTGCTTGATGGTGGGCGTATATCTATTGCCGCGCTATCATTAGGTATTGCCAAAGGTGCTTTCAATGCCGCCGTGGCTTATGCCAAGGAGCGCAAGCAGTTTGGGCAGCCTATCGGCAACTTCCAGGCTATTGCCTTTAAACTGGCGGATATGGCCACCGAAATTGAAGCTGCCGAGCTACTGATCATGCAGGCTGCCGATCTGAAAAATCGCCATAAACCGGTTACCAAGCAATCGGCCATGGCTAAATATTACGCATCCGAAGTAGCTGTTAAAACCGCTACCGAAGCTGTGCAGATATTTGGGGGATATGGTTACACCAAGGATTTCCCGGTTGAGAAATATTATCGTGATGCCAAGCTGTGTACGATAGGCGAAGGGACGTCGGAGATACAGAAGATTGTGATTAGCAGGGAGGTGTTGAGGTAGTACCCCGACCCCACCCAACCCTCACCAAAGGGGAGGGCTTTTAATAAAAAGAGTGTCATGCTGAACCCGTCGAAGCATGCGGGCAAAGGCCTTTACGCCTACCCTTCGACGGAGCTCAGGATGACACCCCGCGCGCTTTCGTTTTTAGATCACTTCTCAGGCGTTATTACCGTATTTACAAACAAGCCTTTATTGCTTGTATTATCGTCGCTAAACTTTCCTTCAATAATACTTTGACCCGTTATGGCGGGATTGTTGCCGCGGCCCAGGGGCCAGGTTCCTGTGGTATCGTCAATATGGATGCCGGCCAGGTGGGCGGCTTCCAGGCCAAAATCGGTGCAGTTGTTGTTGCTCAGGTTGTAGTCCAGTTGGTTATAGTCGGCGGTTAGGGCTAGTATGCGGTCGAAGCGTTTTTTGGAGATGAATTTGCCCAGCACTTCGTCCCACTGGTGGTACGTATCATCTTTAAATACCGAACTGGTAGTAGGTATCAATGGCGTAGCCGATAAAGGGTTACGCTTTTTAGGATAAAACCCGAAAGAGAACGACGTATAGGTAGAATCGGTATTATACTTTATTAGCGTTATAAAAGTATGGCCGGTATTGTTTAGCACAAATACTTTGCGCTTGCCCGGTACCGGTTGTTTTACGTGGAAAAGCATGGCATAAGCGGCGGCGGTTTTACCATCGTTAAAGGTGCTTGCTATGTTGTTATAAGTGGTGGGCGTGCCGCTTTTGGCTTTGCGATAGTTAGGCAGCTTTAAAAGGCCGGCCTGTTTAGCCACCAGCGAATCGTCAATAGCGTTTATGGCCAGGTAGCCGGCGTTGGTGAGTTGCAGTTGGGTACTGTCGGCTATATCGCGGCGGGCTGGCTGGGTTGTTTTCAGGAAACATTTCATGGCCAGCGGGTATAACTTTAGTTTGGCAAAAACATTGGCCAGGCCATACAGAAACTTTTTGCGTGCGGGGTTATAGCTTACCTCATCATCGGCCGTTACCTTTTTCAGATAGCCCATTAGTTGTTTGCGGTCTTCGGGCTTTTTAATGCTTACTTCGATGTTGGCCAGTTGCGCTTCTTCATCAAATACCGGGGTGAGGGGGGCCTTGCTTTTTTCTTCGATATCCTGCTTAACCGTAGCTAGTGTATCATTACTGGCAATTACATAATTAAGCGACTGATTTTTATGCAGTGACTGCCCTTGCGCAGCAACAGCGAAATGAAAAAACGCGGCAAGTAAAAACAGTTTTAAAAGTATCGGCTTGTGATAGGTACCCATGGGGCTTAAGTTACTATAGTGTTATGAAAATTTAATGAATTTATAAACTTGTTACACGTAACAACAACACAAGCCGTATTTAGTAATATATGCTGTAGATTTACTATTCATCAGCACAAACATAGCAGATAAAAATTAAGTCGACAATATTGGTAGATATTTTTAGAAATTTGTGACAATTAGCAAGGCAGACAGTAAATAATGAAGCAATACGCATTGATAACAGGTGCCAGCGGTGGCATAGGCGAGGCCATAGCCATACAATTAGCACAGCAAGGTTATGGTGTTTTGTTGGTTTCGCGTAACGCGGATAAGCTGGCGGCACTGGCCGAGAGCATTACCCAGGTACACAAGGTAGATGCACAATTTCTTTCGGTAGATCTTTCCGAAAGCGGTTCGGCAACTGATGTAAGTAACTGGGTTGATCAGCTTGGCATACCATTAGCTATACTGGTTAATAATGCCGGCTACGGTGTTTTCGGCAGGTTTGATGAAACACAACTGGCCGATCATCTTAATATGATGAATCTGAACATTAACGCGGTAGTGGAACTAACGCATTTATTATTACCCAAGTTTAAGCAAAACAAGCAAGCCTATATATTAAACGTCGCCAGCACCACGGCTTACCAAGCCATGGCGGCGCTGAGTACTTATGGGGCAAGCAAAGCTTTTGTGTTATCGTTTAGTCGCGCGCTGGCTTATGAGTTAAAGGATCGTAATGTATCGGTAACCTGCCTTTCTCCCGGTGCCACCAGCACCGGGTTTATTGAGCGCGCTAAGATGGATGAGTTTAAGGATTTTGCCGAAAAATTTAGCATGACGTCCACCGAAGTTGCCGGCATTGCCCTTAAAGCCATGTTTGCAAAAAAGGTAGAAATAGTACCCGGCTTTTTAAATAAACTGGGTGTATTTGCCGCCGGTTTACTCAACAAGCGTTTGGTTGAGCGTATTGCGGCGCGGATGTATAAAATGTAGCGCTATACCATTGTTCTGAAAGTTAAATTAACCCTTGGCGTTTTTATACGTGTTGATTTGGGAAGGCTGTGCAGCCAGTTGCTTTGGGTGGTGCCCTTCATTACCAATAAGCTGGCATGTTCCAGCATCACGGCCACGGGTGTTTTGCTAATGCGATGTTTAAGCGCGAATTTGCGCTCGGCGCCAAAGCTGAGGGAGGCGATGGTAGTGTTTTTACCTAATGATTTTTCATCGTCGCTGTGCCAGGCCATGCCTTCGTTGCCGTCATGGTACAGGTTAAGCAGGCAGGAGTTGTATTGCTCGCCAGTAAGTTCTTCAACCAGGGTTTTTAGTTCCAGTAATTCTTTGGTCCAGTTCAGTGCGTATTTGGTGGTGTTGGAGTAGGTGTAGTTATAACCCTCATTGCCATACCAGGCTACTTTACGTTTGGTGATGATATGCCTGCCGAAGATAACCGCCTCATCGTTTTTCCATTGAATGGTGTTGAGCAATATATCCAGGTATCTATCGGCTTCTTCGGCAGTCATTACTTTGCCGTAGTAGTTTACCTCGCCATCGGCGGGGAGTAGGTTGATAATGTTTTTTGTGTTAGACAGTTCCATTTTGTTGTTTCCATATTTTGTATTCGGCAGGCATGCAATGGCCGCAGGGGCGATAGCCGGCTGTGATGGCTTCCTGTTCATCGGCAAAGAAAACGCGGTTCTCGGTTTTCATCCGTTTGCCCGACGCGCAGTTTAGCGTGCCGTATATTTTGCCTTTAGCATAGCCCGCCAGTGTGATTTCGCCTTTGGCGATAAGTGCCTGTAATGCCCTAAACCTGGTGAAAGGTTTGTTGCCGAGATTGATGTGTTTGATCATGTGACAGATTAATATCGAACACCTGAATGTCGACCATCGAATTTGCTGATCCTTCGATATTCGACATTCAGTATTCGGTGTTCGATATTCAAACGGCAGTGCGCGCCGCTTCCCAGCCCAGCATGGCGCTTTTACGGGTGCTGCCCCAGTGGTATTGGCCGGTTTCGCCGGTTGAGCGGATCACCCGGTGGCAGGGGATTAAAAAGGCTACCGGGTTATCGCCTACGGCGCTGCCAACGGCGCGGCTGGCATTGGGGTTTTGCAGGTTGCCCGCCAGGCTACCGTAGGTAATCATGCCTCCCATAGGTACTTTTAACAGCGTTTCCCAAACTTTAAGCTGGAAGGGGGTGCCTTTAAGGTGTAGTTTGATATCGCTTAGTTTGCTCCAGTCCTGTGTGAAAATAAAGAGGGCATTTTGCTGTACGGCATCAACCATGTTGGTATAAGTAGCATTGGGGAAGCGTTCATGCAGCAGTGCGAAGGCCTCAACAGGTTCCTCATCGGCGAACGCCATATAGCAAATACCTTTTGCGGTTGAAGCTACCAGCAGGGTGCCAAACGGTGTTTCGGCGAAGCTGTAGTTAATGTGCAGCAATTCGCCGCCATTTTTGTATTCGCCGGGTGTCATGCCTTCAACCTTAATAAAAAGGTCATGCAGGCGGCCGGTGCCTGACAGGCCGGTTTGGTAGGCCGTATCAAACAAGGATGCTTGTTTATCCTTTAATATGTCCTTGGCATGTTCAACGCTCAGGTATTGTAAAAACTGTTTGGGGCTTACGCCGGCCCAATCAGTAAACATGCGCTGAAAATGAAAAGGGCTTAGGTTTACGTGTTCGGCAGCTTCGTCCAGTGTGGGCTGCTGTTTGTGGTTTTGTTTCAGAAAATCAATTGCCCGGGCTATGCGGTTATAATCAATTTGTTGTTGCGTTTCCATTGTTATTTGTATTTGATGATACAAATGTACTTCGGCCTGAAAGGCTATGAAACCCGTTTCTTGCGGAGTTATAAGCGGGGCGATGCGATCGCCGCCCCATGTTAAGCGCTCGTTGCAAACGAGCGCGAGTTTACAAGGTTTCTACCCCTGCACCACATCATCAATAGGTATAGTAAACCAAAAGTTACTACCCGACCCCAGCTCACTATCAACCCCAATTTTACCATTGTGCCTGCTAATGATCTCGGATGTAATATACAATCCCAGGCCCAGGCCCGAAAACTGGTGACCAAAAGCATCAACCCGATAATACCTGTCAAATAAATGGGGCAACTTTTCGGGGTTTATGCCTATGCCAAAATCGCGTACAGATACGGTGGCCGTGCCATCGCCCTGGTAGGCGCTCAGTTCAATGCGTTTGGCCTGCGGCGAATATTTGATGGCATTGCCTATCAGGTTTACCATTACCTGGTAAATACGGCGATAATCGGCAAATACCATCAGTTGTTCATCGCCCATAAAAACAAACTCGTGGCTGCCCTCCATATAGTCGGCGCAGTCTTTTATTAGTTCTATCAGGTCAAACTTGGTAATGTTTAGCGCCAGTTGACCCTGTTGTATCTTGGTGACGTTAAGCAAATCGTCCAATAAATGGATAAGTTTATTGAGGTTATTGTTGGCCTTGGTGACAAAGGATGCTACCTTTTCGGGCACCGGCTCGGTTTTCACCAGTTTCTGCAATATCTGCATCGAACCGCTTAACGAGGTGATAGGCGTTTTGAGCTCATGGCTGGCTACGCTGATAAACTCGTCCTTACGTAACTGTAATTGGTATGATTCGGTCACATCCTGCAAAATGCCGCTAAAGCGTACGGCATTGCCCTCCTCATTAAAAATAGCTTTACCGGTGGCTTCAACTACTTTTTTGTTTCCGTCTTTGTTTTGTATGGTGTAAATGATGTTGTAATTACCATCAGATCCTTTGGTTATGGCTTTTTTTATAGCCTCGATAACTTTGTCGCGGTCCTCGGGTATAATAGAACCAATGGCATCTTCAAGGGCTATTTCCTCCTCGGCCGGTAAACCAAACCATAATTTCAGGCGTTCGTTGCCAATAAATTTGTTGGTGGTAGGGTTTAAATCAAAAGTCCCCAGTTCGGCGGCTTCAATAGCAAATTCCAATTCTTTTTTTGCACCCTTAACGTCATTATAAGCAGTTATCTGGGCGGTGGTTTCGTTGCATATAACTAATACTCCGCCGGGCTTGCCGGTTTCATCGTTAACCTTGCTGTAGCTAAACGTCCAGTAAACATCTTCCAGTTTGCCGTTTCTATATATAGGTATCAGCTGGTCCTCGCTCCAAACAGATTCGCCGCCGGCCATTACCTGGTCTATCAAAGGTTTAATAACCGGCCATATTTCGGGCCAGCAATCAACGCCACGTTGGCCAAGTGCGGTAGGGTGTTTGCCGTTTTGGCCCAGGCTTGGGCGGTAGGCATCATTATAAAATTGTATCAGCTCGGGCCCCCACCATAAAAACATGGGGAAGCGCGAGTTAAGCATAATACTAATAGTAGTTAACAGGCTTTGCGACCATCCATCGGGCGTGCCCAATGTAGTTTTACTCCAATCAAACTCTCGTGTTAGCCGCCCCAACTCGCCGCCACCATCAAAATAGTGTTTATAGGACGAATGAGCGGAAGTATCTGTAATCATTAATCAGGCCGTGTAAATAAGTAGAGAGATAAATATAGTTTTATTAAACTGTTTTGGAGTAAAAAAGTTTGGAAACCCTTCTATGCAATTGATGACCTTTAGTTTTTATGCATTGATTTTCTTAGCTTGCTTCTACAAATCTTATCATCATGAAACAGTTTGTCCTATTAATACTTGCCTTGTTGTGCATAACCAATGCCCACGCACAAAATGATGAGCGCTCCCTTAAATTTATTAGCGAGGTTATTACAGGCCCGGATATTGTTTACAGGGATAGTTTGAATGAAAACTTTGGGGGCCAACTAAACGAGGCTCTTGCATTCCGTAGAGGGCGGCCTTTTTACAAAACCGATCCTGATAGTTTGATATTGATAGATAATACAGGTAACAGAAAGACCGTTGCGACAACCAGCGTTACGAAAGATTTCAGAAGCAAGTTTGATGGTAAGGTAATTCAGAAAATTGCCGATTCGGTTGTGTTATCGGCAACGGAGCTGGCTTACGTTAAAGCCGAGGTGGCCAAAATGAAACGCGAAAAGTGGCAGGCCGGCTTATTGAAAAATTCGACGCCTATAGCTAAAGATTCTTTGGTGGCGATTTTTAAAGACTATAATAAAGGCTGGCCTTACATGCGAGCGAAGGGCTGGGGCAAGGTTTATTCGTTTAGCCGGCCAATATTTTTACGTGGCGGTAGTTACTGCATTTTTTATTATGATTATAGCTGCGGTAGCCTTTGTGGCTTTGGCGAATTGGCTATTTATAAAAACGTTAATGGTAATTGGGCGCACTGGATAAAAATGATTCAGTGGGTAAGTTAATTTTATAAGGTAGATGATGAAGTATTGGTTATTATTGGTTGGCCTTTTAACTGTTGTTGATGTTTCCGCGCAGAACGACAAGCGTTCGGCAGGTTTTATTAGCGAGATTGTTGAAACGCATATTATTTACCAGGACAGCGTGAGCCGTGCTGAAATAAATAAGGAGTACGGCGGTAAGTATCCATATAGAAGAGAGCTGATTGTTTTTAGGGATAGCGCAAGCAAAAATCTTGACCATTTAATGGATAATGCTTTTAAATATAATAAGGCCAGGGTGTTTTATCATCAACGAGAAGATAGTGTACTTTACATTGATAAGAACGAAAAAAAGACACGTATGCAGGCATCTGAAGCATCGCAGTTGCAAAAACAGAATTTTATGAGCAGGGTGAGGCAACTGGCTGCTGATTCGGTAATCTTGTCGGCTGCTGAGCTTGCCTACATCAAGAACGAGATAAAGAAACTAAGCAACCGTAAGTGGAGCACCGGCTTGCTTACTAATGCCAAACTTATTGAAGCGGATACGATAAATAATGTGTTTAAAAATTTGCGTAATGACGGTTGGCGGACTATGTATAAGAAGGGTATAAGTAAGTTTTACACTTTTAGCGTACCAGTATTTTTAAGAAACGAAAGCCTTTGTATTTTTTATTACGATGAGAGCTGCGGCTATACCTGTGGCTATGGTGAGTTGGCTATTTATAAAAAGGTAAACGGCAGGTGGGTAAATTGGGCTAAAATGAGTTCGTGGATAAGTTAGCAGAACTATAATTAAAAAACCTATTTGTAAATCAAAACTTTGTGTGTACCTTTGCCCTCCCACGAAAGGAGGTATTTAGAGATTATGATCATTATCAACGTTAAAGAAGGCGAATCATTAGATAAAGCATTAAAACGCTTCAAGAAGAAATTTGAGAAAACCGGTGTATTGCGCGAACTACGCAGTCGTCAGGCATTCGAGAAAAAATCTGTAGCTCGTCGTCACGAGATCAAACATGCTATTTACAAACAAGGCTTGAACCTGGATACTACTGCTTAATTCTGTAAAAAGAATTTTCAGTATTTCTTGTAAACATATATAAAACTATTTGTACATTCAGTTTGCCGAATGTGCAAGTAGTTTTTATGTTTTTAGAGCGGTTTATACATTATATACAATATGAAAAGCGGTACTCGCCGCATACCGTCTCTGCTTACCGCTCTGATCTGGATCAGTTTTTTAACTACCTCAACAATCCGGATAAACTAACGCCTGCGCCGCAGCCGGAATTTACACATCCCAGCCAAATAACGCATCACCACATACGCAACTGGATGGTTGATATGATGGGAAATGAAATTATTGCCCGTTCGGTAAACCGTAAGGTGGCCACGCTGCGCAAATACTTTAAGTTTATGGTGCAGGAGGGGGTGCTGGAGGTTAACCCATCATCAAAAATAAACACACCTAAAATACCCAAGCACCTGCCCGTAGTAGTTGAAGACGTTAAGCTAACTGATATGCTTGACGGTAAGCTTGACGACAAGGACAAGGGGGAGAAAATATTTACCGATGATTTTAAAGGCACCCGCGATAAATTGGTGATAGAAATGCTTTTTGGCACCGGCATACGCCTGGCCGAACTGATAGGCATTAAAGAAGGCGACCTAAATACGTACGAGGGAACGGTTAAAGTGTTGGGCAAACGTAATAAAGAACGCATACTGCCATTAAATACCGAACTGCGCCTGCTTTTGGCCAGGTATTTGGAGTTAAAGAAAAGTGAAAATTTTAGTAACAATTCATTAACATTGATCGTTACAGATAAAGGGGCAATTGCATATCCGAAACTTATTTATAATATAGTGCAACAATATTTAACCAACATATCAACCCAAAACAAAAAAAGCCCCCATGTACTGCGGCACACATTTGCCACAAGCTTGTTAAACAAGGGGGCGGATCTGAACGCCATTAAGGAACTGCTGGGCCATGCGAATCTGAGCGCTACCCAAATTTATACTCACAACTCAGTTGAACGTCTAAAATCTATTTACAAACTTGCCCATCCAAAGGCATAAAAAGGAGGAACCATGAAAATTACAGTGCAATCAATTCATTTTACTGCAGACAAAGGATTGTTGGAATTTATTCAGAAAAAAGCAGACAAGCTGGACACGTTTCATGACAGTATAATAAGCGGGGAGGTTTATTTAAAATTGGAGAACGTAGAAGACGAAGCCAATAAAATATCCGAAATTAAACTACAGCTACCGGGGACCGTGCTTTTTGCAAAAGAAAAATGCAAAACTTTTGAAGAAGCAACCGACCTTGCCGTTGAAAGCCTGCGTAAACAAATTGGCAAGGCCAAAAAAGTGAAAGAGATTGCAGCACAGAAGGTTAAAAAAGCCGTGTTGGCATCAGAAGAAGAGGAATATTAAAATTGATATAATTAAAAAAAAAGAGGGAAAGATCGACAGGTGAGGAGCCTGTCGATCTTTTTTTGTGAAGATGAGTTCCTGAAAATTGAAATCAAATCGTAGAAGACGTTTTGGAAAACTTTAAAATTCGATTTTTTTTAAATCGTTATTCTTCTTTTCTCGCTGTAAATCAGCCATAAAAAATCTTTAAAAATCGGGCTCGAAAACTCTACTGTTTTTTTTTGAGAAAAAATTTTGCGGGGCACATTTTATTTGTAAATTTGCAATCCCTTTCGGAGAGGTCCTTAACTGGGTTTTTCAATAAGAAAGGGAATGGTTCTTTAAAAAGAAAAATTATTTTTTGTGTTGTAACTGTCGATTTTTTTCGCAGCTTTGCGCCACTAAAAAAAATAAGCCTCCTTAGCTCAGCTGGTAGAGCAACTGACTTGTAATCAGTAGGTCATTGGTTCGATCCCGATAGGAGGCTCTGTTAATTTCGGAAGCGTAATATTTAGCTTCAACTTTGGATATTATTAATCCGAAATCGACAATTGGGGGGATACCAGAGCGGTCAAATGGGACGGACTGTAAATCCGTTGCTTCGGCTACGAAGGTTCGAATCCTTCTCCCCCCACACATTAATGAGTGGATGTGAAATTGAGTGAATGATTGAATGTATTGAAACTTAAAAGTCAAAACATTCCTTAATTCACTCAATCACTCATTAAACAAAAAGCGGAAGTAGCTCAGTTGGTAGAGCGATAGCCTTCCAAGCTATAGGTCGCGAGTTCGAACCTCGTCTTCCGCTCGGTGAGGTTGTTACGATAACCAAACTAAAAAAACATAAGCCGACGTAGCTCAGGGGTAGAGCACTTCCTTGGTAAGGAAGAGGTCATGGGTTCAAATCCCATTGTTGGCTCACTTATTTATTAAGTAATACAGTTTTAAATATAAATTAACCAAACATCATACAATCATGGCAAAAGAAAAATTTGACCGCAGTAAACCGCACTTAAACATCGGTACTATCGGTCACGTTGACCACGGCAAAACAACTTTAACCGCAGCTATCACTAAAGTATTAGCTGACGCTGGTTTATCAGAAGCTCGTTCATTTGATTCAATTGACTCGGCTCCTGAAGAAAAAGAGCGTGGTATTACAATTAACACTGCACACGTTGAGTATTCAACTGCTAACCGTCACTACGCACACGTTGACTGTCCAGGTCACGCGGATTACGTGAAAAACATGGTTACAGGTGCTGCACAAATGGACGGTGCTATCATCGTTGTTGCTGCAACTGACGGCCCAATGCCTCAAACCCGCGAGCACATCTTGTTAGCTCGTCAGGTAGGTGTACCTTCATTGGTTGTGTTCATGAACAAAGTTGACATGGTTGATGATCCGGAATTATTAGAGCTAGTAGAAATGGAGATCCGTGAGCTACTTTCATTCTATGATTTCCCTGGTGATGATATCCCGGTTATCCAAGGTTCTGCTTTGGGTGGCTTAAACGCTGATCCGAAATGGGTTGGTAAAATTATGGAATTGATGGAAGCTGTTGATAGCTACATCCCAATTCCTCCACGTTTGACAGATCTTCCATTCTTGATGCCTGTTGAGGACGTATTCTCGATCACTGGTCGTGGTACTGTAGCAACCGGTCGTATCGAGCGTGGTGTGATCAACTCAGGCGAGCCTGTTGACATCCTGGGTATGGGTGCTGAGAACTTGAAATCAACCGTAACCGGTGTTGAGATGTTCCGCAAGATCCTTGACCGTGGTGAAGCTGGTGACAACGTAGGTTTATTGCTACGTGGTATTGAAAAAACTGATATCCGTCGTGGTATGGTTATTTGCAAACCAGGTTCAGTTAACCCACACACAGACTTCAAAGCAGAAGTTTACGTATTATCAAAAGCAGAAGGTGGCCGTCACACTCCATTCTTCAACAAATATCGTCCGCAATTCTATTTCCGTACAACAGACGTTACAGGTGAAATTACCTTAGCTGAAGGTGTAGAGATGGTTATGCCAGGTGATAACGTTACCATCACTGTAAAATTGATCAACGCTATCGCTATGGAAAAAGGCTTACGTTTCGCTATCCGTGAAGGTGGCAGAACTGTAGGTGCTGGCCAGGTAACTGAAATTTTAGCTTAATTTCAGTTCCTTTAAAGGAAATAAAAACGGTTAATTTTTTTGAAAAGTACCCTGGCCTAAACGCCGGGGTACTTTATCAATATTAGAATGTACCTTCAGCGTAAAAGCTGAAAACAAATACACGGGAATAGTTCAACGGTAGAATAGAGGTCTCCAAAACCTTTGATCAGGGTTCGAATCCTTGTTCCCGTGCATTAATAGCAAACAACTGATAGATGGCTAACGTATCTGAATATATAAAAGAGTCGTACATAGAGTTGACCCAGAAAGTAACCTGGCCAACCTGGAGAGAATTGCAAAGCAGTGCAGTTTTGGTATTAGTAGCAGCGGTTATTATTGCTATGCTGATATTTGGTATGGACCAGATCATCGGTTATGTGCTTAAAAAGTTTTATGATTCACTAGCTTAATTTGTATAGGATGAGTGATCAATTAAAATGGTACGTAGTACGAGCTATCAGCGGTAAAGAAAAAAAGGTAAAGCAATATATCGACGCAGAGATAAGCCGTTTAGGCATTACTCATTTGGTGCCGCAGGTATTAATACCTGTTGAAAAATACTACCAAATGCGCGACGGAAAGAAGATAGCTAAGGAGCGTAACTACTTTCCGGGTTATGTATTGATGGAAGCCCAGCTTGATGGTGAGTTAGAACACATCATTAAAAACGTGAACAGCGTTATTGGTTTTTTGGGTGATAAAGCAGGTAATGCTATCCCGCTTCGCCAGGCCGAAGTTAACCGTATTTTAGGTAAGGTTGACGAGATGAGTGCGCAAGGCGAAACCATGAATGTGCCTTACTATGTTGGCGAAAACGTGAAGGTGATGGACGGACCTTTCAATGGCTTTAGCGGCGTAATTGAAGAGGTTAACGAAGAGAAAAAGAAATTGAAAGTAATGGTAAAGATATTCGGGCGCCGTACGCCGCTTGAGTTGAATTACATGCAAGTAGAAAAAGAGTAGTTAATATGCCGGGTGTTGTTTCACAACGTCCGGATTTTATATAAAAGCATTGGGTGTCACAACCTGATAAAAATGTTACATAGCTTCCACTTTATAACATTGACAATTAAATAACAAAGCAAAATGGCAAAAGAAGTCGGTGCAATGGTTAAGCTGCAAGTGAAGGGCGGTGCTGCAAATCCATCTCCACCTATTGGCCCTGCATTGGGTGCAAAAGGTGTGAACATTATGGAGTTTTGCAAACAGTTCAACGCACGTACCCAGGACAGACCTGGTAAAGTGCTACCTGTGGTTATAACTGTTTACGTTGACAAATCTTTCGATTTTATCATTAAAACGCCTCCTGTTGCAATCCAATTATTGGAAGTATCAGGTTTAAAAAGCGGTTCGGCCGAGCCTAACCGTAAAAAGGTAGCTAACGTATCTTGGGAACAAGTAGAAACGATAGCAAAAGATAAAATGACCGATTTAAACGCGTTTACAGTTGAATCAGCCATGAAAATGGTTGCAGGTACTGCTCGCAGCATGGGGATCACCGTATCAGGTACGGCTCCCTGGAATTAATTAAATTATTACAAATCAGTTTAAGACAGTGGCTAGATTAACAAAAAATCAAAAAGTGGCGCTCTCCAAAATTGAGGCGAATAAATCGTATACTTTAGAAGCTGCGGCATCTTTAGTGAAGGAATTAACCTTAACTAAATTTGACTCATCAGTTGATATTGACGTACGTTTAGGTGTTGATCCGCGTAAAGCCAATCAAATGGTACGTGGTATTGCAACATTGCCTCATGGAACCGGTAAAACTGTACGTGTATTAGTTTTATGTACTCCTGACAAGGAACAAGAAGCTAAAGACGCAGGTGCAGATTTTGTTGGTTTGGACGACTATATTGCCAAGATTGAAGGCGGATGGACTGATGTTGACATTATCATCACAATGCCAAGTGTTATGGCTAAAGTTGGTAGATTAGGCCGTGTGCTTGGTCCGCGTAACTTAATGCCTAACCCTAAATCAGGAACAGTAACTACCGAAGTTGGTAAAGCTGTAACTGATGTAAAAGGCGGTAAGATAGATTTCAAGGTTGACAAAACCGGTATCATCCATACCTCAATAGGAAAAGCATCTTTCACTGCTGATAAAATTTACGAGAACGCACTAGAAGTATTGCAGGTTATCTCTAAATTGAAACCATCATCAGCAAAAGGAACATATTTCAAGAGCATTCATATCTCTTCAACTATGTCTCCGGGGATCACAGTAGAAACAAAATCAGTAGCGGGGATCTAAAATCATGACTAAAGAAGAAAAATACGACCTGGTTGTAGCCCTAACTGAGCAAATTAAAGAGTACGGTAATTTTTATATTACTGATACTTCAGACCTTACGGTTGCAAAAGTAAATGACATTCGTCGTCAATGTTTCGACGCTGATATCAAAATGCAGGTAGCAAAAAACAGCTTGATCAAAAAAGCTATGGAAGCTGCCGGCGGTGATTACGCTCAAATGTTTGACGTTTTAAAAGGTACGTCATCAATTCTTTTCTCAAAATCAGCAACTGCTCCGGCAAAGTTGATCAAAGCGTTAAGAAAAAAAGGTGATAAACCGGTTTTAAAAGCGGCTTACATTGATTCGGCTATCTTCATCGGTGATAACCAGATCGATACATTAACCAAACTGAAATCGAAAGAGCAGTTAATTGGCGAGATCATCGGCTTATTGCAATCACCAGCGAAAAACGTGGTATCTGCTCTACAATCAGGCGGAAGCACAATTGCAGGTTTAGTAAAAACATTACAAGAAAGAGGTTAATTCAAACACCTTAAAGTTTGAACATTAAAAAACAAAGTATTTAAAGTAAAAAATATAATAAAATGGCGGATTTAAAAGCATTTGCTGAACAGTTAGTAAACTTGACAGTAAAAGAAGTAAACGAATTAGCTCAGATCTTAAAAGACGAGTATGGTATTGAGCCTGCTGCTGCAGCTGTTGCAGTTGCTGCTGCTCCTGCTGGTGGCGATGACGCTCCTGCAGCTGCTGCTGAGCAAACTTCATTTGACGTTATCCTGAAAGAAGCAGGTGGCCAGAAGTTAGCTGTTGTTAAATTAGTAAAAGACTTAACTGGCTTAGGCTTGAAAGAAGCTAAAGACCTAGTTGACGGCGCTCCTAAAGAATTAAAAGCTGGTGTTTCTAAAGAAGAAGCTCAGTCTTTGAAAGCTCAATTAGAAGAAGCAGGCGCAGTAGTTGAGGTTAAGTAATTAACCATACCACGCAAAGCATTGGACTCCGACCTATTTTGGTCGGGGTCTATTGCTGTTTATATAGTACCCCCATTTTTGTTTGAAGTTCAGGAAAAACTTTAATCAAACAAGTATACAGTTTATCGATAAACTAAAATTATAAAGCCTTGGCAAACAAAAATAAACAAAGAGTAAACTTCGCAACCAGCAGAAAGGTATTAGATTACCCGGATTTTCTGGATGTGCAGTTACAATCTTTCCAGGAATTTTTCCAACTAGAGACCACTTCAGACAACCGTCATAAAGAAGGCTTGTTCAAAGTGTTCGCCGAGAACTTTCCTATCTCAGATTCAAGAAACATCTTCGTTCTAGAGTTCCTTGATTACTTTATTGATCCGCCACGTTATGATATACGCGAGTGTATTGAGCGCGGGTTAACTTACAGCGTACCGTTAAAGGCAAAACTTCGCTTATCATGTAATGATGCCGAGCACGAAGATTTTGAAACGATTGTACAGGACGTGTACCTGGGTACCATCCCATACATGACACCTAAAGGTACTTTCGTGATCAACGGTGCCGAGCGTGTAATTGTATCGCAGTTACACCGTTCGCCAGGTGTGTTCTTTGGCCAAAGCCGCCACACTAACGGTACAAAATTGTACTCGGCCCGTGTTATACCTTTCAAAGGTTCATGGATTGAGTTTGCTACAGACGTTAACAACGTAATGTATGCTTACATTGACCGTAAAAAGAAATTCCCGGTAACCACCTTACTACGTGCAATCGGTTATGATTCTGATAAGGATATATTAGAGTTGTTCGAGCTTGCTGACGAAGTAAAAGTTAGCAAATCAGGTCTGAAAAAATTCATCGGCCGTAAACTGGCTGCAAGAGTTTTGAAGAAATGGGTTGAAGACTTTGTAGATGAGGATACCGGTGAAGTAGTTTCTATTGACCGTAACGAAATTATCCTGGAGCGTGAAACCGTGCTGGAAGATGATCACATTGACATGATCATTGATGCCGGTGTTAAAACCATCATCCTGAACAAGGAGGATGCTGCTACCAGCGGTGATTACACTATTATATACAATACTTTACAGAAGGATACTTCAAACTCTGAGAAAGAAGCGGTTGAGCACATCTACCGTCAATTACGTAACGCTGAACCACCTGATGAGGAAACTGCTCGTGGTATCATCGATCGTTTGTTCTTCTCAGACAAAAGATATGACCTGGGTGATGTAGGTCGTTACCGCATCAACCGTAAGTTAAAACTGGATACTTCTGAAGAAACCAAAGTTTTAACTAAACAGGATATCATCGCGATAGTAAAATACCTGATCAAATTGATCAACTCAAAAGCTGAGGTGGATGATATTGATCACTTGTCAAACCGTCGTGTGCGTACCGTAGGTGAGCAGTTATATGCTCAGTTTGGTGTTGGTTTAGCACGTATGGCCCGTACCATCCGTGAGCGTATGAACATTCGTGACAACGAGGTGTTCACACCAACCGACCTGATCAACGCGCGTACTTTGTCGTCAGTTATCAACTCGTTCTTCGGTACCAACCAGCTATCACAGTTCATGGACCAAACCAATCCTCTGGCAGAGATCACGCACAAGCGTCGTCTGTCAGCCTTAGGCCCGGGTGGTCTGTCGCGTGAGCGTGCAGGTTTCGAGGTTCGTGACGTTCACTACACCCACTACGGTAGGTTGTGTACCATCGAAACTCCTGAGGGACCGAACATCGGTTTGATCTCATCACTATGCGTACACGCTAAGATCAACAACTTAGGCTTTATCGAAACCCCGTACAAACGTGTAGTTGAAGGTAAAGTACAGGTGCAGGAGCCGGTTATCTACTTATCTGCCGAGGATGAGGATGGTAAAACTATTGGCCAGGCAAACGCTATTTATGATGATAAAGGTGAGTTCGCTACACCAAAAGTAAAAGCTCGTTTCGAGGGTGACTTCCCTATCATTGAGCCTGAAAGACTTGACCTGATGGACATCGCGCCAAACCAGATCACCTCAATCGCGGCTTCATTGATCCCGTTCCTGGAGCATGATGACGCTAACCGTGCCTTGATGGGTTCGAACATGCAACGCCAGGCCGTTCCGCTATTACGTCCTGAGTCGCCAATTGTTGGTACCGGTTTGGAAGGCCGTGTGGCAAAAGACTCACGTACCTTGATCAACGCCGAAGGCGATGGTGTAGTAGAGTACGTTGATGCTAACCAGATAGTAATTAAATACGATCGTGACGAGATGGACCGTTTGGTTTCTTTCGAGGGCGATTCAAAAAGCTATATCTTAACTAAGTTTAAGAAAACCAACCAAAGCACAACCATCAACCTGAAGCCGATTGTTAAAAAAGGCGAACGCGTTGAAAAAGGACAGGTGCTTTGCGAGGGCTACGCAACCCAGGATGGTGAGCTTGCCTTAGGCCGTAACCTTAAAGTGGCATTCATGCCTTGGCAAGGTTATAACTTTGAGGATGCGATCGTAATTTCTGAGCGCGTGGTGTCTCAGGATATATTCACTTCAATACACGTTGAAGAGTTCGAGCTTGAAGTTCGTGATACTAAACGTGGCGAGGAGGAATTGACACCTGATATCCCTAACGTATCTGAAGAAGCTACTAAAGACCTTGACGAAGACGGTATTATCCGTGTAGGTGCCGAGGTTAAAGAAGGCGATATCCTGATCGGTAAGATCACCCCTAAAGGTGAATCAGACCCTTCACCTGAGGAGAAATTATTACGTGCCATATTTGGTGATAAAGCGGGCGACGTTAAAGACGCTTCGTTAAAAACTCCACCATCTATTGCAGGTGTGGTAATTGATACCAAATTATTCTCTCGCGCTAAGAAAACAACCAAAGCCGAAGAAAAAGCACAGATAGACAAGCTTGACGTTAAACATGACAAAGCGACTAAAGATCTGAAGAATACTTTGATCGAGAAGTTGTTTGAGATTGTTAACGGTAAAACATCGCAAGGTGTAAGCAACGTTTACAAAGAGTTGTTGGTACCAAAAGGCGTTAAATTCACTCAGAAAATTTTAGCTGAGCTGAACTACGAAAACATCAACCCAACTAAATGGACCACTGATGATGACAAAAACGACCAGATCAAAATGACGTTGCATAACTACAACATCAAATTGAACGAGGAGTTAGGTGCATACCGTCGTGATAAGTTCGCTATCAGCGTGGGTGATGAGTTGCCATCAGGTATTGTACAAATGGCTAAAGTATACATCGCTAAAAAGCGTAAGCTTAAAGTGGGTGATAAAATGGCGGGCCGCCACGGTAACAAAGGTATTGTTGCACGTATTGTACGTGACGAAGACATGCCTTTCCTTGAGGATGGTACCCCGGTTGATATTGTGTTGAACCCACTGGGTGTACCTTCACGTATGAACCTTGGCCAGATCTACGAAACTGTATTAGGCTGGGCCGGTAAAGAGCTGGGCGTTAAATTTGCTACTCCAATCTTTGATGGTGCAAGCCATGACGAGGTAGAAGAGTGGGTGAAAAAAGCCGGCATTCCTGAATCGGGCCGTACCTACTTATACAATGGCTTAACCGGTGATCGCTTTGATCAGCAAACTACTGTAGGTATCATCTACATGCTGAAACTGGGCCACATGGTTGACGATAAGATGCACGCACGTTCTATCGGACCATACTCATTAATTACACAACAACCATTGGGTGGTAAAGCTCAATTCGGTGGTCAGCGTTTTGGTGAGATGGAGGTGTGGGCACTGGAAGCATTCGGTGCATCAAACATCCTGCAAGAGATATTAACCGTTAAGTCGGATGATGTTGTGGGCCGTGCTAAAACTTACGAGGCTATTGTTAAAGGTGAAAACCTGCCTACACCATCAGTTCCTGAATCATTCAACGTATTGGTTCACGAGTTAAGAGGTTTAGGTTTGGATATCACTTTAGAATAAGTTGTAAAGTTGAAAGGTTGAAATGTTGTAAGGTTAGCCTTAACATTTCAACCTTAAAACCTTCCAACATTTCAACAATTAAAAAACAAAGGAGACTATGTCTTACAAAAAAGATAATAAGATCAAAAGTAACTTTACCACCATTACGGTGAGTTTGGCTTCGCCAGAGGCTATCCTTGAGCGTTCAAGCGGTGAAGTTTTAAAACCAGAAACCATCAACTACAGGACCTACAAGCCTGAGCGTGATGGTTTATTTTGCGAGCGTATTTTCGGTCCGGTAAAGGATTACGAGTGCCATTGCGGTAAATACAAACGTATACGTTACAAAGGTATCGTGTGCGACCGTTGCGGTGTTGAGGTTACCGAGAAAAAAGTACGTCGTGAGCGTATGGGCCACATTAACCTGGTAGTTCCGGTTGCGCATATCTGGTATTTCCGTTCGTTACCAAACAAAATTGGTTACTTACTGGGTTTACCAACCAAGCGTTTAGACCTGATCATTTACTACGAGCGTTACGTGGTTATACAACCGGGTATCAAAGAATCTGACGGTATTAACAAAATGGACTTCCTTACTGAGGAAGAATACCTGGATGTATTAGATACTTTACCAAAAGAGAACCAGTATCTTGATGATAAAGATCCACAAAAATTTGTGGCTAAAATGGGTGCCGAGGCGCTTGAAGAGTTATTGAAACGTATTGATCTTGATCAATTATCATATGACCTTCGTCACCAGGCAGCTACCGAAACTTCACAACAACGTAAAAACGAGGCGTTAAAACGCCTACAGGTTGTTGAGGCTTTCCGTGGTGCTAAAACCCGTATCGAGAATAACCCGGAGTGGATGATCGTTAAGATCGTTCCGGTTATCCCGCCAGAGTTGCGCCCATTGGTACCACTGGAAGGTGGCCGTTTCGCAACTTCGGATTTGAATGACCTTTACCGCCGTGTAATTATCCGTAACAACCGTTTAAAACGTTTGATCGAGATCAAAGCACCTGAGGTAATTTTACGTAACGAGAAACGTATGTTGCAGGAAGCTGTGGATTCGTTATTCGATAACTCACGTAAAGTTAACGCGGTAAAAACTGAAGGTAACCGTGCCTTGAAATCACTTTCAGACATCCTGAAAGGTAAACAAGGTCGTTTCCGTCAAAACTTATTAGGTAAACGTGTGGATTATTCGGCACGTTCGGTAATTGTTGTAGGTCCAAACCTGAAACTGCACGAGTGCGGTTTACCAAAAGACATGGCTGCCGAGCTATTCAAACCATTTATCATTCGTAAAATGATTGAGCGTGGTGTGGTTAAAACGGTAAAATCAGCCAAGAAAATTGTTGACCGTAAAGACCCGCTGGTTTGGGATATTTTAGAGAACGTGTTGAAAGGTCACCCGGTATTATTAAACCGTGCACCTACGCTACACCGTTTGGGTATCCAGGCTTTCCAACCAAAATTGGTAGAGGGTAAAGCTATCCAGTTACACCCGTTAACCTGTACCGCATTTAACGCGGATTTTGACGGTGACCAGATGGCAGTACACGTACCACTTGGTAACGCCGCAATTTTAGAAGCACAAGTGTTGATGCTTGCATCACACAACATATTAAACCCTGCTAACGGTACACCTATTACTGTACCTTCTCAGGACATGGTTTTGGGTCTTTACTATATTACTAAAGGCCGTAAAACTGATGCTACCCGCGTTGTAAAAGGCGAAGGCTTATCTTTCTACTCGGCAGAAGAGGTTATCATTGCTTACAATGAGAAAAAACTAGATCTGCACGCGTTCATTAAAGTTAAGGCTAACGCTAAAGACCGTGATGGCAGCATTGTAAATAAATTGATCGACACTACTGTAGGCCGCGTATTGTTTAACCAACACGTACCTGAAGAAGTAGGTTACATCAACGAACTATTAACCAAAAAATCACTACGTGATATTATAGGTGACGTAGTGAAAAATACCGGTATGGCACGCGCTGCCCAGTTCCTTGACGATATCAAAGAACTAGGATTTAAAATGGCGTTCCAGGGTGGTTTGTCGTTCAACCTGAAAGACATCAACATCCCGGCCGAGAAAGTTACGTTGATCGATACCGCTTCAAAACAAGTAGACGAGGTAATGAACAACTATAACATGGGTTTCATTACCAACAACGAGCGTTACAACCAGATCATCGATATCTGGACCCGTATCAACAATCGCTTAACCGCGAACGTGATGGACATTTTGAGCAACGACAACCAGGGCTTCAACTCAGTTTACATGATGTTGGATTCGGGTGCTCGTGGTTCAAAAGAGCAGATCCGTCAGCTTGCAGGTATGCGTGGTTTGATGGCGAAACCTCAAAAATCAGGCTCAGGTGGTGAGATCATCGAGAACCCGATCCTTTCAAACTTTAAAGAAGGTTTGTCGGTATTGGAGTACTTCATCTCAACCCACGGTGCCCGTAAAGGTTTGGCGGATACGGCCTTGAAAACGGCGGATGCGGGTTACTTAACCCGTCGTTTACATGACGTTGCGCAGGATATGATCGTAGGTGCTGTTGATTGCGGTACTTTAAGAGGTATTTACACCACCGCGTTGAAAGACAACGAGGATATTGTAGAGCCATTATACGATCGTATTTTAGGCCGTACTTCTTTACATGATGTGTTTGACCCTATTACTAACGACCTGTTAGTATCAGCCGGACAAGACATTACTGAAGAAGTTGCTAAGACTATAGAGAATTCACCATTAGAAGGTATTGAGATACGTTCGGTATTAACTTGCGAAAGCAAGCGTGGTGTTTGTGCCCTTTGCTACGGCCGTAACCTGGCCAGCGGTAAACGTGTTCAAAAAGGTGAGGCTGTTGGTGTAATTGCCGCGCAGTCAATCGGTGAGCCGGGTACACAGTTAACACTTCGTACATTCCACGTGGGTGGTACCGCTTCGAACATCGCGGCTGAATCTCAGATCAACGCTAAGTTTGATGGTATTATTGAGTTTGAAAACGTACGTACCGTACAATACAATACCGCCGAGGACGGCACAGTTGACGTAGTATTAGGTCGTTCGGGCGAGTTCCGTATTGTGGAAGAAGGCAGCAATAAAGTTATTGTTACCAACAACATCCCTTACGGTTCATACCTATACGTTAAAGACGGTAGCAAAATTGCTAAAGGCGATCGTATCTGTTCATGGGATCCGTACAATGCGGTTATCATATCAGAGTTTGCAGGTATTGCCCAGTTTGAGGCAGTATTAGAAGGCATCACCTTCCGCGAGGAAAGTGACGAGCAAACCGGTCACCGTGAAAAAGTAATTATCGATACCAGGGATAAAACTAAAAACCCTTCAATTCAGATATCTGACAATAAAGGCAACATCATTAAAGGATACAACATCCCGGTAGGTGCCCACATTGCGGTTGACGAAGGCGAGAAATTACAAACCGGACAGATCATTGCTAAGATCCCTCGTTCTACAGGTAAAACCCGAGATATTACCGGTGGTTTACCACGTGTAACCGAGTTATTCGAGGCACGTAACCCATCAAACCCTGCGGTAGTAACCGAGATTGATGGTGTGGTAACTTTAGGTGGTGTGAAACGTGGTAACCGCGAGATCACTATCGAATCGAAAGACGGACAGGTTAAAAAATACCTAGTACCACTTTCAAAACACATCCTTGTACAGGATAATGACTTTGTGAAAGCCGGTATGCCATTGTCTGACGGTTCAATATCTCCTGCCGATATCCTGGCTATTAAAGGCCCTGCTGCCGTGCAAGAGTACCTGGTTAATGGTATACAAGAGGTTTACCGTTTACAAGGTGTGAAAATTAACGATAAACACTTTGAGGTGATCGTTCACCAGATGATGCAGAAAGTAGCTATCGAAGATGCGGGCGATACCCGTTTCTTAGAGAAAGAAGCTGTTGATAGCTGGGACTTCATGTTAGAGAACGATGATATTTTCGACAAGAAAGTTGTTACCGATCCGGGCGATTCAAATACGTTGAAACCAGGTCAGATCATTTCATTACGTAAATTACGCGACGAAAATTCGGTATTGAAACGTAAAGATTTGAAATTGGTTGAAGTACGTGATGCTATCGCCGCTACTTCAAGCCCGATGTTGCAAGGTATTACCCGTGCATCATTAGGTACCAAATCGTTCATCTCGGCGGCATCGTTCCAGGAAACTACAAAAGTACTGAACGAAGCAGCTATCGCCGGTAAACGCGATAACATGCTAGGCTTGAAAGAGAACGTTATCGTTGGTCACTTAATTCCTTCGGGTACCGGTATGCGCGAGTATGAGAATATCCGCGTAGGTTCACAGGAAGAGTTTGATCGCCTGATGGCTTCAAAAGCTGAAGATGTAGAAGCATAACATTGCTTAAACAAAATAATAGTAACAAAGCCTTCCACAAAACGGAAGGCTTTGTTATTTTTACGCTATGGAAGAACAAAATGCAAACCAACTGAATATAGAACTTTCTGAAGACGTTGCAGAAGGCGTATATTCAAACCTTGCCATTATTACCCATTCAACATCCGAGTTTGTGCTTGATTTTATACGCGTAATGCCTGGCGTACCTAAAGCCAAAGTAAAATCGCGCATAATACTAACCCCCGAGCATGCTAAAAGGCTTTTATCTGCCCTGGAAGACAACATTGAGAAGTATGAATCCGTAAACGGGCGCATTAATATTGATCAAAACCCATCAGGTTTCCCCATGAATTTCGGTGGAACTATGGGACAGGCATAACACATATAGCACCAACAACCGCCATAAGCGATGCTTTACAGATACGCTACCTTTATAAAAGCAATCAACTTATTGATTGATTATACTATGCTTAACCTAAGCATGGTTATAGCTTATTTGATTACCAACCATTCCTATTCGCTGGAAAGTGTTGGTAAAGGGCCTCTGCCGGTGGTACTGGTATTTAACCTGATGTGGTTGTTATCGGCCAATATTACCGGACTGTATCAACACGTATTAACCAAAGACTCGATACGTACGTACCAGGGTTTTGCAAAAACCTACCTGTTATTCGCCGCGCTTATATCTTTCACTATAATAGTAATTATTGGTACAAAAGTATACTTGATTACGCGCGAATACCTGGTTTATTCGTTAGTGATTTTTGGCTTTTTAGTAGCCGCATGGAAACTGGTATTCCTTACTATCAGAAAAAGCAACCGTGATATTTTATCTGATTACCGAAATATTATTATCGTAGGTTCGGGCCGTATTGGTATGGATATTTTCCAGTATTTTGAATTGAACCAGCACACAGGCTATCGCGTACTGGGTTTCTTTGACGATAAAGCCTCACAAATACCCGAAATTGGTTTATACCTGGGCAATATTGATGATTGCATAAAGTATACCCTGGAGAACGATGTTGATGAAATATTTTGCGCTCTGCCTATATCACAAAGCGCAAAAATCGAGCACCTGATGCAGGAAGCCGATAAATACCTGATCAGATTTAAGATTATCCCCGACTATTACATCAACAACAAGCGTACCATGTCGGTACAAAACATTGGCCACATCCCGGTAATATCTGTCCGCCAGGAACCTTTGGAGAGCGTGTTGAATCGCTTTATCAAACGCGCGTTTGATGTGGTGTTTTCGCTGTTTGTTATCATATTTATATTAAGCTGGCTATACCCGATCTTAGCATTGATCATAAAAATTCAATCGCCGGGGCCGGTGCTGTTTAAACAAATGCGTTCCGGTAAAGACAATGAGCCATTTAACTGCTACAAGTTTAGAAGCATGACGGTTAACTCAGATTCGGACAGCAAACAAGCCACCAAAGGCGATGCCCGGATAACCAAGATAGGGGCTATTATGCGCCGTACCAGTTTGGATGAGCTGCCACAGTTTTTTAACGTACTGATAGGCAACATGAGTGTTGTAGGCCCAAGGCCACACATGATAAGCCATACCACCCAGTACTCGCAATTGATAGACCAGTTTATGGTACGCCATTTTTTGAAACCCGGTATAACCGGCTGGGCACAAACAAATGGGTTGCGTGGTGAAACCAAAACTACCGATGCGATGTTAGGCAGGGTAGAAGCTGATGTTTGGTACCTGGAAAATTGGTCGTTTTTGCTGGATCTTAAAATTATATTTTTAACGGTATGGAATGCCGTTAGAGGTGAAGAAAATGCCTTTTAAATATTATATTGACAATTATTACTTGAAAACCAACTTATAGTACATCAAAATGAAAAAAGTAGCACTCATAACAGGTATCACAGGGCAAGACGGTGCCTACCTGGCAGAATTATTACTATCAAAAGGATATGAGGTACATGGCGTAAAACGTCGTAGCTCATCTTTTAATACTGACAGGATAGACCACCTGTACCAGGACCCGCACGATACCAACAAGAACCTGATACTTCATTTTGGTGACCTGAGCGATAGCACCAACCTTATCCGTATCATACAACAGGTACAACCTGATGAGATCTATAACCTGGGCGCTATGTCGCACGTAAAGGTAAGCTTTGATACGCCGGAGTACACTGCTAATGCCGACGGTATTGGTACCCTGCGTATATTAGAGGCTATCCGTATTTTAGGTTTGGTTAAAAAAACAAAAATATACCAGGCTTCAACATCAGAGTTATATGGTTTGGTGCAAGCTGTTCCACAGTCAGAAACTACGCCTTTTTACCCACGCTCACCTTACGCGGTAGCTAAATTATATGCTTACTGGATCACGGTTAACTACCGCGAAGCTTACGGTATTTACGCTTGTAACGGTATTTTATTTAACCACGAAAGCCCACTGCGTGGCGAAACCTTCGTAACACGTAAAATTACCCGCGCGGTTGCTAAAATTGCTTTAGGCTTACAGGATAAACTTTACCTGGGTAACCTTGACGCGCAACGCGACTGGGGGCATGCTAAAGACTATGTAGAGGCAATGTACCTGATATTACAGCAGGAAGTGGCTGAAGACTTTGTAATTGCTACCGGTGTTACTACCCGCGTTCGCGAGTTTGTTCGTTTAGCGTTCGCCGAAGTTGGTATTGAGGTTGAGTTTAAAGGCGAAGGCGCTGCCGAAAAAGGTTATGTTGTAAAATGTAATAACGAGAAATTCCAGGTAGCTGCCGGCACGGAGGTTGTTGCTGTTGATGAGAAATACTTCAGACCAACTGAGGTTGACCTGTTAATTGGCGACCCTACAAAATGTAACGAAAAATTAGGCTGGAAACCTAAATATGACCTTGCAGGCCTGGTAGCCGAAATGGTAGCAAACGATGTTAACCTGTTTGAGAAAGATACCTTGCTGAAAAGATCAGGTTACACCATCAAAAATCAATTTGAATAATAGTATAATGGATAAAAATGCCAAAGTATATATAGCAGGCCACCGCGGTATGGTCGGCTCTGCTATTTATAGAAAATTGCAGCGCGAAGGTTTTACCAACCTGATTGTACGTACCTCAAAAGAACTTGATCTGCGTAGCCAACAACAGGTTGAAGATTTTTTCGCTGCGGAAAAACCCGACTATGTGTTTTTAGCCGCTGCCAAAGTTGGCGGTATCATAGCTAACAATACCTATCGCGCTGATTTTTTATATGAGAATTTGCAGATACAAAACAACGTTATCCATTCATCATATTTAAATAACGTTACCAAGCTGATGTTTTTAGGCTCAAGCTGTATCTACCCCAAAATGGCTCCGCAGCCGTTAAAGGAAGATTACTTGCTAACCGGTCCGCTTGAAGAAACTAACGAGCCTTACGCCATTGCAAAAATTGCCGGCATTAAAATGTGCGATGCTTACCGTGCACAATATGGTTGCAATTACATATCTGTAATGCCGACCAATTTGTATGGTTATAATGATAACTATCACCCGCAAAACTCGCATGTATTACCGGCTTTGATCAGGCGCTTTCATGAAGCAAAAGAACAAGGCGCCGAAAGTGTGACCATATGGGGTACAGGTTCGCCAAAGCGCGAGTTTTTATTTGCTGATGACCTTGCCGAAGCCTGCTACTATTTAATGCAGAACTTTGACCAGGAAGGTTTGGTAAACATTGGTACCGGCGAAGATCTGGCTATAAAAGACCTGGCTTTGCTGGTAAAAGATATAGTAGGCTTTAAAGGGGCTATTGATTTTGATACCAGCAAACCCGATGGCACACCACGTAAACTGATGGACGTTGGCAAACTGCACAGCCAGGGTTGGAAACACACCGTAAACCTGCCCGAAGGTATTAAGCTGGCTTATGATGACTTTTTAAGCCATAAAGCTGTAGAGCGCTAAAACAATTTTTAAATAATAATGTATTATGAGGGCCTTTAACCGCGTGTTAAAGGCCTTTGTTTTGTTATTAGGGTGAAAATTAATTAATCATGTGTCTGCATAAAAATAATATCTTTGCCACAGTCTATCGTATTCAATATTGGTAAAAATATAATATTACAACCCTGTCGCGTTTATAGCTATATTTGCGATAATACTAGGTATGAATAAACATAAACTTCTAATAATATATGTGTTGGTGCTGTTATGCTTTGTAGCATTTGTACCATCACAGGCCCAAACGGTACCACAAAACCTATCTACTGTAAATGCCGATGAGTTGTCTGAAGCCCAGATACGCGAGCTGATGCAGCAGGGCGCAGCGCAAGGATACACAGATGCACAGATAGTGCAAATGGCGCAGGCTAAGGGAATGCCGGCTTTACAGGCACAGCGCTTACAGGTACGAATAGCGGACTTACGCAAAAAGGAGTCGGCATCAAATAATAGTACCGGTGATGGTTTTCAGCCGCGCCGCGCAGCCGGACAAGATACTACCAAGGCCGTTGCACAAACCTCCGCCGATTTGTTTGGTACTGTACAAACACGCATATTTGGAGCAAGCCTGTTCAGAAACGCAACCGCCAATACCTTTGAACCTAATTTAAAAGTAGCAACGCCTGTAAATTATATCGTGGGCCCGGATGATCAGATATTGGTTAACATTTACGGTAATTCGGTAGCTAACTGGAAGCTTGACGTATCGGCTGATGGTAATATCAATATTCCGGGTGTTGGCATATTACATGTATCAGGCAGTACTATTGAACAGGCCACCGCGGCTATTAAAAGAAGATTGATCGCCAACCGTTACGCCATTGGCAACGGTACCTCTGTTGATGTTACTTTAGGCAATATCCGCAGTATAAAAGTTAGTATACAGGGCGAGGCCGTTAAACCCGGCACATACACTATTTCATCATTTTCAACAGTATTTAATGCATTGTACTCTGCCGGTGGGCCTAATGACATAGGCTCGTTCCGTACTATCGAGGTAATACGCAACAACCGTATTGTGCGCCGCCTGGATTTGTACGACATATTGACAAAGGGCAATCAGAAAGATAATATCGCCCTGCAGGATCAGGACATTATCCGTATACCAACATACCGTATCAGGGTTGACATGCGCGGCGAGGTGAAAATACCGGCGTTGTTTGAGGTATTACCCGGCGAGACGCTGCAAGACATTATTAACTTTGGTGGCGGATTTACTGATCAGGCTTACACCGCCCGCATCAAAGTAATACAGGTTAGCGATCAGCAATTGAAGCTAACCGATGTGTATGAATCAGACTTTAAGAATTACACTCCGCTTCGCGGCGATAAGTATGTAGTAAACCGCATACTGGATCGTTTTGAAAATCGTGTTACCATTAATGGCGCGGTATTCCATCCCGGCGATTTTGAGCTACAAAAAGGTTTAACCGTATCACAGCTGATAAAAAACGCAGGTGGTTTAAAGGAAGACGCTTTTACAGGCAGAGGAAGCATTATCAGGCTAAATGCTGATAATACCACCCAACAACTATCATTTAATATACAGGATGCACTAAACAAGCCTTCTGCTGATGTAGCCTTGCAACGGGAAGACATCGTTACCATAACCTCTATATTTGACCTGAGAGACAATTATAATGTGGTTATAAAAGGTGAGGTTCGTAGTCCGGGTACATTTGCTTACGCGGATAGCATGAAAGTTGCCGATCTTATTGTTAATGCAGGCGGTTTTACAGAAGGTGCCAGCACCAAACGAATAGAGGTATCAAGACGGGTTTATGACAGCGATCCTAAGGTGAAGAACACCATTATAGCCCAGGTATTTAATATTGATATAACCGATTTAAAGGAAGATGGACTGGGCTTTGTATTAAAACCGTTTGATATTGTATCCATATACGGCCTGCCGGGTTACGAAACACAAAAGGTTATTAAGGTTGAAGGTGAGGTTATTTACCCCGGATATTATACCATCCAGAAAAAGAATGAAAAAATATCTGATGTTATACAGCGTGCCGGTGGCTTAACGCAATCTGCGGATGTTAACGGTGCCAGTTTGCGCAGGGATAATGATGCTATACTTGGCGTAGATAAGGCCAAGATAGACACAGTTGCTTTAAACAAAGAACGCAATGATCGATTAAAACAATTTCAACGTACATACACTGCTAAAGATCGCGACTCTGTTAACGCAAATACCGATGCGGAGCAATATCGCAACAACTATGTAGGTATTAACCTTGAAAAAATATTATCAAAACCTGGTCATAATGATGATCTGATTTTAGAGAATGGCGATGTTATCCGCGTGCCTAAGCAACAACAACTGGTTAAGGTTAACGGCGAAGTATTGTATCCAAGCGCAGTTATTTATATCGGCGGCAAAACATTAAAAAGTTATGTGTTAAATGCCGGTGGATACTCGGCCCGTGCCTTAAAACGCGGAGCCTATGTAGTTTACCCTAATGGTACCGTAAAGGGAACAAGTAAGTTTTTGTTTTTTAATATTTATCCTAAAGTGAGGCCGGGCAGTGAGATATATATTCCTAAAAAGGCCCCTAGCAATGGTAATACGGGCCAGTTAATACTGGGATATACTACCGGATTGGCATCATTGGGAGCTATAATTTTAGGGATTTTAAGTTTAAATAAATAGCAATGGCGCAGGCTACAAGCGAACGCACCGATCCTGTTTCGGACGAAATTTCATTACATGAAATAATTTCGAAAATTCGAAAGCTAAAAAGTTATCTGTTATCTAAGTGGCTATTTATTTTAATTGCCGGCATAATAGGTTCGGGTTTAGGCTTCGTTTACGCCTTAAAAAAAAAGACATTATACTATGCAGAACTAAGTTTTGCAGTTGAAGATAGTAAAGGCGGTGGCATCAGTTCGGCTATGGGCCTGGCCAGTCAGTTTGGTATAGACCTGGGCGGCGGAAGTAGCGGGGCTTTTTCGGGCGGCAATTTAATTGAGTTGATCAAATCGCGCTATATTGTAGAAAGCGCATTGCTAAAGCCGGCAATCATAAACGGCAAGCAACAAACCCTCGCGTCTCTTTACATCGATTTTAATGATTTTCGTGAGGGGTGGAAGAGTAATCCCTCATTAAAAAATATACAGTTTTTGCCCGGTGCCGATCGTTCTAAATTTACTTTACAACAGGATAGTGTTTTAGGTATATTTTATAAGGTCATAACTAAAAGTAGCTTATCAGTTGATAAGGTTGATCAAAAATTAAGTATAATAACAATCAAAGTAAACACGGAAAACGAGCTTTTTTCGAAGTTATTTGTAGAGGCGCTAACCAAAACGGTGTCTGATTTTTATATAGAAACAAAAACAAAAAAATCTACAAATAGCGTAAACGTGCTGCAACATCAAACCGATTCGGTAAGGCGGGAGTTAAATGCAGCGCTTACAGGTGTAGCTTCTTCTATAGACGTTAACCCCAACCCCAACCCGGCCTTACAAATACTAAAAGTACCGTCGCAACGCAGGCAGGTTGATGTGCAGGCAAACCAGGCCATATTAAGCCAGTTGGTTACCAATTTAGAAATAGCAAGGATGTCGTTGTTGCAGGAAACACCTTTGGTTCAAATTATCGATACCCCGATTTTGCCGTTGGAGAAAGTTAGGGTAAGTAAGGTTATTGCTACGGTAGTAGGTGGCGCGTTGCTGGCATTTGTGGCTATTATTTTCTTGATGGTACAGTTATTATATAGAAAACTGGTATCAAGCCAAAATGTATAATATACAACAATAGGTACAGGCCATTTTGGCTTGATACACAAGCGCACAAACCTAATAGCAATGCAGATTGTGACATAATTTATGCACATGTACTAATGGAAAACATACAAATGGTTGACTTGAAAAGTCAATACCTGAAAATCAAACCGGAAATTGACGAGGCTTTAATAAACGCGGTAGAAGGCGTTGCTTATATTAATGGCCCGCAGGTTAAAAAATTTGCCGAAAGCTTACGAAGTTTTAATAATGTTGAGGCGGCTATAACCTGCGCCAATGGTACTGACGCTTTACAAATAGCCATGATGGGCCTGGGTTTTAAGCCCGGAGACGAAGTTATAGTGCCTGCCTTTACTTACATTGCAACTGTTGAAGTTATTGCGCTGCTGGGCCTTATCCCTAGGTTTATAGACGTACGGGAGGATACGTTTGAACTTGACTATACCCAGTTAGAAGAGCTGATCTCTGACAAAACAGTGGGTATAATCCCGGTGCATTTATTTGGCCAGTGCTCAAACATGGAGCCGATACTAGAGATAGCGAAAAAGCACAAGCTTGCAGTTATTGAGGATACCGCCCAGGCAATGGGAGCACAGTATATTTTTAAAGACGGTTCAAAAGCATTTGCCGGTACGGTTGGAGATATAGGAACAACATCTTTTTTCCCGTCAAAAAATTTAGGCTGTTTTGGTGATGGCGGCGCTTTGCTAACACAGAATAAGGAGTTAGGAGAAAAGGTACACATTATAGCTAACCACGGCCAACGTAAAAAATATTACCACGAAGTTGTTGGGGTAAACTCCAGGCTGGATACCGTTCAGGCGGCCGTTTTAGATGTAAAAATTAAGTATTTAAATAACTATAGCGAAGCGCGCCAACAGGTAGCTAAAAAATACACCGGGGCTTTAGCATCAATTACAGACCTGGTACTTCCGGTTGAAGCGCCTTATTCAACGCACGTATATAATCAATATACCTGCCGCGTTAAAGCCGGAAAACGTGATGCATTAAAGCAATACCTGCAAGATAAAGGTATACCTACGATGATATATTACCCGGTGCCTGTACATTTGCAGGATGCCTACTTAACCTATGGGTATAAAGCCGGTGATTTCCCGGTTGCCGAGCGTTTGTGTAAAGAAGTGATATCGTTGCCAATTCATACAGAGATGAAAGAAGAGGTACAAGAATATATAATTGAGAATATTATTAACTTTTTTAAATAATGGAAAACAAGTATTTCATTCACGAAACGGCTGTAGTAGATGAAGGCGCTATTGTGGGCGAAGGGGTTAAAATATGGCATTTTTCGCACATCATGTCAAATTGCGAAATTGGCGACAAGTGTAATATAGGTCAAAACGTAGTGATCTCGCCAGGAGTAAAACTTGGCAAAAATGTAAAAATACAAAACAACGTATCTATATATGAAGGGGTTACCTGTGACGACGACGTTTTTTTAGGCCCGTCAATGGTGTTTACCAACGTAACAAACCCACGAAGCGCTATTAACAGGCGCGGTCAGTATTTAAAAACACATGTAAGCAAAGGCGCGTCTATTGGCGCCAACGCAACCATCGTATGCGGACATGACATAGGCCAATACGCACTTATTGGTGCAGGTGCGGTTGTTACAAAAAACGTAGCACCATACGCATTAATGGTAGGTAATCCCGCCAGGCAATTAGGCTGGGTTGGCGAATATGGACACAGGTTAAAATTTGACGCTAACGGCTTGGCTGTATGTGAAGAGAGCGCGCAGGAATATCAATTAGAAAATGGTGTTGTAACCAGAGTGAAATAAAAAATGGCAACAGATAAAAAAATAAAATTTGCAGTAGTAGGTTGTGGTCATATCGGTAAACGCCACGCCGAGATGATCGATCGTAATGAAGAGTCGGAGCTTGTTGCTTTAATTGATGTGCAGGACCCCTCAAAGCTAGGCATTGATAAGTATGATGTGCCGTTTTTTAGCAATGTGGATGATTTCCTGGCTTCGGATATTGAGGTTGATGTGGTAAGCATAGCTTCTCCAAACGGTTTCCATGCCGAGCAATCTTTAAAATGCCTGGAGGCAAAAAAGCACATCGTAGTTGAAAAGCCGATGGCTTTAACTAAAAACGATGCAGAGAAAGTAATATTTAAAGCTTTGCACGTACACAAACAGTTGTTTGCTGTAATGCAGAACAGGTATTCGCCTCCATCGGTTTGGGTCAAGGAACTGATTGAATCAGGAAAGCTGGGCAAAGTATTTATGGTTCAGTTAAACTGCTATTGGAACAGGGATAACAGGTATTACAAGCCCGAAAGCTGGCACGGAAAAAAAGACCTGGACGGCGGCACGCTTTTCACTCAATTTTCGCACTTTATAGATATTATGTACTGGCTGTTTGGCGATATTGAAAACATACAAGCCAAGTTTAACGATTTTACCCATAAAGACCTTACCGACTTTGAAGACAGTGGTTTTGTAAGCTTCGATTTTGTAAACGGAGGAATGGGGTCGCTAAATTACTCAACAGCTATTTGGAACCAAAACCTGGAAAGCTCCATGACCATTATTGCCGAAAATGGCAGTGTAAAAATTGGTGGCCAGTATATGAATGAGGTTGAATACTGCCACATAAAAGATTACACCATGCCTGAACTTGCCCCTACAAACCCCGGTAACGATTACGGTGCTTACAAAGGTTCGGCAGCTAACCACCATTATGTTATCGAAAACGTGGTTGATGTACTAAAAGGAAGAGACAGAATATCAACAAATGCCCTTGAAGGTTTAAAAGTTGTGGATATTATTGAGAGAATATATCTATTAAAATAATAGATAATAAATGAGTGTGTTATCAAAGTTTAATGCAAATAACAAAAGTCTATCTCTTGTCATAGTTAGTATTGTCACACAAATTTTCCCGATAATAGCTTCGCCGGTTTTCTCGAGGCTATATACTCCTACACAATTTGGTGAGTTTTCAATATTATTAAGCTATGCTAATATTTGTATAATATTTTTTTCGGGTAAATACGAACTGGCTTTACTGTTACCTAAAAACCAAATTGACGTAAAAAGGTTATTCCATTTATGCTCATTGTTGATTTTTTCGAACTGTATTTTAATACTGGGCGGAACAGCGATCGCAAAAATTGCGAGCGTATTTTTACATTTTAGTTTTGATAACGTATTTTTTTTAGTTCCGGTTTTTGCCTTGCAGCTATCGATACTTCAAATAATAACCTATTTGTTTTTGTATTTAAATTTTTTCAGGGAGCTGTCTACCAATCGCTTCTTAAAATCAATTATTACAATACTTACCACCTTGGCCATTGGTTTTTTGTGGAAGGGCTTAAACGGGTTGATAATTGCAGCATTTATCGGGCAAACGGCGTTTATTATTTATAGCTTAATAATATTAGAGGCCAAAAGCTTAAAGTTTGCTAAGATATTCCATATCAGGCGAGTTAAAATGATCTGGCCTCTTGCTAAAGAGTATTCAAAATTTCCCCGGTACTCGTTACCGGCAGATCTGATTAATGCTTTGGTAAGCCAGGCGCCAATTTTTATACTGTCGGCTTATTTTAGCAAGGCAAGCGTGGGGTATTACGGTTTTTTGTTAACGGTTATTCAGCTCCCGCTTTCCATCGTTTCCAGCGCGGTATTAGATGTGTTTAAGGAAAGTTCGACAAGGGAGTTTAAAGAACATAATAATTGCCGTAAATCATACAGTAAAACATTTTTACTGCTGTTTGTAATAGCCATTGTGCCGGCAGCTGTAGTGGCAATTTGGGGCGGTAGTATCTTTGGGTTTATTTTTGGCGAGGAATGGGTAATTTCCGGCCAGTATGCCCAGATACTGATCTACATGTTCTTTATCAAATTTTTGTCGAGCCCGTTAAGCTATACTTTTGTATTAGCGGGTAAACAAAAGTTAGACTTTTACCTGCACATAGCCATATTAGTATGTTTAGGTGCCTCGTTTTTATACGCTACCTATTACCAGTTATCAATCAACTATTTTTTAACATTAATAGCAGCAGTTTTTTCATTTGTCTATTTAGTGTATCTAATCAAGTCATACCAATTCGCAAAGGGATATGCTTAAAAATATAATTAAGAAACTTTATTGGATGGTATTAAACTCCAATCCGGTAACCAGGGTGGTTTACGAAACGCGTTTAACCCAAACGCCGGTATCATTATCGCAAATATTGCGTTATAAAGTTCTTAAGCTGGGCCGTGGTGTTTACTGGCCGGTGCACCCATCCAGCAAGGTTGCAGCCTACAGAAATATAGAAATAGGTATAGAAACATCGCCTGGCTTAATGCCAGGATGCTACGTACAAGGCAACGGAAAGGTATTTATTGGCGATTATACGCAAATTGGCCCGGGGGTAGGCATTATCAGCTCAAACCATGATATTTACGATAATAGGATAGGTGATAGCACATCAAAAGTTGAAATTGGTGCTTACTGTTGGTTAGGCATGCATTCTGTAATACTTCCGAACGTTACGCTGGGCGAATATACCATTGTTGGGGCCGGTAGCATTGTTACCAAGTCATTCCCGCAGGGATATTGCGTTATTGGCGGCAATCCGGCTAAGGTGATCAAAAACCTCGACCCCGAAAAATGCGTTAAACATACCAGCGAGCATAAGTACAATGGATTTATTAAAAATTCAAATTTTTCAAAATTCAAAAACAAGCATTTAGCATGATAACGATAATAGATTATGGGCTGGGTAATTTAGGATCTATCAAAAATATGCTTAAAAAGATAGGTGTTCAGTCAGAAATTACCGATGATCCGGTAAGGATACAAGAGGCTGAAAAACTGATATTGCCCGGCGTTGGGGCTTTTGATGACGGGATGCTTAATCTTAAAGAGAAAAACTTATTGCCGGTATTAAACCAAAAAGTTTTGGTTGATAAAGTACCTGTATTGGGCATTTGTTTAGGCATGCAGTTGATGACAGAAGGTAGCGAGGAAGGAAATTTACCGGGATTGGGTTGGATAGAAGGATCGGCCAAAAAGTTTCCTGTTAATTACAATGAGGTAAAATTGCGGATTCCGCATATGGGCTGGAATGTAATTAAGCCAACTGCGGTAGCTCAAAACAATATATTCAGATCAGATTTTGGCGAAATCAGGTTTTACTTTGTTCACTCATATTACGTTGTTGTTAACAACAAAGATTATGTAGCCGCATACAGCAGCTATGGGCCGGATTTTGTTTCGGCGTTTAAAAAAGATAATATAATGGGTATGCAGTTTCACCCCGAAAAAAGTCATAAATTTGGAATGGAAGTGCTGCGAAATTTTGTGAATATCAATGCTGAAAAATAGAATAATACCTGTATTACTCTTACAGGATTTAGGGCTTGTTAAAACAAAGCAATTCAAAAATCCAACCTACATAGGAGACCCTATTAACGCCGTCAAAATTTTTAATTTAAAAGAGGTTGACGAGTTAATATTTCTGGATATAATGGCCTCAAAACACAATGTTGAGCCCAATTACGAACTAATTTCTGATATCGCATCTGAAGCATTTATGCCATTTGGTTATGGCGGCGGTATAAAAACAATAGATCAGATCAGGAAGTTATTAAGGATAGGCGTAGAGAAAATTATTATAAATACATCGTTAAGTAATAAAGCCTTTATTAAAGAGGCAACAAACCTTTTTGGTACCAGCACAATTGTCGCATCGGTTGATGTATCGCATGGCGGCATTTACTCGCACACAACCCGGTCGGTAATTAACACCCAGGTGCTTGATTATGTAAGGGAAGTTGAAGCTTTAGGCGTAGGCGAAATAATGATAAACTCAGTTGATAGGGACGGCATGTATTCAGGATATGACCTGCCGTTGCTAAAAAGCATTGCAGATATGGTGCAGATACCTGTTATAGGCTGCGGCGGGGCACGAAACCTTGATGATATCAAATCATTAATTGATAATACCGGTTGTACTGCTGCAGCTGCCGGAAGCATGTTTGTTTTTTACGGGAGACATAAAGCGGTATTGATAACTTATCCGGACGAGTCAGAATTAAATGAAGTATGAATAAAAGCGAGGTAGAAAGACCCTATCAAATATGTACCAGGACAATAATGGATACCAGTGATCCGGATATTGTTTTTGATAAAGATGGTGTTTGTAATCACGTACAGTTATATGAAGATGCATGTAAGCATTTATTAATACCTAAACACCAGCAAAAAGAGGCTACAGACCTGTTAGTATCGCAAATTAAAGAAGCGGGAAAAGATCAGCTTTATGATTGTATCATAGGCCTAAGTGGTGGTGTTGATAGCTCATATGTTGCTTACCTGGTTAAAGACCTTGGCTTACGACCATTGGCCGTGCATTTAGATAACGGATGGAACTCTGAACTGGCGGTGAAAAATATAGAACAGATCGTAAAAAAGCTGGATATCGACCTGTATACCTACGTTATAAATTGGCAGGAATTTAAGGAGTTGCAGTTGGCTTTTTTAAAAGCATCGGTAGTTGATATTGAGATGCTTACCGATAATGCGATAGGGGTGATCATTAATAAGCTTGCTAAAAAGTTTAAAATTAAATATTACCTGGTAGGTACCAACGTTACGTCGGAAGGTATTATGCCTAAAAGCTGGCTTTACAATATCAAGTACGATACGTTAAACATTAAAGCCATCTACAAAAAATTTGGTAACGGGAAGAAAATAAGCTCATTCCCGATGTTTAAGTTTATTCCGTTTATTATCTACAGATACATATCAGGAAGCCGTAGATTTTCGAAGTTTGGTTTTTTGGCTAAAATTAAAGCGATCTCTTTACTTAATTATATTGACTATGATAAAGAAAGTGCCGCCGACTTTTTGGTTGATAAAATAGGATATACTAAATACGCCGGAAAGCACTACGAATCAAATTTCACCAAATTTTACCAGGCCTATATTTTACCTACCAAGTTTGGTATAGATAAACGACGCGCTTTTTATTCGTGTTTAATTTTATCGGGCCAGTTAACCAGGGAAGAGGCACTGGAGAGTATCAAAAAGCCATTGTATGATAAAGTATCTTTAGAAGAAGATATCGAATATATCTGCAAAAAATTTGGCTTAACGCGTAAAGAGTTTGATGCGATAATGAACAGCAAACCCAAGTCGCACTATGATTATCCGTCATATGATGGGCTTCACCATAAAATTATGAGTTTTTTCAGATGAAGATCGCTTTCGTAACCAATGACATAAGTTACTATGGAGCTTCGCGAAGTTTAAAAACATTGCTGGAAGCTTTACGAGAGCAACATCCGGATGTGGAGATACATGTAATTGTTCCGCGCAGAATAAAGGGCAAAAACAATTTTGCGCATTTAAGCGACTGGTTTGGCGTTTCGGAAAAGTTTATCTACGAGTTTAATTTACCCTTTTATAATAACTACAAGGGCAAAGGAAATTCGATATTTCAACATTGGTATAACTACAGGTGGAAGCTAACCAGTCATAAACTTCGCAGGTTTCTTTCAGAGAAGAAATTTGATGCAGTTCACTTAAACTCCTTAACGCTTATTGATGTTGCCGAGAACAACATTAATTCTGTTTTACACGTCCGGGAAATACTGGACAACGTTAATGATGTAGATTTTATCCAGCCCCGGTTAGATAAGCTCAAAAAAATGATCTTTATTGACCAGGCAACATATGCGGCATTTTTAACCTATAAGTTGCCAAAGCAATACCTGGTCCTTAATAATCCGTTTTCAATGCTGGGGGTAAAACAAGCGCGCAACAACGAAACAAGCGTAACGCTGAAAAACGCAGTTAACAATAAAATATGCGTTGCGTTAATAGGTAAAATTCATGCCGAAAAAGGTACTGATTTTATTATCGACGCCATTGCAGGCAATAAAATTGAAAACCTGGTACTGGTAATTGTTGGTACCGGCGAAAGTAGCTATGTAAATAATGTGAAAAGCCGGGCTGATAAAAACATCATATTTTTAGATGAAATTGCCGATGTGGAAAGTATTTATGCGGTGGCGGATTATGTGATAAGAGGTGAGGCCTACCCTTGCATCGGGCGTACAACTTTTGAGGCGTTGTTTTCGGGTCTGGGAGTTATTTTACCCGGCGATGCAACCTATTATGAAAATACGCTTAACGAGTACGAGCAGTTTAAAAACGATATATGCTGCTACGCACCAAGAGATGTTGCCAGCTTAACAGCCGTTTTAAGTAATTTAAAGAAACGGGATTTTGAAAACAGAACTTTGTTAAGTAACGCAGCCACCTATGCCAAACAATTTATTGATTTTTTGAAGGATGATAGCAACTAAAGTAATACACAAAATTTTATCTGTTGTAAAAAAAATTACAATCAATCCTTCAGGAAAAAAAACGGCTCTCATCAGTTATGTTTTAATCCCTACGGCTCCGTTTGATTTTAAGTTTTTCTTTAACGTATCTCATAACAGGTACTTAAAAGTTTATTTGATGTGCAAGATTCTGAAGAAGCTTGGATACCGGATACAACTTTATGATTACCTGGACCTGAACATTGACTATACCCGGCACTACGATATTTTTATTGGCCACAATAAAACCTTTCACACTATCGCAAAAAAAATAAATGCCGACTGTAAGAAAATATTGTTGACCACGGGTTGCAGCCCTTTGTATGATAACAACGCGCTGGCCGAACGCGAAAAAGACCTGCAAAAAAGAAAAAATACTACCGATAGCTTTCATGTACCATTTACAAACATGGACTGGGTGAATAATAACTTTGCTGTGGCCGATTATGTATTTATGATAGGCAGCGACGCGACACGCGAAAGTTGGCCGGCTATTGACAGGGAAAGGGTTTTCTTTTACAACAACGTAACCAACATCACCTTTAAAACACAGCATGCCCGCAAAAACAACTTCCTGTATCTATCAAGTACCGGGCAATTGCGCCGTGGGTTGGACCTGGTTATAGAGGCTTTTAAAAACAGAAGCGAAAAGGTATACATATGCGGCCCGTACGATGAGTATAGCTTTTTGAAGCACTACAAAACAGAGCTTGAAGAAAACAAGAACATTATACTGGTAGGATATATTGATCAAACATCGAAAGATTTTATGACAATAACCCAGGATTGTTCTTTTGGTATCCTGCCTTCGGTTTCCGAAGGCCAATCGGGCTCGGTATTAACCATGCTGTCAAATGGCCTGATACCGGTTATAACACGTCAAAACGGTTTTGACAATATCGATAGGTATGGAATCGAAATCAGATCAGCAACTGTTGAAGAGGTTAAACTGGCTGCTGATAAAGCTGTAAATTTGAACGACCTGGAAGTGAAAACCAGGCGCGAAAATATGTTACTTGAACAACCCAAATTTACTTCGACATATTTTGAAAATAATTTTCACAAATTTATAACCAAAGTAAATGCCTGATGCCTTTTTGCTCAATAATAATAGCTACTTATAATTCTGAAAAGACCTTAAAAAGGGCTATAGATAGTATTGTAGGTCAGGATTTTAGAGATTTTGAGATTGTTATTATTGATGGGGGCAGCAGTGATGGTACCCTAGGTATTGTACAATCATACGACCAGAACAACTTTGGGTACATTGTTTCAGAACCCGATAAAGGAATTTATGATGCCTGGAACAAAGGGGTTGTCAATGCAAAAGGGCAATGGGTGGCATTTTTAGGATCTGATGATTATTATAATCCGGGTGCGCTAGCGTCATATTATCAAAAAATACGCAGCTTTGATCATGAATTGGATTACATATCGTCAAAGGTGAATTTGATCAATGAAACCGGTACAACTGTAAGAACTATTGGAAAGCCCTGGAACTGGGCTCAATTTAAAACGTATATGTGTGTAGCCCATGTCGGGTCTTTTCATCATAAAAATTTGTATACAAATGCCGGCTTGTATGATACCAGGTTTAAAATGACCGGCGACTATGATTTTTTGCTGAGATTTAAAGACACATTGAATACCGCTTTTATTGATTCGGCAATGGCAAGTATGCAAATAGGCGGTGCCAGTACCCAGGTTCTCTCATTAAAGGAAGCTTTCATCGCTAAAACTCATTCTGCAAATATCTCTTTAACAAAAGCTTTGGTTGACTATTGTATAGCGTACGCAAAATTTTATATTAGAAAAATTGTGTATGAAAGTTAATAGGTATTTATACTACAGCACTTTAATCGCAATTTTCACCGAGGCGTTTTTAACCAGGTTTATTATAGACCTGAAACTGTTTTACGCAATAATTGGCATAAACTTTTTTATGTTACTTATTGTTAACAGAATAAAGATATCAACCAATCTTTTGCTTATATATTGTTACCTGGTAGTAGCGGGCATTATAAGCATTGTACTGGGCAGTAACCAGGTGACTAATTTACTGGCCCAACTCTCCGGAATTTTCTTTGTCTCGCTTTATTTCTATAACTTCTTTTCGTTGTTTGCTTACAAGATCGACGATATTTTTAGAGACTATACTTATTTAGCCTTTTACATTGCCGTAATAGGTTTTATTCCGTTTGCTACATATATTTTAATAGGGAAGCCTCAAGGGTTTCATAGTATATTAAACGAGCCGGCGCATTACTCAACCATTATGTTGCCGGCGTTTTACTATAGCTTTAAAAACTCAATGTTTAAGCGCTATGTAAGCTATACTATTTTATTAACTCTGCTATTAAGTGGCTCCAGCTTAGGCTTAATGGGGGTAGGTGTAGCCGTCTTATTAATGCCCGAAAGAATTAAGGTAACCAGGCTTATCTTCCCGCTTTTTATGGTAATAATTTTACTGGTGGGGCTTTATAAGGTTTATCCTAACTTTAAACTGCGTGTGGACGATACGGCTAAGGCGTTAACCAAAGCCGATCTAAGCGGAGTTAATTTAAGCACTTATTCGTTTGTGTCCAACTTATTTGTAACCTATCAAAGTTTAAGTCATAATCCACTGCTGGGCTCCGGATTGGGTTCTCACGTATTATCGCATGATAAATATCTGGCATCTATCCCGGGGGTTGAGGAATTTGAAAGCGATATGAATTTAAATTCAAAAGATGCTAACTCTCTTTTTTTAAGAGTCTTATCAGATTTGGGATTAATTGGGATTATTGGTGTATTTTGGTTTATTAAAAAGAATTATATTAAAGCAAGTCCGAAGCAACACTTTGTTTTTATATCACGGGCCATATTGACTTATTTTTTTTGCAAGCTGTTTAGAGAAGGCCATTACTTCTCGCCAGAGATGTACTTTTTTGTTTTTAGCTATTACTTTACCTATAAATATAAAGCTGTGATATCAAATAAATTAAAATATGATTGCTAACAGATTACACTATTTAGATAGTACAAGAGGCATTGCTGCACTGATAGTAGTATTTTCTCATTTTGTAGGCGCTTTCGATTTGCCGAAAGGAATCGCTTTTTTAGATCAAACAATTTTTCATGCCATTTGGAATGGAAAAGGCGCGGTTTCCTACTTTTTTGTATTAAGTGGCTTTGTGCTATCGTTTACCTATTTTAAGCATACAGCTAAATATGAAAGTTTAAAGTACAGGGATTTTATACTTAAAAGGATATTGCGCATTTACCCGGTTTTTTTAGTGACACTTTTAATTAGTTGGGTTTGCATTAATTACATATTTGCTTACAACACTATACAAGTATTACCCGAAGCAACAGAGTGGATCAAATTATTTTGGCAGGGCAAATGTTCTGTTATGTCGCTTATAAAGCAATCAATACTGGTTGTGAGGCTGCCGCAGGAGCCTGAACTCAGATTGATCAACCAGGACTGGACCTTAACAATAGAACTGATCATTTCGTTGATGATACCTTTCTTCATTGCAATTGCCAAGCGAAATCAATATTGGTTAATTGCATTTGTGTTGATATTGTTAAGGCTTCATGTCTTAGAATGGGTGCTGGAGTTTACGCTAGGCGTACTGGTTGCTGCTAATCTTGATCTGCTGAGAAGCTGGTATGGCAAGATGAATATGGTTTTAAGATCCCTTTTATTTTTACTGGCCATAGTTTTGTTTGCCAACCAATACATCGTGGTAACTCCCGAAAGCATATCGGGTATGTTACTCAAAATATCTGTGGGGCTTTTATTGGTAATTTTTCTATGTTCTGCACGGCTGCAACGGTTTTTGGAGTTTAGGGCAATGGTCTTTCTGGGCGAAATTTCTTATTGTTTATACCTATCGCACTTCATTATTATACTCATCATATCTCCACTACTGTTTAATGTTTTAAGGCAAAATAATATTACCGATGATTTTTCAACCCGGTTTATAACCTTAATAATTACAGTGGGTGTTTCTGTAGTATTATCGTGGCTGTTACACGTGTTAATTGAGAAACCGGTTATCCAAATCAGTAAAAAAATATTCAGCAGGGGTTAAGGAGTTAATGAAGAAGAATATAGTAATTAGCGGGGCAAACCTGTTTAGCGGTGGTACGCTTTCTATTATGAAAGATTGCTTATCGTATGCCGACGAGGTGCTGTCAGCTAACTTTAACGTAATTGCCCTGGTTAATGATCTGGAGAATTTCAAAAGTTATAAAAACATTGAATTTATAGAGATCAGGAAGATGAGGGAAAGCTATTTCCATCGCTTGTATTATGAGTATTGGGATTACAAAAAGCTATCAAAGCAGCTTGACCCTTATTTATGGTTTTCTGTAAATGATATGTCTTCAAATATAGTAGCAACAAAACGTGTTGTTTATTGCCATAACCCGGCACCATTCAAGCGCTTTGTGTTTAGCGACCTTGTTTACCAGGCTCCCGTATTTTTTTTTAAGTTATTTTATAAGTTTTTATACCGGATCAACATTCATAAAAACGATTACGTTATTGTTCAACAAAGTTGGTTACGAAACGCGTTTTCGCGGATGTTTAAAATACCCAAAAGCAAAATTATAGTAGCAACACCAAATATTCAGATAATTAAAACAAAAGCCCAGCCTGGTGTTATTACACAAAAAAATTGCGTTACTTTTTGCTACCCAACGCTGCCCCGGCCATTTAAAAATATCGAAGTAATTTGTGAAGCAGCTAAATTACTGGTAGCCGGCGGCGAAAAGCAGTTTAAAATTGTAGTAACAATTAGCGGGAATGAAAACGGTTATGCTGCAAAGATCTATAATAAGTATAACGAAGTTTCGCAGATAGATTTTGTTGGTTTGCTAACGCGCGATCAGGTGTTTTCGCTGTACGAACAGGCGGATGGCCTTATCTTTCCGTCGGTATTAGAAACATGGGGCTTGCCTATAACTGAGTTTAAAACGTATGAAAAGGCTATTATTCTGGCCGATCTTGAATACGCGCATGAAACTTTAGGCAACTATGAAAAAGCTTTGTTTTTTGATCCGGCAAATGCCGGGCAGCTGGCCGAAAGGATGTTAAGCATTATAAAGGGTAACCCGGAGTTCGTTGCACATGAAGCGCTGCCTATACAGCAACCTACAACAAATAGCTGGGACCAACTTTTTAATTTTTTATTGAAGTAAATGAACATATCAGGTTCCATAGTTTTATATAACAGCAACAGGGAAGTTTTATTAAAATCGATAAAAAGTTTTTTATCAACTGAAGAGGATGTAGTATTGTTTTTGATAGACAACTCGCCACAGGATGATTTGAAAGATGTGGTAAACAATGAAAAGGTTGTTTACATACACAATCCCTCAAATCCCGGTTTTGGCGCTGCCCATAATATTGCGATAAGTAAAGCGATAGCCGCAGGTTCAAAATGTCACTTTATAATCAACCCCGATGTGCATTTTGAAGGGAATGTTATAGGCCCGATGGTTGATTACATGCTTAGCAATCCCGGTATTGGCATGCTTATGCCCGAAATACTTAACATAGACGGCACCAAGCAAAATTTACCAAAGTTGTTGCCCAGCCCCCTTAGCGTGTTGTTAAGAAAGTTAAAGAGGCCCCAGAAATTTATGGATAACTACGAATTGCGATTTGTCCCTCAAAACGTAATTTATAAAGCGCCTATTTTATCCGGGTGTTTTACCCTACTAAATTTAAAAGCAATAAAAGAATTAGGGGCTTACGACGATAGTTTTTTTATGTATTTTGAAGACTGGGACCTTTCAAGAAGGATCGCTGCGAAGTACGACACGGTTTATTTTCCTAAAGTTTCTGTTTATCATGAGTACGAAAGTGGGGCTAATAAAAACTTTAAGCTGTTTAAAACCTTTATTAGGTCGGCCATTGTTTATTTCAATAAATGGGGATGGTTTATTGATAAAGATCGTGGTAGAATAAATAAAGAAACGCTTGCCCAATTTTAATAAATGAGCATTTTAATAACCGGTTCAACAGGCTTTGTTGGTAAAAACTTATTGCCCTATCTAAGTAATGAATTTAACTGTGTCCCACTTGATCGCGCTGCACTGCAATCGCCAAGCCCGGATAAATTGGCAAATGCCGCTGCTGTCATCCATTTGGCCGGTAAGGCGCATGATCTGAAAAAAACTTCAGAGCCTGACGAGTATTACCAGGTTAATTTCGAACTTACACGTAAGCTCTATGATGCCTTTCTGCGATCGGATGCCAATACCTTTATTTTCGTTAGTTCGGTAAAGGCTGCCGCAGATACGGTTGCCGATAGCGAATTGACCGAAGATGTTACGCCCAATCCGCAAACGCATTATGGTAAGTCAAAGCTAATGGCCGAGCAGTATATACAAGCTCAACATCTGCCGGCAGGCAAAAAATACTATATACTTAGGCCCTGCATGATACATGGGCCGGGTAATAAGGGTAACTTAAACCTGTTGTTCCAGTTTGTAAAAAAAGGCATTCCATACCCGTTGGCGGCATTTAACAATAAACGCTCATTTTTAAGCGTCCAAAATTTGTGCTTTGTTATCGGGCAGCTACTGCAGCGTAGCGACATCCCGGCAGGTGTATATAACGTTGCCGATGATGACGCCCTGTCCACAACCGAAGTAGTATCTATTTTGGCGTCTTCATTAGATGTTAAGCCCAAGCTATGGCAAATATCTCCCGTATTTATAAAGCTACTAGCACGTTTGGGCGATGTGTTGCATTTGCCGCTTAGCACCGAGCGTTTAACCAAACTTACCGAAAACTATGTGGTAAGTAACCACAAGATAAAAAGCGCCTTCCACTCACAACTGCCGCTATCAACGGTTAAAGGATTAGAAATTACCGCTAATTCATTTAATAAACGTTAAATTCGCAGCAATTTCATCAAAATTTCTATGAGTTTTCTCCTCGTCCTGATTTTTAGCAGTATACTTTTTGTATTGGAACTGGTATATTTTAAAATAGCGGACAAGTTCAATATTATTGATAAGCCAAATCATCGCAGCTCACATACCAGGGTAACTATCAGGGGCGGTGGTATTATTTTCGCTATTTCTTTATTGTTGGGCGGTTTTTACCTGGGGCTTGAATATAGTTATTTTATAATAGGCCTGTTATTAATTAGCTTCATTAGTTTTGTTGATGATATTAAGCCAGTTAGCAGCCAATTGCGCATCACCATACACTTAATTGCAGTCGCCTTACTGTTTTATCAATTAGGCATGTACTCGCAGCCGGTACTGTTGATATTGCTGGGATTGTTTTTCGTTATCGGCTCCATTAATGCCATTAACTTTATGGATGGCATAAACGGTATTACAGGTAGCTACGGTTTGGTAACCCTGTTTACCTTGTTTTATATAAACCGCAATGTGGTTGTTTTTACTGTAGAGAATTACCTGGTATTTCCTATTATGGCATTGGTTGTTTTTAACTTCTTTAATTTTCGTACCAAAGCAAAATGCTTTGCCGGCGATGTTGGTAGCGTAAGCATAGCCTTTATTATTTTGTTTTTCCTGTTACAACTCATTATAAAAACCAACAATATAGGCTACATACTTTTGCTGCTGATGTACGGGCTTGACACGGCAATTACGCTGATGTTAAGAATGTACCGTAAAGAGAAAGTATTAGAAGCGCACCGCAGTCATTTTTATCAATACCTGGTAAACGAGCGGGGGCTATCGCACCTTTTTGTAGCCTCGCTTTATGCGGTTTTACAAATTGCTATCAATGTGTTGTTAATAGTGGTGCTACCTGCATCAACCCTAAGCAGCATAATGGTGTTAGTGGCAGGGGTGTTTATATATATTGTTGTAAGGCTTGCCATGGAGGGTCCCAAAAGTCTTTTTAACAGGCAAACAACTCAACAATAATAGCTTTAAAAGCTATTATATGTAATATGTTGCCTATTTTTGAGCGGATCATCTACCTGCAAAATGATTTATCTGAATGAAAAACATATTACGATTACTTACAGCTATTTGCATAATACTTACAGCTTGTAAAGATCAGGTACCAAGCGAAGCATCTGTTTATAGCAATGATTTTGAAAATGCCAATCTAACAAATATCAGCAACGGCGTTATTAATGTCTATAATGGCTCGGCTGTACTAGGGCCGTATAATAATGGTGGCTTTATTTTAAAGCTTAACAATCTGCCCAAGCACAGTTTGCTTACCGTTAGTTTTGACCTGTATATTCATGATAACTGGCGTGGACAATTGCAGCCTGATGGTCCCGATATTTGGCAATTGTTGGTCGATAATGCGCCTTATATAAACACCACGTTTTCAAATTTGGCCTGCGTGCCGGGCAACATTTGTCCACCCCAATCTTACCCTGCTAATTATCCAAATAGTAACAATAACCCGCGCGCCGGTGCATTCAGGGTTGATTTGCCGGGAGTGTGCAGTCAGGCGAATGTTGTGGGTGGTACAACGCAATACCAGATAACCAAAACCATTAAACATGCAGATGCAACATTGCTTTTGCAGTGCCTTGACCAATTAAATCAAACCAATCATACCGATCCAAAATGCGATAAAAGCTGGTCGGTTGATAACATCATTATCAAAGCAGTTGCTTTATGAGAGTCCTGAAGATCATAACAATAAGTTTATTAACAGTTGTTGCTGTATTTGATAGCCGGGCTCAAACACTACCTGTAGGCACAGCCGCTTTGGAGGATTATTACCGGCGCTTACAATTGAGTGGCGCCGCGGATAGCAATGTTTCTTTCACGGTACGCCCCATCACGCCTGGCCGCATTAACCCGGGGCAAAGTGCTTTTTACCTGGATAGCACCAAATACGACAACGTTAATGCCGAAAATATATGGCATAGCAGCAATGGCAAATTGATAGTAAGCGCCCTGCCCTTAAGTTTACAACTACAGGTTAACAGCCACCACCCGTATGGCTGGAATGACGGTGCCATGATACCCGCGAAAGGCCTGCAGGCAGTAGCCAGGCTTGGCTTTACTGCACAATATGGTATATTATCTATACAGTTGATGCCTGAGTTTGTAAATGCAGGTAACACCGGGTTTGAGACTTTTGATAGCAGGCATTATGACGTAATAGTAGCGCGCTATTACGATACCTACAATAACATTGACCTGCCGGTACGTTTTGGCACCAAAGCATATCTCAGAGCGCATTGGGGGCAAAGCAGCGTACGCTTAAATTACAAAGGGCTATCAGCAGGTGTTTCTACCGAAAACCTGTGGTGGGGGCCGGGTATGCGCAACTCATTATTAATGAGTAATAACGCGCCTGGTTTTGCTCATTTCAGTTTAAATACTTTACGCCCGCTTAAAACGCCTATAGGATCATTTGAGGGGCAAATAATAGGGGGCAGGCTTACCAATTCGGGTTTTTCGCCGCTTGTGCCTGATAGGGATTATTTTGGCACCAGCCTATATGTACCTAAGCCCGATAACTGGCGATACCTTACCGGCATGGTATTAACCTGGCACCCTAAGTGGGTACCCGGCTTGTTTTTAGGTATGGCACAAACAAAGCAAGCTTATGGTAAAGATCTAAATGGTATAAAAGATTACCTTCCTTTCTTTTCGCCCATAAAATCGGTAACAGCGCCCGACAATACTATCAACACGCGAGATCATTTAAACTCAATGTTTATGCGTTGGTTATGGCCGGAGGAGAAAGCCGAAATTTATTTTGAATTCGGGCATTACAACTATGAAGGTACTTTTACACAGGCTATCTTATCGCCGGACGATTCGCGAGCCTATACCTTTGGATTGCGCAAGCTATTGCCGTTTAAAAAAGGTAGCAATGAAAATATATTGATAGGGGTGGAGGTTACGCAAATGCAGCAAACATCGGCCGAAAAAATAATGCGTGGCGAGCAATGGTATGTTAGCAAAGGCATACGCCAGGGCTACACACACCAGGGCGAGGTATTAGGGGCCGGAATTGGCCCGGGGGCCAACCTGCAGTCGGTAGAGGTAAGTTGGGTTAAGGGTTTGAAAAGGTTGGGCCTGCAGCTAGAGCGTTATGTGCATAATAACGACCTGTATTTTTATAGCTATTATGACAGTAACGATCCGCGCCGTCACTGGGTTGACCTAAGCGCGGCCTTTAGCGGTGAATGGGACTACAAAAACTTTATTTTTAACGCGAAGGTGCAAGCCGTGCATTCTATAAACTACCAATGGTATTTAAGGCAAAACCCGGGCGATTATTACTGGGTGAATGGCGCAAACGCTTTTAACCTGCAAATACAAACCGGTGTTACTTACAGATTTTAATGACTGAGCTAATGAGAAGATCATATTTTGTTTTTATAGTAAGTGCTCTTTCATGTGTTTTAGGCTACACTAAAGCTAATGCACAAGCTGTACCAGTAGGTACCCCGGTTTTGGATGACTACTACCGACGGATGCAGTTGTTGGGAAAAGTTGATTCAACAATATCATTTACCAGCAGGCCTTTATTTAATGAAGCTTTAAAGCGCGATAATATATTTGATCCCGATAGTACACTAAAAAACGACGGCTGGATAAGCGCCAGGCCAACCCGGTTTGCAAACGGTAAGGGTTTATTCCAGGTATTGCCGGTTACTATACAGCAGCAGTTTAATTCAAACCATCCTTACGGGTGGAATGATGGCCCGATGATACCTGCTAAAGGTTATCAAACTATGGTTAGCGCGGGTTTTTATTTTAAATGGGGACCTTTATCCATACAGTTCAGGCCCGAGTATGTGTATGCCAATAACGGAAATTTTAACGGCTACGCATCCGGCCATAACGATGAGGACCTGGTTTCGTACGCCGATTATCTAGGCAATATGATAGACTGGCCCGAGCGTTTTGGAAATGGCACTTACAGCCAAGTGTTTTTAGGGCAAACCAGCATTAATTTAACTTTTGGTGCTATTGGCGCATCTTTGTCTAATGAAAATGTTTGGTGGGGCCCCGGCATACACAATTCATTAATTTTGAGTAATAATGCACCAGGCTTTAAGCACGTTAGTTTGCATACTGTTAGGCCGATAAAAACAATTTTAGGCCAGTTTGAAGGACAGGTTATTGGTGGCAGATTGATATCATCGGGGTTTTCGCCTTTACTAACTACCGAAACGTCAACTGGTACAAATTTATATAGGCAAAAGCCCGGCGACTGGCGCTATTTTACAGGTATCAATATAAACTATCATCCTAAATGGATACCGGGATTAACCTTGGGTTTAACCCGAACATTTAACGCGTATCATTATGCGGTGAAAGGCTTTAGTGGTTATGTGCCGTTTTTTGTTCCCTATTCTAAACAAACTGTAGGCATGAATGGTGATCCCTTTGACAGGGATCAGTACACATCGTTTTACTCGCGTTGGCTGTTTAACAAAGCACAGGCCGAGGTATATTTTGAATATGGCTTAAATGATAACTCCTATAACTTGCGTGACTTTATAGGTTCGCCGGATCATTCGCGTGCTTATATTTTTGGTATGCGTAAAATGCTGCCTTTAAGATCACGCAACAATGAGCATTTGTTGTTAGGTGTCGAGATCACCCAGCTCGCACAATCGCCGGATAGGCTAACACGTGAAGCGGCATCCTGGTACATACATAATGGTGTTTTTGACGGCCAGACAAACCAGGGACAGGTATTAGGTGCCGGTACAGGCCCAGGCGGTAACTTGCAGAATTTTAATATCAGCTGGATATCCGGCCTTAAAAAATTGGGCTTTAGCTTTGAACGATATGAGCACAATGTTGATTTTTCAAGATTTGCTTTCCCTGATATTGACGGCAATAGCCGTAAGTGGGTTGACATTGCGCTTGGCCTGCATGGCGAGTGGAACTACAAAAACCTACTTTTCAACGCCAAGTTACAGCACATCAAATCGTTAAACTACCAGTGGATATTGAAAGACTACACGGCTGGCAACTATTATATACCTAACAACACCACCTACAATTTCCATGGCGAGTTAGGGGTATCGTTTAGATTTTAGCAGTCTCGGGTTTGCGCGTCATCAGCAGATAGAAAGCAGCGAATAATAACATTACAATAATACCTCCGGGGATAGCGAAGTAATACTTTAAAGTGTTCTTTTTTAAAGGCAATTCAGGCTCATCAACAATTTGTACAGTTGGGGTCTCCTGTGCCAGGATGGTTTTGCTGGCTTCCAGGTTTTTAACTGTTTCAGAAAATATGCTGCTTAGTAATACTTTGTCACGCTCTTTTACCTCGATATTGGCGTTAGCCGATGTGTAAGCGGGGTTAAGATCAATAATGTTTTGATTGGCTGATGATGCCGAATAGGTTTTACGGTTTAACAGAGTTGCTATACTATCGGCCCGGTGTTGCAGGCGCTCAACATTGTTTCTTAACTTTTTCGTTTTTGTAGTGATATAAAAATCGGTCGACTGTTTGATCATTCGCTCACAAAACAGCAGCGAAAGCTTTTCATCTTTCATAGTGGTGTTCATTTCAAAAAAGTCGAGTTTTTTATCAGCCTTGGCAATGCCAAAATCCCCATCAAGCACCTCGATGATCATTTCGTGAATCAAGCTGTCCTGCAGACGGCTAGTTTTCAAGCCATTAAGAGGGAAACGTATCACTTTGCCATCTGGGCTATACTTTAACCATTTTTTGCTCAGTTTGGTAACCTCTGCATATTTATCAGCTAAAGTTTGGGTGCTATCATAAGCAGTTAGCAGGGTAGCTTTTATCAGTTTGCGGCTTTTTACCAGTTCCTGCACGTTATCACCTGCTAATACACCACTGCTATTACTTAAAGCGCCAATGTTTACACCAAACTGCCCTGCAAGGCTTGATAGCCCACCAGCACCGTTCGCTGATTTTGAATCGTCGACAACAAAAGTTAAGCGGGCGGTGTAAGTTGGTTTTTTATACCATGCTAAAAAAGCGCCTATCAAAGCGCCGATAATTATAGCTATAGCCAATTGCTTTTTAAAACGCAATACATAATTTAAATCTGCAAGGCGATCATTAACCAGCTTTTTAAAAGAAAATTCTTGTTCGAAGGGATAAGGTAAATTTTCCTGGCTCATTTTATTTCCTGGCTAAAACAATTACAACACTTACCAATGCAGTTAATGCGGTTGCAATACCGCTTATGTCTGCAAAGCCCAATTTAAACCTTGATTCGGGGGATTTTTCGGGAACAATGATCTTGCTGCCCGGTTTAACGCTAGGGTAGCTTTTAAAGAACAACACATGTTTAACCGGCTGGTTCAAACCATCAGGATATTGAATGTAAGCTCCATTTATACGGGCATTTTCTTTAGTACCACCTGCCGCGTTTATATAATATTTAAAGTTACGGCCTTTATAGCTTATATACTGCGGGTTGTTAACCGCGCCCGATACCTCGACATACGATATTACACGAGGCACGTAAATACTATCGCCCGGTAATAAAATGGCGTTTTTGTTAATCGCCGTGTTGTTGGCTTGTTTGGTTAGGTCGACATTAACGCGTACGCCTTGCCTGTAAACCTGCACATTCTCTAATGAACCGTAAGGGGTTAAACCACCGGCTCTGCTCAAAAACTCAGAAGCTGTTTCGTCGCGTTTCTGTACGGCATAATCTCCAGGGAAAACCACTTCGCCTTTAACACTTACATTGCCCAGCCCGCGGTAGTTAACCAGGCGAGGTACGTTAACAATATCCATAGGCTCAAGCTCCACATCGGCTGCGTTGGTTTTGGTCATGTCAACTACAAAGGTGGTAACCAGTTGTGTAGCTACGCTGTCTGATTCATTTTTGATAATGCGCGATACTTCTACGTGATGATCGGCTGCCTCATCGTTAAAACCGCCGGCTGTAGCAATAACGTCTGCCAGTTTAAGGCCCTTGCGGAAAGGTATAATGCTGGGCCTGCGCACATAACCCTGAACAGTTACCTTTTGGTTAGGTATAAATGCTTCGCGGGTAAATATGGTAACCGAGTCATCTCGCATCAGCGGAATATCGGTTCGGCCACTAACAATTTCTGATGGCACAAATGTCAAGGAGGTTTTCTCCAGGTTAGGCAGCGTACGGCTGATGACGCCGCGCTCCAAATAAGCTTCGGGTTTTAGGCCCTGTGCGTTTTTCAGCAACTGGCTTAACGATAAACCAGCGGTCAACTCGTAAACGCCCGGCTGGTATACTGAACCGTCTAATATGATCTTGTTGGTGTAACGGTTGGTTACCGAGCCAATAACTACGGCATCGCCATTGCGGGGTACATAGTTGCCAAACAGGTTGGCCGGTACATCTTTAACTTCGCGTTGCAGTTCGTTGATCTGGTCTATTTTGGCAATGCCTTTGTAGGCAACATCGGTAAAGCCCCCGGCGTAGCCGATCAGGTCAGCCAACGTTTCGCTGTCTTTCAACTCAAATATGGCGGGGCGTTTAACCTGTCCGCTAATGCTTACGCGTTTAGTGTATACGGGTACCCGTATAATATCCTGGTCTTCTAAACGCACGTTACCTTCCAGCAACCCTTTTTGCAGGTAAGGATAAAAGTCTACCGTTTTATAAACCTTATTGTTTCTGATCAACTGCACATTACGCAAGGAACCATTCGCATTTGGTCCGCCAGAAAAATATAAGGCATTGCCAATGCTGGCTAATGACGACAGTGTAAAGCCGCCCGGTTTTTTAACCTCGCCAATAATATTGATCTTAATACGGCGGGTGTTGCCCAGGTTTAGCGTTAATTGCGTTTGTCCGCTGCGCAGGGCCGGGTACACTTTGGTCATTTTTGAGCGCACCAAGCTGGTGGTTTGCTCAATGGTGAAGCCATTTGCGTATACAATACCTGCATAAGGTATCTGCAGGTTGCCATCGGGAGTTACCGTTGTGCGCACCGTAGTTTCGTTCATGCCGGTTAATAATACTATTACTTCATCGCCCGGGCCCAGTACATAACTTTTTGGCGTAGCAACCGAAAAATTGGGTTCAAACTTAACATCGGTTTGGTTAAAAAACTCCGAACCATAAATATCCAGTTTGGGTGCCTGTACCACAGGTTTGTTATTAGGAAGCGGCTGCGGTATACCTACCGAATCATCTTTAAAACGTGTTTGGTCTATTTTTTTTGGAGTAGATGCAGCGGGTTTGGCAGCTTTAGCTTTACTGTTTAATCCTAAAAGGGTAACACGATCTTTAAGTGCCATCAACTCTGCTTCGGGCATTTGTTGCTGCTTTAAAAAGGCATAAATTTCAGGCTCGGATAAACCGCGGGCCGACGCTTTTTGCCATAAGGTTATGATCTGCTCGTCTGATAATTGATCAACTTTAACAGTTTTAATTTTATCTAACGACAATTCCTGTGCTGATGCCTGTTTGGCAACGCTTACTACGATAAAAAACAGGATAAATAACAGGTATTTAATGCGCATGAAATAGATTGATGTAAAACTTATTGCTACAAATATAAAATATATATCGATGTGAAGGCTAACCTACAATAGCTACATTAAACAGGGAATGCCATAATTTGTTGCAGATAAATAGCTTTTACCTAAAGCTGGGGAAATAGCGACTGTAGGCCCCGGTAGTGTTTCTCGCTATTTATAAGGTTGGTAATGTGTTTGTGGGCACTGTCGCCAAGCTGTTTTATTATAGCTTCATCGGCATACAAACGTTTAATTGCATCAGCCAGTTGTATAGCATTACCTGCCTCAAATAATATCCCGGTTTCTTCACTGATCACCATTTCGGGTATGGCCCCTATGGCCGAACCAATAACCGGTTTACCCAGCGCCATGGCCTCAACCACGGTAAAGCCCAACACCTCGTACCACTCTGATGCGCAAACCAAAAACTCAGCCTGGTTTATAATTTGCAGTGTTTGCTGCTGGTTTTGTTTTCCTAGAAAGCTGACGTTGTGTAGCCCGTGATTTTCTTTAAAAGCTAATAGTTCGGCTTCCTGGGTGCCGGTACCTATTACTTTCAGTTCTACGTCGGGGCACTGTCGCATAGCTTCTAACACCGTATGCGGGCCCTTTATTTTTTCTAGCCTGCCTACAAAAACTATGTATTTTTCGTTGTTTTCCTTCGGTATGCTTTTGGCAGCTTCAATTTCGGCATAATCATAGCCGTGGTAAAGCTGCACCAGCTTCTCCTTAAAAAAATTGAATTGTTTAAATTTCTCATACAAAAACACCGAAGGACACAAATAGTAATCTACATACTCATAGTAGTTTAAATACTTGTGTACATAGTTCTCTAAAGCTGCAACAGTGCTGGCTAAAACCGAACCTTTTTTACATCGGTGCGTAATACAGTTATGAAAGGCGCCGCCAAAACAACGTTCGCATACCTGGCCATGGCTTATAAAAGTGCTTTCGGGGCAAATAGGCGTGTACTCGTGCAGCGTCCAGATAATGGGGATGTTTTTTTGTTTAATGATCTTTAAAATGGTAGGTGTTATATAATGATGGATAACATTAATATGCACCAGGTCTATTTGCACATCATTCAGCAATCTCTCCAGGTTTTGTTGCGCCTCAAGCGAGTAAATGCTTTTGGCAACCACTTTTATGCCCGCGCTAATGCTGCGTTTGTTTACCTTTTTATAATCAATATGCTCAATAAAGTAATTGGAGTAGGGGCTTGGGTAATTTCGGTCATCCTTCATCGAAAAAGGAATTACCCTATGCCCGTGTTGTTGGTACAGGTTAACTACATTTTCCACATATGTCCAATCGCCACCGCTTGGATACCAGGTCCAGTTTACAACAAGAATATTCATTTACGTGGCTGTTATATATGGTATTAACTAATAATATTATGCCTAATAATGGCTCAGTTAAAACAAAAGTCAAAGATGCTTGTATTTACTCGTATTACTCACATATTAAATTAAAAAATAGTAAAATATTAAACGTAGCAATATGCCCTTAACGGTATAATAATGATAACTTTTGGGGCCGAAAATTGTTAAACTATTTTAATTAATATGCGTTTTTTGAAAAAAATATACTGGTAGTACCCTAAAAAAGGTTAATTTTGGAGTGGTAGATTTGGCTAACTATGAAAAACCATCTTGTCGCTATCAAAGCCTCTACTAAGGTTGCCATAACGGCTTGAACATTTATATGAAGAAAAAGATTTACATTGCTGGTGCAGGTGGAATGCTTGGGGAAGCTTTTTACCGCATATTTAAAGACGAATACGAAATTAAGTGTACAGATAAAGATGTAAATGAAAAATGGCTTAGCTTTTTAGATTTTCGCGATTTTGAAAAATATAAAAGAGAAGTTGAGGCATTTAACCCCGATTATTTATTTCATTTAGGCGCACACACCGACCTGGAGTATTGCGAACTTAACCTTGACGATACCTATCTTACCAATACTACCGCTGTAGAAAACGCTGTTTTTATTGCCAATAATTTAAATATACCGTTACTGTATATAAGCACTGCCGGTATTTTTGACGGTACTAAAGATTTTTATGACGATTGGGATGAGCCAAACCCGCTTGGTCATTACGCACGTTCAAAATACATGGGCGAACGCTACGTACGCGAAAATGCCAACCGCTTTATTATTTGCCGCGCAGGCTGGATGATGGGTGGCGGCCCCTATAAAGACAAAAAATTCATCAACAAACTGATCAAGCAACTGGCCAATGGCAAGCGCGATCTGCATATTGTTAATGATAAAGATGGTACCCCAACCTTTACGGTAGACTTTGCCAAAAACGTGAAGCTATTATTCCAGAAAGAGTATTGGGGTCTATATAACATGGTTTGCAATGGCGAGACAAGCCGTTTGGAAGTAGCCGAAGAATTGGTTAATATTTTAGGCCTTCAGGACGAAGTTACTTTCCATGAAGTATCATCAAGCTATTTTAAAGACACCTATTTTGCGCCACGACCTCCGTCTGAGCGATTGATCAATAAAAAATTGGAACTACGTAACATGAACATTATGCAGGACTGGAGAATATCCCTGCGTGAGTATGTTACCGATTACTACACCGATTATTTAAAAGAAAAATCGATCACCATAAAAGAGACCGCTATAGTTTAAAAACTACTTTAAAACATGCGTATTGCTGCTTTCGGCTTTCGGTCATTACCGCCTGCAAAAGGCGCTGCCGGGGCTGATAAATTTGCGTTGGAGCTTTTTCCGCGCCTGGCCGCCAGGGGACACCAAGTAACCGCCTACAACCGTAGCTACCCCGATGTGTTTACCGATATCAGTGAGTATAAAGGTGTTCAGATCAAATCCATAAAAACTACCAGTAAAAAAGGCTTTGATACGCTTTGGCATTCGTTCAGGTGCACGCTTGATATCATCGTTAATAATACTGCCGACATTGTCCACATACAAAATGGTGGTAACAGTATCTGGGCGCTTCCCTTACGCTTATTTGGTAAAAAGGTATTTATTAGCCAGGATGGCGTTGATTGGAAGCGCGATAAATGGCCATGGTATGGTAAGCTGTTTTTAAAACTATCATCTTTTATAACCGCGCACATCCCTAACGAGGTTATTTTTGATAACATAATAGCCAAACGCCTATTTGAGGATAAATTTAAAAAGCCTTATAAATTCATTCCCTTTGGCAGCGAGGTTGAGCCTGGCGATGGTACCTCAACTATCTTACAAAAGCTTAATCTTGAAAAAGGAGATTACTACCTGTTTGTAGGGCGCTTTATTCCTGATAAAGGTTTGCATTACCTCATCCCGGCTTTTAATAAAGCTAATACCGTTAAAAAGCTGGTTATGGTTGGTGGTTCGCCCAACCCATCGCCTTACGAGCAACAACTTATGAATATGGCTAACGATAGGGTGCAGTTCCCCGGTTATATTTATGGTGATGATACCAATACGCTGATCAAAAACGCGTATTGCTATATCCAGCCTTCGGATGTGGAAGGCTTGTCGCCGATGGTTCTTACGGTTATGGGATTAGATGTGCCGTTGATTGTAAGCGATATTGAAGAGAACCAGTACGCTGTGCAGGATACAGCCCGTATGTTTAAGAAAGCCAATATAGAGTCGCTTACCGAACAAATAAATTACTGTGAGGCGAACTATCCCGAAATGCTTGCATTGGCTCAGCGGGCCCAGAAACGCGCCTTAAGCGTATTTAATTGGGAGATGGTTGCTGATGAACACGTACGTGTTTTCGGCGAAGCTTAGTTAGGCTTCACCCGCTTAAATACATCCACTATCTGACTTGCTGTAGCTTCCCACGAAAAATCATGTAAACGTTTTTGGCCTTTGGCTATCATGTCTTTTCGCAAATCTGCGTTGTTCAACACGGTATTGATCTTAGCAGCTATATCATTAACACTATAAGGATCAAAAGTTAACACCGCGTCGGCGCCAACTTCGGGCAGGCAAGTGTTGTTTGACACGATGGTAGGCAGGTTATGCTCGAAGGCTTCCAGAACAGGTAAGCCAAAACCTTCGTTTAAAGAAGGGAATACATATATCAGCGCGTGCTCATATAACTGGCCCACTTCCGGATCGGTTAGGTAGCCGGTTATAATTACGTCGTTTTGAAGGTTGTGTTGGGCAATGGTCTCCAGGATCAGGTCGTGATCGTTGTCAAACTTATTGGTAACGAGTGATCCGGCCAGCACCAGTTTCAAATCAGGATGTGCGCCTGATTGCTTTACCTGCACAAATGCTTGCACCAATGCCACCAGGTTTTTGCGCTTAAACATGGAACCTACATGTAAGATATACATGCCGGCGGCTATCGGGAATTTATCGAAAACAGACGCGGTTGCTTTGGCTTGTTCGGCATTGAAGTTTACGCGCTTTGGCCCGTCATGTACTACGATAAGCCGCTCTGGCGGGATATTCATAAAATGCGAGATCTGCTTTTTGCCGTACGATGTAGCCGTTATGATCAAAGGCGAACGGCGGGCCCCCGGCGTAGTGGTATTTTTATAAAGCCACAACCAGGCCTTGCCATAATGCTCAGGCGATTCAAAACAAAAAGCATCATGTATAGAAGGTACGGTTATATAACCCAGGTGTATGTAGGGTACGCAGTTATCTACACAAAAAACAATATCGCAGTTTTTGCCCCAGGCCTTAAGCGGTAGCACCAGTTGTTTCCAAAGCTGGTAACGGGCGTGCTCCACCCATTTTAAAATTTTAACATTGCCGCTATATACAGGGATATTGGTATCTAAAAAGTGAAACTGCAGGTCGGCAGTGTTCATGTTTTTAAATTCGCGGCAAAGTTCTTCCAGGTAAGTTTTAATGCCTGTTTTGGCTTTCCGCAGGTCGCGTATATCAACACCAATAGTCAAGGGTTTTTTCATAAGGATAAAATCGGCACAAATTTATGATCTGCGCCCGCAATTCTCAAATACAATACGTAGTGTAATTGTTTTGCCTGTTAATTTTTTTTGCTGTAGTTGCGCTCTTCCTCGTCCATCAATATATCAAGCACATCAAAAAACGATTTGTTGTACTCCCAGTTTAGTTGGGTTTTGGCTTTGGTGTTATCGCCAAACATATCTTTAATATCAGTAGGGCGAAATAGCGACGGATCTTCCACCAGTTTATCTTCACTTACGCCAAAGTGCTTGAACACATAGGTGATAATATCGCGCAGGTAAACAGATTTGCCCGAGCATATCAGGTAATCGTCAGCCTTATCGTGCTGTAATGATAGCCACATGGCGCGCACATAGTCCGGGGCGTAGCCAAAATCACGTTTAACGTCAATATTACCTACAGCAAGCACATCGGCATTTTTATTTTTTATGTCGAGGGATGTTTTGATCACCTTTTTTACAAAGAAGTTGGTGCTGCGCAGATATGATTCGTGGTTGAACAAAACACCGTTAACGCAATGCACGCCGTACGATTCGCGGTAGTTTATGCCCATCCAGTAACCTGTAGCTTTTGATATGGCATAAGGACTAAGCGGATGCATAGGAGTGGATTCGGCCACGGGTAAATTAGTAACCAAACCATACATCTCGCTACTTGATGCCTGGTAAATTTTGGTGCCCAATTGCAGCAGGCGCACACTCTCCAGTACGTTTAGTACCGATTGCGAATTATAATTGATGGTACCGATAGGCTGCTCGAACGAAACACTTACCGAGCTTTGCGCTGCCAGGTTGTAAAACTCGTCGGGTTTATATTTTAACAATAGTTTGATGATGCTGGAAAAATCGAGCAGATCGCACTCTTCCATAATGATCTCGTCGCCTATGCCTAGATATTTAAAGCTTGAGCCTTTAATATTGTTGTAGCTGCGTGTAAGGCCGATTACTTTGTAGCCTTGTTCGATAAGCAGTTTTGATAGATAGGCGCCATCCTGCCCGGTTATGCCTGTTATAAATGCGGTTTTGCTCATAAAGCCCGGTTATTCAATTTCGTATTTATTTATGCTGATGCCTTCCCGGCTTTTAATAATTTTTGCGGGGATACCTGCAACAACAGAATTTGGCGGCACTGGTTTGTTTACCACGCTGCCAGCCGCTACCACACAACCATCGCCAAGGGTTACGCCAGCCAATATGGTACAGCCTGCGCCAAGCCAGCAATTGTTGCCAATAACTACGGCTTGTTTGGTTACGCCTTGCTCGCGTATGGTTTTATCCAACGCGTCAAAATCATGGTTTTCAGAAAATATCTGTACGTTGGGGCCCATAATTACATCATCGCCAATAGTAACGCCCCCCTGGCCGGCTATGTAGGCCCTGGCACTGATGCCGGTGCGGTTGCCAATGCTTATGCCGGTGCCTTTCTGTGCTATAACGCCGGTACAAAATAATATCGAGTCGCGGGCGATGGAAACATGATCGCCAAGTGTGATGCCGTTATCAGATAGCGCGTTTATGCTTACGTTGTCCTCCAGTATCAAATTTTTACCGGCACTTAGTTGGTAGGCATGGCGTACTTTGACATTCGAGCCAACAAAGACCAATCCTACCGAGCGTTTTAAGAATGGTTTCAATAATAATCCCCTCACTATCTGCCAAAAACGAACGCAGCTTACGCTAAACAGGTCGCGGGCTGAATAGGCACTGTCCCATTTATAGTTGGGGTCGTTTTTAAGGGTGCGTATAACTTTTTCTATCATGCGCCTGCGGGATAAAATTGTTTTGTTTTAGGCCGCATGATCATGCTGATCAATAAGCCTGTTAAAAACCAGTTCATGTAGGATATGTATGACGATGATTCAACTTCCGACGTTAACATGGGTATAAATAAACCTATCTTCATTAGTAAAACGGTAATACATACCTGCCGTTCTTTACCTTTTAAATGATTAAGCCATTTATAACTGGTTTTTACGATCATTACATAAATAAACAGGTATAAAAGTAAGGCAATTATACCAGCTTGTACCCCAATGATGATAAATTGGTTCTCGCCACCTATGTTTTCGCCCAGGGTGCCGGCAACCCGGCCCGATGTACCAAGCCCAAGGCCCAGTGGATGGCCAATCATGGCCTCGATACCTGCTATCCACTCAACTAAGTGCCCCACACTGGATGGATTACTAAAGTCAACCGTATTCATCAGCACTTCTACTAAACCGGTGTTACGGCTTTCAAACCGGGTAAAAAGATAAACCAGGTATATAAAAACAGCTATGCCAACTGCATGAAAACTGTGCATTATCCACCTGGTTTTACTTACATAAGCATACACGTAGATCATTACCACGTAAGCCGCCATAGGCGCCCGCGACAGTGCAAACAGGATAGAAAGCACGGTTGCTCCTAAAGCCATAATGCCCATGCCGGTAAATTTTATTTTATTCCTATCGGTAGTGTACAAACCCATAATAACCGATAGTGCCAGCAAGGTTGCCGCGGCGTGTTCAAGCGGGTTGGCAAAAAAACTGGCAAAGCGTTTGTAGCCACCTTCCGATTCGAAAGTGGTGCTTAAGCCGTATTGTCCGCTGGGTTCAAAATTGAAAAAGTAGTAGCTGTAATCGGCATAGCCGGTCATGGTTTGCAGGTGAAGGTTCATTACAAATTCGGCCAGTACAATAGCGCCTGCAGCGATGGTGAGCAGTATAATGTAATTGAAATATTTCCCTACAAAAACATCTTTCGGGTCAAGCAGCCGGCCGGTAAAATAAACAACAATATAAAACGAGGTGCTTTTAAAGGCCAATAGGCGGTTAACAAAGCTTTGCTCGCCTATGGGTAGCAAGGCGTATAAAAAGGTATAGCCTAAAAAAGCCAGTATGGCATAGTCAATTATATGAAAGCGTGGCCGATATTTAAGACTTAAAATATTGAGCAGCAAAGCCATCAATATCAAAACCTCCTTAAAAAACTGAAATACCGGCATAATGGCCTTCAGCCCCAACAGGAAGGACACTGACATGGCCGTGGTATAAATAGACAGGCCGAATATGATAAACAGTAATACGGCATCGCGCTTACCCTTAAGTATATCCCTAAAGGCTATTGCAAAAGCACTAACAAAAACAATGGGGAAAATAAACATCTGCTACCAGGTACCTGTATTAATATTCAGGCCAAATTAAGTTTTTTGGCTTGAATATGCCATCTTTTAAGCCTTTAATTACAAAGCCGGCCTTTTGCTTGCGGCCACGCAATTTAAAGTAAAGCCACACCGCTAAATAGTATAGCCCGTTAAGCAACAGGTTAACAGGGTATAAAACAGGATTGCCATACCTGCGCAAAAACCAAAACAAATTACGGCAGGTGTAATAATGAATTATGGGGCTTAAGTTCCCTTCCTTTTTTGCGGGTTCCTTTTTGGCAGATACGCCTGCCTCGTGATACATTTTGCAGCCGGGCAGCAAATGCAGATCAAACCCGTTTTGGCGCAGGCGGAAGGATAACTCCACATCCTCATAATACAAAAAGAATTGTTTGTTAAACAACCCGCTTTTTTGCAAGGCGCTGTTGCGTAACAGCATGCAGCAGCCGGTTACCCACTCCACTTTTTTATATTCGCCCGTAAAATCATCAGGTAGGGCGGGGGATGATGTGCGGCCTATTAGTGGGTTAAATTTCCCTTCGCCGTTCCATATTTCGGTTTTGTTGTGTAACCAGTAGATGTTGGGTTGTACGGCGGCGGCGGACGGGTGCTGATTTAAATGTGTGCTGAGTTTGGCAACGATATCCTCATCAACCAAGGTATCGTTGTTCATTACCAGCGAGTAGGTATAACCCTGCTCAATGCTGTACACAAGCGCCCGGTTATTACCTTCGGCGAAGCCTAAATTTTCTTTATTATCTATGTAAATAATATCGGGGTATTGGCTTTGGATGATGGATAGCGACTCATCTGTCGACCCATTATCAGCCACAATAATGTCAAACAAAGCCTCATCGCAATATTGCTGCAGGGAGGCAATGCACGCAATGGTGTGTTGCGGCGTATTCCAGTTAAGCAGGATGATGGCAACAGGTTTACACATAGCTGGCCCTGGTTTTTATGGAATACTCATACAGGCAAAAAGCGCTGCCTTCAATAATAAGCGTAAAGCTGCCTGCAAGGTATATATTGCCCGAGGCCGATACGATAAATGCCGCCGCTGCAGCAATAACGATCAAAACAAGCGCAATTTTAAATATCCGCCAGTTGGCGTTGTTTAAAAGCAGATCAAGCATACTAAAAACATTAATTGCCGATATAATGGGTACCAGGGCCATTATTCGTAATATGATAACAGCGTCTGCATTATGTTCTTTTGATAAGGCGAATATGATAAAGTCGGCCAAAACGATGATGATGATTGCGCCGACAAATGCAAACGCGGCAAACAGGCGTTTGGTTTTACGTCGATAGGAATCCCATAATGATACGCTTTGTTTATATACGCTCACCGCATTAGGATATATAGCATTGGTAACGGTATTCAATAAGTTGCGGCATTGGCCAATAAACCTGTCGCACAAGCCGTATGCGCCTAAAAGCTCTGAGTTGTAAAACTTCAACGCAAAAATAATAACGGATTGCTGCAAATTGGCCGATATGTTATTGGCGGTAAGGTAAAAATTCTCCCGGGCTATTGTCAACAAGCTGGTTTTTGAAGGTAGATGAAAACTTAGTTTTAGCTTCACCGCCAGGTAAACCAATAACCCCAGATAAGTAATGGCATTACCCATCCCTAAAATAAAATTAACCCATGCGGCATCATCGGGACCTTTTATAAAAAAGTACACACCCAATACCGAAGCAACGTTACAGGCCAGGTTACAAATATTAAATAACCTTATTTTTTCAATACCTATATAAAAACATAAAGGGTTAAAAACCTCGGCCAAAACAATGGGTAAGGCCAATACCAGGTAAAGATAGCCATCAATATGCAGCCAGTAACCGGCGGCCAGCAAAACCAAAAACACCAGGAAAATAATAGCCCTGATACACAGGGCGCTATAAAAAACAGAACTCAGTTTTTGGGTATCAGTAAGATTAAAGGCAGTATCCCTGATAGCCGATTGGCCTGTGCCATAATTAATCACCGTAGAGGCCAGCATCGAAAATCTGTAAGCGTACATCATTAAGCCAAAGCGCTCAATACCAATATTGCCCGTTACAATGCGTATGGTGAGCAACAGCAACACCACGTTTGAAATTTGTATGCTGCTTAGATTAAAAAAATTAGCAATAATATTAGTCGACCTTAACTTATTATACGAATTTTTTATGCGTTGCTTCAAATGGAGAATAATTATAAGGCCAAATTTAGTTTAATATAGGTAATTAGCTATGTTTTAAATCTGTAATTTTTAAAACAGATCGTATCCATATAAGTTACGTTATATATTTAATTATCTTCGTGCATCAATATTTACTTTATGGATATTCTAAACCCTGAGATAAAGGACCTTAAACAATTAGGTATAGATAAACGTGCCGAATATTTAAATGCCGAGCCTTTTCCCAGTATAGTATTTGATAATTTTTTTAACGAAGAGTTTTTAAGCCAAATAGCCGACGAGTTTCCCGACCTGTCAAAACAACAGGACGTTAAGGTTTATGATAACCAGAACGAGAAAAAGTACGAGGCTAAAGGCGAAAAATATTTTAGCTATAAAACCAAACTCCTTACTCACTATCTAAACTCACAGCCGGTTTTGGAGTTTTTACAGGAGCTTACCGGGATTAAAGAGACCTTGATACCCGATCCTTATTTTAACGGCGGCGGTTATCATGAAATTAAACCCGGAGGCCTGTTAAAGGTGCATGCCGATTTTAACAAGCACGAATTTATGAAGCTTGACAGGCGCATAAATTTATTGGTGTATTTAAACAAAGACTGGGACGAAAGCTATGGCGGGCATTTTGAACTGTGGGATAAAAAAATGACCCGGGCTTACAATAAAGTTTTGCCTGTATTTAACCGCGTAGCCATATTCTCAACCACCGATTTTTCATACCACGGGCATCCCAATCCGCTTACATGTCCGCCAGATAGAAGCCGCAGATCGCTTGCCCTATATTATTACAGTAACGGGCGCCCAAAAAGCGAAATAAGCGATGTGCCGCACGCCACCCTGTTTATGAACCGCGCCGGAATTAATGATGATGTGACCAAGGATCCTTTAAGTGTAAAAGATATTGTGCGAGATATTACGCCACCCATTATTTACCGAACTATCAAAAAGATAGTGAAAGGCGAAGCGTAAAATAATCATCAGCTCATCGTAATTTTAATAATACTCCTGAATGAAAAATATTGTAGTTTTTGGCGCCTCGGGCCAGTTAGGTCAATGCTTAAAGACTGTTGCTAATCAAAAAGGAATTACCGATATCTACTTCCCGCACGAGTCGGAAGCCAATATTTTAGATATACCGGCGCTGGATAAGGTTTTTGAACAATACCAGCCTGCTTATGCTATAAATTGCGCGGCCTACACCGCTGTAGATAAAGCCGAAGATGATGCAGAGCTTGCCGATAAAATAAATCACGTAGGTGCAGCCAACCTTGCCGGGCTATCAAAAAAACATGGTGCGGCCTTAGTTCATATATCAACTGACTTTGTTTTTAAAGGCGATATTGCCCGCCCGCTTACCGAGGCGGATGAGGCTAAACCCATAAGTGTATACGGACAAACCAAACTGGATGGCGAAAAAGCCGTTGCCGCTGTTTTGAACCAACATTTTATCATCCGTACCGGTTGGCTATACTCTGAGTATGCCAATAACTTTGTTAAAACCATGCTTAAGCTGGGTGCCGAGCGCGACCGGTTAAATATAGTTGCCGACCAGATAGGTACGCCAACTTATGCTATTGACCTGGCCGGTTTTGTTTTAGATGTTATTAGTAAACAAAGCAGTGATTTTGGTTTGTACCATTACAGCAACGAGGGCGTAACATCATGGTTTGATTTTGCGCGTGCGGTTTTTGATATATCGGGTATCCGCGTAAAAGCAAAACCTATACGTACAGATGAGTATCCTACTCGGGCAACCCGCCCGGCTTATTCGGTAATGGATAAAAGCAAGACCAAACAAACATTTAACATTGAAATACCGTATTGGAGAGATAGTTTGATACAGTGTATCGAAAAACTTAACTCGTAATAGCAGCATACATGAAAGGAATAATTTTAGCAGGCGGATCTGGCACAAGGCTTTACCCCATAACAAAGGCAATAAGTAAGCAGTTAATGCCTATATATGATAAGCCGATGATTTACTACCCTTTATCGGTTTTAATGCTGGCGGATATTAAAGAGATAATGATCATTACCACGCCCGAGGATAACGAGAGTTTTAAACGATTACTGGGCGATGGTACCGAATTGGGCTGTAAGTTTGAATACGCTGTACAAGCCGAACCTAATGGCCTTGCACAGGCCTTTGTAATTGGCGAAAAATTTATTGGTAATGATAAGGTTGCCCTGGTATTGGGCGATAATATTTTTTACGGGAGTGGTTTCAGCAAACTGGTGCAAAGCTTCAACAATGTAAACGGCGCGGCCGTTTTCGCATACCCTGTGGCCGATCCGGAACGTTACGGCGTGGTGGAGTTTGATAATGATTTTAAGGCGATATCGATAGAAGAAAAACCTGCGGCGCCAAAATCAAACTACGCGGTACCGGGATTGTATTTTTACGACAACACCGTGGTTGAGATTGCCAAAAACCTTAAACCATCTGCCCGCGGCGAATACGAAATAACCGATGTAAACAAGGATTACCTGCAAAAAGGCACCTTACAAGTTGGCGTTATGGACAGAGGCACCGCCTGGTTGGACACAGGTACCTTCGATTCATTAAGCGATGCCAGCGAGTTTGTACGTGTAATTGAAAAACGCCAGGATACTAAAATTGGCTGTATAGAAGAAATTGCCTACCGCATGGGTTTCATCACTAAAGAACAATTAGCCGAGATCGCCAAAAAATATATCAAAAGCGGTTACGGGCAGTATTTGTTGAAGCTGGTTTAAGAAACCTGATAAAAACTCCGTCATTGCGAGCGATAGCGTAGCAATCCCCTATAGAAAAGTATAGCGTAAACCTGTCTATCGGGGATTGCCTCACTCGTACCTCGTTCGCAATGACGTTATAGTTTGCTAATATTTTATTAGTTCGTCCACCTTCTCCGGCGTAACTTCTTCCGGTGCCAGCCAATGCATTTCCTTATCTTTCCTGAACCAGGTTAACTGCCTTTTAGCAAAGTTGCGGGTGTTTTGTTTAATCAATTCAATAGCACGCTCAAGACTGATATTACCATCGAAGTGATCAAACAATTCGCTGTAGCCAACCGTGTTTAAGGCGTTTAAGTGCCGATAGGGTAGCAACGATTTCACTTCAGCTATCAAGCCCGCTTCCACCATCAAGTCAACCCTGCGATTTATTCTGTCATACAAAATCTCGCGAGGAAGATCCAAACAAATCTTTACGGATTTGAATGAGCGTGTATTTGTTTTTGCTTTACGATAAGAAGAGAAGGGGTTGCCCGTTGTTCTGTACACCTCCAAAGCACGTATAATACGTTGAGGGTTGTTTACATCGGCTTCGCTGTAATATACAGGGTCTACCGCTTTTAGCTCTTCCTGTAAAGGCTCAATGCCCTTTGCTTCAAACTCATTATTAAGCTGCCCGCGTATACCGGCATCGGCCTGCGGTATGTCATCAAAACCTTCGCATAAAGCCTTAATATAAAGTCCCGATCCGCCAACTAAAATAACAACATCATGCAGCTTAAACAGTTCATCCAATAAGGCAAGTCCCTGCTTTTCATAATCGCCCACCGAAAAAGGCTCGATTATGCTATGCGAATCAATAAAGTAGTGCTTTGCCGCCGCTAGTTCATCAGCATCGGGTTTGGCGGTGCCGACAGACATCTCGCGGAAAAACTGCCGCGAATCGGCCGATACAATAACCGTGTTATAATGCTGTGCCAGGCGTATAGCCGCAGCCGTTTTGCCCGAAGCGGTAGGCCCGGCAATTACCAGGAGGGCTTTGTTAGTCGATAGTCCATGGTCCATGGTCAATAGTTTTTTGGTTTGATACTATGGTCTATTGACCATGGACTATCGACTTTAAAAATTAATAATCGTCTCGTGATGATGAGCGGCTGTCTTCCTCGTAATTGTCGTCATCGGCAAACTCATTGCCAAATTCATCTTCTTCCTCCTCCTGTTCATCGCTGCTAACGGCTTCGCCGGTTTCGTCAACCTCGCTAAAGTCATCGGTATCTTCCTGGTTCATGCCCATTTCATTCAGGAAGTCGAAATCATCTTTTTCACCCGCAACTGATGCGGCTGCAATAGCTGCTTCGGCTGCGCCGGGAACAAACTGGCGCGGTGCCTCGCCAACAGATTTTACAATGGCAGGATAGGTAACGCCGGGAGTTTCGTCCAGGATGATCTTCACCAGTTCAACATGAAAATCAAACGGGCGATCGAAGTTAAATATGTAGTAAAATTTTTGATGCGGATCATCAATACGGCTGCTAAGCTTTACTTTTTCCATCAAAGCCACACCGCGGTCTATACGGCGTTGGTTGGGCAAATAGGTAATCTCTTCGCCTTTAATCCACTGGTCATTACTGATGTAGAAGGAAGACGGAAATTCGCCGTTATAGCCGGTTGATTTGTGTATCGCTTTATGTAGATCTTCAAACGTTTGATTTGATCTTATGTCGATGTCGCGTGAAACATCGTCATAATCTTCAAATGTAATCTTGAATCTGTATAGTGCCATTTTTGTGCTCGTAGATTTTTTTTGGTAAAAATAATATTTTAATTGATGATTGTGTTTGCCACAACTTTTAAGCCAATTTCTTCGCCGGCCTTTATAGTAAAGCTAATTGCCTCATCGCGCGAGTTCGGAATATCGCCTTCCAGTATCGCTTCGCGTATTTTATTTTTTATAATTCCAACCTCGCGGCCCTCTTTAAGCCCGAATAGCTGCATAATATCTGTACCTGTTACCGGCGGCTGCCAGTTGCGTATGCTGTCGCGCTCCTCAACATCTTTTAATTTTTGTTGAACCAGCTCAAAATTGTTGCGGTACTTTTTAACCTTGTATTCGTTTTTGGTGGTAACGTCTGCTTTACACAACAGCATCAGGCCCTCAATATCATCGCCCGCCTCAAATAACAAACGCCTCACCGCCGAATCAGTAACGATGGATTGCGACAGCACAATAGGGCGTAAATGCAGCTGCACCAGCTTTTGCACCAGCTTCATTTTTTCGTTAAGCGGCAATTTTAGCTGCGCGAATATTTTAGGCACCATGCGGGCTCCGCGATCTTCATGACCATGGAAAGTCCAGCCGTGGCCTTCTTCAAAGCGCTTGGTGGCAGGTTTGGCAATGTCATGCAGTATGGCGGCCCAACGTAGCCAAAGGTCGTCTGTAGTTTCGCAAATGTTATCTAATACTTGCAGGGTATGGTAGAAATTATCCTTATGGCCCTTGCCGTTAATGTACTCAACGCCATAAAGCGTTACCATTTGGGGGAATATTTTATGCAGCAGGCCTGTATCAAACAAATAATTAAAACCGATAGAAGGTTTTGGGGAGAGGATGATCTTGTTCAGTTCATCCGTAATGCGTTCCTGCGAAACAATGCCAATACGATCGACATTGTTTTTGATCGCCTCGACGGCAATTTCGTCTATCTTAAAATCCAGCTGCGTGGCAAACCTGATGGCCCGCATCATACGCAACGGATCATCCGAAAAGGTTTCGATGGGGTTGAGCGGTGTGCGGATGAGTTTGTTCTCCAGGTCCACAATGCCGTTGAAGGGGTCGATGAGTACACCGTACGTGTCCGGATGTAAAGATATGGCCAACGCGTTGATGGTAAAATCGCGACGCTTTTGGTCATCTTCCAGTGTGCCGTCCTCAACGATCGGCTTCCTCGAATCGCGACGATAGGACTCGCGCCGCGCGCCAACGAACTCTACTTCCAGATCATGATATTTTAAGGAGGCGGTGCCGAAGTTTTTGAACACGGCCAGTTTAACATTGAGTTTGGCGGCAATTTTTTCGGCAAATTCGATACCATTACCTATAACTACAATATCAATATCTTTAGATGGGCGCTCCAGGAAAATATCGCGCACAAAGCCACCTATGGCAAAAATTTGCAGGTTGCAATCGCCGGCAATTTTTGATAGTATTTTAAATACCGGGTGTTTCAGGTGTTGTTTCATCCGCGCTTATTCCCTTGTGGAACGGGGCAAAATTAAGGAAATTATTTTTGGTGACGACCCAAAACCAGCAACTAGCGCCTCAAAAACTCAAACTGCCCGCCTGGCGATAAGCGCATAATGGTTGATGGCGTTTTAATTTCTTTGCTATGCTGATCAATATCAACCACATAGTCAACTCCATCAATAACCTCCTGGTCTATCTGCGAAAAATATTGCGGCGAAGGTTTACCACTTATATTTGCCGACGTAGATACCAATGGTTTACGCAATCGCTGGATCAAACCCTGGCAAAACGGATGATCAACCACGCGGATACCCACACTACCATCTCCCGATATTAGTGCCGGCGAAATATTGCGTGCGCCGGGCATTACCAGGGTAAGCGGGTTTTCGGCGTATTCGATCAGGTTATAAGCCAGTTCGGGCACTTCCTGCACATAGCTGGCCATTTTGTTATCTGTATCCAGCAATATGATCATGCTCTTGGCTTCGTCGCGCTGTTTAAGGCGATATATTTTTTGCACGGCTTCGGTATTGGTGGCATCGCAGCCTATGCCCCAGATGGTATCGGTAGGGTATAGGATGATGCCGCCTTCTTGTATAACTTTTAAAGCTTTGGCTATTTCGTCTTTAAGCATGGTTGATGGTTTTATATAAATTCATGAGTTGGGTGGCCAGTTTTTTATCTTCAAAATTGGCAGCGTACTGTAAGCCCTGGGTAATCATATGTTTGGCTAAGGTTTCATCGTTTAATACACGGTTTATTTGGTTTGCCAAAGCTTGATCATCATCAGGATTGACATATAGACTGTCCGGTCCACCGGCCTCTTCCAGGCATGAGCCGGTTGCGGCTACTACAGGTGTGCTGCAATTTAGGGCTTCCAGTATGGGTATGCCAAAGCCCTCGTATCTGGATGGATATACAAATACTTCGGCAAGTTGATATACGGCAGGCAGATCGGCAAATTCAACATTGTGAAGGAACAATACTTTTTCCGCCAGGTTATTGGCTGCCAGATATTGCTTTACCTCATTTAAATACTTTGTCGGTCTGCCCACGACAACTAAGGGTACATCAATATCCCGCATTGCTTTGGCTAACACCATCAGGTTTTTACGCTCCTCTATGGTACCAACGTTCAGAATGAATTTCGCAGGCAATGCGTACTTTTTAACTACAGCCTGCTTTATCGCTTCGCTTTGCGAAACCATAAACGCCGGGTCGCAGCCCTGGCATATTACCTCAATTTTTTGTGGGTCGATGCCGAGTAACGCTACAATATCATCCTTGGTCTTTTGGCTAACTGCGATCACCTTGTCGGCAACGGTACATGCTTTTTGAACTTTGAGCCGGTAAATATTCCTGCTCACCCAACCAAAATATTGCGGGTAACGCATAAATATCAGGTCGTGCACGGTAACTACCGATTTGATCCCGCTTTCGCGAATGCCCAGCGGAAGCTCATTACTCAGGCCATGGTAAATTTCCACCTCATCGCGCAGGAGATCTTGCACAATACCTTTGCTACGCCACCAGGCGGTAATAAGCTTACCTGTTGGCGCTACAGTTTTGATATTGCTAAACTGCTGCAGAAAATCAAGCCGGCCATTGGGTTTAGCCTTTGGCGTGTACAGAAAATATTGATTGGAAGGATAAGCTTCGGCAATGCCTTTAATTAACCAGCGGCTATAGTTACCTAAGCCGGTTGAGTTTAAGAAAGCGCGTTTTGCATCAAATCCTATCTTCATGTTGTGAGATTTGAGATTTGAGATATGAGAAGTGAGACATTAATCTCATATCTCAAATCTCAATACTCATATCTAAACTTATACCGCTACGTTATTTTCGCGTAAGGCATCGTTTAGTGATGTCTTCTTGTCGGTTGACTCTTTGCGGGTGCCGATGATCAGGGCGCAAGGCACCTGGTAATCGCCGGCAGGGAATGATTTGGTATAGCTACCCGGGATAACTACCGAACGCGCCGGAACGCGGCCTTTATACTCAACAGGGGTGCTGCCGGTAACATCGATAATTTTGGTTGAGGCGGTTAACACTACGTTTGCACCCAGTACGGCTTCACTTTCTACGTGAACACCTTCAACCACTATAGCGCGCGAACCCAGGAAACAATTATCCTCGATAATAACCGGGGAAGCTTGTACAGGTTCCAACACACCACCAATACCAACGCCGCCACTTAAGTGAACATGCTTGCCGATCTGCGCGCATGAGCCTACGGTAGCCCAGGTGTCAACCATGGTACCTTCGTCAACATAGGCGCCAATGTTTACATAGCTTGGCATCATGATAACGCCTTTGGCCAAAAACGCACCGTAACGGGCACTGGCACCGGGCACTACACGCACACCACTTGCTTTGTAATTGGTTTTAAGCTTCATTTTGTCATGGAACATAAACGGACCGGCTTTCACCTCTTCCATAGCGCGGATTGGGAAGTACAATATCACTGCCTTCTTGATCCACTCGTTATTGTGCCAGCGGTTACCGATCAATTCGGCAACGCGCATTTCGCCTTTGTCGAGGCGCTCAATAACGGTCTCGATGGCATCCATATATTCAGGGTAATTTAACAGGTTCCTGTCCTCCCAGGCTTGTTCAATGAGTTTTCTAAGATCTTGCATTGGTAATTTAAACTTTGCAACAAATTAAAGAAAATTGTTTGAGATATGAGATGTGAGACGTGAGATATGAGACAATCAACGTTAAAATCATCGTTAATCTCAATACTCAAATCTCACGTCTCGCATCTAGCAGTGTAGCGCTGTATGCGTAGCACGCTACACTGCTACACCTGGTGTAGCGCGCTACAGCGCTTGTTATCAGGGCTTTGAATTTTTTGGTGGCGGTGTTTTGTCAGTACGGGGCGCTACACAATTTTGCGGATGAGCGTTATAAAAACCTGCTGAATTATTATCTTGCTTCTATATCAGCCAATTATGAAGAAACTTTGCCTGTTTATAGCCCTGCTTTTTAACCAGCATGTTGCTAACGCCCAGTTTACGGTGAGCGAGAATAAGCACTACCTGCTAAAAGACGGTAAACCATTTTTTTGGTTAGGCGATACCGCCTGGGAGATATTCGCCAAGCTAACCCGTGAGGAAGCCGACCGCTATCTTACTACACGCGCCAGGCAGGGTTTTACGGTAATACAGTGCGTGGTTGCCGGGCTCGATTCTGTAAGTACGCCCAATGTTTATGGCGAGGCGCCACTGTTCAATAACGATCCGCTGAAACCCAATAACAAGTATTTTGAGCATGCCGACTACATCATTAACAAAGCTACCGAGCTGGGCCTTAACATCGCTTTGTTTCCAACCTGGGCTGCCGGGCCGCAGCGTTTTAATGAGCAGAACGCGGCAGTTTATGGCGAATGGATTGCCAGGCGCTACAAAAAGTACAACAACCTGGTTTGGGTGTTAGGGGGCGACAATCCACCCACCACCATGCCCGTGCCGGTATGGCGGGCAATGGGTAAGGCTATTATGAAGGTTACCGGCGGCAAAGCCATGATCAGTTACCATAGCTGGCCCAACCAGTTGGGCAGCGCGCAGTGGTTCCGTAACGAAAATTGGTTTACTTATAATATGTTTCAAAACGGGCATTGCCGCGATGAGGCTATTTATGATAAAATAACAGACTCGTACAAAGCTACACCTACCATGCCGGTTATTGACGGCGAACCGTTGTATGAAGATCACCCGATATGTTTCCGCGCAGGCGATTTGGGTATTTCAAGCGCGTATGATGTGCGTAAGTACGCTTACCTCGACCTGTTTGCCGGAGCCTTTGGGCATACTTATGGTTGCCACCCCGTTTGGCAAATGTATTCGCCCACGCATCCGGGCATTAATAACCCGCATTTTTACTGGTACGACGCGCTGGAGCTTCCCGGCGCCAAGCAGATGAAACATGTGCGACGATTGATGGAATCACACCCCATAACCGATCGTGTGCCCGATCAGTCTGTATTAGCCGACCCGAACACCCCCGCCTCCGAACGTGTACAAGCTACCCGCGGCGCCGATTATATTTTTGTATACACAGCTGCCGGCCGGCCCTTCACCGTTAAAACATCAGCCATTAGAGTGGGGAAACTAAGAGCCCGCTGGTTTGATCCGCGTGATGGTAAGGTGACGGAGATAGATTTGAGTAAGGTGATTGATTTTAAATTTGCGCCGCCCCGTAAAGGGTATGGGTATGATTGGGTGTTGGTTTTGGATGATGCGAAGAAGGGGTATAAATTGTAGCGTTTCGTTCGCCCTACCCACTCGTCATTGCGAGGAACGAAGCAATCTCTGCGTCGGATAAGGCCGGCTGGAGAGGTTATTACGCACGTATCTTAACTCGCTCATTCGGCGCGGCGATTAGTTACTCTCTTCACTTGTTCAAAGAAAGTAATCAAAGAAACTCGAGCAAAGCTGATGGCTGTCCCGCACAGGCCAGGCCCACCGGCGGCCGGCCTTTGCAAACCTTTGCGCCTATTGTTATTAGGACTTTGCACAGCATTTTATTGAATTATAAATAATTCCTACATTAGGTAAGTAATTTTGACTAATCGTCTGGCTAGATAATCACCTTGGAAAGTAAAGCGGAACAATACTACCCTACATATAAATCAGCAGATAGGGATGTTTTATTGATCGAATTTGAGGAGGCTCAGAAAATTGCGAATGGTCAAACCAAGGTTTATGGGCAAGTAACAAATATTCTACTTGCTGTTGCAACCTTTACTTTCCCTTTTTTCCTAAATGATAATGATAAAAATAGTGACAAGGTTAAAAATTTGTTTGACCTAAATTCAACAGCTTTTGCCTTTGTACTGTTTTTATTTGGAGCTATTATTTTAAGATACTTTGTTGATTTGCAAAAGCAGATTACAATAAACGCGAGAAAAGTCGTGACGCTTAGGACACTGTTGGGACTTGATTACGGACATATTCATTTAACTCTCCCAAATTGGAGAGTTGAGGGAGCTACAAACCCATTTGCTATCAAATATTTTAATGGTTGGCTGGTGTTTAAGACTATGCCATATTGGTTAATAACTGTTACTGTAAATGTAATTTGGTGGTTGTCAGTAAAAGGGAAATCATTAATAGATATACCAATATTAGAATATCATTTCTTATTAAATTGGCATATAGGGAATGTCGTCATCGTTATTGCGTATACCTTGATTTTCAGACATAACTTAAATGATCGACATGAGACAACCTATTTGAACTTGACGAAATTTGTATTTTCTGTGCTTAGGCTGAAATTCGTTGATAATTTTGAGTATATAATATATAGAGCCAAGTTGTCGTATATTGAATTAGATAGGCTTAAAGTTAACTATGAACCTTTGCTTAAGATTTTAATTGATGTTGAAGATGGCAGATATTATAAAAATAGCGGGTTTTCAGTTAAGTCATTGATCCGTGGCGCATTGAGTAGGTTTGCTTTTTTTCGAAAAAAGTATGGGTACATTGAGCATGGGGGATCGACTATAACAATGCAATTAGCCAGATCTTTATTTATTCCATCCAACCAAAATAAATATTTAAGAAAGCTCGCTGAGATATCTTTATCAATTTGGTTAAATAAGCAATTCGATAAAAAAGAACTTCTGAAGTTATACGCTTCTTCCGTAAGATATGAGAGAGGGGTTTTAGGGCTTGCTAATGCGATAAAGTATTTTTTTGGCGACTTAAAAGATAAAGAATTAACGAACGAAGAAGCATTTTTTTTAGTGGAGCGCCTGTCGAATGTAAGCTCGACTGTTAACCGGACTAGAATAAATTACCTAACTAGAAGATTAAGCCAGCCAATTAACGCCAATGAATTGGCGCTCATTTACGATAAACAAATCGGAGACGGTCGCTTGCGTTAATGATTAACTTTTGCTTACTGGTCTTTATTGAGTAACTGCGCCTCCGCGGCGAAGAGCGGGGCAAGCCATGTGAGTGAGGGGCCTGAACAAAGCGCTTAGCTCACGTAGAGATTGCTTCGTTTCTCGCAATGACGATTTTGGGTAAATTCCGTATTTTTGCCTTTCATTATGCCCGAAAAAGAAAAACTCCGAATAGATAAATACCTGTGGTCCATCCGCATGTTTAAAACCCGTTCGCTGGCTACTGATGCCTGCCGGGCCGGGCGTGTAAAGCTGGATGGCAATAATATTAAACCCGCGCATGAAGTAAAAGTGGGGGAGACTTACCAGATATCAAAAGGTCCCGACAGGAAAATAATCAAAGTATTAAGCCTGCTGGAAAACCGCGTTGATGCCAAAAAAGCCGTTGAGCACTACGAGGACCTTACCCCGGTTGAACAAACGGCCGGCTTTAAATCCATGTTTCATGCGCCGATGCTGAAGCGGGATAGGGGGGCGGGAAGGCCGACAAAACGTGATAGAAGAGAAGTTGATGGGTTGCAGGAGGGGTATTTTGAAGGTAAAGAGGAGACGGAAGAATAACACACGCACACACGTCATAGCGAGCGTTAGCGTAGCTATCCCCGAGCGCTTAGTCACCTTTCTGTAGGGGATTCCGACGCTCGTTCCTCGCTCGGAATGACGTGCGGGATGCTAGTCTCGCGCCAGCCACAAAATCAAAGCCCTCCCCCTCGGGGAGGGTTGGGAGGGGTTATGGGTCAATACTCCGCCTTCCCCTCAAACTCGCTCCACAGTTTAAACGTACCCAAAGCTTCATCGCGCAGTAATTGCACTGCGGGGAGTTTGCGTTGGTCCATCGACTTGTCAAGCTCCTCATAAATAAACTGATCATCAAAGCCAATTTCGGCAGCATCGTGCTTGGTGTTGGCGTAGTAAATTTTATCAATGCGGGCCCAGTATATGGCGGCCAAGCACATGGGGCAGGGTTCGCAGCTACAGTATATTTCGCAGCCTGCTAAACTATAGTTTCCCAGTTCCTGGCATGCCAGCCGTATGGCGCTTACCTCGGCATGGGCAGTTGGATCGTTAGTAGGTACCACGCGGTTACCGCTGCGGGCCACCACCATACCATCTTTTACAATAACGGCACCAAACGGGCCGCCGGCATTTTCTTTCACATTATGGTCGGCAAGGGCAATAGCCATGCGCATGTAGTCTTCGTGTTGCATTTTAGTATTGAGTAGCTAGTATCAAGTATCAAGATATATATTTAACCATGGGCGCGACATCTTGTTTATCCGCCAGAATAAAAAAACTTTCCGTTTCAGCAGGGTCTCCTGAATAGGGACCCTGCGTCGGGGTTGACCGGCATCGCAGGTTCCTCTCCGAGAGACCCTGCTGAGACGAAACTTACCAATACACACACCTACACATGCACGTCATAGCGAACGTAGTGTAGCTATCCCCTAGCGCTCAGTGACCGTTCTGTCGGGGATTCCGACGCTCGTACCTCGCTCGGAATGACGTGCAGGGTGGAGGCCGCCCGCCACAAATCAAAAGCCCTCCCCCTCGGGGAGGGTTGGGAGGGGTGAAAAACAAAACCCCGACCATAAGCCGGGGTTTTAAATATGTTTATTGAAGCGCCAGGCATCTGCATATCTGCACATCCCCGCATCCGCACATCAAATTATTTTTTGTCTTTCGCGTAAGCTTCGTTCAAACGTTTAATAACGTCGCCGGTTACGTCTAAAGCAGCATCGCCGTAAATAACGGTTGGGTTAGCTTTTGAGTAGGTTAAAACCAGTTTGTAACCTTTTTCTTTAGCGTAGGTTTTAGCAAAATCAGCAATTTTATCATACAGCTTGTTGTTTTCGCTGCCCTGCTCGTTCTGGAATTCGGCACCTGCGTTTTGCGAGTAAGTTTGCAATTGTTGTTGCTCGCGGGCTAAACGCTGCTCGGTAGCCTGGCGCTGATCGGCCGCCATAGTTTGCGCGTTTTTTTGATACTCCGCAACCTGGCGTTGAAAGCTTTGGCCTTTAGCAGCCAGGTCGCTTTGCGTGGCTTTGCCTTTATCTTCCAGGCGTTTGGTAACATCACGGGCATATTCGTATTTAGCTAATACGGTGTCCGAGTTTATAAATACTATAGTTTCGGCATTGGCAGCAGCAGCCGTTGTGGCGCCAGTGGTAGTAGTGGTTGCAGCAGGTTTGTTGTTATTGCAGGCTGCAACGGTTGCTGCAACGGCCAAACCCAAAGTAATTTTTGTTAAAATAGAACCTGAAGTTTTCATTAATATGGTTTGTTTTGTTGGTTTTGATGATCGCTCCCGGCCCTTCATTTCAGCAGCACGCAGGTCATCAGTTTTTTAATTAAATTTCCACAAATATAAACTTTCAACCTAACTATCCTAATATTAATAATCGGAGTTATTAACTACATTCAAGTTACCAACAATGGTAAAAATGTGCGGCAAATTTCGTATTTTTGTATGTTAAGATCTTTTTTAAAAAGGCGATTGTTGCTAACCAAATATGAGCGAAGAAAATTTAGACAAATCCAACTATTCGGCGGATAATATACAGGTTTTAGAAGGTTTAGAAGCGGTGCGTAAGCGCCCATCCATGTACATTGGCGATACCGGCGTTAAAGGTTTGCACCACCTGGTTTATGAGGTGGTTGATAACTCGATAGATGAGGCCCTGGCCGGTCATTGCGACACCATTAACGTGACCATACACGAGGGTAACTCCATTACTGTTGTTGATAACGGCCGTGGTATCCCGACAGGTATCAATACTAAAGAACAAAAATCGGCGCTTGAAATTGTAATGACCGTATTACATGCCGGTGGTAAGTTTGATAAAGACACTTACAAGGTATCGGGCGGTTTGCACGGTGTGGGTGTTAGTTGCGTTAACGCGCTATCTATCCACATGAAAACCGTGGTACACCGCGAAGGTAAAATATTTACCCAGGAGTACTCGGAAGGTAAGCCTTTGTTCGAGGTGAAGGAGATAGGCGTATCTGACAAAACAGGTACCATACAAACTTTCCAGCCGGATGCTACCATATTCACCATGACCACCGAGTATAAGTTTGATACTTTGGCGGCCCGTTTGCGTGAGTTGGCTTTCCTTAATAAAGGCATTCGCCTAACACTAACCGACGAGCGTGACGTTTTGGAGGATGGTTCATTCCTGAGCGAAGAGTTTTACTCTACCGGTGGTTTGAGCGAGTTTGTTAAGTTTTTGGATGGTACCCGTACCTCTATCATACCCGAGCCAATTTATGTTGACGGTATAAAACAAGGCATACCTGTTGAGCTGGCTTTGCAGTATAATGATACTTATAGCGAGAACGTTTTCTCGTATGTAAATAATATTAATACCCATGAGGGCGGTACACACGTTGCGGGTTTCCGCCGTGGTTTAACCCGTACCTTAAAAAGCTATGCCGATAAAGAAGGTTTATTAAAAAACCTGAAGGTAGAGATAACCGGTGATGACTTCCGTGAGGGCTTAACGGCTATTATCTCGGTAAAAGTACAAGAGCCTCAGTTTGAGGGCCAAACCAAAGGCAAGCTGGGTAACAACGAAGTAATGGGCGCGGTTGACCAGGCCGTAGGCGAAATTTTAGGTAACTATCTTGAGGAGCACCCTAAAGAGGCCCGCATGATAGTAAACAAAGTAGTACTGGCCGCTACGGCACGTGCCGCGGCGCGCAAGGCCCGCGAAATGGTGCAGCGCAAAAGCGTGATGAGTGGCTCGGGTTTACCGGGCAAGCTATCAGACTGTGCCAACAGCGACCCGGCATTATGCGAGATATACCTTGTCGAAGGGGACTCGGCGGGTGGTACTGCCAAGCAGGGCCGTAACCGCGAATACCAGGCTATTCTTCCGCTACGCGGTAAAATACTGAACGTAGAGAAGGCTATGGAGCACAAGATATACGAGAACGAGGAGATCAAAAACATGTTTACCGGCCTGGGCGTAAGCCGCGGTACACCTGAGGATGATAAGGCCTTAAATATAACCAAGCTGCGCTACCACAAAATAGTGATCATGACGGATGCTGACGTGGACGGTTCGCACATTACCACGCTTATCCTTACGTTCTTCTTCCGTTACATGAAAGAGCTGATAGAGGCAGGTTACGTATATATTGCATCGCCACCACTGTACCAGGTTAAAAAGGGCAAAGAAGCCATTTACGCCTGGAACGATGAGCAACGCGACATTGCTATACAAAAACTAAAAGGTGCGGGTAAAGAAGAAAGCGTAAACGTACAACGTTACAAAGGTTTGGGTGAGATGAACGCCGAGCAGCTTTGGGAAACCACCATGGACCCTGCCCGCCGTACCTTGAAAAAAGCCACTATTGAAAACGCTGCCGAGTGCGACCACACCTTCTCGATGCTGATGGGTGACGAGGTAGCACCACGCCGCGCCTTTATCGAGAAAAACGCGAAATACGCGAGAATAGATACGTAAGAGGATTTCGAATTTCGAATGTTCAATTTCGAATTTTGAATGTCTGATAATTAAAGCCGCCTTTAAACAGGGCGGCTTTTTTGCTTAATGCACCTGCGCGCGCCGGCCTGTCATCCTGAGCTCCGTCGAAGGGTGAGCGTAAAGGCCCTTGTCCACATGCTTCGAGTGCTTCAGCATGACACCAGTTTGTTTGTTGCGCCTCTGGCTTTTTCTGCCTTTAAAGCTTTATAACAAACTATTTACAATGTTAAATTTTGTTAAACCGATGTATTACTAAAATTTTAGTTATACATTAGTCTTAACCTTAAACCCATGTTATGAGACTAACCATCTTCACAATTTTTATTGTCTTGGTATCTGTTTTTTCTGTGCGGGCGCAAACTACCTATACGGTAAAGGGCTCCACTATTGATACCGTTTTAAAAACCCGTTTAACCACAACGGTAACTATCCTAAACGCAAAGGATTCCATTTTGCGAAAGTTTACCCATTCGGCACCCGATGGCTCGTTTTCCATGAGCGGCTTACCCGCGGGCAATTACCTGTTGCTGGTAACCTACCCAGACTATGCGGATTACATTGACGGCTTTACGCTTGACCCGGCCAGGAAGGAGTATGATTTTGGCAACATCAGCATGAGCCCTAAGTCGCGCATTTTGCAGGAGGTGATCATCAAAGGCAAAGCCAGCCTGCTTAAACTAAAAGGCGACACCACCGAGATCAACGCCAAGGCGCTGGTTATCCAACCCAACTCAAAAGTAGAGGACTTGTTAAGGCAGGTGTCGGGCATGGAGGTTGATAAGGATGGCAAGATAAAATACCAGGGCGAGGCCATTAATAAGGTACTGGTAGACGGCGAGGAGTTTTTTGGCGACGACCCCACACTGGTTACCAAAAACATCCGCGGCGATATGGTGGATAAATTCCAGATATACGATAAAAAAAGCGACCAGGCCACCTTTACGGGTATTGACGACGGTATAAAAACCAAAACCCTTAACGTTAAGCTTAAAGAGGATAAAAAGAAAGGCGTTTTTGGCAAAGTGATAGCAGCCGGCGGCACCAAAGGTTTTTACGAGGGCCAGGCCATGTATAACATGTTCAGGGCTAAAAGTAAATTTTCGGTATACGGCATTACCTCCAACGATGGTAAAATGGGCCTTGGTTTTGCCGAAAGCAGTAAACTGGGTACAACCAGTAACGTACAGGTAATGGATGGCGGCGGCATAGCCATATTTGGGGGCGGCGATGATATGGACTATTATAATGGTCGTGGTTTGCCTACAGCCCGCTCAGGTGGCGCACATTATGATGGCAAATGGAATAACGATAAAGAATCTATCAATGCCAATTATAAAATTGGTTCGGTAAACCTGTATACCGAGCAAGACGGTACTTCGCAAACCAACTACGGTTCGGTTATAAAAAATACCGTGTCGGGCGATAAGACCGATAACAACTCTTTCCGTCAAAAACTGGATGCAACCTATCAAAATACGCTGAGCCCAACGGCCAACTTAAAGGTTGACATAAGCGGCAACATCAGGAACACCGACAGGCAAAGCAATTCGGCAAGCACGGTTACTGATGGTGACGGTAACCTGTTAAACAGGCGTACGGATAATAACACCAGCAACGGAGAGGCAAAAGCTATTACCACAGGTGTATTTTACAGCAAAAAACTTAAAAAAGACGGCCGTACCTTTTCATGGGACGTCAACCAAACCTACAGTGAGAACCGTAGCACTGCTTACCAAAGGACTGAATTGTTTGTAGCTTCAACCGCTACAGATAGTTTGACCGACCAGTACAAACCCACTTTTTCAAAAAGTTTTGTATTAAATAACAGCATAACCTACACCGAGCCGCTTTCAAAAAAATTCGCGCTTACGGTTAACTATGGTATGCAAATAAATAACAGCTCGCAGGATCTGCTGTCGTACAACGCGTCTGCACCGGGTCAATACAATATCCTCGACCCAACAGTTAGTAACAGCTATACCCTTAACCAGCTTGCAAACCAGGTAGGCCTTAATTTTAACTACCACACGGCAAAAACCTTGTTAATATTTGGTACCAACGCCGCGGCGGTAGGGTATAAGCAGGTAAACCAGTTTAACGGCAACGTGTTTCATCGCAATTTTATAAACTGGCGCCCGTCAGTAAGGTATCAGTATAAAATAACTACCTCAAAAACCCTTAACATCAATTACAACGGTAGTAACACGCAGCCAACCATTAACCAGATACAACCCCTACGCTCAAATGCCGATGTAACAAACATTACGGTAGGTAACCCTAACCTGCGCCCAACTTTTAACAATAATTTAAATGTGTCATACAGTGCTGTGCAGCAGTTAAAAAACCAGTTTTTTTCAATGTCGGGTAATTTCGGGTACGTAACCAATCCTATAGTTTACCGCACTAGTTATGATGCTACAACCGGTAAATCTGTTAACCAGTTTGTTAACCTGGCAGATAAGGCACAGATCAATTACGGTGCCTTTGCCTATTTTAACCGGCCGGTACTGGGGATGAGCGGAGGCTTGAATGTTAGTACCAACGGCAATATAAGTTACAGCTATATTGGTAACGACCTGCGAAAAACCGTAAACACCAGCTATAATTTTGGTATTAATGGCGGTAAGTATAAAGCAAACAAGTATAGCATCAGTTTTAACGGCGGGCCTAACTACACGTTTAGCAAAACAGAGGGTTCAACCATAAATGCCAACGCGGCGGGTGCCAATGGCTTTGTTTATGGCCAGCTGTTCCTGCCGGCTTCATTCCAGTTAACCACAAACTTAAATTACAACTACCGGGCTAAAACCGAGCAGTTGCCATCGCAGTCTGTAACTAACTGGACCGCTACTTTTGGCAAAACCTTCCTCAAAGAGAAAAACCTGAAGGTTGACCTGAGCGCCAATAACATTCTTGACCAAGTGCAAATATTCCGGAACCAAAGTGCCAACGTGATAAGCCAAACTAACTATAATACCATCCGCAGGTATTTTTTACTAACCGTAAGCTGGGATTTTACCAAATTCGGCACCTCAACTGATGATAAAAAATAGACGACCCATGAAAACCATCATAGCATTATTTATCAGCTTATTTACCTGCGGAACTATATTCGCGCAGCAAAAAGCCATAAAAAGCGGCACTATTGAGTACGATAGAAGCCTGAACACCTTTGCCATAGGCCAACAAATGCTGAATCAAAACGGCGGCACATTTCGCGACCTGATGAGCCAGGCGTTTGATCAGTTTAAAAAAACAAAGCCACAGTTTTTGGTAAGCAAAAGCAAACTGGTGTTTAATAACAACAAATCATTATTTACCCCCGAACCACCTACAGAGGCCCCGGCTGTTTTTATGAACCCGCCGCTTACCAATCAGATCAATACCGTTTACACGGATGGAACGGCCAACAAACGCGTAATACAAAAAGACGCGGTAGGCGAAACTTTTTTAGTGACCGACAGTGCCAGCAAAATTGTATGGAAACTTACCGATGAAACCCAGGAAATAGCCGGCTACACTTGTCGTCGCGCGAATGGATTGATATTAGACTCGGTATATGTAGTGGCTTTTTATACTGATAAGATATGGATGAGCGGCGGTCCTGAATCATTCTCGGGTTTACCGGGTATGATATTAAAACTGGCCCTGCCCAAAGAACACGTTATCTGGACGGCCATCAAAGTAACTGTTGCCGATGTGCCTGAAGCTACCATCGTTCCGCCTAAAAAAGGGAAACCCCAAACCGGCAAAGAATTATTTAAAATGTTAAAAGAATTTACCGACAAACGCGGCGGAACAGCCGGTAACCAGATGTTAAAGATATTTGTGCTGTGACGATTCTGCAGAGCAAAAAAGCCGCCCTCTTTCGGGGCGGCTTTTTTGTTGATGTGTAGAGACGCATTTTGCGTCTACCGGATGCATTCTAATTCCGTGTAGATGTCAACTTCCTGTTTGCGATGATATAATTCGCCAGTTTATCAATATCAGCTTTGCTGATGGCGCCGTTCCAGGCGGGCATGCCTTTGTCCAACACGCCGTTGGTTATGGTTTTGATGAGGGCTGCTTTAGTAGCGCCATGTACCATTTTAGCGCTAAGCAGGCTTGGTCCTTTATCAGTACCGCGCAATTTGGCATCGTGGCAACTGGCACACATTTGTTGAAACAGGATAGCCGGCGTTGTTTTAACAGGCGTTTTTTGCGCTACGGTATTGGCTATGATCTTCTCTGAAGATAGCGCCACATTTTTACTTCCCGCTGGACGAAGGCGCAATACCATATCATCACCCGGGCGGGGTTTGCCTTCGCCGGGATCTACCATGGAGGTGGAGAAATACAGGTAGCCATCCGGTCCCTGCGCCACGCAGCGTATGCGGCCGAAATGTTTTTTAAACAACATTTCCTGGTTTACTATTTTATCTCCGTCGAGGGTTACTTTCAATATGCCCTCGCCGCGCAGGCAGGCTACCAGTAGGCGGTTTTTAAGATCAGGGAACTTGTCGCCGGTGTAAAATATGGTGCCGCTGGGGCCTATGGATGGGCTGAACTCGGCGATAGGGGTGATCATGCCCCCGCGGGTTTGTTGGTGGTGAATAAGCGGCCAACCATAGTTTTGACCTTTGCGGATAATATTGATCTCGTCACCCCCGGTAGGCCCATGCTCGGTAGCGAAGATGGTGTTGCTGCCGGGTTGGAACGCGAAGCCCTGCGGGTTGCGGTGACCGTAGGTAAATACATCCTTTTTAGCCGTGTCGTTATTAATGAAAGGGTTATCAGGCGGGATACTGCCATCATCGTTCACCCTTAAAATTTTACCGTTGTAGGTTTTCAGATCCTGCGACAGGATAGCCTGGTCGGCATCGCCGGTGGTGATGTAGAGCTTACGGTCGGGGCCGAAAACCAGGCGGCAGCCGGTGTGGTTTTGGTTGGCAGGTATACCATCGCGAATTACTAAAGGTTTCAGCAACGTATCGCTCCTGAACTCGTAACGCACTATCTGCAGGCGGATGCCGTTACCTTCGTTATAATTATTGGCCATATAGATGTAACGGTTAGTTGCAAAATCAGGGTGAAGTACCAAGCCAAGCAAACCGGTTTTATTGCGCTGCGGAATGTCGCGCACCACAAAAGCAGGTTTATCCGCCAGTTTACCGTTACGGTAGATGCGCAACTTGCCACTACGTTCGGTAAACAGCATGGTGTTATCCGGCAGGAAAAGAATTTGCCAAGGCACCACCAGGTTTTTAGCCAGCGTATCCACCTGGTAACCCAAAGTATCAGCCAAAGGAATATTGTCGCTGCTTTTTTTGTTACCTACAAAAGCGCTTAACGCAACTGCGAACAGGCCCAGGGCCATCAGCCATTTACTATTTTTCATAACCAATTTTGTATCATAAACTTAACAAAAAAAGCGATGAAAATTTCACCGCTTTAAGTATCATTAAATCAATAATTACTCACTCATTCACTAAATCCATCCTTCACTCATTAAATTAAAACGGATATCCTATCGCTAAGTTAAACACCAGATTCTGGCTGCGCCAGGCGCTGCTACCGAAATCGATTTGATTGATCACCCAGCGCTGTCCGTCGGGCAACCATGGTTTGCGCAGCGGGAAGCCCAGGTCGGTACGTAATACCAGCACCGTTGCGTCAAAGCGTAAACCTACACCGGCATCCACCGCCAGTTCTTTAAAGAAAGTTTTGCCAAAGGCTGCGCCCGGCAGGCCCGCCTGCGATTTTACGTTCCAGATGTTACCGGCGTCAATAAATACCGCGCCGCGTACGATGCTGAATAGTTTTGGTCGCCACTCTACGTTAGCTTCCAGTTTAATATCGCCCGATTGATCTGGCAGGAAGCCGTTCTTTGAACGCAAGCTATCCGGGTAGTAGTAAGTGCCCGGGCCTAATGATCGTGCCCTAAAACCTCTTAAACTGTTTGTACCGCCGATAAAGAACTGTTGGGTGTATGGCAGCAGGGTGGAGTTGCCATAAGGCACACCCACACTGGCAATAGCACGGAACGCGAAGCTGCTGCCAGGACCGGTTTTATGGTAAAAGCGGAACTCATTCTCCAGTTTAAAATACTGGTTAAACGGCGTGCCGAATATATTGCGCACTTTACCTGCCAGCGTATCGGCGCCGGTTATTAAACCCGTTAATGCGGCCGACCAGCTAATTTTAGCGTTCCAGAAAAAAGTGTTCTGGCGCCATTCGTCCATTGTATTGGTGTAAGTATAGCTGTAGCTTGGGCCAAAAGTTAATTGTTTATCAATTACGTGGGCCAAAGCAGGGTTGCCGTTGCTGGCTATGCTGTCGCGATATTCCTGGGTTACGTTGTGCGGCCTTACATAAGTGATGTTGATCAGGTTTAGATCATGCTGGCGTTTTGGATCTGATTTCCATGAGTAACCGAACGAACCGTTAAACGAGTGCAAGGTATACAGCTGCGTACGGTTAGTAATGGTAAAGCCCAGTGTTAAGTTGGTATGTGGTATGTAAGCGTTATCCTGCCTAAACTCCACCGGGCTTATAAAACGCGGCCATGATAAAGTACCTGTAGCGCCTAATTGGTATACATTATAGCCGCTGCTTTGGCCCGAGTATTGTACATCGGTACTTCCAAATACGCCCAGGGTTAAAGTCTCGGCACCTTTAAAAGCGTTACGGTTCCGCCAGTTAATATTTACCTGTGTACCCAAATAGTTGGCCGATGTGGTTCTGCCTAACACATCCAATTGCAACGATTTTTTAGGGTATTTAGTCAGGAAGTAATACACATCCAGTTTTGATGAATCTTTGGATACATCCTCAAACCTGTTCTTTACATATTTAAACGGACCGAGGTTAACGAAACGGTTCAAGCTGTTGTTATGTTCGGTACGGTTATAAACTTCGCCCGGTTGCAGTAAAACCGTGTTTTTAAAAGCCATAGGGCGGATGGTTTTACGCGGGTCGATAACATTGTACCAACGATATTTTTCAGCCGAATCCAACTTTAACGAAGTATCGCGCAGGGTATAGCTAGGGTAAACGTAAATGTTGTTAATGGTGTAAATGCGTTTGGCCTTATCGGCGGTTTCGTTTTTAACCTTCATGGTCAGGTCAACCTTATGGTCGCCCACCGTACTATCCACGCGGATGATCAGGTCCTCGGCCGAGAAATAATAAAAACCTTCTTCCTTTAAACGAGCATCAATACGCAGGCGCTCGTTTTTGATCACGTCCAGGTTATACTTGTCTCCAACTTTTAACAATGATTTTTTGGAGGTTCCGGCAACGGCGGTATCCAAACTTCCTTTATCGGTAGGGAAGGTAAGGTTCCTGATCTGGTAAGCTGGTCCGGTTAGTACAGAGAATACCGCCTTAGCCGTTTTGTTTTTGCTCACGGTATCGCCACTTACCTGCGCCTGGAAATAGCTAATGTTTTGCAGGCGATTGGTCAACACAGCGCTGTTTTTTTCCAAATCGACAGCGCTAACCAACACAGGCGGTTCGCCAAACTTGGTGTTCAGCCAGTGCTTTAAACCTTTTTGTTTGGTGGTGCGGGTTTTATTGTAGATCCACAATTTTATGCGCAGGCCCAGTATAGAACCATTTGGTTTTGGGCGAAGCAGTTCTTTTAGTTCGCCCTCGATTACTTTCTTGTCGCTTTTGCTTACCGTAGCGTTGGTATCAATAACTTTTACCTCGCCGCCGGTATATAGTTTTTGCCCTGCAGGCAAAAATTTGGTGTTACTGCAGGCCTGTAGTACCAGCGTAAGTATGAGTAGGTATGTTAGTTTTTTTATCATGGGTTAACCCTTTGTAATTATGTATATCAACGTGGGGTGGTTGTCACCCTGAGCTCCGTCGAAGGGGGGAGCGCAGAGGCCTTTGCCCACATGCTTCGACAGAGCTCAGCATGACACCCGGCGCGCACTGTTGTTTGTTTCTTTTGTTCGTAAGCGGGGGTATGTCACCCTGAGGCACTCGAAGAGTGGGGGCAAAGGCCCACCGCGCATGCTTCGAGTGCCTCAGCATGACACCCCCTTGTTCGTTATAACGTATTAATTCGCTTTCACCGAGTCGGCCGCTGTTTTGGCATCCTGGCTTTTTTCTATTTGTTCTTCTTTTTTCTCGCGTTCTTCTTTTTGCTCCTTGTAGCGTTTACGCGCTTCTCGGTCTTCACGACTGCGGCGGAAGATCTGGATAAAGCGGTTATAATCCACCGTCAGCGTAAAGCCTACGCCGGTTTCGATGATCTGGCCCTGTATAACCACAAACTGCTCGCGGCGATAAGCGCGTAACATGTAACGTCCGTCCTGACTTAACTTATAATTCACCGAAAGGTTTCCGGCAATGTTATTGGTCTTCTCGCCGGTTTGTGCGCCTTCCAGGTTAAAGTTATTGCCTACGGTCACGGTTAGGCGGTCATTAAGGAATCGTTTAGATAGGCCCACGTTCAGATCGGTTCGGTTAGTGGCGGTGCCCGATGAGTAATCTTCGCCGGATGATAAACCGAAATCCAGGTCGACACCAGCTATCAGGTTGCCAGCCAGTTTGTTTAACTGGTCGCTCAGTAAACTGCTCACACTACTTCGTATTGCGCCGTTAACTCCACCGCCGCCGCCCTGGCTTTGCAGCGGGTTTTGGCCAATAAAGTGGCCCAGCACCAGTACGCCCAGCACTTGTTTATTTAATTCGTTAGGGTCTTGCCGTACCTGGTTCAGGCGGGTGTTAACGGTGCTTATTACCGTAGGCGATACGGTGTAAGTGCTATCCGGCAATACAATGTCAAAAGTAATTTCTGGTTTCAGCAACTCGTTACGCAGGTTCAAATTTACGTTGAACGGTAATTTTTGTTTGTACTGCACCGCGTTTTCAGAACCGGCCAGCTGGTCGGCTACCAAATCAATTGGCGGTACGTTGGCAACGTAAATAGCCGTCAGGTTAATATTGGCGCTGGTTGGGTCGCCGGTCCAGGTGATAGTGCTGCCGCGTTTAAAGTTGAATTTACGGTTGACCGACGCGTATGATAGGGCATATGAACCTTCTTCCACGGTATAAGTTCCCGTCAGGTTAATTTTACCGCTCTTATCAATGCCACCGTTTAAACTGGCCGCGCCGCGCAGGTGCACCACGTCGCCGTTACGTTCGTCTATCACAATGTGAAATACGGCGTTTTTACTTACATTAATATTTGCCGATACGTCCATGCCGGTAACGTCCGATTTTTTGAGTGAATCCAGTTGTCGCGCCAGCAAAATAGAGTCGAGCTTCGGTGTATCCTCGTCATAAAACTCAACTACGCCTTTTCTGTCCTCGATACCCGGGTCGGTGCCCGGCAGTACAATGGTCATGTCGGTTTTATCATTTACGGTCAAGGTCGCATCAACAACGGGTGAGGTTTGCGTACCGCGAATTTTGATATCTGTATTGATATACAGCTTACCGTAGAATAGTTTGTTATCTGCCCGGGTAGAGTTAACCACGCGGAAGTTTTCGGCGTGAATATCCAAACCGAATTTAAAGTCGGTAAAGGTTTTGGTGTAGAGTGTACCCGATACGATGGCTTTGTTGCTGGTAGAATCAACCATCGTGAAATCTTTAAAATAGATGCCCTCCTCGTTAAAGGTGATGGTTTCGCGCGGCATGGTGAAGTAGGAGTTGAGCATCGAAACGTTAAAACCAACCTGGTTAAAGTTTACATCGCCCCGCACCACAGGCGCGCTTGGTGTGCCGGTTATTTTCAAGGCGCCGGTAATATTACCCTTCGCGTTGCGGATGGCGCCAAAGCTAAAGCCTTCAATACTTTTCATGTTGAGGTTGACGATGGCCAGGTTCAAATCCATGCGACTGGTTGGCGCGGTATAGTAAAGGCCGGTCAGATCAACCTGGTTACCCTTGCCGGTAATGCTCACATTGGCAGCGTAGGCATCAGCCGTTTGGTTATTTACTTTTAGGGCGATGTTGCCCACGGTATCGCCTTTAAAGCTGAAGTCGGTAACGTTCATATCCGCCGTAAACTTCATGCTTTTATCCAGATCGCTAATGCGGGCATTGCCGTTGATAACGCCACCTACCTGCAGCGAATCCTGCTGGGCCATGGTGGTGATGGTTTCTATCTTAAAGTTTTGGAAGTTTACCGTAATAGGCGAGTTTAACTGCGGCGAAGAGCTGTTAATGCTCAGCACCTGGTTGGCATTGGTCAAATTCACATTTCGCGCCAGCAAACCTTTATTGCCAAATTGGAGAGCATTGTCGGGGTTAACCGTCCAGGCCACATAGTTTAGCAATAAGCCGTTTTGCACAAAGCTAAACTGGTATTGATTTGGCAATGCGCTAAATACGCCGGCAATGCGGTAGCGTTCTTTTTTGGCAATATCGCGCACCTGTAAGCTGATGTTTAGCTTATTATTCTGCGCGTTACCGGTAATGCTGGTATTGAGCAGATCTATGCTTGAAGATGCTTTGATCTCATCAGCGGTAATGCTGTAGTTAAGCGCATTGTTAGCCGTGTTTAGGCCCAGTTTAAAATTGTTGACCACGTTTGTACCGTATACAATTTTGCTGGCCCCGCCGTTCACCACAAACTCACCACTCTGACTGTTAAAACGGCCGCTGAGATTGATGGGGTCAAGCTGTTTCAGGTCGGGCAGGAACTGGGTAAGCAGCGGCGTTTTCACCACGCGCAGTCTAAAGGTAAATTGCTGCGGCGGGTAAGCCGGTTTTTTTGCCACGGTAGTAGCTACGCCGGTGCTGGCCAGGTTCATGTCAAAGTATTTGTTGATCATGTCCTGCATGGCAGCGCCAATTTGCGTTAACTGGTATTTACCGGCCAGTTTAGCGCTGGCGATAGGCGTTTTTAAGCGTAGTGTACTACTATCGGCATTGGCGGTTGATACAATGCTGATGGTATCCATCTTAATGCGCTGATCTTTATTAACCACCAGCAGGTCAGTTATGTTGATAGTGCCATTCAAATAATCCGGATCTGCCGTAGGCACATCGGCCACAATTTTACCATGTAAGCGCAGCGGATCTTTGCTGAAATGCAGTTTTTGCAGATCGATACTATCCAGTAAAATGTTGCCCTTAACCGATGGATATTTTTTATTCAGGTTGGCCGCCAAATCGATATTGAAGTTGATGTTCGGATCCTTCATGCGGGCCACAGCGGTGTAGCTACCGTTAACGGCGGTACCTTTCATTACCAGGTTTTGGTAGTTGTAACCGTTAACGTAAGCGCTGGCTAGATCACCATTAAATTGCAGGCTTGCGGTTTTTGGGTCGATACCGCGTCCTTTAACATTAGCCGACATAGTGATCATCCCCACAGTTTGCGGTTGCTTGGTTAAAGCACCAACGTTTAGTTTATTGGCTTTGATATTAGCGGTGTAAGTAGCCGCTTTTTTATTGTTGCCGTTTTTAAGCGTAGCGACCAAATCCACCGCGCCATAACTTGAGCGCAGGTTTAGTTTGGTGTTGAAAGTATACATGCTGCCTTTAAAGATGCCTTTCAAATTCATTTGAGCCGGCACACTTACGTTTGCCGGGATGGTGCCTTTGGGAACAAGTTTGTTGATATCTGCTGCGCTGGTGTTAAAGTCTTGCAGGTTTACATCAAAGTAGGCTTTATTCATGTCCGGCAATCCGCGCAGTTTGGCGGTGGCTTTGATGTGGGTATTGCCCAGGCCGCGCACTTCAAACTCGGGGATGTTCAGGTTATCTACCCGGCCGTCAATCCTTCCATTTAAAGTAAATACCGCGTTTGGCGAACTTTTAAATGGTTCCATGCTGCTCATGGTTGGCATTAGTAGCAGAACATCTTTAAGCGCTATTTTGCTGCCGTTCAGGTTAGCTTTGATGCCCAGTTTGCCGGGATCTTTGCTTAATGATTCGATAGACGGGTAGGTAACTTCCAGCTCTTTTTGGATAACGGTGCGTGGGGTTTCCAGTAGCAGGTCTTTTAAGTAAGCGCTTTTTGGTCCGTATAAAAATTCGGTGTGAAATTTATTGATGGCCAGGCCGCTTTTCTCGTTAAATGTAAACTTGTTCACCTTACCCTTAATGGTATCCGGGCTGTAGGACAAGTCCTGAATATCAGCATTCAAGCCATGAATATCCATGTGCGCGTAGTCCAGTCCTTTTTTAATCGGCGCCTGTGCGTCATTATCAAACTTAATATCATTATTACTGAATTTGATGCTGCCCAAAGTAGCCCGCCAGGCACTTTTGTTAGGGTTTGACGCCAGCGTATCCAGTTTCTTAATAGCCTTATCAACCGCCTTGGCTACCGTTTTTGGTTTGGCGAAAACTAAAGCGGCTTTGGTATCATTCAGTTCGATGGTTTTGATGCCTACGTTTTGGTTTTTGAGGTCGATCTTGTCCATATCAACCAGTAACTTGCTCAGGTCAACATTGGCGGTCATTTCGCTGCTGCGGTAGTCAACTTTTATTTTTTGCAGATCGATGGTGCCTAGCGAAAGATCAAGGTTTAAAGGCGTAGTAGCCGTATCAACCGCGGCCACCTGCGCTATGCTCGAGCCCGCCGGCGTTTGGATAACCTTAGCGTATACGCCCGAAAGGGTGATCTTAGGCACGGTAAACTTCATTTTTTCCAGGTCGAAATCCTTAACCCGGGTATCAAAGTGGCCGAGGATGAATTTAACATCATTACCGGTGGTGAGATCCTTATAGGTAACATTAATGCGGTCAAGGATGATCTTATCCAGCGAGAACTTCATGGTGGAGGTGGTGTCCTCGGGCTTCGGTTCTTTTTTCTGTTCGCCGGCAAAGGCTTTAATAATATAGTCGAAGTTGAAGGTGCTATCCGCCCCGCGGTAAATTTTGGTGGTGATGCCCTGCAGGTTTATTTCGTTTATCTCTACCTGGCTTTTCAGCAATTTCAACATGCTGATGTCTACTTTCAGCTTGTCGCCCGCTATAAGGGTGTCTTTTTTCTGATCTTCAAAATAAACGTCCTCCAGCACCAGCATTTTAGGCAGGCCCAGGCTAATGTGGCCAATCTCAACCTTAGTATGAATTTTATTTTCTAAGAAAGTAACCGCTTTGTTTTTAACGAAGTTTTGTACGGCGGGTATCTGTATTAAAACCACCACAAGCAACACCAGGATGATGACACTTGCAATTATCCACAAGATGGTTTTTAAAGCTATACGTCCAAATTTTCCCAATTTTATATGTATTTCAAAGGTTAGTGCTGCGCAAGAGTCAAGATGCAAGAATCAAGAGTCAGGACTCTTTGGAGCGGAATTTAATAGCATCTTGGCTCTTGAATCTTGGTTCTTGATTCTCAAAACCTACTTTTCAACACATTAACCTACCAACTTGTTTTTTGGTAACTTTGTATTTCTCCACTTTTTAAGGATTTTTTTACGATGCCGGAATTTTCGCACTTACACGTACATACCCAGTTTTCCTTGCTTGACGGTGCTGCCGATATATCAAAACTATATAAAAAGGCGGCGGCGGATGGCATGAAAGCCCTGGCTATTACCGACCACGGTAATATGTTCGGCGTGTTTAAGTTTGTGGCCGAAGCCGGCAAGCATAACGTAAAACCCATAGTAGGCTGCGAGTTTTATGTGGTGGACGATCGCCATCGTAAGCAGTTTACCAAGGAGAAAAAGGACGTGCGCCGTCACCAGCTTTTCCTGGCTAAAAATCCCGAAGGTTATAAAAACCTGGTGAAGCTGTGCAGCTATGGCTACATGGAGGGCCTTTATAGCAAATGGCCGCGTATTGATAAGGAGCTGATACTAAAACACCACAAGGGCCTTATTGCTACCACCTGCTGTATTGGTGCCTCGGTACCGCAAACCATATTAAAAGGTACGCCCGACGAAGCCGAAGCCGAATTTAAATGGTGGCTTGACCTTTTTGGCGAAGATTACTACATCGAGCTGCAGCGTCACGAGATCCCCGAGCAGGAGATCATTAACCAGCAACTGCTTAAATACGCTAAAAAGTACAATGTAAAGGTTATATGTTCAAACGATTCGCACTACGTGGATCAGCAGGACAGTAACGCTCACGATATTTTGCTGTGTGTTAACACCGGCGATATGCAAAGCACGCCTATAGCTACCGATGAAGAAGGTGGTAAGGGCTACCGCTTTGGTTTCCCTAATGACCAGTTTTATTTTAAAACACAGGCAGAGATGGGGCAGCTGTTCCATGATATTCCTGAATCGTTAGATAATACCAACGAGATCGTAGATAAGGTAGAAACGCTGAAACTAAAGCGCGACATCTTGCTGCCCAACTTCGTTATCCCCGACGAATTTAAAATACACACCACTGCCGATGCCGATACGCTTAACCAGTGGGAATATTTAAAGCACTTAACTTTTACCGGCGCTAAGGAGCGCTATATCGATATAACACCCGAGGTTGAAGAGCGTATCAATTTTGAACTGTTCACCATACGCACCATGGGCTTTGCCGGCTACTTTTTAATTGTGGCCGACTTTATCAAGCATGGGCGAGATATCGGCGTGTTTATCGGTCCGGGCCGTGGTTCGGCAGCGGGGTCGGTGGTGGCCTATTGTACGGGTATAACCAATATCGACCCGATGAAGTACAACCTCCTGTTCGAGAGGTTCCTGAATCCCGACAGGAAATCAATGCCCGATATTGATACCGACTTTGACGACTCTGGTCGCCAAAAGGTTATTGATTATGTGGTTGAAAAATATGGCAAGAACCAGGTAGCGCAGATCATCACCTACGGTTCTATGGCCGCCCGTACCAGTATCCAGGACGTGGGCCGGGTGTTGGATATGCCACTAAGCGACGTTACTGCGATCAAAAAGCTGGTGCCCGATACTTTAGGCATCAACCTGAAGCAAGCTATTGAGCAGGTACCCGAACTACAGGAGATATACAAATCAACTGATCTGAAAGGCGTTGTTCTTCGCGAAGCGGAAAAGCTGGAAGGATCGGTACGTAACACCGGTGTGCACGCGGCGGGAATCATCATCGCGCCGTACGACTTGACGGACATTGTTCCGGTCGCGACAGCAAAAGACTCTGACCTGCTGGTTACCCAATATGATGGCCGTGTAATTGAAGATGCCGGCGTTATCAAGATGGACTTTTTGGGCCTTAAAACCCTTACCATATTAAAGGACGCGCTAAAGCTCATTAAGCAAAATCACGGTGTAGAAATTGATATTGACTACATCCCGCTTGATGATCAGGAAACTTTTGAACTTTACCAGCGTGGCGACACTAACGGTACTTTCCAGTTTGAGAGCGACGGGATGCAAATGTACCTGCGCGAGTTAAAGCCCGATAAGTTTGAAGACTTAATTGCCATGAACGCCCTTTATCGCCCGGGGCCGATAGAGTATATACCCAACTTTATCAGTCGTAAACACGGCCGTGAAGAAATTACGTTCGATTTGGACGACATGGAGGAATATCTGGGCGAAACCTATGGTATTACCGTGTACCAGGAACAAGTGATGCTTCTGTCGCAAAAACTGGCCGGCTTTAGTAAAGGCGATGCCGACGTTTTGCGTAAAGCCATGGGTAAAAAGCAAATTGAGGTGTTGAACAAAATGGAGGCGCAGTTTATGGACGGTGCCATGGCCAAAGGGCACCCCAAAGATAAGCTAACCAAAGTTTGGACTGACTGGAAAGCATTTGCCCAGTATGCGTTCAACAAGTCGCACTCTACCTGTTATGCTTTTGTGGCCTATCAAACCGCTTATTTGAAAGCGCACTACCCGTCGGAATACATGGCCGCGGTATTGAACAACCAGAACAGTATGGAGAAGATCACCTTCTTTATGGAGGAGTGCCGCCGTATGAATATTGAGGTATTAGGGCCCGATGTTAACGAAAGTTATATGGCTTTTACCGCTAATAAGGCGGGTGTTATCCGTTTTGGGTTAACGGGTGTTAAAGGTGTGGGCGAAAAAGCCGTAGAAAGCATTATTGACGAACGTATAGAACGCGGTCCTTACAAATCGGTATATGATTTTGCGCAGCGATCAAACACCCGCAACGTAAACCGTAAGGCTTATGAGAATTTGGTTTATGGAGGCGCTTTTGACAATTTCGGGATTCCGCGCGCACAATACTTCGCCAAATCAGAGAACGTACCGCTTACCGGCGTTGAGCGTTTGATCAAATATTCCAACGATTATCAAAACACGCAAAACAGTTCGCAATCATCATTATTTGGTGGTTCGGTAGCATCCTATATTCCGGAACCACCAATGCCCGAATGTGAGGACTGGGGCCTGATAGAAAAGTTGAAGTTTGAGAAGGAGGTTATAGGTATATATTTAACCGGGCACCCTTTGGACAACTATAAGCTGGAAATGGAACGCTATTGTAACAGTACCATTGCCGACCTGAAAAATATGCAGAAAGCGCGTTCGGGCGAGGGAGGAGAGGACGTTATGTCAGCTTTTGCGGCCCTGCGTAAACGCGGAGAGATAGCCATAGGCGGCCTGGTAGGTAACGCCCAGCATAAAATGACCAAAACAGGTAAGCCCTTCGGCACTTTTGTGTTAGAGGATTATAACGAATCGTACGAATTTGCCCTCTTTGGGGATGATTACGTGAAGTTTAAGGCTTTGATGGTAAACGGTTATTTCCTCCATATTAAAGGTAATATCGAAGAGAAATTCCGCCAGAAGGATAACTGGGATCTGCGCATAAGCACCATGAGCCTGTTATCAGAAATGCGCGATAAATTAACCAAATCATTAACCGTATCGTTAGAGCTGCATACCATTAACGACCAATTATTGAGCGACATTGAGGCGGCAGTAAATAATAATAATGAGCGATACCCGATGAAAAACTGTACCCTGCGTTTTGTTATAAAGGACAGGGAAGAGGCTATGTTGGTAGAGATGCCTTCAAAAACCTACAAAGTAAACCCAAGCGATGATTTGATGGCCGATATTTTTAACATCACCAACATTCCCGCTGTTTTAAATTAAAAAATTTTCGCGTTGAATAACACGTACTTAAAGGCCACAATGGCATTTTGTACAATAAAGCTGTAACGTTTAGATTGAATTAACCGTTAAGGGGTATTTAATAATTCGTTAATACGTTTGCGTTAAAGGTTGTGTTTTGTAACAAATTTGAAACACGGACAACCGCCGAACTGTTATTTGCGTAATTGCATCAATATGGATAAACCGTTTCTACGTTGTTACAAATGTAATCAGCCATATCATTATCGCCTTCCGAGGCCGTGGCTATTTCGTAACATTTTGTTTTTTTTGCCGATCAAAACCTTCTTCTGCGCTAAGTGCGCTAAGGCTCGTAGTTTGTGGATAACCGATAAGGAGAACCGCAAATACCAGGATCCATCTGCCGGATAATCAAAAATTTGTCATTAACCCTGCATGGTGTAAAACTTACGTCATTGTTAGTAATTTCTTTGTCAGATTGTCAGTACGGCACTTGTGGCAAGCTATTTGAATATCCATATTTGTTAAATAATTAAAACATAGAAATCATGGCTTTAGAAATAACCGACGCAAACTTTGACGAATTGGTACTTAACTCAGACAAACCTGTACTTGTAGACTTTTGGGCAGAATGGTGCGGTCCGTGTCGTATGGTTGGTCCGGTAGTAGAAGAAATTGCTAAGGAATACGAAGGCAAAGCAGTTGTAGGCAAAGTAAATGTTGACAACAACCCAGGCATATCAGTTAAATTTGGTATCCGTAATATCCCGGCATTACTGTTCTTCAAAAACGGCGAGATCGTTGACAAACAGATCGGTGCTGTACCAAAATCAGTACTGGCTGATAAATTGAGCAAACAATTAGCATAAGCTATATAATTTAAAGTATTAAAAGCGTTGCAATATATATTGCAGCGCTTTTTTTATTTACTTTAGTGATATGTCGCAGTTAAATGACGATCAGCACGTACGCCAACTAGCCAACCTCGAACTACTGGCCCGCCAGGTGGTTGAAGGCTTTATTACCGGTCTGCATCAAAGCCCTTTTCACGGTTTTTCGGTAGAGTTTGCCGAGCATAGATTGTATAACAGCGGCGAATCTGTAAAGAATATCGACTGGAAGCTATTTGCCCGTACAGATAAGCTGTTTGTTAAGCAGTTTGAAGAAGAAACCAACCTACGCTGTTATTTGCTGCTGGACACCTCATCTTCCATGAATTTCCCGGAAACGGGCACCAGCAAACTGGAGTTTTCTATCTATGCCATCGCTTCGCTGATGTACCTGTTTAAAAAGCAACGCGACGCTTACGGGCTGTGTTTGTTTTCGGACAAGGCCGACTGGCTGAGCCCGGCAAAATCGGCCACAACACACCTTTTTTATTTATATGCCGAACTGGAGAAACTCTTCGCTTCGCCTAAGCAAAACACGGCTACCAATATCACCGAAGTACTGCATTATGTAGCCGACCAGGTGCATCAACGCTCGTTAATTGTTGTTTTTAGCGATATGTTGGAGAATGATCTGAACTCAAATAAAATGCAGGCCTTGTTTGCCGCCATTCAGCATTTAAAGTTTAAAAAACACGAGGTGGTGATCTTCAACGTGAATGATAAACAAAAGGAACACGACTTTAACTTTGATAATCGCCCGCACCATTTTATTGATATTGAAAGCGGTCATGAAGTAAAAGTGCATCCCGGTAAGATCCGCCAGGCCTACCAAAGCTCGCTGCAACACTATAAGCGTGAGCTGGAATTGAAATGCGCCCAATATCATATTGATTTGATCGATGCTGCTATACAGGATGGTTATTATAATATCCTGCGATCATATTTGATTAAGAGGAATAGTATGGTTTAGAAAGTCCGTCATTTCGACCAACGGGAGAAATCTTATACGCCGGACTGGTTGACTGTAGACCTGGTGTATAAGATTTCTCACTCGTACCTCGTTCGAAATGACATAGGTGGGTTGATTAGTACTCCATCACCAAAAAAACAAATTCCCCAAATCAATTTGCAAAACTTTGTGTTTTCCGCCCCAACAGGGTCTCTCGCAGAGGACCCTGCGCTGTGCCAATTATCTGCCGTACGCAGGGTCCTCTGCGAGAGACCCTGCTAAGACTCGTAAGAACTAAGCACTAAATTCAAATTCCCCAAATCAATTTCCAAATCTTTGTGTTTACAATTAAAACGCACATCAATTGTATATATGAAGTTATCCGTCGAGCGTAAGCCAGTAAGGGTTAATCCCGATTCGAAACGAGTTATTGCCAGATTCTTTTTTAACGGAAATGAGCGGGCTAAGGAGGTGTTGGAGCGAGTAATGAGTATAAGCGAGGAAGAAGCGTTCGCTATCATATCGCCGCTTTTGCAGGAATATTCCAAACGGCACAGAAACATCACCCGCGTTTTAAATCGCCACTGTAGCAAGCTCAAGCCTTTTTTTACCGAACTGGCTATTGATTACGATACCCTGACTGTTTACCGCAAGTTGCTGATAGGTTCGTACTTTACGCACGAGTATTCCATCGAATCGGCCGCGTTTTTCAACCCATCCATCATACAGGACCCCGACCAAACCGAATTGACCGAAGGCGAACGCCGGGTTATTATGAGTTTCAGGGCCGTAGGCGAGGGGCACATTTCATCCATCACCTTCCGCCGCGCTTTGATCGATAAAAATAACAACATTACGGTACTACCTGCCGGGAATTATATTGACGAGGCCGAGATCGTAAGGAATGCGGTATACAACAAAAAGCTGTTTTTTGATAAAGCCGCCATCACCCAGATCAATATCGACGTACTGAAAGACCTGGAATCAAAACTGGATCATCACTTTGAGTACTCCAACCTGCGCCGCATCATTCTCGACTCGCAGAAGCTGCAGGAGGATGATATGAAAAGGCTGGAGTATGATAAGGTACTTTGGCTGGCAGACTCATATTACGAAATTGTTTTCTCACTGGATACCGATATCTCCGACAGGGTAATATTTCCGATATCTGAATATGAGCGTAAAGGTATTGAGGATGCCCGCTTTGTAGAGTTTATTAATGATGACGGCAGCTGTGTGTATTACTCAACCTATACGGCTTACGACGGTGCCTTGATCATGCCGAAACTTTTGCAAACTACTGATTTTTATAATTTTAAAATAATGCCACTATATGGCGCTGGTGCCCAGAATAAAAACCTGGCACTGTTCCCACGCAAGATCAACGGTAAATATGCCATGATATCTCGTATTGATGGCTGCAACAATTATATCATGTACTCGGATAAGATCAATATCTGGGAAAAACCGATACTGCTGCAAAAACCTAAGTTTAGCTGGGAGTTTGTACAGATAGGTAACTGCGGTTCGCCAATTGAAACCAAAAATGGCTGGATTGTGATTACCCACGGTGTAGGCCCAATGCGCCGCTATGTGCTGGGCGCAAGCTTACTGAAGCTTGATGACCCGACGGTAGAGATCGGTCGCCTTAGAGAGCCTATATTGATACCTAACAGCGATGAACGCGAAGGTTACGTACCTAATGTTATTTACAGTTGTGGTTCTATCATCAATAACAATAAACTGATCATCCCTTATGGATTGTCAGATTACTCCACCTCATTTGCCGAAATTGATTTAGATGAGTTGATGGCGAAGTTTGAGGAGGATGGGATTGATTAAAGCAGTTTATAATAACGAAAATACCGCCGGTTCAAGCGTCTACGCTTGAACCTTTTTTATACAAGAGCGTCCACGCTCGCGTCGTAATCTTAGATCATGACGCAAGCGTGGACGCTTGCTTTTATTATAAAGATTGTCATCCTGAGCATAGCGAAGGATTTTATACAACATACAAGTACGGCAGGCAACTCGTCGCTTAAATAAGATCCTTCGCTATACTCGGGATGACAAAAGATTATCTTCCCAATATCTGCTTATACAACCCCAAATAATCCCCCACCATTTTATCACACGAAAACTGCGCCGTTGCCCAATCACAACAAACCTTACGACTAATATTATTAAGCTGATTAACTGTAGCTACAGCCTCATCAACCGTATTAACTAGAAATCCGGTCTCCTCATGTTTGATCAATTCAGGCATGGAGCCACGGTTAAAGGCGATAACCGGCGTGCCGCAAAGCATCGCTTCTGCTACGCTTAAACCAAAGGGTTCATCAAAGCTGATGGGGTGTAATAACGCGGCGGCGCTGCTCAGCAACTTGTTTCGTTTTTCGGGGCCGGCGCTGCCTACGTATACTATCTGCTCATCATCCAACAAGGGTTCTATCTTTTCTTTGAAATACCCTTCATCCTGTACAATCCCTGCAATGATGAGTTTACGCTTGCTTTTTTTAGCGATCTCGATAGATTCCAAAGTTCCTTTATGGGGGTGGATGCGGCCGAAGTAAAGCAAATAATCATCGGGTTTATCATTAAACTTAAAATCCTTTGTATCTAAGCCATTGTACACCGTAGCCAGGTATTCAAGCTCAGGACTACGGTCGGCATTGCTGATAGATACGTAGCTGCCCAAATGATTATACTTTTTATAAACCGGGATGATCTTCTGTGACGAAAAGCCATGTATGGTAGTTATCAACGGCGTTTTTACCAACCCCGAATAAGTAAGCGGTAAAAAATCAAAGTTGTTGTGGATGATATCGAACTGCCCGGCCTTCTCCATCAGGTTGCTGATATGGAGGCACTCCAACACCTTGGCATCCTGTGTGCGATCTTCTTCGTAGCCTTGTTCGCAAATGGCATCCAGTTTACCGGCGGTGATCGAATCGCCCGTGGCAAAAAGCGTAACATCAATGCCGAGTTTAATTAAACCCTCGGCAATGTTTGACGCTACTTGTTCCCACGGCCCGTAGTGCCTGGGCGGTGTGCGCCAGGCAACGGGAGCTAAAAGAGCTACTCTCATTTAACCCCGATGAGCTTATGTGATGACGATACTTTGTTGTATTCGTATTCCAGCTCAAAAGCTTCTAGTACCACTAAGTGCGATATCATGTAGGCCAGCGTACTTTCGGCGCCCTGGTTACGGTTAATACCGGTTGATTCCAGTCCGTCGCAACAACCTTTGGTCTCGTGGTCATATAGCGGCGCGCGCAGCGAGTTTTCGCCCAGGAACCATTTGTACGACAGGAACATTTTTTCGATATGCTCCGGCTTACGGAAAATGCGGTAAGCCTGGAAGTGCATCAGCACCATGGCCATGGTCTCAATAGCTTGTTGGTCATATACCGGGAAGGCACCGCCACGTACATACCAGCCATTATTGCCTACAGGGGCCAGGTAGCCGTTTGACAGCGAAACCTTATCCAGGAATTGCATGGTTTTTAAACCAATTTCTTTCAGGCGTTCGTTACCGGTTATTTCGCAGGCGTGTAGCAGTGCCAATGGTAAAATGGCATTATCATAGGTCATGGTATCTTCAAACCATTGCCAATCCGCACTTTGGTTGGCTTCGTAAGCATTAACCAAGGGTTGGGTAAGGCGTGCCATCTCGTTTACCATGCCTTCGTCTGTAGGGTGGGCTTTTAAATAATAAGCGATGCCGATAATGGTATTAGCCATACCACGTAAGTAAGTTAACGATTTAAAGTGCGGTATAGAATGTTGGAAGATCTCGGTAGCAAACTCGCGGTATGAATTGCTTGAAGCGCCATGGATCAAATAGCCCAAACTCCAGATAGTACGACCGAATGAATCCTCAGAACCTACATCATCCAAATACTGACGATTAAAGCTCAAAAAGTTACGGAAGTTACCATCCTCGGTTTGCATGTAGTGAATGTAGCTGAGGTAGATAGGCAGCAGTTCGAAAGCTTCCTTGCTGTTACTGCGTTTGTGCGCCATCAGCGCCATGATCAAAGCACGGGCGTTATCATCCAAACAGTAACCTTCCTTTAAGTTAGGTATGCCGTATTTAGCGTGTTGCACAATACCGGTATCATCCGTTAAACGTAACACGTGCGCCAGGCTGAATTTCGGCATGATCTCGGGATCGACGATACTGTTCTTCAGTATCTTGTCGCGGAAATCGTGCTCGTAAATGGCTTCCTGGGCCACTTTAATATATTCGGCACCTATAACCGGCCAGCGCAGGTGCAGGCCATATTCGTAGGCGTTTTGTTTGATTTCGGCCAATACGCGGTCCTGGTCCAACAGTTCTATTACAATATCCGCCAGTTGCTCTGCATTTTTAAAATCGAACAAGCGGCCTCGGTTATGAGCCAATAATTCGGTAGCATGCCAGTATGGGGTTGATACTACTGCCGCGCCCGCGCCAACGGCGTAGGACAATGTACCGCTGGTTATTTGTGCTTCGTTTAAGTATGGTGTAACGTAAACTTCGGCGGCTGATAGGTATTGGATCAATTCTTCCTCGGCCACAAATTTGTTAACGAAAGCCAGGTTTTGCGCTACGCCCAACTGGTTAGCCAGCGTTTTCAGGTGGTCACGATATTCCTCGCCCGAGTTTTTGATAACGCCCGGGTGCGTGTTACCCAACACCACATAAGTCACGTCCGGGTGATTTTTGACGATCTTCGGCAGGGCACGTACCACGGTTTCCAGACCTTTGTTGCGGCTTATCAAACCGAAAGTTAACAATACACGACGACCTTTAAACGGTGTTAATTTTTTGATCGGATTGTCTTCCGGTGCTTCCAGATCCGGTACACCGTGTTCGATGATCTGGATCTTATCGGCCGGAATATCATAGATCTCGGTCAGGAACTCCACGGCGCGGTGGCTCATCACAATAATGCGCGATGATTGCTCGGCTATTTCACGGATGATGATGCGCTGTACATAGCTGGGATCTTTCAGTACGGTGTGTAATATAGATATCAGCGGTTTCTCTAACCTGTTTATCAGCGGCAAAATATAGATACCGCTTTCGCCACCATAAATGCCAAACTCATGTTCCATAATTACAGCGTCGGCAGTGCTGGTGTTGATATAATTCGCTGCTCGGATATAGTCTTTCTGATGGTTTTGACGAACGATATATTTAACCTCTTCCGGGTATTCATACTCATGCATGTTCTCCGAATCGGTCAAAGCCACCACGTAATCGCCTTTTAGTAAACCGGATCGTTCGGGGAAATTGGCGCCAACGGCGCGCATAAGGTTTTGATTAAACGTAGCGATACCGCACTCGCGCGGAGGATAGGTTGAGATGTAAGCGATTTTCATATTTTTTGGCAATGTTTTATTAGCAGCCATAGCATTTTTCACAGTTTTTGGTAACACCTAGTACGTTGACTATAATAAAGTGCATTTTTGACCAAAAAAGCGGCATTTACATGCTTAGAACGTACTTTTTAATACTATACCCCATAAATGCATAAACCATACCAATTTGATAGGCTTTAAGAATATGATAATCTGTAATCAAGATAGAGTTTACACGATTGTGTCGTATGGTTCAGTAAGCGAGGGACTTATGCCAAAGCAGGCGCATAGTAATTTATAGCTTCTAAAATCACTTCACAGGCTTTTTCAATTTCGGCAGGGGTAATGACGAGTGGGGGAGCCAAACGCATGGCATTGCTGCAATGTAGAAACCAGTCGGTTATTACGCCGTTGGCGATACAGCGGTCTATTATTTTTTTGTTGAGGTCGAAGTCTTCCAGCTCTAAAGCCAGCATAAGGCCTTTGCCACGTATTTGTTTTATGGCGGGATGAACGAGTGATCTGCGTAACAGCGCTTCTTTTTCGGCTACGCCGGAAACAAGATTATCTTCCAACAAAACCTCCAGCGCCGCCAAACCCGCCGCGCAACAAACCGGGTGACCGCCGAAGGTAGTGATATGCCCCAGGATAGGATTCTCCTTCAAAGCACCCATGATCTGGTTAGATGATACAAACGCTCCGATAGGCATGCCGCCACCTAAAGCTTTCGCCAGCAACAAAATATCAGGCACTATACCAAAATGCTCAAAGGCGAATAGTTTGCCTGTACGGCCAAAGGCGGCCTGGATCTCGTCTAATATTAATAAGGTGCCTGTTTCGGTACAGCGTTGGCGCAGGGCCTGCATGTAGGCCAAATCGGGCACTTTTATTCCGGCTTCGCCTTGTATGGTTTCTATGATAACGCAGGCGGTTTCTTTTGTAATTGATTGAAGATCGTCGGGATTGTTAAAACGGATGAAGTTTACACCCGGTAATAGCGGGCGGTAACCTTGTTTGTATTCCTCGTTACCCATAACACTTAGGGCGCCATTGGTACTACCGTGATAGGAGTTAAGGCATGATATAATTTGCGGCCTGCCGGTAAAGCGTTTGGCCAGTTTCAAGGCCCCCTCAACAGCTTCGGCGCCCGAGTTTACAAAGTATACCGATTGCAGATTGTCCGGCAATACGCTCACCAGCTTCTCGGCAAAGCGCACTTGAGGCGTTTGCACAAATTCGCCGTAAACCATCAGGTGCATGTATTTATCTACCTGGTCCTTTATCGCGTCTTTTACCTTTTGATTGCCGTGCCCCAGGCTGCTTACGCCAATGCCTGATATGAGGTCGATAAAAGGCTTGCCTTCGGCATCGTAAAGGTATACTCCTTCGCCACGCTCAAATTCCAATAACAAGGGGAAATTGGTGGTTTGCGCGTTGTTGGCTAAAAATAATTGGCGAAGGGTTAACATGCCACAAAAATACGGTAAATAGACTTACTAAGTTTAATCAGAAATTTAATTGCTTTTTTTAAAGCCTGATTGAGGGCGTCGCCGTTTTAAAACTTCGTAAGTGTGCTGTCTGCTTATCGAATTAATTTTTCTTCTCGTAGCCCATAATAATTTGCATTTGCTTTTGGTCGATATAGGGCATGACGCTTATGAAAGCAAAGTTATCCCAACTATCATTATCCAAAGTGCGCAATGCCAGTTTTGATGAAAATACCGGCGCTGGTGTGCGTTTTAAAATTAAGGTTGAGTTTTCATATTTGCCGCTAACTTTTTCGCCGTCAAACCAAAAATCAATTTTGTGCCATTTATCGTCAATGCCGGGTATCACGGTTTTGGTAACGGGCGGTATCCGGCGACTGGTGATACCTTCCGCATCAAAAAGTTGAAGGTAATTGGTGCCAATGCCGTCAATATCGGTGTAATCGCCAAAGCAGAGCCAATGGTTCCAGCCGCCAATGCCAGCCTGGGTCCAGTGCTGGTCGCCTTTTTCGCGTTGGTATTGGGTACGCACTGCCATTTTATCGGTTAGCATAAATTTGGCGGTTACCTGGCCCAGTTCGCCATCAGTTTCCTTTAGTTTTAACATGCCGTCGCTTTCCTTAACTTCGCCAATAGATACATTGTCCCATTTATCGCTAAAATCGCCATCTTCAAAATCGTCAAAAAACAGGAAGGTGTCGTGGCCGTCGGCCACCGGTTTGGCATCAGGGTTGCCGTAGTGCATATAGATCTCGTTCTGATCTTTGATTAGCAGCGGTATTTTCACCCAGATTATGCTAATGCCGTTCTCGCCATTCCAATCTTCTATCCAGTATGACAGGCCGTTTCCTCTTAGCGATGGATTGCTTGAAAAGCGGAGATCGGCACCATTGGCAGCCATTTTATTGTAATAGTCGCGGTTTACATATACCCGCACCACCGCGTTACGCACCATTTCTTCACCCGTATATTTAATGGTGATCTTACGCGAGTAGGCCCATTTGTTTTGGGTGGCAGACTGAGCGTTTGCTGTAAAGCTGATGGTGATGAGACTGATAAACAGCGCCCATTTGATAAATAAGGTTTTAAGGGCCATTAAGGTTAGTACTAATTCAATAATCGGTTACTATAAAAATAGTAAAATTATTGAATTAGTTACGCGGGCCTCTGTCCTCATTTAGTTTACGTACCAATTCGTCGGAAAACTCACGTTCGCCTTTATATAGCAGGCTAACTTTTTGTGGCGACAGGATCTTAAGGAAAGCATCATTGTAGCGTTTTTTAATATCTACCAGCTGGCTTTCGTATTCCAGATCCTTACGTATTTGCTCGGGGCCGTTGGCCTGCGCATTTGAGTTGTTCAGACGTTTTAAACGCCTTACATTCATGGTTTCACTTTGATATTGCCTGTATACCGGCCAAAAACGCTCAGCCTCGTCATCGGTCAAATTAAGTTGCTTGCCCAAAAAACCTTCCTTAATGTTTTGTATGGCCTGCATTTTTTTACCGCCCAGTTCAGACGGCACAGTATTGCCATTGCCATTATCGCGGAAATTATTAGGGCGATGAAACTGGCGGGTGTTACGGTTATCCTGGAAGCTATTGCGCTGTGCATAAACGTTTAAGCTAACGCATCCAAAAAATAACATAACAAAAATATGTTTAAGCCACTTATCCATCATGTTAAAGGTTTTCATCAACGTATTCTTGTAAAGCAGCATCAAGCTCGGCATTGTTAACTGGTAACGCTTCGGCAGCAACAGTATGCTGGGTTTCATTAGCATCCATACTTATTTGGATATAACCTTGAATATCCTCTGTAGGGATATTTGATAACTCGGTATGCAGGTAAGTTTCGTTATGGTTAGCAACGGTACTAGCCGATGGCCAAAGTATAACGCCCGTACCAACTACCAAAGCAAAACAAGCAGCAGTAGCATATTTAAACGCGCTTGATCGCATAAACCTGACCACGGCACCTTTACGCTGCACAGCTTCCTGCGCTACGGTTTTGTTTAATATTTTACTGTTAAGCTCGTTAAAATAATTAGCCGGTACGGTAAAAGTTTCCTCCTGCTGGTTTAAAGCTTCCTCAACAAAAACGCGACTTTGAATTTGCGCGCTCAGGTTTTCAAAATAGCCTGCAGGTACTTCCATACCATTTTCGGCGCCAATCGTAGCTTCAATATTTATACGGCTTTGTATGTTGCTGCTTAATTGTTCAAAGTAACCTTCGGGCACGGTAAGTCCTGAGGTTTCATCATCAGCAGCTTCAATAGCAATGCGCCCTTTTATGCTGTCGCTCAGTTGGTTAAAATAGCCTTCGGGTACAGTTAATGCAGCGTCAAGGTTATCGATTGCAGAACCAAGCACAACCTGGCTGTTAATGTTATTAGTAAGATTTTCGAAATAGCCATCGGGCACTGTAAAGCCGGTAGCAGGTATTTTATTTTTTAGCTCGTCTAGTTTAACGGCAGCTTTTATATGCTCATCCAACCCCGCAAAATAGCCGGACGGCACTGTAAAAGGGTTAGTTTTGCTAACCTTTTTAAGCGCTGTACAGTCTTCCAGCCATTTTTCGTTATCCATATCCTGTGTCATAGTTCCTGTTAGATGAAATTTAGATGAAATGGTTTAACACTAATTCAAAATTAATTTTCTTCCAGTAATATTGCTTCAATTTTTTTCACCGCCAGGTGGAACGACGCTTTGAGTGCGCCCACACTGGTACCCAACGCGTCTGATATCTCTTCGTACTTCATGTCCTCGTAGTACTTCATATTGAATACCAGTCGCTGCTTTTCGGGCAGGGTAAGTATCGCCTGCTGCAGTTTTTTCTGCGCCGCATCGCCGTTAAAGTAGGTCGAATCGGCCAGGGTTTCTGATAAGTCGTAAGCTACATCATCCAGCGGGATATTATTTTTTGCCTTCTTTTTGTTGAGGAAAGTGATGCACTCGTTACTGGCTATACGGTACAGCCAGGTATACAGTTGCGAATCGCTGCGGAATCCCGCCAGGTTTTTCCAAACCTTAATAAACACGTCCTGTACCAGGTCGTCGGTATCGTCATGGTCTATCACCATGCGGCGTATGTGCCAATATATTTTTTGCTGATATTTGGCAAGCAACAGGTTAAAGGCCTCGTTACGGGTCTTCTCATCCTGAAACTTACTTAATATTACTGCATCTTCAACCTGTGCTGTTGCTGACATGGGCTATAAAAGTTTTTTACCTATAAATAGCTAATAGACGATTTTGTTTGGTAATAGGTGCCAAGGTAATTGAAATTTCGAATTTCGAATGTTCAATTTCGGATTTAAAAATAGAAAATTATAACTATTACCCTAACAGATCCAGTACCTGCTGAGACGATGCCTTGGTATCTACCTTGTCAATTATCTTTTGAATATTGCCTTCGCCATCGATAATGAACGTTTTGCGGATGGTGCCCATGTAAGTTTTGCCGTACATGTTTTTTTCGCCCCAAACGTTGTATGCTTCAACAACCTGGTGATCGGTATCGGCTATAAGCGGGAAAGGCAGACTATGTTTGGTGATGAATTTTTTGTGCGATTTTTCATCGTCGGTGCTCACGCCAATAACCTGGTAACCTTTGCCCTGTAATGATTGGTAGTTGTCCCTAAAATCGCAGGCTTCGGCGGTGCAGCCTGGGGTATCGTCTTTCGGGTAAAAGTATAATATAACGGTTTTTCCTTTATAGTTGGATAATGAAATGTTTTCGCCGTTTTGGTCTTTTGCTGTAAAATCGGGGGCTTTGTCGCCTTCTTGTAATTGTGCCATTACCTGTTAAAAGTTGCTGTGAATTGTGCTGTGTTGTTTTTCCAGTCGCTTACTACAAGCTCAAAGCTGTGCTTGCCGCGGGCGATGCTGTCATCAAAGGTATAAACAAACAGTTTACTTTTATAATCGTGCTCCAGTAAAACCCATTTGCCGTCAATTTTGGCGTTAAAGGTTTTTACCCCCGACAGGTTATCGCTAATACGGAAGGAGATAGTGCGGGCCTTGCTCAAATTGCTGCCCTCGCGAATATTTACCGGCGTAATATGCGGCGGCGCGATATCAAGGGCAATATGATAATCGCCGAAGGCATGCGGGTGAGCCACCACATAACCATTTTCATAACTGCTGGTATCGCAAATTCCGTTGGCGCTTACTACAACAGCTTTATCGGCAAATTTACCCAGGTCGTTATCCGGTTTTATGCGTAACTCGTAATCAAGGTGTATGGGCGTAAAACGGTTATGTATGCGGTAAGTGGCCGAATAGGCGCCGGTTTTGGCCGGAAGCACTGATGTTTGGAAATCAAGGTCATCATACAAATTGAACGGCATTATCGTAACCTTATATTTTTCGCCGATAAACTCGTTTTTCTGATCGCATTTAAAGAGCGTCCCCGTTGGCACAAAAGCGTCTGCCGGTTTTTCAAGCGGTTTTGAGCGAACTTTTATTTTCAGGGTTGATGTATTGCCGGCTACGTCTTTCACCAAATACTCTACATCATGCAGTTCGCTATCATTAAACGTGATAACACCACGGTTTACCGATTGAGGGTACAGCGATATTTTGCTGCCCGGCGGGATAAAGCATTTTTGTATAAAACGGCCCTGTGTTAAAAAAGTGGGATAATCAATATAGGCGTTGATGGCGTGGGTTTGATCAAACGCGAAACGCTCAACAGCGAAGGTGTATACTGTTTTGCCATCCAGTTTTAATTCGATAGAATAGGGGCCGTTGCGGTTAGCTGACGCGCTGTTCATATCGGTAGTGCTTATGCCTAAACCTACATCGCCGCTAACATCCAGTGTTTGCGATATACGGTAATTGCCGGCTGCTCCTATCACGCCAAAAAAGCGATGCGGTGTTTTTTCGCTAAAGGGTTTGTTATCCAGTTGGTAAACCGCCATGGCGGTGATAGCCGGTGGCACCTTATCATCAATAGTTAAACCAAATAACTGAGGGTTGATAGTTTCTTCGGTAACAGCGTCACGCAGCTCAAAATGCAAATGTGGACCTGCCGAAGCGCCTGTATTACCCGACCATGCAACCACCTGTCCTTTATTTACCGGGAACAATAACGGCGGCAATGGGAAATCCACATCATGTTTTTGCTCTTTATATTGCTGGTCGCGGATCAGCTTCGCTATCTCGGGACTAAATTTTTGCAAATGACCGTAAACACTGGTAAAGCCATTGGGGTGCGTTATATAAATAGCATTACCAAAACCACCATACTGCACCCGCAAGCGCGATATATTGCCCACAGCTACCGAATGTACCGGATAACCCACCCGCTGATTGGTACGGAAATCAAGCCCGGAATGGAAATGGTTGGGTCGTAACTCGCCAAAAGTACCGGCCGTGGCAGGCGGCAACTCAATGGGGTATTGAAAAAAATCTTTAGGATAGGTTTTTACCTGTATAGGAGCATCCTGCGCGCAAACGGTAAAGCAATAAAATAGCGGGAGTATTAGGGTAGATAGTATTTTTTTCACTCAGTAACATTGTATTTATAGCCAAAGCAACGAGAGGCTATTTTGTTTTTCATCAATCATTAGCTATAGGTTTAAAACCCATAGCTAATGATTTATTTTACATAAAAATCAATCAGCTTTTGTCCTTCCAGGTATCCTTCTAAATGGTCGCCAACGTTTACTTTGGCTACACCTGCCGGGGTGCCTGTAAAAATAAGGTCGCCTTTTTTAAGAGTAATGTAGCGCGAAACAAAAGCGATAATATACTCAAACGAAAAAAGCAGGTTTTTGGTGTTGCCGGTTTGGCGGGTTTCGTCGTTTACATCCAGGTTGAAGTTTAGATCATACACATCGGCAAACTGCGTTTTTGGCAAAAAGCTACTTACCGGTGCCGAATTATCAAAGCCTTTAGCCAGTTCCCAGGGCAGGCCTTTTTCTTTGTGGCGAGATTGGATATCGCGGGCTGTAAAATCAACACCCAATGCAATTTCTTCATAATAAGCAGCCGCGAATTTCTCGCTGATGTGTTTGCCTTCCTTGCTAACTTTTAGTACTATCTCCAGCTCATGGTGCACATCTTCCGAAAAATCGGGGTGATAGAAAGGTTTATTATCTTTCAGCAGCGCAGTATCAGGTTTCATAAATATTACCGGCGTAGTGGGTACCGGGTTATTGAGTTCCTTAGCGTGTTCGGCATAATTGCGGCCAATGGCGATGATCTTCATGGTATATAATGAGTGAATGAGCGATTGAGTGAATGATGGAATGTTTGAAAGCGGCAAATTAATAATTTAATGAATAAGTTAATCACTCATTCACTCAATCATTCTCCCGATAGCTATCGGGGGCAAACATTATTAAAGTATGGAGATTCGCTTAATAACCGATTCGGTGCCGGCAATTACCCTGATGAAGTAAAAGCCACGGTACAGTTTGTTATTTAAGCTGTAAGTGCGGCTTTGCTCGCCCGGATCAACGCGTTGCGAGAATAGGGTTAATACATCGTTGCCCAGTACGTCAACCATTTTAACGGTTACGTTAGTATTGCGCGATAGGCTGTATTTGACGTTGATCTGATCTGTGGTAGGGTTAGGGAATACTTCCACGCTGCTCAATATTTTATCATCCGGCTTAGGTACGTTCAATTTAACGGTTGAGGTAACGCCCGGTTTTATAGGTGGCAAGGTAAAAGATAATAAAGGCTTTTTAGCTTTCTTTTTTGGGAGAAGGTAATTGATGGTATCAGCTTTTACGCGGTTATGTGTTGCAAAAGCAGGGACACACTTCATGGATACTGCCAACGCAGTTATTAGTACCCATGAATAAATGTAGGTAAGTTTTCTCCTCATACTTTATATCCCATACAAAAGTATAAATAAACAGCGCACCAATTTCAAATTTGATAATTTTGTTACTGTATTTTAACAATTTTTAACAAATTGTGTTTAACCTGTTATACACCTCGCTTATACGTTGTAATTAATTATAAGTTGTATTTGATTTTTTAATAGTTTTGCATCACTTTTTTATAACAGGATATAGTGTCACAACATAAAGATCTGCAAAAACTGTCAGCCGCAGGGCTCCTGATCAGTTTAGGAATAATCTACGGTGATATAGGTACCTCGCCTTTATACGTTTTCAAAGCCATCGTAGGAGAAAATAACGCAATTTCAGAATTATTGGTACTGGGCGGAGTGTCGCTCATTTTCTGGACGCTTACGCTTCAAACCACATTAAAGTACGTAGTAATAACACTGCACGCCGATAACAAGGGTGAGGGTGGTATTTTCTCGCTTTTTTCATTGGTACGTCGTAAAGCCAAATGGCTCATTGTACCCGCCATTATAGGGGGCTGCGCATTATTGGCCGACGGTATTATTACACCACCAATTACCATCTCGTCAGCCATTGAAGGTTTGGTGCCGCAGTTTCCGCATATACCTACCGTGCCGGTTGTTATAGCTATTATAACGGTGTTATTTTTGATACAGCAGTTTGGTTCATCTATGGTGGGTAAGGCTTTCGGGCCTATCATGTTTCTGTGGTTTACCATGATGGGCGTACTTGGGGTTAGCTACGTGGTGCAAGATCCATCGGTGATCAAAGCGCTTAACCCGTATTACGCTTTTAAATTATTAACCAGCGGCGATTACCATGCCTTTATAATACTGGGTGCGGTGTTTCTTTGTACCACCGGGGCCGAGGCTTTATATTCAGACCTGGGGCATTGCGGCCGTAAAAACATACAGGTTAGCTGGATTTACGTTAAAACATGTTTAATATTAAATTACCTGGGGCAGGCGGTTTGGTTGCTACAGCATAAAGGCCAAAAAATCGACTTAAACCTGCATAACCCGTTTTACCAGATCATGCCGCAATGGTTCCTGATATTTGGTATTTGTATAGCTACCATGGCAGCTATTATTGCCAGCCAGGCATTAATATCGGGTTCGTTTACTTTGATTGCCGAAGCGGTGCGACTAAACCTTTGGCCAAAAGTTAAGATCAATTACCCCAGCGAACAGAAAGGCCAGTTATATGTAGCCAGTATCAACTGGTTGCTTTGGGTAGGCTGTATAGGTGTGGTTTTATTATTCAGGCATTCAAGCGAAATGGAGGCAGCTTACGGCTTGAGTATTACAGTAGCTATGTTAATGACCACCATTTTAGTATCACGCTTCCTGATGCGTAAAAAGGTGCCAAGCTATATTGTAGGCATATTTTTAACCATCTACCTTTTAATTGAGGGTACCTTCCTGATGGGTAACCTGAATAAATTTATTGATGGTGGTTGGTTTACCCTGTCAATAGGTTTGGTTTTATTTATGGTGATGTGGGCCTGGTACATTGCCCGTAAAATACGCAACCGCTACGTTAAGTTTGTGGAGATAGAAGACTACTTCAACATCCTAACCGAATTAAGCGAAGACGAAACCGTGCCTAAGTACGCATCGCAACTGGTGTATTTAACCAGCGCTAACTTTAACTCGGAAGTCGAATCAAAGATTATTTACTCCATACTGCAAAAGCAACCCAAACGTGCCGATGTTTATTGGTTGGTACACGTCGATGTGGTTGATGAGCCCTACAAAAAAGAATATGAGGTTGATGTATTGGTACCTAACAAAATGATCCGTATTGACTTTAAACTGGGTTTCCGTATCGAGCAGCAGATCAATGTACTGTTCCGAAAGGTGGTTGAGGATCTGGTAAAGAACGGCGAAGTTGATATTACCAGTACCTATAAATCGCTTAACAAACACAAAATTGTGGGCGACTTTAGGTTTGTAGTTATCGAGAAAGTATTGTCGCGCTCGCATAACCTCTCGTTTTACGAGAAGTTTATTATGGCGGCCTACGGTCAGCTAAAAAGGCTGAGTATATCCGAAGAGCGAGGTTTTGGTTTGGACCTGAGCTTTGTTACGATAGAAAAAGTACCGTTAATGCTTGCCGCACCAGAAGGTATTGAACTGGAACGCGTAGCCGTAACGCATACACACCGCATCTAATTATTTGTATTTGATTTTGTAGGCCAGTATTACACCTGCAAATGCAAAAGTAATGAAGTTGCCTATAATTACCGGTAAGCTTGGTAATAGCAAGCCATAGGCTAGCCATGCTAATGTGCCGATAACGAATATGGTATACATAGCTAATGATATACCCGAAGTATCGCGCGTGCGGATGGTTTGAATAGCCTGTGGCAAAAATGATATGGTGGTGCAAAAGGCGGCCACCAAACCTGTAATTTCAACGTAATTCATTTATCAATAATATGTGATAAGGCTCGCCCGCTATTATTTCTTAGTAGCCAGCGCGCTGTTTTTATAGCTGTAGGTAAAGTATATGATCAACCCAATAACCAACCAGGCCAAAAAGCGGATCCAGCTTTCATACTCCAAAGCGGCCATCAGGTAAAAACAGCTTAACAGTCCCAATACGGGTATTAGCGACAGGTTTTTAACGAATGCTGCAATGGTCAATCCCGCGGCTATTAGCACAAACAAAAAGTATGGGAAGTTATGGTGGATGTTATCGCCATTGAACAGATCCATCAAATCGTTTTTGAAGAATATCACCCCTACAATAAACAATACAGGTGCTATCCATTTAGCATTGATGTATGGCAGCTTAAAACGGCCTCTCTCGGCTTCTTCTTTAGGTAATAGTAATACACCTCCGCAAACCAAAACGAAGGCAAACAGGGTGCCTATACTGGTCAGGTTGGTCACCTCGGTTAAATTCATAAATAATGCCGGAACCGCTACAACTATACCTGTTATAATGGTTGAGAATGACGGCGTATGATATTTAGGGTGAATGCGTGAAAATGCCTTCGGCAACAAACCGTCGCGGCTCATGCTCATCCATATACGTGGTTGTCCCAATTGGAATATTAGCAACACGCTTGCCGTAGCGATAACGGCGCTGATAGATATTACATAACTTATTTTATTCAAACCGACTTTACCGAATACGAAAGCGAGCGGATCAGCCACTTGCAGGTCTTTAAAGTTAACCATGCCGGTTAGCACCAGTGCCACCAATACGTATAGAACGGTACAAATAACCAACGAGTAGATCATACCACGTGGCAAATCACGGCGGGGATTTTCACACTCTTCGGCAGTGGTTGATATGGCATCGAACCCTATGTAAGCAAAGAACACACCTGATACCCCCTTCATGATACCCGCAAAACCATTAGGCATAAACGGATGCCAGTTGGCGGGCGTAACGTAGAAAAAGCCTATAATAATAACCGCTATAACCACCGCTATTTTAAGCATTACCATGGCGTTGGTAGCTTTCTTGGTTTCGCGTATGCCTACATAAACCAGGTAGGTAATAATGATCACGATCAATAAAGCAGGTATGTTGGCAATTAATTTAAAATCGCCCGAGCCGGGTGCTGTTGTCCAGGCGTTGCCTGCGTTGATCAGGTTTTCGGGGATAGCCTGGCCCGCCGCAGTTAATTTTTGTATTTCTTCGTGCGCTTTAAATGCCGAGAAGTAATCCATAGTGAGGTAATGCGGCATATGAATGTTGAAACCTTCCAGCAGGTTAACAAAGTAACCGCTCCATGATATAGCTACCGCGATGTTGCCTATGGCGTATTCCATCAACAGGTCCCAGCCGATTATCCAGGCAATGAGTTCGCCAAAAGAAGCATAAGCATAGGTGTACGCGCTACCCGCTACCGGTATCCGCGACGCGAACTCCGCATAACATAATGCCGAAAAACCGCAGGTGATGGCCGTTAGCACGAATAATATACTTACACCCGGACCGCCATAGAACGAAGCTTCGCCAATGGTTGAAAATATACCCGCGCCAATTACGGCGGCTATACCCATCAGCGTCAGATCCTTAACATTTAATACTTTTTTGAGGTGGGTGCCCGAGTGTTCAGAATCACTGAAACCCGCGGCTACATCAGCCATTATTTTGTTTATCGACTTTTTTCGAAATATGCTGTTCGACATTTATTATTACATTGAGCTAAACCAAACCAAACATAACCATTTTTTTGCAGTGAATAAGTATATGCTTACTTTGCAGCATGAATATCGGCATAAAAGATGTTTTATACAGGGTGCGATGGTTTTTTATCCCTTATATCATTGTACTGGCTACCTGCCTGCTAATTAAGCTCAATTACAGTAAATCCGAGATCTATTACGCGGTAAATTCCCTGTATAACGATACGGTTGATAATGCAGCTCCATATATTACTAACATCGGCAGCGGGTGGTCTACCATCATTTTGGTAGTGATATTGTTGCTGTTTTCTTACCGGAAAGCATTTACACTGGCTACCGCTTATGCAGTTACATCCCTATCAGCCCAGGTATTAAAATTCTTTTTTGCGGCGCCGCGACCAAAACTGTACTTCGAACACGAATTGAGCAAAATACATTTTGTGAAAGGAGTAGAGCAGTTGAGCCTGCATAGTTTCCCATCGGGGCATACGGTTACCATTTTTTCTACCACTATATTAATTACTTATTGGTTGCGTAACCGCTTTTGGGGTTTGCCGCTTTTTTTGCTGGCCGCGATAGTGGGTTACTCGCGGATGTACCTTAGTCAGCATTTTTTTGAGGATGTTACGGTAGGATCGGTACTCGGCGTTATATTGACGGTGATATGGATCCGCTGGGCGGAGAGCCGGGAGTTTTTGAGATCACCCAAATGGGACAGGGGACTGCTAAAAAAATAAGGGCCCACCGGTATTAAACCGATGAGCCCTTTGTCAGGAATTAATTTCTTAAGCTAAAGCCGGCGTTCTGTTTCTGTTGATAAGAAATATTACCAAACCTAATACCAGCAAACCACCGCCGCCAAACAAGGCTATCTGTGCCATTTGCGACATGCCGCCACCGCTTGATAAGTACTGGTCATTACGTTGCAACTCCGGCGATACTTTGATCGAGCTTAAAAAAGTTTTCAACTCTGCACCAATCACCTCGCCACGTGCATCGGGGTAAGCATACTCAAATGTGTAAGTAGCCGGGGTGGTGTACAAAATAACAAAGTGTTTCTTTTGCACATCGCCATTACCCGACGGGTCACTCTGTAAGGTAAATGATGTGGCTTTTAATTTACCTACGGTAGTATCGCGTACGTTTTGGGCGCTTGAGTTTTTGTACTGGCTTCTTACATCCTCAACATAAGTGTTCATTACCTTTTTTAAGTCATTTTCTTTAGCTAATGGCTTGTTGTCTTTAGCGCTTTCTGCTTTAATAACTACCATGTAACCATATTCGCCGTTGGCAGAAATTACTTGCTGGCCAAGCGTATCTTGTTTATTATATGTTTCCGGCATTGATACTGTTACCATGCTATCAATTTGTACCGGCTTTAAATCTTGTCCGAAGGTTGCTATGCTAAATAATAATAGCATTGAGCTAATTATTGTCTTTTTCATACACACTGTATTCCCAAAACCGTACCAAAAACGCTTTTCGGCGCGGGCTTATGACATTGATATGATGCCCATAGCGACAGAAAAAAGGCCACAAAAAAAGCCTGCATGAAATATTGTCATGCTGGCTTTCGGTATTGATTATCAGGTATAAAAGGTGAATTTTTAGCTATAATTTCTCAATTTCGGCTTTCACAAACTCTGCCAATTCTTTAACATATCCGGCGCTGAAATCGAATTTTATGCCGGCAGTTTCGTAAATCTCCTTAATGGTCTTGGTGTATCCTAATTTTAGGGCAGCAAGGTATTGCTCCAAGGCCTTTTCAGGGTTTTCTTTATAGTTTTTCCAAACGGCAATGGCACCTAGCTGGGCCATGCCATACTCAATATAGTAAAACGGTATCTCGAAAATGTGCAGTTGCTTTTGCCATAGGTTAGCTTCGGCTTCTTCAATGCCGGTCCAGTCGGCAAAGCCGGCGCCGAACGGTTCATAGATCTGTACCCAGGCATCGCGGCGCTCGTCTGCAGTATGGTTAGGGTTGGTGTAGATCCAGTGTTGAAACTGATCGACCACAGCTACCCATGGCAGGGTTTTCAATACGTCTATCAATTGATCGCGTTTAGCGCGTTTCAAATCCTCTTCATTATCAAAGAACACATTCCAGTTATCCATCGAGATCAACTCCATCGACATGGAAGCCAATTCGGCCACTTCAGAAGGGCAGTGTTTAAAGTCGTTCAATTCCAAATCGGCAGTCAGGAAGGTATGTACCGCATGGCCACCTTCATGCACCATGGTGGTTAGGTCGCGAAAGCTGTTGGCCGAGTTCATGAATATGAACGGTGCGCCAGTTTCAGACAGCGGATAGTTGTAACCACCCGGAGCCTTGCCCATGCGGCTTTCCACATCAAACAAGTTGTTATCCTTCATGATCTCTAAACGCTCACCCAAATAGCTGTTGATATTGCGGAAGCATTGAATAGATTTCTCGATCAACTCCTCGCCATTGTTAAATGGTTTTAAGGCCGGTTTGCCAGAAGTGTTCACATCCATATCCCATGGGCGCAACTGCTCAACACCTAGCGCCTCTTTGCGTGCCTGTGCATGCTCGCGCAGGATAGGCACTACTTCTGTTTCTATAGCGGCGTGGAAGGCGTAGCAGTCCTGCGGCGTATAGTCAAAGCGGCCCAGTTCCTGGAACTTGTAATCACGATAGTTCTCAAAGCCGGCATTCAAGGCCACTTGGTGGCGCAGCGTACGCAGGTGATCGAACAGCTCGTCCAGCTTACCTTTCTCTTGCAGGCGGCGGGCGGTTATCTTTTCCCAAACCTCCTGGCGTTTGGCACGGTCGGTATCTTTTAACAATACCGAGGCTTGCTCCAAAGTATATTCCTTATCGCCGATGTGTACAGACATAGAGCCGCTTATCGACTGGTACTTCTGCTGCTCCACCTGGATCTGCGTTTGTACCGGGATGTTCTCTTCACGGAATAACTCCAACGACTTTTTAACACCGCGCAGGTATACAAAATACTTATCATGGTCCAACGCGTCGAAGTACTCGCTGGCTACCAGTTTCTTGTTTAGCTCGTTGCTGTATGGGGCCGCTTTAGGCTCAATTTCGGTAGCGAAGTATTGAAAATCGGTAAGCAGTTGCTCGCTGTTGGTATCGCAGGTCATGCGGATATAGCGCCAGGCGAAGTCCTCTTCCAGGGCGGCTTCCAGTTCGCTGCGGTCGCGAAGCCATTGTTCAAGCTCTGCTACTGATGTGATGGGGCGGTTAACCAGGTCCTGGTATATTGGTTCCAGGTTTTCCCATTTAATATTAAGGTCGGCAGGTATATAGGCGCGTGTTTTTTTGTGTATCATTTTGATGTGCAGATATGCGTATATGCAAATGTGCGAATTGTTATGGATGTGCGGAAGTGGGAACGTCTGAAAGGTGTAAAAAGTTTTTTGTGGCGCGACACTTCGCTAAACCGTGATAGGCACACATTGCAAACGAGCGCAAGAACGTTGAGCGGGTGCGCCACTCTTAAAGTGGCGCACTTGGCGCACCTGCTTTTCATTATTGATTGATAATGAGATATTTACTTGAAAAAGCGGCGCACTGTGGCGCAGACTTATAAGTCAGATTTTTTCAGGTTCAAAATGAGGTAATTTGCTGATATACAGGGTAGAAAATAATGCGCCATTTTTCAAGAGCGGCGCACCCTAAAAATGAATCAAAAACGTCCTATCCAATAAAAATAAAACCGCGAATACCACGCTGGCAATACCATTGGTGGTCATGAAAGCGAAATTAACCCTACTCAGATCTGTAGGCTTCACCAACAGATGCTGGTAGATCAGCATCGAACAAAAGAAAACGATACCTATATAATACAGCAAACCCACATTGGTGTAAAACACCGGTAGCATAATAAATATGGCTGATAACACATGCAGAAAGGTAGAAAAGCGCAAAGCGTTTACTTTACCCAGGTAAGCCGGTATAGAGTGCAGGTTTTCGTTACGGTCAAAATCCTCATCCTGCAAAGCATAAATAATATCAAAGCCGCTAACCCAGCATAATACAGCTAGCGAAAAGAATATTGGCAGCAAAGCAAACTCGCCGGTAACCACCAAGTAAGCACCGATAGGAGCCAGGGATAAGCCCAAACCCAATACCAGGTGGCACAATGCGGTAAAGCGTTTAGTAGCACTATATCCTAAAACCACCAGCAAAGCCACCGGCGACAGGTAAAAACATAACGGATTAATAAACCACGTAGTACCAATAAACAACAGGCAATTAACAATAGTAAAAGTTAATGCCGAAGCAGGGCTAATGCGCCCGGCCGGGATATCGCGCACCTTGGTACGTGGGTTTTTGGCGTCGATGTTCCTGTCAAGATAACGATTAAACGCCATAGCCGAGTTACGCGCGAACACCATGCACAACACCATCATCACCAGCTTTTGCCAAACAAAAGGATGGTTGGTAGTAGTCACCGCCAAAAAGAAGCCTATAAAGGCAAACGGCATGGCAAATATGGTGTGTGAGAAAGTTACTAGTGATAGATATTTTTTCATGTATATAATCCCATTTGTCATTGCGAGGAGGAACGACGAAGCAATCTCCGCGGATAGTTATTACGTTTACTTGTCTGCGGAGATTGCCACGCTACGCTCGCAATGACATATTTTGTATTGTTTATTCAAACGTTTTATAATCCGGCACTTCAAAGCCTCGGTTTATTTCATCAATAAAGTTCAGCACCTCATCTCTACCTAATTGGCTTTCGCTGGATGTAATGAAATAAGGCGGAGCCTCTTCAAAGGTAGTAAGCAGCGCTTTTTTAAACTTAGCCACGTTCTGGTCTGTTTTTACGCTCGATTGTTTATCGGCCTTGGTAAATACCAGCACAAACGACAGGCCTTTTTCGCCCAGCCAGTTGCAAAACTCCAGGTCTATTTTCTGTGGCTCAAGGCGACTATCGATCAGCACCATTACACATTGTAGGCTTTCGCGCTTATCCAGGTATTGTTGGATGAATTTGTTCCAGTCGGCTTTTTTGTTTTTGGAAACACGCGCGTAACCATAGCCCGGCAAATCCACAATGTACCAGTTATCATTAATTAAAAAATGATTGATGAGTTGTGTTTTACCCGGTGTTTGCGATGTTTTAGCCAAACCACGTTTGGTGGTAAGCATATTGATCAACGAAGATTTACCCACGTTTGACCGCCCGATAAAAGCGTATTCGGCTTTAACCGGCGGCGGCAGTTTTGATATCTGCGTATTACTGCAAATAAATTCGGCAGACTTTACGTTCATGGGGGCAAAGATAGGTAAATAAAGATTGAAGATTAAAGATTAGTGATTAGGTGATGCTTGAGTAACAATCATAGCAATGCCACTTTTATTACTAATCTTTGATAACCAATCTTTAATCTTTAAATTTGAATGTTTAAACATGTAATTTAAAATGGAACCCTATAAAATACCCGCCCAAACCCGCATAGGCCACGTACACTTAAAAGTGAGCGACCTGCAAAAGTCTTTAGATTTTTATGCCGGGTTATTAGGTTTCGAGATACAACAAATGTATGGTAGCCAGGCGGCCTTTATTTCGGCTGGCGGATACCATCATCATATTGGCTTAAATACTTGGCAAAGCAAGGGCGCGCCGCGTGCGCCGGAATATGCGCCGGGTTTGTTTCATACCGCTATATTATATCCTGAACGTAAAGACCTGGCCGTTATATTACAACGCCTCATCGACGAGAAATACCCGATAAGCGGTGCCTCGGATCATGGCGTATCCGAAGCTGTTTATTTGGATGACCCGGATGGTAACGGTGTTGAATTATATTGGGATAAACCTAAAGAAGAATGGCCCCGCGACGCAGATGGCGAAATTGCCATGGTTACGCAACGATTGGATATTGAAGGGTTGCTGGCGCTGGCGAAGTGACCTCTTCCCAACCCCTCTCCAACGTAGAGGGGCTTTAAATAAAACTTTCTTTGTAATATGTAAGTCAAAGTCCTCTACTTTGGAGAGGATTTGGTAGAGGTTGTTTTGATATTATGTAGTTAACTACGTATTATTGTATATAAATTTATTACCATGGAAAATAATGTCATCATCAAACCTATTTATAACGACTACTGCCCGCAGATAATTGATATTGTACTAACCATACAAAGGCAGGAATTTGGCTTACCCATAACGCTGGAAGATCAACCCGATCTGCATGATGTAGAGGCCAATTACCATGCGGGCGGAGGTGGCTTTTGGGGTGCTTTTGTTGGAGAAGAATTGGTAGGCACTATAGCGTTGATGAACCCGGGACATAACTCGGGCGCTATCCGGAAGATGTTTGTTAAACAGGCGTTCCGTGGTAAAGAGCTTGGCATAGCGCAAAAATTATTGGATACTTTGTTAAAAGACTGCGCTGAAAAAGGAATTACCGATATTTACCTGGGTACGGTACCGCCGCTAAAAGCCGCGCACCGGTTTTACGAGCGCAACGGCTTTACGCGGATAGAGGGCGATGATTTGCCACCTTACTTTCCCCGTATGGCGGCCGATACGATGTTTTATGAACTGCATTTAACAAAATAAGCAATGGGATTAATTGAAGAATCGGGCGCGCTGGCCCTGGCCACCCGCATGCAGCGCCTGGCCGAGCAGATGCGTAAGGATGGCGCGCTTATTTACAAAGCGCATGGGATTGATTTTGAACCCAAACTGTTCGCCATTGTTTACACGCTGCATCATAAAAGGCAATTAAGCGTGGTTGAACTGGCTGCGGAGATTGGCTACACGCACCCTTCAACCATTACCTTATTAAAAGAGCTGGAAAAGCTAAAGCTGGTACGATCATCAAAAGACAAGGCCGACGAACGCAAACGCCTGGTGCAGTTGACCGAAAAAGGCAAGGCACTGGTTGAGCAAATGAAACCGGTGTGGGAGGTGATCACTGCCGCGGCTACCGACCTGATCAATACCCAAAATAACCTGCTCAAAGCCGTCGCCGAGGTGGAACAAGCAATGGAACTACAAAGTTTTTACCAGCGCGCCAAAGCTATCATGGCCGCAAATGATAATAAATAATGAGTATCACAATTAGAAATATAGAATCCGGAGATAACATCGCGCTAGCTAAAATTGTCCGCGCGTCGCTGGAAGAGTTTAATGTGCCAAAACAAGGCACAGTTTATTCCGACCCGACAACAGATGCTCTGTTCGAACTATTTAACCAAACACCCGGCAGCTGCTATTTTGTAGCCGAAGAAAACGGCGAACTCATTGGCGGATGTGGCATTTACCCGACAGATGGCCTCCCTTCCGGCTACGCCGAACTTGTAAAGCTGTATCTCACCGCCGCCACCCGGGGTAAAGGCATTGGTAAAATGCTGATGGAACGCTGTTTTGAAGCGGCTGCCGATCTGGGATACACGCATTTGTATCTCGAATCTTTCCCGCAACTGGCTAAAGCGGTGAGTTTATATGAGAAAACCGGCTTTAAGCCGCTTGATGGGGCCTTGGGTAATTCGGGGCATTTTGCGTGTACGGTTTGGATGGTGAAGGAGTTGGGTGCGAAGTAATACTTCGTTATGCAAGCCAGGCCCGAGCGATTCCCTCCCTCGGGAGGGTAGGGTTTCTAAAAGCGACAAGCAAGCGTGCTAAACCCCTCCCTGCCACCGCGCTTTCCCGCCGCACCCCTCCCAAGGGAGGGAATTGAAATAACAGTTGCCTCCATCAACTATCAACTATGAACCATCCCCCCAATACACTATCTTTGCGCCAACACTATGAGCAAAACTGTAATTCCGTATAACGCTGAGCAGGGCACCAAAAAAGAGCAGGTGGCCGATATGTTTAATAATATATCAAAAACCTACGATTTTTTGAATCACTTCATGTCGCTTGGTATTGATATTATCTGGCGGAAAAAAGCCATCAACGAGTTAAAGAAAGATCAGCCCAAACTGATACTGGACGTAGCTACCGGTACCGGCGATTTCGCTTTCGAAGCATTGTCTATCCTAAAACCTGAGAAAATTGTAGGCGTCGACATTTCGCAAGGTATGTTGGATGTGGCCAAAGAGAAAATAGCCAAACGTGGTTTAGGCGATAAATTTGAGATCCGCCTGGGCGATTCGGAGAAACTACCTTTTGAGGCCGATGAGTTTGACGCGGTTACCGTGGCTTATGGCGTGCGTAACTTTGAAAACCTGGAGCAGGGCCTGGCGGATATTTACCGTGTGCTAAAACCGGGCGGCAAAGCCGTGGTGCTGGAGTTTTCAAAGCCCAAAGCTTTCCCGATAAAACAGTTATATAATTTCTATTTTAACTATATAACCCCGGGCATTGGCAAGCTGTTCTCAAAAGATTCGCGTGCATATTCATACCTGCCCGAGTCGGTAGCGGCTTTCCCTGACGGGAAGAATTTTACTACGCTGATGGATAAGGTGGGTTACAAAAATACCAAAAGCCGGCCTTTGGCGTTTGGTATCTGTTCTATTTACACAGGCGTTAAATGAGGTTAATCCGCTACGTAGCTTTAGTATTGTGTTTATTTGGCAGTGAAAAACTGTTTGCACAAGCGGCCCCGGCCTGGGGTGGCGGTGCCGATGAGCGCGATTTTAGCTTCGGCTTTAGCTTTAGTTACGTAGGCAGTTATTTTAAAATAGATAAAAATCCCGATTGGCGCGCGCCCTACTTCGATGCCGTTAACGGTCAGCTTACCGATTCATTGAATAGCATAAGCGCAGGCAGCGGGCAAGGTTTTGCAGTAGGTTTTTTGGCCCGGCATCGTATTACAGATCATTTAGAGGTGCGTGTTACGCCGGCTCTTATTTTTGCAGATAGAAGTATTAACTACACTTACGCTAATACAGAAGAGAATCGCCTCAAATCCATTCGTACAACCACTGTTGATATCCCGGCGCTGATGAAATTAAAATCCGACCGTATAGGCAACCTGCGAGCATATATATTAGGCGGATTAAAATATTCGCAATCATTAGGCTCAAAAGGCGATGGTGATGCTAGCGCGGCTCCTTTGGAAAAAGCCATTAAAAACGTAAACGGCTATGCCTCATACGAAGTGGGCCTGGGTTTTGATATTTATTTTGAGTTTTTTAAAATGTCGCCCGAGGTGAAGATCGCCAATTCCTTTGGCGATGTATTGGTGCATGATAATGGTCCGTTTACACGGCCAATCAACAAACTAGGTCTGCACACTGTAATGTTTAGCCTGCACTTTGAGTAAAGCGGGTTTTAATTTTACGGATGGTAGGTTTCCGCATAAAAAAGCCTAATTTCGTACCATATTTCACATTTACGCTATGGCAAAAATTGCATTAATTACAGGTGCTACCGCCGGCATTGGCGAGGCTTGTGCCCACTTGTTCGCCCGCGAAAAATATAATTTGATACTTACCGGCAGGCGGGCCGACCGCCTGGAGAAACTGGCTGCCCGTCTCAATAAAAAATACGATGTAGAAGTTGCCGTAAGTGCTTTTGACGTGCGCGACCGCCAACAGGTAATAGATAACCTGGAAGGCCTGCCCGCCAAATGGAAGCGCGTTAACGTACTCATTAACAACGCCGGCCTGAGCCAGGGCCTTGATCCCATACAAAATGGCGACTATGACGATTGGGATACCATGATAGATACCAACGTAAAAGGTTTGCTATATGTAAGCAAGGTAGTAGCCAACTGGATGATCAAAAACGGGCAGGGGCATATTGTAAACATAGGCTCCATTGCCGGTAAAGAAGTTTATCCTAACGGGAACGTGTATTGCGCCACTAAGCACGCGGTTGATGCCCTAAACAAAGGTATGCGTATTGATTTGGCACCGCACGGCATAAAAGTTACCGGCGTGCATCCGGGCGCGGTTGAAACAGAATTCTCGGAAGTACGTTTTAAGGGTGATAAAGAGCGCGCCAAAAAGGTTTACGAAGGTTTTGACCCGCTGGTAGCCGAAGATATTGCCGAAACCATATGGTTCGCGGTATCGCGCCCTAAACACGTTAACATAAACGATCTGCTGGTAATGCCAACAGCACAACCTACGGCGACGAATATTTTACGTAAATAATGTGCAGATATGCAGATGATATCAAATAAATCAAATCCGAAATTCAACATTCGAAATCCGAAATAGAAAATCATGTCATTAATACAACAAATAGATCAGGATATAAAATTAGCCATGCTAGCTAAACAAAGTGAGCGTTTACAGGGCCTGCGCGCTATAAAAGCTGCCTTATTAGTAGCAAAAACAGAAAAAGGTGCTGCCGAAGAAATGACCGGGGAGGCCGAGATCAAGGTTTTGCAGAAGTTGGTGAAACAACGTAAAGAGTCGGCCGAGATTTATAAAACCCAGGGCCGCGATGACCTGTACCAAATAGAAATGGCTGAGATGGCCGTTATTGAGCCGTACCTGCCGCAGCAAATGACCAAATTTGAAGTAGAAGGTTATTTGCAGGAATTGATAGGCCGAATTGGGGCTACATCTATACAGGATATGGGCCGTGTAATGGGTATGGCTAATAAAGAACTGGCCGGCAAAGCCGATGGCCGCACCATATCAGAAGTGGTAAAACAACTATTAGGATAAATGTTGTTATACTTGGTATAACACAAGTATTTTTAGCATATTACAGCGTAATTACTGCAAGCTTATACTTGTTGTAAAGCATTTTAAATTAAACGTTTATAATACATATATATGAATTTCGTGCTTAAAGAGGGACATGGTTTTAGCTACATCGAAGAAGGTGAGGGCGAAACACTGGTATTATTGCACGGTTTAATGGGCGGTTTAAGTAACTGGGAGGTTGTTATTGAAGAGTTCAGTAAAAACTACCGGGTGCTTTTGCCTATACTACCGGTGTATGATATGCCCGTGCTTACCACCGGTGTAAAAACCCTGGCCAAGTTCCTGCATAAGTTTATCAAGTATAAAAAACTGGAAGATGTTACCTTATTGGGTAACTCGCTGGGTGGGCACGTTGCGTTAATATATGTACTGGCCCATCCCGAAATGGTGAAGGCGCTGGTGCTTACCGGCAGCTCGGGTTTATATGAAAATGCTTTTGGTGGTTCGTTTCCGCGCCGCGAGAGTTATGATTTTGTGAAAGAGAAAGTTGAATACACCTTTTACGACCCCGCTGTTGCTACACCCGAATTAATTGCCGAAGTTTATAAAACCGTAAACGACCGTCATAGCGTAATTAGGTTATTAGCCATGGCTAAATCGGCCATCAGGCATAATATGAAAAAGGACTTGCATAAAATTACCATGCCGGTTTCGTTAATATGGGGAAAGAACGACAAGATAACCCCGCCCGAGGTAGCCGAAGAGTTTAACGAGTTGTTGCCCGACTCGGAGTTGCACTGGATAGACAAATGTGGCCATGCCGCCATGATGGAGCATCCGCAGGAGTTTAACCGTTTGTTAAAAGGTTTTTTTGAGAAATTAAAAGCAAGAGGATAAGCATGTTTGCAGCCGAACTGATAACCGACGCGATACCGCCAATTCACACTTCTGACACGGTGCAGAGGGTGATCGATCGTATGGCCGAGTTCCAGGTAAGGCACCTGCCTATTGTTAACCAGGAACAGTTTTTAGGTTTGATTGCTGAAAGTGATTTCCTACCTGAAACCGACCATTCTGTGGCGGTTGGCGCGCTGGGCTTGTCGTTAGTTAATCCTTACGTGCGCGAAGACCAACATATTTATGATGTGATACGGCTGTTTTATGAACAACAGTTAACCATTGTACCGGTGTTGGATATTAAAAATAACTACCTGGGTATGATATCTATCAACACCATGAACAGTTATTTTGCCAAAATAACTTCGGTTTCTGAACCGGGAGGCATTATTGTGCTGGAGATAAGTAACCGTGACAATTCATTGGCGCATATGTCGCAGATCGTAGAGTCTGACAATGCGCAGATACTAAGCTCATACGTGCGTACCTTCCCTGATTCCACACGCATGGAAGTTACCTTGAAAGTAAACAAGCTGGATATATCAAACATCATAGCTACCTTTTTACGTTACGGCTACGATATAAAGGCTACCTTTAATTTTAAAGATCAGAATAATAACGCGATGGATCGTTACGATTCGTTGATGAATTATTTGAATATATAAAGCGGGTCCATAGTCAATAGACGATGGACCATAGTAATAAAGAAAACACACTATCGACCATTGACTATGGTCTATGGCCCAATTTATGAAAATAGCAGTTTACGGCAGGCAGTTTAATGATCAGGCATTGCCTTATATACAGCAGGTATTTGATAGTCTTGCCCAACATGGCGTCAGCATTTATGTACACCACCTGTTAAGCGATTCCCTCATCGGCAAAATAAACAATGTTGATTTTCATGTTTTAAACGAAGGGCAGGAGATAAAAGGCTTTATCGATTTATTTGTAACCCTTGGCGGAGATGGCACCCTGCTGGATATGGTGAGCGTTATCGGTAACTCGGGCATACCTGTTATTGGTATAAACTTTGGCAGGCTGGGCTTTTTGGCCAGTGTAAACAAAAGCGATATCGCGGCAGCAATGCATGCTGTAGTTAACCACCAGTATACGCTGGATAAACGCGGCTTATTAAGTGTTACGTCTGACGAGAACATATTTGGTAAGGATAACTTCGCACTGAACGATATTACCATTCACAAGCGTGATGATTCTGCGATGATCACCATACATATGTTTTTGGATGGTGAGTTCTTAAACTCGTACTGGGGCGATGGTATCATTATCGCTACATCTACCGGTTCAACCGCTTACTCGTTAAGCTGCGGCGGGCCTATTATCTTCCCGCAATCTAACAGCATTGTAGTAAACCCCGTGGCGCCGCATAACCTGAACGTAAGGCCTATTATATTGCCCGATAGCAGCACGCTCACTTTTGATGTAGAATGCCGCAGCGCCAACTATTTAATTTCCTGCGATTCGCGCACTGCGAAAATTGAGAACAAAATGCAGTTTGAGGTTAAAAAAGCCGATTTTGAGCTAAATCTTATCCGCCTGAGTAATGAAAGTTACTTATCAACGTTAAGAAACAAACTATTGTGGGGGCTTGATACCCGCAATTACTAAACTTAATAATGCCCAGGTTTTTAACTTTCATATGTTTACTATTCGCTTTTAACACTGTTTCGGCCCAAAGCTGGGAGGTTGGCGGTTATGTAGGCGGCGCAGGTTACATGGGCGATCTGAATCCCAATAACCCTTTAAAAATATCAGGTGCCGCAGGCGGCGTGTTGGTTAAATATAACTTCGGGCCATACCTTTCGGCTAAGGCGGCCTTTACTTATGGTAGTATTACCGGTGCGGATAGCTTATCAGGAAATCAGCAGTTTAAAAACCGTAACCTGAGTTTCAGTACCGGTTTAAGCGAGTTGAGTTTGGTGGGCGAGCTAAACTTCATGTCGTACGTGCCATCCATCAGCAAAAATATATACACACCTTTTATATATGCAGGGGTAGGCCTGGTAAGCTATAAGCCGCAGGCTATTTACAATGGCCGAACGTACGATCTGCGCGACTACACCACCGAAGGGCAGCAAGCACCCTATGGTACTTCGGCCTTAAGTATCCCGTTCGGTGTAGGTATAAAATATAACATATCGGGCAGGCTCAATTTAATTGCCGATCTGGGTTACCGCGTAGCAAAAACCGATTTTTTGGATGATGTGAGCGGCGTTTACGCTAATAAGGCACTGCTGCCAAACGGTGTATCCCAGGCCTTGGCCGACCGCAGCGGCGAGCGCACGGGTACCTACATTGGCGCTACGGGTAGCCAGCGGGGTGATCTGCGCGCGCATGACACCTATTTGTTTGTAGGTTTTTCGTTAACCTACACCTTTATCACCTCTAAATGCTATTTCTAGCAATTTGTACATCGCTGTTTTTTTATCTGTTTGAGTATAAAACAAGTACAATTTAAAGCGCTGTTGATAATAAGTTTTTCTTTTATAAAAGCATACTAAAAAAGTACAAAGTAAGTTTTACCTTTGTCACCTGAAAAAAAGGTACCGGTTAAAAAATATCTGGTTGGTTTTGTTTAAAAAACAACATAATAAAACGCACGCCAGGCGTGTTTAAATATATTAGCAAACACGTAGCGCAAGTTCTGCAGGGAATATAAGCGCCGGCAAAAACGAAATGGAATATAAGAGTAAGATCGATCTGTTAAGGCTACCGCAGCACATAGCTATTATTATGGATGGTAATGGCCGCTGGGCTAAGGAGAAAGGCAAATTAAGAGTATTTGGTCATCATAACGGCGTAGTATCTGTACGCGATGTGGTTGAAGGTGCCGGCGATCTGGGTGTTAAATACCTTACCCTGTATACCTTTTCATCAGAAAACTGGAACCGCCCTAAGCTGGAAGTTATGGCCATCATGGAGTTAATGGTTACTACCATTAATAAAGAGATAGCCACGTTTATGGAAAACAACGTGCGCTTGAATGCTATTGGCGACCTGAAAATGCTGCCAAAAAAATGTTACGAAGAGTTGACCAGGGCAATGGACACCACGGCAAGTAATACCGGTTTGGTATTAACGCTTGCTTTAAGCTACAGTTCGCGACACGAAATATTAAGTGCTGCAAAAAACATAGCCGCCAAAGTTAAAGCCGGTGAGTTGGACGTTAATGATATTACCGAGGATGTTTTTTCGGATAATTTGTACACGCACAATCTGCCCGATCCTGAACTGATGATCAGAACCAGTGGCGAGTACCGGATAAGCAATTATTTGCTTTGGCAGATAGCCTACGCCGAGCTGTATTTTACACCAAAGCTATGGCCCGACTTTAGGCGCGAGGACCTGTACGAAGCCATTATTGACTATCAAAAACGCGAGCGCCGTTTTGGTAAAACCAGCGAACAGGTTAACTAAATTTTTCCCTTTAACACTTTTTAACAACTGAATAAATTATTTTTAGCCCACTAAAATATACGAATGAATAAATTTCTGTTTGCTATTCTTTTCTCAGTAATAAGTGTTGCTGCAATGGCGCAAGTGCCTACCCGAACGCCTGCGTTTCGCCCTTCGTCTACCACAACGGATACCCTGAACTATAATAACCCTAAAGAGTATATTATTGGCGATATTACAATTACCGGCGCAAAACACCTGGAAAAGGACATTTTGTTACAAATATCAAAAGTAGCTAAAGGCGATAGGATAACCCTGCCGGGCGAAGCTAACGCCAACATTATAAAAGCCATGTATGCACAACAGCTTTTTGATGATGTGCAGTTAAACGTTACTAAAATAAACCTTGATACCATTTACCTTGAAATTGCCGTAGTTGAAAGCCCGCGTCTTTCGCGCCTGCGCTTAACCGGTATATCAAAAGGGCAGATTGACGAGATACAAAAGAAACTAACCGATAAAACCGGGAAAATTGTAAACCAAAACCTGTTAAGCACCATTACAGGTGTTATTAAAAGGTTTTATGGCGAAAAAGGATTCTTAAATGCCGCGGTTAACATTAAACAAAGGCCCGATCCGGGAGATAGCACGAGCGTTATTTTAGACGTAGCTATTGACAAGAAAACCAAGGTGATGATAAACAGCGTTACCTTTGAAGGTAATAAAGCGTTCAAAGCTTCGCAACTACGCAAGTTTTTATCAAAAACCCGTCAGCGTAAATTCTACAACATTTTTGGTTCAAAAAAATTCAAGGAAGACAAATACACCGAGGATAAGCAGACCTTGCTTGACAAGATGATGGAAAAAGGTTATCGTGATGCCGAGATACTGAGTGATTCGGTATGGGCGAACGATTATCATACGGTAAACGTACACATCAAATTGCACGAAGGGCCTAAGTATTACTTTGGTAACATTAAATGGTCTGGCAACGCCAAGTATTCTGACGATATATTAAACCGTATCCTGCGTATTCAAAAAGGAGACGTGTTTAGCGAAGAAACGCTGAGCAAACGCCTTAACGGTGGTGGCCCAAGCGGTGACGATCTGTCGTCGCTATACCTTAACGATGGTTATTTAACCTTTAATTCAGATCCGGTACAAACCCGCATCTACAATGATACTGTCGATCTGGACATCCGTATTTACGAAGGCCCGCAATACACCATTAATCGCGTTAGCATAAAAGGTAACGATGTTACCAACGATAAAGTGGTAATGCGCGAGTTGCGTACCGTACCCGGACAAAAATTTAATAAGCAATTATTGATAGAGAGCCAGCGTATCATCGGTCAGCTGGGTAACTTTGACGATCAGAAAACAGTACCGCGCCCAACCAACGTTAATCCGCAGGATGGTACCGTGGATATTATTTATGACGTAGTTGAAAAACCTTCAGACCAGGTTGAGCTTTCGGGCGGTTTTGGTGGTGGCCAGTTGGTGGGTACCTTAGGTTTAACCTTCAATAACTTCGCTTTGCGTAACCTGTTTAACCTAAAAGCTTACAAACCATTGCCAAAAGGTGACGGGCAGAAATTGAGCATCAGGGGCCAGTCAAGTGGTCGTACTTACCAAAACTACTCGTTCACGTTCTCTGAGCCTTGGCTGGGTGGTAAAAAGCCTATCTACTTTGCATTATCGGCCTACACGCAGTTAAGCTCAAGCGGCCAGTACTATGCTAAAACCGATCCTAACTATAACTACCTGCGCATTGTGGGTGTAGGTGTAACCCTGGGTAAACGTTTAAGATGGCCGGACAACCTGTTCCAGTTAAACTACTCGTTAAACCTTGACCATTATAACCTGGATAACTACGGTGGTTACCTGTTCTCAAACGGTACTTCATACAATATTAAATTGACGCAGGAGCTAAGCCGCGATTCGCGTGATGCGCCTATATTCCCTACGGGTGGTTCAAATTTTAAGTTTACTATACAGGTTACGCCGCCGTACTCGTTGTTTAACGGTATAAACTATAAAATAGCAACTCCGGCCGAGCGTTATCACTTTGTAGAATACTATAAATTTAAATATGACGCGCAATGGTTTACCCGTTTAGCCGGTAAGTTTGTGATCATGTCTCAGGTGCGTTTTGGTTTCCTGGGCCAGTATAACCAGCAGGTTGGCCCATCGCCGTTTGAGCGCTTTAAACTGGGTGGCGATGGTATGCAGAGCTACCAGTTTTTACAGGGTAGCGAGATCATTGGTTTACGTGGTTACGAAAACTTCTCAATCATCCCGCAAGGATCAAACTTAACTTCGGAAACGAACACCGGTAGTGCTATTTATAACAAACTAACGTTGGAGCTTCGTCACCCGTTAATTAATTCGGCATCGGCCACCATATTTATGCTGGGCTTTGTTGAAGGTGGTAACACCTGGAACAAGTTTTCAGACTTTAACCCTTATAACGTAAGGCGTTCGGCAGGTGTGGGTGTAAGGATATTTTTACCTATTTTTGGTCAGTTGGGTCTTGATTATGGCTATGGCTTTGATAAGATCCCTGGTATACCATCTGCCAACAGAGGTCAGTTTAGTTTCTCGATTGCACAGCAAATGGGCGGATTTAACTAATTTGAAGAAATTTAATGAAGAAGATAATTTTATTACTTTGTTGTACGTTCTTAAGTTTCACAGCGGCATTCGCGCAGCGTTTTGCCTGGGTTGATTCGGAGTACATCATGAGCCATATACCTGATTATGTTTCGGCAAAAAAACAATTAGGTGCAAGGTCTGATCAGTGGCAGAAGGAAGTTGATAACCGTTTTCAGGAAGTTGACCGCCTGTACAAAGCCTACCAGGCCGACCAGGTGTTGATGACTGCCGATATGAAGAAACGTAGGGAAGCCGAAATTGTGGACAAGGAAAAAGCAGCCAAAGACTATCAACGTTCAATATTCGGGCCCGATGGCGAGCTTGCTAAAATAAGCGGAGCCACCATGAAGCCGATACAAGACAGGGTAGCCAAAGCTATACAAGCTGTTGCCGAAGGCGAGAATCTGGATATGGTTTTTGATAAGAACAGCGAGATAATGATGCTTTACGCTAATCCGCGATATGATAAAAGCGCCGATGTGATAACACGCCTGGGATTAAAGCCGGGAGTACTTGCTAAATAAATTTATTATCTATATAATCGCACTATAATTAAACACAGAACAAAAAACAATGAAAAATCTATTTAAAGTTGCTTTAGTTGCAGTATGCATGGTTTTGGTGAGCAGCTTTGCGCAAGCACAATCAAAAATTGGCCACATTGACTTCGGCGTAGTTTACACTTCAATGCCCGAGTTCAAAACTATAAATACGCAATTAGACGCGTTCAAAAAAACTTACATTGACCAGTTGGACCTGTTAAGCAAAGACTTACAGACCAAAGGCCAGGAGTATCAAAAAAACTTAGCTACTTACACCCCGGCAATTAAAGCCGCTAAAGAAGCTGAATTAACAGACCTGCAAACCCGCGCTCAAAACTATCAAACTACAGCTTCACAAGCTGTTGAAGCTAAAGGTAACGAGCTAAGCAAACCATTGCTTGATAAAGTTAAAGCTGCTGTTACTGCCGTAGCTAAAGAAAAAGGTTACGCTTACGTAATTGATACATCACAAACTGCTTTATTGGTAGCGCCAGATGCTGACGATTTGTTAGCTGCTGTAAAACTTAAATTAGGCTTGAAATAATTTAAGCTAAACGTCATTTCAGAAAAGCGTTCCGTTGAATACGGAACGCTTTTCTTATTTTAGACCGTTGATTTTTTTTGATTTTGGGATTGCGTTGATTTTTTGACTATCGAAATCACCAATGACTTAATGACCAATGACCCAATGACCCAATGACCAACCCAATAGGTATTTTTGATTCAGGTATAGGCGGTTTAACCGTGTTTCGTTCCATAGCCGAGCAACTGCCGGGGTATGATTATATTTATTTGGGCGATAACAGCCGAGCGCCTTATGGTAACCGTTCTTTTAATACCATACACCAATACACATGGGAATGTGTACAGTGGTTGTTCAAACAGGGGTGTCCACTAATCATCCTCGCTTGCAATACAGCTTCGGCTAAAGCATTGCGTACTATCCAGCAGAAGGATATGGCAGGAATGGATCCATCTAAGCGTGTTTTAGGCGTTATAAGGCCCACGGCCGAGGTTATTGGCAATTACTCTAAAACCAATGAAATAGGCGTGTTAGGTACCAATGGTACGGTGCAATCAGGTTCGTATTTAATGGAGATAGAGAAATTTTTCCCTAACCTGAAAGTGTATCAACAAGCCTGCCCGCTTTGGGTGCCTTTGATTGAGAGCGGCGAATACCAGCGCCCGACGGCTGATTACATCGTAAAGGATTACCTGGATGAGTTAATGGTTCAATCTTCAAATATTGACACGCTGTTATTGGCCTGTACGCATTACCCTTTGCTGATGGATAAGATCAAAGCACAGTTGTCGCCAAACGTAAATGTAATTGCGCAGGGCGATATAGTAGCCGTCAGCCTGGTTGACTACCTGCAACGCCACCCGGAGCTGGAGCAAAAAATAACCAAAGCCGGCACCCGCCGTTTTTTTACTACTGATGATACCGTCGAGTTTGATAACCATGCTTCGCGATTTTTTGAGGCACCGGTTACTTCCTCGCATGTTTCGGTGAGCGAGCTCTCTTGCTAGCCGCTAATATTACACAGCTAATATTTTTTACGTAAATACTACCAAATTAGTCAACTTTATGCTGTTAAGTCTGCGTTAAATTGGCAAGCATTTAGTAAGTTTGCAGCTTTACTATAGGGCTTGAATTTTTATCTCACATATATACTTGTTGGCATTGGCTTATTTTCCTTCGCAGCCCTGTTTGCGTTGTTTGCCGTATATGCTGAGCGTAAAGTATCAGCCTTTATACAAGACAGGCTTGGCCCTACCGAAGTAGGTAAATTCGGCCTCCTGCAAACACTTGCCGATATTATGAAAATGCTGCAAAAGGAGATGATAACTCCCGCTGCGGCTGACAAGCTATTATTTGCCATAGCACCTGCCATTATCTTCCTGGCCGTTTATTTGGGTTTCGCCGCTTTGCCATGGGCACCGGGCATCATCCCATCAAAAATAAACCTGGGTTTGTATTATGTGTTTGCCATTATATCAATCGAAACGCTGGGTATATTAATGGCCGGCTGGGGATCAAACAACAAATATTCTATACTGGGTGCCATGCGTTCGGCCGCGCAGATCATATCGTATGAGATCCCGGCAGGTTTTGCCTTGATAGCCGCGGTTATGATAGCCCAAACGCTCGATTTGCAAACGGTATCAATACAGCAGGGTATACTATCAACAGAAACAACAAAATTTTTAGGTTTTTGGGATGTAAGCCAAACAGGCGGACTGCTGGCCTGGAACATATTCAGGGCGCCGCATTTAATTGTGGCTTTCTTGATCTATTTCATCGCATCACTGGCCGAAAGTAACCGTGCACCCTTTGATATACCCGAGGCGGAATCAGAATTGGTATCGGGCTTCCATACCGAGTTTACCGGTCTGCGTTTCGCGCTGGTGTTTTTGGCGGAGTATTCCATGATGTTCCTGGTATCGATGGTAGGCGTTATCCTATTCCTGGGCGCCTGGAACACGCCGCTGCCTAACATGGGCAGCGTGCAACTGGCAACCTGGACAACCGGTACTTTTTGGGGCATATTTTGGATAGTAACAAAAACGCTTACCCTGGTAGGCATACAGATGTGGATACGATGGACGATACCGCGTTTACGCGTTGATCAGCTGATGAACCTGTGCTGGAAGGTGTTAACACCTGTGGCGTTTGCATGTATGCTGATATCAGGCGTGTGGCGATTGTTAGTGATGTGAGAGTGTAAAGATTAGTTATTAAAGATTAGCACTGCCGATCGGTGAAATCAAAAACAAATCGGTGAAATCAAAATAAATAAAGTGTTTAAAAAAGCTATAAACGGATTTACTACTACCCTGAAGGGACTAACCCTGACAGTGCAGCACCTTTTTGCGTCGAACGCGAAGAGGAAGGTAATTCCTGTAAGCGATAATAACTACTTTAAGCAACTGGAAGGAACCAATACTATTCAGTACCCTAAGCAGTCGCTGCCAAGCCCTGAAGTTGGCCGTTACCAGTTGGATGTCGAGATTGATGATTGTATTGTATGCGACCTCTGCGCCAAGATATGCCCGGTTGATTGTATTACTATTGATTCGATAAAATCTACAACAGGATCTATCGGCGAAACATCCGATGGCTCGAAAAAACTATTGTACGCCGCCCAGTTTGATATTGACATGGCCAAGTGCATGTACTGCGGCTTGTGCACCATAGTTTGCCCCACTGAGTGTATTGTGATGACCAACCAATACGATCGCAGCGTTTTCGAACTAAAAAACCTCAACTACGAGTTTGCCGACATGGCACCCGAAGTAGCCGATGAAAAACGTCGCCTGCTGGAGAACCAGCTGGCCGAGCGCCAGGCAGCCAAACTGGCCGCCATGAATAAAGCGGAGGGTAAAGCATGAGCCTGGTAAAAGTGCTGTTTTATGTAATGAGTTTACTGGTGATAGGATCGGCCGTGTTTGTGGCATCCACCAAAAACCTGGTGCGCAGTATATTTATGTTCTTCATCACCTTGTTTGCTTTAGCCGGTTTGTATGTTTTGGCCCTGGCAGATTTTGTGGCTATTACACAAATTGTGATTTACGTGGGTGGTATTTTGGTGCTGATACTGTTCGCGTTTATGCTATCCGGGAAGGAAACATTAAACACCTTACAGCAACAGAAAAGCAAATTCATCAGCGCCAGCAAAATACCGGGACTAATATTAGCAGTGCTGTTTTTTGCCGTAATGGTAAAAGTGGTATTAAGTATAGGGGCTGATAATCTTCCATGGATAGAGCGGTCAATTATCTCAGGAAATGACATCAAACCCAACACGGTATTGATAGAGAACATCGGTGTAAACCTGATGACCATGTACCTGCTGCCGTTTGAAGCTATATCAATTTTATTGATGATGGCACTTATCGGCGCGGCGCATCTATCACGTAAAGAAGGAGGAGAGGCATGATAACTTTAACCGACTTTTTACTGGTGAGTGCGGCTTTGTTTTGTACGGGTTTGTACATGATCATCACCAAACACAACGCCATACAAATATTGATAGGTATCGAGCTAATGCTAAACGCCGCTATATTAAACCTGGTTGCTTTTGGTAAGTATGACAGGGTAAACAATACCGGGCAGGTATTTGCCTTGTTTGCCATTGTGCTGGCGGCAGCTACAACGGCAGTCGCGCTAGCTATAATATTAAACGTTTATAAGAAGTATAGAACCATTGATCCGGGTAAGGTCAATAATTTGAAGGATTGAGGAAATGAAAGTATTATTTGTTTGGTTTTCTTTTTTCTTTGGGTTTAGTGCTTTTGCGCAAGACAATCTCGCAGATTTGATTTCGCTTAGTAAAAAGAATAATTTGCGGATAACAGTTCTTGATGGTCATGTTATAGATTCCACTGCTCTAGCATCTAAATTAATAGATCCCAAAGAGATTTTACATGCAACATTACTTCGTGATTCATCAGGCATATATAATCATCGTAGTAATGATGGCGTTTTGGTCGTCTTAACTAGAAAATATGCCATCGAACAATATCAAAAGAAATTTAGCGCGTTTTCAAAAGCCTATAAAGACAAAGTTGAGTGGGAGATGAGGCATAACCATAATGACAATGCGATATCCTACATTGCTGTAAACGATAAGAGGAATCTTCTTACAGAAGATGAAAAGATACTTGAACTTTACAATATTCCGGCCACTGAAATTGAAAAAGTTGAATTACAAAAAAAAGAAACTTGTTGCGGTGTGAATGTATCGCTGCATATCAAAAAGAAAAAATAGGAATTGGAAAACTACCTGCCATATCAACACACATTAATTACAAACCTGGCGCTGGCTGCGGTATTGCTGCCTTTGCTTGCTTTTGTAATTAATGTGTGCTTGCCGGGAAAAACCAATAAAGCGGCAGGTTGGATATCAACGCTGGCTATCATTATCAGCTGCGTTTTGGCAGCGATAGTGTTTGGTAAAGTTTGGAACCAGGCCCCAATACATCTTAAAGCAGAATGGTTCACTATTGGCGATAATACTTTATATGCTGGTGTGTTGCTAAATAACCTATCGGCCATTATGCTGCTGCTGGTAACTATAATAGCCCTGCCAGTGCATATTTACAGCACGGCTTACATGAAGCATGATGCGCAATATAAGCGCTATTTTACTTACCTGAGTCTGTTTTGCTTTAGCATGCTGGCTTTGGTAGTGGCTGATAATTTGATCCTGTTTTATGGCTTTTGGGAATTGGTGGGCTTCTCATCATACCTGCTCATTGGTTTTTGGTTTACACGCGATAAGGCTATCATCGCCAATAAAAAAGCATTTATTATGAACCGTATTGGCGATGTGGGTTTACTCATCGCTTTCATGATATTTTATGTACACAGCCATAGTTTTGATATCGACCAATTGTTTGGTGCTTTTGGTCTGATGCAGCAATTCCCGGTTTCGGGCGAGCAGTGGGTAGGAGTTGGCGCTAACCTGCCGGTGTTTTGGCATTATGTGGCCTGTGGGGGGGTATTGTTGGCTGTTGCTGCAAAATCGGCACAATTCCCGCTGCACACCTGGCTGCCTGACGCGATGGAGGGGCCAACCTCTGTTTCGGCTTTAATACACGCAGCTACCATGGTTGCGGCAGGTGTTTTCCTGTTGGGAAGGGTGTATAACTTTTTCCTGCCGGGCGAATTGATGGTAATGGCCGCTATGGGTTGTTTAACCGCTTTTATGGCCGCAACTATCGCGCTTACTCAAAATGATTTGAAACGCATACTGGCCTATTCAACCATATCGCAATTAGGCTTTATGGTGATGGCTATGGGGATAGGTGCTTATGCATCGTCGCTGTTTCATTTAGTTACACATGCCTTTTTCAAATGTCTGTTGTTCCTGGTGGCGGGCATCGTCATCCACGAGATGCAGCATATTAAGGATGATAACAAACTCGACATCGACCCACAAAGTATATTGAACATGGGCGGCCTGCGCAAAAAGCTGCCGCTTACGTTTATTGCGGCTGTTGTTGGTGCGATGGCGCTGATAGGTTTACCGCTTACATCCGGCTTCCTATCTAAAGATGGCATATTAATTCAATCTGTTGATTGGGCCGAGGGTAAAAACATCCTGTTCAAATTGATCCCGTTAGGAGCTATTTTGACTACAGCCCTTACCGCTTTTTACGTAAGCCGACTGGTGGTAAAAGTATTCTTCGGTGAGTTTAAATTAGAAAAATTTCATCCCCACATCCATTACCATATCGGCGATGGGGGATGGCAGTACAAATTGCCGCTGGTGTTTTTGGCCTTGGCTAGTTTGTTTCCCTTGTTCTCGTTAAATCCATTGATTTATGAGCATGCGTGGGTGTTCAGCGGTTTTAATCCCGAGGGAAACCTGGCGCGTGTAAATATCTACCATACTATCATCCCGATAGGGGTAAACATTATAAGTTTGTTTATTATTTACGGTGCTTACGCTGCTTATGTTAAGCGTAATGCATGGTCATCGCCGCAACGGGGCTGGTTGTTCCATTTATCGTATAACCAATGGTACATCGATGCGTTTTATACCCAAGTTGTAGGTGCGGGAGTATTGCTGTTAGGTAAAGGTCTGTCATGGATCGATAAAAACATCCTTGATGGCTTTATTAACGGCGCGGCTAACGCGATGGTAGGTTTAGCCAAAATTGCCGCTTGGTTTGATTATTATGTGATTGACGGAATATCGCGCGTAGCTGCACTGATTGTAAGAATTACCGCTAATTTTGTGCGGTATTTTCAAAGCGGTAAGCTTCAATATTATTTGTTTAGTATGCTGGCTATTGTGCTGGCCCTGTTTATTTTTAAAATACTGATCTGAGCCTGATGAACATACTCACGCTACTCATATTTATCCCCTTGCTGTTTGGCCTCATCATAGCGGTGTTGCCGGCTAGCCTGCGCGATAGTTTTAAATACGTAACGCTGGCAGCTACGCTGGTGCAATTGTGTATGAGCGTTTACCTGTATTTAAACTTTAAAACGGGTGTTGATTTTAGTGGGGTTGTTAACGAAGGCCAATACCAGTTTGTACAAAAACTGCCATGGATCAACCTCGACCTCGGCTCGTTGGGTAAAATGCAGATAGATTATTTTGTGGGGATCGATGGTATTTCTATCACCATGCTTATCATGGCATCGGTGGTAATGGTGATAGCCGCGCTGGCCTCGTGGGAGATCAAGAATAACCTAAAGGGTTTCTTCATTTTGTTTTTGGTGTTGGATATGGCCATTATCGGCGTGTTCTGCGCGCTGGATTTCTTCTTGTTCTATATATTTTATGAGTTGATGTTGCTGCCGCTTTATTTCCTGATCGGGATGTGGGGCGGTGTACGCAGGGAGTATGCGGCTATCAAATTCTTCCTGTATACCTTATTCGGTTCGGTATTTATGTTGCTGGTGATGATAGGTTTGTACCTGTCGGTGACTGATCCTTCAACCGGTAGCCACACCTTTAACATGGTACAAATGATGAACCCGGCCAATTACGGTGCTGATTCTATATTCTCGGTAGTAAGCCAGCAAACCATATTTGGCGTATCAGCCCGGGTGTTGGGTTTTATCATCCTGTTCATCGCCTTCGCCATTAAGGTGCCGGTTGTGCCACTACACACCTGGCTGCCCGATGCGCACGTAGAAGCGCCAACCCCTGTATCTATCATACTGGCGGCTATCCTGTTAAAAATTGGCGGCTACGGTATCATCCGTATCTGTATCAGCATATTTCCTGATGTTGCGGCGTCGGGCGCGTTTTGTTTAGGTTTGCTGGGTGTGATATCCATTTTATACGGGGCCTTAAATGCCCTCGCGCAGCGCGATCTGAAAAAAGTAGTGGCTTATTCTTCCGTTTCGCAAATGGGTTTTGTATTGCTGGGCATAGCCTCGCACACTACCGAGGGGATAAGCGGTGCTATCATTCAAATGGTGAGCCATGGCTTCCTGTCGGCAATGTTGTTCTTCCTGGTAGGCGTGGTGTATAACCGTGTGCACGATCGTGATTTGTATAACTTCCGCGGGCTGGGTAGTTTAATGCCGAAGTATACCATGTTTATTATGATCGCGTTTTTCGCGTCATTGGGTTTACCGGGCTTTTCGGCTTTTATTGCCGAGGCTTTCTCGTTAGCCGGCGCTTTTAAATCACCATCGGTTAACGGCTACTTACCATATTGGATGGCCGCCCTGGGTGCTTTTGGTATATTAACCAGTGCCTGCTACTTTTTGTGGACCTTACAACGCATGTTTTTTGGTGGCTTATCATTAAAAGGCGGCGAAGAATGGAAAGCCAAACTGGTTGACCTTAATGCCCGCGAGATCATTACCCTGTTACCACTGGCATTACTGGTGTTGGCAATAGGAGTAATGCCGTCATTGGTTTTTGGTAAGATCAACGATGCCGTGTTAGCTTTGGTTCACTTTTTACAGCCAGGTAAATAAGGTAATGAACGAACTGATACCTTACATACCAACAGAACTTTCGAATATTTTAAAAGATATCCCGTTCTTTTTGCCTGAAATTTACCTGAGCCTGCTTTTTATCGTAGTACTGCTTGCAGACCTGGTAATTGGTAAAAAATCTGAGCAGATATGTAAGGCTGTTGCTTGTGCAGGTTTATTACTGGCAGTATTTAAAGATATCGAGCAATTACCGCTGGTAAAAGACCAGGTTAAGTTTCTGTTTAGCGGGATGTTGTTGCATAATCATACCTCCATCATTTTCAGGGTCATTATTGACTTATCAGCCATCGTGCTGTTGCTATATTATAGCTGGGATAAAAGACTGGCATCGCACAAGAAAGGACTGGCCGATCTGTATTCCATCACCATAGCATCTATTTTAGGGTTGCACTTGATGGTGATGGCTTCCAACTTGCTTTCAATTTATTTAGCGATAGAAATGGTTTCCCTGGCCTCGTATTTGTTGGTGGCTTATCGTACAGAGAACGCTTTAGGCAGCGAAGCCGGTTTAAAATATGTATTGTTCGGTGCTGCTGCCTCGGCAGTAATGTTATATGGTATATCGCTGCTTTATGGCTTCGCCGGATCAACTGACTTGTTTGATGCCGCTTTTGTTGAGAGCCTTAATCATGTTAACCCGGTGGCTTTAACCTTTCCGTTGGTATTGCTGTTAATAGGTATTGGCTTCAAGCTGTCGTTTGTGCCTATCCACTTTTGGGTGCCCGATGTTTATGAAGGCGCGCCAACACCCGTTACCGCTTATTTATCAACGCTGCCTAAAATAGCCGCTTTTGGATTGCTGATTAATTTGCTTACGCCGTTTATCGCTACCACTAATTTTCAATCTTTCGACTTTGGTTTATATCTATCAGTTATAGGTATAATAACCATGATTGCCGGCAACTTTGCCGCCGTAATGCAAAAAAATGTGAAACGTATGCTCGCCTACTCCAGCATAGGGCACACCGGTTTTGCATTAATGGCTATTGTTACGTTTTCAAGTCAGGGTTTAAACGCGCTGGCTTTTTACCTTGCCGTTTATGTTATTGCCAATATTGGCGCGCTTGCCTTAGTAAGTTACTTTACCGACATTACCGGATCTGAAAATGTAGAAAGTTACAAAGGTTTGGGTGCAAAATACCCTGCAGCGTCGGTTTCTTTCATTATTATCCTTATTTCACTCACCGGACTACCTGTTTCTGCCGGTTTTAACGGAAAATTGCTGGTGTTTTCGGCAGTTTATAGTGTCTACCAGCAAAATCATAGTATTTGGCTGATGCTTTTAACAGCTACCGGCGCGCTTACCACAGTGGTGGCATTATTCTATTACATCAAAATCCCACTGTACCTGTTTTTAAAACGTGCCGATGGGGTGCAAGTAGTTCCCGCTTCGCGGAATCTGCTTATTTTAGCTGTAGCAGTAGCTGTTATGCTGCTATTGTTAGGTATATTCCCCAATTACCTGGCTAATTTACTTACCAAACCCTTTTAAATTCTCGCTACGCTTATCAATTTCTAATATCTGGAAAAAATGCGTCAGATAAATTATTTGATTTATCGCATATCATGTTTTCAGCCAATTTTAACATTGTAATATTCTTAATTTTTGGTGTTTTTTGGGTCTGTATTTTTAATATTTCATAAAAACGAAATATTTTATCCAATTTTTTCAATAAAAGTTTAAATAAATTTCACTTATATATGATTTAAATCATAATTTCAGACGTTTTTTAATTTTATTGATCTAAAATTCCATGAAGCGCTATTTTCCATTTTTAGTTATTGTGTTTATTTTGCTGCTAACCTTCCTTTTTCCGTCGGTTGAAGTGCAAAACGGTCCGGACCCGAACTATGACACCGGCGATATTGCCTGGATGTTAATGTCGACGGCCCTGGTATTGATCATGACACCCGGTTTAGCTTTCTTTTATGGTGGTATGGTTAATAAAAAGAACGTAATATCAACCATGCTTCAAAGTGTGGTATGTATGGTTATCATCACCGTAATGTGGGGCATCTTCGGTTTTAGCTTAGCCTTTGGCGATACCATTGGCGGTGTTATTGGTAACCCTTCAACCTTTTTTATGATGAAAGGTATGCTGAGCAATAATATCTGGAAATCGGCTCCAACCATCCCGTTGATCTTGTTTGCCATGTACCAGCTAAAATTCGCTATCATAACCCCGGCGCTTATTACCGGTGCATTTGCAGAGCGTATGCGCTTTAACTCGTACATCATTTTCCTTTGCTTATTCAGCATATTTATATTCTCGCCATTGGCGCACGCCACCTGGCATCCCGATGGTATTATGGCCAAAATGGGCGTGCTTGATTTTGCCGGTGGTACAGTAGTACACATGTCGGCAGGTTGGGCCGCATTGGCATCAGCTTTATATTTAAAGAAACGTAACGAAGCCAGCCACGCGCCGGCCCGCGTTACCTATGTTATTATAGGTACGGGTTTGTTATGGTTTGGTTGGTTTGGTTTTAACGCGGGTTCGGCCTTTGGTGCAAACCACTTAGCGGTTAACGCTTTGGCTACTAGTACTACAGCATCTGCGGCAGCAGGCTTAAGCTGGATATTTTTTGATATGCTTAAAGGCCGTAAACCGTCAGCCATGGGTACCTGTATTGGCGCTGTGGTAGGTTTGGTTGCTATTACACCTGCTGCCGGATTTGTTTCAATACCTCACTCATTGGCTATCGGTATCATATCTGCCGTGGTAAGTAACCTGGTTGTTGAATGGCGTACCCGCACTTCAATTGATGATACGCTTGACGTGTTTCCTTGCCATGGTGTAGGCGGTATGGTGGGTATGTTGTTAACCGGTGTATTTGCGCATCACAACGTTAACGCGGGCAACGTAACCGGTGACGGTTTGTTCTTCGGCGAAACCCACCTGTTCATGGTGCAGTTAGTTGCTATGGTTGCTTCATCTATATTCGCATTCTTCGGTTCGTTATTATTATTGAAAATAACCGACATGATATCTCCGCTGCGCGTATCAAAAGAAGAAGAAGAGATCGGCCTTGACATTAGCCAGCACGGCGAAAGATTATAATAAGCCTCATACTAAAACAATTATAGCAGAGGGTCGGCTTTTCTTAGCCGGCCCTTTTTTTGTTTTTAGATTTGATGATTTAGTGATTTCCCCGATTAATTACTGCTATTATGACATGATTATTTCAACGTTAATTTTGAATGAATATTAATACTATGTAATGACAATCTGTTGGCTAATCTTAGCAATAAAGTATTAACTTTGCGAGCTCATTCCCAATCATGAGCGATCAGATTAAACATGAATGCGGTGTGGCATTTATCCGCCTTTTAAAGCCACTCTCTTATTATCAGCAAAAATACGGCACTGCGCTGTACGGCTTAAACAAGCTCTATCTTTTAATGGAAAAACAACACAACCGGGGCCAGGATGGCGCGGGCGTTGCTACCATTAAACTGGATGTTGCTCCGGGTAAGCGTTACATCAGCAGGCACCGTTCAATGGCCTCAAACGCTGTGGCTGATATCTTCGAATATATCCAGAAAAAATTTGCCGACATCCAGAAAGAAGCCCCTGAGAAGATGGCCGACACCGAATGGTTAAAAGAGCACGTTAGCTTTACCGGCGAGGTTTTATTGGGCCACCTGCGTTATGGTACACACGGAAAAAACAGTATTGAAAGCTGTCACCCATTTCTGCGCCAAAACAACTGGATGACGCGTAACCTGGTTATTGCCGGTAACTTTAACATGACCAATGTTGATGAGTTGTTACAGCAGCTATACGACCTTGGCCAGCACCCCAAAGAAAAAGCCGATACCGTAACCGTACTTGAAAAAATAGGCCACTTTATTGATACCGAAGTACAAGGCTTGTTTGACCAATACAAACGCGAAGGTATTGATGACAATATGCAGATAAGTAAAATGATAGCCAACGATATGGACGTGGCTAAAATTTTGCAAAAATCTGCCCGTAGCTGGGATGGTGGTTACACCATTGCAGGTATACTAGGCCATGGCGATGCGTTTGTAATGCGTGACCCTTCAGGTATCCGCCCGGCATTTTATTATCAAAATGACGAGATCGTGGTAGCCGCTTCTGAGCGCCCGGCAATACAAACTGCATTTAATATACCAATTGAAGAGATAAAGGAAATAAAACCCGGTCATGCTTTAATTGTGAAAAAAGACGGTAAGATAACCGAGGATATGTTCAGCGAGCCGCGCGAGCGCAAAGCTTGTTCGTTTGAGCGTATTTACTTCTCAAGAGGTAGCGATGCTTCTATTTACCGTGAGCGTAAACAGTTGGGCAGATTGCTTTGTAAGCAGATACTGAACGAAGTAAAACACGACGTTAAAAATACCGTATTCTCCTACATACCTAATACTGCCGAAGTTGCTTTTTACGGCATGGTAGAAGGGGTACACAAGTATATTAAACAATACCAACGCGAACGCCTGCTTAATCGTGCTGACAAGATAAGCGAGGAAGAGCTGACCGAAGTACTGGCTATGGCCCCGCGAGTGGAGAAGATTGCCATTAAGGATGTTAAACTACGTACCTTTATCACCCAGGATGCCGACCGCAGCGAGATGGTAGCCCACGTATATGATTCGACCTACGGTTTGATCAAACGTGGTACTGATACCTTGGTTATACTTGATGACTCGATAGTACGTGGCACAACTCTTAAGCAAAGTATATTAAAAATACTGGATCGTTTAGGCCCTAAAAAGATCGTGGTAGTTTCGTCTGCTCCGCAGATACGTTACCCGGATTGCTATGGTATTGACATGTCCCGCATGGGCGAGTTTGTGGCGTTTGAGGCAGCTATCAGCTTGCTGAAAGAGCAAGGTAAGGAGAACATCATCGTTGAAACTTACCAAAAATGTAAAGACAGCGCCAATTTGCCTAAAGAGCAGGTAGTGAACTATGTAAAAGCTATCTACGAGCCATTTACCGATCAGGAAATATCTGACCGCATAGCACAGATCATTACTCCAAAAGAGATCAATTGCGAGGTTGCCGTATTATACCAAACTTTAGATAACCTGCACACAGCCTGCCCTGATCACCTGGGCGACTGGTATTTCTCGGGCGATTTCCCGACACCTGGTGGCAACAAAGTGGTTAACCGCGCTTTTGTTAACTGGGTTGAAGGTAAAAACCAGCGAGCTTATATGTAAGAAATAAAATGAACATCTAGTATTCGATGTTCGGTGTTAAAAATAGAAAGGCGAAAAGTTCTACACTTTTCGCCTTTTGTATTTGTCACGCACTGAATTGCCTCAAATGATGGTCCAGATGCAACCAGTTCAGTTGCGCCCACTCATGGGGCTTCAGCCGGCCAAGGTAAGGGTGCGGATATTTCCTCAAAGCCGTGGGCCCACGTTGTAGTGACGCTTGTATCAGTGCAATAAATTTCTTTTTTTCATCTTCAAAATTCCGTTCGCCGGTTATTAGTGCTTGTTTAAAGGTGGGGATATTACGGTCAAGTTCGGATGCTTTTAGCAAGCGGCGTTTGGCTATCGCGCCAAAAACTACACCTATCCAATGCCGCACATTTTTTGAGTTGCCAAAGGCGATGTTCACAGGTACCTGGCAATGGGCCATCATTTGGGCCGCGTTCATTTTGCCCCACGCAGCAGGGGTATCACGGGTGATGTTGTTAATACGGGCAATCAGCTCGGCATTGTCGTCCGGGTTGAATATGCTTTTCATGGTAGTGATTAGAATTGAAATTATAGAGTGGTATACTAAGCGCCCGGTGCCGAAAATATATAATGGGTAACCAACCTATCCATCAATATCAGCGAAGCGATAATAAGTGCCACACCGGCCAATATATTTAAGTTGTGCACCATTTTTTCAGAGATCCTTGCGCGCAGCTTATTAGCATAAAAAGCCTTGGTAACATCAAGCCCGAACTGAACTATCAGCACAGTTAAAAACATGATGGCAATGTTAAGCGCACGGTTGCCACCGCTTTCGTGATACGTGGTACTAACAGTACCTATAACAGTGATCCAATGAAAAAGTATGGTTGGATTGAAGATGCACATCAAAAAGCCTTTTAAAAAATAGCCTGTGCGTTTTAGTCCGGTAGGGGCGGTATTGTTGAAATTGATATTGGCTTTTTTAAACAGGTAGTAAACACCCACAGCGAATAGAATAATGCTGCCAACCGCGCCTACAATGGTTTTGGTTTGAGGGGTGATATCAAATAATTGCGAGCCGAACAATATGGCACCAACAAAAACTACATCGCTTGAAACCACGCCCAGCGCAAGGTATACGCCCGCCAGGAAACCCCGTTCAATACTGGTTTTTACCAATGCGAAGAACACCGGGCCGGTAAGAAACGTAAGCACTAATCCAATTCCAATTCCCGAAATGACAGCTTCTATCATTTAGTATTTAGCCTTTATAAAAAATTAGAAGAATGCGAATATGCGATTTTTATCTCTTATTCATGTAAACTTAATACTACATATGTATTAATTAAAATAGTATAACAGTATTTCTAAAAAATGGATTATGTTAGTAGTTCAAAAAATAACCAATTCATCAATACATAAAAAATGGAGCAAAATAATTCAAAAAATTACGGCTCGGCGTTGTATACGCTTGTTACCGTATTTTTCTTCTGGGGCTTTGTAGCAGCCAGTAATGATATCTTAATACCTGTTTTTAAAGACAAGCTTCACCTGGAGCAGTGGCAGTCGCAAATGATATCTTTTGCTTATTATGTTGCTTATACAGTAGGTTCAATTATATACGCTTTCATCTCCGGGCGAATTGGGGGCGATATTCTTAACAAAATTGGTTATAAAAACGGTATTGCTTTGGGCCTGATCATATCAGCTTTAGGAACCCTGTTATTTTATCCTGCCGCTGAATCTGCCTCATTTTATATCATGATAACCGGTTTATTTATAGTTGGCCTTGGTTTCTCGTTACAGCAAATTGCCGCAAACGCACTTGCAGTTGCCCTGGGCGATCCTAAGAAAGGTTCGCAACGGTTAAGCCTGGCGGGCGGAGTAAATAATTTTGGTACCACCATAGGCCCGCTGTTGGTTAGTATAGCAATATTTGGTGATGTGGAAGCCAAATCGGCTATTGCCAGTATTACGGCGGTTAAGTTTCCGTACCTGATCTTGGGCGCTTGCTTTTTGCTCGTGGCACTGATATTCAAATTTTCCTCAATCCCAGATAAAATTGAGGTTGCCGAAGAGACTGACACCCTTAGCACCCCTACCGATGTATCTAATGTAACAACTCAGGGAAAGAAAAAGGGCGCGCTAAACTATTTACAGCTTTCGTTAGGTATGATAGCCATATTTGTGTACGTAGGCGTTGAAGTTTCAACAGCAAGTAATTTGCCCGAGTTTATGAGCAAAAAACTGGGTGTTGCTACAGCCAATATTGCGCCTTATGTATCATTATACTGGGCTAGTTTAATGATTGGCCGCTGGACGGCCTCTATAGGTGCCTTTAACGTTAGCGGTGCAATGCAAAAAGTACTGAACGTTATAGTACCATACGTAGCCTTTGCCGTGTTTTTGGCAGTAAGCAAACTGGCCAAGCATGATATTACACCATTTTATATTTACGGTTTTGTAATTATTGCTATGATAGTGGGCGATATGCTAAGTAAGGGCAATCCTGCCAGGCAGTTGCTTATATTTTCGACAATGGCAATTATTGCTTTGTTTATAGGTATGTTAACATCCGGCATGATCAGTGCTTACGCGTTTATCAGCGTGGGTTTGTTCTGTTCAACATTATGGCCATGTATTTACACGTTGGCGGTTTCGGGCTTGGGTAAACACGCAAACCAGGGTTCGGGTTATTTGATCATGATGATCATGGGTGGTGGTTTCATCAGTTTGCTGCAAGGTTTTGTTGCTAACGACGCTTACCTGGGCATACAATGGTCATACCTGGTTGGTGTAGCTTGTTTTGCGTACCTGGCGTTTTATGCTATTAAGGCAAAAAGCGTACTTAAAGCACAAGGTATTGATTTTGACAACGTGGTAGTAGCCAAAGGCGGAGGACATTAATTTAGTGATTGGAGATTAGTGATTAAAGATTAGTTGATTTTTTGGCTAACCTTTAATCACTAATCTCTAATCTCCAAATACCAATCTCTAATATGAAACCATCCTTCGATACCATATTCATGAAGCTGGCTACCGATCTGGCCCTGCGTTCGCATTGCGTAAAGGCGCATGTGGGGGCTGTTTTGGTGCGCGATACCCGGATCATTTCTATCGGTTATAACGGTCCGCCGGCGGGTACGCATAACTGTGATGAAGAATGGCCCGAAACAGGCTGCGCACGCGACTCAAAAGGCAGCTGCTCACTTGCACTCCACGCCGAGGAGAACGCTATCCTGTACGCCGTTAAAAGCGGTGCTAAGCTGGAAGGAGCTACTTTATATACAACACTTTCACCATGTATCGCCTGCGCCAGGCTTATTTTTTCGGCAGGGATAAAGCAGGTTTACTTCAATAAATCATATGCCCAATACAAAGGTATCCCTAGCGATGAGGGGGTTGATTTCCTGAATAAGTTTGGGGTGCCTACTGTGAAGCTGGAGGAGGAGGTAGTTTGAAATGGGGCTTGGCAGTTACTTTCTACGGTTTTTAGGGGTAATTGTTCTTTACCCGTTTGACCTAATACGTTCTGTAGTTACAGGTAAGAAAATCAAGTCAATTGCTTACATATGGAGCGATAGGCACCATGAGTACTACTATGCATCTGACGACTTACTGCAAAAAATGATAGGGGCTGGGTTGATCATACTATGGGCAGTAGTCATGCATTTTTTTCCATCGATTTTCTATTAGCGGGCGATGCAATCGCTAACCCATATTAAGCACTCGTTGCAAACGAGCGCAAGTTTCCTCTTTTTTACACGATCAACGGCTTCACCAAATCCAGCGCAAACTCTAACTGCTGCTCCTGCGTAAGCGAAGTGTTATCCAGTATAATTGCATCTTCCGCACGGGTTAACGGGCTTTCCTTGCGGGTTGTATCAGCGTAATCGCGGTGGGCAAGACTTTCAAATACTTCTTCCAGGGTAATATTAGGGTTGGCGGGTAAAAGTTCCTTATGGCGGCGCTCTGCACGTATTTTAGGGTCGGCGGTCATAAATAGTTTAACATCAGCGTGGGGGAATACTACCGTGCCAATATCGCGGCCGTCCATCACCACGCTTTTTGATTTGCCCATGCGTTGCTGCTGGCGCACCATTTCTACACGTACATCATGCAGGGCGGCTACGGCGCTTACTTTGTCGGCCACGTGCATCTGGCGGATCTCTTCAGATACGTCCTCGTCGTTCAGTATAATATGGGTTTGGTAATCGCGCGAGTGGAAATTAAGGTGGATATGATCTAATGCTTCGGTAACCTGTTTAGGGTCGTTCACATCCACATTATTGCGCAAAAAATAGAGAGTAACTGCGCGATACATGGCACCGCTATCAGCATAAATAAAATGAAGTTTTTTTGCCAGGGCCTTAGCCAGGGTACTTTTACCGCATGATGAATAGCCATCAATAGCTACTACTATGTTTTTGCTCATATGGGCAAATTTACGAAATATAGTGAGTGGTTGAGTGGGCGAGAGGTTAATTGAGTTTATTTTTTTGTTAAGTGAATAAGCGAGTTAATGGGTGTTAACCGGTTAGTTTTTATTTGTTTAATAACTACTCACGCAGTCAACCCAATCAACCATTCATTATCTTCGCCTCATGAATTTTTCTAAAGCCGATCTGCAAAAAGAAGTAACGTATAAAACATCGCGCAGCGGCGGCGCGGGCGGGCAAAATGTAAATAAGGTATCAAGCAAGGTAGAGGTGTTGTTTGATATTAATAACTCGGCTTTGTTTACTGATGAGGAGAAGGCTTTATTAACTGAAAAACTTCAGCCGCGCTTTAACCGCGATGGATTGGTGCAGGTAATTTGCGATGAAGAACGCAGCCAGTACCTTAACAAAGAAAAAGCGATAGAACGCCTTTGTAACCTGTTGGTGCGCTCGTTACAGAAGCCCAAAGTACGTAAGCCAACTAAAATTAGCCGTGCCGCTAAAGCCGCCCGATTGGACAACAAAAAGCAGCAATCAGCCAAAAAAGAAAATCGCCGTAAAAACTTTGATGTTTAGTTAAAGCGGTACAAGGCAGTTATCGCGCCCCACGAATGCGAAGCGTGGATCATGCCTTTAACGTCGCGGCTGCGGAAATTGGCCGCAATATCAAACACAAAACGGTTTGTTGTAAATGCTACGCCCAGTTTGTTGGTGAAAACGGCACGCTCAATAGGGCGGGTAACTTCCATGCTGCCTGTGACTTCTTTCTTACCTAAGCCGCCTTGTATGGTAGCATCATAGGCCACATAGTTAAACTGCGGCTTATAGTAAAAAAATATTTCGTGCTTATCAGACGCGGCCGCAGCAGGTTGTGCAATGGCACTACTTTGTGTAGCTACCGAGTTAAACAACTGGTTAAAAGTACCCAACCTAAACAACGGGCCTATGCCTGCACCGTTAAAACCGGTACCCAGGTTAGCATATCCGGCGCCGCTTATATCAAAATTAGTAGTACGGAATAAAAGGCGGTTGTACTCGGCGCTTAGGTTAAGTTGTGTGGCATTTTGTATCTGGTATTCCCAGGCAGTAGGCTCATAAAAGCCAAAATTATCATGTACCCATCTTTGCACCTGTTCGGCTTTTGATGCCGGGCCAATTACCCCAACCTGGGCGCTTAGTTTAAGGTTGCTTTCGTTTTTGTATAGTAAGTTTAAATTAACGCCTGCATAAAGGTAGCCTGCTAATGGCCTGTCTATATAAAACTCGTTTGGCACGTTGCCGGCCTGCGGGTTAAATATTTTTTGTCCTATCTCAAATCCTAATATTTTATTGGCTAATGCAGTATTGTTATTGGTTTTTAGTGCCTGGCGGAAGTACAGGTATATACCATCGGTATAATACCTGTCTGATCCTTGTAGCATGTACGAATCATTGTCGGTTTGCAGGCCTGCTTCGGTACGGTGTTGCGCCAGCGCATTGATCGTTATGGCTGTAAGGATCAACTGCAGTAAAAATATTTTAATCTTCATGTCAAAAATTGGTCTGCAAAAATAACAAAAGCTTTCATTGCCAGGTGCTTTGTTGTTATTTAGTTTTTTCGGCAACAGGTTTTGCAACCTTCGGCTTTTTAGCTTTGAAAGTATATCCCACACTTAAGCCTGCTGTTGGCACAAAAAATATGGCGGTGTACAATACGTCGGCGTTAACCCGTACGCTAACGCCGCCTTTTAAGGGTTGATAGCGGTAGCCGACAGTTAAAGTATTAATAAATTTAAACTGATTGCCTGATTTTGCAAATGGAAACAGATCATTTGATGACCTGCCACCACCATTATACATTGCCAAGGTGGTACCGGCACCAAATTCGGCAAAATGACTTTTTTTACCTAGTAGGTAGTTGATCTGCAGTGGCAACATAAAATACTTTTGGACGGAAGGCCCATAGGGCACCTCTTCGGGAGCAAGGTAGAAGCTAATCGAGGTATTTTGAAAATATCCCGCGCCAATGCGGAATCCCCAGCCATCCCTGCGTTTATTAAAGCGCGTATCGTAATTCAAACTCAGCAGCCAACTGGCGCCGGCTACTTCAGCATAAATGCCTTCGGCACGAATTTTTTTCAGCGAATCGATCTTTGCCTTAGCAGATGCGCTGTCAGTGTTCAGCGTTTGGGCTTGTGTAGTGTTGATCCCGGCCTGTATAAAACATACCAAAGCCAATTTTAAATAAATAAATTTCATAAGGTTTAAATATGTCCGAAAGATATTTATTTAAAACTGAAACCGTGTGTTTAATTAGCATCCGTTTTAGCAACATCCACTTTGATAGTCAAATCAATCGGATTGCTCACCTGCTCGTTTAACAAAGCCAGATTAATTACTTCGCGCATTTCGGTTACATAATGGAAACGAAGGTCGGTTATATAGCTTTCTTTTATTTCCAGGATATCTTTCTGGTTTGATTTACAAAGGATGATATCCTTAATGTTTGCACGTTTGGCAGCCAGTATTTTTTCTTTAATACCACCAACAGGCAACACACGGCCACGCAGGGTTATTTCGCCCGTCATAGCCAAATGAGGTTTCACTTTACGTTGTGTAAATGCCGAAGTAAGCGCGGTAAGCATAGTGATACCAGCCGATGGGCCGTCCTTAGGTGTAGCGCCTGCGGGTACGTGTACGTGTATATCCCATTGGTCAAACAGTTTTTGGTCTATATTAAAATCTTTGGCGTGCGCGCGCAGGTAGGCTAACGCTATAGTGGCCGATTCCTTCATCACATCGCCCAAACTACCCGTTAAGGTTACGCGGCCTTTACCAGGGCTTAAGCTGGCTTCTATAAACAAAATATCGCCACCTACCGATGTCCAGGCCAGGCCTGTTACTACGCCGGCAACATCATTATTTTCGTATTGGTCTTTATCAAAAATAGGGGCACCCAGTATTTTCTCAATGTCCTTTTTGCTCACGGTGGTGTTGTACTCTTCTTCCATGGCAATGTTTTTAGCTATGCCACGTACTACCGAGCCTATCTTTTTCTCCAAACCACGCACACCCGATTCACGGGTATAATCTTCGATCACTTTTTCAAGTACATCCGGCTTCAACGTAATATCCTTAGGTTTTACGCCATGGGCCTCGCGTTGTTTAGGCAAAAGGTGTTGTTTGGCTATCTCAATTTTTTCTTCAATGGTGTAGCCGTTCACCTCAATAATTTCCATCCTATCTAGCAAGGCGGGCTGTATGCTGCTCAATGAGTTTGCTGTCGCGATGAACATTACGTTTGACAGGTCGAAATCCATCTCCACATAATGATCATAAAAACTATTGTTCTGTTCCGGATCCAAAACCTCCAGCAAAGCCGATGACGGATCGCCGCGATGATCGCTGCCTACTTTATCTATCTCATCCAAAATAAACACCGGGTTAGCTGCACCCGCTTTTTTGATGGATTGGATAACACGACCCGGCATTGCGCCAATGTAAGTTTTACGGTGACCGCGGATCTCGGCCTCGTCCCTGATACCACCCAAAGCCATACGCACGTATTTACGGCCCAAAGCTTTAGCTATTGATTTACCCAACGAAGTTTTACCCACTCCCGGAGGGCCAACCAAACAAAGGATAGGAGCCTTCATATCATGTTTCAACTTCAGCACCGCTAAATACTCAATAATGCGGCGCTTAACCTTGTCCAAACCAAAGTGGTCCTTATCCAACACTTTTTGGGCGCGTTTAAGGTCGAAGTTATCTTTGGTGAACTCGTTCCAAGGCAGATCAAGCAATAACTCCAGGTAATTTATCTGTATCGAGTAATCTGCCGCGGCAGGGTTAATGCGGGCCAGTTTTTCTAATTCTTTATCAAAATGAGTTTTAACCTCAACGCCCCATTTCTTTTTGGTAGCACGCTGGCGCAGGTTCTCTATTTCCAGGTCGGGCGTATTGCCGCCCAGTTCTTCCTGTATGGTTTTTAATTGCTGGTTGAGGAAGTAGTCGCGCTGCTGTTTATCCAAATCAACACGTACACGGCTTTGAATCTGGTTTTTCAGTTCAAGCAACTGCAGTTCGGTAGTTAAATGGCCCAGCACCAGGTTAGCCATATCGCGGCGGTTGATAACCTCAAGCAATTTTTGCTTGGCAGCCATATCGGCATTCATGTTTGACGAAATAAAGTTCATCAAAAACGATGTGCTTTCAATATTGCGGATAGCAATACCGGCTTCGCTCGGGATGTTTGGCGATAGCTGGATAATGTTCATAGCCATGTCTTTGATAGACGATATCATGGCTTTAAACTCTTTATCTTCTTTGATCTTCGCCTCGCGTTTAAAAGGCTCGATAGTAGCTTTCAGGTATGGCTCTGATTGTACTTCCTCTTTCAGGAAAAAACGTTTTTTGCCTTGCAGGATAACCGTTGTGTTACCATCAGGCATTTGCAGCATTTTGATAATAAGGGCTACGGTACCCACTTTATTTAATTCGTTAAAAGTAGGGTCCTCAACAGCTACATCTTTTTGCGATACAACACCTATCATGCGGCTGCCTTTGTTGGCATCGCGAATTAATTTGATGGATTTATCACGGCCAACGGTAATAGGTATAACTACGCCGGGGAATAATACGGTATTGCGCAAAGGCAAAATAGGCAGTATCTCGGGCACTTCTTCGGCATTCATCTCCTCTTCATCTTCTGACGACATCAGCGGGAAGAATTCCGATTCTTCATTTATTACGGGTAAAGTATTCTTAAAATCAAACGGATCGAAGCTCATCAAGTATTCTTTATAAGTATAAAACGTCACATTGTCAGGCCAATCCAAATAATCAGGCTTAAATGCAGACAAAACAGTAAATACTGTTTAGTGTACGGTATGTTTCAATAGCTATGCCAATATAAGTTAGCTAACTTTTTGGCTGCTTATTGTTTTGATATTGGGCGAATTACAAATTTAAGTATAGTTTGCAAAAGCCGGCTTTTAATGTGCGGATATGAAAAAAAGTCATGCGCAATACAAAGTTAAGTTTTTTGAGAAGTTAAATTTTTTAATAATTTGCAGGCCGCATACAATATTTTAACGTGTTGATAGTTTATGGTATGTAACGCAGCAATTGATTATAAATGAGACTACCGGTAATTGTTTCTTTCCTGTTCTTCTCTTCAATTGAGAGTGCATCGTCTCAAAATGCCTATTTTAAATTAGGGCAGCAGGCGTGGATCGACGGTAATTTCCGTACAGCCATCACTCAACTGGAAAAAGGTTGCCTGATAGATTCAAGCAATGCCAACGCATTGTACATGTTGGGTTACTCATATTATCATAGCAACAACTACAGCAAATCAATAGTAGCGTTTACCAGGCAACTGGCTGTAACACCTACCGATGGCGCTGCCTACTACTATCGTGCCCGTGCCCGTGCCCGCTTAGGTAAAGAAAGTTTGCTGGCTGCCGAGAAAGAGAAACACTTGATAGGCGCCATTTACGATTTTACCAAAGCGATAACCGTTAGCCCTAATGATGCTAAAATTGCCAGCTTTTATCAAAATCGAGCCATCGCTTATCGCGATTATGGTGCGTTTAAACTGGATGCTGCCGGTAAAGGTTATGATAAAGACCGCGGCATAAGCGCCCTGAAAGCCGAAATTGCCGACCTGAAAAAAATATTAGAGAATGATCCCGGCCGCAATGATATCTCCGTTTTGCTTGACGCGGCCAAAGAAAAACTAGGTACCGTTTCGGGACATCACTAGTTAAAACAATCCGGTTATTTTATATTGATTGGTGCCCAGCAGGCGCACATGTTGTAATTTGGATATAACATACGCCGAATCGGGGAAATAGCTTAGCTTTTCGGTAGTTTGATACAGCATGTTTTTGGTTTGGTTGTATACCAGGATCCACTTTACCTTGTTATTGGGTTTGTTAACGATTATTTCGCGGGTTTTTAGCTCCGGGTCTTTGGCTTCATAAATAATTATGTCACCGTTATCTGTCACCTTATAACTTTCGCGCCAGGCAGGTTTATTAATGTCTGATGCGGTGAATAAGCTTAACTCATTTTCCCAATTATTAATGCTTACCTGTTTGCTTTCTTTAGCCTTGTTGTGTTCAACTATTTTGGTAAGGGTTTGGGCCTTTTTTAGCTTAGCGGCTTCGGTTTTAAAGTAACCTTTTAAGTCGAAGTATTTGAGTTTGGTTCCCTCGTCAATATGCTCGGGTTTACAGGATGGGAGAATCACTATCAAAATGACGAAAAAGAGGATTGTGCGCAGTCCAAACTCCCCTCTTGAGAGGGGGCGCGACGGCCGGTGCGGCTGCAGGGGTGTGTTATACGCCATATATTTCTTTTCGTTATAAAACAAAGGACACACTGATAACGTGTGCCCTTTGCTTTTGTATTTTATAATTGGCTGTTACACCAACACATTCCCACTCATTTCTGCCGGTATGGCAACGCCTAATATCTTTAAAATAGTAGGGGCAATGTCGCCTAGTTTACCATCTTTAACGCTGGTTACACCATTATCAATCACAATACAAGGTACCAGGTTAGTGGTATGCGCCGTGTTTGGTGAGCCATCTTCATTGATCATATAATCAGCATTACCGTGATCAGCCAGGATGATGAACGAATAGCCGTTTGCAATGCCTTGCTCAACTACGGCCTGTGTGCAGGCATCGGCAGTTTCGGCAGCTTTAACAACGGCTTCGAAAACACCGGTGTGGCCCACCATGTCGGTATTGGCAAAGTTAAGCACGATCAGGTCTGCCCAGCGGCTTTGCAGCTCCGGAATGATAGCGTCACGAATACCGGCTGCGCTCATTTCAGGCATCAGGTCATAAGTAGCAACTTTTGGCGATGGCACCATCAGGCGCTTCTCGTTATCAAATTCTTTTTCGCGGCCGCCCGAGAAGAAGAACGTTACGTGTGGATATTTCTCGGTTTCGGCAATACGTATCTGGTTTTTACCGGCATCCTGGATAATTTCGCCCAGGGTTTTGGTAAGGTCGTCTTTTGTAAAAATCACTTCCACGCCTACAAAAGTTTCATCATAGGTGGTCATGGTAACATATTTTATGTTCAGCGGGTGCAAATTATACTCAGGGAATGCTTTTTGTGTAAGCGCCAAAGATATTTCGCGGCCGCGGTCTGTACGGAAATTGAAGCAGATCACTACATCGCCATCTTTTATCACTGCCACAGGCTCACCTTCGCCATTGGTTTTAACAATGGGTTCTATAAACTCATCAGTAACATCTTTTAAGTACGATTCTTTGATGCTTTGGGTGATGCTATCGGTAGCCTGGCCAATGCCATGTACCATTACATCATAAGCTTTTTTAACACGCTCCCAGCGGTTATCACGGTCCATAGCGAAGTAGCGACCAATGGCCGATGCCAGTTGCACTTTAGTGCCCGCGATGTGCTCCTCAACCTCGGTAATAAAACCTAAGCCCGATTTTGGGTCGGTATCACGGCCATCTAAAAAGGCGTGTATAAATACCTGGTCCAGGTCAAAAGCTCCGGCAACATCGCACAGTCCTTTTAAGTGTTTTATGTGTGAGTGCACACCACCGTCTGACACCAAACCGATGAAGTGTACCGCTTTGTTATTGTGTTTAGCGTAGTTAAGCGCGTTTTGTATGGTTGGGTTGCTCACCAGTTCGTTATCATCAACCGCTTTGTTAATGCGGCCCAGCTCCTGGTACACAGTACGGCCTGCACCCAGGTTCATGTGGCCAACTTCCGAGTTGCCCATTTGCCCGTCAGGTAAACCTACCGCCATGCCCGAAGCTTCCAGCTTTGAGTTTGGGTAGTTAGCGATAAGCGAATCAAAAAAAGGTGTTTTAGCCGCTATAATGGCATTCGACTGGTCGTTACGGCCGTAACCCCAGCCATCCAGTATAATTAGTGCGAGTTTCTTGTTGTTTTCCACATTGCAAATATAAAATAAGGGTAGTATAGATTATAATTTATGCCCATGCTATTTCGTTAATACTTATCTTTACTTTATTAATAGCCAATTTATGAAGCTCATCTACCTGCCAATATTTGCTTTATTAATGCTGTTTAATCCTACAGCTGCCGATCAGATCGATAAAGTTGCCGAACTCCTGGGTAAAGGTAACGCCCCGGAACTGGCCAAAATGTTTGCCGCCAATATTGACGTACGCGTTGGTACCGAAGAAGATACCTACAGTAAGGCCCAGGCCCAGATCATCATCGAAAAATTCTTTGCCCAAAACAAACCATCAGCTGTAAAAATACTGCACCGGGTAAACTCCAGCGCCAACTATCGCTTCGCGGTTGTGTTGTTGAATACGGATAAAGGCCCTTATCGTGTGGCTTTTAACCTAAAAGGCGATGCCGCCAACATGCAGTTGATAGAGTTACGGATTGAGCCGGATAAAGGAAAATAGTGATTGGTGACTAGTTAATTAGAGATTAGTCATTTTACTCAAAAATAAAAACCCTCCTCCGCCAAGGCGAAGAGAGGGCTAAACCAACGAAGCTACCGATTTATGGAGTTGGGTTAGCAGCGCTTCGCATTAATAACACACACCCAACTAGTCTCTAATTACAAATCAACTAATCACTAACACTACCTCGCCCCATCATCATTATTTATCCCCCGCCTGGCTTTTTTGATATTCTCTTTCAGCCTGCCAAAGTTGTAGTTTAAGCTGGCGTTAAAGCCTCTGAAATATTGCTGGTTGCTTACTACCTGGTTAAAATACTTGCCCGAAGTAGTGGTTACATTGTCCCGGTACTCGGTAAATGGGTTACGCACGGATGCGGAGAACGATAACTTATTTTTGATCAGCTGCTTACTCACGTTAAAGGCCGTGCTGGCAAAACCATTTGTTGATCCTTGTATGCCTGTAGGGTTTCGCCCGGTAATATCCACACTAAAACCTAAGCGCCAGCCATCCTCAAAATTATAGCCGGTTGATGTTGACATGCCGAAGTTGAAAAACTTATTGGTTTTCATTTCACCATCCACCTGGCCATCCATTTCAAAGTAAACCATGTTGATGTTATTGCTGATGTTCCATTTATTGGTGATAGGATAGCTGAAATTGATATTGCTGCCTATGCCTATAATTTTGCCCGCGTTTTTAAAAGTGGTGTAGGAAATGTTAGTGACCGGATCAAGCGTGGTTACAGGCACATCAAAGCCGCTGGCGAAATCATAATAAACCGATACGTTAAGGTTTGCTTTACGCGATAGGTTGAAACCTAAACGTATATCATTGATAACCGAAGCCTGCAAATCCGGGTTACCGCTTGACAGGAAGTTAGGGTTCGACCTATCAACATACGGGTTCAGTTTGTTTATCCCCGGGCGTTTAATCCGCTGACTAAAACCCGCGTTTAAGCTGGTGTTATTCTTCATCGGCAGGTTAAGCGCTACGGATGGCAGCACATTCAGGTAGTTTTGATGTACGTTGGTGGTGGTGCTTATAAAGTCAACATCCATGGTGGTTTGCTCAATGCGTACTCCGGCTTTAACTTCCAGCTTTTTGAACAGTAAAAACTGCCATGTGTTGTAACCTGCTAAAATATTCTGCCTGCTGTTAAATTGGTTTGATAAGGCGCCGTTACGTTCAAACAGTCCGCTTATAGCATTGTATTGGTCAAACTCAAAATCGGCGTTGTTTTTACGGGTGATGCCTTTTAAGCCGGCTTCTACCAATACCTTTTTTACTTGTTGTACATAGTCAACCTGCGCGGTGTGTTCGTTGGCGTAGGTGTTATTGTATTGGTTATAGTTTGGCTGGCTGTAATTTACCCGGTTATTGAAGGCGATGTTTCCCCCGCTGCCATTGTCATATCCCCAATAACGGTAAGAGAAAGTAAGTAAGCGGGTTTTGCTGTTTTTAAAACCGCGTTGGTAGTTTAATGATGCATCGAAACCATCGCCCTGGCTGTTGTTGCTATTGTTAACCATATAAGCCTCGGCAGCCCCTACGGTTTTGTTAAGTGATGAATTTTGAAAGCTGCTGCCACCATTACGGTTGCCGTTTAGGTTTACCTGGCCCGATATCAAGTTAAGCGCATCTATCTCGTAACTCAGGTCGGTACCTATGTAGCCACTTTTGTTGCCGGATGTGGTATTGCCATTTTGTAATAATACACTTGGGTTGGGCCCAATGTTTTCCAACTTTGTATAGGTTGAAGTAACCGGGTTGTCATTCTTGTTCGCCCCACCAAAAACCGAGGCGCCAAATTTACCGGCTTTAATGGTTAATGTTGTGCCTGCACCTATGCCTAAAGGCTGGCGTACGTTGGCATTAAGCGTTCCATTATAACCGTCGGCTATTTTTTTAATGGTGATGATATTGATCACGCCGCCCAAACCTTCTGCGTCAAAGCGGGCGGGCGGGGTAGTGTAAACCTCAATGCGCTGTATGGTTGATGCCGGTATACTGCGCAATACATTTTTCAGATCGCGCTCCAGCATGCTTGATGGTTTGCCGTTTAACAGTATTTTAAAACTGGCATTGCCTTTCAGCAAAACATTTTGGTCGGCGTCCAGGGTTACAAAGGGTAGCTTGCGCATCATTTCCAGCACGTTGCTCACTTTGCTTTCCGGGTCGGCTTGCAGGTCGTAGGTTATACGATCAACCTCTTGTTTAATAATGTTTTTGGTGCCTTTTATGGCAACCTCTTTCAGCGTTTTTTCCTGCGCCAAAAGTTGCGATGTAGCTGTGGTAAGCAACAGGCCGAGGCTTATTTTGATTAAAGTGTTTAGTTTCATATTTATAAATTTTCAGGCAATAAAAAGCCTGCAAGCTGCCAAACGGCACTTGTGATTTTTAAGTGATCAATTTGTTGCTGATGCCTCCCCCTAACAGAAAACAGGGGAAGGGTTAAAATTTAAAGCTTATGATTGCAGCTTTCTGGTGATGAGGAAATTTACTATTAAGCTAATACCGCCAAACAGGAATATCATTGATATGTAGCCAATACCTTCGGGTAGGCCGTTTGTTTCTAACACCCATCCCACTAAAAAGCCTATGGCTATTCCCACTAAAAACATCCCGTATTTAAGGGTGATTAAACCGTAGTTGGTAACGGGGAACGGGTTGGTGCTTAGGTTTTTCTCTAAAATGGTCATACGCTCGCGGTGGCGTGTCATTAAGTAAACATATACCATACCGAACACGGCGGCAAACAGGGTAATGGATACTATGGCGTCTCTGGTAACTTCTTGCATGATTTCTATTTTTTAAAATGTTCTTATTTCTAATTGCTTACCCCATATGACAGGAAACAGCACCATCCGGATACAAAATAATTAAAATTTATTTTTTGTAACCGCCTCTTCGTAAATTCACTCTTATAGGCACACATGGAGCTTGCAAACGACAGGTATTACTTAGACAAGATAGCCAATGGCGATCCATCTGCCTATGCGCACCTGGTTAACCGCTACAAGGATATGGTATATGGTATTGCCATTAAAATACTGCGTAACCACGAGGATGCGCAGGACCTAGCGCAGGAATGCTTTGTAAAAGCCTACCAGTTGTTGCACCAGTTTGAAGGCAAAGCAAAATTTTCGACCTGGTTATATACCATAACCTATCGCGCCGCGGTAACCAAACTAAAAGAGCGCCGGCTGGAAACCATAACCCTGGGCGATGATACCGACGAAATAGCCGGCGACCTGCCCAACCAGTTTGAGCAACTGCAAAGTAAGCAGGTACAGCAACAGGTAAAAGCCGCTATAAATAAACTACCCGAAACTGATGCCCTGCTGGTTACTTTATACTATATAAACGATTTGCCGATAAAAGAGATCGAGGAAATAACAGGCCTGTCAAAACCCAACGTGAAAATTAAACTTTACAGGGCACGTAAGGTATTGGAGCGCGACCTGGCGTTTTTGTTGGATAAAGAAAAGAACGTGAGCAATGAAAAAGACTAAAGACGAGCAATTTAAAAACATCATAAAACTGGCGGCTGAAGAAAATGCTTTGCCGGCTGATTTTACCCAATCGGTTATGCAAACCATCGAAACCGATGCAGCGTGCGAACATGCTTTGAAAGAGGTTTTGCAACTTCATCCGGCTGAAGGCCCGGCTATGGATTTTACAGCCAATATTATGGCGCAGATCAATGCTCAGCCAGCAGCACTAAGGGTTTTCAAACCTATCATTACCCGCAACGCTTGGTACGGCATAGCTGCGGCTGTGGCTTTTTTTGTGGCGATGTTGTTGTTTACCAGTCCGTCAGGAAATACAGCGGGTGATTCTGGTATGGTGGGTTCTGCTATTCAGTATGTTACTGGTATTCCTAATGTATATATGTTAGCTTTTGTGGCGATGGTAGTGTTGGTGTTGGTGGATTATTTTATTACCGATCGGTCTGAGAAAACTGAACTTTCGCAGGCATAGCGGGAGTACGTGAGCAGACTTACGAAGTTTTAAAAACTTCGTAAGTCTAATTCAGACGGCTGTCACCCTGAGCCCCGTCGAAGGGTGTGCGTAAAGGCCTTTGCCTTCATGCTTCGACGGAGCTCAGCATGACACCCCCACGCCCTCGCGTTAGGGATAGGAGCGGATACCGGGCCCCACAGCTGTGGGGACGCTTAAGGCCTGCAGGCGTATGAGCGCATAGCCCGGCCCGCAGGGAACGCCATTATAATGGTACTTCGTTTTAATATCGAACATCGAATGCTGAATATCGAATAATGAAGGTTTGATTTATCTTTTTACACTACTTCAATATCTTATCAATTTATATTATTTAGATAGTTTTATAAAATCTCCTCCCTATTCTATCTTCAAAATCTGTCCACTTATATCACTTCGATATTCGATATTCAGTATTCGATGTTCGATATTTTATAAAATTTCCCACTACTTTGTAGCGAACCTCCTCCTTCCATCGTTATATCATCAAAACATTAAATTAATTACAAAATTCATTTATCGTATTATGAAAGTATTAAGACTATTGGGAGCTGCAGGATTAGTGATGCTGGCAGTTGCAGGATGTAAGAAAAGTGAACCGTTGGAGGACCCTCAACCAGTAGCGGCCATATCGTTTTATAACGCCAGTCCGGATGCACCGGCCGTATCGGTTTACTTAAATGCTAACCGTATAAGCTCCGACTCGTTGAAGTATAAATTTGGCTACGACTATGTGTATGCTTACGCAGGTTCGCGCGAGGTAAGTGCCAACCGTGCCAACGAGAAAAAATTTGCAAAAACGGTACAGCTTGACCAGGGTAAAATTTATTCGGCATTTTTAACCGGTAACTATGCTACAGCCGAGTTTGTGTTATTGCAGGATAGCCTGGTGCAGCCGGCTGCGGGTAAAGCACACATCAGGTTTGTAAACATGAGCGTTGGTGCACCGTCGTTAGATCTTGGCTCAAGCGGTGTAGCTACCCCAATTGTAAACGGCCGTACTTATAAAGCAAACAGCGGTTTTGTTGCTATTGATGCCAACAAGCAATACAGCTTTGTGGTGCGTGATCATGGCTCAACCGTTGATAAAGTTATTTTGCCTTCGGTAAGTATTGTTGCAGGTGGCAGTTATACCGTTTGGGCGCGTGGTATTTACACCGCGACTGATGGTGCTGCCTTAGGTGCCGAGATCACAAGAAATTATTAATAAGCCGGTTGTTAAGCGGTTGATGTTTAATATGCTAGGATTGTTAGGTTGAGTAGCGATATTTGCATCATCAGCAACAACTGTGAGGTATCGGGGTGGTAAAAGGTGAATTGTTTATTTATTCCCGGATTTTATTAATAATAAAAAGGACCATTGCCCCTAACCGGGCAATGGTTAATAATTTATAACAGGTGCTAAAAAAACAGCCGACTTTAAAACAGCTTATTGAAGGATGCGGAAGGAGGGAATATAAAAGCGAAGAGCTTTTGTACAAGACTTTCTATGGCTACCTGTCGGGTGTTATTTACCGCTACATTAAAGATCGGGACAGCATAGACGAACTGGTGAACGATGTGTTTATGCGCATTTTTAAAAAGATAAACGATTTTAGGTTTGACGGCCCGCCCGAAGAGCTAAGCAAAGCTTTTAAAGGCTGGATAGGCCGTATAGCGGCCAATGCCGCTATTGACAGTTTTAGGGCAAAAAAGAGCGTGTTATATGTGGATGATATTGCAGATGAACAGGTGATGCAAATAGCCGTGGAACCAACTGATAATTTAACTTATAAAGCCATAATAGCTTTAATTGACGAATTGCCACCCATACAGCAAATGGTGTTTAACCTGCACCAGATAGAGGGCTTTTCGCACGAAGAGATAGCCGTAAAGTTTGATATACCGGCCAGCACCAGCCGCGTTTATTTAACCCGTGCACGTACCAAACTGATAAACCTTTATCACAAAAGCATGATGACGTATGATGGATAAAGAAGAAAAATTTTTTAGTGGGATAGAGGATGCCCTGCACGCGTACGAGGACGCTTACAAGCCGGGTGCCTGGGAGGCGTTTCAGCAGCAGCGTAAACGCAGGCGCATGGCTGTGTGGTATTACCGCGTAGCGGGTGCCGCAGCGGTGTTGCTATTATTTTCGTACGTAGCCGCGCAGTTTTTTAGTGCAGGCCCTAAGTCGGTGGAGTATACTCAAACTAAGGTTGATCCTCGTCGGCCGCAACAAGTACAGCCCGGGCAACAGCAGTTGCCGGTTGATAGTATGGCACCTGTTATACAGCCTGAGCAGGTGGTAAGGCCTCAAAATTCATTAGCGCAACAAAACATTGTACAAAATAACTCAAACAGTAATAATAGATCAAACAACATAACAAGCAATACCCTAACCCCTATAAAAGAGCCTGCCAACCAACAACAAAACATTCAGCCGGTTACATCAAACCAGCCGATACTTAAGCCGTTAATTACAGATCCGGGTAGCAGCATTATTGCGGCTAACCCTAATACCGCTGTACAAAACGGTAATAACCAGCTCATGCAAAAACCTGTAGTGCCCGATAGCGCCACAGTTAAAACCGCGCCGAATGTTTTGGGAGGCGGTGTAATGGCTCAAAATCAACTAAAGAAAAACGCGCCGGTTACACGCTCGATATATGATAGCCTGGTTAATAGCAAAAACACCAAACCTGCTATAGCCATGGCTAAAAAGGATGGTAAAAACCTAACCTACTCGGTAGTAGTAGCACCTGGTGTGGGTAACCAGAAAGTTAATTTTGGTACCGGCGTTGAGGTAGCTTATAAAATAACTGATAACTTCTCTATCAGCAGTGGTGTGGCTTACTCATCGCTTAACGCTGCGGCTAATGGCAGCGGTTCGCCAACGGCAACATCAACCCGTCAGGTGCAGAATATTAGTTTAGCTATTTCGGGTGTAGAGGTGCCTATCGGTGTTCAATACAAAACCGATAACGGCTATTATGTAAGCGCTGGCGTGGTGGGTATGCAGGTGTTAAGTAACAATATGCAATACAATTACCTGGCGCAGGTTACCGTACCGCAGGCCAGTTATAGCCTGGCAGCAGGCGGCTACGTTGAAACTTTGCGTGCAACCACCGAAGCTAAAACAGAGGATAGCCGTGAAAAGATTAAGAATGTATTGGGCTTTTACATGCTTTCTGTAGGTAAAAAGAAGGCTGTGGGTAATAATCAGCTTAACTTCGGGCCGTTTATCCGTATTCCGTTTGGTGCGGTATCGTCAGAGAATATCAGGCTGATGCAGGGCGGCGTAAGGCTTGGATTTGATTTTTAAACCGCAATTTATAATAGCTGTAACATAGGCCGTTCCACAATTGGCGGTCCGCAAACTTCCACATCCAAAAATTGTTAGTACTTTTGAAGCGCTAAATACATACAGTTTGGACAAGGAACTCATACTACCGTTTATACAAAACGCATTGAACGAAGATGTTGGCGATGGCGACCATACATCACTCTCTACCATCCCGCAAGGCACTACCGGCAAAGCCAAATTATTAGTTAAAGAAGAAGGCATTATAGCCGGCGTTGAGCTGGCCCTGCTTATTTTTAACGAAGTTGACCCCGCCCTTAAGGTAACCGTTTTTATGAATGACGGCGCCGAAGTAAAAGTAAAAGATATTGTTTTAGAGGTTGAAGGCAGCGCGCACAGCATACTTAAAGCCGAGCGTTTGGTGCTGAACTGTATGCAGCGCATGTCGGGCATAGCAACTAAAACCAACCATATTGTTGATCTGCTGGTGGGCACCAATACCAAGGTGTTGGATACCCGCAAAACCACCCCTGGTATGCGTAACCTGGAGAAATGGGCCGTTAAAATAGGTGGCGGCGTTAATCACCGTTTTGGTTTGTATGATATGATCCTGATCAAGGATAACCATGTCGACTACTCGGGCGGCATACGCCCGGCGATCGAGAACGCCCGCCAATACATCGCTGATACCGGCAAAAAACTGGCCATAGAGATAGAAGTACGCAACCTGGAAGAACTGGAGGAAGTACTGGCTACCGGCGGTGTAGACCGTATTTTGTTAGATAATTTTAGGTATGACGAACTAAAACAGGCCGTAAATATCATAGAAGGCCGTTTTATTACCGAGGCATCGGGCGGTATTACTATTGATAACGTGCGCGATTATGCCAATTGCGGGGTTGATTATGTTTCGATAGGCGAATTAACGCATTCGGTTAAGTCGTTGGATTTAAGCTTAAAAGCGGTTAAATAGGTTAATGATTTTTAACGTCTTGTTAAAATTTACTTAATATTTTAAAAACTTCGGGCTATTAACCCATAAAAAGGATTAAACTTGTTAGTGCAATTTTCAATTTATAATATTGCGGATACATGGTAACTGTCTATTCAATTTCTGCGCTTATAGTAGCCTATTTATGCGGCTCGATACCCACAGCAGTATGGATAGGGCAGGCCTTTTATGGTATTGATGTGCGCGAGTATGGCAGCGGTAACGCAGGTGCTACCAACACCTTCAGGGTGCTGGGCAAAAAAGCGGGCATCCCCGTAATGCTGATCGATATTTTAAAAGGATGGACAGCAACAAGTCTTGTTTACCTGATAGGTACCAGCACAACCGGACCTGCAGGGTCTGCGCCGTTTGTTAACCATGAATTGGCTTTAGGTATTGCCGCAGTAATGGGCCACCTGTTCCCCATATTTGCCGGCTTTAGGGGCGGTAAGGGCATAGCTACTTTATTTGGAATGATACTGGCGGTAAACCTGCCGTCGGCGCTGCTATGTGTGTCGATATTTATAGTGGTTTTACTTATTACCCGCTACGTGTCGTTAAGCTCGATCATAGCGGGTTTTATGTATCCGATAGGGGTAACGTTCATATTCCCAACCTATATGAAATCGGTTATCCTGTACGGCATGTGCATGTGTATACTGATATTGGTAACCCACCAAAAAAACATCGAGCGCTTGCTGAAAGGCAAAGAGTCGAAAGTGAATTTCCTCAAGAAAAAAGAAGCTTAATTTCTGCGTAAACATTCTTATACTAAATATGTTAAGCAAATAGTGCCGATGCAATATCTGTACAACAAAAACAAACACACACAACAATACTCAATATGAAAACTCTTAAATTTTTACTTGCTTTTATAGCCGTTACTACCATTTTCGCCTGCTCCACCGTGCCGTTGACCGGACGCCGGCAGCTAAGTTTGGTAGGCGATGCCGAGATCAATCAATCGGCAGCGGCAAGTTATTCGCAGTTATTATCCGATCCAAAAACTAAAGTGGTAGCCAGCGGCACCGATGCCCAGCGTGTTAAACGCATAGGCGGGCAACTGGCCCAGGCTATTGAGCGCTACCTGCAGCAAAACGGCTACGCCAACCAGTACAATTTTACATGGGAATTTAACCTGATACAAAGCGCCGAAGTTAACGCCTGGTGTATGCCGGGTGGTAAGGTGGCAGTTTACAGCGGCATACTGCCCGTAACTAAAACCGACGCCGGCCTTGCCGTTGTAATGGGTCATGAAATTGCCCACGCTATCGCCCGCCACTCGGCCGAGCGTATGTCGCAGGAATTGGCGGCGCAGGCAGGTGGTGCCGCTATTGGCGCTGCTACCAGCCAAAAATCTGCCGCTACGCAGGCTATTATTGGCCAGTTGTATGGCGTAGGTAACCAGTTGGCTTTGCTAAAATACTCTCGTAATCAGGAATCAGAAGCGGATAGATTAGGTTTAACCTTTATGGCCATGGCCGGTTATGATCCTAACGAGGCGGTAACTTTCTGGCAACGTATGGCTGCCCAAAAAACAGGTGGCGCGCCGCCGGAGTTTTTGAGCACTCACCCGTCTGACGCTACCCGTATAGCCAACATACAAAGCCTGATACCGGAGGCGATGAAGTATTATAAAAAGTAATTTTTTAAAAAATAAAGTTCAACACCTGTCATCTCGAGCGTTAGCGAGAGACCTTATACGCCGGACACTTGTCGCTTGTATAAGATCTCTCCCGTCGGTCGAGATGACATTTTTGTTTAATAAGTAAATACAGTATGCCCAACCGCACCTTCCTCAAAGCCAACTGGGAAAACCTGGTGATGATCAATTACGAGGTTGATCCCGAAATACTAAAACCCTACATCCCCGCCGCAACCGAGCTTGACCTGTGGGAGGGTAAAGCGCTGGTAAGTATGGTTGGTTTTATGTTCACCAACACTAAAGTATTGGGCATAAAATGGCCCATGCACGTAAACTTTGAGGAAGTTAACCTGCGCTTTTACGTTCGGTATTTTGATGGTGAGGAATGGAAACGCGGCGCGGTATTTATCAGCGAACTGGTGCCGAAGAACCTAATCGCCCTCATCGCTAATAACCTATACAATGAAAACTATCGCGCTTTGCCTATGCGCAGTTCGATAACCCCGGCGGGGGATGAGCATACCGAATTTTTATACGAATGGATGCTGAACGGTCGCTGGAACAAACTGGGCGCTACCGTAAGCAACACCTACATCGATATTCAGCCCGGCAGTCCCGAGGAATTTATCTTCGAGCATTACTGGGGTTACGGCATCATCAGCCAGGCAAAAACCATGGAATACGAAGTGCAGCACATTAGCTGGCAGGTTGCCGCGGTTAAGGATTTTGTGTTTGATGCCGATGTAGCTGAATTATATGGCGATGCCTTTGTGCCTTTTTTAACCGCTAAACCGGTATCGGCATTTTTTGCTAGTGGTTCGCCAATTAGTGTAAGGATGGGGAAGAAGATTGTGGTGAGATAATTACTTATTATTAAATTGTTTTAAAACGGAGCGCTGCAGATTTTTATCTGGCCAAACCATCAGTCTGTAGTGGTCCTTTCCTTCATTCTCATCAATATCTGCATTTTTAAGGTTTGATGAATAAACTCTTATCCGATAATTGCCGGGCTTTAGTTTTAGTTCTGAAATAAGCGCCGAATTGGGGCAGTCTAAAATTTGTAACACACCGGATTTTATAGTCAACCCACCTTCAACGATATGATCATATTTTGCGAAATCTTCTTTTTGTGGCTGGTTTGTCAAAATGATGATCACACCTTTTATATGGCCATAAGACTGGGTACCCACTCCAATAACACCGTCTTCCAATGCTAGCCTCGAGTCATAAGCCTCTTTAGTCCAAAATTTTGTGGAGCCTGTGTTTTGAGGAGAGCCTTTGTCCACAAGATAAAACTGATTATAATGCGTTGTGAAATTGAGTTTGTGGATTGATGTTTTTGGATTTTGAAATGCAAAACACATTAAGCTGGTAAGAAAAATAAAGGACAGGTGTAAGCGTTTCATCAGTGTAAGATAACCAATGATTATATTGTATACAACCGCTGTCCCAAAACCTCCAGCACCGCTTTGGCCTTTAACAAACACTCATCATATTCCTGCCCTGCATCGGCATGGTAGGTAATTGCACTGCCCGCGTGGAACGACAGGTATCGCGAAGCTGAATTATACAGCAGCGTACGTATCACCACATTAAAATCAAAATCATCATCCGGACTAAAATACCCGATAGCGCCCGAATATACACCGCGTTTACTGCGCTCGTATTGTTCCATCAATCGCATGGCGCTTATTTTTGGGGCGCCCGTCATGCTGCCCATGGGGAAGGTGTTACGGATGGCCTGTATGGCCGATGTGTCACTTTCTAACTCGCATACCACGGTTGATATCATTTGATGTAAGTGGTTGAAGGTATAAATGCCAAATAATTCCTCGGTTTTAACGGTGCCTTGTTTGGCCGACCGGGTAAGATCATTACGTACCAGATCCACGATCATTACGTTTTCCTGCAGTTCCTTGGTTTGGTTGCGCAGGTGTTGTTTTATGGCCTCGTCCTCTTCGGTAGTGGCGCCGCGTTTGGCCGTGCCTTTTATAGGTTGCGATATGAGTTTGTTGCCCCGCTTACCTAAAAAACGTTCGGGCGATGCGCATAAAATGTAATTATCCTTCCATTTATAAAACGAACTGAACGGATTGGGTGATATGGTATCCAACTGTAAAAATACAGCCAGTGGGTTTATATCAGCCTCATCAGCATAAAACTCCTGGCAAAAGTTGGTTACATAAATATCGCCCCGCACAATGTTTTGTTTAATATGGTTTACCGCGTTAATATATTCGTCGCGGGTAAAGCGGGCCTTAAGCGCTACGGTGTTTGCGTTTGTTTGTTCGGTTTTTTGCTGCGCGATACTGGTCCACACAAAATCGGGATCATCGGCGATAATATTTACCTGGTCGCCTTTGATGATGATCAGATACTGCGGGGCGAAAAAATACAGGTCTGGAAAATGCAGGTGATCGGGGTTTGCAGATGACAGCTTTTCGATCTCATTTTTCAGATCATAACCAAAAAAACCGGTTATCCAGCCGGGGTACATGGCCCTGAATTCGGCAAACTCGTTAAAAGCATGACCGGCATTAACGCATATCTCATCGTGCACGCCACAGGCTATCAGGGTATCAAATTTGCTGTAGGGATCGTTAAAATCGTTGGAGTCCAGGTAGCAAGCCGAGCCAAATGTTGCGGCCCATTGCAGTGCCTTGCGTTTAAATTCAGGAAGATCAGCTACCGGTTTTATCACGCACAAAAGTAACCATATCAACCCAAACCTAAACCCTTTGTTTATTTTTAAGCGTAGCGTTAGTAACTATATTTTCAACTATTTAGAATTATTAAAAATAATACCTATTTTTGACGCTATTAACTGTAAATCACTGACATGAAAAAATTATTACTACTTGCATTGGGCCTTAGCTTTAGCGCGTTAACCTATGCACAAGATCAGGACGAAATAACCCCTGCTGCTCCCGGCGTAACTTATGGTAAAACCATTACTGCCGAAAAAGCGGTAACTGCCGACGAACTGAAAGGCTTATTAGCTAAAGACGCTACCTACAGCGGTAAAGTAAGCGGTAAAGTAGTTGAGGTTTGCACCAAAAAAGGTTGTTTCATGAAGCTGGCCAAAACCGATGGCGAAACCATTATGGTACAGTTTAAAGACTACGCCTTTTTTATGCCAAAAAACATTGTAGGTAAAACTGTAGTGGTTGAAGGCGAGGCACAGGTTAAAGAAACCACCGTTGCCAAACTGCAACACTATGCTGCCGATGCAGGCAAAAGCAAAGCAGAGATAGCAAAAATTAAAGAACCTAAACGCGATATGGCTATTATGGCTGAAGGCGTTGTTGTGGTAAACTAATTTTTCGCTTTAAAATATACAGGCCTCCGGTATTCACCGGGGGCTTTTTTATTTATTTTCATTTTTATAAAATACTACTGACATAGGGCTGTCATTACCGTGTGGTTTCTTTGTATCAACAAACAAAACAACAAGAAATCATGAAAATCATCGAAGCATTATTAAAAGAATTAAAAGGCGAAGCAGAAACAACCCGCAAATTTTTGGCACTGGTACCAACCGATAAATTCGACTGGCGCCCACACCCAAAAAGCATGAACCTGCAGCAGTTAACCACACATATAGCCGAGCTACCTGCCTGGGTAACCATGGCACTTACTACCGATGGCCTTGACTTTGCCGCCGTACCTTACGAGCCAAGCACTATTGATAATACACCTGATGTGATCGAGTTTTTTGAGAACAGCTACGCCGACGGCTATGCAACACTGGCCCAATTTGACGAAAGCCGTTTAGACGAGCCATGGGTACTACGCAATGGCGAAATGGTATTGGCAGATATGAACCGTTATGAAACCGTGCGCGTATCGCTTGCGCAAACTATTCACCACCGTGCACAGTTAGGCGTGTTTTTACGCTTATTAAATATACCATTGCCGGGAAGCTACGGCCCAAGTGCTGACGAATTGGAGGCAATGCAGGCGCAGGCGATGGCGTAAAACTGATTCATTGCCTAGTCGGCCCTACTCTACCCCAAACCCCACGCGTCATTGCGAGGAACGAAGCAATCTCTACGCCTGCAAATCAATATCCGGCGTTTTGTGAGATTAACCACTTAGAACTTTCATTAATGACTGTCCTACGTATAGATTGCTTCGTTCCGCGCAATGACGACTTTAATATAAAAGGGCTAATAGCTGCCACCTGCAGCTATTAGCCCTTTTATCAGTCATGTCATTTCGAGCGATAGCGAGAAATCTATACACAAGCCAAGCAACGTATTACCTGTGTGTGTATAGATTTCTCCTTGTTCCTCGTCGAAATGACATTTTGTTGTTTATAACTATATCCCCAACACCTGTTTCAACTTAACATACCCTGTTTTACTCACCGGTACTTTGGCGCCCGATTTGAGGATGGCCAGGTGACTGTCTTTTTCGTAAGGATCGATCCGCGTAATTTCCTGTATCGCTACAATGTAGCTGCGGTGTACGCGTACAAACTGGCGTGGATCAAGCGTTTGCTCGAAGAAACTCATGGTTTTGTTTTTCAGGAACGAACCTTCCTGTGTGAAAACGCTCACATAATCATCATCGGCTTGCAGGTACTGCACATCCGCAACCGGGATGATCTTAACTTTGGTGCCGGTTTTAACCACAATACGTTCATGCTGCGAAGGCGAATGCGAAGCCGTTTCCAGCAGTTCTTCCGTTTTTTTAGGGGCGGCAGGCGCGGCAGAAACTTGCGACAGGTATTTTTCTATGGCTTTATTAAAGCGATCTTTACTAAAGGGTTTGAGCAGGTAATCAACGGCATGTGCCTCAAAAGCTTTAATGGCGTACTCGTCAAACGCGGTGGCAAATATTACAGCGGGTGGGTTATCAACCAGCTCCAGCATTTCAAAGCCGTTTATTTTAGGCATTTGCACGTCAAGGAATATCAGGTCGGGCTGGTGTTGTTGTATGGCTTTCAGGCCTTCAAACCCGTCGCCACATTCTTGCAATACCTCTATCTGGTCAAACGCCTGCAAATACTCTAATACAACCATGCGGGCCAAAGGCTCATCGTCAATTACTAATGCTTTGATCATTCTGTTTCTTACTGCGGAATTTTAATAATAGTTGTAAATATATTATCATTTGCGTGTGTTTCCATCAAATCATTACGCCCAAATAACAAATATAATCTTCGCTGTACGCCGCTTAAGCCAAAACCGGTACCTTGGCGGGGACGAGAGGTTTTAGGATCATAAGGGTTTTGCACTATCAATTCCAGGTAATTACCATCCAGGTCGCCGCGTATGCTTACTACTACATCTTCGGTGGTATCATACAAACCAAACTTAATGGCATTCTCCACCAAGGGCTGCAGCAACATGGCCGGCATTATACAATCTTCGCAACTACCGTCGCAGCTTATTTCGGTTTTAAGGCGGTGGCCGAAGCGTACCTTCTCAATTTCAAGGTAAAGATTAAGGTGCTGCAACTCCTCTTTTAAGCTAACCTGCTGCTGATCATCCTTGCGCAAGGTGCCGCGCAAAAAGTCGGATAGCTGGTGTATCATTTTACGCGCTTCATCTGGCTTAAAACCAATCAACGCGTTTATAGAGTTTAAGCTGTTAAACAAAAAGTGCGGCTGCAGTTGCTGGCGCAGATTGTAAAGCTCGGCTTCTTTGGCCAGTTTTTCGGCTTCGGTTTTGCGCTTTTCATTCTCTTTCTGGTCCTGCTGCGAGTACCATATCATACTGATCATGGCCATCCATCCAACAGCCAAAAAGCTGGTGAAGAAACGAATGACGAGCGATTGCTGCATAAAATCAACATACACCGTACTTTTTGATATAAAGGGCAATATGTAGCGGCTACCCGCGGTGCAGCTTGCCGCAAGGGCAATACACCAAATTAAAATATTAATGTAGCTACCTTTACCGGGTTGGTAATAGCGCAGGTTGTTGTTAATAAGCCAGCAGGCCGCGGCCAATAGTATGGTGCTAACTACACCATCAATGGTTGCGGTATACCAATCAAACCCAAAACTGTTTATAATATAGGTTTGCAGGCCGGCCCAGGCTAAGCCGCAGGCGCCAAATATGCCGCGTAGCTTAGAGAAGGTGAGTGGTGTTGTTGGAGTGGCCAAAACTTATTTTTTTATTAAGGTTGATGTTGTGTGTGTGAAATAAGCAAAGAGCAGTGTTAAGCTGCCCTTTGCTGTAGGTATTAAGGTGTTTGTTTTAGTAGCTGCGTATATCTGTACCGCCAAATACCGATGTGCCTTTTATCACCAGCACTTTATTGGTATCTAACGGTGCGTTGGTGCGTACGCGTTTGTCGTCAAAACCGGCAAATATAGCTGCCATGTCTGATATTACTGTCCAGTGCGGGGGTACGATGATCTTGGTACCACCAAATATTTGTACCAGCTCAATATAAACTCTGCCGTTAATATCTGCTTGTGTAAGGTCAATTTCCGATCCGCCGAAGATGTTTACGATCTCGCCACCCTGGAAATCTTTAGAGTAGATTATCTTTTTTACACCGCCGAAAACCGATACAGCATCCAGGTGCTCATCACCGGTTGGCTGGTAAGTACGTCTTTGCTGTTGTTGTTGCTGATCGGTGCTGGTTTGTTCGCCCGTGGTTGAAGCATTGGTTTCGTCTTTAACAGTATAATCAACTATCGGCTCCTTAGGGCCTACCGGGTTTGGGTTGCTAAAATCATATTTACTATTATCCCATTTGTTTTTCCAGTCTTTTTTATCCCATGGGTTTTTGCTTTTGTTACGACGTAATATCAGCCATATACCAAAACCAATGATGGCTACCGGCCAAAATATGTCGCCAAAGTCAAAGCTGGGTATGATCTCGTCCATCAAAAAGAAAAGGCCTATACCCACCATAATATACCACGACGAGTTGCGAAAGTTATGTTTACCACCCAGGTAAACGCCCCAGGCAATTAACCACATTGGCCAACTAAACAACCAGTGCGGGATGAAAAAGAAGTGGAACTGTTTTATAAGCAGCACGGCACCAATCACCAAAAGGATGGCACCGGCTATAACTTTTCCGTTATTGGAAGAGTTTGGTTGTTGTATATTATTTATATCGTTATTCATTGTCTTAGTTTTAAATCTTAACCAAATGTAATGCGCCAATATACATTACCCAAACTTAAACTGGCGATTTATTAAAAGAAGTCGGTGAATGAGGGTGAATAGTCGGTGAAAAAGTTGGGGGAGATCACGCTTTGTAGATATGCCGTATAGAGACACAATATTTTGTGTCTCTGGCAAAGCGGAAATGGTTTGTTACCTGTCGGCGGGAGACGCAAAATATTGCGTCTCTACAATAGAATAAACTGAGGATTATTACACCTCCGGCTCCTGCTGGCTCAGGCAGTGAAAACTGCCCAATCCCCAGATAATATCGGTTGAATCAATACCAACCACTTTCCTGTCGGGAAAACAACCTTGAATAATTTGCAAAGCTTTGTCATCCTTATCGCAACGGAAAGTTGGTACCACAACAGCCGCGTTGCCGATGTAGAAATTGGCATATGATGCCGGTAGGCGCTGATCGTCATAAATAACCGCATCAGGCATTGGCAGCTCAACAATGTTTAATTGCTTGCCGTTTAGCAGGCGCATGGTTTTAAGCGTTTGCAGGTTTTCCTGCAGCAGGTGGTAGTTATCGTCGTTCTTGTTTTCTTCAATAACGGTTACCACGGTATCCTCGTTGGTGAAACGGGTGATATCATCGATGTGGCCGTCGGTATCATCGCCAACAATGCCGTCGCCCAGCCATAAAATTTGTTCGGCGCCGTAGTAGTTGTACAGGTATTCTTCAATTTGTTGCTGGTTAAGGTGCGGGTTGCGGTTCTCGTTCAGCAAACAGGCAGTAGTAGTTAAAATAGTACCCGCGCCGTTAAAATCCACCGAACCGCCCTCCATCACAATACCCGGATGGAACACCGGCAAACCGTAGTGGTTGGCTATTTTGGTTGGGATAACATCATCCAGGTCAAACGGTGGATATTTGCCGCCCCAGGCGTTATAGCCCCAGTCAACAATAGTTTTTTGCTTAGTATCACGGTTCACCAAAAACGCCGGACCATGATCCCTGCACCAGGCATCATTAGTACCAAACCTAAAAAACTCAACACGCGAAAGATCAGCGCCCACCAATTGCAACTGCTGTTTGGCGAAAGCTTCCATTTGCTCATCCTTAACAATAATGCGCACCAGTTCGCCCTGCGTAAGTACTTTGATAAACTCGCAGTATTTAGGGTAAATGGTCATGATCTTGCCCGGCCATGATTCTTCCTTATGCGGCCAGCTAAGCCAGGTGGCGGTGTGTTTGGCCCATTCGGCGGGGAATGAGAATCCTTGATTTTTTGGATAGTTCATGGTGTATAATATAATTTGTCATTGCGAGCGTAGCGTGGCAATCGCACTCGTGCACAGTTCGCGATTGCTTCGTTCCTCGCAATGACAAGTGGGTAATTAGTCCTCGTCTATTAAACGTTTGGTAATAGGCTGGTAAGAATCTATACGGCGATCACGCAAGAACGGCCAGTGCGTACGGTAGTAATCTGTTTTATTCAGGTCCAGTTCCTGCACAATAACTTCTTCCTGGTTGTGTGATGTTTGGTTGATGATGGTACCAAACGGATTAGCAAAGAATGATCCTCCCCAAAACTCAACACCGGCTTCTTCGCCTACACGGTTAACACTTACTACGTGTACGCCGTTTGCTACGGCATGACTGCGTTGTATAGTTTGCCAGGCGTTGTATTGCTCTACGTTAGTAGCTTCGTCCTGCGTGGTAGCCCAGCCGATAGCGGTAGGGTAAAATAATATTTCGGCCCCCATAAGCGCGGTGATACGGGCTGCTTCAGGATACCATTGATCCCAGCATATCAACACACCGATGGTAGCAAATTTGGTTTTGAAAACCTTATAGCCCAGGTCGCCGGGGGTGAAGTAAAATTTCTCGTAAAAACCGGGGTCATCCGGTATGTGCATTTTGCGGTATTTGCCCAGGTATGCGCCATCCGCATCCAGCACCGCTGTGGTATTATGATAAAGACCCTGCGCGCGTTTTTCAAACAACGACGCGATGATCACCACGCCCAGCTCGGCAGCTACTTTTGATAGCTCGTCTGTCGATGGGCCCGGGATAGCTTCGGCCAGTAAAAAGTTGTCATGATCTTCAACATCGCAAAAATAAAGCGATGTGAAAAGCTCCTGCAGGCAAACTATCTGCGCGCCTTTGGCGGCAGCCTCGCGTACCTTAGCAATGGCTTTCTGTAAATTTTCGTGCTTGTTTGCGGTGCAGCTCATCTGCACTATGCCTACCTGTACTTTACTCATAAAAACCCCTTTAAATTTTTTGCAAAGGTAGGTTTTTTAAAGATTAGTTGATTGGAGATTAGTGATTAGTTAGCCCTTTTTCAGTCACCAGTTTCTAATAATTTCACCCATAAGTTGTCAGCTTTACAGCGATTTTAACATTTCTTAACCTAACACCTAATCACTAATCGCCAATCTCTAATCACTATTCATTACCTTTGCCCCAAATGACAGAAATTGACGAAGTAGTTGACGAAGGCACCGAGCACAAAACCTGGAAAGGCAAGCTTTGGAGCGTTGTTAAAATTATACTGATAATAGTTGTTACCGGCGGCTTGCTTTACTACGTGTTTAGTAAAGTACCTTTCGGGAAAATAAAGGATCGCCTGGTACATGCCGACCGCGCCTGGCTAACAGCTGCTATATTGAGCTACTTCGGCTCCATGTTCTTCTCGTCATGGCGTTTGCTTAGCTTCTTTAAATCAATAGGTTTAAGGCTCGACTGGCGTTTTAACCTGCGCCTGTACTTTTTGGGTTTATGTTATAACGTTTTACTGCCCGGCGGCATAGGCGGCGACGGCTACAAGATTTACTTACTTCATAAACGTTATAAACTACCCACCAAGAAAGTATTCTGGGCTATATTGTTTGACAGGCTGAGCGGCTTTTGGGCCATTGGCGCTATAGTAGTTGGTTTGATTATTTTGATCCCTAACTTTCCTATACACCTGGCTTACCCGCTAACCATCGTTTCTATCGGCTCGATTATATACTATGTGGTGGCCCGCAAGTTTTTCAGAGATTATACGCATAACTTTTTCCAGGCACATGGTAAAGCTATTGGCGTGCAAAGTATGCAGTTGCTATGTATTATTTGCCTGTTAATGGCGCAGGATTTTGACGGCAAATTTGCACCGTACCTCTTGTCGTTCCTATTCTCGTCGCTTGCGGCGGTTATACCGTTCAGTTTGGGCGGTGGCGGTATCCGCGACGCGTTATTATTAACGTTGGCTAAAAACTTTAACCTGCCCGAAGATATGGCGGTATACCTGAGTTTCGGTTTTTACCTGATATCAATTATAGTGGCTCTTTTTGGTGTTTACTACGTATTGCGCCCTAAACGCCTGGAAGCCGGCTTACAACACAGCATTGAAGAAGAGGAGGTAGCCAAATAATGAATATCATTATAACAGGCGCCAGTAGCGGTGTTGGTTTTGAAGCAGCTATTGAACTAACGCAAAGCGGAAAACATAAAGTTATCGCCTTAGCGCGTACCCAGCAAAAGCTGGAAAAACTTGCCGAAATAGCCATGGGTATTAACCCCAATTGCACTATATATCCCATTGTGTTTGATATTGTGCAGGATGATTACGATGGCCTGCAACAATTTATCGCTACGCAATTTGATAACAGGGTAGACGTATTGATCAACAACGCCGGCGTACTGGTAAACAAACCCTTTGCCGAGCTGGGCGAACTTGATTTTGTAGAAATGCTGCAAAGCAACTACATCGGCCATGTTCGTATCATTCAAGCGCTGTATAAATTAATGCCTGCCGGTTCGCATATTGTAAATATTGGCAGTATGGGTGGTTACCAGGGCAGTTCAAAATTTGTTGGCTTATCAGCCTACTCCGCTAGTAAAGCGGCATTACATACGCTAACAGAATGCCTGGCGCAGGAGTTTGTTGACTTAGGCATTAAAGTAAATTGCCTTGCCCTTGGCTCGGCTCAAACAGAAATGCTGGAGCAAGCCTTCCCGGGGTATGAGTCGCCGGTTATGGCGTTTGAAATGGGTAAATATATTGCTGATTTTGCCTTGACGGGGCATAAGTTTTATAATGGTAAAGTGTTGCCGGTGGCGGCAACAACACCATAAAATAAGAAAGGCCCGATCATCATCGGGCCTTTCTTGTTTATCTCATCAACAAAGCAACTATAGTATAGGCAATTATTTGCAATGCGCTTAGTATGCCCATCCATGTTATAACACTCTTATGTGCTTTTGAAAGGTCGTTTTGAAGCAGTGCGATATCTCTTTTTGTTGCGATGTTATCTATTGATGTCATTTCTTATTTTTTCAAAAATAACAACACAATGGCCATGGTAGCGCCTATCTGGCCTACCCAAAAAATAAACATCCATTTAATAGTGTCTGCTCTGGCGTTGCCGATTTTTTCGCCAAGCTCATATTTTACCTGAGCCAGGTCATCTTTGGTTGCCATTGTTTTTAGGTTTGCTTCCACGGCTCTTTCCGTTTTGTTGTCTATATATTTAAACATGGCCTCGGTGGTGTCACTTCCTAACTTGTCGGATAAGAGGGTGTACAGCCGGGCGGTTTCTTTTGCTTCTAAGTACATAACAAATATAATAAATAATGGTTGGTTGATGCAGGGTGAATAAGTGATAAGGTTTAGGATAAATATGACCACACCAATCAGGGGGATCTCACCGATCTTAGCTGGTTCAGGTTATCAGATCGGTGTGGTCAAAATATAATCGGTGAGATCAGATCATAAAATGTGATAAGGTTTAGGTTAGGTATAGGGGTTTAGGTTGTTACATTAATCAGTGAAATCACAAACCAATCGGTGAAATCCCCCACTAGTTTTTACCGCCAAATTTCATCACATCGTTTACCACCACTTCGGTCATGTATTTTTTGTTGCCATCTTTATCAATATAGCTACGATTACTCAAACGGCCCTCTATGGCTACTTCGTCGCCTTTCTTCAAATACTCCTGTACAAAGTTTACCTGTGCGCCCCATACTACCAGGTTGTGCCAGGTGGTATCGGTTATACGCTCGCCCTTATCGTTTTTATAACTGTCTTTGGTAGCTAATGATAAGCGGGCCATTTTTTTGTTAGTGTCAAAAGTTTTTACTTCGGGATCCATGCCCAGGTTGCCTACCAGGCGTACACTGTTTCTTAATGAGTTCATACTATCTACGTTTTAAATTTTGTTATTGATTGTTTGACGATACAAAGGTGCATCGCCCCCCAAAAATTAGTCGGTTAATAAACGTTTATAGTCGACAATATACATTTGCAAACGTTTGCAAACGGATAAAATATTGATTAACTTAGTATTATGGAAACCCAGAAAACCTGCCTCGACTGCGGAAACCCCATACAGGGTCGTGCTGATAAAAAGTTTTGTAATGACTTGTGTCGCAACAATTACAACAATCAGCTCAACAGCAACAGCTATAATATGGTGCGCAACATCAACAACATACTCAAGCGCAATCGCCGCATTTTAGAAGAGCTTAATCCCGGTGGCAAAACCAAAACCACCACCACCAAAATGGCCGCCAAAGGTTTCAATTTTAAATACCTCACCAATAAGTACGATACCAGCAACGGTAAAACTTATCATTTTTGTTATGACTATGGGTATTTGCCTTTGGATGGTGATGAGGTGTTGTTGGTTAGGAGGGAAGAGAAGGTGGATTAATCACCCCTCCCGACCTCCCCAAAGGGGAGGAGGCATGATGGTGATTGGTAACTTCAGACATACGCTCCCCATTTAGTAGCGCGTGTTCAAATGCCGCTTGGTCAGGCCGCACCTTGTCGCGGGACCTCGTTAATTCATCAGTACAAGTTGCTCCGTACCCGACCTCTAACCGAAAGGCTTCGGTGCACAAGGCCGCGTCGTGATCAGTGCAAACCGCGGGCACTCAATCATCAGGCTTCGCCATTGATGATCGAGTTGAGGCCCCTTGCAGCCGCACAGGCCAGCCGTTTGCCCTGCTCAGGCCTAAGCTCACTCGGCCGACGTTCCGTTGCTACCCGACATTCAGGAAAATACTGAGAACAAAAAAACTTTATTTATTCCCAAATCATTGTTGTGTCCCTAACCGTCAGCCCCAAGCTTCGGGCGAAAGGGGGCAGAAGGCGCCGGGCCGTGCAGCTGGAAGGGCATAGCGTTGTTGGCCCATGCGCGTAAAGGCTATGTGCGCGAAAGCGGGCCAATAATGCAGCCCGTGCTGCTGCCCGCTTTGCAGCGCAGAGGCCCTGTGCGCAAAGAAGCCTAGGGGCTGACTAGGCATTTTTGTTTCTTTTGTTGCTATGACATACGGCGAAGCCCTCTTGAGTGCCTTTAAAAAGCAAATTAAACCCACGAAAAACGAAATGCGCCTCCGCGGCGAAGAGCGGGGCAAGGTACGTGCGTGAAGGGCCTTATGAACGCGATAAGTCAACGCGCGGAGATTGCTTGTTCATTTCCTCTTCGCAATGATAACACTTTATCATCCCAATCTCATACCTCCCTTAAATGACAATATCGTGAACAACATCCCACAAAACCCACCCATATTTGTCCTCGTACTATAAAACACGCAACAATGCCACATCTATTCTCACCACTAACTATAAAAAATATCGAATTTAAAAACCGCATCGCGGTATCGGCCATGTGCCAATACAGCAGTACCGAGGGTTTTGCCAACAACTGGCACCTGGTTCACCTGGGTGCACGAGCCACAGGCGGCGCGGGCCTGGTTATGAGCGAAGCTACAGCCGTATCGCCCGAGGGCCGCATCAGTTATGGCGACCTGGGTATTTACAAAGACGAACACATCGCGAAGCTGAAAGAAATAACCGATTTTATACACGAGCAAGGCGCGGTAGCCGGTATACAACTGGCGCATGCCGGTCGTAAAGCCAGTCACGAGATCCCCTGGCTGGGCGGCGAGAAAATTGGACCTAACGATGAGAACGGCTGGCAAGCGGTAGCTCCAAGCGCCATCCCCTTCGGTAACGAACTGGAAGTACCTGCCGAACTGGACAAAGCCGGCATTGAAAAAGTAAAAGCCGACTTTAAAGCTGCCACGCTACGCGCCATACAGGCAGGTTTTAAGGTAATTGAAATACACGCCGCGCATGGTTACCTGCTGCACGAATTTTATTCGCCATTAAGTAATCAACGTATCGATGAGTACGGCGGATCGTTCGAAAATCGCATTCGTTTATTGTTAGAAATTATTGACGAAGTAAAACAAGTATGGCCGGCAGAAAGCCCGTTATTCGTCCGCATTTCGGCAACCGACTGGGCCGACGAGCAAGGCGGCTGGAACACCGGTGATTCTGTTGCGCTGGCAAAAATACTGAAAGATAAAGGTGTTGACTTGATTGATACCTCAACCAGCGGCAACGTACTGGCCAAAATACCGTTAAAACCCGGTTACCAGGTTGAGTTTGCCCAGGCCGTACGCAAAACCGGCATACTAACCGGCGCGGTTGGCCTGATAACCGAAGCCGAACAAGCCGACGAGATCATTCAAAAAGGCCAGGCCGATATGGTTTTCCTGGCCCGCGAGCTGCTGCGCGATCCGCATTTCCCGCTTCGCGCCGCGCACCAACTGGGCAGGCATATGCAATGGCCCGAGCAATATGAGCGTGCTAAATGGTAAAAAAGGGCATTTTAACTTAAGTTAATATGCTATTCATTTGCTATCCCTATATTTACCATAACTTACAACAAATAAATAAAAATCAACAACCATGAAACGCACAGCAAAAGCACATTGGAACGGCGACTTAAAAGAAGGCGAAGGCCAGATCAGCACACAAAGTACCATATTAAATAATACCCAATACTCGTTTAAAACCCGTTTTGCCGATGGCATTGGCACCAACCCCGAGGAGTTGCTTGCTGCTGCACACGCGGGCTGTTTCACCATGGCTGTAAGCGCAACCCTGGCTCAGCAAGGCTTTACCGCTAACGACCTGGATACGCAAGCCGTCCTTGACCTTGACATGCAGGCCCTTAGCGTTACCGGCATCCACCTTGAACTTACCGCATCAGCCATCGAAGGTGTAAGCGAAGAGCAATTTAACCAAATAGCCGAAGGCGCCAAAGCCAACTGCATCATATCAAAAGCACTAAACGTGCCTATTACTTTAAGCGTTAGCTATCAATAATTATAGCCGCTAATTAGCGGTGAAACTTACGAAGTTTTTAAAACTTCGTAAGTTTAATTTTCCCAAATTCCTGCGCTCGTTTGCAACGTAATAAGGGCGTTGCCTGCGGCCGGGCTGTCCGTTCATACGCCTGCAGGCATTAGGCGCGGCCCGCGCTCACTGCCCACGCCTGGCCGGTATCCACTCCCATCCCTAACGCGGGCCTCTCCATTATCGTCATCACGAGCGAGGAACGAGCGTAGTGATCCCCAAGCGATAGGTAGTATGTTTGTCTTTCTCAAGGGGATGGCCACGCTACGTTCGCCATGACGCACGTTATGATGATGCCAACCAATAAACCAACGATCAAACATTCGTCCCACCATCAACATCAAAACCTGCCCCGGTAATATACCTTCCATCCGGCCCCGCCAAATAAGCAACAATCCCTGCAATATCCTTACCCTCGCCATATTTAGGTATAGCCATTTTAGCACGCTGATGGTCTGCATGATCGCCGCCGGCCGGGTTCATATCTGTATCCACCGGGCCGGGATGCACAATGTTCACCGTAATTTCCCGGGTACCCACATCGCGCGCCACAGCTTTGGTAAAACCAATCAAAGCCGCCTTGCTCATGGAGTACAATCCCCAGCCACCATCAGTAACCCGCGTAGCCAAACAACTGCCAATCGTAATAATCCTGCCGCCATTAGGCATATGCTTCAATACCGACTGCGTAGCCGCAAAAACCGCGCGCACATTGATGGCTATAATGTTATCAAAATCTTCAAGCGTAAAAGCTTCAATATTGTTGTAATAGGCAACACCGGCGTTATTCACCAAAATATCAACCGCACCAAATTGGGCAGCGGTTTGGTTTACGGCATTAATAACCGCTTGTGGGTCGGCACTATCCGCCTGTATGGCCAGCGCTTTGCCGCCTTGTTGTTCAATTTGCTTGACTAAGGCATTGGCCTTGTCGGCAGCGTTTTGATAGGTAAACGCTACGTTAGCTCCCTGTTGCGCCAACTCGGCAACTATGGCCGCGCCAATACCGCGACTGCCGCCTGTTACCAGGGCTGTTTTATTTGCTAAATTTTTCATGCCTCAAAACTAAATGGAAAGCTTTATTTTTGCAGGCAACGTTTAAATTGTTAGGTACTAACAAAAAAGTAAGTGTATGCGTAAATTAACTTCAACTAACGCCCAAAACGAAGCCACACTGGTACGCAACTGCGGCATGGTATACGCTTTAACCATAATAGGCGGCCGCTGGAAACCCACCATACTATTTAACCTGCTGGCGCACAAAATGCGCTATAACGAACTGCTGCGCTCCATCCCCGGTATATCCGAACGCATGCTGGTAACCCAACTACGCGAACTGGAGCAACACGGCCTCATCAGTAGAGTTGTGCACCCCGAAGTACCTCCACGTGTAGAGTATGAGCTCACAGCCCTTGGGCATTCTGCCGAGCCGCTATTACGCAGCATATCAAAATGGGGATTGATGATGAGGGAACGAAATGGAGAAGTATTGGTAGGGGAGGATTCTTTCAAGGCTAACTACTGACAAAACACCGCCACCAAAAAATATAACTACCTGATAAAAAACGCTGTAGCGATGCTACACCAGGTGTAGCAGTGTAGCGTGCTACGCATACAGCGCTACACTGCGCCTCAATCGCCGCAGGCAAAACGGCGCTATTTTACGCCGACCGCTTTTTTTCTTGATTTGGTCCAAACCTCGCCCATGTGGTGGGTGGGTACGGTATCGCCAAGCAGTTTCCCCCAGGGCTTCAACCCGTCGATGCGGTCAAAAATGATCTTCATCACCGCAATAAACGGTATTGACAAAAACATCCCCGACAGCCCCCACAAAGCGTTCCCCAGCAAAACAATGATGATAGAAACCAACGCGTTGATCTGCACTTTTGACGAAACGATGCGCGGTACCAGTATGTTATTATCAATAAACTGTATCACAGCATAGGCGGCTATCACGCCCAGTTGGGTAGTAAAACCGTCTTTGGTTACTGTAGCCATCAGCACCGGCAGCGCAATGGCTATAATGCCGCCCAGGTAGGGTACCAGGTTTAATATGGCGCCAATGCAGCCAATCAGCAGTCCGTATTTAACGCCCAGCAGCAGCAGCGCAGTCGAGTTCATGGCTGCCACGATGATCATCTCTATCAGCAAGCCCACAATATAGCTCTGTATAGCACTCTTGGTCTCGGCCAGCACATCGGCCACCTTTTTGGAGTTTTCCTCGGCAAAAACCTCGAACAAAAAGTTCAATATCAAAGGCTTGTAAAACAGCATCAGGAAGATGTAAACCGGCAGCAGGAATATGATAGCCATAGTGCCCAGTAACGAGCCCAGTGTACGGCCTAATATTACCTGGCTGTTGTTTAGCGCGTCGGCAATCATTTGGTCCTGCTTGGTAATTGCCAGGCCAAAGGTGGTTTGTACCCAGGTTTTCAGGTCGATGGTAAGCAGCTCAAATTTCTTCTTCAACATCGGCAACGATTCGCCAAACTGTACAATCTGAGTTGACAGGAAATAGAAAACCGCCAGCACGCCCAATATCAAAACCAGCATAGACAGGATGATGGCCAGTATTTTAGGCAGCCCCAGTCGCTGTAGTCGGGTACTGAGTGGGTTTAATAAAATGGCCAAAAATCCCGCGAAGGCCAGCGGTACCAAAATATCAGTCAGCTGCACAAAAACGTACATCAATAAAATAAGCCCGAACAGTATAACGGTGCTTTTGAGGTAGAAGGGATAATCTTTAATTGCCATATCAAGATATTAAGTTAACTCAAAATGAAAAAAACGGTCAATTGTTTTAACAGTTTGCCGCAATATTAAATATGCTGATATTAATATTACTATCCTTTGGGTAACGAGAAGCAGAACTCGCTGCCCAGGCCCAGGTTACTGCTGGCCCAAACTTTGCCATGATGCTTTTCAATCAGGTCTTTGCAAAACAGCAGGCCCATGCCGGTGCCGCTTTCGTTTTCGGTACCGATGGCGCTGTTCACCCGCGTTTTAAACAGGCTGTTCAGGGTGTCCGTGGTCATACCCACGCCGTTGTCTTTCAGACAAAATATTACCTTGTTATCATCAGTCAGGTACGAGGCTATCTGTATAAGCCCGCCCCGGTTTGAGAACTTGATGGCATTGGTTAAAAAGTTATGTATAACAATGCGTATGCAGTTGGGGTCGGCAAAGGCGAGGGCATCCTGTTTGATATCAATCTCAACATTAATATTTTTCTGTTTAAGCTGATCATCAGAATGCGTAAGTTCACGATTAACCACTTCGGCAATAGAAAAACTTTTGGTTAGGATCTCCTCATTATCCACCTGGCTGTTTATCCAGAACAATAGGGTATCCAAAAAATCGGAAGTATGTTCCAGCTTTTTAAAAACCTTGGGTGTCATCTCAATAAACTCGTCGTTGGTAATGCCCTTGTCAGTCATCAATGTAAATAATGAACGCAGGGTGCTGATAGGCGCACGCAGATCATGAGCCAGTACGCCTATCAGGCGGTCTTTAAGTAAGTTAAGGTCGTTTAATTTGTTGGCCTGCGCGTTAAGGCTTTCCTGGTGGGCCACTATTTCTTCGTTTTTACCTGCTAGCAGGGCATTTATTCTTTGTTGCCTGCGCACCGCGTTATAGTAAACCCCGGCGAGTATAGCCATTGCAATAATTGCTATGCCAAATATCCAGGTCTGGCTTTTTTGTTCGGCTATTTTTTGTTTGAATGCATTTTCGCGTTCGCGTTGTTGGCGGGCCACGCTATCCTGTTTTTTAGCAAAGTCAATCTCAATATTGTACGACATGATCTTGTGCACACCTTCATGATGTTTCAGATCGCTTTTTAAAGTTGAGTAAAGCCGGTGTTGGGTATAAGCCTGTTCAAAACGTTTCAGTCCGGCAAGCGCGCTGCTCAACTGTAAAGTAGCTTCGGTACGTATGCTGAGGCTTTTTAAGTCGGTTGATTCCTGTTGTGCTTTGATTGCACTAGTATAAGCCTGCTGGTAGTTTTTTTGCTGATTGTAAACCCTAGCAAGGCCGGTATAGGCATTGGCTTTATTGTATTTAATATTATTTTCCTCGGCCGACTTTACCGAACGCTGCAAGTAGTAAAGTGCCGAATCTGTACGGTTTATACGAAAATTATAGATACCCAGATCATAATAAATAAGACTCAAACCCTCGCGGTCATCCATACGGTGAAATATGGCCGAGGCTTTATTAATATAAGTAATAGCTTCGCTATATTTTTTTTGTACCATGAGTACCTCGCCAATATTTTGGCAAGCTGTACCAACACCGGAAAGGTCATCCAGTTTTTGCCATATAGCCAGCGATCGTTTATGGTAAACCATCGCCTTATCATACAGCTCCAGTTCCTGCATCACCACGCCTATATTACAGTACTTGTCTGCAGCGGATAGTTCGTCTTTGTTCCTGATGTCAATAAGTAGCGATTGAAAGTAACTGTCAAGCGCTTTTGAAAAGTCGCCTTTATTGTCATAGGTAATCCCAATAAGATTATAACAATCGCTCAGGTCCTCCGTGTTGTTTGTTTTTTTTGCGATAACCAAAGCCTTGTTGTATAAAACAAGCGCATCATCATATTTACCCAGAAAATCCTGCACGCGGCCTAGTCCCGTATAACAATCAATAATACCGGGATCATATTTTACCTGTTGATAAAGCTTTAGCGCCAGCCCATAATTGTTGGCAGATGACGTGTAATTGCTGCGAAACATATCAACCGCTGCAACCTGCGAATGCCCATCGGCAATGCCGCGGGTGTAGTTTATTTTTTTGGATAACCTGATCTGTAATTTGCCGTAGTAGGAGGTGCTGTCAGGATTAGATTCATAATAAGCGCTGGCCAGCTTATCAAGGCGGTTTATAGTGGCGGTATCTTTAATATTATCCTGATGTTTTAAGGCCGGGGTAAGCAGTTTTTTTAAACTGTCCGTATCATGGTTTTGCGATTTTGCAAGCAGTTTAAGGCATAGCAGATTGAAAATAATAAATAAAATATATAATGGTTTCAATCTTAAATTGGTATTAATGGGGGTAATGATCAGTTTATTATTATAGCGAATAATAAATGTATAAAATAAATTGTAACGAGTGTACTGATTATAAATGAAAAAGCCTGCTAATTACTAACAGGCTTTAACGTAAAAATATCTATAAAGTTTTAGGGCCTAGCTCAATACGTTTTTCCAGCTTACCAGGTCGCCTATAATTTTCTCTAATTGATCGGCAGGTACGCGTTCCTGTTCCATGCTGTCGCGATGGCGGATAGTAACGGTATTGTCTTCCAGAGTCTGATGATCTACCGTGATGCAGAAAGGGGTACCAATAGCATCCTGGCGGCGATAACGCTTACCAATAGCATCTTTCTCCTCGTATTGCAGGTTAAAGTCAAGCTTTAGGGTGTCCATTATTTCGCGTGCTTTTTCCGGCAGGCCATCTTTTTTGGTAAGCGGGAATATGGCGGCTTTAACCGGTGCCAGGCAAGGGTGCAGGCGCAATACGGTACGGCTATCCTGTTTTTCCTCGGTGCTCAGATCCTCTTCTTCGTAAGCATTGATCATGGTTAGCAGGAACATACGGTCCAGACCTATCGAAGTTTCAATAACGTAAGGTACGTAGTTGCCGTAAGGTTTCTGTGTTTCAGGATCCAGTTCCGGATCAAAATACTGCATTTTTTTGCCCGAGAACTGTTGATGCTGGCTCAGGTCAAAATCTGTACGACTATGGATGCCTTCAACCTCTTTAAAGCCGAACGGAAATTGAAACTCGATATCATACGCCGCGTCGGCATAGTGGGCTAACTTGGTATGTTCGTGATAACGGTATTTGGCAGCATCGGTACCCAGGGCAAGGTGCCATTGCAGACGGGTTTGTTTCCATTTTTCAAACCATTCTTTCTGTGTGCCGGGGCGAACAAAGAATTGCATCTCCATTTGCTCAAACTCGCGCATGCGGATGATGAACTGGCGGGCAATAACCTCGTTACGGAAAGCTTTACCAATTTGCGCAATACCGAAAGGTATCTTCATCCTGCCCGATTTTTGCACGTTCAGGTAGTTAACAAATATACCTTGCGCGGTTTCGGGGCGAAGGTAAACTACATCGGCATCATCGGCTACGGCGCCCATTTGGGTGCTAAACATCAGGTTAAACTGGCGTACGTCCGTCCAGTTAGCAGTGCCGCTTATCGGGCATTTTATGTTTTGCTCCACAATCAGTTCACGCAGGCGGGGAAGGTTCTCGGCTTTAAGAGCGTTGTCCATTTCCAGTTGCAGTTCTTCGGCCTCGCTGGTTTTATTTTCCTCGTCTAGTTTGGCAATGCGGTCCTCTAACAGTTGGTCGGCACGATAGCGTTTTTTCGAGTCTTTGTTATCGATCATCGGGTCGCTAAAGCCATCAACGTGGCCACTGGCTTTCCAAATTTTAGGGTGCATAAATATGGCCGAATCAATACCCACTATATTGTCGTTAAGCTGCACCATAGCTTTCCACCAATAGGTTTTGATGTTGTTTTTTAACTCGGCACCAAACTGGCCATAATCATAAACAGCGCTCAGGCCATCATATATCTCGCTTGATTGAAATACAAAGCCATACTCTTTGGCATGGGCTATAACGTTTTTGAAAATATCGTCGGTATTGTTGCTCATAATGCGCAAATATATATTTTGTTGATGAAGATTGGCGATTGAAGTTTGAAGATTAGTTGATTAAGGCTGCGGTTAGAACAATTTGCCATCATTGATAGTTATTGTTTTTATAGCCGCTCCTCACTTAGTTAAAATTCAACACTTTCGGGAATACTTAATTTAGGGTTAAATAAATCCGGGTGTTCGTTTCCTTACGTATTTCTTTTACATCTACCTATTAAAACTTAAAAAACAACACAGCTATGTACAGCATAACCGGGATAGCCAACAACATTCGCGCGGCGCGCAGAGACAAACAATATTCGCAGGATTATTTAAGCTATAAGCTTAAAATATCGCAAAATGCTTATAGTAAAATAGAGCAGGGCGTAACTAAACTTACCCTGGAGCGCATATTCGACATTTCAAATATATTAGAAGTTGATGTATGCGACCTGATCAACTATCGTTTAAAGGTGGAGCAATAGAGGCACAGGCTATCCTCGCTTATTTTCAGGCCAGTGTGTACGAGTTAATGTATTTGGAGTTATTCAAATACCTGTCAGTCAAACAAAAAGCGTACATTAGGCACGCGATCGGTTTACCGGTTGCTTAACTGCCATTTCTTTACGTGTATACCCACTTTCGCCGGTTCTCGTCCTGGCTTTACACGTAAATTTTTTACATGGAGCATAACCGGCCTGATTTTGGTGAAGGCAAAATTGATTCCAAAGATCCTTTTTCATTAGCTAAAGCTGTTTTAAAAGACGACGCACAGTATCTTATTGAAAACCCTGAACTGGTAAAACCTAAAAGGGATAGCGAGGGGCGCGATATAGACGAGGCCAGTAAAGGCTTATACATTGTATTTAAAGATATTACATCGCATCACTAATGCTGCGTTAAGCTTTACCGGTTAGTTCCCGCAAGGCATCATTAGCTATCCATTTAGCTGCCTTGCTATCCTGTTGCAGTATGCGTTGGGCGCAATCAATGGCTAGCGGGCGCAAGGTTTTATTACGTTTACCTATTTGCCGTAGGGCCCAGTTCACAGCTTTCTTCACAAAATTCCGATCATCCCAGGCTTCGCGCTCCATAATGGGGAAGAATTGGATAAATACCAGGTCGTCGGCTTTTTTGTTGTGGATGGCATATTCGGCCATGAGTACAAAACCGGCACGTTTAACAAACTCTTCCTCGCGAGCGCTAAATTCAATGGCTTTATCTACCGTATAAGGTGTACGGTCAAACAGGTTGCCACATACCTGGTCGCATACATCCCAACTGGCAAAATCTTTGGTCCAGGCATCTATTTGTTGGGTGGTAACCTGTTTAGGGTCATCAATCATTGATGCCAGTATGCGCGCCTCGTGTACACCGGTGTCCCAAAGTTGTTGGGCCAGTTGGTGATCTTTTTTAATCAGCTTCGCCAGTTTGCGCACTTCGGGAATTTTAACGCCCAATGCCTTATCATTGGCAATACCAAAGCGTAGCATGCCGGTGTGATATTTGGCTTCGGCCTTTTCTTTAAGCAGGTCTATTACGTCTTGAGCGTCCATGGGTTAGATATGAGATATGAGACGTGAGACGTGAGACAGGGCATTTGTGATTAAGATATATAAGATTGACATTGACGAATCATCAATTTGATAGTATCTCAAATCTCATATCCCACTTCTCAAATCTAAACAATAAAGCCGTAACAGCGTTATGATGAAAACCAATAGTTACATGCTTAAAACACTACTTTGCAGTGCACTTGCTTTTTGCACTTTAAATGCCCATGCTCAGATGCCGGATAGCCTTGTTAAACGCTCGCCGGTGCGTACGTTAACTTACCAGCAGTATCAGGATTATTTAAAGGGTGAGGCATCAGACGATATGGCCCGCGTGGCCGAGATGAACCATTACCCCATGCCTGATAAGGTACTTAAATATAAAGCCGAACTTGACCTGAGCCCCATACAGGTGAAAAAGATAACCGAGCTTAACACAGCCATGCATCGACGAAGATTGCAAATTGGCGGATCGGTAATTGATACCGAGAAGAAACTGGACAGCCTGTTTCGTTATAATAAAATGAATGATGGCAACCTGGTGTTTTATACCAACCGCTACGGCCTTTACCAGGGCGAATTAAAGAACGCCATTTTACAGGCCTGCTTCGCTACGCAAAAACTGCTTACCCCGCAGCAAATAACTAGTTTAGAGGCTATTTTGCGCCGCAAGTAGCTCGCGGCACTGCTTTTGTTTGTATAAAACAGGAGGGAAGCGCCACCTTGCAATGCGGGTTGCCTTTATTTTAGGTTGCAAATATGCCATTGGATTTACTTAATTTAGCGCCCTGATTAATTGATATGAAAATTAGTTTTGATTTTGAAAAGCCTTTGGCTGACTTAATACAGCAGATAGAAAAGGTGAAGCAGATGGAAGAGAAGAACAAGCTCGACATGTCGGCCACCGTGAACGAACTGGAAGCTAAGTTAGATACAGCTAAAAAAGAAATATACGGCAACCTTACCGGTTGGCAAAAAGTACAAATATCACGTCATCCCGAACGCCCTTATACTTTGCAGTATTTGGAGCTAATGTGTGATGATTTTATTGAACTGCACGGCGACCGTACCGTAGGTGATGACAAAGCCATTATAGGTGGTTTTGGTACGCTAAACGGCGAAACGGTGATGTTCATCGGTCACCAAAAGGGCCGTAACACTAAGGACAGGCAATACCGCAATTTTGGTATGGCTAACCCTGAAGGTTACCGCAAAGCTTTACGACTGATGCGATTGGCTGAGAAATTTAACAAGCCTGTTGTTACGCTGATAGACACGCCGGGCGCATTCCCGGGCCTGGAGGCTGAAGAGCGTGGCCAGGGTGAAGCTATTGCCCGTAACCTGCTGGAAATGTCGATACTTAAAGTACCGGTTATTTGCGTGGTTATTGGCGAAGGTGCATCTGGCGGTGCATTAGGTATTGGTATTGGCGATAAAGTGATGATGCTGGATAACTCATGGTATTCAGTTATATCGCCCGAGAACTGCTCAACCATCCTGTTTAAAACCTGGGAGCATAAAGAACGTGCTGCCGAGATGCTGAAGCTTACATCAACCGAGATGTACAAAAACAAGCTGATAGACGGCGTTATTAAAGAACCACTGGGCGGTGCACACCAGGACCCTGTCGCTATGGCTGCCATCCTTAAAAAACAGTTGTTAAAAGACCTGAAAACCCTAAAAGAGCGCGATATCACCGAGCTTGTTAACGAGCGTATTGATAAGTTTTGCAATATGGGTGTAGTGGTAGAGGGATAATTCCTTTTCCCTGCTTTGATATCGAAACGGCCGCGAGTGATTGCGGCCGTTTTTGGTTTTACAGGGTGCGCCACTTTTAAAGTGGCGCAAGTGGCGCACTGTTTTTTTATAAATATTTGATATTCAATTAGTTGTTTGAAAAAGCGGCGCAATGCGGCACACCCTTAAATTTTTTTAAGGTGTTAATTATCAATAAGTTAATATTTATCAAAGTTTACACTTTTTAAAAGTGGCGCACCCTTTGGCGCACAATTTAATTCAAAATATGTCATCTCGACCAACGGGAGAGATCTTATACGAGCGACAGATCGGCTACTTTATTGTCGTACAAGATTTCTCACTCGTTCCTCGTTCGAAATGACAAAGCAATTGGCTGGCTGATAACGTAAGGAGGGTGTCATGCTGAGCGCCGTCGAAGCATGCGGGCAAAGGCCTTTACGCTCACCCTTCGACGGAGCTCAGGGTGACACCCATTCGGTTTAAACATAAAAAGCCCGGCATGTTAACATGCCGGGCTTTTTCAATATCATTAGTGACAATTACTGTTTATTCTCCAAAGGCACGCCAAACTTAGTTGAGAAATCCTTCAGCTGACCCTCAAACTTAGCGCCCAGGCCGGTTTTGTTATAGTCCTTAGTTAAACCAACTATACCGTTTAACAGCGAGAAGCTCAGTTGGAAATCGCGGTCGCGCATATCGGCTTTGCCGTCTTTGTACAGGATGTAGTTGTAGCCAAGGTTATCGGCAACGTAATCGTCAACCTGTGTTATCAATTTATCGGCAATAGCGGTTTCGCCAATGCGGTAGGCAGCTTCCGCCAGGTAATATTTACGCACGGCTACTTCAGATACCGGAACCGTTTCAGGCATTACTTCCATGTATTTTTGAAGCGCTTTTTTAGCCATATCGGTTTTGCCTTCCTTCAGCAACCCATCAACCAGCGTAACAAAAGTACGGGTGATTAACGGGTAGAACATGGTGATAGATTCATGATCAAGGTATTTAGCCGCTTTCATGTTACCCCATTTAAAGTTGTTCAGCACGTTTTTCATCAATACCGGGGTGTTAGGTGCATCTAAGGCATTGGCCGTGGTATCCGGTTTAATAGGGATCAGGTGGTTGGTGAAACCTTCGGTATACATGTATTTATCCAAACCTATCATGTTATCGGTAGGTACGGTAACGGTAAAATATATCGGGCGTTTCCAGTTGTTATGCGCTAAAATATCCAGCAGGGCCAGGTTATCTTTAGCTACATAGTTGCCCGGGTATTTAAACTCAATTACCGGTGCAATTTTATCGCGCTGATCTGCCGCTACGGTTCCGCCTTTAATTACATCATCGGCGTTAACGGTAAGCTTCAGGTTTTTTGTTGGCAGATAGTTAACGGATTCGCCGTTATCATAAGTCGCTTTAGCATCTTTATTGTCCGACAGCATAAAGTCAAACACCTCTTTTACTTCAACAGATTCAGGAATCTTTGCGTCATTAAAATACAACACATCGCGCACACCGCTTTTAAACTTATCGTTATCCATGGTGATAGGCAATGGGTCTGAGTTGTTCATTTTGGTTTTCATCTGGCGGATGTACCAATCGGTGCCCAGCAAACTCATGTTTACTATGCGGATATCCGGGCGCACATTCTCCACTTCCTGTATGTACCACAGCGGGTAGGTGTCGTTATCGCCATAAGTAAACAAAATAGCGTTTGGCGCGCAAGACATGAGGTAATTATAAGCCATATCATGCGGTGTCATTTTTGTTGAACGATCATGGTCATCCCATTCCTGGCTGGCCATCAGCGCCGGGCCGGCAGCTAAACAAACTACGGTAGCCAATATAGCACCACTTGCAGCTACCTTTTTACGGTTAATGAGTTCGGCAATAAATGGTACAGCCAAACCAATCCAGATTGCGAAGGCGTAGAATGAACCGGCATAGGCATAATCACGCTCACGCGGTTGTAGTGGGTCCTGGTTAAGGTAAAGCAAAATAGCCACACCTGTAAAGAAGAACAGCACGCCAACTATACCGGCGTCTCGCTGGTTGCGTCTGAAATGATATACCGCACCTAGTAAGCCTAATATCAGCGGTAAAAAGAACAGGCGGTTGTATGATTTACTTAGCGTAACGGTTTTTGGTAATGGTTTACCCATGTTCCATCCGCTGAGCCAGCTGCCGTCAAGCGTGTTGCTTTGGCCGTCAAACTCGTTGGCACGACCAACAAAGTTCCACAGGAAGTAACGGGTATACATCTGGTTAACCTGCCACGACAGGAAGAATTCCAGGTTAGTACCGAAGGTTGGGTTTTCGGTTTCGCCTAGCTGTGTCCACTGGCGGTAAAACTGCGGGTGACCGGCTTTGTCGCTAAACATACGCGGGAAGATAGTATTACGATCATAAACCGTATTCATTTTTTTACCGATGATCTCGTACTTGTCTTTACCGCGTTTGTACATCGGGGCACCTTCGGTTTGGTCAATAGGTTTTGAATCGAAGTACTGGCCAAACATTAACGGGGTATCACCATACTGGTCGCGGTTAAGGTAACCGTTCAGAGCAAAGGCGTCCTGCGGATCGCTGTTGTTTAAGTTGGTACCCGCTTTAGCGCGGATAACGATCATCACAAATGAGCTGTAACCAAATAATATAAAAGCGGTACAGATCAAAAATGTATTTAAAGCGAAACGGCGCTCGCGTATTTTAACAATGTACTCAAGTATTACGATGATGATTGCGGCAGCTATGATACCAAAAATGCCGGCGCTGATCGTTAACACCAAGGTAAACAACACCGCGGTAGCGATAGCCAATACCTGCGATGGTTTTATGGTGAATAAAATACCGGTAACAATGGTACCTATCAGTAATATAAAGAACACAATAGCGCCGCTGCCAAAGCCCATACCCAGGGTATTTACAAAGAACAGATCAGAGAATGCGGCACCTTTTACGGTATATTGTATAATGCCCCACAGCACCGCGGCCACTACAACGCAGCCAATCAACAATGCTTTAACGGCACCGCCGGTAGTGGCATTTTTAACTTTGCGGAAGTAGATAACCAACGCTATAGCCGGTATAACCAGCAAGTTTAACAAGTGGATACCTATAGATAAGCCCATTACATAAGCTATAAAAATGATCCATTTATCGGCGCCCGGCTCATCCGCGTGGGCATCCCATTTTAAAATGGCCCAAAATACCAGGGCGGTACACAGCGAAGACTGCGCGTAAACTTCCGACTCGACAGCCGAGAACCAGAATGTATCAGAAAATGTATAAGCTAAAGCACCTACCAAACCCGAGCCTATAATTAATATCAGGTTGGTTTGCGTCAGGTCTTCCTTGGTTTTGATAACAATCTTTTTCACCAGTGCGGTAATGCTCCAAAACAGGAACAGGATGGTAGCCGCGCTTGACAGGGCCGAGGCCATGTTGGTCCAGTAGGCTACTTTGGTTACATCGCCAAATGAAAGCAGCGAAACCACTTTACCCAGCATGGTAAACAAAGGAGCGCCCGGCTGGTGCGCTACCTGTAAGCGATAGATACAGGCAATAAACTCGCCGCAATCCCAAAAACTTGATGATGGTTCAAGGGTTAAAGTGTACGTAATAGCGGCAATAGCAAAGGCCAGCCAGCCAAAGGCATTATTAATTTTATTATAATTCATGGTGAAATTTACACTAGGTATATTTTATCAGTGCCGAAATTAATAAAACAAAACCTATATAATAACCCCGGCGGATGGATTTAGCATTTTTTAACAGAAAAATACCTGATAAAATTGCCGCTGATAAAATTATTCATGCTGATTTTCAGGCGCTAGGTAAATACGTGGATTGTGTGTTAAGTTTTTTTAAAATTTCTATTTCGTACTTGAAAAATTCGTCTTATATTTGCAAACCTTTTCGGAACGCAAGTAACGAATGTGGAGATTGCCTGATAGTATAATGGTAGTACGACGGTTTTTGGTACCGTTTGTCTAGGTTCGAATCCTGGTCGGGCAACATTAAGATTTCGGATTTCGGTCCCGATGACTATCGGGATGAAATCCGAAATTTTTTTATAGGCTAATACGAAATAAGTAAATTCGAAATTGTAAATCAGATATCCGATATAAAACGATGCCATTACAATTCAACACGGTTAAGTTATTTTCAGGTTCAGGCTCGGTAGAGCTGTCTGAGAAAATTGCCGATGCTTATGGTCAGCCATTAGGTCAATCGGCTTTAGCACGTTTTAGTGATGGCGAGTTTCAGCCTAGCTACAACGAATCTGTACGTGGTTGTGATGTTTTCCTTATCCAATCAACCCACCAGCCCAATGATAATTTAATGGAGTTATTGATGATGATAGATGCTGCCCGCCGTGCATCTGCTCACCACGTTAACGCTGTTATTCCTTATTTTGGTTTGGCCCGTCAGGATAGAAAAGATCGTCCGCGTGTTGCTATCAGCGCCAAATTGGTTGCTAATTTATTGGTAGCTGCAGGTATCGACCGTATCATGACCATGGATTTGCACGCCGCGCAGATACAAGGCTTTTTTGATATCCCGGTTGATCACCTGGATGGTTCGATCATTTTCGTGCCATACATTAAAAGCCTTGGTTTGGATAGGTTAACCATCGCGTCGCCTGATATGGGTGGCTCGTACCGCGCACGTGGCTTTGCCAAGTTCTTTAACGCCGAGGTAGTAATTTGCGATAAACAACGTAAACGCGCCAACGAGATCGAATCAATGACGCTGATAGGTGATGTAACAGGTCAGGACATTGTTTTGATAGACGATATTTGCGATACGGCACGCACCCTGGCCAAAGCGGCACAGTTAATTATGGATAAAGGTGCACGTAGCGTACGCGCGGTTTGTACGCACCCTGTATTATCGGGCAACGCATACGAAACGATTGAAAACTCGGCTTTAACAGAGTTGATCGTTACGGATACTATCCCGCTTAGACAAACCAGCCCTAAGATAACCGTATTATCATGCGGCGAGCTGTTTGCTAAAGCGATAGGTAACGTTAACGAACACGGCTCGATAAGCGAGTTGTTTAAAATATAGACCCCTCCTAATCCTCCCCAAAGGGGAGGACTTTAAGGGTAAAGATATCCTGCGCGAAGCAGGCTTAATAAATAAATACAATAAATAATTAAAATGAAATCAATTGCTATTAGCGGTTCTCCAAGAGAGAACGTAGGGAAAAGAGACGCGAAAGAGCTGCGTTACCAATCATTGGTGCCTGCAGTGCTTTACGGTGGTGCTACTCAAAGCCACTTTTCTGTGTCCGCAGCTGATTTGAAAGCCGTTGTTTACACTCCGGTTGTTCACTTCATCGACCTTGACATTGCTGGTGTTAAATCACAAGCTATCATTAAAGATCTTCAGTTCCATCCATTAACTGAGCAGATCATCCACGTTGACTTTTTATTATTGGATCAGGCTAAACCTGTAACCATCGAGATCCCTGTTAAATTAACCGGTACTTCTCCAGGTGTTAAAGTGGGTGGTAAACTGGTACAAAAATTACGTAAGCTGCGTGTTAAAGCTTTACCTAAAGATCACTTAGACTTTATTGAAGTTCCGATTACCGCTTTAGAGGTAGGTAAATCAGTAAAAGTTGGCGAAGTTAGCTTCCCTAACGTTACTATCCTTAACACTAAAGACGATACTATCGTTTCTGTAACTACTTCACGTGCATTGCGTCAGGCAGAGCAGGAAGCAGCTAAAGGAAAGTAATCTTTTAGAGGTCCACAGACTTCAAAAGCGGCAAGTTTAACTACTTGTCGCTTTTGTTTTTTAAGGAATTGATATATTCGCAGCATAATTATGGCTAAGCTCTACTTTAGTAAATTTTTTAAGAAAGCTAAGCCGGCACCAAAGCCTGCACCCCGGCCCGTGCCTGTTAATAACGAGGGTAATGACAGTATGAAATATCTGGTAGTAGGTTTAGGTAACATTGGTCCTGAATATGCCGATACAAGGCATAATATAGGTTTTATGATATTGGATGAATTGGCCAAACAGGAAGGCGCAAAATTCAGCAACATGCGCCTGGCCTATTATACCGAGGTTGGCCATAAAGGTCGCACCCTGCACCTAATCAAACCAACTACTTATATGAACCTGAGCGGTAAGGCCCTTAACCACTGGATGAGGGAGTTGAAAATACCTGTAGAGAATGTACTGGTGTTGGTTGATGATATTGCCCTGCCACTCGGCACGCTTCGTCTTAAACCTAAAGGAAGTGCCGCGGGCCATAACGGCCTTAAAAATATTGAAGCTACCCTTGGCCATAACAATTACGCCCGACTGCGTTTTGGTGTGGGCGATAATTACCCTAAAGGCCGGCAGGTTGATTATGTGTTAAGCGGTTTTGATGCCGATGAACAGCCTGAACTTCCCGCGCTGATAGAACGCTCGATAGAGATGATCAAAAGTTTTGCAGCTATTGGTACCGAATTGACCATGACGAAATTTAACAAGTAGGCCCGTCCAATTGTAAATTTTTGTTAAACTATGTTATATAATGGTTAAAGGATGTTAAAACATTGGTTTTTGTGTAACGGTTAGGATAATTTAGCGTCTTATAACCAAACACATTAACTGAGCCGTAAACAAACACCTGTACTGATAAACCAGCTTCCCCCTGTTTCTATCACCGTTTTTTGTTTCGAAACGCTGTCACCAATCGGTTTTGCTGTGCGTCTACGGAGTATAACATATATGAAAAAACTTCTACTTGCCCTGGTGGGGTGCTGCCTATCTGCCGCTACAATTGCTCAAAACATTACTATTAAAGGTACCGTGGTGGATTCGGTAACCAATACGCCTGTAGGCTACTTAACCGCGGCCCTGCAGGATCCCCAAACTCAATCGCCCGTTAAAGCCTCGCTGACTAAAGATGATGGCAGCTTTACTTTAACCGCGCCATCGGGCAAAGCCTATAATTTGATATTAACATTTGTTGGCTACACTACCAAAAGCATTAAAATTGCCGGTTCTGCCGACGCTGATCTCGGTAAATTAAAAGTACAACCCACCACTAAAGAATTAGCCGCCGTAGCTATTGTTGGTTTTAAACCTTTGATGAAACAAGAGGTAGACAGGCTAAGTTATGACGTGCAGGCCGACCCGGAAAGCAAAGCCATCACCGCGCTGGATATGATGCGTAAGGTCCCTTTACTATCTGTTGATGGTGAGGATAATATCAAACTTCGCGGCAGCGGGAACTATAAGATATTGATCAACGGAAAGGAATCAGCTTTAACCGCCAAAAATCCTTCGGATATATTAAAGGCCATGCCCGCCTCGAACGTTTTGAAAATAGAAGTGATCACCACGCCGCCGGCTAAGTATGATGCCGAAGGTTTGGCCGGTATCATCAACATCATCACTAAGAAAAATGCCGACCAGGGTTATAACGGTTCGCTTAACGCTAACTACAATTCGGTATGGGGTTATCGTACCAATTTGAACCTTACCGTTAAGCAGGGTAAAATAGGCTATGCAGGCTACGTAGGTTATGGCGATAGAAAAGCTTTACGCGCGCCGTTTGAAAACGGGAGTACCTTTTTTCAACCCGGCACCAATGTAGTTACATCAACCCTGCTACAAAATGGTGCCCGATATGCCCGCAACAACAATACGTATACAGGTAACGAACTTAGCTTTGAAATTGATACCCTGAATTTATTAACCGGTACTTTTAATCTTTACAAAGGCGATGGTAAAACTGATATAGAGCAGTTTACTACAGCGCGCAATGCTGCTCAAACGCCAACACAAAGCTATAATTTGTTTAACGACGGTAATTTTGGTTTTAAAGGTTATGACCTGGGGGTGAACTACCAATTGGGTTTTAAACGCAGTAAAGATCAATTACTAACCATCTCTTACAAATACAGCAATTCGGAAAACAGGCAGTTTAATGGCGTTACATCCGATCATGGCCTCGGGTACACCGTGCCCGATTATCGCCAGTATAACAACTCCGGCTCAAAGGAGTATACCACGCAGGTTGACTATGTGCAGCCTTTCAAAAAAGTAACTATGGAAGCCGGTGGAAAAATGATATTGCGTAATAACTTCAGCGATTTTAGAAACGACACGTTAAGTACCACGGGGGTATACAACACCGACCCTAAGCAAACTAATAATTTTGATTATCATCAAAACGTGTATGCCGTTTACAACACCTATCAGGTTAAGTTTGAGAAATACACTTTTAAAGGCGGCGTTCGTTTTGAACGTACGGCTATTGATGCAGACTTTACCGCTATGGCGGGCGGTGCATTGGATAGAAAATATAATAATGTAGTGCCGTCTTTTTCGGCGCAGCGCAGCTTAACTACTACCAGCAATTTAACTTTGGGTTATACCCAACGTATACAGCGCCCAAGCATCTGGCAGTTAAACCCTTTTACCGACAGGTCAAACCAACAATACATTAGCATGGGTAACCCTGATCTGAAACCGGCTGTTACCAACAACATCGAGTTGAGCTATGGTACGTTTAAAAAAGGATCTATTAACATTAGTACAAACTATACCTTTGCCAACAACACCATACAGGACGTGCAAACGGTGAGTGGCAACGTAACGACAACAACTTTTGCCAACGTAGGCAAAAACCGCAGCTGGGGTTTCGATTTTAATATGAATTACCCCATCACCACCAAGCTAAACGTTAATATTAATGCCGAGATTATGCAGGTTTGGCTGGAAGGTACTGTTAATGGCCAGATGTATAAAAACAGTGGGCAGCAGGGCCATATGTTTACTTACACCAGCTACAAGTTTGATAACGGCCTGCGCCTGGGTATGAATATTGGTTATGATAGCCGCTATGTCATGCTGCAGGGCAGGGACAATTTTTACTTTGGTAACGGCTTAAGCGCATCAAAAGAGTTTAAGAAAAAACTAACGGTTAACATAGGCGTTAACAACCCTTTTGCCGAGTTTAACAAGCTCGACTTTTTTACCGAAACACCTAACGTGCGTACCTATAATACCCGCTACAATTTTTATCGCACATTCAACTTCGGCATAAATTACAAGTTCGGTAAGCTAAACAGCGAGATAAAGAAAAACCAGCGCGGTATTAATAATGATGATACCAGCAGCGGTAGTAAAAATTAAGCGGCACCTTTGGCATTATTTGTGTAAAATAGCAGCATGAAAGTTTACGGAATTACCAATTGCAATACAGTTAAAAAAGCGCTCGACTGGTTTAAACAGAACAACGTAGTATACGAGTTTCACGACTTTAAAAAACTGGGTGTATCTGCCGAAAAACTGGCCGAATGGGATGCCAAAGCCGGTTACGAAAAGTTTATGAACAAACAGGGCCTTACCTGGAAACAGCTTGACCAAGCCCATAAAGACAGCATCAAAACTAAAGCCGATGCTTTACAACTGCTGCAAGAAAAAACCAGCATGATAAAACGCCCGGTTATAGAGGATGGCGACTTTTTATTCTTCGGGTTTGATGAAGGCGTTTATAAAGAACATTTTTAATAGCTAAAAATTATATGAGAAAGGATGCAACACAGGCATCCTTTTTTTGTCTTTTATGCTTATGGTATGGTGTGCAAACCCACTCGTAATAATTGTATTACGTGTAGTTTGAATACGATATTTTTATATTTTTACGTTTTAATTTAAAATTAACTGATGAAATTAAACCAATTTGCCGGGCTTGCCCTGGCTATTTTTGCTGGCATTAATACCGCCAGCGCACAGCGCCCAACACTGGCACCGCCAGACCCAAATGCACCCCCAACCAAATATGATTACCATGATGCATTTGCTCCACTATTTTATACCCAAAACGGAAATGAATACCGCGCCGCCAGCGGCGAGCCGGGCCCAAAATACTGGCAAAACCGCGCCGACTATGAGTTAAGCGCCCGTTTAAATGATAACACCAACGAAATTACCGGTACCGAGGTTTTAACCTATACCAACAACAGCCCGCAAAAACTGGATTTTGTTTGGATGCAACTGGATCAGAATTTATTCAAACAGGATTCAAGAGGTCAGGCTATTATTGGCCCGGGTGTAAGCCGCAATGGTGGCCGTGGCCAGGTGTTTGATGCTGGTTATAAAATTAAATCGGTTAAAGTATTAAGCGGTACCAAAACCGTTACAGCTACCGATGTTAAATTCCTGATAAACGATACACGCATGCAGGTAATTCTGCCGGCTGGCGTTACCGCAAACGGTGGTAAATTGAAATTGAAGATCGAGTTCTCTTTCATATCACCAATGTACGGATCAGACCGTATGGGTATCCTGGAAACTAAGAACGGTAAAGTATTTACGATAGCGCAGTGGTACCCACGTATGTGTGTATATGATGACGTAACCGGCTGGAACCCGCTTCCATACACCGGTCCGGCTGAGTTTTATTTAGAGTATGGCGATTTTGATATCAAGATCACAGCGCCTGCTAAGGACATTGTAGTATGCTCTGGCGAATTACAAAACCCGCAAGAGGTTTACACTGCCGAGCAACAAAAACGTTGGGCACAAGCCGCGCAAAGCGACAAAACGGTTATCATCCGTTCGGCTGCCGAGGTTACTTCTCCGGCGTCACGTCCGGCAGGTAAAGCTGAGCTAACCTGGCACTTTAAAATTAAAAATGCCCGCGATTGCGCTTGGGGCGCTTCATCAGCATTTATTATCGATGCTGCTAAAATGAATGTAGCCGGCCACAAAGGTATGGCAATATCAGCTTATCCGGTTGAAAGCGATGGCCAGGCCGCCTGGGGTCGTTCAACCGAGTATGTAAAAGCTTCTATAGAGCATTACTCAAAAAAATGGTTCGAGTTTCCTTATGGTAATGCAACTGCTGTTGCAGGTACACCGGGTGGTATGGAATATCCTGGTATTGTATTCTGCGGTGCGCGTGCCAACGGCCGCAGCCTGTGGGGTGTAAACGATCACGAATTTGGTCATACCTGGTTCCCGATGATCGTTGGTTCAAACGAGCGTTTGTATGGTTGGATGGACGAAGGTTTCAATACTTTTATTAACGGTCTGTCAACCGCTGCATTTAACAACGGCGAGTACAAACCAGCTAACGCTACTGATTTACAGCGCGCAGGTGCTGCATACACTCGCCCGGGTTTAGAGACCATGTTAAGCGGTGCTGATAACATGAAAGAGCCAAATATTGGTACTTTATTATACGCTAAACCTGGTGCCGGTTTAAATTTGCTGCGCGATCAGATCTTAGGTCCTGAGCGTTTTGATTACGCTTTCAGAACTTACATTAAGCGTTGGGCATTTAAACACCCTACACCTGACGATTTCTTCCGTACGATGGAAAACGTTGGCGGCGAAAACCTGAACTGGTTCTGGAGAGGTTGGTTTGTGAATAACTGGCGTTTAGACGTATCAGTACGTGGCGCTAAATATATAGCTGATGATCCGACCAAAGGTGCTTTGATCACTATTGATAACCTGGAGAAAATGGCGATGCCTGTTATCCTGGAAATTAAATTAAAAAGCGGCAAGACCGACCGCGTTAACTTACCTGTTGAAATATGGGAGCGTAACGTAAGCTGGACATTCAAATATCCTTCGACCGAGGAAATTGAGTCGATCACCTACGATCCTGACAAGCAATTGCCTGATTTTAACCCGGCAAACAACGTCTGGAAAAAGTAATATTAAGAAACCCGGTTTAGGCCGGGTTTTTTATTGGTACAACAATTGTTAAATTATGTTAGAATGACCTTTATTGACGGAATAAGGCCTATATTAACTGCATAATTATACACGCCATGAAACGCTATATCATCCTTACTGCACTGCTCGCTATCGCCGCCGCCGCAGTAAACGCGCAAAGTTTACGAGGTACTATTTATGAAGAAGGAACCGGCCAAAAGCTGCCAAATGTTTTCATTAAGAACACAAACAATAAGCAATTGAGTTTGGCCGATGATAATGGTAAGTTTACTATACCGGCTGCTAACGGTAATGTGGTAATCTTCTATTCGCCGGGATATGTGTCTGATACTTTATTTGTTACCGATATAGACAAAGCCAAACGTATTGAATTAAAATCACTGGCTATAGCCTTAAAGGAAGTAAGTATTACTGATAGTCGCAAAAACTTTAACCCACGTGTAGAGTATCCTGAAGTATACACCCGTAGTAAAGTATATGTACTATCGCCAAGCACTTGGTTCTCTGCCGAAGGCAGAAACGCCCGCCGCCTGAAAAAATATTTCGCCCGTGAGGAGCAGGAGCGCCAGGTTGACGAAGTATACACCAAAAGTTATGTTGGCAGTATTGTACCTTTAAAAGGAGAGGAGCTGTCTAATTTTATGTTATTGTACCGCCCAACTTATGAGTACGTTAAAAATAATAACGGTCCGTCAATAGCGGTATTTATTAATGATTCATACCAGAAATACAAAGCCTTGCCGGCAGATCAGCGTAAGTTGCCGAAGTTGGTGGCGCAGTAACAAAACAGGATTGTCATTTCGAAACGTAGTGAGAAATGACATTTTTGGGTTACACCAAATACTCAAACAAAGTCTGATCTCTGTTCAACTCAATAATATCAAAACGATGCTCGCGCATGCGGGCCAATAAACCGTTGTAATCCTCTTTATTGGTTAGTTCGATACCTACCAATGCAGGCCCTTGCTCTTTCTCCGTTTTCTTGATAAATTCAAATCGTGTAATATCATCCTGCGGCCCCAACACGCTGTTCACAAACAACTTCAAAGCACCCGGGCGCTGTGGGAAACGGACGATGAAGTAATGTTTCAGGCCTTCATATAACAAAGACTTTTCTTTTATCTCCTGCATACGGGCAATGTCGTTATTACCACCGCTCATTACGCATACAACCTTTTTGCCTTTGATCTTATCGGCATAAGCATCGAGTACCGCTACTGATAAAGCGCCTGCGGGTTCAACTACAATGGCATCCTCGTTATACAATTTTAGGATAGTGGTACATACTTTACCTTCGGGGACGAGCAGCATATCGTCCAGTACCTTTGTGCAAAGCTCATAGGTTAAATTACCCACACGTTTTACGGACGCACCATCAACAAAGCGATTGATCTCTGGCAGGGTAACCGGGCCGCCATGTTCAAAAGCTTTAAGCATGGATGGGGCGCCTTCGGGTTCAACACCGGCAAGCAGGATATTGGGATTGTTGTCTTTTAAATAAGTGCCCACACCCGCTGCTAAACCACCACCACCAATGGGCATAATGATGGCTTCTACATCGGGTAGATCATTCAGTATCTCTACACCAACGGTTCCCTGGCCCTCGATGATGCTGGAGTTATCAAAAGGAGGGATGAAGGTCATGTTATGCGTTTGGGTATAGGCCAGGGCCTCCATCAGGCAATCATCAAAAGTATCGCCCACCAAAACAATCTTTATATTATCCCCACCGAACATCTCGGTTTGCTTTACTTTTTGTTTGGGGGTGATCTCGGGCATAAAGATCACACCTTTAGCACCCAGTTTACTGCAACTGAACGCCACGCCCTGCGCATGGTTACCCGCGCTGGCGCAAACCACGCCACGGCTCAATTCATCGGCAGTTAACTGGCTGATCATATTGTAAGCACCACGCAGTTTGTACGAGCGTACAATTTGCAGGTCCTCGCGCTTTAAATAGACCTCGCATTCATATTTTTTCGACAGTCCGGCGTTATACTCCAGCGGCGTGTGTTTTACCACGCCGGCCAGGCGTTTGGCGGCATCTTCAAAATTCAGTTTAATATCCATGGCATCAAGCATTAAAAAATAAAACCGTTATTTTTTGAATAACGGTTTTAGGGTATAAAGGTAGTATATATTTTTCCTAACGGGAACAAAAGAGCGTTGTCAGCCTGAGCCTCGTCGAAGGCTACTTGCGAGGGCCGACGCTCATGCTTCGACGGAGCTCAGCATGACACCCTGCGCGCGTAGGGTGTTGTTACACGTTTTTCGCCAACCAATCACCAACTTCGCTGGTTTTGTAGGCTTTGTTTTTGCCTGCAAGGTCCTCGGTTACGATACCTTCTGCCAATGATTTGTTAACCACCGCGCGGATAGCTTCGGCTTCTTCTTTCAAACCGAAAGCATCCTCAAACATCATAGCAGCTGACAGGACGGTAGCTAATGGGTTGGCGATGTCTTTACCAGCCGCTTGCGGATAAGAGCCGTGGATAGGCTCAAATAGCGATGTATGCACACCTATTGATGAAGAAGGCATTAAACCCATTGAACCGGATATAACTGATGCCTCATCGGTCAATATATCACCGAACAAGTTTTCGGTGATGATCACATCATAGCTGCTTGGCCATTGTACCAAACGCATAGCAACCGCGTCAACAAATTCATAGCTTACGGTCACTTCAGGGAAGTCTTTTTCCATGTCCTGAACCGTTTGGCGCCATAGGCGAGAGGTTTCCAATACGTTTGCTTTATCAACACAGCACAGTTTTTTGCCACGTTGCATAGCCATTTCAAAACCTAGTTTAGCCAAACGCTGTACTTCATCTTTGGTGTAAGTACAAGTATCGAAAGCGGTGTTGCCGTCGTCTTTACGGCCACGCTCGCCGAAGTAAATACCACCTGTTAACTCACGCAGAATGATCAGGTCAGTTCCTTCAATACGCTCACGTTTAAGCGGTGAGTTGTCGATCAATGACGGGAAGGTAAAAGTAGGGCGCACGTTAGCGTATAAACCTAAGGCTTTACGCATTTTCAATAAACCTTGCTCCGGGCGAACAGGCGCAGTAGGGTCGTTATCAAAACGCGGGTGACCAATAGCGCCAAACAATACCGCGTCGGCAGCCATACAAACGTCATGGGTCGAATCCGGGTAGGGCTCGCCTACCGCGTCTATAGCGGCAGCGCCGGTCAGGGCCGATGTCCAGGCAATGTCGTGGTTAAACTTTTGCGCAATGGCGTTTGATACTTTAACAGCCTGGTCAATTACTTCCGGGCCTATTCCGTCTCCTGCTAAAAGGGCGATATTTAGTTTCATTTCAGAGTATGTTTATTTTAAGTACTTCAATTAAATTCTTTTGGTGCGCTGGGCTGTCATCCTGAGCTCCGCCGAAGGGTGAGCGTAAAGGCCTTTGCCCTCATGCTTCGACTGAGCTCAGCATGACACCGGCCCGCGTCTTGATTCCCTCTATATTATATTCAGCATCTTCTCCGTAGCCTTAATAGCGCATACGGTTTGATCCGAATCCAGGCCGCGGGTGATGAATTTTTTGCTGTCTGTTTCCCAGGTGATGATGGTTTCGCAAAGTGCGTCTGTAGCACTACCCGGGGCTATGCGAACTACGTAGTCTATCAGCGTAGGTAGTTTGCGTTTTTTCTTGGTGTAGGCCTTGGTTAAGGCTTTCATAAAAGCATCAAACTGCCCATCGCCCTGCGCGTTCTCTTCAAATTTTTCGCCCTCAATGTTTACCATTATAGTGGCCGAAGGGCGTAAACCTAAAGAGTGCATCAACACGTACGATTCTACAGTTACCTTTTTGTCGTATAGGTTGCTATCCAACACGTCGGATATGATGTAGGGAAGATCTTCCTTGGTAACCGTTTCTTTTTTGTCGCCCAGCTCAATAACGCGTTGAGTAACTTTTTTCAGGTCGGCATCATTAAGCTTTAAGCCTAATTCCTGCAGGTTTTTTTCAATATTGGCTTTGCCCGATGTTTTACCCAGCGCGTACTCGCGCTTGCGGCCGAAACGTTCGGGCAGCAGATCGTTAAAATAAAGATTGTTTTTATTGTCGCCGTCGGCATGAATGCCGGCGGTTTGGGTAAATACGTTCTCGCCAACAATAGGTTTGTTGGATGGGATGCGTACGCCTGAAAAAGTCTCCACCAGTTTACTAACTGAGTAAATTGATTTCTCTTTCAACCCGATCTCTACCTCAGGCACAAAATCGTTGATCACTGCTACAGCACTGGCTAAGGCGGCATTGCCCGCGCGTTCGCCCATACCGTTAACGGTTAAGTGCAGCCCGTGTACGCCGGCTTTAACTGCTTCTAACACGTTGGCTGTTCCCAGGTCATAGTCATTATGGGCGTGGAAATCAAAATGTGTGTTAGGGTATTTATTGATGAGCTGGATAAGGAATAGCGCGGTTTCCTTCGGCGTTAACACGCCTAAAGTATCCGGCAATAAAACACGTTTAACAGGTTGCTGCGTGATGAAATCAAGATATTGGTAAACGTATTCTGATGAATTACGCATGCCGTTGCTCCAGTCCTCCAAATACACATTTGTCTCAATACCATGTTCTGCGGCCTGGGAAATCACACTTGCAATTTCGGCAAAATGCTGCTCAGGTGTTTTTTTAAGCTGATGGGTAAGATGGTTTAATGATCCCTTGGTTAGCAGGTTTTGTACTTTAACGCCGGCTTTCACCATCCAATCAATAGATACACCGTTATCAACAAACGATAGCACCTCGATACGCTTGGTATGGCCATTGGCGTTGGCCCAATCCATAATAGCTTTTACGGCCTGAAATTCGCCGTCAGACACGCGGGCCGATGCGATCTCGGCCCGGTCAACGTTCAGTTCTTCCAGTAAAAGCTGGGTTATGGTTAGTTTTTCTGATATGGAAAACGATACCCCCGACGTTTGTTCTCCGTCGCGGAGGGTGGTATCCATGATCTCTATTTTCCTGCGGGTCATTTGTTATTGTTTGTGGCGATCAATTCACCAGCAATAAAAAGCCGTCATTGCGAGGTACGAAGCAATCTCTAAACTTTTCAGGTTGGAATATCCTATGTAGAGATTGCTTCGTACCTCGCAATGACGTGGTGTTTTTTAAAACGGAAGCTGCTCAGCAAATTCCTTTATATCGCCTTTAATGCTTTGCAGATAGTCGATATCGTCAAAGCCGTTAAGCATATTGTTCTTTTTGTAGCCGTTGATGTCAAAGCTTTCCGATTCGCCTGTGGTTGACAGGGTGATGGTTTGAGCCGGCAGATCGATCACCAATTCAGTTTTAGGATCAGCGTAGATTGCCGCGAAGATCTTTTCCAGGAACTCAGCGCTTATTTGTACCGGCAATACGCCAATGTTTAAGCAGTTACCTTTAAAAATATCAGCAAAAAAGCTGGAAACTACGGCACGAAAGCCATAGTCGTAAACAGACCATGCCGCGTGTTCGCGTGATGAACCAGAACCAAAGTTTTTACCGCCAACCAGTATCTTACCACTGTAGGTAGGGTCGTTCAATACAAAATCCTGTTTAGGGGTATTGTCCGGGTTATAGCGCCAGTCGCGGAAAAGGTTATCGCCAAAGCCTACACGCTCGGTAGCTTTCAGGAAACGCGCCGGAATGATCTGGTCGGTATCCACATTCTCGATAGGAAGCGGTACCGCGGTGCTTGTAAGTATATTAAATTTATCGTAAGCCATTTTTTGTTAGTCTTGAGTCTTGAGTCTTAAGTTCTGAGTCATTTTACTTTTGACTTCCGACTTAAGACTTCGGACTATTTACGCTTCAATTAAAGTTCTCGGATCGGTAACTACGCCGGTAACTGCGGCTGCGGCTGCAACCAGCGGACTAGCCAGCATGGTGCGTGAGCCCGGGCCCTGACGGCCTTCGAAGTTACGGTTTGAGGTACTTACGGCGTATTTGCCGGCAGGTACCTTGTCGTCGTTCATGGCCAAACAAGCTGAACAGCCTGGTTGACGTAGTTCGAAACCTGCTTCGTTCAGGATATCCAGTAAACCTTCTTCTTTAATTTGCGCCTCAACAATGTGCGATCCCGGTACTAACCAGGCGGTAACATTATCTGCCTTGTGTTTGCCTTTTATTAACGAAGTGAACGCACGGAAATCCTCGATACGGCCATTGGTACAGCTGCCAACAAATACATAGTCAACCGGTTTGCCTATCATACTATCGCCTTCGTGGAAGCCCATATAGCCTAATGATTTCTCATAAGTAGCCACACCGCCTTCAACTTGCTCTGCATCCGGGATATCGCTTGATATGCCCATGCCCATGCCCGGGTTGGTACCGTAGGTGATCATCGGTTCGATAGACGAACCATCGAAAGTTAATTCTTTATCGAAGATAGCGCCTTCGTCGGTTTTTAAAGTTTTATAGTAAGCTAATGCTTTATCCCAAGCCTCGCCTTTAGGGCTAAACTCACGGCCTTTAACGTAGTTGATGGTGGTTTCATCCGGAGCGATCATACCGCCACGGGCACCCATTTCAATACTCAGGTTACAAACCGTCATACGGCCTTCCATGGTCATGTTCTCAAACACGTCACCGGCATATTCTACAAAATAACCTGTAGCGCCTGATGTAGTCAGTTTTGAGATGATGAACAAAGCCACATCTTTTGGCGTAACTGCTTTACCTAATTTGCCATTAATGTTAATGCGCATTTTTTTAGGTTTAGGCTGCATGATACACTGCGTAGCCAACACCATTTCAACCTCGGAAGTACCGATGCCGAACGCGATGGCACCGAAAGCGCCGTGTGTAGAGGTGTGCGAATCGCCACAAACAATAGTTGCGCCGGGCTGAGTAATACCATACTCCGGACCTACAACGTGCACGATACCATTTTTTTGGTGCCCCAAGCCCCAGTGGCTGATACCATACTCGGCCGAGTTGGTTTCCAGCATATGCAGCTGGTTAGCCGAAAGTGGATCGGCAACCGGCTTGTCCTGGTTAATGGTTGGCGTGTTGTGGTCGGCCGTAGCGAATGTACGGTTAGGGTATAATACCTTAATGCCCCTGGTTTTTAAGCCCAAAAAGGCAACCGGGCTGGTTACTTCGTGGATAAGGTGGCGATCGATAAACAGCACATCCGGGCCATCTTCAATTTTACGTACAACGTGTGCGTCCCACACCTTATCAAATAATGTTTTGCTCATTGTTTGTGTTAGTTAATTAGTGATTGGATGATCAGTGATTAGTTAACTGGTGATTAGTTAATTAGTCCCTGTCTTTTTACCACTTATACTTTTTACTCTTTATTATTATTTTTATCTGAGATGGTCAACTAATCACTAATTAACTAGTCAACTGATCACTAAAACTTAAACTTTAGCAGATGCCATCAGGCCTTGCAAGTCTTCATCATTTATATCCAGTTTATTATCTGCCAGGGTAAGGAAGCGGTGATAAGCATCGGCCAGTTCCTCCTTGCTTAGGTTAAAACCTAAACGCTCCAGGTGGAATTTAAGCGCGTGCCTGCCGCTGCGGGCTGTAAGCACAATAGTAGCGCTTGGGAAGCCAACGTCCTCGGGGCGGATAATTTCGTAGTTTTCGCGGTTTTTCAGGAAACCATCCTGGTGGATGCCTGAGCTGTGTGCAAACGCGTTGCTGCCAACGATAGCCTTGTTTGGCTGTACCGGCATGCGCATTTGCGAGCTTACCATGTGGCTCAACTCATAAAAATTCTTAGCGTTGATGTTGGTGTGTAAGCCTAAAACCTGGTGAGTTTTCAATATCATCACAACTTCCTCAATAGAAGTGTTTCCCGCACGCTCACCAATACCATTAATAGTACCCTCAATTTGACGGGCACCGTTTTGCAAGCCTGCAACCGAGTTAGCTGTAGCTAAGCCCAGATCATTATGGCAATGCACAGATATAATGGCTTTATCAATGTTTTTAACGTTCTCTTTCAGGAACTTTATTTTTGCGCCGTATTGGTCGGGCAGGCAGTAGCCGTTGGTGTCGGGGATGTTTACTACCGTAGCACCGGCTGCAATTACTGCTTCAACCATTTGTGCCAGGTAAACAACGTCGGCGCGGCCGGCGTCTTCCGCGTAGAACTCAATGTCCTCAACAGATTTTTTAGCGTATTTAACAGCTTCAACAGCGCGCTCTAATATCTCTTCGCGGGTACTGTTAAATTTGTGTTTGATGTGCATGTCCGACGATCCGATGCCGGTATGGATGCGCGGGTGTTTGGCATATTTTAATGATTCGACCGCTGCATCAATATCGCCTTTGTTGGCACGGGTAAGCGCGCAAACGGTTGGGTTTTTCACGGCTTTTGATATTTCTACCACGCTTTGAAAATCGCCGGGGCTTGATATCGGGAAACCGGCTTCAATAATGTCAACTCCCAGGGCCTCCAGTTCGCGTGCAATTTCTATCTTTTCAGGGGTAGTTAATTGGCAGCCCGGTACCTGCTCGCCATCGCGCAGCGTGGTATCAAAAACGTAGACTCGGTTTGGATCGTGTAACATATGTTTTGTTTGTTTAAATATTTTTAATTATGTCATTGCGAGCGGTAGCGTGGCAATCGCGAAGATGTTATTCGCGATTGCTTCGTCGTACCTCCTCGCAATGACAATTAGCTTTTAGCTTTCGCCTTTCAGCTTTTACCTTATTATGCTTCTACAGCCTGGTTCTCCGGACGTAAGCTACGTACGGTTTTACCTGCTTGCCATAATTCGCTTTCGCGTAGTTCTGCTAATTCAGCATCTAGTTTCTCGCGGTAATCTTCTTTACTGTTCAGGTCGATTGAACGTTGTGACTCTTTGCCGGTAGCAACGCTGTCATAAAGTTTTTCAAATACCGGTTTAGTAGCGTCGCGGAAAGGTTTCCACCAATCTAAAGCACCACGTTGTGCAGTAGTTGAGCAATTAGCATACATCCAGTCCATACCGTTTTCTGCAACTAATGGCATTAACGATTGAGTTAACTCTTCAACAGTTTCGTTGAATGACTCAGACGGAGAGTGACCGTTTGCACGTAATACTTCGTATTGTGCAGCAAAGATACCCTGGATACAACCCATCAAAGTACCACGCTCGCCGGTTAAGTCGCTATAAACTTCTTTACGGAAATCTGTTTCGAACAGGTAACCGCTACCAACAGCAATACCTAAAGCGATAACACGCTCAAAAGCTTTACCTGTAGCATCCTGGAAGATAGCGTAGCTAGAGTTTAAGCCACGGCCTTGCAAGAACATACGACGCAATGAAGTACCTGAACCTTTAGGCGCAACCAGGAATACGTCAACATCAGCAGGAGGGATAATACCGGTTTGCTCGTTGAAAGTGATACCGAAACCGTGAGAGAAGTATAATGCTTTACCCGGGGTTAAGTGTTTTTTAACAGTTGGCCATAAAGCGATCTGTGCAGCATCACTTAATAAATAACAAATAACAGTGCCACGCTCTAAAGCTTCTTCAATTTCAAAAAGGGTTTCGCCCGGTACAAAGCCATCAGCAATAGCTTTATCCCATGTTTTTGAATTTTTACGCTGACCAACAATTACGTTGATGCCATTGTCTTTTTGGTTTAGCGCCTGGCCCGGGCCTTGCACACCGTAACCGATAACAGCTACTACTTCATTTTTCAGGATGTCCTGAGCTTTCGATAGAGGGAACTCCTCGCGGGTAACTACATTTTCTTCAGTTCCGCCGAAATTTAATTTTGCCATTGTTTTTGTTTTTATTGATTTGATTGATCGATGCTTGCGAACGATCGGTTTATGTTACTAATTTATTAATACTCTTTTGTCATTGCGAGGAGGAACGACGAAGCAATCGCGAACTATGCATGTCGTCTACCTTTCTCCGTGCGATTGCCACGCTACGCTCGCAATGACAATCGTAGTTGGGGTATTACATCGTAAACACCTTACTACCCTTATTCAAATACTCATTCTCTACCACTTCTTCGCCCGGCTCTAAACGCTCAAACTCGCGTAGTTTGCTGTTGAAGCCTTCGCTATCTTTAATGATAGCCACACGTGCGCTACGTACGAACTCTATCAGTCCGAATGGTTGCAATATGGCTATAAGGTTGTCGGTCTCCTCGCGGTGGCCGGTGGTTTCAAACACGGTATAATCCTTACGGATAACTACCGCGCGTGCACCATTTTCGCGCAGCAAACGCTCAACGCTTACCTTCTCGGCAATTACGTCGGTTGATACTTTGTACAGCGCCAGTTCCTGCCAGATCACGTCGGCATTGGTGTGGTAATATACCTTTAGTACCTCTACCTGTTTTTCTATCTGGCGGGTTAGTTTGCGTACAACTTCTTCCGATTCGGTTATAACTATATTGAAGCGGTGGATACTCTCAATCTCAGACGGAGAGGTATTCAGGCTGTCGATATTTATTTTTCTACGTGTAAATATAATAGCTATTCTGTTTAAAAGACCAACCTGGTTCTCTGTGTAGATAGTGATATTATATTCCTGCTTATCTAAATTTTCCATTGTGTTGCCTCCGTTGATTATTTAAGCCTTATCTCACTTACACTGCATCCCTGTGGTACCATCGGGAACACGTTGTTCTCTTTGGTCACTTTTACTTCCAGCAGGAATGAGCCCGGGTTATCTAACATTGCTTTTAAAGCACCTTGCAGGTCGTCGCGTTCGCTGATGCTTTTGCCGGCTATGCCGTAAGCAGCTGCTAAAGCTACAAAATCAGGGCTTTGAATATCAACAAATGAATATCTGCGCTCGTTAAATAACTCCTGCCATTGGCGAACCATGCCCAGGAAGCTGTTGTTCAGGATAATTACCTTCACATCAACGCCGGTTTGCATAATAGTACCCAGTTCCTGGCAGGTCATCTGGAAACCGCCATCGCCAATAACGGCTACTACGGTTTTATTCTGAGCGCCATATTTGGCACCTATCGCCGCAGGCAAAGCAAAGCCCATGGTGCCTAAACCACCACTGGTAACATTGCTGCGGGTGTTGTTAAACTTAGCGTAACGACAAGCCACCATCTGGTGCTGGCCAACATCGGTTACTATAACAGCCTCGCCATCGGTTAAAGCGTTTAGTTGGTTAATCACTTCACCCATGGTTAACTGGCCTTCGCCCGGGTTTAGTTCTTTTTCAATTACTTGTTCAACTTCCTGGCGGGTGTAGTCGTTAAATTTGGCTAACCACTCGGTATGTTGTTTTTCGTCAACCAAAGCGGTTAATAAAGGCAGGGTTTCTTTACAGTCGCCCCATACCGGTACGGTTGATTTTACGTTTTTGTCGATCTCGGCCGGGTCAATATCCAAATGGATCACCTGCGCTTGTTTGGCGTATTTATCTAAACGACCGGTTACACGGTCGTCAAAACGCATACCGATTGCGATCAATACATCACACTCGTTAGTCAACACGTTAGGGCCGTAGTTACCGTGCATACCCAGCATACCCACGTTTAACGGGTGACTGGTTGGTATAGCACCTGCACCTAAAACGGTCCATGCCGCCGGGATACCGCTTTTCTCAACAAAAGCTTTAAACTCCTGCTCGGCACTGCCTAATAACACACCCTGACCAAACAGTATAAAAGGTTTTTTAGCCTGGTTAATTAACGCTGCTGCCTGCTCAATATATTGCGGGCGTACAGTTGGTTTTGGGCGATAGCTGCGGATGTGATCACACTTGGTATAACCCGCGTAATCAAATAACTGGATCTGCGCGTTTTTGGTGATGTCGATCAATACAGGACCCGGGCGACCGCTTTTAGCAATGTAAAATGCTTTAGCAATAGCTTCCGGAATTTCGTTAGCATCGGTTACCTGGTAGTTCCATTTGGTTACCGGGGTGGTAATGTTAATTACGTCGGTCTCCTGGAAAGCATCGGTACCTAAAAGGTGCGCGAAAACCTGGCCGGTGATACAAACTAATGGGGTACTATCTATCTGCGCATCGGCCAAACCTGTTACCAGGTTGGTAGCACCGGGGCCGCTGGTAGCGAATACCACGCCCACTTTGCCCGATGTACGCGCATAACCCTGACCGGCGTGTATACCACCTTGTTCGTGGCGTACCAATACGTGGTCAAGCTTTTCATTATAATCATATAAAGCATCATAAATAGGCATAATGGCACCACCCGGATAACCGAAAATGGTTTCAACGCCCTCTGCTATCAAGGCCTCTAATAAAGCTACCGAACCGGATACTTTCTGGGTTTCTTTAGCTTTGGTTTCTAGTATTTCTTGTTGTGCAACTTCCATACTTGTTATTTTTATTTCGAATTTCGGATGTTCGATTTCGAATTTATTTTTTGATTTGATTTCAGCTTTTGCCTTTAAGCTTTTACCTCCAATTAAAACTCATCCGTAACGCAACCTTCGGCTGCCGATTTTACGGTTTTGGCGTAGCGGTATAGTAAACCTTTGCTTACTTTAAGTGCTGGCTCTTGCCATGCAGCTTTACGGGCGGCCAGTTCTTCGTCGCTTAGTATTACGTTGATCTGGTTTGTTGTGGCATCAATAATGATCTTATCGTCATCATTAATTAAGCCAATAGCGCCGCCGTCGTATGCCTCGGGGGTGATGTGACCCACCACAAAACCGTGGGTACCACCGCTAAAGCGGCCGTCGGTAATGAGTGCTACCGAACTGCCCAAACCCGCGCCAAAAATGGCCGATGTTGGTTTAAGCATTTCGGGCATACCCGGCGCGCCTTTAGGGCCCACGTTGCGGATAACCACCACATCACCTTTTTTGACTCGACCGCTTTGTATGCCGGCAATCAGTTCAAACTCGCCATCAAACACGCGGGCAGGGCCTTCAAAATGAGTACCCTCTTTACCGCTGATCTTGGCCACGCTACCACCGGTAGCAATATTTCCGTATAGGATCTGTAAGTGACCGGTAGCCTTAACAGGCGCTTCAACCGGCCAAATAATTTTTTGAGTATCGAATGTTAGTTCAGGTACCTCAGCAAGGTTCTCAGCAATAGTTTTACCGGTAACTGTTAAGCAATGACCGTGTAACCAACCTTGAGCCAGGCAATATTTCATTACCGCAGGTACACCGCCAATGTTGTGCAGGTCTTCCATCATGTATTTGCCGCTTGGCTTCATATCCGCCAGTACCGGTATGCGGTTACTCACGGTCTGGAAATCATCCTGCGTTAAAACTACGCCAACGCTTTTGGCCATGGCTATCATGTGTAACACCGCGTTGGTGCTGCCACCCAATACCATAATGATCACCATCGCGTTCTCGAACGCCTCACGGGTCATGATGTCGCTTGGTTTAATATCTTTCTCCAGTAATACTTTTATCGCTTTACCGGCTGCTAAACATTCTTGTTTCTTTTCTTCGCTCAACGCTGGGTTACTTGATGAGTAAGGCAAGCTCATACCCAAAGCCTCAATAGCGGCGGCCATGGTGTTGGCAGTATAAATACCCCCACAGGCACCCGCGCTAGGGCAGGCGTTTTTAATTACGCCCATAAAATCCTCAGGAGAGATGTCACCGGCTATCTTTTTACCCAAAGCCTCAAATGCCGAAACAATGTTCAGATCCTCACCCTTCCAGTGGCCCGGTTTAATAGTACCACCGTATACCATGATTGATGGACGGTTTAAACGGCCCATTGCCATGATAGAGCCCGGCATATTTTTATCACATCCCGGCAAAGTAATTAAACCATCATAGTATTGAGCGCCTGTAACAGCTTCGATAGAATCGGCAATAATATCACGACTAACCAACGAGTAGCGCATACCTTCGGTGCCGTTGCTCATGCCATCGCTTACGCCAATGGTATGAAAAATAAGGCCCACCAGGTCTTCGCTCCAAATACCTTGTTTCACAATTTTCGCCAGATCGTTCAGGTGCATGTTGCAGGTGTTGCCATCATAGCCCATGCTGGCCACGCCTACCTGTGCTTTGCGCATATCGTCATCAGTTAAACCAATGCCGTAAAGCATGGCCTGAGCCGCAGGCTGAGTAGGGTCTTGCGTAAAAGTTTTGCTGTACTTGTTTAATTCTACACCAGTGGTGTTGCTAGCTGAACTCATTTTTTAGTCTGTTATTTGCCCCAGGTAATTAGGCATACCTGTTATGTGAATTTCTGTTTCTTTAAGATAGACATAGCCCTAAAAACTGGCAATAGCCTGAGCGAAAAAAGTGAAATACATATATAATATGTATTTATAGTAAATAATCGATTAAATATTCTGAAATAATAAATATTTAACAAATTAAATTTGCATGCATCTATACCAAAGTTCAAAACGGTATTCGGTATAGTTTTTATGCATGCATAATAAAGCGCCAAAATTCGGCGTAAAATTGGGGTGAGGTGTGAAAAAGTTGATGGTTTTGGGGTGATTTTTATGATGTAGGTAATATGCCAGTTTCGTCAATAAAACCGCTGTCCGAAGTCTCTGACTTCCGACGACTATGTTGATAGTCTTTAGACTATCGTGTGATGCATTGCGTACTGTAGTTGTAAACTACAGGCATAAGGGTCCGAAGTTGGAAACTTCGGACAGCGGGGACCTTTGCTGAAGCGAGCTGCCATTTGTGAAGTCACAAAACTATATGCATCTTTATCACATGACTTTATCGCCATTTAAATATCTGTTAATTTTATCGTTGTTGTTTTTATCTGTATGCTGCTCGGCTCAAAAAGTTAAACTTGCTTTAAATCTATCTGTTGATAGCACATATTATCTTAAAAGTGTGGGGAACGTGGCGGTTAACCAAATTATAGATAATACGAACATGTCGGTGACCACTACGGTTTCCGGCCGGCTATCTTTTAAAGTAAAAACAATCCGTGATACTGTTTATGAGATGGAAAGCCAGTACAAGCAAATAGCTATTCATTTAGCGGTAGGCGATAAGGTGATGGATGTAAATACAGATAGTGTTAGGCAAGATGTTTTTTCGGTTATTATGCGAACGCTTATTGATAAACCATTCACAATTTTGTTAAGTAAGACAGGAAGAGTGCTGCAACTAAAAAATATCGACAACATATATTCCGGTATGTTTGATCTCTTTAAAGAAATTCCTGAAGCCCAGCACGAACAGATAAAGCAGGAAATACAGAAATCGTTTGGTGAGCGATCGCTTAAGACCTCTATTCAGGACGTATTTGCAATTTATCCGTCCCGGGCTATAGGTGTAAACGATAATTGGTTTAGCAATACTCAAATGGAAACCAGTGGAATGAATATCAAAACTGCGATGAAATACACATTGAATAGTGTAGCAAGCGATGTGTTTGAGGTTAATGGTGTGGCAAAATTAGCCTCAGGTAAAACTGTAGACTTTAGAGAGACAACCAAGGGGATATTTATGCGCTTTACCAATATGGCGGGAGGAGCTACCGCAGAACTTAAGATAGATAAAAAGACCGGATGGATAATTCAAGCCAAAGTAGTTAAAAGTATAAAAGGAACTGCGCAATTAAAGGATAGTCCGCAGGTTCCAGGAGGCTTAAGTTACCCAATATCAATTGTTGCTAATATAAAAGGAGATTCAAAGTAAGTATTAAATGAGCGAGTACCGCATACCCCTAAAGTACCGCAGGATGGAGAACCTGCATATTGTTTTTTGGTTGTTGAAGGATATTGGCTGGTGCCTCATCTGGAAGCCGCTGGGTATTGTGATGGTAGCGCCTACTTTAATTATAGCTATTGTAATAGCCTGGCGCACCCGCCATATGGTGGCCGAGCTTTGCCATAACCTGGCCATTGCATTTTGGATAACGGCTAACTCATACTGGATGTCGGTTGAGTTTTTGAAGGTGGATGAACGGATAGTTGCCGGCTCAATAACTTATAAGCAGCTGGCTTTAATTCCGTTTTTAATAGGCTTGAGCTTTTTGGTTTATTATTATTTCTACTACGGACCCAAGCACCCGGATAAGCAACATGTTAATTTGGCGGAGTAAGAGCATGTAAAAGCCGGGGCTAAAAACCCCGGGCTTTGTGTCTTTATGTAAAATATCACTCCTTCACCAAACTCATTTCATACCTTTTCCCATCCATTTGCCCCGTTAAACTTAACTCTTTTCCCGACGATATCATTTTGCCGCTAAAGGCTCCCACGCCCTTAGCCGGGTATCTCCACTCCATATTAATATCACCGTTTTTGCCAAGTTTGTAATGGCCAAGGCGTATCCTGCGGTGGTCGTTCCACTTAAAAACGGCTTCATCAGCCAGGTCAAGGTACATATGGCTCAATACGCTGTCTGTCGAATTTTTCGCCCGGTATGCTACGCCGTCTATCTTTAAATTTTCAACGCGGTACTTGCCGGTGAGCTGCGGGTGCCGGTCGGGATGTTGGTAGTGGAGTGAACAAAATAATGGAATGAGCACGAACAAGGCGGGCCATAACCATTTTTTTGGCGTAGCCGCATTGTTGGGCCTGTTAAATAGCAACGGCCACAAATGTGCGCCTCCTGAGCAAATAAAATATATTGTTGCCGTTAGCAGCACTACGCCTTGCGCTAATACGCCTAAGGGCATGGCATAAAAAAAGTCGAGCAAGCTAATAAACACCAGCATTGGCAAGGCGATAAGGCTGCCTAATAGCCGTGTTCTGTTAAACAGGATCAATGTGGCGGCTATTATCTGCAGTAATGCAATTACCGACGTAAAACCGTACGAGAAATGAAAAAAAGCCCAAACCAGGTTGTAGCCCGAGAAGGAGGAGAACGGCGTATCGAGCATACCCAGAGGAATGATCATTTGGAGTTTTTGTAGTTTCTGCAGGCCGAACATAGCCAGATCTAAAGCCAGGAAAAATGCCGTGACTTGTACGATCCACATTTGGTATGATGTGACCACGCCCTTTCGTTCGCGGGAGTGCCAGATAAAAACCACAACCAGCGGGATAAGCAATGGCAGGTAAGCGGCCAGGTAAATAAAATCAACAGGAATCAGGTCGCCCAGGTATTTGGAGGCCAGGCGCCTAAAAACAAGGCCTGTTACAAATGCTGAAAGCAGGCCGAGTAAAAATTTTTGATAAAGTTTCATATAATTGGTTTTTACCGCAAAGCAAGGTTTTGCTAATAAAAGTTTGTTCGGCTGTATCCAAACGTACCGTATGGCTGGATAGCGGCGTATATTTACACCGTAAACCTTTACTAAAACTATGCATCCATCTTTTGCATTACTGTTTTCGGCGCTTAGTGCGGGCAGCTTATTTTTGGCCGCTTTTTTATTGCTAACCGGCGTTGTGCAGGCCAATCGCGAAGCGAATAAATGGCTGGGCGTATTCTTTTTGTTGTTGAGTTTGCTGTTCATAGAATTGGTTTTAGAAAAGGCAGGCAATGCGCCAAGCATGCTAATTCAAATAACCGAATGGCCACGCTGGGCCATATTTCCGTGTTTGTATGTAGCGGTATTCGCTTTCGTTCATCCGCGGCAACGACCACGTTTATTGTTGGTTCACTTTTTGCCGGCAGTTGTTTTTGTGCTTATTTTACTGTTTGGCGATCAGGTAAAGTTGCCGATATGGCTAGGGTTTATAGCGCGGTATTTCTTTTTCGCGCAAGGCCTGGTATATGGTTTATTAAACCTGCAAATATTAACGAAACATCAAAGTCACATCCGCCAGTTACTGGCCGATAGGGCTTCAGATCTGACCTGGCTTCGCAACTTTGTATACGCGCCTTTAATAATAGCGGCGGTATGGTTTGCCTTTAGGCAGTTGCCCATGCTGGATGGTTTATTGCAATTGTTGTGTTTGGGTGTGAGCCTGTATTTTGTTTCGGCAGCATTCAGGCAGCGCGAAGTATTCCCGGAGAAGATAATGGCAGTGGCGGAAGACCTGATCGATCTGCCCACGGCATCCACAACCGCGCAAAGACTTACGCCGCAACAGATCGAGCTATTAAAGCAGCGCGTAATGCTGGTAGTAGAAAAAGATAAACCTTATTTAGACCCCACACTTAACCTGCAAACGCTGGCTGAGCAGGTAGGTATTAATACGCACGAACTCTCGTTGGTTTTGAATCAGGGTTTCGGGATGAATTTTTATGCCTACATCAATGGACTGCGGACGGAGGAAGCCATCAAGTTGTTGGAGTCGGGGCAATATGGTAGGGGAGATATGGAGGCTATCGCGATAAGAGCTGGCTTTAATTCTCGCACTACCTTCTACGCGTCTATCAAAAAGTTAAAGGGCGAAACGCCTACCAGTTTGCTAAAATAGGGTGTTCCATACTTATAAGTCAGTAAGCTTTTGTGGTGATATAATTAGTTGATATAAAGATAGTTAACATAAATGGTGGGGTGCGCCGCTTTGCGCCGCTTTTTTAGATAAATATCTGATTATCAAACACTAAATTAAAATTGCTGCGCCACTTGCGCCACTTTAAAAGTGGCGCACCCACTAAATATTAACCAATAAAAAAGCCCGTCCCAACAACTGTCGGGACGGGCTTTCCATACATTTTAAAGCTTAATGCTTAGCGATGCTCGATGCCTTCGGCTAAAACTACAACTTTGTTGTCTGAAGCTTCAACCACGCCACCTTTTACAAAAAAGGTTTCTTCGCCTTTGCCACTGCGGATGATCAGTTTGCCATCCTGCAGGGTTGAGATGATAGGAGCGTGGTGGTTTAATATCTCAAAAGAACCCAAAGTGCCCGGCAGGGTTACCGAAGTAGCTTCGCCTTCAAACACTTTTTTTTCGGGAGTAAGAATTTCTAGAGTCATATTGATTATGATGTGCAGATATGCAAATGTGCAAATGTGCAGATGACTGATTAGCTAATGAGCAGATATGCAAGCGGCAATAATTTGCACATCTGCATATCTGCTCATCTGCACATTTATGAATTCGCTTCTTCTATTAATTTTTTACCTTTTTCAATAGCATCTTCAATGCTACCTACTAAGTTAAAGGCTGCTTCAGGATACTCGTCAACTTTACCATCCATGATCATGTTAAAGCCTTTAATGGTTTCTTTAATATCAACCAATACACCTTTTAAGCCGGTAAATTGCTCGGCTACGTGGAACGGCTGAGATAAGAAACGCTGAACACGACGAGCGCGTGATACAACCAATTTATCTTCTTCAGATAACTCGTCCATACCTAAGATGGCGATGATATCCTGTAACTCTTTGTAACGTTGTAAAATTTCTTTAACACGTTGAGCAGTGTTGTAGTGCTCGTCGCCTAATACAGCAGGGCTTAAGATACGTGAAGTTGAATCCAATGGATCCACCGCAGGGTAGATACCTAGCTCGGCAATTTTACGTGAAAGTACGGTAGTAGCATCTAAGTGGGCGAAGGTTGTAGCCGGCGCCGGGTCGGTCAAGTCATCCGCAGGTACGTATACCGCTTGTACTGAAGTGATAGAGCCACGTTTAGTTGAAGTAATACGCTCTTGCATGATACCCATCTCGGTTGCCAAAGTTGGCTGGTAACCTACCGCTGATGGCATACGACCTAACAAAGCCGATACCTCAGAACCTGCTTGTGTAAAGCGGAAGATGTTATCAACGAAGAACAAAATGTCACGACCTTTACCTTCAGCATCACCATCACGGAAATATTCAGCGATAGTAAGACCTGATAAAGCCACACGTGCACGTGCACCAGGAGGCTCGTTCATTTGACCGAACACGAAGGTTGCTTTTGAATCTTTCAAAGCTTCGGCGTCAACTTTAGTTAAGTCCCAGCCGCCTTCTTCCATCGAATGCATAAATGCATCACCATATTTTATAATGCCTGATTCCAACATCTCGCGCAAAAGGTCATTACCTTCACGTGTACGCTCGCCCACACCCGCAAATACCGATAAACCGTCGTATGCTTTCGCGATGTTGTTGATCAGTTCCTGGATCAATACTGTTTTACCTACACCGGCACCACCAAACAAACCAATTTTACCACCTTTGGCGTAAGGCTCTAACAGGTCAATAACTTTGATACCTGTAAACAATACTTCGCTTTCGGTTGATAGGTCCTCAAAACGAGGAGGGTTGTTGTGGATAGGACGACCATCGGTTTTGTCCAGATCGGCAATACCGTCGATAGCGTCACCAACCACGTTAAATACGCGGCCTTTGATCGCATCGCCAACCGGCATTTTAATTGCTGAACCAAGGTCAACTACGTCCATTCCGCGTAATAAACCGTCGGTTGAGTCCATTGCTACTGCACGTACACGGTCTTCACCTAAGTGCTGCTGCACTTCCAAGATGATTTTCTGACCGCTGGTTTTAGTGATCTCTAACGCGTTATAAATTTGAGGCAACTGGGCATCAGCAAAGCTGACATCGACTACCGGACCGATGATCCGTGATACTTTTCCAATGTTTGGCATATATAACCTGGTGATTTTGTTAAAATATTATAAAATAGTGAAATCCGTTAAGTGACGCTATTTCAGGCCGCAAAGTTATGATTTATAACCCAATATTAAAATACTATTATGCGGATTTTTTAACGTAATTTTTATAATAACAGCCAAATTGTATTACGTACACCACATTATTTAAACAAAACCTGTTTTTATATTTATAATACGCTCATAATTAAATATTTGCCATTATGGCTGTGGGCGCTATAAATCAGCCACCTTCAAAACAATTTTGCCTATATGTTGGCTGCTTTCCATCAGCCGATGGGCTTGCGCGGCTTCGGCTAGGGGAAACGTTTCAAAAATTACAGGTTTTATGCTGCGCGATACCAGTAACGGCCATATATTTTTTTCAAGTTGACGGGCGATGGCGGCTTTGAAATCAACGTCGCGGGCACGTAAGGTTGAACCGGTTATAGTAAGCCGTTTGCGCATTATTAATGATAGGTCTATTTGTACATCTTTGCCCTTCATAGTATTGATAAATACCAACCGGCCATCATTAGCTAAGCTTTGTAAATTAAGCGGTGTATAGCCGCCCGCTATGCTATCCAGTATTACATCAACACCTTTATTATCAGTAAGCTGTTTAAGCATTTCGGCAAAATCTTCGGTATTATAATTAATGGCTTTGGCGGCGCCGACACTTTCGCAGAAGCGGCATTTTTCATCACTTCCGGCTGTTGTATAAGCTGTGCTGCCCATGGCCGTTGCCATTTGTATAGCGGTAATGCCAATGCCACCCGAGCCACCGTGTACCAGCAGGCTTTCGCCCGGTTGTAGTTTACCACGATCAAATACATTGCTCCAAACGGTAAAGAAGGTTTCGGGTAGCGAGGCAGCTTCTTCAAAACTTAGTCCTTCCGGGATCGGCAGGCACTGCCCTTCGGGTACATTACAATATCCGGCATAACCACCTCCGCTTACCAGGGCGCATATTCTGTCGCCAATTTTCCAGCGGGTGATCTCGGTACCTACCTCTGTAATTATGCCGGCTATTTCCAGTCCGGGTATATCCTGAGGGGCACCGGGTGGGGGTGGGTAGTGGCCCTTGCGTTGGGCAACATCGGGTCGGTTTATGCCTGCCGCGGCTACCTTTACCAGCACCTCGTTAGGACCGAAGGCAGGGATCGGCCTTTCGGCTAATTGTAATACTTCGGGTGCACCTGGTTGGGTAATAATGATGGCTTGCATATAGTAAAGATAGAACTATCAATACATATCCATCTGCAATATTTGTGCCTTGTAAGCTGATGGCAATAAAAGGTTACGGAACGGTTTTTCAAACTGTATCCGTCTTAAAAACTTATAGACAGCCAATGCCGGTACGGCCCAAAATTGGGTTTTAAGTGCCAGTAATTTGCTAACGCGATTGGGCACCAGCACGCTTTGTACCTGTATAGTTAATAGGTAGCGCAGCCAGCCCAGGTGTTTGCGGTACTGTTTATAAAGGTCCGTGGTAAAGTGACTTTTTACCAGGTTTTGTTCCAGATGCTCTTCGCGCATTTGCTGCCATTGGTTAAAGGTTTGCGGCAGGCCGCTAAGCTGCATGCGCATGCCCATCCGGTAAAATACATCGAATATCTCGCTACGCTCATTAGCGGTAAGCGGGCGGTCAAGCATTTCGAACGAGCGTATGGTATAGTCTATCAGCATAAATAAAACGTCGCGATAGGCCCAGTCGGGTATTTTGCTGCCGCGATTTTGCTCAACGCCCTGGTGTATGGCGGTTATTTTATCAATGGCGTGCAGGGCTTCTGCTTCGGGCGCGAAAAGGATTTGACGCGCATAAACAATGGTACTAAACAAACGGCCAAGCGGATCGGCAGGTAGTTTGCCGGTATAGTACAGCCAATCAACCGCTTTATTCAAGGCAAACTCGGCCGCTGAGCCGGCGAAGATGAACAGGGTAGTATCGGCCCTGCCCCATATTTTACGAACGATAGAGTTTTTATTTACAAAATAGGTCATGCTAATTTCTCCAGTTTAGTAATGTATCGGTGGCAGGGAATTAATACCAGTAATGTAATAACGCCAAATGAACAATCAATTAACTGCAAGAAAAAGGGAATGCCCCTGATATGCCCTGCAATAAACGCTAACGGAAATATAGCTACCGCTGCAATAATGCCAAATTGTACCACCCATTTGTTTTTAACAGGATCTGAGTAAGGGCCAACAAATAACACGGCCAGCATTACATGTGCAAAAGCCAGCCAATCTGTACCGTAACTTAGAAACGGATAAGTTTGGTTTATGGTTTTTATGGCCTGATAAACATTATTAAGCCAATTGCTCATGGTGCTGTTCACGGCAGGTTGGATACTTACGAGCCAGGCGAGTTCGCTCTCCAAAGGAAATGCCGTAGCGCCACTTAAAAACAAGCCGACTATTACTATGCCTATACAAATTTTAACGCGACGGGTAAGTTTAGTTTTTTCGGTTTGCATGGTTTAAAGTTTTTTCTGTTAGGATGATAAATAACACGCCAAGCGTGTACATTAAAATGTCTGCCCAGGCAAAGGAGGTGCCGATGGCTGTGCGGGCTATGTTGTTGTGTTCCAGTCCCAGCCTTTGCACGGCATCGAAGTATTGCGCCAGCTCTATCGCGTAAGCAAATAACAAAACGCTAATTGCTGTGGGCAAAACGGGGGTATTTACAAAAGCTTTTACACTGCAGTAGATCAATATCACCACCAGGAAGTCGCCGCCAAAGGGGCGGATGAAAGCATCGTCTAAAAACAAGGCTATCAAAACTTCGGTAATAAAAAGCAATACCGCAAGGGCGAAATAAGCAATACTAAATCTAAACATATAAAAGTACTTTGTATTGCAAAGTAAATAAATTAAACCTGAATAGACAAGTAAAAGAGTTATATTTATTTTGATTAAAGTAGATAATGGGGTGGATGAGCCAGCTCTAAAATGTGCCAAAACAAATTAATAGGCCTGATTTTGCGAGCTTTGCAGAAAAACCAGCGTATTTTTTTAATTATTTTAGGTGAAATCAAAAACAAATTCTATTTTTGCAGTCCATTAAAAAACGCATTTGTAGCTCAATTGGATAGAGCATCTCACTACGGATGAGAAGGTTTGGGGTTCGAATCCCTACAAGTGCACTATATAAATTAAGCCTTTCTGTATACATTACATGAAAGGCTTTTAATTTGAAGAACGGTATGCTAAACTTAGTATTATTTGGCCCTCCCGGAGCCGGTAAAGGTACTCAATCACAAAAACTTATTGAAAAATATGGTTTGATCCATCTGTCAACCGGTGATTTGCTTCGCGGCGAGATCTCACAAGGAACAGAGCTTGGTTTAGAGGCCAAGAAACTAATGGACGGTGGTTTATTGGTACCTGATGAAGTAGTTATTGGTATGATAAGCAACAAGCTTGACGCTAATAAAGACGCAAAAGGTTTCATTTTTGATGGTTTCCCACGCACGGTAGCACAAGCCGAAGCTTTGGATAATTTATTGAAAAGCAAAAAATCTGAAATATCAGGCATGATAGCTTTAGAGGTGAATGACGATGAGTTGGAGCGCAGATTGCTGTTAAGAGGTAAAGATTCCGGTCGCCCGGATGATGCTAATCCTGAAATTATCCGCCGCCGTATTGTGGAGTATAATACTAAAACCGCGCCTGTTGCCGAGTTTTATAAAGGACAGAATAAATTTAAAAGCATTAACGGTATAGGTTCGGTAGATGAGATTTTCAACGCTATCTGTGACATTATCGGTAGCTGGAAAAATAAATAATTTAAGGTAAGGCTAAGGTTTTTACCTTTGTAAAGTCCGGGAGTTTAAGCTAAGCAGCTTGTAACTCCCGGACTTATCTTTTAAATAAAAAATATAGTACGCGATGTCTCAAGGTTCAAATTTTGTTGATTATGTAAAGATATGCTGCCGCTCGGGTAAGGGCGGGGCTGGTTCGGCGCACTTGCATCGCGATAAGCATACTTCGATGGGTGGCCCTGATGGTGGCGATGGCGGCCGCGGTGGCCACGTTATTGTTAAAGGCAATGCCCAGTTGTGGACTTTGCTGCACCTAAAATTTCGTAAACACGTTATTGCCGGCGCCGGCGAATCAGGCGGTAGTTCGTTAAGCAGCGGCAAAACCGGTCGCGACGAGATATTGGAAGTACCATTGGGTACTATAGCCCGCGATGCGGAAACAGGCGAAATACTATTTGAGATAACTACCGATGGCGAAACGCAGATATTAACCAGCGGTGGCCGTGGCGGTTTGGGTAATGCTAATTTTAAATCGGCCACACGCCAAACTCCCCGCTTTGCTCAACCCGGCGAAGAAGGACTTGAGGTATGGAATATATTGGAGCTTAAGTTGCTAGCTGATGTAGGTTTGGTAGGTTTCCCAAATGCGGGCAAATCAACCTTACTGTCCGTTGTATCTGCAGCTAAGCCCGAGATAGCTGATTATGCATTTACTACCCTGGTGCCTAACCTGGGTATTGTTGCCTATCGTGATAACAGGTCATTTGTAATGGCTGATATTCCCGGGATTATTGAAGGCGCATCAAAAGGTAAAGGCCTTGGTATACGCTTCCTTAAACACATTGAGCGTAATGCAGTACTTTTGTTTATGGTGCCTGCAGATACGGGTAGAACGATTCAACAAGAGTACGATATCCTTTTAAAAGAACTCAAAGAATACAACCCCGAGTTAATGCACAAGCCTCGCGTATTGGCCGTTACCAAAGCCGATATGCTGGATGATGAATTGATATCCGAGATGAAGCAGCAACTCCCTACAGATGTGCCGTCGGTATTCATTTCATCAGTAGCACAAAAAAATATAGTGGAGTTGAAAGACCTGCTTTGGAAGGAAATAGTTAACCAGCCGGCTAACTAATAACGCGGTCGCGGATCTTTATGGCAGGGTTGCCCTGGTAAATGCTGTAAGCTTCCAGGTTCTTTGTGGCTGTTGAGCCTGCGGTAAGTACAGCGTGAGAAGCTGCTGTTATGCCTTGGTTTACCGTTGCACGTGCACCTATCCACACACCTTCTTCTAATATGATGCTGCCTGTTATCAGGTTAAAGGTGGTCTTTTTGTAATCGTGACTGCCGGTTAATAACAATGCGCCTTGCGACAGGCATACATTAGAGCCCAAGGCTACAGGTACTAAATTATCTATCCAAACATTTTCGCCTATCCAGCAATGGTTGCCTATGGTTAACAGCCACGGGTATTTAATATTAACACCCGGTTTAATAGTAACCCCATCGCCAACCTTGGCGCCAAACCATTTCAACAACATCACTTTCAGGCCGCTGAAAGGAAACGCCATCCGCATAAAAAATATGGCGTTCACGCAATACCAAAGCCCGCGTTTTATAGCAGTGCCGCCCGGGTGGTAAGGGTGATTGTTGTATGTAGACAGATCAGTTTTTTGCATTTGATTTGCTATCGCCAGTCACCCAAAAATACAAGGTTAAGCTTATTAACACGTAAATAATTGCGTTAAAAATAGTATGGTGATCTATAATTTTAGAAGCACTCTTATTCCAATACAAGGCCAGTAATACAAAACGAGTGATGTTTAATGCCTGTATCACTATCAATCCTATAAAACCAAACCATAGTTTGGCTTTTAGCGGTTTGGGATAAGCTATTACAAAAGCCGCAAAAAAACTCATCACCCCCAAACCTAAGCATGAATAAACCATGCGTATAATACCGCGGCCGGCGGTAAGCATTTCGTATTCGTTGGTAATGGCAACAAAGCCAAGGCTGTTTAAAACAAAGGCGCTTGCTTTTAGTAAAAACAGGCGTAATGCTTGTATGTAGTTTAAATTTTCGGCTAGGAAGGGGATATAATGCGGGCCGGGATTGGTAACCGCGAAGAACGCTATATTGAAATAATAGAACACCGCAAACAGGCATACAAATATCAGCACAAAACGTAGCGCGCTATTTTTTTGCAGCATCGTTGTGTTGTTTAAGTAATTCGTCAATTTTAATATCGACTACCAGCCTGAACCAAAAGCCCTGCATAAAATGGAATATAATGCCTGTACGGCCGTCCAAAAAACCTAGCTGGAATATCAGCCTGTAAATAAAATATAGCAAAGGGCGCACATATCGCGGCAGCTTAAACCACAATTGCTTGTACCAGGCTTTCCGTTGGTTAGGCGAACCCCAAAAGTCGGGCTGTTCCGTTTGTGCTTTAAACGTTAGGAGTTGCTGCACTTCCTGTTGTGCTACCAAATCGCTGTAACGGTTGTGCTTGGCTATCCAAAAGCTGATATTGTTTTCCTTCAGGTTTTCTTCCAGTATAATGCCGTTATTCCATACTGTAGTATGGCCGGGCACTACAAAGCGATGATCCATCTGCTCGTTCAGATCAGAATACCCTACCTTATACCTGAACATTTTTAACAGGAAAAACGGGTAATAGCCCCCATGCTTTATCCAGCGGCCTTTAAAGAAGTTTTTTCGGTTAAAATAGATGCCGTCCAAATGTTTGTGATCTTCATCTCTAAAATCAATAAGCAGACGTTTCAGGTCTTCGGTTACTGTATGGTCAGCGTCCAGACCAATAACCCAGGGGGTTTGTATAGCGAAGTTTTTCAGCGCGAAATCCCATTGCATGGGATGATTCTCAAATGGATGTTGTAAAACAGTAGCACCGGATTCTTCGGCTATTTGTAACGTGCCGTCGGTACTGCCCGAATCTAAAATAAATACAGGCGCATTCAATTCGGCAATGGAGTTAAGGAGACGCGGTAAATGCATCTCTTCATTAAAAGTTAAAATAATAAATGAATAAGGCCTATCCATTTAACTTAGCTTTAATGATCATTGATTTCCAGAAATAAGGCACACGCCCGCAGCCTTTAAATGCCACAACCGTAAACCCGGCATCTGTAAGCGCTTTGCTCAATGTTTTACGCGACCACATTTTGATATGCCCGCCATGCCATAACGGGTTCATGTGGCTATCCCATTTGCCTAGAATACCCAACACCAGGTTTTTTAAATAACCATGATAGGGGGTTGTGATGATGATCTCGCCTTTGCTGTTTAAAGTCTGTTTACAGAAATTGATAAACCCGGCCGGATCATACAAATGCTCAATAACTTCGGTTGATATTACCGTATCAAAAGGTACCTGTTGTAGTTCGGTTGGGAGTTTACCGGTTGATAGATCCTGTAGAAAAAAGCGATCGGGATTGGTCTTTCGGGCTATCTCAATGCCTTGAGCAGACGCATCGGTACCATAAGCATTAAAGCCATGTTGTAGCAGTACGTTTGCCAGGTAACCGTTTCCGCAACCAAGGTCAATTATATATTGGTTTTTACTTTTATCAAGCAAGGATAAGATAGGTTGCTGCAAATACTGAAAAGTATGGGCGGGAGCGCTTTCAGTAAACCCATAGTCTTTATAATCAGCCATGCTTTAAAATATCGTTATACATCGCCATATATTGTTGGGTTAGCTTGTCTTCGTCAAAATCGGCACGCACCTGTAGCGGGGCTTTTTTGCGTATTGCCTTTAATTGCCCGGCCTGTATGGCTACGTTGTTGATGATATTGGTTAAAGATACTACATCCAACTCAAATACCCAGCCCAGGGTATGCTCATTTACGTAAGGCGCCAGCCCAACATTTTTGCTGATGGCTACTGCGGTACCAACACTCAGGCTTTCTATAACAACATTACCGAAATTCTCGTCGTGAGATGGTAGTACAAACAAATCATGTTGTTTAAACAATTCAAATTTTTTGGTATGTTGAAAGCCTAACCAAGTAATATGCTGGCTAATATTGTTTTGCTGCGCGATATATTTTAATTGGTTAATGTAAGCCTCATCGCCATCGCCGACGATACTTAAGTGGTAGGGGATGGTAACACCAGGCAAAGCATTCAATAAAGTATCAAGCCCTTTTTTTTCGTCAATTCGTGATAAAAAAAGCAGTTTTAAGGTAGTATGGTCATATTCGGTTTGTACTTCCTCAAAAGCCGGTAATTGCACAAAGTTTGGAATATCATAAAAGCCTTTCGGTTGGATCAGGGTATTCAGCGCCGCTAATTCGCCTGCTGAAGTAGCGTGAATAAAACTCCTGCTAAGCAAAGGCTTGCCAATAAACGTGTGCAGCAGTTGCTTTGATAGCGAATTTTTGTGGCCGAAAGAGTATATGCTTAACGTTCCCCTTGGTGATACGAGTACTTTAACACCACGCACTATTGCAATAAGGCACGATAGTACAGATACCAGGTTCCACCAGGCATGGATATGGATGGCGTCAAATTGTTTAACACGTTTCCACAAAGCGTGAAGTAGTGCTGGTGAAAAGTGAGAGTGGTCTTTGGTTAGCCTTTTAAAGTAGGTAACCGTAACGCTATCAACAGTTACCGGAGTGTTTATAGAGACCGGTAGTTCCATAGGGCCGTTGGCTGTCGTGGTAAAAACTTCCAGTTCATATCCTGCTTTCACCAATTGTTCGCTTAGTTTGGATACCGACATGGTTGGCCCGCCATAAACAAAGGCCGGTTTGTAGGAAGCGTTTATTTGCAGTAGCTTCAAATCCGTCGTAAAAAATTGGTTGCCAAAAACACTTTATGTAGGAGCAACATCGTGATGTAACTCCAGAACACCGAGTTGCCGATAAACTCAAAGCTCAGGCCCCGCCAAAATATTTGAAATAATCCGCTGAATATTAGGGCTGTGCCCAATAAATATCCGCCAAACATTTCTTCTGCTTTTTGCGATATCCATTGCACTACCGATCCATAAACAAACAAAGCTAAAAACACGCCAAAAGCACCGCCCGATAAATAGCCATCAACTATATACGCTGGTTTAGCCGATACTTTTGATCCCCGAAAAACCACGCCGGAATCATACACCCTTTCCATTACCAGTGTCTCTGTTATTGGTTTACTAGGCCAAAACACGCGTGGTACCAAGGCTATTACAGATTGCTCAAGTATTTTGAAACCATAAAAGTCAATTTTATCCGGTGTTGACTGCACAAATAGCGTAAACATGTCTATCTCGCTGATGCGATACACCAGGAAGTTTAGGTTATTGTTGTCGGTTTCATCTTCGTTTAACGTGGCGTCGAGCGCTGCTTTGTAAGCTTCATCGGCACTTGCATCGTCACCCCATGCATTTTCACGGTAAGTATTAGTATAAGTTGGTAGTACCGTAAATAATAATATCAGCGCAGGAATGAATATGGCAGTTACTGTTTTTTTATAGCTGGGATATAAAAAGATGCCTAACACCATTACGCTGATAATAATAGGTTCTTTAAAGCCCGAGGTTAAAGCCTGGTAAAAGTTTGATATATATAACAGCCCGCACACAACCGTATTACCCATTTTTTGCTGGGGAATAGCAAACGCGAGCGCAAGCGTTCCGGAAATAAAGCTTAACGAACTTAACTGGAAATAAAACTGCGAGAAGCCCGGTATTTTTAATGATAGCACCGAAACCGGCAAACAAATAATAGCTACTATAAAAAGTGTATTAGCCAACCTATCTTTATTATAAGTATATACCGATTTGATTGGATAATTCATTCGCGATAATAAACCGCTGACGAAGGCCGCATGGCCTAAAACATAATAGCGCTGACATTGCGATGCCAGCATGATCTTGTCCCCGCCAGCGTAGGTTGACGTAAAAGGTAATTCTATGTCAATATATCCCAGCAAACTCATGAAATAAAATATAGACGAACAGGCCATGTAACCTATAAAGATGACCTGTACTAAAAAAACCGGGCGCATAATTTGCTGCGCAAGGGTAAGGTCTGTAGGCATAGGTTTTATATGCCCGCTGTAGCACACAAAAAATATATAGAACGAACCCAGCCAGGCAATGAAGTATGATAATATCGGCTCTGAGCTCAACGCTGTAGCAAGCAACCAGGGCAAATAAAGTACTAAGTATGCACCTATTGATTTGTTGCCGTTCATTTTCCCGTAGTCTGGTTTAGTTTGCTATCAATAGCTGCCGCGATATTCATAAAATTCCAAGAACGGATTGTTTGTTCGGACGCTTTTCCGAAAGTTAGCAGTTTATTTTTGTCGGCCGTGAGCAATTTAAGGCAAGTTAATAATTCCGCTTTATCGCCGCTTTTAAAAATAAAGCCATTTTCATTATTCACTGTTAAATCTACAGCACAACCGCATTTATCGCTTACTAAAACTGCTTTTCCGCAGGCCATGGCTTCATTTATGGCAAGTCCCCAGGTTTCGCCCGGACCTTTTGATGGTAGGCAAAACAGATCAGCAGCCTGATAAATTGCAGGCATGAAGGTTTGATTTTGAAACGGCATGAAATGAATGTTGGTATAGCCGCCGGCTTGTTGTTTTAATTCAGCCTCTAAAACCCCGTTTCCAACAAAAAGTAAATGAACCATCGGGTCACCCATATCGATAAATGCCTGCAGCAGTATCAAAGGATCTTTCTTTTCTTCAAACTTCCCGGCAAAAACAACGAGCTTGTCATCGGCATTAAGCCCTAGTTGTTCTTTCAAAGTTTCAACTTCAATAGCCATGCTAACAGCAAATCTGTCATTATCAACAGCGTGAGGGGCAAAGCTTAACTGATTTTCTGTTAAGCCATACTTTTCAAAATACGCTTTGTTATTAGCACCATTATAAAAAGCATGATCAACATGGCTGTAAACCCATTTTAATAACAGGTACTTAAATACATTTTTCAAGCCGGACTTTTCGTCCAATAAAGTTGAATCGCCCCTAAAAAACACAGGTACTTTGTTTTTAAAGTGCCGCAGTACTTTTAAATGGCTTTGATAGGCCCAACCATAAACCAATATCGCATCCGGCTGCCAGCTAGCAAGCTCAGTTGTTAAATGCGGATTAATTATGCCATTATAGTGATGTGAACCCGGCTGATTGGCCGTATTGATCTGCCATTGATACTCATAACCCTCCAACAGGTCAATATCCCATTTTATGGTTTTATCAAATCCCGGATCGTGTTTTGAAACAGATGCTTCGCCCCAGGTATAAAAAACTTTTACCTGCAGCCTTTCCGCCAGCAACTTAAATACCGGGGCGTAGTATTGAATTGGATGGGTTACTACAATGGCCAGCTTTTTCATTCAGTTTTATTGACTACAAGGTTAAATAGCTGGCATTGTTTTTCGGTCATGCTTTGTGCAGTGTATTGTTCAAGGCAAGTTTCGTCATATTGCGGTGATGGTAAGGTTCCTGCTAACAGCTGATCAAGAAATGATATGACATCTATTTCTTCAATATGGTTATAGCTGTAAGAATGCAGTGCCCCACATGCTTTTAAAACCGGCAGGGCAGGGCTATGTTCATTGAAAATAGCCAGCATGGGTTTTTCTGTTAGCAGATAAGGGTATATTTTCGACGCCGTATATTTTGGATCATCAGAGCCCGGAATAAACAAAGCATCTGCCTGTAGCAAGGTTGATAAGGTATGATAATAACTTATACGGTCCGTTACTTCTATAACATGATTGGCTATACCAAATTGCTGAGCCAGGGGCAATACGGTTGCCGTACCTGTACCTTTTGCCGCATAACTGGTGCCAATGAAATGGAATTTTAGTTTATTGTAAACTTCGGGAGCATCAGCAAGACGGTGTTTAAATGCGCTAAAAAGTGGCTTAATAGCTTCGTGCAAATCAACACCCCCACGACCTATGTACACCACATTTTTATAGCTGTTATCTAATAATGACGCGAAATCATTTTCATGCTTCCGCGCAATAGCCATGTCTGGCTTAAAACTACCAAATGGGATAGTGGCCGAAGGTATATGTTTGACCTCTGGATACCGGTTTTTAAGATCAGTGATATAACTTTCAGACACGCTGATTAGGCCGTCAACCTGTTTCATAGCAATTGGTTCCAGGTTTTTATGCATGCGGTAGGATAGCCAGTATTTTGGCGGGCGCTGATGTTTGGGCTTATCGCGATAGTATTCCGAATGCCAGGGGTCTTGCATATCTATCACGTATGGCATGCCAAAACGTTTTTTCCAATAAGCCCCTAATATACACACCGGGAATTGCGTGGTCGAGAAATAGATTAAGTCAAACTTTTGAGTGGTCAACAAACTGTTGACGATTTGTTTGTATGACCGATATGACCGGAAAGCGATATTACCGAACCCTAATTTAGATGTTAATCGTTTGTTAAGAACTTTTACGGTATGGATATTTATTCCTGCCGGTAAACTCTCCAAAAGCAAATCGTCTTTCGCATGATCAGAGTCGGCCGGGTCTGCCATTACCACTTCAGCATTCCAACCAAATTGCGCAAAATATGGCAGGCTCATCCGTACCCGCTGCATATCGGCCGCGTTCACCGGTGGGAAATTGGGCGATATGATGAGCACTTTTTTATTCACTTATACCGAACGTTTTACCTACTAATGTCAACAGTTTTTTACTTTCTGTTTCCCAGTTATATTGTCGCCGCGCAAGTTTTATCGATGCCGATTTGCAGTTGTTAAGCAAAGTTTTATCTTGTTTAAATTTCGACAACAGGTCAGCCAATTGCTGTATGTTTTGCTTTTGATACAGATGCCCTATCTGTGGGTTTTGGGTTAGAAAATCTGCCTGTGCTGTGGTATCACTTGCAAGTATGGCCAGCCCTGCCTGTAGATAGGTGAAAATTTTATTGGTCAGGCAAATATCTCGGTTTAGCGGGGTTTTGTTCTCAAGGGCCAAGCCAACATCAAACTGCGCGGCAAACTCAATTACCTTATCAGGATGAATAGGATCATGAATAATTACAGGTGTGCCGGTAATCACCAATTCATCAATGTAGCTCCTGTATTGTGCTTGTATAATTCCCAGTAAATGGAGCTCAAAATGGTCTTTATTTAGCAAATTTATAGCTGCCACAACATCTTCAATCCCCCTGCCCGCACCAGTCGTCTGCGAAAACCAAAACAGTCTGAGCGGGCCTTTATGGGCAGATGCACCGGTATCAATTTTTGATTTAGGGAATACGTTAAGCAGCACCTCCGGTTTTAAGCCGGGATATAAGCTTTGATAAGCATCGGCAATTTGCGGGCTGCTTGCTGTAAAGTAATTAAGCTGGGGGATGTATTTATTTTCAATGTTAATCTTAAACCGCACTTCTGCGTCATTAATATCATTGTTGGTTTCAAAGCGATGAAAATCCTCGGCATCAAATCCGCAAAGCGTTTTATAATATTTGGCGGCTTTTACAGCGGCCGGTAACGCACCAAGGTTATGCGCTATATACAGATCAGCTTTATGCTTTTTTGCTTCGCGAATGAGCGCGTAGGAGGAGCGTGCCAGGGCCCAGTCATTAACTAAGCTGTTATTGATTTTCTTCGCCAGTTTATGTATCAGCCTACTAATATTAAAGCTGGTTGTTGCATACTGCGGATGTCCGCCAACCCGTATAAAATTCCACTTTTTGGTGGGCAATAATTCTTTATCATAAGCGGTGCCCCAGTCATTCCAATAGGCATATAAGACGGTAACCTGGTACCCCGCGACACTTAAGGCATCTGCCTCCTTTACCAAACGTGGATTAAGTGACGGCTGCCCGGAAGAGATCAATACAATACGTTTTCCCGCTTTTTTGATGATGCTTACTTTTTGACGTACAAGGGAAAAAGCTTGTAGATAAAATCTTTATGAAAATCGTACCCGGTATTATGGCAGTAATGCTCGCTTGTTATTTTATTGCCCAGGTTGCGTTCTTTCTTAGTGAGGTCATATTGCTTTGGTAACGCCAGAAAATTGCCTTTGTGGCTGGCATATAGGGCAAACAGCGTTTGTTCCAAGTGCCACGATGAGGTGCACTGTGGCTCGTTTTTGATAATATTTTCGGCAAATGCAAAAAGCTCTTCATCGAAATTATGGAGGAATACTCCTGCATTCACTCTGTCAAGCACCGGTACAGTCAGATACTTCGCAATAATATCAGGCGAAAAGGTATAGGTGTTGCCGTTATCTAAATTATAAGCGCCGTTATGCGTATCGTTAGCCACAATGTCCGATAATTCAACTGGGTCATCAAAAAACAAAACATCCGAATCAAGTTGTAATAAATAGGGCGTAGTCTTCTCTATCAGCATATCAAACAACCTGATGGAGAACAAAAAATGACCACGTAATTGAGCGCAATTATCGTAACCAGCCTTGGTAAGTAAATCAGTAACTTTAGGCGTTTCCGCCGATTTTTTGAATACGGTAATGCCCGGGAATAGTTTCTCTATCACCAAAATATCCTCATCATTTAGGCTTCCGTCCTCATGATAATGAACTTGGATATCACGTGTCCAAAAGCAAAAACTGTAAAGCGTGGCTAATGATTCAAATAGGTTTTTCTTGTTGGCTAGTATAGCCAACGTTAACTTACTGCCTTCGCCGTTAACGGGTATTGGCGACAGGGCCTCGATTTTTTTCTGTAGCAGGTGGCGATAGCGGGTTTTGGCCAGCTTCTCTTTTACACGCGTGTAGTAGTGCGTGTTGCCAAACTGTAATTCGTGTTTTATTTTATTCAGTATCTTTTGGATCATGCTTTACTAAACAAATTAAGGTATTGGGCGGCAATAACATCCACGTTGAATCTTGATTCGGCATGCTGCCTGCATTGTGCACGGTCGATGTTACTTATCTTTGAAACTCGCTCTGCCATTGCGTGCCTATCACTAACAATATAACCGGTAACATTCTCGTCAATTACTTCGGGTACCGATCCTCTTTTAAAGGCTATTACCGGCGTACCGCAGGCCATAGCTTCAATCATCACCATACCAAAAGGTTCGTCCCATTCAATAGGAAAAAGTAAAGCCTTGGCTTGTTGCAGATAGGTGTTCTTTTGGTCGTCATTTAACGGCCCTACATAAGTTATTTGGTCCCCATCCATTAAGGGTTCTATTTCGGTTTTGAAATACTGGAGGTTATCAGTAGTTGTTGGTATGTTGCCCGCAATAATGAGCTTATGCTTAGTTGCTTTTGCTACCGCGATAGCTGTATGTACACCTTTGATTTTATCCAAACGCCCTAAAAACATCAAAGGCGCATCAACATCAACAAATGTATTAACCCGGTACGACGAGAAATCAATCGTATTGTAAACCGTTTCCCATTTGCCTGCTACGTTTCCGGTACCAACACAATAATTGCTGCATGCGGTGAATATTAAGTTACGATTTGGTAGCGCGTTCATGATCCTGATACCTTTTTGAGATACAGGCCGGCCGTAGGTCATTATCTTTTTTACTTTAGCGTTCAGTATAGGTAAGAGATATATTAATCTGCCGAAGTTATGCACAAGGTCAAACCTATTCCGGTTACGGTAAAGGTATTTCCAAACAAATCGCATTTCCTTATTTTTTGCAGACCGTGGGCGATCCAGATCGTTTTCACCAAACGTAATAGTAGTACCGCTGCAATGCGAGTTTGGCCCTGCCAGCAGCGTAACCTCGTGGCCGAGCCTGGTATATTCTTCGGCAAAAAGGTAAACAAGCCTTTCATGTCCCCCGTAAAGTGTAGGTGGTACAGGTATGCCCGGATCCATGATCAGGAGTATTTTCATGGATAAACGCTTTTTATAATGTCAAGCATCCGTTGCGCGCTTTTTTTTAGCGTGAGGTTTTCCATGATATAAGCCCGGGGATGATATTTATTTGCGAGTACATCATGCCAAAAAGTATGTATCAGCGATTCAAAGCCCGTGATATCTTTAAATGACAAGCCACATCTGTCATCAAAAAACGGGATAGATGTAGCGGGTACGTTCTGCGGTTCGCCCCATTTGAAACGGTTGGGATCCAGCCAAAGGCCCTGATCCCATGCAAACACGGGGACGTCCATGGCTAAAGCTTCGCAACAGGCAAAACCCTGACTTTCGTGCTCGCACAAAAATATCATAGCGCGGCTTTGCTTTAATAGTTCTCGGTACTGGGGTTCATTATAGCTGCCATAGGCAATGGTTGCATAAGTTAAACCCATGTTGGTAAGCTTTTCCAGGATAGGAGTTAACAATACCTCGCGGGTCGCATCCCTATCCCACATGACCTTATCGTATAACAGGATATCGTATTTTTTATCAATGCCTGCATCGGGTTGCCATTGGGTTGTATCAATCCCCGCCGGCCATGTGTCGCAATTTTCGGCGCCATAATATGGAACGTATAAATTCTGGGTCCAGGTGGAATGTTGGAGGTATTTCGCTACGGGATATTGCGTGAATAGGTTTGGCCAGTCGGCAGGATGGGTCATCAGGCCTATACCTGCAATAATGGGATTAACCTGTTGATACCCCTCAAGTGAATAAGCGCCATTACCCAGTACCACAACCGGCTCGTTGGGTTTTATTTGATTAAAAGTGAGGTTGATATCGTAATCTACATGTAACCCATCAAAACCCTTGCACAGATTAACAAAAACCTTTTTTATGCCCGATGTACGCTTACCTTTTATCAAGTCGCGAAGCTTAGGAATAATATGCCTGTCGCCGGGTAAAAATCTGTCCTTTGCAGGTTGCTGGCGATAATAAAGGTGTATGCGTTTCACTATTTTAAGCCCAGGGTCGTAGCTATTTTATTTATACTAACCGGAATCGAATGATCGCTAAGAGATCGTTTTTGCCCATTCACTTTTAGTTGTGTGCGCAGATGCTCATCTTTTTGCAACCTGTCTACCTGCTGTAAAAGCTCGTCGGCGGTTTTGTAAGTTGCTATCTCTGTGTTTACGTCGTATAATTCCTCAATACCTTCGGTCCACTCTGTTAAATAACAAGCGCCCAGCATTGGGGCTTCAATATCACGGAGCCGCGAATAGGTATTGGGTTTTTCGGCAGGATAGAAGAAAGAGGGGTATCGGTTTACACCTATTGTTATCATGCTACCCGCTGTAAGTTGGTTATATAGATCGGCGTTTAGCGAAACGTTTACTTTTGATTTTAGTATGGCGCTTAACTCCCCGCTATAGCTTCGTGCTTTCAATTTTTCCCTATATCCAGAAATACCGTATTTGTTGAGCGATTTTAGTTGGAACAGTGCTTTTTGGGCCAGTCCGTAAGAGGGGGTATTTGTAAGTATGTTAACTTCATCAGCTACCCAGCCGTTGCCGTAAATGTCAAGAGGTATTGTTGGGTGCAGTTTTGTTATTTCTTCAAATAACAATTGGCGCTGTAAATCTTTTGAGCCGACGAATGTCACCCGGTCATTCGTTTGGGCTTGAAAAGAACGCAACTCAGGTTTTACCCACATAGGCATGGGCAGATTGATGTGAGAATAGCCCGCTTTTTTATATCGGCTGATGGCTTTATACTCCGGCACCCAATTCAAATCAAACACGCCAAATTGTGTGGGCATTGACGTAAACTCCCGCACGTTATCGCAAAAAAAGTTAACGCAGGGTATGCCTGCCTTTTGTAGTTGCTGTATAGACCGAATGTCGATCTGTTCAGGATATAGGTAACCTAAAAACAGGTCGGCAGGGTTTTTCTTTAGATAAGCGGTTGTTTTCTCCCAGGCCTCTTGCTTCCAGTTTTGATGAGCTTGTTTGCTTTGAGGTACCAGTCCTTTTGCCCAGTCTACATCAGGGCATTCTATCCATTCATGGCCAGCTTCTTCTATGCCGTTTTTTATATAATATTCCCAAAAGCCATAGGCCGGTATTGGATGTTGTGTTTGCGATTGCAGAAAAGATAGAAATATCCTCATTAAATTCTTTGGCTGCCGCGCACTTTTCGTGCACCGAACAGCATGTGAAACACGGGTCTGAATACTGATTTTAGTTTATTTTTAACTGCATTGGGTACTACATAAATAGCCCAAGCCTTTAAATTCACCGCCGGTTTATGGCTATTATTTAAGCGATAGACCTCAGCCCAATAGTGATAGGTATCCGTAAACGAACCATTAAAATGTAGTATAGCAGGTTTTGTTTCGGTAGGTATATTTTCGCCTCCCGTTATTGCTGTGATAGGCTTTGTTGCTTTTACATCGCCATTCAAAATATTGGCGTGTACAGTTCGGTAATACATCAGATCGGCTTTGACACGACCATCATTTTCAAGCAAAGTTTCCCCGTATAGCGCCATCGCGACAGCAAATAAGGGCTCTTCGTTCTCTTTACCCCTCAGGCGAATAAAGCCGTGCTCATCGTAGGTTTTTTTTAATTCGATGGCTTTTTCAAATATCTGCTTTGCTTTATCGTCGTTTTTAAAATAGTATACCGAACCTACAAATTTGGGTAACGCCATTATGCCGAAGCGATCAAGCGTTGCGGCTACATCGCAAAAGAAATTACCGGTGGTAATGTTATTGCCAATAGCTGAAAAACTATTGCTTTTAAACGATTCAAAAACGAAGTCGATGTTTTTATAAACCAGGCAGTCGCAATCAATAAATAGGTTTTCTGTACCTACGCAATGATCAAACAGCAAGAATTTTGAGGTGAATGATTTATCGTTGTCACTTAATTCAATTTGTTTGATGATTACTTTTTTATTGTCGCTATAGGGTGCGTAAAAGTTGGCATTGTCCGTAAGCAACAGGAAGACGATATCATTATCCTTATTCCAAACCAGGAAAGAATTGAGCAGGTTTTGCGCCAATTGCAGATAATATGGTTTGCCAACAGCAACTGTTACTACACTTTTATTGATCATTGTGTATACCGCGCATCATCTTAAGTAATGTTGGATCAGCTTCGCTAATCGCCAGCCGAATAATTTTTTTATTACCTCGATCTTCGGCCCGCCTAAAACAGGTATGTATGAAGTGCCGCCCAGTTGCTTTATCTCATACATTATCTGTTTGTACAGTTGTTTATCAACCAGGTAGCTATCTACTGCTAATTCTGTCGCGCTATGGGCAAGTGATTTCTTTGCTTTTGGGTTATCAGTGGCTGCGGTTAGATACTGTTTCTTTAATAAAAATGATTGAAACTTGCCACGTAGTGCTTTAGCCGTTTTGATACCGGCCAGGTTATTATTACTATTAAATTTACGGTAGTAGTTATAGTTGTTTTTGGTATGAATTATCCCTTCGCTGGCCAGTAACACGCGGCAAAAAAACTCTCCGTCATCATCAGGCGAATAAAACTCAGACCAATTACCTGCCTTTTTGATCACACTAACCGGGCATAACCAGGCATTGGTTTGTATCATTGACCCACGACCTTCTTCGCCACCGTATAGCTTGATTAAAAAGTTAGCAGGGTTATCCGTATCAAATAAAAAAGCTTCCTCGTAAGGTGTAGGCTTGCCTTCATATGGGTTTTCATCAGTATGGAAATGCACCGTGCTACAAACAGCTACTTTGCCTGGGTTGTCAATAAGCAGCTTAACCTGTTCCTCTATTTTATCAGGACTTAGCAGGTCGTCGGCATCTAAAAATTGGATGTATTCGCCTTTTGCCCGTTGTAACCCATAATTTCGGGTAGCGCCCGAGCCACTGTTGGTTTGCGATAAAACAGAAACCAAGCCACTTTCATATTGCCTGGCAACTGCTAATGAATTATCTGTCGATCCATCGTCGATAACAATGATCTCTTTATTCGGCCACGTTTGATCAGTGGCAGATTGAATAGTTTGCGCGACATATTTTTCGGCATTATAAAGGGGAATGATGATGGATACCAATGGCAAATTCACCATCAAATTTGACCTCCCGAAAATATCTCGATCCACCGATCGCGTAAGGATGTCCCGGCCGGCACTTGGTTGTTATTGAACCATGGTTGTTTTATCATGGCCATATATTTTTCATCGTTGCTATCCAGTTCAATTATCCTGTCAATAAGCCCGGTGAAATCAAGCTTATTAAACTGCATCTTCATTTTCAGGTTTTTGCCAAGCGCCTTCAACTTGCGTTGCACCCTGTCCATCGGCGATTTGAAATACATCGGCCTTATGTCGGTAAAGTTCAATTGTGCTTTGCGTTGCAAGAAATTTACGGCTGGTGAATTATTTAAGTTGACGAAATTGGCCGCGTTTACAAAGCTTTTGGTATTGAATATTTCACCAATGTTTGGGTCGCCACAGTAAATAGGGATACTTTGGCAAAGCATGGCATCATACAGCTTTTCGGTTTGATAGCCGGGATAAACATAATTTTCAAAAGCTATGGTAAATTTATATTGCGAAAGGAAGTTATGTTTGGCACCCCATTTACCGGCTTGCGTATTGTTAATGGGCGGCATGTTATTCATGCTTTTGCCAGGTGCATCAACTCTTTTATATTTTGATAATTGCCTGAAAAACTCTTCGCGGTAGGGTACAGGGTAAGAATACAAAAAATTGCAAAACCCGGATTTTGAAGCCAAAACCGCTTCTGCATCAACCCGTTTTTTTACCAGATTGTCGGGGCTTAAATTGTGCCATTGTATGCGTTTATACCTGGGGTTATTAACTTCACCCTCTGCAGGTATACCAAAGGCCCAATCACAAATATCCAGTTGCGGTGCAATGTTTTCGCAAAAATAACCTATCCGGGTATAAGTGCCGGGTGCGGGAATATCATTTCCATATGGGCCGAAAAAGATAAAATCAGGATCCTCGCTTTCTACAAAATCAAACTCGTCGGCTACAACGTTTAAAATTTCGTTTAGTGCTATCTGGTAATTGATGCCGTTTTGGAACTTAATTTTTATCGTTTTTTTCGACATTAAATAAAATTACCCTCTTTTGTTGTGTTATAGTTTTCCAGGTGCTGATATAGGCTTGTGTATAGATCCTGTAATTGCTCGAAGGAAATATTTTTCAATTGATCCGCGTCCGCCAATTCGGCGCTTTTATCCGTATATATTATTTTACCGATGGCAATTTTCAGTTCAGAATAGAGCGAGATATCGGTGCGGTCGCCGGCATAATTATATTTTAGTTTACCTATGGCACCTTCTGCTTTCAGGCGCTCCCCGGCAGTTCTTGAGGTCACGTTGCCCGGGGTGCCTACGGTAAGTGCGTTACAACCCAAATAGTATAAAATATTTGCCTTTAGGTACGAACAGCGTAAGGCATATTCCCAATCCATCATCGTAAACTGCGTATCATACAGGCCCAGGTAGCTTAATGAGCTTCGTCGGATAAGCATTGAAACGTCGCTAAAGCTAAACGAGGCTACCTTACCATGCTTCCATTGGTCGTATTGATTAGCCCGGCTAGCGATATTGATTTTATCAGGCGATAACAGGTGTGTAGAAAGGCAGTTAGATATACAGATATCGATCTGTCCATTATCTAACATTTGAACGGCGCATTTACGAATGGCTGCATAATCATAAACATCATCATCAATAATTTTTTTGATGATAGTGCCTTTTGCCATTAGTAAGGCCTTGTTCCAGCCATGTGCCTGGTTTTGGTCGGGCTCTGATATAAACTGGTGTATTTTACCTTCGGCGAAAAGTTGGTTTAGATATTCTTTAGCGCCATCTGTGCTGTTGCCATCAACAACCACTATCTCCTCATCGGGTAATAAACCGGCTATTAGTTTTTCCAGTGCTATGCGTAAAAATGGCAGGCGGTTGCGGGTGGCTATGATGTAGGATAAGTTATAGTGTTTCATTTATCATATCCCGGTTCGCAAATAGGGCGTCTCCCTGTAATAATTCGCCAGTTGACGATGCATACCCGGGTTGTATTTGCACCAGCATAAAATTATTTTGATAAAGAAAGTTGTAAAGGTCAATAAAAACTGATGACCCTTCGTAAAGCGGTTTAAATGAAAATTCTGTATATATCAACTTCGTCTTTTTCAGCGTATCTGTGGCTGATTTTAATACAAGGTGCTCAGCCCCCTGTACGTCTATTTTAATAAGGTCGATATGGGTTATTTGTTGATCGGCCGTTATACTGTCAAGCGTTAGGGTTTTAACAGTTTTAGCAACAGCCGTTTTTATTTTTAGCGAAGCCAGTTCATCACTCGATTCATGAATTTTTAATAAAGAACTGATCGAATCAAAGTCTTCATTGATATAAAATTGAGTTTCGCCAATGGAATCAGATACTGCCGCATTGATAATAGTGAATGTGTTTTTATCTGTAAAATTTCTCTCCAGTGTAGGAATGAGCGCAGGTATCGGTTCAATAAGCACGCCTTTTGCCACCTTATATTCGCCCAGAAGGTTTAATGAGAAATGCCCGGCATTAGCGCCAATATCAAAAAAAGTAATGGCTTTACTTTTAGGTAACCGGTTCAAAATTTCTAACGGGACGCCATGCTTCGAGTATGGAATTCTCAACAGATCCATCAAAAAAAACTTGCCTTCGCGTTTTAATTTGTCGGGCATTAGGCGCTTTATAAAATTCATCGTTGCTTAATAATTTGAGCTGGTACACCAACTACAGTTGTATTGGGCGGCACATCTTTAGTTACTACAGCGCCTGCACCCACAATAGCGTTGTCGCCAATTGTAATGCCCGGCAATATTACCGCGTGGCTGCCTATCCAAACATTATTGCCTATCACTACCGGTTTCTGTACAATGCTGTCTTTAAAACGTGAAGCGCTGCTATCATGCGTAACGCTGTTTATCGATACATGCGATGCGATAAGGCAGTTATCACCAACGGTAATACCCCCATGGCCCCACATATGCACAAATGCGTTAACAGATACGTTGGCCCCCAGGCCAATATGTTCAGGCCCCTCAAACCTCACCGGGAACTGTATAAAAGTGCCCCTGCCACATTGCTTCAATGTTGTTTTGAAACGGCCAAGTTTGTAGCTGTACCAAAGCTTGTTAAGCTTGATCAACTGGTTATTTATTTTCGAAGTAAGCCAATTAACCATCGTAAACTTTTTGCGGGCAGATGAATGAATGTATTTACCAATGCAGATCCCACATTAATACCTACACCGTTTTGATATAGTTTTAAAAGTAACGCTTGCGACCTGTAAATGTACGAGCTGCTGTTACTCCCTCCAAAATGCAACACAATGGGCGAGTAAACGGCTGGATACCACGGTCTATGCCTCGGCTTACCAGTAGCCGGGTTACGCAACAGGCGTGTGCCTTTAAGCACGTTTAGCTTAGCAGGATGCGAATCGGTTGAAAGATCGGTCATATAGCGGCCATCATCGGGTATTGGTGTTTGGTTATGTGCCATCATGCCTATAGCTATCAGGCCCTCTTCGTTTATCCATTTATTTTTTATGCGATGAAAGCCAAATGAATCATAGTCGGGTATGATGCTTTGCGCCAGTTCATACACCTGCTTGGTTTTTTCGCTGTTACGCAGATAGTATAATCCTCCGTTAAAACGTGGTAATTGTGTTATACCGAATTTTTCTTCAATTACTTTAGCCTGTTGTTCGCCACACCATTCGGCAGCGTTTACCAAGGTGCCTGCAACACTTACGTCCTTGCCTTCACAAGCGTCAAATATTGGCTTAAGGCTGCCGTAGCATAGGCAGTCTGAATCTATAAATAAGGTATGTTCTGTTTGAATGTATTGATTGATAAAGGTTTTTATCCCTATCCCTAATTTAGATTGATCATCATCCGCCTTAACTATGTGTACATGGCTTTGAAGTTTAACCGGAATATCAAAATTTAAGTTAGATATGATGTAAACCGTAATATCATTGTGTATCAGTACAGACTGCGCGCAGTTTAAAGCAAACTTAACATAGTTAAGGCTATTGGTTGCCACGGTTATGACCGAGTAATTTGGATCAAATACTTGTCTCGTCATGCTAAAATGGCCATAAACGTTTTAGGTGAAAAAGCGATGTTTCTATAATATACCTTAAGTAGGAGTGATGGTGCCATTTATAACTGTAATACATGCGTGGCAGTTGAGTAAGTTTATCAAACTCGGCTTTGTTTACAGTATTAAGCGATTCGCTACCTAAATGGGTAACTACAGATGTTGGTACCAGGCAGTTTTTAACATGAAATTTCTCTAATGTGTTTGAGTAATCTGAGTCGCAGTACCAAAACACAAAGTTTTCATCCAGCATGCCTATGGTATCAAATATCTCACGCTTTACAAAAATACACCAGCCTATTAGTACGCCAAAGTAACCTTCTAATGGTGGGCCGCTTTGTTCAAAACCTTCTTTACCATGAAAATTAGGGCAGTAAGGCACAGCGCTTAACATAGCAAGATCAGCGTCCATAGCGTTAACTATTTCAGTAGCCCAATTTTTATGGAAGATAAGGTCATTGTTGCACAAACAAACGTATGGACTGATAGTAGCTTTAATACCGATATTGAGGTATTTATGAAAACCAAATTTCTCCTCGGGGTATATAGTTTTTGAATTGGGGAACTGATACGGTTGCAAACTTTTCTCCGACTCGATCACCACAACGTTAAATTGTATTTTTTCGGGATCTTCGGATGCTAAAAGTGTTTCGATAGTTTGGTTAGTTAACCCCTTCAAATAATTGCTTTTAGCGTAGCTGAGGATTATAATATCGATATTGATCTTTTCGGGCATTAATAGCTAAAATTATAAAAGGGAGCACCTTTTTTAAACAAGTACTTGAACAGAAATTTTATAAAATAGCCCGGCGTTTTGTAAAACAAATAACCTTTGCGGAAACCGACCAGGTATTTAAGCGCCAGTTTGTAAATGGTTTTATTGTTATAGCCATTTGCCGCGCAGGTCTGTATAAAACTATTGAGTGTTTTATATTCTAATGTGCCGGTTTCTGTACTATTTAATTCCAGGCTGGTAAGTGGTAATTGCTTTTCCCATTTTTGGTGAAATTTTAGTGCGGCTTCTATCCAGTCACTATTTACGTTGCCCAGCGAATTATGTGCTATCAACACGTCGTTAACACAATAAATCTGGCTGCCGGCCCGGTGTACCTGCAAACTGATATCCATATCATAAAAATGGAAGCCGGGAAAGTTTTTCTCATCAAAGCTGATCGTAGTGAAAAGGCTTTTTCTCACACAAAACCAAACGCCGTCAAGTAAAATTGCCGGCCTGGCTTTAATACCATTACTGTTGTTTTTTAAACCAACTGCACCCGATTGATTGCCTTGTAGTAAATTTTCGTACAATATACCACTGCCCCACCAGGGACCTGGCATAAACGAACAGTAAGGGCTGCCCGCAACGCCTATGGCGCCCAACTGTTGAGCTGTAAAATGTGCTAATACATTTAGCCCCCAGTTTTGCGTATGATAGCTGATATCGTCATGCATAAAACAAAGTACATCGTATTTGCTTATTGCCACTCCTTTGTTGTAAGCCGCGCAAATGCCGTATTGATTATCAGCGTTATCAATCAAAATTAATTCGTACTCAACCCCAATACTATTTTTAATATTATCCGCCAGTATGGCGTTTAATTCTGCTGTCCGCGAACAGATAATGATAGAGATCATTTAAGTAACGGAGTTAGCAGGTTATAAATACCGGAGGACACTTTATCGCTGTTGTGATTATCGGCGACAAGTTGATGAGCTTTCATTGAAATGCGATTATAAAGCTCATTATTTGTTGATAGTTGATGAATATTATCGCTCAACATGTCAATATCAAGATATGGGGCAAGTAAACCAGCACCTTGTTGAAGAAGCTCCGGAATGCCGCCACTATCACTAAATGCTAAGACCGGTTTTTTTAAGAATGCAGCTTCCAGCGCGATAAGCGGGAATGGATCTTCGCGAGACAGGAGCACGAATACATCAAATGTGTTCATCACTTCCAACGGGTTATCTGTGACAGGCAAAAAATCGATCTTATTTTTAATACCACACTTCTGCGCATCGTAAATGATGCTTTTCACGTAGTCGTTGCTGTCATCAGCACCTAACCAGTTTATTTTGAAGTTAAAGTCGGGATGTTTTTCCAGCAGTTTTAAGGCAAGCAGTACCACTAAGTCGGTGCCTTTTCTCCATTCGGGTGTTCCTCCTGTGCCGATAATAAACGTGTTGTTAGCTTGTACTTTAGGTTGAGGTATCTCAACATTCGTATCTATAAATTCGTATTGTAACTCAATCTTAGAGTCGGCTATTTGGTAACTCTCTACCAGGTTTTGTTTTACCGCGTTTGATACAGCTATGATTTGGTCAACCTTTTCCAAGTTTTCTTTGATGTAACTATGCTCAAAACAATAGCTTAACGCAAACGACAGCTCATGAATGCAGCAAACCGTTTTTACATTGTATCGGGTTTTAAATGCACTTAACCAGGGAAGGCTAGCAATTGTATTGCCATATACCAGTTTGTAATTGTTGCCTGATAGCTTTTTAGTGATTGGGGTAATGCTACCTGCTTTGGTGTTGAAAAGCTTGTTTTTTATCTTGTTGCCCAAGCTATTGGCATTAAAAATATTTTCGGCTAGATAAGTATTCCCTATAGCTTCAAACTCGCTTTTCAGCGGGCCATCAGCCAATAGTAATATATCAAATTGCTGCCTGGTATTGGCTTTGATCCATTTTAATAAATGTAAAAGAACTATAGGCGCGCCGCTGCGGGATGCCTGGTGGCTTATGAATAATATTTTATCAGAAGCTGTACTGCTCAAGGGCGGACTTGTATAACCTGTTCACTATTTAACTTCACAATGGAGTTGGCGGGTACAGATTGGTATATTAAGTTGTTGGCGCCAATTATTACATTATCGCCAATGGTAACACCTTTTAAAATAGTTACGTTACTGCCTATCCAACAATTGCTGCCAATACTTACGGGCGCTGTAGTAAATTCAGCTTTTTGAACGGTCAATACGTCATTAATAAATTCGTGTTTATGATTATGGTCGTATATTTTTACGCCTTCGCCAAACTGGGTATTGGCACCTATACTTATTTTTTCGAGGCAGTTTATAGAGCAATAATTGTTGAAGAACACGTTGTTGCCTATTTGTAATTCTGCCTTAGGGAAAATCAAAATATGGCAATAGTTTTTAAAATGTACATAAGGGCCAAACTTAATGCTGAAATTGCCGTCGGGTAGATTAGCACTAAAGTAATCTTCAATCCGTAGTCCTTCGGCACCGCTAATGTTGGGACTATTAAAAATAATTTTAAGCCTGTGTTTTTCACGGATCAGCAGTAAGCGATTCATGATACGGGCCAGTAAATTATTGATAATTGGCATTGTATTTATCTTGAAAGTAAGCTATCGACTTTAAACAGTAGCCTCACCGGCAGGTAAGAATTACGTTTTAATAAAGCTATAAAAAAGCTGTTTAGTTTGCTGATGGTATTGCTAAGTATGTGGGCTGATTGGCGGTTTAAATATAGCGCATCATCAATGCGGCCTTTTCTTAGCAACTCATTTATAGTGATCTTTAAAAAGCCTTTAAGTTTAGCTGTGTCCGCTTGATCTAATAGTTCCTTGTTGAAGTTTTTTACGAATACACAGGCCTTCTCAAAATTAATCAAACCGGTATCGTTAGACATGTTGGTGTCATGCCTTCGGTAATAAAAAAGTTTATCGGCCAAGCCATAAAAAGCTACACCACTTGCCGCAATGCGCAACCAGTAGTCCCAATCCTGACAGGCAATGAAACGTTTATCCTGCGTGCCTATACTATCCAGAACGGCCTTGCGCACCAGTACCGAAAGCACTGGTATGTAGTTGCCCTCGTACTCCCGTTTATACATTTGTGTACCGGTAAAATAGCCGTTTAAAGTACCGTAAGGTTGGTTGTGATTAATATCATCACCATTGAATATGTAACCATCTGCAAATACAAGCCCAATATTAGTATGGGTATTGATAACCCGTAACTGCAAAGCCAGTTTTTCAGGCAACCATATATCATCCGCATCTAAAAATGCAACCCATTCGCCGGCCGCGGCTGCAATGCCAGTATTGCGGGCCGCGCTAAGTTTTTGGTTGGGTTGATTAATAATCTTAATACGGTCATCGGTTGATGCGTATTGGTCAACAATAGTTTCTGTACCATCTGTTGATCCATCATTTACAATAATGAGTTCCCAGTTGGCGTAAGTTTGAGCAATTACTGATGTTATAGATTCTGCTATATACCGTTCGGCATTATAGGTCGGCATAATTATGGATATCAGCGGCTCAGTCATTTGCAATTCTTATCCAACTTGCAGGGACAATGTCAGCTTCGTCAAAATAGTCATTCCCATTTTTGAACCATTTTTGTGGGGCAATAACAATTTTTTCATCGTTGTTATTTAACCACGCGCCCCACCAGCTAAAGCTGCTATTAGCTATTATATTATGCTGGCATTCTTTCATTAATATCATATCCTGCCAGCTATCATCGCCTTTATTATGGTTAACCAACGTTGCATTAGCTGTTAAGGGCAAAAGGTGTTGTTCAACCCAATCCGTATCGTCAGAAAAAAAGTAGAAGTGAGGGGCCTCAACTTTTTGCTTCATCGTGTTAATGGCATTTTGATAATAGGCTATGCTGCACGTACCGTGTATCTCATTGGTAGTTTTTGAGTTTACGTAGTCGCCTCGTCTTACATGTACACTGACGGATGTTTTTGAGGGGTTCGCGTATTCGATCTCGTGTGATTGTTTATTCAGCACTCCGTACTGTAAACAGTTTGTATACAGGTCATCCTCAATTTGTTTAAAATATTTTTCACTTTGCCAAAAGCCTTCAAAATAGGCCGGCGATTTAACTGAAAACACATTTTCGTCAAAGCGTAGCGACCGTTCTTTAAAGTAAGTAGGTTTGTACAGCAGTTTCCTTATAATACTGTGCCTGGTAGTTAGTTCTATTTGTTTTTTGGTGGCGATGTTTAAGGTGTTGCCAACTATTTTATCCAGTTCGAGTGTGCGAGGAGTTAGGCCCGAATGGCCATCAAAAAAAGATGTATCAAACAATAATTGCGTTTGAAGTCTGGTTGATATGGCCAAGCCGAATGCATATTGAAATAACTGATTACCTAAGCCGCCTTGAAGTTTAACTATGATCAAAATTCAGGATCTATAATTCAAGTTGTTTAAAAAACCTGGCGAGATATCGTCGCAAGCGCGAATTTTTCAGGTTGGCAATTTTTTGCCTTAGCGTCATCAGTTCGCGATAATCATTTATAAACAGCCCGAACTTGTTTTCCAGGTAGTTGTTCTTTTCGGCAACTATCTGATCATAATTTTCGGGAAGCGAACTCATACCATAAAAGTTATAAGATGATATTACTTCCCGTAAATATTTATGACTCACCTGATGAAGGCAAATTGCTTCTGTAAAAAATATCCAGTCGGAGACGAATTTCACGTCTGTGCGATAAAGCCCAAGCCTGTCAAAAACAGTTTTCTTTATAAAGGTAGATTGGTGAGATAGAGTATTACCGGCAAAAAAAGAGAAGTTTAACTGCGCCGGATTGTTTTGTATCCACCTTTTGCTTTTATATACACACTCCGTATCGCCGTATACAATTTCGGCATTTAAGCCACTTTTAATAAATAATCCAATACTGGTATCACTATAAAAATAATCGCCTGAATTTAAAAATATTACATACTCGCCGGTTGATCTTAAAATCGCTTTATTCATGGCGTCGTAAACGCCACTGTCTTTTTCAGATATCCAATAGGTAATGCCGGCGCTGTTTTCTTCGATAACGTCTACTGATCCGTCTGTACTGCCACCATCAATAACAATGTATTCAATGTGTTTATAGGTTTGATCTATAACCGACTTAATAGTTGTATTTAAACCCTGCTTATCATTGTAATTAACAGTTATAACGGTTATCAGCATGGTCTTATAATTTCAACTTTGATTTTAATCGTCTATACAAACGATTGGGGTTTATGTGACTGATAGACCAAGAGGTGAATAACCAATAACCATCCGCGCTTTTTAGTTTTTCCTTAAACCCACTGGTAAGTACGTTTTTATTCCGGAGGATGTTATTCTCGTTATTAACTAACCCTGCTGCAGCTTTCCGTAAACTTTTTAAGTAGGTATGGTAAATAAGTTTTATTGCCTTTTTATTAGGATTTACGCCATAATACTCCAAACCGTTAAAAGCAAAATTGTAGTTGAAAACCCGTAGGTGATGAAAGTGGAAATAAATAAGCGGATGTTTATCAACCAATACGTTTCCTGAATGAACCTCATAGGTGTATTTGTCAATATTCCATGGCGCTAAACCTGCGCCCGGAATAGTTATTTCCTCAACGTTGTTAAAATCTGTTTTCCAGGTATCTAAATACTTTTGGTCGGCAAATCGTTGGTTTACTTCGTCGTAATAATCGTAACACCATTCAAGGCATTTCTCCCGCCAGTCATTTAAACAAGCAATGGCATTGCTGTCATTTTTAAAGCTTTGAAAGCTTACATTGTTCTTACCGTATTTTTCTAACGCTATGATCAGATCGCTAAAATTATGTGGCGTAACTAATATAGATGCGCCTTTGTAATGGTTTAGTATTGTTATCGGATCGCTAAAGAAATACAGATCAGCATCCATTGTAGTGATACGATCTATACTGGGGAATTTGCTCAGTATGTATAATGGTAAATAGGGACTCAAGGTAAAGTAGTATTCTACTTTAGACCGATTGTTTTTGGCCTGTAATAGCTCAGGAAAATACTCTTCAATATCTTTTAATGTTATTACTTCTACATTTTGATGATCAAGCCTATTGAAGTAGGCACCGGCATCATCATCCAACACCAAAATAAACAGTTTAAAAGAGGAGGATGATACATTGACCAGCGACGATAATAATGCCAATCCTCTTGACAGATAGTTTATATCGAAGTAAGTTGCGAAGTATTGCAAACTAAGCGCGCTTTAAATAAAAACCTTTCCAGTACAGACGCTTGCCATCTTCGGTCCAGCTGTCTGTTTCGGCAAAGCTGCTAAACTCATAAAGCTTTTTATAGGGTTTTAAATTGGCTAATAAATTAGCTTCGTTGAAAAACCAGCAAGGGTAACTGGCCTCATATATTTCTGCCGGAACACGTTGAATAGTTAAAATGTCATGTTCGGCAGCAATAAATGATGTGCGATCTATCAAAATGTTAGAAATGTTAAAATCCACGATTTCGTTCAGAATAGTGTAGGGCTTTTCTAAATACTGTAAAACACCACTTAACAATATTACATTAGGCTTTTGCTCTTGTATGCACTCATTAATGGTATAATAAAATTTAAGCCTGTCATCTTCAAAGCTATTTTTGCCGCACTGTACAAAGTTGTCCTGTTCAATAATACACCAGATAAGGTTTTTTATTGGCTTTAAAAATTCTATATTTTGATAGTAGGTACTGCCAAGGCTCCCACCAAAGTCCAGTACGCATAAGTTTTCATTTTCGAGAGCTATATTTTGTAATGCGGTTAGTAATGGCCAGCTGTATTGTTTATTGTCGAAAATAACGCTATCGCGCTCATAAACAGCTTCTCCATTTTTTACTTTAGTTAAAGCAGCAGCACTTTTTTCTAAAATAACATTGTCATTATATCCCGTCCTTCCATTTAATACTTCTTGCCAGGAGTTATAATTGCCAGACCACATGCTGCGCGGCCTTTCTTTTTTCTGAAAGCGCCGTGCAATTGCCGGAAAAATAGGCGGAATAAGAAGGTTAATTATTCGCTTAAGCGACCGCATTTAAGTCAATTAAAGTCATTAATAGTATTAGCTACGTACTCAATCTGCTCCTTAGTATGAAAAAAGGAAATAGGAAGGCTCAACGTTGTTTGATGTATTTCTTCAGATATCGGAAAGTGTTGATTAGGAAATAAATAACGATAACCGATTTGTTGGTGGGGAGGGATTGGATAATGTATTTCTGTCATAATATGCTTCTCTGCAAGAAACTTTTTTAACTCATCGCGTCGGTCACATCTTATGTTATAAATATGGAAAACGTCCTGATTATTGCTTTGAATACTTGGTTTTAAAAATCTGTCGCTTAAAATGTTAAAATATATTTGGGCCAATTTATTTTTGTGCGTGTTTATATCGTCCAGCTTTGGTAATTTTTTTCGTAAAAATGCCGCCTGTAATTCATCAAGGCGAGAATTAAAGCCGATATAATCGTTATGATATTTTTGACTTGAACCATAGTTACGCAGGCTTATTAGCTTTTTAGCAAGGTCTTCGTTATCAGTAGTTATGGCGCCACCATCACCAATAGCCCCCAGGTTTTTTGTTGGGTAAAAGCTAAAAGCCCCCGTGTTTCCCCAACTACCGGCCTTTTTATTATCGTGTATAGCGCCGTGCGCTTGCGCGCAATCTTCAACCACTTTCAAGTTATATCGTTGAGCAAGACTGGTAATAGCAGTCATGTCGCACATTTTACCATACAAATGAACGGCTAAAATGGCTTTGGTTTTTGGTGTTATGGCCAATTCAATTTTAGCGGGATCAATATTGTATGTGTTTGTATCAGGCTCAACCATTACAGGATTAAGCCCCGCATTGATAACACCCAATATACATGCTATGTAAGCATTTGATGGCACTATTATTTCGCTACCCTTTGCAAAATCAAAAGCTTTAAGTGATAGCATAATTGCATCAAGGCCTGACGCTACACCTATACAATATTTGGTGCCGCAATAAGCAGCAAACTCTTGCTCAAAATTGGCCACCTGACTGCCCAAAACATACCAGCCTGATTGCATTACCTCATTATAGGCCTCCTCATAAGCGCTCTTAAAATAAGCGTTAACCTTAGCTAACGATTCATATTCAATCATACGGCTGGTATATGTAGTCCTTTGGATCAAACGTTGTCGAAGCCAGTACCATTAGTATGGCATCATGGCTAAAATTGTACATTCTATGCCAGTCCTCAGGGTTTAAAATGAGGCATTTTGAAGGTTTATCTAATACAAACTCTTCCTCAATCAGTTTATTGTTGTTGTAAATGGTACAGCTTCCCTGTATACAGATTGCTGCCTGGAATGTGTTTACGTGCCTATGGCCACCACGTACCGATTCGTCGACACCGTAAATGTAAAACACACGCTTTATATCAAACGGTATTACTTTTTCAATTACCGTTAAGTTGCCGCGTTTGTCTGTATGGGTTACAAGGTCTATTAGTTGGGCCATATTTAAGTTTACCTGGTTTATAGGCGTGTACGCCTATATCTTTTTACCAATATATAATATCCTGTTTTCTTCAATCGGCGTAACTGCAATTATCGAAAAGTAATTTTCGAAATGCCGGGTAAACCAAGCTTGTTTATAAAAACCAGGAATAGGAGGGGCCTCTGCGCCATTCCATAATCCTAAAGGCATAAACTCAACAAAAGCGTATTCATCAGTAAACTCGGATATTTTTTTGAAAATTACATCAACATCATACTTGTAGCTAAGTATCAGATGATGTGTCACAGCCAATGCTAATACGGCCTGACTGCGAAACCGCATAGCAGGTCGGCCGGCATTACTTAGTTCTATAGGTTTTATAAAATCCACCAACGCCGGCGAAAGCCTGTCCGCGTGCTTGGAGTTTGCAAAATGATTAAACATTTTATTCGCCGCGTTTTCATCGTAGTCAGTACAGATAATGTGTTTAACCTCGGTGTTATCTAAAATTAAATGGGATAACAAACCCCAGTTGCCGGCAAGTTCTGTAATTGTTTCTATGTTAAGTTCATTTAGCTTCTGCAGTATATGTTTAAACCTGTCAGATATCGTGAACTCGTCATTGGCGATATAATGGTTATGATAATCACCCCATTGCGTTTTTATGTTACTACGATGTAAGCCGTCTAGCTCGGTTTTGCATTGTTGCAGTTTATCAGCTAATGATGCATGTTTTATGGTAGGCCTGTAGATTTTGTTTTTTGCGCGTTTCAACAAATGCTGAGCTTTTGATTGCCTGGATTGCTGAGGTATCGCTACCAGATTGTTGTATTCGGTAGTACTGATACAAGCCAGATCGCTGTCATATAGCAACTTGGCCATTTTGTAGCCTGCACGGTTCCATATATCCAAAGGATATTTAAAATAACCATAAAATTCTTCCAGCGCGTCCCATTGATCAGGATGTTTGATCGGTTTTAAACTTCCCAGATCTATAAAAACGGGTTGACAGCCTTTAAATAAAATATTATAAGGGTGTGCGTCAACAGTTTGATAGTTGTATTTAGCCGCTATGATATTAATATCCAGAATACAAAAACCTGCGGCTTTTATCATGTCAAAAGGCCACTCATATACAAAACTGGTAGGGCTTATTTTATCATGCTGCAATACCGTTTTAAAATGCTTCGTGCTGTGGTCGGTAATTACAGTTGTGGGTATCAGTTGCTTTTCTTCCAGCTCAGTTAGTAAACCTGTTTTTGTCAGTGCTTCTAGTTCAGTAATTCCATCATCTGTTAACCCACGGTATACGCCACCCTCCCAAAAAAATACCCGACCAAATGAATCAAGTATGGAGTAGTCTGAATATTGTATTTCGTGCTCAGGTATGATCATATACTACTTTTAATAGCCCAGCTTTGTTGGGGGATAAACATGTATTGACCCACCGGAAGCTTTCCGCTACCCAAAAAGTCATCATCAATAATGTTAAAGGTGTATGCATTTTGCATGTAATCTGCCATTTCGGTATCAACAAACAAGGCTATGTTTACACTAAAAGTGCCTGATGTTAGCGCAAAGCCATTGGTCAAATTAATAGTTAAGGTACCGTTGCCAGGATATTTTGATGGCATATCAGTGATGGTATCGCTGTCAAAAAATATTACGGGCGCTCCCAATTCGTTGTAAATACCAATCAGTACTTTACCAAAAAACTCCTGTTTGTCCGATACATAGTTTAGCGTAAACTGCAAGGTTTCTTTATTGCCGATACTCCCATCAGAAGGCTGATCATTTATATCAAATGCCATGATCTTTGCTGCACCGTTGCCTGAGCGGTCTGTACGACTGGCAATACTTAACAGGCTGGTGCTTACAACACTTTTATGATACCTGCTGATAACCGTATTGGTATCGTTATATTCTAAAAGGCTCCCATTATTCAATAAAATGCTTTTTTGGCAGAGCGAACTAATAGTCGTCATGTTGTGGCTTACAAATAACACGGTGCGTCCTTCGCCTTTACTTACATCGCTCATTTTGCCAAGACATTTTTTCTGAAATTCAACATCGCCCACGGCTAGAACTTCATCTACTATTAATATTTCAGACTCCAAATGAGCTGCAACAGCAAACGCCAGGCGTACATACATGCCCGACGAGTATCTTTTTACAGGCGTATCAACATAGCGTTCAACCCCCGAAAATGCTACTATCTCGTCAAACTTGCGTTTAATTTCGGCCTTGCGCATGCCTAAAATGGCACCGTTAAGGTATATATTTTCGCGGCCTGTCAGATCAGGATGAAACCCGGTGCCGACTTCAAGCAAACTGGCTATGCGGCCCTTTACTTTGACATATCCGGTGGTAGGGGCGGTAACCCTGCTCAATATCTTTAGCAATGTACTTTTGCCTGCGCCGTTTCGACCAATTACGCCAACAGCATCGCCTTGTTCAATTTCAAAATCGAGGTCTTTTAAGCTCCAGACTACATCGCTGTCGCCTTTTACAGATCTGTCGTTGGCTTCGCCGATCTTTAAGTAGGGATCATCTTTGCCGCGCAATTTTGCCCAAAAACGTTCCAGATCTTTTGAAAGTGTGCCCGTGCCAATTTCGCCCAGTTGATAGGCTTTTGACAGGTCTTCTACTTTTATAGCAACAGGCATTAAACAGTATCTATAAATGTGCGTTCAACCCGGTTAAATACCAGTATACCCGCTAATAAAATAATAAAGGTGGTAACAGTAGTAACTGCCAATGATGTAAATGTAAACGTACCCTGACCTAGAAAACCATACCTGAATGCTTCAATTATAGGTGTCATGGGGTTAAACTCAACCAACCATTGATACTTGGGGTATTTTTGTTTTACCACCGATAGAGGATAAACTACAGTAGTTAAATACATCATTAACTGAATGCCGAAGGTTACCAGGAAGCTTAGGTCACGATATTTAGTGGTCATTGCCGAAATGATCATTCCCAATCCCAGGCCAAGCATTGCCATCAACGATAATAAGAACGGAAACAACAATAAATAACTATTGGGATTAACAGGAGTGCCCTTAACCAGGTAAACGCCCATAATTACCAAAAACAAAAGCATTTGTACGCCAAAGCGAATAAGGTTTGACACCACTATGCTTAACGGAACGATAAGCCTTGGGAAATAAACTTTGCCAAATAAGCCAGCGTTGGTTGTAAAAACAGATGACGTTTTGGTTAAACAATCGGCAAAATAGTTCCAGGCGGTAATGCCGGCCATATAGAAAAGCGGTTGTGGTAAACCATCAGTTGATATATTGGCCAGGTTGCCGAAAATAAAGGTATAAATTACCGTAGTAAACAAAGGCTGAATAAAGAACCACAGCGGGCCAAGTATAGTTTGCTTATAAAACGATACAAAATCGCGGCGCACCAGCAATACCAGCAGATCGCGGTAATGCCAAACATCGCGCAGTTTAAGGTTAAACAAACCTGCTTTAGCGCTAATCTCAATATCCCAATCTTCTTTAGTTGGTTGGTTCATTTCTTAGCATATTTTCTAGTTTGTTAATATAATCGACCTCATTAAAATAGTGCAGGCATCGTTCCTGCAAATGCTTACGCAAATCTGTTGATGGCGGATTTTGTAAAGCTGATGTTATTGCGTCTTCAAGTTCTACCAGGTTATCCGGGTCAACGGCCTTACCCAACTCTCCGTTCCTGATAGCATCTAAACTACCATCAACATTGCCGCAAATTACAGGCAAACCGCATGCTATGGCTTCTATAAACACTATCCCGAAGCCTTCTTTAATACTTGGTAACACAAAGGCATCAGCCATTAAAAAATGCTCGGTTAGCTCATCTTCTTCAATATAACCTGTTAACACAACCTGTTGTTCAACGCCGTGTTTGTTGATCATGTCTTTTATACGTGCTTCTTCTACACGATCGTGTTTACCCGATAGCACGTACTTGATATGCGGAAACTTAACTTTTAATTTATCCAGTATCTTGATCACCTGCTCATAACCTTTATATTGCTCGGTAGCCGCAAGGCGTGTTAAGGTAAAGAGCACCAGGTCGTCGGATTTTAATCCGTACCGCTCCAGTATATGCGCGGGTTTTTTAAAGTCGACAGGCAACTTCATAAACGGGTCTATGGCATTGTTCAATACTTCGCACCTATTAGTATCTATAGGGTGCCAGCGGGCAATCTCATGTTTGGTAAAAGTGCTTACGCAAGCAATTTTATCACAACTATTAAGCAGCTTTTTTTTGAAGTACGATAGCGGCCGCCACACCTCAATACCATGGGCTATAAGCCAAACCCGGCACTTTGGATTAATGGCTTTAGCCAACACACCAATTATAGCCATATTTACATGGGTTATAACTATAACATCCGTGTTGGGTACCTGCTTTAATGATTCAAGTATGAATTTGCCACGCTTAATAGTAAAGCCTTTAAATTTTTTGGCTGATAGATATTGAGGGATCAGATCATTACTATTATCGTACAGCGACCATAGTTTAAATCCCCAGTTATTGCGCGCCGCCACTTCATTAAGTGCATGTGCAAGCGTACGGGTCATTTTTTGTATGCCGCCTGTGGTGCTAAATGTTTGTAAACTTAAAAGCAGTATGTTTTTAGGCATGGCGATTTACCTGGTAAAGTGCAAAGGCTTTTGACCAATGCACTTCGTTGTTATTAAATTTTTTGATGATTTGCCTGCTATATCCACTGTATCGGTTTTCATCGGTCATATCTTCGTTAACACGCATCCAGTCCTGCAACGGGAAGCTGAAGCCCATTTTTTTTCTATTCCAAACATCGGCCGGTAAAATATCTTTAAAACTGTCAATAAGTAATTTTTTACTTACGCGTTTATCAAACCTTATTTGGGGCGATATACGGTTTACTATATTTTGAAAATCCTCATCCAAAAGTGGTACCCGTACCTCAAGGCCATGCGCCATGCTCATTACGTCAGTATCGCGCAAAAGCTGATTTTGCATATATAAATTGGTTTCAAACCAGGCAGCCTGCTCCGGGTTATAGGCTCTGAAATTTGACGTAATGTTTTCTGAAAACAAAACACTACATACTTCTTGCTCGCTGCAGCTAAGTATTGCTGCAATATCAATTGGAGTGAATAAACCGCGTAAAAAAAGGTAGTCGGCAACTGGATGTTTATAGGTTAGGTAGGCTATTTTTTTGTAACGATCTGAAGCAAAATTTACTACCGACTTTAAAAACGACGTTGGTATTTTACGCAGGTGGCTGATATATTTTATCCGGTTAAATGATGGATAACCACCAAAAAGCTCATCGCCGCCTATGCCAGATAGTACTGCCTTTAATCCATCCTGATGCGCATATTTGCTAATAAACCAACTATTAACGCCATCTGTAGTAGGCATATCCATTGCATTCAATATTTCCGGGAAAAATTGCTCAAAGTCGGCTTGCTTAACCAGGTGATTAAATTTTTCGCCATTAATTTTATCAGCCACTAACTCCTGGTAAGCATGCTCATCATATTGCTTTTCATTAAAAAACAACGACACCGTTTTTAACTGATCATGCTTTTCTTCGTTGGCCAACAGTGTAATAAGGCTTGAATCAATACCCCCGCTTAAAAATACACCGATTGGCGCATCGGCTATTAGCTGGCGTTTTATAGCGGCTTTTAAATTTGTAAATACTAACTGCCTTGCCTCTTCAATGTTGTTTATTTTATTGGCTGAAGCATTTATTTGATAAGAAGTTATATTATATGATTTGGTGTTGTGGTCCCAGCAAAGAAAATGTCCTTTAGGCAGGTTAAATGCATTTTTTAAGTTGGTTTCGGGTTCGGGCACATGGCCGTAGGCCAGGAATTTAATAAGCCAGTTTTTGTTAGCTTCGGTAGCTACCCCGGCTTGTTTTAAAGCCTTTACCTCTGATGCGAAGCTTAGTTCGCTGTCATTGATGAAATAATATAAGGGTTTAACTCCCGAAGAGTCTCGTACTAAATAGGTTATCGCTCTTTCAGTATCATAAAGCGCAAAAGCAAACATGCCGCGTAACCTGGCAAAGCCTTGTGTGCCCCAATGTAAGTATGCCTGTACAATTACCTCCGTATCGGTGTTTGATCTAAACTGTGCGCCTTTTGCAGTCAGTTCAACTTTTAACTCGAGGTAGTTATAGATCTCGCCATTAAAACTTATCCAGGCCCGGTTGTTTACATCGGCCATAGGCTGACGTCCGTTTTTACTCAAATCTATAATAGAGAGCCTTCGATGGCCTAAGACCATACTGACCTCTGTAAACGCCTGGATGCCTTCATCGTCGGGGCCGCCATGCTGCAATGCCTTACACATGGCGCTAACCTTGTTGTAGCGCTCGTTTTGGCTTAGTTTATCAGATATTATACCTGCTATCCGGCACATTTTGTGGTCTGTTCATAGCTTCGCCCCGTAAGTCACATTTTTAATTGTAACTTATTAATTATCAGTTGTTTTATTTACTGATGCTATGTGGTGTCGGCGCTAAAGCGCCATTGATAAATATATCGTTAAAATCTTTCTATTAATGCTGCTGCAACGTTTACAATAATAGAGCAGCCTAAATTATCAAGCCTTAAAACCAATTGTTTTTGCGACCTGTATGATATCATTTCGCCGATCATGCCTTTTAAGGTTCCTGCCTTAATGATAACCTTTTCGCCGGCTTGTAAGTTTTCTTCGGTTATTTGTAATTCATAAGGGCTGGCCATTAATAACTTCAAATCGGCTATTTGCCTGTCGGGCATTGACGTTATCTGGTTCGAGAAATAGAGAAAACGGGATATACCCCTGGTCATCAACACCTCGGTTTGCTGCTGCTCGTTAATATTTACAAATAAGTATGATTTGATAAATGGTTCTTCCACCCATTTTTTACGGTCGCTCCACTGTTTAAGTTGGCGGTTTAATGGCAGGTAAGCGTCAAGGCCCTTATTTATCAAAGCCTCGTATGCTTTTTTTTCGGCCCGGGGCTGTGTATAAACCGGATACCACTTCTTAGTGTCGGTATTCAATAATAATGACATTTCAGCTTATAATATTATTTGAACCAACGTGTTATATCCCACCATTTTTTTTCATCCTGATCTACATAATAACCCGAGCTTTCATAACCCGAGTAATCAGAATAATAGTAATATTTGGTATTGTAATTTCCACCGGTAAACTTGGTGGTGTAATAACGCGAGTGCAAGATATCTTCCTCAAATGCATTCAGTATAATCACACTGTTATCTAAATGATATTCCTGCGCTATACGTTGAGGTATTGTTGCCGAGTAATATTTTGACTTGCCTGATCGTATAACAAATACGTTAATATCGCTTATCCTGATCAGCGGTATAGCGTCTGAAACTAAGCCAACAGGCGCCGTATCGACCATGACAATATCATACCTGCCCTTTAATTCGTTAAGCAAATTTACCATACGTTCCGAGTGTAGTAATTCTGAAGGGTTAGGTGGTACGGGGCCTGATGGAATAAAATCAAGATTATCCTGATCGGTATGAATAATAATGTCGTCAATTGAGTTTTGATGAGCCAGGTAATTACTAAGGCCTATATCGTTAGGTAACTGAAAAGTTTTATGCAGTTTTGAACGACGAAGGTCGGCCGCTATAATAACCACCTTTTTATCAATTAGCGAGATGGTACTTGACAGGTTTACCGCCACAAATGATTTACCCTCGCCGGCAACTTCTGATGTGATGCAGATAACTTTGCTATGTTTTTCAGAAGCAAGGAAATTTAAGTTGGTACGTACAGATCGTACCGATTCGGCAAAGATGGACCGGGGTTTACTTAAAGCCAGTATCTGCGTGCTGTTTTCGTCAATTTTATAAGGGAATTTGCGTATTACGCCAATGATTGGTATGGTGGTAAGGCTCTCAATTGTTTCCTTATCATAGATAAACGGATTTAGTATCCTGATCAACACAATAGCCGCCAGGCCAAGCGCAATACCCAGCAATAGGGCTTTTCTTTTAATATCAGCCTCATTAGGCGATACCGGCCCAAAATTGGGGTGTGCGGGTTCGATTATACTAGCCCCCGTTAAAATTGCCGACCTGCTTATTTGTGCCTCTAGTTTTTTCTCGGACAGGAAAGAATATACTTTTTCGTTTACCTCGAAATCACGGTTCAAGCCAGCTAAACTGCGCTCGGCAACCGGCAGGCTTGCAATTTTTTGATCGGCCTGTACGAGTTGCTTACTTAAGTCATTGAGGCTTTTTTGTACACGATTCCGGGTAGCGCTTATATTATCATAAGCTTCATTTTTTACCTGTAATATCCGACGGTTAATTTCGGCAATCTGGGGCGAATTAGCATTATAAATGCCTAGTAATGCACTACGTTCGTTTATTAAGTTATTTAAACTTGTAACAAGGCTGGCAAGCATAGGATCAACGGCGCCTTCGTAATTAAAATTAACGTTAACGTTGTTTTTTTCGCGGTCTATCTGTTGTTTCAACAGATCTGTAGCCTCCAGCTGAATTTTAAGAAGGGAACGCGATGATTCGATCTCGGTGGCTTTAGTAAGAGCCGCTTGTGAAAGCGACCCCAGGTCTATCATTTTAGAGCTTTGTTTAAAACTGGCGATTGAATTTTCAGATCCGCGTACTTTGCCGGTTAAAGTATCCAGTTGCTTATCAATAAAATTAATCATTTGCGTAGCCGATTCGGTTCTGTGCTCACGATCATAAACCAGGTACTCCTTCATTATTGAGTTTAAAATATCAGCCGCGAATTCGGGATTCGAATCTGTTACCGATAAATTAATAATGTTTGAGTTTTTGGCCACCTCGCTGGTACGCAAACCGCCTAAGGCTCTGCCCAGGAAAGTTTCGGGCGTATTAAAGCGAAAAAGGAAAACCGCGTTTGCGCTGATCTCGCCCGGATAACTTATGGTGAACGCTGTGTTGCCAATATTAACGGCTGTATTGTACTGATAATCTTTTTTTAGCGTTTTATCGCCTGCCTTGTAGCTTAGGTTAAATGAGTTTTTATCTACAGGCTTAAATGTTATCAGGTCTGAATAGTAGCTAAGACTGTCAAACTTTATAATGTTTATGGTAAGCGGCTTGTGCGGATAGATCTCGCTTGTTCTAACACGCCCTTCCACATAAAAGCTAACGCGGTAATCCAGGTTTTTTATAGCGCGTAACACCAGGTTTTTACTCTGTATCACAAAAAGTTCGCCCTGTATACGTGATGGACCTTTCTCAGAACTGGTGATAACACTTGCCAGTTCAGATATTTCCGATCGCTTTTCATCAAACTTCATGGTAGCGCCGGTAGCATATATTTTAGGCGTGTACCATAAATACAAATGTGCGGCTATCATACAAACTAAAACTGAGCCCGCTATCCAATACCAGCGGCTTGTAAGTATTTTAAGTATCTTAAAATAGTCTATTTCCTGGTTAGGTAACTTCTGCTCTGTTCTATTTATTTCTTCCATTATCGGCGGGCAAGCGTAAATATAATAAGTGCAGTATTAAACACTATAAGTGCAGGCTGTATAATTGTCGAAAAGGTAGTAACCTTTTCAGATCGTATAGCTCTTTTATTTTGCGATACGTATACAATATCGTCACTCTGAATAATGGTTCTGGGGTCGGCCAGCGATCTGATATCACTCATATCTATCTCAATAACCGTAGGGTTAGTTTTGTCGCCACGTATAATTTTAACATTCTTCTCATTTGCCCTGTCTGTAAAGCCGCCCGCTTCACCAAGCAATTGCACCAGCGTGGTTTTGTCTTTAACCAATACGTAATTCCCCGGCGACCTTACCTCGCCTAAGAATGTAACCTTTAGGTTAACTATTTTAACTTCAAATATTGGGTTCTTTAAATAGTCTTTGCTGTATAGTTTTTCCAGGTATGTGGTAACTTCGCCCCGCGTTAAGCCCGCAACACGTAACCTGCCTATGCCTGTCAAAGCAATAGTGCCGTCATCTTCTACCGTGTAATTGGTAGGCTGTGTTGCAAATGATGCCGTCATGCTGCTGCCTGCCGCGGCTGTAAGATCAATCAGGGTCTTGTCGTTCTGTATGTTCCTGATTTGTAGTATATCCTGCGGCTGGATGCGATAATTAGCTATATTTGCGTAGTTTTTTTGCGGTAGCGTGTCGGCAGCAATCCTTTTTTGCTCAAAAAGTATCTGGTCTTGTTTATAGGAGCACGAGGCAAAAAGCAGCCCTAAAAGCAAATAAAAAAAAATAAGGTGGCGCATATTCACAGTATAGTTCTGCTTGTTTATTTTACAATATAATGTGCATTAACCCCAAAATTACGCAATTGTAGTTACACTACGCTTATTTTTTTCAGAGTGCAGGCTTTAAAAATATCATTAATTACAGTTACCTATAATGCCCAAAATACAATTAAACGTTGTATTGAGTCGGTTATAGCCCAAACTTATCAAAACGTTGAATATATTATTATAGACGGCAACTCTACAGATAATACTGTACCAATTATTCAAGGTTACCAACAGTATGTACATGTTTTCGCGTCCGAGCCCGACGATGGTATATATGACGCAATGAACAAAGGCATCAAATTTGCAACTGGTGATGTGGTAGGTATACTTAATGCCGATGATGTTTTTGCGGCCGATGATATACTTAGTAGTGTGGCACAGGCTTTTACCGACAGCAATGCCGACGTACTGTATGGAGATTTGGTATATATAAAACCAAATTTAGATACTGTACGTAAATGGAGGTCGGGAGCATACAGCCACGGCATGTTTAACTGGGGATGGATGCCCCCACACCCTACTTTTTACTGTAAAAGAGTGTTATTTGACAAACTGGGTTCATACAACTTAAAATACGGCACAGCTGCCGATTATGAGTTAATGCTAAGGTTTTTACATGCAAATAAATTAACTGCATGTTACTTAAATAAAACAATGGTTAAAATGAACACGGGAGGAGTGAGTAATAAGTCGTACCTTAACCGCCTAAATGCCTGGCGGTTTGACTATAAGGCAATGGGGAATAATGGGGTTTTTTTTCCCCTATTGTGTGTAATTTTTAAACCGGTTAGAAAGGTCGGTCAGTATATTAAATAGAAAATTAATAAAATGTTGAGATGTTGGTAACTATAGACCAGTTACTTTTAACCACTTGATAGATTTGCTTAATAATTATGTTAGTACCGCTTACTGTTAATTATATGATGGAGCTGCTGCACAGTAACAATATTGCCTACCACCTGGGCATTGTTGCATTTGCGGCGCTTTTATCGTGGGCGGCTATTCCATCAATCCTGCATGTTGCACGTGCCCGTCATTTATATGACGATATAGGCCATTTCCGCAAACAGCATGACCATGGCATACCCCGTTTAGGCGGCGTAGCTATTTTTGTAAGCTTTACCATAACGGCATTGATATTTAGCATGATAGACAGGGCATTCCCTGTTGGCTACTTGCTTACCGCCAGTATGATATTGTTTATAATGGGTTTAAAAGATGATCTTTCGGGCGTAAACTCAAGTACCAAATTCTTTATTCAATCCATAGTGGCCTTGATACTGGTACTACCGGGTAATATCAGGCTAACCAGTATGTACGGAATTTTTGGTTTATATGAACTGCCTTTTGTTATAAGCTGTATGCTATCGGTACTTGTAATTATTATGGTGATAAACGCCTTTAACTTAATTGACGGTATTGACGGCCTGGCAGCTACCACGGGTATGTTGGTAAATACGGTTTTTGCCATACTGTTTGCTTATATTAACCAGTACGAACTGGCCGCTATTTCATTGATAATGGTAGGTGCTATAGGGGGCTTTCTGAGGTACAACATTACCCCGGCAAAAATTTTTATGGGCGATACTGGTTCGTTGTTTATTGGTTTAATATCTGTTGTGATGGCCATTAAATTAATCGAACTGAATAAGTTTACTTCAGCCGGCGATCCGCAGATCTACTCGGCGCCAGCCATTACTGTAGCTATATTAATAGGGCCCATATTTGATACTGTACGCGTATTCTTTTTACGTATCATTAACGGCATATCGCCTTTTACGGCCGATAGAAACCACATTCACCACCGCATGCTAAGGTTGGGTTTTAATCATCTGCAAACTACTTTTATATTGTTGGGTATAAATATTATTTCAATAGGGTTAGCTTTGCTATTCAGAAACCTGGGTAACTTTGCCCTTATCTTTATCATATTTGCACTATCGATGTTGTGTAATTGGATGGTAACCTTTTTCATCCGTTCAAAAGAACGAGAGTGCTACGCGCTTCGTAATTTGATCGTTTAGCCCCCCGCCTTAGTACCTCACCATTTCTTAATCTTAATGTCTGTTTTTGACGTAATTTATTGGTGCTTTAGTATTTTGGTTAGCTTTGCATCCACATCAACCCGAAAACAATGAGAATAGCCATTAACGGTTTCGGACGCATAGGCCGCATATTTCTTCGTAACATTTTAGCAAAACCCGGCATTGAGGTAGTGGCTATAAATGACCTGACGGATACTCAAACCCTTGCCCATTTATTTAAGTATGATTCGGTGCACCGCGGTTTTAAAGGCGGTGTTACATTTGATGCAGATAACCTCTATATCAACAAAAAACAAATAAAAGTACTGGCCGAAAAAGACCCCGGATCACTTCCCTGGAAAGAGCTGAGCATCGACCTTATTATTGAGTCAACAGGTAAATTTACCTCGCGTACAGGAGCCGAAAAACATCTTACAGCGGGCGCAAAGCAAGTGATCATATCCGCGCCATCAACAGATAAAGACGTACCTACGGTGGTTTTGGGAGTTAATGACGATAGTGTTGACTTAAGTTCGCCCATCCTATCCAACGCATCATGTACCACCAACAACGTGGCCGCTATGGTAAAGATACTGGATGATAACTGGGGTATTATAGACGGCTACATTACCACCGTACACTCCATGACCGGCGACCAAAGCTTGCACGATACCCCGCATAAAGATCTTCGCCGTGCACGTGCCGCATCAGCATCCATCATCCCAACCACAACGGGTGCTGCCAAGGCCATCACCAGTATATTTCCACACCTGGAAGGTAAACTGGGTGGGGCAGGTATCCGCGTGCCGGTGTTAAATGGTTCGTTGACAGATTTTACCTGCATCCTCAAACAACAACCCACAGTTAGCGTTATTAATGCGGCTTTTAAAAAAGCTGCTGAAAACCAATTGAAAGGCATTTTAGAGTATACCGAAGATCCGATAGTATCTTCAGACATACTGGATAATCCGCACAGCTGCATCTTTGACGCCCAGCTAACCAGCATAGTAGGAGGGCTGGTAAAAGTTGTGGGTTGGTATGACAATGAAATGGGCTACTCAAGCCGTTTGGCCGATGTGGTTGATAAAATATACCTAAACAATAAATGATAAAATTCATCACTGTTGACGAACTGTTACCCTTGCGCAATACCGTATTGCGCGAAGGCAAATTAACTAACGACCAATGCCGTTTCCCCACAGATAATGTGGAAGGCAACTTTCATCTCGGATACTTTATAAAAGGTAAACTGGTTTGTGTAGCATCGTTTCACCCCGAAAAATATGGCGAATTTCAAGGCACCGGCTATCAGCTGCGCGGCATGGCTACTGCCGATGGCTATCGCGGACAAGGCATAGGCAACCAACTGGTAAACTTCGCTATCGTATACCTGCAAGGCCAAAAGGCCGCTTACCTGTGGTGCAACGCCCGCAAGGTGGCTGTTAAGTTTTACAAGGGCCTGGGTTTTGAAGTCATATCGCCCGAATTTGAGGTGCCCGGCATAGGCCCGCATTATGTTATGTATGTTAAGATACAGTAACGTTTTCGCTAAATTTTAAACCTTTTTAACATTTATCGGCCGTTTTTCGGAATAAAATACCCATTTTGGCGCCTCAATAATTCACACTACTAACAATGAGTATGAAAACAATCGATCAAATCAATTTTTTGGGTAAAAAGGCGCTAATTCGCGTTGATTTTAACGTTCCGCTGGACGAGAATAACAATATTACTGATGATAACCGCCTAACCGCGGCTGTTCCAACTATCAAGAAAATACTGAATGATGGTGGCATGGTAATACTGATGTCGCACCTGGGCCGCCCTAAAAATGGTCCGAATGAGAAAGATTCTTTAAAACACGTTATCCCGCATTTGTCTGATCTGTTAGGTCAGCAGGTAGAGTTTGCTAATGACTGTATTGGCGAAGAAGCTACCCAAAAAGCTAAAGAGCTTGAAAAAGGCGAAGTGTTATTGTTAGAGAACCTGCGTTTTTATAAAGAAGAGGAAAAAGGTGATAAAGAATTTGCAGGCAAACTGGCTGCCCTTGGCGATGTTTATGTAAACGACGCTTTCGGTACCGCGCACCGTGCACACGCTTCAACCGCTATAGTTGCCGAGTTTTTCCCTGATGCTAAATACTTTGGCTACGTAATGGCTGCCGAACTGGCTAACGCCGAGAAAATATTGAACGGTGCCGAAAAACCTTTCACCGCTATTATGGGTGGTTCAAAAGTGTCTGACAAGATCGAACTGATCGAGAAACTGCTGGATAAAGTTGATAACCTGATCATCGGTGGTGGTATGGCTTATACCTTCGCTAAAGCAAACGGCGGTAACATTGGTACATCACTGGTTGAACTGGACAAACTGCAATTGGCGCTTGATCTGGTTCAAAAAGCAAAAGACAAGGGCGTTAACCTGTTATTGCCTTTAGATAACATTACAGCCGACGATTTTAACCCTAATGCCAATACCGGCGTAGCTAAAACAGGCGAAATACCTGATAACTGGATGGGTCTGGACATCGGCCCTGAAACTGTTGCGTTGTTCAGCAAAACCGTAGCCGAATCAAAAACTATCCTTTGGAATGGCCCGATGGGTGTTTTCGAAATGGAGAAGTTCCTGCATGGCACTAAAGCTATTGCCGAAGCCGTAGTAGAAGCAACCCGTAACGGCGCGTTCTCACTAATTGGTGGTGGCGATTCTGCGGCAGCTGTATCAAAATTCGGTTTAACAAAAGATGTTAGCTACGTATCAACAGGTGGCGGCGCATTGCTGGAATACATGGAAGGTAAAGTATTACCGGGTGTGAAAGCGATAAACGAATAGACCTCTCCCCAACCCCTCTCCAAAGGAGAGGGGCTTTAAATTATTCAAGAGCCTCGTTTTATCGGGGCTTTTGTTTTGCACTTAAACGCGGTGTTAAAGCAACTCCGCGAGGCAACAAAGTTCCCCTCTTGAGAGGGGACGCGTAAGGCTGTGAAGTGGAAGGGGTGTGTTATTATAGCGATAAACTATTAACTGGATATATTCTTCACAATACTTTCCGTCAAAATTTGACGGCCTAAATCTTATTTTGCACTTTTATTAAAAAAAAATAAATACATGAACAAAAGAAAACTTCGTATGGGAATGATCGGTGGGGGTAAAGACGCTTTCATCGGCGCTATACACCGGCTTGCCATAAACATGGACGGACAAGTTGAATTGGTTTGCGGCGCTTTAAGCATAAACCCTGAAGTAGCCCAGGACAGCGGGAAATCATTATTCCTGCCAGACGACCGTATTTATACATCGTATATTGATATGCTTGACAGCGAGGCAAAGCGCCCGGCACACGAGCGTATTGATTTTGTAACCATCGTTACACCAAACTTTGCACACTTCGCGCCAGCTATGAAAGCCCTTGATTGCGGCTTTAACGTGGTTATAGAAAAACCCATCACCTTTACACTTGACGAGGCAAAACAATTAAAGCAAAAACTGGCCGAAACCGGCCTGATGCTATTGCTTACGCATACCTACGCAGGTTACCCGCTGGTTAAAGAGGCCCGCGAGATCATCAAAGCCGGCAGGCTTGGTAAAGTACGCAAGATATATGTAGAGTATTTACAGGGCTGGTTAAGCCGTCTGTCTGAGCGGGAAGGTAACGCGCAGGCATCATGGCGTACAGATCCATCAAAATCAGGCAAAGCCGGTTGCATGGGCGATATAGGCACCCACGCAGCGCATTTGGCCGAGTACGTATCGGGCTTAAAAATTACCGCGCTAAACGCCGCCCTTACCACGGTGGTTGATGGCCGTATGCTTGATGATGATGGTGCTGTTTTGCTTCAGTTTGAACAAAATGTTACCGGTAACCTGATAGCCAGCCAGGTAGCCGCCGGCGAAGAAAACTCGCTTAAAATACGGGTATACGGCGAAAACGGTGGTTTAGAATGGTCGCAAATGGAACCTAATACTTTAACGCTGCGTTGGTTGGATAAACCGGCCGAAACCCTGCGTGCAGGCGGTGGTTATACCGACAGGCTATCAAAAAGCGCCACGTCAAACTGCCGCACACCGGGTGGGCACCCCGAAGGATACCTGGAAGCATTTGCCAACCTGTATAAAAACTTTGTGCTGGCCCTTGGCGCAAAAATTGAAGGCAGACAGCCTGAACCGGAATGGTTGGATTACCCTTCGATAGAAGAAGGTATACGCGGCATGGCGTTTATTGATAACGTAGTAGCATCTAACGCCAGCAACGAAAAATGGACAACTTATACCATATAGGTATTATTGAACTATAAAATTTAAAAAGGCTTCCCGTGAGGGAGGCCTTTGTTTTTTTCGTCAAACCTTCCCGGAACGTCATAACGATGAACGAACGTCGTTATCCCCGATATGACGATCTGGCGTTTACCTTTCTCAAGGGGATAGCTACACTGCGTTCGCAATGACGTTGTGGCGGGCGTTTGAACGACTTGATACTTGATACTAGCTACTCAATACTTACCAAAAAAACCTATCTTTAAATACCAAATAACCCTTACCAAAATGACCAAACGAGAAATTACCTTTGTGGCCTTAACCGCTGCCATTATGTGCATCCCTATGGCGATGATAGCCGCATATTCGCAAAAACCTATCATGAGCTCAAGCGTATTTGACTGGAACGATATGAAGGTGAACAAAACCGCCGTGGGCGAAGTACGACCGGTATTTGACGCGGAAACCAAAACCCTGCCTAACCTGGAATGCCACATAACTACCCTAAAACCCGGCGAAATGGCCCATGCCGCACACCAGCATCAAGACGAGGAAATACTCATCATTAAAGAAGGTAATGTAGAATGCCTGGTAAACGGTCAGTTTAAACGCGCCGGCCAGGGTTCCATCATTTTCCAGGCCTCCAATATTCCCCACAGTATCCGTAATGTGGGCACTACACCATGTACTTATTTTGTGGTAAAGTTTGATACGCAGGGGAAGAAGTAGGTTAGTTGATTAGTGATTTGTTGATTAGAGATTAGTTTTTCTTTGACTTATTCTAAACGAAAAACCACCAGCGAGACGTATGCGGGAGCGATAAGAAATAGCATAAAGCCTATTTCTTCGTCTCAATATCTACAATAGCCTGTCCTTGCTTGCCCAGATATCCGGCAATAAGCCCCGGGTAAAGTTGCATGCCATTTTCAGAATTGGTAAAGATGATCAGCGCCCGTTTTGATCTGGGAAAAATAAAGCTCATCGTGTGCACGCCGGGGTCATGCCCGCCGTGCGATAGGGCGTACTCGTTACCGCCTATCGGGTCGTATATGGCCCAGCCCAGCCCCATGTATACGCCTGGCTTGGTTTGCACCTGGTGGCTCGCCATTTCGTTAAACAGCTTCGGTTTAATACCTCCGCCACGCAGCATCCATTCAATAAATCTGGTATAGTCGGGTATGGTAGTTTTTAGCAGGTCGGCAGCATTGGCTTCATCGTTTTTTATGGGTCGCAGTTGTTCGCCGTTTTTGCCGAAGGGGTAAGCAAAGTGATATTCATCGGCCACATTCCAGGTTAAATGGCTGTCGGTCATTCCCAACGGTTTAAATATGATCGAGTCGGCCAGTTGGGCGAGGGTGCGGTGGAACTTACGCTCCAAAGCATGGCGCAGGTATTCAAAGCCCTCGCCCGAGTATCCGTATTTGCTGCCCGGATCGGCCTGGAAAGCAAGCTTGCCGCCCGGCAATTGCGAACGCCAGTTAGGGAAGCCACTGCGATGCGTTAAAATATGGCGGGTAGTTAGGTTTTTGCTTCGCGGATCGTCTTTGAGGTCGGGGTCGGTCCAGTATTGGGCCAGGGGAGCATCTAACTTCCATTTACCGGCGTTCACCAGGTTAAGCGTAACCATAGTGGTAATAGTTTTGGTGATGGATGCCACATTGAACACGGCGTTCATTGGCGCGGCAACACCGGGTTTCAGATCGCCATAAACCTTCATGGTTTTTACCTTACCGTTTTCAATATACGACAGGCCCAGGGCGGGAATCTTGTTTTTTTGTAACCAGCCAATAACTGCCGACGAATCCTTCAAATCAACAGGGACATCCTGCGCTTTAACAGTTTGCGCAAGCAGTAACAATATAAATAAGCGGATGTATTTCATAACAAACTTTTGTTGTTAGACTACAAAGATTTTGATTGGGTTACACCAATTCTGGCGCAAGTCTTAGCGCGCCGGCAGTGTGTTGGGCTGACTTGTGCCCTGCATCAGCACAAGTCAGGCATCACGCTTAGCCTTTCGGGCTAAGATTTGCGCTAAATTGTGAATGTTTTTTTCAGTAAACTGATTGTCAATTATATACGGTATTTTCACAGCTAAACTTACTGACTTTTAAGCCTGAGCCAAAATAACTCAAAATTATTAAAATATTTATTTTTGATTATCAGGTACTTAATTGAATTTTAGCTATAAAAATCCTGACTTATATGTCTGCGCCACATTGCGCCGCTTTTTTGATCAAATATTTGATAATCAAAGTTTTATTAAAATTTAGTGCGCCACTTGCGCCACATTAAAAGTGGCGCACCCTTGGTTTGGGTGTTTCTCTTGTCGCCTTGATAACACAGCCCTGCCTTTGCTCGGGCCATCGCGCCCCCTCTCAAGAGGGGAATTGAATTTGCAGCATCCAAGTAACTAATCTCCAATCAACCAACCTCTAATCACTTCATTTCATCCAACACCCTAAACATCTTCTCCCTGATGTTCTTCCCACTGCCATTGTAGTTGTTCACCATAATGCTGAAAACCAATTGGCGGCCCTGGTGGGTTTGGTAGCCGGTGTAGGCTTGTACGTTGTGTATGCTGCCGCTTTTCATGTGCATATCGTTGTAAAGGGGCAGGCTTTCATAAAAATCGTTATACCATGCTTCTTTAGTAGCCGATTGCATGATGTTGGCTATGGTTTGGCTAGTAATACGGTTTTGTGGCGACAGGCCGCTGCCGTCGGCCATGTCCATAGCATTAGGGTCAAGGCCCCGGGTTTTCCAGAAATTTTGCAGGGCCTCTACACCGTTGGTGGTTGATGCTTCTTTGCCGCTTTTAAAGGCGATGGCTTTAAGGAGTTCTTCGGCGTAAAGGTTAAGGCTTTTACGGTTGGTCCAGTATACTATTTGGCTTAGGCTTGGCGAGGTGAGGGTTGCCAGCGTAGCGCCGATAGCCGGTGTTGTAAGGCCTTTGGCAGCTAGCGTAAGGCTTGACTCGGATGTGCCGGTTACCTGTATGCCCAGTCGGCGCAACGTATCTAAAATGCGGAAGGCGGCATCGTAAGCAGGGTCGGGATAGGCTGCGGTTATCAGTTTCTTGGTTTGATCAATAGCATAAGTGCCGCGCAGGTACATGAGGTTGGTTACGCCCGCCGGTAAATAGGGGTAGGCGTTGTCGCCGCTGCCTGCCGCGCCGGTAGTTAGTTCGCTTTTATAAGTTAGATACGGCGTAGCCGGATCGGTACCCGCCACCTTAATAGCCGAACCAACAGGCCCTGTTTTTAAGTTAATATCAAACTGGTTTTCGTGCCAGCAAAGGGCCGTCGCGCCAGCACCGTAATAGGTACCGAGGTCCTGCCAGATCCAGCCATCGGGTATGTTTTGGGTGCCGTAAGCGGTATCATCGCCAATGATACGTCCGTTTATCTTTTTGATGCCTGCCTTTTTGATGGCGGATACCAGTGTGCGTAATACGGCCGCATGGGTAGTGTTTTCCCAGCGCCAGCTGCCCAGGGTAGGGTCGCCTGTACCGCGGAGGATCAGGTCGCCGTTAAGGGTGCCGTTGGTGATGATTCCGGTGTAACCGAAAGGAGTTTGGTATTTAAAATCCTTCCCCAACACATTAAAAGCCGTAATGGTAGTAACGGTTTTTAGGGTTGAGCCGGGTGCCATACCCACATTGGGGTTAAGAGCATACACCTGTTCGCCCGTTTTAGCGTCGAGCACGGTTAGGCTTACGGTGCCGTATTTGCATTGGGCATCGGCCTGTAATTTATTAGCCGCCGCAGCCAGTTTGGTCTGCAGCGGTGTTTGTGCCCATAGCGGGCTTGATATCAGTAATAAAAAACTAAACAGGATTTTCGATCTGTTCCTCATTCTTCGAAAAATACTTCGTTATATAATAAATAGGTATCCCTATCAGCACCACTACTAAACCACCGGTTGAGTATTCTGGTTTGTAAACCAATAACAAAATACAAAACGCCAGGCCTAATAGTATGTAAATGGCAGGCAATACCGGGTATCCCCAGGCTTTGTATGGCCTGTCGGCATTAGGGTGCTTAGCGCGTAAAATGTATATGCCGATGATGGTAAGCATGTAAAATATAACTACTACCAGCGAAATCATGTCCAGCAAATTACCATACGTGCCGCTCAGGCATAGTACCGATGCTACCGCACATTGTATCCATAAGCCAAACTCGGGTACCGAATTTTTATTAAGGGTACCGGTACGTTTAAAGAATAGGCCATCCTTAGCCATGGTATAATAAACCCTTGCTCCGGCCAGTATTAAGCCGTTGTTGCAACCAAAGGTCGATATCATGATCATCACAGCAATAACATAAGTACCAATGTTACCAAATATAACATGCGAAGCTGACACAGCAACGCGGTCCTTCTCGGCAGTGGCAATATCGTGCAGGGGCAGTACGCCGGTGTAAACCAGGTTCATGCTTACATAAATTATAGTCACTATCAGTGTACCTAAAAATAAGCTCAGGCCAATATTGCGTTGTGGGTTACGCATCTCGCCGGCTATAAAGGTTACATTGTTCCAGGCGTCGCTGCTGAAGATAGAGCCCACCATTGAAGCCGCGATAGCACCCAAGGCAGCGCCCATTACGTAGTTTGATGTAGTGTTATCAGGATTCAATTTATGCAGATCCCAGGCGTTGGTCCAGTTGGCGGTCCAAACGTCGCCTTTCAGCATGATCAAACCAAATACGATCAGACCGAATAAGCTGGCCAGCTTGGTTATGGTAAAGGTGTTTTGTATCAGTTTACCGCTCTTAACGCCTTTGGTATTGATATAGGTAAGAAATATGATCAATATAATAGATACCAACTGCGCGGCGTTTAGCTTAAACTGGTAGCTGCCTATCATGGTAGTAAATAAAATATTATCCTCGCTTACAGCAGGTATTAAATAAGCTGTGAATTTGGAGAAGGCCACACCCACAGCAGCTATAGTACCCGTTTGTATAACGGCAAAAAAGCTCCAGCCATAAAGAAAAGCGATCAGTTTGTTATAAGATTCTTTAAGATATACATATTGGCCGCCTGCTTTAGGGAACATGGCACTTAGCTCGCCATAGCTTACGGCAGCGGTTAAAGTCATGAAACCGGTTATCAACCAAACGGCAATCAACCAACCTGATGAGCCAACATTACGTATAATGTCGGCACTAACAATAAAAATACCCGAGCCTATCATGGAGCCCGCTACCAGCATGGTACCGTCAAGCAAACCCAGTGAAGCTTTTAATTTTGTTGGTTGAGAATTTTCGCTCATAAATTGTGATTGTTTAAGCATCTAAGCTATTTAAAAAACTTTATAATTGACAGGCTATTGTAAAGAAATTAAGTTTTACTATTTTGCAAAACCAATTACGATAATAAACTTAACCTAACATAAACTTAAAAAATAATAACTAACTGATTTATATGGATTTTTTGAACACTTACTTAATTTATTTGATCCCTGTTTTGGGTTTGATAGGGATCCTCTCTATGATCGTGAAGTCGGCCTGGGTAACTAAACAGGAAACCGGCGACGCGTCGATGAACGAATTGGCGGGCTACGTGGCCGACGGTGCCATGGCATTTTTACGTGCCGAGTGGAAGGTACTGGCTTACTTTGTGGTGATAGCCGCTATTTTATTAGGCTGGAGCGGTACTACGGTTGCAACTTCGCACCCCATCATTGCCGTATCATTTTTGATTGGTGCTTTTCTTTCCGCTTTCGCGGGATACCTGGGTATGCGTATAGCTACTAAATCAAACGTACGTACTACGCAGGCTGCTAAAACCAGTTTGGCACAGGCGCTTAAAGTATCATTTACAGGTGGTACAGTTATGGGCCTTGGCGTTGCCGGTTTAGCTATTATAGGTTTAGGTTCGTTGTTCATTGTATTTTATACCATGTTTGTTACCAGCAAAGGCCAAAGCGTTAATGGCGAGGCTATGGCACAGGCGCTTGATGTGTTGGCCGGTTTCTCGTTAGGTGCCGAGTCAATCGCGCTGTTTGCCCGTGTAGGTGGTGGTATATACACCAAAGCTGCCGACGTAGGCGCCGACCTTGTAGGTAAAGTAGAAGCAGGTATCCCCGAGGATGATGTCCGTAACCCTGCAACCATTGCCGATAACGTAGGCGATAACGTAGGCGACGTAGCAGGCATGGGTGCCGATTTATTCGGATCGTACGTTGCTACCATGTTAGCTACCATGGTACTTGGTCGTGAGATCGTATCTAATGACGTGTTCGGCGGTATTGCGCCGGTTTTATTACCGATGGTAATTGCGGGTTTAGGCTTGATATTCTCTATCGTAGGTGCTGCTTTTGTCCGTATTAAAAATGAGACTGACAGCGTGCAAAACGCGCTTAATATAGGTAACTGGGCATCTATCGTTTTCACAGCTATTGCTACTTATTTTGTAGTACAGTGGATGCTGCCAAACGAAACCCTGCACTTAACCCGCGACCTTGATGCTAACGGTGCCCTTAAACCAGGTTCGTTAGAGTTTACTAAGAACGGTGTGTTTGGTTCTATCGTGGTAGGTTTAGTGGTTGGTACTTTAATGTCAATAATTACCGAGTATTATACCGCTATGGGTAAACGCCCGGTATTAAGCATTATAAAACAATCGTCAACAGGTCACGCTACCAATATTATTGGTGGTTTGGCTATTGGTATGGAATCAACCGTGTTGCCTATCCTTGTATTGGCAGCAGGTATTTATGGTTCATACTATTTCGCAGGGTTATATGGTGTGGCTATCGCGGCAGCAGGTATGATGGCTACTACAGCTATGCAACTGGCTATAGACGCTTTTGGGCCGATTGCCGATAATGCAGGTGGTATCGCCGAAATGAGCCAATTGCCACCGGAAGTACGTCACCGTACAGATAACCTGGATGCCGTAGGTAACACTACTGCGGCTACAGGTAAAGGTTTCGCTATCGCGTCAGCAGCGTTAACTTCACTGGCTTTATTCGCGGCCTTTGTGGGTGTTGCGGGCATTGAGCATATTGATATTTATAAAGCCAACGTATTGGCAGGTTTATTTGTGGGTGGTATGATTCCGTTCATCTTCTCGGCATTGTGTATCTCGGCTGTTGGTCGTGCTGCTATGGCGATGGTAGAAGAGGTTCGTCGCCAGTTCCGCGAGATCCCGGGCATTATGGAATACAAAGCAAAACCTGAGTACGAGAAATGCGTGGCTATCTCAACCCAGGCTTCTATCCGTGAGATGGTAGCGCCGGGTCTGATCGCTTTGATCACGCCAATCGTTGTAGGTTTCCTTTTCGGTCCGGAAGTGTTAGGTGGTTTATTAGCCGGTGTAACCGTATCAGGTGTATTGATGGGTATTTTCCAAAGTAACGCAGGTGGTGCATGGGATAACGCTAAAAAATCATTCGAAAAAGGTTGCGAGATCAACGGCGAGATGTACTACAAAAAATCAGAACCGCACAAAGCATCAGTTACTGGTGACACCGTAGGCGATCCGTTTAAAGATACATCAGGCCCATCAATGAACATCCTGATCAAGCTGATGTCAATCGTATCATTGGTTATTGCGCCGCACTTAAACACAACTACCAATCATACAGCGCAAACTCAAAAAGAAATTAAAGCAAAAACTATTACCATTACACACGTTATCAAAACTGATAAAAAAGCGTAATTATATCATTTAGATCATATAAAAGGGATGCCTTCAGGGCGTCCCTTTTTTGGTTTGGAAACACAATTTTTTTAAGATTGTTTACCACAATTTCGTCACATTATTTTTTGGAAAAAATTACCTATGTTTGGGATACATTAACTGAAATTTATTAACTAACAATTTTTATGAGATTCAAAAAACCTCTAGACGCTTTATTGAAAGAAGCCGCCGAAAGCGGTGAAGGGACATTAAAGCGCACCCTGGGCAGTTTTAACCTGGTTACGATGGGTATCGGCGCAATTATTGGTGCCGGTTTGTTTTCGTTAACCGGTTTAGCCGCAGCTAATAACGCGGGTCCGGCTGTTACTATTTCGTTTATTATTGGCGCTATAGGTTGTGCGTTTGCAGGCCTTTGCTACGCCGAGTTTGCCAGTATGATACCTATTGCAGGTTCGGCATATACTTATTCATACGCCACCATGGGCGAATTTGTAGCATGGATAATCGGCTGGGATTTGGTGTTAGAATACGCCTTAGGTGCCGCTACGGTTTCGATCAGTTGGTCGCAGTACCTCATTAAGTTTCTCCATTATTTTGATATAACGATACCGCCCCAGCTCACCATGTCGCCATGGGAAAGTGCCACTTTGGTTGATGGTACTGTAGTACACGGTATTATGAACCTACCTGCCGTATTTATCATTGTTTGTCTTTCATTATTGCTGATCAGAGGTTCAAAAGAATCTGCAGTGGTAAACAACACCTTGGTTATATTGAAGGTTGCTGTAGTATTAGTATTTATTATAGTAGGCTGGCAGTTTATCGACTCTAAAAACCACACCCCATACATCCCTGAAAATACAGGTGTTTTTGGTGAATTTGGCTGGTCGGGTGTGTTACGTGGCGCTGGCGTGGTGTTCTTTGCCTTTATTGGTTTTGATGCCGTATCAACCGCTGCACAAGAAGCGAAAGACCCAAAACGCGGCATGCCAATAGGTATCATCGGTTCGTTACTGGTTTGTACACTGTTATACGTGCTGTTCTCGCACGTAATGACCGGTATAGCTAACTATACCGAATTTAGAGACAGCGCGGCACCGGTTGCTATCGCGATAGCTAAAACGCCTTATGCCTGGTTACAGGAAGGTATCATCGTGGCTATCCTTGCCGGTTACACATCAGTTATTTTGGTGATGTTAATGGGCCAGTCGCGTATATTCTTTACCATGTCAAAAGACGGTTTGTTACCTAAAGTATTTTCTAAAGTTCACCCAAAATTCCATACGCCATATAAATCAAACTTGTTCTTCGCAGTGTTCGTGAGCTTGTTTGCAGCATTTGTGCCGGTTAAGGTAGTAGGCGAGATGGTGTCAATTGGTACTTTGTTCGCTTTCGTACTGGTATGTATAGGTGTAATGGTAATGCGTAAAAGCGACCCTAACACTCCACGTCCGTTCAAAGCACCTTGGGTACCTTTCGTGCCAATTGCAGGTATTTTGATCTGTTTATCAATGATGGTCGCTTTACCGTTAGATACCTGGATACGTTTAGCTGTATGGATGGGCCTTGGTTTAGCCATATACTTTGCCTACAGCAAGCACCACTCTGTTATACGTAACGGAGGCTTGGTTGTACCAAAAGATCCTGAGCCGCCAATGGCTTAGTAAAATATCATTTTAAACAAAAAAGGTTCTGATTGTCAGAACCTTTTTTGTTTTTATAGCTTTTATGGTGGTATGGCAAAGAGTAGCGGCAAACAGTTATGGATACTGGTATTAATATGTGTTATCAATTCTATTGGTTTTGGTATCATCGTGCCATTGCTTTACGAGTTCGGTAAAAAGTTCGGAGCCACACCGCAAACCATTGGCTGGCTTACCGCGGCTTTTTCCATAGCTCAGTTTTTTTCAACGCCCGTTCTGGGTTCTTTGTCCGACAGGTTCGGCCGCAAACCCTTACTGGCCTTTAGTCTGGTAGGCACTTGTATCTCGTTCCTCATGTTTGCCTGGGCAGGTGGCTTGTTTATGCTTTTCGCGGCGCGGATATTGGATGGTATAACAGGCGGCAACATATCTGTAGCCCAAGCCATGATATCAGACACTTCAACACCGGCAGACCGCGCTAAGAAGTTCGGCATCCTGGGCTCGGCATTTGGTTTTGGGTTTGTGATTGGTCCGGCATTAGGCGGCTTATTAAGTCAATACGGTATGCAAGTCCCCTTTTACTTTGCGGCCGGTATAGCGTTGGTAGGGGCGCTATGCGCATTCTTTTTGTTGGACGAGACCAACATCGAAGCCAAACGTGATAGTAGCAACAGCAAGTCTAAATTCACCTTTAAATCATTGGCAACAGTGTTGAAGATGCCCGTTATAGGGATAGCTGTGATCACCAGTTTCTTCCTCACCATGGCGCAGTTTACCATGATCATAGGTTTTCAAACGTATAGTGTTGATACCCTAAAGCTGGATGCTACCAAAATCGGACTATTCTACGCAGGCTTCGGGGTAACCGGTATCATTATGCAGTTGCTGGTGCCGTTGATCACTAAAGCAATTTCCCCACGTTCGCTAATACTAATCTTAAGTACAGTAATTTGTGCAGCTGCTATGGCGATCACCGGTTTTGCAACCAGCTTGATTATGTTTGCGGTGTGTATTTTTATTTATGGCCTGTTTAATGGCCTGCGCAACCCCATGCTCAACGCTATTATAGCTGACCATAACAAACCGTCCCGGCAGGGCGAAGTAATGGGGATCAACCAGGCGTATATGTCCATAGGTCAAACTTTGGGACCTATAACAGCAGGACTGGTTACCGCTATTTCGGTGCACTCGGTATTTTGGTTATCGGCTTTATATATTTTAATCGCACTTTTGTTTAGCTTTATATTAAAAGCAAGAGAATAGCGTATGCAACCTTTTATTTTCAAAGAGATCCTTTCGGTAACCATGATCCTCTTCGCGATCATTGACATATTGGGCAGTATACCTATCATCATACAATTGCGTCAGCGTGCAGGGCATATCGAATCGGAGAAAGCAAGTATAGCGGTGTTGATCCTGATGGTGGTTTTCTTATTTGTGGGTAATAACCTGTTAGATATTATTGGCCTGGATATCGAGTCGTTTGCAATTGCAGGTTCGCTGGTGATCTTCTTCATAGCCATGGAGATGATCCTCGGCATTAACCTTTTTAAGGCTGAGGATGAGGTGCCCAGCACTGTCTCAATAGTCCCGTTGGCCTTCCCTTTAATAGCAGGCGCAGGCACGATGACAACTTTACTATCCCTGAAATCCGAATATCAAACCCAAAACATATTGGTAGGCATTGTGCTTAACACCCTTTTTGTTTACCTGGTACTTAAAAACGTACAATGGCTGGAGAAACTATTTGGCAAAAACGGCATCAATATATTGCGTAAAGCCTTTGGTGTTATTTTATTAGCTATCGCGATAAAGTTGTTTAGGAGTAACACGCACTTGTAAATAGCATAACGAGGCAAGAACCAGGATATAAGCCAGGCGTTCCATTTTTAATTGAAGCACCAAGCACCCTCGCGCACCATAAGAATTTCGCTCTCCATTAATAGTTTGCGTAAAAAATTACTAAATTTAAAGTAATCTGCTTAAACCTTTTACGCGGTGCACCAATTTTATAATTTAGCGATATTATTACGCTTTTCACCAATTAGCAAATACCTGGCTGTTATTTTAGCAGTGTTTTTTAGTTCGGATGTTTTAGCACAAAACATGTATGTGGTAGAGGGCAATGGGATTTTAAGTAAAATTACGCTCAAAGGTTCAAGTTACACGAAACAGACCATTGAAAACGAATGCGCAGCCCGTTTAAGTAGCATCGCGGTATACAAAAACGACATTTACTCTTTCAGCGCCGGCCTTACAAAAGCCACCATATCCGGGAATAAGTTGACAAACTGTGAGAATTTAGGCATGTATAATATAAATATAAATGCGCTCACTGTTGATAAAAACGGCATTTTATATCTCGCCGGCGGAAATGCATTACTTTATAAACTAGATCCCGTGACCCGTAACCTGGTCACAGTAGGCAATATGGGTTACTCATCGGCCGGCGATCTGATATTTTATAAAGATGAACTTTATTTGTCCTCGACCTCAGGTATTGTTAAGGTAAATATGAATAATCCGGCGCAAAGTACCCTGCTTGACATACCTGAAGCGGCCGGCGCTTATGGCTTGGCATCGGTGCCTTATAGTAGTACGCAAAATAAGATCTACGCTTTTGCCGGTAAGAATATTTATGAGGTTGACCTGGAAAATAGTAAAGTGATAGGCTCTCCGATTACTACCGATCTGGGTGTTCATGACGCGGCCAGTATTGTGGAGGACGGTTCGGTAGCTAAGATACAAATCAATAACGTACGCGAATACGCCGACTGCCCGCATAACGGGAAAGGAACTGTTGAAGTGATTTGCGAAAACATGCTTGCCGACTACACCTTCCAACTTAATGGTGGTATCATCAATAACACCGGCGTATTTACGGGGCTTGAGCCGGGGACTTTCCACATCAAAGTGAGATCTGACTTAGAGGAGAAAGAAACTGAGATAACCGTGCCAGAATTTACGATAGAGAAACCTGTAATAAAAGTTACAAAGGTTGATGATTTGTGTGCTGCACCTGGAACGATTGCGTTAAGTACGGAAGCCGATCCCGAATTATACAGCATTAGATATAATAATGCGATATATCGTATAAACTACACCTACTTTAATCTAAAAGCGGGTAAACATCAGTTCTTTGTTTTAAATAAAGCGGGATGTGAGATTGACGTGCTGGAAGTATTTTTGACGAAATGTGAAATCCAGCCTGAAGCACCCGACGTGCAACCGGAGTGCGATATGATATTTAAGGGAAAGGTAACCATAAAAACAAAGCCTCATAGCGCAGTGTACACGTATAAAATGGGTACTATCACAAACCAAACCGGTGTTTTTAATGGCTTGGGAAAAGGAACCTATAAAATTATCATAACCTCGCCCGACGATGAGAAGGAAGTGAACGTAGCAGTGCCCGATTACAAGGCCCTTGCACCGCAGGTTACGCATAATGTAGTTGATGCGATATGCGACATACCGGGCAGCGTGAAACTTACCGTGGAAGACGGCAATGCCGCTGCTTACACGGTAAAGTTGGATGGCACATCATATCCTATAGCTCATGCGTTTAAACTGTTTGAAGGCACTTACAACTTTACCGTATATAAGCCGGATGGATGTATATTAGATGTATACCCGGTAACGCTAAAAACTTTACCCTGCGAAAACTTGTATTTCCCTAACGCTTTTACACCTAATAATGATGGCGTGAATGATGTTTTTTTACCCAACCAGGACGCGACGGCCGCCAAATTTAAATGGAAGATATTTAACAGGTATGGCACGCCCGTTTTTTATTCAGAAGATCCACGTATTGGTTGGAACGGAGAGTACATGGGCAAGCCGGCCGGTATTGGGGTATATTACTGGCTAGCTACCTATCTTAATAACATAGGGAAACCGGCAAGCAAAAGCGGTAGTGTTACCCTGATCAGGTAGCACGGGAAAGCCTCGCTACAAACATCGTATCTGCCTTATTCTCATAACCTGTAAGCACTTTGGTTTCATTCAACTGCAGGCCGCACTCATTCACCAAATAGTTTACCACATCCTCATTTTCGGCCTTAAATGCCGAACAGGTGATGTATATCAACGGCTTGCCGGGCTTTAGGTATTTGATTACGTTGGTAGCTATGCTTTTTTGCAGGCGCTGAAAAAAATCGATCTTTTGCGATGCGAATTGGGCTATCATCTCAGGCGTACGGCCCCAGGTGCCCGAGCCGCTGCAGGGCGCATCCAGTATAATGCCGTCAAACTCGTAACTGTGCAGTTCCTGATCTACGTTCTGCAGCAGGTCTAGTTGCTTTTTCTGGTATTTTAATAATCCCGCTGCACGGAAACGTTCGTCCAGGTTGGCTAATATAGATTCGCGGATATCTGAAACCACCAGGCGGATGTTTGGCTCCAGGTCATGCAGTAACAGCGACTTACCGCCACTTGCCGCACACGCATCCCACCAGGCATCCCATTTTTCGGGTTTGAAATAGTTGGCTGTTTGTTGTGATGAATAATCCTGCACCTCAAACCAGTTTTGAATAGGGAAGATGGTTTCTAACCGGGTGCCGTTGGGCAAGGCAAAACAATTATTGCCTTCATCCCTAAAAATAACACCGGCTTTATTCAATTCGGCTTTCACTAAATGATCATAGCCGTTATGAACGCGGATAAACAGATCAGGCTGTACGAAGAAAGATTTAAGGAAAGCCTTTTTATCTATAGCTATTGATGTTTCGCTAACCCATGGAAATACATCTTCCAACTTAAAATCAGGATGTGTCTTTTTGATAAGCTCAATCTTCTCATCAACAGAAAAGCTGATGCAGGCTGCCCAATCGGGTTTAAAATGCTGGATGAAGGAGTTGGTTTGCGTGTTGCATAAAAACTCGGCCACCATCAGGCGGTCTTCTGCCGTCGCGTTAGCAATAGCATTACCCAGCCTGAAATAGTTGTACACCAACCTGCTGGCGACCCGCCTGTCGGTAGAGCCCATTTGCTTATTTTGGCGATAGAAGCCGGGCAGGAATTTACCCAGCGGGGTTTCGGCCGGGTACTCCTCCAATATACGTTGAAATGTTTTAAGCTGGTTTACCGCTTTCATTCTGCCTGTTTAAGTTCAAAATTAGCATACTTTAAAACATTTACGTGGGTATTTATCCAGCCCAGCCCCGGTTTTTTTATAAAATTAAAATGGTTATGTAAACCGCTGAAATCTTTTTTCTCAATATCAGCCTTATAACCATCTTTATCAGCACCCAAAAGTTTGCCAAAATATAAGCCTTCATCGAAACCTTTAATGGCATAATCTGATGCTTCTACGCGGTAAAGTTTGCGGTAATCGCGCAGGAAACTGACAGTGCCCGCGGCTTTATAGTTTACCTTATCGGCACTGGTAATATGGGCGTTTAAGTGTTGCAGCAGATCAGGCTTTAAAAAGCTGAACTTATCCCAGTTAGGATGCCCAAATAAGGTTACAGGGTATTTGTTGGCCAGCGTATCCAGCGATTTTAGTGTCACCATTAAAAATGCCTGGTTGGTTGATGGCACCACAAACACGTTTTGACTGATTTTAGTTAGTTGCTTAGCCAAAGGCGTTAAATTACCACGGCTAACTGTAAGCGGAATAACCTGAACCTGTTTTTTACCCAGGCTGTCGATAGCTTTTTTAAAGAAGTTGATATACTCGTTCTCTTCGCTATAACCCGATTTTAGGATGAATACTTTTTTAGGTTTCAACTTATCTTTAACGTAAGCGGCGGCGGCCCAGGCATGATACTCTAATGGCGGAATAGCCGTAATAACATTCTGGTTGTTAATAGTTGCGGGAGCGGCAGGAGACAGGGGCGAAACAATAGGTTTGCGCGCGCTTGGTAAAACACTCGCAAAAGCCTTCAGGTCGTCGGGGAAGATGGGGCCTACGATCAGGTCGCTTGCGCGTACTTTGGGGTTATTGGCAAGACTATGCGATTGTGCGGCCGAACCTTTGGTATCAAACACATTCAATTCGTAATTATAGCCCTGCGCGGTAAGCGAGTCCAACGCCAGCTTAAAGCCACGATAATAATCAAGCGCTATATCAGCTTGTTTTAAAGTGGTACTGGTGTAGCTTGAACCGGGATTTAATTGGTCAAGGTTAAAAGGTAGCAACATAGATATTGAAGCTACCACAGGTGCCGGTTTCACAGGCGGCTTGGTTTCGGTTACAGGAGGTTTTTCTGTATCAGTTTTTACCGGTTTTGCCGGAGGCTGTACTTTTGGCGAGCAGGCGCCCGCCAAAAGTATCATACCTAAAAATAATAACCGCTTATTCCCACTCAATTGTGGCAGGCGGTTTTGAACTGATATCATATACTACCCGGTTAATTCCTTTAACGTTGTTGATGATCTCGTTTGATATTTTAGCAAGCAAGTCATAAGGCAAATGGCACCAATCGGCGGTCATACCGTCAACCGATTCAACGGCACGTAAGCAAACTACGTTTTCGTAAGTACGCTCATCGCCCATAACACCTACCGATTGTACCGGCAAATAAATAGCGCCCGCCTGCCAAACTTTATCATAAACACCTGCACTACGTAAATTGTTGATGTAAATAGCATCGGCTTCCTGTAAAATAGCAACTTTTTCAGGCGTAATTTCGCCCAGTATCCTGATAGCCAGTCCCGGGCCCGGGAAAGGGTGACGACCTAAAATATTCGGATCAATACCCAGTGACGTACCCACACGGCGTACTTCGTCTTTAAACAAGGTATTTAAAGGCTCAACTACCTTCAGCTTCATAAAATCGGGCAAGCCCCCTACGTTATGGTGGGATTTAATAGTGGCCGATGGTCCTTTAACCGATAACGACTCGATAACATCAGGGTAAATAGTACCCTGGCCTAACCACTTAGCATCTTCCACTTCGTGCGAAGCATCATCAAATACCTCGATAAACACGCGGCCAATGGCTTTACGTTTTTTCTCAGGATCGGTAAGGCCCGCCAGCGCGTCGTAAAAACGTTGCTTGGCGTCGATGCCTTTTATATTCAGGCCCATGTGTTTGTACGAATCAAGCACTTGCTCGTATTCGCCTTTACGCAACAGGCCGTTATCAACAAATATACAATGCAGGTTTTCGCCAATGGCGTGGTGCAATAACACGGCAGCAACAGATGAATCAACACCGCCCGAAAGGCCTAACACTACTTTATCATTACCCAATTTTTCTTTAAGCGCGGCAACGGTAGTTTCAACGAATGAATCGGCTGTCCAATCCTGCGTGCAACCGCAAATGTCAACCAAAAAGTTTTGCAACAACTGGCGGCCGTCCAAACTATGCGTAACCTCGGGGTGGAATTGTATGCCGTAAGTTTGTGTGCCTTTTACATGGTAAGCGGCAACCTTTACGCTATCGGTACTGGCAATAACCTCATAATCATCAGCAATGCGGGCTATGGTATCGCCGTGCGACATCCATACCTGAGAGTTTGCGGGGATAGATTTAAACAACGGACTAGCTGCATCAACATACTGCAAATTAGCACGACCATACTCGCGGGTGCTTGACGGCAATACTTCGCCACCATTAAAGTGGGCCAGGTATTGTGCGCCGTAACAAACGCCCAACAAAGGTAATTTGCCATGAAACTGCTTAAAATCAACGTGCAAAGCATCATCCTGGCGAACCGAATACGGGCTGCCCGAAAATATTACGCCTTTAACGCTGTCATCAATTTCAGGAATTTTATTGAATGGGTGGATCTCGCAGTAAATGTTGAGTTCCCTAACCCGGCGCGCTATAAGCTGTGTAAACTGCGAGCCGAAGTCAAGAATGAGGATTTTTTCTTGCATGGGCAAAGATAGTTTTTTACGCGGAATTTGGGAAGGGGAATTTAAAAGACTTGCAAAGAACAGGTCCTTTGCAAGTCTTTAATATATTACAACATATGCTTAGGCACCGCATGTAAAGCTACCCGGTTACCTTCGGTGTCAATAAACACACACATAAAACCGTAATCATTTCCTATATCCATCGGTTCAACAATGATCTTTCCGCCGGCAGGTTCAATGCGGGCCGCTACTACTTCAATATCCGGGTTGGCGTTTAAGTAAACCAACGTGCCCGCATCGGCAGAAGGTTTATGAAATCCATCAGTTTTACATAACGTGCCGCCAATACCGTTCATTGGGTCTTCAATCGGGAACATGCGCATTTGCATATCGGGCATGTCCATCGGTATCATTTGCATCTCAAAAACGGCTTCGTAAAATTTTTGAGCACGGTCAATGTCAAGGGCAGGTATTTCAAACCAGCTAATAGCATTTTTAAAGGTCATGGCAATTGGTGTTTGGTTAATAGCTAATCTAAAGCTAAATAAAATAATTAAAACACCTATTGCGTTTAGGTTATATTTGAAACATGATAAAGCGAGCCGTCTTTTTATTTTTTGTGTTGATTGTAAGCGCAACTGCCCATGCCCAAAATGCCGGCGCGGTTTATGAGCAGTACCTTGATTTTAACTTCGCCCGTTTTGAGAACCAACAAGCCAAGGCGCTTGAAATAGGCGAGAAAATATTGCCTAATGCTGTTTTGCTGCCGGCTAAAAGTCGCGTTAGCTATTATAACGGCCTGGCGAAGGTTTATGAAGATGCCGAGCAAGCCGACAAAGCGATAAAGTATTACGAAATGGTGAGCAAAGCCGAGCCGGATTTTTACGTAGCGCACCGTGCCTTGGGCTATTTATATGCAGCGGTCGCTGATGAGCTATATGTAAAACGAAATGCAAGCAGCGATGCTAAAGAAAAAGAAACGCTGAGCACACAATATAGCGAAGCTGTGCGCAAAGCCTTACCTCACCTTGAAAAAGCCCAGGCCTGCGACGCAAGTGATGAGACCCTGGATCTGATCAAAACGCTTTATAGTAACTTGAAGGACAAGGCAGGGCTGGATAGCCTGAACGAGCGCCTAAAAGCCGCGAGCAAAAACTGCCTTGATATTTTAAGCGATCAATAACGCTATTAGACTTACGAAGTTTCGCAAACTTCGTAAGTCTGTCCCACAATTAACTACCATACTAATAGAGATTTTCTTAATTTCGCGGTTCAATACCCAAATAGTATACAATGGACTATCAATTTAAAGATATAGAGCAAAAGTGGCAGCAGTTTTGGGCCGATAACCAAACGTTTAAAGCCGAAGACAAAAGCGCCAAACCTAAGTATTATGTGCTTGACATGTTTCCGTACCCATCAGGCGCGGGCTTGCATGTTGGCCACCCGCTGGGTTATATTGCTTCTGATATTTTTTCGAGATACAAGCGCCTGAAAGGTTTTAACGTGCTGCACCCAATGGGTTATGATAGCTTTGGCTTACCGGCCGAGCAGTACGCCATACAAACCGGTCAGCATCCCGCGGTAACTACCGAAGCAAACATTGCTACTTATCGACGCCAGTTGGATCAGATAGGTTTTTCGTTTGACTGGAGCCGCGAAGTGCGCACTTCATCGCCCGATTATTACAAGTGGACGCAGTGGATATTTATGCAGCTATTTAACAGCTGGTATAATAAGGATGCCGACAAAGCCGAAAGCATTGCCAAACTGGTAGCTCATTTTGAGCAAAAAGGTTCGGCTGATGTTAAGGCGGTTGCTGATGAAGATACTTTAACTTTTAGCGCTGCGGAATGGAAAGCCATGAGCGCTGCCGACCAGCAGAACGAATTACTGAAATACCGCTTAACCTACTTGCGCGAAAGCACCGTAAACTGGTGCGCCGCTTTAGGTACCGTATTAGCTAACGACGAGGTAAAAGACGGCTTTAGCGAGCGCGGCGGCTATCCTGTTGAGCAAAAGAAAATGATGCAATGGAGCATGCGCATTACCGCCTATGCCGAGCGCTTATTGCAAGGTTTAGATAACATTGACTGGCCTGAACCATTGAAAGAAATGCAGCGCAACTGGATAGGGAAGAGTACCGGCGCGTCTGTAAAATTCCCTATCGAGAATCGTCAGGATCATATCGAAGTATTCACTACACGTGTTGATACCATTTTTGGTGTAACGTTTTTAGTTATAGCTCCAGAACATGAATTGGTTGCAGAATTAACCACGCCAGAGCAAAAAGCCGAAATAGAAGCTTACATCGCCCAAACCAAAAAGAAATCAGAACTGGACAGGATGGCTGATGCCAAAACGGTATCGGGTGCGTTTACGGGTAGTTATGTTGTTAATCCGCTAAATAACGAACGCGTACCTATCTGGATCGCGGATTATGTATTAGCAGGCTACGGTACCGGCGCGGTAATGGCCGTACCAAGCGGTGACCAGCGTGATTATTTATTCGCTAAACACTTTAACCTGCCGATCATTCAGATACTGGACGCCCAGCAAATGGAAACCGAAGCCGACCCGACAAAGGAAGGTAAATATGTAAACTCAAGCTTTATTGATGGCCTGGGTTATAAAGAAGCTACCGCCGCGGTAGTTGCCAAACTGGAAGAATTAAGCTTGGGCAGAGCCAAAGTGAACTTCCGCATGCGCGATGCCATATTTGGCCGCCAGCGTTATTGGGGCGAGCCGGTGCCTGTTTATTTTAAAGACAGTCTGCCGCATTTAATAACTGAGCAAGAATTGCCATTGCTATTGCCAGAAATTGATAAATATTTACCAACCGAAACCGGCGAACCACCGCTGGGCCGTGCCGAAGGCTGGAAACACCCCGAAGGCGAGTATGAATTAAGCACCATGCCGGGTTGGGCGGGGAGCAGCTGGTACTGGTACCGCTATATGGACGCGCAAAACGATAAGGAGTTTGCATCAAAAGAAGCTATTGAGTATTGGAAAGACGTTGACCTGTACATCGGAGGTAGCGAACACGCTACCGGTCACCTGTTATACAGCCGTTTCTGGAACAAGTTTTTAAAGGACCTTGATTTGGTAGTTGAAGAAGAGCCGTTTAAAAAACTGATTAACCAGGGTATGATACAGGGCCGATCGAACTTTGTTTATCGTTTGATAGATGAAGAGGGTAGAGGTACTAATAGTTTTGTTTCGCATGGTTTGATTAAACAGTATAATACATCGCCTTTACATGTTGATGTAAATATTGTAGAGAATGAGGTATTGAGTTTGGATAAATTTAAGGCATGGAGACCTGAATTTGCTGATGCTGAATTTATTTTAGAGAACGGAAAGTACGTTTGCGGTGTGGAAGTTGAGAAAATGTCGAAGCGTTATTATAACGTTGTTAATCCTGATGACCTTTGCCAACGCTACGGGGCGGATACCTTACGCATGTACGAAATGTTCTTAGGTCCATTGGAGCAGAGCAAACCTTGGAATACTAACGGTATCGAGGGTGTATTCAAATTTCTGCGTAAATTCTGGAAGTTGTTTCATAATAATGATGCCTGGGATTTCAACGTATCAGATGCTGAGCCTACCAAAGCCGAACTGAAATCATTACATAAGATCATCCGTAAGGTTGAAGAAGACATAGAGCGTTTCTCGTTCAATACTTCTGTATCAAGTTTCATGATAGCCGTTAACGAATTAACCGATCTGAAATGCAACAGCCGCGCGGTATTGCAGGATTTGGTAGTGGTGCTATCATCATACGCCCCGCACATTTGCGAGGAGTTGTGGAGTTTATTAGGGAATGATGCAGGCACTTTATCTTACGCACCATATCCAAAATTCAATGCAAGCTATTTGGTAGAGGACGAGTTTGCCTACCCGATATCTATCAACGGCAAAACCAAAATGAACTTAAACATATCGCTTAGCCTCGAACCCAAACAAATTGAAGAGTTTGTTTTAGCTAACGCAGATGTGCAGCGCTACCTTGACGGCAAAGCCCCTAAAAAGGTTATTGTAGTTAAAGGGCGCATAGTGAATATGGTAGTGTAATTACCACTCTCTCCTTTATTGTCATCCTGAGCGTAGCTAAGGATTTTATACGAGCGAAATGCATATTGTACAAGATACTTCGCTATGCTCAGGATGACAAATATTTTAGGCTGTTCCGTCATCCCAATCTCATCCCACTGTCACAAGCTTGTTCAGAACCATTCTAACTTAAAAATATTCCGGTTTCGCTGTAACAATTAAGGTATTTTCGCCTCCAATTACGAAAATTACTATTAATGAAAAGAATTGTTATACTTATTGCAATATTTTGTTCGGCAATCAGCGCGAAAGCACAGTTTGGCGTAGGCGGAGGATCAACCGTGGTTGGTCGTATCTCGGGTACGGTGATCGACTCACTGACCCAAAAGCCGCTTGACTATGCTACCGTAGGCTTATACCGTGCAACAGGTAAAGCTCCCATCAACGGTGTTGTTACCGATGAAAAGGGAAATTTCAAGATCGATAACGTAAAGCCGGGCAGCTATCGCCTGGAAGTGACGTTTATAGGCTACCCTAACAAGGTGGTAAACGGGGTTGAAACCACGCTATCAAAACCTGATAAAAACGTGGGTACTGTAGTGGTATCTCCGGGCGCTAAAGCGCTACAGGAAGTAGCTGTACAGGGCACCCGCTCGTTGATAGAAAACAAGATCGACAAGATCGTTTACAATGCCGAGAAAGACGTAACCTCAGCTGGCGGTAACGCCACCGACGTGTTGCAGAAAGTGCCATTGGTATCTGTTGATATGAATGGTAACGTAGCTGTACGTGGCGATCAGAATGTTCGTGTATTGATCAACGGTAAGCCATCAGGTGCTACATCAGCCAGTTTAGCAGATGTGTTGAAAACCATCCCAGCCGACCAGATCAAATCGGTAGAAGTTATTACTTCGCCATCGGCTAAGTATGATGCTGAAGGCTCGGGCGGTATATTAAACATCGTTACCAAGTCAAAAAACGCTTCGGGTGTTAGCGGTTCGGTAAGTGGTGGTGTAGGTACCCGTCAAAACAACGGTAACTTAAACTTTAATTATAACCAAAACAGGTTTAGCTTATCGGCAAACGTTGGCGGTAACTCAACCTGGCCACAAACTTCAACTACTATATTTGATCAAACTTTACCGGGCGCACATAACTACAGCAGCTCGCGTAGTCGTATTGCAAGGCATGGTGTGTTAGGCTCGGTAACTGCAGGTTATGAGTTTAATGCTTTCAACAGCTTAAACAGTACCATCAGGTTAAATGATGGTGGTTTTAATATTGATGGCTCGGGCGAGAGTTTTCGTACCAATACGGCAACTAATGTAACCAGTGCTTATACTAACAACAATGTTTCGCACAATAAATTTCAAGGTTTCGACTGGAATTTAGATTACACCCACAAGTTTAAAAAAGAAGGCCACGAGGTTATTGTTTCGGGTCAGTGGAGTCATAGTATCATCAATACCGATTATACCAACTTATACAGCGCGGTTAACCCTAGCCAAAAAGGTGGTAACGACGGTAAAAACAACGAGTACACCGCACAGTTAGACTATGCCTTACCTGTAAGCGCATTGTTAAAACTGGAAGCCGGTGGTAAAACTATCCAACGCCGTATTAACAGCTCGTACGACATTTTTAATACCGACCCGCAAGGTAACAATGCCGTTCGCGATGCGCTTAACTCAAACCTTTACGGTTATAACCAAAACGTATACGCAGGTTATACGGTATTAACCTTTACCTTACCAAAAAGCTACTCGTTGTTAGTAGGTGGCCGGTACGAGAATACCCGTATCAAAGGCGATCCGCAGAACCCGTATCAAAATCCAAGCTCGGGCAACTTCCAGGTATTGGTGCCGTTTACAGCAAGCTACAATACTTATATACCAAGCTTAACTGTACAAAAAGTATTTGGTGCTAATACGTTAAAACTAGCTTACAGCAAACGTATACAGCGCCCAAGTCTGCAGTTATTAAATCCGTTTATTAACCGTAGCCAGGCTCAAAGCCAGTCGGTAGGTAATCCAAACCTGTCGCCTGAGACTTCACAGACAATTGATTTGAACTTCAATACCTTTATCAAATCATCAGTTATCAACGTATCGGTTTTCTACAAAAAAACCGACAACATGATAGAGAGCATTGCTGAGAGCATTACCGAAACTATTAACGGTAACGTGATACAAGGCACACGCTCGGTATCTAAAAACGTTGCCGAAAATAATTCGTTCGGTTCAAGTTTCTTTGGTTCAATAAACCCGGTTAAACCATTAACTATCCGCGCCAGCATAAACGTGTTTACTTACAACCCAACCGTTTACCAGGCTTATACCAGCTATATAAACCCGGATGCGTTGAAAACCCGTGTAATGAGCACCATGTTTGGCAGCGCGTCATACAACCTGCCAAAAGATTTTGTGGTTGAGGCATTTGGTTTCTCAAACTCGGCCCGTCGTACTATACAAGGTACCAGCCCGGCGTTTGGTATTTATGGCTTTGGTTTGAAAAAACAGTTTGCTGATAAAAAAGCATCAATAGGTTTCAATACCATACAGCCGTTTGCGGTTAACAAAGCCTTTAACCAGGAAATATCAAGCCAAAACTTTAAACAAAGTTCACGTACGCAGTTCCCATTCCAATCGTTTGGTGTAACGTTTAGCTACGCGTTTGGTAAAATGAGCTTTAGCAACCCGCAGCAAAAGAAAAAAGGCGTTAACAACGACGACTTAAAACAAGGCGGCGATCAAGGCGGCATGGGCGGCGGCGGTGGCCAAGGTGGCCCCGGCGGTAACTAATTATTATTCTGTTTTTATTAAATACATGAAGGCTCCCCGAATTTCGGGGAGCCTTTTTTTACCCCCTCTAAATCTCCCCCGAAGGAGGAGGCTTTTCTTATCTTGCATCTATGGAACCACGTATCGAAATCTTACCGCAAAAGCACTTTATCGGTAAACGCATCAGCATGTCGTTCGCTCAAAACAGAACTGGTGAGCTATGGCGCAGCTTTATGCCGAAGCGGAGAGAAATGCAAAACGTAATAGGTATCGAGCTCTATTCTATTGAGCAATATCCACCGGGCTTTTTCGATAGTTTTAATGCTAACACGATGTTTGATAAATGGGCGGCTGTGGAGGTAAGTGATGTAGCTGTTATTCCTGATGGGATGGAAACTCTTATCTCTCCCGAAGGTTTATATGCGGTTTTTTTACATAAAGGCACGGCCAGCGAAGGGCCAAAAACCTATCAGTATATTTTTGGTGTTTGGCTGCCGCGATCGGGCTATGTGGTAGATGAGCGCCCGCATTTTGCCGTTATGGGCGACAAGTATAGTAATGATTCGGCTGATTCGGAAGAAGAGTTGTGGATACCCGTTAGGAAGAAACAATAAATTTGTCATTTCGAGCATAGCGAGAAATCTTATACGCGCGACAAATAGCGCGGCATATAAGATTTCTCACTCGTACCTCGTTCGAAATGACAAGAGGGATGTCGGTATATCACTCCGCTTCCACATCAACCCCAATTCGCTTTAGCAGTAAACTGGCATTAAAAGTTTTGCATTCGCCGTGTTTCATTTTATAGTCGAAAAGCATTTCGCCGTCAACTACCTGTATGTCGAAGTAAAAGTTGCGCACATAGTCGGGGTATTTTTGCTCCAACAGGGCAATCTGTAAGTCGTGCGTGGCAACCATACCTACGCAACGCTTTTTGATCAGCTGCTCAATAACCGCTTTCGATCCCAGGTATTTATCTACCGAATTGGTGCCTCGTAACATCTCATCAATCAAAAAGAAAACTTTATACTCGTTCTCCACCGCTGCCAGTAGCATTTGCAGGCGGTCAAGCTCGGCTTTAAAGGTTGAAGTGCTTTCGTTCAGCGAGTCTTTAATGCGCATATAGCTCACTATATTCATAACTGACACCTGCATCGCGCCGGCACAAACAGGTGCGCCACAAAGCGCCAAAACAGTATTAATGCCGGCTGTACGCAAAAAGGTACTCTTGCCCGCCATGTTTGATCCTGTGATGATATCTATCTTGAAAGTATCGCTTAGCTCGTAGTCATTTTCTACACGGTTAGCAGGGTTGATCAACGGATGTGCCAAACCTTTTGCCACCAGGGTATAGCTTTCACCATCGGCAATTTGCGGTAAAACCCACTCCGGGTAGTTTACACGTAGACCTGCCAAACTCATGGCCGCTTCAAAATCGGCAATCACCTCAAAAGCACCTTCAAGGCTTTCCTGGTTGTCGCGTTTCCAATCTTCAATAGCGATGATCTGCTTAAGCGCCCAAAGGAAAAACACATTGAGTACAAAGCCAACTATCATGATCAGATTATACCCCAGTTTGTTGATGAGCCGGGCCAGTTGGGCTATGTTTTTGGATGTTTGCTTGTCCTTTATCTGTTTAGCAAGCGCGGCAGTATAATCGCTTTGCCAATCTTCATTTTCTATCTTATTAAATACGGCGGCATACCCGGCAAGTACCTCGCTGATCTTATCGGCAATAAAAGATGATTTAACAATATAACTCCCCCTGGTAGAAATGATGATCAAATTCGCGGCAGCTGCTAAAATGGCGATAAGCCTTAGCCATGGCGAGAAAAAACTGCCTGCAATAGCCGCGGTTAACAGGTAAGGTGCAACCTTAATATAGCCACGCAACCAATTTTCGCCGGGCAGGTTAAGCGGTGTTTGCAGGTAGGTAAACAGGCGCTGTAGCTGGTTAATATCGCTGCCATTAGCGAACAACAGCAGGGTTTGGGCTTCCAGCTTCCATTGGTTTTTAGCGGCAATTTCTGTTACGGCTTGCTGACGGGATAGGATAACGTCCTTTTTAGCAGGAGCGCTTAACCACGCCGCCAGTTTATTATTACCTAATGATGTGGCGGCACGATTGATTAGTTGAAACAACGATGCCGTACCGAATATATCCAGATCGGAAGTATAAAAATGTTTCTCATTATTAAAGCGCGAGCCGTTATCATACAAATTACCTCTAACGGTAATGCTGGCTATCTCGTTCTCGTTAACACGTTGCAGGTTTTGATAGTACTTTTTTTGCTGCTCGTATTTACTCTGGCGGGATACCAACCAGGCGAAGGCAAATAAGAGTATAATTAACCCCACAGCAATAACACTAAAATCATCCTTAACGGCACCCATGTAAACAACAATGGCCATCAAAAAAAATACGCCGAGGCGCATCAAGGAATATTCATTAGCCTGCTTTCTGTACTTCTCGGCTTCGGTTGCGGCTGCTTCGGCGTTTTGTTTATAGGTATTAATAACGTTGCTTTCCATCTAAAATAAACTCAACTCCAAATAAACGCTTATATTTTATAATTGCCGTATTTTTGTGCCATGAAGATCACTTTTTTAACAGTTGGCAAGACCGAAGACGCTTACCTGAAGGATGGTATTGACAAATATGTAAAGCGCCTGAAGCATTACACCAAACTGGAAATGCTTGATCTGCCCGAACTGAAAAACACCAAGGCCCTTACCCAGGATCAGCAGAAAGCCAAAGAGGCTGAGATGATCCTCAAGAAGATAACACCGCTGGATCATGTTATCCTGCTGGATGAAAAAGGAATGGAGTTTAGCTCCAAACAATTTTCGGCCTATCTAGATAAAAAATCCATCAGTTCAACATCAAGTTTGGTGTTCATCGTCGGCGGGCCTTATGGTTTTGATGATTCTGTTTACAGCAGGGCTAATGATAAACTTTCGCTGTCGCGGATGACATTTTCGCACCAGATGATACGCCTGTTTTTTATGGAGCAGTTGTACAGGGCGTTCTCGATCTCGAAGGGGGAGCCGTATCATCATGAATGATCCGTGCTATAGACTTACGAAGTTTTTAAAACTTCGTAAGTCTGATACTTATACCGCATTTCCAATTCCCCCAACTAAGCCGTAACTTTACCCTATGTCAGGTCACGACCATTCACACCACGGGCACCATCATCACGACCACGCCCCTAAGCTTGATCATCTAAACGCAGCCTTTATTTGGGGTATTATACTTAATTCGGCTTTTGTTATTGTTGAGTTTGCTGCCGGATTTATAACCGGTTCGTTATCCTTGATGACCGATGCCGGCCATAACCTGAGCGATGTAGCCAGCCTGGCCCTTGCACTGCTGGCTTTTAAAATGACCAAAGTGGCTTCAAGCGCAAAGTATACTTATGGCTACAAACGCTCAACCATATTGGTATCTTTCTTTAACGGGGTGATATTGGTGGCTACGGTAGGCATCATCATCTATGAAGCCATTATGCGCTTTATGCACCCCGAACCTATATCCGGCACTACGATGGCCTGGGTAGCGGGCGTGGGTATCCTGATCAATGGCTTTACAGCTTATCTGTTTTTAAAGGATAAGGACAAGGATTTGAATGTTAAAGGCGCCTACCTGCACATGGCGGTAGATGCGCTGGTATCATTAGGCGTAGTGATCTCGGGCCTGATCATTTACTATACCAATTTATACTGGATAGATAGCGCCGTGAGCCTCATCATCGGCATCATTATATTAAAAGGCACCTGGGGATTGCTAAAAGATAGCCTTCGTCTAGAAATGGACGGCGTACCTGTTGCCATGGACGTTGATAAAATACGCGTAGAATTGCTTAAAGCTAAGGGGGTGGTAGATATCCACCATATGCACGTTTGGGCCCTTAGCACTACCGAAAACGCGCTGACAGCCCACGTAGTTATCGCACAAACAGATATCCATCAGTTTGAAACCATCAAACACGATCTGCGCCACAGATTACTGCATTTGGAGATCAGCCACTGCACATTCGAGCCGGAGTTTAGTACGGAAGAGTGCGAACAGAAGGTGTGTTAGTTGATGTGCAAATATGCGGATGTGCAGATATGCAAATGTTTTGATCAACTAATACCAACAAAAAAGCCTGATAGTAAAACTATCAGGCTTTTAATATCATCTGCACATAAGCACATCTGCATATTTGCACATCTACTTATCCGCACATCCAAAAACCTATCCTTTTTTAGATGGATTTTTTACCGCTGCTGCTTTTGGTGCAGTAGCTTTAGGCGCTTTTGCAGGTGCTGCGGCTTTCTTTGGTTTTTCGGTTACCTTAACGGCCTGTTTTTCGGCTGGGGCCTCTTCAGTAGCAGTAGCTGCCGCTTTAGGCTCCTCGTTAAATAATGGCATATCTTTTAAGATGTTGTACCAGGTAATGATCTTCTTCATATCAGAAGCATAAACCTTCTCCTCGTCATGGTCAGGAGCAACAACTCTGAAAAACTCTCTCAGGACTTTACCGTCAGCTTTAGCATCTGGTACGTTACCTGCAGTTTTAATGCGACCGAATACATCAGTCAGCTTAATATCTTCAACATCGCCAAAAATGGTTATCTCCTCCAAAGCAGCAAGCTTAGCAGTTGACAAGTTGGCAATTAATTTAGTTTTTTGCGCATCAAGGCTTTCCAGCACGAAACCGGTTTTGTTTTGTACCAAAGCTTTCCATAAGCCCGGTTTGCCCGATACGGCTACTATTCCGCTTAAATTCATATTTTATGTAATAAGTTGTACGTGATACGTTGTAGGTTATACGTATTCAACGTACAACTTATAACGTACAACGTCAAACGTCAATTAATCTTCAGTTACTTCAATTGATAAAATTCTGTCGCCCTGGCGGATATCGTCAACCACGTCAACGTTCTCGATCACTTTACCAAAGCAAGTGTGGTTACGATCAAGGTGAGCAGTGTTAGTACGGCTATGACACACAAAAAATTGTGAACCACCGGTATTACGGCCAGCATGTGCCATTGAAAGTACTCCACGATCGTGATATTGCAGTTCGCCGGTAAGCTCGCAGTCGATATGATAACCCGGGCCGCCGCTGCCTGCACGGTAAGCCGTAGCATCATCCTTTGAAAACGGACAACCACCTTGTATTACAAAGTTTGGTATAACCCGGTGAAAGGTCAATCCGTTATAAAAGCCTTCTTTGGCTAGTTTTTTAAAATTAGCTACCGTATTTGGGGCGTCTGTATCATAAAATTCAACAGTCATGTCGCCCTTTTCAGTTTTAATAATCGCTTTACTCATTGCCTTTTATAGGGTTGTTATTATTTTTAATGGGACAGCAAATGTACTGTTTTTAGGGTTAAAGGCAAAAGGTAAAAGGCGAAAGGTTTGGCAGGCTTTTACCTTTCCCCTCAAAAACATACTTCGTTTAAAAATTATTCGTTAATTTGAGATAATGATGCGCTTAAAATACCTTTTAGCTTTCGCCTTTCTGCTTTTACCTTTTTTAGGCAAGGCGTCTTCTATTTTAATACCGATGGATGAGGCGCAAAAAAATCATCTTAAATCATACGGCATTGCTTTTTGGGTGTTAAAGAATGGCGAGGATGTGGACTGGCTGCTTAATTACCGTGGCGGCAGCTTTATGGTTAAGTACGCAAAAAACACCGAGGAAGAATGTAAGATACGAGGTATAAGCTACGAGGTATTGGCCGATGCCGCGGTAAGCGAGGTTATAGCCACCGTAAGCGATCCATCTGTTAATATGGACCTGGTGAAACTGCAAAAAGCCCCTAAAATTGCCGTGTACTCGCCAAAAAATAAAATGCCCTGGGATGACGCCGTTACCCTGGTGCTTAAGTATGCCGAAATACCTTTTGATGTAGTATACGACGAAGAAGTTATCCGTGGCGATCTGCCCAAATACGACTGGCTGCATATGCACCACGAGGACTTTACCGGCCAGTATAGCAAGTTTTACGGCAGCTTTGCCGGCGCGCAATGGTATGTAGAAGACCAAAAAGTGCAGGAAGCCATGGCCAAAAAGCTGGGCTTTAAAAAAGTATCCAAAATGAAACTAGCGGTGGCCGAAAACATCCGCGAATTTACTGCCGGCGGTGGTTTCTTGTTTGCTATGTGTAGCGGTGCCGAGACTTTTGATGTGGCGCTGGCTGCTGCCAATACCGATATCTGCGAAGCTATGTTTGATGGCGACCGTGCCGACGCCGCCGCGCAATCAAAACTGGATTTTACGCAAACTTTCGCTTTTCAAAATTTTACTTTAAACACCGATCCATACTCACATCAGTTTAGTAATGTTGATGTGAACAATGTGCGGGTAATAGACCAAAGTTCAGACTTTTTTACGCTGTTTGATTTTTCGGCGAAATGGGACGTGGTGCCAAGCATGCTTACCCAAAACCACGACAAGGTTGTGAAAGGTTTTAAGGGCCTTACCACAGCTTTCAATAAGAGTGTGCTTAAACCCAACGTTACCGTAATGGGTGAGCTTAAAACCGCCAACGAGGCCCGTTACATCCACGGCGAATTTGGCAAAGGCCAATGGACTTTCTACTCGGGCCACGACCCGGAGGACTACCAGCACCAGGTAAGCGATCCGCCTACTGATCTGAACCTGCATCCTAACTCGCCGGGGTATCGGTTGATATTGAATAACGTGTTGTTTCCTGCTGCTAAAAAGAAAAAGCAGAAGACCTAGGCACTGGCTATCATCATTGTTACCAACCTACCGCTAATATCTTAATCCTTTGTTTGTTATATTTGGTATAACATGAAGCGTTTGTTTTACCTCTTAGCTTTCGCTGTTTATCTTTTACCTTCTGTAACGAGGGCAAACTCCATATTGATACCTATGGACGAGTTGCAGAAGGATCACCTCAAATCGTACGGCATCGCTTTCTGGATATTAAAGGCCGATGCCGAGGTTGACTGGCTGCTTAACTACCGCGGCGGCAGTTTCATGACCACTTACAGCAAAAAGGTTGAGGACGAGTGCAAAATACGTGGTGTTAGCTACGAAGTATTGAACGATGCCCGCGTAAGCGAAGTAATAGCCACTGTTAATGATCCATCAGTAAATATGGACCTGGTGAAGCTGCAAAAAGCACCCAAAATAGCCGTGTATTCACCAAAGGATAAAGGGCCGCTGGAGGATGCCGTGGTGCTTGTATTAGATTATGCCGAAATTCCTTTTGATTACATCTACGACGAGCAAGTTATAAAAGGCGACCTGCCCAAATACGACTGGCTGCACCTGCATCATGAGGATTTTACCGGGCAATACGGCAAAAACGGCAATGGCAGTAATATGGAATGGAACCTGCGCAACCGCAAAATGCTGGAAGAAACTGCCACAAAACTCGGCTTTGCCAAAGTATCAAAAATGAAACTGAAGGTAGCGCAAACCATACGCGAGTTTTGCGCCGGCGGCGGATTTTTGTTTGCTATGTGCAGCGGTGCCGATAGCTTTGATATTGCCCTCGCGGCAGCAAATACCGACATTGTTGACAGCAATAATGACGGTGACCCGATAGACCCCGCCGCGCAATCAAAACTGGACTTTACCCAAACTTTCGCTTTTCAAAATTTTATAGTTCCTACCTATCCGCGTTCGCGCCAGTTTAGTAACATCAACACCCGCGAGGGACGTCGCATGAACCAGGCTGATGATTTTTTTACGCTGTTTGATTTTTCCGCTAAATGGGATGTGGTCCCCAGCATGCTTACACAAGATCATCAACGGGTAATAAAAGGTTTTATGGGTTTGGCTACCGCCTTTGATAAAAGCCTGCTCAAATCATCGGTAACCGTAATGGGTGAGATGAGAACCGAGAACGAGGTACGCTACATCCACGGCGAATATGGCAAGGGCCAATGGACCTTTTACGGCGGTCACGACCCCGAAGACTACCAGCATCGGCCCGGCGATCCACCAACCGACCTGAAACTGCATCCCAGTTCACCGGGCTATCGCCTTATTCTGAATAACGTATTATTCCCCGCCGCGAAGAAAAAGAAACAAAAAACTTAAGAGGCTGATAGGAACTAATCTCTATTGATAGAATATCCAGCTCACACCAAACTTTAACTGCGCTTCCTGTTGCGGGTAGCGGTTTACGGTGTAGTAGCCTTTGCTAAACATGTTTTGGTTAGCATAATCGTAGGCTACAAACAGGTTGGTGTTTTTTAATGTCGCTTTAGCAAAAACTGTGGCTACGGGGTATGAAGAAAAGGTTACATCCGGCCCGTTATAAAACTGGCCCAAGCCGATAGCGTATGAAGGCGCCACGTATGAGGTATTGAAACGCACATTAGCACCTGTAGTTAAACGCAGCACTTTAAACAGGAACGAGTTATAGTATAAACTGCTGTAGGTATAAACCTCGGGTACGCGTAGTGTGTTCTGGTAGTCGGTTTTTTCGTAAACCACAAAGTTATCAAAATGGAAATTACCCAGCGCCAGGTTTTTGCCCAGGCTAACTTTAAGCAGATTTATCGGGGTTGACAGCTGTACCGGGTGGGCGTCAATACCATTAAGGCTGGCTTCGTAGTACAGGTAGTCGGTAATTAAAAAGTACTCGGCCTTCAGGTCAAGCTCCAACGCATTGTTAATGTAGTTGAACGACAGGCTGGTAGTTTTTGTATTGCTGAAAGTATTATTAAACTTAAAGTGGTTTGATACCCAATTGGTAGCCACCAAGGGCGGCGAGCTGCTTTGTATGTAGCCGTTCAAAATAATTTTACCTGCTTTGTTGCCACCGGCCAGCAATAGCTTGGCATCATATAAAAAGTCGCCAAAGTTACGGCCGAGGGCTATTTGGTTTACCGCAAAATCCAGGTTTACCCTGTCGCTAAAGCGATAACTCATTTTGCCTTTCAGGGTGATGTTTTGGAAAGCCGCGTGCTGCATCCTGTCGGGGCCTACTACTTTGTAGCCAAATTCGCTCAGGGTGGTATCGCTTACGTATTGATCGTAATTGTATAGCTCGTGCAACAAGCCCACGTCCAGCTTAAATTCGTTTTTTACAAACTGTTTGGCTTTTCCCCTTAGGTAAAAACTGTAGTTAAAATCGTTAGCTATGCGGGTAACACTCAGCGAGTCGCGCGAGCGGTTTGAGCTGTAGTAATAGTCTGGGAAAACGTTGTACAGGTCCTGCTCGTTCTGGATAAAATTAAACTTGCGCCTGCCTATGTTTAAGGTGTGCGATACACGTTGCGTTGGTAATATATTGGCCGCCTGCTTACCTTTTTGTATGGTGGTATCAATGCGACCGATGTAGTAAAACTGCTTTAAGTAAAAATCCGAACTACCATAGTTGGAGTAAGTGGTTTTAAGCCTTGGAGGCTCAGTTGTAGGGTCAAATGATCCTAGTGCGCTGGTGTATATCGAATCATTTAAAATACCGCCGGTTTCGGGTGCTTTAAGGTTATTAAACACCAGGTTGGCCAGCATGTTGTAACGCTTGCTTTTTGATTCGTACCAGCTAAAAACGGCCGCGTTAAGATGGCTTACGTTTTGCGTTAACACCCGGTTGCTGCTATAAAACCCGCGCGAACCGGAGAAATTAAGGTTAAAGCCCATATTCCAGTTAGGCTTTATGTTTTGGGTATGCAGCATTTTAAAGATCTGCTCGGCAGCCCCACCTGTGTAAAGTGTTAGTAGGGTATAAGGTACACGGGCGTTGTAATATTGCACGTCCTGCGGTAATAGCATATAAGTATCCAGTGCGTGCAGGCCCACATCAAAGCCGATGGTTTTGGGCGGCTCAAATAACAAACTTCGCGCCGCGCGACCTGATGCCGCGCTCAAACTTATTTTAGGCGTGCGCGGTTGAAACAGCGGACTATAATTCTCAAAATCCCGCAGGGTGGTGTCCAAAGGCGATAACTGCGTGCTGTCTTTCAGCAAGCCTTCGTTGGTGATCTTAATAAACTTGGTGGTAAATATCACAGAGTCTTGCCGGCGTTCTTCCTGCTTACGCAAGGTATCTATCATTTGGCTGCCGGTAAGCGATTGACGAGGTACCGTATCACGGCCATACCTGTCGGTAACACCGGTACGCTGATTGGGGTAACCGCCATAACCCGATTGGTTGGTACCCGACCCCGTAGTAAATTGCGCTACCGCAACCTGCGCCGAAAAACATATCAGCAATAAAAAAATGTATTTAAGCTTATTGCGCATTTAGTCCGGCAATCAATTCTTTAAGTATCAACGTCAATTTAGGCTCGGCAGCTTCGGCTACAGCCAATATCTCTTCTAACGAAACAGGCACCAGTTCGTCAGTAAACCCTTCGTCTGTTAAAACCGAAATGGCAAATGTAGGCAGGCCCATGTGGTTGGCCACAATAACCTCGGGCACGGTGCTCATGCCTACAGCGTCGCCGCCAATAATACGTAGGTAGCGGTATTCTGCACGGGTTTCAAGGTTAGGGCCCGTAACGGCTACGTAAACGCCTTTATGGCAAGTAATGTTATTTTTTTTGGCGATGTCTAATCCCTTTTTGATCAGGTCGCGCTTGTAAGGCTGACTCATGTCCGGGAAACGCGGACCCAACTCTTCCTCGTTACGGCCCACCAAAGGGTTTGCCGGCTGCAGGTTAATATGATCTTCAATGATCATCAGGTCGCCCTTTTTAATGTCAGGATTCAATGAACCGCTGGCATTTGATACAAACAGCGTTTTAATACCCAGCATTTTCATCACCCTAACCGGGAAGGTAATTTGCTGCATATTGTAACCCTCGTAATAATGCAGGCGGCCCTGCATGGCCACAACTTTAACGCCTGCCAATGTACCAAATATCAGCTTACCTGAGTGAAATTCTAAAGTTGAAATAGGAAAATCGGGGATGTTAGAATACATCAACTGTTTTTCGACCTCAATTTCTTTAACCAAACCGCCAAGGCCGGTGCCTAAAATAATCCCTACTTCGGGCTCAAAATCACCGATGCGGCTTTTTATATAATTAGCGGTGCGTTCTATGTTCTCTAACATATGCTGTTACTATTTTATCAAACTGCTGTTTACTGTTGTTCAAAAAGTTAATGCCAATGGGTAGTACCCAAACCGGCATTTGTTTAACAATAGTAAGCAGTTCATGTTCTCCTAAACGTTGCGCATCCTTTTCTGTTGTGATGATCAATTTTTTTTCTGCCGGATGCGCTGCGAATTCATCGGCAAGTTTAGCGATATTTTTTAAGCTAAAGCGATGATGATCGGGATAATTGTGGTGCACAATGCGCGATGTATGCTTTTTGATATAATCCAACATCGGCGCGGGCTTGGCAATACCGGTAAGCACAAATACAGTAGTATCAGCGTCTATCACAGTAATATCATTGCCGCCACCCATTTTTTGTAGTGGCTGATAATTTATCGATGTGAAAAATACCTGCTGATAGGGCAGTGGCGATATATCAGCGGTTATGTTTTCTTGTTCGGCAACATTTAATTGTTCCGGGCATTTGCTGATGATGATCACATCGGCCCGCCAGCGGCCGCTAAATGGTTCGCGGTAATTTGCTGCCGGAAGCACTACGCGTGGGTTGTTAAGGTTGTTATAATCAAACAATAAAATACTTAAACCGGGTTTTACAGCGCGGTGCTGATAGGCATCATCCAGTAAGATGAGATCATGACCGGGTAGTAATTGCTCAATGCCATCAACCCGTTTCTCGCAAACGGCAACCGTAATATCCGGGAATTTGTGTTTGAATTGGGCGGGTTCGTCGCCTATCTGTGTGGCTGTAGTATTCTCATCAGCCAAAACAAAACCTTTCGTTTGCCTACCGTAACCGCGGCTTAGCGTGGCCAGCTTATATTCGGCTTTTAGCAGGCGAACCAGGTATTCGGTCATCGGGCTTTTTCCGGCCCCGCCAATTTCTAAATTACCTACGGCTATAACGGGGATGTTGAAATACCTGGCCGTAAACAACCCCGCGTCATAACACCAGTTGCGTATCAGTACGATCAGGCCGTATATTAACGAGAACGGAAATAAAAGCAGGCGCAGGTATTTCATATTTTTGGTAAAGATAAGAAAAGGGTGGGGAAATGATGCGAGAGGGGGCTGTCATCCTCAGCTCCGTCGAAGGGTGAGCGTAAAGGCCTTTGCCCACATGCTTCGAGTGCCTCAGCATGACACCCGTTGTTTAAAATCGTAAAGCGCTCCCCTGCACCGGGTAAATAAAATTCAAGCCCAATGTGTTCCCTGCCTTCAGCTGCGCTTTAATTTTGACTATACTGCTGTAAGGTGGCTTTAAATGCGTTACCACCACATTGAAATTTTTTAACGCCGATGTGCCCGTTAGCTTGCTTAAGTTAGCCATCTCGGTCATTAGCCATTTTGGCGTAAAGTGGCCGAAAAGTGTTTTGTCGGGCTGTTCGTTGGGGAACGATACCTCTATCATGATAGCTTTTAGGCGCTTGCTTTTAACAAGCGGGGCGATACTTTGCCAAAGCTTTTGCAGGTTTTGGCTTTTCTCAACTTCGTCAGGTCCGGTATCGCCAAAATATAAAATGTAATTACCCTTGTTGTTCACCAAAAAGGCAGTGCTTTGCAGGTTGCTGTGGGCAAGCGGGTAGGCTGTAACTTTTAACTCAGTGTTGAGGATGGTGATCTCTTCGCCTTCGGTTAGTGGCTGATAGGTATACTTTTTTAGCGCCGGCGCTTCGCCTTCATTGGCGAAATTGGCCCAGCTATCCCAGGCAAAATAACGGTTTTTAAAGGTCTCGATACATTTTGGGAAAGCATAGATAGGCTTGTTGCTGTCCTCGGGCGAATTGATGATCAATCCCGCCAGGTGATCTAAATGCGAGTGGGATATAAAATAAGCTTTGATATTGTCTTTAAGCACCTTTTCTGCCGAAACGGTGAACACTTTATTGGTGATGGCTTTTTCAATACCGTAATGCAGGGTGCCTGCATCTAAGCAGATATAATTTTTGCTGCCCGGTGGCGCTATCATATAAGCTGATAGGTTGCTTTCGTCAATGCCGCCTAATACGCCTAAAGGCACTACGGTAAAACTTTTGTTTTGCTGCGCAGATGCACGGTTAAGCTGCGCGGATAACAGTAGCAAAAGGAAGAGTTTGATGTACCGCATGGCTATTCGGTTTTCATTTTCTTTTTGGCCGATCCTTTTTCTTCGTAGTCACCACCTAACAGGTAACCCCAGGCTTTGGTGCTTTCCACACGGTCGAAAATTATTTTAAATATAGCTAGTACGGGGATAGATAGGAACATGCCCGATAGACCCCACATCATTTCGCCTACGATAATGCCTATAAAGGTGATGAGCGCGTTTAACCGAACCTTTGATCCTACGACAGTAGGCAACAGCAAATTTGAATCAACAGCGTGAATAATAACCACGCTTATACCTACGGCAACGGCATTATTGATTGGCCCGGTGGCAAATGTTATCACTACACTTAAAACTAAGGCCGTAAATATGCCCAGGTAGGGGATAATGTTAAACAAGCCGACGATAATACCCAGCAGGGCAGCATATTTGATGCCTATCATCCAAAACGCGGTACAAGCAACAGCTGCTACTATAACCATCTCAAATATTAACCCCAGTATGTATTGCCTTAGTATACGCTGAATGTTTTGTACAATATCGGCCACTACAGGTTCATTTTCATGCCCAAACGCGTGCACAATAAACTTGTATAACAAACGCCTGTAAAACAGCATGAAAAAGGTGAATATAAGTATGAATGTATAAAATAATAGTAACGATGATATGGCCCCAAAAGTAGTACCCAACACCGCCGTGCCCGACGACATGATCTTTTGCGTGGTATCATGCACATAGATCTTTTGCCGCTCCATGTTAATGTTGAACGATGACTGTATCCACTCGGAAACGCTGTTTAATGACTGAGTGATCTGGTTTTGCAGCAGCGGCCAGTCGTTTGCCAGTTTTGATATTTGCGAACCTACCAGATATAGCACGCCGCTAATAAAGCCCACCAATAACAATATAGATATAAACGAAGCGATACTGCGCGGCAGGCGCAGTTTTCGCTCCATAAAACTGCAAATGGGTAGCAGCAGTATGGCAAACAAAAAACCAAATAGTAGCGGGCTCAAAATTTCTTTACCCTGAATTACAAGGTAGCCCAATACCACAAGGCCTATCAGTATCAGCGCCAGGCGCTCGTAAAAAGGTGCTATCAGTTTTTTTGCTGTCATTTATACCGGGTGCTCAAATTTTGTTTAGGTAACGTAGCTATGGGTGTTATGTTTTACAGATATCAAATTGTGACCAGTTGTTGCAAAATGTGTTGAATATATTTATCCATAACCTTGCCCGGCTGCGTGCTAAAGGTATTGGTAGCGCGGTTGGCTAGTATAACATTGCATGATATGGCATTGTGGCCAAGGCTGGCAGCTAAGCCGTATATGCCCGCGGTTTCCATTTCAAGGTTGGTTATTCGCTTGTTTTCAAAGCTGAAGTTTTGGAGCAGGCCCATTAAAGCCGGCACGGTTGCAATAGCGCGAACCTGCCTGCCCTGCGCCGCGTAAAAACCCGGCGCCGTAACCGTTATGCCTTGTTGTTGCCCCGTAGCCAACAGGTTTAATAAACGCGCACTTCCTGAGGCAAAGTAGGGGTTAAAGTTTGCTGGCAGAAGCGTTTTAAAGGCGGCGAGCAATTGTTGATCGGCTTCGCTTATTGTTTGTTCATAATAGTGCATCAAGGGATCCAGGCCAATGGCAGCTTCTGAGAATAACAGGCTATCCACAGGAATATCATGTTGTACAGTTCCCGATGTGCCGATGCGGATGATATCAAGACTTTTAAGCGACGGATTAATAGTGCGGGTTTTAAAATCGATGTTTACTAAGGCATCCAGTTCGTTAAATACAATGTCAATATTATCGGTACCAATGCCGGTTGAAATGACAGTTAATCTTTTTTTTCCGATGAAGCCGGTATGGGTAATAAACTCGCGTTTACCCTTCTTCAATTCGATGGTATCAAAATAGCGGCTCACTTCGCTAACGCGATCGGGGTCGCCAACGGTTATCACCGTGTCGGCAACATCGCCGGGTAGCAGGTTTAAATGGTAAATGCTGCCATCAGCATTTAAAATCAAATCAGTTTCTGATATCCTGTTCATCCATGTAAAATTGGCAAATTATTTGTATCAATCTACATCATTTACTAAAAGAAAAACATCATGGCAAAGTATTCAGAAAAAGCAAGCGAGAAGGTTGAAGAAACCATGCACGAAATGAAAAAGGGTAAACTAAAATCGGGCAGCGGTAAAAAAGTCACCAGTAAAAAACAAGCCATAGCCATCGGCTTATCCGAAGCCAGAAAAGAGGGCGCAAAGGTGCCGAAGAAGAAGGATTAGTGTGCGCCGCTAAGGCGCACACATTAGTGTTTTAGTTGCAGTTCGGTAAGTTTTTTCTTTTCGCCGAAAAGCCTGTTAGCAACAATATTTATATAGGCATTAAGGGCCTGGGATAATACCATTAAAGCAGGCTCGATATATACCGGGTTGTTAAAGTAAACCCATTTTTTTGAAAGATATTCTTCCAGGTGTTTCTTTTGTTCAGGGGTGATGTATGGCGCTGCGTCGCTATCATCTAACAATGCCTGTAGCTTTGGCTTAAGTTCTTTTTCCTTGTCGTAGATATTCTCGATCGTAATTTCAATATCTGCAAATTTCATGGTTGTATAAACCGGGTTAACAACCGTGGTAAATTCCTGGTGATAACTGAAATGCGCTGTCGATTCCTCTTGTAGCTTAAAGAATGCGCTGTAAGCCGATTTGAGAGCTTCCGGATCTGGAGACTGGTGATAAAACATTTGAAATGCTTGTTTATCCAGCAATGCTAATTGTTCTTCGGCTTTCTTAAGTTCAGTTTCCAGTGTGGTTTTAATTTCGGCAGCATCAGCCTTTTTGTGGCGGGTCCCGTTATAATCAAAGCTTTTTACGTCCTTGCCGGTAATTATATAGTCAAGCAAACCGATATCGGTTTGCAGAACACTAATTTTGTTAGGTGTATTGCAATTGTCTGTTGAAAAAATATCGTTAAAATCAGCGCGTTGCCACTCCTGGGTGGCAGCCTCATCAATATCAAATGCAGTTATCAACCGGCCATTATAAAAACCTTTGTAAACGCTGTTCAACGAATTTTCTGAATTGAACTTGGTGTATTCACTATCAACCGTTTCTTTATCGGCTATGTTATAAGGTTCGGGCGTGTAGGCGTAAATAATATCGGTTAAGGCTACCTGTAACTTCTCCGCATCATCAAAAATAGACCATGCCGATAAATTAGTGAGCGGTGCTGTAAAGCTGATCTGTTTTAACTGATCTTCCCTATCGGCCATTGACGGATGCGACGCCCATTGGTTTTCGATGTTAATTTGGGTGTTATTTAAGGCTGCCAGCTTTTTATCTATCACAGGGATGCCTAAGTCATCGCAGACTAGCTGTTGTGTTTCGCCAAAAAACTTCATGGCGGCGAAGTGATACGGATAAATATTTTCGGGACGTTTCTTATCCTCAGCCAGTTTGTTTAAAAAAGAGAACAGCTCGGTATAACATAAATGCGAAAACTCGATCCTGCGTAAGCAACTAATGCTATGGTTTGATCCTGCAACGCATGCAGCCATCGAATCGGCATGAAATTCCATTTCGCGAGATAAACGCATGTAATCTTTATTTACGATGTTGTAAATAAAGAGCATCAGTTTCCTTACCTGTTTTACTAAAAATATGTTGACATAGATAGGGATACTCAATATGCCATGAATTTGTCCTACAGATCGTAATACGTTGTCATAGCCATCATTTTCATAAAGCATGTTATAAATAACGCGGTGCATGTTATGGCTGTAGATACCCACTTTCATACTACGTTGCGAAAAATGGCCAAATTCATGCGCCATAACCGCTTTAAACTCTGATAAATTGAGCGCGTTAACTAAGCCCAAACCTATTTGCAAATTCTTTTTTGCGGGGAAAAATATATTCCAGAATGATGAAGAATCATAAGAAACCGCTGCGTTAACATCGGCTGTAAGGAATATTCTTTTGGGGAAAGGGCATTCGGTTTCGCGTGTTAGCTCCCTTATAAATTGAAACACCCGGGGTTGTTCATCCTCCGTTATTTCTAACTTGTCCGAGTTGTCTACCACATTTCGTTTAAAAATAAACTTCACCAGGAAGTAACACAACATCACCGCCGATAGTACCATGCCTAAGCTCAACACCACCACCCAAAAATTGTGCACCGCGCTAACCAGTGCCATAGCACCTATGCCGACAATAAAAACCAGCCCTAAAGCCGCGCCCAAAATCAACAGGTAAATTAAAATAAACAGCAGCATAGATATGGCCACCTTGGCTACACTTTGTTTAAAAGTGTTAGATGGTTGTACAAAAGAGAGCTGCGCCCCATCGGGCATAGGTGGATAGTTTAGATCGATATTCATTGGTTTAGGTGCGTTGCGTACTATTCAACAGTATTAAAATCGTTTTTGATCCAGTTTTCCAATTTGCCGGTTTGGTCAAAACGGGCCAGGCGGTCAACGTTCTTGTCTTTAACATGATGGCTTTCGGCCCGGTACTTGGTAATAAGGGCACGTATACCGGCTATGTAGGCCTGGTTTACATCGTATTGGTTCCTGCTGTCCTTGTTTTGCAGGGCGTACTTTAAATAACCGCCCATGAAAATATTAAGAAGTTCGGGGTTCCTGTCGCTAATATTTAATAAGGTTTGCGAGTTAAGTACGAGGGTGATCGTCGGGCTTTCGGTAAGCCAGGTCATTAAAAAGGTATTGGCAACTTTGCGTTCTTCTTTGTTAGTATCCCAAGGAGTTTGTTCAAGCCAGTTAATGGTATTGATCACATCTTTTTCGTATTTCGTGAAATCGGCACCGGTTTTAAGCGTGTAATACGGAGGCACCGGGAAATTTTGCGCCCGGGCACCGGCACTTATGGCGAAGCAGAGAATACAGCATAGGAAAATGATCTTTTTCATACTTAAACTTACAAATAATTCTTAATTATCTGTGTGTAACAAAGGCGTCCATGATGTCCATCAACGGTATGGCATCTTCAATGGCGCAAGGGTTGTTTTGCTGTGCGCCCCTGAAATAATTTACCACCTGCTCAACCATAAAGTATGATACATGTTCGGGATGCTGAAAAGTATAGCTGTTATCGCCTTCGCTATTTTTAACATTCACGTCAAACCCAAAAAACGGAAAGCTGATACTGCCTTCGCTGCCTACTATCTCGCAGCTATCTACATTATTCTCGGGCGAGACATTAAATGTCCATGAGCCATTTACCACTACTTTGTTTTTAAATACAATGTGCCCGCTAACGTTATCATCAGCGGCTGTTGCGCCGTCCTGATTCAGGGCCGAGCCATTAAAGTACAATGGTTCGCCAAAATAAAACAACATCAGGTCGAGCTGATGAGGGGCAAGGTCATGGAAATAGCCTCCGCCCGACAGTTCGGGTTGTACGCGCCAGTTGTCGGCCAGGTGGGTTACCAGCTGCGGTTTGCGGGGTTGCCACATCTTTATTTGCACGGTACGTACATCGCCAATAGCGCCGTTGTTGATCTGGTCACGCACGTACTGAAACATAGGTAACGATCGGCGATAATGCGCAACAGACACCTTACCACTACTTTTTGCAGCCGCTTCGGCTATAATGCGGGCTTCGGCGGCGTTTAGGGTTACCGGTTTTTCAATATATACGTTTAGTCCCCGCTCAAGGGCTGCCACGGCGTAAGGTAAGTGCGAAGCGGGTGGCGTGGCAATATATACCGAGTTGATATCCGGGTTGTTTAATATTTTGTCAGCATCGTTATACCATTGTGGTACATTATGACGGCGGGCATAGTCGGCGGCCTTTTCGGCATCGCGGCGCATTACGGCTACTAAACTGCTGTGCGGAACTTTGTACATGGCAGGGCCGCTTTTCTTCTCGGTTACGTTGCCGCAACCAATTATGCCCCAGTTTATATCGGTCATTTTATGTAATTAGGTTTGAACGTAAAAATATAACTTTTTATACAACTTCGGCAACAACAAAAGTGCTGCCGCCAACAAAAACCAGGTCGGCCGTTTTGGCCGCGTTTTGGGCTGCTGCAAGGGCCGCTTTTACTGATGGATATACATCGCCCTGCAAACCGAAATCTGCTGCCTGCTGCTGCAGGTTTTCGGCATCCAGTCCGCGGGGGATATCGGGGCGGCAAAAGTAATAGGTGGCGGTTTTGGGCAGCATGGAAAGCACCTTGCTGCTGTCTTTGTCGTTCACTATGCCCATTACGAAATGCAGGTGATCATACTTTACCGCGGCTATGTTTTTCAGCACCTCAGCTATGCCATCAGGGTTGTGACCAGTGTCGCAGATGGTGAGGGGTTGGGGGCTTAATACTTCCCAGCGGCCATGTAAACCGGTTAAGGTTTTTACCTGGCGGAGGGCGGTTTTGATATGTTCATCAGTAATGGTGAAACCTTGGCGGCGTAATTCTTCTACAGCGGCTATGACGGTTTTTATGTTTTTGAGCTGATAGGTACCGGTAAGGTCGAGTTGGGTTTTGAGTGGCGGGTTTTGAGTTTTGAGTGGGCGAATGTCTATTTCTAACAAGTAATCTGCTCTTTCACTTTTAACCTCATACATGTCCGACGCAAAGCTGATCTCCGCACCAACCTCATTCGCTTTACTTTCAAATACCTCAGCCACCTCATCCTGCCGTTCGCCGATGATGGCGGGGATGCCTGCTTTGATGATACCAGCCTTTTCGCCGGCTATTTTGGGCAGCGTGTCGCCGAGGATATTCATATGGTCCCAGCCTATATTGGTAATAACGGACAATAACGGCGTGATCACATTGGTGGAATCCAGCCTGCCGCCCAGGCCGGTTTCGATGATGGCTATGTCTACCTTTTCTTTGGCGAAACTATCGAAGGCCAGGGCTACCGTCATTTCGAAAAATGAGGGTTGGATATCCTCGAAATCCCGCTTATGATCGGCCACAAAATCTATCACCATTTGCTGGCTGATCATCTGGCCGTTTACCCTCACGCGCTCACGGAAATCTTTAAGGTGAGGGGAGGTGTACAGACCGGTTTTATAGCCTGCCGTTTGTAATATGGCTGCCAGCATGTGCGAGGTTGAACCCTTGCCATTGGTGCCGGCTATGTGCACCGATTTAAACTGCTCCTGCGGCTGGCCGAGGCGCCTGCATAGTTCAAGAGTGTTACTCAGATCGGCTTTATAGGCGGTTATGCCAACGCGGGTGAAGACAGGGAGCTGAGAAAAAAGGTAATCTATCGTTTCTTGATAGTTCATGGTGGATGGCTATTGCTGCCGTAAATTTATGAACTAATGCTTTTTGTTCAAACTAAATTAATGCAAGTGTAGCGGTGTATGCGTAGCACGCTACGGTGCTACACCAGGTGTAGCGCGCTACAGGGTTCGTTGCCAGGTAATTATATTTTTTGGTGGCGGTGTTTTGTCAGTAGTAGTTGCTACACCCAGATCCGTTATTTATTCACATGTATTAGTTCTTGTCCCCGACTTCTGAAATTATTCCTTGTCGCTTTTAGAGGCCCTTCACCCACGTACCTTGTCGCTTGTTATCTTTTACAAACATAGGAGTAACCAAAAGGCCTATTCGGCCCGTAGGCTTCTTTGCCGCACAAGGCCTCTGCGCTGCAAAGCGGACAGAAGCACGGGCTGCATTATTTGCCCGCCTGCGCTGAGGCCTGACCCACATGGGCAAACAACGCTATGCCCTTCCGGCGCACAAGGCCGGCTTCTTCTGCCCGCTTTCGCCCGAAGCTTGGGGCCGAGGTTTCGTAAATCACCGGACATCGTCGTGCAAACAAGGATTAGTAAAATTATATCATCATGATAATCCGCCAATCCTACAAATCATGGTTTAAAGTAGAGCGGGGCAAGGTACGTGCGTGAAGGGCCTCTGCGTGTACTTGGCTACGTAGAGATTGCTTCGTTCCTCGCAATGACGCGCGATGGGGAAGTGGGTTAAGAAAATGAGATTATTGCGCTTTAAACACAAATACTACAGATCCTCTTTGAATCTCGGGAGCACTTTCTGAAGCATTTAACCGGGAATTTCTTACCGCTTCCTCGCATTTCCTGTACAAAGCGCCATCTACCAAGGTAGTGCCTCTGCCGCCAGCTGTTATGCGGGTTATGTTGCCGGATTTGTCGACTTCAATATCTACTACAATCTTGCCATTTTGAGGGCCACTATGATTCAATATTGGTCTGCTAACAAAGTTACGTTGCTCCATAGCCAGTGAGCTGCCGCCATTGCCTGAACCTGTACCGTTATAATTATTAGTAAGCGTACTACCCGTAGTTTTGCCTTGGTTGCCCGGTTTATTACCTGTACCATCACCCTCGCCTGATGCGCCGTTGGTTGGGCCTTTGTATAGGGCGTTTGAATTTACGGTTGGCTTTTTATCGGGTTTGGTAGGGGTTGTGGCTACCGTATTGGTCGGTTTTTTTGCGCTTGGGGTAACTTCGGGCGCGTCCTCGTTGTTTTGGGTCAATACGTCATCGCCGTCGTCGGTTTGGCTTTTTTGCTCGGTTGGTGGGGTAGGTGTAACCTTGTCGGGTTTGGTGTTGTTGGCGTTTTCGGCCATGGATGGTTCTTCTACGTTCATGTAGTCGTTACCCATGCCTTCGTCAACCGTACCGTAGTTAACCAATATACCGCCGGTGCCGTCCTCTTGCGGAGGTGGCGTATGAAACACTATAAAATAACACAAAAGCATTATAGCAGCCAGTATTACGCCGGTTGCCGCAAATGCTTTAGGATAGTTATTTTCTTCGTGGTGGTAATTCATTTCATTGGTTATTGAGTCATTGGTCATTAGTCATTGTCTTTTATGGTTTGACAAGCCTAATCACCAATTGACTAATCTCTAGTCACTATTTATTTCTGGTAGCTAAGGCCAGTTTAATGTTCAGCTGCTGGGCTATGTCAAGCACGTTCACCAGGTCTTTCACGGCTACGTTCTCGTCGCTGTGCAGCATAATGGTTAGGTCGGTAGCCAATGATTTGTAGCTCTCCAGGTTAGCTTTCAGGTCGGCTACTGGGATCTCTTTTTTATCGATGTAGTAGCGCAGATCTTTGGTTATAGATACGTTAATGGTTTTTTTAGATACCGCCTGCCCGCTTGATGCTTTGGGCAATATCAGTTTAATAACGTTTGGATTGGTAACCGTTGAAGCTATCAGGAAAAACAAAAGCAGGAAGAACATGATATCGTTCATTGCCGAAGTATGTACCTCAGCCGATGCACCTCTATGTCTTTTTCTCAGGTTCATTATTTGCTCGGCTCCTCTAACAGGTCAATAAATTCAATGGCGTCGGTCTCCAGCTTTAAGATCACTTTATCAACCATCATATTTAAAACGTGGTAGCATACATAAGCCACAACACCTACAAAAAGGCCCGCTGCCGATGTTACCATCTTTACGTATAAACCACCTGATATGGCGCCCATACTAATGTTATCGGTTTTAGAGATGTTGTAAAATATCTGGATAACACCCGCAATAGTACCCAGGAAACCAAACATGGGCGCAATACCGGCCACAATGCCCAATATGCCTATGTTTTTTTCCAGCTTTGATACTTCCAGCTTGCCAATGTTTTCAATAGCGCCTTCAATATCTTTTATCGGGCGACCGATACGCAGCAAACCTTTTTGCAACATACGGCCCAGCGGGGTGTTGCTGTTACGGCAAATAGCAATGGCCGAATCCAGGTTACCGGTTAATATGCTGGCGCGTACCTGCTGCATCAGGTTACTTTCGTCCTTAGCCGCTTTGCGGATGGTGAAATATCTTTCAAAAAATATAACTAAGCCTAAAACGGCCAAAATACCAATGGGCAGCATTATCCAGCCACCTTTAAGCAATAAGTCGCCAAAACGTAATTCTTCGGTTGGCAGGGCTACTTGCTGTGCGGCCTGTTGTGCTGTGTCTACAATTCTCTGTACGGTGTCTGCTTGCATTCCTTATTATGGTTGTTGTACTGGTGTTATTTTTTGCGGATAGGTATCCAGCGTTTTTAGTTTTTTCTCGTCTACTAATTTGGCAACGGCGCTTTCGGCTTCCCTAACGGTTTTGTAGGTGCCCGCGGTTAATTTAATACGCTGGCCCGGTGCGTCGGTCACTATTTTGGCATCAATGCCTTTTTTCTTAAATTCCTGTATCGCTTTGTTGGCGGCGCCAATATCTTTACAGCTTGCTATAATCACTTCATAACGGCTAGCGGTATCAACCGGTGTAGCAGCCAGGGTATCCTTTACAATACTATCAACGGCTGCTGTAGTATCTTTCTTTAACGTATCAACAGGGCTTATTAGTGTGGTGTCCTTATCAGTTGGTAAAGGCACTGTAACACCTTTATTATTCCAGAACTGTAATTTTTGGAATGTAGCAGGCGCGTAAGTTTTTAATGCAAATACACCTACAACCAATATTAACACAATGGCCGCTACTATAATAATAGTCCGCATAGGGCCGCGGCGCTCTTCTTCCTCGTATTCTTCGGTATTTAAAAACTCTTCGTCGTAACCGTACTGATTCTCGGTTTCGGTGCTGTTGGTTTCATGTTCGGCATCGGTACTGCCGGTTTCATATACCGCTTCATGTTCATATTCCGGTTCGGGTTCCGGCTTATTTTCAGACTCGGGTTCCGGTTTCGGGTAACGGGTTGGATAGATGAGGTCGGGACGGGTAATAACCGGTTTTTCGGGCTCAGGCTCGGGTGCAGCATCGGCTTTACCCATTTTAATGGCTTGATAACCGTAAAATATAGTATCGTCAATCAACTTATCCGCAGGGCGAAAAGTAAGCTGACCCTGATCGGTATAAAACCAACCCAGGTTGCCAATGCTAATTTCGCCAACCAGGGCTTGTTGTTTTAAGTTGGTGATGTATTTTTCGCAGAAATAACGGGCGGATGCCAGCGAAATGTTCTTTTTATCAGCTATATACTGGGCCAGCGCATCGTCGTCTATCGACTGTACGTCAAATTGTACCTGGTGATAAGGCGGGTAAAACTTACCATCCTGCTCATCATAATACCCGCTCATACGTGCCTGTACGAAGTAACCCAGTCCGGGTACACTCACTTCGCCAACCTGCATCAGCAGTTCGCCCAAATAAAAGCCTACATCCATGTGCTAAAAGTAACGGTTAAAATATTAACATCAAAAAGCTAGAAGCTATAGCTTGCTCCGCCAAAGATATTAAATCCGTAGTTAGAATAGTACAACCAGGTTTGATTTGAAGTGTTTAAAATATTATTAACCTGCCCAAACACTCCTAAGCGCTTATTGATCTTATATTGCACGCCGCCGCTTATATCGGTAAAGGTGGCTATAGTAGTTGGCTGACTGGTGTTAGGGTTTATCCTTGGGTCCTTGGCATCGCCACGTATCAATAACGAACCGTTAATGGTCACTTTATCATTGATATGCACCGCGGTACCGGCTGTCAGTTTAAATTTAGGCAGGTTCCAGGCTTGCGCCGCGGTAGCCATTTTATAATCAATAAACTCAACGCGACCGAACAGGTTCACGTCGTCAGAAGTTTTGTAATCCAACTCGCCGGTGAAACCGCTTATGCGCGCATCGCCATCATCATACAAAACATTAAACTTATTATAGCCTGTCGTGAAGTTAAAGTTGCTTACAAACAGCGGCATGTTTTTAACCGTATTGCGATAGATGCTTGCTTTAAAGCCCAGGCCCGGTGCTAAGGTACCTTTTACGCCGGCGGCGATGTCCAGCTTATCAACCGAGTTACGGATCTCCAGGTTTTCGCCCAGGAACGGGTTAACCTCGCTCCAGTCTTTTAACGATGTTTTGTTTACATCGCCTTTGGCTTCAACAAAAATACGCACGTATTTAGGTATTACCTGGAACTCGGCTTTAGCCGCCGGGAAGATGAATACGCGTGATGAAAAGCCAAACTCGGCAGCTATGTTAATACCCGCGTCAATTTTATAATTAAGGCCCTGAAATTTGATGTAAGGGTTTGCACGGGCGATGTTGTTGCTGATAGAATAAGCCACATCTTTCTGCGTGCTCATATCTAACGACGCACCTAAACCTGCATAAAACTGTTTGATGGTTTGGTTAAGGAAACCCGATACAACGATATTGCTCTCTTTACCGCTAAAGCCGTTTGAAAAAGTATAACCTTTAATTTTGGCAGCATAAGTAAAGTCGTTCTCTACATCGCGGTATTTTTTAGCTATTTCGCCTTCGGCACCTAAAACATTAAACTGCTGTTTAGCAGGATTGGCAATAACTGTTGTAGGGTCAAGCGGGTTAAAGCCATAGAAATAATTGCTGCGGTTGCTAAAATCAATACGGCCGGTCAGCGTAAAATCATCCATAATGCTTTTGCCCGATACACCTATCTCATTCTTCATGGCGTTTTGTTTGTAGATAGTGCCTTGCTGGCCCAGGTGCCTTACATAGCCGGCTACCTGCAAAGCCTCATCGCGGCCATTACCAAAATAACCTTCGGCGAAGGTAGTTTTCAGGTTGCCAACACCCGCGCGTACCCAATTGTTTAGTGGGATAGAATCACGTTCTAACGGCATTTTCATGGCTTCCAGCTGGCGGATCTCGGAGTTACGCTCCAGGCGTTTATCAACAGGCGCGTAGGTTAGGGGCGCTTTAAAAGGCGCTTTATCTTCCAGATCGGGGTTGCGGCGAATTTTTACCGCATCGGCCAATACCGGTTTGTAAGCTGTAGTTACTACAATCTCTTCGGATAAACTGCCGCCGTTTTGACCGTTAGCACCTGCGCCGCCTTTACCTGTGGTATCTTTAGGCGCCACTTTAGCAGCGGCATCGCCCAGGTTTTGGGCATCGGCTTTTTTTACAGGCGTAGCTGGTTTGGTAACCGGTTTTTTCTGCGCCACAGCCGGAACAAAGTATAATGCTATGATTAGGGTAAGCAGCGTACTGGTGTATCTTAATTTCATTTTGCTCGTCTCTATATATCTGTATCCTTTGTTTCTCACTTAGTTTTTCTGGGTGGTATCCTGTAAGGCCTGGGTAGGAGCCGGCTTGGTTACTTTCCCCGTTAACCTGTCCAGTTTTTGCTGGGCAGTTGGCAACACATCGTCCTTGCCTTTGTAGTTTTCTAAAACACTTTGCAGCGTTGCTTTGGCCTGGAAGGTATCTTTTAAACCTATGTAGTTATCAGCCAAAAGTATAAAGGCTTTGGCCACCCAGTAATCATAGTTTGGCATTTCTTTAGCCAGGTCAAAACAGGTTTTTTGCGATGTTTTATACTGTTTGTTGTTATGCTGAATAACAGCCAGGTTATATTTAGCTTCGGCTGCCGCGATGGTTTTGGTGTTGGCTACCGTGTAATCCAGTTCCTTAACCGCGGCGGTAGTATCGCCCAGTTTCAAGTGAGCTAAACCGGCGTACAAGCCTGTTTTAAACTTGTCTTCCTGCGCGGTTTTCTCGTTCTCGCGCACCAGTTTTACATACTTCAGCACATCATCAGCCATTTGCATTTGCGAGTAGCATAGCAGCAGGTTGTTTATGGCGAAAGTATAGTCGGCTTTATATTCTGAGGTGATCTCCAGTTTTTTCAGGAAAGGGATAGCATCGTTATATTTCTTTTGCGAGATATATAATTTAGCCATGCTGATCAATGATTGCTCGGTATAGGCGCTGGTCCAGTCGTTCAGTATGTAGTTGTAATCAATTACCGCCTCGTCAGTTCTGCCTAAATTAACGAAAGACTGCGCGCGGATAAAACGTGCCTGCTTATCATAAATAGGCTTGGTTGGGAACTTATCGTAATAAGCATTAACGGCTGATGCTGCGCCCTGCCATTCGCCACGCAGGTACAGGTTGTTGGCGGCGGTTATCATCAGGCTTTCCTGCTGCGATGTGGTGTAGTTACCAATTGGCGTGCTGCCTGCGTAGCTGATGAAAGTATTCGCGTCACCCTTATCGGTGTAGATCTTTTCTATCTGTTTCAGAGCCTGTTTAGCTTCGTCGGATGATTGGTAATCCTTAATAACCGCTTTGAACGATTCGATGGCCAGATCGTCATTGTTGGCGGTGTAGTCAATAAAACCAATGGTCATCAGCGCGCGCGGGATATAGCTGCTGCGCGGATATTTCTGGATCATGGCCTGTAAGCCTGTTTTAGCGGTAGGGCCATCGTTTTTCAGGAAGTAGGTGTAAGCGATCTCAAAATCGGCATCATCCGCGTAATCTGAATTAGGGAATTTGGCCAGCACATCCTGCAAAGTGCTGATCTTGGTATCCAGTGAGCCTTGCAAACCCTGGATCATGCCACGTTGAAACAGCGCGTAATCCTCGCCATGGATGTGCATGTCAATAATGCGGTTGTAGTATTGCAGGGCCTGTCCGTAGCTTTTTAGTACGAAGTAGCTGTCGCCTATACGGGTGATGGCATCATTAACGCTGTTTTTATCTTTCTCGCCACCCTCTATAAAACGCTCGAAGTAGGTAGCGGCTTTTTTGTATTTCTCGTCGTAGAAAGCAGCGTAAGCTAATGCGTAGTTAGCATAGTTGGCCACGTTGGTTTCTTTGGCTTCCGGCATATCCAAAAACTTCTCAAAGTTATCAACCGATTCGCCGTATTTGCGCACTTCGTACATGGCTTCGGCCATCCAGTAGGTGGTGAGGGCTTTAATGTTCAGATCAACCGGGTTTTTCAACGATCGCAGGAAAACGCCGATAGCATTCTCGAACGCGCGCTCGTTATAAAACTCTAAACCGCGATAGTAAGTAACTTTTTGATAAGCGATCTTGGCGCTTTGGGTTTTGTTGGGGATGGGCTCTAACACTTCTAACGCTTCTTTATAATTGCGCGAGTTTAATAACACCTCGCCCAAAAGCACTTTAACCTCGGTAAGGCGGGCGGCAGGTGCGCTTGGGTAGTTTTTTAAGTATAAGCGGGTAGCTTCCAAACCGGCCTGGTAAAAATCAAGCTCGTAAGATAGTTTGGCGTATTGGAATAAGCCGTCTTCCTGCAATTGTTTATCGAAGCTTAAGCGAGAGGCTACCATGAAGGCATTGCGGGCGCTTTGCTTGTTGTTCATTTTCAGGAAAACCTCGCCTAAGGTATAGCTACCGTATTGGCTGTACGAGTCGGTTTGGTCAACCAGTTTTTCCAGTTCCATAGCGGCTTTGGCGTAGTTGCCTACTTTGTAGTAGGCGTAACCCATTTGGTAGCTATCCTGCGTGTTTTGGGTTTTACCATTGTCGCGGGCTTCAAAGCGGTCGTAATATTTTACAGCGTTATCGTAATCTTTTTTAGCGAAGTAAGAGGCGCCGATGATCCGCAGCATCTCGGTTTCGTTTTGCTGCTTGGTGCTGTTAAGTATAGGGATGGCATAGCTTAAAACATCATCATAACGCTTATCTAAAAAGTAAACAGCAGTAATGTAGTACGGGTAGCTGCTGATGTATTTTTTAGAGTTTTTTAGCCTTTCGAAGTTTACTAATGATAGCTGATAGTCTTTATTCAAATAAGCTATGTAAGCGAAATAATAAACAGCATCATCCGTATACGGCGATTTTTTATTCTTAACCTCGGCAAACTGCAACTGGGCATTCTTCATATCGCCGGTAGCGAAGTAAGCATAACCCTTGCGGAATTTATATTCGGTATTCTCGCGACCGTTCAATTCGCCGGCAGTGATTTTATCAAACCAGTAAAGGGTTTCTTTATACTTCTCGCGTTTGGAGTATGATTTGCCTATCTGGAAAAAGGCCAGCTTGGTTAGCGGGTTCTCCGGGTGCTCTTTGATAAATTTTAGGAAAAGGCTCTCGGCATCGTCATTCTCCAGTTCAAGTGCGCAAAGGGCTATATAATATTCTGAGTTTTCTTTCAGCAAGCTAACCTCGGTTTCAAACTTGGGCTGGTTGGTGGTTTTAAGCCTCGAGTTGTGTACCAGGCGAAACTGCTCGGCGGCGGCTACGTATTTGCCTTTGTCAAGCAGGTCGGCGGCGGTGTGGTAGGTGCGGTAAATATCAAACGATGGGCTTTGTTGTGCGTACAGGCCCAAGGCCAAAATGGATAAGAACAGCGAGAGGTAGAATTTTATTTTGATCATAAAACGCGTGCAATGATGATGCTAAATTAGCTAATCGCAAAAATGCAATTCACATTAGTAATTAACAAATGTGAATATCACGTTGTTAACGCCCCTATAAGGGTAGTTGTTATGGGTGTGGAAAACTTTTGAACTTAATCAACAGTAATTGAAGCCGAAACAGCTTCGCGACAGCAAAACACTAAGCAGCAAGCTGGCGCTGTATACAGTTTAATAATGCCGAAATATCAAAAGGTTTGGCAATGAAATCGTCGGGGTTGCCGTTTTGTTTGAAGCCATCTTTTACCACGTGGCTGGCAGATAGTAATATCACCGGAATTTTGCTGGTTTCTAACCTGGTTTTAATGTCGCGGCAAAGCTCACGGCCATCCATATTACCCAGCATAATATCCAATATAATAAGATCGGGGTTGGTTTCTTTTATCTTATCGAAAAGGTATTGGCCATCTTCAAGTGTATCTACTTCGTAGCCGGAATCTTCTAAAACGTATTGTAGTATTTCAAGGATGTCTTTGTCGTCATCAACCGCTAATATCCGTTGCATCTTGTATGTTATATAAAAACTGTATATCTTCCTAAATAAAAATGGTATAGGGTTTCATTGTCGTAACAACAATTCCTATACCATTTTGCCGCTAAAGGGCTAATTATTAAATATTAATTAGAATTATACAGTAAATATTTTTTTGCGAAAGCTGATATTGATCATATTACTCGCCTTATACTGTACTTATAACGCATCAATATCCAAATAGTTGGGTCAGATCCGGTTTTACCAGGTCGCCGTATTTTTTCAGATCTTCCTCGCTCACGCGCTTGTCCGAAGCTACCACGCAGTAAGTGAATGGTTTGTTCTGCAGGTTAGCGTTATGGAAGGCTTTTACGGTAGCCAGGTTCATTTTATTCAAACCTTCGTAGGTTGATTTACGGATATCATAGTTAATGCCTTTACGCTGCGCGCTCAGGTAAGTAAACAGGATATCGTCCTGGGTAATACGCTCGGTTTCTATCGACTTGCGGATGTTCACCTTAGCAGTTGCCATTGTTTTCTCCGACTCAGGCATTGTGTTTAACAGATCGTTCATGCCTTTAACAGCTTCCTTCAGCTTATCGGCCTGGGTGCCTATGTAGGATACGAACAGGTCACGCTCGTCCTTTTTGCCCGGGGTAACATACTGCCCGAAAGCCGAATAAGCCAAAGCCTTTGATTCGCGCAGATCCTGGTAAAGCACACAAGTAAAGCCACCGGCGCCAAAGTAGTTGTTAAATAATTCAATTTCGCCGGTTTTAGCCGGGCTGTACACATCTTCATTGCGTACCCAGTATAACTCGGCTTGTACCATATCGTAGTTAGCAAACAACACGCGGTTTTTGTCGGTGTTTATTTTTACGAATTTGGTTAGCGGCGGGTAAGCGGTAAAGCTTGCCGGGGTTTTGTGCAGCTTTGTTAATTCGGCAGCGGCAAGTGCGGCGGTTTTAGGGCCGTAATAAACCTCAATATGTTTATAGTTATTTAGCTCGTGCAATACTTTTACCAGGTCCTCGGCTTTTAAAGCGTCAATTTCCTCGTTGGTTAGGCCGTAGTTGAAAGGATTTACCGAACCATACTGCGCATAAGCCAGCAAGCCCTGCATAATGGCGCCTTTGTTGATCTTGTAGTTCTCTCTTGATTTTTTCAAGCGGGCTTTCAGGCCGGCCAAAGCTTCCTCATCAGGTTTGCAATTGGCAACGAGTTCTTCGTAAAGTTTTACAGTAGCTGCAAAGTTTTCCTGCAAACCGCTTATAGATACGGTTGTGATATCGTTGCCTGCGCTAATACTGTATGATGATGCCAGTTTGTAGAAAGCTTTGCTATAATCTTCGGATGTTTTGGTGCCGGTACCTAAAAACTGCAGGTATTGCGCGGCAATAGGCAACAGTTTATTATTCCAGTTACCCATATCAAAACGATAGTATAATCTGAACAGGTTGTTGTCTTTATTCTGTACAGACATCAGGTCGATATTGCCTGACTTAGCACGCTGAATATCTTTATTAAAATCAACCCAAACCGGTTTAATATCGGTCATCGGCATGTCGTTCAGTTTCTCCAAATAGGCTGATTGCATGCCGGGGTTCAACTCAACAGGCGTAATAGGTGGTTTTTCAACCTTAACAATGTTTTTGTCTTCGCCCTGGTGTTTATAGATGATGACGTAGTTGTTAGTGTTCAAATATTTATTGGCGAAATCAACAATCTGTTGTTTGGTGATCTTTGAATACTCGTTAACCAGGCCCGATTGTACTTTCCAATCCACCCCGCTGGTAAAGGCGCTCATCAGGTTGTTGGCACGGTCAACGTAGCTTTCGTTTTCCTGTATAATGCGTTTTTTTTCGTTGTTGACGATAGCCGGGATCAGGTCGGCGCTAAAATCGCCGCTTCTTAGTTTGGCCAGTTCGGCCAGCATCAGGTCGCGCACTTCATCAAGCGTTTGGCCTTTAATAGCATTGCCGCGTGCTAGTAACACGCTATAATCTTTCAAAGCATAGCTACCTGCGCTGGCGCTCAGTAATTTTTGTTTTTTAACCAGGTCAAGGTCAAATAAACCGGCTTTACCGTTGGTTAATATCGAGCTCATTACGTCCAATAAACGTGCATCGCGGGTTGATGCGCCCGGGAAACGGAAGGCCAGTGTAACGTTCTCAGCATTCGGACCATAAATATCACGTTTTACAGGGCTGGTTATCGGCGTTTCAGGCTCAAATTTATAAGCAGGCACCGGCTTATTTTTAAGGTAAGCAAATGCTGTCGCGATTTTTTTGATCATCACATCCGGGTTAAAATCGCCCGAAAAAATAATGCCCATATTGTTTGGCACATAATACGCGTAGTAGTAATTGCGTATGGCGTTTAACGATGGATTTTTCAAATGCTCTACCGTACCAATGGTGGTTTGTTTACCGTAGTTATTGTTAGGGAACAGTGCGGCAAACATAGCTTCGTTCACTTTGCGGCCGTCGTCATCCAATGTGCGGTTTTTCTCCTCATACACGGCTTCCAACTCGGTGTGGAATATACGCATGATAGGGTTGCGGAAACGCTCGGCCTGCAGGGTTAAAAACCTGTCTACAGCGTTGCTTGGGATATCTTCGGTGTAAACGGTTTGCTCGAAAGAGGTAAAGGCGTTACTATTTTGGCCACCCATGGCGGTCATCATTTTATCGTACTCGTTACCTATCGAAAACTTAGCGGCTTCGCCCGATGTTTTGTCTATCTCTTTGTAGATCTCTTTACGCTTAGCCTCGTCGGTAGTTGAGTTATACTGCTCGTAAAGGGCATCTATTTTATCCAGTAAAGGTTTTTCTTTAGCCCAGTTGTTTGATCCGTATTTATCGGTACCCTTAAACATCATGTGCTCCAGGTAGTGGGCAAGGCCTGTATGGTCGGCCGGGTCGGTTTTGCTGCCCGCTTTAACCGCTATAAAAGTTTGTATACGCGGTTGTTTTTTGGTAGGGCTTAATATTACGGTCAGGCCATTCTTCAGCGTGTAAAAACGCGAGTGGGTAGGGTCGCCGGTAACATATTTGTAAGTGTATCCGCCCGCTGTTGCCGTTTTCCAGGCGTTGGGCGCTTGCGCGATTAGGTTGGTTGTTGCAGACAGTAGTAGAATGCCTGCTAAAAACATTTTTTTCATGTTAATGGATTTGACGACTAAATGTATTCAAAATCCATCATAAATAAAAAAGCCGGTATAAATTTATACCGGCCTGTATGATGTTTGATAAACAATTAATATTCGTTATCGTCAAATTTGCTTTTATCGCGATAGCCACCACTGTTGCCACCGCCACTGTTCCTGTCGCGATAACCACCGCCACCACCACTGTTGCCTCTGTCGCCACCGCCGTAACTGCCGCCACCGCTGTTTCTATCACGGAAACCGCCGCCACCACTATTACCTCTGTCGCCGCCGCCGTAACCGCCGCCGCCGTTACCACCTCGGTAACCGCCGCCGCCACTACCACCGCGGTAGCCACCGCCACCACCGCTGCCACCACGGAAACCACCGCCACCACCACTGGTGCGTTCTTTTTCCTTGGCCTGGCTTACTGCTATCTCTTTATCCAGGTAGGTTTTTCCGTCCAGGCTGTCAATAGCTGTTTGGGCTTCGTCATCATTAGGCATTTCAACAAAAGCGTAGCATTTACTCCGACCGGTTTCACGGTCCATGATCAGGTTAACAGATGCGATATCGCCAAATGGGGCAAACAGCTCTGTGATCTCAGCTTCCTTGTATTGGTAAGGTAGCTTGGCGACAAAAATTTTCATTAATTTTTAAGTATAGTTAAGTTAAAACAATTATAAGCATTAATAATTAACAAACAGCGTGTTGCAAAAAATATAACATACTTTTTGCAAAGCGGGTTTATCGCTTAAAATAAGACAACATGAAGTATGTTTTTATTGTTTTAAAAAATGGATGGAAAAAGGATTTATTTTTCGGTAACTAGTTAATAAGCTTATTTACCTTTTCAACCAGCTCGGTTAAATCAAAAGGTTTGTTAATTACGGCATCACAGCCATAATTGGTTAGCTCGTCATCGTGGTTAATATAGGCTGAGAAAAGTATCACCGGCACATCCTTAAAATCAGGGTGCGCTTTTAGCTGACGGCATAGCTCGCCGCCATTTGTTCCCGCTACGCGGAAATCAAGTATCACCAGGTCTGGCGTAAAATCTTTCATTAAAGGCATTACTTCTGCGCCTTCCGATGTGCTTTTTACGTCAAACTTTTCATACGATAATGTTTCATGAACAATCTCGAGTATGTCCTGGTTGTCGTCTAAAATTAAAATACGTTTTGACATTTTTTGAAATTAACGTATTCGCGAAAAAATTATAATACTCGATGCAGGTTAATGCTTTTAGGGTGTATTGGTTTGGGCTAAATACTTTTTTCCGAATTGACGCTTCAAAAGTAGACTATATATTTCACATAAAACGTTATTGTGTAATATATGGCGATTATTTATTGCAGTTTGTAATTGTTTTTAATAAAAATATTGTCAAACATTAAAAAGTTTCGCCCAAATTAATGCTCCAGGACGAGTAATTGGCGCTTCGGCCATAGTCAATGCTGATGTTAGTGTCTGATCGTTTATTGAATTTAACGCGCAGGCCCGCGCCACCCGCCGGGGTAAATGTTTTAAAACTATGGCTGTTAGGTTGCGATGCCGAATTGATGTTGGCAAATACCACGAATCCAAGCAGCCCGTTATCGGTCAAATCGCGGCGGTATTCGGTTTCAAAATAAAGCATGCTTTCGCCACGGTAGCGGCTTTGCTCAATACCACGGCCCGAACGCTGGTCGGGATCCATACCTATAGAAGGTAGATTTAAATAAGGGGCACGTGGCGTTAATGTTGTCCAGTAAAAGGCCCAAAAAGCCAGCATATTTTTCTTCGGCCCCGCCGTACCTAACGAATGATACTTACGCACATCCAGGTATAGCGAACGCCAGTTATCAATACTTCCCCAGCTTTTGGTATTTAAGCGATAGATAACATTGCCATACCAGCCCGGCAGCGGATTGGTGGAGTTATTGCGGCTATCATACAGTAAATTTACGCTTGGGCCCGATGAGAAGGAGTTTTTACCGGCCTCGGTACCATACTCGTAATTGGTGAATTTACGCAGGGTGGTGCGCATGCCGTCGTCGGTTTCCATGTTAAAATAGTAATCCAGGTTGTAGCCAATACCCGCGTACAGGTATGAGGTGATGCGCTTAACCACGCTCTGGTAAAACCGAACATATTTATAATCAACCAAAAACTTCTGATCATTAGGCTGCCCGCCGCCCAGGCCCCAGGTGTATTGCGGGTAAACCAGCAAACGGGTATCGCCCTGTATATTAAAGGTGTTATTTTTTAGCCAGATGTTTGAGCGGATGGGTAAACCATATCGCCCCCGAAAATTTAAATAAGGCGTAAAGTTTACGCTTGACAGGTTGGTGGTAGCTTTATCGCCTAAATAAAAACCCGCCGTGGTTGATGTGATAGATAAAGCACCGTTAGAGGTACCATTGGTTGAAAAGGGAAGGATAGAGAAGTAGATCTTCTTTTTACCGGTATCTGCAGACGGGCGTGGTTTGATGTTTATCACCGAGCCCAATACGTCTATCAGGTCGGTTTTGTTAATCGTATCGGGCGTAAGCTCGGTGGTTCCCTTATCAATACTTTGGGCAAAGCTAGTCGCGTTAGCAAAACACAAAAACAGAATCAGCAAAAACTTACGCATTAAAACCCCTTTGCACAATTGTGAGTAGTACTTTTAAGTATAGCAAGAATATGCAAAAAAACACTAAACATTGCTATGCGCAGGTAAAAAAAGACGAGATACAACCTTGGGCTTGTGCCGTCGGCGTATCTCGTCTTTATCATCTACCTGTAGGTTAAACAGGCCTGTACATCCTTAAAGCGGGGACTTTAAAGAAAGCCTGTTTAGTTTTTTGGTTTTTTATAAACCCAGGCATTAGGGTAGTGCCCGTGTTTTTTATAATATGCTTCGCGATAAGCGGCACGTTCTCTTTTTTCGCGGGCTTTACGGGTTTCATTACCAATAACGTAACCGCCGCCTGCGCCAATGGCACCGCCAATTAAGGCACCGCCCACATTTTTGCCGGCAATACCGCCTATAACCGCACCGGTAGCGCCACCAATAATGGCACCTTTACCTTGGTCGCTTATCTTTTTTTCCTGAGCTTGTGCTGTGTTACCTGCTGTAAATAACAACGAGGTAATGATTCCGGTATATACAATTAACTTTTTCATAGTAGTATTTTGATGTTATAAGTTATAAGGCAAATAATAAGCCAGTGTTAAAATGTGCTTTTAAAAGGCTTATAAGGCTAATAGCGAAGCTGGTATTTGTACAGAAAAGTAGTCAGGCCCCAACAGCTGTTTTAAAATTTACCTTATTTATACTTATGATAAACCGCAAAAACCGATATTTGCCCGCGAACGCGAATTATTGGTTTTTCGCGCTGTTTGTATGACGAAAAAACGTTATTTCTTCACCGTCCTGATACTGGGATCGCTTACTGCCTTAGGTCCGTTTTCGATAGATATGTATTTGCCGGGCTTTCCGGCTATAGCCAAGTCACTTAACACGACAATAGCTCAGGTGGCGCTATCGCTATCCAGTTTTTTTGTGGGACTATCAGTCGGGCAATTATTATATGGGCCTTTACTGGATAGATTTGGCCGTAAAAGACCATTATACGCCGGGCTTACGGTTTATATCATTGCATCGGCTGGTTGTTTTATGGCAACCAATATTGAAAGCCTGATATTACTACGCTTTATACAAGCGGTAGGCAGTTGCGCCGCCGGTGTTGCCGCTATGGCTATGGTGCGCGATATATTCCCACTGGAAGAAAACGCCAAAGTTTTCGCGCTGTTGATACTGGTGCTGGGTGCTTCGCCGATGATAGCACCGACAGCGGGCGGTTATATTACAGAAGCTTATAACTGGCATTTAATATTTGTGATACTGGGGCTGATGGCGTTGGCTATATTGCTTACTGTTATATTTTTCCTGCCGGAAAGCCACAAACCCGATCCAACCTACTCGCTCAAACCTAAGCCTATCATCAACAGCTTTTTAGCCGTGCTGAAAGAGCCACAGTTTTATACCTATGCCCTTACCGGAGCCTTTGCCTTTATGGGGTTATTTGTATATGTTTCGGCATCGCCAATGGTGTTTATGGAGGTATTTAAGGTAAGTGCCAAAACGTATGGATGGATCTTCGCCGGGCTTTCTATTGGCTTTATCGGCGCCAGCCAGGTAAACAACATCCTGCTTAAAACCTATAAAAGTGAACAGATAGTTTGGGTAGCGCTGCTGATACAGGTAAGCACGGCGCTGGCATTTTTAATAGGGTCGTACTTTAACTGGTTTGGCTTGTACGGCACTATCGTGATGGTATTTATTATGCTTTGCTGTGTGGGTATTACTAACCCTAATGCGTCGGCTTTGTCGCTGGCTCCGTTTGAGAAAAACGCGGGTACGGCATCGTCATTGCTAGGCGCCCTGCAACTGGGCCTGGGCGCCGTAGCCACGGTTAGTGTAAGTTTTTTTAACAGTGATTCGCCAATGCCTATGGCCGCGATTATGGAGGTATCGGCATTGATAGCTTTAATTGTGCTGTTAATTGGCCGCAGGCAGATCAAGACTAAGGTTGAGGTGAGTGGGGCGGCGGTTGTGGGTCATTAGGTCATTAGTCATTGGTGATTGGATCAAATAGTATAGAGACGCAAAATATTGCGTCTCTACATTTACCGACATAAAATTCGAAATCATTCCAGTACTTCATCAATCAATCCAAACTCCTTCGCTTCGTGAGCTACCAGCCAGTGGTCGCGGTCGCATACTTCTTCAATTTTATCGTAGGGTTGGCCGCTGTGTTTGGCTATGATGTCGTTCAGTTCCTTTTTCACCTTAAGCACCTGGCGGGCGGTTATCTCAATATCCGATGCCTGGCCCTGCACGCCACCCAGTGGTTGATGTAGCATAACGCGGGAGTGGGGTAAGGCACTACGCTTGCCTTTGGCACCACCCACCAACAGTATCGCTCCAAATGATAAGGCCATACCGGTACAAATGGTAGCCACATCGGGGCTTATTAGCTGCATGGTATCATAAATACCAAAGCCGGCATACACCTCGCCGCCGGGTGAGTTGATGTACATGTGGATATCCTTCTTCGGGTCGGTGGATTGCAGGAAGAGCAATTGTGCCTGTACGATGTTAGCGATATTTGCCTCAACCGGCGCGCCCATAAAAATGATACGGTCCATCATCAGACGCGAGAATACATCCATTTGGGATACGCGCAATTCGCGCTCTTCGGTAATGTAAGGCGTCATGGCGGTGGGCACTGTAGTGTTGCGTTCCACGGTCGTAATGTAGTTGTCAACCCTATCTTTTTGGGCATGGCAATGCCCCACCGCAAATTTGCGGAACTCGTTTTTGTCGATATTCATAAGTTTAGTTTTTTATTTTTTGCCGAATAGCTTGCGTATGCGCGCGCTGAAACTCAGATGTTGCGGCTGTGTGAATAGCTCCTGGTGTACGGCCTCAATTTCTTGCTTCAATTCGCGGCGGGCGTAGTTTTGTACTATAGCGTATGTTTTTTGCTGCCATTGTACTTTGCCGGCCAGGCTAGGATCGAGCAGTAGTTTGGCTTCTAAAAGCAGCGCGTTACCGGTATCGTTGTGGCCCAGCAGGTGCGCTTCAATTTGTTGGGTTTCATTCCATGAAGTCGTCATATACCAGGGCTTTTTGTTTAACGGTTTCTCTTACTTTCTCCAAACATTTATATTTCTGCACGGTAACCGAGCGTACACCCGAGTAACCGAACAGCTGAGCCATATCCTGCAGGGGTAATTTATCATAATAAAAGCCACGAAGCAGGTCCATACATTTTTTACCGGCGGTGGCCAGGTAGCGCATCAGGCGTTCGTCTGAAGGGTGAGTGTCGGCTTCTTCGGCGCTAAGGTCGATATTGTTGAGCGGAGTATTCCTGTCATTATCTTTATAGCGCTTCAACCAAAGGTGCTTGGCAATGCCGAATAAGTAGGCGATATCATTGTCGGGCTTTTCATTAGCCATTGTTTTTTCATAGTAAATAACCAACGCATCCTGGAAAACGTCTTTCGCTTCCTCAAATGAGCCGCCCTTGTTGCTCACATACTTTGCTACCGCCGGGAAAGCTTTTTTATAAAGCCCGGTAAACAGTTCGTGGCGTGTGGCAGCGTAATTTATGATGGTGCTAACTGGCATAATGTTGCTTTTATTACTATGTGCCGGTTTGGCGGCAATTATCACCCGCCAGGTGAAAAATTATTTTTGTTTAGTGGCTTCTACTCTGGTGCCATCAACGCCCAAGGTTTCAAAAGTGATATGCTCGCCATCAAATTTGGATACAAAGAAGGGAAACGTGCGTGTTTGGCCTGCGGCCCATTCCTCGGTAAACTGGATATTGCTGCCATCAACCGTAAACGTGCCGTGGGATAGTACCTTGCCGCTCCATACAATTTGCATGGTATTGTCTTTTAAAAACTCCACATAAGGTTGCTGGGTTTTAATATCTTCCTTGGGTACATGTGTTGGCGGGTTGGCATTGGGGTTATCTACTTTTATGTATTTCCATTTGCCATATAATTTATCCGAACTAACGCCCGAACCACAAGCGGCAAACAGTAAACAAGAAACAAGCAGTAACCAGGCGTATTTTTTCATGCGGATAATATTGATTGCCCTAAATTATGAAATTAGGAAGGAGACGCAAAATATTGCGTCTGTACGCGAGGCCTTAAAATGATAAGAGACGCAATACTTTGCGTCTCTACAATTATAATCCGTCCTTACCCTGCGCTTCGCGGAGCTTTCGCTCAGCTTCCTTTACCTCGTCCTTTTCGCTGAGCGGGTGTGGGTTTTGAATTTTATCGTCGCCGGCCGGGGCGGGTTTTGTTTTGGGTGCTTTATCGCCTTCGACGGGCTTTTTGGGTGCATCGCTATCTTTCATGACTTCGGGAGTTAAATGTTAAAGAGTGTGTATAATTTAACTTCGCGCACACCAAAAGGTTTTAAAAAAATAAAGCGCCTGTTTGGTGACAGGCGCTTTAGCTTATTTGTTTTTGTTAGCGTTCTTGATACTGTCCGCCTTAGCTTTCTCGCGTTTCTTAAAGAATCCGCGCAGCAGAAAATTGCTTTGAGCCGCTTCCAGATCGTCGTTTAGTTTGATGGAGCTTTCCTGCAGCTTATCTATAGTGTTTTGTACTTTCACCGCGGCTTTTTTATCGTTCAATAAAATACCTAAAGTATTATCGGTTTGGTTAAGCTTTTCGCTGGCCTTGTTCAGGTTGTTGGTTAAGGTTGATGCGTTTTGTGCTACGGCCTGTAACTGTGTTACCGCGCCTTTTATACGGTTGAAGGTAGCGGTATCGGTAAATAGTTTATCTGCCAGGCCACCTTTGGTATTCATTTTATTGCTGAAGTTATCCAGTTGTACAGCCATGCGTGCCGCGCTGCCGGTAGCAGCTTCCAGGTTACGCATAGAGTTGCGTAGCTGTACCGCCATCAGGCTATCGGCCATTAAAGTGCCTACGGTACCTTTGCCTTGTAGTATTTTACGGCTTAATAGCTTAAAGTCGCCGGTTATGGATAGTAGGTTTTGGTTGTTTTGTTGTAATACTTTCAGCATGTCATCAGTTGATGTTACTTTTTCTGCCAGTAAAACATCGCCATCGGCAACAACAGGGGCTTGCAAACTACCGCCATCAATTACAATGATCTTGTTACCTATCAAACCATCGCTGCCTATACGTACACCAGCGTTACGACGGATGTATTGCTGGCTGGCTTCGTCTATATTCATGATCACATCAACCTGGCCCGGGCCAATAAATTTTATTTTGCTGATGCTACCCACTTTAACGCCCGAAAACCAAACGCTGTTACCGGTTTTTAAACCCGAAACATCATCAAACACCGCGCTTATTTTAATGCTTTTTGAAAAGCTTTTCGACTGGTTTCCCAACGTAAAAACGCCCAGGATGAATATGATCAGCCCCAGGGCTAAAAATATCCCAACCATTAATCCGCGTTTATTTTCTGCTGCGTCCATATATCTTATTGTGTAAATCTATTTTATAAAGTTGTAATCATAAAAAGGAGTAACCCTTTCGTCAGTAGTATTAAAAACATCCTCAAAAGCACCCTGGCGCTGAAACTGGCCGTCTAATAGCATGGCTATGCGATCTCCGGTTTGCTTAGCGCAGGTTAAATCGTGTGTTATAATGATGGATGATGTATTATATCGCTCCTGAACCTCGTTTATAAGTTCGTTGATCTCGATACAGGTAATGGGGTCCAAACCTGCCGTAGGCTCGTCATACAGCATAATTTCGGGGTTCAATATCAGCGTGCGGGCAATACCAATACGCTTACGCTGACCGCCCGAAAGCTCAGACGGCATTTGGTTGATGGTTTGGCTCAGGCCAACCGCATCTAGCACAGTTTCTACCGCTACGTCAATCTCCTTGCGGGTGAGGGTGCGCCTGTTACGTACCAGCGGAAACTCCAGGTTTTTACGCACGGTCATACTATCGTACAAGGCACTGTTTTGAAACGAGAAGCCTATCCGTATGCGCAGGGCCTGTAATTCTTTATCAGTGATGGCATTGATATCATGGCCCAGTACCTTTACTATACCCTCATCAGAAGTTAGCAAACCGGCAATAATTTTGATCAACACAGATTTACCGGTACCCGAGCGACCCAGCACCACCAGGTTTTCGCCCTGGAACAGCTCCAGATCGATACCACGCAGTACATGATAATCGGCAAAAGATTTTTTTAACCCTTTGATGCTGATCACCGGGTTTTTATAATCTATAGGTGCTTTTGGTTTGTCCATATCAATTCTTAGCGGAACCAGTTATTGGTTATCTGTACGATAACAATTTCTTCAATAAATATTAAAAACATGGCGGTTACCACCGCGCCATTGGCCGCCTTGCCCACGCCCTCGGTGCCCTTACTTGAGTAATAGCCCTGGTAACTTCCCACTATACCAATAGTGAAGCCAAACACGATAGATTTGATCAACGATGCACCAAAATCTGTAAAACTCAAAGGATCGAACACCTGCTGCATATATGTAGCGTAGCTGGTACCTTCGTTGGTAGCCACATTAATATAGCCGCCCAGTATGGCAATAAAGCCGGTGTAAGTAGCTAAAATGGGTATAGTTAGTGTAGTTGCTAAAACACGTGTGCAAACCAAAAATTTAAATGGTTTGGTGCCCGATACTTCCATGGCGTCGATCTGTTCGGTTACGCGCATCGAACCTAATTCGGCACCAATGCTCGAACCCACTTTACCCGCCGCTATCAGCGCCGTTACCAAAGGTGCCAAGGCGCGCATTATGGCGATGGATACCAGTGACGGCAACCATGATGTGGCACCAAACTGACCCAATGACGGGCGCGATTGTTTGGTGAAAATTAAGCCCACAATAAAACCGGTCAATGTTATCAGTGTAAACGAACGCACACCTACTTCATAACATTGCCTTACTATCTCCTTAAACTCATAAGGGGGTAAAAAGGCTTCCTTAAAAAAGCGGATGATGAACTTATTGATATCAGAAAGGCTTACAAAAAAGTCTGTAACCTTTTTTGCAAACTTTGATTGCTTTTTTTTAACCGGAAGATTGCTAATGTTTTCAGTTTCCATTAATGGCGGCAAAGGTATTACTTATGTAAGATATTCCTGACTTTATTGTTCAAAAAGTTATTAATGATGCCTGATATAAGAGCAAAACTAATCAATCGATTAACAGCGCAAAGGTACATTTGTTAGTGTTACAGAAAAGTAAAATTTAAGCAGCTGCAATCAGCTCCTTTAAGTCAAAATCCTATTACATTAAAACTGTTTGGAATGTTTATTGCTGTTATAACATTAATTAATTGCAAATACCTATGAATGCCTACCAACAGAAATGGTTAGACATATTGCAAGCTGCTAATTTAAAAGGATGGAAAATTCGTGCTTTTGACAATAGTATTTATGTGGATATGCCAACCATAACCGACTTGAAGTTGATACGCGACAATGTGCCCGCAACCCTGGCGGCCTTGTCGTTAGATATCGACTTACCGAAAACGCGCTTGAAATTTATTTTTCATAACGGATTTGAAACTTTTGAATACGTTTTAAATCCGGAGGCTAAGGACCTCACCAGCGAGTAGAAACAAAAAGGCCTCCCGAATTTCGGGAGGCCTTTTTGTTTGTTAGCAATTGCCATCTATATCGCAGCTATCGCCTTTTATCACGTCCAGTTTTACGGGCGCGTTATTTTCGGCCCATTCTCCATATGCTTTATCCAGTGTTTGCAGGAAAGTGGGCACCCCCTGCGCGCCAGATACGCCGTATTTGTTATCCATCACAAAAAACGGCACGCCGCTAATGCCATAACGTTGTGCTGTCGCGATATCCAGCTGTACATCGCCCGCGTAATCGTCGCTTGCTAACGTTTGCTCAACTTCAGCTTTATTCAGGCCGATGGATTCGCCCAGTTCGGCCAACGTAGCATGGTCGGCTATATTTTTACCTTCGGTAAAATAGGCATTAAATAGTGCTTCTTCGGCTTCGTCGCCCTTGCCCTTGTGTTTGGCCAGGTGTGCAAACCGGTGCGCGTCGAAACTATTGGCCACAACGGCCTTATCAAAATCATAAGCCAGGCCAACTTCGGCAGCCATTTGGGTTACATGGTCTGTCATTTGTTGGGCATGATCTATGGTCCAGCCTTTTTTATCGGCCAGGTGTTGCGTTACGTTTAGCGATGGATCGGTAACCAAAGTAGGGTCAAGCTGGAAACTTTTCCATTCTACTTCAATTTGGTCTTTATTATCAAATTGCTCCAATGCCTGCTCAAAACGGCGTTTGCCGATGTAGCAGAAGGGGCACATTACATCGCTCCAGATTTGTACTTTCATGATGTAAAGGTAGTTTAGTGATTTTTGCAAGCGGTAAGCGGAAAGTAAAATTCACCACCCATTACGTCATTACGAGCGAAGCGTAGTAATCCCCGATTGTCAGGTCAGCGCGTGACCGTTCTCAAGGGGATTACTACGCTCGTACCTCGCTCGTAATGACGTGTGTGGTTGTTATGTTTAATTACTCCTCCCTTTCCACCAATTCCATCCCGCACTTACTGCAAGTGCCGGGCTTATCGGCACCAATATCGGGGTGCATGGTGCATACGTACTTATACTTTTTGGCTTCGGGTTTGGCTCCATCGCCGCAGGCACTAAAGCTTAACATTAAGGTGGCCAGTGTTATAGTGATGACAGATCTCATGCTTATTTATTTTTAATGAAAGATACAAAGCCCAGCAGGGAAACGATCAATATCCCTAACGCGCTTATAATACTTACTATGTCCCTAATATTTTTACCGGCCCAGGTCATCCAGAAAAACTTATGCAGGAATATGAACGACAGCCCTTCGGCACGATCAAGGCCGGTTACTTTGGTGGCCAGGTGCGATGTGGTGGTTTCTACATACCAATCGCCATCGGCAAATTTTACCTGTTGTACCGGCAGGCGTTTGTTGATGAAGCCGTAATCGTTGGTAAACTGCCCGATGCGGGTGGTGCCTAAAATAAGATTGTTTGCCGGGTGATAATATTTAGCCAGGTAATTAGCGTACGCAATATCGCCGTCGGGTAATTCACCACCATAGGTGGCATCAATATAGCGCACTTCCTTTTTATTGGTTTGTACCTGGTAATAGGTGTGGCCGTTTAATTTTACCAACGCGGTGCGGATGATGGATGAATCAGGAATAAGCAGTTTCAAGTTGGAGATGCTGAGGTCTTTTCTGTCGATCAACTGCTCCACATTAGCTTTAGCCGATTTCGATCCGCGGAGCGCCATGTATAAATGGAAACCGCCGCTCAGCAAAAACATCAGCATAATGGCCGACATGATCAATCCCAGTTGCCTGTGGTAACGATGGATAAAGCGTTTATCATCCGTACCTTTGGCTTTGCGTTTTTTGGTGATCTCTTTAAATCGGTCCCAAAACAAACCATAAACCGTCAAGCCGCTTAGCAACGATAACAGCATAATGCTTACAATAACCAGCAGCACCACCACCCGGAATTGCTCGCCGCCCCAATCTGCCAGAAACTGCCATGTATGAAACTGCTCAAACAACCATAGGAAAGCCTTACGGGTGTTGTTGTTAAAAGTGCCCATGCGGCTTTGGGTGGTTTCTATGTAGATATCCATGCCATCGGCCCTGTTTAAAGACACTTTCCAAACCGGCAGTAAGCGGTTGATGGGTTGATAGTGACTATCAAATTGTGTTTGCAGGGTGATGCCTTTAATGGCTGATGTGCTATCCTGTGTAAAAAAGCGGGCCAGGTACGCGGCATATTTTTTATCGCCATCGGGCAGGGGAGCACCATCGTTGGCTGAATAGTATTGATAAGTACTATCCGCCAGTAAAACCTGGTAAAAGCTACCCGCGTCAAACTGCACCATCCCGAAATTACGGATGGTGCTGATGTTGTTTTTATCTAATACTTGCTGGATAGAAAGCGCCGGTTTAACCTTGCTCAAGGTAGCAGGCTTATAACTTTCCTGCGGTATGGCCGGCCTGAACCAGTTTGACATGAAAGGGTGCGAAAGCCCGCTCAGGCTCCAAAATATAACCGGCACCAGGGCAGTTAGCCCTAGTATGCGGTGCCACTTGTAAAACAGGCGCCGTGCTGCCGATCCGTTTTTTTCTGATGCTGTTTTCATATCAATTTTTGGCGAATGAATAGCTAATGCCTAATGTACAGGTGCGTGGTGGCGCGGCTGTGTAGGTATCGCCATACTGGTTACTCACCACCGTAGTGGCGTAGAGTTTATTGGTTAGGTTAAGCACATTAAACCACATGCCCAGGCCTTTTAACGATGTTTGCTTTAACTCGTAACCCAAACGCAGGTTATAAATATCATAGCCGCCGTAGGTTTTGGTATTGGCCGGGTTGGTAAAATACGTGTCGATATGCTGCCACTCGCCCGCTATGCGGAAACCCGGGAAGTAGCCCGGTTTGTAGGTTATCTCCGAGTTGGCTATCCATTTTGGCGCATTAGCCATTCGGTTGCCCGCGTAGCTGATGTTGGCTCCCGAACGGATCTCGCTGTAATCAACGTAGGTGTGTTTGGCGTTGGTACCGTTAAAACGGATGCTCAGGGCTTTAACAGGCGCATAGGTGATAGAATATTCAATACCACGATGACGGGTAGCGCCCGCGTTTTGGTTCTGGGTAGTATTATCGGGCAGTAGCTGACTGATAATTTCATTATTACCATCCATATTGTATAAACTCACCTCAACAAACATCTTCTTATCAAACGCCGCGAACCAGCCACCAACTTCATAATTATTAAACGTGGCCTGTTTAAGCTGTGTTAACTGGCGGGCATTGTATAAGTCGCCGGTTTCGGGTGGTTGAAAACCTACGCTGTAGTTGGCGTATAGGCCTTTGTTGTTTCCAAAGTTATAGGTTAAACCAAGCTTAGGTGCTACAATGTTAAATGTGTTGGTTTCCTGCTGCTTGTATTTGGTGCCGGCTGTAAGGTTATTATTAAAGTTGTAGTGCACGCGGTCATAACGCAGGCCAAGCACTACACGAAGCGGCTCAACGGGGTTCAGCTCATATTGGGCATATGCCGCGGTGTTGAATAGTTTAATACGGTAATCGTCAATATAAGTGCCGGTGTTGGTATACCCGGTGTAATAGTTATTGGCTACATCTTTGGTGATGTTCAAAAACTGCGCATAGTACGAACTCGGACTATTATCCAGGTAAGCGCCTGCAATTAAGCGTGAATTCAACCAATCAAAATTAACGCGATGCTGTACCAAAAAGCCATAGCTGTCAAACTTCAAATCGTTTTGCTGGCCGTTTGAACTTACGTATGCTCCCGAGCCGTTGCGCACATCGGCAATATAGTAACTCGGCAATTGCGCGGTTGAATTGCTGCGATAGAAGCCGGTTAAAAATGTGCTGCTCTTATCGCTCCAGCTATGATCTAAACGAATATTTGAACGGAAGGCGTTCACTTTACGGTAAGTAAAACGTTGGTTAGCGCCATAACTTTTGCTTAAAAACTTAGCTTCGCTCAGGCTGCCCGGGGTTTGGGTGTTTAGGTAGTTATAAGCAGCAGAAGCGGTAAGTTTGGTACGATCGGCCAGCTCATAGGTAGCTTTCAGGTTGGCCGAATACTTATCAAAATCCGAATAATCCTGCCAGCTATCGCGTTGTTTGGCAATATACCCACCTGCGTATAAGCCAAATTTGCCCGAGGTAAAACCACCATCAGCATCAACACGGCGATAGTTGTAATTATCGCCCTGGATAGATACGTTGCCCGCGTAACCGGCCGGCGGTCCCTGTGTAATAAAGTTAACCGCGCCACCAATGGCGTTACTGCCGTACAATGACGAAGCCGGACCCTTGATCACCTCAATATCCTTTACGCCCGACATGTTGATCTCATATAACGAATTATGGTTGAAAATACCCGTAGGGCGAATAGGCAAACCATCTTCCATATACAAGTACAGCGCGTTATAAGTAATAGGCTGGCGGATGGCCATGGTATGCTGCTCGTTACCCAGATTAACCATGTAAACGCCGGGCGTTTTGTTAAGCAACTGGTAAAGGGCGGTGGCCTTGGTGTCTTTAATAACCACCGAATTGATTTTGCTGATAGCGATAGGTGCGTCCTGGCGGGATTGGCCTTCGCGGTTGGCCGATACGATAACCGTTTGCAGGGATACGTTTGATGGCTCCAGCTCGACGCTTAGTTTGCCGCCGCTAATGTTAACCGTTTGGGTGGTATAACCAACTAAGGATAGTTGTATTTGCTTAATGGTAGCGTCTGCTAATGTAAACTCGCCTTTGGTGTTGGTTTGTGTTAGCGGACTACCTTGTACTTGCGAGACGGCCACGCCACGTAACGGCTCGTGCGTAACGGCATCGGTAACCGTACCGATCATGGTTTGGGCGTACGTGGGCAGGTATAGTAGTATCAGCAAAAAATATAAATAATATTTTTTCATATGTGTATAAAAGGAGAATCCCTCCTGTGATGTAAGAAAATAGGGTTGATTTTAGGCTACAGCAATAATGCTCCCGCGCAGCGGAAACAAAAAGAAGCCTCAATAAAGAAATGGATTAACCTATTTTAGGAGGGTGGAAAACAGCGCCCGAGTAAGGTACTGTTACAGGTGCCTGGTACGGCGTGGTTACAACTTTAATAACCTTTGTGTGGAATTTAACAGTAGTTTGTGAGGTAACACAAACTTCCTGGTAAAGACTTTTTTGAGTTTGGCGCTCTTCGCTTTTCTCTTTTTCCTGAACCTTTTTGATCTTGTCCAGGAAATAGCAGCGGCCATTACAATGCATCCAGGGCTTATCACGATTTTCGCAAAGCTGGGCGGCGATGTATTTTTTGTTTAACTCAAAACCCGCGTACACAAAAAAACGCGAAAAATTGGCCGACAATAAGGCAACCAATAATACATAAGCTATAACGCGTTTTAACATACTGCCGCAAAGGTAATTGGCAGCAAGGGGATATGCAAGTAGAAAACGTGTGACAATTATACATAACCCGCGTCATCGCGAGCGTAGCGTGGCAATCCCCTTGAGACTAGAATGCGCGCGGCCGTTCTAGTCTCAAGGGGATCACTACGCTCGTTCCTCGCTCGTGATGACGGGCGTGTTTATGTGTTTATTCTGTCGCTCTCACCAACTTCGTATGGATCTTACGGTCGCCAAACTGCACATCAACAGTGGTCGAGTCGCCGTAGTATTTACCGGTGTTAACTACCGGGTTATCGTTAACATCTATCTTGAAGGTAAAATCGGCGCCTTTAATCTTGCCGTCGTACATAGGTAGCTCGCCATTTGCGCTTGTAACGCTGCCGGTTAGTTTTTCGCCGTCAACTTTAAAAACGTAGGTAAGTGGTATTTCGCGGCCATCGGCAATTTTAAATGAACCTTTCCATTTGCCGTTAAGGTCGGCAAAAGCGGCGGCTATACATACGGTTAAACCGCCTAATACTAAAGCAGTAGTAAATATTCTTCTTTTCATAATTGGGTTTTATTTTATTTAAATGTAGTACTAATTACTTAAATAAAATATAGCGGCAATTATGGTACCTGGTAAAAATAAATGGGAGAGAAAACGCCTTCGCTGGTGGTGTAATAGCCCTTGCCATCGGCCGAAAACGCGATGGCTTCACCCTGCTTTTCGGCCTCATAGTTCATTTCGCGGGGTTTGCGTTGCAGGGTTTGCCAAATGGCTTCATCTTTTTTTCGTTTCCAGTAGTAAACTTTCCCGTAGCTTTTCAAAAGTACCTGCAGCCCGTCTTTACTGATGTCGCCGGATGTTATCCATTTTAAAGGCTTCACGCCTTCGAAGAATAGTTTAGTACGATAGGTAAGCGTTACGGTATCGTTGGCATTAAACTGTAATGGGGCTGTATAAACGCGCACGGTATCTTTACGCTTGGTTACTATATAAAAAAGCTTTTCCAACGGGTCTACCATCAGCGATTCCGCGTCATGGGCGCCGTCCGGGTATTCCAAATGCAAGGACGCAGGTGTAGCCTCCTTTATCTGGCCGTTTATTAAGGCTTTGGTTTCTGGTATACGGTAAATGCTGATATCGGGCCTTTCGGCATAATTGTCGCCAACATCGCCCAGGTAAAGGTAGCTTTTATTTTTTTGCGGACCGGGCCCCACGGCTGCGTCTTCGCAGTCTACCACCAGGAGGTTATGCATGGGGTCGGCTTTGCAAATTACGGTGTTAAGTAATTGCCCTTCGGATGACATGACAAAAAAACGACTGATGTCGCCACTGTCATTATGCACATAGTAAACATCCTTTTGAATGCCGGATGCCGCCATACCCGATACCTCGCGCATCGCTTTATCCTGCAAATGCCCCGTGCTCATGATCTGTCCCGCCAGGTAGCGGTGCCTGATAAATGCCCCCACAAACAGGAATATGACAACTGGAACAATGATCTGTAGCTTTCTTTTGCGGGTCATGCGATGGCAAAGGTAAACAGAAAAGATAATATCGGACATCGAATGCTGAATATCGGATATCGAAGCGGTTTACCCTTTATCATTCGATATTTAGTGTTCGGTATTCAAAACAAAAAAGGCCCTGTACAGGGCCTTTAAAAAATTACACGCTCATTTCCGCATCCGGTTTTGAAACGTCGGTAAGAGCTACTTTGCCGCGTTCTTTCCTTAAAATACGGTTAAATAGCGATATCTCTTTATCAAACAAAAAGCGGAAAAACAGCTTGGTCCATGATTTATGGTAGTACAGGGTTTCGTAATAGCCTGGTGCAGTTTTTTTAATTTCAGGCAGTTTGTTCCATGGGATAGATGGGAAGTCATGGTGTTCATTGTGGAAACCCACGTTAAAAGCTACCAGGTTTAAGCCGCCATAATAGCTGTAAGTTTCTTGCTCAACGCTGTGGGTTAAATAATGCTCCTGTATCCAGCGGGCGCCCAGCGGGTGTAAACCTACCGAGAAAGAGAAGCTTAACAACAGGTATGCTAAAGAATGCCATCCCATAAAATAATAAATAACCGCTGTAAAAGCCACGTTGGCCAACAGGTTAGCTACTATCCAGATATCAAAGGTTTGAATTTCGCGTAAGCGCGATAAACGAAACACCTGGAACAACGGGTAAAATAATAACCAAAGCGCTTTACCAATAAATGAGTTGTTGATCATTTTTGCTTCCCATTTATTGGGTAAGTCGGCATCAAGCTCATGCACACCCTGGAAAGAGTGGTGCTTAATATGGTAACGCTCAAATGAAATAGAGCTAGGAAATATTTGCGGCATGTTAGCCACAATACCTGCCCAACGGTTAGCCGATCGGTTTTTAAATAACAACTGGTGCGCGCACTCGTGTATCATTACAAACAGGGCATGATCGGCAAATGCGCCTAAAAGATAGGCGGCGCCAAACACCAGCCACCATGACTGATCGCGCAGTAACCAGGCCAGCACAACCTGGAATGCTACCAAACCGATAATGGCCCATATTGTAGCCGGATTTTTGCCAATAAGGCTACGCAGACCCGGAAATTCTTTTAATATTTTTTTGGTACGAATGCGGTGGGGTTCTGAATGCTCAGAGTAAACGAAATCAGTTCTTTTTGTCATAAAACCTTTGTAGCAGTATCAATAATTTAAGTGTGGTAATTGTTTATACCCTTGTTAAACTCCAAATATAACGTAATATAATATTAAATATAAATTATAAAATTTTATTTGTGGTTATAGCAGCAACAAGATGAGGCGGGCGTTGTTATATCAGTTATAACGCAAAAAAATACGTTTTCATATCATGTGGTGGATATACGCTTTACTATCGGCCCTGTTTGCCGCCCTTACGGCCATATTTGCTAAAATAGGGATTAAGGATGTTGATTCTGATCTGGCTACCGCCATCCGCACGGTGGTGATCATCATACTGGCCTGGTCTATTGTTTTTATAAAAGGGGCAAACACCGGCATCGGCAGCCTCACCAAACAAAACTGGACTTTTTTGATCCTATCCGGATTTGCTACGGGGCTGTCCTGGGTATGCTATTTCAAAGCCCTGCAATTAGGCAAGGTATCGCAGGTGGCACCCGTTGATAAGCTGAGCGTGGCGCTGGCCATTTTATTAGCTGCCGTGTTTTTAGGGGAATCGCTCACTATTAAAACTACTATTGCCGCCGTTTTGATCGTCAGCGGAACTTTGGTTTTGATATTTTAATTACACAGCCTCAACAGTTTTACTTGCAATTCTACGTATTTTTGCGGTCAGTGATCAAAGCAACTACAAAACCACGCACTCCGCAACAACTTCGTTTTGCCAATGCCGTTTTCTTCTTTATATCAGGTATCGGTTATGCTTCCTGGGCATCGCGCATACCAACTATGCAAAGCCAGCTGCATTTAAACGAGGCCGAATTGGGTGGTTTACTATTCGCTATGCCTATTGGTTTGCTGCTAACGCTGCCGGTTACCGGTTACCTGTTGGGCAAATTCAGCAGCCGCTCGGTAATGTTTTTTGGGGCCATGTTCTTTAGCGTGGTGCTGGCTTTTATTGGTTTTAGTACCCAGGTTTGGCACCTGGTGTTGGCGTTGTTTTGCTTTGGTGTATCGCGCAATTTGTTCAACATATCAACCAACGCGCAGGCCGTGGCGGTGCAGGCTTTGTATGATAGATCTATCATGGCATCATTTCACGGTATATGGAGCCTGGCGGGATTTGCCGGGGCTGCCGTAGGCTATGTAATGGTGTATTATAACATCGGCACTGCTTATCATTTATTGAGTGTTAGTATAGGGCTCATTATATTTACGCTTTGGTTCATATCGGGCACCATACACCAAAAGCCCATTCCGCAACCGCGGAAAAAAATATTTACCCTGCCCGAGCGCTCGTTGATAATCTTCGCGCTGATTTGCTTTGCGTGCATGGCTTGCGAGAATACGATGTACGATTGGAGCGGCATCTACTTTGAAAAGGTAGTTCACGTATCAAAAAACAGCGCTACCGTAGGTTTTGTGGCTTATATGATTGCCATGATGGCCGGCCGTTTTGTGGGCGATGCCGCGGTAAATAAGTTCGGGATAAAAAGCGTGCTGCGGTTTAGCGGTGTGCTTATATTCATTGGTTTGGTTTTATCGGTGCTGCTGCCTAACCAATGGGTAGCCGGCATTGGTTTTATTTTGGTAGGCCTTGGCGTATCATGCATAGTGCCTATGGTTTTTCAAATGGCGGGGCGGTCAACCACCATGAGCAGCGGTTCGGCGCTGGCATCTATATCTTCCGTTGGCTATTTGGGCTTTTTGCTGGTGCCGCCTTTGATTGGCTTTATTGCACAGTTGGCCGGTTTGCGTTGGTCGTTTGGTTTAATGTCATTAATGGGCGCCGCCATTATAGGGCTGGTTTACGCTATTAAGGAAGAAAAATAGCAATATCTGCACACGCTTCTTACAAACAAACTATTTAGCTGAACGTTATAGTAATGTAAGGGGATAACAGTATGAGCACTTCCGAAAAACATTTCAGATTTATTAACAGCAAAACGGGAAATGTTATTTTTTATCACTCGTTAAATGCTAACCTTAGTCCCGAAGAATTAAAAGAGGAACTTAAGAAGGTACAGGAGCGGGTAGCTTCGCAAAATAACGTGTACCTGGGCACGGTTTATTGGGAAGAGATACCTGAGGAAAAGTAATTATTTTGTGATCAGGTACACCTTATCCAGCACTTCGGCGCGCGTTTGCTTATTAATAAATTTAGGCAATATCCGTTCCTGCGGATAATTAATAAACGACTGCTCTATCTTGTACGGCACTTTGTGCTCATCTAAATAGTTAACCACTTCCTGGGTAGCATAAAACACGGCATTGGCAGGCGCCTTAAACGTGGCAAAATCTTCATAAAAAACAAAATCAACCGGCTTATTTATCTCAAACTGGAAAACGTTGTTCACCGGTTTGGTGGCGTATACAGGTCTGTTTTTAAAGCGGGGCTGATTTAAATATTTCGCCGCCGGTATCTGGCCGCTGTAATCCGCCAGCAAAGGATACAAGTTAGTAGCCAGGTAAAAGTTAGCGAACAATGCCGCCGCGCAAGCTAAAAAGAAGGCTTTTTTATTGGCTTCTTTAATTTGATTGTTGATGAGCGATATCAGCAAAAAGAAAGCGATACAGGCTATAGCGAACCACGCGCTACTATCTGGCTGTAAATAAAAATTGATGACGAATACGATGAGCGTTAGCGGTACGATATAGACCCAAAGCGCGGCCAGCCTGATCTTGTCTTCGCGGGGCGAGAGTTTTTGATAGCAGTATGGCGCCGTTATGATGGCAAACAAGGGGAAGATGGTATTGGTATAAAACGGAAGCTGAAAGCCGGATACGGAGAATAGCAGCAGCAATACTATCGCCCCGCTTAAAGTATAATATTCGGGCAATTTAACTTTGTTGATCACGCTCCTGACACGTTTATACAGCGCGAAATAAAACAGCAGGCACCATGGCGCGAAAGCCCAAAGCAAGGTATGCACATAAAAGAACACATCGCCCGATGATTTTTTTTGGTTGATGGGACCGCTGTTGGTAAAGCGCCCAAACTGGCTATCCCACAAAAACCATTTAATGCCCGACACATTATGTTTATGAAAAACCGTTTTTTCGGGATGGATGTCAAACTGTAGGTATAAGGCATAAAACTCGGGCAGCGTTACCAGCATCGTCAGCGCCAGCAAACCAAACCATTTAATGTTGAAAATGCTGAGGAAACGCCCCTGCATAATTAAATGTCCCGCCAGGGCACCCACAACAGGTATTAACAAAAATATACCCTTGGTCATGATGGCGCAACCCATGAGCAGGGCAGCCAGTAAAAAATCTTTAACGGTAAAGCGTTGATCAAGCGCGGCCACGTGGTAAATGGCACCGGTGATGAGGCCCATCAGGTAAGGTTCGGCGCGTACATCAGTATTGCCCATGAAAACGTACTGGGCTGTCATGACGATCAATACAGCAATGATACCGGCTTCCCAGTTGTAATACCTGCGGGTGAACAGAAACGTGTAAACCAGGCTGATGATGAAAAACAGCAAAGACGGCAGGCGATAGGCCCACACCGAAAAACCGAACAGCTTAAAGCTGATCATGATCATCCAGAATGGGAAATGCGGTTTATCAAGCCAATCCTGGTTATCGGTATAAAGCGAAAGCAGGTCGTGCTTATAGATCATGTTTTTGGCGATGGATGCGTACAGGCCCGGATCATCCGTAAAAAAGTTTACGTTGATGCCGGCCAGGCTAACCGCTAATGCCAATACAATGAGCAACAGGTAAAACAGCTTGTCCTTACTTATCATGCCAAAAAATAAAGTGTAATAATAGGGCTTTTAGCTGTGTGATGGAAAAAGTTGTGATGAAAAGGGCACAAAAAAACCCTTGCCTCACGGCAAGGGCCAACTCACAACAATTGTTTAACCTTAAGCTATGAAACCTAAGGGTATTCCTAACTGCAATGCAAGTTAATGTTATAACACAGGTGTAAACAGTTGGTTTTATTTAATTTGCAATTAAAAATCATCTATATTTATAAAAAAATAAACAACACTAATTATGAAAGCAACATTTCAATTAAAGGCACTTTCGGCCTTTGTATTTGCACTTTTAATTTCGGTTTCATCGTTCGCCCAACAACGCGTAGTTGCCAGTCCGCGCGATAGCGTATCAGGCAAAATAGGCGGTGCTACGGTAAGCATTAACTATGGTTCGCCATCGGTTAAAGGCCGTAAAATATTTGGTGGTTTAGAAGCTTATGGCAAACCATGGAGAGCAGGGGCTAACCAGGCAACTACTTTTACTACCGATAAAGCTATTAAAGTTGAAGGTAAAGACCTGCCTGCAGGTAAATACACCTTGTTTGCTGTACCTGCCGAAAGTGGTGAATGGACTATCATTTTAAATTCGCAAACTGGCCAGTGGGGTATTAAAAACGACCATAGCGCTAATTTCGATCCGGCTAAAAATGTGGTTGAGGTAAAAGTAAAACCGGCAACCGTGCCGCTAACCGAGCGTTTAAAATATGATATTGACCCTAAAGGTTTTGCCCTTACCTGGGAAACCACTAAGGTGTGGGTATCGGTTAAATAAACATACTCAAAATATAAAAAGGCTCTCTGTTAACGAGGGCCTTTTTTATGCGTATAAAATTATATTTGTACATGCCTTATAAGCTAAACTCAATACAAAAACGCCTGATCGCCATTGCCATATTGGCGGTGCTTATTTACTTATTAGGCATAGTTGAAGAGCATCCCGACACTATTGAGCGCTACTATTCAAAGGGTTTTTATGTGGCTATATGCTGTGCGCTGCACCCGTTGCTTAACATCATCCCCTTTAGTTTGGGCGATGTGGTTTATATCGGGGTTGTGGGGTACTTTGTTTACCTGGTGGGCAGGCTGATCTATTTATTATTTAAGGGGCGATTTAAGCTGGCAGGAAGATTGCTGGTGGGCCTCATCATCGGTATACAAAGTGCCTTTGTTATTTTTTATGTGTTTTGGGGATTGAATTATTTCCGCCCATCGGCCGCGGTACGGCTTGATCTGCGCGATACAAATTATACTACCGAAGCGTTGGAACGCGTTACCTGCATCATCATCGATAGCGCCAACGCCACCCGCGCACGCATAACCCATGCTGATACCGTGCAGGCCAATAGCGCTATTTACCAAACCGCGGTGCTGGCGGTGCGTAAGCTATCTAATGATTCGGCTAACTTTCGCACCTATCACCCTAAAGTAAAGCCATCCCTGCTTACTCCATTGATGAATTATTTGGGCACTTCGGGATATTATAACCCCTTTACTACCGAGGCACAGATCAATTACCAGATGCCGATCTTCGAACGATCGGTAGTGGCCTGCCATGAAATGGCGCATCAAACAGGTTACGGTGCAGAAGATGAAGCAAATTTTGCAGGTTTTTTGGCCGGCATAGGTTCGCAGGACCGATTATTGCGTTACTCGGCATATCATATGGCGCTGGATGAGTGTATGCACGCCCTGCGCTATCGTGATACGGTTGCCAATAACAGGTTGAAGAAACACATAACAAATACGGTACGTGCTGATTTCAGAGCCGAGCGGGCCTACTGGATGGGGTACCGGAATAAGCTGATGACCATGAGCAGTGTTTTTTATGACGATTTTTTGAAAGCTAATAACCAGCCTCAAGGCATGGAAACTTACAACGAAATGGTGTTATTATTAGTGGCCTGGTATAATAAGTAAAATAGCCGTTTTATTAAATTTTATTATTTTTAAGCCAATATCCCGATTGAATGAAAAAATACCTGCTCATTATATTATTTTTTGCATGCTGCATTAAGGTGCAAGGGCAAAGTATAAACCTGGTTAATTTAATAAACCTGAGTAACCTTAACAATAAACAGGCAGGCGAAACCATATTGGCAGGCAAGCTATTCAAGCTACAGTATGGCGAAGATAATCCCCAGGGTTTTGTGGTAGAACACTATCAAAGTAATGATAAAAAAGAAACCCTGATCATTGGCGATGGCTTTAAACAAGCTAACGGCGATGTATTGCGCACCGCAAGTTACGTTACTGATATACCACAAAACGTAGTGAACCTGATAGGCCAGGCCAAAACCTCTAACCTTAAATTGACTTTTACCGGGTCGGATAAATCAGATAATATCTACATCTACGATAACATGCTGTATCACGTAGTGATGAAAATAGCCATCAATAATTCAAAAGGCATAGTTGATATTGCGCAAAAAGTGCCTATTGCTAATTAGCGCTTAAAGATACTGTGTTATAATTTGCTGTAGCTGACTGGCCTGCATCACACCGCTTTGCCGCCATTTACTTTCTCCGTTTTTAAATATCATCAGCGTGGGTACGCTTTGTATTTTATAGGCATTAGCCACCTGTGGGTTTTTGTCGATATCTATTTTTATCACCGTTATTTGCTCGCCCATGCTGCTTTTAAGCTGCTGTAATATTGGTGGCATCATCTGGCAAGGGCCGCACCACTCTGCCGAAAAATCGATAAGCACAGGTTTGTCTGAAGCTATTATTTCCTGGAAGTTTGCCATAATGTTTTACTTTTAAGTTATAACAGCGGCAAGGGGGTAATGTTTCTTTGTGAGGATACTTGGATAAATGGTGTTTATGCCGCCGATTTCCCGCCACCCTTACTTACCACATAAAATCCCTTTTTGCATTTGGCACAGAAATATTTTTTGGTGGGGATGAAAAACAGGAAAGTTTTCATAAACCAGTTGCGTTTTAAACGATAATGATGCGGAGATCCACAGGTAGGGCAGTAGTGGAACTTTTGAGAATTGGATTTCGCTTTCAAAGGGGGCTAGGGGGCTGTTTACAAGGGCATTAAAACACAGCAAACATAAACAAATTATCCTATTTACAACAATACCAACAAATAGGTATTAACATTATTTTTCAACCAGGTGTTTTATCTTTTCCAGCAGCGCGTTCATCTCAAAAGGCTTGGCTAAAAAATCATCAGCACCGGCATCCATGGCTGATTGTTTAATATCGCGGCTGGCGGATATCATCAGCACCGGGAGGTGAGCGGTGGCTTTATCGCTTTTTAATTTGCGGCATATATCGCGCCCGTCTTCGCCCGACATCCAGATGTCTAACAGCAGCAGGTCGGGCAGGTCGTCTTCCAGTTTCAGCACTGCTGATCCATCGGGTGTTGACGACACATCATAACCTTCAAATTCAAGCATCATTTCAATGGCATCAACAATACCCGGGTCGTCATCGGCAATTAAAATTTTTTTAGGTAAGGGCTGGCTCATATAAACAGGTCTTAAATAACAGACAATTACTTTTCGGCTAAATCTTCGTAGTTAATTATAGGTAATGCGAAGCAAAAATCAGACCCTTTTCCGGCCTCACTATCCACCCATATACGGCCGCCTTCGCGCTTAATAATTTCTGCTGAAATGTATAACCCTAACCCCAAACCGGGGAAGGTATGCTGGTTATTTCCGCTAACGCGATAAAATTGCTCAAACACAAATTGTGTTTTATCGGCAGGTATGCCTATGCCATAATCTTTTACCGAAACTGTCACCTCGGCACCGTTTTGCAGGGTGGTTATGATCACCTCATCAGATTGCGGGGAATATTTGATGGCATTGGTAATTAGGTTGGTTATAACCTGGCTTACGCGCTCCTTATCGGCGTATATCTGCCCCAGGTCGCCAAACTTTTTTATGAGGGTATGCTTTTGCGTGGTATGCTGTAGGTCGTCAATGGTTTCGTTAACTACCTGGTTTAGGTCAAACCATGATTTGGTAAACTGCAACTTGCCCGAGTTGATCTTGGTAACGTCTAACAGATCGCCAATTAAGGCAGTAAGGCGGTTAACCTGGGCATCCATACGGTCAACCATACTAGCCTTTTTGGTTTCGCCTTCTTTGTGAAGCATGGCGCCCAGCACCTGCGCATACGCTTTTATACTGGTAACCGGGGTTTTAAGTTCATGGCTGGCCATGCCCAAAAAATCATCCTTTTGGCGTTGTAGTTGCTTTTGGTTATCAATATCGGTATTGGTACCAAACCATTTAATGATCTTGCCGTCGCTAACAAATGGAAGGGCGCGGGCAAGGTGCCATTTGTAGATGCCATTCCGGTCTTTTAACCTAAATTCATATTGATAAACATCGCCGGTTTGCAGGGAATGCGTCCAGGCAATAATGCAGCCCTCACGATCATCAGGGTGTACGCGTAATATCCAGGCCGGACCTAAAATTTTCTCGGCGTCAACACCAAAATAATCAAGCGTGCGGTCGTTCACATAGTCCAGGTCGCCGGCTGTGGTGGCCGTCCATAGTTGTACAGGCATAAAGCCGGTTACAAATTCAAACTGTTTTATCTGGTCGTTAAGTTCTTCGTTCTTTAAAAATAACTGCTGCTGGGCCAGGGTTTTTTCGGTAACATCGCTACAGGCGCCAATGTAGCCGGTAAAAATACCCTCGTCGTTATACTGCGGGTTCCCGGTGGCTATGCACCAGCGCAGATCGCCGGTTTTGCTTACTATCCTGAAATTCACTTCGTAAGGTCGTTGCGCAGCCAGGTCGGCCATGAATTTATCGGCGGCTCGTTCCCTATCATCGAGTAGCAAGGCGTTAAGCCAACCTTGTCCAAGTGTTTCCTCAAGGCTTTGCCCGGTCCAGTCTAACCAGGTTTGATTGGCATAGGTAATATTACCTTCTGTATCCGCCATCCATAACGAAATTGGTGCCGCCGCGGTGATATTTTGCAATAGTTGCTCACTATCAACCAAAGCTTTTTTATCGGCCATTTCGCGGCGCATATCGTGTGCTAAGCCAACCCTGCCTAATGATTTTCCTGTTACGGGATCATGTACCAGCATGGTGGTTACCTGTACGGGTATAGCTTCGCCGGTTATAAAATGGCGGTAGTTTATTTCGCCCGTCCAACGGCCATTTTTTGCAATGTTTTTATTAACGGTTTTAAGTTTTTCAATACCATCGGGCATTAAAAATTCTGTATTCTTTTTGCCCAGGTATTCCTCACCATCCAGGCCGATCAGGGCTTTACCCGCGGCGTTAAGATAGGTAATGTTATTATCCGCATCCGCCAGTACAACACAATCGGATGTGTGCTCTATTAAAGTTAAAAGCTTGTTTTGCTCGTTTCTCGCCGCTTTTTCGCCACGCAGGTCGCGTGCTACAGATGCCAGCGCTACAGGTTTACCCGTAACCGGGTCGTCAATACGGAAAGCGTTTAAATATATGGGTATCACCTCGCCGGTTTTGAAGTGGCGGTACTGACGCTCGCCTTCCCAGCGGCCGGTTTGCAGTATGCTTTGCAAGGCTTGCTCGGCCATTATGGCGTTATCAAACGGGACAAAATAATCGGCAGCAAGTACGTAGGCGTCCTCCGGCTTATCTATCCCCAGCAATTCATATCCCGCCTTATTCAAATACGTAACGCGCAAATCCAGATCGGTAACACCAATAATTTCGGCTGTGTTATCAATCAGGGTGCGAAAAACGGTCTCGTTTGGTTGAAACGGGGATATATGCTCGATGTTCATAATAGGCGCAAGCACTAATATACGCATATACGTTGTAACCAATTAATAGTTACATTAATGATACAAAAAAGGCCCCCGATTTACCGGGGGCCTTGATAATTAGTGTGTTTACTTTATTGCTGTGGTCCTAATACAGCGGCAAAGATGTTGGCATATTTGGTCACCTGTGCGCTAAACTTAGTAGCTAAAGCAGTTTGGTGATTATCACTTGCCATTTTGGCCAGGCCGTTTATCATTTGTATTGACATTTCAATATCGCGGGAGGTTAGGGTGTGGGCATTGCCGTGCAATTGTCTGGCCATATAGTCCAGGCGCTCCGCCAGGTAGTCATCCATACCGTTAACTATTTTGGTGGCCATGGTAATGTCCTTCAACTCGTAACATGTTTGAGCCATAAAGAATTTGCTACCTGTTGATGGGATATCAATATACAGGTAAGGCATTTCTTTATCATACTTGTGCAGCACGTTAAGCGCCAGGTCGCGGCGGCCTTCTTTAATTAATCCTTGCGCCAGATCAACAAATGTAGAGGTGATAACCGGGTAAAACATCAGGCGCGATTCATGATCCAAATACTTGGCCGTTTTATATTGGCCATATTTAAACTTGTTCATCACGTTATCGTACATCACCAGCGAGTTAACTTTTTCCGACTGATCGCGCACGGTAGTATCCGGCTTTAAAGGCAATAAACGCATGGTGAAACCTTCCTTATAAAGGTAGTTTTGTAACCCCATCATGTTTTCTAAACCGGCGGTAGCGGTGAAGCAAATAGGGCGTTTCCAGTTGTTATGTGCCAGTATATCATAAAAGGCCAGTTTATCTTTCATCATATAACGCGCGGAAAATTTGAATTTCATGGTATCAACAACGTTAGCCATTTGCGCGGGGCTTACTACGTTATTAGCCATCACATCGGCTTTATTAACGGTAAGCTTAAGGTTGCGGGTAGGCAGGTAATTGCCACTGTCGCCGCTTTGGTATTGTACTTTAGCAGCCTGGTCGTCTGATGTAATAAAATCAAAGGCTTCTTTCAATTCCACATCGCCCGGGATCTTAGCGTCCTGGTAATATATTACATCGCGCACGCCATCTTTAAACTTATCAAAAGGCATGGTGATAGGCAGTGGTTCAGATTCGTTCATCTTTTTCTGCATCTGGCGTATGTACCAATCGCCGGTAAACAGGCTCAGGTTAACCAGGCGCACATCAGGCCTAACGCCTTCAACTTCCTGCACGTACCATAACGAGTAGGTGTCGTTATCGCCATAGGTAAACAAAATAGCGTTTTTAGGGCATGATATCAGGTAGTTATAAGCCATATCATGCGCCACCATTTTGGTCGATCTATCATGGCCTTTCCATTCCTGGCAAGCCATTAATACAGGTGCGCCCAGTAAACATAAAGCAGTAGCAGCAAACGCGGCATTCTGCGCATTTAGTTTTTTACGCAGGAAATCGGCAATGGCCAACACGCCCAAACCAATCCATATCGCGAAAGCATAGAACGAACTTACGTACGAATAATCACGCTCACGCGGCTGTACCGAAGGTTGGTTAACATACATTACAATAGCTATACCTGTAAAGAACCACAACAGGGCAATAACCAACGCATCCTGCTTTTTGCGTTTAAAATGAAACCACATACCTATCAGGCCGATAGCCAGCGGCAGACCAAACAAAGGCATATAGTTGGTGCCGTTTAAAACCGATTTGGGAAGTTCTCTCGATTTATCGAATATACCGCTGGTCCAATCACCATCAACGTAGCCGGCAAAGCCACCCATTTGTTGCTGACCGTCCATCTCGTTAACACGACCAACAAAATTCCACATAAAATAACGTACGTACATTTGGTATACCTGCCAGCTGGCAAAAAACTTCAGGTTTTCGGCCATGCCTGGTTTTTCGGTGTCGCCCATTTGCAGCCATTGGCGGTAGAATAGCGGGTCCTGCCCGTCGCTGCTGTAAACACGCGGGAAAAGCGTGGTACGATCGTAAACATAATTAGTTTTCTTGCCGGTAATCTCGTATTTCTTTTCGCCTTTGCGATACAGGGTTTTACCCTCGGTTTGATCAATAATCTCCGAGTCGAAAAATGGTCCGGATATTAGCGGTGTTTCGCCGTATTGTATGCGGTTTAAGTAACCGTTAAGCGTAAAAGCGTTATCGGGGTGCGAGTTATTCAGGTTGGTGTTTGCGCTGGCGCGGATAGGGATATACACAAACGAACTGTAGCCGAAATATATAAATACCACGCATAAAAACGCCAGGTTTAAAGTAGGCTTATTGGTGCGGATACTGTAAATAATACCGCCAACCAAAAATGCTATCAGCAACACAAAGAAAACAAATGCCCCACTGCCAAAGCCGAAGCCCAGGTTGTTAACAAAAAACAGATCGAAATAAGCGGCCAGTTTAATAGTAAACTCGCGGATGCCAAACTGTACGGCACCCAATATCACAATACTCACTAAAAACGCCAGCCAGCCTTTTTTAACGGTTTGGTTTTTAACGCGGCGGAAGTAGTATACCAACGATATAGCAGGAATACTCAATAAGTTTAACAGGTGAATACCTATAGAAAGGCCAATTACATAAGCAATAAATATCAGCCATTTATCGGCACCGGGTTCATCGGCATGCGCTTCCCATTTCAATATCGCCCAGAAAACAATAGAAGTACACAAAGCCGATAGCGCGAATACGATAGTCTCTACAGCCGAGAACCAAAACGTATCGCTAAACGCGAATGCCAAAGCACCCACCAGTCCCGAGCCCATGATCAGTATAAGCCGTGTTTTTTCTTCCTTGATATCGCTGTTGTCCATTAGTTTTTTAGCCAACGCGGTTATCGTCCAAAACAAAAACATTACCGTAGCGGCACTGGCTATTGCCGAACCCATGTTGGTGTAATAAGGCACCTTGGTATTATCGCCCAATGATAGCAGCGAGAAAACCTTGCCGAGCATAGCAAACAGCGGATATCCCGGCTGATGTGATACTTGCAGCCTGTATGCGCACGAGATAAACTCGCCGCAATCCCAAAAGCTTACCGAAGGTTCAAGGGTTAAAGTGTAGGTGATAGCCGCTATAACAAAGCATAACCAACCCAGTAGGTTGTTAATTTTATTGTACTGCATGTTTGGTGTGGAGTAAAAGTTTTTTCAATGGCTCAAATATCACCCATTTTTGTAAAGTATGGTAACAAAAGCAACCTGTGTTTGCAGTTTTAACAATAATTAACGGTTTAAGGGCTGTTTGCTGATGGAAGTGTTAAAATATATTTAACGTTTTGGCGTTAGCTGGGGCACCTCGCTACTTACGTAATCGCTCTCCACGTGTCATTGCGAGGCACGAAGCAATCGCACAGAGAAAGGTCGTCGACTTAGCAAGCGTGCGATTGCTTCGTGCCTCGCAATGACAAAAAAAGCATATTAGGTTACTGTATATGCGTGTAGGTCATAACCTCGCGCTAAACAGGTGCCAGATCTATTATATCTTAATAACCTTACCACCCTTTTTCGGCACCTCTTTATGCTCCTCCAACAAACTTGGTATCAACTTCACAATACTTATTAAAGCTCCGCCGATGATCACCATGGCTTTAAAACCAAAGCGAACGAAAGGCTTCATTACTTCCCAATTCTCTTTCCAAACCTCGCTGTCGGTTTTAGTTTGTTTGCGGGTATTACGTGGTGCGGTATATTTTACGGGTTTGTTTGCCATAGCTTGTGTATTTATTATAAAAGCTACGGCGAAGCGGTTTTGTTTAAACTTTCTTTTTCTTTAAGGTGATAACAGTTATCTCAGGCCATATGCCCAACCTGCCCGAGAAAGCCAGGAAGCCAAAGCCCCGGTTTACATACAGGTAACGGTTCTGCTCGTGCGCCAATCCGGCCCAGTTTACGTAGCGGTATTGTACCGGGCTCCATCTAAAGCCTGCCGTTTCTACACCAAACTGCGCGCCATGGGTATGCCCCGATAGGGTGAGGTGTATATTGGTTTCGGGGTGGAACCGTACCTGTTCTTCCCAGTGGGTAGGATCGTGCGAGAGGAGGACCTTGAAGGCGTCATGAGGCACACCGTTCATCGCTTTTTTAAGGTCGCCCATTTGGATAAAACCGCGACCCCAGTTTTGTACACCGATGAGGGTTATTTTCTGGCCGTTTTTTTCCAGTTCGATATGTTCATCAAGCATCAGGCGGAATCCAATTTCACTATGATGTTGCTTGAGCCTGTCAAGGTTGGCGGCTTTTTGCTGCTCATTATCCCATTGTATATAATCTGCATAATCGTGATTACCTAAAATGGAATACTGGCCATATGGCGAACGTAGTTTGCTGAAATTTTTGATGTAAGGCGCTATTTCATCGGCGGTGTTATTCACCAGGTCGCCGGTGAAAACGAAGAGATCGCTTTTTTGAGCCTGGGCAAGGTCTATTCCCTTTTGTACGGCGTGTATGTTATCGAAACTGCCTGAATGGATATCAGATAATTGGGTGATAGTAAAGCCATCGAAAGCATCGGGCAGGTCATCATAGTAAATGGTTTCGCGGTGCACGCGGTAGTCGTATTTTCCCCATATCATCGCATAAAAAAAGCCAAGAAAAGGATAGGAGGCTATCAGGATAGCCAGTTCGCTAATAAACTTACGACGGCCCGGGAAATGCGATTTGGCTTTAGGGTGGGCTATTACATTATAGGTACCTACGCCCAACCGGCCCAGATCGCCGATAAACAATACCAGCGCAAAAACAATTTTGGTAACCAAAAAGGTTAAAAATAGCCCAAACGACCAGGTATGGATCAGCTTCATTCCGCGCAGACTACTTACAAAACCTATGGAGATAATGAACGCGGCGGTTACGCCTATGGATAGTATAAAAAAGCCCCAGCGGAGCATCTTGCCTGCGCGCTGGTTTCGCCAGTCTTTAGTAAAAGTTTTAAAACCCGAAAATACGTACCAATCCAGCAGCAGACTTGCCGCCGCCATTATCAAGAATATTTTGAAAAATCCGCCTCTGTGCATAGTTTTTATTAAGCTTCCGCAATTTATTAAAGGAAAGCTAATTGCAAAGTAAAATTTGCGGGTTTACAGCAAATTAGCAGCGTGGGTTGCATGCTTTTTGGCGAGGTAATTATTGAAACCGATAAATATCGCGCCCAGCACCAAAAACATCACCAAAATAAAAAATGAATTGATGAATACCTGCGCATAACCATATTGAGAGGCGTTGAGGAAGAAGTATGGATAATGATTGGTGATGGCACCACGGGTAAGCGCGTAAGCCAGGTATAACAGCGGAAAGTATGCCCAGGATACTAACTGGCGCCATTGAATGGGTTTACGCGGCACGAATGCAAACCAATACAACACATAAGCCAGCGGACTAACCGTATGCACCAAAAAATCCGCCAGTATAAACAAGCCCTCCAACTTTACTCGCCCCTTAAGCACGGTGTTATAAATTAAACCCACAATGATGATATAAACTGCAATAGCCGTTAATACGGACACCCGCGAAAAGAATCGCCCCCAGGCAGAGTCAGGTTTTAATAACGAGGTCATGGCTATGGCGATAAGCAAGTTGGTTTGAATAGTGTAATAGCTCATGATCAAAACAAAAGCCCCGATAAATGACGTTCCTGCTGCCATGTTTTTTTGGATAGACAAGCTGAATTGCAACACCAGCGCGAACCACACCATAAGCGCGAACAGTACGGTGCACAGGGTTTTTGTTTTGTTTTTCATGGTAAGATAAGTTGAAGTATGGGCTATGATTTTTTACGGGTCGATTTTTTGATCATCACCGTTTCGTAGGCGGTGGTGAGGGCATCTTGCAGCATATCCAACCGGGCCTCTTTTAATTCGAAAAAAGTGCAGCCCTGCAGGCCCCACTTATTGGGGACGGGGTAAATAACCTCGGGATTAAAAGCTAAGAATACCGATTGATCTATCGGCGTTAGTTTTACCATAGCGCGGTTCTCAGGCACCCAAAGCGTGGCAAACGTACGTTTGTTGGCACGGAAGGCGGGCCTGCCAAAATGGTCATACTCTTCGGTTCCGGGTAGCGATAAGGCAAACTGGCGTACGGTTTCTATGGCTATCATAAAACAAATGGCTGATAACTAAATTACTATTTTAAAATTGCTTTAACTTAGTACTGAAGATATTGTTTTAACTATGACCGATACGACCAACGGCAACATAAGCCTTATCATAAGCGATACAGGCATCGCAACCATCACGTTTTATCACCCGGCGCAAAACTCGCTGCCATCGCTTTTACTGGGCCAATTGGCCGAGGCTATTGACAATGCGGGTGCTGATGAGCGTACACGTGTTATTGTACTGCAAAGCCAGGGCGACCGCACCTTTTGCGCCGGTGCCAGTTTTGACGAGTTGCTGCAGATAAAAGATAAAGAAACCGGCGCCGTGTTTTTCTCGGGCTTTGCCCGGGTGATCAACGCCTGCCGCAAATCGCCCAAGATCATTATCGCGCGTGTACAGGGTAAAGCGGTTGGTGGTGGGGTAGGCCTTGCCGCCGCTGCCGACTATTGCCTGGCTACCGAAGCGGCAGCTATTAAACTAAGCGAGTTGGCTATAGGTATCGGTCCGTTTGTGATATCGCCGGCGGTTACGCGTAAGATAGGTTTGCCGGCATTTTCGCAGCTTACCATTCGCGCTACCGATTTTCAGACCGCGCAATGGGCCATGGAAAAAGGCTTGTATAATGAAGTATATTCCGACGTAGCCGAATTAGATAAAGCTGTGGACGAACTGGCTCATAAACTGGCAAGCTATCACCCCGAAGCCCTAACCGGCCTGAAACAAATTTTATGGGAAGGTACCGAGGATTGGGACGAATTACTACATCAACGCGCGGCCATCAGCGGCGTGTTGGTACTCTCGGACTTTACCCAGCAGGCTTTGCAGCATTTTTTGAATAAAAAGTGAGCCATTTTTAAAATTGGGGGTGCGCCACTTTTAAAAGGGTTAATATTGAGTATTTTTTAATGAATTGATATTGAGGCATTTATAAAATAGAGTGGGTGCGCCGCTTTGCGCCGCTTTTTTTGATAATTTATTGTATATCAGTTTTTTATGAAAAATTGCTGCGCCACTTGCGCCACTTTTAAAATGGCGCACCCCCACAAAAAAGGCCCCTTAATTTGAGGGGCCTTTTTTGTTTATTACCAGTGTCTGTGGTGAACCGCTACCGGGCGATGAACCACTACAGGTCGTGGCGCGTAATGACGGTAACCACTTCTGTAATATACGCTGCGATAGCGTGGTGCGGCATATCTTTCAACCACTACGGTACGTGGGCGGTGATAAACTACCGGGCGTTCGTAAACTACCGGTCTGTCAACTACCACCACTCTGCGTGGGGCCGGTGTGCCTATGCTAACACCTATACTTACTTGTGCGCTTGCAGCTTGTACTGAACAAGCTAATACCGCTGCTATGATTGATAATTTTAATGCTTTCATGGTCGTAATTTTTAATTAAACATCAATTGCGTTGTTTGTATAATTAAGACGACCCACAGCTAAAATGGTTTAAACATTTAGTTAATTACCCATGTAATTAGCTGTGTTTGTGTGTAATAAAATTACTTTTTGTAATCAACTTTTACCACTACCGGGTAATGGTCAGACGGTAAATGACCGTTAGCTGTGTTGGTTAAAATGGCATAACGCTGTACTGTAAAGTCCTTGGTTACAAATATGTGGTCTATGCGGCTTTTAGTAACAGTGTTTACTTTAAAGCTGTTAAAAGTGCCATTGTCAGCCAGTTTAATAGGTGCCAGCTCAAAACAGTCTCTCAGTACGCCTGATGTATTGATCAGCGTATAGCTTTCGTTGTTTTGGTCAACATTAAAGTCGCCGGTTAGGATGGTAGGGGTTTTGCCTGCCATTTGTTTAACCTTGGCCAGTACCAGTATTGAGCTTTGTTTACGGGCCTCAACACCTACGTGGTCCATATGCAGGTTAAAGAAGTAAAATTTGAAGCCTGTTTTAATGTCCTGCAGATAAGCCCAGGTGCAAATGCGCGGTAAAGCGGCATCCCAGCCTTTGTTAGGTTTTTCGGTATCGGTAGACATCCAGAAGTGGCCGTTGCTTAGCAACTTAAATTTGGTGGCTTTGTAAAAGATAGGGGCATACTCGCCGGCCTCTTTACCGTCATCGCGGCCCACGCCTAACCATTTATATCCCGGCAGGCTATCGGTAAGGTTAAGCAATTGATTGTGCAATACTTCTTGCGCGCCAAACACATCAAAATCGTTAAACTTGATAATGTTGGCTATAGTAGAGAAGCGGGTTGCCCAACCGTCGCCTTTGGCAGCATCGCCCTTGTTGTCATAACGGATGTTGTAGCTGGCAATGGTTAACTGTTGGCTGTGCGCCACGGTGCCTAATGCCAGTATGGCAAAAGCTAATAAAAGTAATTTGTGTTTCATGTTGAAGTATAATTTGGTGGGCTAAAGATGGCAATTATTGCGCTTAGTTTAGCATGTGTGTACAAAGTTAACAGATGGGTAACATGCTTGATAGTCCTAAATCTTGAGTCTTAAGTCGGTAGTCATTTGACTTAAGATTAGAACTCAAGACTCATGACTCACAACCTCTTCCTCCACAATTTTGGAATGCTTCCTGGTATCACGCATCGTGGTATAAACCAATAGCGAAACCAATATACAGCCCGTTACGTACCAGTAAAACCATTCCTGGTGCCCGGCTTCCTTAAATAACAGCGCGAAGGGCTCGGCTGTGCCGCCAAAAAGAGAAACCGCCACGCCATAAGGAAAGCCCACTCCCAAAGCCCGCACGTTAGCGGGGAAGAGTTCGGCTTTTACAACGGCGTTGATGGAGGTATAGCCGCTCACAATGATCAACGCGCACATGATGAGGGCGAAGGCGGTCCATACATCTTTGGTGTTGCCTAACAAGGTTAAAATAGGTACGGTCATGATCGCGCCCAGCACACCGAAGCCTATAAGTAAAGGCTTGCGACCTATCTTATCAGACAGTAAGCCAAACAAAGGCTGTAATAGCATAAATACAACCAGCGTCAAGGTTGATATCATAGTAGCCGATGCCTTGCTGAAACCGGAGGCGATGACCAAAAACTTTTGCATGTAGGTAGTGAACGTATAGAAAGCCACGGTGCCGCCCAGCGTTAGGCCTACAACCGTTAATACAGCTTTGGGATGTTGCGCTAAAGATCTCAACGTATCCAAAGCCGAGCGTTGTTTATCGTCGACTGTTAGTTTGACGGATTCCTGCAGGCTTCGCCTTAAATACATTACTACAATAGCCAGTACTGCGCCTATGGCAAAGGGTATCCGCCAGCCCCAGGCTTCTAATTGGTCCTCGGTCAGGAACATCCGTTGTAGCAATATCAGCACGCCCAAGGCTATCAGTTGCCCCATAATTAGCGTTACATACTGGAAGCTGGAGTAAAAGCCACGGTGTTTGCGCCCCGCCATTTCGCTCAGGTAGGTGGCGCTGGTGCCGTATTCACCGCCCACACTCAGGCCCTGCACCATGCGGGCCAGCACCAGTATGATAGGCGCGGCAATGCCGATGGTATTATAACCGGGCACAATGGCTATGATCAATGAGCCGATGCTCATCATTAACACAGAAGTGGTTAGGGCCTTTTTGCGGCCATGTCTGTCGGCATAGGTACCCATGATCCAGCCGCCGAATGGTCGCATCAGAAAGCCTACGGCAAATACAGCGGCTGTATTTAAAAGCTGTACGTTTCGGTTATCTGACGGGAAGAAACTACTTGAGAAATACAGTGCAAAGGCCGAATAGATATACCAATCGTACCATTCCACCAAATTGCCTAACGAGCCGCCTATGATTGAGCGTATGCGGGTAGAGGTGGTTTGCACAGGTATTTTATTGGTGATCATATCGGGTTGAATATCGCACAATATACGCAACAATCTATTCCAAAATTCCCATATTTGCACCATGAGTAAGCTTTGGCAAAAAACCACAAATGTTAACCAACTGGTAGAGCAATTTACCGTTGGCCGCGATACCGAATTTGACCAGCAAATGGCCGCTTTTGATGTATTAGGATCATTGGCGCACACCCGCATGCTGCAAAGCATTGGCCTGATGAGCGCCGAGGACCTTGAGCTGGTACAGCGCGAACTGAAAAACATTTATGCCGATGTGGAAAAAGGCGACTTCACAATTGAAGCCGGCGTGGAAGACGTGCATTCGCAGGTTGAAATGCTGCTTACCCGCCGCATTGGCGATGCCGGTAAAAAGATCCACAGCGGCCGCTCACGTAACGACCAGGTTTTGGTTGATCTGAAACTGTTCTTCCGCCACGAATTGCAACAGGTGGTTGAAGAAACCCATATCCTGTTTAAGCAACTGATAGAACTAAGCGAGAAGCATAAGAATGTTTTGCTTCCGGGCTATACGCACCTGCAGGTGGCAATGCCATCGTCATTCGGCCTGTGGTTTGGCGCTTATGCCGAAAGTTTGGCCGACGACCTGGAATTGATCCTGGCTGCTTATAAAATTACCAATAAGAATCCTTTGGGATCGGCAGCCGGCTATGGCTCATCGTTCCCGCTTAACCGCACCATGACCACCGAGTTGCTGGGTTTTGATAACCTGAACTATAATGTGGTTTATGCGCAGATGGGGCGCGGTAAAACGGAGCGGATCATCGCGCAGGCCTTATCATCTATAGCGGCTACACTGGCTAAAATGGCCATGGATCAAACGCTTTACCTGAGCCAGAACTTCGCCTTTGTAAGCTACCCGGATACCCTGACAACCGGCAGCAGCATTATGCCGCATAAAAAGAACCCCGATGTTTGGGAAATTATGCGCGGTAAATGTAACCGCCTGCAAGCCCTGCCTACAGATGTGGCATTGATGACCACCAACCTGCCATCTGGTTATCACCGCGAGATGCAGCTGTTGAAAGAACTGCTTTTCCCGGCCTTTGCCGAACTGAAGAGCTGCCTGCATATGGCCACCTTCATGCTGCAAAACATCACCGTAAATACCGATATATTAAACGACCCAAAATACGCCTACCTGTTTAGCGTGGAGGAAGTGAACCGCATGGTGCTTAATGGCACCCCTTTCCGCGACGCGTACAAACAAATAGGGCTGGATATTGAGCAAGGCAACTTTAACCCCGATAAAACCGTTAACCACACCCACGAAGGCAGCATAGGTAACCTGTATAACGAGCAGATAAGCGCCAATATGGAGGCTTTGGTAAACAGCTTTAAATTTGATAAAGTAGCCTGGGCGGTTGCGGAGTTGGTGAAGCATTAATAAAATAAGAATTACCCCAACTGTCATCTTGAACGCTAGTGAGGGATCTATACATACACTGAGTAACCCGTACTTGCCCGTGTATAGATTTCTCCTCGTACCTCGTCGAAATGACATTTTTAAATAATGATCATGAACGGACAAAACCGAAGCGACATATACCCCGGCCTTGAGGTTGATATCATCCTGAAGAAAGATCAGCGCAGCGGCACGCTTACCCGCGGCATTGTGAAAAATTTATTGACGAGTGCGGCTCACCATTCTCGTGGGATCAAAGTACGTTTAGAGGATGGGCAGATAGGCAGGGTAGCGTACATTGTAGATGAAGACGATTGATCATGGCAAAGAGTAAAGAACCTAACCGACAACTATTTTTCAGGCTCGATGCCCAGTATCGCCTGCTGATAGCGGTAATTGGAGGCGCGGCGGCATGGTATTTTACAAGGCAGCATCAATCTGTACCCGCAACGGTTTTAATGACCTGGGTGGCCTTTGCGTTGTCTGTTATCATTATGGAGTGGATCATTATTTTTACTTCTCACCCGCGCGAGGTACGAAAGATCGCACAGTTAGAAGATTCCAGTCGGACGTTTATTTTCTTGTTTGTTATTGTGGCCTCGGTGATCAGTTTGGGTGCTATTGTGTTTTTGTTGACTTCAGCAAAGGGACAAAGCGGTGAGGGGGTAGCATTCCCGGTTATCCTGTCGTTAACTTCGGTACTGGTATCGTGGTGGTTAGTGCATACGTTGTTTACCCTCCGCTACGCGCATTTATATTACACCACCCAAACCGAGGATGGCCATAAGAAAATATTAGGTGGTTTGAGCTTTCCGGGTGATGAAAAGCAACCGGATTATTTGGACTTTGTGTATTTTTCGTTCGTTATCGGGATGACCTTCCAGGTATCGGATGTGGAGATCAGCTCGCGGACTATCCGCCGGTTGGCGTTATTGCATGCGCTTGTTGCGTTTGCTTTCAATACGGCCATTGTGGCTTTGAGTATTAATATTGTTTCGGGGCTGATATCATAGGTAAGCTGCAGCCGGAGACGCAAAACATTGCGTCTCTACACAGTTCATATCAAAAATCAGAAAACCTCGTACGGGTACGTTTAACGTAGTTGCGGATATCCAGCACAATCCCGGCAAACAAATACATAATAAGTGGAAACCCTACCGCCAGGAACGAGGAATAAATAAAAAATAACCTGATCTTGGAGATAGATACATGGAAGCGCTCGCCCAGGTAGGTGCAAACCCCGAAGGAGTAACGCTCGAAAAAGGTAATTATACGCTGTATCATATCAAGCTATCTTAAGTATTTTATTTCCAACGCTGCATTGCAGGCATTTCTTATAATTACAATAATAGTTTTTTAACTCCAATAAGGCCTGCGACTCAAATGCCGTCGTCGCCTTAACCCCCATATCGTTAAAATCGGCAATAATATTATTGCTTTCGCCGGGCAGGTTTTCCAACAGTTTCAGGCTACGGTTTATGTAGTATTCCTGCTGGTTATGCTTACCATAGCTAAACAAAAATACAGCTAAAGTGTTTAAAAGCAATACATCAACAGACGCTGCGCCCAGTTTTTTTGAGCTGGCGGGGCTTTGCTTATCGAAACGATAATGCGTTTCCCAGTATGGATTCACTTCAATATCAGTAAACAAACGGCGTAAACCTGCCACATCTTTTATATCCAATATTTTTGAGAACAGGTGGTTGGATCCTACAATTAATGCAGCAAATTGCGCCAGGCGCACCGTAGGAAAATTTTGCGGGCGCATGCGCATAAACTTCCATAAGTGGTTTTCAATGGGCGTAAGGCTGTATTTTTTGCGTAGGTAATCGTATTCGGCTTTTAGTTTTTGGGGATACTCGTCCGTCCAATCCTCATTCAAAAAGCCTGCCTGCCCAAATAGCAATGCCTCTATTTGCAGCGCGTTGTTTTTGTTTTTGGCGAGGATGTTTTGCGGTAGCGATCGCGCCAGCAACTCAAACGGCAGCGCGTTAGTTTTAAAGCCGAAGTTAGCGGCCAAAAACTGGTAAAAGGTTTCTTCCCAATCGCCTCGGTTAACCTGCAGGCTGTTGATCACCGTTTCTGATTTTTTCTCCAATCGTTCCACCAAAACACGGGTAAACCAGGTACGCAATGTAAAGTCGTCCAATTTGCCTATGGTGGCTTCGCAAGGAATTATGGTTGGTGTGCCGAAAACCAGTTTATGGTAACGGGCGTATAATTCTTCGGGGATGCGGTCTTTTAGCTCGAGGGTGGGTAACTGCCTGCCGTTGGGAAGAGTTACCGGTTCATCATCGCGCAGCACTACGTGTAATATTACGTTTTCATATGCACCATCGTTAACATGGTTATGGCGCTTCCAGTCGGCCGATGAGAGATGAATCTCTACATTGCCTGCCCAGGTGGTTTCGCCAATGCGGATGCGGGCATTGCTAAAATCAGGTCCCGAATGGGTATTGTGTATGCCTGCCGAAAATATCTCGATGGGCTGACCATCAACAGTACGCAGATCGCCCCGCTCAAACAGGCGGAACTTCCATACGTAATGCAAAAAATCTTCGGTATAAAGCATTATCTAATATAAGCAGATAATTTGTTTTGCCAAATTTTTTAGCATTTTATTCCGAAGGCAAATGTAGAGACACAATATTTTGTGTCTCGCGAGAGAGGTTACACCAATTGCTCAAGCATTTTAACGTATAATTCTATCCCTTCTCTGATCTCATCCACATAAACATACTCATCGGCCATATGCGACCGTGCCGAATCACCGGGACCTATTTTGATAGATGTAATATCCAAAAGCGATTGATCAGATGTAGTGGGGGAGCCATAGGTTGTTCTACCCAAAACAACGCCCGCCTGAACTATCGGATGATCTTTAGCTATAGACGACGGTTTTAAACGCGTAGATCTCGGCGTAACATCACAGTTTACATGCTGGCGGATAATTTCCAATACTTCTTCATTACGGTAAGTATCGGCCACCCTAACATCTACTGTAAACGTACAAGTAGCCGGCACCACATTATGCTGCGAGCCTGAATTAATAATAGTAACCGACATTTTAACCGGTCCAAACAATTCAGATACCTTAGGAAATTGGTAAGTGCGAAACCATTCAATATCTTTCAGCGCTTTATAAATAGCGTTGTCGCCCTCCTCACGGGCAGCATGGCCGGCTTTGCCGTGGGCGACGCAATCCAACACCATCAGGCCGCGTTCGGCTATGGCTAGCTGCATCAGTGTGGGTTCGCCAACAATAGCAAAATCCAATGCACCGAGGTCAGGTATCACCAGTTCAATACCGTTCAAACCTGATATTTCCTCCTCAGCTGTAGCAGCGAGGCAGAAGTTATATTTCAGGTTAGTGCGATCATGGAAATACAAAAAAGTGGCTATTAACGACACCAAACATCCACCGGCATCATTACTGCCCAGGCCATATAATTTGCCATCTTCGGTCTTTGCATCATGCGGATCGCGGGTATAGCCGGTGTTGGGCTTCACAGTGTCATGATGCGAATTAAGCAAGATGGTAGGCTTTGCAGCATCATAATGCTTATTGTAGGCCCAAACATTATTTATCTTACGATGAGTAGCAACGCCATTCTCTTTCAGGAAAACTTCCAACAGATCAGCAGTACGATTCTCCTCCCGGCTCAACGATGGGATAGAGATCAGTTGTTGAAGTAGTTGTACAGCCTGTTGGTGTAAGGTATCAATGTTGGTCATCGTAACAAAAATATCGTTTTTAAACAAAAAGCCCTCTCCTTTAGAGAGGGTTGGGAGAGGTTTTAGTCAAACAATCCTTTATCTCTATCAATAAAATGTGGGCGTGGTAAACTTAAGCCCAGTTTCTGGTTCAGTTGGTCTGATACATAATCTGCCAGTTCGGGCGAATAGCGCTCGTCATGCTGGTGCATAAAAAACCAGACTGATTGCAGGCCTAGGTCGCGCCATTGTTTAATGCGATCAACCCATTCATCAACCCGTTGGTAATCGGTACGGTCAAGGCTGTTGCCTACAAAGCGAATGAACGCGTGCGGTGTAGGCAACTCCATATGCACACAATCCCGGCGACCGGAGGCATCGGTTATTACCGCACCATGGTTAAGTTGTTTTAGTAAGCCAAATATCTGTGCACGAGCTTCGGGGTTAGCAAACCATTCTTTATGCCGCACTTCCACAAACACCTGCACATCTGTAGGCAGGCGCTCTAAATAAGCCTTTAACTCCGGGAAGCTTTTAGGCGTAAAATTATCGCTCAACTGCAAAAACAGCGGCCCCAGCTTTTCGCCAAATGCCATAATGCCTTCGTAAAAAGTGGTGGTAATATCGTCCGCATTTTTAAGGCGACGAATATGGCTTATGCTTTGCGAAAACTTAGGGCAAAACTTAAAGTCGGGCCGTGTGTCGGCCTTTTCTTTCCATTTAGCTATGGTGGCTGGCGGATAAACGTTGTAGAACGTAGCGTTAAGCTCAATGCAATCAAAATGCTTTACGTATTCATCCAAAAAGTTAGCGTCTTTAGTTTTAGGCGGATATATTTTGCCTACCCATTCTTTACGGCCCCATTTGGCGCAACCTACGTGCACCTGTAATGGCGCGCCATTTTTAGCGGCGGCAAGCGTGTCAATAGTCAGTTGTGGATCAGCGGGTAGGGTAAAGTCTACCAGCGGTAATTCTTCAGGTGTTACCCGGCCAAATTCCATAGTGTAATAGTTTGTGGCAAGTTATAAAATGTACCAGGCATTTGGTAAAATAAATTGTAGAGGCGCAATATTTTGCATCTCTTGTTGATATTCATTTTTAGTAGAGACGCAAAATATTGCGTCTCTACAGCAGGTCTGGTTTAAACTTTGGTGCTTTGCGTTTTTTGGAGGCTTGTTCGTAGGCATAGGCAATGCTTAGCAGGTCACCCTCGCTGTAAGGAGTGCCGAAGAATGATAAACCCATCGGTAACTCGTTCCAGGCGCCCATAGGCACGGTAATATGTGGGTAGCCGGCCATCGCCGCAGGCGAAGAGAAAGAAAATCCGTTGTTGTAATCACCGTTAACCAGGTCAATACATACGGCAAAACCACTGGTAGGCCCAATAATGGCATCGAGCTTATCATCGCGTAGTATGCCGTCTATAATAGCGCCCACACCTTTAGTTAGTTTCACGGCGTCAAGGTATTCGGGTGTTTGCAGATCGCCTTTTTGCTGTGCCTGCTCCAGTATTTCCTGCTTGAAGAAAGGCATTGATTTGCTGGCGTTGCCTTTATTAAAGTTGATGACATCCTGCAGGTTTTTTACTTTGGATGTGGCGGTGCTGAGGTATTTATTCAAGCCATCTTTAAACTCGTATAATAAAACGTTAAAGGACGCGCCACCTGTTTTGATCTCTTTTTGCAGCTCAATTTCTATAATTTCGGCGCCTTGACTTTTAAGGATTTCTATAGCGGCTTTTAACAGGATCACCATTTCTTCATTTCCCCGCAACGCGTTTTTTTCAATGCCCAGGCGTTTGCCTTTTAAGCCGCTGGTGTTCAAAAAGCGGGTGTAGTCATTTTCGGGCTTGGTATTTTGGGTGTAGCTATCGTCCTGGTCGGCACCGGCAAGGGCACCTAGCAGTATCGCTGCATCTTTAACCGTACGAGCCATAGGGCCTGCTGTATCTTGTGTTATGGAAATAGGGATAATGCCCGACCGGCTTAATAAACCAACAGTAGGTTTTATCCCCACAATACCATTGCACGACGATGGGGATACGATAGACCCATTGGTTTCGGTACCTATTGCCACCGCACATAAACTTGCGGCCACCGCGCTACCCGACCCTGCGCTGGAACCGCTTGGATTACGATTCAGCACATAAGGGTTGCGCGTTTGCCCACCGCGGCTGCTCCATCCGCTGGTTGAGCGGGTAGAACGGAAGTTGGCCCACTCGCTTAAATTGGTTTTGCCTAGTATAACAGCGCCCGCCTGGCGCAGTTGTTTAATGATAAAAGCATCGCGTTTAGCAAAATTATCGGCCAAGGCTAATGATCCGGCGCTGGTGTGCATAGTGTCGCCGGTATCAATATTGTCTTTAATTAAAACGGGAATACCATGCATAGGGCCGCGCAGTTTACCGCTTTTGCGTTCTTTGTCCAGTTCGGCAGCTATTTTCAGGGCATCTTTATTTAGCTCTATCACCGCATTGAGTTTTGGCCCGGCCTTGTCAATGGCGGCTATGCGGTTAAGATACATTTGGGTAATGGCTACCGCGCTTAATGCGCCGCTTTTCATTTTTTGCTGCAGGGTATCTATCGTCGCCTCGCTTAAACTAAAAGCTTCGGGTGCTTCGGTATTTAAATTTGAGGATGTTGATGTGGCCGATGCCAGTGCAGGCGCGGCCAAAATAGCACCGGCCAGGGAGCCGGTTTTTAAGAAATTTCTCCTGTGCATAAAGCTTGTATTTTGGTTACTTAAAATACAAAAAAATATACACGTGTGCTACGGCAGTCAAATAAGTCGAAAAGCGATGAACCTATTTCCGCAGAAAACAAAAAACAGATGCCCCGATAGGTATCTGTTTTAATTTTTTTAGCCTGATATTTTATTATTCTCTGCAAAAGTTTGCAGGATAAATAAGGCCTGGCTGTTGTGTTCGGCTTTTAGGAAATCGGGTTGTTTTGGGTCGATATAACCGTCTAAACCTTTAATTGCCTCTTTATCCGATGTGGCAAAGCCCATGGCCCAATCCGGAAAGTTTCGTTGCTCAGACGGGCAGCTTATTAGCAGGATAATGTTTTTATGCCTTGTGTCTCTTTCAATAGCGCTATAAATAGCTTTTACGTCTTCTTCTTCTCCTTCAATCAGTTGTACAAAATTGCCGTCGCAATATAAAAGCAGGCCCGTAACATTTCTGTCTTTGTTGTTCTTTCTGCTGGTATTAAGTATATCCGTTAATTCGGTATCCGTAATGGCCTTCGCAGCAGTGCTCAAATAAACAATGTGATACATTGAGATTAGTTTAAATTTTTAGGGTATTAATATGCAATACTAACGAAAAACTGTATTTAGCGGTTTTTAATCGGGTTAAAAAAACAAAGTTATGACATCTTTTTTACAAATAACTGTTATATAGCTATTTGTAGTCCGTCGTAAGCTAAATGGATACCAGTAGGCAATTCCTTTTCGATATCCTGATGCTTACCAAGACGATGACTGATGTGCGTAAAGTACGTATTTTCGGCACCTATTTCTTCGGCAAAAGCTATAGCTTCTTCCAATGTAAAATGCGATATGTGCGTTTGTTTTTGCAGCGCGTTAAGCACCAAAACTTTACTGCCTTTTATTTTTTCTTTTTCCTGATCGGATATGGTTTTGGCATCGGTAATATACGTAAAATCATTAATACGAAAACCCAGCACAGGTAACTTATAATGCATTACCTCAACAGGTATAAAACGTATGGTGCCGATATTAAAAGGCTCCAAACCTATGGAGTGTATGTTAACCTGCGGGATGCCCGGGTAACGATACTCGGCAAAAACATATGGAAATTCGCGCATTAAAGCGGCTTGTACGCGCGGATCGGCGTAAAGGTCCATTGGTTGTTGTTGCTTGTAGTTAAAGGCCCTTATGTCGTCCATCCCGGCAATATGGTCCTTATGCTCGTGGGTGTAAACTATGGCATCCAGGTGTTGTACGTTGGCGCGCAGCATCTGGTACCTAAAGTCGGGCCCCGAATCAATAGCAACAATTTTATCTTCACTTTCAACCAAAACAGAACTACGCAGCCGCTTATCACGTTTATCCGTTGATAAGCATACCTCGCAACTGCAACCAATTACGGGTACGCCCTGTGATGTTCCGGTTCCTAAAAATGTTATGGTCAAAGCTCCAGCTTGGTTTGTTTTATTTGCTGTAAAAAAGTAAACTGTTTGTCGTCAAGCAAATTGATGTCAATCTCCAGGTCGCGTATTAATTCGGCCAGGGCCTGTATTTTGTTTTCAAGGTTTGAGAAGCGGTTAACCACAATTACTTTGCTGTTAAGCAATACGCAGGCGCCGGTTTTAAAGTTGCCTTTTTCATAACGCACCTTGTAGCCCGTTGTTTTTAACAACATTTCAAGCTTTTCAAGTGTATGTGTGGTAAAAGTAAGCATCAATTAAAAATAATTAAAAGCTATTTGGCTTTAGTTACCTCAGTTTTTTTATAGTCGCCCGTCTTTAATTTCCATAACACATAAATGCCACCTACAGGCACACCCATAATAAATGAAGAGCCCATTAAACCTAACGAAAGGTAATCAAACCCAAGTATGGGCTCCATTTTATAAAGGTTAAATACCAGGCCCTTTATAGGTATACAGCCAATAGCGCCAATATTTAATACAACAGCAATTAAGTAATAAAGCCATTTGTCGGCCATATTGCTGCGCGCTACCTTACGTATCACATAAAGGTTAAACAGCGGTATCAGCAAACAAACAACGCCAAATATCCAAAAATCGGTACGGTCGGGTATTTGGTCTTTTACCTTCAGTGCCATTATATCGGCAATTTTATTGCTTTTGTTGTCGAAAATAGCTTCAACCACACCCAGTTCTGTTTGGTTTGATACCTGGATAAGGAAAACCTTCGCTCCCGGTTTTGGGCTTATCCCTGGTTTATTATCGCCCGACCCCATGAACGAAAAAGTAAGGTTTTGGCCAAAATCCTCGGTTAGTTTGGCTCTGAAACGGTTAAGGCCTGCCTTAAGTTCGGTAGTATTTGGGGTTCTGCTCAGGTCCATCAGGCTTACGCACTTGTCATAATCGCTTTTCATCAGGTAGCCCATAAACTCTTCGGCCGGGCCACCGTATTTAGAACTATCGGTAAAGTTGCCAACGATCTGGCAACTGCCAAACAGGCTTATTGTGACAATAGTGATAATAACTGCGAACAGGGTTCTTCTCATTGGTTATGCGTAATAATTAAAGCTCTATTAACTCAACACCGGGGTGCGCTTTAAGGTCGAAACTAAATGTAGCATCGGTAACCGGGCTGTTAGGGGTAAAGCTACGTAAAGTGTAGTTATATTTACTGCCCCCGGTATCAAATAGCAATATGTTATATAATTGTTTTTTAGCCTTATCAATAGTAAGCCTTATTTTAAAGAAAGGGTTTTTACTGCTTTCGGGTGTTAACTCAATAATCTGGTAAATTACCCCCCCTGTTTTTTGTTCGCCAACATACAAGTATTTGTAACCTTTCTCGTAAATGGTAAATATCTGGGCAGGGTTAAAGCTTTCGGCAGCGGTGTTTACATTGCTTAGTTGTACTTCTTTTTCTTTTTTCAGGTAGGTCCATTGTTTTTTGCCGTTGCTGATGATCTCCTGCTCCACATCGGCTGCGCCACCTTTACCCTGCAGCGTTATTTTAAACCTGTTGGTTTTTGACTGGGTAATAATGGTGCCGCTTTGCGCTTGTTTTACGCCGGCTTGCGGGTTATCAACTGTAAAAATAAAATCGCTTTTCAGAGTGTTGTATGAGCGATATTTTTGGCTTACCTGGTTCAATATATTTTTTGCTGCAACATCTTTTTGGGCGAAACATTTGGAGCCCATAAACAGCAGTAATGTGTATACAAGTATTTTCTTCATATAGTATATGACTCTTTTTAGAAGAGAATGTTTAATGATTTTGAAATAGCCTGCGGCAAATTACTTGTCCAGCGTTTCCAAATACTGCATCAGCGAATACTCATCCGGGTACAAAACCTCGCGTGCTTTGCTGCCTTCAAACGGGCCAACAATTCCTGCAGCTTCCAGCTGATCGATGATGCGGCCCGCGCGGTTATAGCCCAGTTTTAGCTTACGTTGGATAAGCGACGTTGAACCTTGCTGGTGCATTACAATAAGGCGAGCTGCTTCCTCAAACATCGGGTCGCGATCATCCGGATCAAATTCTTTGGTTCCGCTTGCTTCGCCTTCGCCAATATATTCAGGCAATAGCAAGGCGGTAGGGTAGCCGCGTTGGTTGCCAATAAAGTCGGATATACGTTCCACCTCCGGTGTGTCCACAAAGGCACACTGCAGGCGAATCAGATCGCTGCCGGTACTGAATAGCATATCACCGCGACCGATCAGCTGATCGGCCCCGCCGGCATCTAATATCGTCCTCGAGTCAATTTTAGAAAGTACCCTAAACGCTAATCTAGACGGGAAGTTGGCTTTAATAGTACCCGTAATAATATTTACCGATGGCCTTTGCGTAGCTATGACCAAGTGTATACCCACCGCACGGGCCAACTGGGCTATACGTGCAATAGGTTGCTCAACCTCTTTACCGGCTGTCATCATCAAATCGGCAAACTCGTCAATCACCAGTACGATGAATGGCAGGTAGCGATGTTTTTCAGGGTTGCTTATTTTACGGTTGATGAATTTGGCGTTATACTCCTTCAGGTTACGTACCTGCGCGTCTTTCAGCAGGTCATAACGCTGATCCATCTCAATACAAAGTGAGTTAAGCGTGTTCACCACTTTTTTGGTATCGGTAATGATCGCATCTTCTTCATCAGGCAGTTTAGCCAGGAAGTGTCTTTCTATCTTACGGAAAAGCGTAAGCTCCACTTTCTTTGGATCGACCAATACAAACTTTAACTCGGATGGATGTTTTTTATAAAGCAGCGATACCAGTATGGCGTTAATACCTACCGACTTACCCTGACCTGTTGCACCCGCTACCAGCAAGTGAGGCATCTTGGCCAAATCGGCAATAAATACTTCGTTTGATATGGTTTTACCCAAAGCGATGGGCAGATCCATAGTGGTGTTCTGGTATTTTTCGGTAGCCAGGATGGAGCGCATGGAAACCATCTCGGGATTTTGATTAGGCACCTCGATACCAATAGTACCCTTGCCCGGCATAGGGGCAATAATACGTATACCTAAAGCAGCTAAACTTAGGGCGATATCATCCTCCAGGTTTTTAATTTTTGAGATACGTACGCCCGGTGCGGGGATAATTTCGTACAGCGTAACTGTTGGGCCTATCGTAGCTTTGATCTTATCAATCTCGATATTGTAGTGGTTAAGCGTTTCAACAATTTTGTTTTTGTTGGCTTCCAGTTCTTCCGAATTTACCGCTATTTTGGCCGAGCCGTAATTCTCTAACAGATCAAGCGTAGGCAGTTTGTACGATGCCAGATCCAGCTTATGGTCATAAGTGCCAAACTCATCAACCAATGCTTTGGCTTTGTCGTCATCGGTTTTCTCAACGTTCATTACCGGGCTTGGGCGCTCGGTTTCTAACGTTAGGGGTATATCGTCTCCAATTTCAGGGTCTTCGCTTTCGTTATCGGGAGTTAACACAACAGGCTCGTGGAAGGTTGGCTCGGGTGTTAGCGTTTCGGCGGCTATTGCCTGCGCGGCAAGGGTTTCGTGCACCGAAGGCTGATGCGTGAAAGCTTCGGGCTTCATTACGTTACTGCCTTTAGGCCACTCTACGGGGTGCGATATGTGCTCGTCCTCCAGTTCGATAGGCTCAGGGTCGGCGCCAGGCATATTGGCTAATAAAGGCTCGGATTTGGGCTTGCGTTCGGGGAGCTTAAAGTCAATGTTATAAGCAATGATAAGGGTGGTTAGCCCGGCAAATATCAGCACGCCTGCGGTGCCCGAGTGCCCTATCTGTACATCCATCAGCTTAACGCTCCAATACCCAAATTCGCCTTCTAAAAAGTGTGGTGTATCTGATATAAAAGCGTGGACAAAACCTAGCGTGATAGAAATAAAAATCAGCCCAAAAAGCGAATAACCCAACGTACGTACTACCGAGAATAAGCGCACTTTAAACAACATGCGGTAGCCTATCACAAAAAATACAAATACAAACAGGAAGGAGGCGATACCAAACCACTCGAATATGAATTGGTTGGATAGCAACGCGCCGAATTTACCCAGCCAGTTATCAACCGTTGGGTTGGTAACCCCTTTTTCAAGCAGTTGCATTTCGCTTTTAAACAGGTTGCTCCAGCCGCCGTTAGCAGGCTTTACATAGCTTTGATCCTGCTCCCAGGTAAACAGGTAGGAAGTGAACGCGATAAGGAAAAAAAGCGATACGATCAGGAAAAACAAGCCTATGATCTTTACCAAACGGCCATCTTTAAGGTCGAATTTTGGTAAACGCTCGGCGGCCGGTTTTGGCGAGCGTTCTCGTGGGCCTTTATCTGAATTTTGACGGTCTTTATTCTCGTCCCTGAAGCTGTTTGATCTGAATTGATTTCCTTTAACCGGCATCCCTTAACTATAGTATTATGCAAATATAAAGTTAATAGATAAAACAACTATGCAGTGTTATTTTTAATTTTTTAGTATTATTGATGTTAATGAATATTGAAAACCTTGAGCAATTTATTACCGAAGGCGATGTAGCCGGCATAAATGCCCTGCTAACACAACAGCCCGAATTGGCGACTGCTAAAACCAGTCACAATGTATCGCCGTTGATGCTTTCCTGTTATTACAAAAAGCCCGAGGTTACCGCCCTGCTGTTAAAATTTGTGGATGAGATCGATCTTTTTGAAGCATCGGCCGCGGGCAAGTTTGACGTGGTGGCTCACCTGATATTTACCCACCCCGATGCGGTAAATTTATATAACGATGATGGCTTTACACCGCTGGGGCTGGCCTGCTACTTCGGGCAGTTTGAGGTGGCGCGTTACCTTGTGCTAAAGGGCGCCGAGGTTAATAGCCCATCAAACAATGGCTTTAATGTATTCCCGCTGCACTCTGCCGCCGCGGGCAATTATACCAATATTGCCCGCATGCTTATTGAAAACGGCGCGGTAGTTAATATTAAACAACAGGCAGGCGTAACGCCCCTCCATTCGGCAGCGCAAAACGGCAATTTAGAACTGCTGATTTTACTACTGGAAAACAATGCCGACGTAAACGCCCGCATGGAAGGCGGCAAACTCCCCGCCGACCTTGCCCGCGAAAAAGGCTTTGATGAAATAGCCGATATATTGAGTTAACCCTAGCCTTTAGTGCCCCACAAATGCCGCGTAATTAGTTTTTGAAGTTTGCAGGTTAGCAACTTTAGCTACCGCGTTGGTCAAATTTAATATGGTTTGTTCGCCATATTTTTCTTTCAAACGTTTTACGTGCAGCCATTGCATGTAACGTAAAGGTATTTTGGTGACTTTTTGTTGAGTAAAGAAACTCGGATCTGTAGTTACTATAGCATCCATATCCTCGTAAAAATCAGGGTTTGAGGGTGGGGTTGAGGTCATGGTTGGAAACTCTTTGTTCCATTTGGCATAAAACTCGGTAAACTGTTTTTCTTTATCGGGGAAGTTGCCGTAAACCCAATCCTTAGAGGTGTTATATAAATAATCCAGGTAAACGCGCATGGTGCTGTACTCGGGGTTTTGCAACAGCGCATCCTTTATGCACTCGGTGTTGTTTTCAATAAGCGTGGAAATGCTTTGCGCGTTATTGCTGGTTAAAATTTCATTGATCGGGCATTGCGCCATTGCAGCAGTCATTCCGAATGCTAACAAGCAGGTTAGTAGTACTTTCCTCATAATAATGAACCTTTAAGTTTATTGGGTTATATAAAGCTAGAAATTAATTATAACAAATTTGTTACAATTTGAAAAAATATTTTTCAGCCTCAGTCAAACAGGTCCTGGCACTTATGGCAAAAGTAGGAGTGGCGCTTTGTTTTGCCTGTTAGTTTTTTGTGGAAAGGAATGGTATTGCGCGGACAAATATCCTGCTCATAAGCCTGTAGATGCTTACCGAGTTTATTTACTTTACGCCATTTTAAAAACTCTTTGGCAAAGCTGGTTAGTTCCCCAATTAAATCGCGCAGTTTTTTATCGGGGATGTGTGCTATGATACTTTCGGGATGTAGTTTGGCGCGAAAAAGCGCCTCGTTCTTGATGATGTTTCCCGAGCCTGAGAATATTTTTTGATCCAGCAGCGCGTCGCAGACCATCATTTTGGGTTTGGCCTTTAGCCGTTCAAAAGCTTTTTTGCTATCCCATTTTTTGCCCATGATATCGGCCGACCAATCGTAAATCTTATCCAAAGGTTCTTCAATCAGTTTAATGGCTGATATGTAAAAGTTCACCTCCTGCTCGCCAAACTGCATATGCAGCGATGCGTTCCTTTTAGTATGCTCGTTAATGCGGTACGATCCAAACAGCATCATATGCACCCTTACCGAAAATTTTGGAAATACCAGCAAAGTATGTTTGCCCCAGCTTTTAATATCCTTCAGCGTTTTACCGATCAGCATTTCGGTGTCAAAGCCTTTGGCGTAGCCATTGGCACCGGTTACTTTTTTGCCTTTAAAGGGCTTAAGCTTTTCTTTTAGGATGATGATTGACGGGCCTTCGGGCATAATGTGTTTTTATAGATAGACAATAAAATCCTGTGTTTGCTTGCCCGAAATGTTAAATTTTTAGCAATGCCGCTTGCACTATACTTATAATATTTATTTTAGGCCATTAAATACAACTAAACCTTATATGAATATCAAAATATCGCTGGCTTTAATATTAAGTCTGTTTAGCCTGAAAAGCTTTGCGCAGCAGGCTGATACTATAGTCACCTTTCACAAAAACTCCGGGCAAAAGGTAGCTATTTTAGACAGCGCCGATTTCATCCGCCAGATTTACCCAGATACCGAATCCAAGTTATTTGTGCTAAAAGAATATTATAAAACCGGCAAGCTGAAATTTGCCAGCAAAACCTCAAAAGCCGATCAGATCATATGGGAGGGCACTACGGTAAATTATTTCCCGACAGGAAAAAAACGCGAGGTAGCAAATTTTTCGGGCGGAAAGAAAACCGGCGATGCTTATGCCTATTATCCCAATGGCCGGCTATACACCCATAAGGTGTTTATCCCCGCTAATGATCCTGCTGCCCCGTTTAGATCAGATATCATTATCAAGGCCTGCTCAGACTCTACCGGCAAAGTTTTGGCCACCGATGGCAATGGCTATTACGTTGGTTATAATTTCGATTTCGATAAAATTGAAGAAGAGGGTGATTTGAAAAATGGTGTACGCAATGGTAAATGGAAAGGCGACAAATCATCCAAAGACACCAAATGGGTTTTTGCAGAAGAATGGGCGGATGGTAAACTCGTAACAGGCGAGTCAATTGTAAATGACAAGGATAAATACACCTACACCCAGCGCGAAATAGCCCCGCAATTTAAAGGCGGTATGGGCGAGTTTTATAAAATGGTGAGCAATAAGTTGCAATACCCACAATATGCCCGCGCTTACGAAATAAGGGGACGCGTGCTTATAAATTTTGTAGTGAACAAAGATGGCTACCTATCTGATTATAAAATATTACAAAGCCCGCACGATGTGCTAAGTGTTGAGGCATTAAGGGTTTTGCAGGCCCTCCCTAAATGGGAACCGGGCGTGCAATATGGCAGGATAATGAGGGTTAATTACACCATTCCGTTTGTTTTTAACCTGTAGCTACAGGTACGATAAACCCTTCAAAACTTTACTATCATAATACACCGGCTCAAAACCATCCTCAGCCACTTCGCAACTTACGGTCATGCCGGTAAAGGCTACGCCGCCAAAAAGATTGGCTATGGCGGTATCGGCAGCATCGCGGCCGGTGGCTATTTTCACCAGGCCGTTAAGGGGCACCAGTTTGGTGGCATCAAATAATATCCATTCGCCATCTAGATAAACTTCAAAGCAGGCATGAAAATCGGGTGGCTGTAGTTGGTAGGCATAACCCGTAAAATAGCGCGCAGGTATGGTAAGCGCCCGGCAAAGTGCTATCCCCAGATGGGCAAAATCGCGGCAAACACCCTTCTTTTGGTTAATGGTATCAAAGGCCGATGTTTGCGCTGTGGTGGTGCCGCTTAAATACTGCACGTTATTGTGTATCCAATCGGTAACGGCCAAAGCCTGGGCAAAAGGGTTGCTGATATTTCCGAAAAGCTGGTTGGCCAGGCCGTATAACTTGTCCGACTGGCAATACCGGCTGGGGTACAGGTAAGTTAAAATATCGGGCGCGAACTGTGCAACCGGTGTTTCGGGGCGATTGGTAAAATCAACCAGTTGGCAGCAATTATCAACCAGCGCTTTATAGGTAACAGTGATCTTGCCCGGTTCCGATGCTTCGAAGCGTATTGGGCGGTTATCGTTACCGGGGGATGCCAGCTCTTCTACCTTTATGTAAGGCGATAAGGTAAGCTCTTCACTTAATACCGTTTGTTGAGGGCTGCGCAGTGCGGCTACGCTTAGTATCAACGTACTCGCCGAGCTCACTTGATATTCCATCCCGGTAAATACGTCGAATTTCATATATATGCTTTATTAATCAGGGTAACTTGTCAAACGCGGCATCCATCCAGTCTTCTGATATGCGTGCCAGCGCTTCTTTTAATTCTTCGGCCCATTGGGCTGATATGGTTTCAAGGTCGCGTTTTTCATAGCGTTTTTCAACGATATGAAAACTGTCCCGTTTATACAGCGCCACATCTATCGGGAAATCAACATTGTTGGAGCTTACCCGGGTTGAATCAAACGACAGGAACCCCGCCTTCAATGCTTCCCGCAGGCTCGAGTCCTCGTTCAACGTTCTATTCAAGATCGGCTTACCGTGGCCCGAGTTACCGATGATAATAAACGGCGCGCCCTGTCCCAATTCAACCCAGTTACCTTCGGGATAAAGCAAAAACAGTTTATGTTCGTCATCATCCTTTAGCTGCCCGCCTATAATGCTGTGCAGGTCAAAATTAAAACCCGCTTTCTCCAGCGATGCCTTGTCCTCGTTGGCTACACGTTTTATCTGCTCGCCAAAGGCATTAACAGCTTTGTATAGCTTGTTATACTCGGTGGTCTCTAAAAGCTCGGTAAAATACACAATAGCCTTATCGCGGGTTGATCGCAGGCCGCTTGTCATTATAAAAAGCGAAAAACCATCTTTTTGTTCTATCGTGATCTTCTTTTTTACCGTAGTATCTGTCCCCGATGTAATGCGCGTATCAGCAATAGCCAGCAGGCCTTCTTTCACTTTAATTCCCAGGCAATAAGTCATGGCGTTGTATCTTGAAATAATAAGTAAAATACCGGGGGCAAAGTAATAAATAATGCCGCATTTAGCCCGAAAAATCTATCAAAAATGTTATACTTATTAATTTATAATTTATTAACGCATAATAGTTATTTTAGTGCTGATTAAACTGTACAGAACACCCAATACCCCTGATAACGCGCTGTAACCCGATAAGGTGCTGTATATCACGGCTTGTATATAGCTATTTACTAAAATGAAGATTCACTTCTTTACCAGAATCGATTCGCCTTACCGGTCTTCTTTTAGGAGCTATTCTACTTTGCAAAACCTTAGAGTTGTAAAAACGCTTAGTTTAATTTACCTGGGCGTAAGCGTTTTTTTACGCAGCCTGGTTATTGCCGGTGCCGTACCGCTCGAAAGCGTAAACCATGTAGAGCATTACAGCCTTGCCAATTGGATAGCCATAGGTACAACCCCTGTTTTTTATATCATCAGTAAGTTTTTAATAGCCAATTTTGATGACAAAGTAAACAAGCAACTGCTTATACGTGCCTTTACCCTGGCGTTTGCTTTGTTTATTATGATATCGTTTATGCGAGCTACGTTTTTTACCATGTACAACCCGCGTAATACGCTGGTGATGTATTTAATGGGGCTTATTTTAACGGGGGTTTTTTTTACGTTCGAGTATTTTGAGTCGATATTCCTGGCTATTATAACCGGCATTTATTTTACGCTGATGATTCCGCTCTATCAGCATACCGTGAGCGAACTTATGATGAATAACCTGGCATCGCTGGTATTATTGATCATGTTTTTTTGCTTGTCGCGATACTCGTTCTCCTACCGGGCCGATAATTATTTGAAGCTGAAAGCTATTGAGCAAAAGAACCATGAGATAGAGGAAGCCATACGCGCTAAAAACGAAATACTGGGTGTGGTAGCTCATGACTTGCGTAACCCGCTTAATGCCATTAAAACCGTAACCATGTTAATGGAGATGGACAATAAGCTGGATGAGGAAGACCGCGAGCATATGGAAGTGATCAAACATTCGTGCGATAAGGCGGCATCTATTATCAACGACTTGCTGGAGACAGCGCACAGCGAAGCACCTTCGGATTTTGACGTACAAACCATTGAGCTTAACCAGTTTTTATTAAAGATTGTTGATGAGTGGGTGAAGGGCAAAATGGGCCACGTTAAGATATTGTACTACGGTTTAAACGAAAAGGTTTTTGCCAAAATAAACTCTGAAAAAATGGAGCGGGTGATGGATAACCTGATCAGCAATGCCATTAAATTTTCGGGCCCTACCAATCATATCGAAATTGCGTTGAATGCCACGCATGATGATGTTACGATTGATGTGAAGGATTTTGGGATGGGTATCCCCGAAAAGCTGTTGCCCTATATTTTCGACAGGTTTTCGCGCGCCAGTCGTAAAGGTTTGCGGGGCGAGGAATCGGTAGGATTGGGGCTAAGCATAGTGCGCCAGATAGTTGAAAAACATGGAGGCGAAATAGAGGTACACAGTACCGAGCAAAGCGGCACTACATTTACTATTAACTTAAACCGCGTTGCCGCATAGCTTATCGCTGGTGCTTTCGGCATCCGCCAGCAAATGATTTACGTTTTCACGTATCTCGTCCATATCAAACGGTTTGGCTATTAACATATCGGCGCCATAAGTACCTAATGAGTTTAATACGCGCGGATAGGCCGATATCATCATTACCGGTATATGCGCTGTTGCCGGGTTGGTTTTTACCTGGTGGCAAAGTTCGCCGCCGTTAACACCAAAAAGTATATAATCTAAAATAACCAGGTCGGGATTTGCCGCGCTTACCGATTGGCAAATGTTGTCGGTATAGGTAATGCACTCCACTTCGTGCCCGTCAAAGGCCAGCATTTCTTTCAGTACGTCCAGTATATCCTCGTTATCATCAACTATTAATATCTTCTTAGCCATAATAAACCTTGTTTTTGGTGGTGTTATAACAGTTGCGTGCGTATCTTTGTTTAGTGTTTTTTGTATTTAATAAACACTTGTTGATTACCAGTTGGTTATGGAAAAGCTGCCCGAAATATTGAGTTTGGATGATATTAAATTGCTGGTTGATACCTTTTACGACCGCATACGCGAAGACGCGCTTTTGGGCCCTATATTTAATGAAAAGATAGGGGACCGCTGGCCGCAACACCTGGAAAAAATGTACACCTTTTGGCAAACGGTTTTATTGGGCGAATGCACCTACATGGGCAGTCCATTTCCGCCGCATGCAAGATTGCCGGTAGACCATACTCACTTTGCTGCCTGGATGGCTCTTTTTACCCGAACTGTAGACGAGCTATTTACCGGCACTAAAGCCGAAGAAGCCAAATGGCGGGCCGGTAAAATGGCCGAAATGTTTGCTGCCAAAATAGATCATTTAAGAAACAACCCTTTAGGGATATTATAAAAGATATGGGAAACACCTGCCAACATATTACCAACCTGGAAAGCATTAAACAAGCCGAAAAATACGAGTGCGCCGAATGCGTTAAACACAATGGCCGCTGGCTACACCTGCGCACCTGCCAAACTTGCGGCGTAACGCTGTGCTGCGATAGCTCGCCTATGAAACATATGACGGCCCACTACCATGAAACCGGCCACCCCGTAGCCGCGTCTGCCGAGCCAGGGGAGAAGTGGGTGTGGTGTTACCAGGATGAGGTGTTTGCGGAGTATTAGTTAATTATAAAACTAACACGTCATTACGAGCGAGGAACGAGCGTAGTAATCCCCTTGAGAAAGGTTGCGCGTTGACTTTCTAATCGGGGATTACTACGCTACGCTCGTAATGACGTGCTTGGTTTTGACGAGTCTGGCTTGAGCACTTAAAACGCCGTCTTCAACAAACCACCCTCAGCCCGTATAGCCGCACCATTAGTAGCTGCTGCCAGCGGGCTTGACAAATAAACCACCATATTAGCCACTTCATCGGTAGTTAAAAAGCGCTGAATGATTGATGTAGGGCGCATGGTTTTAAAGAAATCCTCTTCCACCTGCTCCACAGTTTTGCTTTGATCCTTAGCCAGGTTATCAATAAAACCACCCACACCTTCGGACAGGGTAGGGCCAGGCAATACCGAGTTTACCGTTACGTTGGTGCCTTTGGTTAGTTCGGCAAGGCCGCGGGCAATGGCCAGTTGGGCTGTTTTGGTCATTCCGTAGTGTATCATCTCGCTTGGTATCTGTACGGCCGATTCGCTCGAGATAAAAATGATACGGCCCCAGTTCTGCGCCAGCATTTTATCGAAATAGGCACGTGACAGGCGCACACCACTTAATACGTTGATCTCGTAAAAACGCAGCCAATCCTCATCACTGATTTCGGCAAACGCTTTGGGTTCAAATATGGCTACGTTATTGATCAGTATATCAACATGAGGTACTTGTTTAATGAGCGCGGCAATATCATCAGGTTTGGTAAAATCGGCCACTGCGCCGGTAATGTTTTGGTTGCCGGTTTCAGTTTTTATTTGTTGGATAGCGGCATCCACGCGTTGTTGGGTACGGCCGTTAACGATTACTTGCGCACCTTCGGCAGCTAATTGTTTGGCTATTGAAAAACCTATACCGGCAGTTGATCCGCTTATCAGCGCTATTTTATCTTTTAGTTGTAAGTCCATTTTACATTGTTGTTTGTTAGTCAAAGTAACAACGTATGGGCTAAATGTTTGTCAGCCTATATTCATACTACTGTTGGTACTACGCAATATTTTAGGCCAACAAAAAGGGCGAACATTTTACAATGCCCGCCCTGATTGGAATAATCAAACTAAAATATCTTAATTGCCGGGTCCATCTGCAGGCGTACCTACAACTTTATAAGCTTTATTACCATTAACATCGCGTGTTTCCTGGTAGTAAAAATCATCGGGAGATACGAAGTAGCTTTGGCCACCTAATTTTACCTTGCGGGTATCCATCGGCAAATCGCTTACCACATCGCCAATTTGAGGCTCCTCAATTGTTGGGCCGGCCATGTCTTCCATATTGCTGGTATCCAACTGGCCATCTTTACCGGCTACCTGGTATACGGTAGATCCGTCATCGCGGCGTACAGCCTGGTAGTAAACACCATTTAGCTCATAATACTGTTCGCCGTTAATTACGATAGATTCGGCTTTGGCCGGCAGGCTATTTACCGAAGCGCCAAGCGGTGGTTCAACAACCGTATATTGGTTGTTATAATTTTGGTAGAAATAACCATCGCTGTAATAATATTGAGCATTACCCCAATAGAACGGATAGTATCCGTAAGGCAAAACACCCAGGCTAAAACCTAAACGTGGATAGTATAAGCTACCATAAAAGCCGCGGTTATAGTGGTAAAAGCCATTATAAGCACCATAAGTATTTAATCTGCCATAATAACGGCCGCCATAATAACCACGGTTGTAGCTATAAGCACTGCCCGGATAATAACGGCCACCGCGATAGTAACCACGGTTGTAAAAACTGCTGTTATAGCCTGGTCTGTTATAACGGCTGGCTATGTTAGGGCGTGAGTAGGTTTGTCCGCGTGAACCTGAGTAAGTACCGCCGCCGAACAGCTGGTTACGGCCGCTGTAGCCACGTGATGTAGCTACGTTGGGTTGCTGATGCATTTGTCCGCGCGGGCTTGAATAGCTGCCCGAAGCTTGTGGCGCGACACTATTGGTTGACCGGCCACCGCCCGAAAATACACTGCCACGGCTGCTGCTACCGCCGGAGAAACCTCCGCCACGGCTGCCACCGCCGCCACCGGAAGAAACGCTTCCGCCACCGCCACCACGACTGCCACCGCCACCACTGGCGTGCGCCCCACCACGTTGGGCATTAACCGGCATAGCCAAAAACACAAGCATCAAACCACTCAGGGCCGGTAATGCTAATTTTCTATATATACTTTTCATAGTTTGTTAAAAAAAATAATGGTTAGCAAAAGCATTGCTGCTTTATACCTATAGACTAATATTTTGTAAACGGTTTAATCGTGCTAAAATTATTTTATGTTTAGCTATTCATCATTGCATCGTTTTGACAATGTATACCAATTTGCCTATATTGTAATGACGAAATTTTATGTATCATCGTTACAGTAACCAATAAATTTTAACTCAAAACTTTCATCATGATAAAAAGAACCGCGTTAATAGCCCTTTTATGGCTGGCCTGTGTAGTCGTTAAAGCCCAAACCAAACCTGTATACGACGAAGCCCTGGCCACTAAACTAGGTGCCGATCAATACGGCATGAAAAAGTATGTAATGGCGTTTTTAAAAACAGGCCCCACCAAAATTGAAAGCAAAGAGGAGCGCACCAAAATTCAAATGGCCCACTTAAAAAATATTATGCGCCTGGCGGATGAAGGCAAGCTGGTTGTTGCCGGTCCGTTTATGGACGGCGGAGACGTGCAAGGCATATTTATATTTAATGTTAACTCTATAGAGGAGGCAAAGACCTTAACCGAGACCGACCCGGCCATAAAGGCGGGTATTTTGACGATGGAGCTGCGCCCCTTTTATTGCAGTGCTGCCCTAATGGAAATCAATAACATCCACAAAAAAGTAGAAAAAAAGAGCGTGGCCGAATGATAACTTATTGTTAAATAAACATTAGTATTTGATAATCTACTGTTAACATAGACTTAATAGTGCGGGGATACTTTTGCCGTAATATTTAAAGTTTATGTTAAGAGCAAAAATATCAACCCTATTAACCTTCGCAATTGTATTAATCACCTCAAGTGTATTTGCCCAAACAGGCAAAATTGCAGGTAAAATCACCGACCAAAAAACCAGTGAAACCCTTATTGGCGCTACGGTTACTATTGAAGGCACTACCACCGGTGTAGCTGCTGATGTAGATGGAAAGTACATCCTATCAAACATTAAACCGGGTACCTATACCCTGCAATTTCGCTTTATAGGTTACCAAACCAAGTCGATATCAGACGTGGTGGTAAAAGCCGACGAGGTTACCAATCTTGACGTTACTTTGGCCGACGAGTCACAAAAATCTCTGAACGAGGTTGTGATCAAGGCCACTTATCGCCAGGCATCGGTAGCATCATTATATGCTGCGCAAAAAAACAGCGTATCTATATCAGACGGTGTTACTGCCGATGTGATCAAAAAATCACCTGACAGAAACACTGCCGACGTTTTAAAACGTGTAAGCGGCGCTACCGTGCAGGATAATAAATTTGTTGTTGTACGTGGTTTGAGCGATCGTTATAACTCGGTAATGCTGGATAACGCTTCGTTACCAAGTACCGAGCCTAACCGTAAAGCTTTCTCTTTCGATATTGTTCCTTCAAACCTGATCGAGAACTTAACTATTACCAAAACTGCTACGCCAGATCAAACCGGCGAGTTTGCAGGTGGGTTGATCAACATTACCACTAAAGATATACCTGATCAAAACTTTGTTTCGTTTAGCATAGGCGAGGGTTATAACACCGCATCAACCTTTAAAAACTTTAAAAGCGGTACCCGTAACGCTACCGATTACTTTGGTTTTGATAATGGCCAGCGCTCGTTGCCTAACGGCTTTGTAAATTATACCAGCATATCAAACGGCCTTACACCCGAGACCAATATCCGGATGCTGCGCTCAATTACTAAGGATTACAATATTTATAATAACACCGCCCTGCCAACCCAAAGCTACCAGTTAAGCCTTGGTAAAGCTAAAGACTTTAAAAGCGGAAGCCGTTTAGGTGCAATTTTAGCTTTAACCTACCGTAACTCGCAAACCATACAAAATGAGGTGTTGCGCGATTACTATGATTATCACTACAGCGATAACGTTTACAAATTCTCAACCAACGTTGGTGCGGTGTTAAACCTGGGTTACACCTTCGGTAAAAACAAGATCACTTTCAAAAACTTGTACAACCGTATTTATGATGATTCGTTCCTGTCAAGGGGCGGTTACAACACCAGCTCAACTGCTGATGTAAAATACTTTGCTTTTGACCTTTTGCAAAAAGGCTTATTAAAATCAACCTTAGAGGGTAACCACCCGTTGGGCGACAACGGTTCAAAACTTAACTGGAACTTAAGCTACAACAACGTAGTGAACGATCAGCCGGGTCAGCGTAAAATCAGCTACTCAAAAAACTTAGGTCAGGATGTGCCTTACCAGGCTAACGTTTCAACCCTGGGTAAAGAGAATGCTACCCTGTATGCTAAAATGAATGAAAATTCATACTCAGCCGCGGCTAACTACTCGTTACCGGTTAAAAAACTGAGCGGTACTTTCAAAGCAGGTGCCAGCACTTTCTATCGCGACAGAAATTATGATGTACGTTTCATCGGCCCGGTTATCAGAAACAATGATCCTGACTTTGCTGATCCTATCAAACGCCGCCCGTTGAATACTTTGTTTGCACGTGACGTGGTTGATGCCAACGTTTACAAACTGGAAGAGATCGACGGTCGCCCGGATTCATACAACGCTAACTCGTTAACTAATGCGGGTTATTTAATGATGGATAACAAATTTGGTAAATTAAGATTAACCTACGGTGCACGTGTTGAGCAGTTCCGTTTAGATCTTACCCCGGGTGCGCCAAACCTGCAAAAAGTTAAACAAAATTATACCGACCTGTTGCCATCGGCTAACATTACTTATAGCTTAACTGATAAAATCAACTTACGTACTTCATACTCTCGTACATTGGCTCGTCCGGAGTTCAGAGAGTTATCGGTTACGCAGTATTATGACTACGAGATCCTTGCTTTCCAACAAGGTGACCCTAAGCTGAAACGTGCTAACATCGATAACATCGATTTACGTTTTGAGTTATACCCTTCTGCCGGTCAGATACTATCGGTATCAGGTTTCTACAAAAAATTCACCAACGCTATCGAGACCTTTAACAGTGATGCCGGTTCAACCCGTACCATTACCTACTTCAACTCACAAAAAGCTAATGTTTATGGTGTGGAGTTCGAGGTTCGTAAATCACTAGATTTCATCGTAGCTAACGATTTCTGGAAAAACACTATCGCTTACGCTAACCTTGCTTTGATCAAATCAACTGCGGTTAACCCTACAGATGGTAGCTTAAACTTCCTTGAAAAAGAAAGACCATTGGTAGGCCAGGCACCATACGTAATAAACGGTGGTTTACAACACAGCTTTGCTAACGGTAAATACAACTTCAACGCCTTGTATAACAGGGTAGGCCGCAAGTTGGCTGTTGCAGCTGGTGCAGCTTTCCAGGGTATTTGGGAAGTGCCGCGTGATGTGATTGACTTGCAATTGGGCATGAAGGTGATGAAAAGCAAAGGCGAGATCAAATTTACCGCAGGTGATATTTTAAACCAGGGTGTTACTTTTTACTACGACATGAACAAGGATAAAAAGTACAACGCGGGCGATTTTACCCAAAGCAGCTTCAAACCGGGTAGTAACTTTTCACTACAGTTTAACTACACGTTTTAACAAATACACATAACAAAAAAGGGGCTTTAGGCCCCTTTTTTTATGCTGAGAATATTGGATGTAAAGTGCCCGGCAATAGCATTGGTGTTAAAGTAGTGTTAACTCAAAGGTTGCTCATTTAATATAGAGATAAAGTAACAGTAATATTAAGTTCAAGCTTGATCTGTTCTTTTGATCATAAATTAAAATAACCATAACGTAAAAAAGACACGATGAAAAAAATTGTATTATTAGCAGCCTTGGGCGTAAGCTTGTTCTTAGGAAGCTGTTCAAAAAGCTCTGTTGATCCGGGTGATATAAACCCACCGGTTAATGGTGATGGTAACGTGGTAACCGTATCAAGCGATATAACTACTAACACTACCTGGACATCAGACAAAATATATTTATTAAAAGCTAAAGTTTACGTTACTGGCAACGTTACTTTAACTATACAACCGGGTACCATTATTAAAGGTGATAAAGCTGCTGCTGCTGCTTTGATCATTACCCGCGGCTCAAAAATTGAAGCGGTTGGTACTGCTGATAAACCAATTGTATTTACATCAAACCAACCTGCTGGTGGCCGTTCTCAAGGCGACTGGGGTGGCGTAGTATTATTAGGTAGTGCTCCTAACAATTTAGGTACCGCTGTGCCTATCGAAGGTATATCTGATGCTACTGATAAAGCTAAACACGGCGGTACTAACGCCGCTGATAACTCAGGTACTTTAAAATATGTACGTATCGAGTATGCCGGTATTCCACTGGGTGCTGATAACGAGCTTAACGGCTTAACTTTTGGTAGCGTTGGTTCAGGTACTACTATTGATTATGTAGCTGTTTACCGTTCAGGTGATGACGCTTTTGAGTGGTTCGGTGGTAATGTTAACGCTAAACACTTAGTAGCTATTGATACCTGGGATGATGACTTTGATACTGATAACGGTTGGGCTGGTAAAGTTCAGTTTGCTGTAGCTCAGCGTTTAGCTGCTACTGCCGACGTATCTGGTTCAAACGGTTTCGAGTCTGATAACTTAAGCACCGGTACTAACGTTACGCCACAAACAAGCGGTGTATTTTCAAACGTTACTATCTTAGGCCCGAAAGAAAATGCTTCTTTCACAGCCATCAATGCTAACTTCCAGCACGCTGCACAGATCCGTCGTAACTCTTCTATCAGCATCTTCAACTCAATATTTGCAGGTTACACTGAAGGTATTTTCTATGATGACGCTCTTCCTGCTGCAGCTCCTGAAAACTCATCAGCTAACTACTTAGCAGGTCGTTCAGGTTTCGCTAACAACTTAGTATTAGGTAGCAACAGCAAATCAAACCAGATCAAAGCTTCAAACGCTACTATTTTAGCTACGCTTACTACTGGCTTAACTGCTAACAACACTTTCACTCCTGCAACTTACGGTGGTGATATCTATACAGACCCTTACAAATTTGGTACTGACTTAGCTCCGGCTGCTCGTGCAGGTGTGCCTAACTTCACTCAAAAAGCAGGTTCGGTAGGTTTAACAGGTGCTATCTTCACTGATACTAAATTAGGTGGCGGTTTCTTCGAAACTGTAGCTTACAGAGGTGCTTTTGACGGTACTACCGATTGGACTACTGCCTGGGTTAACTACAATGCTCAACAAACTGCTTACACTACTCCAGGTGCTGTAAAATAATATAAGTAAACTTTCATAAAAAAGCCCCGCGACGATTGGTTGCGGGGCTTTTTTGTTTTATACTGGCGCGACAAAGGCCGTGCTGCTACGGTGTTATAATACATCAAATAAAAACGCCTCGCATTCATTGCTACGAGGCGTTTTGGTTTTATGCTGGCGCGATTTTAAGCCGCCCCGCGATTATATTTATGCTTATAATCGATAGGCGAGAGGCCGGTTATCTTTTTAAATACCGTGCGGAAGGTTTTTACATCAACGTAACCAATATCATACATCACCTCGTTAATATTTTTACGGGTGTTCTCCAGGTCTTTTTTTGCGGCTTCAATTTTTACCCGCTGAATGTATTCGGCAGGCGTGTTGTTGGTAGCTTTTTTAAACCTGCGTGCGAAATGACGCGTGCCTATGGCAAATTTAGACGCCAGTTCTTCAACAGATATCTTTTCGGTCAGGTTTTGCTCAATAAATTCCTGCGCTTTGCGGATGGGCTCGTCCTCATGCTTTTTCTGCCCGTTAAACATGATGAACGGCGATTGCGTTTTACGGTCTATCTCTATGGCGAAGAATTTCGAAGCACGGATAGCAAGCTCGCGACCGGTATATTTTTCTATCAGGTGCAGCAGCAGGTTCCAGTACGAGCTGGCACCGCCGCTTGAGTACAGGCCATCAATTTCGGTAACAATACTGCCATCGGCCACGGTCACTGTCGGGAACATCTGGCGGAAACTATCGGCAAACAACCAATGGGTTGAACACTCCTTACCATCCAGCAAGCCGGTAGATGCCATCAGGAACGCGCCAAGGCATAACGAAGCTACCTCCGCACCATTGTTATATTGCTCGCGTATCCAGGGCAAAAAATCTTTGTTTACTTCCAGCGCATGTTGCATATCGCCAAACAGCGCGGGGATAATAACCAGGTCGGTTTTCTTTACCTCGCTGCATAGCTTATCAGTATTAACCGCAAAGGTGCCGCCGTTTAACGGTATCTGTTTGGCCAGGCCCACCAGTTCAACATCAAAAGCGGGCTCTTTACCGGCTTCCTGTAAAAAATGGTTAATGGTGGTTAACATGTAGCGCGGATCGACAATGGCCGGCGCCACAGCTTCAAACGGTACTAGTATTGATACGTGTTTCATTGTTTTTTGTGAGTGCGTGTTACATCAAATTTAACCAATTACTTTTTACAATTAATAGCTGTGGGTGCTAAAGTCGCATTTAAACCCTAAACATGTCCTGATTGCACGTTACCTGTTGTGTGGTACCGGGCTACATTTGTATCAGTAAAAACAACAATCACTTTAAAACATAATCAACATGAAAACAACAAAAATTTTATTCTGGGTTTTTAACGGCTTGTTTGCCTTTATGATGTTAGGCTCGGCCATACCCGACGCTTTGGTGCAGGACCTTGCCGTAAAAGGTATGCACGAAGGGCTCGGTTATCCTATTTACTTTATTCCGTTTATTGGTGTGGCCAAAATACTGGGTGTAATAGCTATTCTTATCCCCGGCTATCCGCGTATTAAAGAGTGGGCTTATGCCGGCCTGATGTTCGACCTGATAGGGGCCACCTATTCACTTTTTGCCGCGCCGCCTGAAAAACTGGAAGGATCGCCTTTCTTTATGTTTATCCCCTTAACAGTTGGTGTGTTGGCCTACATCTGGTATCGCAAAAAAATAGCAGGCACAGCCGCCGCCAACTTAAATTAATAAGCTAAGCCCGTAATGCGCAAACTCATTGTATCTATAAACGTAACGCTTGACGGCTATATGGCGGGGCCGAACTGTGAGCTTGACTGGCATTTTCAAAGCTGGACGAGCGAAATGGCCCGTGCCCAGTGCGACCAATTAAGCCGGGCCGATACTATATTACTTGGGGCGGTAACTTACCGGGCTATGGCCGCTTACTGGCCAGCCGTAACTGGTAACGGGGCTTTCCCACGGGATGATTACGCGTTTGCTGATATGATGAACCGTTATCAGAAGATAGTTTATTCGCGCTCCATGAATATGTTGGCTTGGGATAACTCGAGCCTGATCAGCGGAAACCTGCGCAAAGAGGTGCTGCAGATGAAGAAACAGGCAGGGAAAGATATTATGGTTTATGGCAGCGGCAGGCTGGTAGGTGCGCTGATGAATTATGAGCTTGTGGATAAATATGTGTTATGGATGCACCCGGTTGTGTTGGGTAAAGGTAAGCCCTTGTTTAAGCAAGTAAAGGATAGGCTGAACATGCGTTTGGATAAGGTGGAGCAGTTTGCTTCGGGCGTTGTAATAATGCATTATAGCCCGGCTTAAAGGGCTTGGCATTAATCTTGTTTTATAGTTATGATATAAAACTTGAACTATGCAACTATCAGATGATGAATTTCGCGAGGAGTATAAGCCCTTGCACATTCCGGCAAGCTATTTTGCCGAAGATACACAGGAAAACAAGGTTATTTACGCGCTTGCCCAGTTAGGCGAAGGCACGGCGCCCCAGGTTATTAATAAACTGGAAGAGCTTGAACCCGGCCTTAAAAGCGACGCGCTTATCGTTTTTACTAAACAGGTGCTCAAAAATTTGTACGATAAAGGTTTGCTGAAAGGAGAGGAGCTGCATGGCGAAATGCATTATAACCTGAGCAAAATTACCGAATCAAACGACCACGACGGCGGTGTAAACCCCGATAAACTGGCGCCGGGTTTGGATTAAATTAAAAGAGCGATCAGGTTTATTGATCGCTCTTTCTGTTTATACCTCCGGCTGCTTTTTAATTGGCAGGCGCTTACCGTAGGTTAACTGTCGCCATATCCATTCCACCGGTCCGTAGTTATAATGTTTAAGCCACCATTTGCTTACAAATATCTGTATCACAAAAATCAATACCGCTGCGCCAAAATAAACCCAAAACGGCTTGGTATTAAAAATCCCGAAGCCCACATTTAAAAACAGGAACCAGGCCAGTACGTTTTGCACCATGTAATTGGTTAAAGTCATTTTGCCCATATATTGCATGGCGTTAAAAAAGCCTTTTAACCGCCCGTTAACATATATCCAGCAAATGCCGGTAAGTATCATCATCATGGTGCCAAATATGGCCCAGTAAAAAGGTTTGAAATAGGTTAGTGCGGGCGATTTATATTGAAACATCATCCCCACACCAACGCTGGTAATAATACCGAAGGCAAGACTGCTGAAAAAGACAATTTTAAGGGGCTTTTTCAGCTCATGAAGCCGATTAAAGATGTCGAACTTCTGCGCAGCAAAGCCCAGCAACATGCAGGCAAACATCATTACGTGCACATTAACGGCATACGATGGGTAAAGCACTTCCATAAAATAGGTACCCTTTAAATGCGCCGCGAAAATATCAAGCGGGGTATGGCTGTATAGTTGCGGCAGGTAGTATTTATCTACCGCGGCCTGGTAATCATAAGGAATAAAATGGCTCACCGCGGCTACTATAAATGGCAGCGCAACCAACAGCGCAACGGCCAGCCTTAAAGCTGTTTTGCCCGAGCATTTGTAAAACAACATGAGTATTAAACCCAGTATAGCGTAATCCTTCAAAATATCGCCAAACCAAAATGCCGAGTTAACCAAAGCTATCACCAAAAGCCAAAACATCCGCCTGCTAAAAAACGCGATGGGGCTTTTGCCTTTAGCAGCAATGTTATCCATCACCACGGCAAAGCCATAGCCAAACAGAAGGCTAAGCATGGTCCATGATTTGGCAGCGAAGAAGGCCTGGTGAACGCCCTGCAATATTTGCGAGACGAGATCGGGATTGTGTTTAACGGGTTTGCCAAAATAATAGTAATCAGTATAGTTACCAATTACTACGCCCAGTATGGCCCAGCCGCGTAATATATCAACAATAGCGGTGCGTTTGCTATCGGCAATAGGTTTTGCAGTTTCTGTTTGCATGGTTGCGATATCAGTTAATGGTGGTTTAAATATAGATAATTTTTTAAGGGGATTGTTACAATGGCTATAGCTATAAGTATATTAGTGAGGCTTTATTTGGTGGCCGATAAGAATGAAAAAACTTGGTGTTTTATTGCTGATTGTTTGTTTAACTCCAATTACAGCCGGGGTATACGGAGTTTTGCATGATCAGTTCACATATACTATCTGTGACGAATATTATACGCGTTTCAAATTTTTTCAGTTCGGAATAGCCGACGAATCCAATGTAGCAGGTCTCGCTCTAGTGCCTAACCCGCGTTTGTGGGTAGCGGTTGTCGGCTTTCTGGCGACGTGGTGGGTAGGCGCCGTTTTGGGCCTGTTTATGGGTTTCACAGGTTTGATACACAAGGATGCCGGGACAATGTGGCTACGCGCGCGCAACGCTGTTTTGCTAACGCTTGCAATTACGGCTATGGCAGGTTTAGCGGGGCTGATATATGGTTATGCTTGCCTGTCGTTAGGTCACGTAAATTGGCATTTGCCACCGGGTTTAGTCAATAGAAGAGCATTTATTGCCGTAGGGTCAATGCATAATTGGGGATATGCGGGTAGCGCGATAGGGGCTGCTGTTGGTCTAGTGTACCAGGTGGTAAAGGCGTTACCAGATAGCCGGTTATTGAAAATACTTCGACGGAAAGCTTAGTGCACCGCGTCTACCTTACAAAACTTCAAGCCCACCACACCGCCAATTATCATCAGTATAAAAAACACTTCGGCCCATGATATGCTTTCGCGGAAGAATATGGTATCGGTAATTTTGAGGATGATGATGCTGGCGCCAGTCCAGGCGGCAAAGGCTATAGCGGTAGGTATTTGTTTTATAGCCAGCGAAAAGAACCAGGCATTGCCCAAACCAAAAAGCAGGTAGCCGGTGATGGGAGCCATCTTCAGCAAACCCTCGGGCGTGTAAAAGTTTTGCCAGGTGATGAGCTTCAGATCGCTAAGCCTGAAAAGCTTAACGCTGTAGGTCCAGGCGGCCTCTATAATGGCGGCAATAATAATATATATCCAGGCCAAATAAACAAATTTAACTTTTGGCAAGTTAAGGCATACGTGTTATGCAGATGTTTAAAATAAGTTAAGGTTTAGTCACCACAAGCCCACTAAACCCGGCTTAAATTTGCCTGTAGCGCAATACTGTCAAAACTGTGCCACCAAAAAAGTTATCTGTCTGATAACAACGCTTGTAGCCTGCTACACCAAGTGTAGCACTGTAGCGTGCTACGCATAAGCCGCTACACTTACAACAGTTTCACATCGCTCATGTGCCTGCCAAAATGGAAGCTGAGCATGAGTTCGTGTGTGGTAAAACTCACGCCATTTAAATTGCCCGATGTGGTGTTAAAGCGGTAACTGTATCCCAAAGTAAGCGGGTTGAATTTTACGGTCATAATGGCCGCGGCCTCTTTGTTGGTGCGGTAGTTGGCACCCACACCCAGGGTGTTTTTGAGGTACATTGTTGCAGATAGATCGGCAATGCCTGTTATGCCGCGGGTATAGGCATATAAAAAAGCGGGCTTAAAGCGCACGTCGTCATCATCAGTACCGGTAAGGTATGCCCCCGAAAAGTAGTAGTGGTTCCTGAAGAAAACGTTATCCTCCGCCGAGCCATTACCCAACGACCGTATGCTGATCTCGGGCACCGAAACGCCGAAATAAAATTGTTTGGTGTAGTACATCACGCCAAAACCAATATTTGGTTGTAATTCGCGGTAATCTGTGCTGAAGGTAGGGTCAAGCGGGTCAAGTTGCGAGTAATTGGCCACATACCTGCGCAATCCCAAATTAAGCGAAACTGCCAGATATCCCTCCGGCGAAAGTTGCAAGCCTTTGGCAAAATAGCCATTAACAGCGGTTTGGTGCTCAACAGCCAGCTTATCATCCATAACGATAAGACCGGTAGCAGCGCGCATTTGTTCCAAAGGTATAGCGCTGCTGAGCAATAGGGTAGTAGGGGCGCCTTCAATGCCAGTCCACTGCTTGCGGTATATGCTGCTGATGGAGCCGTTCCTGTCCAATAACGAATAGTTATGGTTAACCGGCGTAAGATTATTCATGTATTGCGAGTAAGTGAAAAACTGTTGTGCGTTAACTTTTTGGGTAAACGCAAAACTCATTAGCACTAAAGCAAAAGTAAGTTTGATGTGGGTATTAATAGTCATAATAGGGGCGATGACAGGTTTGCGGCTATCAACCTGAGGCGAAGGTAATTATAATATGTTACACTAAACACAGTATAAACCCGCATTAAGGTGGACAACGCAAGGACAATATAATTATTAACGAATTAGGCTAACAAAGCCTGTAAGCGGCTTGTTACGGGCTCCTGCCTTTATAACGTAGTAAAAAACTCCCGTTGGCACAGGCGTGTTTTTATATCTGCCATCCCAGGCTTTGTAAATGCCCTTTGAGTAATAAATCCGTGCGCCATAGCGGTTATATATGCTCACTTCGGCTTGCGGGTAATAGTGTATATTTTCAATGTCCCAAAGGTCATTAACGCCATCATTATTTGGTGTGAATGTATTTACAACTTTAGGTAAATGCAAAACGTTTACTTTAACGTTGGCGGTGTAATTGCAGCTCCCGTTGTCGATGGTTATAGTATAATCGGTAGTTTCCGCAGGTTTTGCTGTAGGGTAAGGGGAATCTGTTCTGTCCAGTCCGGTTGAGGGTGTCCATGTGTAAGTTAAATTAGTACCGGTGTAGTGGGGCCTTAAAGCTATACTTTCGCCATAGTTTACATCAACCTCCATGTTATCAGCCAACGGGCTTTCTAAAACATTTATAGTTTGTGTAATTGTAGCCTGGCAGTTTGTTTGTTGTGAAACATAAGTGTAAGTTATCGTATTTATCCCCGGTCCGGCTTTGGCGGGGTTAAACATGCCAGAGTTATCAATGCCCTTGCCGCTATAAAAACCATTACCCAAAACACCTGATACCTCCCGCGCTTGAGTGATATTAAAAGGTGAGGTATTAATACACACGGGCGGTATAGCGTCAAATTGAAGGTGCGGTATGTCGCCTATTATCACATTAACGTCGATAATCTTGAAGTTTTGGCAACCTGTACTGTAAGTAACTGTTAAGCTAACGGGATATAAACCGCTTTTTGTAAAGGTGTGCGTTGGGTTTTGTAACGCCGATATGTTTTGATCTGCCGGGCTATCGGCATCGCCAAAATCCCAATGCCAGCTGGTAATTTTATTGCTACCCGGATCAGTACGATCCTCAAAAAAAACCTCATCAGGGCAAGCGGGGGTTTGTGTTCGAAAATCGACTGCAGGCACAGGGTTCACTAAGAAGTCATATTCAATTTGTTTTGCGCCGGCACTGCAGCTCCCGTTTTGCTGATAGGTAATATCAACGGTAATATGGTGTATACCCGGTTGTTGATAAGCAGCCGTACGTGGAAATGAGTATTCATAGGCGGCATTTCCGTTAAGTGTTACTACAGTAGGCGATGGGGTGGGTTGTAATGTGGCCTGTTCATTTTTATCCATCTGCCACGTTATGGATGATGCCAGGTAAGGTACCGTGAGTTTAAATGAAAAGTCCTCATTTACACACGCCAAATCAATCGCGGAACCATCACTTGTTTTTATACCCGATAACTTTTGCCAAACAGCCAGGTTAGTGCCGGCGGAGTACGCGTATGACTCCACATTGCCAAAACCATAGGCGGTTGCATTAAAACCTTCATCGGCGGTTAAAGTAAACGTGTTGCCGGCGTAGCTGTTTAGGTTAAGCTGCAGGTACGAATAATCAGGCCTGTTGGGTACTTGCGTGAACCCGTTAGCCGGGGCGTTTCCATTTATCCTGAAACTGGCACCGGCGCTTGCTTTAATGAAAACGTTAATATACTGCTCGGTAATATTTTCTTTGGTGGAAGAGTACACCGTTATGTTTTTTATGTTAAACTCAATAGGGTTTAGTATCAGCATATCTGGGTCGCTGTAACTTTGCGCATTAACATCGCTGGTGGCAATGGTTTTATTGCAGGGCTGGCTTAGCGCGTATTGGGCAACACAAACCGGTTTGCTTGCGGTGATTATAGCTACTTTGGTAAGCGGTTCGGGGCTTGTATAATACTCGCCTTCGTTAAGTGTAGCTACCTGCTGTCCTCCAATGGTCACAGTGGTACCTGCTTCTTTGGCCAATATCCGCACAAACTGTCCTGCTGTTCGTACCGGTTGCGAAAAAGCGGGGCTGTAAGTACTTAAGGGAATAAAGCCATAAGATGACCCCCAGCTTTCAACAGGATAATTTTGCTGAAATAAAGGATCTAATGACTGAGGCGTACACAAATTACGGCCTAAAGCCACGCCAGTACTACCTGTAAATAAAGCAAACCTGCTGCAGGCCGCTGTTTGATCAATAGTGACCGAAATGCCTGTAAGGTCCTCATCTGACAGGTACTCATATACATCCCCCGCTTTGCTAAGCAGTACACCACCCGCAACCAATTCGGTATTGCCTTTTTTAATGAATATGCGGGTATTGTCCTCGGTTGCTATAGCAGTCAGGTAGTTCTGGCCTTCATTATTATCCTGTTGGTAATTTATACTGTAGTATTGACGACCCAATGCTTCCACCGGTAAAATAAGGCTTGCCGCCGATCGCTGGCCGGCGAATATATGCGCGTATACAACAACAGGTGGTTCGCCCTGGTCAACCAATAAGTGTATAGCTTTATTTGAAAGTACAGTGCCACCCTCAGTTTTCTTAATGTAGGCCGCATCGCGGGGGATCTTAACCTCTGTTACCGTATTAGGTAAAACAGTGAATGGCTGAGAAAACGTACCTGCAGTTATTTTGCCCGATGATGCGCGGGAGCTTGTTATAAAAATGCTGAAATTGGGTAATAAAGGCTCAAATTTTGAATCGGGCGCCGACTCGTGAGTAGGGAAAGCGGCCCAAAATTCGGTGCCTTCATTTGAGCTCGTTTGTGCATTGCTTTTATTAATAAATAGCGCCGACCAACAAGCCAACACCACTAAAAATAAATAACAAGGTCTGTTCATCACACACGGTTCAGGTATACGAATATTGTAAAAAATACTTACAAAACATAGCTATTGTCCCGTCAATTTTTAAAACAAAAAAGCCTCGCTGTGTAACAGCGAGGCTTTGGTGCTCCCGACGAGATTCGAACTCATATCGATGGTACCGGAAACGGCAAAAATTCCTTTTTTCTGTTTGTTTGAAAATCTATCGTTCTTTTCTTAAAATGTGCATTTTTGATAGTAAAAACAAATGTTTTTTTTATGAAAAAACTGGTTTTGTTTGTTTAGTTCGACATCAAAAATTGACGAATTTCTTTGGAATGTTTTACAAATATTGTACAAGGTAGGATAGTGATGGCAAGATTCTTCGATTCGTTAATAATATAATTTGCTGGCGGAGGTTTAATGAAAATCAAGGGTTGACCACAATACCAACCTCGCTATTACTAAACCTGCTGGAACTTTTTTGGTTTTATGCCGAAATGCGCTTCAAATACCCTGGAAAAGTGACTTAAATTAGTAAACCCCAGTTGATATCCAACCTCTGAAACAGCTAAATGTTTTTGTTTCAACAGGTCCGCTGCCACTTGCATTTTTGAGTACTGATAATATTCAAATACCCCTTTTCCAAAAGTTTGCTTAAATAGCTTTCGCATCTTAGGTTCGCTCATACCTGCCTCAAAAGCTAAACGCGCGATGTTTGGCGGCTCATGAATCTCGGCTAATAGCTTTGATTTAATATTATAGATAGCTTTGATGTCTTTGATATGCATATTGCTTGCCGGTACAGCATCCCTTTGCAGTAGTACCGAGAAAACGAGACACAATAATTCCTCACATTTTAGTTGATAATAACGGCTTTCCAGGCTTTGCGGTACTGTTTGATGAATAAGCCCGCTGGCCGTTTGGATCATTTCGGGTGAAATAAAGGTTTCGTAAATAAAATTTTCATGAGTTTCTAATATACTGACAGTTATTGGATGGTCTAAAATGCCAATGAGTTCACGCAGGTATTTGCGTGAAACAGCTATTGTTACGCTGCCAAAAACGGTATTAAAGAGCATTTCGATAATAGAGGAAACTGCGTGCCTGCAAATCATCACGAGCGGCTGCTCATGGGTTAACTTGTCATCACTTTTAATTAGCGAAGGGAAGATCCCGCTTAACAGAAAAACGATATCATCTTGCCCTTCGGCGAGTTTGTTCGTCCGCTCGATAACTATTTCATTCTTTAAATAGTAATGCCTGATCATCATCCGCAGATCGTCGCCCCAGTTAAAGCCCGTAATAAAGCCTCCCCCTTTACTTTCCGGGATGTATATAAACCTCCCATCTATCGTAGCGCCGATAGTTCTGGCAAACTGGTGGAAGACCCCTTGCCCTTCATCTGTAATAGATATTTTCATTTTCGACTATTAATAGCTCATTTGTGGCTATTTTAGTCTTACGGACCGGAACCGCAAATTCTATCCATTGAACTACGGGAGTTAACTTTTTTTGATCTTTATATACAAGGGATCAACGTGTGATTCATATTTAAAGAAATTATATCGATGGTTGAGAATATTATTTTAGCTTAAAATACTGATAATCAATCTATTGTGAATATTTCTATTGTTTTACAAATGTTCTAAATTATATTTCTAAAGATCTGACTATCAGTTATTTAATATATCTGATTTTTAGTACCGGAAACGGCGAAAATTCCTTTTTTCTGTTTGTTTGAAAATCTCCCGTTCTTTTCTTAAAATGTGCATTTTTTGATAGTAAAAACATGTTTTTTTTGAAGAAAAAGCTGATTTTGTTTGTTTAGTTCGACATCAAAAATTGACGAATTTCCCTACTATGTTTTACAAATATTGTACAGCAAAGAGATAATCTAATAAATTTTCACCAGATATTAATGGACTAAGGTTTAGATGCCACATCCACTCCATACAAAGCCATCTCTAAACTCTTATCCAGATTGTATATATCGTCGTAGAGTATAAATTCTCCTTCGATCACGGCACATGTTAAATAAGTTATCTTAACGGGTAGTAATGCTGTTAAATTAAACGTTTGCGTTTTTTGACTTGTTAGATTTTTATTTAACGCGAATATCTTATCAGCGTTGTCATCGTTCCTTAGCATCAACATAGCAAGTTTGTCCGCACGCTCAACACGTATGCAACCATGACTTAGCGCGCGGTTTTTCTTCATAAATATGCTTTTTTCAGGCGTGTCATGTATGTAAATATTATATGTATTTGCAAAACGAAATGCTATAGCCCCTAATGCATTATATCCAGCGGATTGTATTGCGTAATAGTCTTTCGGTTTTTCCCTTATTCTTTTTAGGCTTTGAGTATTAATTTTGACAGTATTACTGTCTTTGTAATAAATAATAAATTTATTCTTATCGAAGTAAGTTGAATCAACGAAGGCCTTTTTCAGTAATTCTTCTGCAAATATTTGCTGCGGTACCCGCCACTCAGGCAAAGTTGTAAAATGACTGATATTACCTGAAAGTGTGGGCGTTGGTGATGTTGATTTTCCTACAATTACCTTAAATAAATAGGTCGTATCGGGTTGATGGAACATCAACGTGTATGACGGGATGTTTACATGGATGTATGTAGGATCATTAATATTTGCCCAACGCATGCGTTCCATATTAATAGCCAGTTTGCGTATAGTGCTTTCCGGCACTTCATAACAATCTCCATCGTATCTGCCTTTTAACAACACCATATGATTTAACATGTCCAGGTATTCTTTTGATAAAGGTTGCACGGCCGCTATGGCAGGCATAACGTCCTTTTGTTTTAGCGCTTTTTCCAAAATATCGCCCGAATCAAAACCATTAATACCAGCGTCAATCACCTTTTTAGAGTAGTAGGGATTTAATTTGCCGTAATGCAAGTTGTTCATTAAATTAATGATCGCGTCTGTCAATAGTATATCATACCGCGCCTGGATCTTAAGATCTACTTTATCCGGGGTATCCAAAATATCATGGAGAAGAGTATACGTTAACTCTTGTGGATGATAATCAGCATGAAATAAGCCGTATTGTATTACACAATCGAGCATAAGCATTGCTTGCCAGGCATGACCATAACCTGGCTGATTCATTATCCAGGCTGGTTTAAATATTTGTCGTTCGTAAAAACGTTTAACTGTTTTGGGGTAATATAATCCGGTTATTGTTTTAGCTGTAAGCTGTTTTTTTATTTCGTCCGAAATAGGACTCTCTGTTGGTCGGGCAACCAGAGTATCAAATGTAAAAGTTAAAATAAAAACTGTGATCAGTACCTTGATGCGCTTTTTCATGACAGCTATTGTTGGTCATCATAAAATTGCATTCAAACACCCGTTTAAAGAATGATGTCAGGCAATGTGATTAATGACGCATGTCACATTTTCTACATATGCTCAAATAGCCATTTGAAAGGTTTAAACCTGGCTGCTGGCTTCAGCCCGAATTTTTTGATGCTTTTTTCGGCGATCATATTTACTGCTTCGTCTATGTCGTCAGTGATCAAAAAAAGCTGTGTATCAGCTACGCTTATAGTAGCATTGTTTTTCATCACGTTTAGATATTCGATCAGATCACGGTGATACTCTTCGCCAAATATGATGATCGGGAAATCTTTTATTTTTCGTGTTTGGATCAATGTTAAAGCCTCAAAAAACTCATCCATAGTTCCATAGCCACCTGGCATTACCACAAACGCGAATGAATATTTTACCAGTAAAACTTTCCGTAAAAAAAAGTGACGCATGTAAACCCACTTGTCCAGGTAAGGATTTGGTTGTTGTTCAACGGGCAATTTTATGTTGCAGCCAACAGAACGGCCATTAACATCCTTAGCGCCTCTGTTAGCCGCTTCCATAAGGCCCGGTCCGCCGCCTGTGATTATTGTAAATCCCAGCTGCGCGAATGCGGCAGATGCTTTCCGAGTCAATTCGTAATAAGGATGATCTTCCTTAAACCGAGCCGAGCCGAAAACGGTGATGCATGGGCCTAAAAAGTGTAAACTCCTTAGCCCATGCATCAGATCGGCCATTGTTTCAAATAAAAATTTTAACTCTTTGAAACGTGACTGAGGGCCGTCTAAAAACTGTATGTCAGCGTTGTTTATCATTATGGTTTTGCAATTTCTAAAACAACCCTACCTTCAATTTCTCCTTTTTTCATTTCGTTAAATACCTCGTTTATGTTTTCTAGTTGGGTGGTATGCACAGTAGCTTTTACCTTGCCTTCCACAGCAAATTCAATAGCTTCCTGCATATCTTTCCGTGTGCCGACTATGGATCCTCTGACGGTATATCTGTTGAGTACTGTTTCAAATATGGGCAGATCAAAGCTGCCTTTTGGTAAACCATTCAAGGCGATTGTACCTTTACGCCGTAAAGTAGAGATGCCTTGTTTAAATGCTATTGGCGATGGCGCGGTAACAAGCACGCCGTGCATACCACCGGTTTGTTTCTTTAAAAATTCTCCCGGATCTTGCTCTTTTGCGTTAACCGTTAATTCTGCACCGAGTGTTTTAGCTAAGGTTAGTTTATCATCAGCTACATCAATAGCAGCCACATGCAAACCCATGGCTTTAGCGTATTGAACTGCAAGATGACCAAGACCACCAATGCCGGATACAGCAACCCATTCTCCTGGTTTAGCTTCAGTTTCCTTTAAACCCTTATATACAGTTACACCCGCACAAATAATTGGCGCGATTTGAGTAAAGTTAATATGGGATGGAAAACGCGCCACATACCTTGAATCCGCCACTAAATACTCTGCAAAACCACCGTCGACACTGTAACCACCGTTTTGCTGCGTATCACAAAGGGTTTCCCATCCGGTTATGCAAAACTCGCAACAGCCGCAAGCACTATATAACCAGGGTACTCCAACTATATCTCCTTCCTTCACATTTTTTACGCCGCGGCCCAGCGCTGCTACATAACCCACGGCTTCATGGCCCGGTATTAACGGCATTTTAGCTTGTACGGGCCAGTCGCCTTCGCAGGCATGCAGATCAGTATGGCATACGCCACAAGCAATTACTTTCACCAAAATTTGATTTTCGCCGGGTTCTTTCACCGGCATTTCTTCTATCTGCAACGGCTGTCCAAACTGATGGATAACCGCTGCTTTCATTTTTTTAGGGATCATATTTTTATTGGTTAATTTATGATGTAAAGTTTGACTCAAATCATCGCATAAAAAATGATGGCTGTCATCTAAATAAGTGATGTGTTTTTGTTGACGTGGCACTGGAAAAAATGATCTCCATCACTTTTTGGGATGAAAAAAATTATATTTCATGTTATGTATATTCTTGATATTTGTTCTGTTATCACAATCACTTATAATTAACCTATGGAAAACGCTGCCCTTTTAAAGGCCATTATTGAAAATGCTATTGATGGGATAATTACCATTGATGACCGGGGGAAAGTTGAGTCCATGAATCCGGCCGCTTGCAGATTGTTTTTGTATGCGCCTGAAGAAGTGATCGGTAACAACGTATCGATGTTAATGCCGCCGCCTGATAAAGAGCGTCATGATGAATACATAGGCCGTTATCAACGAACCGGTGAGCCTCATATAATCGGCACAGGCCGGGAAGTGACCGGTTTAAAAAAAGACGGCACACGTTTTCCGTTTAGATTGGCGGTAAGCGAGGTGCAGTTTTCGGGCCGTAAGATATACACTGGTTTTATTCATGATCTGACTTTACAGAAAGAAGCCGAAGAACAGTTAAAAGACTATGCGGTCCATTTAGAGGAACTTGTGGAGGAGCGTACCTTATCATTAAAGCGTTCGGTGGAAGACTTAATGGTTGCCAAAGAAGAAGTGAGTATGTCTTTGGAGAAAGAGAAAGAATTAGGGCAGTTAAAAAGCAGGTTCGTATCCATGGCATCTCATGAGTTTCGTACGCCGTTAAGTGCTATTCAATTGTCTTCGTCTTTAATTGATAAATACGCTGCACCGTTTGACAATCCAAATATTCGCAAACACGTTGCGCGCATTAAAAACGCTGTGGGCAATCTCACTACTATCTTAAATGATTTTCTGTCGCTTGAAAAATTAGAGGCAGGTAAAGTAGAGCCCTCTTTTCATAGTTTTGACCTGGTTAAGCTAGCCGAAGAAATTACAGAAGAGATGCAACTCATAGCCAAACAGGATCAAAACATAATTTACCAGCACACGGGGGTAAGCAGCGTAATTACGCTTGACCAGAATTTATTAAAGAATTGCATTATCAACCTGATTGCTAATGCCATAAAGTATTCGGGCGAGAACACGTTTATAGAGTTTAATACAGAACTTACAGATACCCAATGTATAGTTACAGTAAAAGATAATGGGATAGGAATACCAGAATCTGATCAGAAACATTTATTTGAAGCTTTTTTCAGGGCACATAACACCGGTAACATTCCCGGCACAGGTTTAGGATTAAACATTGTAGCCAGGTATGCCGACTTGATGAAAGGAAAAGTAGACTTTAAAAGCACAGTTAACAGAGGCACTTTATTCACAATTTCATTTGGCATAAAATGAGCAAAAAAGTATTGATCATAGAAGATAACAACGATATAAGAGATAATATTGTTGAGATACTGGAGCTTGCAGGGTACACAGTATATGCGGCTAATAATGGCAAAATCGGCGTTGATCTGGCTGCGAAAAACCTGCCTGATATTATTTTATGCGATATAATGATGCCCGAACTTGATGGGTATGGAGTTTTATACATGGTAAACAAAAAGCCGGAAACGGCCGCTATACCATTTGTGTTTTTAACAGCCAAGGCCGAACGTGTTGACCTTCGCAAAGGCATGGAGATGGGAGCAGACGACTATTTGACCAAGCCTTTTGACGATATGGAGCTTTTGAACGCAGTTGAAACCAGGCTGAAGAAAAAAGACCTTCATCAAAGCTTTTACAGCAAATCGCTGGATAATTTAAGTTCACTCATAGCTAAAAACGATGGCTTGGCTGAATTGAAAAAAATAATTAATGAACGAAAAACCCGTCAGTTTAAAAAGAATCAGGTTGTTTATTATGACGGTGATAAAGGTAACGGCGTATACCTGGTATTAAGCGGAAAGATAAAAACCATCAAGATGGCCGAAGATGGCCGCGAGTTGATGACCGGCTTATATTCGGCGGATGAGTATTTAGGTGTTCAGGCCTTACTTTCCAACGAGGTTTATTCTGATACTGCGACAGCATTAGAAGATACTACAGTTTGCGTTATACCACGCGATCAGATTGATCAGTTGATTAATCTATACCCGGACGTTGCACGTGAATTTATCAAAATACTGGCTAACAACATTCGTGAGAAGGAAGAACAGCTTTTGCAGTTAGCTTATCATTCGGTACGCAAAAGAATGGCAGAGGCGCTTGTTAAATTGCATAACCGGCAGGCAACAGATAAATGTGAACTCAAAATATCGCGCGAGGACTTAGCAGCTATGGCCGGTATGGCTACAGAAACGGTGAGCCGCACGCTGTCGGATTTTAAAGAAGAGGGCCTGATAGACAAGAAAGGTAGCAACATCAATATTTTAGATTTTAGCAGGCTTGCTAAAATGAAAAACTGATAAAGGTCATATTTCTTGCTGACCATGCTCATGGTCTGACGCTCAACTTCGCTATAATTTTGTAAGATAAATTATAGCTATATGAAAGTTGTTGCATACAATATAAGGCCTTTTGAAAAGGAATTTCTGGCGAAAGCCAATCAAAAAAAACATGATATAACACTTATAGCTAATCCTTTAGGTGATGATACGGTTGTGTATGCCGAAGGTAAGGACGCTGCTATAGTTTTTACTAATGATGATGTCTCCGCCTCGGTCATATCGAAACTCGCAAAAATTGGCATAAAATATATATTGACCCGGTCTTTAGACACCGGGCATATCGACAAAGAAGCAGCTGCGCTACACGGGATCAAAATTGCTAATATACCTTCATATCCCGCACACCAAACAATCACATTCAATACTTTGGAGGAAGTGGCCAGGCAGGTCATCAAAAACCTTGACCTATGGCAGGCTAACAAATGTGTAGGCGATGCTTGCCAATGCGCTAAAAACTGCAAAGTAGATACGCTTAAAAATTCAAAATCTGCCTGATGGATATCGAGAAAGAACATATTCTGCTTGCCGAGAAGTATAACATTCCTGCGCCACGGTACACCAGTTACCCCACCATGCCTTATTGGGACACCGAAAAATTTAGCCAGCCAGCCTGGGAAAATAGCGTAAAATGGGCTTTTGCCGAAAGTGGTACAGATGGTATCAGCTTATACATCCATTTGCCTTTTTGTGAAGATCTTTGTACCTATTGCGGTTGCAATACGCGTATTACCAAAAATCACACCGTAGAAGTGCCCTATATAAAAGCTGTACTGAAGGAATGGAACATGTACAAGGCAGTAATGGGAGGCAAACCTCTTATTCGTGAGATACATTTGGGAGGAGGTACCCCAACTTTTTTTAGCGCCGAAAATCTGAAGTTTTTGATTAACGGTTTACTAAAAGGCACCAAACTGCATAAACAGGCCGAGTTTGGCTTTGAAGCTCATCCTGGTAATACCACCGATCTGCATTTGCAAACGCTTTATGATGTTGGATTTAGAAGATTGAGCTTGGGCATTCAGGATTTTGACCCGGTGGTGCAGAACATTATCAACCGTAAACAAACCATTGAACAGGTTAGAAATGTCACTTATCACGCCCGCGAGATCGGTTATACGTCGATAAATTATGATTTGATATACGGCTTGCCGCTGCAAAATATAATGGGATTGGTAAACACCATGCACCTGGTATCCGAGTTGCACCCGGATAGAATAGCGTTTTATAGCTACGCGCATGTCCCTTGGGTTAAACCGGGCCAGCGTAAATTTACAGAAGCTGATCTGCCGGATAGCAAAACTAAAAGTAAGTTACGCGAGATAGGCCGTAGTTTGTTAAAAAGCTATGGTTATAAAGATATAGGAATGGATCACTTTGCATTGCCCGATGACTCGCTGTTTACAGCAGAACGTGCCGGCAAATTGCACCGTAATTTTATGGGATATACTGACAATCATACTCAATTATTAGTTGGTTTGGGCGTTTCATCGATAAGCGATGCTTGTTATGCTTTCGCTCAGAATGTGAAAGTAGTAGAAGAGTATATGCAACTAGTAAACAAAGGTGAGTTGCCTATCGCAAAAGGGCATATTTTAACCGGCGATGATCTCATCATCCGAAAGCATATTTTAAATATCATGTGCAAAGGCACCACAACCTGGAACCACCACACCGAACCTTGCACATCGTTGATGGATGGGATCATTCGTTTACAACCCCTGGCAGATGATGGTTTGATTGAGCTCAACTCCAGAGGCCTGAAAGTAACACCTGTTGGAAAACGTTTTTTGCGTAACATATGCATGGCCATTGATAGTAGATTGTGGGATAATAAACCCGATACTCAACTATTTAGCATGGCTGTTTAAAATGGGGATCTTTCGAAAGTTGTAAAATAAAAAGGCCGATAGCGCAGATGCGTCTATCGGCTTTCTCATTGATCAGGGTGTTATTTATAACATAAATACAGCCATCATCACTAAGTGCATTATGATGCTTACTATGAATAAGCCAAGTATAGTGCGTATACCCGCGCCGCTCATGCCCATTACTATGTTAGCAAAAAACAGTGGTAACGTAATTGCCAAAATATAAACCGGCGCGCCGTAATAGAATGTTAGCGCGGCAGGCAAGGGTAAAAAAAGCACGCCCTGTGCAATAAGTGATATCATAAACCACATGGTTTTACTATGCGCCTGGCTATCAATTAGCGCAAGTAATTTTGCATAAGTTGTTGAAGCATTTTTTGTTTTTGTTGGCGCTGTTGTTGTCCAACTTGATTGAGTGTTTATCGTAGTTGCCATGTTTGATAATTTTATACAACAAAAGTGCGTATAGGCACCAAGCTGTACCATGACAAGCAACACTATAGAAAATGATGATGATCACATATTGAATTAGTGACAAATCGTGACGCTTGTTCGGGGCTCGGCCGGACTTAGATAAGCGATATTTAAATGCATACCACGCAAAATAAACCAAAACCCAAGGCATATCATCAGGTAGGGCATAGCCCCGTTTATTTTGCGCCTGATGAGCGGACTAATAAAACCCGATCCGAGTGTGGCTAACAGCATTAAAGGAAGAGTACCCATCCCAAACCAAAACATGTAGCCCGAGGCCGCCAAAGGCGAAGAGGTGTTTACGGCACCCACCAAAGCCAGGTAAACAAAGCCACATGGTAACAAACCATTAAGCATCCCTACAGCAAAATTGCCTGCGCGGTTCTGCAGCGCAAAAACTAAAGCCCGGTTAATTGGCGATAAAAGCAGATTAGCTACTTTGTGATCTTTAAAACTTAGCTTATACAACTTTGAAAAACCGGCCATGATAATAAGCATGCCGCTTAAAAAGCTCACGCCTTGTTGCAGGCCGGCTAACCAGAGTTGTTTACCCACAAACCCAATTACCAGGCCTAATAATGTATACGAAGCTACCCTGCCAATATTATATAAAAGTTTATCGGCAATTATTAATAACCAGTTTGTTTTAAACGAAGGGACAGCCAGCGCTAATGGCCCACACATACCTATGCAATGCACGCTGCCAAATAAGCCCACAAAAAATGCTACGGTATAATTGCTCATTTTATAATTACCTCCTGCATGTAAGTGTAATTTTTATCATTGCTTTTCCAATCTATCACCAGGTGCCATAGGCCCGGCGAGATGTGGTCATCTAATAGCGTCACAGCTTTACTATCGCCGGTAGCTATCTTAAACTCTTTATCGAGTGCTTTATTTGCAGGGCGTATCAACTTAACAATACCTTGCGCCGGGGCGGCAAACGTCAAAGTGATCTTTCGGGAATTTAAAGAGACTAGTGGCTTGGCCAGATCTGTAATAACTTGTTGTTGACGGGCTTGTTCTTTATCGTACGTAAGGCCCTTCTCGTAGTATTGTTTATCAAAATCATCATCCGGAACAGAGAACATCTTAACGCCCATTCCGATGATGAATAGCATGAACAACACCATGCCACCAATAATTCCTTTTCCCCAGTTCATATTTTAATTGCTTGGTCCTACAAAAGCTGTAGTTACGGTTTGTATTATTTTATTGTTTGATACCAGTTGCAGGCGTACATCGGTTTTTGCTGTACGTAGCTTTTTTTGTGGTATGATCACAAAAAACACAGCCTTCCCTTCTTCACCCTTGGCAATTACAACAGGGCGTTGTATATATTTTATTTTTATCGATGGATCTTCTGCTTGGATGGAAATGTTCCTGGTAAAACTTGATTTATTGATCACGTCGGCGTTATATACATTGCTAATGTAACCGCCCGGCTGCTCCTGGTAAAGCATGCCTGCGCCGCGCATTACCGTCATATCCATATCGGCTCGGCTAAAAATGAAATAGCATAGTACAGCCATCATTACTGTTATTACGGCGCTGTAACCCATCATTCTGGTGCTGAATTCGGGTTTCTTATTGCTTTGAATATTATTTTCTGAATAAAAGCCGATGAGGTTATGATCCTTGTGTATCTTATCCATCACCTGGTTACATACATCAATACAGGCAGTGCAGTTTATACATTCCATTTGTGTGCCTTGCCGTATATCGATACCGGTGGGGCAAACATCTACACACAAACCACAATCTATACAGTCGCCTTTTACGGCTGGCGAAGTTGGTTTACGATTTAATTTACCTCTGGGTTCACCACGCAAGTTGTTATAAGCAACAACCAACGTGTTTTTATCAAGCATCACTTCCTGCAGGCGGCCATAGGGGCATATAACTGTGCAAACCAGTTCGCGTACCTGGCTGTAAACCAAATAAAATACAGCGGTAAATACGCAGATACTGGTAAACCCTATCCAATGAAGTTGTACGGGCTCGGTTATTATCTTTAACAGGGCTTCGCTACCAATAACATACGCCAAAAAAGTATTCGCTATTAAAAACGACACGATGATAAACAAGGAATGTTTGGCCGCTTTTTTTAAAGCCTTGTCACGTGTCCATGGTGCCGCATCTAGTTTTTTGCGTTGTCTGGCGTCGCCTTCTACCCATTCTTCGATCTTTCTGAAAACCATTTCCATAAAAATGGTTTGCGGACAGATCCAGCCACAAAATACCCTGCCAAACGCTATCGTAAACAGTACCACACAAACAATAAACACTAATGAGGCAAGTGCGAATAGAAATATATCCTGGGGCCAGAAAACCTGGCCGAGAATGACGAATTGCCTTTCAACAACGTTAAACAACAACAGTGGCTGGCCATTTATGCGCAGAAACGGGCCGGTGAAAAAGAAAAGTAAATACACATAACTTAACCAGGTACGCCATTTGTATAGCGGCCCTTTACGTATAAGTGGATATATCCACTTTCGTTTTCCCGATCCTTCTGCAGCTATCAACCCCTCCATGCCCGTTTTATTTTGACGCCAGCTGTTCGCCGGTCTCTTTTACACCCTGCGGCTCTTTAGCGTTTGCCGGGTTTGTGCCATGCAGCGATGCTACGTAATTTGCTACCTCGGCTATTTGTTTTGGTGATAACTGTTTCTCCCAAGTTGGCATACCCTTAGCGGCAACACCATATTTTATGGTTTTAAACAAATCGGCTATTTTGCCTCCATGCAGCCAAAAATCATCTGTAAGGTTAGGGCCAACAACGCCCTGGCCATTATCGCCATGGCAGGCGGCACAGTTTTGTTTAAATATGCCTTTGCCGGCAGCGAGGGTAGAAGCGTCGGTTTCCAACTTAACGGTAGATTCATCAACCCGGTTAGCGGCTTTACTTAAAAATACTTTTTTGGCGCTATCAGCCAGCGCTACCTCTGTTTTGTATTCATCATCTTGCAATGGTCCTGTTTTAAAAACATGGTAGTTTAGTAAATAGGCAACGCCAAATATCACCGTAGCATAAAACAAATACATGAACCAACCGGGGATAGGATTATCAAGCTCCTCTATATCGTCGTAGGTATGTTCCATCATAAGGTCTTTCTCCTCTGATAGTGGCCTTAGCGATAATAGTTTGTTCCAGACGTCCTGCTTTGATGCCTTAGCTTTTTTTAGAAGTTTGAGTTGCGTCGCTATTTCCTCATCTGTGTAACCTTCGGCCTTTAAAATTATGCGACTAAGTACTTTAAAGGCGCGCAGCATAACCAAGGTTGCAACTATGATAAGCAACAGCAAAAACACAATGGCGGCAAAGCCAATATAGTCCATTAATTTCCCTGTTTCAATTTCGTTTGCTGATGCCCTGGCAGATGGTATAAACAACAATAACGTTCCGGTTAATAATAGTTTATTTTTCATGGCTTGCTGAAATTGTGTTGTCATCGATATGGTCATGTATGGGCAGGTTGCTCATATGGTCGGCATGAGGTTTGGGTAGCCTGATCAACAGTATAAATGCGATAATGAAAAAAAGTAGAAACACGCATAGCGAAAGCAGTAGATAAACCTGGTTACCCTGGATGCTTTCTGTAAATTGCTTAAACATGATGGTAATTATTAATTAGCCGTTTTTGTAGTTTTAATATCTGTACCTAACCGTTGCAGGTAAGCGATTATAGCGATCACCTCCTTGTCGCTTTTAACCTTGATATGATCTTTAGCCAAATTCTCAGCAATGGCTTTAGCTTGTTTATCCAGTTCAGTGTTGGCTGTATTTTCAAAGTCTATAGCGTAAGGAACACCCAATTTGCGCATCGCATTTATTTTGGCCCTAGTAGTGGTAGTATCCAGCGTTTGGGTTAGTAACCAGCTATACTCCGGCATAATGCTTCCGGGCGACATTAATCGTGGGTCCATTAAGTGGTTGTAGTGCCAGGCATTGCCGTATTTGCCGCCTTGGCGGGCCAGGTCGGGGCCGGTACGTTTTGAGCCCCATAAAAATGGATGGTCGTACACAAATTCGCCGGCCTTGCTGTATTCACCGTACCGTTCCGTTTCAGAGCGGAACGGTCTGATAGTTTGCGAATGGCAATTCACACAGCCCTCGCGGATATAAATATCCCGACCTTGTAATTCCAGCGGGGTATAAGGTTTTACGCTGGCTATTGTGGGTATGTTTGATGACACGGTCATCGTCGGCATAATTTCAATAAACGTTCCTATCAAAATAACTATCAGTGCGGCGATCATCATTTGTATCGGTTTACGTTCTAATGCGCGGTGCCAGCCTGCTTCGTTACCATGGTGTGTAACAGGTGCCAGCGGCATGGCTTGAGCGGCTTCGTTGGCAACCAGGCTGCCTTGTTTGGCAGTACGTATCAGGTTATAGGCCATCACTATTACACCCAATAAATACATTGTGCCACCTAATGAGCGCATTACATGCATAGGTAATATGCGTAGTACAGTTTCTAAGAAGTTGGGATACTTGAGCATGCCTTCGGCGGTAAATTCCTTGAGCATCAAGCCTTGAGTAAAACCTGCCCAGTACATCGGGACTGCATAAAACAGAATGCCTAATGTGCCTATCCAAAAATGGAAGGACGCCATTTTTTTAGAATATAACTCCGTTTTATATAGGCGAGGAATTAACCAATACAGCATAGCGAAGGTTAAAAAGCCGTTCCAACCCAATGCACCTACGTGCACGTGCGCAACTATCCAATCGCTAAAGTGGGCTATGCTGTTAATTTGTTTTAGCGACAGCATGGGGCCTTCAAATGTGGCCATACCGTAAGCAGTTAATGCAACCACCATAAACTTCAGGATCACGTCGTCTCTAACTTTATCCCAGGCGCCACGCAGGGTAAGCAGGCCGTTTATCATACCGCCCCAGCTTGGCGCTATCAGCATTATGGAGAAAGCTACTCCCAACGATTGTGCCCAACCCGGTAGCGGGGTATACAACAGGTGGTGCGGACCGGCCCATATATAGATAAATATTAGCGCCCAAAAATGGAGTATACTCAGTTTGTAAGAGTAGATCGGGCGGTTAGCCATTTTAGGCAAAAAGTAATACATCATACCTAAATAGGGGGTAGTAAGGAAAAACGCTACCGCGTTATGGCCATACCACCATTGTACCAGGGCATCCTGCACACCGGCGTAAACCATGTAACTTTTAAAAGCTGATATTGGTAACTCGAACGAATTAACTATGTGCAGCACGGCGATGGTAACGAATGTTGCTATATAGAACCAAATGGCTACATACAGATGCCTTTCGCGGCGTTTAAATATGGTGCCAAACATGTTAACGCCAAATACCACCCAAATTAAGGTTATGGCAATGTCTATAGGCCATTCCAACTCGGCATATTCGTGAGACGTTGTCAGTCCAAGCGGCAGTGTGATCACCGCCGATACTATTATGAGCTGCCATCCCCAAAAGTGAATTTTGCTTAAAGCATCACTAAACATGCGGACCTTAAGCAGGCGTTGTAAGGAATAGTACACGCCCATAAATATGGCGTTGCCCACAAAAGCAAATATTACCGCGTTAGTGTGCAATGGGCGTATGCGGCCAAACGTAGTGTATTGGTTGCCCATGTTCATACCTGGCTTGTAAAGTTGTATTGCTACCAGCAAGCCAACCGTCATGCCAATAATGCCCCAAACAACCGTGGCTATACCAAAGTTGCGGACGATCTTGTTGTCATAGTAAAATTTTTCGGGTTGCATATTTATCTGTTATTGTGCTGGTAAAATTATCGGCGCGTAGCCGTTTGCCGAATGACGCAGGTTTTGTGAAAAGATGATCGCTATCACTTTTTGGGTGACTGGTCATCCTCGTCGTCTAACAAAATGCGCATGGATGGTGTATGCAGATCTGTATGTTGCCCGCTACGCTCAGACCAAAAGAAAGCGGTTAGGAAAATAAGCGCGAGGAACACGCTGCAGCCGATCAAAAAATATAAAATACTCATGCCAGTTTCCTCCTTTTAGCTGCAAAATGTGTGGCGATACTGGTAAACGATATGATGGTAGCTGTGCTAAGCGGCATTAAAATAGCTGCGGTTAATGGCGATAAATTGCCTGTAACAGCATAGGTTAAGCCAGCCAGGTTATAGGTTAAGGATATAAGGAAAGAGAAGTGAATGATATTAACCGTGTCCTTGGAAAAAAGTAGGAATGCGGGCAATTTATCAAAAGACCGGCCGTCCAATATCGCGTCGCTACCCGGCGAGAAATTGTTTACATCATCGGTTATGGCTATCCCCAAATCGCTTTGTTTTAAAGCACCAGCATCGTTTAGCCCATCTCCCATCATCATTACATTTTGCCGCTGCTGTTGTAATGATTTGATGAAGTCGAGCTTGTTTTGCGGGGATTGATCAAAGTGCATGGAGCCGGGGCATGGAAAGAATTGCGACATATCATCACGTTCGTGATCTTTATCGCCTGAAAGGAGATAAAGATCATAGGTTGTGCCTAAGGCCGAAACATCTTTCATGCCGTTGCGGTAGCTATGCGAGAATGCAAAATAACCTTCGTAATGCCCGGCGATGAGGATATGTACTTTAGTGTTTTTAGAGACTCTCTCTCTTCCGTCTAGCACAAATTTGGCACTACCCAGTTTTATCGGTACACCACCTGCAATTGCGCTTATTCCCTTGCCAGGCTCTTCTTTATAGTTATTTACAGGCAGCTTTTCAATATGCCCCAAGTATTGACATATCATGCGCGACAGTGGGTGACTTGAATTAAAGCAAACACTGTATACCATCTGTTTCTGTAAAGGTGACAAATGTGCTTCCAGTTGAATATTATTGATAGTGCCGGTTGTGATAGTACCGGTTTTATCCATAACTATGGTATCAATACCGGCTAATTGCTCAACAACATCAGTGTTTTTTAAGTAAAACAGATTGCGGTCAAAAATGCTTAGCGCTGCCGACATGGTAAACGGCGTACTTAATGCTAACGCGCAGGGGCATGCCACAATTAAAATGGCGGTAAAGGCCGCCAAACCGCGGCTAATATCGGTAGGTGCCCAAAATATTAACGCTGCAAAAGCAATGGCCAATAGTATAATAGTGAAGTATTTACCAACCCGCTCATTAAACGTTTTCATGCGTTTGTCTTGTTTGCGGGTAAATGCCTCGTTATTCCATAATTGCGTCAAATAACTTTGTGATACCGGTTTTATCACTTCCAGTTCTATGGCTTCCCCGGTTTGACGCCCGCCGGCGTAAATAATTTCACCAAGTGTTTTGCTTATCGGCACCGCCTCGCCGGTTACAAAACTAAAATCTATTAAAGCCTGGCCGTTCAATAAGATCGCGTCGGCCGGGATGATCTCATTATGGCGTATCAAAATGCGGTGACCAACTTCCAGTTTAGATAATGACAAAGGTTTTGATATTTTATTTTCAACTACATTAACCGCCACCGGGAAGAATGATCGGTAATCGCGCTCGAAGGAAATATGATAATAGGTCTTCCTTTGGACGAACTTGCCTATTAATAGAAAAAATACAAGTCCGCATAGCGTATCGGCAAATCCTGCACCGTTATGCGTAGCTACTTCTATTAATGTCCGTAAAAACAAAACTGCTATACCTAATGCTAACGGGAAATCAATATTTAAAACTTTGTTACTCAGATTTTGCCATGCCGAGGTAAAATAGCCACGCCCGCTGTAAAGCACTACGGGTAGAGAAAACAGCACATTCAGCCAGCCGAAGAAATGTTTAAAGTTTTCTTCAAATGCCGAGAGACCAAAGTATTCGGGAAAACTTAGCAACATTACATTGCCGAAACAGAAGCCGGCCACAGCAATTTTCTGCACCAGGTTATCTTTAATCGAGTTCTGTTTTTTGATGATATCCTGCAGGCTGATTACTGGTTCATAACCTATATCAAATAATAGCTCAACCAATTGCTGTAGGTTTAATTTGTCGTGATCAAAACGAATGTTGAGTTGTTTTTTCAAAAAATCGACACGACAATCATGAACGGCAGGCTCGATCTTATTCAGTTTTTCCAACAGCCATAAACACGAACTACAGTGTATGTGCGGGATATAAAAAGTAACGATGGTTATCTTTTCGTCTTTGTAGTCAATTAGTTCTGCGGCTATTGCTGGATCGCTTAAATAGTCAAACCGTTTATCGGTCTTGGCTCTGTTAGCACCCGGATGGTCATTATAACTGTAGTAGTTACATAAGTTACCGGCAGATAATATCTGGTAAACGCTTTGACAGCCATGGCAGCAAAAGTGTTTTTCTTCAACTAAGTACTCCTCATTTTTACAGTCATCACCACAATGATAGCAGGTGGTTTTTGATATGGTTTGGCTCTCGGTCATAATTAATTAAGTTTGACCAAAACTGCTTGATTATAAGTAGGTACGGAATGATGCACGGTGGGCGAAAAAGTGACCTGAATCACTTTTTATCAAATGGCTTTAATACTAAGCGTAAAAACCACATTCAAATTATCATTTGTTTTGATCATTCCGCCCAGCTTGCGGGGAGGTTCAAGAGCAAAGTCTGAAAACTTAACATCACGCGCTCCTCTTAAATAAATGGTTTGCTTATTGTCGGTCGATATTTGATAATTAATATCGTAGCATTTGGAGACGCCTGCCAATTCTATATTTACCTGGCCAGTGATAGATGACGTATTGGTTGTGAGCTCAGGTAATTCTTCCAGACTTAAAAAGTGAATGTATAGCTTCGGATACTCCTTTTCTTTTAAGGTTTTTCTAAGGTCGTGTGTCATCATTGCATTATGACAATCAAAACTTTGAACTTTTAGACCGATGATTCCTGAAAGTAATATTTTTTTGCTGCCGCGATTTTTAGTTAAAACAAGCGTATCAGTTTGATCATAAGCTGCGATATCGCACCTAAACTTATTGATATTGGTAGTGCCATTTACGGTCAAACTGCTGTTTTGACACACAACCCATTTTTGTATAGATGGCGCAGAAGCTGTGAATGCCGAAAGCACTGACAGCAAACCTAAAAAGATAACGCTCTTGTGTAGCATGCGACACTGCGTTAAGGATTAAGCCGGGACAGGATTACACCGGCGATGGTGGCTTGCGCTAAACCGTAAAACAACCAGCTTAAAACCATGGCTACAGTAATGTCAAGGGCACTGAATGAGATCCACATTACGGGTGCCAATGCAATGGCAGAATACACTAATCCAAATTCAACGCCACGTAAAATGAAATGACCCTTAAATAGCTTTTTAAATCTTTCCCAAAACCATGAAAGTGCCAGGCTGAAAATAAATGCATGGAGATAAAAAAGTAAGTCTCGGCTTCCATCAGAGTTAAACAGAGGGTTGAAGTAATCTGTAAACACCCAAGGGAAAAACCTCACTGCCAGGAAAAGCCCACCATAGCTAACTACAAATAATACGCAGCCGGTAATAAGGCCGGAAATAATGACTTTCTTCATTATTGCTAGATAGTTTTGTATTTATGTTTAATGATGCATCAAGAAAAAGATCCCTTTGAAACAAAGGGATCTTTAACTAACAATCACACACTAAAATGAAATGGCCGCCTCTATAACGAAGCCGTTAAACTTGCCGCCATTGAAAATGTTGGTGGCATCATAATTTTTGTATTTCTGGGTTACATACTCGGCTTTCATCATGATGTTTTTGGTCATAAACACACCAGCTGAGCCAGCAGATCGATCTATGGTAACGTCTGTACTATTGCCTACAATAGTCCCGGTAACAGTGTTATAACGGTAGCCAACCCAAAAGTTCTCTGTGCCGGCTGGAAACCTGTACACAACATCGCCCGCGTATTGTTTAACACCGCGTGTTGAGGTTTCTGTAATTAATCTGCCTTTAGCGCTTTCAATTGTTCCGAATATCTCCAGACCTTTATATTTCACAAATAAATTGCCCATGTAAGCATGATTTTCCTGGCTAAAACCTGGATTGAAACGACCTGAAAATGCGTTATAATCTACCGCCTGTGTAAGTACGGTACCAGCGGCAGTAGTGGGGTTTGATAATACATTGTAGTAGCGTGAGCCGGTACGATCGCCACCGTAGAGCGTGCTGCTGTTTGCACTGTTTACGCTGTATAATGAACCGCTTAGCCGAAACCTTAAATAGGGGTTAAGTTGTTTGTCAAAACCCAGTTTAGCTAAAAAAGCAGGTGTGTAGTAATTGGTTCTGCCAGTTTTTGCGTCAATTTTGGTTGAAGCTATTGTGGTTGAATTCAACTCGCCGTTGGTCATACCACCCATAACAAATAGCCCTGTTTTTTGGCATTTATAGTAGGCGTGGATACCCAGTTCGGTGGCAAAGCCGTCCATGATGTAATTTTCAACAAACGGGTTATAAATGGTGTTACCGCCGTCGGCCCGGCGATAGTGCTGATCGCCATAATCAATATCAGTTTGACCGATAATCAGGGTCACGTTTTTCATCAAGTTATCAACCAGGTCGCTTTTTATAAACGGCATCTTGTCAATTTGCAGGTAGCCGCCTTTAACCCACGTATCCTCATGGTGCCTTGATGAAAGGTATGAAGTTAGGTTCAATCTAACACCGTCAGCCAGCTGGATATCAAAGTTCAAGTTGGCCATCGGCAAATTAAAACCGTCAATAAGTGGTGTTACGGCATTTACATTTCCGGTAGCCGTTCCAACAGTTTTTGTTACAGGCGTGGCCGTATTAGAAGCTCTGAGCGTTTGATAGGCCAGCGTAAACCCGCCACCTATTTTTACTTTTAATCCGTTAAATGGTACGATGTCTTTTTTACTGGTTTCAAATATGTTTATGCCTTGTTTGTTATTAGGGCGATAATATTGTATCTGTCCTTCTTGCGCGTTTGCGGCAAGTGGGGTAAAGCTGGCTGCCAAAAGAGCCAGTGAGCCTGCCAGGTAGTAAAATTTAGTTTTCATAATATTATTATTTATGTGTTACGGATAATGATTAGTTTTTAGTTAAAAGTGAATTGTTTTTGTAAATGAGGTTGAATTGAATGGTCAGGTCGTTTTTTACTTTCATGGCACCCAGCATAAAACTTGGCGGATCTATTTTATAGTCGGTAAGTTTTAAACTTTCAGATCCTGTGCAGGAGATACTATTATCCGGGTTTACCACCGCGTTAACATTTAATACAATGTTTTGCGTTACGCCGGCGATAGTAAGGTCCCCCTTGGCTTTGATCACGTATTTCCCCTTTTGAAGTGCATTAACGGTAGCAGCGGTAAGCTTGTAGGTAACCTTCGGATATTGATCTGCCTTCATGGTTTTGTAAGTGCGATTGTCCATTGATTCGTGTTCGCTTTTTAAGCTCTTCGCTTCAACAGAGAAGTAGAATGAGGTCAACGATTGGAGTTGACCATTATCTATTTTAAAATCACCCTGACTATCAATTTTTGTAGAGGTTAAGCTCCAGTCGTGCACGTTTGAGGCACCAAGGACCTTAACATTGACATCCTTATCGGAAGATATTTTGTAGCCTCCCTGAGCGTGAACGCTTCGTGGCATTGTACTTAAAATAACCGTCCCGATTAGGGCTATCGCGGTTATTATCTGTTTGATTGAATTTTTCATTTTGTTTGGTTTTTGAGTATGATCAAAAGTATAGCTAACCGGTTGGCTACAGAATGATATGTGTTTTCGTAAATTGTGATATATATCATATTATCAATATGTTATGTAGTTTCATATGGGGGGTTAAACAAAAATGCCCGGGCGCGAAGCATCCGGGCATCAGAATTATAACTTGAAATATTAAATTGTAGCCAGCACAGTATTGTTATAATTAGGCTTGAATATTAACATCGGCTTATTTAAATGATCAGCCATTTTCTTGGTCACGCTTCGCTCAAAAATTTTTTGCAGAAAATTTCGTTTTCTATGCACCAGCACCATCAGATCAATATCAATGTGCTCTGCTAACCAATCTAGCCCGGCGCTTACCTTTTTGTTTATGATGGGTTGATATTGGATTTTCGGTAATTCGTCTGGGAATACATCTTTATCAATGAAACGCTTAAGAATGTAATCTTCAGTAACTTTTCCCAATGGTTCCGGGCCTACGTGCGCTATTAATATTTCAGCGTTAAAGCATTTGCCTAATTTACATACACTATTTACAGCCTGGGTGTTGCTGTTGTCAAGGTCTGTTGCAAAAGCTATTTTGCTGAAGTTTTTGAATTTAGCCTGGTATGGCAATACTAAAACCGGGCAATTGATGTCCTCGATGATCTGGCGTGCGTGATCTACATTTATAAAATTAAAAAAGTCGTCCTTGCTATGCGCGGCAATAACCGCCATCACAATGTTACGGCTTGCAATTACTTCGTTAACAGCTACAGTTAAAGGGCCACCTTTACTGCACACGTTAATGGCCGGTTTAAACCATGACTCATTTAAACTATTTAATTGTTTTTTTAATCGCGCAGCCAGCTCGTTCAAATCATTCTGGCTTTGTTGTTCCATAGATTCATACATTTCATTTATGAAAACCGGATTACCCGCTGCCATGGTGGCGTTTAAATTGGGGTAAACGTTACACAAACAAATGTTGGCTTTTACCTTTTGCGCCAGGTTTAAACCATAACTGGCGGCATTATCATCTTTAATGGTGAAATCTGTTAATACTAATATCGTTTTCATGACCTATAAGTTTAATGGTTATACTTTTTCGAATCTGCTGAAAAAAGCATTTTCCAACATTTCCTGATGATCTGGATGAGCTATACCGATAAGTGCCTGTGCCCGTTGTTTAAGATTTTTGCCAAACAGGTTAACAATCCCATATTCGGTAACTACCCAATGTACATGGCCCCTGGTGGTAACTACGCCGGCACCTTGTTTTAGAAACGGCACTATACGGCTAATGCCTTTATTGGTTTGCGATGGAAGGGCGATTATAGGCTTGCCTCCATCTGATAGCGAGGCGCCATGAATAAAATCCATTTGACCGCCAATGCCTGAAAACTGGTAAGTGCCTATCGAATCGGAGCAGATCTGACCCGTCAGATCGATCTCTATGGCGCTGTTAACCGCGGTAACTTTTGGGTTTTGCCTAATTATACTGGTATCGTTAACGTAACTAATATCCATCACTCTAACACCCGGGTTATCGTTCACAAAATCGTATAACTTGCGTGTACCGGCCATAAATGCTGTTACCGAACGCCCGGTATTCAGTTTTTTCTGGCTGTTGTTAATTATACCCCGTTCAATAAGCGGAATGACCCCGTCAGAAAACATTTCGGTATGCAGGCCTAGGTTTTTGTGCGTGGTTAGGTTTGATAAAACCTGGTCGGGTATGCTACCTATGCCCAGTTGCAGGGTTGCGCCATCTTCCACCAAAGACGCAACGTTATATCCTATACGTTTGATTGCCTCGCCGGCATCTTGCGAATAGTCAACCTCAGGGAGTTCTGCATTTTGCCAAACCATGGCATTAATATTTTTAATATGCACATAACCATCACCATGAGTGCGCGGCATTAATGGGTTAACCTGTGCAATAACATATTTTGCCATCTCCACAGCAGCCCGCGCAACGTCTACAGAAGTACCGAGCGAACAATATCCATGGGCATCAGGCGGTGAAACTGTTATCAACGCAACATCAAGCTGCAAAATATTTCTGCGAAACAGTAGGGGTATCTGGCTTAAAAAAATTGGTACGTAATCCCCGTCTTCGCTGTTTGCCACATTCCTGGTGGCTGCAGAAACAAATAATGAATTGAAGAAAAATGCTTTGCGATGTTCTGGCTTATCAAAGTTTACATCGCCAAGAGTGGTAACGCTTACCAGCTCAATATTATAAAGTTCGTGATGCCTGTTCTGCATTGCTTTGACAAGGCATACCGGGGTAGCAGCGCTACCGTGTATAAAAACGCGATTACCCGGCTGAATATGTTTTACAGCTTCGTTTGCCGTTACGTAGTTCAGATCTATCATAATAAGGGACTTACTGTTTTGAAATTTTTGTGCGTTGCATTTTTTAAAGAAGCGATACTATCCGCGTACTTGCCTGATCTTATCGCATCTTCTATCAGCTTAAAAATCGACCCTTTGATAAGTTTAACATAAGCTGATGCTGATTCTATTTCCGATCCCAGGGCGGCAAATCTCTCTATAATTTCTAAGCCCATCTCTTTCCGGGGATCCACAATGAAAAGTTCAATAAACTTTAAAAAAGCGTTTATTTTATTTTTGACAGCAAAAGTTGTGTCTTCCTGCTGCTCCAGTGTTTTATAAAAAGGCACAGTTTCGCATGCCTGCAAGTTGTGGGTGCGAACGCGGTATTTATTTAGCGCATTTTTCAAGAACCTGATCTCGTCTGTTATAAAGCCAATGTCAGCGTTCCAGTGGTTGCTCATGATATACAGTTCCTGTAATTCATAAGCCAGTTGATCGTCGTTTACTAAAGTTGCCATGCTGATTTTTTTTGTAAAGTTGGCAAGTATGGGCGGGGTGTTGAATGATGCAAAGCCGCTTTTAAAATGATGTACGTCAGAAAATTTTATTAGCAAAAGGTGACCGTGGTCAAATTTTCAGGCCCGTGTGCGATTTAATTTTGGCCACCGCCAATAAAGGCCTTCATCCACTTAATACTATGAGTCATACTTTTCATATCCCGGTGTTGGGATTAGGCTATTCTATAGATACACCATTAAAAGTTGCCCGTTACGGCATAGCATCAACGTTATCTATCGTAGATGATGAACTAATTGAGCGAATACGTGAGTATCACACCAAACACAGCTTTAGAATATTTCAACCAATAGCCAAAGGAGACCCTGACGCCAGAGCAAAACGTATTACCGCTTATTTAGACCTTGTAAATACCTTAGTAAATGAGCAGTTTGAACAGTTAAGATCTGAACCCTTTACAGCCGGTGGTGATATTTGTAGGTATTTTGAATTATTGCCGGACGATTCGCAGTTGAAGCAAGGGTATGATTTGATGATGGAATACCCGGATAGTGAACGTAAGACCATATTTCAAAATATATTACGTAACCACTTAACCAAAGGAGCCATTGATGTTAACCTGATGGCGAAGGTTGATAAAATGAACTTTACGGCCGACGGGCAATACCTGGGTGATGAAAATACAGATGCACTTGCGGCATTACGCGGCTTTGCACAAAGTAATCTCGAGTCATCTATCATCCTTTCTGCAGGGATGAATCCCCGCTTGTATAGTTATCTTGAGTCATTTGATCAGTTTATGCCCGACGAGAACGGCTATTTCCGTAAGAAGATCATTTTAAAAGTTAGTGATTGCCGGTCGGCGTTTATACAGGCTAAGTTCCTGGCAAAAAAAGGTATCTGGGTATCTGAGTTCAGGGTAGAGTCGGGTCTCAATTGCGGTGGTCATGCCTTTGCTACCGAAGGCTATTTGCTGGGCCCCATCCTGGAAGAATTTAAACAAAAACGGCACGATATGGTCGCCGAACTTTTTGAGTTGTATAAGCCGGCTATGCAACAAAAAGGTGTCAATATACAAAGCGCGCCTGCACAACGCTTAAGCGTACAGGGCGGTATTGGTACAAGCCAGGAAAATAATTTTTTGCTGGATAATTATAAAATTGACGCGACAGGCTGGGGGAGTCCCTTTTTACTGGTGCCCGAAGTTACCAATGTTGACGACGATACTTTGGGCCAGTTAAGCGCGGCTACTGAAGACGATTTTTATATAAGCAATTCGTCACCATTAGGCGTGCTGTTCAATAATTTTAAGCGTAGTTCTGCAGAGCATCAACGATTGGAACGATTGGCAAAAGGACGACCCGGAAGCCCTTGTACTAAAAAATACCTCTGCAGTAATACAGAGTTCACAAAGCAACCCATTTGTACCGCATCGCGGGAGTATCAAAATCTTAAGATAAAACAGCTTAGGTCTGAAGATCTTACAACCGAAGAATTTCAGGAACAATTTGATGCGATCACAGAAAAGCTGTGTCTATGCGAAGGACTATGTTCGTCTACCTATATTAAATACGAGATAAGCAAGCCCAGGGAAAACAAAGCGGTAGCAATATGCCCCGGACCTAACCTGGCATACTTTAACCGCATCTATTCGCTCGAAGAGCTAATAGCGCACATCTATGGTAAAACAGATGTCTTAAGCAAAATAGAAAGGCCCAATATGTTTATAAAAGAACTTGACCTATACATAGAATACTTACAAGCAGATATAAAAGCCCATTTCAGGGATTTGAGCGAGAAAAAAAGCAGGCAGTTATCAAGATTTAAACAACAGTTACTCGATGGTGTAAATTATTACAAAACGCTTTTCAACGCACTCCCAAACCAAATAACTGTTTTATTAGCCGATCTGGCGGAGGCTGAGATGAAGTTAAATTCGATGGCTATTTAAAATTATGGCGGATCAAAAGTTCAGTAACTCTTGATCCGCCATAATTTACTAGTAACTCATTCCTTGCGGAAATACCAGCAGCGGTATGCTGATATGATCGGCCATTTTTTTAGTGACGCTATGTTTGAATAACTCTTTAATGAAGTTTTTTGGTCTGTGTAACATTGCCAGTATATCTATTTGTCCATGTTCGCATAACCAATCAAGTCCGGTTTCTGGATCTCTGCTCTGAACGATTCGATAGTATATATTGGCGTAGTCGGCTTTGTTCGAAAGCTCTAGCAACAGACCGTCTAATGGTTTTTCAAAAGCGGGAGCGGTGTGCTTGTCATCATTGGTGTGTACAATTAATAATTCTGCATTCATCAATTTTGCAATGCTTATTAAATGAAATATGGCAGCAAGGTCATCTTTTAGTTGTACAAAATCTGTCGCATAAGCTATTTTTTTTATTGGTCGCACTTCGGCATTACCCGGCACCAACAGTAGTGGTTTATGTGTCGCATCTATCATTTCCTCAGCGTGATCACCAAATATTAAAGACGTCAATCCATTATCCGTATGTGTGCCCATAACCAGCATGTCTACTCTCATATCGCCGGCAACTTCACTCACGGTATTTGCGACTGATCCACTTTTATTAATAGCGCTTAAACCGGGTTTGAATTTGTGGTTTGTGTTTCCGTTGTCGAGATGATTTGCTAGCTTCTTTAGCTCATTTTCGCTATCGGCCATAAGGGTATCATAATCATAAACAGGCCACACTACTGTAGAGGCCAACAGGCTATCTGCAGGTATGGTGACTGCGTTACACAAGATCAGGTTTGCCCTGATTTGGCTGGCCAGGTTATAACAATATTCGGCCGCTTTGATCGAGTGGGCAGAAAAATCAGTTAGTAGGAGGAGCTTTTTCATAGTTTTGAGTTTGATTTACAAGGTAAATCTGCTTAATGCAACCGTATTAAATAATGACGGTAATCATTATTTAAGCTGATCGTAAATCATACTTTATGAGTTTCGTCGGGCTAAATTTGAGCTAATTGAGTTAGCATTATGAAATACCTGAGATTTAATTTTTGTCATCCGGTTAAAGGTCACGCATGTTTAACGCAACTTTTAACCAACAAGCCCAAAAGTTATAGTTTAACGATAGATAGCAAAGAAGGCACACTGGTAGAAATACCGGTAACAAACTACAGCGAGGGTAAATGGCGGATAACACTTGACTGGGAACACGATGGTCAACTGTTTTCGCATCAAAAAGAATTTGAGATCAAAAAGCATGATTTCTGAAAAGTTTCCGGATGACTATATGAAAATTAAACACATTTATAAATTATTAATTGAGTCGGAAGCAAAAAGCTGTGATGATGTATTGTTCCCTGTTACGCGTAGGTCGCCTGGTGAATTACCAAACGTCATAAAGATATATTTAAACAAATGCGGGTACACCGTTAAGGAAGAGCAGATAAGTTACCAAGTCAAGTGGAAGTACACGCGTTTAAAAATGCAGCCCAATAAAAAATGGAGCTCTGTTGCGTGTGAACAAACCAACTTTATCAGTGTGCCCGGCCGCGTGGCGTTAATGGAAACCAAACTGTTTGGCATTATACCCATGTGCGCCATAGATAGTTTTACCTTGGGGGCGGGACGAATGCTTGTTAAACTGCTTAATACTTTTACAGTAAGTAACGTATTAGGAGATGAAATAGATCAGGCCGAATTGGTAACTATACTGGCAGAGGCCGTTTTGATCCCACAATACTTTCTGCAACCCTATATCACATTAGTAGAAATTGACGCTTTAACCATTAAAGCAAAAATTCAATACGGAACTATAAAAGCAGAAGGGGTTTTTTACTTTAATAAGTTTAACGAGTTTTTGCGATTTGAAACTACCGACCGCTATTGCAAAACCAACAACGGCTTTGAAAAATATAAATGGACGGCACATGCCTGGAATTATGTGGAGCGCAATGGCAAAGTATTTCCATCGAATTTTATGGCAGTATGGAGCTTACCGCAGGGAGATCATACTTATTTTAAGGGCAGAGTAGCTAGTATAAATTAGTTGACTCGTCAAAACCCTTAATTAAACAGCCGGACAATATTATGCCGGCCGTTTAAATTATTGATCTGCTCCCCTAAACAATGAGAATATTATTTTCAACGGCACCCACGCCGGGTGTGGCCCAGGCGGCATTTTCTGCGGCGCGTCTTTCAGTCCATGATCTAACAGTTCCGTTTAATATCAACTTGTTACCAATGGATTCCAATTTTATATTGGCCGCCTCAATGTCGGCCCTTCTTTCAAGGGCCTTTTTTATATTTTCTTTAACCAAAATGGTATTTACGGTAGGTTTCACACTGACGAAATTGTGCACGCCCTTTATACCTTTCAAATGCCTGACTGCAGCCAACCCGGACTCTTTCTGGTAATTCCAGTCAACGTTGCCTTCTAAGGTTAACCACCCGTCAGATACTTTAATTTTGATCCGGTCATTGGGCACCAGGCTTTGATAATTCAGCGCATTTAGCACATTAGTAGCTAATTCGGTATCCGTTAGCCTATCGTCATTTGGTAAGGTAACTTCCAAATCTTCTGCCACCGCTTTTACGCCTTTAACACGCCAGGTTGCTTTTTCGGCGGCAAACTTTTTGCCATAACTGCTTACATCTCCGCTTAGCTTCACTACGCCATTTTTAACGGCTACACCAATTTCGCACGCGTTTAGTACGGGCTCCCACTTGAGTTCGTCTATCACGTCTTTTTGAATTTCGACATCTGTTTTCATGATAATATTTTTATATGTCAAAGCTCAGTATGAGGGCTTACAGAAAAAATGATGCTGGTTATTTATGCTTTTGATTTACATGCATGTAAAAAAATGAAATGTGACCACCGTCATTCTCTGAAATATTAAAAAAGATAAGTTTTGTATAGTTCATTCTTAACCTTATGTACAACGCCGATCTTTTAGAAGTCATCATAAAAAACGTTGTTGATGGTATATTAGTAATTGACAGAAACGGTTCAATACTCTTGATAAATCCCGCTGCCTGCAAATTATTAGGATATAGTGAAAGTGAGCTTTTAGGCCAGAATATAAAGAAACTAATGGTTTCGCCTGACCGGGAAAATCATCACAAGTATATCGAACGGTATGAACAAACCGGCCGCGCTCACATTATCGGGATCGGACGTGAAATATCAGTTCTTAAGAAAGACGGTTTGATGTTTCCGGCCAGGCTTGCTGTAAGTGCCGTCAGATTTAATGATAAAACTATTTATGCAGGCATATTACATGATCTGAGTGTAGAGAAACAAGCGGAGCAGCAATTAAAGGAGCATGCAAATGAATTAGAAATGATTGTAGCCGAACGAACCGATTTTCTGCAAAGTGTTATAAAAACCCTTGAGCAGGCAAAAGATGAGGTTAGTATTTCATTTCAAAAAGAAAAAGAGATCAATAAACTTAAGACTCGTTTCGTGTCTATCGCTTCGCATGAATTTAGAACACCTTTAAGCGCAATACAATTATCGGCATCACTTATAGAGCATTACTTTGACAAACTTGATAAGCAAAGAATTTTCAATCATCTAAATAAAATAAAGCATTCTGTAAAAAACCTGACTGACACTTTAAATGAGTTTTTATCGATCGAACGAATTGAAAACGGTCAGGTTAAGCCTGTTTATAGAGAGTTTGATCTGAGAATACTATGTGAAGATGTTATTGATGGAATGACATTACATCTTAAACATGGGCAAAAGATTGATTTTGAAGTGAAAGGAATTACCGGCTGCGTAGTATTAGACAGTAGTATGATTCAACATGTTTTGATAAACCTTATATCAAATGCTATTAAATATTCCGGAGAGGATAGCTTGGTTAAATTAGTTATAGAAATTACAGTAAACAGTTGTATAATCACTGTAGCGGATAACGGCATTGGAATACCCGATGATGATCAATCAAAATTATTCGATGCTTTCTTTCGTGCAGGCAATACATTAGATGTTGAGGGTACTGGTCTTGGTTTACATATCGTAAAACTATATGTAGAGAAAATGAACGGGGTAATCCATTTTTCAAGTAAGGAAAACGTAGGAACCACGTTTGTATTGAAATTTCCTTTAAGTAATTATTAAAGTATTGATGAAAAACGTTCAGGATATTACCATTGTAGAACTATAAAGCGTAAAGTAGATTTAGGTGACAGATTAGAAATAAAAATGGAGATAAGCAAAAGTTTATCTCTCTAAGTGCTCCCGAAGGGATTCGAACCCCTATCTTACGGACCGGAACCGCAAATTCTATCCATTGAACTACGGGAGCTAATTGTTTTTCGACCTTTATATACAATGATCAACGTGTGATTTGTCTTCTAAAGAAATTAAATCGATGGTTGAAAATATTATTGATTTATTTGTTTAAAATGTTGGTAATCAATCTGTTGTGAATATTCCTAATGTTTTACAAATGTTTTAAATTATATTTCTAAAAATCTGATTATCAATTATTTGATGTATTTAATTTTTAGTACCGGAAACCATAATTCTATCCATTGAACTACGGAAGCATTGCCACAAATATATAAAATTGATTTAACCCTTGTTACCTTAGCAGTTTAATATTTGCTTTACAAATTGCATGATAAAATGTACCGTTCATAAAATATTTTAATGGCTCAGTCGTCTACCTCTATACGATGAAAAGAAGAGTTCTGTACATTATTATACTTTGGCTGTTTGCCGATTTCTATTTTTTTAACGCTGTTGAAACACTAACCACCAACAAACTTTGGTACCTGGCCTATTGGTTTGCCGATATGCTGCTGCTGGCCGGCGTTGTATTTACCATTTTTGCCCGGAAGCGCGGAAGCGCACCCAAAACATTATCATGGCTTATGTCATTAATGCTGATATCGGCCGTGCCTAAAATAGTGGGCACACCTGTTTTGTTGATAGAAGACGCTACCCGTTTATTCAGGGGTATGCCGCCGCATGCTGTTTGGGTAAGTCAGCTGGCTTTATTGGTGGCGCTTGTGCCTTTATTGGGTTTGATATTCGGCCTTACGCGCGGCAGGCACTACTATCGTGTTCATAAAGAAACCCTGTATTTTGACGACCTGCCCGAAGCTTTTGACGGTTTTACGTTAACCCAACTGTCAGACATTCATGCCGGCAGTTTTAACGATGCTGATGGACTAAACAAAGGCATTGACATGGTTAATGCGCAAAAAAGTGATGTAATATTATTCACCGGCGACCTGGTAAATAACAAAGTCGAAGAAATGACCCCATGGATATCTACCTTCGCGCGATTAGCGGCACCAATGGGCAAATATTCGGTATTAGGCAATCATGATTACGGCGATTACACCACCTGGTCAAGCACCGCCGAAAAAGCTGCAAACCTGGCCGATCTGAAAGCGGTACATGGTAAAATAGGTTTCCGTTTGTTACTGGATGAAGCTATCGAAATAAAAAAAGATGGTCAATCTATCACGCTAATTGGCGTAGAGAACTGGGGCAAAGGCGGCTTCCACCAATACGGCGACCTGGAAAAAGCCATCGCCAGCGTTAATGATAGCCAAGTGAAAATATTGATGTCGCACGATCCGTCACATTGGGAAGCTGTCACTCTGAATAATTTAAAACATATCCATTTAACCCTGTCAGGCCATACCCACGGCGCACAGTTTGGTATTGAATTATTCGGCTTTAAGTGGAGCCCCATTAAATACGTTTACAAACAATGGGCCGGCTTATACAAGCAAAAGGATAGATACCTGTATGTAAATCGTGGCTTCGGTTTTTTGGGCCTTAAAGGCAGGGTAGGGATATGGCCGGAGATAACGGTGATCACTTTAAAGAAGAGCCAAGAACCAAGAACCAAGAGTTAAGACTGATTTTGCATGCATAAAAGAGCCAGGAACTAAGATAATACATCTTGATTCCTGGCTCTTGATTCTTGGTTCTAAAAAAACTATACGTTAAAACGGAAGTGCATAATATCACCGTCCTCAACAATATAGCCCTTGCCTTCAACGCCCATTTTACCGGCTTCTTTAATGGCAGCTTCTGATCCGTTGTATTTCACAAAATCTACATATTTAATCACCTCGGCACGGATAAAGCCTTTTTCAAAATCGGTATGAATAACGCCTGCCGCTTGGGGTGCAGTAAAGCCTTGTGTAATTGTCCAGGCACGTACCTCTTGTACACCAGCAGTGAAATAGGTAGCCAAGTTAAGTAGTTTATAAGCTTCTTTGATCAGCTTGTTAACGCCCGACTCGGTTAAACCCAGATCGTTCAAAAACATTTCACGCTCTTCAAATGATTCCAGCTCTGAAATTTCAGCTTCAATTTGTGCCGATATTACCAGTACGCCTGCATTTTCTTCTTTAGCTACAGCTTTTACTTTTTCTACGTAAGCGTTGCCTGTATTCACAGAGCTTTCGTCAACATTACAGATGTAAAGCACCGGCTTAGCGGTCAACAGCCATAAGTCGGCTATATATTCTTTATCTTCCTCGGGCATGTTAGCCGTACGGGCAGATTTGCCGGCCAGTAAATGCTCGCGGTATACGGTTAATACTTCAAAGGTTTTTTTAGCCTCTTTGTCGCCACCGGTTTTGGCCATTTTTTCAACTTTTTGTATCTTTTTCTCGATACTCTCCAGGTCTTTTAACTGTAGCTCGGTGTCTATGATCTCTTTATCACGGATAGGGTCAACGCTGCCGTCAACATGTATCACGTTATCATTATCAAAGCAACGCAACACGTGCAAAATAGCGTTAGTGGCACGTATGTTACCCAAAAACTGGTTGCCCAGGCCTTCGCCTTTGCTGGCACCTTTAACAAGGCCGGCAATGTCAACTATCTCGATGGTGTTTGGTACGATGGATTTTGGCTGAACTATTTCAACCAGTTTGGTAAGCCTTTCATCAGGCACGGTAATTACGCCCACGTTTGGCTCAATGGTACAAAACGGGAAGTTAGCCGCCTGCGCCTTAGCGTTTGATAAACAGTTAAAAAGAGTTGATTTACCCACGTTTGGCAAACCTACTATACCACATTGTAAAGCCATATATTTTATTTAAAAGTCAAGAGCCAAGAACCAGGAGTCAAGATGTCTTGGTTCTTGGCTCTTGATTCTTATCTCTTTAAAAAGCGCAAAGATAACATAAATTACTGCCCGATAATTTGAAAAAATAAACGACTTTTGCAGCTATCAAACACGAACGGTAAACCCATGTAACAAGCGGCACATAATATGGAAGAAATGGTTGAACAAATAGAGTTGTTGCTTGAGCAAAAAAACGAGCCGCAATTACAGGAGTATCTTAACAACCTTAATATATCAGACGTTGAAGAGCTGATAGACGAGCTTCCGGAATATGGCCCCAGGTTTATCGAAGTGCTCTCGCTTAATCGTGCGGTAAATGTGTTCCGCATATTAGATTTCCCTACGCAGGAGCGTATCATCAAAAAACTTTCGGGTAAAAAAATAGCGGAGATCATTAACGAACTTCCGCCGGATGACCGTACCGCTTTTTTTGCCGAACTGCATGGTGATGTGGTAAAGAAAATGATTCTGCTGTTATCCGCGCCCGATAGGAAAGAGGCCCTTGCCCTTTTAGGCTATGACGAATATAGCGTTGGCCGGTTAATGACGCCCGACTATATCGCCGTTAAAAAAAGCTGGGACGTTAACCGTGTGCTTTCACACATTCGCCAGTTTGGTAAAAACTCCGAAACCATTGATGTGATCTATGTATTGGGCGATAAAGGTGTTTTGCTGGATGACATCCGCATACGCGAGATATTACTGGTTGACCCGGATACTAAAGTGAGCCAACTCATGGACGGCAGGCTTATAGCACTTAAAGCAACCGACCCCCAGGAGGAAGCCATTAATGTATTCAGGATGAATAACCGCACCGCTTTGCCGGTTACCGACGACGAGAACATATTGCTGGGCATAGTAACCGTGGATGATATACTTTGGATAGCTAACGAAGAATATACCGAGGATATCCAAAAGATAGGTGGTACCGAAGCTTTGGATGAGCCTTATCTGGATATCAATATTTTTAAACTGGTTAAAAAGCGTGTTGGGTGGCTAGTGTTATTGCTTTTTGGCGAAATGCTTACCGCAACGGCCATGGGCTTTTTTCAAACCGAGATAGAGAAGGCTGTTGTATTAGCCTTATTTATCCCTTTGATCATCTCTAGCGGTGGCAACAGCGGTTCGCAGGCGTCAACGCTTATTATACAGGCTATGGCCCTGGGCGAAGTTACCCTGGCCGACTGGTGGACCGTAATGCGCCGCGAAATTGTATCAGGCCTTATGCTGGGCCTTACCTTAGGTATAATAGGTTTTTTGCGAATAGCGATATGGAGCGAGTTTAGTACTGTATACGGCCCGCATTGGCTGCAGGTAGCCTTTACGGTAGGTTTTTCATTGATAGGTGTTGTATTGTGGGGCTCGTTGGCAGGCTCTATGCTGCCGCTTTTGTTAAAGAAACTTGGTGCCGACCCTGCAACATCATCTGCACCGTTTGTAGCTACATTGGTTGACGTTACCGGGCTTATTATTTACTTCAGCATTGCGTTGATGAATATGCAAAACTTTTTGGCTTAACAGATAGTCTATAAACAAAGAAACCCTGCCAGGCGGCAGGGTTTTCTCATTTTTGGTTTATAGTTGGTTTTGGTTATACTGATTATAAGTTGTCGAACGAGAAATCCTCGTCGGCAGAAGCTTTGGCCGTTTCCGGCGCATCGCTGTATTCGTAACGTTTTTCTACAACTTCCTGGTGATCTTTAATGTATTCAATAGTTCCGTTAAGGCCTTCTATAAATTTTTCAAAGTCTTCTTTATACAGGAAAATTTTGTGTTTGATGAAAACGCCATCCTCTAATCTTTTCTTGCTTTCGGTTATTGTAATATAATAATCGTTAGATCTGGTTGCCTTTACATCAAAAAAATAAGTCCTCTTTCCCGCCCTTACCTTCTTTGAAAAAACCTCTTCGCGCTCTCTATTGTCGAAATCTCCCATGTTAAATTAGTGTTGTAGTTTAGTTTTGTTAGGCATAAATATAAATAATTTTTCAAAGTACAAGTATTAATACCAATAATATTGAAAAATTTAGGCCATTTAACTATATAAATGTTAACAACTTACAGCTGCGGGGTTTCTTCTTCCAGCAATTGCTTTTCGTAAAGCTCAAAATAAGTGCCTTTACGCTGCATTAACTGCGTATGAGTGCCTTGTTCTATGATTTCGCCGGCATCCATCACCAATATCTTATCAGCATTTTTTATGGTTGATATGCGGTGCGCGATAATAATATTGGTTTTACCTTGCATAACCTGTCCAAGGTTATTTAATATTTCTTCTTCGGTACGGGTATCAACTGCCGAAAGACAATCGTCAAATATCAATATTTGCGGGTGCTTGGCCAATGCCCTGGCTATGGATACGCGCTGCTTTTGCCCGCCGGATAGGGTGATGCCACGCTCGCCTATCAAAGTATCAAAGCCTTTTTCCAGCTCCATGATGTTTTTATAAACCGCAGCATCTTTTGCAGCTTGCTCAACTTTGGCCATATCCAGCTCGTCGGCAGCAAAGGCTATGTTGTGGGCGATGGTATCCGAAAATAAAAATACTTCCTGCGGTACAAAACCCACCTGTGCCCTAAAACCTTCCAGGTTTAGTTGTTTTACCGGTTCGTTGTCAATTAAAACCTCGCCGCCGGTAGTATCATACATCCGCAGCAGCAAATTAGCAATGGTTGATTTGCCCGAACCTGTACGCCCTATAATAGCCACCATTTGCCCGGGCTGCGCCGTAAAGGATACGTTTTTTAAGGCTTCTATGCCCGTGTCGGGATAAATAAAGGATACATTATTAAATTCGATAGCGCCATTGATAACACGCTTAGGCACATCCGGCGATTTGATCTCGGGCTCCTGGTGCAAAAACTCGTTAATGCGCTTTTGCGATGCTGCGGCGCGTTGAATAAGCGATGTTACCCAACCTAAGGCCATCACCGGGAAGGTAAGCTGACTGAGATAAACCACAAACTCGGCAATGTTACCCGCTGTGATATTGCCTTTCATCACCTCAATACCACCTATATAAATAACAATAACGTTGCTTATACCCACCAGTAACAGCATAACCGGGAAAAAAGCGGCCTGCACCTTTACCAGTTCCATAGAATGGGTTTTGTAATCCTCGCTTTCGGCAGCAAAACGTTTGCGCACAAACCCTTCGCGTACGTATGATTTCATGATGCGTATGCCCGAGAAGTTCTCCTGTACAAAGCTTGACAAACCAGATAACCGCTCCTGTATCTTTTCGCTGCGGAAATTGATGACGTTGTTTACGTAGTAGATCAGCACCGCTAAAATAGGCAGCGGAAGTACGGAATAAGCGGCTAAACGCACATTAACTGTAAGCATGGCATATATCACCAAAACAAAAAGCACCACGGTATTAATGGTATACATAATACCCGGCCCCAGGTACATGCGCACACGGCTCACGTCTTCGGTAGCGCGGTTCATCAGGTCGCCGGTATTATGACGGCGGTAAAAAGCTAATGATAATACCTGGTAATGATTATAGATCTCGTTTTTTAGATCAAACTCAATATGGCGCGACATGAGGATAATGGTTTGTCGCATAAAAAATAAAAACAGGCCACGTACAAGTGCTAAAACCAACACTAAAGCGCCAAATAACAACAGGCTTGAGCCAAATATTTCATAAATCAGTTGTTGCCTGTCGAAGCCCGAAAATAGCTGGTATACGCCAATGTTTTCGGTAACCAAATCAAACGCTATGCGGATAACCTGCGCGGGCAATACGCTGAATATATTAGAGATAACTACGAATAGTATTCCCGGTATCAATCGCCAGCGGTATTTGTAGAAGAATTTATTGAGGTACGCGAGGTCTTTCATATATGGTGGAACCCAAAAGTACGGTAATGCGTCGGCTTTTCAAATTAATGTGAAGGTGGGCTCATCCTGAAGCAGGCCAGCGTTTCCTCTCCACGGACAATATCATCAACCCGAATCAAACCCGATTTTAGGATCACGTTTTGCGATGCCACGTTATCCAAAGTAGTTACGGCAACCACCTCTTTAATTTCATCATCGGCCATGCCATGTGCTATTACAGCTTTTGCCATTTCGGTAGCCAGGCCCTTGCCCCAGTAGGCATGATCCATACTGTAACCTAATTCAAGCACCCCGGCTTCGTCATCATATGGTCGCAATAAACAACTACCTATAAAGTAGCCGTTGTTTTTATCAAACATGCCCCATATGCCGTACGTTTTGGTTTCGGCATAGTTTTTTAAAGCATTGTTATAAATGGTGATCCGTTCCTCGCGGCCGCGTTTGGGGAGGTGTAATGTTACCCTTTCATCTGCGAAATGCTGTAAATAGGTTTCCAGTTCTTCGGGTAAAAACTCTCGTATGGTTAGTCTTTCGGTTTCTAAAATCAGGCTCATTAAGCCAAATATAAGGGTTTAAGTATGCCAATGTGCAATGCAAATTGCTACGGGCGTGTTGCTTGTATCATTTCTGTGGCGAAAACCTTTGCGTCATTAAAAAAAACATCTACTTTTGTTGCGCCTGTTAACACTACTGATATATGCCAGCAAACGAAGCTACCGGATCTATTTTTAATAAGCTTGAGGCATACGGACACAAAAAAGTTGTGTTCTGCAGTGATCCTGATACGGGTTTAAAGGCAATCATCGCTATTCATGATACTACATTAGGCCCCGCGCTAGGCGGCGTACGCATGTGGTCATACAAAACCGAGGAGGATGCTTTGGAGGATGTTTTGCGTCTTTCAAAAAGCATGACCTATAAGGCGGCGATATCAGGCCTTAACCTGGGCGGTGGCAGCGCAGTTATTATCGGTGATTCGCGGCGCGACAAAACAGAAGCTTTATTACGCAAATTTGGCCGTTTTGTAAAAAACCAGAACGGCGAGTTTATAGCAGGCGAAGATGTAGGTACCAACCCGCGCGATATGGAATACATCCGCATGGAAACCGAACATGTGGCCGGTCTGCCAGAAGTAATGGGCGGCAGCGGCGACCCCGCACCAATTGCGGCCATGGGCGTGTTTATGGGTATTAAAGCATCCGTAAAAGATCTGTTTGGTAATGATAGCCTGGCGGGACGTTCGGTAATTGTGCAGGGCATCGGCCACGTGGGCGAGCACCTGGTCAAATTGCTGCGCGATGAGAATGTGAAAGTTTACATCAGCGATATTAACGAAGACAGGGCAGGGCAGGTATCCAAAAAATACGGTGCGCAAGCCGTATCAAACAATAGTATTTTTGATATTGATGCCGATATTTATTCGCCATGCGCTTTGGGTGGTACGGTAAATACGCAAACCATCAACAAGCTTAAATGCGCCATCATAGCCGGATCTGCCAATAATCAATTAGCAGACGAAACCGAACATGGACAATTATTATTGGACAAAGGCATCTTATTTGCCCCGGATTACGTTATTAATGCCGGTGGCGTAATTAACTGCTATTCGGAGTTAATGGGTTTCAATAAAAAAAGATCATTACAGCTGACTGAAAATATTTACGAAGCTACACGCAACGTTTTAAAACTATCAAAAGCCGAAAACATACCTACAATACAAGCTGCCAACAAAATTGTTGAAAAGCGTATTGCAGATATCAATAAAGTAAAATCATCATATTAATAATTAGTACAAACAGGACTCGTCCTAAATCGTTCTTACACAATGTTAAACAGAAGGCACCTTAGGGTAAAAGTATTACAATCGTTGTATGGGTATTACCAAACCGATGCAAGCAACATCAAACAACACGAAAAAAACTTATTACAAAGCATTGATAAGGTATACGAAATGTATATCTGGATGCTATCGTTAATATCAGAAATTGTTAGCTATGCCGAAAATGACGCTAACGAACGTGCCGCCAAGCACCTCCCTACTGCTGATGACCTGAACGCCAACCTTAAAATTTTAAGCAACCGTTTTTACTTATCGCTACAGGAAAACAAGGAATTTAACCAGGGCGTTAAGAAATACAAAGTTGAATGGAGCTTTGATCCTGAATTGGTAAAGGGACTATTCACCACGCTTAAAAACTCGCCTGAGTATGCCGATTACCTGGCCAAAACCGGCGACACCATCCAAACGGATAAAGACATCATCAAATTCATTTTCAAGAAAGTTATACTGAAATCATCACTTGCCGAGCAGGTGTTTGAGGATATGTTTATTTTTTGGCCGGTGGATAAGGATGTGCTACAGGCTTTGATAGCTAAAACATTCAAAAACTTCTCTAACGAGGATAACTACCAGAAAAATGTACTGGCCGAAGTAACCGGCAACTGGGATGAAGACCGTGAGTTTATTATCACGCTTTTGGAAACCACTATCCGTTACAACAAGGATTACCAGGAAATGATAAGCGAGAAAACCCAAAACTGGGAGCCCGAGCGTATTGCCATGATGGATACTTTGCTGATGAAAATGGCTATAGCCGAGTTTATCAACTTCTCATCAATACCGGTTAAGGTTACTATTAACGAGTACCTGGAGATATCGAAGGAATTTAGTACGCCTAAAAGTAATTCGTTTATAAACGGTATCTTAGACAAGATTTTGGCCGAGCTTAAAGCCGAGAAAAAGATCAAGAAAATAGGAAGAGGATTAATAGAATAAACCCGAATGAAAAAACTGTTTTTGGCCTGCATAGCCGCAGGTATGTTAGCTACAGCCTGTAACCAGGCTGATAAAAAGGAAGCGAAAACTACCGATACAACAGAAAGTGCTCCTGCTTATTATGGTGACGAACCTTTTTTAAAGTTTGAGCACGAAACGCATGACTTTGGTAAAGTTACCGATGGCGACTCGGTTGTTTACCAGTTTAAATTTAAGAACATTGGCAAATCGCCGGTAATCATCAGTAATGCCACAGCATCATGCGGTTGTACCATACCTAAATGGCCTAAAGAACCGGTATTACCGGGTAAAGAAGGCGCCATTGACGTGGTATTTAACACAGCAGGCAAAGTAGGTTTGCAAGACAAAATGATTACCATTACTACCAACATGAACCCGCCGCAAACGGTAGTACGTTTAATAGGCGAAGTATTAGCAAAAAAATAATTTTCAAAAAATGATATCAACAATTTTACTACAGGGCCAAACAATAGGCGGCATTAATCCGCAATTTATCATGATGGGATTGATCATCCTGGTCGCTTATTTCTTCATGATCCGCCCGCAAATAAAAAAGCAAAAAGAGCAAAAAAAATTAGCCGACGAACTTAAAAAAGGCGATAAAGTAATAACAACAGCAGGCATACACGGCAAAATTGTTGAAGTTGCCGAAGCTACACTTGTAATTGAAACCGAAGGTGGTGGCAAAATACGTTTTGATAAATCGGCTATCTCTTTAGATGCTACCAAAGCGCTAAACGCACCGGCTAAATAAATAAAGCACAAGCTTAACGCCGAAAGCTGAAAGAATAAAGCTAAAACCACACAAATGGTGTTTAGCTTTGTACTTTCGGCTTTTAGCTTTTAAAAGCTTTTAGTTTACCTTTAACCTCAGTATGGCAATACTCAAACTATCGGTTACAGAACGCAGGCGGATATCGGTATTTTTTACCTGTCTGTTACTCGCTTTTGGCGCCTGGATAGTAGTGTCATTGTCTAGCCCTTATACCTATACCATTAAAGAAATAGTAAGGTTTAAAAACGCGCCGTTGCGGCGGGCTTTTCATCCTTTGCAATCGGATACGATTGACGTTACGGTACGGGGCACAGGCTGGCAAATGTTGTTATCTAAAATGAATGATGAGAACAAAATCATCAGCATTGACCTGAGCGAACTGGAGCACCGGTCATACCTGGCTTTACACCGCCAGCTAAACCAGATCAATGCCGATAAGCCTTTTACATACCCTATCGTGGCTTTTGACCCGGATACGCTGTACTTTGATTTTTCAAACCGCAGTGTGCGCCGCGTGCCGGTACAGCTTAACAGCGATATACAGTACCAGCAGCAATTTGGGCAATCGGGTAAGGTAGTGATCAAGCCATCATATGTAACGGTTAGCGGGCCAAGCAGCCGCATTGATAAAATAAAGGCCTGGTATACCGATTCGGTTGTGGCCAGGGATGTAAACGAAGCGGTGGTGACCACTATCCCCCTTAAGCCATCTACCGAAGGAAATATCAGCATTTATCCCAAAAGCGTGCGCGTAAGGGTGCCTGTTGATGAGTTTACCGAAAAAGCGCTTGAGGTTCCTGTTAAACTGATCGATAACCACGAATATTTTAACGTGAAGATATTCCCGCAAAAGGTTAAAGTTACATTTACCACCTCGCTGGGTCGCTATAATGATATAAACGAAGACCTTTTTGAGGCCAGGGCAAGTTTAGATCTGTGGCGCAGATATGGGTACACCAACCTGCCTGTCAAAATAACCAATATGCCCGGCTGGTGCAAAATTGTAAAGATAGAGCCGCAGAATATTGACTTCATCATTAAAAAATAATGCTCAAAATAGGTATAACAGGTAACATAGGCAGTGGCAAAACCACCGTGTGCAGCATGTTTGAGCTACTAGGCGTGCCGGTTTTTTATGCTGATGCGGCGGCTAAGGCGGTAATGACCACCGATGCCGAACTGGTTGCCGGAGTAAAAAACGCTTTTGGCGACGAGGCGTACATCAACAACGAGCTTAACCGTAAATACATAGCCAACATAGTTTTTAATAATGATGCCGAATTGACTAAACTTAACAGCCTGGTGCATCCCGCCGTTTTCAGGGCTTTTGAGGTTTGGGCCGAAGGCAAGCAAGATCACCCCTACGTGATGAAGGAGGCGGCCATACTGTTTGAAAGTTCATCCTACAAAATGTGCGACTATTCCCTTTTGGTTACCGCCCCTTTAGAAACACGACTTGCACGTGTAATGAAACGCGATAAAATAAGTCGTGCCGATGTGGAGGCCCGTGAGGCGCGCCAGTTTACCGAAGAGAAGAAGAAAGAACTGGCCGACTACCAGGTTGCTAACGATGATAAACAATTGGTAATACCACAGGTGTTAGCCCTGCACCACACCTTTTTACAACTGGCCGGCGTTTAATATGATATTGGATGATTTTTTGGCGATCAATGCCAACGGTATCTACTGTAAATACGGAGATTTTTACCTTGATCCACAGCAACCGGTGCAAACCGCCGTTATATCCCATGCACATGCGGATCATGCCGTTAGCGGTAATCGCGATGTGTATTGTACTAAGCATACACAAACGTTTATGGTGTTGCGCTATGCACGATACGCGGCGCAAACCTTCCATATTGCCGACTATAGTAAGCCTTTTTCTTTACGTGGCATCAAATTTACCTTTGTCCCGGCAGGGCATATGTTAGGCTCTGCTATGATATTGATGGAATACCAGGGCATAAAATACCTGTACACCGGCGATTATAAACTACAGCCCGACACCACCTGCGAACCTTTGGAATGGGTTAACGCCGATGTACTGATAACCGAAAGTACCTTTGCCGATCCCAACATCATCCATCCCGACCCGGTGGCCGAAATACAAAAGCTGAATAACATTAAAAGCAATATTTTATTGGGTGCCTATGGCATGGGCAAAAGCCAGCGGCTGGTACGTATGATCAATGATCACGCTCCACAAAAAAAAATACTGATGCATCACCGCATTATGCCCATGAATGTTATTTACGAGAAAGCTGGTTTTGCTTTGGGTAGCTATCAAATGTATGGCCGTAAACTGATGAAAACGCAGGAAGAGTTTGTTTACATTGTCCCGCCGTTTACCTTTAATAGCTATATAAAAGCGGTTGGGGTAAAACGGCTATTTGCTTCGGGCTGGAAAAATTTGCAGGTAAATAAAGAAGATACTTTGTTTATATCAGACCATGCCGACTGGAATGATATTTTACAAGCCATAGAGAAAGTTAAACCACAACAGGTATGGACCCTGCATGGCGAAGGCAGACACCTGCAGGCCCATTTAAAAGATATTGTAGTAAAAATACTGAACTAGTATGTTGCAGGAAGGTGAGGACTATTACGTAAACGAGGATGGTAATTTTGTTTTCACCGAAGCTTATCACCTAAAACGCGGCTACTGCTGCCAAAACAAATGCCTGCACTGCCCCTGGAAATTTGGAAAAGACGAGGATGATAATATTTCGATAAAAAAATAACATATTTGTAACATTGCATGTACCACGTATGCGTATAGACGACGAAATACAAAGCTCCAAATTTGAAGACAACTACCATAAGGCAGTTGTTAACATAGCCTATACCGAAGGTTGGCTAAATAATACCCTGCGTTGTCATTTCGGTAAGCATAATTTAACGCGTCAGCAATTTAATATACTGCGTATACTGCGCGGCCAGTACCCAAAACCGGCTACCGTAAACCTGCTTAAAGAGCGCATGGTTGACAAAATGAGCGATGCATCGCGCATTGTTGACCGCCTGGTACAAAAAGAGCTGATAAGCCGCTGCACCAATAATAAAGACAGGCGCGCTGTCGACATCCGTATTAGCGACAAAGGTCTTGAAGTATTGGCCACCATGGATGCGGAGTTTAAAACCAAAGATTTCCTGAAAAACAACCTTACCGAAGAAGAAGCCGGTATGCTAAGCGATCTGTTGGATAAGCTGAGAGGTTAAAACAGGGTATCATGCTGAGCTCCGTCGAAACATTGGCGCAAAGTCCTCTAATCCGCCAGCCGCACCATACACTGCACATCTTTATCGCTCACGTATAATTCTACGCAATAACCTTCAGAGTCAATATCAGGCTGTTCTATTAATTGTTGAAACGCCTCGCCTATAGCCTTTACATCCTTCATATAATTATGAATATTGATGTTTAGATAATCACCTTTTTTTATAACGATAGTATCCAGTTTCAGCTTTTCGGCTTCGCCTGATTCCATTTCTTCGGCAGCGGCGCGATAAATGATCTTACCGCTTTCATCTTCGGGGCGCGATAAACCGAAATATCTGCGTTCTGTCGAAAAAGGGATCAAAGCATGTAAACTTTGGTGAGCCTGCATTACGCCATCGGGGAATGATTTGGCGGTAACGTAAAATACGGTGATGTCTTTATCTAATTGAATAGTTTCCATAGCGCGGTAGTAATTTGATACAGATCAAAATTAGCTGGATGAGCCAACATTACGCAGGGGGACTTAAGACAATATAAGGGGCGATATGCGACAACTAAGCAGCCAGTTGTCGTTGATTTTTCCAAAATAACCAACCAAAAAGAAAACCAACCAAACTGCCATACAAGGCGCCTACGGTTACATCAACCGGATAGTGAACCCCAACATACACCTGCGCAAAAGATACGCTAAAAGCCCATAATAGGGTAGCCGGCAGCACCCATGGGTATCGTTTGTAAAACACCATGCTCAAAAACACCGATATAGCGAAATGGTCGCTGGCGTGGCTGGAGGGAAAACTGTAGCCGGTTCCGCAGGGTACACGGCTTACAACGGTTTGAGTCAGCGCCGGCTCATTGCAAGGGCGCAGCCGTTTGTAAGTGGGTTTGATGATACTGGCGCTTCCAAAATCGGCTACGCCAAAGGTTAAAGCCAATAGTGCTATGATGATAATGCCTTGCTTTTTATATCGCCAAAGGCAAAAAACAAAAATGAAAATGTAAACAGGTATCCATACGAGGCGATCACGCAACATGGGCATCAGCACATCAAAAAAAGCGTTGCCCAGGTCGTGGTTTATAAAGTAAAATAATTGCCTGTCAAGCTGCAAAAGGTAGTCGGGCATGTGCTGCGTTATTTTTCGTGCTAACACAAAAGTAACCAAAAAAACAGGTTGAAGAAATGTGCGGTATTTTAAGACTTCGACGGTATTAAATATTAATACAAACTAATAATACATATGTATTAAGTTTACAATATTCATACTCAATTTTATCAAACCTTCACTTAATATCTGTATTTTTACCGGCATTAATCTTTGAAAAAGTTTTGACACTCATAAAATCAATTTCGGGCATACGCGGTACCATTGGTGGTGCCGCGGGCGATGGTTTAACCCCATTAGATATCGTTAAATTTACCTCGGCCTATGGCGCCTGGGCAGTTAAAAAAAGCGGTATTAAAAAAATAGTTGTTGGCAGAGATGCGCGTATATCGGGCAGCATGGTTAACAACATCGTAGTAGGCACCCTGCAAGGTTTAGGTATTGATGTGGTTGATATCGGCCTTTCAACCACACCTACTGTTGAAGTAGCCGTACCATTAGAGAAAGCCGCGGGAGGTGTAATCCTAACCGCCAGCCACAACCCAAAACAATGGAATGCGCTAAAATTACTTAACGCCGATGGCGAATTTATTAGCGATACAGATGGTAAAGAAGTTTTAGAAATTGCTGAGAACAGTGATTTTACTTACGCCGAAGTTAACTCATTAGGTAAAGTTACCTATGACGATAGCTACCTGCAGAAACACATTGACCAGATATTAGCTTTGCCATTGGTTGATGTTAAAGCAATTGCTGCTGCAAACTTTAAAGTAGTTATTGATTGTGTAAACTCAACAGGCGGCATTTTTGTACCGGCTTTATTAGATGCCTTGGGTGTTAAAACCGTACATAAACTGTATTGCGAGCCCGATGGCGAGTTTCCGCATAACCCGGAGCCATTGCCTGAAAACCTGGTCGCGCTATCAAAAGAAGTGACGAGCAAAAATGCCAACCTTGGTATAGCTGTTGACCCGGATGTTGACCGCCTTTGCTTTGTTTGCGAAGATGGCAGTATGTTTGGCGAAGAGTATACCTTAGTTGCCGTTGCTGATTATATATTGAAAAACAATAAGGGTAATACCGTATCAAACCTGTCATCAACCCGCGCCCTGCGCGATGTTACCGAGCAAGCCGGTGGCGAATATCATGCTGCTGCCGTAGGCGAGGTTAACGTGGTAAACAAAATGAAAGAAGTAGGCGCGGTAATAGGCGGCGAAGGTAATGGTGGTGTTATTTACCCGGAGTTACACTACGGTCGGGATGCACTGGCCGGGATAGCCCTGTTTTTAACGCATCTGGCTAATTATGGTAAATCCATTTCGCAATTGCGTGCTTCGTACCCTAACTATTTCATCTCAAAAAATAAAATAACCTTAACACCCGAGATGGATATCGATGCCTTGTTGTTAAAGGTTGAAGCTAAATACAAAGATCAGCCACACTCAACAATCGACGGCCTGAAGATAGAATTTGACAAACAATGGGTACATTTGCGCCGTTCTAACACAGAGCCTATTATCCGTATTTATTCCGAAGGTGATTCTGAAACAGTAGCTAATAATCTGGCGAATAAGATCATTGCGGATATAAAGGAAATTTTGAAATAATTATTGATTGAGTGAATTGTCGGATTATTGATTGGTTTATAATTCGGTAGTTTAAAATCATTTTTAATATTGGGTTGACCAGATTTTACTACCCTGCTCAACCGGATATTTATATATTAACTGATACTTTAGAATGATAGCTGGAAGTGAACATTCACTCCATCACTCATTCCAACCTAAAATAATTAACTGATGCGTGTTTATTTAGACAATGCTGCTACTACGCCGCTTGATCCGGAAGTAATGAAGGTGATGTGTGCGGTAATGGAGAACAATTTTGGTAACCCTTCGTCAATACACGCCCATGGGCGCGAATCGCGGACTATAATTGAGAAGGCACGCAAAACCATAGCCGGCCTGCTGCACACTTCGCCGGCCGAAATATTTTTTACCAGCAGCGGCACCGAGGCTGATAATACGGCTATACGCTGCGGTATTATTGATAATGGTATTACCCACGCCATCACTACCCATTTAGAGCATCACGCCGTAATCCACACCCTTGAGGCCATGGAAAAGGCCGGCACCATTAAGCTAAGCTTTGTTGATGTTGATGCTAAGGGGAGCTTGGATTATGGCCATCTTGAAACTTTATTGCAGGATAACGAGCGTAGCTTTGTATCGTTAATGCATGCCAACAATGAGATTGGTACGCTAACCGATATTGAGCGTGTAGGCGACCTTTGCGAGCAGTACAACGCTATCTTTCATTGCGATACGGTACAAACCATGGGGCATTACGTGCACGATCTGAGCAAGTTAAAAGTGCATTTCCTGGTTTGTGCGGCCCATAAATTCCACGGACCTAAGGGCGTAGGCTTCTTGCACATCAACCATAAAATAAAAATTAAGCCTTTAATATACGGCGGTTCGCAGGAGCGTAACATGCGTGGCGGTACCGAAAACCTGTACGGCATTGTAGGTATGGCCAAGGCGCTGGAGATAGCTTATGCCGAAATGGAGCAACACAAGGCACACATACAGGGACTGAAAACTTACATGAAAGCTCAACTGGAACAACAGGTTCCCGGAGTAGCTTTTAATGGCGAAACTGACGCGGATAAGAGCTTATACACGGTGTTAAACGTATCGTTCCCCGAAATGGAAATGGCGGATATGTTGCTGTTTAACCTTGATATTGCAGGTATTTCGGCATCTGGCGGTAGCGCCTGTAGTTCGGGTACGGATATTGGTTCGCATGTGTTGACTGCCATAGGCGCTAGCAGCACGCGCCCTTCGGTAAGGTTCTCATTCTCAAAATATACTACCAAAGATGAGATCGACTTCGTAGTAAATAAAGTACGTGAGTTATTTGCGGTGAACGCTTAGCTATACAATAATTTTGCTAAAGCCTATAAAAAGGGCAATTCTTAAAATTAAGGGTTGCCCTTTTTTATTACCATAAAACCTGTAGCGATATTGGCACGGTTATCGTTATTATTTAGTTAACATTTAAATAATAAACCTATGGAAACGAATAATCAAAATACCGAAAACGGTAACAGACCTAACGAAAATCCAAAACACAGAAGATCGGAGCAAGAAGGCGCAGGTTATGCTTCCCAAAGGGAAGAGCAGCAACAACACAATGGCGGCGACCAGGGTTCGTACAGCGAACAGCATGACGTTACGCCACCAAATAAACACGAATTTCCAAAAGTGGGCAATCCAAAAACCGACTTTTCAAGCCGTCCGCATGGAAGAACAACCGGTCGTATGATAGATCACGAGCCGGGTACAGAAGGGATATAACAAATCATCAATTAATAACGTATAAGGGGGCTACCAAAGCACTCTTTACAAAAACCTAAAAACAAGAACCATGAGAAGCTACAGCGAATTTACCCAGGATGGTCAGGATGACTTTAATGGGTTTGACTCAAGTTACGGCACAGGCGATGAGCGGTATTCGTACGAGGATGATTATCTGAACAGGGACGATGATGATCTGAACGAAGACGATCAGGACGATACTTATGAAGATGATGATAATGTTGAAGAGAGTGATGATGAAGATTATGCGGGGAAATCAACGAATGATCACTCGGTTTACATAAAAGATATGCCGTATATCGACGGCGCCAAACCCGGAACGCTATAACCAGCTGTGAAGCTCGTGAAACAACAAAGGCTATCCAAAATGGATAGCCTTTGTTGTATATATTGTTTAATGATGAACTAGTTTTTCATCATTTTTAAAAACGCAGCCAATTCGTCTTTCATTTCACGACGATCGACTATAAAGTCTAGGAAACCATGCTCCTGCACAAACTCAGCAGTTTGGAAACCTTTTGGCAGATCTTTTTTAATAGTTTCTTTAATAACCCTCGGGCCGGCAAAGCCTATCAGCGCGCCTGGTTCGGCAATGTTGATATCGCCCAGCATAGCGTATGATGCAGTTACACCGCCAGTGGTAGGGTCTGTTAATAATGATATGAATGGCACTTTAGCCTGGCCCAGTAATGCCAGCTTAGCCGACGTTTTAGCCATTTGCATTAACGAGAATGCAGCTTCCATCATACGCGCGCCGCCCGATTTTGAAATCATCAGGAAAGGTACTTTGTGTTTGATGCTGTAATCGATAGAACGTGCAATCTTTTCTCCTACTACAGATCCCATCGATCCGCCTATGAAGTTAAAATCCATACAGGCAACTACGAGGTCCTGGCCGTTAATTTTACCAACGCCTGCACGGATAGCATCTTTCAACCCTGTTTTAAACTGGGTTTCGTTAAGCCTGTCGCTGTATTTTTTGCTGTCGGTAAACTGCAGCGGGTCGCCCGATACCATGTCGGCATACAATTCGGTAAACTCATTATTATCAAACAGGATAGAAAAGTATTCTTTTGAACCTATGCGCAGGTGATACCCGCAGTAATGACAAACGTATTGATTTTCGACTTGCTCTGAGTAGTGTAAGGGCTTTTTACATTGAGGGCACTTATTCCATATGCCATCGGGTGCTTCTTTCTTCTCGTCGGTAGTCGTAATTATCCCTTTTGTTTCACGTTTAAACCACGCCATATTTATGTCTAGCTCTTTCAATGATAATGCAAAGAAACGAAAAAAGTTTCGAATGCCTTACCCTAAATATAATTAAGACCTACCCTAAACAGTCAAATAGGGTTTTAAGCGCTGTTGATGCAATTATTGCCTAAATACACCACAAATTATATCAAATAGGGGCAAAATCATTCAAAAATGCGGGTTTGCTTTCAGTTTTGGCTATTTGACTGATCTGCGCAATAAGTATTTGACATTTACTAGTCTATTTTTACAGAAAACTGTAAAATTTTTATAACTTCGGCGCATAAAATTAGGCTATGGATTTAAAAAATTATAAAGGCGTACTGCACGGCGATCAGGTGCAGGAGCTATTTGAAGCCGCCAAAAAGCACCAGTTTGCTTTACCTGCGGTTAACGTTATTGGTACAAACACCATCAACGCTGTAATGGAGACTGCAAAAGCGGTAAACTCTCCTGTAATTATTCAATTATCGCACGGCGGCGCGCAGTTTTATGCGGGTAAGTCATTAGATAACTCAAAACTTCAAGCTTGTATTTTAGGCGCGGTATCTGGTGCTAAGCACGTGCATTTATTGGCCGAGCACTATGGTGTTGCGGTTATTTTGCATACAGACCACGCTGCCAAAAAATTATTACCATGGATTGACGGCCTGTTAGATCATGGCGAGAAATTCTTTGCTGAAACCGGCAAACCATTGTTCTCTTCACACATGCTTGATCTTTCGGAAGAATCATTAGAAGAAAACATCGAAATATCTGCTGAATACTTAAAGCGCATGGCCAAAATGGGCATGACCTTAGAGATTGAGCTTGGTGTAACCGGTGGCGAGGAAGATGGCGTTGATAACAGCGACGTTGACAGCTCACGTTTATATACTCAGCCTGAAGAGGTTTCTTACTCATATGAGCATTTATTAAAAGTTAGCCCACGCTTCACGGTGGCTGCTGCTTTTGGTAACGTGCACGGCGTTTACAAACCGGGTAACGTTAAGTTGCAACCGGTTATCCTGCATAACTCACAGGAGTATGTTAAGCAGAAATTTAACTTAACCGACGACAAACCGATCAACTTCGTATTCCACGGTGGCTCGGGTTCAAGCCAGGAAGAGATCCGCGAGGCTATCAGCTACGGCGCTATCAAAATGAACATTGATACCGATATGCAATGGGCTTTCTGGGAAGGTATTAAAGATTACTACCAGGCTAAAGAAGCTTATTTGCAAGACCAGATTGGTAACCCTGAAGGTGCTGATTCGCCAAACAAAAAATATTACGATCCACGTGTTTGGTTACGTAAAGGCGAAGAGAACTTTGTTAAGCGCTTAACCGCTGCTTTTGAAGATCTGAACTGCTTAAACGCTACAGACAAATTGTAAGCTTAGCTAAACCACTTATATAAAGCGCCAATGCAAAACATTGGCGCTTTTTTTTAGTTATAAAGTCAACAAAAATGAAATTGACGTTATGGCTAAAAAGAAGAATTTATTTGAGAAGTTTGCTAACTGGGCCACCAATGCTACGGGCAGTTCGGCTGCATTTTGTATAGCTATAACCATTATTTTGGTTTGGATAGTTACCGGACCCATCTTCGACTACTCGGACACCTGGCAGCTTATTATCAATACAGGTACTACCATCATTACCTTCCTGATGGTGTTCCTCATCCAGAAATCGCAGAACAAGGATTCAAAGGCCGTACACCTAAAACTGAACGAACTATTGGCCTCGCACCAGGGTGCCAGCAACCGCATGGTTGATATTGAGGACCTTACCGAGGAAGAGCTGGACTCGCTGCACAAATTCTACGTACAACTGTCAGACCTGGCCGAGGAGGAGGATGATATTCTTTGCACACACTCTATTGACGCTGCCACCGAAAATCATAACTTTAAGCTCAATAGTCATAAATCAAGCAAGCACTACGTTGATGCAAAAGCAAAGAGAGATAGCAGTAAAAAAAGTAAGTGATCCCGAAAGTTTAGAGAAAGTATTTGCCATACGCCGCGAGGTATTTGTTGGCGAACAGAATTGCCCGCCCGAACTGGAGTGGGAGTTTGAAGACGAATCAACCCATTTCCTGGCTACGGTTGACGGCGAACCCGCCGGTGCCGCCCGCTGGCGCCAAACTGATAAAGGTTATAAATTAGAACGCTTCGCCGTATTGAAGCAATTTAGAGGCATGGGCGTTGCGCAACAAGTTGTGCAAACCGTATTGAGCGACCTACCCGCTGATGCTGAATATATATACCTCAACGCCCAGATAGAAGCCATGGGCCTGTACGCTAAATTCGGCTTTGAAAAAACCGGACCTCAGTTTGAGGAAGCGGGTATCCAGCACTTTAAAATGGTGAAGAAGTAGACCTACCGGCCTATCATGCTGAGCCCCGTCGAAGCATGCGGGCAAAGGCCTCTGCGCTCACCCTTCAACGGAGCTCAGGGTGACACCCGTCTTAGCAAATGATCATAAATAGCGTTAGGGTGCGCCACTTTTAAAGTGGCGCAAGTGGCGCACCTATTTTTTGTAAATAATTAACTTTCAGATTTTTACGCAAAAAAGCGGCGCAATGCGGCGCACCCTGTTTATTTTGTAAATAGTTGATTATGAAATATTTATAATATTTGATAGTTTACACTTTCAAAAAGTGGCGCACCCGTTGGCGCACTTTTTTGCATGACCTGTCGCCTGTTTAACACACCCCTGCGGCCGCACATGCCTTTCGCGCCCCCTCTCAAGAGGGGAACTAAATTGTTGCCCTACTGACAAACTCGTGTCACCATAAATAAGGGCAAATGGTGCTACCTTGCATCATTCCCCATATTTTATGAGTCAGTACAACAAACCCCACCATTATTTTGAGCGGCCGCTTGAAATAGAGCTGATCCGTTCGGCTGCGCGCAGCCCGCTTACCGCTAAGCAAGATCAGCAACTCAACAAATTATTACGCAGTCCGGCTGATAGTAAGGACGCGTTCATTATTAAACCTGCTGCCGATTTCCTGGAAACCACCACCGGGCAAACCGAAGCCCCAATGTTATTTGGCGACCTATGGTACGAGGGCGAACTTTGCATACTTTTTGCCGATACCAACGTGGGCAAATCTATACTGGCCGTACAAATTGGCGACGCGCTTAGTCGGGGTGAAATTATCCCATGTTTTAGTAGCGATGCAAAGGCACGTACCGTGTTATATTTTGACCTCGAGCTTAACGACCGCCAATTCGCGCAGCGCTATACAAGCCATATACACGGAAAGCACCAATTTGCTGATAGCTTTTACCGGGTTGTTTTTAATCCCGATGCCGTGGGCGAACATAAGTTTAGCAGCCATTACGAGTATATCAGCAACGCGCTGGAGAATATGTTGATCACCAGTGGAGCCAAAATACTGATCATTGATAACATTACCTGTTTGCGTACGGGCACACAGGCCGGCGCGACGGCTATTGACCTGATGCAGGATCTGCAGAAGCTAAAAAATAAATACGGCTTGTCTATCCTGGTATTGGCACACACGCCAAAACGTAATCCATCAAACCCAATTACCCGTAACGATTTGCAAGGCAGCAAAATGCTCATCAACTTTGCCGATAGCGCTTTTGCCATTGGCGAAAGCCAATCGAGGGTAAACACGCGTTATCTTAAACAAATTAAACAACGAAGCGGCAAGCAGCAATACGGTGCAGATAATGTGCAGCTTTGCCAGATAGTTAAACCCTATAATTTTTTGCAGTTTGAGTTTACAGACAATGCGCCCGAAACAGACCACCTGTTGCATATCACCCATCAGCAACGCAAAAGTGCCGAGGACCGCATTATGAAACTGCATCGTCAAGGCAAAAGCCTGCGACAGATCTCAGCCGAAACCGGCAGGCCGTTAACTACGTTGAGGAGGTTTGTGAAGAGGTTAGAAGAGGATGAGTAAAGGTAGGGCTTGCAATCGCCTAAAAAAAGCGCCGGCCTGTGCGATTCCCTCCCTTGGGAGGGGGGAGGGAGGGCTTGAAAAAACGATAAGCACGCGTGCGAAACCCCTCAACTTGCGCTCGTCTGTGACGAGTGCTTAACCTGGTTTAGCATTGCAATGCCCATGCGAGGTAGTCGCCAACCCAAATTAAGCACTCGTTGTAAACGAGCGCAAGTTTGACGAGAGTAGAGTAGTAACAAAAAAGCACGTCATAGCGAGCGTTAGCGTAGCTATCCCCGAGCGCCCGGTAACCTTTCTATAGGGGATTACTACGCTCGTTCCTCACTCGTAATGACGTGAGGAGATAGCTACAGAAATACGTTCTTCGAATACTCCAATGCTTCCGCCAGTTTATCCAAATCAAGCCCGCTGAGCGCATTTTGTTGTTGGAGGTATCCAATTAAGTTTTCGGTAGCGATGTTGCCTGTAAGGTCGTCTTTGGCCATGGGGCAGCCACCGTAGCCTTTTAGTGCACTGTCAAAACGTTTACAGCCGCTTTGGTAGGCTGCTTCAACCTTTTGGTGCCAGGTATCGGGAGTGCTGTGCAGGTGTACGCCAAATTCTGTTTGTGGGAATTTGCTGACCAGTGCGGGGTAGATACTTTTGATCTGTCCGGGTGTGGCGATGCCGATGGTATCTGAAAGGGCAATGATGCTGATGCCTGCATTTACCAATTGCTCCGTCCATTTCTCGACTACGTCAACACTCCATTCATCCCCGTAAGGATTACCAAAACCCATGGACAGGTAAACTACCGGTTCTTTGTTTTTCTTGTCGCATAGGGCCTTAATTTGCTTCACGGTGTCAAGCGCTTTGGCTATGGTAGTATTGGCATTACGTTGCTGAAATGTTTCGGATATGGAGAAGGGGTATCCCAGGCAGGTTATCTCATCATGTGCGGCCGCTTCTTCCGCCCCGCGATAATTGGCTACAATGGCTAATAGTTTTGATTTGGTTGTGCTTGGGTCCAGTTTTTTTAAAACTTCGGCCGTATCTGCCATTTGCGGGATGGCTTTGGGCGATACAAAACTGCCAAAGTCTATCGTATCAAAGCCAACCTGCAGCAACAGGTTAATGTAAGCAGCCTTCACATCGGTAGGCACAAAGTTGTGTAAGCCCTGCATCGCATCGCGAGGGCACTCGGTGAGTTTAATGTGTGGGCTGCTCATTATATATTAATCGGCTATAGCTACCTGTTCGTCTTTTTTGGCCAGTTCTTCGTGCTTTATCCGGCGGATGATCAACCGGCTGCCACCATTGTAGGTAAAATAGCTGCCCACCCAATTGATAAATACAACCACTTTATTGCGGAAACCCACCAGCGATATCAGGTGCACAAACATCCAAACCAACCAGGCAAAAAAGCCCTGGAATTTTATTTTGCCCAAATCGGCAATGGCCTTGTTGCGGCCAATGGTGGCTAGTGAGCCTTTGTCGTTATATTTAAACGGCTCGGTAGCTTTGCCCTCCATCAGGCGGATGATGTTTTTGCCCAGGTGCTGGCCCTGTTGTATGGCTACCTGCGCCACGCCGGGATGGCCTTTAGGGGTTTCGTCGGTTATCATGGCCGCCACATCACCAATGGCGAAAACGTTGCTCAGGCCCTTAACACGATTAATGGTATCAACACTGATGCGGTTGCCGCGTTCAATACTGCTTTGCTCAATGCCTTCGGGCACTACGCCTTGTACACCGGCGCTCCATATTACGTTTTTGGTGAGGATGCTTTTGCCGCCTTCAAATTTTATTTCGTCGCCGTCGTAGCTTTCAACCTTAACGCCAAGCAATACTTCCACACCCATGCCGGTCAGGAAGTCTTTAGCGGCTGCTGATCCCTGGTCAGAGAATGGTCCCAGTACCTTCGGCAGAAAATCTACCAGGTAAACCTTCATTTCGGTTTTATCCAGTTCGGGATAATCGCGGGTAAGGATGTGGTTGCGTAGCTCGGCCAGGGCGCCTGCAAGCTCCACACCGGTAGGGCCGGCACCTACCAGTACAAAGGTTAGGTATGGCTCGCGTTCTTCGCGTGTGGGCTTTAAAATAGCTTCCTCCAGGTTCTGTAAAATCAGGTACCGAAGGTTCAATGCTTCGGGGATTGATTTCATTGGCATGGCAAAGCGCTCAATTTCTTTGTTGCCGAAGAAATTAGTGGTGGAGCCGGTGGCTATAACCAGGTAATCGTAATCTATGTCGCCAATATCGGTTTGTACTGTATTGTTTTCAGTATCAATGCCCGATACTTCGGCAATGCGGAAACGGAAGTTTTTTTGATCGTCAAAATTCTTTCGCAGTGAAAACGCGATAGATTCTGACTCGAGGCTACCGGTGGCAACCTGGTATAAAAGGGGTTGAAAGGTGTGGTAATTATGCTTGTCAAGCATTAAAACGTTAACGGGTTTATCAGCCAGTTGTTTGGCAACCTGTAACCCGCCAAAACCGCCGCCGATGATAACCACCTGCGGGAAGTTTGCTGTAGTGTTAGTATCCATAGGAATTGGATTTTTGTATAAGCAAAGATACTAACAAAAAAGGCTCCAAATTTTATTTGGAGCCTTTTGATTATAATATGATGCTGAGATTATTATTTCAGATCTTTCTTTCCAAAATCGATAATTACCGGTGATGCAACGCATATTGATGAGTAGGTACCAAACAGTACGCCGATCAATAACGCGAATGAGAAACCACGGATAACATCACCACCGAAAGCAAATAATACCACCAATACAAACACTACGGTTAAGGCAGTGATAATGGTACGGCTTAATGTGCTGTTGATAGCATTATTGATAACCTCTTTTGGTTTATCAGTTGCTGAATGATGCAGGTCAAGGAACTCGCGGATACGGTCAAATACTACCACGGTATCGTTAATTGAGTAACCAATCACCGTTAAAATAGCGGCTACGAAAGCCTGGTCTATCTCTAAGAAAGGAATCAGGTTTTTAAATAACGAGAAGAATGATAGTACCATCAAAGCATCGTGCGCGGTGGCAACCATCGCACCTAAGCTAAACTGCCATTTGCGGAAACGGATCAATATATAGGCAGATAACACAATGATAGCGAATACTACGGTCCACACAGCTGATTTTTTCAAACCATCGGCAACAGTAGCTTCAACCTTTTGCGAGCTTAAAATATCTTTCTTGCTTATTTTGGTGATATCTTTTTTACCTAAGGTCTCGATCAAGGTGCTTTCTACTTTTGCATCGGCAGCAGTAGTGTTATCATCTATCATGTAGTTGGTAGTGATGCTTATCTTGTCGCTACCATAAGTTTTTACATTAGTACCGAAGCCTAATACACCTTGTACGGTTTCACGTACATCTTCTACAGTGGCATTCTTGTTCTCGAAACGGATAACGTAAGTACGGCCGCCCTGGAAATCCACACCGTAGTTAAAGCCCTGGGTGAAGATAGAGATCAAGCCGGCAACGATAAATATACCAGAGAAGGCATAGAAACGGAAACGGCTTTTTACGAAAGCGTAGTTAGCGTTTTTGAAGGTATGTGAGCTCCACGGGTTTGAGAATTTGATATCCCAACCTTTACCTAACATCCACTCAAATATTAAACGAGAGATCAATAATGAACAGAACAATGAAGTAGTGATACCGATCATCAAAGTAGTGGCGAAACCCTGGATAGGGCCGCTACCGAAGATGAACAGGATCAAACCTGTAAGGAAGCTACTGATGTTTGAGTCCAAAATTGAAGGTAACGCGTGTTTAAAACCATCATTAACCGCTAAGCGTAATGATTTGCCTAAAGCAAGCTCTTCACGCACGCGTTCGTATATCAATACGTTCGCGTCAACCGCTATACCTAATATCAGGATGATACCCGCTATACCCGGCATGGTTAACACCGCGCGTAAGCTGGTTAATACACCCATCAGGAAGAATACGTTAACAATTACCGCGACAACGGCAACAGTACCTGCACGGTTGTAGTAAGCAACCATGAACACCAGTACTACTAACAAACCTAAACCGTAAGCCACCATACCATCGTTGATGGTTTGCTGACCTAATGACGGGCCTACTACGTCCTCGCCAATGATACGTGCAGGGGCTGGTAAACGACCGGCTTTTAACACGTTGGCTAAGTCTTTAGTGTCATCAGTAGTATAGCTACCAGATATTGATGATACACCGCCTGCAATTTCGTTTTGAACGGTAGGGGCAGAGTATACGTTATCATCCAGTACAATGGCGATAGCTTTTTTAGGCGTAGCTGCAGACGCTTCGGCAGTTACGGTGCGCCATTTTTGAGCACCTTCCGAGTTCATGTGCATGGTAACCTCAGGCTGGCCTTTTTGTTGGTCAATGCTTGCATTGGCATCGTTAATCACGTCGCCAGACAATACCGGGCCGTTTTCAGCGCCTGAAAGCTTGATAGCATATAACTCAAATATTTTGGTTTTATCCATTGGCTTAACACCCCACAAAAACTTCATGTTACGTGGTATGTTGCCCTTAACATCAGGATGACGAAGGTAAGCGTTTACCTTAGCAGTATCTTTTTGCAATACCCAACCAACAATTGATCCCGGGCGCAATTGCTGCTGGCCGCTTTGATCCTGGTAAGTTGGCATTTGTAATACCGCGAATAACGGATGTTCGGTATTTGCTTTAGCACGCAGGCCGGCAGCCGAAGTATCTTTAGCAGCGTTTTTCTGTACTTTGTTTAATAAAGCCAGGCCGCCTTTTTTAGTAGTATCGGCAGTGGCTGTTGTGGTAGCAGCTGCAGTAGTATCTTTTACGGTTTTGTTTTTTGCAGCCAGGATGCCGTCAATGCTGTTTAATACAGGGTAAGCGTCCTGAACTTCGAAAGTTTGGTAAAACTCCAGTTTAGCCGAACCTTGCAACAGTTTACGCACACGCACCGGGTCTTTAACACCAGGTAGCTCGATCAGAATACGGTTGGTAGCTTTCTCTAACGAAATGTTAGGTTGAGTTACACCAAACTGGTCAATACGGGTATTCAATACCGTATATGATTGCTGAACCGCGGTAGCAGCTTCGTCTTTCAGATATTTTTCAACGTCGCTGTTTGATGCGCTGATCTTTAAGTTCTGATTGTCTTTAGTAGCGAAGATAGCGGCAAGTTTACCGTTAGGTGCAAGCTTCTCGTACTCGTTAACAAACAGCGTGATGTAGTCGGTCTGGCTGGTTTTTAACGCTACGGTAGCATTTGCCAACGCCTGGTTAAATACCGGATCAGGATTATCGTTTGATAATTTCTTTACCAACTCGGCCAATGATATCTGCATGGTAACGTTCATACCACCTTTCAAATCCAGACCCAAAGCCAGCTCTCTCTCTAAACAATATTGATAGCTGTGGCCAAATACCGGGTATGCCGGCAATGTAGCGACAGAATCAAGATAGATTTTTTCTTTAGCAGTATCGCCTTTGGCAAATAGCTTTGCATCGTTCTCAACTTTCTTAGCCACCCACGTGAATGAAAGCTGGTAAATGCACACCAGTGCCAGTATTACGGCGAAAAATTTAACAACCCCTTTACCTTGCATTGTAGATTAAAATATGTAATTAATTAGTTTATAAGCATTTTAAACAAGACGGCAAATCTAACAAAATTTTGGTAGCATGAAATTTTAATTTCAAACAAAATAATCCTTCCTGTTGTTAGGCGCGTTCTAAAGTAATAAAAGAAAACGGAAGTGCGTTTTTTTCGTCAGGTTCATGATCCTCCCTCGCGGTCTCTTTCCACACATCTTCCTTTATTTCAGGGAAATAAGTATCGCCCTCAATATCCTGATGTACTACAGTTAAATAAATTTTATCGGTAAGCGGCATGGCTAGTTTATAAATTTCGGCGCCGCCAACAATAAAAACTTCTTCTTCATTGGCACATAAACCCAAAGCGGCTTCTACAGAATTTACCACCTCGCAACCCTCAATTTCCAAGTTTTGGCGCGTTACCACAATATTGCGCCTGTTAGGCAACGGTTTACCTACCGAATCAAACGTTTTGCGCCCCATAATAACGGTATGCCCGCTGGTTATGGTTTTGAAATGCTTGAGATCTTTGGGTAGATGCCAGAGTAACTGGTTGTCTTTACCAATGGCGTTGTTTTGTGCTATGGCTACTATAGATGATACGATCATGGATTTATTGTCGATTTTTAAAAGCCGTCATTGCTTCGTGCCTCGCAATGACGCGTGGGGTTATTGGGCGAGTCTTCTAAGAAGATTATCGTCTTCAATGAAAACTTTATCAATGAATTTTTTAAGCTTTTTATTTTCTTCCGCCTTTTTCTTTTTATCGATGTCTTGGGCGTTTAATTTTTGCTTCTTCATATTACAAACATTAAACAGCTACTGCGCCCTTAATATGCGGCCAAGCCTCATAATTCTCCAGCGTAAAATCCTCAAACTTGAAATCAAAAATATCTTTCACGTCCGGATTGATCTTCATGGTTGGTAGCGGATGTGGCTCGCGGCTTAGTTGCAGTTTGGCTTGCTCCAGGTGGTTATTGTAAATGTGGGCATCGCCAAAGGTGTGTACAAAATCACCGGCCTCTAAGCCGCAAACCTGGGCCACCATCATGGTGAGCAGGGCGTATGACGCGATGTTGAAAGGCACGCCCAAAAATATATCGGCACTGCGTTGGTACAGTTGGCATGACAGTTTACCATCGGCAACATAAAACTGGAATAGCATGTGGCATGGAGGCAGGGCCATCTGGTTAACATCGGCCACGTTCCAGGCCGATACGATGATACGGCGCGAATCCGGATTTTTTTTGATCTGGTCAATCACCTGTTGTATCTGGTCAATGTGGCCGCCATCGGGTGTAGGCCATGATCGCCACTGGTAACCATACACCGGGCCAAGGTTTCCGTTCTCGTCGGCCCACTCGTCCCAAATGCGTACGCCGTTTTCTTTCAGGTAGGCAATATTGGTATCGCCCTGCAAAAACCAGATCAGCTCGTGGATGATAGATTTGAGGTGTAACTTTTTTGTCGTCACCAACGGGAAGCCGTCCTGCAAATTAAAACGCATCTGGTAACCAAATACGCTGATGGTGCCTGTGCCGGTACGGTCATGCTTTTGGGTGCCGGTTTCCATAACGTGGCGCATAAGGTCGAGATACTGTTTCATGTTAATGTGCGAATTAGTGAATGATGGAATTATTGAATGTTAAATCAATTCCATCTGCAAATAAAAATAATCTAATTTTGGTTTCCTACGGATGTGCATAAATACATGCCGTGTTAATCATTCTACATGATCGTATTTCCAAACGCAAAAATCAATATCGGCCTTAACATTACCGAACGCCGTGCCGACGGTTACCACAACCTCGAAACCATTTTTTATCCTGTCAAAATTAACGACGCCCTGGAGGTGATCGAGAGCGATGAATTGAGCTTCTCGTCGTCGGGTTTGGACATCCCCGGAACCATGGATGACAACCTTTGCGTGAAGGGTTACCACATGCTAAAAAAAGACTTCGATCTGCCACCCGTAAAAATTCATTTGCACAAAAATATTCCGATAGGCGCGGGGCTTGGCGGAGGGTCTGCTGATGCCGCTTTTTTCATCAAACTGATGAATGAAAAATTTGCCCTCGGCCTCACCATTAATAAGCAACTAAACTACGCCCGCCGCCTGGGTGCCGACTGCGCCTTTTTTATCGAAAGCAAACCGGTGTTCGCCTTTGAAATTGGCGATGAGTTTGAGGACGTAAAATTAGACCTCTCAGGCTACGCAATTGTTTTGGTGATGCCTCCGGTCCATGTCTCAACCGCCGAGGCCTACAGGGGTGTAAAACCCGAGCCTACCAAAGAGTCGTTATACGACCTCATCAGCACGCCGATCGAGGGCTGGAAAAAATCCATCAAAAATGATTTTGAAAAAAATATATTTCCAAACCACCCGGAGATAAGAGGAGTGAAGGCCGCGCTTTACGCCGCCGGTGCCATCTACGCCAGCATGAGCGGAAGCGGGGCATCGGTGTTCGGCATCTTTAACACCACGCCGGATCTGAGCCACCTGGAAGATGAGAACCAGGTTTTTTACAACATTTAAAATTTAAGACACATAGAAACAAAAAACGGAAGCTCGTTGTCGGGCTTCCGTTTTTTGTTAGTGGCTTATGTAGTCTCTGTCCTCATCACTTAGTGTATCGGGCTTGTCGTTGTCTACATCGTCTTCATGGTAGCCGCCGCCAATTGCCCGGGCACGTTTTGGCCGGCCAACCAGCACGCCTAAAATAAATGCCGCCAGGCCAAAAGTTCCCAGGGCTGCCAGTTTTGACATTCGCGATGACCAGAACAAAATATCAAAAGTTACCTTGTCGGTATTCTGCATTAATATGATGGTGAGTAGTACAGTGATCACAACAATGATCATGGTGGTGATGCGCATGGTGTTTTTGTTTTTATGTTGTACCAATATGCAATTTTTATCGCGCTAATAAAAATTGAATTATTGTGCCCGGTGTCAAAATTAAGGGGGAGGGGTCACTTTTATTTTTATAAAACGGCTCATCAATACCTGTCGGGAAATGGCCTCAAATTTCAGATGCTTTTTTTGGCACGATTGTGGGATTGGTATCCACGGTCATCATCACTTGCAGACCTCAAAAAATCCGGGCTACCTAACACCATTTTGAGTTTTTTGATGATCGTCAAATACATGCTGTAATTTCCGCTATTTTTCAATTTTGCCATTTCAGTACACTAAGTCTTCTCAATTTCGATCAGAAATTCATTAGCGAATTTTTTAGTTAAATAATTGCATTTAAATATTTGATTATTAGTTAATTATTTGATTCAAAATATCAGTATAACCTTATTTACTAAATTTGTTAGTATTTTGGAAGGGGAGTTTGATAATCTTTTGTGAATTTTTAATTTATATAAATCTTATATTATATTGATTATCAATGCAAAATATGATTTATATAAATAAGATGTGAAAAATTTTAATTTGGTTTAGCAAGCCCAATTTGCGACGGATATTGTACAATTTAATGAATTCAATAAAACGCGAGTTCAGTACACAAATTGTTTGTCAAAATTTGCCCCAGAATCAACGCAATTTTTATAAACTGTATACAAGGTCATGAAAATTGAAAGTGGCTCAGAAGGGCTTAAAATGCTTTTGATAGCATGCGATATTCATCCCCTACCCTGATGTTTGGAGCGAATATGGAAACTTAAGTATGAGAAAACTAAAGATTATTTCCGTCTCTGCAGGCGCTTCTGGGCTACCGGAAACAGGAAGATGGTAGACAGAATAACGGTAGCACCCACCCAAAATCCTGTCGTCATTTTATTCATGTCGCCAAAAAAAAGGAAGGCCATCAGGATGCCATATACCGGCTCCAGGTTGGTGATGAGGGCCACACGGAAGGCCGAAAGTTCGCGCATTACAGACACGCCGGCTACATACGCGAGCGAGGTACAGACGGTGCCGAGCAGCAGCAAATAGCCAATGTCGCTGCGTTGTAAAAGCATCTTTTCGTCAAACCCATTGGTGGCAAAAAGGTAGATGGTGCTCCATAAAAAGGCACCCGAAATTTCGTAAAAGGCGATCACGGGGGCTTCGTAATCCTGCACTAATTTGGCGTTAATAATGGAGAAAAGGCTGGCTAAAATAGCACTTACCAGGCCGGCTATGATACCCTTAGTGTATTGAGTTTCGAATTTAAAAATCACAACGATGCCGATAATGATCAAAACTCCCGCAACAATTTCCAGTTTTGAGATGCGGGTTTTGTTGATGAGCGGCTCCAAAATGGCAGTAAAAAGCGTCATGGACGAGAGGCAAACCAGGGCAACCGGCACGGTAGAAAGCTTGATAGAAGCGAAAAAAAGTATCCAATGCGCGCCTACCAAAGCGCCGCAAAGCAGCAATTTTACCAGTGTTTTTGGCCCAACTTTGTAAGCCGTGCGGTTAAATTTGAAGTACAAAAACAGCGATAATGCCGCAATTAACACGCGATACCACACCAATTGTACTGCCGAAACGGTAATTAAGTTGCCTAAAATGCCCGTAAAACCCCATATAAACACCGTAAAATGGAGTATCAAAAGATTTTTATTGATAGAAGCGATTCTCGTGGAGCCTGAATTCATGCTTATTTCGGTGCTTTATACAGCAAATATAAGCCTAATAAGCCAAATAAACCGTTAGGGATAATGGTGGCAATTAGCGGCGGAAGGTCGCTTTTGATGGCAAAAACCAGCGAAAATTTATCCACCACGATGTAGGCAAAGCACAGAAAAAGGCCGATACCAAGGGGTAAACCAATGCCCCCGCGCACCTTCCTGGAGGCGATAGAAACGCCAATTAAAGTAAGTACATATGACGCGAAAGGGTATATAAAACGACGGTATTTTTCAAACAACATGTCCTTTAAATCGCCTGCTCCGCGTATCCTTTCCATGTCAATTCGCTTGTTTAATTCGGTCATTGACATGGCCGAATAGGTGTTGCTGAAGGTCTCAAAATCGGCCGGTTTAATGGCCAAAACGGTGTCCTTATCAGGCTTGCCGGCAACGAAACTTTCCCGCAATCCGTTCACATAGCGGGTAGAATAATTGCGCAAAGTCCACTTGTTTTTTAACGAATCATAGGTCACATTATTGGCTACAGTTTTCTCGCGTAGCAGGTCTCCGTCAAACTTTTCCAGCACAAATTGATAGCCCACATTTGTGTTCTTATCGTACGATTGCATGTACACAAAAGTGTGGTTATCCAGCTGCAAATGCACCTCGTTTTTGGCGTTGTTTTCGCCGTTAAAACCGTTGGCATTTTCAAAGGTAACCTTCAAATTATTGGTGTACGGAATGAGGTAAAGCTTGGCTAAAAGTGATACAATAAAGACGATAGAAGCCGCGATAAAATAGGGGCGAAGGAACCTCATGAAGCTTGCGCGACTGCTCAAAATCGGTACAATTTCGGTCTGGTTTGCCATCTTCGCGGTGAAGAAAATTACCGCCAAAAAGGTGATCAAAGGCGATAACATATCCATAAAAAAGGGTATGAAACCGGCGTAATATTTAAAGGCTATATCATAAACTGTAGCGTTATGCGACAGGAAATTATCCATGTGTTCAGATATGTCAAAAACCACAGATATCACGATAATGATTACCAATGTAAACACAAAAGTGCCCAGGTATTTGCCTATAATATACCTGTCAATTATGCCTATGTACCTGTTCAAAAATCGCTTCATTATAAACGTTGGGCAAGGCGGTTAACCATTACTTTTTTCCAGTCGTAAAACTCGCCTGCGATGATCTTTTTACGGGCTTCTTTAACCAGCCACAGGTAAAAATGCAGGTTGTGCAAGGTGGCAATTTGCGCGCCCAGCATCTCGCCGCTATGTATCAAATGGCGTAAATAAGCCTTGGTATATTGTTTATCGGCAAATAAATCGCTGTCATCTTCAATGGCCGAAAAGTCGTTTTTCCACTTCTCGTTTTTGATGTTGATGATGCCGTTTTTAGTAAATAACATACCGTTGCGGGCATTGCGGGTAGGCATTACACAGTCAAACATATCAATACCTAAAGCTATATTCTCCAATATATTAACCGGTGTGCCTACACCCATTAAATAACGTGGTTTTTGCTCCGGTAATATATTGCACACAATTTCTGTCATGGCGTACATTTCTTCGGCCGGTTCACCTACCGAAAGGCCCCCTATAGCGTTGCCTTCACGCTCGAAAGAAGCGATAACTTCGGCCGATTTTACACGCAGATCTTTGTATACAGAACCCTGCACAATAGGGAAAAGTGTTTGGCTGTAGCCGTATTTTGGCTGGGTACTGTCAAACCTGTCGCAGCAGCGTTTAAGCCAGCGGTGGGTCATTTCGATAGAACGTGCCGCATAGCGATAATCGCATGGATAAGGGGTACATTCATCAAAAGCCATAATGATATCGGCCCCTATTGTGCGCTGAATATCCATCACATTTTCGGGCGTGAACAGGTGTTTTGACCCGTCGATATGCGAGCGGAAGGTTACGCCCTCTTCCTTAATTTTACGTACTTCGCTTAAACTGTATACCTGGTAGCCGCCACTATCGGTTAAAATAGGGCCTTCCCAGCCGTTAAATTTGTGCAATCCGCCGGCGCTTTCTATCACATCAAGCCCCGGGCGAAGGTATAAATGGTAAGTATTTCCCAGGATGATCTGGGCCTCAATATCGTTTTTTAACTCGTGTTGGTGTACCGCCTTTACAGTTCCTGCTGTACCAACAGGCATAAAAATAGGCGTCTCAATCGTTCCGTGATCGGTCACTAACTCACCCGCGCGGGCCTTTGATAACGGATCTTGTGCTTCTAATTTAAATTTCATTTTTGTGGATACAAAGGTAGTGAATACCTATTGAAGATTAGATATTAAAGTCTTGATAGCATAGCGAATAGACGGGTTAATTATTGCCTGTTTTATACCTTATATATATAGGTGTATTAAAACGATTAGTGCAATCGATAAATTAATCAAAAAACTAAGCGATAATCGGCCATTATCTAGCCCTAAATTCCCACAAATTTTTCCCAACTTTGCGGCTTATTTTATATCAGTTTGGAAACGTACATACGTATAGTTGTATTTGTTATTTTTCTGCTGACTTTTATTGTACAGCTGTACTATTTAATCAGTAATCATAATTCGCTGGCATCTTACAAGCCCGAAGAGGAGCTTCCGGATGCCCAAATTCCTGTTTCGGTAATTATAAGTGCACGTAACGAGAGCAAAAATCTGCAGGAATATTTGCCCGCTATACTGGAGCAGGATTACCCCAATTTTGAGGTAGTGGTGATCAATGATTGCTCATCTGATGATTCTGATGATGTATTAGATAACTTTAAAAAGCACTATCCGCATCTTAAAGTGGTTACCATAACCGAGCATGCGCGCTTTAAAACGGGCAAAAAATTCGCCTTAACATTAGGTATAAAAGCTGCCGCAAATGAACATTTATTGTTTACCGATGCGGATTGTATGCCGGCCGGTAAGCATTGGATAACCCGTATGGCTGCCAGGTTTACAGGCAATACACAGATAGTTTTAGGCTATTCGCCTTATTATAAAACAGGTGGTTTTTTAAACTCGTTGATCCGTTTCGAGACGCTTAAAACGGGGATTAATTATTTATCAGCTGCGCTGAACAATGATCCTTACATGGGCATTGGTCGTAACCTGGCCTATACCAAAACTTTGTTTTTTGCTAATAAAGGTTTCGCGGCGCACATGCACGTTTTATCGGGCGATGATGATCTGTTTGTTAACCAAAATGCTACAGCAGATAATACCACGATTGAGATCCACCCCGATACCTTTATATATACTGCAGCAAAAGATAGTTTCGGCGCGCTATATCGCCAAAAGAAAAGGCACATGGGTGTGGGTAAATTGTACCGCAATAGCCACCGCCGTATGTTGAGTTTTGATGCCTTAAGCGGGTTCTTTTTCTACATATTATTTATATGCTGTTTGGCTTATTACTTTGAGCCATTATTGGCATTAGGTTTGTTCGTTTTTAGGTGGATAATACAGGTAGTTATATACCGCAAAATTTTTAATAAGCTTGGGGCAGGTTCGCAGTTGTGGTATTTGCCGTTTTTAGATTTTGTTTATTACATTTATATCAACGTTTTTGGCACTATAGGCACCTTTGTAAAAACCACCCAATGGAAATAAACTCGAATTTTACCGAAAATGCGAAGAATGATTTTCACCTGGTTGTAAAAGCCCGGGAAGGGAACCAGAAGGCTTATGCCGATTTGATGCATCGATATAAAGACTCCATATATTTTATGGTGCTTAAAATGGTGAACAACAAGGAGGACGCTATGGACCTCACCGTTGAGACCTTCGCCAAAGCCTTCGAAAAACTAGAAAAATACCAGCCCGAGTACGCTTTTAGTACCTGGCTTTTCAGGGTCGCTACCAATAACTGTATCGATTTTATCCGCAAGAAAAAATTGAATACCACCTCAATACATGGTATGATAGATGACGAGGGCGAAGAAAAACAGCTGCAAATAAAAGCTGATACCTTAAACCCGGAAGAGTCGTCCATCAAAAAACAACAAACCGAAGAACTTAAAGTACTGATACAAAGTTTGCCGCCACGCTACCGTAATTTGATAACGCTGCGCTACTTTGACGAACTATCGTACGAAGAAATAGCGCAACAGCTCGACCTGCCTTTAGGTACCGTTAAAGCGCAATTATTTAGGGCCAGGTACCTGCTTGGTAACATTTTAAACCGTTTCAAGAGGGATGACATCTGATATCATTTTTACGCATTTCCCCAATCTTACCGATACCCAAAAGCAGCAGTTTGAACAATTGCCTGCCTTGTATGAATTTTGGAATAACCAGATCAACGTCATATCCCGCAAGGACATCGACCAACTGTTTGAACGCCATGTACTGCACAGCTTAGGTATAGCTAAAGTGATGACTTTTGCCCCCGGCAGCAGCGTGTTGGATGTGGGTACAGGCGGTGGTTTCCCAGGCATTCCACTAGCTATTTTGTTTCCGGATGTCCAGTTTTATTTGGTTGATTCTATCGGCAAAAAGATAAAAGTAGTGACGGAAGTGGCCAAGGCTTTAGGCCTTAAAAACGTACGTGCCGAGCATTTACGCGCCGAGCAGGTGAACGAGAAATTCGACTTCGTGGTATCGCGCGCGGTAACCCGCCTGGGTGAGTTTTATCCCTGGATAAGAAACAAATTCAGCAATAAAGATAAGAATGCGCTAAGCAACGGCGTACTATACCTTAAAGGCGGCGACCTTGCCGAAGAGATTGCAGAATCGGGCCTTAAAGTGGCTCAATACTATTTGAAAGACTATTTTACCGAAGAGTTTTTCGAAACCAAGCAGGTTATTTACGTTAAAGCCCAGTAAAAACTTTGTCATCCTGAGCGTAGCGAAGGATCTTGTATAAGCGATAAGATTCTTCGCTATGCTCAGAATGACAATTATGACTTACTTCCCGGTGGCGGTGGTAAAACCGAACCTCCTTTTTTCTTTTTAAACAGGTTAAGCGGGTTTGGTGGGCCCGGAGGCCCGCCTGCAGGAGGCGTACCCGGGGCTATTCCCGGTGCCGGAGCTTCCACTTTGGTATCCAGTTTATTATCTGTTTTAGCTTTTTTCTTCTTTTTAAAGATACCGTCAAAAAGTTCGACAGGTGATGGCGGCGGTTTAGGTGCGCCCGCGCCAGCCGGCGGACCTTGCGGCGGGGTAGGTACCTGCGCCATAACCGGTGATGCGATGGTGATAGCGCTAAAACTTAACACGCCTGCCAACAGCAATTTAGCCGTGGCTTTTTTAATGTTTTTCTTTTTGTGCGACATAGGTGATGCGTTTTTGAGACAAACAATTTGTTATATAATAAACGCAAAACGGGGCCAATTGTTGTTACTTGGCCAAAGTATATTCGCCCCAAAAATCGGTTACGCTGTTGAGGTACTGGTAGTCGTCGAAAGCGCGCGATCCGGGATTTGCCCTTATTGTCGGTGGGGGATACTTGTTTACTTCGCGCCATTCTTCGTTGGTAGGGGCGCCTTTAAGTTTGATATTATAGCTAAATGTAGCGCCCGCTGCGGTTGACAGGTTGAGGTGTTTCAGCGGTATAACCAACTCATAGGTAAACGTCATGTTTTTATCGAAGGATGATCCTATTTTAAGACCATCGGTATTATAGATAGATATAACGGTATCAGTAATGGCCGGGATGCCTAACACGCGGATCTCTTTAAATACTTCGGCAAGCTTTAAGTTAGACATTGCTACCAGCGAATCAAGCAAGGGTTTGTTAACCACGCTGTCTTTTTTAAGATTGTAATACTCGCGTGCCCGGTTAGCCATACCCGAGCCGTTGTTAGTGGCATTCAGGCTGATATATGGGTATCTCACCTCGGCATTGTTGGTTGCTTTTGCGCGTTGCTTTTTGTCGAGTATTGGGCTTACGGTAAAGGTAATACCGCCCTGGCTTATTTTGTTTATGGTTAAATAATCGGTCGTGTTAACGGTGAGGTAAAGGTTTTTGTCATCGTTATAAATGGTATAAAACAGCTTGTCCTTTTTGTTATAGGCTTGAAATTTATTACCCCATTCGGTTGCTTTACCATCAATTTTAAGGTTTGCGGGTGGGCGCAAGCTGGCTGTTTGTAGGGCGGGTAATTTTTGTGCTGTCGCGATAGTTGCGGTCCATAAGATTGATAAAATAGTGAAAGCGATAAGCGCAGGGTTTTTCATTTCGAGAAAAATTGTTTACTCAAATGTACAATTTTGACGATAAGGTTTCAATTAGTTTGGGAGCGATATAAAACAAAAATGCCGGCGCTTGGCCGGCATTTTTGTTTTATTTGCCGGGGGCGTACCCCCGTATCACAACCATACTTAAAACTAAAGCACTACTGCTCTCAAAGTTTAGTCCTTTAGGATTATAAGTTAAATCAACGGGTGCTTCTTTTTGTGCAGGATATCGATCTGCGCCGTCATCATCAAGCATAAAATGTACAGGCATGGTGTATAGTTGACCGGCTTTTAAACCAGTATTATTAGTAAGGCCTTTTATTACACGTAATACTTCCGTGCCAAGTGAATTTGACGGCGACCTTAAAATACGCGCATATGATATATTACCGTCTTCGCCAAAAGCAAGGGTGGCGAATACCTTTCCGGTAATGTTGCCTTCTTTATCGCCCTTTGGATATTTTATATTGTTGGCCACTTCTTTATAGAGTAAGCCTAATGAGTCTAATTTGTAGGTTGCAAGCACCGGGGGCGGAAATCGTACCTGGTCAACTTTAGGTTTTGGTGGGATCACTCTAACATTTTTTCCTGTAACTATCACCACGCCATTTTTAGCTTTGGCGCCCCATTTTTTTATGGCTTCGGCGTCATCGGCTTTAATGTAGGTTATCTCGCCATCGGTGGTTACGCCGCCGTTGGGTCTATTGTCCACTTTGCCGTTAATAACCAATAGTTTACCATAGCTGCTGCCTTGTTTTAAAGGTGCCGGAAATTTAACCTGGTCAACCTTAGGTTTAGGCGGTGCCGGAAATCTTACCGGTTCAACCTTAGGCCTGGGTGGAGCAGGTGGCGGTGGCGGGGCCGTAATAACCACGCTTACATCATAAGGCGTTCTATCAGTATTATTTGCAACTGCTTTACTACCATAAGGTGCGTAATAACTAACCAAAATATGGTGTAATCCGGGTTTGTCATTAATGGTGCCGCTAAAGCGGTTCAGAGTGTTAAGTGTTGTAGCTTCAAGGGCCTTATCTGCCGACCGGATAACTTTTACATCGCTTATTTTATGATTGTTTTTTACCATAAAACTTATGCCTATCGATCCGTTTTTATCCTTCACAGCCACATTGAAATCAGTTTTATACAGGAAATGATCAGCAAGTGCCTCATAACCGTTTTTTGTGATAGTTGGCGGCGGCGGGGTAGGGAGCGGTTTTTTCTGCGGGGATGGATCTTCTGTAAACGCTATCCGGGCAGGTTGTTTTATTTCAGCTGTTTTTGCAGGTGCAAGGTCAATCCACCCATAATCTTTACTAAACCCAAGGGTTGATGCGCATAACAGTGCCCCACACAGCGGCACAGGTAGCAGGTACTTCAGCCTTGCCAAATTACCCGAACGTTTTTGATTTAACATGATGATACGTTTTTTAAGTAGATTATAATTGAAGAAGGAATGCGTAAGCGAAGAGCCGCCCGCACCATAAGCATTATTTACTAAAAACGATGAATAGGTAAGGGCATCGCTTTCCTGCGCGGCGGTTTGCTCGTCGGCAATATATTCGTGGATGGTTTTCAGGCTGTTTTGCAGCAGGTAGATGCAGGGGTTAAACCAGCTGATGATCTTGAGCAATTCCAGGAACAAAATATCAGCCGAATGCCTTTGATTGATATGCACCAATTCATGCCTGATAATGGTGTTGGCGCCGCGGGCATTGGTACCTATAAACAGGTAATTGAAGAACGAGAACGCCACATCCGATTCGGGCAAATAAACTACCTGATGTCCATCCTGTGCCACACGCTGTTTATTGCTAATCAATTTATATAAGGTATATAGCTTCACCATTAACACTAATAATAGTATAGCAGCACCGGCTACATAGGCATACCATAGGTAGTCGGTCCAGGCAAGGCTTTGTTCAATAGCAACAGGCGTGCTTACCACATTGCTTGTGTACCCAGCAGGTTGTTCAGCGGGTAAAACGTAGCTAACGGTAGTTGCCGGAGCTATGTTTACAGGCTTCAATCGCCCTAACTGCAAAACCGGTAGCACAAATGCCACAATGCAACTAAGCAGCAGGTAAACGCGGCTTAGCTGGTAATAGGTTTCTTTGGTAAACAGCAGGCAGTAGGCCAGGTAAAATACACACAGGTACGCGTTGGCTTCTGCTAAGTAATACAACCAGTTCATTATTTCTTCTCAGGTTTAGTTGGTTTAATTTCCGGGTGCGGTGCTGAAAGTGTTTCCGTCGCTCTTTTTTGCAGTTTCGATACGTACCTCTTTTAGCGGTTTAGTGTCGGTCTTTGTCGGTTCTTCAATACGTATTTCATTTACAGGCTGACTGTTAGCTTTAACCGGTTCTTCAATACGTATCTCCTGTAATGCTGCCGTTTTTTTAGCGCGCGGCGCTCTTGGCGGCGGTGGTGGCGGCAGTTTAGCATCAGTTACTTTGGTGCGCTTCACTTTTGGTGGCTCGGGCGGCGGTGGCGGTAATCGTCTGGCTTTACTGCCGGCTCGCGCTGTAAGGGGTGGTTGCGGCGGCGGCGGGGGCGGAAACTTTACTTTAGAAACTATGGGTTTAGGCGCTTTCGGCGAGATAATAGTATCGCCAACCGTGTTAGCTTTTTTGGTACCTATATCAATAATACCATAGGTTTTGCTAAAACCCAGGGTAGACTGGCATAACATGGCGCCACACAACGGCAGCGCTAACAGGTATTTTAGCCTGGCTAAATTGCCCGAACGTTTTTGATTTAACATCATAATTCTGTTTTTAAGTAGGTTATAATTATAAAAGGAATGTGTTATAGACGATCCCGTTAAGCCGTAAGCATTATTAACAAGGAAGGTAGAGTAGGAGACCGCATCCGTAGCATGGCCGGCGGTTTGCTCATCAGCAATGTACTCATGTACGGTTTTCAAGCTGTTTTGCAGCAGGTAAACCAGGGGATTGAACCAGTTTACGATCTTGAACAATTCCATAAACACAATATCTGCCGAGTGTTTTTGCCTTATGTGTACCAGCTCATGATGTGTGATCAGATCGGTTTGTGGGGCTTGCGTGCCTATAAACAGGTAGTTAAAAAATGAAAAAGCAGTGTCGGTATCGTTTACATATACCAGTTTATAATCCCCGGTAACCGTAACGGTGCGGCGCGTCAGTTTTTGTAACTGGTATAGTTTAACTGCAAACTGTATGCTTAGTATAAATACGCCGGTAAAGTAGCTATAAATTAAACCATCCTGCCAGGTAAAACCGGGTTCAGCCTCGCTGATGTAAGCTATTCCGTTTACAAATACCTCTTCGGTTTTCAAAAAATCAAGCTGGATAAGTGGCAGTACTGCCGATACAATGCAGCTTAACAACAGGAATACACGGTTAAGCGTATAGTGCGTTTCGCGTTTTAACAGCAATTGATAGCACAGGTAAAAAACAGCCAGGTATAAATTGGCTTCGGCTAAGTAATACAACCAGTTCATTGCTTCTTGTTTTTAAGGTCCTCAATTAATTTGGTCAGTTCGTCAAGCTCCTTTACACTTAGCTTTTTCTCGTTGGCAATGAAGGATACCAGGCTTTGATAAGAGTTGCTGAAGTAATTGCCCATCATCTTATCAAAAGTAAACTTTCGGTATTGTGCCTCGCTGATAAGCGGGAAGTACACGTGCGAATTGCCGTAAGCTTTATGGTCAACAAAACCTTTACCCTCCAGCACACGCACAACGGTTGATACCGTGTTATAAGCCGGCTTGGGTTCGTCCATCTCGGCAATAATGTCTTTTACTATAGCTTCCTGCAATTGCCATAGTATTTGCATTACCTGTTCTTCTGCTTTAGTTAGTTCCTTAATATTCATTGTCATAGCAAACTATTTTTATAGTTTAATAAAGGTAGAACTATTTTTATAGTTTGCAAACTATTTTTGTAGTTTCTTTAAATTATTTTTAAATGCTAAAAATGATAGCAATATTTTATACATTTAGCGGTACTTAAATCCTATGTCGTTACATCATCAAATAGCACTCACTTTTCTTAATAAAATAGGCCCTATACTGGCCCGCTCGGCTGCTGATTATTTAGGCGGGGCCGAAGAGGTTTTTAAAGCTTCGCCGGCTCATTTAATGAACGTGCCCGGTATTGCCGAGAAAAAAATATCAGGCTTAAATTTTGACGAAGCCCTAAAAAGGGCAGAAGAAGAACTGAATTTTATTGAGAAGAATGATATCGACGTAATATGGTATAAAGATGCCCGCTACCCCAAGCGCTTAACCAATTGCGTTGATGCACCCATACTATTATATAGTAAAGGCAATGCTGATTTAAACGCCCGCCGCGTAATTAGTATAGTAGGCACCCGCAACGCTACCGAATACGGCAAAGAACTAACCGCCCGCCTGGTAGAAGAACTGCAACAATATGATGTTTTAATATTAAGCGGACTGGCTTATGGTATTGATGTAGCCGCACATAAGGAAAGCCTTAAACATAAAGTACCCACAGTAGGTGTATTAGGTCACGGACTGGACAGATTATACCCGGCTGCCAATCGTTCAACTGCTGAGAAGATGCTGGAGAACGGCGGATTGCTGAGCGAATATCCATCACAAACCATCCCCGACAGGGAAAACTTCCCCCAACGTAACCGCATAGTGGCTGGTATGGCAGATGCTACAGTAATAATAGAGGCCAGTGTAAAAGGTGGTGCTTTGATCACTGCCGAAATAGCCAACTCCTACAACCGCGATGTTTTCGCTTTCCCGGGTAGGGTAGATGATGTTTTTTCGGAAGGATGTAACTTTTTGATCCGCCGTAACAGGGCCGGTCTGCTTACCTGCGCTGCCGACCTGCCTTACAGCATGGGCTGGGAAAAACCCGCCGACCTGAAACCCGCCGCGCAATTTTCCATGCCCTTTGATCTGACCAGCGACGAACGTACCATATTTAATATCCTGCTTGAACAGCAAACGCCGGTACCCATTGACGACCTCACCCTAAAAACAAATATGCCCATGAGCCAGCTGGCCATGAATTTGTTAAATATGGAAATGCAGGGCTATATAAGCGCGTTGCCGGGGAAGGCGTATAAGGTGAGTTAGACCCCTCCTAAATCCTCCCCGAAGGAGAGGACTTTGATAAGCGCATTTTAAATTAAAGTATTTTAAAACGAAAAAGTCCTCATTGCAGAGGACTTGATTGTTGGTGTATACATTTTAAGTCTCCCCCTTCGGGGAAGATTTAGAGGGGCTAAGCGTTACGCTCTTCTGATAACCCCTAACAGCAATGCTATAATAGCAATTACCAATAATACGTGAATAATGTTACCGGCCGAGTAGTAAAATAAACCCAGGGCCCAGCCTATAACTAATATAACCGCGATGATGTACAATAAACCTCTCATAGTTTTAAGTTTTAAGTAAATGTTGTTTGTTGTTAAAAACAGCTTTGCCAAAACCATTCCAAAACCGCCGCTAAACAAAAAAGCCCCGCTATGCAGGGCTTTTTGTAGTATTTATGGTTTTTAATACTCGTCTTCGTTAAAAAAGAAGTCATCTTTTGTAGGGTAATCAGGCCATATCTCTTCAATGTTCTCGTATGGCTCGCCATCGTCTTCAAGTGCCTGTAAGTTTTCAATTACCTCTACCGGAGCGCCTGAGCGTATAGCGTAATCAATTAATTCGTCTTTAGTTGCAGGCCATGGTGCATCTTCCAGGTGCGATGCTAATTCAAGTGTCCAGTACATTTTTTATAGATAATTTAGTTAATGATTCAAATTCGATTTTTGCAAAAGTATAATATTTTCAATTTGATTATCAAGATATTTTTGTAAAATTTTCAAACCCGGGCAATCCACTTATTTTCAGGGATATTATGCTCGTTTCCCAGCTTCCGCGCCAGCGTAAACAAATAATCGCTTAAACGGTTAAGATAAATAATTACACGCTCATCTACAAAGCTTTCTTCAGCCAATTGTACACATAAACGTTCGGCCCTACGGCACACGCAACGGGCCACATGGCAAAATGAGATCGGTGTACTTCCGCCAGGTAATATAAAGTGTTTAAGGGGCGGTAGGGTTTCATTTATCGCATCCATTTCTTTTTCCAACAGCTCTACATCGGCATCATGCAGATCGGGGAGGTCCATTTTTGAACGTTCCGGGTCGGCAGCCAGTAGCGAGCCTATGGTAAACAACCTATCCTGTATTTGTTTTAGTAAATCTTTATCGTGGGTGGTAATATCCTGGTCGCGTATTAAACCTATGTAGGCATTCAACTCGTCAACAGTACCATACGTTTCAATACGTATATGATGTTTGGGCACACGGGTTCCGCCTATTAATGAGGTAAAACCTTTGTCGCCCGTTTTGGTATATATCTTCATGGGTATAAAAATATTAAGCTAAACATAGCTAATAATTGGTGCAATTTATGCGTTACCTTTAAAATCAGTTTATATTTAACATTTAAACAGCTACACCATATATCGTATGAAAGCGGTTCTGTCATCAAGCAAATATGTATTCCTGTTTTTAAGCACCCTATTGCTGCTGAGTTTTAAATGCGGAAGCAAACCGGCACAGGCTGATAAGCCCAAAGCAGAAACGCCGCCACCTACACCGGTTTTTAACTTAATTACCGAAAAACAGTTTAATGAGCTTTTTCCGGAAAGGGATAAGTTTTACACTTACGCTGCGTTTATGAAAGCCGTTAAGGAGTTGAGTGGCATTAAAGTAAAAGTATCGCGCAGGGCCTTATCCGTTTACCAGATCATCCGTACCGAAAAAGTCAGCGGCAAAAATAAAATAGTGCGCCAGGATGTGGATTGGAACGAAGCCTGGGCCAAGGTTAAACCCGACAGCATTTTTACGGTAGATTATGGCGCTTTTTGCACCGCAGGCGATGCGCTTACTAATAAAAAAGAACTGGCAGCCTTTTTTGCTCATATAGCCCACGAAACCCGCCACGGCCAAAACGGCAGCTATACCGATGGGCTGATGCTTACACACGAGAGCAATACCAGCCTGGACTATTATGGCGAAAGTGATGAGTATATGCCGGTGCAAGGAAAAAAATACTATGGCCGCGGCCCTATGCAGTTAAGCTACAATGGCAATTATGGTAAAGCGTCTGATTGTATTTTTGGTGATAAAAACGTGTTATTGAATGATCCGGATAAAGTGGCCACCGACCCGGTGGTAGCATTTAAAGCCGCTATATGGTTTTGGATGATGCCCGAAACGCACAAACCATCGGCACATGATGTAATGATAGGCAAGTGGCAGCCTAACGCGGTGGATAAAAGCAAGGGCCGCACACCGGGCTTTGGCATGACCATTAATATTATCAATGGCGCGGTTGAATGTAACCAGGGCGAAAATTCGCCGGGTATGCTGGATAGGATAGGCTTTTATCAGCACTTTTTGCAGCAACTAAAAGTTACCGATGCTAATTGTGCCTGCTCGTGTGGGAAGATGCAGTTTTATACCTATCAATAAAGACCATCGGATCTTGGCCTATAAAAAGCGCGACCTTACAAATCGTCTTACGGGCTTCTCAATTATATAATAGGATACCGCTGCCGCGATTATTAAAGTTATAAGGGCTACATAAAACAAGGACGCCTTGCTTAACGGACTGTTTTTGCCGAGATAATACACCACACTTAAAACAGGAAGTTGCAATATATAAATACCGTAGCTTATCTCACCCAAAAACACCAACGGTTTTAAGCAAAAAAGCCTGGTTATAAAACCTCCTTTATTTAGCGACAAAACCAGGATAAGTGCCAAAAATATGATGCGGGCTAACAGTAACCAACCCTGCACCAGTAGTATAAATAGGATAATGAACAATCCTAACAATAACCAATCATAATTACGGAAATGCTTTTTGGGGATAGTTAGAAAAAACAAACCTAAAACATTCCCCATCAAAAAATCTGATAGGTTTGATAATGGGAAATAATAAATCAGATCATGACTATCAGAAGGAAAACCTTGATAAAATGAGGAATGTCGAAGTATAAATAGTATAATCTGCGTGATGATAAACAGGAGGCCAACACCTACAGCTATTTTTGATAAGCTGATGTTTTGATAAACCCTGTTAAATAACAACGGGAATAAAAGATAAAAGAAAACCTCGACCGAAAGCGACCACCCCGGTGAATTTAGCCCCATCGGGCGGCCGGGTATCCATGCCTGTAAAAACGTAGCTTGCAGTAAAAGGCCGCTTAAATCGGCAGCTTTCAACCGTATCAAAAATACCAACAGGAGTGCAATTAAATATAGCGGGTAGATACGTGCAAGGCGTTTGACGTAATAGCTTGAATAATCGATCAAACTATTATTTGTTTTGCTGTAAGCCAGGATCATCACAAAGCCCGACAAAATAAAAAAGTAGCTTACAAAAATGTTGGCGTTAAGGAAAAAGTTATACAGCAGGGGGGTGTTAAACGGAAATAAAGCTAAACCAAAATGAAATATTACAATAGCAACAGCGGCAAAAAAGCGTGTAAAAGTTAATTGGTTTGTCTCCATGGCTATAGCCGTAAAGATAGTTTTTTATCGGCGCCGGCCCATAATTGCTAAAAAGTTTAATATTGATGCAATCAAATGCTACTCGCCGGAGCATAGCCTGGCCACAAACGATGCCATTTGAACTGCCTTGGCTGCCGACATGGGTTTGCCGTTGCCTATAATTAAGGTATGTTCAACTATCTCGATAATAAGGTCGTCATGCCTGATATCCATTACCGCGTTGCGGAAACTACGATTCATAGCGGCCGAAGCCTTGGCATAATCATCAACCACTACATAAAAAGCGTCGCTAAAAGCTTTATCATCGGCAAAGTCAAGCTCAAGCGGATGTATGAGTTCGAAAATTTTGTCGTAAAGTGTTTCCGGCCGGATCAACACGCAACCCATATCCTGCGCTAAATAAGCCAAAGCCCACGTTTGGTGCTCATGGTGGTCGGTTACAATATCTTTAGCGGTTTCGGTGCTGTGATGAGTATCCACAAAAAGCACGTAACTGTCGTTGCCCTTATCATGCTCCTTTATAACATACGAGTTGCGGAGGTTAAAGCCGGAATAAGGTGCAAACACCTTGAATTGCTCCAACTGGAAATCAATATAGCCGGTAGACTGAATAAAAAATTTGTCTTTAAGCGCCTGATGAACTTTGCCCAACTGCTGCACCTGTTCATCATTAAGGCCCGAAGCATCAAAAGGTAAGGTTTCCATCAATAGGCAATGCTTTAATTAAACTACACCGCTGCGATCAACAATCTGCACGTTGGTGTTAACGTAATCGCGTTCTATCAAACCATCGCGCATACGAACGATACGGTGGGCGTGCATTGCAATATCCTCCTCGTGCGTTACCAGTATTATGGTATTGCCTTTGGCATGGATGTCTTCCATCAAACCCATTATCTCGATAGATGTCTTGGTATCCAGGTTACCTGTAGGTTCATCCGCCAGTATGATAGACGGATCATTGATCAAAGCCCTGGCCACAGCCACACGCTGGCGCTGCCCTCCCGAAAGCTCGTTAGGGCGGTGATCTGTCCTGTTACCCAAGCCAACATTCTCTAAAGCTTTACGTGCGCGGTTTTTACGGTCGTCTTTACTTACGCCTGCGTATATTAATGGCAAGGCCACATTGTCTAAAGCGGTATTACGGGGCAATAAGTTAAATGTTTGAAAAACAAAGCCGATCTCGGAGTTACGCACTTCGGCCAGCTCATTATCACTCATATGGCTTACGTTAATACCGTTAAGCACATATTCGCCTTTGGTAGGGGTATCCAGGCAACCCAAAATATTCATCAGGGTTGACTTGCCCGAGCCTGACGGACCCATTAAAGCCACAAATTCGCCTTTATTAATAGTTAACGATACATCTTTAAGCGCGTGGATGATCTCGGTACCTATAATGTATTTGCGCCCTATATTTTTTATGGTGATTAAAGGCTTCTCGGCTAATGGCTCCATTTATATTTTATTGCTTTGACGATGGCGGTGCCTGATTGTTACAATGTTTTCAGAAAACCTCTACCCTATAACTTTAGCTACCAGGAAATAATTATCATCATGCTTAGGGGCATTTTGTAGTGCCTCTTCATGCGTAATGGTTTGCTTAACTTCATCTTCACGGAAAACGTTTACCTCGTCGCTCATATATATCAACGGTTCAACGCCCGAGGTATCTACCTCGTTCAGCTTAGCCATAAAATCTAGGATTTTATTCATGTCGCCTATCATTTCCTGTTGTTCGCTTTGGTTTAGCTCTAAACGGGCCAGGTGGGCTATCTTATCTACGGTTTGGCTGTCAATATTCATTATAATACTAATTTTTGGTTGATAATGTTGTATACCTGATCGCGCAAGGTATCGGCATCATCGGTTGTTAAGTGGGCCGTATCAATAGGCTTATGTACAAATATATTACAAATACCGGGTTTGCTACCAAATTTAAGACCGCTATCCCATAAAAGTTTCCAGGTATTAGGTTGGCTCACTGGTATAATTGGTACTTTATATTCAATAGCCAAACGAAAAGGCCCATTTTTAAACTCCTGTAAAACCGGCGGGTAATCGTTAGCTATTTTCCCTTCGGGGAAGATGATAACGGACGTGCCTTCAGCAAGCCGCTCGCCTGCAGCCTTAAATGCCCGGAAGGACGACATTTTGCTTACGCGATTTACGGGGATATCAACCGTTTTAAAAAACAATCGCGTAGCAAATTCATCCGCCAGTTCTTCTTTACCCATAAAGCAGTAGTTGTTTTTAACCAACAACGTCATCGCGGTAATATCAAGGTTTGAAGTATGATTAGGGCAGATGATGTAAGGTTTGCTCCAGTCGATAGGTTGTTCGTAAGTAAAGTTGTAAAATATGCCCGAGAATGATGAGCTTAGAAATCCCCATACGCGCCTGAGTTTGTTCATGGCCGGATAATTGGCTTTGCTGCGCGATAACAAGTATAAAAACGGGAACGCCAATACATAAAATAAAGCTACATTAACCATATATATATAGGCGTGCAGTTTCTTTAAAAGTATTTTCATCGTCTTCAAAAATAGAAAAATTCCTTACTTTCGCCGCTATGGAAACTGTTGTTAGTGGTATCAGATCTACCGGGAATTTACACCTGGGCAATTATTACGGTGCAATACAAAACTTTGTGAAAATGCAGCACGAGTATAACTGCTATTTTTTTATTGCCGATCTGCATTCGCTAACCACACACCCTACACCTGCCAGCCTGCACACCAATGTGAAAAGCGTACTGGTGGAGTACCTGGCAGCAGGTATCGACCCGGATAAGGCCACTATTTATGTGCAGAGCGACGTGCCCGAGGTTATTGAGCTATACCTGTACTTAAACATGAATGCCTACACCGGCGAACTGGAACGCAGTGCATCGTTTAAAGACAAAGTACGTGCTAACCCCGATAATGTAAATGCCGGCCTGTTAACCTACCCTGTTTTAATGGCCGCGGATATTTTGATACATAAAGCCACCAAAGTGCCTGTGGGTAAAGATCAGGAGCAACACCTTGAAATGGCCCGCACATTTGGTAACCGCTTTAACCGTTTATATAATAACGAATACTTCCCCGAGCCTTTTGCTTTTAGTTTTGGCACTAACCTGGTAAAAATACCGGGACTGGACGGTAAGGGCAAAATGGGTAAATCAGAAGGAGAAGGTAATGCTATATTCCTGGCAGATACGCCCGAGCTTATCCGCAAAAAAGTAATGCGTGCCGTTACCGATAGTGGCCCGACTGTTGAGAACCAAGCCAAACCAGAGGAGATACAAAACCTTTTCGACTTGATGAAGGTGGTTTCAACGCCGGATACTTTGGCACATTTTGATAACCTATACAACACCATGCAAATACGCTACGGCGATTTTAAAAAGCAACTGGCAGAGGACATGGTAAACGCCACAGCCCCCATCCGCGAACGCATAACTGACATTGCCGCCGACGCAGACCTGATAAGCAAAGTTGCACGCCACGGCGCCGAAAAAGCCCGCGAGAGCGCCCGCAAAACCATTAGCGAGGTAAGGGAGATCATTGGGTTCAGGAACTTTTAGCTTATTTGTCCATAGTTCTGCCTTGCAGTTTATACCATCGTCTATGGTCTATCGACTATGGACTTAATTTTGACATTTAACTTTTGAATTATATCTTTAGCCATGCACATAGCTATAGTAGGAAATATTGGAGCCGGTAAAACCACGCTTACCGAAATGTTGGCCAAAAATTACGGCTGGGACCCTTTGTACGAGGCGGTAGACAACAACCCTTACCTGGAAGATTTTTACAGCGACATGAAGCGCTGGAGTTTCAACCTGCAAATATATTTCCTGAACAGCCGCTATCGCCAGATAATGGAGATACAGAAAAGCGGCCGTAATATATTACAAGACCGTACCATATACGAAGATGCCCACATATTTGCCGAAAACCTGCACGATATGGGCCTTATGACTACCCGCGACTACGAGAACTATCAATCCATTTTCGATAATATTACAGCGTACATTAAGCCACCCGATCTGCTGGTTTACCTTAAGGCATCTGTGCCTACCCTGGTGAACAACATCCAGCGCCGTGGCCGCGAGTACGAGATTGGCATCCGCATAGATTACTTATCCAAACTGAACGAGAAATACGACAAATGGATAAAGAACTATAAACTAGGCAAACTGCTGATACTGGATAAAGACAACCTTGACTTTGCCAATAATACCGAAGACCTGGGTACCATAGTTCAGGCTATTGAGCGGGAAGTTAATGGGTTATTTTAAGTTGTAATACGTTTTACGTGCTGCTTCACTTCTAATTCTAAAATTTAACGTAAAACGTACAACGTCAAACGTATAACATTATGAAAGTTCTCGGCATTATACCCGCGCGTTACGCTTCGTCACGGTTTCCCGGTAAGCCTTTGGTTGATATCGCGGGTAAAACCATGATCCAGCGGGTTTATGAGCAGGCTAAGAAATGCGATCAACTTACCGAAGTCATAGTGGCTACCGATGACGAGCGAATTTATGCCCATGTACAAGCTTTTGGCGGTGTGGCGGTAATGACCGGCAGCTACCACCAAAGCGGCACCGACCGCTGTGCCGAAGTGGCCCTGGCGCACCCCGAGTACGACGTCATCATTAACATACAGGGCGACGAACCTTATATTGACCCTGAACAGATCAGCAAACTGGCTAACTGCTTTAATACGGCCGATGTACAACTGGCTACGCTCATTAAGCGCGTAAAAACCGAGCAGGAACTACATAACACCAATTCGCCCAAAGTGCTGTTAAATAAGCTGGACGAGGCTATCTACTTTTCGCGTTCGGCATTGCCGCATATCAGGGGGGAGAAGCCCGAGAACTGGCTTGAGTTTTATACCTATTACAAACACATTGGCATTTACGGCTACCGGGCCGATGTTTTGCAGGAAATTACCAAACTGCAGATCTCCCCGCTTGAAAAAGCCGAGAGCCTGGAACAACTGCGCTGGATAGAGAACGGCTACCGCATTAAGGTTGCCGAAACCGACCTGGAAACCCACGCTATTGACACCCCCGAAGATCTGGAGAAACTAAAGCAAGTGTAGCGGCGTTTGCGTAGCACGCTACAGTGCTACACTTGGTGTAGCGCGCTACAGCATTGATTTATAGATGTTTGGTTTTTATGGTGACACGGTTTTGTCACTAATTGTAGCTACACTATATAGTACATCCCAAAACTAAATTTTTGCCCTTGCGTAACTTTTGGGCACAGAGCAATATCTTACTGATATGAAAGCACTGCTATCCATCTTATGCTTATTTTTTTTGGCGTTAACCGCTTCGGCGCAAAATTATGACAGGCTTAGCGCGGTAGCTGATAGTAATTACAGCGCCAAAAATTATAAAACGGCTGCCGAAGGCTATATTGCCGCCGTGGCACGCGCCGAGTTTAATAATCAGCGCCGCACCTGCTACTACAACGCGGCCTGCTGTTACGCTTTAATTGGCGATAAGAGGCTAGCTTTTGCCAACCTGCAAAAGGCGATTGACAATGGCTACACCAACTTAAAACACTTAAAAAGCGATACCGACCTTAATATACTACACGCCGAATCCGCCTGGAAAAAGTATGAAGCTATGCAGCCTGCACAAATGAGTTCGGGCGACCCGGCTAAGGCCGAATTGGTAACCACTGACATTGATAACTTTTGGCGAGCCTATGACCAGGCACAGAAAGATACTGCCCACCGTGCCCTGTATTACAAACGCGAGTACATGGATAAAGGCAGCCCCGGCCTGCAGGATTACCTGGAAGCTAAGGTGGGCAGCGTAAAAAAGTTTGTAGATGTGCACGATAAGAAGCCAAAATTTTATGCCGCTATCCGCAATAACACCTTAAAGGTAAAAGCACAGAAAAAACAAATGCAGACCGGTTTTGATAAACTAAAAGCGATATATCCACAGGCTTTGTTTCCCAATGTTTACTTTGTTGTCGGCCGGTTTAACTCGGCGGGTACAGCAAGCGCCAATGGCTTGATATTGGGGATCGACCAGATAGCTCGTTCTAAAGACATCCCCACCGGCGAGCTAAGCCTGTGGGAGAAGAATAACTTTTTAGATATTAATATCCTGCCGAATATTGTGGCGCATGAGCTGATCCATTTTCAGCAGGATAACCTGGCCCAGGATACTACGCTACTGCGTGGCGTACTGGTTGAGGGTATGGCCGATTTTATTGGCGAGCTGATATCCGGAAGTTCGGCCAACCAGCGTTTGATCAATTTCGCCAAAGGCAAAGAGAAAAAGATATGGAACGATTTCCGCAAAGAGATGTACCTCAAGCGCAGTTATAACTGGATAGCCAACAGTGGCCAGGAAACGCCCGACCATCCTGCCGACCTGGGTTACTGGGTGGGCTACTGCATATGCAAAGCCTACTACAACCAGGCCGCAGATAAAAAGCAGGCGGTTTATGATATTTTGAACATTAAAGATTATCGCAAGTTTTACCAGGATAGTAAAGTGGAGGAGTGGCTGGCCAAGTTGAAGTAAAACGTGGTACATACGCAATATTCAAACCATCACGTCATAGCGAACGTAGTGTAGCTATCCCCTTAAGAATAGCAAGTTCAGTACAGATCGATCGGGGGGTTATGACGCTCCCCCGATAGCTATCGAGGCCTCGCTCGTAATGACGTGTTTGGTTATTACCTGCACAATATGGCTTTGATCTCCGCTGTTGTTTTTGCCATAAACAAGCGCGCCGGTTTTGATGTTGCACCAAAATCGCATTTGCGGCAAGCTTCCGGGGTTTGGTTTTTGAGGTATTTGATCACCTTGCCCTCTTGGATGTAGCTGCGATACTCATTCCGTTTAATACAGCCCTCGCAAGCCGGGCCACCTTCCACAAATTCGTAAAAGAAGATAATGTTACCGGTCGCGTCGTAATAATAGTCCTCAATGGCGTGTGCGTCGCCCACCCAGCCAAAGTCAATAGATATTTTGACTAGTTTGCCTTTGCGAAACCATTGCTTCACTTTGGTTAATTCGTCGCATTTAAACTCAAACTGTGCCGAGTCGTGTTTGCTGGTGTTAATAGCAGTTACCTGCTGGCGAATGGCGGCTATCGGGTCGGTAGGGTATATGGTGGCGGCAGTGGTATCCGGCGTCTCTTTGGCTTGGGTATCTACGTGGGATAGCGTATCAGTCGGTTGTTGGGCGGTTTGTTTTTTGGGTTGATTACAGGCGGCTAAGGTCAGCAGGATTATGGTGGTGTAGCGGGAGAGTTTCATGTAGGGTTAACAGGGCGGGAGGGGTTTGGTTTGGTAAGGCCCCCACATCGTATAATAACTCATCACTGGACGAAGTTTAGCGCAGCGTAACTTCGTCCAGTGGAGACCAACGTGACATAGTCTTCCGATTTGCAAACTTCGGACAGTGTAGTTATTTTACTTTGGCCGCTTCCATTTTATTACCTCTGTCATTAATACTAAAGCCATTTACCTTATTGTCTTTGTCTTTTGTGAATTTTATTTCCGATCCTGCCATTTCGAGCATGAAAAAATCGGTATCCGAAGTAAAGTGAATTTTGTATTTAGTTGTGCTGTTCAACCTTAACATCAAACCCTCATTTTCCAGCGTAATGTTAAACGTGTTTCTATACAGTTTATAATCTCCTGTGTATGATAGCAATACTTCTTTATCTACGCTAACTAGCTTTTTAACGGTAGGGTTATAAAAATCTTTCCAGTTATAAACCGCCGCCAAAGAATTTACTACTTCAGATAATATGCTCCAATTATCGGTATTTGCCATTATCACCGCACCATTGCCGGTTTCCATGTTACCATAGTATGCAGCCACAAAGCCTTCATCTGATCCATCATGACTAAAATATTTTTCATTGCCTTTTTTAACTATAAATACGCCCAACGCGGCTGAGCTGTCAATATAAGGCGTCAATCTTTGTTTGGTTGTTTGTGCAGAAAGTACTTTATTGCTTTTGCCTTGTAAGGATAGTTGTGTTTCTATAATATATTTAGCCAGGTCTGTAGGGTTTGTCCATAGGCCGGCTGCAGCTTGTTCAGGATAAATATGGTACTTTCCCTTCACTTCTTTACCATCATTTCTGTAACCTGTAGCTAATAAACTTTCTTTGTTAGCGGGTGGCGGCTGCGTATAAAAACTGTTGCTCATACCCATTGGGTCCAGTACATTTTTCTGCATGTAGGTATCATAAGCTTGCCCGGTCACATCCTGCAATATCAGTTGTGATATGGTTGTCCCCCCACCCGAATATTGATGCCTGAGCGACGGTTCATACATTGATCGTATAGCTTTACTGTTGGCAGGCTTTTCGCCATTTAAAATTTGTATCAATGTAGGTATGGTATCTCCTTTTTCATAACCGTCAAACCCGTGTACGGTTAATCCAGCTGTATGACTTAACAGATTTGCTATCGTTATTTTTTTCCCTTTTGATAATGAGTCGTACGGAAACTTCCACGACTTTAAATAGGTATTGATATCCGCATCAAGTTTCAATTTGCCATCCTGTACTAATTTTAAAATGCCGATGCCGTTTAATGATTTGCTTATCGATCCCGCCTGAAATAATGTGTTTGTAGTTACCGGCCGTTGTTGCGCGCTATCTGCCCAACCGTAGGCTTTTGTCCACTCTATCTTGTGGTTTTTTATTAACGCTATACTCACGCCTTTTATATGGTTACTTTTCATTCTGTCAGCCAGTGTATATCGCTGACCTTCTATTTGAACCCACAAACCTAAATTATTCTCAAACTGTTCAATTTTTGCCTGTACATCTTTAGAGTAGGTCTTATTGTTTTGCGCAGATAGATGACTTGTTTGAATACAAATGAACAGGGATAACAAGAGTGATGTAAGGCCTTTTGTGTGCTGGGTCATAATTATATATTAAGGTGGTGTAAAAATTGATTCAGCAAAATTACGCTCGGATAATTCAGGGCCAATCATCCGGAACGTAAATAAAAATGTAAACTTTGTAAATTAACTGACAATAGAGGGGCCTTTTGCCTGTCGAGGTTTAGGCAACATATTTTATCCTGTAATGTGTTAAGTGTTCTACGTACCGGAAAACCATCTATCCGCGTTAAGGATAGCAGCGGATACCGGCCCCGAGCCTAAGGCCTGCAGCCGTATAAGCGGATAGCCTGACCCGACGTATGAGGGTAACGCCCGTATTAAATGTTTGGATAGTTACAAGCGCCTATAAACTTAATACTTGTAAACTATATAGCGGTTTACAGGGGTTTTAATGCTAAGCTTAAGTTGATCGGGATTGGCTACGGCATTAAGCACCGAGCCTTTTTCAAGCATATCAATTAACATTTTTTGGTAGGTTATTTCGCCGCCGTGAAAGCCGTCTAAAAACTCTTCGTCGGCAGAGTTTATTGCGGCGCCGTTCGAGTAATCATATAGCTCGAAACCGTATTTTTTAAATACAGGCATGCTCATGCCGTATAATTCGTTCAGGTAATTATACTTGCCGGTTTGCATCATTTTGTTGTATATTAAACCTGCAAACGGCGGGTAAACACCAATAACCGTAATGTTTTTGGCTTTACAAAAGGCCAAAAAATGATCAAGCACCGCCAGCTGACTTTTGTCGGCATGATCATTATACTCAAACCTGTTGCCGCCCTGTTTTATCCTGGCCACTTCGGTTTTAAAATCGTCGCTTTGTTTACGGGCCAGCAGCTTTGTAATTCTCGATCCGTAGTTCATACTGCCGTCATTACGTACGCCCGCGCCGTTATAAACTGCTTTTATGCCTATGGTAGTATCGTTTGCTGCTACAGATAAAAGTTTATTATAGTCGCCTGCAAACAGGTCTTTGTAAACACTTACGTACGTCCCTGCGTCGGGGTATTTAATGTAATTGGTGAATTTGGTTTTGTTTTGAACACTTTTTTCAAGCGGCCACGCACTATTAAACATCATTTGATCTAAGGATATGATGACGTATTTGGGATATTTAGCAGCAGGGGTTTCGCTTAAAAATAATTCAAAATCCTTCAGGCTTATAATGGTAAAACCTACGTTATAAAATGAAGTGTTAAACATTTGCTCCCTAAACTGTAGCACCCTTGATGCGCCCAAGGCCCATACCTGGCGTGCCGGCCCGTCGTTAACCACTTTGCGCTTAATATATTTATAGTTGTTTTCGTTGTAGGCGTAGCCGATGCTGTATTTATGCTTGCTTAAAAGTAATTGGTCGATATCAGCAAAGCACTCTTTCGACCGGAGTAAAATATATACCGGGATAACAAATAACAACATTAGCGGAAGGGCAAATATTGCGATTGTTGATATTAGTTTTTTCATGAGGTATTAAAATTGGAAATAGATAAACTGCTGCTCTTTTGAAGCCGCGAAAAAAATAACTAATAACACCAGGCTATAATACACCGCCCACCTTAACCCGCGGCTTTTAATATTATCAATACATAAACCATGTTCTTTATTACGTTGCAGCCACTCAAACGCTATAAACAGAGCTATTAATGGTATAAATACCGGGCGACTTGCACCTGTTATATGTATTATTGACGATGAAAATATTCGCCCGATAAAATCGATGGCGTCGCCGATAGAGTCTGATCTGAAAAAAATAAACGATAAACTTACCAGCACAAACGTAAGCAGCATGTTGCCAAATTCGGAAAGCGTGGGTAATAACCTTTTGGGGTCTATTTTTTTGGTTTTGTTTACCGTGCCGTTTATTACCAGCGGGATAAAAAAGCAGCCGTGTAAAAACCCAAATAAGGCAAACGTCCAGTTGGCGCCGTGCCAAATACCGATAAGGGTTAAATTGCAAAGGATGGCCATTACCAACCCCATCTTACCATAATCTCTGAAAGCGATAGACAGGGGGGTAAAAACATATTCTGTTAACCATTTGGTTAATGATATGTGCCATTTGCGCCAAAACTCGGCTATGTTTTGCGCGAAGAACGGGAAGTTAAAGTTTTTGGTTACGTTAAAACCAAGCAATCTGGCCAGGCCTATGGCCATATCTGAGTAGCCCGAAAAATCGGTATAAATTTGTATGGAGTAATAAAAGGTACCAATTACCAGGGCGCTGGCCGGCATAGTATGGTAGTTGCTAAACACATTGTTGGTTACCGTGGCAAGGTTATCGGCAATAACAATTTTTTTAAACAGGCCGTATATGATTTGTCGTAAAGCGTCAACAGCAACCGCGTAATCAAATTTCCGTTCTTTTTCTAATTGCGGGGTTAGGGTGTTGGCTTTATCAATAGGCCCGGCTAACAGGCAGGGGAAGAAACTGATGAACGAAAAGAATACCACCCAGTCTGTAGTAGGCTGCAGTTTGCCTTTATTAATATCAAAAAGGTAGCTCAGTATCCTGAACGTATAAAAACTAATGCCCAATGGCAATATAATATGCAGGGTTTGCATATTAAGGTTGATGCTAAAATTGCCGAGGGCGCTAACCAGCGATGTGATAAAAAAGTTGGTATACTTAAAATAAACCAGCAAGCCTATACTGGAAACAGTGCCGATATGTAAAAAAATATCTTTGGTTTTTTGGCTTTTAGCATTGTGAATGGCCAGGCCCAACCAATAGGTAAGCAATGAGCTGCCGATAAGCAGGGACAGGAAACGCCAATCCCACCAGGCGTAAAAAAAATAGCTACCTGCCAGTATCAGTACATTCTGCAGTTTAAGGCTACGGTTAAAAACCAGCCAGTAAACAAAGAAAAAGACGGTAAAAAAAACAGCAAATGCAATGGAGTTGAAAGCCATAATGGTAACTATTTGATATTAGTTGCGGCGTTAATTAAAATGTCAATGCCGTTTACATGTGATGAAGCGCCTGCCAGGAACACAACTGCCTCTGCAGCCTCGGCGGTAGTTAGCAGTTTTTTAAGCGGATGGTTCTCGGTCATTTGCTCCACCATGCGTTCGTCCATGTCGCCGGTGAAGCCGGTGAGCATAAATGATGGTGATACCGTGTTTGAGGTGATGTTGAACCTGGCGTTTTCGCTGGCCCAAACTTTGGTTAATTTTTGCAGATAGGCTTTGTTTGCCACATAAACCGATGAACCGGTTGGCGGCACATCAACCAAAGCTGATGTTAAAATAGTGATAACCTTACCCTGTTTTTTTTTGCGGAAGCTATTGATAGCCGCCTGGGTGATCTCGATTGTAGGGATTATATTGTCGCAAAAGGAGTTGAGGTAATCTTCGGCGGGCGTTTTATGAAAATAAGTTTGCAAAAACTTACCGGTGTAGGCGTTATTAACCAGCACATCAATGTTAAGCCCGGCAATTTGCTGTTTCAAACTTTCCAGTTCGGCCGGGTTGCTTATATCGCATTTTATGGCCTGGGCATTGCTGCACGCGGCCTCAATGGCCTGCGCTTTTTCTGCCGACCGGTTATAGGTAAAATATACAAGGCTGTTTAAGTTACTTGCTAACGCGCGCGTTATTGATTCGCCCAGGCCCGATGAGCCTCCTATAATTAAAACAACCATAACTTATGTTAAAATGCCAATTTGTATTTTTCCTTTTGCTACTACCTTTAAGGCCTGGTTTTTAAAGGTAAATTTAAATTCGACAGCGTTTACCGATTCATAAACGCCGGTAATAACAGCCTCAAACATAAGCTCGTCATTTAAATAAACAGCGTTTTTAAATTGAATTTCCTGCGAGTGGATGATCACATTTTTATCGGGCAAACATTCGCCTATAAAAAAAGATAAAAAGCCGTTTAATATATTGCCATGCATTACACGGCCCTCAAAACCACGCTCAACAGCAAACTGCTGGTTGGTATGCAGGGGGTTGGTGTCTTTAAAAATAGCAATAAAGCCTTCGTATGTCTCGGGCGATACAGTAAAGTTTTGAGTGAATTTACTGTTCAGTTCAAACATCATGCACCTTTGCTTATAATGCAGTCAAGCATTTCGCCTACGTTTTTCCAGCTCTGTATCTCGGCCGAAGTAAACCTTACTTTAAATGTTTTCTCAATAGCAACTACCAGTTGTATGTGGTTTAACGAGTCCCAGTCTTCTACGTCGTTAGCAGTTGTTTCGTAAGCTAAAACAATGTCTTCATTGTCTAAAACGTCAATAAATACATCGTTAACTTTTTTTAATATTTCAGCTTTTTCCATTATTGCTTTTATTTTTTATTGATAAAACAGTTTTTGTTTTCGTAGGCCTTTACATCCAGTAACCATTGGTCGCCGGCCGGGCTAAAGCCTAATTTTTCGTAATGGTCTTTCACCATTTCGTTTTTGGCTGTAGGCAAGTATTCGCCCTTTAAAAATGTATAGCCTTTTTCTTTAGCGAAATTGGCTATGGTGTTTAAAATGAAGTTTTCCATGCCGCGTTTAAGTACACGGCAGCTCATTAACCAGGTTTCTATAAACAGGGTATCGTTGCCGTTTTTTTTCAGCACCAGCACACTGATAAGCCCGTTGTCGCCAAACTGATCTTCCAACGTAAACGAAAAAGTGAAAGCATCGTCAAGTGTAGCTAACTGTTCAATATCAGCTTCGGTATACCTAACGGTACGCAGGTTAAACTGGTTGGAGCGTTGCGATAGTTGCGCTACACGTGGTGTATTAAACTTATTAAAAGGCTCTACCAGCGACAGCATGTTCAGGCTCTTCAAAAAATCATCCTCGTTGGTGAATGATGTTTGTACTATGGCGCGTTTGGCTTCTACCTGGTATTGTTTGGTACGTTCGGCATCTTCGCCAGAGAATGATATGGTTTCGAACAGGTCGAGCGTGTATAAATATTCCAGGTAGTCGGCCGGGTCCTCGGGTAATTCAGGAACCGTTACATCGGGTAAATTTTCCCTTACCAGGTTTCGTTCAAACGGGTTATCGTCTAAAAACACCATCGAATCAAACCCGATATTTAATATGCTTTGTATTTTGCGGATATTGTCGGCCTTGTTTTCCCAGTTGGCAACAAACACTGCAATATCTTCCATATGCAGTACCATTTCGGGATGTTTTTCAAAAGGCTCAATGGCTATTGATTCGGTGTTTTTACTGCAAACCGCAATAATAATACCCCTGTTTTTTAATTTCTTTATCCAGTACTGAAACTCGGTAAAGGCTTTGCCGATGCCCAATGTACCTACCTGTATATTCTCTAAGCCGTCATCGCCGATAATGCCGCCCCACATGGTATTGTCCAGATCAACAATAAGGCATTTTTTAAATTTGCCATACATGGCGTTGATAAGCGCCACGGTTTTTGCAGCTACCAGGGGCAGGGCATCAATGCTCAAAACCATCTCGGTATTTATATATACCGATGTTTGAAACATAGTGGCTTTACCAATCTGGTTTTGAATAGCCGCCAGGTCGCATATAAAAAAACTGCTGTTTTTGGCGGCGTAAACCATCAGCTCATAATTAAGCTTGCGCAGCTGAAACAGGAACGACGATTCTGTTTTATTAGCGTAATTGCCAAAAACCGAATCATTTATTTCGTTAAAGTTGTAGTATATAATTTTGGCCGGCAGCTTTTTTCCAATTTCGGTGCAAAGACTGTCAATAGCATCAAGCTGGCTTTGGGCCAGGGTATGGTAATATTCGGGCTTAAGTTTATTGTATTTGCTAACCAGTTTATGGGTAGATTGAAAGATGATGATAATCTGGGGCTCAAACTCATAAAGTTCAGACGTTGGGTCAAACACCTGGCGCTCTATCTGGTTAAAATCAGCTTCCCATATCTCCAAATTGTGCCCGTTATCAAAGCCGGTGCCACGTAATGCCTGGTTCAAAAACTGCGTAGCGGTATCGCCCAACAGGGCAACTTTAACAGGTTTTAAATGCGTAAAATCTTTTTTCAGATTTCTTTTTAACTCAGAAAAAACCTTCATAAATAAGTGTTAGGGGTTTTTGCAAAATTATCAAATATTATGTTAATTTAATATAAACTATTGAAAAAAAAGGAACTACAAAAGTTATATGTAACATGCTTTAGGGTATTTTAATAAAGATTTTTAAATCTTACTTTATCTCGCCAAACCCCAAAAAAAATCTTACTTTTGTATCCCGTACACAAACAATTGGTGCAGGCCTGAAAAGGCCGGTTGCCGGTTAAAAATCATCACATGACTAAATACATATTTGTTACGGGCGGTGTTACCTCGTCGTTAGGTAAAGGTATTATCTCAGCATCTCTTGCAAAGCTTTTACAGGCGCGCGGCTACAGCGTAACCATTCAAAAATTCGATCCTTACATTAACATCGATCCGGGAACATTGAACCCCTACGAACACGGCGAATGCTATGTTACCGAAGATGGAGCCGAAACCGACCTTGACCTTGGCCACTACGAACGTTTTTTAAACGTGCCTACCAGCCAGGCTAACAACATTACCACAGGGCGTATTTACCAAAACGTAATAAATAAAGAGCGCGAGGGTGCCTTTTTGGGCAAAACCGTACAGGTTATTCCGCATATTACCGATGAGATAAAACGCAACGTACGGATACTGGGCGAGGAAGAAGGTAAGTATGATATTGTAATTACCGAATTAGGAGGTACCGTAGGCGATATTGAGTCGTTACCATACATTGAGGCCGTTCGCCAGTTTAGATGGGAAGCCGGCTCGGGCAACTCGCTGGTGATTCACCTAACGCTGGTGCCTTACCTGGCTGCCGCGGGCGAGTTGAAAACCAAACCTACCCAACACTCGGTTAAAATGTTGCTGGAATACGGTATACAGCCTGATATTTTGGTTTGCCGTACCGAGCACCACCTGGGTATGGATCTGCGCAAAAAGATCGCTCAGTTTTGTAACGTAAACATTAACGCGGTTATCGAGTCTATCGACGCGCCAAGTATATACGATGTACCGTTGCTGATGCTGAAAGAGCAGCTGGATAAAACGGTACTCACCAAACTTAAACTCCCACACAAACATGAGCCCGACCTGGAAAGCTGGAAAGACTTTTTGGGCCGCCTGAAAAACCCAACTTCCGAAGTTAAAATTGGCCTGGTAGGTAAATATGTGGAGCTGCCGGATGCTTATAAATCAATCATCGAAGCCTTTATACACGCCGGTGCTAAAAACGAGTGTAAAGTAAAAGTTAAGTATATCCCGTCAGAATCGTTAACTACTGATAATGCTATTGAAAAACTACAGGGCTTGCACGGTGTATTGGTTGCCCCCGGCTTTGGCGAACGTGGTTTTGAGGGTAAGATAGAAGCCATACGCTACGTGCGCGAAAACAATATACCTTTCTTTGGTATATGCCTGGGCATGCAGTGTGCCGTGGTTGAGTTTGCCCGTAACGTGTTAGGCTTAAAAGATGCCAGCAGCACCGAAATGAACCCTGATACGGTTAACCCGGTTATTGCCATGATGGAAGAGCAAAAAAATATAGTGAACAAAGGTGGTACCATGCGTTTGGGCGCTTACCCTTGCGATTTGAAGAAAGGTACTAAAGCCTACGCTATATACGGCCAAACCCACATCAGCGAACGTCACCGCCACCGCTACGAGTTTAATAACGAGTATTTAAAGCAGTACGAAACCGCGGGCATGATCCCTTCGGGCTTTAACCCTGAGAATAATTTGGTGGAGATAGTGGAGCTGAAAAATCACCCGTATTTTGTGGGCGCGCAGTTCCACCCCGAATTAAAATCAACAGTTGCTAATCCGCATCCACTTTTTATTAACTTTGTCGCCGCTTCGCTGGCTTACGCCCGCAAAAAATAAAAATGACCAATGATCGTCTGTTGTAACAAAGACAATGAAACAAGGTCATAGCAATATAATACAAAATGGATAGAAATACATTTACAGGGTTATTCCTGATCATGATCATTATTGCAGGATCGGTATGGTTTTTAAAGCCTACTGATGCACAACTGCAACAAGAGCGCGAGAGACAGCATCAGGATTCGCTAAAAAAAGCCGGTGTTAAAGTGCCCGACGCTAAAACCGCTAACATGGCAGCAGCAGCTCCGGCAGTTGATTCGGCTGCGCTGAAAAGCCCGTTTGGTGCATCAACAGTTGGCAGCGAGAAGCTGATCACTGTTGAAAATAAAGATCTGCGTTTAAAGCTGAGCACCCGCGGTGCACGCATTTACTCGGCCGAGCTGAAAAACTTTAAAACTTTTGATGGCAAGCCGCTGATATTGTTTGATGGTACCAATAACAAGTTTGGTTTTACCTTTAATGTTGGCGCCGCCACCGTGGTTAATACTAACGACCGCTACTTTACCCCAAGCGCCGAAAGCCTGACCGTTGCCGGAAAAGACTCATCATCAATTACCCTGCGCTTAAGCTACAGCCCAACCCAGTATATTGATTATGTATACAGCCTGGCAGGCGAAGGTTACAAAGTAGGCTTCACCATTAAATCGGTTGGTTTAGATAATGTGGTTGCCAATAGCAACAGCATTGCCCTAAACTGGGAAACCAACCTGCTGCGCCTGGAAAAAAGCATCAGGCTTGACCGCGAGCACAGCATGATACAATGGTTAAATACCGAAAACGACTTTGATTACTTTGGCGATACCAAGGACGACATTAAAGAAGTTAACGATAAAAAAATACGCTGGGTATCCTTCAAACAGCACTTCTTTTCGACCGTGTTGCTAAGCAAAACCGGCTTTGGTAAATCAAATTTTGCAGTTAGCACTGATACCGCCGACCATGCTGATATTAAAAAACTGAAAGCTACGCTGGCCCTTACCCGCGAGGCCGATGGCAGCTACCCGATGGAGTTTTACTTTAGCCCTAACAAATACCATACGTTAGAAGGCCAGGGTAATGATCTGCAAAAACAAATTAACCTGGGCTGGGGTCCGTTAAAATACATTAACCGTTACGCGGTATTACCTGTATTTAACTTCCTGAACCAGTTTGGCTGGAACTATGGTTTGATCATCCTGGCGTTAACGGTTATACTTAAAGTGGTATTATCGCCGCTTACCTATAAATCATACCTGTCAATGGCTAAAATGCGTGTGCTTAAGCCGGAGATGGACGAGATCAAAGCTAAAGTAGGCGAGGATAACCCAACCCTGTTACAACAAGAATACCTCAAGCTGTATAAAAAGGCCGGGGTTAACCCGCTGGGTGGTTGTTTGCCGCTGTTGCTGCAAATGCCTATCGTAATTGCTTTCTTCCGTTTCTTCCCAAGTTTATTTGAGCTGCGCGGACAAAGCTTTTTATGGATGGACGACCTGTCAACCTACGACGCGTTCTTTAACTTCGGTTTCACCGTACCATTCATTGGCGATCACCTGAGTTTAATGTGTTTGTTGATGACCATATCAACCCTGATATACACTTACTTTAACAACCAGATCTCGGGCGTTAGCGGGCAGATGAAATATGTGGGTTACATTACCCCTGTTATCTTCCTGGGTATGCTGAACGGTTATCCGTCAGGCTTGAACTATTACTACTTCCTGGCCAACATGTTCACCTTCCTGCAACAGTACTTAATTCGCCTGATGGTGGATGACAAGAAGATCCACGCTAAAATTGAAGAGAACAAAAAGAAACCTGAGGATAAAACCAAAAAGAAATCGGGCTTCGGTGCTAAAATGGAAGAAATGATGCGCGCGCAACAACAAGCGCAATCGGCGCAGAAAAAGAAATAATACCCGTAGAGACGCAATACTTTGCGTCTCTTTTTATACGTATGTAGAGACGCAATATTTTGCGTCTCTTTTTTGTTATAATCCAACGTGCGTAGGCTGTCATGCTGAGCCTCGTCGAAGCATGAGGGTAAAGGCCTTTACGCTCACCCTTCGACGGGGCTCAGGGTGACACCCTACAAAGAAAATTTTATAAAAATACCACTAAAAATATTAGCAAATTGCTACATTTGAACATGTATGCAATTGTAGATATTGAGACCACGGGAGGGCATGCCAGCGCAAACGGTATTACCGAAATTGCCATTTGTTTACACGATGGTAAAAAGGTAACCAAACGCTTTAGCACGCTTGTAAATCCCCGCCGGGAAATACCTATATACATACGCGCCCTTACCGGCATTACCAACGAAATGGTAGCCGAGGCCCCGCCATTTGAGGATGTAGCCGCCGATATTTACCATATGCTGCACGGCAAAGTTTTCGTGGCCCATAACGTAAACTTTGATCATTCATTCGTTAAATACCATTTGGCTGCCGCCGGGTACGATTTGCAGTGTAACAAGCTTTGTACCGTGCGCCTTGGGCGTAAAATATTGCCGGGCTTACCATCATATAGCTTGGGCAAACTGTGCCGCCATTTAGGTATTGATAACGAAAGCCGCCACCGTGCCATGGGCGATGCCGATGCCACTGCCGAACTGTTCAGCATGTTGGTGCGTAACGATAGGGACGACCATATTAAAGCCGCCCTCAAATCCAATTCGCGCGAGCAGGTGCTGCCACCCAACCTGCATAAATCGGCCATACAGGATCTGCCTTATACACCCGGTGTTTACTATTTTCATGACGAAAAAGGTAAGGTGATATATGTTGGCAAAGCCAAGAATATCAAAAAGCGGGTTTGCAGCCATTTTACCGGCAATAACCCCGGCGCGCAGCGACAAGCGTTTTTAAAGGATATTCACCGCATAACCCACCAGGTTTGCGGTACCGAGCTGATTGCCTTTGTGCTGGAAGCCATAGAAATAAAGCGCCTGTGGCCCAAATACAACCGCGCCATGAAGCGTTTTGAGCACGCCTATGGTTTGTATGCCTACGAAGATCAACGTGGCTATAAACGCCTGGCGGTGGATAAGCACCGCAAATACACCGGCGCTATATATACCTGCAACACCCTGTTTGAGGGCAGAAGCATCTTACATCAACTGATAGACACTTTCGAGCTTTGCCCCAAACTATGCTTCATCCAAACCAATAATGATACCTGCACAGGTGCTTTGCAAACCCAATGCGCCTGCCACGGCCACGAAACTGTAGATACCTACAACGAAAAAGTAGACCGCGCTGTAGCCGAGTTAAATCAGGCTTTGCCTACGTTCGCTATACGCGATGAGGGCCGTACTGATGATGAGCATAGTTGTATATTGGTAGAGAAAGGCAAATTTTATGGCATGGGCTATATATCGCACTATTTTAAAGTTGATAGCCTGCAACAGCTAAAAGACCACATTACGCCATATCCTGGCAATGATTATATCAAAAATTTGATAGCTACTTATGCGGATAAGTTTCCTGAGCGGAAATTTGTCTTGGGGTAGTATATTTGTTTATGACCTGGCTAGAGAAATTTGATCGCAATTATTATGTGGAAACCCGTATCCCCAAAATTGATATTTTATCAAAATTGCAATTGAAAATAGACGAAGCTAAAGCAGATAAAAGCTGGTTTTCTTCAGACTCTTTAGGTTATCGGAAATTTGTTTTTTGGGGAGACAGGGTTTTAATTAACTATTCGCAATTTTGGGGGCCTTATTTTGGTACTGGAAGTGGGACTGGGATTGTAAGATTGAATTTTAGTGAAGAGGAAGATAAGACAGTCATCTCTGCTAAGATAATCCCGCTTGGAAAAATGAAAGTAATTGGGTTTTGGTTTACTGTTATTGCATTGATGCTTTTTGCCATGCTTCTTTTGTTTCTATCTAGTGGGTCAAAAGTCTTGATAATGATTTTATTTGGCTGTCTTATCGCCGGGGGCGGATTCTATATAAATGTGATCTATTCCAGGTTTGTAATGTGGTCTTACCTGGAAAAGTTACTTTTGGATTTGGGTGTCAAAGAAAAACTCGTGTTAAATAAATTTGCTTAAGAATAAATGACTCCGCTCTTGGCACCATAATTGGTTCTATCATGGTCTATCTAAAAAAGGAAAACAACCATGAACAGCATTAATCAAAACCAACCCGAAGATAATCACAAAGACCTTGCAGGGCCCGAAGCTATCGAAAAATTGAAAGAACTGGCCGGCGGCGCCCAAACCTGCTTTTTTCTATCAAACATCAAAACCGGTTTGCCCGCATCTGCCCGCCCAATGACCGTGCAGGAAGTTGACGACGAAGGTAACCTGTGGTTCCTGTTTGCTAACGACAGCGAGACCTACAAAGAACTACAAGCCGAACCACTGGCTCAATTGTTCTTCCAGGGCTCCAAATATTCCGACTACCTGAATGTATACGGCATAACCAGCATCAGCGAAGACAAAGAAAAGATCAAACAATTTTGGAAACCAACGCTAAAAACCTGGTTCACCGAAGGGGAGGACGACCCGCGCATAGCCGTTATAAAATTGGAACCGAGCGAAGCCTACTATTGGGATAACAAACACGGCAACGCCATAGCCTTCATCAAACAACTGGCCGGCGCGGCAATAGGTAAAACGTTGGATGACTCGATAGAGGGAAAGATAGAAGTATAACCCCTCCCAACCCTCCCCGGGTGGGGGAGGGCTTTAATCAGCGTGAGGTGGATTTTTATATTATAAAAAAGGCTGACAATAATTGTCAGCCTTTAGCTTTAAGTATCAAGTCAAAAGCCCTCCCCCTCGGGGAGGGTTGGGAGGGGTTATATCACGCCTGCTTTCTCCAGTTCCACCGCCATTTGCTGCTGTATTTTCAGGGCTTCGGCGCGGGCTGCTTCGGCAAAGTCTTCGCCATTGCTGGCGTAAATAATGCCGCGTGATGAGTTTACGATCAGGCCGCAATCTTTGGTGATGCCGTATTTGCAAACCTCTTCCAGGCTGCCGCCTTGTGCCCCAACGCCGGGTACCAGTAAAAAGTTATCGGGGGCGTATTTGCGTATATCGGTAAATTCGGTGCTTTTGGTGGCACCCACAACATACATCAGGCGGTCGGCGCCGGCCCAGGTGTTGGCTTTTTTGATCACGGTTTCGTACAAGGTGCCATCGCCGGTTTGCAGGTATTGAAAATCTTTGCTGCCCACAGATGAAGTAAGGGCAAGTATGATGATCCATTTATCCTCGTACTTTAAATAAGGCGTAACGCTGTCATTACCCATATACGGCGTAACGGTAATAGCGTCAAAGCTCATGCCCGATGCCTGCTCGTCAAAAAATGCCTGGGCATATTTGTCGGATGTGTTGCCAATGTCGCCGCGTTTGGCGTCGATAATATTAAGGGTATCTTTCGGCAAATGCTGCCAGGTATCTATCAGGCTTTGCAAACCTTTTATACCGCGGGCTTCGTAAAAGGCAGCGTTGGGTTTGTAGCTTACGCAAAGGTCTTTGGTAGCATCAATAATGCGTTTGTTAAACTCCAGGATAGGGTCGGGGTACTCTAACAGAAATTGGGGGATCTTTTCAATATCGGTATCCAATCCTACACATAAAAATGATTTTTTTTGTTTGATCTGGTCTATGAGTTGTTGGCGTGTGATCATGCTAAGAAGAGCTTTTTTTGAAAGCCCAAAAAAACTAAAAATTAACCTAACTGTTGAGTTTATGACATAATTTTTTTAAAAGTTTGTTTTTTAAAATTAAATCATTACCATTGTGGCGTTAATAATCCTTTTGAATTTTTCTTGCACTAAAGAAATAAATTTAAATCCCACGTCGTTATTATATTCGTTACCTGGTTTTAAATATCACAGCTGCAATAAATTTCTCTCAAAATAATGCGTCCGGGCGTTAACAATTAGTGCAAACGGAAGTCTTATTAATCAAATAACATAAACTTAAAAATAGCTGAGCAAAAGTTAAAGCGCTCACTAAGTATACAACAACAATATTTCCCCTTTGAATTAAATTCATATCATGTCTGATAACACCGAATTGAACGACAAACTCGTTTCTGAGTTGCGCGAAATTGCCAAGAGTTTAGGTATTGCCGATGCCGACGAACTTAGAAAACCACAGTTAATAACTAATATAGTACAAATGCAGCAGCTTATTGAAGCTGCCCGCGCACAGCAAAGTGTTGTTGAAAGCAACTATGCCCCTAAAGGTGCTGATGAGGATGTAGCAGAGGATAAACCTCGTAAACGTACCCGCACCATAAAAGGCGCAACACCGGTTAAACCGCGTGTTGAAGTGCCTTTGGATGACGCTAACCTGTTTGATGTGCAGGACGACGAGCCTGTACAGGATACAGAAGAAGAAGAGCAGGCCCAGCCTGTGGCCGAAACGCCGACAGACGACGAAACAGCACCTGCTAATACTGAAGTGCCTGCCGAAGCCCGCCCGCAGAAATTTGAGCGCCGGGTTAACCAACAGCAACCTCAAAAAAGCCAGGAGCCTGCTGTTAATTTAGATTTTGACAACGTTATTGTTAACGAAGGTGTATTGGAGATCATGCCTGATGGTTATGGCTTCCTACGCTCGTCTGACTATAACTATTTGACATCGCCTGATGATATTTATGTATCACAATCGCAGATAAAATTATTCGGTTTAAAAACCGGCGATACTGTGCGTGGCAGCATACGCCCGCCAAAAGAAGGTGAAAAATACTTCCCATTGGTACGTGTAGAAGCCATTAACGGCCGTATACCTGCCGAGGTGCGCGACCGCGTTCCGTTTGATCACTTAACACCGCTTTTCCCTTCAGAAAAACTGCATTTGTTTACAGATATGGGTAACAATTCAACCCGTATTATGGACCTTTTTGCACCAATAGGCAAGGGCCAGCGTGGTTTAATTGTGGCGCAGCCAAAAACAGGTAAAACCATGTTGTTAAAGGATGTTGCTAACGCGATAGCCAAAAACCACCCTGAAGTTTACCTGATCATCTTACTGATCGATGAGCGCCCTGAGGAGGTTACCGATATGGCCCGCAGCGTACGCGCCGAGGTAGTATCATCAACATTTGATGAGCCTGCCGAGCGTCACGTTAAAATTGCCAATATCGTTTTAGAGAAAGCAAAACGTATGGTGGAGTGCGGTCATGACGTGGTTATCCTGCTTGACTCAATCACCCGTTTAGCACGTGCCTACAATACCGTAGCGCCTGCATCAGGTAAAATATTATCTGGTGGTGTTGATGCCAACGCGTTGCACAAACCGAAACGTTTCTTTGGTGCGGCCCGTAACATTGAGGATGGCGGTTCATTAACCATTATCGCGACAGCATTGACCGAAACCGGCTCAAAAATGGACGAGGTTATCTTCGAAGAGTTTAAAGGTACCGGTAACATGGAGTTACAGTTGGATAGAAAGCTATCGAACAAACGTGTGTTCCCGGCTATTGATATTACTGCTTCAAGTACCCGTAGAGATGATCTGTTGCTGGATAGAGAGACACTTCAACGCATCTGGATATTGCGTAATCACCTGGCGGATATGAACTCGATTGAAGCAATGGAGTTTTTACAAAGCCAGATAAGAGGTACAAAAACTAACGAAGAATTCTTGATATCCATGAATTCTTAATAATTTTGTTGTAAGGCGGGCGGTTTTTAAACCGCCCGCCCAATCAACTAAAAATGAAACGACGCGTAAAAAAACATCTTCCAAACTTTATAACCTGCGCTAACCTGTTTAGCGGTTGTGTAGGTATAGTATTTGCCTTTAACGGCGATTTGGTAACCGCTGCTTACGCGCTTTTTTTAGCCGCTATTTTTGACTTCTTCGACGGATTTGCGGCCCGTGTACTTAAATCATTTTCGGGCATAGGTAAGGATCTGGATTCGCTGGCGGATGTGGTGAGCTTTGGCGTATTGCCGTCGGTTATACTATACCAGTTGTTTTTATTGGCGCCGCAGATACCGGGTGTTAGTCCGTTTTTAAATTTTAGTGCGATACTGATCGCCGTATTCTCGGCATTAAGGCTGGCCAAATTTAATAATGATACCCGTCAGGCCGAAGTATTTATAGGTTTACCTACGCCGGCCAATGGTATATTGATCGCTTCGTTCCCGCTTATTATTGATCAATACAGCAGCCTTGCAGGGTTGATATTGAACCCATACGGATTGGCAGCCTTTGTGGTAATTATGTGCGCTCTCCTGGTAGCCGAGTTGCCGCTGATGTCGCTCAAATTCAAAAACAGCGATTTCAATAAAAATATCTTCCGTTACCTGCTGCTCTTGTTCTCGGCTATCCTGATACTCTTCTTCAAGTTTGTGGCCGTACCGGTAGTGATCTTCATCTACATCATGTTATCAATTGTACAATTTAAAATTGGCAATGATAACAATGTGTTGGCTAAGAAGCCGTAATATTAAGTCTCCTTGGGAAAGGATGAAAGGGACGTTACACCGACTCCGCCTTAATCTTCAATAACGTAACCGTATTGGTGTCAATATTAGATTTCAACTGGTTAAACTGCCCCACAACCGCCATTACATCCGGCGAACCGCCTTTGCAGGCTTGCTCAATTTCCTGTACCAGTGCCTGGCTAACCAGCATACCAAAAAAGCCAAGGGTAGCCTTTAGTTTATGTGCGGCTGCTGCGGCTGCTACCCAATCCATTTCGTCTAAAGCGTCGCTTATGTTTTGGATGGATTCGGGGGTTTGTTGTAAAAACATGTCTATTGATTCAACAATAAACTCATTGCTGCCGTCGGCAATTTCCTGCAATAAAGATAGATCAAGGTCCTCGTTTTGATATGAATCTGACATGTATGCTTTAGTATATTCTCAAATTTATAATTTTTTTACAATTAAGCTATCGCTCAGGCTATTTTTCAAATCACTAATAGTTTTAAGCAAAACCGGGTGCATAAAATCAGGCACCAATTCGGCCAATGGCTCCAACGTAAAACGCCTGTTATGTAAGTGGGGGTGAGGCACCTGTAGGTCTGATTCATTGATCACCGTGTCCCCGTAAAACAAAATATCAATATCTATCGTTCGCGATCCCCATTTCTCTTCGCGCTTGCGGCCCATCTCCAGCTCAATAGCCAACATTTTACTTAATATAGTGCTTGCCGGCAGATCTGTTTTTAGCTGTATCACCTGGTTCAAATAATCAGGCAGGTCCGTTTTTCCCCATGATTGCGTTTCATAGATCGAGGATTTTGCAACAACCGGTGCTACGTTATGCCCGATATGCTCCACCGCCTGTTGTAAAAACAAAACTCGGTTGCCCAGGTTACTTCCTAATAACAAAAAAACATCAACCATGTTGTAACAAATATTATGCATGCCGCTCTTACTAATATTGCAGCGGATTGCTAAGTTTGCATAGATAGACTATTTACAGTATTAAATGAAACAATTTCTGAAGTTTGTATTGGCCACCGTTGTGGGGATTATTATTACCTCCTTTGTTCTGGTTCTTGTTTTTATAGGTATAATAAGCGCGGCCAGTGGCGAAAAAACTGTAATTGTTGATTCAAATTCCATCCTGCACGTAGCCTTTAAATATCCTATAGACGAGCGTACAGCAAATAACCCGCTTTCGGGCATAGACTTTTTGGGCCTTGGCGGCGACAAATCGATCGGCCTGAAAGACATATTGGCTAACATTAAAAAAGCCAAAACCGACGATAACATCAAAGGTATTTTCCTGGATCAAAGCTACATGATGAGCGGTCAGGCCACTACCGAAGAGATTCGCAACGCGCTTATCGACTTTAAAAAATCAAAGAAATTTATCATAGCCTACTCCGAAGTTTATACTAAAGGCTTTTACTACCTGGCTACCGTGGCCGATAAGGTCTATTTGAACCCGAAGGGGATGATTGAATTTGACGGCTTTAGCTCGGATGTAACCTTTTTAAAAGGCGCCTTGGATAAACTGGGCATCGAGGCGCAAATTATAAAAGTAGGCACCTTTAAAAGCGCTGTAGAGCCGCTGGTGCTGACCAAAATGAGCGATGCCAACCGTTTGCAGGTTACTTCATACCTGGGTTCGTTGTATGATCATTATTTAACCGGTATCAGCAACAGTCGCCATATAGCTAAAGATACTTTGTTTGCCTACGCGAACGAGCTGCGCATCCGCCAGCCCGAAGACGCGCTGAAATATAAAATGGTTGATGGCCTGAAGTACAAGGACGAAATACTGCTTGAACTAAAAAAACTAACCGATATTAAAGCAACTGATGATCTGAGCAGTGTTGATATCACGGAATACACCAATAGCACATCCGAAGCTAAAGAAGAAGTATCAACTAACCGCATAGCCGTTATTTACGCGTCAGGCGAAATTATGAGCGGCGAGGGTGATGATAATCGTATAGGTTCTGAAACCATATCGCGCGCCATACGCAAAGTGCGTTTGGATAAAAAAGTAAAAGCGGTGGTACTGCGCGTAAACTCTCCGGGTGGCAGTTCGCTGGCATCAGATGTGATATGGCGCGAGGTATTGCTGACCAAAAAAGTTAAGCCTATGATAGTTTCTATGGGCGATGTGGCTGCATCCGGCGGATACTATATCTCGTGCGCTGCCGATTCCATCTTCGCGCAGCCAAACACCATTACGGGTTCTATTGGCATATTTGCCGTATTGCCAAACATGCAAAAACTGTTTAATGATAAACTGGGCGTAACCTTTGATGGTGTTAAAACCGGCAAATTTGCTGACTTAGGCAGCACTGATCGCCCGCTGACACCTGAAGAACGCCTGATACTGCAAAGCCAGGTAAACCAGGGCTACGCCGATTTTACCAAGGCGGTAGCCGATGGCCGTAAAAAAACAATGGCTTATATTGACAGCATTGGCCAGGGCCGCGTTTGGACAGGCTCGCAGGCTCTTAAAATTGGTTTGGTTGATAGGTTAGGCAATATTAATGATGCCGTTAAAGCGGCCGCTAAAATGGCTAAGCTGGAAAAATACCGTACGGTTGATTACCCCGAACAAAAAAGCGTATTCAATAAACTGGGCGAAAGCATAAGCGCCGAAGCTAAAACCCGTATGCTCAAATCAGAATTGGGCGAAAACTACGGCGTGTACGAAAAAATAAAAGGCGTTACACAGTTAATGCGTACTCCACAGGCCCGTATGCTGTATGATGTGGTGGTGAAGTAGTCTTGAGCCTTAAGTCGGGAGTCATTAGTCTCATTTGATAATTTAAAAGACTCAAGACTCTGAACTCAAGACTTTCGACAAAAAAGGCGGGCTAAGTTTTAACAAAACTTAGCCCGCCTTTTTTGTTTACTTATTGTACTTTTACGCACAAACCAAATTATGGAAAACAAGCCCATAGCCCGCCGTCTACGTCTGTTATCGCAGTTAATGGAACTGCATGATGTTAATCCGTTTAAAATTAAATCAATAGCTAACGCCGCTTTTAACGTGGATAAGCTGCCTTATCCGGTCGACGGCAAAACGCTGGAAGATTTGGAGAAAATTAGCGGTATTGGTAAAAGTGTGGCGTCTAAAATTATAGAACTGCTGGAAACCGGTACCATGGCCGAACTGGAGGAAATGCTGGCCGCCACACCGGCTGGCGTGGTAGAGATGATGGGTATAAAAGGCATCGGTGCCAAAAAAGTAGCCACCATATGGCGCGAAATGGGCATCGAAAACCTGGGCGAACTTTATTATGCCTGTAACGAAAACCGCCTGATAGAGGCCAAAGGTTTCGGCCTTAAAACGCAGGATGAGATACGCCGGGTTATTGAGTTTAACATGGCCAGCACCGGCAAGTTTTTATATGCCAGGGTAGAGGATGAGGCCCAAAAGCTGATCAGCCTGTTTAAAGATGTATTCGCTAATGCGCTGATAGAGTTTGGTGGTGAGTTTCGCCGTAAATGCGAGATCATTAATGAGTTGGTGATCGTGTTAGGTAACCGCGATTCGGCGCTGGCACATACAACCGTGTTACAGTCGGATTTATTGAGTAATGTTGAAATTGAGGGCGACCATATTAAAGGCGTAAGCCAAAGTGGTCTTAAAGTAGCGGTTTATTGTGTGGAGAAGCGCTGTTTTTTTAAGGAGTTGTTCCTGAAAACCGGCGATGATGCGCATGTTGCCGCCGTACTGGCGCGCGAGGTTGATGAATTGGAGCAGCCCGAAAGCGAACAATTGATCTACCAGAAAGCAGGCTTAACCTATATACAGCCTGAACTGCGCGAGGGAGATGCTTATATTCAAAAAGCGGCGGATGATAAATTGCCGGTTCTGATATCATATCACGATCTGAAAGGTTCGTTACACAACCACAGCACCTGGAGCGACGGTGTGAATTCCATTGAAGAAATGGCGCTATACTGCCGGGATCAACTGAAGCTTGAATACCTGGGTGTGTGCGATCACAGTAAAAGCGCCTTTTACGCGAAGGGCCTCAGCATTGAGCGTGTTCTGCAACAGCATGAGGAGATAGATCACTTAAATAAAAAGCTGGAAAACTTCCACGTATTTAAAGGTATCGAGTCGGATATATTAAATGATGGATCGTTGGATTACCCTGACGAGATCCTGCAGCGCTTTGATTTTATCGTAGCATCCATCCACACCAACCTAAAAATGGATGACGCCAAGGCTACCGAGCGTTTGATCAAAGCTATTGAGAATCCCTATACTACCATATTGGGCCATCCTACGGGACGGTTACTGTTAAGCCGCAAAGGTTATAATTTCGACCACAAAAAAGTAATTGACGCTTGCGCAGCCAACGGTGTGGTGATAGAGGTTAATGCCAACCCGCTGCGTTTAGACCTGGATTGGCGCTGGCACCAATACGCGTTGGACAAAGGCGTATGGCTATCTGTAAACCCCGACGCGCACCGAAACGAAGGATTTTTGGATATGCACTACGGTGTTTACGCTGCCCGCAAAGGCGGTTTGTATAAAGAACGATGTTTAAATGCTTTAAACTTAGCCGAAATTACAGAGGCGTTTCAATCAAAGAAAGCTAAACGCAGCTAACCATAGCTTCACTTAGTGTAAATGTAGTATCTTTGGGTTTTTATTTTTTAAGCATGATTAGCAACAAGTGCAATCAAATATTTAAGCAGGTTATACAGGATTATCACCAATTTAATGATATCGACTATCCGTTTACAAATCCGTTTGCGGAAGGTAGCCTTGACAACCTGCTGTATACCAAATGCTGGATAGATACTGCCCAATGGCACATGGAAGACGAAATACGTAACCCGTCCATCGTACCCGAGGTAGCTGTGCAGTGGAAACGCCGTATAGACAAATCAAACCAGGACCGTACGGATATTGTGGAAGTGATCGATGATTATTTCTTCACCAAATACAGCAACATCCAACCCAAACCAACCGCACGTTTCAATACCGAAAGCCCGTCGGGCGCTATAGATCGTTTATCTATACTTCACCTTAAAATATACCACATGCGCGAGGAAACCCTGCGAACCAATGTGGACGAAGCGCTTCTGCAAAAAAACAAAGAGAAACTTACCGTACTGTTAACCCAGCAGGACGACCTCTCGTTAGCTATTGATGAGTTGTTGGAAGACATTGAAAAAGGGGATAAATACATGAAGGTTTATCGCCAGATGAAAATGTACAACGACCCCGAACTGAACCCTGTTCTGTATAACAAAAAATAAATGGCGACAGCAGGGCATATACTGGTGCTGCGTTTCTCGTCAATGGGCGATGTAGCCATGACGGTGCCGGTTGTAAAAGCCATGCTCGCTCAAAACCCGGGGACGACGGTAAGCTTTGTGTCCCGTCCCGGTTTCAGCGCTTTTTTTGAGGGGATTGATGGGTTGACCTATGTTCCTGTCGATCTTAATAATGCCTATAAAGGTTTCGGTGGTATTTTGAAGCTTTATAATTTTTTAAACCAGCGTGGTACCTATCACGCCGTGGCCGATCTGCATAACAGTCTACGCTCTAAGATACTTGGTAACCTGTTCAGGTTGTCGGGCGTACGGTACAAATCCATTGATAAAGGCCGGGCAGAGAAAAAACTACTTACCCGTTTCCCCAATAAAATATTAAAACCATTAAAGCGTACTGTTGAACGTTATGCTGATGTATTCAGGGCCCTGGATTTTTCAGCTACGCTTGATTACCAACTTACCAGGCAATCCATAACACTCCCCGCCGAAATTAAAGCCATTACAGGCGATAAAAGCAATTCATGGATAGGTATCAGTCCTTTTGCACAATATCGCGGTAAAACGTATCCTATCGAGAATATGGATGAGGTGATAGGGCTGTTAGCTGATAGTGCGGTTAAAGTATTCCTGTTTGGCGGGGGCGCGAGCGATAAAGAAATTTGTGAAAAATGGGAGCAGAGGCATCCGCACGTAACATCAGTAGTGGGCAAGCTAAATATGGCGCAGGAGCTTTTGCTTATTAATGAACTGGATGTAATGCTGAGCATGGATTCTGCAGGTATGCACCTGGCATCGCTACGCGGTACACCGGTGGTATCTATCTGGGGCGCTACGCATCATTATGCCGGATTTTTAGGCTATGGGCAGCGCGAAGAAGATATTGTAGCTGATGACATTGAGTGTCGGCCATGTTCGGTTTACGGCAACAAACCCTGCTTTAGAAAAGATTACGCATGTTTGTATAACATTGCGCCGCAAACAGTTGTTAACAGCTTATTGAAATATACGCCATGATCAAACGATTTCTTGCTATAGGTATTCTTTTACTATCTGTGCAGGCATATGCTCAGGAAACATCATTTGTCCAAAAAATCTCCTACGGTGTTAAAATTGGCGGCGGCCTGGCCGATCAGTATGTAAAAGGTATAGACATTGTATCTACCAGCACCATCAAAACCTTTAACGCCTCCGTTTTTGGGCAAATACCTTTGCCGCAGGACCTTTGGTTTAGGGCGGGAGTGGGCTTTTCGGGCAAAGGTTCTGTAATTTCTGTCGATGCTTTAACTACCACTACCCAGTTAGGTTATATTGAAGTGCCGATAACGCTTATCCGTAAATTTAATTTTACTAACCTGGGCAGGTTTTATATAGGGGCCGGCGGTTATTTTGCAAGTGGCCTTGCCGGTACGGTAGATTATGAGACACCAGGTAGCACCACATCAGACAAATTAACTTTCGGTGCCGAAAATGATTTGAAACGCCTTGATCTGGGTGTTAATTTTTTGGCCGGTTTTGAGTTCAGGAACAAACTGATGTTTAACATCAGCCATTCGCTGGGTTTAAATAATATTGCATCAACCAACCAACAGAATAGTGGCACGAGTGTTGTAAAAAACAGGGTATTTTCTATTGGATTAGGATACCTGATCAAATAAACACACGCCCATGAAAAAACTACTGCTAATACGCCACGCCAAAGCCACCCATGAAACCGGTTATGTTGATTTTGAAAGGCCGCTAAAGCCTGTTGGTTTGCAGGATGCAGCCGTAATGGCCGGCCGCATAAAAGCCGCGGGCCTGGTGCCACAAGCATTAATATCAAGCCCGGCATTGCGTACGTTGAGTACGGCTAACGTGTTTTCGCAACACCTGTCATTGCCTGCCGCTCAAGAGGTTGCCGGTATTTACGAAGCGAGCCAATACGAGTTGGTTGACATTGTAAGCCAGTTTTCTGATGATTATGAATTTGCCGCGCTGGTGGGCCATAACCCCGGCATTGGCCAGTTGCTATATTACCTTACAGGCGAAACGCGCGATGTGCCGCCAGGTGCTGTGGCCCTTATTGAATTTGATATAGATACCTGGGCCGTTGTTAGCGGTAATACAGGTAAGTTGAGGTATTACGATTCGCCGAAGGAGCAATAGTTTGAGAATAGGGGGCTCCGCTGGAGCCTTTGTCTTTTTTATGGTAAGGCTATAAACAGGGAGCTCCTACGGAGCCTGGTTTATTAGTATACCGCTGCTTTCGGCTCCATAGGAGCCTCGTGTTTATAGAAAAAAAGTGAAAACAAAAGGCTCCATAGGAGCCTCGTATATACAATTTGCAAGTCAACTTAATGTGTAGCGCGATTATTCAATATCAACTCCGCTATCGCGATATCTTCCGGAAAGGTTATCTTAATATTCTGATGGTCGCCTTCAATTAAATTAATGGCTATCCCCATTTCCTCTACCACGCTGGCGTCATCGGTAAACTTATCAGTATAAACCTGCTCGTAGGCTTTTTTTAGCTGTGCGAATTGGAATGTTTGCGGGGTTTGCACCAGGTATATTTCATCGCGAAGCAGACTGCTTGATACGCCATTTTTTACCTGGCGGATTGAGTCACGGCTTTTTACCGCCACAATAGCGTTGCCTTTTTTCGCGGCTGTTTGGTAGGAGTTATCGATGATCTGTTTATTGGTTAAAGGGCGCACCGCGTCATGCACGGCTATCACAGCATCCTCAACATTGATTGTATCTAATCCTTTTTTTACGGAGTGAAAGCGGGTTGAGCCGCCCGTAACCAATCTGTGTGGTATATCAAAATTATGTGTATGGCGTAGTTGTTTCCAATAGTCGTGATAATCTGCCGGCAATACTAACACAATTTGCGGTCGCGATTGGCTTTGCTGAAAAGCCAGCACCGTATGCATTAACACAGGCAAGCCATTAAGAGACAAAAACTGCTTAGGTACCGCTGATTGCATCCGGCTACCCGAGCCACCAGCCACGATGATCACGTAATTTTTTGAGATATGAGACATTGTCAAACTAATTGCTGTGGTTTGCTTTTTTTGTGGTAACCCGGTATGGTATTTTAGCACCCAATATGTTGATGGTTTTATCAACAACCTTGCTGCCTGTATTTTGACCGGGTTTTATCATTTCTTTATCCTTGTCTTTTGGATCTATCCAAATCAATACTTTATCGTCAGGTGACGGAACGTCAAAAAGATCTAGAGCTTGTGTTATGCTCAATTTCCTGGTTGTAGCGTATTCATCCGATATCTCCATAATTATTCGTAAAATCGATCTTGTCTGGATGTATAAAGCCCGCGGGTGATATTTGTTGGTATTATTTTAACTACTGTTGCCAATATTTCAATACCATGCTCCCGTAAATATGTTTCTTTACCTTTAAAGAGCCTGAAACCAAAGTAAAGGAGGACAATGCTTACTATTCCCATTATTATCTCTTCAATGCTCATGCTGCAAGTTACAAAACGGTGGGTAAAAAAAATGTGAGACCGTTACCGATCTCACATCTCATTTCTAATATCTCACGTCTAAATTAGATGATCAACATCGCGTCGCCATAGCTATAGAAACGGTATTTTTCTTTAACCGCTACTTCGTAGGCATTCATAATATGGTCGTAACCACCAAACGCGCTTACCATCATCAACAAGGTCGATTCCGGAGTGTGGAAGTTGGTGATCATTGAGTTTGCAATACTAAAATCGTACGGCGGGAAAATGAATTTGCTGGTCCAGTCGTTAACCGGTTTTAGAGTTCTGCTGGCAGAAACAGCCGATTCGATAGCACGCATACTGGTGGTACCCACCGCGCAAATGCGTTTTTTACGCTCAATACCACGGTTTACAATATCGGCTTGTCTTTGCTCGATGATGATCTGCTCCGAATCCATTTTGTGTTTGGTCAGATCCTCAACCTCAACCTGGCGGAAAGTACCTAAACCAACGTGCAGGGTAACCTCGGCAAACTCAACACCTTTTAGTTCAAGGCGTTTCATCAGCTCGCGGCTAAAGTGTAAGCCGGCGGTAGGGGCAGCCACAGCACCTTCGTGTTTAGCGAAAATGGTTTGGTAGCGCTCTTTATCTTCGGCAGTAGCTTTACGTTTAATGTATTTAGGTAGCGGTGTTTCGCCTAATATCTCTACGTTACGACGGAATTCCTCATCAGTACCGTCAAACAGGAAACGGATGGTACGGCCACGTGAGGTAGTGTTATCAACAACCTCGGCTATCAGCAAATCGTCATCGCCAAAATAAAGTTTGTTACCTACGCGTATTTTACGGGCCGGGTCAACCAAAACGTCCCATAAACGCAGTTCTTTATTCAGTTCGCGCAGCAAAAATACTTCAATAGTAGCGCCGGTTTTCTCTTTGTTGCCGTACATACGGGCAGGGAATACCTTGGTGTTGTTTAATATCATTACGTCCTGGTCGTCAAAATAATCCAAAACGTCTTTAAAAACTTTATGCTCAATTTTGCCAGAATCTTTGTGTAAAACCATTAAACGGGCTTCATCACGTTCGGTAGAAGGGTTGTGTGCAATTAATGATTCGGGTAAATTGAATTTAAATTGAGATAATTTCATGTTTCTCTATATGAATTTTCAGGGCGCAAATGTACGAATAATTTTTGGCGATTTCATTGATTTTTATTATGGATACCGCCAATCATCTGGTTGATTCCATTGCTATTATCAATGTCACCCTTACCGGCACGTATTACGCTTTTTTATAAAATAAAAGGTTTATTTAAGGCTTAATAAATAATTGCTGTAACTTAACAGCAATATTAACATCTAATATATAACAACACTTTTAAAAATGAGTTTGCAACACAACGAAATCCTTTTTATCAGTGAAATCTTTACAAATCGGTGTAATCACAAAAAATCGGTGTAATCATCATATATGATATTTTTAAAACTTTTTAGGGAGAGTTTTTTATTTGCTTTTGACTCGTTAAGGCAAAACAGGCTGCGCACCTTACTTTCATTACTGGGGGTAACCATAGGTATTTTTACCATCATAGCTGTGTTTTCGGGCGTTGATACGCTACGCGATAACCTGCAAACCAGTGTTAACAAGCTGGGTAGTAATAGTGTTTATATTGAAAAATGGCCGTGGGTAGGCGATAATAACTCGCCCTGGTGGAAGTATATGCAACGCCCTGTACCCCGATTGCGTGATTTTAACGAATTACAGCGTCGCAGCCAGACAGCTAAAGCTATATCGTATGAAATATCAGTTGATAGCCGCACTATAAAATATGGCAGTAATACTGCCGACGGGGCTTCGATATACGCGGTAACCCAGGATCATAATAAAACCTGGAACATTGACATAGCCGAAGGCCGCTATTTTACCGAAACAGAATCGCGCACGGGTGCCCCGGTTTGTATCATTGGTGCCGATATTGAAGACAACCTTTTCCCTGCCGGGAATGGTTTAGGCAAGCGTTTAAAAGTAATGGGGCGTTATGTTACCATTATTGGTGTACATGCCAAAGAAGGTAAGGATATGATGGGCATATCAAGCGATAATGAGGTATTATTAACCTTAAATTTTGCACGTAACGTTATTGATGTGCAAAACGAGCGCTATCGCCCGTCGATAATTGTTGTGGGTAAGGATGGCATACCGTTAACCGAGCTGTTGGGCGAGTTGCGTGGCTTAATGCGCTCTATACGCAGTATAAGCCCTAATCATGAAGATAATTTTGCCCTGAATGAAAGTACTACGCTAACCAAGGAGTTTGATAGTTTATTTGCCATACTGCACACCATTGGCTTGATCATAGGCGGTTTCTCCATATTGGTAGGTGGCTTTGGTATAGCCAATATCATGTTTGTATCGGTGAAAGAACGCACTAACATCATCGGCATTCAAAAATCTCTGGGTGCTAAAAATTATTTTATCCTTTTACAGTTTTTAATTGAGGCCGTTATTTTATGCCTCATGGGCGGTATGCTTGGCTTATTGATGGTTTACGGCGGTACATTTTTAGTTAAGTGGCTGGCCGACGTGCAGATTGTACTTTATATGAAAAACGTGATCATAGGCATAGGTACTTCTATAGCTATTGGCATGATATCGGGTATAGTGCCGGCATGGTTCGCCTCAAAAATGGACCCGGTGGAGGCGATAAGGTCTAATTAGAGTCAAATACGTTTGCCTGGTAATTTTACTTACTCCATAATAACTTTCCATTGCTGCGGTTGGCTTCAAAATCTGCCCAAATATTTGCTGCAGCATCAGCACTAATTTGCGTATTGCCGGCGCAATTATAAACCGCCCTGCCGCATGAGCTTAGTGATGAAGCAAAGTTTTCAAAATAAAACACTTTTTTACCCTTGTAGTCGTATATCACCAACTTTGCACCTGTGTACACGGTGCACGAACCTTTGCCTGATATCAGGGCTTGCGCCCAGGAGAGTTCACTTAAAGTGCTTGCGCCGCAAGCATTAACAACCGGGTTTTCGATACCATTTACCGAAGTTTCTTTTTTGCCACAGCTTAAAACAGCTAAGGCAAGTAATGAAATAATGAGGAATTTTTTCATGGCATGCAGGTTTGGCAGTGGCAAGGTAATTAGTTATTTCAAGAATTGCAATAATGTACTCGCCAGTGAATCAAATGTGTAGCTTATAGCTTCCGGTTATTCATGGTGATATTTCGATACCTTATCGAAAAACACGGAAGGTACGAAGGGCTTGGTCAGGTAATCATTCATGCCGGATTCCAGCGCTTTATTATATGTTTCGGGCATAGCGTCGGCAGTGAGCGCTATAATAGGTAATGCGGGATACAGTGATTTGATGATACCGGTAGCCTCAAAACCATCCATTACGGGCATTTGCAGGTCCATAATTACCAGGTCGTAATCATTGCTTTTTACCATATCCACAGCAATTTGGCCGTTTAGGGCCTCATCAACATTAGCCTGCCAGTTATTTAAAAAGCGCTTGGCAATAAGCAGGTTCATTTTATTATCATCAACTACCAAAACATTCATGCCTTTTAAATTTGGCATATCGGTGTTATCAATAGGAGGCGGTGGTACAGCTGCAATATTTTTTTGAGGAATATCAAATGCTATTGTGAATATAAACTCAGATCCTTCGCCCGGCGTGCTGTTTACTGTTATGTCGCTTTTATGCAGGTTAACCAACCGTTTGGTGATAGCAAGGCCCAGGCCCGTGCCGGCGTCGTTATTATTCACAAATGGTTCCTGTATAAAAGGGTCAAATATTAAAGCGTGATGATCAGGCGCTATGCCAATGCCGGTATCGAGTATTGTAAATTTAATAGCTACCTGGCGGCTATTGGTGTTAACCAGTTGCAGGTTTATATCAACCTTGCCTGTATTGGTAAATTTGATTGCGTTGCTTATCAGGTTGTTTAATATCTGGCTAAGGCGCATTTGGTCGCCTATTACCAGTTGGGGTATAAGCGGGTCAATATTTGCCGTCAGTAGCAGGCTTTTTGCGATAGCGCGTGCCTGGAATGCCTGCTTTGTTTTTTGTGCCAGTTCACGGATATTAAACTCGTGCAGGTTAAGCTCAAGCTTGCCGGCCTCAATTTTATTATAGTCTAATATATCATTAATAATAGCCAGCAGGTTTTCGCCCGAAAAGCGGAGTATATTTAGATATTCCAATTGCTCGGGCCTTGGGTCATCAGCCAGTAACAGGTTGGTTGTGCCTATCACCGCGTTCATAGGCGTACGTATTTCATGACTCATGATAGACAGGAAATCTGATTTAAATTTCGACGCTTTTTCGGCAATTTCTTTGGCCAGTATCAATTCCTGAGTAGCTTTTTGCTGGTCGGTAATATCCTCGCCAATGCTGGTGGTTTCTTTTAACAGGCCATTCTCGTCGTAGCTAACCGTATTTTGCCAACTGATGATCCGTTGTTCGCCATTGCGGCACAGTACCGGGTTAACATATTGTGGCGGTACGTCGTTGTGTTTTAACATGTCGCCTATACGTGGCCTTATATCAACCGGTATAAAGTTATCAAACCAGTTCATTCCCATAATTTCCTTTTGCGTGTAGCCCAGCAGGTTGGCCAGGTATTGGTTGCAAAAAGTTATGGTACCATTTTTATCTAATGATAAGGCCACCAGCTTAATCGTTTCTAAAACCAGTTTGTACTTGTTTTCGGTACGCTTATAATCAATTTCAACCTGTTTTCGGTCGGTAATATCCTGCAGTGTGCCAATTATCTTGCGCGGACTGCCATCCTCATTAGTTAATATTTTGCCAACAATAACACTTACATATTTAACAACATCAGCAGGAGTAACTATACGCAGCACGCAGGTGTAATTAGGCACAATGGCCGCGCTTTTAATTAAATGCTGAACGATAAATGTATCATTAGGATGCACATATTTTAAAAGTATCTCCTTCAGGTCGGTCTGGCTTAACTGGTTGGTATGGATCTCAAAAATGTTCGCTATCTCATCAGAACAGTAGAGATGACGGGTATTAAGGCTCCAGTTCCAGTTGCCAATTTTAGCGATAGTTTGCGCTTCGATAAGCTCCGACCGGCCTTTTTTAATAGCTTTTTCGGATAACCTCATATCGGTAACATCCTGTATAATACCTGATATGCGCTTTAAGCCTCCGTCATCATTTAATGTTTTTTCGCCAATAGTTATGCGAATGTATTTTAATATACCATCGGGCGTTATCAACCTGTGTTCATATTCAGTTTCATCATTGGTTGCTACCGACGTTAAAAAGCGCACACAGGCTTCCCTGTCTTCCGGGTGCATCAGGCTGGTATAATACTCAAACCGGTTTACCTCATAGGCTAAACCGGTAGTGCCTAAAATGGCGAAGAGATTGGCTGAAAGGTAGGTTTCGCCGGTGGTGCTGTCAAACAACCAGTTGCCAATTTTGGCTACGGTTTGGGCCTGCAATAATAATTGCTCTTTCTCGAGGAGGGCATCGGCATATTTTTTTTGTTCAGAGATATCGGTTACTGATGCCGATATGCGCTGCAGGTAATTCCCCTCCCGGTCAAGCACGGGTGCTACACGGGCTATAAACCATTTGCCGGTGCCATGTTCTGACAGGTATTCAAGCGATGTAGGTTTTTTATGGGTGATGACATAATCCATCACATCATTAAATTTTTTTGCCCGCTCGGTACCAATAATATCATCCAATCTTTTCCCCACCGATGCGCGCGGATCGACGGCCCGTTCAATCAGGTCATTAAACCAAACATTTTGGCAAACCTTATCCTCATCAAACTCAAAAATAATATCGTTAAGGGAGTTTATAAGCGTGTTCAATTCCTCCGGCGAGCAGGGGAGCTTGGCCATGTAAAGCTTTGCCGCATTATCAATGCAGCGCCGGTAAAAATACCACATTACCGCGGCTACGATCGCTATGGTAAATAACGAAGCGGCAACGCTGTAATAAACAGAGATCTGTGACACAAGCTCAGCTAATTTTAATGGGGTTTTTAATATATTATAACACGTTTTTAATGTTTTTATAATATTATGCCAACATAAGGCTTTTTTAGCGTTTTAAGACAATTTTTTTACAATTGCGTAGCGCTTTCAGGTGCTATAATACGCAGATTTAATTATATTTGTTGCTTATACTAATTATCTTTCTATGTCGGCTACTGCACAACTACAAATTGGTGAAAAAACATACGAGCTTCCAATAATTGAGGGAACTGAGGGCGAAAAGGCTATTGATATTTCAAAATTGAGAGATCAAAGCGGTTACGTTACACTTGATATTGGTTATAAAAATACCGGTGCTACCAAAAGCGCCATCACATTTTTAGATGGCGAACTGGGCGTACTTAAATACAGAGGATACCCTATTGAGCAGCTTGCCGAAAAATCAACCTTTATTGAAGTTGCTTACCTGTTAATATACGGTGCGCTGCCAACTGCCGAGCAGTTAAAGAATTTTGAATACGAAATAAGCCGCCACACCCTGGTGCACGAGGATATGAAGAAGTTTTTTGACGGTTTTCCGTCAAAATCACACCCAATGGGTCAGCTATCTTCATTAGTGTGTTCGTTATCGGCTTTTTATCCCGAATCATTAAAACCAAACCAAACTAAGGAAGAGCAAAACCAAAGCATTATTAAAATGCTGGCTAAAATGACTACCATAGTTTCGTGGATCTATAAAAAATCATTGGGCCACCCGGTTATGTATCCGTTAAACAAGTACGATTACGTAACCAATTTCCTGAACATGACCTTTGGCCAGCTAACCGAAGACGTACCGGTTGATCCGGTAGTGGTTAGCGCCATGAACACCTTATTAATATTACATGCTGATCACGAGCAAAACTGCTCTACCTCAACGGTGCGTATCGTAGGTTCATCAGAATCTAACATCTATGCTTCTGTTTCTGCAGGCATATCCGCGCTTTGGGGCCCGCTGCATGGCGGTGCTAACCAGGCGGTGATTGAGATGCTGGAGAAAATTAAAGAAGACGGCGGCGATACCGACAAATGGATAGCGAAAGCAAAAGATAAAAACGATCCTTTCCGTTTGATGGGTTTTGGTCACCGTGTGTACAAAAACTTCGACCCGCGTGCCAAGATCATCAAAAAAGCCTGCGATGATATTTTAGAAAAACTGGGTATTGACGATGAGGTGTTAGAGATTGCTAAACGCCTTGAGGAAGTAGCCTTACAGGATCCTTATTTTGTTGAGCGTAAACTATATCCAAACGTAGATTTCTACTCAGGTATCATTTACCGGGCGTTAGGTTTCCCTACAGATATGTTTACCGTACTGTTTGCCCTGGGCCGTTTACCGGGATGGATAGCACAATGGAAAGAAATGAAAGAAAACAAAGAGCCTATCGGCCGTCCACGTCAAATTTACGTTGGTGCTGTTGATAAGAACTTGTAATATATTGAGCGTTTAAACTTTCTAATATTGAAGCCCCCGGTTTACCGGGGGCTTTTTTGTTAAAGGCAAATTGCCGAGAAATGATGAGTATTTGTGCAAAAGATAGCGCATATGCGTTATTTACCGCTGTTTTAGAATAGATGACATTTGGCGTGAACAAAACTCATCCTATTCATTATGAAAATTTTTAACACTAAAATCGCCTTAGCGCCACTGGTATTGATGTTGTTTTTAACAGGTGTAAGTTCCTGTAAAAAAAGTAAAACACCCGACCCGGTTGAGGAGCCGAAGGTTGCCAACCTTACAGGTAAGATAGACGGTAAGGATCTCAATATTTCTGCCGCTAACCTTTCAACCACCTATTATAACTCGCCGGGTGATGCAGTAAGTTCATTGGCTACATCGGCTACTTTGGATGCTTCCGGAAGCAAGCTTAATTTTTTTATTGACGATTTAAAAAATGGTAGTATAGCTATCAGCCCTAAATTGGGTACATCAGCAAATCCCGGCAACCCTAAGGTAGGTGTGCAAACCATAGCACTTAACGCGGCGGCGGTACAAACTTACGTATCATATTACAGCGCGGGTAATGCTTATTATGCTTATAGCGGTAGCATTACTATTGTAATAGATCCTGAAAAAGGATTAACAGTAAGCTGGAATATTAACTTTAAAGATGCTACAGGCCGTGTGTTTACCTCGGCAGGTACATTCTTTTTGCCGATATATAAAACTACCACCAAGCCAAAATCAGATATTCAGGATCCAACCCCGGTTGCTGCCAAACCAACTATCGAAAGCATTGCGCCAACCATGGGTGTAGCCGGTGATGAGGTGGCTATATCGGGCACTAATTTCAGCACCACAGCATCTGATAATGTTGTGCAGTTTAATGGTGTTGCTGCGACAATAAAAGCCGCTACAGCCACCAAGCTTACTGTAACCGCTCCAACTGCTACAACCGGTGCCATAAGCGTAAAAGTTAAAAACAGCGAAGTTGCGACGGGGCCCGTATTTACTTATATATTACCGGCTACTGTTTCTGCGATGGCGCCAACGTCCGGCTTTGTGGGGACTACCGTTACCATTACCGGTACCAATTTTAGCACAGTGTTGGCTGATAACCAGGTGCTCTTCGCCAACGGTACCATTGCCCAGGTTAAAGCAGCAACTGCCACAACACTTACTATTGAGGTGCCTGCGGGCGCTACCAGCGGCGTAGTTGGTGTTAAAGTTTTAAATAAAAGTGCAGCATTGGCACAAGGCTTTGATGGTGTGTTTACCGTATCAACCCAAAGCCAAACGGTTAACGTAGGTACGCCGGGCCAGGTTTATTTGCTTAATGGAAGCTACATCCATACCGCTAAAGCCGTTGATAATGAAGGCAACATTTATGTGGTTGACGAGAACGGTCAGCTTTACAAACGTACACCGGACGGTACCATCGTAAAAACATTTACCAAAAGCGACTTCGGGTTTAAAGCCATGAATAGCTACAAATGTGTAGCCATCACCAATAACAAAAAAGGAGCTATCCGTGCGCTGTTTTATTGCTCAACTTTCCCTAACGGACAGGTGGAGATGTATATGACAGCTATTGGCACCAGTGGCACCATTTCTAAAGAGTTTCAAACTACGATGTACGATCAGGAAGCTTTAGGCATGGTTTGGGATAATACAAATTACTACATCCTGTCATCGCACTTTAACACCGACGACGTAGTTAAAATGACCACCGATGGTAATTACTCGGCATATCTTAAAGGTGGTGCCGGTGGCGATTTTGATGGCAACGGCGCTTATAGCATGGATATTGACGATAGCGGCAACCTGTTTGTATTGAGCTACCTGAAAGGCCAGTTTGCAACAAGTATCCCAACAAAGCACGCTATTTATAAATTTGATGCCAATAAAACTAAAACCACCATCCTTGGCTCGTACACTGATGGTTATTTAGATGGCGCTATTGGTACGGCGCAGTTTAAAGATATCCGCAGCCTTGTAGTATCAAACCAGGATATTTTTGTAGGCGAGAATGGAAACTATCGTATACGTAAAATAGCGCCACGTACAAACCAGGTTACTACGCTGGCCGGTAACGGTAAACAATTTGATGTGAACAATGGCAACCAGCCAACTTATACCGGTGCATTGTTAGGTGTTAACATGCGGGGCTCAAACGGTTTGCTGTTAGATTACAATAACGGTGCGCTATACAACTTCAGCGCCGGCCAAACCGGTATACAGAAGTTTGTGCTCAATAAGTAGTATTGATATCGGATTTCGAATTTTAAAGCATATTCGTTTAAATTAAAAAGGGGTTTGAAGTAAGCTTCAAACCCTTTTCATTTATAGAGCGATAACAAATTCGAAATTGAAAATTCGAAATTCGAAGTCAAAAATCAATCACAATTCTCTACCGTATACAAATAAGTCTCCGTATTATTCACCGGCAGCACCACGCCTTCGCCGCGGGTTGATTGCCACCAAAAACGCAGGCGGATCTTATTATAGTTACCGGTTTCGTTCATCGTGTCCGAATTAAACAAGCGGCCATTGATCATTACGTATTTAATGTTATTGGTGGTGCGGATATCATCCAACGGGTTTTGGTTTAATACGATAAGGTCGGCTAGTTTGCCGCGCTCTAATGAGCCTATTTCTTTATCCATACCTAAATAAGCTGCACCATTAATAGTCGCGGTACGTATTACCTGTAAAGGCGACATCCCCCCCTGGGCCATCATCCACATTTCCCAATGTGCGCCCAGTCCTTGTAATTGTCCGTGTGCACCCAGGTTAATTTTAGTGCCACCATTGCTTATTTGTTTTACAGCTTTTGATACATCTACGTGGAAGTAATCGCCATACTCGGCCGTGGTGCGGCGGCGTGCGCGGCCGTCAATTACATGTGGCGGGGTAAAGGTAAGCAGGTGCTCATCTTTCCAAACTTCGGTACGGTCATACCAGAAATTTTCGCCAAACTGGCCACCATAGCTTACTATTAAAGTAGGGGTGTAGGCCGTTTTACTTTCGTTCCAAAAGGTTCTCACGTCCTTGTAAACCGGCGAAACAGGTATGTTATGCTCAATACCTGTATGGCCATCGGCAATCATATTCATGTTGGTAAAAAAGGTTGAACCACCTTCGGGCACCACTTCCATCTGTAACTGGCGGGCAGCTTCAATAACCTGCTGGCGTTGTTCGCGGCGTGGCTGGTTGTAGCTTTTTACCGAGAATGCACCTACGGCTTTTAAACGGCGGAGGGCTGATATTGCATCCTCCAGATTATTAATAATCACTTTAAAATCGCCATCGGCACCATATAAAATACTACCTGTTGAGTAAACACGCGGACCCACAATAGCGCCCGTTTTTAGCATTTCCGACTGGCTGAAAACCATCTCGGTATTACTCGAAGGATCATGCGCTGTGGTTACACCGTAGGACAGGTTGGCGTAGTAATTCCAGTCTTGTTGCGGTGTAACACCGTCAGGGCTAACATGTAAATGCGCGTGCACATCAATAATGCCCGGCATTATGGTTTTGCCGCTTACATCAATAACCTTGGCATTAGCAGGTATCTGGGTTTCGCCGTCTTTGCCGATAGCGAATATCTTGTTGCCTTCAACTACAATGGTCCCTTTTTCAATTACTTCGTCACCTTTCATGGTGATGATGCGCGCGTTAGTAAAGGCAATGGTACCTACGGGCACATCTGCTTTTAGTTTCAAACCAAGGTCAACGCCTGCTGTATCAACAGCCGGAGCTTTATCTGCACCCTCAATAAAACTAAACGCGTTTTTAATATCGCGGGTGTAGTATTTCGGGCCAAGGGTCCACATCAACTTCTGGCTGTCTTTGCTCCAGTGCAGGTAGGTGCCCGCATCGCGGGTTAGTTTGGTTAATGGTAATGATTTGTTACCCGATGAAAGATCAACCACACCACCTGTGTTCACCATAGGTGTCACATAACAGTTAAACAATTCGGTAAAGGCCATCCACTTACCGTCCGGACTAGGCGCAAACTGCGTAGCATAGGTTGAAGTATACAAAGTGCGCGAACGGGTGCCGTTGGCATCCATCACCTTATAGGCTTTTTTACCGCCTTCGCTGCTTTGGTAATATATTTTAGAGTCGTCTGCCGAGAAAAGCGGCTTAATACCATTATTTAATATCAATGTAGGTACACCGCCTGTTACCGGTATGGTATAAATGCCGGGGTTAGTACCATAAGCATAACCCAGCATATCATTGCCTTCGCCCTTGCGGTAAATGATCTTATCGCCTTTGTTTGAATAGCGGGGCGAGTAGTAAAAACCTTTTTCGGCAGTTACTTTGGTGACTATTTTGGTGGTCAGGTCTACGGTGTTGATCGAACCTTTAATAATATCGTTCCACGAAATATAAACCAGCGATTTACCGTCCGGGCTAAACGAAGGTTCGTATTGAAAATCCTTCGCGGTATCAATACGCATGGCATCTTTGCCCAACTCTTTAACGTAAACGTATCCCGCAGCATTAAAAGCTACAAATTTGCCGTCGGGCGATGTTGTTAACTGGCGGATCATTTTAGCCGGGAATTCTTCCTGGAAAACGCGTTGCGGGAAATGTAGCGCATCAGTAATGGTTTGGTTTGAGGTTACTTCAAACGGCACCATTAGTGCCTGCAAGGTGTTTATATCAAGGTTCCATATTTTACCTTTGGCGTAAAAAATGATATGCTGATTATCTGGCGTCCAGTTAAAATTAGGGTAGGTGCCGAAGATGGCCCAGGTTTCCTGCTGATCGTGCGACAGATCATCATATACCGGCCATTCTTCACCTGTTTCAAAGCTGTGCAGGTATAAAACTGATTTTAGTTTAATGCGCTTCACAAAAGCCATCATCTTGCCATCAGGCGATATTTGAGGTCGGCAGGCACCACCACCATCGCCTGTTACGGTTTCAATATCGCCGGTTTGGCGGTTTAATCTTTTTATAGCATAAATGCCCTGGTATGGGTCTTTATTGTATTGAAAAGATGGGCCCGGTGTAACATCCTCGCTCCAATAAACATATTTCCCATCGGGTGATATGATAGGTTCGCCGGCGTCTTGCTGGTCGTTTTTGCGTTTTGTGAGCTGTATACCGTCGCCGCCGTTTTTGTGATATAACCACATTTCGCCGGCACCTAATGATCGCGAGCCGGTAAAATGCTTGCGTGCCACCAGGTATTGACCATCGGGCGCCCATGAGGCGTTATTTAATAGCCTGAAGTTTTCTTTGGTGATAGACCGTTTACCGCCACCATCAGCATTCATTACCCAAATGTTGTCGCCACCTTCTTTATCGCTGGTATAGGATATGGTTTTACCATCCGGACTAAAACGGGGCTGCACATCCCAGGCTTTGCCGCCCGCTAATAGCGTGGCTTTGCCGCCGGTTATTGGCATACTGTAGATATCGCCTAACATGTCAAACACAATGGTTTTGCCGTCGGGGCTTACGTCAACGTCCATCCACGTGCCCTCGTTGGTAGTGATGGTCACTTTTTTTGAGGTGCCTGGCGTATTCTCAATATTCCATTTTTGGGCTTGGGCAGTGTAGGCCGCGGCTAAAAACAGTAGGGTAGTAGTAATAAGCTTCATTCAGTTAATGCTTTTATAAGCGCTAAGTTAAAACTATTGTGGTATTTTAATAGTTTTGGCATTGCCATAAAAATATGACGATACAGGAAATCCTTCAGGTTTATTGGAAACACGATACCTTCCGCCCCATGCAGGAGGATATCATTCAATCTGTATTGTTGGGGCATGATACGCTGGCGCTGCTGCCAACCGGTGGTGGTAAATCTGTCTGTTTCCAGGTACCTGCTTTGGCTAAACCGGGCTTGTGTATTGTTATATCGCCCCTGATAGCTTTAATGAAAGACCAGGTAGAGAACCTGAAAGAAAAAGGTATTGAAGCCGTAGCCATCGTATCGGGCATGAGTAAGCGCGAGGTTGATATGGCGCTGGATAATTGTGTATATGGCGAAGTGAAATTTCTATACCTCTCGCCCGAACGCCTGCTATCCGAACTGGTGCAGGAGCGCATTAAATACATGAAGGTGAATTTGCTGGCGGTTGACGAAGCGCACTGTATATCGCAATGGGGCTATGATTTTCGCCCGCCGTACCTGCATATTGCCGATATTCGACAGCTACATCCTGAAGTACCAGTATTAGCACTTACCGCAACGGCAACTGCCGATGTAAGGCAGGATATACAGGATAAACTGCAATTTAAAAACGGCATTGTTTACCAGAAAAGCTTCGAGCGTAAAAACCTGAGCTATGTGGTGCAACACGAAGAAAACAAGCCGCGCAAAATGCTGGATATTGCCCGGGGCGTAAAAGGCAGCGGGATTGTTTATGTACGCAGCCGAAAGGAATGTGCCGAAATAGCTAACTTTTATAACGATAATGGTTTTAAAGCTGATTACTATCATGCTGGTTTAACACCCGATGAACGCTCAAAAAAGCAAGAAGCCTGGAAAACTAACAAAACCCGCATTATGGTTGCTACCAATGCCTTCGGGATGGGGATAGATAAATCCGATGTGCGTTTTGTGATCCATAAAGATGCGCCTGAAAGTTTGGAGGCCTATTACCAGGAGGCTGGTCGTGCGGGGCGTGATGAGGAGAAGGCTTATGCTGTGCTATTATATAATGAGGGCGATAAGGCAAGGCAGGAAAAGTTATATCAGCTTAATTTCCCTTCGGTTGATGAGATCAAATTGGTTTACCAGCAACTATCCAATTATTATAAGGTGGCCTATGAGGCAGGTGAGGGCGTTAGCTTTGATCTTGACTTGGGCGATTTCTGTTCGCAATATAAAATGGATGTGATAAAAACCCTGGCCGCCTTGAAGTTTTTGGAGAAGGATGAATACCTCTCATTTAACGAAAGCGTATTCCTGCCATCACGTTTCCGGTTTGATATCGGGAACCAGGAGCTTTATAATTTCCAGATAGAGAACCAGGCCTGGGACCCATTTATTAAAACCCTGCTGCGATCGTACGGCGGATCATTTGATAATTACGTTCGCTTAAAGGAGTTTGATGTGGCGCGTAGGGGCAATATGAGCGTGCAACAGGTTATCAAAGGCCTGAAGCAGTTGGATGAATACAATGTACTGAGTTATTTGCCTCAAAACGATAAGCCGCAGGTTACTTTTATAAAAGCCCGCCAGCAGCCGCAAAACGTATATATTAATAAGGTATACATAGAATCGCGCAAGCAAACCTATCGCCGTAAAACAGAAGCGGTATTTAATTATTGCACCGCTAAACAATGCCGCAGCCAGTTGCTGCTGGCTTATTTCGATGAGACCCGCGCCGAGAAATGCGGCGTTTGCGATGTTTGCCTGGAAGAAAAACGCCAGCAAAATGCGGGTGAGGTGTTTGATGATATTACTAATGATATTATTCAACAACTTACCATAAACCCTACTGATCTGCCTGACCTGGTAACCGCTATTAAAAGCGGCATTAAAACTGAGCGCCTGCAGGCCATCAGGGTTTTGCTTGATGCAGGGAAGATCAAGTTTAATGGGGAGAAGTATTACCTTTAATTAATGGGTGTCATCCTGAGCCCCGTCGAAGGATGAGCGTAAAGGCCTTTGCCCACATGCTTCGAGTGCCTCAGCATGACAACCGGCGCTCATTATCTTCCCAAATTCTCTCCCTGTTACAGAATTTTCACCGACACAATTCCCCCTTTTACCGAGTAAAATATGCTGCTTATCTATTAAGCCCCAAACGCTTGTAACGTTTTTTGGGGAGGGTCGTCTTATTGGTGTATTTAAAAACAGAAATAAATTAAACAACAATATTAAAACTCATAATATCATGAAAACTACAATATTAACCCTGATCGCTGCTGCCACTTTAACCATAAACGGTGTAGCAAAAGCTGACGACAAACCAGCTACAACTAGTAACAACAACACTGCTGTTGTATTGGCCGAAGTAACCAAAATAAACAAAATAGAAGCCCGCGGTAACGTGGAGGTTTACATCACCAACGGCGCTAAAGACGAGGTGAAAGTATTTGATAACTATTACGCACAAAACGCCTTGGTGCAAGGAAACGAAGGTACACTGCGTATCTCATCATACACCAAGGACAAATTGGTGGTTTTGGTAACTGTAACTGATTTGCGCGCTGTAGCTGCTTATGACAACGCTGCCATCAAATCAAAAGGTACTTTATCAACTTTGGAGTTGGACGTTAAATTAAACAACACTTCTTCAGCCCAGTTAAAACTGGATGCTATCACTGCTAAAGTAACTGCTAACGACCGTGCAACAGCCGACCTGAGCGGTACTGTAGAAGACTACAGCTTAACTTACGCACAATCTTCAACCGTAAACCGCAGCGAGCTTACCGCTGCCAACCGTACTGAGCGTGTAATTGCAAAACCGGTTGTAGCTAAAACTGTATCATTAACTGATGATATGGCTGCTTTGTAAGCAGGTCCATTTTTTAAACAAAAGTTCAAAATAGATTATGCAAGGCTATCTGCCGCTTAACCGGCAGATAGTTTTTTTTCTGTAACTTCAATTGGCAATTTGCCGTCTAAGGCAAACAGTACATCTTTCAAAACGTTCATCACATAAAACACATACTATGAAACTATCTTACCTATACACACTTACTTTGGTTGCAGGCTCGGCTTTATTTTTTCAATCATGTAAAATTGGCTGCAAACAAGGTTCGGGCAAAGAGGCTACAGAAACCCGCAAGCTAACCGCATTCAAAAAAATTGATGTTTCCGGCGGTTTTAAGATCACCCTTAAACAAGATAGCACGCTTAGTGCGGATATTTCGGCAGATGATAACCTGTTACAGTATATAAAAACCGAGGTACGTGGCGATGAGTTACATATATCAACCGGTAATAAAAACCTATGTACCGAAACCCCGATGGAGATAGTACTTCACGTTAAAAACCTGGAGTCGATAGATGCTTCGGGAGCGGTGGAAGTAAAAACTGATGGCAAACTGGTTACCGGCGACCTGGAGTTCGACCTGTCGGGCGCTACCAAGATCAATATGGATGTTAATGCCGCCAACGTGCGTACTGATGCCAGCGGCGCTACCGAAATTAGTTTAAGCGGCCAGGCCAGCAGTCACGCTTTGGAGATAAGTGGCACAGGCAAGGTACATGCTTTTGATTTTATAGTCGGCAGCTATAGTATAAATACTACCGGCGCGAGCGAGTGCGAGATCAATGTATTGAAGGACCTGAATGTGGAATCAACCGGCGCATCAAGCATTAAATATAAAGGTAACCCCGAAAACGTGAAAAACCACGAAACCGGCGCGTCGTCTTTAACCAAAGTAGAATAAACAATCGTTATATATTAACCGGCTGCCGGGGCTCGCCTCATAAAGCCCCGGCGGCACAACAACCATCACAATTATTATGAAAAAAGTAGGTAAGTTAATAGCTTACGTAGCTATTGCTGTGGCTTTAATTTTGATCGTAGCAGTATCTTACATCACCCTCGCGCTGCCCAACGTGGGTGCTCCCGAAAACATTAATGTTGAACTAACACCCGCCCGCATCGAGCGCGGCAAGTACCTTGCCATGAATGTTGCAGTATGCGTAGACTGCCATTCGCCGCGCGACTGGACAAAATTTGGTGGACCCATTGACTCAACCCGTTTAGGTGCCGGTGGCGAAAAGTTCGACGCTAAAATTGGTTTCCCGGGCAATGTAACCGTGCCAAACATCACTCCTTATAAATTGAAGGATTGGAGCGATGGCGAACTTTTCCGCGCCATTACCACCGGGGTGAAAAAAGATGGATCGGCTATATTCCCATTGATGCCATGGCCATCTTATTCGAAAATGGATAAGGAGGATGTGTATTCAATCATCGCTTTTATCCGCACATTAAAACCGGTAGAAACTAATCACCCAAAATCAGAATTGGATTTCCCGTTGAATATATTGGTGCATACCATGCCAGAGAAAGCTACCCTTGGCACCAGGCCGGATCCGAGAGATACGCTTAAATATGGCCAATACCTGGTGCAAACCGCGGCTTGTAAAGATTGCCATTCGCAGGAGGACAAAGGTAAATTGTTGCCCGGTTTAGAATTTGCGGGTGGCAGGCCGTTTTCAAACGAATCGGCAACTGTGCGTTCGGCTAACATCACGCCTGATGAAACTACAGGCATAGGTAAATGGAAGAAAGAAGAATTTGTAGCCCGCTTTAAAGCATTTGCAGATAACAGCAATGCGCACGCTGTTGGTAAAACCGATTTTCAAACCGCAATGCCATGGTGGCAATACGGCAAAATGAGCGAAGGGGATATTGCATCTATCTACACTTATTTAAGAACATTAAAGCCGATTAAGAATCAGGTAGTGAAATTCACTGTCAATTAATAGCGAATTTTAATTCAAAATAAATTCGTATTTTTGCGCCTCGAAATTTACGAGCTTTATTAAAGGAGGACGTAAGTTTCGAGGCGTTTAAATTTAAAAAGACCGTTAAAAGATGAATATTACACAGGAAAAGATCGATAACCTGAATGCAGTTGTAAAAATTAATATCGACCCGGCTGATTACCAGGGCCGTGTTGATAAGGCGATAAAAGACCAGGCTAAAAAAGCCAAGTTACCGGGCTTCCGTCCGGGTATGGTGCCGCCTGCCCACATTAAAAAAATGTACGGTAAGAGCATTTTGGTTGATGAGATCAATAACCTATTGTCTGATACCTTGAATGGTTACATCGACGAGCAAAAACTGGAAGTATTGGGTCAGCCGCTACCAAAAGTTGACGATGCCCGCGAGTACAACTGGGATTTTAACGACGCTTTCGAGTTTAACTACGAATTGGGTTTAGCACCAGCGTTTGATGTTGACTTTTCATCAAAAGATAAATTGACACAGTATGTGATCAAAATTGACGATACAACTTTAGCTGAGCGTATTAAAAATATCCGCAGAAGCTATGGCAAAATGACAAATCCTGACGTATCGGCAGATGATGACGTTTTATATGCGCAATTAACGCAACTTTCACCGGATGGCTCTGTATTTGAAGGAGGCATTGAGAACACTACTTCGGTTAGATTAGACCAGGTTAAAGATGCGAAGATCAAAAAATCTTTCATCGGCCTGAAAAAAGACGACGAGTTAGTGGTTGACATTCAGAAAGCTTATGCTAATGATGCGGCGAAAGTTGCAGCCATTTTAGGTATTGATGAAGAAACAGCGGCTGATCTGAAATCAAACTTCCGTTTAACAGTTAAAAACATTAACCGTTTAGAAGAAGGTGATTTGAACCAGGAGTTCTTTGATAAATTATTTGGTGCAGGTACCGTAACCGACGAAGCAGGCTTTAAAGCAAAGATCACCGAAGAGCTGGAAAGCATGATGCAGCAAGATGCCGAGCGCAAATTGCAGAACGACATTTACAACTACAGCTTAGAGAAAGTAAACTTTGAATTGCCAGACGAGTTTTTGAAACGCTGGTTACGCGCTACAAACGAAAAACTGACCGAGGAAGAGTTAGAGGGCGGCTACAAAGATTTCGCTCAGAACCTGAAATGGACCTTGATCGAAAACAAGATCATCACCGGAAACAAGATCGAAATTAAATACGAAGATGTTTTCGCGGCAGCAAAACAAAGCCTGGCTCAGCAATTTGCCATGTACAGCCCGCAGCCAATTGCTGATGAGCAACTAGCGCAATACGCTGTGCAGTACCTGCAAAACAAAGAGAATGCTAATAAAGTATTTGAAGAAGTAAAAGCCCTTAAAACGTTAGATTACATTAAGAGCGTAATTACTTTAGATAACAAGGATATTTTCTACAACGACTTTAAAGAGTTGGCTAAGTAAAATAATCCCGATATCGAGATATTGAAAAAGCATCCCTGGAAACGGGGATGCTTTTTTGTTGCAAAACGATCCGTCATTACGAGCGAGGAACGAGCGTAGGAAACCCCGACTTGACTGACCGCTCTGCATATAGGGGATCGCCACACTACGTTCGCGATGACGTGGTTGTAAGCAGGGCTTTTAATTTTACTTTTTACAAACGTTATCTATAAAATAATATTCAACTAAAAACTATATTTATCCGGGCAACGCCTGATAAACCAAAATCGTAAATACATATACACATGAACAGTAATCCAGATAAAAACGAATTCCGCAAATACGCTGTAAAGCATCACCGCATTAGCAGCACTTACGTAGATAAATTTATAGGTAGCGTAAACCGTGGACCCCAGGGTATTGCAACCGTGCCTACAGGTATGACGCCGTATATTATTGAAGAACGCCAATTGAACATCTCGCAGTTAGACGTGTTCTCGCGTTTAATGATGGATCGTATCATCTTTTTGGGCGATGCCATTTATGATCAAAATGCTAACGTTATCCAGGCTCAATTGCTATTCCTGCAATCAGCCGATGCTAAACGCGATATCCAGATCTATATCAATTCGCCGGGTGGTTCGGTATATGCCGGTTTAGGTATTTATGATACCATGCAGCTTATTTCGAATGACGTAGCCACAATTTGTACCGGTATGGCGGCATCAATGGGTGCGGTATTGCTGTGTGCCGGTGCCGAAGGTAAACGCGCCGCGTTGCCACACTCAAGGGTAATGATCCACCAGCCATCGGGCGGTGCTCAAGGTCAGCAATCTGATATCGAGATCACTTACCACGAGATCACTAAGTTGAAAAACGAACTATACCAGATCATTGCTGACCATAGCGGTGCGCCGTTCCAAAAAGTTTGGGACGCGTCTGACCGTGACCATTGGATGAAAGCCGAAGAGGCCAAGGAATTTGGTATGATAGACGAAATATTAAAAGGTAATAAAACAAAAGGTAAATAATTTTATTAGTCCTAAGTCGAAAGTCTTTAGCCTTAAGTCAACAGTTAACTTTTGACTTAAGACTCTTGACTTAGGGCTAACAATTTGTTTATCGAAAGCAATTGCTTAATTTTGTTTAACAAGTAATATCACAATGAATAAAAACAGTAAGGAGATAAGGTGTTCATTTTGCGGCGCAGGCAAGCAGGATTCACTGATGCTTATAGCGGGGCTAGATGCGCATATTTGTGATAAGTGTGTTAACCAGGCTAATGAAATATTAGCCGAAGAATTGAAGGTGCGCAAGGTAAAAACATCGCCTAACGCGCCTGCGGTGCTAAAACCTTACGAGATCAAAACACACCTTGACCAGTATGTTATCGGTCAGGATGATGCTAAAAAGATATTAGCCGTAGCTACTTATAACCACTACAAAAGGCTAAATCAGCATATTGATAAGGACGAGGTTGAGATAGAAAAATCAAACATCATTATGGTGGGCGAAACCGGTACAGGTAAAACTTTACTGGCCAAAACGCTTGCTAAAATATTAAACGTTCCGTTTTGTATTTGCGACGCTACGGTATTAACCGAAGCCGGTTATGTAGGCGAGGACGTAGAAAGTATATTAACCCGTTTGCTGCAATCTGCAGATTACGATGTGGCGGCTGCCGAAAAAGGCATTGTTTACATTGACGAGGTTGATAAAATTGCCCGTAAAAGCGATAACGCATCTATCACCCGCGACGTAAGCGGCGAGGGGGTGCAGCAGGCTTTGTTAAAAATATTGGAAGGCACCATGGTTAACGTACCACCTCAAGGTGGCCGTAAACATCCCGACCAAAAAATGATCACTGTAAACACCAGCAACATATTGTTTATATGCGGCGGCGCGTTTGATGGTATCGAAAAGAAAATCGCTAATCGTTTACGTACGCAAACCGTAGGTTACAAATTAAAAGGTAATGATGGGGAGGTTGATTTGAAGAACCTTTACAAATACATCACACCGCAAGATCTGAAATCGTTTGGTTTGATACCTGAGTTGATCGGTCGTTTACCAGTGTTAACGTATTTAAACCCGTTGGATAGGGAGGCTTTGTTCAATATTCTTACCGAACCTAAAAACTCATTATTGAAACAGTACAAAAAACTGTTTGAATACGAAGGTGTAAAGCTTGAGTTTGACGACGAGGTGTTGGAATTTATAGTTGACAAGGCTATGGAGTTTAAACTGGGCGCACGCGGTTTGCGTTCAATTTGCGAGGCCATCATGATCGACGCGATGTTTGAGTTCCCATCTAAAAAGGATGTGAAGAAACTACACATCACTTTAGAATATGCCCGCGAGAAATTTGAAAAGTCGGACCTTAAAAAGTTAAAAGTGGCTTAACAATATCAACATAGCTTAACCGCTATATTTGTTATAATATAAACTGCTGCCCTGGCCCCGTGCCGGGGTTTGCTGTATAAAAACAAGTCTTTCCGCAATTCGGCGGAAGACATAAAGAGGAAAATTATGAACGAAGAATTGAACGTAAAGAAAGAAGCAGCAGACCTGCCAAAAGTGAAAGAAGTATCAAGCCCCATAAAAAAAGGTTTGAAAACCAAGGACGCCATTGTGGCCAATTGGTTACCACGCTACACAGGCAGGCCCCTGGAAGAGTTTGGCGAATACATTATTTTAACCAATTTCTCTAAATACATCCAGCTGTTTTCTGAATGGAATGACAATGCTCCAATTATGGGTATTGACAAGCCGATGCAGAGTGTTACAGCAAAAGGCATAACCATTATTAATTTTGGTATGGGAAGCTCGGTTGCAGCTACGGTTATGGATCTGCTGACGGCAATTCATCCTAAAGCGGTAGTTTTTCTTGGTAAATGTGGTGGTTTAAAGCGTAAGAATAACGTGGGCGATTTGATACTACCTATAGCCGCTATAAGAGGCGAAGGAACATCGAACGATTATCTGCCTGCCGAGGTGCCCGCACTACCCTCGTTTGCTCTGCAAAAGGCCATATCAACCACTATTCGGGATTTCTCGTTGGATTACTGGACCGGTACATGCTACACCACCAACCGCCGCGTTTGGGAACATGATAAAAAGTTTAAAAGCTATTTAAAGGAACTACGCGCCATGGCGGTAGATATGGAAACTGCTACGATATTTACCTGCGGTTTTGCCAACAAAATACCTACAGGAGCGTTGCTATTAGTGTCTGACCAACCAATGATCCCCGAGGGTGTAAAAACCAGCGAGAGCGACTCGAAAGTAAGCGCCCAGTTTGTGGAAACACACCTGAAAGTAGGTATAGAATCATTGAAACAATTGATCAATGGTGGGTTAACGGTTAAACACTTACGTTTTTAACCAACAATGAACTAATCACTAGTCAACCAATCACTAATCAACTACCACCATGTGGCATAACAATATACTCGAAACCATTGGCAACACGCCACTAGTTAAACTAAACAAGATAGCTAAGGATATACCTGCAACGGTATTAGCCAAAATAGAGACCACCAATCCAGGCAATTCCATTAAAGACCGTATGGCCCTTAAAATGATAGAAGATGCCGAGAAGAGCGGTAAATTAAAGCCGGGTGGTACCATTATCGAGGGTACATCGGGCAATACCGGTATGGGTCTGGCTATCGCGGCTGTTATTAAGGGGTATAAATGTATTTTCACCAGTACCGATAAGCAATCCAAAGAAAAGTTTGACGCCCTGCGGGCCTTTGGTGCCGAAGTTATTGTTTGCCCTACCAATGTTGATCCGGAAGACCCGCGGTCTTATTACTCGGTTTCATCGCGATTGGAGCGTGAGGTGCCTAATTCATGGAAGCCTAACCAGTATGATAACCTGTCAAACAGCCAGGCTCACTATGAATCTACGGGGCCAGAGATTTGGGAGCAAACTGAAGGAAAAGTAACCCATGTAATAGCGGGTGTAGGCACCGGAGGCACTATATCAGGCATCTCTAAATACTTAAAAGAGCAAAACCCGGCTATACAAGTTTATGGTATCGATACGTATGGTTCGGTATTTAAAAAGTACAAGGAAACCGGTGAGTTTGATAAGAACGAGATCTATCCATACATCACAGAAGGCATAGGCGAAGACTTTTTGCCAGCCAATGTTGATTTTAACCTGATAGACCACTTCGAAAAAGTAACGGACGAAGCAGCAGCGTTGATGACCCGCGAGATAGCCCGTAAGGAGGGTATCTTTGCCGGTAACTCAACAGGCTCGGCTATAGCTGGTTTACTGCAGATGAAAGATAAGTTTAAGGCAAGTGATGTGGTTGTGGTGATCTTCCCTGACCATGGCACTCGCTATCTCGGTAAAATGTATAATGATGATTGGCTACGCGATCGTGGTTTCCTGAAAGATGGCAAACTTACCGCCCGTGATATTATCACAAAAAAAGAGAATCAGGAGATCATAACCATCGATATTGAGCGCACCGTACTCGAAGCGGTGAACACTATTAAATCGCTCAATATATCTCAAATACCCGTTACCCAACAGGGCATGGTTATAGGTAAGATAACCGAAAGCGATATACTGGATGCGTTGCTGGAAAACCCATCGCTAAAATCTCAACCGGTAAAAACTATCACTACGGCGCCGTTCCCGTTTGTTGATCTGAATGCATCAATAGATAAGATCTCGGGCATGATCAATAAAGATAACATAGCTGTGCTGGTGGAAGATGATCACGGCAAGATTGAGATCATTACCCAGTATGATATTATTAACGCGATATCGATTTAATTTGAAGATGAGTTGATTTGAGGATTTGAAAATTAATAACATCTTCAAATCAATGCATTTTCAAATCTTCAAATCAATCTACCATTTCTTAAATATCACAAACACTGCCAACACGATCAGTGCAAAACCTGCTGCATGATTCCACGCAAGTTTCTCAGTTTTGAAGAACACAATTGAAAACAGCATGAAAATGGTAAGCGTAATGGCTTCCTGGATGGTTTTTAGTTCAACTAAGGTAAATGGTCCGCCATCGCCTTTAAAGCCGGCTTTATTGGCTGGTACCTGGAAAACGTATTCGAAAAATGCCAGTCCCCAACTGATGAGGATGATAGATATCAGGCCCAGGTTCTTTCCCCAGTCATAATCTTTAAACTTCAGGTGCCCATACCAGGCAAAGGTCATGAAGGTGTTGGATATGATAAGGAAGATGATTGTTTTTAGTCCGCGCATGGGTGTTATTTGATACGGGTTTCCTTTAAGTGTTTTTTATACTTTTCATTTAACACCGGTTTAGGACGAACGATAAGCATAATGGTCGAACCTTTCTCAACCGCCAGTGGGTTATTTACAGTACCTGTTTTCTCTACGCTTTCGGCAATAGGCGCAAAAACAGAATAGGCGTCCCAATAGCGGGTATCGTTTACATAAACTACGTACTGGGCGGCCATTTCATCAGGTGCCCATAAGGCAAAGCTGCTGTTAAGCGATATAGGCTCGGGTAAATTGTATTTATGGCGATATTGATGGAGTGCGCCTGCCAGGCCATAGTTATCGGCATAGATCACCGCGTTCTTTTTCTGCTCGGGCGAGAGATGATGATAGGTAACTGCCACTTTCTGCACCATCTCCTCCCAACCAAACATATCGGCATAATCCTGCGTGGTGGCATGGTTTTTCTGATCCTCCCAACGGGTAATGAATTTTAGCGAGGATACATTTTTATTGATGAATTCAAAAAAGGCCAGCGTAGGTTTAATAGGCAGCACCGGCAATACCATAGGTAAAAATATGAGGTTAGGCACTGTAAACAACACCAGCACTACTACCCGTAAAGCCCGGCTTGATTTTATCCAGCGCTCAAAACCATAACCGCCCGCCGCAAATAGCATAGGGTAGGCCCCAAACAGGTAATAGCTTTTGCCGTTCATCTGCAGCAAAAACAAAAATATAAACACGTACGCAATAGCAAGGAATTGGAATTTACGCAGCTTGAACGAGAAGAACAAAAACAGCAAGCCAACCACCCACACAAACAAAGCCATAGCATTAACCAGTAATTGCTGGCCTATAAACTGCATAGGGCTAATGTAACCCAATTGCTTTTCCTTTAACTCGGCCATGTGGCTAAGCACCGGGAAATGGTGTTGTATCTGCCATATAAAGTTTGGTAGTACTACCAAAAAGGCTACCGCAATGGTACCCAGCATATGCCGGTTCCAAAGCACCACTCGACGCTGCTTGGTAATGAGCAAGGCTATCACTACCGAACCTGCAAAGAATAGCATGGTGTACTTGGTCAATATACCCAAGCCTATAACAATGCCAATAAAATACAGGTATTTAGGTGCGTTGGTGTTAATATAGCGCAACAGCAGCCAAACAGCTAACACCCACCATAATTGATCGAACACCACGGGTTGAAACAAGTACCCACTGGCCATAAATGCCGGCGAGAATATAAGCGCCAAACAGGCCAGTGCAATAGCAAACCTTTTACCGCCAAACTCAACGGTTATTTTACCGGTTAGCCATATAATTAATGCACTGCAAAGAGTAGGAAATATCCGCGCCGCGAAAACAGAATCGCCAAAAAACGTTTTGGTAAGCTTGGCCACCACAGCAATAAGTGGTGGTACTTCTTTATAGCCCCAGTCCAGATGATCGGCAAGTACAAGGTGTAATAACTCATCGCGGTGGAAGCCATAGTGGCTGATAGCCAGTAAGTTTAAGGCTACTTTCAGAACAACAAAAATCAATATAAAGTTAGTATAACTTGATTTCCGGTTTCGGTACGGCATGTGGCTTATCAGTCGGTTTTGATAAAGATAATAATTAAAAGTATAAAGCTAAAAGCATTAAATGATAGCTAATGGATAAAGTTCGCAATCGATGGCGCAAATTTAGATGCGCAAAAAAGCCTGAGGGGTTGGTAAATTATAATTTATGCGGTAAACTTGCTCTCCGTAAATACCAATTTAACCCCAATGAAGAATTTTCTTGACGACGATTTTTTGCTTGAAACCGAGACGGCTAAAAAGCTATATCATGACTATGCTAAGGCCATGCCGATCATCGATTACCATTGCCATTTGCCGCCCGATGAGATAGCCCAAGACAAGCAATTTGCCAATATAACCCGCATTTGGCTTAATGGCGACCACTATAAATGGCGTGCCATGCGTGCCAACGGCGTTAACGAAGACTACATAACCGGTAACAAAAGCGACAGGGAGAAATTTGAAAAATGGGCGGCCACAGTACCTTATACGCTGCGTAACCCGCTATACCATTGGACGCACCTGGAGTTGCAGCGCTATTTCGGTATAAAAGACATCTTGTCGCCTGCTACCGCTGGTAAGATATACGATGAGTGTGCCGAGAAACTAGCTTCGCCGGAGTTTAGTGTGCGTAGTTTGCTAACGCGATTTAAGGTAGAAGTGGTAGGTACTACCGATGACCCGCTGGATACCTTGGAGCATCACCAAAAAATTAAGCAGGATGGCTTTGAGGTGAAGGTACTGCCTTCCTTCCGTCCGGATAAGGCGATGAATGCGGACAGCGTGGAAGCGCTTAATGCTTACATTGATAAACTGGAGCAAATAACAGGTACATCGATCAACGACCTTGACGCTTATTTAAGCGCTTTAAAGAGCCGTCATGACTACTTCGCCGCGAATGGGGGTAAACTATCAGACCACGGATTGGATCACATTTACGCCGCGGATTATACCGAAGCCGAGATCAAAACCATCTTCAAAAAAATAAGAGGAAACGAAGCGATAACAGCAGAGGAGAACGATAAATTCAAGTCGGCCTTACTGCATGAGTTTGCTTTGTGGGATCATGAAAAGGGCTGGGTACAGCAATATCACTTAGGCGCTTTGCGTAACAACAACGCGCGGGCCCTGGCCACTTTGGGGCCGGATACCGGTTGGGATTCCATAGGTGATTTTATACAGGGCAAGAATCTATCAAAATTCCTGAACAGGTTAGACACCGATAACCGCCTGGCCAAAACCATCCTGTACAACAATAACCCGGTAAATAACGATGTATTTGCGGCCATGACCGGCAATTTTAATGATGGCTCGGTAGCGGGTAAGATACAGTTTGGCTCGGGCTGGTGGTTTATGGATCAGAAGCTGGGGATGATAGATCAGCTAAACTCCTTATCAAACATTGGCTTGCTGAGCCGCTTGGTAGGTATGCTAACCGATTCGCGCAGCTTCATGTCGTTCCCGCGTCACGAGTACTTCCGCAGGATACTATGCAACCTGTTGGCCACCGATATTGAGAACGGCGAGATACCAAACAACCTGGAATGGACCGGAAAAATTGTACAGGACATCTGCTACAACAATGCCCGCGAGTATTTCGGTTTTTACGAGTAGGAAAGGAAGGCTTCGGCCTTTAATGATAACGAAAACGGTGCGCCGGGTGCGCCACTTTTAAAGTGGCGCACCCGGCGCACCGTTTTTTAGTAAAATGCTGATTGTTAATTATTTATGCGAAAAAGCGGCGCAATGCGGCGCACCCTTGGTTTTTTACAATGTGCTTATTATCACGAGTTTAAATTTAAGTCCTGAAATGCCTTTATAAAAGTGGCGCACCCTGTTTGGCTCAAATTTTAACCTTCACCACTAATTTTTTGATCAAACCTTCGCCTATCATCGGCGCGTGAACATCCTCGGGGAAGAATACCACAAATTGCCCGTCGGTTAGCGCGAAATACATATCCGGCTTATCATCGAAAAACTGCACATCGCGTTCGGCGCTATATTCTATTTGTGAATTTTTGCAGGCCGATATCGGCTTCCAACCCATCGTTTCGTGTCCGTGAATGCAAACCTGTATGTCGATATTCTGACGATGGCACTCAAATGTTTTTTCTGCAAGCTCGGCTGTCTTACCGGGGTCATTGGATACAATAACCTTAATGCCATCGGCCACTTCAATTACGCCGTTGTCCAGCGCAGCCAAATCGGTCGACCGTAAATATTCAAATGCCGTTTTAAAGTTTCTATGCAGTCCGTAATATTTTTCGGCAGCGTGTAGGGTGTCTATTATCATTGTTGTTTTTATTGTCGATGGTCGATAGACCATGGTCCATGGCAAATATAACTATGGTCCATGGACTATCGACCATAGACCCAAAAAACTATCGCTGTATCTTCCCCGAACCATCGCCGCCTACCAGGGCCTGTATCTCGGCTACTGTAGCGTGGTTCATATCGCCGGGGATGGTGTGTTTTAATGCTGCCGATGCTACGCCAAATTCGGCGGCTTCGGTGGCGGTCCGGCCGCTTACCAAGCCGTAAATAAAGCCGCTGGCGAAAGAATCGCCGCTGCCCACACGGTCAACTATGCGTATTTGGTATTGTTTGGTTTGATGAAGTTCCGTGCCGTCGTAAACCAAAGCGCTTAGGGCATTGTCAGACGCGCTTGGGCTTTCCCGCAAGGTAGCGGCAATGTATTTAAAGCCAAATCTGCTTTGCAGCTCTTTGAATGCCTCTGTGTAAGCGGCATGATCATAAGCCTTACCTACCAAATGCGTACCGAAACCTATGGTAGCATCGGGCCCTATGCACACATCAACATGTTGGCAAAGTTGGCTTATTACCTTTTGGGCCTGCTCAACGGTCCACAGTTTTTTGCGGTAGTTAAGGTCAAGGCTGGTGGTAATGCCTTTGGCTTTGGCGGCTTTTAGGGCGGCTAATGTAAGAGCGGCAGCTTTTTCGCTAAGGGCAGGGGTAATGCCGCTGGTATGGAACCAGCTTACGCCATCAAATATTTTATCGAAATCAAATTCGCTCAGTTCTACTTCGGTTATGGCGGCATCGGCACGGTCATAAATAACCTGCGAGGCACGCATCGCTACGCCCGGCTCTAAAAAATATAAGCCCAGTCGCTTGCCACCGCGAGCCACAAATTGCGTATCAACCCCAAAACGACGCAGATGATTAATTGCTGATTGCCCCAAAGCATTATCGGGCACTTTACTCATAAAAACACCATTAAGGCCATAATTACATAGCGCCGCGGCTACGTTAGCTTCGCCACCACCGTAGGTAATGTCAAAACTTTCGGTTTGTACAAATCGTTTATATTGAGGGGTTGAAAGCCTCATCATTATTTCGCCAAGCGTAACTACTTTTTTGGGCATAGGGTTAATTGGTGTTTAGCCAAAAGTACATTAAAGCATCATAATTAAGAAGCCTTTGCGGGCAAAAACAAGGAAATCGTTTGCGTAAAAATGACGGCATGCAGGCCACGTTTGTGATATATCTTTTCTACATTTATCCCTTCTATACCCAATCAAATGGACAAAAAAGCAGCTATCTTAAAACTGATACCCGAGCAGGGTATGTTACCGCTATATTTTAATCAAAGCGAAGAAGTAAGTGTAAACATATTACACGCGCTATACAACGCTGGTATAAAAACCATTGAGTACACTAACCGTGGCGAGGCCGCGCTTAAAAACTTTGTGAAGCTGCGCGAAATTTGCGACAAAGAACTTCGCGGAATGTACCTGGGTGTAGGCACTATTAAAGATGCCCAAAGCGCGCAGGAATTTATTGATGCGGGGGCCGATTATATTATAAGCCCGGGTTTGGTAGAAGAGGTTGCAGCGGTAGCCGATGATAACCATATGCTTTGGATACCGGGTGCAATGACCGCCACCGAGATCATCAAAGCCGAGAACATGGGCGCTAAATTTATCAAACTGTTTCCGGGTAATTTACTGGGGCCAACATTTATGGCGGGTATCCGTCCGTTGTTCCCAAACACCATGTTTATGCCTACCGGTGGGGTAGAGATCAATAAGGACAATATCTCTGCCTGGTTTAAGGCAGGCGTAAGCGCTGTAGGTATGGGCAGCCAACTGGTGAGCAACGCGGTGATGGAAGGCCAGTTGTATGCTGAGTTGACTGAAAATACTAAACGCGCGTTAGCGATAGTTAAAGAGAGTCGATAGTCCGTAGTCGATAGTCCATGGTCTTTTTGTATTATGCAGGAACAACCCAACAATAAACTTCACGGCATTACTTTAGAAGCCATACTGAACGATTTGGTGGCCAGGTATGGTTGGGCCGAAATGGGTTACCGTATCCGTATTAATTGTTTTTTGAGTGACCCGAGCATTAAATCGAGCCTGAAGTTTTTGCGAAAGACCGAATGGGCGAGGAAGAAGGTAGAGGAGCTTTACCTAGAAGGGAAATAATAGAGGGAAATTTATAATTGAGGCGCAATTATACTTTTTTAGGTGGCAGATCAAATGCTACCGCTTCGTGTTCAAAATGGCCCTTGTGCGATCCGTCGCAGAAAGGTTTGTTGGCCGATAGGCCGCAACGACAGATAGATACCACCGTTCTGCCCTGCAAATTGTAGGCATTGCCTTGTGGATCTACGATCTCGAAATCGCCATCGATCTTTACCGAACCATTATTATTGATAGTAAGTTTTGTTGACATAGTATTGTTATTTGGCTGCAAATATAGCTTACAACAATACCAGCTTTTTAAAATTAATGCTATTCAGAATCTATCTAAAGCTTATCCGCCAGGCGCTGTTTTGCACCGCTCAGCCATTCGTTTTTTAGTATGCTCAGGATGATAGAATCCCGGCGCCCGCCATCAGCCAACGGCAAATGATTACGCAAAATTCCTTCGGGCGTACAGCCTATGCTTTTCATAGCGGCAATACTGCGGTCGTTTCGTGCATCGGCTCTAAATTCAACGCGTTCTATCCCCAATGTCTCAAACGCGAATTGAAGGAGCAAAAACTTGCAACGCTTGTTAAGGCCGGTGCCTCTGAAAGCCTGCCCGTACCAGGTGTAGCCTAACTGCAGTGACTGATAAGCTGGCTGGATATCATAAAAGCGCGTGCAGCCGGCATATTGCTGTGTCTGTTTATCAAAAACTATAAACGGGTATTCCTTGCCTGCCTCGCGCGCGGCCAGGGCATCGTTTATATATTGACGCATGCCTTCTTCGCCCGCGGCGCTTTTTAACGAGTAAAACCAGGTATCGGGTTCATTTATAGCGAAGGGGATCAAAAACTCAGCATCTGTCGCCTGCAAGGGGCGCAATAATACTTTGTCGTCTTCAAGCGTGTATTGTTCGGTAGGATTAAATGTAGTGCTCATTTATATGTTTTATGCTGTTTCTTCCTGCACGGGTTGAACCAGGTTTTTAGGGATGTTGATGGTAAATGTGGTGCCCGTGCCAAAAGTCGATTCAACGTTTATCGAACCTTTATGCTGTTCAACAATACCAAATACGATCGAGAGGCCCAGGCCGGTACCTTCGCCTATGTTTTTGGTGGTGAAGAAAGGTTCAAATATACGTTGTTTGGTTTCGGGCGTCATGCCAATACCGGTATCAACCACTTCAATAGCTACGTGGTCTGCAAAATTACGGGTTATAACCAATACGCTTTCGTTGTGATGCGTTTGTTTGGCTTTAATGGCCTGGATGCTGTTGGTAACCAGATTGATAATAACCTGGTTTATTTTACCTACGTAACATGGTATAGGGTCAAGCTTATCCAGTATTGGCTTTACATCGATGTAGTAGGGAACGTAGCTGCGCAATATGATCAGCGCGTTTAATATGGCCGTGTTAATATTGCCTGGTTTAAGCTCAAGGTCATCCATACGGCTAAAGGTGCGCAGGCTTCTAACGATCTCGGCGCTGCGGTTTACGCCTTCTTCAATACCGCTAAGCAGGCCCAGTATTTCTTCCTTTACAAAATCGGCATTAATTTGCTGTTTGTGCATTTTGGCCAGTTGCAAAAGCTCGGGTTTATCAGGGTGATTGGCCGCGTCCTCATACCTGTCCAGCATTAAAAATAATTCTTCAAAGTCCATGCGCAAGGGTTTTACGTTGGCGCTGATAAAATTCATAGGATTATTAATTTCGTGCGCCACACCGGCTGTTAGTTGGCCAAGCGAAGCCATTTTTTCTGTTTCCACCAGTTTAATTTGTGCCGATTTTAGGTTATCAATGGTTACAGACAAATTTTTATTGGTAGCAATTAATTCCTGCGTACGCTCCTTAACTTTTCGTTCCAGTATCAGGTTTTGCTCCAGTGTAAAGCGTTCGTTTTTTTGCGCAGTGGTTAATGATGCCTGTTGCATCAGCTGTTTTTGCGAACGATAAAAGTTTATCTTATCCGCCAGTGCCACCGAAAAAAGCACCAGCTCGATAGTGGTGGTATAAATAATGTTATTTGCGGTAAAATAATTGTAAGGCAGCAAGCCATAGTTGCGCGCTATGGTTATTAATAACGACAGCAGCACAAATCCCCAACCTATTAAAAAAAACTTAGATGGCTTGTAGCCTTTAAAAATCAAGTGTATGCCAATAACTAATAAGGATATTGCCGTTACAGATGCCGAAATGGTTATAGTTATGTAACCCACATGGGTGTACCCCAGCACAATGGCCATAGCCGCAACAAAGTACAAGCCATACAGCGTGAAACAATACTTGTAGTAAGGTTTCAGGTTTTCTTTAAGCTGCAAAAACTCAAACGCGAACAATATAAGCGAGGCTCCGAAAAATATACGCGACAGCGGGATAAGGTATTTATTAACTATCTCCTTACTGCCCGGAAATATGCTATTACCATGCCCCATTAAAAACACCAGGGTAAGCCCGGCGAAGATGATGTAGATGACGTAATACAAATAACTACGATCGCGCACCATAAAAAACAGCATGAAGTTGTACAACGCCATTACAACAAATATGCCCAGCACAAAGCCGCTCAATAAAATATAGGTGCGATGTTCCTGTAAAAAACTGTTTTTGCTATGCAGCTTAATAGGCAACACGGTTGAGGCCGGGCTGCTAACTTTTACAAAAAAGGTATTGCTTGTGTTTACCGCTAAAGGTATCCCTATAAAATGGGCTTCCTTGTCGGCAAGGCCCGCGTAGGCCCGGGCGTTGTTATAATTGAGCTGCTTGAGTTGATTTGTTAGTGGGTCGGTATAAAAGATCTCAAACTTGTCGACTATACTATTGTTGATGGTAGCCATGATAAATGGCTTATCGGTGTTGTTTTTTAAAACAAACTTAAGCCAGGCAATGGGCTTATTGTATTTTAAAACCGGGAACGAGGATGTTATAGGGCGAAAACCGGGGTGGCCAATAATACGTTGCAGGGTCAGGCTGTCGGCTTTATGTAACTCCAGGAAATATTGATTGGTTAAATATTTGCTTTGGTTAGGGCCAATAACCAGCGTATCTGTTTGCGCCGCCGCAGGGCAGATGTATTGTATCAGAATAAAAAGTAATAAAACTAATTTTTTCATTATTACATACAATAGTTAACGCGGGAGTATAAAAATGCACAGAAAATTGAAATTTTCAAGGTAAATTAATTTTTTAGGCTTACCTTGCTGTTTCCTAAACTAAAAAAAACATATGCCAGTAGGGGTTTTATATATAGACGATGAGATCAATAACCTGAATAGCTTTAAAGCTTCGTTCAGGCGCGATTTTGAAATATTTACGGCCATGTCTGCCAAAGAGGGCCGTAAGATATTGGATACCGAAGAAATAGGCGTTATCATATCAGATCAACGCATGCCCGATATGACGGGGATCGAGTTCCTGGAATCTATCATCAATGTATATCCAAATACCATCCGCATATTGCTAACCGGTTTTTCTGACATTAATGCCGTTATGGACGCCATAAACCGCGGGCAGGTATATAAATACCTGGTTAAGCCATGGCAAAATGATGAGCTTAAAATGTATATAGAGAACGCCCTCGAAATTTACCATCTCCGTAAAGAAAATAAAGAACTTTCGGCCAGGTTGCAGGTTGCATTGGCAGAGCTGGAAGCGCTCGGGAAATCAGTATAAAGTTGTGTCGCTTTGATTTGTAATTACTTATAGTTAAACTTGAAGTAATTATAACCCTTTTTAGTTTGTTTGTTGTGAGAAGGCCGAAAGCGATATCGTGTATTATTGTAGCCGTTACTGTTGCCATTTTATTATTAGCCGCTTCGCGCTCGAACGCGCAGGGAACCAGTAGCCGTGGCACCGAGTTTTGGACTGCGTATACTGATCATTCTGCCGGAGCAGCAGGCTCAAGCTTTGGCGGCTCAAGCCTGATGGTGTTGTACATTACATCTGATATAGCCACTTCGGGCAAAGTTGAAATACTAGACGGTAGTTTTAATATGCCGTATAATGTCAAGCCCGGAGAGGTAACATTTGTAAGCATACCTGGTAGCGCGTTTTTGGGTAGCGGTGGGCTTTTTTATAAAGGCATTCACATTACAGCGGCAAGGCCGGTAGCTGTGTACGCACATATTAACAACGCATCCGTATCAGGTGCCACTTTGTTGCTGCCGGTAAATAATTTAGGCAAGGAGTATTTGTCACTTAACTACACCCAAATAGCTAACCAAAACAATATTGGAAGGTCAAATTTCTCAGTAATAGCAACTGAAGACAATACCACTGTTAATATAACACCGGTTGCCGACCTGATGACCGGGCAGCGTGCAAATCAAATGTTTTCTATTGATTTAAAGAAGGGCGAGGTTTATCAGTGTATCGCAGCCCGGCTTGATGATCTTACCGGAAGTGCTATAAAGTCTGTGAGCACAGCTAACGGTACCTGCAAAAAAATAGCTGTATTTTCAGGTAGCAGTAAAATAGGTATTGTTTGTAATACGAGCAATCCGGGGAATCCTTCGTCTGATAATCTTTTTCAGCAAGTTTATCCAACATCGGCCTGGGGTAAAAAATATATAACGATCCCTCTGCTTGGGAGAAATTTTGATATTTACCGCATTGTTTTAAAAGAGCCTGGTACGCAGGTAAAACTCAATGGCATTACATTGCAAGCCAATCAATTCGTTAATAGTTTATATTATGAGTTCAGATCGCAAACCAGTAATGTAATAGAAGCCGACAAACAGATACAGGTTGTACAATATACAGCAACTCAAAATCAGTCTAACGCCGCCGGTTGTGGCACACAGGGAGAACCTGCCGGAGACCCTGAGATGATTTTTTTAACACCCGTTGAGCAAGGCCTTGATAAGGTGACTTTATATTCTACAGGATACTTTAATATAGATAACAGCTATATCAACGTGGTTATACCTACCAGTGCTGTTGGTTCTTTTACGTTAGATGGCATGCCGTATGGTAATTTTTTTCCCGTCTCCGGGCAGGTCGACTATTCATATGCTCAAATACCGGTTAGTAGTGGTCCTGATCAGGAAGGCCGACGGGGTAGAACCATTACTCAAGGTACGCACATCATAGCGGCATCCGAGCCATTTAATGCTATAGCTTACGGATTTGGCGGTGCTGAATCCTACGGCTACGCTGCAGGCACCAACTTAAAAGACCTGAACAACTACGTAGCATTTCAAGACCCTGCAGATAATACTAAAACTATTACTGCCGGCTGCGGTTCAACGGCTTATCAATTACAGTTAACACTACCTTACAAACCCACCAAAATTAAATGGGTGCTTGATGATGGTACCCCGGATCTGGAAATATCAAACCCGAATCCTGATGATGACCCGGTAAAGGATGGTAAACAGCTTTATGTATATAGGTACCCGACAAAAAAGGTATTCACAGTGGGCAGTCACAGCGTTGTTGCACTAGCCGAAAACCCGGGTGCCGACGAGTGTGGTTCGACGCAGGAGGTACGGTTTGATTTTATAAATTACGAAGAGATCACTACTACTAAACTGACCGTGAGTGATAATTGCTTTGGGGCCGAAACTCAATTCACTGATGCTACCGTTTTAAGTACCGACAGGGAGATTAAAAAATGGCTCTGGGATTTTGGCGATAGTACGCCCCCATCTACGTTAGCTAATCCGAAACACACCTACACCGACCCCGGCACCTACAACGTAAGATTAACTGTTACAGATAATAATGGCTGTGTAGGCGTTTCGCCAATTACACAGGTACATATTGCCACGCCGCCTGTTGTTGCTTTTAAAATGCCTGTAAATATCTGTAAAGACAAGGAATATGACTATGAGGATAACTCAACAAGTTCAGACGGAACAATAACCAAATGGGTTTGGGATTTTGGTGACAGTACACCCTTGCAAACCGGTAAGCAAGTAAAGCATATTTACGCCGCTACCGGCCCATACACGATTACTTTGACCGTAACTACTGATAACGGTACCACGGGCTGTACCAGTTTTAAAGCTACGCCAATAACTGTAAGGCCGTTGCCTGTTGTTGACTTTACCACGCCGCAAATATGCGAGAACGATTATCATTACAACATAGCCGGCCAGTTTATTCCCGAGGTTTTAATAGAAGATAAAACGGAATCTGAATTGACTTATCTATGGGATTTTGGCGATCCTGACAGGTCTACAGTTTTAAACCCTAACACCTCAACCCAAAAAAATGGAAGCCACCAATATACCAAGGAAGGCGACTATACAGTAACACTGCATGTTTTTTCTAAGTATGGATGCGAAACAACGAGAGTTAAAACCTTCACGGTAAACTCGGCACCGGTTGCAGACTTCGCTGTTGACAACACCTGTAGCAGTAAAGAGGTGTTATTTACGGATATGACGACGGTAAAAGGAACTATTACCAGGATAGAATGGTACTTTGATTGGGATCATCAAAAAACAAAGCCCGATAAGGAATTTCTAATGCCAACTGATAAAGTGTATAGCTACAAGTATCCGTATTTTAACGGTACGCAGCCTACTCCTTATACTGTTAGGATGGTTGCATATTCGGGCCAAAGCGTGGTGTGTCAAAGCGAAAAAATTAAAACATTCTTAGTTTATCCCGAACCAATCATCACCTTAAAATATAACAATACTACCATTGCCAGCAGTATTTCTGTTTGCGAAAAGGATGCGTCTTTCCCGATAGTTGAGGATAAAGGCGTTTACAATGGTGGTGGGGTGTTTACGGGAACCGGTATTTCAAGTACAGGGTTTTTTAATCCGGCAAGTGTCGGGCCCGGCACTTATCCAATCACTTACGTTTTTACAACTAATAACACGGGTTGTGTTTTTACAAAAACCTTTGATATTGTGGTTAACCCAACACCACGCGTTACTTTAGATCAAACGGTTACTATGTTATCAGGCGATAAAGTTACGCTGAATGCTGCGGCTACTTTAAGTTCGGGCACGATGACATATAGCTGGTCGCCGGCGACAGGCCTTGACCGAACCGATGTATTGAAACCTGTAGCTATGCCATTACAAGATATAACGTATACACTTGTTGTTAGCTCGGACAAGAGTTGCGCTGCCGAAGCGGTGAAGATCAATGTAAAAGTCTTACAGCCACCGGTAATACCAAATACCTTTACGCCAAATGGCGATGGCATAAACGATACCTGGGAAATAAAAAACCTGGAAACTTACCCGGGTGCCACCGTAGAGGTATTTAACCGTTATGGCGAACGTATGTTTAGCTCGCTGGGTTATTCAACCGCATGGGATGGCAGATTTAAAGGAGCAATATTGCCCAACGGCACTTATTATTATATTGTGGCACCTAAAAACGGGCGCAAGGTTGTATCAGGTTACATCGCCATTGTACGATAATGTTGAGCATGAATATTTTAAGCCGATAATTTGTTGCTTTTCAATTTAATTGATAGCTTAGAATATTTAATAAACTGTTGAAACCAATTTATCCTGGCCATTTACCCGGCCATATTTTATTTACTGTCCTTTTGGGGATATTGCTTTTTGAGCCTTTATTACTCAAGGCACAAAGTGATATGACCGTGCTCAGCGAAACCATTGTTCCTGCTATCAAATTTCCGGATATAGGATGCGCTTGTTATTGGACTAACAGTAACACAGCCATAGGTTTAAAAGCTTATAACGCTACCAATATCATTGACGAATTTCAGGCCACTAATTCCACTTTTGCACCCATACAGGGCACGGTATCGTTTAACACGGTAGTTGATAACCGCTTGCTGGCCTTTGTAAATGATGCCAACGCGCCGATATCTGTTTACGACCTCAGGGCCAAAGCTAAAATTGCTTCGTTCCCTATAGCGAGCCGTTTTGATCGTATATATACCAGTGCCGATGGTAATACCTACTACATTAATCTTGACGGCCAAAACAAGGTAGCTTTGTTTGACATGGCCTACCGGCAGATAGGCATGGTGAACTTACCTTACCGGCCGCAGGCTTTATATTTTAGTGCCGACGGCAAAACACTATATGTAAGCAATAGTACAGGCACACCTTTTAATAATGTATTGTCAATTATTGATATAGCTACCAGTGCGGTTTTAAAGGTGATACCGCTTAATTTTGGCGCCGTTGATATATTAGCAAATGCCGATGGCAGCCGCTTATATTTATTTTTGGGTACGAGTAAATTTGTTGCGGTGAATACCATAACGGGTAGCACGATAGGCGAGATCAGCCTGCCGAGTCTTGGTGGTATGGTGTTAAGCCCCGATGGGCGCAGTCTTTATGTAAGCACCGGACCGGGACGAAAAGTGTATTTTATTGACGCAGAAACCTTTGCTTTTACCACCATATCGATAGAGCCAACTGTAGATGCCAATTCTATGAAATTGAGCAAAGACGGCAGCAAGCTCTATATGGCGGGGTTAGACGTACAAAATTTTCAAAGCTGGATATATACAATTCATCCGCAGGCCAAGCTGGTATTAAGCCGCGTGTCTGTTCCTTATTTTATCAGGAGTATTTCATTAAGCGATGATGACAAGAGCCTGTATATTTTGCGCACCAGTATTGATGCATCACCTAGTAACTTGTATACTTTTGATGTGGCACAACAACAGATAACAGATGCTGTTGAAGTGCCAAAGGCTTTTACCTCATTAAATATATTGGTAACACAACAGCGTTGTAAAACAAAGCCCATTACGTTTACCATCACCGTTAATCAGCGCCCGCCGTTTATACAAGCATCAGGACCTATAACTGCTAAAACCACCGAATATGGTGACCCATCGTCAGCATCACCAATATCTGTATCTGGCAGATATATGGAAAAAGGCATCTTGATAAGTCCGCCCGAAGGGTTTGAAATAAGTGCTGATGGCATTACCTTCAGCAAAACGTTAACAGTTGGCTCAACTTACCATATCGATCCTCAAACTATTTATATCAGGCTAAGTGCTACTGCCAAGGCAGGCCCGCACTCCGGTGATGTGGTTTTTAGCAGTACAAATGCCGCCAATGTTAATTTGCCCGCAGCACTGAGCAATGTAACTCCGGCGCCTTTAACCATAACTGCCAATGATGCTATTAAAACCTACGGCTCGGTATTAACTGATGGCGGCGGTGTTACGGCGTTTAAACAGCAAGGGCTAAAAAATAATGAAGTAATAGGATCGGTAACTGCTAAGTACGGGCTTGGCGCTCGGGCTACCGATGTTGTAGGCCCGCCTTACTCTAAATCTGTTAAATTAGAGGCTGCTACAGGTGGTACATTTTCAATAAGTAACTATACACCGCACTATGAAGGCGCCGATATTATTGTTAAACCTGCGCTATTAACCGTTAAGGCCGATGATAAAAGCAGGTATTATGCCGATGCAAATCCCCCGCTTACGGTTAGCTATGGCGGCTTTGTAAACGGAGAAGACGTTGCGCAAATAACACAACTTGCGGTTGCTACAACAACGGCCGTACCTGCTTCGCCCGTGGGGCAGTATCCTATTGTGGTAAGTGGCGCTTCTGCACAAAACTATACCATGCAATATGTGCCCGGTATATTAACGGTAAATGTTAAACCATTGCTAATGGCCAACACCATTACCCCAAATGGCGATGGGGTGAATGATACCTGGGATATTCAAAACATAGCCCAGTTCCCTAAGTGTAAAATTGATATTTTTAACCGTTATGGTAATACTGTATATACATCTGTAGGGTATACTAACCCCTGGGCGGGTAAGGTAAACGGAAATGATCTACCTGCCGGGATATATTATTATATCATTAACCTGGGTAACAATAACAAAGCCCTTACCGGATACGTAACCATTGTTAAATAAAGTATGAGTGTAAGTGTTTTATTAATCATTAATTATTTTTTGGCTTATAATTAAGATTATGAACTGTTTATTTATCTTGCATAATAATAATTATAACCAAGGCCCTGTGCGCATAAACTATGTGGCGTAAATTTTTGATGAGGAGAATTGTTTTTTTAGCTGCGTTTGTGGCCTTTATTGCGCGTATAGCAAGTGCACAGCAACTGCCCCAGTACACACAATACGTTTTTAATAATTACCTGCTTAACCCGGCCGTAAGTGGTATTGAAAACTACACCGATGCTAAGGTAGGTTACCGTAGCCAGTGGACCGGTTTAGACGGTGCGCCGGTTACCAGCTATTTTTCAATTAACGCGCCTATCGGCCGTAATTTTATTGAGGGCGATGCTACCGCGTTTTCGGCGGGTAATGGTATCAATCCGTCAAGCAGGTTATATACCCAAAACTATCAAGCTGCCGAACCGCATCATGGTATAGGTTTTATGGTAATAACTGATAAAGCCGGGCCCATAACCCAAACAAACTTAAACGCAACATACGCCTATCACTTAGGTTTAACCGATAGGATGAACCTTGCTGTAGGTGTAGCTGCGGGCTTAAATCACATAACGCTTAATACATCATTAATAACCCTGGGCACAGCGCTTGATCCGGCTATTGCCAACGGAGAAAACAGCCAATGGAAACCCGATCTGGGTATAGGTGCCTGGTTATACTCGTCAAATTATTATGTGGGTGTATCGGTAAAGCAATTGCTGCCGCAGAATTTATATTTCAGCACTACAAACAGTACTATTAACCAAAGCAAAACAGTGCCGCATTACTTTTTAACGGCAGGTGTGAAGTTGTTTATGAGTGATGACCTAACCTTATTGCCATCATTCCTGGTTAAAAAGATAGACCCGGTACCATTTACTTATGATGTGAATATGAAAATGTCTTTCAGGGACAAATTCTGGCTGGGTGGTGCCTACCGTCATAATGATTCATTTGGTGTGCTGGCGGGCTTTAATTTAAGCTCATTCCTTAACGTAGGTTACTCATATGATATCACCACATCATCGCTAAACACCGTAAGTAACGGTACGCACGAAATTGTGCTGGGTATTATGCTGAATAACAGATACAGGGTTACTTGCCCGCAGCATGGATTTTAAGATAGAATCAAGAATCAAGAGTCAAGATTTTTTTGGATACTATAAAAAAGGCCTTCAGTTCACTGAGGGCCTTTTTCTTTTATACTAATCTGTCTTGATTCTTGGCTCTTGATTCTTGACTCTTACCTACAGTTCCTTCCTCAACCTTGCCACCGGGATATTCATTTGTTCGCGGTATTTGGCTACGGTGCGGCGGGCTATGTTGTAGCCGGCGTCTTTGAGTATTTCGGTCAGCTTTTCATCGGCCAGTGGATGGCGTTTGTCTTCTTTGCCTATGTGCTCTTCCAGTATCTTTTTAACCTCTTTGTTTGATACTTCTTCGCCGCTTTCGGTTTGGATAGCCTCGCTAAAGAATGATTTTAACAGGAAGGTGCCGTGTTCGGTTTGTACGTATTTTGAGTTTGCTACACGCGATACGGTTGATATATCCATACCAATACGGTCGGCTATATCCTTCAATATCATCGGCTTCAGGTTTTTGTCATCTCCTGTCAGGAAAAACTCATACTGATACTGCATAATAGCATTCATGGTTTTCAACAAGGTTTGCTGCCTTTGCTTTATAGCATCAATAAACCATTTGGCCGAATCAAGCTTTTGCTTTACAAACTGTACCGCCTCTTTCAGCTTTTTATCTTTTTGCGATGCCTTATCATAATGCTGAAACATTTCCTGGTACGAGCGGCTAACACGCAATTCGGGCGCGTTTTTCGAGTTCAGGGTAAGTATCAGCGTGCCATCGCTGTTTTTGATATGGAAATCAGGGATTACCTGTAGCTGTTTGGTGTTTATCTCGTTGGTGTCGCCCGGTTTTGGGTTAAGCTTTAATATTTCATTAACAACGCCCCTTAACTCGATAGATGACATGTTTAACGATTTTTCCAGCTTATCGTAATGCTTGCGGGTAAACTCGTCCAAATACTCTTCAACCACCAAAATAGCCTTTTTAACTATCGGATCGGTAACATCCTTGCGGCGCAGTTGTATCAATAAGCATTCCTGTAAACTGCGGGCACCAACGCCCGGAGGGTCAAAGCTTTGAATGAGTTTTAGCATCTCTTCAACCTCTTCATCCTCGGCCATTACATTTTGCGAAAAAGCCAGGTCATCCGTAAGCGACATGATGGGCCTGCGCAGGTAACCATCGTCATCCAAACTACCGATGATCTGTTTAGCTATGCTAAAATCCTTATCGGTAAGCGGTATCATATCCAGCTGCGCCTGCAGGTTCTCAAAAAAGGAGTTCTGCACTGCAAACGGTATCTCTTTGCTATCCTCGTCATCGTCGCCATTCTGGTCATAGCGCGAACCGTATTCGTTCACGTTATCTTCCTGCAGGTAATCGTCAATGTTAAACTCGTCGGCTTCGCCGCGTTCTTCGTCATTACTACTAAAATCATCGTCAGGGTCGCGGTCGGGATATTGCTCTTCGGGCTCGTTAAGGTTGGTTAAACTTAAGTCTTCAAGAGCGGGGTTTTCTTCCAGCTCCTCTTTTATCCGGGTATCTAACGATACGGTAGGCACCTGCAGCAATTTGATAAATTGTATTTGCTGCGGCGAGAGTTTCTGTAAGAGTTTCTGTTGAAGGTTCTGTTTTAACATAATAGAGTAGGGCAAATCTACATCAATTACCCTGAAATTGGAAACTTAGTTAATTGGATTATGTAATGCTATAAATGCCAAAAAACAACAATTGTTTGATAACGATTGTAAATTATTAATAACTTTAAATAAAAAGTATTTGCTATGGCTATTGTAAAAGAGTTTAAAGAGTTTGCCATGCGCGGCAACGTGGTTGATTTGGCAGTTGCGGTTGTTATAGGTGCAGCTTTCGGAAAGATTGTGAGTTCGTTGGTTGATGATATTATCACTCCGGCTATTCTTACCCCGGCCCTTAAGGCAGCTCACCTAACCAACCTTGCCGAACTGGTAATCCCCGGCACGGCCATAAAGTATGGCAACTTCCTGTCGCAAATCATATCGTTTATTATAGTTGCTATAGCCTTATTTATTATAGTGAAGGCTATAAACGCTACCAAAAAGAAGGAAGAGGAAAAACCGGCGCCTGCACCGGTGCCAACTAAAGAAGAAATTTTATTGACCGAAATACGCGATCTGTTAGCGAAGAAATAATTAGTCCATAGTCGATGGTCCATAGTCCATAGAGCCAATTGCTATCGACTATGGTCCATGAACTATCGGCCCCTGGTTACAATAATATAATCCGCATTCTGCTGGTATTGCGCCCAGTTAGGATTATCAAAGTTTTTCTCCGCGTAAGCGTTAATATTTACCACACGAGCTTTGGGCGCGTATTTTTTCAGCTGCGCTATAATGCCTAGTTTCTCTTCGCTGTGGAAACCACCGTTTACGTTTAATATTTTGTAGTTTTTGTGTTCCTTGTAAAACCGGGCAATGCTCCAGGCCATGGTAGCATCCCACAGGTTTTGCGATTGATAGATCTTCATGTTGCCCATACCGGCCATGGCACTGTGGCCGCCCATTGTTTTCACAAACTTTTCGTAGTAAGGGCCGGTAGCGGTATCAATAGGCAGGGGCGGCAGGTAGCTTAAAGCAGTTTTGTTTAGTTTTGACAGATTGCTCAGGCCGCCGGCACTCACCATATTGGTGTAGCGTGATGGCGCATTAGCTGCCACCACAGGTGCATTGCTGCCTTTGGCAAGCTCTACTAAGCCACGGTAATCTTTATTGTAATTGGGCCATGCGCGGGCGTCAGTCAGTAATTTCTTTTCGCGGATGAGGCCCTGCAAATATTCATCAACAACGATCTGCACATCTGTTTCAAACATTTCTAACGAAAGGGCTGCTTTTCCCGGATACTTATCCACAATTTTTTTGAAAAGCTCCAGTTCAATCGTATGGCCTATGGAATCATTATGTTCTTCGCCATAAAATAAGATATCTGCACGATCGAGATCAAGCAGAATGTCATCGAGATTTACTTGCTTTTGCAGAGCAGTGCTGTATATTTTAAAGTTTTGATTGCTAGTTGTTTGGCTTAATGAAATAAGCGGAGCGAGTAAAAGCAACAGGGCCAGGCAGCGTTTCATGGGTAAAAATATTTGCCGTTAAGGTACGCCACAATAGGGTGTTATACAAATAACTGTGTAAATGTGTATAAAAGTGTATGATATTGTTTGATTAGTTAGAAAAAAGCACTACATTTGCGCTCTTGTTTTTAAAAACAAAATATAATAAACAGTCATGAAAAGAACATTTCAGCCTTCTCAAAGAAAAAGAAGAAATAAACACGGTTTCCGTGAGCGTATGTCTAGTGCCAATGGCAGAAGAGTATTAGCAGCCAGAAGAGCTAAAGGCAGAAAAAAACTGTCAGTATCTAGCGAAGGTCGTCACAAAGCATAAATCTTCGGTTACTTTCTCTGTTAGCAGGGGCTGAGCCGGCATTTTAAAAAATTTCGGTTCATAAACAGTAACAATGTATACTTTTAAAAAAGAAGAACGGTTATGTAATAAAAGGCTCATTGACGGGCTTTTTCATAACGGTTCTTCTTTTTTATGTTATCCCTTCAAAGTATCATGGCAGGTTGCTGACGCGGCCGTGCCTCAACACGTTCCGGCTCAAATTTTATTCTCGGTACCCAAAAAACGTTTTAAACGGGCGGTTGACCGCAACGTACTAAAACGCCGTATGCGCGAGGTTTATCGCCTTAGCAAGCAGCAATTGCTGTATGATACTTTACAAACCGGCGATAAAAAAATTGTGCTGGCCATTGGCTACATAGGCAAAGTAATTGAGCCTTATGATATGATGGAAAAACGCATGCAAAAGCTGTTAACCCAATTAAGTAACGATATTATAAAATGAGCGCCATAACCAAAGCTATTAAAGCGGTTATAGGCGCTTTTTTTTTATTGCTGATAAAGTTATATCAATATTTAATTTCGCCGCTTACAGGCGCCTCATGCCGTTATACGCCCACCTGCTCGCAATATGGGGTAGAGGCTATAAAAAAATATGGCCCTTTTAAAGGCGGATGGTTAACTTTGAAACGCATTGGCCGCTGCCACCCTTGGGGCGGGCACGGGCATGATCCGGTACCGTGAAGATTTTAGTCATTGGGTCATTAAGTCATTGGGTCATTTTTATAAATGTCAATGACTTAATGACCTAATGACACAATGACTAATGACCAATGACAATTTTACAAATAGAAACCGCTACCACCGTTTGTTCTGTCGCTCTGGCCCAGGATGGACAGACAATTGCCGTTAAACAACTTAACGAGCGCAACATCCACGCCGAGGTAATTACTCTGTATATTGATGGATTATTGAAGGGTGAAGGTTTACAGTATGCGGATATCGACGCTATAGCTGTAAGCGCCGGACCGGGCTCATACACAGGTTTGCGTATAGGTATATCAACCGCCAAAGGTTTATGTTATGCGCTTGATAAACCCCTTATTGCAGTTGAAACTTTGGAAGCGATGGCGCAAGGAATAATAGCCGATAAACCTGCTTTAATAAATGATGGTATGTTGCTATGCCCCATGATAGATGCGCGCCGTATGGAGGTTTACAGAGCTTTATTTGATGCTCAAGGCAATCGCGTTAAAGCAACCGCTGCCGAAATAATAGATGAGCAGACTTTTGCTACCTTATTACAAACCCATAAAGTATTGTTTTTTGGCGACGGTGCCGAAAAATGTAAAGGTGTAATAGGTGATAAGGCTAACGCGATATTTTATACCGAGTTTGCTAACTCAGCCACTCATATGAGTAAACCGGCTGCAGCTAAGTACGCCGCCGGCGATTTTGAAAACGTGGCTTATTACGAACCTTTTTACCTGAAAGATTTTTTGGTTACGACTAAGAAAGGGGCCTAGTAATTCGGGTCTTTATGAAACCATTTTTCAAACAGCTTACCCAAGAAACCTTTGTCGCCATTAGGCATTGATGGCGAATTCATCGGGTTTTCAATAACCTGGCCAAACTTGAATGTGATACCCATAAACAGGTCAGCTCCGCTGTAAGCGCCGTATTGCCTGTTTTCCTGCACCTTATTTGCACCGCCGCCGTTTACCGCATTGCCAACAAGGTTGGCAGTTTGAAACAGTCTGTCGCTACCAATAAAAAACTCAGCATTAGGGCTTTTGATCATAAATTGGGCACCAATGTTAAGCAGGCGCATATCATTGTATGATGTTGTTAACGATATGATTTTATTCTCGTGTTGTAAGGGAGCTACCAATGCTGCGGTAAAGCCTGTATAAAACAATTCTTTCTGCGCTATCAATGTAGGCGAAAATTTGAACTGTTGAGCATAGCCTAACCAGTAATCTTTATTCACGCTTATCTCGGCAACGCCGTTGGTAACGGTTGAAAAGCCATTTTTAAGGTTTGATGCGGTGGTTATCCTCTCTACAGCATTCCTGATATTGATCTCGCGTTGCGGACCGGTTATCCCTTGTATAAGCGCGGTATCATTAGCAAATGCGGCGCTGCTTCCTTTCCAGTGTATAAAGCCTACGTTTTTTGCATTAAACTGAAAGTTATAGCCCTCCTCATTACGATATTGAGTACCAATACTTATTGACGCACCGGCATTTTGAAAACCTAAGCCGGCCATATTTAATTTGGTTCCGGTAGGTTTCTGGCTTATGCGGGCTTTACCGCGTAAAGAGAGTGTGGCATTATCCTGCGTTTTGTCAAAACTAATGCTTGATTGATCAACATTCACCTGCGTATAGTTTATACCAGATAAAGCGCTAAACTTTACACCAAAGGCAAATTGCGGGCTTATGCGTTCGCGGTAAGTTACGCCAATTTGGTGGTAAGCCTGTAAATAAAATTTATCATTGAAAACATTGTCGTAAACGTTATCAGGAAAGTTTAAGTAGCCGTTAAATAAGGCCAGTGATTCATCTGTAGCTAATCCTCTTGATTCTGCCCGGGTGTTCATAAAAAAGCCCAGTTCCTGGTCGCCGCCAAGGCTGGTAAACACTTTAAACATAACCGCGTAGTTATTTAGGTTTACGTTTAAGTGGTTATAACGGCTTTTGCCAACTTCAAGCGCGCCTGTGTTATAATAATCAGAAAATGCGCGGCTGCGTGCCGTTGCCTGGGCATTGCCTGTTAAATATACATTGCCATTAAAGCTTGGTATAAAAAAGTTAAACGCCATCATCCGGCTCGAATCCGGGATGAATGAACGTTGCGCCGGATTTTCGAACGAATCGTAAAGCGTACCCGTATTATATTGAGAGAATTGCTGCCCGAAAACTTTGGCAGTCAACACAAAAAAACAACATATCAGTAAAATTCTCTTCATCAAAAATAATCAGGTTCTGTATTAAAGTTGTTAAATATAAATACTCCCAACTTATTATCAGAAAAATAAATAATTTAATAATAAACCTATAACACTGTTATTGTGGTATTTATTGCGCAATAGCGGTAACTGCACTGCTATCAGCAACATTTAAACCCATGCAAAAACTGGTGTAAAAGTTTTTTCCTGACGCGGATAATTGATAAGACGCCGAATAAAAATTTTTCCATCGGTTATTTTTGTTTTCGTACGATTTTAAAAACACATCGTTCAGATCGCGCTTCAGGATGCTTTGCGAGTTTTTGAAGTTGATATACCATGCTACGTTGCTTCGTTCGGTTACCAGGGTGTTAAAGCGGTTAAACGCGCTAAGCTTACTCTGAAACTTACGGTTCAAATACACATCGGCATAGCTTTGTAATTCGTTTTTACTGTTGGCCAGCACCAGGTAATTATCAATCACCATAAACCACGGATGATTAAACATGCTGAAGGCATCGCCCAATAAAAAATAGGGTAGTTTGTTAAAATTAAGCTGGCCCATATTATCATCGGCCATGGTACTTAAGTTGTATAAAGTCGATTTTAGTTTAGAGCCATCTGTGAGGTTAATAATGGCCAGGCGTTCCATAAAGCGGGTGGTAACCACGGCAAATTCGTTACCTAATACCTGGTTAAATTCGTTGATAAGGTTAACCCCCGTCTCTGTTCTTACCCGGTTAAATACCGAATCTTTTTCATGCTGCAAACCTGCTTTAGTTTGCCATGCTGATAGGTCGGATTTAAATTTCTTCGGATCGGACACGGCGAAGCTTACGCTGTATGCCGTAGTTGCGGGGAAAATATCTTTCAACTCGTTAATCACCGGCTGTTGGTTTAAAAACAGGTTAAAATAGCTTACCGCTTTATCGGCCTGTATTTCGGTATAGCCATTAAACATCAGGGCATCGCTTTTAAAGTTCAGATCAAGCACGCCTAACGCGGGCAACATGCGCATACCCTTAAAAATATCGTTGTTTTTGTTTTTAAACACATTGGCCCAAAGCACACCAAGCTTGCTGTAGTTAACGTATAGGTTAGCTAATGAATTTGCGCTTTGCTGATTTGAAAGCTGGATAAAGGTTTGCTTATTAACCTGCGGCACATAACGTGCGCTTTGCTCCAGTAATTCCTTCGAAAAACTGCCGGCATAAATGCCTTCGGCGCGGGTAACCATGTAAAAACGTTTTTTTAACTGTTTTGAATATACCGTGTAGCCCGGTTTACTATCAATAGCAATAGTGGTTATCAGTAATTTATTACTTGGTTTTTTTGCAAGTTCATCAAGCACCGCCGGGTTAAATTTATTGGTGGCGGTTGAAGTTAGTAGCAGCTCAACCGCTCCGCTTTTTACCGGGTGGAAGGAAATAAAAATGTTTTGCCCTGTAAAAAACGGTTCGATATCAGGGTGAGCAAGTAGTTGCGCTCGCAACGTATCCAGTTCGCTGATCTGTTCTTCGCCAATAATGTTGGTGAAGAGTTCGTTGTCCTTAAATATATCGTAAAATCCTTTCTCGTTGTTAAATTCAAAAACAAGGGCGGCATCGTCGGGTATGGTGCGCATTACTTCGGTAGTGCGCATGCCGGGCGGGTTCAAATTTTTAAAATAAAGTACAGTTATAAGCGCGGTAGCTATAAGCAGTATAATAGTTATGACAATGGCTCGCCTCATAATTGTTTGTGCTGCAAGTTAAGATTTTTAAGGCCATGCATTCAAGTAATACTTTCAATTTGGTTAACTTAGCCTTTTTGTATCTTATGACTAAACAGATCATTTTAACGGCTTCGGTTTTTGGTGCAATTGCGGTTATGGCCGGTGCTTTTGGCGCCCATGCTTTAAAAGCGGTTTTGAACCCTACGCAACTACAAACCTGGCAAACCGCTGTACAGTATAACTTTTACCACGTATTTGCTTTGTTGTTTTTAGCCACTTTAACGCAAGGCAATAACAGCGGCTTATCTTATGTAAGCTATTGGTTGTTTACTTTCGGTATCGTGCTGTTTTCAGGCTCGCTGTATCTGCTATCGTGCCGCGAAGCGTTGGGCTGGGACTGGTTGCGCATTATGGGCCCAATAACGCCCATTGGCGGCTTGTTATTTATTGCCGGTTGGGTAACACTGGCACTATCAGTACTAAAAGGTAAATAATAAATTTAGATGCTTGAATTTGCCGACGCAGCCGCTACCGGCCGTAAAACGCTTTTTGTTGAAGTTATTTTGCCTTTGGCGATAGCGAAAAACTATACCTACCGGGTTCCTTACGAGTTGAACAACCTGGTGGAGGTAGGCAAACGCGTGGTGGTGCAGTTTGGTAAAAGTAAGTTGTATACGGCAATTGTATCTTCAATAGGCGATCAGGCACCTGAGAAATACGAAGCCAAGTATATTTTAGAGATACTGGATGATAGGGCGGTGATCACCCAACGCCAGTTACAGTTTTGGAAATGGCTGGCCGACTATTACATGTGCAACGAAGGCGAAGTAATGAACGCCGCCCTGCCTACGGCCCTAAAACTGGCCAGCGAAACCAAAATTGTACTCAACAAAGGCTTTGAATATGATCGCACCGATCTGAACGACCGTGAATATTTAATTGTTGACGCGCTGGATATCCAACCGGAATTAACCGTGAATGATATTGCCAAACTGCTGGGGCAAAAAACGGTGATGCCTATTCTGAAGCAACTGTTTGAGAAGAATATCATCAATATCTCCGAAGAGGTAAGCGATAGGTACAAACCACGCAAGCGTACCTTCATCAGCCTTAATCCCGAATACCATAACCAGGACAGCCTGCGCGAGTTGTTTGCCATACTGGAAAAACGCGCACCCAAGCAAGCCGATGCCGTATTGGCTTTTATAAAACTGGCCCGGCATCAAAAAACAATATCAAAAACCGAACTGATTGAAGAAAGTGGTGCCGGCGCGGCCAGCATTGCGTCGTTAATTGAAAAAGAGGTTTTTATTGCCGAGGAGAAAAACGTTAGCCGTCTGCATTTTGAAGATGATGAGATCTATACCAGTTTTGAGTTGAGCGAACATCAATCGGCAGCGTTAGCAGAAATCAGAGCGCAGTATGAAGAGAAGGATGTGATACTATTGCATGGTGTAACCGCGTCGGGCAAAACACAAGTTTACATCAGGTTGATTGAGGATATGATAGCGCAGGGCAGGCAGGTACTTTACCTGTTGCCTGAAATTGCGTTGACAACCCATGTTATAGAGCGTTTACGGGTATACTTTGGCGCCAGCATAGGTGTATATCACTCGCGTTTTAATGATAACGAGCGGGTAGAGGTTTGGCAGAAGGTTTTAAATAACGAGTATAAAGTGGTGCTTGGCGCCCGCTCATCGGTGTTTTTGCCGTTTGCCGATCTGGGCTTGATCATTGTTGACGAGGAGCACGAAACATCGTACAAACAATATGATCCCGCCCCGCGGTATAATGCACGCGACGCGGCTATATTTTTGGCTAATTTATACGGTGGCAAGGTATTACTGGGATCGGCCACGCCATCTTTTGAAAGTTATTATAATGCCCGCACCCAAAAATATGGTTTTGCTGAGCTGACTGAACGTTACGGTGGGGTTGAACTGCCTACCATTGAAGTGGTAAGCATTGCCGAAGAAACCAAAAAGAAAACCATGCAGGCACACTTTAGTGGTGTGCTGATGGCTGATATAAACCAGGCGCTTGAAGCTAAAGAGCAGGTGATATTGTTCCAAAACCGCCGTGGTTATGCCCCGGTGCTGATATGCAAAATATGCGCCTACACACCTAAGTGCATTAACTGCGATGTAAGTTTAACCTACCACAAACACAGCGGCAAGCTGCATTGCCACTATTGCGGATACAAGGAAGACACACCATCTATTTGCCCGGCCTGCGGATCTACCCATATTGAGTACAAAGGCTTTGGTACTGAAAAAGTGGAAGATGATCTGTCGCTTATATTGCCGCAGGCACGCCTTGCCCGTATGGATATGGATACCACCCGGTCGCGCAACGCGCTGCAAAATATATTGAACGATTTAGAAGAAAAGCGGATAGACATATTGGTGGGTACCCAAATGGTTGCCAAAGGGCTTGATTTTGCCGATGTAACGGTGATAGGTATTATTAATGCGGATAGCCTGCTTAAATTTCCGGACTACCGTGCCAACGAACGTAGCTATCAAATGCTGTCGCAGGTTAGCGGCAGGGCGGGCCGTAGGGGTAAGCAGGGCAAGGTTGTAATACAAACCTATGATCCGGCGCACCGCGTGATAAAGCAGGTGATTGAGAATAACTATACCGAACTGTATTTTACTGAAATGGAAGAGCGTAGAGCTTTTCATTACCCGCCGTTCTATCGCATTATCAACCTGGATATCAAACATAAAGACCCGGAAATACTGTATAACCAGGCCGCTTATTTAGGTGCCGAGTTACGCAAAAATTTGGGTGCTGAGCGGGTTGTTGGTCCGCAGGTGCCTTTAGTAAGCCGCATACGCAACTACTATATCCAATCCATTATGTTAAAGTTTGAAAAGGATGGTGTATCTATTAACAAAGTAAAAGCTACCATCAGGGATGTGATCACCCAGTTTCAAACCACCAAACTCAGCAAAGGCAGCATTGTGCAGCCCGATGTTGATCCTTACTAAAAACAAAAAACCCGAACAGTAAGCGCTATTGTAAGCCTTACCATCCGGGCAGCAGGAGGGTTTTTGCCAAAAACAGTGAATTACTTGTTTTTAATATTCTTAATATCTACTTGCGAAAAGTACAAATGAGCAGCAAGTCCGCATTGCGTTTTTGTTTTTAGTAAATGATAACTTACCACTACTTTGGCATTGTTCACCTTAAATTTATCGGGTAAGTTGGTGGGACTGTAAGTCACAGTGTCTAATTTTAGCTGCCAGCCACAGCCATCGGTTGCTATAGGGCCCGCGTCTATCACTGTCGCGTTAGCAATTAATAAGTCCGGGTCCTGTTCTTTTTTGCAGGCTATTACCGCCGTTGTTAAGGTCAGGACTGCAAACAGCACCCACTTAGCAGATAGTTTTTTCATTATAGTAAATAGGGTTATTGTGTAGTGTAAATTGTTTCTAAGTGCAGTATTTCGGCCTGTGTTTGGCCTCCGTTAGGCAACATGCCACAATTAAACTTAGTTGATAACACCTTGTAATTGATGGATACACGCAGGTTGTTAACCTCGTATTTCTTTTCAAGGTTGGTAGGGCTGTAATACACGTATCCTGCGGCGTTAGCACTGTCTACCTTTAGCAGCCAACCGCAGCCATCAACAGCAAGCGCGCCGGTATACACAATAGTGGCATTACTTTTTTTGTTAACACCATCTTTTTTGCATGATAGTAATACCGTGGTAAAAGCTAACAGGGCAATTATGGTAAACAGTAGCAGTTTAATGTTCAATACGTATTTCATGTAGGGTTTTGTAGGGTTGTTTATTGATAATACGATGCATTATTGTCAAACGCTACAGCGGCATAATTTTTTTTGATTGACTGTTAACGAGATAAACCGAATGTGGATATTTTGCCTTTGGCGATTGCGGATATGCTTATAAACGGATGCCGATTTTATATAACTTTACAGCTACAATGGCTTACAAGTATATTGATAATTACCGCGAGCGGGGTGCACGTAAACGACTGGTTGATATTTTACATAAGAAAGGAATAGAAGACGCGCGCGTATTGGAAGCCATTGGCAAAGTACCCCGACACTATTTTTTCGACGAAACTTTCTGGAACCAGGCTTACAAGGATATCGCTTTCCCGATAGGCGAAGGGCAAACTATATCACAACCCTATACCGTAGCTTACCAAACCGAACTATTACACATTAACAAAGGCGATAAAGTGCTTGAAATTGGCACCGGCTCGGGCTACCAAACCTGTGTGCTAATAGAAGTTGGCGCCAAAGTTTACACCATTGAACGCCAGGAAAAACTATACGAACGTACTAAACTGGTTTTACCACACATAGGCTATAAAGCCAAATTTTTTGTTGGCGATGGATCGAGAGGTATAGCCGCCCATGCCCCATACGATAAAATTATAGTAACCGCCGGCGCACCCACCGTGCCCGAAGTACTGCTTGATCAATTAAAGATAGGTGGTATACTGGTTATCCCCGTAGGAGATGAAAATTCGCAAAAAATGGTAACCATCCTAAAGGTAGGTGAGCATGACTATGAAAAGCATGTGCTGGATACTTTCAGGTTTGTGCCTTTAGTAGGGGATAAAGCGTGGTAGGGAGATTTCGAAATTCGAAATCAAAACTATCTCTTCATCGCTCTATCAATCTCCACTTTAGTATCGCGCTCTTTAAGGGTTTCGCGTTTATCAAAAGTTTTCTTGCCTTGGGCCAGGCCTATTTCCAATTTGGCAAAGCCGCGTTCGCTGATGAATAGGGCGAGCGGGACAATGGTCAGGCCTTTTTCTTCGCCTCGGGTTTGGAGTTTTTTGAGTTCTTTTTTGTTAAGCAACAGCACCCGGTCGCGTTTGGCTTCGTGATTATAAAACGAGCCGAACGTGTATTCGGAAATATGCAGGTTACGCACATATAGCTGGTTGCTGATGAATGTACAAAAAGCGTCGTTAATGTTAGCCTTGTTCTGGCGGATTGATTTTATCTCAGTACCCAGCAGCTTAATACCAGCCACGTACTTATCCAGTATATGGTATTCAAAATAGGCCTTTTTATTCTTTATGTAGATCTTATCGTCGCTCATGGGGTGACAAAAATAGGAAATTCCGCCGTACAGACGCAATACTTTGCGTCTCCCGAGAGAATATGAACACGATGAGACGCAAAATGTTGCGTCTTTACACTTATTTGCCCCTGGCTTTAACGACCAGCACCGGCACATCAACCATATGGCGAACCTTGTTTACGGTTGTGCCAAATATCAGGTCCTTTAGCGCTTTATGCCCGTGCGAACCCATCACCACAAAGTCGGCTTTTTCATCGCATACAATTTTGGCTATAGCGCCGGCAGCTGTGCCGTAACCTATTTTGGCTTCGGCATTATAGCCGAGTTTTTGCATGGCGGTTACGTATTGCTCCAGGTTGTTTACGTCGCTTTGGGTTTCGTGGTCCATTACGTCGTCGCCATAATAGCGGGCACCGGCGGTTTCTACCACGTGTATTAGCGTGTACAAGGCATCGTTGCCGCCCTGCATAATGGCATGGCGTATGGCGCTGATATCATTCTTTGAAAAATCGATAGTTATGGCCACGTGGTGATATTGAATAGCGTTCAGGTCGCTTATCTCGGTAGCTATACCATGCGGAATGTACACCGGCTTGTTTTTATGTTTATACAACAACGGTCTGATGGTAACATACAGCAGTAATATACCCACGCCAATAGTTACTGGTATTACTAAAGTATATATCCATATTTCAGTTTCGGCGGATGCACCTGCAGTCCAATCTGCAATCTGTTCAAAAACCAGTTTAGCGTTCAGTCCAACAATTACAAACGCACTTGCCCAGGCCAGTACTTTTATCCAAAGCTTATTGGCAAAGTTGCCCATCTTCTTTTTGTCGGATGTAAAGTGGATTAACGGAATTACCGCGAAGCCCAGCTGCAGGCTCAATACCACCTGGCTTAGGATGATAAGCTTGCCCAAACCATCTTCCCCATAATATAAAATAGTGAAAACGGCCGGCACAATGGCCAGCAATCGCGTTAGCAAACGACGCATCCATGGCTCGATACGTAGGTTAATGTGGCCTTCCATGATGATCTGCCCCGCCAGAGTGCCTGTAATGGTCGAGCTTTGCCCGGCAGCTATCAAGGCCACGGCAAACAATACAGGTGCTGTGCGGCCAAATATGTTTTCCAGCAAGCGGTAAGCATCCTGTATTTCGGCAATTTCAAAATAGCCATTCTTAAAAAACGCGCTGGCTGCTAATATCAAAATGGCCGCGTTTACAAAAAATGCGAGATTAAGGGCAATAACGGTATCAAACAGGTTGAATTTAATAGCCGTTTTAATACCTGCATCGGTGCGTTTTATTTGCCTGGTTTGTACCAATGAGGAATGCAGGTACAAATTATGCGGCATTACCGTTGCGCCTATAATACCGATGGCAATATATAAAGCATTGCCGGATAGATTGCCCGGCACAAAACCTTTTACAACTTCGCCTGCATCCGGCGTAACAATAAACATTTCTATCAGGAAGGACAGGCCCACAATAAATATCATCGCCACAATAAACGCTTCCAGTTTGCGCATGCCTTTGTTCATCAGGAAAAGCATGAGCAACGTATCGGTAATGGTAAGCGATACGCCCCATATCAACGGCAGGTCAAACAATAACTGCAAACCTATGGCCATACCGATGATCTCGGCCAGGTCGCAGGCTATAATGGCTATCTGGGCCAGTATATACAGCCAGAAGTTTACAAAACGCGGGTAGCTTATTTTGGATACCTGTGCCAGGTCCAATCCTCTCACTATACCCAACCTCGCGCTCAGCGACTGCAGTAAAAGGGCAATCAGGTTTGATGCCAGTAGTACCCATATTAATTTATACCCGAAGGCGCTACCCCCGGCAATATCTGTAGCCCAGTTGCCCGGGTCCATATAACCAACGCTAACCAGGTAAGCCGGACCTATAAAAGCCAGTATTTTGCGCCAGCCGGTCTTGTTTTCGGTTTTTACCGAGCTGTGTACATTGCCTAATGATTCATTGTGTCCGCTCATAAGGTTATCAGTAAGTTATTAGCCACTTCGCGGCTTATGTTTATTTTCATATCGTTCAATTGTAAAACCACCGAGTGGTCGTAATCTATCTTTTCTAACACCACTATTTTTTGGCCAATAGTGAGTTGTTGCCGTTCCAGGTATTGTAAAAAAGCAGGCGAATGGTCGCGTACGCCCGATATAGTAACATGGTCGCTCACTTTCAAATCAGCAACGGGTTTAAGCTGGTGTTGTTTAAAATTGCCGTCGCGGTCGGGTATGGGGTCGCCATGCGGGTCGGTTTTAGGGTAGCCCATAAACTTATCCAGGCGGTCGATCAGTTCAACTGAGGAGATATGTTCCATCTCCTCGGCCATCTCATGCACCTCATCCCATTTAAAATGCAGCTTTTCTACCAAAAAATGTTCCCATAAGCGGTGTTTGCGAACAATATTGATGGCGATTTTTTCACCTGCAGGGGTAAGGCTAACGCCCTGATATTTGGCGTAGTTGATCAACGCTTTGTCGGCCAGTTTTTTCAGCATATCTGTAACCGAAGCTGCTTTTGTGTTAAGCGATGCAGCTATCTGGTTAGTGCTTACGTTGTCGGCATTTAAAGATAAATGGTAGATGGATTTTAAATAATTCTCCTCGGCTAATGTATTCATTTAAGCAAATCTAATAAATAATTTAGACTTGTCTAAATTATCAACATATAAAAATATTATTTTAGATATGCTAATCTTACCAAATTTAATTCTGTAATTTGTTCCTTCAATTATAATCGCAATTATGGCAGCTGAACTGGACAAGATAGACCTGCAAATTTTAAAAACACTACAGGAGAACGGAAGGATAACTAACTTACAGTTATCTAATGAGATAGGCCTGTCGCCGGCACCTACATTGGAGCGCGTGCGCAAGCTGGAAAACGCCGAATATATTAAAAGTTACCATGCCCTGGTAGACGAAGAAAAGCTTGGTTTAGGTATAAAAACCTTTATCCAGATCTCGCTTGACTTCCATCAAAAGGACACGATACAGATATTTATTAACGAGATACAAAATATCAAGGAGGTGACCGAATGCCACCACGTAACCGGTCAGTGCGATTTTTTGCTGAAGGTTTATGTGCGCGACATTAAATCATATGAACAACTCATCATGGAAAAAATAAGCCGCATCAGCGTGGTAAAAACTTTCCAGACGATGATGATCATGAGCACGAGTAAGAAGGAGCCGATAGTGCCGCTGGAGTATTAAGATTAGAGCCAAGAATCAAGAGTCAAGAATCAAGATCTTTTTTTGGCGATTTGATATATCAAAAAGGCCTTCGTTTTAAGCGAAGGCCTTTTTGATTAAAATAACCTGTCTTGACTCTTGGTTCTTGATTCTTGACTCTCTCAATGGATTTGCCAATCAATTCCCTTCTTCCCTGTCTTTTCCAAATAAGCATTAGTTTTCGAGAATGGCTTTGAGCCAAAGAAGTTGCCCTTTATAACTGCCATGGGCGAGGGGTGGCTTGAGCGTATCACCAGGTGTTTCGTCTCGTCTATCAACACCGCTTTTGATTGCGCGTAGGCGCCCCAAAGGATGAATACCACGTGGATTTTCTTATCAGATATGGTTTTGATCACCGTGTCGGTAAATTCTTCCCAACCGCGTTTTTGATGCGAACCGGCCTGGCTCGCAACAACGGTAAGGGTAGCGTTTAGTAGTAATACGCCTTGGTCTGCCCATTCGGTCAGATCTCCGCTACGCGGGATGGTGAAACCGGGGATATCTGTTGCCAGTTCTTTATAAATGTTTTGTAGCGATGGCGGGGTAGCAATTCCTTTTTGTACTGAGAACGATAAACCGTGAGCCTGGTTAGCGCCGTGATAGGGGTCCTGCCCGATGATAACTACCTTAACTTTATCAAAAGGTGTTTTATTAAAAGCGTTAAAAATGTCGCCGCCTTTGGGGTATATGGTTTTGCCGGCTTGTTTTTCCTCCTTTAAAAATTGCTTTAGTTTTAGCATATAAGGTTTCTCAAATTCGCCGCCTAAAACCTCAAGCCATGAGGCTTCTAATTCTATCGCCATAAATATTTACGTAGGTGTTGATTTAGCGTACAAATAAACGGATATTTGCAATCAATTTTTTTAGGATAACAAATTATGTCAAATATAGTTCGGCTTATTATAGCCTGTGTGATTTTGGGTGCCGCGGTAACACTTTGCGCGTTTAGTTTTTGGGGTTGGGGTATTTTAGTATTTTTTATAGGAGCTATATTGCTGGCAACATTCTTCTTTAACGAGAATATGCTGGTTACCCAATTTTACCTGCGTAAGGATGATGCCGGAAGAGCAGAGGCCTGGTTGCTAAAAATTAAAGACTACGAGAAAGAATTATACAAATCACAACACGGTTATTACAACCTGCTGATTGGTTTAATTGAAAGCCGTAAAGCGCCGCTTAAATCAGAAAAATACTTCAAGAAAGCCTTGCAATTGGGGATGACCATGTCGCACAATACGGCATTGGCTAAAATAAGCTTGGCGGGTATTGCCATGGCTAAACGCAACAAACGCGAAGCACAAATGTATATTGCCGAAGCGACCAAGGATGATAAAAACAAATTGCTGGCAGATCAGATAAAAATGATGAAGCAGCAATTAAATCAAATGGATAAGCAAGTAGTAAAAGGTGGATTTCGTCCTCAATACTAAGGAGCAAAAAGGAAAAGAAAAAAAGAATAGGCTTTAATACACCATGTATTAAAGCCTATTTTTCTTCTAACGAGCTGAAGTAATCGGGCTCTGAAGCGTGGCCTGCATTGTAGCTCAACTCCCTGTCTAATATAACAGCGGCCTCTTCTGCCGGGTTAGCTACTTCCACAATTTTCAACAAACTTCTGATGAACGATAAATTGAAATTTTGTCTGTTCAACTTGATCAGGTACTCGTTATCTGTAATTTCTAATATCGAATTAACCATAACTTTAGTATTAAGTGTTTAACTGTAAAATTAAGCAACACATTGAATGCCAAAGTTTCGCGGATTTTATTTTTATATTAAAGAATTGTTAATAACGTTTGTTAGTAAAGTAAACCTTAACGTAGAGACACAATATTTTGCATCTGAATGGAAGAGAACAATAAGGGGGAAATAAAAAGAGACGCAAAGTATTGCGTCTCTACAATGATATAAAAAAGCGACGGGATTTCGTCTCGTCGCTACATTTTTCTACAATTATTCAAACCACGCCATAACCGATTCTTTAGCAGGCATGGTAATATCGAGTTTTAATTTTTTACGCATACCGCCAAGGTCGTTAAATACTTTGTTGGCATTGCCGGCTTTTAGTTCTTCAACGGTGTTGAAGCCCATTTTGTTTATAACCGGCACCCATTCGGCAGGTACGCCTATGTTTATAAAGTCTTCGGCAGTTGCTACTTTAACTTTCTTTTCCGGGCGCATTTGCGGGAAGAACAATACCTCCTGAATGGTACTTTGATTGGTCATCAGCATTACCAAACGGTCAATGCCAATACCCAGGCCTGATGTTGGCGGCATACCGTATTCCAAAGCACGTAAGAAGTCATCATCCATCGCCATAGCCTCGTCGTCACCACGACCGGCCAATACCAGTTGCTCTTCAAAACGCTCACGTTGGTCAATAGGGTCGTTTAGCTCAGAATAAGCATTACCTATCTCTTTACCCATCACAAACAGCTCAAAACGCTCAACCAGACCTTCTTTGGTACGATGCTTTTTGGCAAGCGGGGTCATTTCAATAGGGTAGTCGGTAATGTAAGTTGGTTGTATCAGGTTAGCCTCAACTTTGGCGCTGAATATCTCGTCAACCAGTTTGCCTTTGCCCATCGTGGCATCAACTTCAATGGCTAAGTCGGCACATACTTTACGCAAACCTTCCTCGTCCATTGCAGATACATCAATGCCGGTATATTTCTGTATCGATTCGTACATCGACAGTTTCTCATACGGGCCTGCAAAGTTTATCTCATGCTCGCCAACTTTTACCACTGGGCCTCCATGTACGGCGCGGGCGACAGTTTCTAAACACTCTTCAACCATAGCCATCATCCATACATAGTCTTTGTAGGCTACGTAGATCTCCATAGCGGTAAACTCTGGGTTATGCGTGCGGTCCATGCCCTCGTTACGGAACATTTTACCAAACTCATAAACGCCGTCAAAACCGGCTACTATCAGTCGTTTTAAGTATAACTCGTTAGCTATGCGCAGGTATAAAGGCATATCCAACGTATTGTGGTGCGTATTAAACGGACGAGCCGCAGCACCGCCGTGTATTGCCTGTAGGATAGGGGTTTCTACCTCCATCCAGCCCTGTGCGTTAAAGTAATTACGCATAGTGCTGATAACCTTTGAGCGATTGATGAAGATCTGCTTAAACTCAGGGTTTACGGTCAGATCCACATAACGCTGGCGGTAACGCAGCTCATGATCGGTAAAAGCATCATAAATATTTCCTTCATCGTCCCTTCTTACTACGGGCAGAGGCTTCAGTGATTTTGAAAGAATGGTAAGCTTCTCCGTGTGTACAGAAATTTCACCTGTTTGTGTTTTAAAACCATAGCCCTCAATACCCACATAGTCGCCAATATCAAGTAATTTTTTAAAGACAGTATTGTATAAAGTTTTGTCCTCTCCGGGGCAAATGTCGTCGCGTTTGATATAAACCTGTATACGACCGGTGGTATCTTGCAACTCAAAAAAAGACGCATTACCCATGATACGGCGCATCATAATACGGCCCGCAATAGTTACCTGTTTATAATCATCAGGAGAAGCTTCAAAGTTGTCGGTGATATCCTGTGCAAAAGCAGTAACCTTATACTCTTCGGCCGGATAAGGGTTTATACCCAGGGCACGTAATTGTTGTAATGATTCGCGGCGTAATATTTCCTGTTCGGATAATGCAATACTCATGTTTTGTAACGCTTTTTTATTAAGGATGCAAAAATAGGATTTTTTGCGGGAGATAATGCACTTGTTTAATACCTTTGGGTATGAACGTTAAAGTAATAGCCTTTGATGCCGACGATACCCTATGGGTTAACGAGCCTTACTTCAGGCAATCAGAAGAAGCGTTTTGTACTTTATTAGAAGAATACCTGCCACGGCACGAGCTGGAGCGCGAGCTGCTGAAGATAGAAATTGCCAATTTAGGGCTGTATGGCTATGGCGTAAAAGGTTTCATTTTATCTATGATAGAAACTGCCATGGCCGTTACCAATAACATGATAAGCGCCAACACCATTAGCCAGATCATGGAGCTGGGTAAAGAAATGCTGAACCAACCCATTGAGCTATTGGATGGGGTAGAAGATGTATTAAAAACTCTCAAGGGCCAATATCGCCTGGTAGTAGCCACCAAAGGCGACCTGCTTGACCAGGAACGCAAACTGCGCAAATCAAACCTGACGAGCTACTTTCATCATATCGAGGTGATGTCTGAAAAAGACGATGCCAATTACCTCAAACTTATCAAACACCTGGATATCCGCCCAAGCGAATTACTGATGGTGGGCAATTCGTTGAAAAGCGATGTGCTGCCCGTGTTAAACGTTGGCGGCTATGCCATACACGTGCCTTACCATATAACCTGGGCCCACGAAGAAATCGAGCAAAGCATCGACAGCGGGATGTTCAGGAGCGTAGAGAATATCAGGGATATATTGAGCTTTTTGTAGCGGGACATTAATTTACCAAATCAGCCGATCCGGCTTCGCTTAAAGCTTTTTGCCCGTCATATTTGATCATTACACTTCCGGAAGCCATGTCATGTATGGCACGTTTTTCGGGGTTGCTATGTATTGTCAAAAACGATATCCAGCCCAAAAGTACTTTCACCACATACCTGATAATGGCGTTAACCAGGCTGATGCGTTTATCAGTATCATCAAAATTTCTGACCCTGATCTTTTTAACGTAGTTACCTATCGTACATCCGTATGCGGTACATACAGGCTCGTACGCTATAAAAACAGCCACAAACAAAATCGCGCGTACGCTATCCGGCACATTGCCAAACAGCGACAGTATTTGCGAAACGATTATGCAGTTGATCAATAATACCAGCGTATCAATAAACAACGATTGCATTCTGTCAATAAGCGATGGGTATTCAGTGTTCATATTAAAAGATAAGGTTTTTTTAAAAATAGGATTTTAATCCCCATCCACATCACCCGCATACAACTCCTCAATAGCATCGGCATATTTCTTTTCGATAACCTTGCGCTTAGCCTTCATGGTAGGGGTTATTTCGCCCTCTTCCATGCTAAATGGTTTGCGTTTGACCTTGAAGTTTTTAATGCGCTCAAACTTGGCCAGTTCGTTGGAATATTGTTTGATGTCCTGCGCTATCCAGTCGTTTATTTCTTTATCGTCTATGAATAGTTCAGGTTTTTCGAAGAATTCCTCGGTAAGCTTGAATGTCTCCTGTAAAGTTTCTTTGGCAGGGATGATGATAGCGGTAATGTATTCGCGTTTATCGCCAATTAAAAATACGCCTTCAATTTTAGGGCTCTTCAGGTAAGTGTTCTCTACCGGGGTAGGGTACACGTTTTTACCGAAAGCGTTAACCAGCATGTTTTTCAACCTGTCGGTGATTTGTAAATTGCCTTTGTAGTAACGACCTATGTCGCCCGTATGCAGCCAGCCATCAGCGTCAATTGCCGCGGCTGTTTCTTCTGGCTTGTTTAAATAACCTTTCATCACACAATGTCCGCGCACGATGATCTCGCCTTCTTCCGATTCAAAATCCTCTTTAAAAGTATCGTGTGTTTGTATGGTGTAGATCTGTTTGGTATCCACATTTTGTATAGCCACTTCAATACCGGGTATAATGCGCCCTACGGTGCCATATACCTGGCGGTGATACTCGGTTACCGCCATAACCGGCGACGTCTCTGTGAGGCCGAAACCTTCCAATATTTTGATCCCCAGGTCGCCAAAAAATTCACCGATGTTGCGTGGTAACGCACCTCCGCCAGATATCATAAATTTCAATCGTCCGCCGGTTTTTTCTTTGATCTTGCCAAAAACCAGTTTTTCGGCCAAGGCATATTCAGCACTTAAAATTAGTTCCGGTGTTTTTCCGGCTTCTTTGGTTACACGGTATGCTCTGCCGATCTTCAGCGCCCACAAAAATATTTTAGCTTTCATGCCTCCGGCAGATGTACCTGCTTTAATGGCACGGTCGTGAATACGTTCCAGCAAACGCGGTACGCAGTTCATAATAGTAGGCTTCACCTCGCCCATGTTTTTGGCCAACAAATCGAGGCTTTGCGCAAAAGCAATTTTGCAGCCGGCGTATAAGCAGATATGATAAGTAGCCGTACGCTCAAACACGTGCGATAGCGGCAGGAACGAAAGGAATACATCCGTTTTTTCAACCACTGGTATCTGTATCAAACTTACCCGCACATTCTCCACCAAATTATAATGGGTAAGCATCACACCTTTAGGCGTACCCGTTGTGCCCGAGGTATAGATCAGACAGGAAAGATCAGAAGGCAGGATAGCCTCACGCGCCGCGTTAATAGCTTGTTGATATTCCGGAAGCAGTTTGGTGCCCTCTTCTATAACGGCATTTAAGCCTGTAAGACCGGCTTTTAATTTTGATTTCTCCTTTGCCCTGTCGGCCCTGTCGCAAGCGATTATACGGATCAATTCGGGGCAATTATCGGCCACTTTAATAACCTTGCGAAACAGGAATGGGTTGCCCACCAAAATAGTGCGTGCGCCCGAATCATTCAATATGTACTCTATCTCTGCCTCGGTAAGGGTAGGATAGATGGAGGTATTTACAGCGCCGATCTGTTGCAACGCCTGATCATAAAAAATATAATCCGGACTGTTATCCATGATGAGCGCCAGCCTGTCGCCCTTTTTAATACCGATGCTCAGGAACCAGGCCGAGATAGCGTCTATCTTCGCTAAAGCCTCTCCATAGGTAATATCAACCCAGGTCTCGTCCACTTTATGCGAAAGAAAAGGATGCGTTTCCGGGTGAATATGTTTTACCAGGTAACGTATAAGGCTGGGTATGGTAGGGCGCTCGGTTGCTTGCATTATGGATATAAAGTAGGTTTAATAATGATAAACAAAACTAATTTTATTTTTCAGAAATCAGAAGCTAATCCTGTATCTTCACTTCATAATTACTATCATCACATATCTCCAATAAGGGTTTAATAACCCGGCCTGCTCACACAGGTATGCATTAGCCATCAATGCTATGGCTGGCATTTGTATTACATCAGTTTTTCAATAAAAATTTAATGTCGATCATAAGGGTCGATTATTATTTCACCTGGGCTTAGTATGCCCAAATCAATTTATATCCACATGGAAATCAATAGCAATAAAACGATAGTAAGGAACTTTTATAAAGACATAGTGCGTGATCGCGACAGTTCACTTATTAATGCCTACGTACACGAAATTTATATTCAACATAGCCCAAACGGGAAAGATGGCCGGCAGGGACTTTTGGAAATGGTAGCGTTTTTAAAAACATTACCACCGCCTCCGGCAGATCAACCATCGTCTATAAAAACATTAATTGCTCAGGATGATATGGTGGTTGCTCATCTTGAAATTCAATTTATGGAGAAGAGCATCCGGGTGATAGAATTGTTCAGAGTAGCCGAGGGTATGCTAGCCGAGCATTGGGATGTAACCGAAGAGCAAAAGGCTGACAACACATCATTAATCAGTTTACCTGAAGATGTTGTAATTACACACCCCAAGAGCTTTTTAGCTAAGCTTTATAGCGAACACAATTTCACCATACATCATCTGATAACCGAAGTTAATTACACAGTCATACATGCCGAAGCTAAAGTAGATATTGTTACTTACGCCTTGTTTGATATTTATGAGTTTGATGAAGGTCGCTTCTGCAATCATTGGGCGGTTAAACAACCTGTGCCCGAAAGCCTGCCACATGGCAACGGAATGTTTTAATTATTCTGAATATTAGTCTTACAACGCAGGGGCTTTGAAGGCCCCTGCTGAGACAAATGATGAGCACAGCCGTAAATGATACAAACTGCACGTAGTTTGAACAGTTTGGTCAACCATCGTTTTATAAATTTTAACTAGCATTACATTGTAAACCAAAACTAATGAAACGTATTATAATTGCTTTAAGCCTTATGCTGGCTTTTACCGTGGCCGCCTGCGCGCAGGATGCCAATACTTTTACCAACCCTTTGCTGCCCCGTGGTGCCGACCCATGGGTAACCTACCATAATGGTTATTACTACTACACCAGCACCGGCGGTGCCAGGCTGAGCATCTGGAAAACCAAAACCATGAATGCTTTGCCAACCGCCGAGCATAAAGTTATCTGGACGCCCCCTGCAGGCACTAATTACTCTAAAGAGCTATGGGCGCCCGAACTACATTTTCTGCAAGGTAAATGGTACATGTATTTTGCTGCCGATGATGGTAAAAACATCAATCACCGCATGTATGTGCTCGAAAATTCATCAGCCGACCCCATGCAAGGCGAATGGGAATTTAAGGGTCAAGTGGGCGACGCTACCAACAAATGGGCCATTGACGGTTCAGTTTTCGAACATAAAAAGCAGTTGTACTTTATATGGTCCGGCTGGGAAGGCGATAATAATGGCCGCCAGGATATTTACATCGCTAAAATGAAAAATCCATATACCATCGAGGGCGAACGTGCCAAAGTATCCAGCCCGGAATATGCCTGGGAAACCGTTGGCGGCGTTAAAGATGCCGACCCTAAAGGTCCGCATGTTGATGTGAACGAAGGTCCGGAAGTTTTAAAACATGGTAATAAGTTGTTCCTGGTTTTTTCAGCCAGTGGCTGCTGGACGGATCATTACACACTGGGCTCTTTAGTGGCCGATGCATCAGCTAATTTAATGGATCCAAAATCATGGAAGAAATTGCCTGAGCCACTGTTCTCAACCAGTAAAGAAAACAGCGTTTATGCGCCGGGCCACAATAGTTTCTTTAAATCGCCAAATGGTAAGGAAGATTGGATCTTGTATCACGCCAACCCATCGCCCGGCTGTGGCTGCGGTGGCCAGCGTTCGCCACGCATGCAAAAGATAGCCTGGAAAAAGGATGGTATGCCTGATTTTGGGATACCGGTGAAGACGGGTGAAGCGGTGGTGGTGCCGGCGGGATAAAACCCCTCCCGGCCTCCCCAAAGGGGAGGAGTTAGATCGCATTACCACCACGTCATTTCGACCAACGGGAGAAATCTTATACGAGCGATAAGTATACGTCAAGCTTAGCAAGCCGTAAAAGATTTTTTCGCTACGCTCAAGAGAGTAGTTCTCCTCGTTCCTCGTCGAAATGACAAAGCATATGTTAAAACAGAAAGGCTGCCTTTTATAAGGCAGCCTTTTCTATTAGTGTATAAATCGGGTTATTATATTACTTTTTATTTTGCGACAGGAAGGTAACCAACGAAGCCAGTTCCTGGTACGATAGGGCGTTTGCCAAACCTGTAGGCATCATTGATGTTTCCATTTCCTTGCGCGATACGATGTCGCTGGTTTTGATAGTATATACATCGCCGGTGATGTTACGCAGTACTACGCGCTCGGCTGTTTCTTCGGTAACAAAGCCCATGTAGTTTTTACCGCCTTTAGCGGCTATCAACACCGTAGCAAAACCTTGCGAAATAGAAGCGTTAGGTTTTAATATCGATTCGGTGATCTGGTCTTTGGTCATGATAGAACCAATCTGCCCCATAAACGGACCTTTAGGCTTTTCAGCTTTGGTCAACGTATGGCAGGCAATGCAACCCTGGCGGGTAAACAGGGCTTTACCTTCTGCCGGGTCACCTTTTAATTTGCTCACGGCTAATATTACATCTTCAATAGATGCTTTACCAACTTCGCCTTTTTGATTTTTGATTTTCTCCAGGTCAATTTTTGGCTCATTAGCGGCAACAGCTTTTTCCTCAACACCAAACTCTACAATGCCCATGCGGTTACGCTCATTCATGTAGGTGAAGAATTCTTTACCGGTAGCGTCTGCTTTAGCAAATTCAGCTTTCAGGAAGTTTTCGATAGTTGGCGAACCAGCCCAGGTAATGCCTTTGTAATACGGGCCATGCGAATCCGGACGGGTACCCCACCACCATGAAGCGTCATAAGGTGCTTCCTCTTTGTAAAGGCGCGATAAAGTAGTTAAAATATCGGTTTTAAGTTTTTGATCTGATGTTTTACCGTAAGCCGCAATTAAACCATTAACCGCTTTGGTATCGTGCATATAACGCAGCGCCCACATGGCAATGGTTGAGTTTTGTGTACCGATAGCACCAACGCAAGCATCAACCGCATTCAGGCTAACCAAAGCACGCACTGCCAGGTGAGGCATGATGATAGGTGAGTTCGGCGTAGCATGCGGGCCTTCAGCAACACCTTTGGCAGGTGCCACAAACGAAGCCGGAACTTTAGTTTGCAACAAAGCAGGTATAGCCGCCGGATTGTTTAAACGGTTAATACCGATGATAGCCTGAGCCTGTACGCGCAATGATGGATCGCTCATACCTTTCAGGAACGGCTCCAACGGTACATTTTGCAATTGTGTTTTACGATCGGCAAGGGCGCGTAGGGCAAATTCGCGCATGGCGTCTTCCTGTACAAATTTTAGCAGTTCGGTAGTGCCGTTTGCTCCTGCGGCCTGGGCATAGGTGTAAAGCGCAGCAACACGGCTGTATAAAGGTGCTTGTTTATCGTTAGCTATTTTTAGCGTAGCTGATGTTACCTTATTCGCCGGGCGGGTCAACAATTCCTGCGAAGCGGTTAAACGGGCCACAGCGCTTGGTGTACGCAGCATATCAGCCAGTTTTTTCTCGTTTAGCTTAGCAACATTCGGGAATGCTTTATATTTCCAATCATTAGGGGTAACGCGTACCACGTAGCCTTTGCTTGGGCTGCCCTGGTAACCGGCACCATCCCATGCCGAAAGGTATAAACGACCCGAACCGTCAACATCTATATCGGTTATTTGCGATAGTTTGATAAATTCTTCGTCCTGTTGGGTGAAGGTTGGTCCGTCAGGCGTAACGCGGTGTATGTACAGCATGCTACGTCCCCAATCGGCCATCATAGGCACGTTGGTATATTTTTCGGGCCAGTTTGGTTCTGCCATATATAATGAGCCGGTGCCTGAACCACCACCTACGTCAACCAGTGCCGGGATGATCTCGTCCGTAAAATGTTGGAATAACAGCGGGTAACCATATTCGCCACTTTGTATGTAGTGCGAAAAACGGATGTTCCAGCCGCCGCCATCATTAGTATTCTCGCGGGTGAACACGTTCATGTACGGGTCGATAGCTACGTCATAAACGTTACGGGTACCGTGGATAAATACTTCCATTTCAGTACCATCCGGCCTAACACGTAGCACACCGCCGCCTAACATGGTCAGCTTTTTGCCGCTGCGGTCAACCGCGTCATGGAAACCAAAGTCGCCCACCGATACATAGATCCAGCCGTCAATACCCATACGCAGGCCGTTGGTAGCATGGTCTGTACCGCGTTCCTGTATGTATTTGGTGTTGCTCAGGTTTTGTATCAATGGTTTTGATGGGCCGTCGGCTACGCCATCATTGTTTTTATCTTCAAAAACAACCAGGTCCATACCGGTTGCCAGTTTGGTAACCTGGTTAAAGGTGGTGTGCAGTACGTAAACTTTATCGCCGGTGGCGATGATACCGCGCGGGTTATCTACCACGGCAAACTCTGTATGTGAGTCAGGTTTACCATCGTTATCTTTATCTACCAGTTTAACAATGCGTCCACGGTTAGGCTGTTTACCTAATGATCCTATCATATCCACACCCACAAATACTTCGCCGGTGGCGGCTACGGCCATACAGGCGGGGCTAGGGGTAATATCCGGCCCGGTGAAAGGGGTAATGGTTAACTCGGGCGGCAATACCGCGGCGGGTGCCGATTGTGTTTCGTCAAACGTACTTTTTATACCTAGTATTACTACCAGGGCTATCAACAAACTTAAGGCGTACTTCATCATGGTTGTTGTAATGTATTATTGTTTTGCTACTCTTTTTTCTGACATTAATTGCGCTACCACTTCCTTCATTTTAGCAGGGTCCTTAGCGTATTTTTCCAGGTCAATGATCTCTACCTTTCTAAAATCGGTAGGGTGGCTTTCGCTTTGCAGGGAGATGGTGCCGCCGGTTAAAAGCGTACCTTCTTTTTCGCCTCGCGGCGGATCAGTTTGCGGGCGCTCGTAGCGCATCACTTCTTCGCCATTTACGTAGTGTACTACCTGTTCGTCGCCTAGTACTAATAGTTCAACACGTACCCATTGGTCGCCGTTATAGGTTTGCGATTTAGAGTTGGTGCAATGGTCGCGGATGATCTTGCCGTCGCTTACAAACTGGGTGCCTGGTGTACAAAGGTTAGCAGTAGTGCGCACGCCTTTACCGGTGCCGCCTAGTAGCTGCGCTTCCATCGAGTTAGGGAAATCCTGGTCCTTTTTCATAGTCGCCGGGTCCTGCCCGTGAAACATGATACCATTATTACGGAAGGCCCATCCCGGGCCGCCTTTTACCTGGTCGCCCACAAAACGGTATTCAACCGCTATTAAATAATGCGAGTATGGTTTTTTATAGAAGATATGACCGTAGGTTTCATCAAATTTCTCATACTGATCATACCTTATTTTTAACATACCATCCTCTACACGGAAGGTATTGTTAAAATTATCGTCAATATCATGGTAACGAATTTTTACGCGCCAGTCTTTTAGGTTTTTGCCATTAAAAAGCTGCTCCCATTTGGGTTGTGCCGGTGGGGTAACAGTTGTAGCTCCCGTCATCACAAAAAGCAAGCTCAACAGAAGCAGATTTTTGATCCTCGAATAATTAAACATCTGTGTAAGTAAGTATATATAATTGGTTAGGCTGGTAAACTTACAAATAATATTAATAATTCAATATTCGGGCTTAAGCGTTAATGAGCGCAATCGTTCCCGGCTTAGGGCAATCGATGCCAATTGTTCAAAAAATATGTACGAAAATACCATTAAAGCATAAAAACGTAGCACGGGCGATAGGTCATCGTACATAAATTTGGATTATCGGCTAGTGATGCTGATATTATAGTACGTCATCATCCTAAAAATTAAACAAGATGAAAGCCAGGTATACTTTATTAACCGCAATAACTTTTTTGATAAGCGCCACTGTATTCGCGCAAGCGACAAAAATAGATAGCAATTATCGCCCGCCGATTGGTTTTGGTAAGATAGGCCAGTTCAAGTCCTTCAAAAAATCGACAACCGACTTCATATTCCTCGGCAACAGCATCATGACCTATACCGACTGGAACGAACTGCTGGGCATCACTAACGCCAAAAACCGCGGCATCCCCGGCGATATGACCTTCGGGGTGTTGGACAGGCTGCAGGATGTAATTGACGGTAAGCCAGCCAAAATATTTATCCTGATAGGGATTAACGATATCAACCGCAAAATACCCGATAGCCTGATCATCCGTAACTACGGCCGTATCATCAGTCGCATTAAAAAAGGTACGCCAAAAACCAAGATATACTTCCACACCCTGCTACCCGTAAGCGAAGCCTTCGCATCACTGAAAGGCAAGCGCGACAATCTGCTGCATGTAAATGCCGAACTACGCAAACTGGCTGCTGCTGAAAAGATCACCCTGATAGACCTGCATCCGCGTTTTGTTGACAGCACAGGCGGTATGGATACCACATTGGTTTTTGATGGATTGCATTTGAACGAAAAGGGTTATTTCCGTTGGGCGGACATATTGAAAAAAGGCGGCTATCTGACAGAAAAATAAACCCACACCTCATGAAAAGCAATAGCACTATTAAGACAGAGTTTGAGCGGGATGGCTATGTGTTTATCCCGGGCTTTTTAAATGCGGAGGAAGTTCAAGCTATTAACAGCAACTTTAATCGCGTTATTGACAAGGTGGTACCCGCAATGCCTGCCGGGAAGGTTTTTTATGAAGACAAAGCAAACCTTGCAACATTAAAGCAGGTAATGGATATACATGCGCATGATGCTTTTTTTAATGATGTTTTAAACAAGGGAAAATTTATAACCCTTGCCGAATTTTTGCTGAACGACAAAGTAATTGGCAAAAACGTGGAGTACTTTAACAAGCCCCCGTTAATTGGCAAGCCTACGCCACCGCACCAGGACGGCTACTATTTTATGCTTGATCCTTCTGTAGCGGTAACCATGTGGATGGCACTTGAACCGGCCGACGAAGAGAACGGCTGCGTTAAATATATATCCGGATCGCACCTGAAAGGCATGCGGCCGCATGGGCGTACCCAAACTTTAGGCTTCTCGCAGGGGATAACCGATTTTGGTACAGCCGATGATATGCAAAATGAAATAGCTTTCCCGGCAATGCCCGGCGACCTGCTAGTGCATCATTCCTTAACTATTCATAGTGCAAATGGTAACAGCAGCGCCAACCGTACCCGCAAGGCGCTCGGGCTGATCTATTTTGGCGAATCGGCGCGTGAGGATGTGGAAGCAAAATTAGCCTACCAGAAAAAGTTGCAGGCAGAAATGTCCGCAGGTTTATAAGCCTTGCATTGATACAAATTCACAGAATATAATAACCATCCATTCGCTCTAAGTAACGTTTTTGTTATCGGTGATGAAAATAGTATCAGTTTTATAAAATAAAGTAGCATCTAACTAAAGCCCACAACCAATATATTTGAAAATAACATAACCCAAACATAACATGGCCGTAACCCAAAGCAATTCTAACGCTCCCGAAACCGAAAAACTATCCTACAAGGCATGGCTTGTGGTGGGGCTGCTTTGCGTAGTAGGCTGTTTAAATTATCTGGACCGTGTAATGATCACTACCATGCGCGGTTCAATTGTAGAATCTATCCCCATGACCGATGCCCAGTTTGGATTACTGACATCGGTTTTTTTGTGGATATACGGTATCCTTAGCCCTATAGCGGGCTTCGCTGCTGATAGGTTTAGCCGCAGTAAGGTTATTATGGTGAGTTTGTTTGTTTGGTCTGGCGTTACATTTATGACGGCGCAGGCAACCTCGTTTGAAGGTTTACTCATTAGTCGCGCGTTTATGGGGGTTAGCGAGGCCTGTTACCTGCCCGCCGCTTTAGCTTTGATAGCCGATTATCATAAAAACAGTACCCGGTCATTAGCCATTGGCTTACACATGGTGGGTATTACGGCCGGGCAAAGCCTTGGGTTTTTAGGCGGTAAAATAGCCGAAGACTCGCATTGGAGCAATGCCTTTATGGTATTTGGCGGTATAGGCGTGGCTTATTCGCTGGTATTATTTTTCTTTTTGCGCGATGCTAAGAAAACTGCGGTGATAGACGAAAAAACAGGTAAGGTGCAAAACGTAAAATTCGGCTACGCTTTAAAAGACCTGTTCAAAACCCGATCATTTGTATTCCTGCTGTTATTTTGGGGCATACTGGGTATTATAGGCTGGATGATCTTAGGCTGGCTGCCCACTTATTACAAACAACACTTTAACCTGAGCCAAACCATGGCGGGTGTTTATGCAACAGGCTATATGTACCCGTTGGGGATGGTAGGCGTAATAGTAGGTGGTGCTATCGCCGACAGGTGGAGCAAAACCAATAAGCACGCCCGTATATTGGTGCCAGTTATAGGCATGCTACTGGCCGCGCCTGCGGTATTTACAGCCAGCAGTACAAATTTAATATGGGTAGCCGTAGGCGGATTTATGGTGTATGCCTTTACCCGTGTGTTTAGCGATACCAACCTTATGCCTATACTTTGTATGGTGGCCGATAAACGCTACATAGCTACCGGCTATGGGGTGTTAAATATGTTTGCCTGTATAGTGGGCGGCATAGGGCTTTATGCCAGCGGCGCGCTGCGCGATGCGCATGTGGATATGGCGCTGCTGTTCCGTATCGCGTCGTTCAGCATGATCATTTGTGCCGGCTTACTGTATATGGTTAAAAAGAACGTTGAAAAACTACCTAATTGTTAAACTATGCTAGGCTATTTAATAAGCGGTATCCTGTTAAGTTTAAATGTATTGCAATGCAAACCCGCCGCTATAAAAACTCCTATGGAACAACATACGCCTTTTGAAGAATTAAAACACACCTTAACCCATACCCACAAGTTTGTAAAAGCCCACGCTGCCGAGTACCTGATATGGACCGGCCATGCCAACCTGGCTTTGAAAGAATACTTAAACGAAGAAAAGAAGTTTGGTACCGAGCCTAAATACCGCATTGTAATTTGGCGAGTACTGGTACAGGCAGAAACGGATCCGGCACGCAAAAAAATGTGGCTGGATAAAATGTGTGCAGCCTATTACGATATGGACGGCCCCGACCGCACCCACGCCACCGAAAGCCTGGCCAAACTGAAACAACCGGTAGCAGATATGTTCCCGGCAGTGACGGCTAAAACGCTGGTAGCTACCGATAGAAATTTACAAACCTACGCGCTTTGGGCCAGTTCATACGGCTCAAAAACACGTATGGATGATAACCGTGAGAAACTGGTGAACCTGGCTTTAACAGATAAGGATACCGTTATCCGCAAAATAAGCTCGTTTGTATTGCGTAAGGAGCAGGGGCTATCTGTTGCGCAATGGAATAAAATTGCCGCTGCTGCTTTGGCTGTTAAGCCGGGTGACGTTACCTATGTAACTTACCTAACCACGGCGCTGGTAACTGCCCCTACGGGCGCCGCTGCCGGTACTATAGGTAAGTTAAATAATGGGCTGATTGAAAACGCAAGCCATTACAGCGTTGGCGAATTGATAGAACTATCACTAGCACTTGCTGAAAAAGGTAACAAAACCCACCTTGAGCTATTAAATGGTATATTACAGGATAAATATGCCGAAGGTAAATACGACCCAAAAACAGAAGAGGCTGCCGATATGCGTGCCGCGGCATCCTATGCGATATTGAACATCAGTAACAAAAAATAATACTACATATACAATATGAAAATGAGAGAGAGCCGCGTGCTGGCAAAAGTAAAAGCAGGCCAGGCCGCCAGTTGTTTAAAGGTTAATTTGGGCGATGGCCAGGCTGCCGAAATAGCCGCCATATGCGGGTTTGATAGCCTGTGGATAGACCAGGAGCATTTGGCGCAGGATTGGTCGGTACTTAACTCGCAGATATGGGCGGCAAAATCGCGCAACGTGGATGTAATGGTACGTGTACCTAGGGGCAGCTACAGCGGCTATGTTAAGCCGCTAGAAATGGATGCAACGGGCATACTGGTTCCGCATATTATGAATTTGGAAGAAGCTAAACAGGTGGTGCAAATGACCCGCTTTCACCCGATAGGCAAACGCGCTATCGATGGCGGCAGCGCCGACGGCGGTTTTACCAATATGGATTTCCAGGATTATTTAAAAGATTCGAACACACAGAAGTTTGTGATATTACAGGTAGAAGACCACGAGGTATTGCCGGATATTGAAGCCATCGCTCAATTAGATGGGGTAGATGGCTTGTTCTTCGGTCCCGGCGATTTTAGCCAAAGCATTGGCGCCCCTGGCGATTGGGAAAACCCACGTTTGCTGGAAGCCCGTAAGCTGGTAGCCCAGGTTGCCCGCAAATACGGCAAAATAGCAGCTACTTCAGGCGGCATTGGCGGCTTAGATAGCTTTTTAGAAATGGGCTACAACTTTGTTAATGTAGGTGCCGATGTGGTTGGATTGAGCCAGTATTGTACAGACCTGGTGGGTAAATTCACCAGATCCGCGGCAGCAAAAAAAGACGCTGGTTCGGCAATTAACCCGGGTAAACCTTACTAACCATGAAGCTGCGCGAATTAGGTAAAACCGGTATAAAGGTATCTGAAGTTGCTTTCGGCGGCGTTGAAATAGGCATGCCTTACGGTATAGGCGTTAATGGCGAGGCCGATATGTTATCGCGAAGCGAAGCTATCAGCCTGCTGCACGAAGCAGTTGACAAGGGCATCACCTTTTTTGATACAGCCCGCCTGTACGGCGAAAGCGAATCTATCATGGGCGAGGCTTTTGAAGGCCGCCGTGATGGGCTGGTTATCGCCACCAAATGCAACCACTTTAAAGATCTGGACGGTAGCATTCCGGCCTATGATGTATTGAAAGAAAGAGTTCATGCCTCGCTGGCAGAAAGCTTAAGGCTTTTGCGCACCGGCTATGTAGATATCTACATGCTGCACCAGGCCGATCTCAGCATATTAACCAACCCCGATGTAAAACAGGTTTTCACCGAGTTGAAGCAAAGCGGCAAGGTAAGGGCCATAGGCGCATCAACCTATAATGCTATCGAAACTAAAACCGCCATTGATAACGGCTGGGACGTGATACAACTGGCCTTCAACCTGATGGATCAGCACCAGGCGATAAACTTTGATCATGCCGAGCAGCAAGGCGTAGGCATTGTAGTGCGTTCGGTACTGTTTAAAGGTTTGTTAAGCGATAAAGGCCGCGATCTGCATCCTGAGTTACGGGCGGTTGAAGATCATTTGAGCAAATACAAACAATTGTTGAATGAGGAGATCACACAGCTATCAACCCTGGCAACCAAGTTTGCTTTGTCTTTTAGCCAGGTTTCATCTGTATTAGTGGGGATAGACAGATCGGCTTACCTTGACGCGGCCATTGCGTCAGTAAGCGGAAGCTTATTAAATGACGATCAACTCGAGCAAGCCCGCGAATTGGTTTACCCCGACCGCGAGTTTTTAGATCTGCCCGGATGGGATAGAAAGGGCTGGTTAAAATAGTATCAGTATCGCAATTTTTTTTTTTTTAATTAATAGATAAAGTAGGAGAGTGGGCCCGGGAAACCGGGTCCATTTTTTTTGGCATTAACTTATTTCAAAGATGAAAGCTCTCATCGGTTTTTAATGCCGAAACAGGCTGTAACAGGCTAATTACAAACTATTTTGAAGATTGAAAAATAGTATCATGATTTTAATTAATAGTAGTAGTTATGGTTTTTTTTAAAAAGTAGATTTGATAAAGTAACACTAACCCACACTCCAATTATGATAAAATATTACTTAACCTACCTCTTGGCCACGGCTATTTAAGGTATTGATTACTAAATGATACCGGCCCTGATGTAATGTCAGGCGAATTGTATGATATGCATCATATTTTTACTTGTAAAAACATTACTACATACTAACCCTAATTGTTTTCCAACTATAAATTAAAGATTACATGATTAAATCTTACAACATTAAAAAAGGCCTGCTCTCATTGGTCTGTTTACTGTTAGCCTTTAGCGCCTATGCGCAAAACCAGGTTACCGGTGCGGTTAAGGATGCTGCAGGCGCCGCCATACCGGGGGTGAATGTAAAAGTAAAAGAAGCCCCGCAAATTGGTACAACAACTGATGTGAACGGTGCATTTACTATTAAACTGTTACCAGCTTACAAAACACTTGTTTTTAGCATGGTGGGCTTTAAAACCCAGGAAGTATCCATTGGTGATCGCTTCCTGATTAACGTCACCTTAGACGAAGAGGCTACCGGCCTTAACGAGGTGATTGTATTAGGTTACAACACAGCCCGTAAAGGCGATCTTACCGGATCGGTAGGTGTGGTAAGCGTAACGGATATGCAGAAAGCGCCGGTGCAATCATTTGCAGAAGCGTTGGCTGGTCGTGTAGCCGGTGTGCAGGTATCATCACCTGACGGCAGGCCAGGTGGCGCGCCAACCATATTAATACGTGGTTTGGGTTCGTTAAGCCAGGATAGTTCGCCATTATATGTAATTGACGGGGTTGCTTTTGAAAACCCTGATAACAATATGCTCGATCCCGCTACTATCGAAAGCATGAGTATATTAAAGGACGCTTCTTCAACCGCTATGTACGGCGCGCGTGGATCAAACGGCGTAGTGGTCATCACCACAAAACGCGGAACGAAAGGCCCGTCTAAAATAAACTATACCGGCTATTATAGCTTAAAGGAGCCCTATAAATTCATGAAGCTGTTAAGCCCTTACGAGTTTGTAAGATTAGCTTCAGACCAGTTTACCCCGGCCTCAAACCCTTACCTGACCAACGGTCGTACCCTGGAGGACTATCGCAACATGAAAGGTACCGATCTGCAGGACCAGTTGTTACGTACCGGTGTGATGAATAACCAAAGTATCACTGTATCCGGCGGTAACGAAAACAGCAACTATTCGGCGACAGGAAACTATGTTACAGAAGATGGTATCGTTATCGCTTCAGACTATGCCCGTTACCTGGGTAAATTAACCTTAGACCAAAAAATAGGCAAACGTGCTAAAGTAGGCGGCTATTTACAATACAGCCGTACCATGCGCCGTGGTGGCGACCCATCGCCGGGTTTGGTAAACTCCCTGTTCTTTTCTGTTTACGGCTGGAGGCCGATCCCAACACCTAACAATATTGATACCACGCCTGAAGACGAGCTATACGACCCGGATAACACGTATCCTTTGGATGCCCGTGTAAATCCTATCACCACATACTCAAACGAGTTAAGGAACAGGATAGATAAAAACATACTGGCCAACGTATTTTTTGAATATAATATCCTGAATGGCCTGAAATTTACCTCAAGGGGTGTGCTTAACGGTACCGATTCGCGTACGGAAACATTTAACAACACTAAAACCAGGAGCGGTGGTAAATACGGCACGCTGGGCGTAAATGGTTCAATACTGAATGGTACGATTGATTTTTACACCAATACCAACTTATTACAATTTAACACCAAGATCGCTGATAAACATTCAATTAACGCAACCCTTGGCCAGGAAATGGTGAGAAGCAACTACAAATCATTTGGCTACACTTCAACCCAGATACCCGAAGAAAGCCTGGGCATAAGCGGTTTAGATGCAGGCGTGGTGCAACAAACCAGCTTAAATGCAAGGTTATCATACAATACCCTGTATTCGTACTTCGGCCAGGTTAACTATAACTACGCAAGTAAGTATTATTTCACAGCCAGTTACCGTGCCGATGGTAGCTCCAAATTCAGTTTGCAAAATCGTTGGGGGTATTTCCCGTCGGCAGCTGTTAAATGGAAGTTTAGCGAAGAGAATTTCATGAAAGCGCTGCCGTTTATATCTGATGCTAACATCCGTGCAAGTTACGGTGCATCTGGTAACAACCGTGTGGATGACTTTGCTTACGCGCAGGTATTAAACTTTACCAGCCAGCTTTATTTAAATGGTGCCCTGGTTGGCCCTAACGCCGTTACCAGCACCCTGCCTAACGACAAACTGAAATGGGAAACCAACATCCAATCAAACTATGGGGTTGACCTGGGTTTCCTGCAGGATCGTTTCAATTTAACCGTTGAGTACTATCACAACAAAATCAAAGACCTGCTTTACCGTACACCATTACCGGGTAATACAGGTTATGCAAACGCATTCAGAAACATTGCGGCTATCAGCAACCGGGGTTGGGAGGTAACCTTGGGTGGCGATGTTGTTCGTGGTAAATTCAACTACAATACCAGTTTCAATATCTCTTTTAACAGAAACAGGCTGGACGCATTGTCTGACGCGACTGAAGAGGGCATTACCACCACCATTAACTGGGACGCCAACTTCGCGGCACTGCCGGCCTTTATCTCAAAAATCGGCGGTCCGTTAGGCCAGGTGTATGGTTTAGTGTTTGATGGTATTTATCAATATGAGGATTTTGATAAAACACCGGGCGGATCATACGTCCTGAAAAATAACATAACAGCTAACGCCAACGCGCGCTCTGCCGTGCAGCCGGGCCAGGAAAAATATAAGGATCTTAACGGCGATGGTATCATAAACGATAACGACAGAACCGTTATTGGTAACGGTTACCCGGTGCACGAAGGCGGTTGGAATAACAACTTCAGCTACAAAGGTTTTGATGTTAACCTTTTCTTCCAGTGGTCATATGGTCGTGATGTAATTAACGCCAACCGTATTTGGTTTAACGGTGGCCAGGCTACCTTCAGGTCAAACTACGGTCCGCAAGGTGCTTTTGCCGAATTTGCTGACAGGTGGACACCTAACAACCCATCAAACACAGCGGCAAGGGTTGGCCAAAACAGCAGGTTCTACTCAACCCTGTATACCGAAGACGCATCATACCTGCGCTTAAAAACAGTGAACATAGGCTATACGCTACCAAAAAAATGGTTGGAGCGGGCCAAGATCAGCCGCCTGAGAGTTTACTTAGCGGCTTATAACTTGTTCACCTTAACAGGTTATAAAGGTTACGATCCGGAAGTATCAACCTACGCAACTGCCCTGAGCCCAACACTAGATTATTCAAGCTACCCAAGGCCAATTACGGTAACCGCGGGTGTTAATTTATCCCTATAATTTAAACTGAACAAGCGATGAAAAAATTAATTATAGCAAGTTTTATCGGCCTGTCATTATTGGGTGGCAGTAGCTGTACTAAAGTATTAAATACAAAACCACAGGATTTTCTTTCTCCTGATATTTATTTCACCAAGCCCGAGGATGCTAAGGCTGCACTGGGTTCGGCCTGGAGACAGCTTACCTTAAGCTACATGTACCAGGGCTTTTACCAGTACCGCTGGCAAATTGGCGATGATATATGGTCGGCAATTTCTCCTTCTGCGGCACCCGCCAACATTGGCACGCCTCCAACCGATTCGCAGTTTGCAACGCGCTGGAACCAGATGTACCAAACCGTTCAATACCTGAATATTTTGCTGGCCAATATTGACCGTATACAAATGGACGCGACCGAAAAAGGCATCTACCGGGGCGAAGCCTTGTTTTTACGCGGCTTTGTTTACTACGAGTTAGTTAAGGATTTTGGCGATGTGCCGATGCGCCTTACCCCAACCAAAGACGCGGAAGACATTAACCTTGCGGCCACGCCACGGAAAGATATCTACGCACAGATATTGAAAGACCTTACCACTGCCGAGCCATTGCTGCCAACCACAGCCAGCCCTGAGTATGGTGGGGCGGGCTATGCCGCCCGAACCACGGCGCAAGCTTTATTGGCGCGTGTTTGCTTAAGTATGGCAGGTTCGCCTATTAATGATGCGGCTAAGTTTCAGGATGCCAGGGATTGGGCTAAAAAGGTGGTCGACTCAAAAGAACACTCTTTAAACCCTGATTTTACACAGGTGTTTAAAAACTATGCTACCGGTACTTTTGACAAAAAAGAATCATTATGGGAAGTTGATTTTAACGTAATATCAGGCAACAATGGTGCAGGCGGCCAGATAGGTTACCTTGACGGCGTGCTGCAAAGCAATATTACATTTGGCTATGCACAAGGCCAGGTTAACATTACGCGTAAGCTGTGGCTGTCGTACGGCCCATATTTAACTGCCGGTACCAAAGATTTGCGCCGCGATTGGACCTGTGCCAATTTTACCTGGAAAAACAACGTTTCAACAGCGGACTTAGATGCTAATAAAAACTTTTTAACACAAACAACCCTTTGGAACCGCGACTTTAATAAGTTCAGGGTTTACCAGGCACCTTTAAACCTTACCATGAGCATAACAGGCCTTAACTGGCCAATGATACGCTACTCAGATGTATTGCTGATGTTGGCCGAAGCAGAGAACGAGGTTAATGGCCCAACTGCACTTGCTTACACTTGCGTTAACCAGGTAAGGGCAAGGGCTTACGGTAAATTATTGCCGGGCGCTATCAACCTTACCGAGGCTGATGTAACTCCGGGTTTATCGCAAGGCGATTTCAGGGAGTTTGTACGTATGGAACGTTTCCGCGAATTGGCAGGCGAAAGTTTACGCAGGCAGGACCTGATACGCTGGGGCATATTTGTAACTACGATGAAAGGCTTAATAAACGACGTGTTGGATACAACAGTGCCTGCAGAAAGCAACCGTAACAATGCCAACGGCCAGCCTTACGGCGTAGCGTTAAACTACCAAAACGTACTTACAGACCGGGATTTACTTTACCCTATACCGGCTACTGAGTTACAGTACAATAAACTGATGAAACAAAACCCGGGATGGTAATTATAACCACTAAAGAAATTGTGAACAACATGAAAACAAGATCAAAATCTATATATAAATTTCTTGGTGCAGGCATGCTGGCTTTGCTTATACTGCCGGCTTGTAAAAAACAGGAAGTTATAACGCCAACATTTGATGTTAGCGTAACCAAAACCAGCTACGCGGTAAACGAACCTATTACGTTTAACTTTACCGGTACTGCCGATGTAATACAGTTCTATTCGGGTGCGCCGGGGGCTGAGTATAAGTATAAGGACAGGACCACCATTTCGGGCAAGCCCAACATCCAGTTTACTACTTTCCGCGAGGTACCGGCAAGTACCCAGGCCAATACATTAAGTGTACTGGTATCAAAAAACTTTGCCAACATATTAAATACCGAAGATATCCAGAAAGCTACCTGGGTGGATCTTTCGTCAAAAGTTACCTGGTCTACCGGTACTAATAATACCGCGTCTGGGATAGTGGATCTGAGCGAAGTATATGCGCCAAACACGCCTATAAATATCGCTTTCCGGTACAAGGCCGAAAAAGACGCCGTTGCAGCGCAGCCTAAATGGACCTTGAATAACTTAACGGTGAACAACGTGCAAAGCGACGGTACCAATATCCAGATAACTTCACAAACCGCTATGGGTTGGGGAGCTTTCAGTATAGCAGGTGCGCAGGCCTGGGCCTTTGGTACAGCTTCGTTACCGCTAACATTCACAGGTGGCGGTATCAATGCCGATGCCAATGAAGACTGGATAATAAGCTTACCGGTACAGTTGGATAGAGCACAGCGTGTTTACGGATTGAGCATAAAAGCCAGCCCTACGGCTAAGCAGGCTGACTATAAGTTTGCAGGCTATTCAATACCGGGTACCTACGTAGTAACATTTGAAGTAATGAACGCCAACAAATGGGATACTAAAACCGAAACAAAAGAAATTATCATCACTGTTAAATAGCGCTTAAATCAAGACAATGAAAAAGATCATGACCAAAATATTTACTGTCGTCCTGGTAGCAGCGTTATTCGGGCTGGCATCGTGTAAAAAACTAAGCTCATATGATAATACGCCAAGCGAAGGCACACCTTACCAAATTTTGAAGGATGACGCTACTTACGCCAGTTTTAAAATTGCTGTAGACAGGGCGGGCCTGCAAAATTTATTTAACGGTGATGCAGACTATACCTTCTTTTTTCCAACCACCAACGCGCTTATTGGTTCGGGTTATACCGCTGCTTTTTTAGCCGGTATGCCGTCGGCAGATGCAGCTGTGCTTGTAAAAAATCACATCGTTTCGGGTAAGGTTGATATTAAAACGGGGATAACGTCGTTAACGGCGCTAAGCGGTAAACCCATCGCTATTCAAAAACAGGGTAATACTTACTTTGCCGATGGCAGCGATGTTACCGGCGCCAGTATCGCGGCCAGCAAATCGTACATCAATGTTATCAATAACGCGTTAACATGGCATAACACGGTATTGGATGCAGTAACCAATTATCAGCACGGAACTGCCGCGTCAAGGGTTGATATGACGCTGGCAGCATTAAATCGCGCCAGCACAGGTACTGTTAATTTTAACGCCCTGCTAACCGGTACAGATGGTTACACACTTTTTGCACCTACTAACCAGGCCTGGATCTCCTATGGCTATGCCGCGGTTGCAAACATTAACAGCGCCCCGGTTGAAACATTGGTAGCTATTCTTAAAAACCACGTGATGCAAGGTACCAAACTAACTACAGCTTTTGACAGCACCGGCGTAGCAAGTTTGGCCGGTACCAATGTCTACTTTAACAGGTACCTTAACTTCCGTACTACCGAGTTTTATGCCAATGGCGTATTGTTTGGTAACGGAGGCTCAAACATTGTTGCCAAAAACGGGGTAATGCACGTTATACCATGGATACTGCGTGCGCCTGCAACCAAAACCACTTTGGAGCAAATACAAGGCGATACTAACTTGTCGTTGTTTTACGCGGCTATTGTAAGGGCCAGTACAGCTGATCCTTTGTTTAACTTCCAAACTATGTTTTCGGGCACCCGCTCTTATACAGTGTTTGCTATCACCAATGCGGGAATGACTGCCGCGGGTTACGGAACCCCGGCCGCTATTGATGCTGCCGCGCCGGCGGATCTGGCTAAGATCATTAAATTGCATACATTAAACCGCAGGGTGCAATGGGTTACCGGTGCTACTTATGCTTCGGGCGTAAACAGCTTGTATACCACGCTTAGCGGTACAACAGTTTTGCAAAATCCCTTAACCTTTGGTGCATGGACAATAGCCGCCAACGGCGCAGGCACTTTTGCTATAAAAGCTGCCGCCAATACCACAGCGTTTACCGTAACATCGCCAAATACAGTTACTACCAACGGTATGCTTAATGTGGTTAGCGGATTATTTATACCATAGGGCTGATTTATAATGCGATTATTGAATAATACTATAATGCTTTTAGTTGCCGGTTCCGTATTGTCGGGATGCGGATCGGCAGCTAAACAGCAAACCACATCAAACGCTCAGGTAATAACCGAGCGTTTGCCACAAACAGGCGCAAAGGTGGTACCGGCAAAAGGTACACCTGCTTATAATGCCTTAAGCGTTAACTACAAGCGCAATGACAAAACTTTATTCAACGTAAGGTTTAATGAGCCGGTACTTATCAGCGTAGCCGATAAACCCTACAATTGGGGCTATTTCCAGTTTCCCGAAATAGGCCGCAATGCCGAAGGTAACCTTGTTGTAACCTGGGCCATGAACCCCGATGCCATGGAAGCTTACGGCCTGGAAAGCCGCTACTCGGCCACATCAACCGATGTTGGCAAAACCTGGGCGGTACAAAAGCATCCGCAAACTATCCCCGGTTTACTATTGCCTAACGGCGATAGGCTAACTATAACCACACCTCGCCCGGTAGATACTAACGGAATGAAACTGCCTAAACCGATAGGCATATCCGCAGAAAACTACCGCAAGGCCGATTTTATTTACTATCACATGCGCGATTTGCCTCAAAGCGTGCAGGGCGTATTTTTTAAACGCTTGAAGAAAGGCGAAACCGAGTGGAAGAACGAGCAGGATCAGCTAAATGATCCAAGCGCTATCCGTTACTCGCTGGCCGGTAAAATACCGGTTGTTTGGTGGGGCGATATGCATCTGGCCAACGATGGGTCCATAATAGCCGGCATTTACCCGGGCAATATGGTGCGTGCTGATGGTTCATTTGACGATAAGAACAATATTTTCTTTTATCGCTCCGCAGATAATGGTAAATCATGGCATGTGCAGGGCAGAATATATTATCAGCCTGATAATTTTAATGATCCGTTAAGCGCCAAACGCATGGGATTGTTAGAGCCCGGTTTCGAGGTTTTAAAGGATGGCACCTTTGTTTGCGTAATGCGCACACATGACGGCGCCGGCATGGGCCCGATGTATGTAGCTTACAGTAAAGACGAAGGTAAAACCTGGACAAAACCCGCTGTTATGAGCGGTAACGGTGTGCTGCCGCGAATGCTGCAACTGGATAATGGCGTACTGGTACTATCATCAGGCAGGCCGGGCGTGCAACTGCGTTTCGCTGTTAAAGACGACTATAAAGCATGGTCGCAACCATTTGAAATGGTGGATTATGATGATGTGAACGCCACCGTATCGTGCGGTTATACCGGACTGGTGCCAACAGGCAAAAACAGCTTCATCATTGCTTACTCTGATTTTAATTACAAAACCGCCACCGGCGATATCCGCAAGGCTATCAAAATGCGCGAAATAACGGTTGACCCTCAATAACCGCCATTATTTGAAAGCGGAATATAGTATTATCAATTCAAACTAAAGTATTATTAATGTTGGGTGCATTAGCTTAGTTTTGAGTATACATGATACTATTATTCCCTTTTCAGATAATATGAACCGCTACAATTCTTTCTTCGCACGCTCACTCTTTCTCGGGTTAATTTGTACTGCAATTGCGACTGTTGCTACAGCGCAGGTGGTAGTGCCATCGCAAAATATGATAGCCAATGGCGATTTCATGTCGCGCGATATGCAGCAGCGCCCCTTGCGCTGGACGACCGGCATGGGCCTGCAAACCGCAACCATCGTAGGTGCCGAAAGACATGGAACGAACAAGGATGATCAATCACTCAGAGTAGCGGATAGCTCAGCGACAGCCAACCTATTGATCCGTACCGAAAAGAACATAGCCGATCCGGGAACCAATTATACCGCATCAGCCTGGGTAAAAACCAAGGAAGGTGTACCTGCTCATTTAAAACTGGATTTCTGGGATCAGAACAACGCCATCATCGGCACAAAATCGGCCATGGTTAAAGCGGCTGAAGGCTGGCAGCAGATCAGCATAGACATGGCGGCGCCGGATAAGGTTACACATGTTACCCTGGCTATCGTATCAGACCTGAAAGATGTAGGTGTTTCTTTTTGGGATGATGTAAAACTGGTTCGCCAGCAAACCTATGATCCGGCATTAAAATCCGGCGTTCGCGAACTATTTATGGACGATCAACGCATTGCCGAAATGGTTGATGTGCAGCGCGTGATCAATCCGGCTGTAAAATCGAAGATAATCATGAAAGCCACTGAGCCCTGGGAGGGCCGATCGGCTTATATATATGGCACTATGCTGCATAACGAGCCCGCTAATTCGGCTTACCGCATGTGGTACACTGCCTACTTGGATGGCAAATATTACCTGTGTTATGCCACCAGTAAAGACGGCGTAAACTGGGTGAAACCTAAGCTGGGCGTATTTGAGTTTAAAGGCAATAAAAACAATAACATTACCCGTCTGGGCGGTGGTACGGTGGTTTATGACCCGGATGATAAAGACCCTGCGCGCAGGTATAAATGTATGTCGTTTGATGACTCGGTGAAAGAGAACTTTGGCTATAACGTGTACTTCTCACCAGACGGTTTCAATTGGACGCATTACCCAAAACCTGTGCTGCCTTATGGCGATGTGTCTAACGTAACTTACGATCGCGAAAAGAAACTATTCATCGCCACAACCAAACAACGTATGCTGGTAAGCAACACCAGCGTTACGCCGGGTAAAATGGATAGGGCGGCTTTTGTATCGGTAAGTACAGATTTTATCAACTGGCACGCGCCCGATAACCCTAATTCACTATGGGCTCTGGCTGTTGAAGGCGACCCGATGGACGACCAAATGGTACGCGCCAAAGGTGGTATTGAAGCACAGGTTTACGGTATGCCGGTTTACCCTTACCAGGGTTTGTATATCGGCCTGCCATGGTTCTTCGATATTTCGAGATATGATAACGGCGAATTTGCCACCACCGGCGATGGTGTTATACAACCCCAATTGGCCGTATCGCGCGACCTGAAGAAATGGGATCGCCCCGTGCGCGACCCGATCATCCCGGTAGGCAAAGCCGGTAGCTGGGACGACGGTACCCTGTACACCGCCAGCACCATGCAGGTAACCGACAAAGAAATGATCGTATACTTCGGTGCCATGAACCTGCCGCACGGCGGTAGCGGTGGCGCCCTGTTGCAAAGCGCCCGCATTGCCCGTGCCTCGTGGCGGAAAGATGGCATGGTATCGCTATACAACGCCGGCGATGATGCAGGCAGTGTAACCACCAAAAACATCACTTTTAAAGGCAAACAGCTAAAAGTTAATGCTAAATTGACTGTAGGTGGAGGTTTGAACGTAGAGATACTGGACAAGAACGGTAAAACGATCAATGGTTATAAACTATCCAAAGCCATCACAGGCGATCAATACGCCGGCACGGTTTTATGGAATGGCGCGGCCGATGTTTCCAAACTACAAGGACAGGAGATCAGCCTACGTTTTCACTTTAAAGGCGGCAATTTATACTCATATTGGTTCGAATAAAAGCAACTGATGGCGGCAAGATTAGGATTAGGCAGCGTAACATTTGGTCGCGAGATTGACGAAGCGGAGTCCTTCAAGTTAATGGATCATGCCTATGAAATGGGCATCCGGGATATTGACACGGCAGCAGCGTACGGGGCCGGGGCATCTGAGACTATAGTAGGTAATTGGATAAACCAACGCGGCTTGCGTAACGAGATCAACATCGCCACTAAAATATTGCCGCCATATGATTTGGCTAATATCCCCAAAGCGGTTGACGATTGTCTGCAACGATTGAAAACCGATGTTATCGACCTGCTCTACCTTCACCGCTGGGACAACGCGCTGCAAACGCACGCGGCCTGGCAAGAGTTAGATAAGTTGCACAAGCAGGGTAAACTCAAAAGCATCGGGGTAAGTAATTTCAACACGCCACAGTTAACGCATGCCGTTAATTTGCTAACGCGACATGAGTTGCTTCCCTTAAGTGCTACTCAAAACAACCATAATCTGGCGGTTAGCGATTTGACGCCTTCGATGATACAATTATGCCAAAAGCATAATATTAATATCATAACATACAGCCCGCTGGGTGCGGGTTTTTTAACAGGCAAACATCGAAATGGTATCCAGCATAACTCCCGTTTTGCTATTATGCCTGCACACCAGGATGTGTATATGAACGAATCTGCTCAAAAACGCCTTGAAAAATTAATGTGGGTAGCCGATAGTATTGGCGCCAAGTCTGCTTTGCTGGCCATGGCTTGGGCCTTGCATCAGCCGCAAGTGAGCCAGGTTTTGGTAGGGGGGCGCACAGTTGAACAACTGGACTTGGCCACCCGGGCAATGAAATTTTACTTACCCGAAATTTTTGCCGAACTTGAATCTGACTAATAAACGCGCTACGCCTGTATAATAATATCAGTATTGTAGAAGAAAATAGTATCAGTTGAGGCTTTATAAACCGAGATTTGGTAATGTACTGATGACGCATCATCACCCCAAAACAACTATTATTACATGAAGAAGATCTCCTTGTTATTACTGCTTATACTTGGTTTTGCCGGTATGGCTGGCGCCCAAACCGAGCCCAAGTTTGAAGTTAAAAAAATATGGGACGAGGCCCCGCACAGCGCCTTTACCGACCTGATACAATTCAAAAACAAATTCTACGTAACCTTCCGCGAAGCGCCGGGTCACATGTCGGGGCCAAAAGGTAGCGCCCGTGTAATTGTATCAGCCGATGAAGGTAAAACCTGGAAAAGCGCCGCCTTTTTCACCATGGAGGGCCTTGACCTGCGTGATCCTAAAATATCCCTGACTCCTGATGGCCGCCTGATGGTTTTAATTGATGTGGAAACTTATAAGGATGGCAAGGTAGCCACCCGTAAACCATGGGTAAGCTTCTCTGACAAAAACGGCGAAAATTTTTCAACTCCTACAGAATCAAGCGTTGATCCTAAAATAGCATCAAGCTCTGACTGGGTATGGCGTGTTACCTGGAACCAAGGCACCGGCTATGCTATCGACTATAAAAATGGCACTGTGTTTTTGGTGAAGACCAAAGACGGCCACGCATTCGAAAATGTATCGCAGATCCCGGTTGACGGCGCGCCGAATGAATCAACCGTTCGCTTCGATACAAAAGGAAACGCCTACGTATTGATCCGCCGCGAGCAGGGCGACAAAATGGGCGTTATCGCGACAGCAAAAGCACCCTACACCAGCTGGGAACTAAACAAACTAAGCCAACGCGTAGGCGGCCCCAACTTTATATTTTTAGATAACAAAACGCTGCTGATAGGCTCAAGGCTTTACCCGACTGATGAAGCGCTGGCGCTTAAAGCAATCAACCATAAATCAGCTATCTTTATTAGCGATCTGAAGGGTAACATCAGCAGGGTAATCACTTTGCCTGAAAGTGGCGGCGATTGCAGCTACCCGGGTTTGCTGATCTACAAAAAACAGCTATGGTATGGTTACTACTCATCGCATGAAGGTAAAACGTCCATCTACTTGGCCAAAGTGGCTTTAAAAGATTTGAAATAACAGAACTACAAATACACAAATGATAAAAATTGGTATAATAGGCATGAGCCCCGGCAACGCGCATCCCACGTCGTGGTCGGCCATTATAAACGGTGAATTTAATTCCGAAGCGATAGTTGAACTGGGTTTCCCGGCGGTGGCTGCTTACCTGCAGGCCAATAAGGCTACCTTGGGTTTGCCGGGGGCGAAAGTAACCCACATTTTAAGCCAGGACCGAAAACTATCTGAACTTATTGCCCGCAGCGCCGGCATTGAAAACGTAGCCGATACAGCCGAAGAAATGATTCAAGCTGTTGACGCCGTACTGCTTTGCCGCGATGATCCCGAAAACCACGTAGAATGGGCCAAACCCTATATAGATGCTGGTTTGCCGATATTTATTGATAAACCTTTGTGCGATACATTGGAGCACCTGGACTATTTTCGCAATGAAATAGCCAACGGCAAATTCATCATGTCATGCTCATCGCAGCGTTACGCTAGTGAGATCATGGCAGCCAAGTCAGATTTAGGCTCATTGGGCCAACTGGAACTGGTAACCGCCGTAGGGGTGAAGGACTGGACAAAATATGGCGTACACATGCTGGAAGGCATTTTTTCTTTATTAGACGACCCGAAACCTGTAAGCGTAATAAACGTGGGCAAAGAAGGTGCAGCGATAGTAAAGATAGATTTTGAAACCGGTCCGCAACTTACGGTGCACTTGATGATGAACATTGCCGGTACCTTCCAGGTATCCTTATACGGCCAAAAGGCATGGCGCTTTATTGATATTAAAAACTCGTACGCCATGTTCAGGGATAACATCATCGAGTTTATCCGCTCGGTTAACGAGGGGAAACCTCGCCTTGAATTTTATAAAACAGAACAGATCATTAAAACATTAATTGCCGGCAACGAAAGCTTAAAGCAGGGCGGCAAGCTTATCAGCATAAAATAACAATGAACGTTAAACAATTATTTGACCTTACGGGAAAAGTGATCCTGGTATCGGGTGGGGCCGGAAACTACGGTAAATGTATTGCCGAGGGCCTCGGAGAAGCAGGTGCCACGGTTATTATCGCTTCGCGGAATTTAGAAAAACTGGAAGAAGTGGCCGCAAACTTCAGAAATAACGGACTGGATGTACATGCCTTACAAGTTGACCAGGGAGACCATGAATCGGTGCTGCAACTAAGCAAAACCATCATGGAAAAATTCGGTAAGCTGGATGGCTTTGTAAATAATTCGGTGGCCCGTACCATGAAAAGCTACCACGCGCCTATCGAGGATTTCGCGGCGTCAATGGCGGTTAACGCCACCGGTATGATGGATATTTTGCGCGAGCTGGGCGAATTAATAGCTCTGAATAAAGACGGCGGTGCTATTATCAATATCAGTTCGATGATGGGCATGTTTGGTCCGGATTATTCGAATTATGAAGGTACCGATATGCCGCAAAGCCTGCCGCCCGATTATTTCTTCCACAATGCCGGCCTGATCAACCTGAGCCGTTTTATGGCGCAAAATTATGCGGGTAAAAATATCCGCGTAAATACCATTAGCCCCGGCGGTTTATTCAACAATCAGCCTGAGCGCTTTTTAGAGAACTATACCAAGAAGGTGCCATTAAAACGCATGGCCAATAACGATGATATTAAGGGCCTGGTGGTGCTTTTAGCATCAAAGGCGGGCGAGTATATCAACGGCGAAAATATATTGATGGACGGCGGTTTAAATGCCTAATAAAACAGAGCAATGGAAATTACCAACCAAATATTAAGCTTAAAAGGCAAAGACGTATGGGTAATTGGCGGTGCCGGATACCTGGGCCAGGCCACTGTAGAGCTATTGCTACAAGCCGGAGCCAAAGTTTTATGTGCCGATCTGGAAGAACGCGCGCAGGATTTTGCCCATTCATTAAATAACGACAGCATTACCGGCGACCGACTCGACGTTCGCGACAGCGAAGCCATTAAACAATTTGTAGCTAAGTATGCCGCCGAGCGCGGCACGCCGCAAGGGCTTGTGGTACTAACTTTCGGTTCCACATCAAAACGTTTTGATGATCTGACCGAAGAAGATTTTGATAACGTGAACCACGTTGGCCTGACCTCCACCTTTTTACTGGCCCGCGAGGTTGGTAACCTGATGGCCGAAGCCGGCGGCGGCAGCATTGTGCTGTTCTCCAGCATGTACGGTTCTGTATCGCCCGATCCAAACGTATACCATTCGCCTATGAACCCTAACCCGGTTGAGTATGGCGTTGGCAAAGCTGGTATCGTACAGATGACACGCTATTTGGCGGTGCATTACGGTAAAAAAGGTGTGCGTTGTAATTGTATATCGCCGGGGCCTTTTCCTAGTCCGCCGGTTAAGCAAAACCACCCCGAGTTTGTTGAACGCTTAAACAATAAAGTGCCTATGGGCAGGGTAGGCGAGCAGAAAGAAATTGCCGGCGCGGTATCATTTTTTGTATCCGATGCATCTTCATTCATCACCGGCCAAAACCTGTTTGTTGATGGTGGGTGGACGGCATGGTAAGTATCGCACACCAAAACGAACATCTCATAAACAAAATAGGCGCTTAATTAAGCGCCTATTGTTTTTCTATACTCCGTTGGGGTCATGTTCTTCAGCCGTTTAAACTGGCGATTAAAGTTGGCCAGGTTTTTAAAGCCACTTTCGTAGGCTATCTCCACAATGTTATGGTCATCATCCGCCAGTAATTTACAGGCGTAGCCGATGCGTACCGTGTTTAAATACTCCACAAACGTAACGCGGAAATGATCTTTAAAAAAATTACAGAACGTAGTAACCGCCATGTTGGCTATTGATGCAACTTCGGGCAGGGTTATCTCCTTATCAAAATTACGCATAATGTATTCGGTTACTTTACCAAAACGGTCCGATGCCTTAAGCTCAACCTGCGTATAGCCCGGGCTGGCTAATGTTTCGTATTCGGTAGAGTTAGCCAGCAGGTCGAATATCTCGAACAGGGCCGACAGGCGTTTTAAGCCGCTCATGGTCACCATACCTTTCATAAGGGTATTGATGCGTTCGCGGGTTTCGCCATGAAATACCAATCCGCGCGATGAATTGCGTAAAATATTTTTAAAATTCTCCATTTCCGGGATGCTCAAAAACTTATCTCCCAAAAAGCTATCCATAAAATGGATCACAATAGCATCGGCCTGGTGATCGGCTTCGCCATTGATGTATTGATCATCGCTGATCCATACATGGGGCAGGCCCGATCCCATAAAAACCAGGTCGTTCTCATCAAAATAACCAATATGGTCGCCCACCATGCGTCGCCCTGTTGATTTGAGGATCAGAACTAACTCAAACTCAGGATGAAAGTGCCATGGGCACGGAAAATACTTCCCGGTTTCGCGAAACACCACAAACGATTTATCAAAATCCTGGGGCAACCTTTGTTCTATTGCTTTCATGCAAACTTTATTACGCTGTTATTAATACAACATTAATGTATTTATTCTAATATTTCCAGTATATCAGTTTATTTATGAAAAATAATATTAGTAATTCATACAAAAGTAATAGTAAACTTATCGGCCTGCCTTTACTTTTGATTTAGTGAGTTTGTGCTGTAGCGCAATACTATTTTACACCCACAAAACATAAACAATGAGCAAACAAAAAATTGTACACCCACACCGCCAGGCAGGGTTTGATACAGGCGCATATTCAGACGGAGTAGTAGTAAACGGCTTTTTATTTGTAAGCGGACAAGCGGCTGTTGATTTCAGAACGTCTGAGTTTGTTTTAGGAACGATAGAAGAAGAAACCACCCGCACCTTAGATAATATTAAAGCTATAGTAGAAGCCGCCGGCGCTACCATGGACGATGTAGTTAAATGCACGGCCCATTTAGCCGATATTGCTGACTTTGACCGCTACAATAAGGTATACGCCACTTACTTTACAGGTATTAAACCGGCACGTACTACCGTACAATCCGTACTGGCCGAAAACCTGAAAGTTGAGATAGATTGCATTGTAAAACTTCCTGCCTAAACACATCACCATGTTAAAAACAGATCCTGCAGAAATTGAGGTTGGCGTTGTTGGCATAGGGTTGATGGGCAGCAGTATTATTGTATCACTGCTGGCTGCGGGTCACCGCGTAATAGCCTTAGCGCCTATAGAAGACGACTACATCAAAGCCGAAAAGCGCATTGCAGAGCAATTAAATAATTGCTTACACGCAGGCCTGTTAAATTACACGCCCGAGGTTTGCTTAAATAACCTGGAGATTACCATGGACTACGACCAACTGGCCAACTGCGCCCTGGTAATGGAGTGCGTTATTGAGGACATTAACATCAAAACGCAGGTATACAAAAAAATTACCGATGTGGTAGGGGCCGATGCTATCATCGCCAGCAACACATCGGCTATTGCTATAACTATTTTGCAAAAACTGGTTAGCGGCCCCGAGCGGTTTATGGGCATACACTTTGCCGAACCGGCCTACGCCACCCGATTTTTAGAGATAACCTGCGGCGAAGCTACGGATGCCACCCATGCCGATAGTGTATTTACCCTTGCCCACAAATGGGGCAAGGAGCCAACCTTGCTGCGTAAGGATATAAAAGGCTTTATTACCAACAGGCTGATGTATGCCATGTACCGCGAACTGTTCCACCTTATCGACCAAAACAAAACCAATATGGACGATGCCGATAAGGCTATCCGTTATGGTGTAGGTTCGTGGATAACGCTGATGGGCTTGTTCAGGCGCATTGATTACGAAGGCTTGGCAGACCATACCGAAATATTCAAAAACCTCTTCCCGCAGCTATCTAATACCGATGCCGTGCCTGAAGTAATGCAGCGCATTGTAAAAGAGAACGGTCGCGGTATACAAAATCTGAACGGCCTATATAACTACACCGCACAGGAAGCCCTGGAATGGGAAGAAGCCTTCGCGGCATTTAACGAAGATATTTTTAAACTGGCGGCCCAATACCCGGCCCCGGTTGCAGATAAACCAGAATTTAAACCATCTACCACAGTTATTGCATAATGAGTACCAGGAGTTATGATAAGTCGGCACAATTACTTGAGCGTGCCAAAAAAGTATTGGCAAGCGGCGTTTCTTCCGAGTTTAGGAAATATAACCATCCGCACGCGCTGTTTTACTCGCACGGCGAAGGCAGCAGGGTTTATGATGTGGATGGTAATGAATACCTGGATTTTACGCTGAGCCAGGGTCCGCTGATCTTAGGTCACTCGCACCCCGAAGTACTACAGGCTGTAAATGAATATACCGCCGAAGGTCAGTTATTCGCCGGTCAGCACATCCGTGAAATTGAACTGGCCGAAAAGCTGAATGAAATTATCCCAACTGCTGATCTGATGCGTTTTTGTTTGGATGGATCAGAAGCTATCCATACGGCTTTCCGCGTAGCAAGAGCTAAAACGGGCAAGCAAAAGTTTTTACGTTTTGAGGGTCATTACCATGGCTGGCTTGATAATGTTTGCTGGGGTATTTCTACGCCTTCGGCAGATGCTTTGGGTAGCCGCGAAGAACCAAACGTGTACCCATGGAGCGGCGGTTTGGCCGAAGGTAGCAAAGATGAGTTTATCATCATCCCATGGAATGATGCTGAATTGCTAAAGAAAACCGTACTTAAACATAAAGACGAACTGGCCGCCATCATTACCGAACCGGTAATGTGCAACAGCGGTTGCATACCGCCGCAGGAAGGTTTCCTGCAAACCATCCGCGATTTGTGTACCGAACATAACATCACCTTTATTTTAGATGAGGTGATCACCGGTTTCCGCCTTTCGTTAGGTGGCGCGCAGCAGTACTTCGGCGTACGCCCTGATCTGGCCATCTACGCCAAAGCCATAGGCAGCGGCGCGCCGATAAGCGCCATTGTAGGCAAGCAGGAGTTTATGCAGCTGATAGTAGATGCCAAAGTGATACACGCCGGTACCATGAATGCTGCTAACGCTACCGTAGCCGCGGCTTTAGCTACCATACAGGTATTGCAACGCGAGCAACCTTACGAGCGCATGTTCCGCCTGGGTAAAAAGCTGATGGCGGGGATACAGGAAGCTGCTGAGAAGACAGGACATAAACTATTGGTACAAGGTATGGGGCCAATGCTTAACACTGCCTTTACTGATGCCGCTCAGGTGACCGATTTTAGAGGAACCCTAAGCGCCGACAAAGCCAAGCTAGGCAAATTCATCGCCGGTTTGCATGACGAAGGTATCCGCGTAATTGGCCGTGGCCTGTGGTACATCAGCGCCGTACATACCGATGCTGATATTGACCTGGCGCTTGAAAAAGTAAACCTTGTTTTACAAAACATAGAAAAATAAACCCGGAACCTTGAACCGAATGAAGAATTTGAAAAATACAGATCCGGTTTTATTGGTCGGTGATGCCGGCCTTGTTGCCACCACAGCCATTTGCCTGCTTAAAGCGGGGCATGAGCTTACCGTGGTAACCAACGATGTGGATGACTTGCGTGAGCGCCTTAAGCCCTTCGCCGAGGCGAATAACAATAGCCTGTTAGCTGTTCGTGCAGATTATGGCGATCATCAAAACGCATGCTTGGCCATTGCCATCACCCATGAAAAGGTAGACCTGAAAAAAGACGTTTTAAAGCAATTGACCGCTGTGGTTGACGATGATGTGATCATCGCCATCAATACTCAAAGCATAGGTTTGAACGTTTTGGCCTGCGATACCATCAACCCTTCGCGATTGGTAGGCTTAAACTGGACAGAGCCTGTACACACTACTTATTTCCTTGAAGTGATATCTGCCGCAGGCGATACAAACGCAGCCGATAACATTGTCGCGTTAGCAAAAGCAAACTGGAATAAGGACCCCTATATTGTAAAAAACGACAGTATACATAGCCGTCTGGTAAGCGCCATGGCCCGCGAGGCCAGCTTTTTGGTGGATAATGGTTATGCTTCGGTTGAAGATATCGACCGTGCCTGCCGCAACGATGCGGGTTACTACCTGCCGTTTTGCGGTAATTGCCGTTACATGGACCTGATGGGCACCTACGCTTATGGCATGGTGATGAAGGATTTGAACCCAGACCTTTCAAAAGACACACAATTGCCGTATTTTATGCAACAAATTGTAAAAGACGGCAGCCAGGGTATGCAAAACCAAAAAGGTTTTTACCAATATACCACTGATGAGGTAGATAACTGGCGCGCCCTGATGGATAAATTTAGCTACCAAATACAGGCTATCATTGCTAAATATCCGTTTAATTACACGCAGGATAACGTAAGCAAATAATATGCAAAAGCCATTTATAGTTGATGCCCACCTTGACCTGGCCATGAACGCCATTGAGTGGAACCGCGACCTGAGCCGCCCTATGGACGAGCTGCGCCAGCGCGAAATGCACATGCGCGACAAACCCGACCGCGGCAAAGGCACCGTTTGCCTGCCCGAACTGCGTAAAGGCCGCGTAGGCCTGGTGGTAGCCACCCAACTGGCGCGTTACACCCCGCCGGGCAGCGCTTTAGCAGGCTGGAACTCGCCGCAACAGGCCTGGGCCATGACGCAGGCACAACTTTGCTGGTACCGCGAAATGGAAAAACTGGGCGAAATGGTGCAGATAACCAACCTTGCCCAACTGGATGCGCACCTTGCTCTTTGGGATGACCTGACCATTGCTGATAATACCAAGCCTGTTGGCTATATATTAAGTTTAGAAGGTGCTGATTCCTTAGTGAATATTGACTACCTGCATATAGCTTACAATTACGGATTACGCGCTATGGGCCTTTCACACTTCGGGCCGGGCCGTTATGCGCCGGGCACCAAGATGGAAGGCCCGTTAACCGATAAAGGTGTGGAGCTGTTGAAAGAGATGAACTCCCTAAACATGATCCTGGACGTTACGCACCTCACCGACGAAGGCTTTACACAAGCACTGGATATTTATACCGGTCCGGTTTGGGCCAGCCACCATAACGTGCGCAAATTTGTGCCTAACCAGCGCCAGCTAACTGACGAACAAATAAAACGCCTGATAGGGCGCGGCGCCGTGATAGGAGCTATGTTTGATTGCTGGGCGATGGACATCCGTTTTATCGATACCGTTTCCGACCCATGGCAGCTGGATATCCGCCTGGAGCAAATAGTACAGCACTGGGATCATATTTGCCAGATTGCCGGCAACACAGATCACATTGCCATTGGCAGCGACCTGGACGGCATCTTCGGTACCGAGCAATCGCCATGGGACCTGAACACCATTGCCGATCTGCAGAAGTTTAATGAGATCCTGTCGCGCCGCGGTTACAAGGAAAGCGATATTGAGAAAATATTCAGTAAAAACTGGCTTGGGTTTATTCGTAAAGCCTGGGCATAATTAAGGTAATGAGCACAGCCAGTCAGCAATTTCAAGCCGGAGCCGCTCAAGTTGATGTTACACCGCCATTAGGCACGTTCATCAACGGTGATTTTGTGGCGCACTACGCACAGTATATTCACGATCCGCTATATGCCAAGGCGGTCGTGTTACAGCAGGGCGATGTGTGGGTAGCGAGTGTAGTAGTTGACATCTGCGTAATGCCTAAGGATTTTCTGGACGCTGTTAAAGCCGACATTCAGCAGGCAACCGGTATCCAACCTCAAAACATATTAATTTCAAGCACACATACCCATGCCGGTGGTTCGGTAGCGGCGGTTTACCTGGGCGCGGCCGATCTGCAATACCGCGGCAAGCTGCCTGCCTTAATTGTAAAAGCCGTGATGCAGGCCAAACAAAATATCCGCCCCGCTAAAATAGCCTGGGGCGCTGTTGATGTGCCCGAACATGTACTGAGTCGCCGTTACACCATGAAAGTCGACTACGTGCCGGTAAACCCCGTAAACGGCGAAGCCGATGGTGTAAAAACTAACCCTTTCGGTGCCGAGCGTATGATAGCCGAAATGAGCGGTCATATCGATCCGCAGGTAGGTTTCCTCGCCATAAAAGGCACCGACGATCAATGGATAAGCGTACTGGCCAACTATTCGCTGCATTATGTGGGCGATTGGGATAACGGCACAATATCTGCCGATTATTTTGGCGTTTTTGCAGCGCAGCTGAAAGCGAAGTTGAACGCCGGCGATGATTTCATCGGTATGATGAGCAATGGCACCAGCGGCAATATCAATATCTGGGATTTCAGGAACCCCGACCGCTATCCCCGCGAAAACTTTAAAAAGAGCGAACTGATAGGCGGCGACATCGCCCAAAAAGTGGCCGAACAAATACAAAGCGTTACCTGGGAAGAGCAACCGGTACTGGCCGCTGTTTACAGCGACCTGCCGCTAACGCTACGCAAACCAGATGCTCGCGAACTGGCTGAAGCCGAACGCATAGTGACCCAAACGCATTACGAGGGTCTGCAAACCGGCCATATTGACGAAGGCGGCCTCACCAAACTTTACGCCCGCGAACAGGTGTTGTTGAACGACCTGCCTGATGAATTACAATTCCCGGTACAGACTATTAAAGTAGGCAGCGGCGTAATAGGAGCCCTGGGTGCCGAAATGTTTGCCGAAACGGGGCTGTGGCTCAAACAAAAATCGGCCACAAAAAATTACTTTACCATATGCCTGGCCAATGGCAACGCGGGCTATGTACCGCCCGAGCATGAGTTTAGCAACGGCGGATACGAAACCTGGCGCGGTCGTACCAGTATGCTGGTAACCAATGCCGAAGACACGATTAAAAACGAACTGATAAAACTGATAAATGAAGTTATTTAGATTTGGCGAAGCCGGAAAAGAAAAACCCGGTGTCATCATTAACGATATAAAGTATGACGTATCTGCTTTCGGGCAGGATTATGATGAGGATTTTTTCGCGGGCGATGCCCAGCAGCAGCTGGCGGCGTTCGTGGCAGCGAATGCTAACTTGCCCGTGGTGGGCGAAGAGATGCGCTTAGGCGCGGCAGTAAAACGCCCGGGCAAAATTATCTGTATCGGACTGAACTACCGCGATCACGCTATCGAAACCGGCGCGGCAATCCCTGCCGAACCGATCGTGTTCTTTAAAGCAACCTCAGCCTTATGCGGACCGAACGACAATGTCATCATCCCCAAAAACAGTGTGAAAACCGACTGGGAAGTAGAGCTTGCCTTTGTTATAGGCAAGAAAGCACAATATGTTAGCGAAGAAAATGCTTTGGAGCATGTGGCCGGCTACGTTTTGCACAATGACTACAGCGAACGCGAATTTCAACTGGAGCGCGGCGGACAGTGGGTAAAAGGCAAAAGCTGCGATACCTTCGCGCCGCTTGGTCCGTACGTGTTGACGGCTGATGAAGCCGGCGATGTGAGCGACCTGAAAATGTGGTTAAAAGTTAACGGCCAATTGTTACAAAACAGCAGCACGGCCCAAATGATATTTAACGTGCCGTTTTTGGTGCATTACCTGAGTCAGTTTATGACTTTAATGCCCGGCGATATCATCAGTACCGGTACCCCGCATGGCGTTGGCCTGGGCTTTAAACCGCCTATTTATTTAAAAGCTGGCGATGTGGTTGAACTAGGTATTGAAGGTTTAGGCGAATCAAAACAAACAGCGGTAGCTTACCAGGCTTAATTTTTTATAGCGATGAAGGATTGGTATAGGGTTGAAAATTCGGCATATATTGATAGCCCGGCTTTGCTGGTTTATGCCGACAGGGTAATGCAAAACATTGCGCGTGTTATACAAATGGCGGGCGATGTTAATTTGCTGCGCCCGCATGTAAAAACCAATAAGTCGGCACATGTAAGTAAGCTGATGATAGACGCCGGTATCACCAAATTCAAGTGCGCCACCATTGCCGAAGCCGAAATGCTGGGCAGGGTAGAAGCTGCCGACGTTTTGCTGGCCTACCAACCCACCGCCGTTAAAGTGCAGCGCTTGCTGGCGTTAATGGCTACCTATCCCAACACTAAATTTTCTTGCCTGGTTGATAACGCCGCATCGGCACAAATGATGAGTGACGCGGCTTTGGCGGCAGATACCAAACTCGCGGTGTTCATTGACCTTAACGTAGGTATGAACCGCACCGGTATCCTTCCCGAAAAAGCGTCAGAATTGATAGACTTTATCGGTCAGCTACCCGGTTTGGAATTTAAAGGCCTCCATGCTTATGATGGGCACATCAACAATATAGACTTTAATGAACGTACTGAAGTTTGTGAAAAAGCCTTCGCCACTACAGAAAAACTCCGCCAGGATATAAAACAACAAGGTAAACCGCTGCCGTTGTTGGTAGCAGGTGGTTCGCCAACATTTGCTATACACGCTAAGCGCGAGAACGTTGAACTGGCCCCCGGCACCTTCGTGTTTTGGGACAAAGGTTACAGCGATAACATCCCCGAACAAAAATTTGACTGTGCCGCTTTGGTGCTTACCCGTGTGGTATCGCTGCCCGAGCCGGGTAAGATCTGTATTGACCTTGGCCATAAATCTATTAGTAGCGAAAACGATCTGCAGCACCGCGTATATTTCCTGAACGCGCCGCAGCTCAAAGCCTACAGCCACAGCGAAGAACACATGACCATCATCGCCGGCGAAAATCACGGGTACAAAATAGGCGACGAGCTTTATGCCGTCCCCATCCACATTTGCCCAACCGTGGCGCAGTACGATAACGCCTACGTGATCGAGGACGCGCAATACAAAGCCAAATGGCCCATTACGGCCCGCGGCAGGGAGCTAAATGTGTAATTAGCCGTTTTACATCCAAATAATTATTCCCACGTTTGTATGGTGAAGCCTATTTTAACAGATGAGTTTAAAGCCGTAGCTGCCCAGTTTGGTGGCGAACTGTATTTTGATAGTTCGGCACAGCACCAAACGCAATTGCTGGCTTATTCAACGGATGCGTCTGTTTACCAGGAGAAACCGTTGGCCGTGGCCCTGCCAAAAAACGTGGGCGATGTGCAGGCGCTCATTAGCTTCGCTAACCAACATAAACTAACGCTTATCCCTCGAGCTGCCGGTACTTCATTGGCCGGGCAGGTGGTGGGTAACGGTGTGGTGGTTGATATTTCTAAATATTTTAACGGCATTATTGAGGTTAATCAAGAAGAAAAATGGGTGCGCCTGCAACCGGGCGTTATCCGCGATGATTTGAACGCGCATTTAAGGCCGTTCGGACTGATGTTTGGTCCGGAGACCTCGACGGCCAACCGCGCCATGATAGGCGGTATGGTGGGCAATAACAGCTGCGGTTTGCACAGCATTGTGTGGGGCGCGGCGCGCGATCATTTATTAGAAGCCAAAGTTTTGCTAAGCGATGGCAGCGAGGCCGTTTTCAATGCTGATGGTATTGCGACAGCAAACCCTTTGCATCAACAAATACAAAACGACTTAATAAGCCTTTTATCAAATACAGATAACCAGGCTCTCATCCATAAAAACTACCCTAAAGCTACCGTAACGCGCCGCAATAATGGCTATGCGCTGGATAGCCTGCTGCAAACGCAGCCTTTCAGTGCGGACGGCGCGCCGTTTAATTTGTGCCGTTTACTGGCCGGTAGCGAAGGTACACTAGCTTTCATTACCGAAGTAAAACTGAACCTACTAAACATACCGCCTGCTGAAACGGCTTTAGTGTGCATCCATTGCAATAGTATCCAGGAGTCGTTGACGGCTAATATGCTGGCGCTGAAACACAAGCCCATGGCATCCGAACTGGTGGATAAATACATCATGGATTTCACCATTAACCACCCCGAATACCACAAGAACCGTTTTTTTATTGAAGGCGATCCGGAGGCAATTTTGATGGTGGAATTTATGGAACATACCCCCGAAAAGGTTAAAGCCCGGGCTGATGAACTAATCGCTTCCTTACAGGCGGCGGGAGTGGGCTATGCCTACCCGGTGCTGTACAATAAAGACACTGTTTACGGTTGGGACGTGCGTAAAGCCGGCCTGGGCCTGCTGCGCAACATAACCGGCGATAAGCAGCCCGTTAACCTGATAGAGGATTGCGCGGTAGCGCCCGAGGATTTGCCGGCTTATATTCAAGACTTACAAGATCTGCTGGCGCGATTAGGCGTGAGCGCTTCATATTATGCCCACGCAGGGGCCGGCGAACTGCACGTTGAACCGGTGTTAGATTTGAAAAGCGAGGAAGGTGTTAAGCTTTTCCGCCAGATTATAGAAGAAACCGTCGTTCTCATTAAAAAATACAATGGCTCACTTTCGGGCGAGCATGGCGATGGCCGTTTGCGTGGCGAATTTGTGCCGTCGCTACTAGGTAATGAGACCTACGAACTGCTGAAGCAGGTAAAAAATATATTCGACCCGAACCGTGTTTTCAACGCGGGGAAGATAACCGACGCGCCGAAACTGGAGGATAACCTGCGGTGGAAGGTTGGCGTGCATCAAAAGCCGAAGGAAACGATATTCGATTTCTCGGGCAAAGGCGGCATTTTAAAACTGGCTGAAAAATGTTCGGGTTCGGGCGATTGCCGCAAAAGCGAGATAACCGGGGGCGTGATGTGCCCAAGCTACATGGCTACGCGTCGCGAGAAGGATACTACCCGTGCCCGCGCCAATGTGCTGCGCCAGTTTTTAAGCAACGAAGCGGATGAACAGCCCTTTAATCACCACGAAATTAAAGAGGTGATGGACCTGTGCCTGAGCTGCAAAGGCTGCAAAGCCGAATGCCCAAGCAGTGTGGACGTAGCCAAAATGAAAGCCGAGTTTTTGCAGCAATATTACAAGCATAACGGCGTGCCTTTCCGCGCCAAACTCATCGGTAATTTTACCAAACAGATGAAGCTGGCATCAGTAGCACCCTGGGCCTATAACCTCATCTACAATAACAAAACGCTAACGCGATTAGCTAATAAGGCCGTAGGTTTCCATCCCGACAGAAGCATGCCGCATTTAAGCCCGGTTACCTTGCGCAACTGGTACAACAAGCGCGGCGCAGGCAAAGCGCAAAGCCGCAAGGTTTACCTGTTTTGCGATGAGTTTAGCAATTTTAACGATGTAGAGATCGGTCAGAAAGCCATCCAATTGTTAGAAGCTTTGGGTTATGAGGTGATGATCCCGAAGCATGAAGAAAGCGGTCGCACCTGGTTATCAAAAGGACTGGTTGAAAAAGCCGGGCTCATCGCCAATAAAAATATTGAACTACTATCAGGCTTAATTACAGATAATACTCCGCTGATTGGCATTGAGCCATCAGCCATATTAACCTTCCGCGACGAGTACGTTGACCTTGCCCGCCACGAGAACTTTGAGGGCGCGTTGAAATTATCTAAGAACGTATTTACCATTGAAGAATTTTTGAGCAGGGAGGCAAGTCGCGGCTTTATCAGCGCCGCTCAGTTTACCGCCGAACCAAAAGAGGTAGTTATTCACGGCCACTGTTTCCAAAAGGCATTATCCACCCAAAAAAGTATTACCGATACGCTGAGCATCCCCGCCAACTATAAAACCAAGCTTATTCCTTCGGGATGTTGTGGTATGGCCGGTTCGTTCGGTTATGAGGAGGAGCATTACGAAGTATCGCAGCAAATAGGGGAGTTGGTGTTGTTCCCAACGGTACGCGCTTTGGCTAACGATGTGATCATTGCCGCATCTGGCACCTCCTGCCGTCACCAGATAAAGGACGGTACGCAAAAGCATGCGCTGCACGCTGTCGAAGTGTTGTGGGATGCGTTGATAAAGTAACAATGCAGCTATAATAAACAAGCCATCAATGTAAAGCTATTCGCCAAGCTGCTGTTCCGTTTCACGATCAAAGTTTTTTTAGTTTATTTGGTAAACTTTAAACAATTGAAAAAGCTCATTGCCGTAGCCCTTTTGTTGCTTACCGGCACCTTGTTTTGTTATGCCCAGAAAAATTATGAGCACGGCGTGTTTTGGGGCCGCATAGCGTTTGCTGATACGCTTAACAACCGTTTTAACTGGGAACTGCAATTACAAAAACGAACCCAAAACGCGGGCACAACCGATCTTTTCGCGGCGCCACATTTTTTTAGTGTTAGTCCCTGGTTAAATTACAATATTTCTCATTCAACTCACGTATCATTTTCGCCTGTGGGCTATTTCAATTCGCGTGTGTTTTACAATACCCTGGCCGAGGTGCGATCAGAGGGGATAAAAGAATACCGGGCAACACTTAGGGTAGATAATCAGCAAAGTATGCGCCTGTTTAATTATACCAACCGCCTGGGTTTGGAATACCGCCTGCGCGATCTGCAATACAACGACGATTACATACCCAACTGGCGGGTAAGCTATATGCTGAAGCTAGACAAACCGCTGTTTCATGTTTTCTCACCTCAAATGCCGGTAACCGTGTTTGTATCAGACGAAGTATTTGTACAGTTTGGCGAGGCTGTAAAAGGCGCTGCCAGTATTTTTAATCAAAACCGCATTAACATAGGTTTTGGGTATGACCTGGTTCAAAACATAAGGTTTTCGGCAAGTTACCTGCATATACAACAGGGCCGATTCTCGGGCCATGAGTTTGATAATGCCAATGCGCTTTTCCTAACGCTAACATTCGATCATCTTTTCTCGCAGTTTAAAAAGCATCCGGCGCACGGGTAGGGTCTAAAAAAACAAAGCCCCGTTGCTCTTGCAGCTTCGGGGCTTCAACCTAAACCTTATCACAATGTAAGCTTGCACTTACAATATTATAAACAGGTTAAGCCGGTGTTTATTTTGTGTTGATTTATTGTTGACGGGGGGATGACAAATGGGGCGGTAATTATATTGCCTTACTGATTCGCTCTACCACCGAGCAGTGCGATTCACTCCCTTGGGAGGGGTAGGGGCTCCATGCGACGAAATTACGTAGGCCTTCCCTTAGCGCGGTCGCTAGGCCCTTCACGCACGTACCTTGCCCCGCTCTTCGCCGCGGAGCAAGGTACGTGCGTGAAGGGCATCTAAAAGCGACCTGACCATGCGTTACAGTAAGTGCTCATGCCAAATCCGCACCTTGATCCTGATATTTTCTAACCATAATCCAATACACAATTTCATTTATTTTAAATACCATAAAAATCAATTATATTGCATACGTATTCAAAATATAAAAACCAAAACATCACCATTTATAACCCTTACAAATGAAATCATCACTAAAAAAAATAACAGTTTGCGCTACAATGCTGTTATTGGCCTGCCTGCAAACCATGGGGCAGGGCAAAGCATCGGATGTTATCGAGGAACTAAGCAATCCTAAAGGCTGGGTAATCAAAACCAAATCATCAGCCTACCAGCTTACCGTTACTGCGGCGGGTAGCCTGCGTGTAGGCTTTTATGGCTCGCGCGAACAGGCTGAGTATAAAACCAAAAACTCGCAATGGTTTGAAAATATAGAAGAAGTACCCGTACGCGGCGCTTACCCGTTTAAAACACCAGCTTTGGAAGTTGTGTTTGACGACCATGTGCGCGACCTGGATATTCAATACGTAAAAGGCGAGGTGGTAACCATCGAAGGCCGCTATACATTGAAGCTAACCCAAAAAGACGAACATTACCCGTTGGAGATCGTTTCGTACATCCGTGTGCTGCCTGAATATGATGTGATGGAGAAATGGATAGTAGTAAAAAACACCGGCACTAAAGGCAATATTAAGGTTGAGAACCTGGAATCGGGTAGTATAGTTTTGCCTGCTGATGAGTACGAGCTAACCCACCTGGCCGGTAAGCAAATGAACGAGTTTTTAGAGCAAAAAACTTTATTAACTCAAGGACAGAAGATCATCCACAACCGTGGTTTTAAATCAAACTTTAACCCGCCATGGTTTATGGTTAGGCCGAAAAATGCCGAAAAAAACAGTGGCGCTACCTACTTTGGTTCGGTACACTACAGCGGTAACTGGAATTTAATATTCGACCGCCAGATGATTGACGGCAACCTGCAGATATTAGGCGGTATCAACTTCTGGGATAGTTCATGGCAGTTAAAACCCGGCGCCAGCTTTACAACACCTAAGTTTACGGTTGGCTATACCAATGATGGTCCCGAGGCGGCATCGCAAAACCTGGCGGCTTACGTGCGTAAAGATATCCTGCCCGAAAAACACCGCAATGATCTGCGCCCGGTGTTATACAATAGCTGGGAAGCTACCTTTTACGCGGTTAACGAAGCACAACAACTGGAGCTTGCCGAACGCGCGAAAAAAATAGGTATTGAGTTATTTGTGATAGATGACGGCTGGTTTAAAGGTCGCACCACCTCAACCAATGGCCTGGGCGATTGGGATGTGGATAAAACTAAATTCCCTAACGGCCTGGCGCCGATGATCAAGAAGATCAATGATATGGGTATGGATTTCGGTATCTGGATAGAACCTGAAAGTGCCGTGCCGGTGAGCGAGCTGTTGACCCAGCACCCTGATTGGGCCCTGGATTTTGTTAACCGCAAAGAAATGCCGGGACGCCGTTTCCTGAACTTCGCTAAAGAGGAAGTTTACCAGCACATTTTGGGCAAACTAACCCACCTGATAGGTGATCATAACATCAAATTTGTGAAATGGGATCAAAACAGCTACCTGTCGCAAACCGGCTGGACAGAGGCCGACCCGGAGATACAGCGCGAAGTGCGCATCCGTTTCATAGCCAACCTTTACCGTTTGGTGGATGAACTGAAAAGGAAATTCCCGAACGTTTGGTTTGAGTCGTGTGCCAGCGGTGGCGGGCGTGTGGATCTGGGCATGCTGTCGCGTATGGACCAGGTTTGGGTGAGCGATAATACCAACCCGCTGGACAGGATCTTTACCCAGTACGGCTTCCTTAATATGCTGCCGGCCAACGTTATGGTATCATGGGTTACAGGTAATAAAGTGCATCAGCCAACATCTTTGGATTTTAAATTTGACGTATCTGCAGCCGGTGTATTAGCCGTAGGCGATGACCTGCGCAAATGGGGCGATGCCGAAATGGCGACCGCTGCTAAAAAGGTAGCTGAGTATAAAGTGATCCGTCCGCTGGTGCAGCAGGGTAAGTTGTTCCGTTTGGTATCGCCGTTTGAGGATAACCGCTCGGCATTACAGTATACCGATGAGAAAAGCACCGCCACAGCCGTTATTTGTTATAATATGGCCGAATACCTGCTGGGTAGCCAAAACATCATTCGCGGCAGCACAACGCTTAAACTAAAAGGCCTTAAAGCCGACCAAACCTACACCGTTCAAAAAATTGAAGAGCGCGACAAAAAAGGCATCCAATACAAAGGCGACTTTTTAATGAATGTAGGTATAACCTGGCCCGTAAAAGGCGCTAACACCAGCCAGGTGCTGCTGGTAACACCAACCAAGTAAATTCATATCTGGTTTTATAATAGTAGCAATACTCATTGCGGTTTCGGCCACAATGGGTATTTGTTTTTTAGGCTGGCGCGATAAGGCTTTGCACCTTGTTTAAATTAACTATTTTTGACCGAAGGCATTTTCAACCATAACTTAAAAACACCCATGATCAACGAATACGATCCGCTTAAAGTTTACACATCTGATGATGTGGCCGAGCTGGCCGGGGTGTCGCAGTCTACCGTGTCGCGGGTGTTTGCGGGTGGGGCCAATGTGTCTGAAAAGAAGAAGAAAAAGGTACTCGAAGCTGCCGAAAAACTTAACTACCAACCCAACGCCATCGCCCGCGGCCTAAGCAACCGCAAAACACGGATGATAGGCATCGTGATCCGTAATTTTAATAACCCGTTCTACTCGGATGTGTTGTCGACGTTTTACAGCACGCTGTCGGGTATGGGGTATCATTTGATATTCATCGACTCGGAGAACGATGAGATTCAGGAGGAAGAAATAGGCAAACTCACGGACTATAACGTAGAAGGCGTGATCATTACCGACGCTTCGCTTTCCTCATCAGCAGCCACCCGTTTATCGCGCAAGCAAATACCGGTTATACTGTTTAACCGCTATATTGAAAACGCCAAAAGCAATGCTGTTTATTGCGATAACTATTTAGCCTCGCGGCAGATAGCTACTTATTTGGTGGAGCAGGGGCACAGGTCCTTTGTATTTATTTCCGGTCCGCAGGATACCTCGACCACGCTGGACCGTAAGCGGGGTTTTGAAGAAGTACTGCATGAAAGGGGAGGCCTTGAGCTGTTGACCGAAAGCGGCGAATACACCTTCGAAAGCGGTTTCCGCATAGCGCAGGAAGTACTATCGCACAACAAAAAGATCGACTGCATTTTTTGCGCCAATGATATCATCGCCCTGGGCGCTATCGAGGCTATTAAGGTAATGGGCCTGCGCATTCCGCAGGATATTTCGATAGTTGGTTTTGATGATATTGCCATGGCCGCCTGGCCGTCATACTCGCTCACCACCTGGCAGCAGCCGGTTAAAAAAATGGTGGATAGCGCGATCGCTTTGCTGATGGATGATATTAACGGTAAGCTGAAGAAGCCGCAAACCGTTATTGTGAAGGGGCAAATGGTGGTGAGGGGATCGGTGGGGAGTAGGTAAACCGTAGAGACGCAATATTTTACGTCTCTGATCAATTTGCAATAAGCCGCTTCCATCTTGCAATCTTTAAATCCTAAAAATCATGCTTAAGACAGATATCCCCGCAGACGCAAAATATTGCTTCTCTACATTTTTTCACTCCAAACCCTTGCCGTTCTCAATTCTTTTCCTCATTTTTGAATACGTATTCAAAAATATAAACCGAGAGAAGAAATCAATACATTATGGCAAAATTTATTAAACAAGGCAAAAGCGACACCGAGTTGCAGGAAGCCGACGCTAAAGTGAAAGAAATTGTTAGCGGCATTATAAAAAACATTGAAGCAAATGGCGACGTGGCCGTGCGCGAGTTATCCGAGAAATTTGATAAATGGTCGCCGGAAAGCTTTCGTTTAAGCGAGGCACAGATAGCCGAGATCGTGGCATCGGTGCCCGAGCAAACGGTTAACGATATTAAATTTGCGCAAACACAGATCAAAAACTTTGCTACCAAACAGCGCGCTTCTATACAGGATATTGAGTATGAAACTTTGCCGGGCGTGTTCCTGGGCCATAAAAACATTCCGGTAAACAGCGCGGGCTGTTACATACCGGGCGGGCGATATCCAATGGTGGCATCGGCGCACATGAGTATTTTAACGGCTAAGGTGGCCGGTGTAAAACGCGTTATTGCCTGCACGCCACCAATTAACGGCAAAGTGCCTGCCGCTACCATTTGCGCCATGCATTTGGCGGGTGCCGATGAGATTTACCTGCTGGGCGGCGTTCAAGCCGTTTGCGCCATGGCTATTGGTACCGAAACCATCAAGGCTGTTGATATTATTGTTGGCCCCGGTAATGCTTATGTAGCCGAGGCTAAAAAGCAATTGTACGGAAGGGTGGGGATTGACCTGTTTGCAGGCCCAACCGAAGTACTGGTTATTGCCGACGAAACATCAGACGGCGAGATATGTGCTACCGACCTGTTAGGCCAGGCCGAACACGGCCCAACTTCGCCTGCTTGTTTGATCACTACATCAGAAAAAATTGCACAGGATACTTTGGCGGAAATTGAAAAGCAATTAAAAGTATTGCCTACGGCAGATATTGCCGGCGTGGCCTGGCGCGATAACGGCTCGATTATTTTAGTGGCCGACGAAGCTGAAGCCGTAAAAGTGGCTGACGAGCTGGCTTACGAGCACGTGGAAGTTTTAACCAAAGATCCGAAATACTTCCTGGATAATATGACCAATTACGGCGCCTTGTTCCTGGGCCCCGAAACTAATGTTGCCTATGGCGATAAAGTGATTGGCACCAACCACACCCTGCCAACCAACAAAGCCGGCCGTTATACCGGCGGCCTGTGGGTAGGTAAGTTTTTAAAGAATTGCACTTACCAGCGTTGCACCCCGGAAGCAGGTGCCTTTATTGGCGAATACGCCATGCGTTTATGCGAGATCGAAGGCTTTATGGGCCACCGCGAGCAGGCCGCTTTACGCGTGCGCCGTTACGGTAAAAAATAGTTATTTACCCCTTATTTATACTTCAAAAAGCAGCTCTGCAAGGGGCTGCTTTTTTGTTGCAAACAGTTTGGGCGGCTGCGCGGTTATCATTCGCACCCTTATGAATAAACAAACTAAACCGCTGGCCGATGGTAATGCTATCGCGGCAGCAAAACCTACGCTGGCCGAACGCTTAAAGCTGTTTAATACCGGCTTATTGCCCGAAATGGTAAAGCTGAAGTATGAGGCCATGGCCGATAATGCTTTCCGTTTTTACCGGGGCACTTGTCACCTGTTTTATGAAGACCTGGCCAATGCCGAAGCCCTGCCGCTATCACCGCTAACCTGGATCTGTGGCGACCTACACCTGGAGAATTTTGGCAGCTATAAAGGCGACAACAAACTGGTTTATTTTGACCTGAACGATTTTGACGAAGCGCTGCTGGCCCCGGCCAGTTATGAGCTGGCACGAATGTTAACCAGCATCTTTATTGCTTTTGACAGCCTGAACATTGAGGCCGAAAAGGCGATGAAAATGGCGCAACTGTACTTGAAAACCTATTCGGCTACGCTGGCCAAAGGTAAAGCCATCAGCATTGAGCCGCGTACCGCCAAAGGCATTGTGTGCGATTTTTTGAAGGCCGCGGCCAAAAACGGTAAAAAGCAATTGTTAAAGAAACGCACCATCAGCCATAAAAAACACATCATGCTCTCGCTGGAAGATGAACGCCATTTTAAACTGGATAAAAAATTACGAGACGAACTGAAGGAGCACATTAACGAATGGATAAAAACCAGTAGCGACGGTCCCTATAATTACGAAGTGATCAGCACCGTGTTTCGCCTGGCGGGGACGGGAAGCCTGGGGGTAAAGCGCTACCTGTTTTTGCTAAAAAGCACTAACACCGCGCATAGATATTTGTTGCTGGATATGAAGCAGGCCGTGCCTTCATCGGTATTACCCTACACCACTGTGCAGCAACTACAATGGGATAATGAAGCAACGCGGGTTATCAGCATCCAACAACGCTTGCAAAATATACCGGCAGCCTTATTAAGCACGACCACCTTCCGCGGCGACTCGTACGTGATACAGGAACTGCAACCCGTTAAGGACACCATCAAATTTAAGCTGCTGAAGAAGGATTACCGCGATATGTACCAGGTGATAGACGATATGGCCGCCCTCACCGCTTCGGCACAGTTACGCAGCGGCGGCATGCAGGGTTCGGCAACTATTGATGAGCTGATGGCTTTTGGCCTTGACCAGGGCTGGCAGGAGCGGGTGATTGCTTATGCGCAACAGTATGCGATGACTATGAAGGGGTATTATTGCGAATATTTGGAATGGTATAATGCCCCTCACCGATAATTTAATGCAAAGCGTGGACACGTGAAAGCAGCGCTGCAAAGGGGTGCTTTTTTGTTGCAATATCAATATATTAGCACCATGCATAAACACCTTATCCTAGCCTTATCAATATTACTAACCGGTACAGCCTTGCGGGCCCAACATACCGAGAAATTTGACCTGGGTACGCCCACCAATAAAGTAAATGGCAGTCTGTACACTAAGATAAGTTTCCTGGATTCGCGCGCGGATACTAACCACATGGGCTTTGTACAAACAGGCGCGCTTAACCGCCTGGCACTGGTAGTGCCCGAAAGCCCACTTGCCGGGCAATTGACCAAAGCGCTTAACGCGATAGTGCAGGAACCCGCGCAGCAAGGCGAATTACTTTTCCAGCTACGCCAAAGCTCGTTTTCGGAAATTTCGGGTGGATTTAGCGAAAAAGGTTATTTTAATTTCAGGGCAAAACTGTATGCCGTTACCAATGGTAAATATCAGGAAGTGGCCTACATAGATAATAAATTTACCAATGGCGGTGTTGATGTTACCAATGGCTTACTTAAAGGCGCCAGGCAGTTAATTACCGATTTTGTTGCGGGTAATTTGTTAACCGCCGGTACAGGCCCGCTTTTGAACCACCATGAGGTGCTTAATATAGATAGCGTGGAGAAAAGCAAATTGCCAATTTACACCGCCGCCACATTTACCGATGGCGTTTACCTTAATTTTGCATCGTTCTTCAATCAGCATCCTGATAGCGAGCTGGAGATCACCGGCCGCGACCCAAATACCGGCATCGTCAAAGCGCGCGAAGCCTCGGGCAGTTTTAAAAAAATACGTCCCGGCAAAATGTATGCGCTGGTTCATAAGGGCATACTTTATGTTGTTGCCAACGGCAATTATATACCGCTGAAGCGTGAAAATGGCGAACTGACATTTACGGCTACAGGTTATGTGCCGCCAAGCACAGGCCAGGTTATTGCTGCCAGCGCCCTGGCAGGTGTGCTCGGGTCGGTAGTGGTAAGCACGGGCCGGCAGGCAACGTTTGAGATGAAAGTTGATCACCTTAACGGCGAAATGGTGCGCCTGCGCGAAATCAGAGAGTAAATAAATATAAAGCCGCATAAACTAAACCATCACCAATGAGACTGCTTTACCTGTATGCTATTGTGGCATTTTCGCTATTTATTGATGGTTGTTTCGCGCCAACTAAACCTAAGGAAAAGCCGGTTGATATTATAAGCAGAGATACTATGGTACATACACTGCCTGAGAAGACTACAAGCCCTTTTCTGTTACAGGTTGACAGTTTACACGATGTTTTAAACAAACTGCTTGGCTTAAATTATTTTAGCGGAGACAGTAATGTTGTGGAAGACATTGGAGATGCCGATTACGAAGTGGGTATGCGGCTTGCACGTATACTTAGAAGTAATGAAGTTAATAATTACAACCTGGATAGCCTGTTACACTTCGATCAATTATATTCTGACGATAGGCGTTTGCGTATTTTTAATTGGTATGAAAACACCGGCGGAAGTTTTCAAAGCTATTCAAATATAGTTTATTACAAAACCAGGGCCGGTAAACAACTGGTTTATGGCGATAATAAGGATGATGACGATGGTGACTTGCCGGGCTCGGGTGGTTCTGCTTACCATAGTATTTACAAGCTGCGCGCAAAAAAGGGCGAGCTTTATCTTTTAGTAGGTGATGGGGTAGGCTGCAATACCTGCGTTTTCGGTACCGCCGCGGTTGTTGAACTTAAGCAAGATAGCGTTAATTTTAACTACAATGCTTTTAACCTGGCGGGAGAAGAGGATGTAGCCTATGGCCAAAACGACAGGTCGATTTTAACTGTAGGGGCCAGGATGGGCGACCTGGAGGAATTTAAGTTCGACCCTAAAACACAAACGCTTAAGATCGTTTATTTAACGGATGACAATACACCTATCGCCAAAGGCGAAAATGAAAAGCAAAGGCGAATAGTGAGGAAACTGGTTTTTAACGGAACAAGGTTTACCAGGACTGCTTTTGAGTAACAATATCAACCAGGATATCACACTAAAAGGCTAATCTGAATCTATATATTTCCCAAAGTAGAACACTCCTTTGTCTTTTGAAAACGAGCACCGAACGCTCCATTGAAAAGTGTATTTATGGCTGGCATAGATCACCACATTACGTTTTATCTTAGCCGCATGAGGTACCGATAGCTTAGCATCAAATTTAAGGCGGTTAAGCGCTATTTTGGCGGTATCAAAATGAAAAACTATAGGCATGTATTCAAAAGTGTTATCGGCTTTTAACGGCGGTGTAAAGTCATCCCACTCGCTATATTTTGGGAAAGCGACGATATAATATTCGCCAAACCATTTTACAGCTTCAAATTTGGCATCAAAAGCTAAAGTATCGGCATTATTAAACGTAAATAAAGTTTTATTGGGCGCCGGGGCTGTCTGCCCTTTTGTTTTTTGAGGCTTGAAGTATATCTGTAAGCCTATTACTTTTTCGGGGCCGGTAGTAGTAACGCCTTTGGGTGGCACCTTTACGGTATATCTTAAATTCATATCCCATTTAGTGGGCAGCGAAATATAGCCATCGGTATACTTTATTGTTTCTGTTTTTTGCTTTTTTACTACAAAGCTCAACGTAAGTAAGCCGGCTAACATAAGCACAATGGCGTTTGTAAGTCTCTTCATTTTAAATGATCTGTAATAAGGGTTTTATTTATTTGCCGGCTGCCAGCCAAATGAGCTAACTTCATTTTTATTGTACTTCACTGTTAATGTTCCTTTTGGATAATTATAAGTTTTGGTAAGCCTTTTGGGCGAGTTTTGTTTTTTTATCAACTCAATGGGCCTGCCATAACTATCGGCCAAATATAGTTCCCGACCCGAAGAATCTGTTCCTTCGGTACGAAACTTTATATTTTCAAAATAAAAATCATGATAAATTTTTTTAGATGAAGTTTGGTAGTACGTTGCTACCTGCATATTTTTATTCCCTATCAAAGTTTTCACTACCGGGCGCTTATCAGGTCCATACCTTAAATATTGTGTTGCTACACCTTTTTTGTAATAGGTAACGGATTGCCCTTCAGCCCCCAGGTAACCATAGGCGCGGCCGTTTAATTTACCATTTTTATACGTTTGTATTGTAATTAATGCGTTGTTTATAAAAATTTCATAGGTTCCATTGGGTACATTATCCTTCCACTGATACCACGGAGAACGATGCCCCATATCTTCTGAATAGCCAAACTTAAAATAGGTGCTATCAGAGGCTACCCGGAGGATAAAGATTGGTTCGGGTCTGCCATTACTTAAGCGGGTACCTTTGTCCATGTAAATTTTATGGGCGGTTTTACAGCTCGCGGATGGCAAAGTTAGTATGATGAGGACAAATAGATAAACTTTAATGCGCATAGGTTCAGGGTGATATAAGGTGTGATGCCTTGTTATTGTTAGATGCCTTAGCTGTCCGTAGGTTTAACCGGCTTAGTTTTATTTAGCGCCCCGGGGGACGGGCTTGCGATAGTTTTGTAAATGAGCATAAACAGAAAAGCCGGGCATTACGCCCGGCTTTTTACATTAATCAATCAATAGTCACTAAAATCCTAAACCAAGCGTAAAGGCTTTCACGTTCCCGGTCAGCGTTGCGACGGCTGTCGCGGCACCTGTGGTTAAGTTTATGGTATATACTTTGGTTACACCGCCCACGGTTAACAGCGCGTAGGCCGTGCCACTTGTACTACCTATGTCAAAACCGTTTGATGCTGTTGCGGTAACGCCCAGCGCACCTACGTCGGCCAATATACCGCCGTTTGGCAATGGGTCCTGTTTTACAAGGCGGCTTGTTTGTGTATCAATATCAAATAATACGGTTGATGTTGGCGCTGCTGTATTGTTAGTATAAGCGGCGGCAGTTACTGATGGTGTTCCCGGCGATAATTGCGTATCTACAGCAACTAATAAACCATCGTTAGGGTTAACACGCAAATTCTGGCCGGTGTTGCTTATAATACGTAACCTATCAGCCATCGGGTTAAAATCAAAACCAAAATCGGTACCTGATATTAACGTGGTAAAAGGCGCGCTGCCCACAGCCGTTAAAGCGCCGCTACCCAGGTTTACCGCGTAAAGCCTGCTTGATGCACCCAGCGCGTACATGGAGTTTGTGGCGGGGCGGAAATCAATGCCCAGTATAGCCTCATTGGTAATAACAGCGCCGGTAAAGGCCTTGGTAACCGGTTGCGGGTTCATGGGGTTAAATATTACCAGTTCGTTGTTGGCGCTAACAGCATAAGCAACGGGCTCGGTAGGTATAGCGATGCCGATGATATCAACCCCGAAACTAATTTTAACACGAGTGGCCTTACCGGTGTTAAGGTCAATGCTATACAGGCTGGTAATGTCGCCTCTTTTTAAAGTAGCCATTGCGGCGCCGGCAGGGCTAATATCAAAGCCACCCACGGCCTTGGCATCAAAACCAATGCTGCCAACTTCAGTTAGTTTGCCATCGTTAGGTGGGTCCTGTTTGTATAATTTATCGTTCGCGGCATCTAACACATACAAAACGGTGCTGGTAGTGCCACCTTTATTGTTGGTATAGGCAGCCGCTGTAATACTGGCATTGGCAGCGTTGTTAATAGCACCATCAACCATTACCATGGCACCCGTTTCGGGATGCAGGCGCAGGTTTTGGCCGGTTGATGTTATTAAACGTATCCTGTCTGCCGCCGGGTTAAAGTCGAAGCCGACACTGGTGCTGCCTAAACCCGGTGTAAACGCGGCGCCAACGGCCCGCACGGCACCGGTGGTGGCGTTAATAGTGTAAATGGTGTTACTACTGCTAACGCCATAAAGCTGGCCCGTAGCTGGGCGGTAATCAATACCTACCATCATTTCGGCACTTTGTAAGCCGGTAATGCTTATAGATGTGCTTACAGATACATCCTTTGCGTTGGTTTTTAGCAGCCGGTTATCAGTAGTTAAGGCAAAAAGCGGCACGTCGGGCCCGTCAATCATTTCCTCAAGCGGATCGGGCAGGTTGTCATTGTTTTTTTTGCACGATGCTGAGATCAGCGTAATAGCGGCAACGCATACGATGCCCATCGTTTTTAAAAGGGTAGTTGTTTTCATTGGGAAAATGTTGGTATGTAAATAAAATTCGGCCGGTTAAGCCGCTTGATTAAGCGAGTGCAAACAAGCTACAGTCGGGTGGAGGGATGGTAACTTGCTGAAAGTAAGCCGAAGTGTAGCTTACCCGGTATGTTGCATTGTAATTATTGGCAGAGTGACATATGGTAAAACCCTCGTATGGCTCATTAACGTTCAAAAACTCAGTATCGTTTTCAAGCGTCTTCTCGGTTTCCGCTTTTTTATCCTCGTTGGTTTCATCATTAGCCAATACCGAACTCAGTTCTTTAACATCGTACTTGATAATAATTAAGGGCGAGGCAATTTTAAAGGCAAATAAAAAAAGAATCATCGCTATGGTGATGCGTAATGGAGCAAAAATAGATGGCGATGTGATCATTTTAACGCTAACAGTAGGTGTTTGTACTATTAGTTACGCAATTGTATGCCGGTAAGTTTTGATTATTAACTGATTATTCCTCAAAGGGTTAATAATGTTTAGAAAGCGAGGTTTTCTCTAATTTGGTTTTAATAAGTTGATGCTTTTTTCGGTTTGGTGGGGCGTGTTGATTAATACAGGCGTTTGCGAAAAAGGGGATAGGGTGTACCGGTGTACTAATACACTAGTAAACTTAATCTTTTGATTAATAGCTAAATAAGCTGTAGCGCGAAATGTAGCAGTGTAGCGTGCTACGCATAAACCGCTACACTGCGCCCTTTTGCCCTATAAATTTAGCGTTACCTTTTTGCCGGTTTTTACAGCCAGGTAAATAGCGTCGATGATTTTAAGGTCTTTCACTGCTTCCTCGCCATCAACCGGGACAATAGGTTGTTTGCCGGCCAGGAGTATGCCTGCCATCTCGTCCATCTGTACGGTTTGGTGAATGGTTACCGGCTGCTCTATCGGGCCTTTATTGGTTTTGCCTTTTATCGGGCCGTAACCTGTAGAGGGCTGTAGTTCGGCATAACCTTTCTCGCCGTCAAGGAAAAAGCGGTCGAGGTTGTTCATGTTATAAGTTGACAGGCACGAGGCCACCGCCCCGCTGGGAAAGCCGAGTTGGAACTGGATGGTTTCGTCAACGCCATCTTTAAATTTTACGTTATCGGTTTTGGTTTCCTGGGCGGTCACCCAAATAGGGTCCTCGCCAACCATGTACCGCGAACCGTTGATAGAATAGATGCCGATATCCATCAGCGCGCCGCCGCCGGCCAGTTCCTTGTTAAGGCGCCATTGGGTAGGGTCGCCAATCACAAAACCACTCAAACCCTGAAAGAATCTGATCTTCCCAAAATCCCCCGCCTTCCGCATGCGGATGACCTCGAGTGTATGCGGCTCAAAATGCAGGCGGTAGCCAACCAGTAGTTTCACGCCTGCTTTTTTGCAGGCGTCAACCATTTCCTGGCCCTGTTTGGCATTAAGCGCCATCGGTTTTTCGCAGATGACCTGTTTGCCGGTTTTGGCCACGCGTATCACCTGGTCGTGATGCAGGGCGTTGGGGGTGGTGATGTAAACGGCGTCAATATCAGGGTTGTTCTTGATCTCGTCGAAATTGCTGTAGTTGTAACAGTTTTTGGCCGGGATATTGAACTCGCCCTGCCATTTGGTGATCTTGGCCGGGGTGCCGCTTATAGCGCCCACCAGTTTAGCATTTTTGCAGTAGGCCATAGCGCCTGCCACCCGGGTGCCGTAGCCACCCAAACCCATAATGGCCACGCGTAGGGTAGGGCCCTCGTATGGGGTTTCGGTGGGATGGTGCGGTTGGTTGGCCCATGCCGGGGCCATTTTCAAAGCTAAAGCTGTTAAACCCAGTTTCTGCAAAAAGCCTCTGCGATTTTCCATAGTAGTAATGTTTTTGGTTGATATTGGTGTGTACTGCAAGTTACACAATTGCCTTACCCATAAACAAATATGGCCCACGAAAATTTAAAATTTTCCATGAGCCATATAGAACGCAAGCCTGAAATGGCTAGTATTTCTGCAAAATTTCCAGCATGCGGCGGTCAAGCTTGTGGCCGTGCCAATCTTCGTAAACAATGTCCTTACGACCCGAGTCAAGCACGCCAAAATCCCCGCGGAAGTTCCAGAAAGCCCAGCCGATGTTATTTTCCTTCAGCACGCTCAACATATCCTCTAACCAGGGGATGAAAACGTTGTGTGGAGTTTCGCGGTAGCAGCCGCATTCGCCGCAATGCACGCCAACGCCTTTCTTAACCAAATCCGCCCACGGCGCATAAAACTCAACGAAGCTATTGCGGTCATAGTCCTTACCCGCCGTACGGCCGGGCCAAATAGGTACAGGGGCATCATCAGGGTTCTTGTACACCCACGGCGCCCTATAATGCGAAACCGGTCCCGGAAAGTAACCGCGGCAGCTTTGGCCTATTTTCAAATCATTAAGTTCGGGCGTTACAAAGCCGCCGCTATTGTTGCCATCGGCCACCACCAGGCGTTTAGGGTTGTGTCTGTGGATCACTTCCAGGCAGCCTTGAGAGATTTTGCGATATAATTCTCCCGGCAAGGCACTTTTCTTGCTGAACTGGTCGTTCATATCTTCGCGGTAGCAAGGCTCGTTGATCAGGTCAAAACTTAGCATTTTGTGCGAAACGTCCTTAAACCTTTTTGCCCACATTTCCCAGTGCGCATAAAGGGCTTGCTGAGCGGCATCATCCTTCCATAAATTATAAGGCTCATGAAAGCCTGAGTTTACGCAGAAACCCGGCACACGATGCAGGTTTAAACTCACGTGCATTTTATGTTTTATTGCCAGGTAAACCAGTTTCTCTATTTCCTGTATAGATTGCTCGTCAAAGCTCAGAACCTCTTCGGGGGTGATGCGTTTGTTGCGATCAGTGCCCTGATCAAAATTTACATAGCAAGGGTATTGCACAGGTATGCGCACAAAATCAAAACCCCAGTCGTGCATCCACTTCAAGTCGTCTTCGGTGGTGAGCGAGTTGGTGTTGCGGCGTGGCTGTTTAAGCGGGCGCGAAGTATAAAAATCAAGCAGGTTAAAACCGCGCCAGCGGGGTAGGGCATTCTTTGGTTTTGGAGTCGATGCCAGATCAAGGCTGAAGGTCTGGCTGCCCATGCCCACCATGGCCCCCGCTATTCCGGCGGTTTTTACAAACGAGCGGCGAGTAATTTCTTTCATATACTATCCTATAATTGGTGTGGTAATTGATTTGATCAAATTTACCGTCCGGCAAGCGCCATCTATTAGTACAATATTAACATAAAAGCGTACTCAGCCTAAAATCATGTAACAAATGCATGAACAAAAAAAGACCGGCGCAAAGGCCGGTCTTAATTCTAATGTTAGTTGTAACCTAAACCGCGTCAGATAATGAGCTGAATGTAAAGTCGCGTATTTTCATTGGCGGGATCATATAGCTGCGGTAGCTTTCCACGCTGATGGCGCGCTCGGGTTTGCCCAGGGCCTCTACGTTGTTGAGCATAATTACCGGGCTCTCGTTAAACCTGAAGTTTTTAACCGGGTGTTTGATCTTGCCGTTCTCTATATAAAACGTACCGTCACGGGTAAGGCCGGTTAACAGCAAAGTTTGCTGATCAACCATACGGATGTACCACAGCCTTGAAACCAGTATACCACGCTCGGTGCTGGCAATCATCTGTTCAATGCTGCTATTGCCACCTTCCATAATAATATTGCTAGGGCCGGGTACCGGCTTTACACCTTTTTTCTCTGCCCAATAGCGCGAGTAGCTCAGGTTTTTAACCACACCCTTATCTATCCAGTAGGTTTTCTCTAGCGGTAAACCGTCACCGTTCCATGTGCTGCCGGGCAGGTCGGGGTTGAAGGGATCTGAGTAAATGGTTACTTTCTCGTCCATCAGTTGATCACCCAAACGGGTACCACCGCCTTTTTTGCTTAAAAAGCTACGGCCTTCTTCCGCGCTGCGCGCATCAAAACGGAACATGTTCTCCAGCATATAAGCGCCTGCCGTCGGCTCCAATATAACGGTGTATTTGCCCGGCTCAATAGCTTTGGCTTCTTTGGATGCATTGGCTTTCATGCAAGCTATTTTGGTAGCGCTGTAAGTGTCCAGCTTTTTGATATCGGTGAAACCACGTGCGGCGTAGCCGGATATAGTGCCCGCATCATTACGGGTGGTAACCGAAAAAGTAACCCCCGACGAACGGTTATAAGCAAACAAACCTTTTGAATTTGCCACCGCGCTAAAGCCCGACGCGTTCTCCAGGAAACCTGCCTGTACCAGGCCGGCCTCTTTGGTAGCTTTCATACTTTGGGCTATCAGTTCGGCACGGGTATCGGGTGTCATGGCGGCTGTAGCTTCGTTGTAAGTTATGGCCTCTTTAAAGGTAGATTGACCTAACAGCGGCATATATTCCGGGTTCTCGGGAGCTAGTTGGGCCAGCTCTTCCGCACGGCGTACTACTTTTTCCAGCGACGCGTCATCAAACTCGTTAATGCTGGCGGTACCTGTTTTTTTACCGAAGGTTGAACTTACCGATAAGCTCATGGTATCTGTTTCGCCTGCGGTGGATACGGCATTAAGCGCGGTGCGGATGTTTCCGCCTACGCGACCACCCAAACCTACTTCGCACTCATCAGCCTTTGAGTAGCTAAGCACTTTCTTTAATAAAGCCTGTGCCTGTTCTTTAGTTAATATTCCCATGGCTAATTACCCTATCTTTCTTTTAGTGTTAATAACATTTACTCCGTTAAAGCGCGTGGTTGACGAGCCGTGCGATACCGCGCTTACCTGTTGTGGCTGGCCCTTACCGTCACTGAACGATCCGCCTAAACGGTAATCGCGTTCGTCGCAAACACCTACGCATGAGTTCCAAAACTCGCGGGTATTGGCCTGATACGAAACATCGTTCACCTGGCCAACTATCTTGCCGTTCTTAATTTCATAAAACAGCTGACCACCAAACTGGAAGTTATAGCGCTGCTGATCTATAGAGAACGAACCATTATTTACAATGAAAATACCTTTCTCTACACCGGCTATCATCTCATCAGGTGTAAGCGGTTTTTTGCCCGGAAGGAGCGACACGTTCGGCATACGCTGAAACTGTACCGAATCCCAGTTATCAGCATAACAACAACCTTGTGAAGCCGGCAGGCCTACCATTTTGGCCTGGTCGCGGATGGCTTGCAGGTTAACCAGTATACCGTCTTTTATAATTTCCCATTCGCCGCATTTTACGCCTTCGTCATCATATCCAACGGCGCCTAGTGAACCTTTTTGCAGTTTATCGGCATGAATGTTTACATGTTCGCTACCGTACTTAAAGTTTTTTGATTGAACCTTATCCAGCGTTACAAAACTGGTGCCGGCAAAGTTTGCTTCGTAACCCAACACACGGTCAAGCTCGGTAGGGTGACCAACCGATTCGTGGATGGTTAACCACAGGTGCGATGGATCCAGCACCAAATCGTATTTACCCGGCTCGACAGATTTTGAGGTTATCTTTTCGCCTACGTTTTTGGCGGCCTGGGTAATGTCCTCCAAAATATCATAGCGCTGTTTGTAACGCGTAACAATACCTTTTACTTTTTCAGATTCCTTCGGGATCAAATACTCATAACCTAAGCCCATAGGCGCGCTCAGGGCAGATTGTGTTTGGAAGCTACCCGAAGTCGAGTCGATCTTGGTAACGTTAAATCCCGGCGATATACGGTGAATATCCTGGTCGATGTATGAACCATCTGTAGAAGCAAAATACTTCTGCTCGTTGATCATCGCTATAACCGAACTCACAAAGCTGGCACCACCTTTAGTAGCCAAAGCGTTGGCAGCCAACAACAGGTCAACTTTTTCTTTAATAGGTACCTCGAAAGCATTTTTTTCAATAGGCGCTTTCCAGCTTACCTCGCCATAGCCTTTTTGCGGGGCAAGTTCAACCGGTTTACCGCCTATTTTGGCGTTGGCTTTGGCAACCGCCACGGCGCGGGCCGCGGTTTTGGCCATACCTTCCTTAGTTACATCATTGGTAGCGGCAAACCCCCAGCAGCCGTTGGCTATAACGCGTATGCCCACACCGAAGGATTCGCTGTTAGATACGTTTTGGATCTTTTGCTCGCGCGTTGATACAAATTGTGATAGGTAACGACCGATGCGCACATCGGCGTATGATGCACCGGCGGCTTTGGCGCTGTTAAGGGCCACATCGGCCAGGGCTTTTTTTACCGCCACGTCAATTCCCTGCAGAGCCTCGGCGGGGTCTATCGACCGGCCGCGGGCAGCCAGGTTAGGCAGCAGTAAGGCGCCTGTGCCTATACCGGTTAAATAAAGAAAATCTTTACGTCTCAAGTTAATCCTCCTGTTAGTTTAGTAATAATTCAGTTAATGTAAATTGTGTTAAGTATTGAAGAATTTGGTTTCGGCCCATAAAAATGTGGCCGCCATTAAAAATAGTATAAAAAAGTAAAATTTAGGCACAGCTACCCGTGTTTCGGTAATAATTTGTTGTGCCGTTAAGTTATTGGGCTGATGAGCCTTAGCATATCGTGCCGTCGCGCTTAAATGATTGGCTGTCTGCAGGCTCTGCCAGTCGTTTTTATCCCAAACATACCACCAAAACAGATCAGCATTATTGGCCCGGGCTTCCTGCCAGCCGGTAGTATTTGGACGGTATTCAACGGAATGTTTAAACAGCGCGGCACCGTTTTGTTCAGGACTAGCGCGATCTCCATTTACCGTGATCTGATCAGCAGTTCCGCCGGTTTCAAGCTCAAGCTGTACCGGCGAACCTATTACCGGTATATCGCCCTTAATTTGCCACTTAGCTATCGCGGGTTGCTTCCGCGCCGCGTTACTAATAAGTAACGACCACAGCGCATCATAATCAGTTTTATTACCGCTTAATTGCCAGTTATAAGTATTGTTCAGCGAGGTGAACACCAATCTGCCTGCGCCGTTTAACGTGTTCAGGGCTAAAGCGTGGCGCTGCTCGTCAGTAACCAGGGTTTGGGTATTGTTATTGGCGATGAGATATGTTGGCGTGATGCTCAACTTACCGGTTTTAGTACCATCAGGCAATAGTAGGGTAGTGGCTGATGTTTGTTTGTCTGCCGGTTGATTAACTTTTATCTCACTCAACCATTTAGATTTATTGGCCGAGGTATCCATCCGCACAATAAGACCTAAACCGTTTTGTGCGACGGCCTGTTGTAAGGACGATATCTCAGTTGGATTCAGGCTTTGCAGTAATGCAACATCGCTCAGCACAACATCAAATTTGTTGAATAAGGTTTTAGATAAACTGCTGAGATCGCCTTGCTCCATGTTCACAAAATCCTGGCTGTATTTGCCTTTGGTGATAGTTGAACGGGATGCCAGGCCGTAACCATGCCCGCTAAGCCAGTTCTTTGAAAACTTTAATTCAAAATCCGGCGCAGCCGAAAGCATTAAAATGTTTAACGCTTTTACGGGATGAATAACAAAAGGCACTGTTTGCTGTTCGAGTGTGTCTTTTCCAGCTATCACCAGTAAATGGTAAACGGCCTTACCGCTTTGCTTGGGCCTTGTTTTTAGGCTGATGTCGGTTTGTTGGTTGGCCGGTGCATTTACCGAATCAAGCGTAGTATTTAAACCTTTCAATACCAGTTTATGGTTTTTTGACGAAAGGTTATTGTATTTAAGCTGCGCGATGAAAGGTTCGCCGGTTTGCAGGCGGTCGGGCCAGTTGCCGGCAATAATGCCTTGCGAGAGGGGCGAGGGGTGAAAGGTTATGGTCTGATTGTCGAGTTGCTTCAGGTCTGTATCTGAGAGGCCGTAACCGAAAATATGTAGTGATGCAGAGGCATTGAATTGCGAAATATCAGTCAGCAACACCGCTTTTGTGTATTGGCGATGAATTGCTGCATCCAATGTATAGACACTATCGTTTACACCCAACTGTAAGCTGTCTTTATCAAAACCCTCAGTCAATAATATTTTGCGATACCCCGTTTCGCCTTTACTGCTTTTATAAGTTAACGGAAGCGCCAGGCAAGCTAATGCAACTACGGCTACAAGTGTCGCTGTAATCCGCCAGACCAAATAAAGACGCGAAAAACGCGCATATTCACTGTAAAGCCCGAAAACCGCCAGCGCAATACTTACACCTATCACTATCATCTCCCAACTCATCATTGTTGATTTTTTAAGTTTTGATAGTAATATTTCGATAAACCCATATCCGGCGCAGCCAAAGTATTTTTAGGCAAAATAGTGCTCACGGGCAACATTTTTTGCAGGGCACGTTCAACCAGGTTAATATCCTGCAAGCGCGGTTTGTTATTAGCCAGTATGCGGTTCATAGCGCTTACGGCTGGCAGGTACAAGCCCGGTTCGCTTGCCGCTTTGAGGCTAATTTGTTGCCTCGTATCAGCTAGCACGCGCTTTTCGGCATCGCTATAAGTGCCTGATGCTTTGATCTGCTCCAATATAGCAGCGGCGGCTTTTAACGCGGTAGCTCTATCCGTTGGCGGGTTTATCGTTTGTTTATTGGTAGGGCCGATGATCTTATCCAGCTCACCGGTAAGGCGTTTTTCGGGTTTCAGCGGCGTGGTATTGTAGGTGGTTTTGGCCACGTAAGCGCGCGATTTTTGCTGCAGGTCCTTCAGTAAGCGAAGGGCTTTGTATTCAAATGCAAGGGCTTCTTTTGGCTTGAACAAACGCAGGCGAAGTTCGGCGTTCCACATTTCGGTAAGGGTGGCTTTGAGCTGGGCTTTGGTGCCGGGCTCAAAATAGGTAGCGTCTTCGGCATTGTCGTGCTTGTCGGTAAGCGCATCTAAAATCATGGCCGTGTTGTTAAAATTTTCGGCCTTGCTCAGTTCGGGGTTATCGGCTACGCCACCCACATCGCTTTCATCTTCTTCGCCCAAAAAACGACCATAGCGTAAACGCAGCAGTTTTTGATCGGTTGCTATGTTGTTGGCCGTTGCTTTAAAAGCTTCTTTGCTCAGGGTATCTTTTTGTTTCAGCAACAGTTCGGTATCCATAATGATCTGCCGCTGGCTTCTGAAATATTCGGGCTTAATGTTTGGGTTATTGATGAGGCCGTTCATGCTCAGCAAGGCGGCGGTATCCTGTAAAGTGATGGTATAAACATCGGTACGTGTTTTTTGCTGATGATTGTCAACGGCCTCCACATAAAAATAGAGCTCATCGCCTGGTTCCATGTTCAGTTTAGGCAGATCGAACAAATGCTTTAAACTGTAATGCGTATTGTGCGATGCAAAGGCGTTACTAAAGCCTACACTAAACTCATTAAACTTAACCGACTCGCCGCTGCCCTTGGCCACCGTGGCATGTATTGTAGCGTTGCCGATGCCATAATCATCGCTGATATTGACAACCGAATTTACCCGCGGTGTTTCGCCGGCATCAATGTAAGTATATTGCTTTGGCGATTTGATGACGATAAGCGGTGGGTGATCTTTGATCACTTCTACCTGGTACAGATCAGATAGTTTACCATCGGCACTAAGCTGGTAGAAGCCGGGTTGGGTGATGATTTTGGTAGCTGTCCATTGTTTGCCGTCACTATTTGCTTTCAGGCCGATATGTTCCCGACCATTAAAAATAAGGTCAAGTTTTTTCAAGGCGATGTTGGTACCAATCTGCCATTTTACCATTGATCCGTCCTCAACGGATAAAGCAAATTGATTTTGCTGTCGTTTGGGCTTATGGGTATAAGCAGGCGGAGTTACAGTAACTTGCGCAGCCTCTACCTGCGGTAAAACGTTTTCAGTTTTAGGAGGTGGCGGAGGCAGAGGCAAGGCACAAATAATGCGGGTTACGGAAACTAATTCTGTAAGCAGTGAAAGACCAAACGCTATGCCCAGACTTATAAGCGCTACTTTGAAGAGCCTGAAAAACTGTTTAGGCAGGCGGGGCAAGGTTTGTATAGCACTTTCGGTTTTGTTTGCTTGCAGTTGCTGCAAAAGACTATGCTGATCGGCGGGTTTTAAAAACAACTCTGCGCTTTCTTCCAGTTGCGGGTAGGTTTGGTTAATGAAGGCGGCCACCCGTGCGTTGCTTAACTGCCATGGCCGGCGAATAACCAGAATGCCTGTAAATATTAGCCCGGTTAAGCAAAATAACCACCAAGGCTGCGGCAGCAACATAAACCAAAAGCTATTCAACACAAACCACAGGTTGCAAAGCGTTAAGGCAATGGCAAAGGCTAAAATGACAGCGGCTACCACCTGGCAAACTATCCACTTCCGCCGCAGGTTTTTGATGATATGTAAGCCCTGATTATGCATTTACCGAAACGGTTTTATTGCGGGTGGCCAGCCAGCGTTCGGCAATGAAAAGGATTGCTAATATGATCCACAAATAGTGGCTGATGTCAACCGGGTTTTCTGATTTAATGACTGTGTTGTTAGCGCTTATTTGAATAGGTTTTATTTGCTCGTTACTTAAAACCCGACGCTCGTTTTTACCTGTATTTTCTACATCAGGTTGAGTAAGTTCCAACAACCATTTCGGGAATTCATCACTCCAAACCAGATCATTCCAGGCGGGGTTAAAACGGCTGTAAAAATGGTAGATGTTACTGTCTTTTGTTAAAACAGGTTCACCAAGGCCATCGCCCCAGATGATGTTGTTCGTTTTTTTGGTGCTGATGAGTTTATGTAAAGCAATTTGCGGACTACCTTGATGGATGCTGTTATTGATGCTCGAATTAACATCGATTGATTTCCCGGGCTCATAGCTTAATACGTTTTTTGCTTTGCTGATTGTCGGGCTATCAATTGGTTTATCTGACAACCAATAGAGCCAGCTTAAGCCTTTAGGGATAACGCTGACGTTATTGTAAACCTTGATCAAGGTGTTGCGCCCTGTAACTTGTTGGATGGCTTGCAAAGCAGCTTTTAAGTAGCTGGCATCGACGGCGGATTTGTCGGCATAGATCGCGATTCGTTCGACAGCAGTATCAACAGATAAACCGATGCCTTTAAAATAAAGCTTTGGTAAGCCGTTTTCAAAAGAAACACGGTAAGTGTCGCTTTGCCCGTTATGAATATCTTTGTATTGATAGGTGGTCCCGCCAGGCTTAGATATCCCTTGCAAAACCCGGATATCACCGTTACCCGTTAGCCATGCTTTGGCAGGCCATGTGCTTACCGAATCTGCCGGGGTATAAGTATGCCAGTTCAATTTTAACGCGCTTGAAGGTTTGTTGCCTTTGAAATGGGTAAGCGTGTTAGGGGTGAATATTTCGATTGGTGTACCGGCGGAAACTTCTGTTTCTAATTGTTTAACCAATGCCCAGTAATTGGTTTGAACGGTATTAGTCGTAACTGTCGTTTTTAATCCGGCGGTATCCACTTTCTGAAAACCTTGCTCAAATAAATGAAACTCATAACCAGCCTTAAAAAGCGAATCTATTTGTGGTTGAAACTTTTGATAGGTCTCTTTCAGTTCGCCTCGCGGCAGCAAAACCCAGCCTTTTGAAGCTGTAGTTTTGATATGCCTTTGCCAAAACGGTGCTGTTAGTAAAAAAGCCAAAACAACAAGCAACAAACAGCGCAAGATCAATAACAAAATATCCATCAACCTCAAACTGCGGCTACTCATCGGAGACGATGCCGTAAATAAAGCGATACTCCCCACCTTAAGCGTTTTGCCTGGCCTTATATTCCACAAATGGATGATTACCGGGATGCCAACAGCCGCCAGCGCAAATAGCCATATGGGGTTGGTAAACTGCATCTCAGCTTTTATTGCGGGTTACCAAAAAATCGCGCAGAGCTTTATCCAAAGATTCGGCGGTATTTAATACCTGGTGAACGATGTGCTTGCCCAGCAACTCCATGCGTATGCCGGCCAGGTGTTGTTTCAGTTTCTGCTGATAGCCGGCAGCTAATTGCGGGTTGATCTGGACGGTCTCGCCGGTTTCCAGGTCTTCTAAAGTGGAGAAACCTTTAAAATCAAGGTTCAGTTCGTTTTGCCCCATCAGTTGAAATACAATGATCTCATGCCTCAGCGCGGCCATAGATTCAAGCATTTTGCTTATCTCTCCGTTTTGCTGGTACATATCGGTTATAAAAACCAGTAATTCCTTGCGCCCGGTACCTGTAAACAGTTCTTTATAATGCACTGGTTGGGTAAATTTGCCGGCGGGTTCAATTTGAGTTAACTGATAATATAAGCGCTTTAAATGCTGTGGATCTAGCCGCGAAGCCAGTGAAAATAAACCTCCATCCTGAAATACGTACAAGCCTACCGCGTCGCCCTGCAAATTTGCCAGGTAAGCCAACGATGCTACCAGGAAGCGGGCGTAATCTATCTTTTTAATGCCATTATCATCATGATTCATGCTGGCACTTGCATCCACCAAAAAGCGTACGGAAATGCTGGTTTCTACCTCCGATTCGCGGATGTAATAGCGGTCTGATCGCGCGAACATCCGCCAGTCAAGCCAGCGCAGGTCGTCGCCGGGTTGGTAGCTGCGGTATTGGCTAAACTCAAGGCCCGGGCCTTTTACGGTGCTTTTGTTATACCCATTTAAAAAGCCATCAACAACCGTTTTTGCCAGCAGCGGCAAATCTTTTATGGTTGCTAATACTTTAGGGTCGAGCATGGGTTAGTTGATCAGTGATTGGTTGATTAGTGATTAGGCTAATCGCTTTTACATAGTTTTTGGTCGCTCGATGGTTTTGAGCAGTTCTTCGGTTACCTTATCTGCTGTGATATTCTCGGCTTCAGCTTTAAAATTCATCAGTATGCGATGCCTTAGCACAGGGTAGGCCATGGCGTGAATATCTTCGGGTAATACGGCGTAGCGGCCTTTAAGCAAGGCGCGTGCTTTGGCGGTTAATATCAGCGCCTGCCCTGCGCGCGGGCCGGCACCCCAGCGTACCCATTCTTTTACGAATGGCTGGGTAGTAGTATCTGGTCGCGTAGCGCGAATGATGTTGCTTACGTATTTTACCAGGTCGTCATTAATATTTACCTGGCGCACCAAGGCTTGGGCCTGTTGTATTTCTTCGGCGCTTATAACGGCCTGCACGTCGGCGGTTTTGGTGCCGGTGGTACGGTTTAGTATGTCAAACTCTTCCTGCTCGGTAGGGTAACCTATTTTTATCAGCAGTAAAAAGCGGTCGAGTTGTGCTTCGGGCAGGGGATAGGTACCGGCCTGCTCTATTGGGTTTTGCGTAGCGAGGATAAAGAATGGTTTATCCAGCGGGTAAGTTTGCCCGCCGTAAGTAACCTCAAATTCCTGCATGGCTTCCAACAGTGCCGACTGTGTTTTTGGTGGCGTTCTGTTGATCTCATCGGCTAAAATAATATTGGCAAACAAGGGGCCTTTGTTAAATTTAAAGAAACGTTTACCTGTGGCGTGATCTTCCTCCAGTATCTCGGTGCCGATGATATCGGTAGGCATCAAATCGGGCGTGAATTGAATGCGCCTAAAGGCCAGTTTAAGCGCCTGCGACATGGTTTTAACGATCAGCGTTTTGGCCAATCCGGGTACACCTTCCAATAGACAGTGGCCGCCGGCTAAAAAAGCTACCAGCAGTTCGTCCAGTATGTGGTCTTGCCCAACTATAACTTTTTGTATCTCGCTTTTTAGTTGTGGTAGTTTATCCAGCAGGGATTGTATTTCTTTTTCGGTGAGTTGGGCAGCCATCAGTCAATATTTATCACAATATAAGGCGCAATTTATTTAAATGCGTTGCAGCTTGTAAAAAATTGAATAAAGTAGCACATATATTACAACTTAGCTAAGTAAGGCGCGTTTTTTATGCTAATTTTAGCGACATGATGCCGGCGGGTTCTAAATTTACGTTTGCAAGGTTAAGCTATCACTCTGGCGACTGGGATACCGATCAGCGTATGCCTGCCAACATCCTCAATTCTTTGATAGAGTACACTACCATCCCCGTCGAGCTCAAAGAAAAAATAGTACCGCTAAGCAGCACAGATATTTTCAACTACCCCTTTGTGTACATGAGCGGCCACAAGTTGGTGCAGTTTGACAGCCGCGAGCGGGCCAACTTTAAAACCTACGTACAAAACGGCGGCTTTGTGTTTGTTGATGATTGTAATCATGATATCGACGGCCTGTTCGCAAAATCATTCGAAGCGCAAATGGTGCAGCTGTTCGGGCCATCGGCCTTGAAAAAGATTGCCAATAACCATGCACTTTATCGCTCGTTCTTTAAGTTTGAAAAAGGGCCGCCAAGTACGTCGTTCGAACTTAACGGCTGGGGAGACGACCTGGTGCATGAATATTTGAAAGCTATTGAAATTAACGGCCGCATAGGCGTGTTATACAGCAATAAAGATTACGGCTGCGAGTGGGATTACGATTTCCGTAACAAGCGTTTCCTGGCTGAGGATAATACTAAGTTTGGCGTAAATATTATTGTTTACGCCATGGGCGGATGAGTTGCCTCTGCGGTATAATTTGTATCTTGGCCTAACTATTCTATGAAACAAATTAGGCGTTTTATATTCAGTTTTTGTTTGATGACCATCCTTGTGGTGGACACTACAAACGCGCAATCCAATCAATCAGCTTTACAGCAGTGGGATGATAAGGTGATGTTAAACCTGGCCGCAAGCCGTACGCCCGAGCAAACGGGTATTATGTTATTCCTTTCGGATAGCGAGCGCTATGGTAACATTGCTATACCTGTTGGGATGTTGGCCGGTGGTATTATCGGTAAAGACCGTGATCTGCGCGAGAATGCCATGTATGTGGCTAGTAGCACGTTGATATCATTTGGTGTTACGCACCTTTTAAAAGTTTTGGTTAAGCGGCCGAGGCCATATATTCAAAACATTAAAATAGTACCGGTTTACCAGGCCAAGGGCTATTCGTTCCCGTCCGGGCATACCTCGGCATCAATAGCAACGGCTACCGCTGTCTCAATAGCTTATCCAAAATGGTATGTTATAGCGCCGTCTTTTTTATGGGCGGGGTCTATCGGTTATTCGCGCAGCTATTTAGGGGTTCATTATCCTACAGATGTGGCGGCAGGGGCTTTAATAGGTGCAGGTTCGGCGGTGGGTATGTCCTTCCTGAAAAAGTAATTAAATCTTATTCCTAATTGCAATGATAATGTACGTTTAGTTTCACGCCAAAGTCAGAAGGCGGGTACTACGGTTCAGTCTTATAAATTTTTAATAATTTTGCCAAAATCCCTTACGCACCCATGTTACCGCAGTTAGAAAATAGTCCGTTCCGTATACAGTTTTCCTTTCATAAAATAATTGAAAGGCTGGAGCAGACTGCGGCTACCGGCGAGGGCTGGCGTTGTGTTAACGCCAAAGCATTGCTTGAAAAAGTAAACCAGCACCCCGAACTGCGCGACGGTTTTACCAGCGAAAGCCAGATCACCGAAAACGCCGACCTGATAAGCGAACTGCTGGCCGATCTTTTCCCTGAAGCATTAACGCTGAACGAGATCAAAGCGGTAAGCTTACCTTACCAGGGGCTGTTGTTTAATAAAACCAAGCGTTTTGAAAATATATTGCGTGATGCAGGTTCAAATTTCGATATCAATATCCGCGATTTTGATGAGCACCAGTTTTATGTATTAAGCTGCTGCATGATACTGTATATTTTTTACGGCACGCATCTTGATTTTAAAAAGCCTTTATTTTATGATATACCTACCGCCGAAGGCATCATTAAACACTATCGCATTTTATATAACGGCGATTTTTTAGAAGTAATGCCTGCCGGTGGCGAAATGCCCGTGCTAACGCAGGAAGAAATAAACCTGCTGATGGATAGTTACGATAACCTGGAGTTATGGAAAGAGAAATTCCCGCCGGGCAACTGGATCATCAAAGGTTTTGCCCTTATGTCATTGGTTGATGTTACGGTGGAGAATTCTCTGTCTACCCTGAAAAGTAACTTGCTGGGCAATTTTTCGGCATTGCAGGTACGCGAGAGTTTACAATCTATATTCCGTTCCATGTTTGAGATACCTGATATGGAAATGGGTTTTACTTTGTTTGATCAAAATGAAGGAAAGTTTGGCAACAGCATGGCCGGCTTGCAGATAAAAAGCTTCCTGGTGCCCGATAATGAGGAGGTGGATGATTGCAAATCAATGCTGGAAGGTAAATCATACTCATGCGTAATGCAGGATCATGGTTATTTCGCCGTTTCTGATGTGGATGAGTTCATTAAAAAGAATCCCGGTAACCGGATAGGCCCGCATTTTAAAGCGCAGGGCGCCGAAAGTTTTATACTGGCACCTGTTATTAAAAACGAAGTTTTGCTGGGGATATTGGAGTTGGTATCACCGCGTAAGCGCGAACTGAACAGCGTTACCGCCAATAAGCTTGAAATTGTAATGCCGTTTTTGGTTGATACCATCGATCGCAAGCGTAACGATATGCAAAACAAAGTGCAGGCGGTTATACAAAACTACTACACCACTTTGCACCCAAGCGTGTACTGGAAATTCCGCCGCGAGGCGCTTAACTATATTCACGGCGCTAACGCAGATATTGTTTATTCGTTAAAAGAAATAACCTTTAAAGATGTTTACCCGCTTTACGGGCAGGTGGATATCAGCGCCTCATCCGCTACGCGTAACTCAAGCGTACAAACCGACCTGAGTAACCAGCTTAACCAGTTAATTGCTTTGCTGGGAGGCGTTAAAATTGATGACAAAGATATTTTAGTGACGGATCTGCGCGCCTTTGTGAGCGAGCTATCCTTCAGCATACGCGCCGATACAGAACCGCAAATACAGCATTATCTGGAAACCAGGGTGCATCCGTTATTGGAGTTACACGATGATAAGCGGGCTGTGGCAACCTATTTTAAAAATACCGATGCCGCCACAGGCGATTTCCATACTAACAGGCGCAATTACGATAAAACGCTTACGCTCATTAACCAAAAGCTAACCAACATACTGGATAGCCGCCAGGCCGAGATACAACGGTATTACCCGCACTATTTTGAGCGTTTTAAAACCGACGGGGTAGAACATAACATGTATATAGGGGCATCGATAGCGCCTAAACAGGAGTTCTCACTTCAGCATTTGCACAGGCTGCGCCTGTGGCAGCTACGCGTTATTGCCGAAATGGAAACCGAGCAATTTGACCTGAAAGGGGTGTTGCCTTATCCGCTGGGGGTTACTTCGCTGATACTGGTTTTCAGTACGCCGATAGCTATCCGTTTCCGGATGGATGAAAAGCATTTTGATGTGGATGGCGCTTACAATATCCGCTACGAGGTGATAAAAAAACGGATAGACAAGGCCCATATTAAAGGCACCATTAACCGTGTTACCCAACAAGGTAAAATAACCATTATTTACAGCAAAGCCGAAGAGGAGCAGGAGTACCTGGGCTACATTAACATATTGCAACAGGAAGGGGTGCTGGGTAGCGATGTGGAACATTTTGATGTAGAAGACCTGCAATCGGTATCTGGCTTAAAAGCGCTGCGCGTGAGCATTCTGCATAAGCAAAATTTGCTGGCGCAGCGTTCAGCTTCTTACAATGAGTTATATAAGAAGTTGAGTTAACATTAATAATACATGTCATTTAGACGAGGTACGAGGAGAAATCTTATACGCTTCGCTACTTGTCGCTCGTATAAGATTTCTCCCGTTGGTCGAAATAACATAGCGGGGTAGGTATTAAAACCTAAACCCCGCTGATATATACGGATAAGCGCCTTCTTTAGAAAACCCAACCACACCCTGTATCAAAATCAGCTGCGCCGGTAAAAAGTAAAAACCGCCACCGTAACCATCATGCCATTGCGATGAAGTTTCGCCGGGTGTCCATACACGGCCTACATCGTTAAAGCCAATGATGCCGAGGGTGCCCGGGAGTATATATGAGGCAAAATCGATGAGCTTTAAGCGCACTTCGATATTGTTATAAACCGTGCTTTTGCCGGTAAATCTGCCAATGTAATAGCCGCGCAGGTTTTGATTGCCGCCCAGTTTTAGTTGCTGATAGTAGGAGGCGTTGCCGATGGTGGTACCACCGCCTGTACGCATAGCTACCACAAATATCGAATCGCTTGGCGGGGTAAGGTAAAAGCTGAATTCGGATGTTACCTGGCCGTAGTTGTGGGCATCGTCGTTCAGCGCTTTCATGCCCATCAGGTTGGTGGTAAAGTATACACCTTTGTGGGGGAAGATACCTTTATCGCGCGTATCATACGTAAACCCGGCTACCACACCGGCATTACCCTGACCGGCAAATACTTTTTCGTTAGGATGCAGCAGATCGTAATTATGCAGGAAACGGTTGGTGTTGTCATCCTCATCGCCATTGTAATATTGTGCCGCTACGCCGCCGGTCACCGTCCAATTGTTGTAAGTGTGTTTGATGCGGATATCGGCATCAATGTAATTATATACGTTTTGATAATAAGGCAGGCGTTGCTGACCGGTGTTGGCAAACACGGTTTCGTTACCCAAACCAAAGAAGTTGCTGGTATAGTTGGGCCCTTTGTTCAGGATGTTAACCACTATATCGTTATTACCAAGCGCCTTTTTAAAATCGCCGTTATAGTTTAACATTAACGAATTGTTAGCAAAACCATAATTAACCAGCAAGCTTTGCCTTGAGGCATAAGGTTCCTTACGGAAACCCTGTTTTTGCCATATAAAATTGCCGACAAACTGCACGCCGTAATCTTTATTATAACTTCCCAATATCAGCGGCTGAAAGAAATCATACTTAAAGCTTTGGCTATTGTAGTTATTTACCATCGTATCCGTACCTGTACGCAAATGCGCGTTGGCTGGCAGTTTATTCTTTTCATCGCTACGATCGTACACATAACGGTTGCCTTTGCCTTTAATGTTGTCATCGGTAACAAAAGTATCCTCATCATCGCCGCCAACCAGGCGCAGTTTAATGGGCGAGCTGTTTTTACCATGAAAAGCAAACTCATCGGGGCTACCCATACCATAAAGCCTGATCTCTTTAGTAACCGCCGGATCAAATGTGCGCTGATAAGTGGTTTGTTCCAGGTCGCCTTCTTTTTTCTGTTTGTTTATTTTGATGGTTACTTTACCATCAGCCTCGTTGGTAATGTTAAAATGCTCGCGTTTATCACTGGTAGGTATTTCAACCGTGTTTGATAAAAAGCGATAGTATTTAAGTGCTTGTTTTTTCAGAATGTTACGGCGGGCAATCATTTTATCCGCCAGTTGTTTACCACTCTGTGCATAAATAGAGCCGGGCATTAGTTTAACAGATCTGACAATCAGTTCATCGGTCAATGTTTTTTGCACATCGGCTATTTGTGTTTCCCAATCTTGCTCACTAAGCCCATTCAAAAAGTAGCGGTCGAAATAGCGCGCATTCAAATTCCAACGATTTATGGAGCGTATATGGTCCTCATAGCTCTGAAACTTCGCCATCAGTAAATGCCGCGAAACCAACCACGGCAACACGCCCGAAGTATTGTAAAACACCTGGTCGCGGTCGCGAGGTACAGGTTCGTAAACTGTACCGTATTTACCTTTGGTACGTTCCCAGCGCCATTGGTCTTCATGGCGGTCCCAATCGCCCAACAGCATATCCAGCAAGCGGGCGCGTAATACCGTTTTTTGGTCTACGCTATTATCGTTATCCTCTTTTAGTTTTTCCTGGGCCTTGGTGGTGTTGTCGGTTTTCTTGGCGTCTAAAGGCTCCCGCTCTTCAAATAAAAATACCTGGTCGGCAAAATCCTTTTGATACTCGCCAAAGGCAGGGTCATTAGGTACATAAACAATTTCAGGGTTAGCATGCGGAATGCCCAAAGCCTTAGCCAGCGGCGGCACAATAACTGCCGAAAACGGATGCTCTGCCGCTATCTGATCCTGAATAATGGTAGCGGCCACCGTTTCGCGAAGGGTAGGTGGCAATATTTTTTCGGGATATTTTTGAATGGTGCGTATCACCCATTCCTGTCCGTTGGCATCCTCCAATCGTAATGATTTGGTTTGCATGCCACCGCCGCGCTGTAATATTTTTAGTCCGCCTTTTTCTTTGCTCAAATGAAATACCCGCATTTTAACGGGTGTTGCCCATAGCTTGCGGTAGCCCTCGCCCAAAAAGAAACGGTGCGTGCCGTTTACCTTATCATAATTCGGTTCAATGGCAACGGTAATACTGTCGGCTTTTGTTTGCGCGTGGCTGGTTGAAGCCAGGCCCGTTAAAGCCGCTACGCAAATAGTAAGGATATGTTTAGGTAAACTCATGGCTATTTTTTATAGATGAATTTATACACCGTACCCGGTGTTATTTTATCGCCCTCGCTGGATATATAGAGGTTGTTTTGATTATCGAACGCTATGCCTTCGGGCTGTACATATAGTGACGAACTAAGCGGATAGGTAGCTTTTACCTTCCAATTCGCATCGGCCACTACCAATAACCTGTTAACCGATGATAGCACATACCATTCATTAGTACGCGGGTTTTTGGTTAAGGCGGATGGATGAAACTGCAGTTTCTTTTTGCCCGCCAAAGCCTCAATATCTTTTACATTAATACTGAACTGTCCGGCAGCGCTTAACACACCGTTAGCAGCCATTTTTAAAATGTAACCACCGCCCAGTTTGCTACTTTTCTCGCCCTCGCAATGCTTGCAAAGTACATATAGTTGGTTCGTTTTTTCATCAGCATACAAGCCTTCATATTCGCCTGCCGGGATTAAACCAGCCTGCTTTTGAACGCCGGCAGCTTCGGGTTTGCCTACCTGGTTAAAAGGGAAAACGAATAACTCGCCATTACTTTTCAGTACGATAACCTGGTTGCCCATGATGGCAATATCCTCGTAGTCGCCCTTTTTGTCAAATTTGGTGTAGTTAACCTGCTTATCGCCCAAATGGAAGTAGTACACACGTCCCTCTTCGTCCTGCTCGGCGTAGATCATATCGCTTTTAGCCCCGCGGAAAGCGATGCCTGATATTTCGCTCAGGCTTTCGGGCATAAAATATTTTACGGGTTTATTCAGGTCGTAGCCTTGCGGACTACCACCACGCTGCTGCCCGGTGCATGATGCCGCTACAAGCAGGCTGACTAATAAAATAGCGTTCAGTTTTTTCATACGCTTATGGTTTCGGCATTTAATATGCGGTAAATGGCTTGCTGCGAGCGGATGGCCGGTTCGGTAACTTCTATCGCTACGTTTTCCAGGTTTTCGTTCAGCATTACAGCTTGTACGTTATCACGCAGTTGCAGGTTAATAATTTCGATTACCTGTGCTTTTGTCTGCTCGTTATAAACCGGGAAACAAACTTCAATGCGCCGGTAAATATTGCGGTTCATCCAATCGGCCGAACCCATGAAAACCTCGGGCGCGCCGTTGTTGTGGAAGATGAACGCCCGGCCATGTTCTAAATATCTGTCTACAATACGTTTTACGGCGATGTTCTCGCTCATGCCCTTAACACCCGGTCGCAAACAGCAAATACTGCGTACCAGTAATTGAACCTTTACACCAGCTTGCGAGGCATCGTAAAGCTTATCTATCAACTTGCGTTCTTCCAGGTTGTTGAGTTTAATGATGATGGATGCCGATAGACCGTGTTTCGCGTTGGCTATCTCGCGGTCAATCATATCCATAAACCTTTGCTGCAGGTTAAACCCGGCCACCAGTAAATGTTTGAAGGGAATGAGATCCTGCGATGCAGGTTTTTGCCGTTTGGCCAGGAAGATAAACAGTAGTTCTATCTCGCGCAGCATATCGCCGTTGGCGGTCATGAGGATGTGGTCGGTATAAAAAGAGGCGGTGTTCTCGTTAAAATTACCGGTAGATAGCAGGCCATAGTATTTGGTACGATGACCGGTATCACGTTTAACCAAAGCTACCTTGGCGTGTACTTTTAAAGCGGTGATGCTGTAAATTATATTAACGCCGGCAGCCTTCATTTTTTTTGCCCATTTGATGTTGTTGGCCTCGTCAAAACGGGCTTTGAGTTCCACCAAAACGGTCACTTTTTTCCCTGCCGATGCCGCATTGATCAGCGCGTTGGCGATCCGCGAATCACGCGCCACGCGGTACATGGTAATGTAGATTTCTTCCACATGCTCATCCAGCGCCGCCTCGTTAAAAAAGCGCAGGATGCTGTTGTACGATTGATAGGGCGTGTTGATGAGCACGTCCCCGTTCTCCAATTGCTCAAATATGGAAGCCTCGCCATTAATAGGATTATGCATGGCCGGCCATTTTTCATAGCTCATACCCGGCAAACTTACGGGGAAGCCAAACAGATCTTTCAGGTTATGATAATTGCCGCCTTCTACCAGGCTGCCCGCAGGGATTCCCCAGTTATCGCTCACCATTTGCAGGGTTCGCAGCGGGATGCCGGGTTGGTGCAAAAAGCGGGTGGCTATCCCCGAATCGCGTTTTTGTAGCTGGGCCTCAATTTGCTCGGAGAGGTCGCCGGGGTATTCATCTTTCAGATCCAGCTCCGCGTCGCGGGTTATTTTGAAGGTGTAGCAGCCGTTTATGTCGCCGTGTTTAAATACCTTGTCCAGGTGCTGGCGGATGACGTCTTCCAGGAACAAAACATAAGTTACGCCGTCATGTGTCGTCTTATAAAATCGCGGCAGCTGATCTGATGGTATGTTGAGCACGTAGGTTTTATCCTCGCCGCCGTTGCTAAGGGTCACCAAAAAATAAAGCTCGTTATTTTGCGGGAAGAAGTTTTTAAGCGATAGCTCAACCGGCTGCAAAAAGGCCATTACCTGGCTATAAAAATACTCGCTTACCTGTGGGGCGATGCCAGGGGGAATAGCCTCGTTAAATACCAAATGAACACCATGCTCTTTCAGCTCGGGAATGATCTGCCCGGTAAATAATTGGCCAAACAAATTTTGCTGCCGCATGATGTTTTGCTGGGCTACTTTAAGCGGATCGGCAGGTACATCGGCTTCGCTTTGCAGCTTGCCCAGCTTATCCATAGCTAAGAGTACCGGCATGCGCACGCGGTAAAACTCATCAAGGTTTGAAGAAAATATAGCCAGGAAGTTGATGCGCTCCATTAAGGGCACGCCGGCGTGGGCAGCCTCCAGCAGCACGCGTTCGTTGAACGAGAGCCAGCTCAGGTCGCGGTTATAATACGAATAGGCAGCCATGTTTAGTGGTGCTTGGTGTCGATGTTATTGATTACGGTAGCTATAATATAGGCCAATACCGATATAATGAGCCCGAACATAAAAATGTTGTAGGCTGCTCTTAGCAAACGGTATTTTCGCCCCAAGACCACGCCTTGCGAGTACACATCGCGAATGAGCGTGCCGTATAAAAAGTCGGTATCATCCATTACTTTAAGCATACCGGCGGTGTATTGCTCCAGGTTCATTTTATAAAAGTTACCGAAGAAAAGCAGGTTAACCCTTTTTTGGTCAATATCTTCCTGTGTAAATTCCCCATGCGGGATAGCCGGGCGGGTGGCCAGTATAGAAAATATCATGGATAGTAAACTAACCGTCAATAATATAAAGCTCGGCACCGCCAAAAAGCTGTTTTCCTCAATTTTACGCAATACTAAACTGATGATAGCTGAAAGGATGATGGAGTTTACGGTAATTAAAATATGGGCCTTATTGTCGGCCATATCGCTCAGACGCTGGTTATTGCCTGATGTTATCCTAAACATGGTTTCAATACCGCGTTCGGGTTTGTCTTTTTTCTTTTTATCGTTTGCCATAGGAGTGGGTGCGGGTGTTGTGGCAATGTGCTGTGTATCAGGTGTCGCTTGCGCGATGTTTGTTTGTTCGGTTTCTGCTTCTGCTTGTTTGCTGATGAGTTTTTGCAGGTTTTTATCGTACTGGTCGTTCAGCAACAGCCTAACATAATCGGTATGATATTGGTGCGATTGCAGCATTTCGATATTCTTTTGGCGCCATTGCTGCTTACTGATGTCCATATGTTTAATGGCCTCGATCTCCTTGCGCAATACCTTATTTCTTTCGGGGAATTTATCGGTACCCAAATGGTACAGGTCGGCATCGCATACAATTTGTTGTAGTAAGCCTTCGGGCTTTTGCGGCATTTGGGTAGCCATAATGCAACCTTTTACTTTTTCAATGATAGCGGCATCAACCTTAAGTTCTGCTAATACACTGGCCGCTAACTGCGCGCCCGCTGCTTCATGCTTGATTTTATCGGTAAAATAGCCCGTGTCATGAAACCAGGCGGCGGCTATCACCGTGAAAAAATCTTCGTCGTTTAGTTGGTAGTGGTTGGCAATGTGTGTGGCATTGCTCACTACGCTTTTGGTGTGGTTTAAATCGTGGTAAACCAGTTCGCTATCATGATGGGTATCAAAATACGATAAAACGTATTGCTTAATATCTTCTAGCAGTTGCTGAAACTTCATGGGTGACAATTATGTACGCAGGTACCCAAATTTAGTTCAAATAATCCATATATCTCCATTTGTCGCGCAGCTAAAATTCATCAGGCTTAACAATGACAATGGACTGTATTTTGATGAATAAATGTTGATAACTTAAAGATTAAGCGCTGATATCACAACCTCAAATTAAAGCTAACCTTAATACCGTATTGCGATACGCCCGGCCTATCCAGGTAATTAAACCTGCGGATAAGATCAAACCGAACAAATTTAAAGATGTTGCCCAGGCCCGCGCCAACCTCTAAATAAGGCACATTACCCAAAGCATATGTACCGCTTGATTTGCCTGAGCCGGTTGGGAATACATACAGTCCGCCACTTTGCGCCGGGTCGTTCTCCTTACGTACACCGCCATAAAGGGCTTTAAACGATAGATACTCGCGCAGTTTTAAATGTTTGATGAGCGGGATCTTATTGAGGAAAAAGCCGCTGAAAGAGTGCGTGTAATTTAATCCCACGTAATGATCGCTCACAAACTCTAAATAGTACATTTTGTTGTACGAGTACGGATCGTAAGCCAAAGACTGGTTTGCCGGACTAATATTCAGCAACGGAAAAGGTACTTTACCTACCAAATAACCACCCATCAACGTAACATCGGCAAAACCCAATTGCGATAGGAATAAGCGCTTCTGGATACGGCCGGTAAAATTGGTATACGTATAATTAGTAAAGCCATGCGTTACCTGCAAACTGTAAATAGGATATTTATTGCGGATAGTAGTACGCGTGCGCGATCCTTGTATAAACTGCTCGTGCGGGGCATAGCGTAAACCGAGTACGATCTGGTCGCTAGTTAAATCATGGACCAGGGCACCACCCGGGTCGTTACTGCGGAAAACCAATTCCCCGGCAGGGCGTTGGTTCCAGTTACGGTAGGATATGTTATAGGAAAAACGGCTCTCGAAATCGCGCACATATCCGGCCGAAAAAATACGATCATACAGCCAGTAATTGGTGCTGCCCGTTTGGAATGAGTTCAGCACCGCTTGCGAATTACTTACGTTAAAACTTTGACCGGGTATATCGGCATCGTAGCTGTAAGTTAGTTTGATAAAATTATTAGGAAAGCGATAGGGCGATACTTTGTTTAAAGAAAATATGGTATTCATCTCATATTTCACTTCCTTATCCTTTAAGCCATAACCTACATTACCATCCAAATACAAAACCTTATTAAACTCTTCGGTAGTACGGCCGCCTAACTGGAAACGCGCGCCTTCCTGGCTGTTGTAAGTAAATAAAGCGCCTACCGGCCCGGCCTCAAACTTGCCCAGATCGGCATAGTCGGTAGTAAAGGTCTTGGCTATCCAGGTAGCAACTTTGAAAGATCGCATTTGCTCCAACCGGCTAATGCGTTTATAGGCACCTGCTTGCTGACTGGTCAATGTATCTGTACGATGGCTTGCCCAAAAAGTACTGTCGGCATCGGCAGCGTTATCATCGATACGATTGTCCAATCCCCTGTAAAAGCTATTGGGTTGGGGCTTGTCAAACACATAATTGGTGTACATTACCGAGCGTTCACCCAGCATGGCCATGCCGCGATCCTTTAGCAAACCAAAATCGGCCTTTACATTGCTTTTGGTGAGCAGGTAGCGCTTATCGGTATGTGCTTTAAAATCAAGCCTGATCTCCAACGATCGCAGGAAATTCATGTTAATGTCCTTATTCACATTCAGCACACAAGCGGTAACCGCGTATTGCCCGTTAAGCGATACGAATAGCTTCCCCTCAAAGAGCAGATCGCCTTTTGCGCGGGGTGTGAAGCTTAGTTCCACCATTTTACCGCTTTCGGTATCAATGGTATCGGTTATAAAAAACTTATAATAGTTGGGTGAATGATTAGCAATTGGACTTAAAAACTGGCGATTGATTACGAAAATGTTATTCTCATAAATATCAATTGTATTACCATACAGCCGGTTTATAAAAATATCTAAACCCGAGGTATCAACAAATTTGATCAGGTTAATGCTCTTTTCGCCCTGCAAAACATTGATGGTTTTCTCGGGACTTTTACGGAAGAAATGCTGCGAGATCTTTTCACTGAAAAAGCCCGGAAGCACCGCCTGCCGTGTGCCGTTGATCACCGCCGTATCCAACATAAACTGAAACTTGCTGAACCACGCCGCGCCGGTTAGCTTGGGCGAAAGATTAAACATAGATAGCGCCGTGCGCTCGTACTGATCATACTGCAAATAAGCAGGGCTTTGCATGCGGTTTTGCTCTTTATGATCGATGATCTGCTGAATCAGTTCAACCGCGGGGTTGCCCTTGTTTCGGTACCGCTGGCGTTTGCCTGAGCTAATAGAGACTTCATCCAACTCCGTTAACCGACGGGTAAGCGGGACAGTGATCTGGTTCGCTTGCCCAGGCTTAATTGTTTTGGTAGCCGAATGATAGCCGACATAAGAGAATGATACCTCGCTAAAACGGGTAGAGGCGCTTAAAGAAAACCGGCCCTCGCTATCTGTGGATGTGCCAACGGTACTGCCCGTAAATACAACGCTAATGCCGGCAAGGGCCTGCCCGGTAGCTTCATCAACAACTTTGCCACTGACGGTAGTTTGTGCTTGTTGACCGGAAACAAAAAAAGGAAATAGCAGTAAAATAAAGATCAGCCAGTGACGCATAGAGTATAAACGGTATACCGCCTTGTTAAGTATTGCAGGTATTTTAGGTTGAGTTTAACAAATATTTCCATCAACAATATCATGCTTAAACTAATATTAAAAAGCAGCTAATTGTTTTATTTAGCTGCTTTTTAATCTCAGTTATTGCTGATACGAAAATATAATAAATAAGGTTTACTATTGTAGTACCGGCGGATGTAATTTCCAGGGCTCGGTTAAAAATGTTCATTTCAGGGTGCGCCACTTTTAAAAGGTGTAAACTTTGTAAAAATTTAAGTTGTTGATAATCAGTTGTTTGTGGAAATTTTAGGGTGCGCCGCATTGCGCCGCTTTTTGTTTTAAAGCATTGATAATAAATTGATTGTGAAAAATTGGTGCGCCACTTGCGCCACTTTAAAAGTGGCGCACCCCGTATACGCAAGGTGCGCTAACTGCTCACTAATTGCTGTTATCGCCCCGCTTTAGCCCAGCCACGTAAACGGCTTATAGCATCATACAAAACTCCGGCTTCGCCACGGAAAGCGCCCGAGCCTTTGGGTTGCCCGTTCAATACATCGTACCATTCAAAAAAGCCATTGTACTTTATGGGTCTGTCAAGCATAGGGCTTAGTGCCACGTATGCTTCGGCAGGCATATCATATTTTAAATAAGCCTCAACCACACGACCGCCGAACCAGGTCCAGTCTCCACCATTTTGGTAGGTATAGGGTTTCATGTTCGGGAACTGCGCGGCTGGGTAGGGTGGGTAGATGGTGATTCCTATTGTTGCATACTTCTCTTTCGCGGCAGCAACCAGCATTTGTTTGTTAATTTGTTTTACCTCGGCAACGGTGTTAAAGCCCGCGATTATAGCGCAGATAGAGCCGCCGGTATACAACACCTCATCCTCGTTAAACGATGCCGGGAAGGGGCTCCCGTTCAGATATATATGTGGGCGATACTTTTGCTGCGCAGCCATCCAAAGGTGTTTGCGTACGTTGAGTTTAAGCTGAGCGGCTACCGTGGCCCAGTCCTTGCGCCATTTGTAGCCTGTGGTTTTCATCGCCATCAAATCCTTAACAGCGATGGCAAACATGGCATTATCATAAATATCAATCGCCCATTTGGTTTTATTGTTAATGGCCACGCCCCAGCCAGCTTCGGGTTGCACGTCGCCCCAATCAATAGTGGTGGCTCCGGTAACCAGTCCGTATTTGGCAGACCATCTTTCTTTCATCAAATACAGAAGCGCGTCTTCCATACGGGTGAGCACAGTTTTGCCGGCTATTTGTTCGGTAAGGATAGTGCGGTCGCCGGTTGCGTCAATGTATTTCTTTACGGCTTGTATCAGCGATGATTCCTGGTCGGTTTCTACGGTATTCTTATGCGCCGCCCAGGTAGGTATCAGTTTAGAGTACCTATAAGCGTAGCCGCCGTGTGCTTTGGATGTATCAACTAAACCATCAACAATATTGCCGTCTTCGCCCTGTATCTTGAAAAACAAGAGCAGCATTTCCTTTACCTTTTCCTTAGGATGTACTTTGAGCGATCCTTTGATAAATGTGTTAAAATCTCGGATCCAAACTTCGTTGTATGATGTACCTGCCGAGAAGCCGGTAAGCAGTTTCAAAGCTCGTTGTTGGATGGTATCCATGCGCTTATCGGCCAGTATGTTTTTAGCCAGTGTACGATTGTTTTTCTGTTGCGCCGATGCGGATAAAGCCAGCATCGCTAAGCATAGCGTTGCTGTTAGTAAACGAAGTTTCATAAGGTAGCTTAAATTGGTAATGTACAAACATAACAACTAAAGTTAATTGCTGTTTGGTTAATTACTATTAACACCCAATTAAAACGACTCGTTAAGGTTAAGGAAGAAGCCGCGGTTGCCGTATTTACCAAAGGCATAGTCAAGCGCCAGGTTGGTACGCGTAGCCTTATTGAATAACACCCTTAAGCCCGCGCCATAGCCCGGTTGAAACACCTGGAACAGCTTGGTGCCGTGCTCGTCGTTAGCGGTTTGTAAACTGCCAAACATCACACCGCTTATAAACTTGTTCCTCAGTATCGGGAACCGGAATTCGGCCTCGGTGTCGTTAAACTGTGTGCCTTTAAAATATTGCGCAGTATAACCACGGCCACTGCGGAAGGCGCCATCGCGAGCCGTGCCGGGTAGTTCTAAATAGGGCACAGCGCCACTTACCAGGTATGATCCCCAGTTCCAGAAAGCCAGTACGGTTTCGGGATTACTTTCAGATAAGCTAACGTATTTTCTTAGGTCGGTAGTTATTTGCAGGGCGTTTTTGGTACTGCCTATCCATGTTTGATTGATGCGTATACCGGCGTCAAAGTACATGCCTTTATAGGCCCGGTTTGGATTATCGCGCGTGGTGTAGGCTATATTGAACAGGAAGCCGTTGGATGAGTAGCTATCCTGCGGAAAGCCGTATTTGTTATTATAAACACTGGATGGCGTGGCATTGTTGGTAGTATCGCCGAAGCGGATATTCCGCCTGATCTCGAATGATAAACCAGCACCTACAAACACATTTTTACCTATGTTTTTGTACACCTTCTCGCGGATGTTATAGTAATAGGAGCGTATGGCATAGCCCTTATGTGTTGGGTTGGCCAGTACACGATCTGCGGCCGTGCCGCCAATAATATCATTACCAATACCTAAGCCAAAATCGGGCGATACGGTTTTAGCCGCTACCAGGTTTCCCTGGAAATTCCAACGGTTGCCGGGTGTAAATACGTTATGATTAAGGTAGAAGTAAATGATACCCTTACTGGTAATAGATGCTGACGTTGCGGCAACGGATAACAGCGTGTTAGGGTCATTCCCCAATTTACGCCCGGCAACTGCTTTTATACCTATCTGTGCGCCAATAGTGGGGTTGGCGGCAATATTAGGCACAACGGTAATGCCCGAGTTTTTGCGCAGGCTATCGCGTTTTTGGTTAGGGTGAAAGATAGCATGCGTCAGATCGTTAAAATCATATTGGTGGCCCAGGTTTTCAACAGGTTTTGCCTGCTGTTTATTTTTGATGCGCAAAGAGTCCGCCTTTAGCGAATCAGCCGGAAGACTAACCTGTGTATAACCCCAATAGGGTAGCATTAACAATATGATAACTAAATATTTAATAGAAGTATAGGGTTGCTTATGGCTGAACTGCATCATCAAAAAAAGATTAAACTATTTAATAAGTATTGAACAGGCTTTTTGTTTGATGACTACAGGAGTTTACACTGTAACTACTGACATATACGTCAGATTTTAAGATTTGATGACCTGGTATGTATTGCACCCTGCATTTTTTTACTACTTTAGTTGCAACCAATTTACCTAATAATGAAATTTTTCCTGACTGATGCCCCTAAACGGGCTATCCCTATGGCGCAAGCTGTTTAGTTTTTACTGTATGCCCGTTTAAGCTTTCTGCTTTTACTGTGCTTGCTGTTGGCTAATAGTCTGTAAAACCTGTGGGATAAGTATATCATCTGCAAACCAATTTAATTAACCAAATACATCACCAAATTACCTAGTATGTTAAAAAACAAACCAATTTTTTTGCTGGGCCTTGTTATTGCGGCCCAACTCATGATGCAGGGATGCGCCAAGAAAGACAGCGCCCCGCTTAACATTGTGGAAATGACGCTTGATAAAAGCAGCGTTGCATTAACACCCAATGCCAGCCTAAGTGTAAATATTACCAACGGTAATGGCGAGTATACTGCCGTGTCATCAAACGAAAGCGTTGCCAAGGCCACTATTGCCGGCAATGTAGTTACTATTAGCGCTACAGCAGCGCAGGATAAAGCCAATGCTGTAATTGTAATAACCGACAAAATGTTTAAGCGCCAAACCATTGACGTTACTGTAGCCAAACTGTTTGACCTGGTATTAAGTACAAACACCGCTGCCTTAGAAGTAGGCGTGCCCGGCAAAAACGAGCTTACGGTTAATATCAGTACCGGTAATTCGGTTTACAAGGCAGAAGCTATTGAGAATACGGCCGCTATGGTAGAGATCAATACCGCGAAGCTGGAATCGCATGGCAAGTTCACGGTAAAAGCAATTGCTGCCGGAACCGCTAAAATAAAAGTGAGCGATGCTAAAGGTAAAGAGAGCATTATAACCTTAACTATTACCGCCCCGGCTGTTTTGGGATTAAGTAAAACCACCGTAAGCTTAGGCGCGGTGCAGGGCAGTGAAGAAATCACCGTGAACACGGGTAACGGCGACTATAAAGTTACGGTAGCAAATCCGTTAGTGGCCAAAGCCTATGTGCAGGGTAACGTCATCACTGTAAAAGGAAAAATAAACGGCACTACCACCGTGTTGGTCGAAGATAAAAAAGGCCAGAAAGCCACCATTAACGTAAGCGTAAACGGAGGCGCATTTGCCATGAACCTAAGCGACCAATACTTCGGCTACGCCAACTTTGGCGATATAGCTATTGTCGATGCATCAGTAAAAAGCCTTAAAACAATAACCATGGAGCTTACCTGCAAGATAGATGGCTACCGGGGCTTGCAAACCTTTATGGGTTTAGAAGGTAACCTGATCATCAGGGGTAAAAATGATGATTTCAGACCAACACACCCTATACAAATTGCCGGTCTGGGTGATAAGATCACTTTAGAAAGCACCAAGAGCTTTAACCTTAACGAATGGATGAATATTGCATTGGTGGTTGATTGTAACCAGACTGATGTAAAGGAAAAATACAAACTCTACATTAATGGGGTGCAGGATGTGCTGATCGTATCCCGCCAGGATGAGACACATGCGGTAGTTAACCTGGCGTCGAGCAGTGATGGTAACCGCTTTGAGATAGGTCGTGCCTTTGGGCAGGATTTCAGGGCGATGAAAGGCACCGTTTCCGAAGCCCGTGTTTGGACCGTGGCCCGCACCGCGCAGCAAATAAAGGATAATATGTGTAGCCTAAGCGGAACCAACCCCGGCCTGCTTGCCCGTTGGAACTTTACCGCCGGTGCCGAAGTTGGCTACATACAGGACAGCAATGGCGGTAAGTACGAAACCAACCTGATTTTAGCCAACGCCAAATTAGGCGGTAACTATACGCAGGTTAAGGCGCCTGCCAGTGTGTTTGTTCAAAAAGGTTGCCCTAACTAATTGTTGTTTTTAAAGATTTTTAAAATGAAGATAATATCCAAAATATTCGCGCTGGTAATGATCTGTTCAATAATGATCGTCGCCTGCAAAAAAGCCGAACAGGCTAAATTACCCGAAGATACCATTGGGAAAACCATAGCGCCTGTTACCAAATTGGTTGCCGTGCCAACAGCCGATGAAAATGAGATAGAAGTAAGCTGGACAAACCCCGACGACGAAGCATTGATGAAAGTTATCGTAACTTATTCGCCCGTTGCCGCAGGTGGTAAAGCAACCGCTAACCCCATTGTGCTAAATGCAACTAAAGGCGCTAATCAAAAGATATCACTTATTGTACCTACTGTAACCCGGTATACCATTAAAGTAGCGGCTGTTAATAAAGCCGGCGTTAAATCAGAAGAAGTTGCCGTGCAGGCCACGCCGTATTCAACTACCGCACCCGATTTGACTCCCATCACGCTAAAACGCGCCGATACGTTGATGACTTCGCTTGTTAGCCTGTACCTTGAAGGTAAAGCCCGCGATATATGGACAGCAAGCTACCCTTTTAAAGATGGTTTTTGGAATGGTGCAGCCGTTATTTGGGGCCACGGTGGCGCGTTTTCGGGTTATGTAGCATTGAAGGAAGCGGCAGAAGCTTACCCGGTTTATAAAGATAAGGTTGCTACGCTATATGATAACCGCCTCCTTACGGGTATAGATAAGTTTAGGAATACAGCTAACGGTAAACCCGAAGCCTATGCAGTTTACCCGGGTACCGGCGATGAGCGTTACTATGATGATAACATTTGGGTAGGCTTGGATATGGTTGATATGTATGCACTAACCAAAAACACAGGCTACCTTAACCGTGCTAAACTGGTGTGGACTTTCATCCTTTCGGGCACTGATAATGTAATGGGAGGTGGGGTATACTGGAAAGAGGGTGGAAACTCAAAAAATACTTGCTCAAGCGCGCCTGCTGCTGTTTTGGCCGCCAAGTTATACATGGCTACTAATGACCCTGCATACCTGCAAAGTGCTAAAGATTTGTATGCCTGGACAAAAAATAAACTACAAGACCCTGCCGACTATTTGTACTGGGACAACGCAACGCTGTCAAACCCGGCCGATCCTAATTCGGCGTTGGTTATTGCTAAAAGTAAGTTTCAGTATAATGCCGGTCAGCCCATGCAGGCTGCCTGTTTGTTATATAAAATAACAGGAAACCCGCAGTATTTAACCGATGCGCAAAACATTGCCCAAGCTGCCTATAAAAAATGGTTCGTACCATTTAACTCATATACGCTGGGTGAGTCCTTCCGCATATTGGAGCCGGGTCATGTCTGGTTTCAGGCCATTTTACTGCGCGGATATATTGAGCTGTATAAAATTGACGGTGTAAAAACCTATGTAAAGGCTTACCAAAAAACCATGGCCAATGCCTGGCTATCAAACGCTCGCAACCGTACCACCAACCTCATCAATAGTGATTTTAGGGGCGGAACTACGCAGGCTGAGTTCGATATCCTGTTTCAGGGCGCATGTTTGGAAATGATATCGCGCCTGGCTTTGCTGGAGCATGAAGGACTTTAATTTATAGCAACAGTAAATAATGCAAAAGGCCCGGAAACTCAGTTTTCGGGCCTTTTGTGGTTATGATGGGTAGGCGTGTTAAAAATTCATCAAGGCAATACAAAGTATTAACCATGCGGCCAATTCGGGCAATAAACGCAATGGACTAAGGGCTGTCCAGCGGTTAACCATTGCTTGTAATTTTGTCTGTGCTATGTTTTGGGGTTTGGATATTTTGATGATGGCAGGGATGAAATAGATAAAGGTGATCAACCTGCTAACAAATACAATAGTGGATGCGAACAACCAGTAGCAATGTGCAGGGCCAACATAGTTGTACGCCAGTATAATGTTTACGATAGCCAATAAACCCTGTGCAGGCGAAACCAGCGGCCAAAAGCGTTTGGCAGCCAGGTTTTGGCCGGACGATTCTAATTTTCCGGGTAGGGTAGCGGGATCAACCTGGTGTTTCCAGTTGGGATAAACAACCAATACTTCGTAAAGGCCGCCCCCAAGGCTAAGCGTTACAGTTAGTAACAGTAGTAGTAAAGCAATTATCGAAATCATGCCGCTAAACTACCGGCTACGCTGCAACCGTCGAATAGCTTTTCGGTAATCAAGGGCTATTTGTCGGTAAATGAGCCGCTTCTATAGGCCAGGAGCAGTCAGGCGATCAGTCGTCCGTGTCTATTATGCTGTCGTCATCATTGGTTTCGGCGTGTTCTTCCAAATCATCCAGATCGGTGGCGGCACCGGTTTGGGTTTCATTGCCATCTTCAGGATAATTCTCCTGTTCCGGGTTGTTGTCGAACAGCTCGTCCGGTGAGGTATAGTCGGTGGTTTTCATATGCTTTTAATTTATCGTCCTTAATATAACGGGCAAATGGTGCCAATGTTTAAAAACGCTGCATTTAGTTATGTTGATTAATATGAAAAGGAATATCAACAATATGAAAAAACGTATTAGCTATGATTGATGTATCCGCTTTAGATTTGTTAAAAGCGTGTTAAACGTGTGCTAAATTAATGCTGCGGTGATATTTTTATACTGCTTACGCATGATTTAGAACGATAAACCAAATCCTGGCTGAGGCTGCTGCTAATACCGCCTTTGTTAATTTATGAAATATTGATGTAGAGTAATTTATTTAGCTTGAAAATAAGATCGCTATATAATGATGCTGATTTGCTGCATGATGCGGCAGATGGAAACCACCATGCGTTTAAGCTGATCTATGAAAAGTATAATGCTAAATTATATTCCTTCGCTCTCCGTATCCTGCTTTCGGAAGAATTGGCCGAAGAAGTAGTGCAGGAAAGCATGCTGAAATTATGGCAAATGGGCCACAAGCTAAACAGTATTAAAAACATTGAAGCCTTTTTAAAAACCATAGCCCGCAACAAAGCTATTGACCTGTTAAGGCATCAGCAACTAGCTATAAAAGCCGATACCGAGCTTAAGCGTAGCTGGAACGAACTACACAATGAAACCGAGGAGCACATTTTTTTGAACGATACGATTAAAGTGCTTTCTAAAGGCCTGGCCCTGCTGCCTGAACAACATCGTTACGTATATACCCTTTGCCACCAGGAGGGATTGAAGTATGAAGAGGCAGCCGAGCGTTTGCAACTATCACCTTTTACCGTGCAAACCTATATGAAATTATCGCTTAGATTTTTAAGGCGATACATGAGTAGCCATACCGATGTGGCCATCTTTGTAATTATTTTAAATTTTCTTTAAAATTTATATCCCCGAATTTTATTTCCGTCCGTCTTGTTAATAAAGGCAACGTTTGCTAAGCATAGTTAACGCAGCCTTCACAATTAACATGACCATAAGCAGATTTCAGTACTTATTTAAAAAGTATAAACAACGATCCTTAACTCCCGAAGAACTTTCGGAATGGCAATCGCTATTGGCCGACCCCAACCTGCAGGCGCAATTAGAAACGGTTATGGATGTGGAATGGGAGAGTATGCCCCGTATCCATGAACAAATGGATGCCGGACGTAAAGAAGATATCCTGCAGTTTATTTTAGATCAGCCTCAGCAACAGCCGCAAAAAAAATCGTGGCTGGGGCGAATATCCTTAGCTGCATCCGTTTTGCTAATGCTGGGTGTAGGCGTATATTTTATTACATATAAACCAGAAGCCGAAACGCAAACAGCAGGAAACAGTGAATTAATTTCTCCCGTAAAAAACGGCGTAACCCTTACCCTTGATAATGGTAAACAGATAACGCTGGATCAGCAACACCGGGGTTTACTGAAAGCCGATGACGGCACCCAACTCAACCATGTTGGCGAGAATGTGGACTACAGCAACGCAGCTACAGATGCTGATGAAACCCCAATGCACACCCTTGCTAATAACAGCGGCACAAAATTCGAACTAACGCTTGCCGATGGCTCGGTTGCTTATCTGGATGTTGGTTCAAGCATAACTTACCCGGTAGTATTTAACGGCAATAGCAGGCCTGTATCCGTAACTGGGCAAGCCTATTTCAAAGTAAAGCATAACACTAAACAGCCTTTCAGGGTACAAACCAAAAGCCAGATCATTGAGGATGTCGGCACCGAGTTTAATGTGAACGCCTATGACGAAGGCGATAAAATAAAAACAACATTGGTAGAAGGCGCTGTAAATGTAATTGATGGCGAAACCGGCAAATCCTTACCCCTTAGCCCGGGCCAGCAGGCTGTTTTTTATGGTAATAAATTTACCGTGGCGCAGGCCGATCTGGAAGCCACAACCGCCTGGATGCAGGGTAAGTTGATATTTAACCACGAAGCACTAAACGGCATATTGGCCGAAGTTGCCCGCGTTTACGATGTGCAATTTGTGTGGGCCGATAACAGCCTGCGAAACAAAAAATTTGGCGGATCTGTAAGTCGCACAAAAAAACTGGCAACGATTTTAAACTTCTTCCGGAAGACCGGCGAGGTAGATTTTACTGTTGAAGGCAAGCGTGTTAAGGTATTTAAGCACCAGAAATAATTATTAACGAATAAAGATCATTGGACAAATTATAAACTAACCATTATGAAAGAAATTTTACTCACGTAGCTCAGGCAGGGTACCCAAAACAAAAAAACGCATCCCGACTTGGACCTCGGGATACGTTAAACGTGCGGGTTCCCTTTCTTAACGGCAGTGCCGCATTAGGAAAAAAAATATTTGTATAGCAACAAATTGTTTAACCCGAACCCTCAAAATTATGAATTTAAACGCAATACGCATGCACGCGTTATTTTTTCATGTGCCGCGCAAAACTTTATTAGTCATGAAGATCACAACATTCTTACTGCTGATCTCAGTTATGGCCGTAAGTGCAAGAACCCTTGCTCAAAAAATAACGCTCAACGAAAAAAAGGTGAGCCTGGAGCAGGTATTAAAAAAAATCCGCCAGCAAAGCGGTTATGATTTTATTTACAGCGACGAAATGCTTAATCAAACTGTACCGGTTACGGTAACCGTGACCGATGCCTCGCTTGATGAAGCATTAAAAGCCAGCTTAAAAAATCAGCCCATAAGCTTTGAGATTGAAGACGGAACTGTAGTTTTTAAACTTAAAACTGATAACCTGGCAAGCAACACCGTAAAAGCAGTCGCGCCAAAAGATATAAGTGGTAGAGTGGTTGATGAAAAAGGAGAACCTTTACCCGGTGTGGCCTTAAGAGTTAAAGGCACAAGCATTGGAGTAACTACCGATACCGATGGTAAGTTTAAATTAAGCGTGCCCGATGGCAGCAACACGTTAATTGTAAGTTTTGTAGGCTTTGTAAGCCAGGAAATTAATATCGGGGGCAGAGCAAACATTTCAATAACGTTGGTTGAAGATGTTTCAAAACTGAATGAGGTGGTGGTAGTTGGCTACGGTTCGCAATCGCGCGAGCGTTTGACAACCTCGGTAGCTAAGCTGGATACACGTGTGTTAACTGATGTGCCTTACACCAACATAGGTACAGCTTTAGAAGGTAATATAGCTGGGTTACAGGTACAAACCACATCGGGCCAGCCGGGTGCCGCGCCGCGTATAATACTGCGTGGTGGTACCTCCATTAATAACCCAACCGGCTCTTCTCCGCTTTATATTATGGACGGTATCATCCGCCCTAACGCCCTTGCCGATATTAATGCAAATGACATCGAATCAGTACAGGTACTTAAAGATGCTGCGGCAACTGCTATTTACGGTGCCCGTGGTTCAAATGGTGTTATTATTTTAACTACCAAGCGTGGTAAATATGATAAAACAGCTATAAGCTACACCTTTAACGGTTCGGCTGCTAAGGCTCAGCGTATAGTACAATATGCGGGGGCGCGCGATTACATAGCGCTGCAACGTCAAGGTTACGTATGGGGAAGCGTTTATAACCCCGCTTTAACAGCCAACTTAACCGCGGCTACATCAACAGGTACCGGTAATAACTTTGCAAAAACAACAGGTTATACCACGCAATACCTTACTGCCGCTAACGAGTATAAGTTAAACGAGGGCTGGTCAAGCATGCCGGATCCTATAGACCCTACAAAAACCTTATTGTACAAAGAAACAAACTTCCAGGACCTGATTTACCGCACAGGCCTTTCAAACGATCATTATCTGAGCGCTACAGGCGGTACCGACAAAGCCACGTTCTACTCAGGTTTGGGCTATAGTTCTGCCCAGGGTACAGCCACAGTAACTGCTTACAAACGCTTAAGCTTTAACCTGAATGGTAGCTATAAAATACGCGATAACGTTAATGCTTATGCACAGGTATTATACTCAAACCGTACGCAAAATACCGTGTCAAGCTTAGCTAACGTGTTTTATCGCTCGGCATCATTACCGGGTACTGCCAAGTATATGTATGAAGATGGCACTATTGCGCCTGGTGGTCAAAACAGTTCTATCGGTAACCCCGACTACTTCTACAAAGGCCAGTACGCGCCGCAAGGCGATAATGGTGTTGAAGATGTAGCTATCAACTTAGGTTTTAAATGGAATATATTGAAAGACCTGAGTTTTGAGCCTTCTGCCTCATTACTGCGCGAAGGTGCCTATTTGTATACCTTCCAACCTGCAGCTTTCCTGAATGGTCCGGGTGGTGCGTTGGTTACATCGCGTACAGCAACACAAACCGATAACGTAACCAGGCAGCAACAAATTGATGCGGTTTTTACCTACGTGCACACATTTGCCGAAAAACATAATGTTGAGGCTAAAGCGGGCTACTCGCACTACTTCCGCAACCAGCGTAACTTTAATGCAACAGGCCAAAACGCCGCTACCGATCTTATCCCAACCTTAAACGGTTCGGCTACGCCAACTGTAGTTAACGGCACCAATAACTCATTATCGCTTGACGGTAGTTTCTTCCGCCTTAATTATGATTACGACGGCAAATATTTGTTAACTGTTAATGGCAGATATGACGGTGCATCAAACCTTGGCGAAGCTTACAAATTTGGTTTCTTCCCGGGCATTGCAGCAGGCTGGAATATTGACAAAGAAAGTTTTTGGACTACAATTGATCCCAATAACCGCTCTAAATTTAAGTTGCGTGCCAGTTACGGTGTAAATGGTAACATAAGTGGTCTTACAGATTTTCAACCCGATGGAAGCTTTATTACCAGCGATCTGTATGGTGGCCAGGCGCCTATCCGCGCTAGTGTTATTCCTAACTCAAACTTGAAATGGGAGCAGTCAAAAACGTTTGACGTAGGTGCAGATATTGGTTTATTTGATAATAAAGTGAGCTTCATTTTAGATTACTATAATCGCCGAACAGACGATCTGTTAACTACGGTTACCCTGCCGCAGTCTACAGGTTTTAACAGCATTTTTACCAACCTGGGTAGTTTGCAAACCCGTGGCGTAGAGATGGAAGTTAACGTAAGCGTACTTCCAAAATTGGCAAAGTTAAAATGGACGGTATCTGCCAATGCCGGTTTCACCAAACGTACTATTTTAAAATTGCCTAATAATGGTATTGAAAACAACAGGCAAGGTGGTACCTATGCGTTTGATCAAACTGCAGGCAGGTATGTTTGGCTGGGTGGTTTGCAGGAGGGAGGCACTATTGGTGTGTTAACCGGCTACAAATACATGGGCATTTACCAAACCGATGCCGAAGCAGCCCTGGCTAAAGACGCTACCGCCGCCAATCGTAAAAAGTTTGCCGGTGATGCTATATGGGCCGATCTGGACGGAAACGGCACCATCGAGGTTACCGACCAGGTTATCGTGGGTAACCAGTTCCCATCATGGACAGGTGGTTTTAATAACTTTTTCAACTATAAACAATTCAGTCTGAACATTCGTACCGATTTTACTACCGGTGCTACACTGTTGAACTATCCGGCCTATATCGCTAACGGACAGTTACAAGGCGACGCCTTACCAACTGCCGACCTGGCTGCTAACGTGTGGAAGAAACCCGGTGATGTTAACGCAAAATATCCGCGTTACATGTATCAAAGTTTAACAGGTAACTACCGTACCAGCTCGGTTTCGTTGGAGAAAGCAGATTTCCTTTGCTTACGTGCCGTATCATTAGGCTATACCTTGCCCCTAAGTTTTGCGCAAAAACTGCGGATGCAAAGTGCGCGCATAACCTTTAGCGGTACCAACCTGTATTACTTTACAGGTTACACCGGTTCGTCTCCCGAAGGTGGTGGTATCGACCTGAATGCCGATGCAGGTGGCCGTTATCCAATACCACGTACGTACACTTTAAGCCTGAATGTTACATTTTAATCAGAGGGAAATCATCATGAAAAATTTAAAATATATCTTATTGATCTTGTGTGCCGGGTTTTCAAGCTCGTGCAAAAAGTTTATCGAAACCAAGCCGGTAAGTGTTATCACCGCGTCATCGTTCTTTAAAACGCCCGATGATGCCGCCGGCGCACTGCGTGGTATGTATGTAGATTTTCGCGTGCAAGCTGCCAACGACCTGTTTTGGCTGGGCGAAGGCAGGAGCGAAGTGTTGACCAACGCGGTAGCAGGCACCCAGGGTTATGATAAATTCTGGAATAATACGCTTAACGCGAGTGCCCCAAATGCTGATAACCAAAACAGCTTATGGAAAAACCTTTATACCCCTATAAACGGAGCTAACCTTATTTTGAAATATGTGCCTACCATTTCTTTCCCAAGTAACGATACCAGGAATAATATTTTGGCGCAGGCTTACACTATGCGTGCGTTCGCTTATTTTACCTTGGTAAGAGCCTGGGGCGGCGTACCTATACGTACCGAGCCTATCGAATCGTATGACCCGGCAAGTATAAACCTGCCACGCTCACCGGTAGCCGATGTGTTTACTTTAATTAAAAGCGATTTGACTAAAGCTCTGGCACTTTATCCAACCAATAATTACGAAACAGGTCGCAGTGCTTGGAGCAAGGCATCAACCAATGCCCTGAAAGCCGATGTTTACTTGTGGACAGCTAAAGTAATGGCAGGCGGGCAGGCCGACCTAAATGTTGCACTAACAGCAGTAAACGACGCTCAGGCATCTGACGTATCGTTATTACCTGTCTACAGCGATATATTTAGCTACACCAATAAAGGCAACAAAGAGGATTTGATGGTTGTTCGTTTTCAGTTAAACGAAGGTTTACAAAACTACTGGCAAACTATGTATATCAGTAACCTAACAAACGTACCGGCTGCAACTTTAGCTGTTGTAGGTGTGCAGGGGGTAGGCAACACAGGTGTAAATACTGCGCAGGTATCAAAGTTGGTTCGCGACCAGTTTACTACCGATGATCAGCGCCGTAACGCAACGTTTTTTGAGATATATGACAATGCCAACAAGTACGTAACCTCTATAGTAACCAAAGGCTCTGGTATGATCAACGCGGGCACGCGTAACTTCTTTACTGATGTGGTAATTTATCGCTACGCGGATATACTGCTGATGAAAGCCGAGATCAAAAACGCTTTGGGCCAGGATCCTACTACAGAAATGAACCTGGTGAGGCAACGGGCCTACGGTGCCAACTTTGCCGCGCACACTTTTGTAAGCGGAACACCGGCTGCTAATGACGACGCGATATTAAAAGAACGCCTGTTAGAGCTGGCCACCGAAGGTAAACGCTGGTGGGATCTGGTACGTTTCGGGCAGGTGTTTAACATCGTACCATCGCTGCAAGGCAAACAGGGGCAACCGGGCTTACTGTTGTTCCCGATCGGCCAGACTATACGTACAACAGAGCCATTGGTAACCGAGAACCCGGGATGGCAATAAAATACAATTAAGGGTTAATAATTGGGGGCAGGGCGGGTCTTGTAGCGGGATTCGCCCATTGCCTTTTTTAGATCCGAAAAATAGAACTAACGAATAAAAACAATCATATGCGCAAAAAAGACACAGGCATTAGCCGACGTAACTTTATCACCCTGGCTGGTATAGCCACCACGGCTGGCTTAGTCCCGCAACAGGTACAAGCCGCTGCATCGCCAAGTATTAAAACAGCTCGTAAATCATCAGTGAGCAGGTTTGACGGCAAATTACCCGATAACAAAATAGCCGAGGTAATTGAAACTAAAACTATCTGTATAGAGCCGGGCCGCTTCCCGTCTAAAAGCACCATGTACGCCTTGGATACTAATGGTCATACGGTAGCTAAAGACGCTGTACTTGAACCCAACCGATACCTTGGCTGGCCTACTATTTTGAAAACAAATACGGGCAAGTTAATGGTGGTTTTCTCCGGCGATCGTGATTCGCACGTTTGTCCTTATGGTAAAACACAGTTGATCACGTCGGATGATAATGGTAAAACCTGGTCGGCACCTTCCATTATTAACAACACCGCTTTAGACGACCGCGATGCAGGTATCATCCAAACGGCAAAAGGAACTTTGGTAATGAGTTGGTTCACTTCGCTTGAGTTTTGCAACCCGGCACGAAAAACCACCTATGCCCAATACGCGCGCATCGGCGAGAAGATACCTGCTGAAAGTAAAAAGGCATTATTGGGTAATTGGACACGCCGCAGCGAAGATGGCGGTAAAACCTGGGAACCTGCTGTACGCACTACAGGTACAGCACCACATGGCCCAATCGCATTAAAAAATGGCGACCTGCTGTATATAAGCACTATTGTGCGCGATGGTAAAGTGAATGTAATAGTTGAACGATCTACCGACGACGGCCGTAGCTGGAAAGTTACCGGCGATATTAAAGCTCCCGAAGGACGCACTACAGGTATGTCCGAGCCGCATGTTGTTGAACTGAAATCGGGTAAAATTATAGCCATGGTACGTAATGAGCCGACAGACAGGACACAATGTTTCTTACTCCAGTCTGACAGTTTGGATGGTGGTAAAACCTGGTCTAACATGAAGAGTACCGGCATATGGGGTTATCCTCCGCATTTAAAGCAGCTAAGTAATGGTTGGGTACTGATGGTTTACGGTGTACGCAAAGAACCATTTGGCGAACGTGCCTGCATTAGCAAAGACGAAGGCCGTACCTGGGAATACAAGGACGAAGTAACGCTGAGTTTAGCCGATAGCCAGGACCTGGGTTATCCATCAAGCACGCAACTTAATGACGGCTCTATACTAACCGTTTACTACCAGGCCCCCAAATTTGGCGAGCCAACCAATTTAATGAGCACGCACTGGAAATTAAAATAAGAAAGTACTATCAATAGCCATGAAAATATTAGTTATGGGGGTTTTGGTAGCCGTAAATTAGTGGGATACCAAGCCGGTTAAACTGAGCGGGGGTATCACACCAATTATTTACTGTTTCAAACACTATTATAGCTCCAATCACACCATGAGTTATCAAAACACATCGCGCAGAAAATTTCTGCAAAACTCGTCGATATTACTGGCGGGCATACCTTTAATGCGGATGAACGCGTTTGCCGCGCCGCGCAATTATCCGGCACCGCTGCTACAAACAAACGTGCCCCAAACCGTACTGGCCGATAAACGCGTTAAGCTGGAGTTTGGCAAAGAGGTTATGGTGTTGCCCGACGGTTTACAACCCTCAATGCTGTGCACCCGTAAAGGTACGCTCATCGTACAGTCGCAAAACTCCAATAAGCCGCATCCACAGGAAAGGATCTATTATCCATTTGCGATGAGCACCGTAGTATCGCGCGATGGTGGCGAGACCTGGAAAGATTTCCCTCTAAAAGAAAACGAAAATGGAGTGGATTTTGAAGGCGGTATAACGCAGTTAAAAGATGGTACCATCATGGCCTTGGAAACTTACGTTACTCCTGGTGCAAAGCCTGATACCGGTGCAGGCCTGATGTATACATCAAAGGATGAATATAAAACCTTGCAGGGCCCTTTTGATATCACCTTCGATATACCTAATGCCGAGTTTTATGGTTCGGCAGATGATGGTGGCCGTCCGCACGTGGCTATGCGCTTACATCGTCGTATTTTGGAATTGCCTAATGGCGACCTGCTGACCACCATCTATGGTTTCCAAAAAGGCGATGACGAACCTTGCGACTATCAGCCTAAAATGAAAAAAAGCCGTGTGATGCTCTTTAAATCAAAAAATAAGGGTAAACACTGGGATTTTGTTTCGACAGTTGCAGTAGAGAGAAACATAGGCACCGAGGGCTTTGGCGAACCTGTAATTACACGCGTATCTAAAGGCCCTAAATCGGGTAGACTGATCTGTCAGATGCGTACCGGCTATGACCTGTACAGCAACCACTCGGACGACGGTGGCAAAACCTGGACAAAAGCCAAACCACTCGTATACGCCAACCTGGATGTATACCGTACCAGCGATTGGGCTGCCATGTTTAAAGATGTAAAACGCAAAGGCGAGTTTGTTAAACCCGATTCCAAAGAACTGATAGGTGCGGTAGTAGACCCCGACCTGATACAAACCCGCAGCGGTATTTTGGTAGCGGCATTTGGCGTACGCATAGGCGCTAAACTTTGCTGGACGATACCAACACACCCATGGAATGGTAATTACCTTGCCTTCAGCCTTGACGGTGGCGATACCTGGAGCCATGTAACGCGCCTTACCAGCGGCATTGATACCACGCACTACATGTGTGTTGAGGAAACCCCTAAAAACAACGAGCTATTTGTGGTTTATGATTTCGGCCACTGGAATGGCAAGGAAGGCCGCTATACTTATGGTAGAAAAGTGAAAATTACTGTCTGAAATAGAGAATGATAAATATTAGTAACCTTATACGTTTCGCGCTAACGCGAAGTGGTTTAATATTAATAGCCTGCTTTGCCGGCCTGACTGTCTCGGCGCAGGATATTGTTAAAACAGATGCTCCGGATGGCTGGATGATCAAAACCAAATCATCAGCCTATCAGATCATTATCGGTGCAGATGGCCATGTAAAACCGGGCTATTACGGCGCTAAAGAACAAGCCGAATACTTGAGGAAGAACGCGGCCTGGTACGAAGGGTTGGATGAGGTGCCTGTACGCGGCGGACGCACGTCGAAAACGCCAATGCTTGAGGTGGTGTTTAATGACAATGTACGTGATGCCGATCTGCAATATGTTAAAGGCGAGATAACAACTGTTAACGGCCGAAACACCTTGGTAATAACCCAGAAGGACCGATTTTATCCTTTGGAGGTTGTATCGTATATACGTGTGCTGCCCGAGTTTGACGTATTAGAAAAATGGGCTGTGGTTAAAAACACTGCCAAAAAAGGAAGCATCAAACTGGAGAATATGGAATCAGGCAGTATCGCGCTGCCGGGTAACGATTATATGCTGACCTATCTGGCTGGGCGCGATCTGAACGAGTTTCAGCTACAGCATACCGAACTTACCCCCGGCACCAAAACTATCGAAACCAAGGGTATTAAATCAAACCATAACCCATCATGGTTCCAGGTGCGCCCTAAAAGCGCTACAGATAATAAAACCGGGCCTACATGGTTCGGCTCATTACACTATAGCGGTAACTGGAATTTAATTTTCGATAAAACGTTTGATGGCCCCGTGCAAATTGTAGGCGGTATCAACTTTTGGGATACCAGTTGGGATTTGCAACCAGGCACCAGTTTTCAAACACCTAAGCTGGCCGTCGGGTTTACCGATAAAGGCTCCGAGGAAGCATCGCGAAGCTTAGCGGCATACGTGCGTAATGATGTTTTGTTGGAAACACACCGTAAGGAGCTAAGGCCGGTTATTTACAATAGCTGGGAAGCTGCCTATTACAGCGTAAACGAAAAACAACAGATAGACCTGGCAAAAATAGCCGCCGAAATAGGCATCGAGACATTTACTATTGACGATGGCTGGTTTAAAGGCCGTACAGATGGCCGTTCGCAAAGCGGACTGGGTAACTGGGAGGTTGACAGGAATAAGTTCCCTAACGGGCTTACACCGGTTATTAAACAGGTGCATGATTTGGGGATGAAATTTGGTCTTTGGGTTGAGCCGGAAAACGTTAATCCGAACGCCGATATGTTGAAAGCGCATCCCGAATGGATATTCCAATTCCCCAACCGTACCGGCAACCAGTTTAGGCAGATATTGAATTATGCTAATGAGGATGTTTATCAGCATATGCTAAAAACGCTTACCAAATTGCTATCTGAGAATGATATCGACTTTATTAAATGGGATCAGAATAACACCCTGACCGAACCGGGCTGGTCCACCGCGCCGGCTAACTTACAGCGCGAGGTGCGGATAAGACACATTGCCAACGTGTATAAACTGGTTGATGAGTTACGCAAAAAATTTCCGAAGGTGATATTCGAAAGCTGTTCGAGCGGTGGTGGCAGGGTTGATCTGGGTATGCTGTCGCGGATGGATCAGGTTTGGGTGAGCGATAATACCGACCCGATTGACAGGCTTTATATTCAATATGGCTTTTTAAGTGCCTTACCGGCTAATACCATGGTATCGTGGGTAACCAATACTACGCGCCATCAGCCAATCGGTTTAGATTACAGGTTTGATGTTTCCATGTCGGGCGTGTTGGGTATCGGTAACGATATCCGTAAATGGACGGCTGCCGAAAAAACGCAAGCCAAAAACAAGATCGAACTTTATAAAAAAATAAGGCCACTGGTGCAGCAGGGAATTTTATATCCCCTGGTTTCGCCTTATGAGCATAACCGCAGCGCCTTGCAATATAACGCGGCAGATGGCAAATCGTCGGTACTGTTTTGTTACAACATGGCCGTATACCTGCGCGGCAGTCAGGAAACCGACCGTGGATCAAATATCATTAAACTGGAAGGTTTATTGCCCAATGTATCGTATCTTGTAAAGAAAGCCAATGATGCAACCGATAAAGGCAACGTTTACAAAGGCGATTTTTTAATGAGCGTAGGTATTAGCTGGCCCGTTAAAAACGCTTTCGAAAGCCAGATAATGACTATTGACGAGGTTAAATAAGTGAAACAGCAGGTAACCATATTTAATACAGGCGTTAACGGACATAACACGTTTGATCTGTTATTCAGATTGGATGCAGATGTATTGGCTAAACAACCGGATTTGGTGATACTGATGGTGGGCACCAATGATATGCTGAACGATCAGAAACTGCTTACATATGAGGAGTACGAGACCAATTATCAGCAACTCATCACCAAAATAAAACAGCACGCCAAACTGGTGTTAATGACCATAGCACCAATAAACGAGGCTTATATTTACGAAAGGGTAAAACCATCCGTTTATGGTGATGAAGCACCGCAGCGAAGGGTGGATGCCGCAAATGATATTGCCAAAAAACTCGCCGTTAAGAACAATTGCCAGCTGATAGACATCAACCGGATACTTAAAGCCTGCGGCGGATCGGGTGAAGAATATGATTCGCTATTCAGGAATGTGGCCAATGCTGATATTAACGACGGCGTACACCCAACAGCCAATGGCTATAAATTAATTGGTAGCGCCGTTTACCAGGCACTGAGCTTAACCGAGCCTGATATAAACAGGCTTGTATGCTTTGGCGATAGCATTACTTACGGTTACATGATGGAGGGGCAGGGCACTGTGGAAGGTGATCCATACCCGGCTGTGCTTAACCGGTTATATAACGGGAGTGAGCGCGACCACCAGGATCATTCGGCAGGCGGCATGTTTGTAAATAAAAACTAGGAGGGCAGCGCATGAGAAGCAAACGGACTTTAATTTTATCGGGCATTATAGTACTGGTTATTGCTGGGGTATTTTATGCTTTGGCGAAAACCGAAAAGACGATAGACTATAGTCTGGATGTTAAACCCATCTTCAACAAAAAGTGTATAGCCTGCCACGGCGGCGTTAAAAAGCAATCAGGTTTTAGTTTACTTTTTAGGGAAGAAGCCATGGCACGCGCCAAAAGCGGAAAATTTGCCATTATCCCCGGCGACCCGGACGGCAGTGAACTAATGCGTCTCATCACCTGCAAAGATCCCGAGGAGCGCATGCCTTACAAAAAAGAACCGCTCACCGATGATGAAATAGTCACGCTGCGCACCTGGATAAAACAGGGCGCCAAATGGGGCGACCATTGGGCTTACCTACCCGTAAAAAATGTAGAAGTGCCTGACATATCCAACGAATGGATCCGCAATGATATAGACAAGTTTATCTATGAAAAACTGGAAGATAAAGAGTTTAAGCCTTCGCCTGTAGCGGATAGGGCTACTTTGTTGCGGAGAGTAAGCCTGGACCTGACCGGCGTTAAGCCTTCAGAGCAGGTTGCAAACAGTTTTTTAAACGGTAAGGATTTTGAGAGGGATTATAACCTGTTGGTCGATTCGCTGCTGGCCTCCAAACGTTTTGGCGAGCGTTGGGCATCCACCTGGCTGGATGTGGCACGCTACGCGGACACTAAAGGCTATGAAGCTGATTTTGGCAGAAGCATTTGGCAGTATCGCGATTGGGTGATACGCGCTTTTAATGATGATAAACCCTACAATACCTTCCTTACCGAACAGATAGCAGGCGACCTGCTGCCTAACGCTACCGACGAGCAGTACATCGCGACAGCATTTCAACGTAATACACCTACCAACGATGAAGGTGGTACCAACAACGAGGAGTTTAGAACCGCCGCTGTTTTAGATCGTATTAACACCACCTGGGCCGGCTTAATGAGCACCACCTTTGCCTGCGTGCAATGCCATAGCCATCCTTATGATCCCTTTAAGCATGAGGAATTTTACCAGTTTATGGCTTATTTTAACAACACCAGGGATGAGGATGTGCCTAACGATTTTCCTTTGTTTCGTAGTTATAACGACACCTTGGCTGGTCGGATTAAAACGATGGATAAATGGCTGCTGAAAAATTATCCGCAACGCGCAAAACCTATTATGTTATTTCTGAAAACCGGTCAGCCGGCGATCAATTCGCCTTTGGCTGATAGGTTTGATAATTCATTTATCATTAACAATAACAGTTTATTGGTGATGAAAAAGAATAGTTCGGCAAGGCTGGCTAAGGTTGATATGGAGGGTGCTGACGAGTTGATATTAACCTACAATACCGGTGTGCCTGGTGGCACATTGCAAATACTGGATTCGAACAAGGATGGAGTTGTTATAGCCACTTTCAAACTGCCGGAAACTCCAAATGGCGATGGAACGCTATCCGTAAAGTTTGCCCGCCAGCATGGGGTTAAGGATATTTACCTGAAATATCAAAACGCTTCTATCAAAGATGACGTGAACGCTGCCCGTTTCAACTGGTTTTATTTTGCGCAACAGTTCCCGGGCAAGGGCACATCCGGCTACGCCGAAAACTTTAAAACCTATTGGGATGCGATAAACAGCAAGCCACAAACCACGCCCGTAATGGTGGAGAACCCCGCTGCTATGCAGCGCCCAAATTATGTATTTGAACGCGGCGCGTGGACATCTCATGGTAAAGCGGTACAAGTTGGCGTGCCACAGTCATTGGCTTATGCCATGCCTGCTAAAGCACCTAAAAATAGGTTAGGGTTAGCGATGTGGCTAACCAATAAGCAAAACCCGCTGGTGTCGCGCACTATGGTTAACCGCCTTTGGGAGCAGCTATTTGGGACAGGCATAGTTGAAACGTTGGAGGATATGGGCACCCAGGGCATATCGCCCACGCATCGTGAATTGCTGGATTATCTTTCCTACAAATTCATGAATGAATACCGTTGGAGCGTGAAAAAACTACTGAAAGCCTACGTTACCAGCGCCACTTACATGCAGGACTCGAAAGTAAGCGATGAGCTAAAAGACAAGGATCCGAATAATCTGTACCATGCCCGTGGGCCTCGCATTCGCTTGAGTGCTGAACAGGTGCGCGACCAGGCGCTGGCTGCAAGTGGTATCATCAATTATAAAATGTATGGCAAAAGCGTAATGCCGTGGCAGCCCGAAGGTATCTGGTCGTCGCCCTACAACGCTGCAAAATGGACAAGCAGCAAAGATGGTGATGCTTACCGTAGGGCAATTTACACTTATTGGAAACGCTCGGCGCCTTATCCGTCAATGATAACTTTTGATGGCGCGCAGCGGATTGTCTGCAGTCCGCGGCGGATACGCACCAACACGCCGTTACAGGCCCTGGTTACTTTAAATGATTCGGTTTATGTTGACCTGGCAAGACATTTTGCAGCACGTATGGAACGAGACGGCGGTATCGCGGCCAAAGATCAAATAAAAAAAGGGTACCAGTTGCTGGTATACAAGCCTATATCGGCCGGTAAACTGCAGGTGTTAACTAATTTATATACCGCGGCTTTGAAAGAATACACGGCACAACCTAAAGAAGCCGCCAAGTTATTAGCAGTTGACAAGGATGCTAAGCCACAAAAGGCCGCACTGGTTATTGTTGCTAACGCGATGCTAAACCTTGACGAAATTATCACCAAAAATTGATGGGATATGACGAGGGATGAATTACACGCATACAAGCTGGCCAAAGAGGCGCAGGAAGCTGAACTGAGAAACTGCACACGCCGGCATTTTTTAAAAGAAAGTGCGTTTGGTTTGGGCGCATTGGCTATGGGCACCATGCTTGGCGGTTGTGGTAACCTTTTCGGCTCAAAAAAAAGTACCGGCATAGCTTATGACCCCGCCAGGCCTTTGCTGGCTAAACCGCCACATTTCCCCGGCAAGGCAAAAAGTGTTATTTATATCCACATGGCCGGCGCGCCATCGCAACTGGAGTTGTTTGATTATAAGCCCGAGCTAATGAAGATGGACGGACAGGATTGTCCGCCATCATTACTGAAAGGCAAAAAATTCGCGTTTATAACCGGTGTACCTAAAATGCTGGGTGGGCAGGCCAGTTTCGCGCAATATGGCGAGTCACGTACCTGGGTTAGCGAGAATCTGCCACATTTTTCGAGCATTGTTGATGAGGTGACTTTATTAAAAGCAGTTACTACCGATCAGTTTAACCATGCACCGGCGCAACTGTTGGTACATACAGGCAGCCCACGATTAGGCAGACCAAGCATTGGTAGTTGGGTAACGTACGGCTTAGGCAGCGAGAATCAGAATTTGCCAGGCTTTGTGGTTTTAACCAGCGGCGGCAACTTTCCGGATGCGGGTAAAAGCGTTTGGGGGAGCGGCTTTTTACCATCAGTTTACCAGGGCGTGCAATGCCGAAGCGAGGGTGACCCGGTGCTGTTTATTAAAGACCCCGACGGGATGAGCCGCGATCTGCGTAAAAAATCAATTGAAGCTATTAACGCGGTAAACCAGGCCGAGTACGGGGAATATCGTGACCAGGAAACACTGTCGCGTATTTCGCAATACGAAATGGCCTACCGCATGCAGATATCGGCACCAGAGGTGATGAATATTAACGATGAGCCGCAGTATATTCATGATATGTATGGCACACAACCAGATAAAGCTTGCTTTGCCAATAATGCCTTGCTGGCTCGTAAATTGGTTGAAAAAGGTGTGCGGTATATCCAACTGTTTGATTGGGGTTGGGATGCTCATGGCGACAGTCCGGGAAACGCAGTAAACATCGGTCTGAAAAATAAATGCAGAAGTACTGACAAGCCCGTTACCGCTTTGCTGTTAGATTTAAAACAACGAGGTTTGCTGGAAGAAACTTTAGTAGTATGGGGCGGCGAGTTTGGCCGCACGCCGATGATGGAAAACCGTAACGGTCACGAAAACCCGTTCAAAGGCCGCGATCATCATACTGAAGCATTTACCATATGGATGGCCGGCGGCGGCATTAAAAAAGGCTTCACTTATGGCGAAACGGACGAGATCGGCTACAGCGCTATCAGTGGTAAAGTAGATGCCTTTGATGTGCAGGCGACAATTTTAAATCAATTGGGCTTTAACCACGAAGAACTCACTTATATGTCGGAAGGCCGCCCGTTCAGACTGACCGACGTAGGCGGAAAGGTGATAAATGATATTATTGCTTAAATTGTGATAACCAATTAAAAACCTATTGTGCAACAATCGCGTCGTAACTTTATAAAATCATCCGGTACGGTGGCAGCGGCTTCGGTACTGCCTGCTTTTAATTTTGATCATCTGCCAAAATTTGAAAAAACCAAAGCTGCGGCGGGCTTTGACTTGCTGTTTTTGGCTACCAGTTGGGGTTATCCCGGCACGGTTGATGCGTTTTGTAAAGCGGCAAAAGACGCCGGTTATGATGGTGCCGAACTTTGGATGCCCGCTGCTGATAAGCGGCAGGAAATGTTTGATGCGCTAAAGAAGCACAACCTGCAGGTTGGATTTTTATGCACCGGCAGGCAAGCTACCTTTAACGAGCATTTTGATGATTTTAAGAAGAACCTGGATGTTTTAATTCATAGTCCGCAGAAACCGCTTTACATTAATTGTCACTCAGGGAAAGATCATTTTTCATTTGATCAGGCCAGGCAAATCATTGAATATACTATTAGCTTATCTAAGCAAAGCGAGATCCCCATCTACCACGAAACGCATCGCTCGCGCATTTTATATTCGGCGGTTACGGCTAAGCATTTTATGGACATTATCCCCGCGTTGCGATTAACTTTAGATATTTCGCATTGGTGTGTAGTGCATGAAAGTTTGCTGGAAGAAATGCCGGATATAGTGAACCAGGCACTTGAACGTGCTGATCATATCCATTCACGGGTTGGTCACGCCGAGGGACCGCAGGTTGGTGATCCGCGTGCGCCCGAATGGAATAAGGCACTTGAGGCGCATCTGCAATGGTGGGATAAAGTGATAACGCGCAAAAAAAGCAAAGGCGAACGGATGACCATACTCACAGAATTTGGTCCGCCGGACTATATGCCAACCTTGCCCTACACACGCCAACCCCTTGCCGACCAATGGGCCATTAACGTACATATGAAAAATTTGCTAAAAGAACGCTATTCGACACGCTAAGGTTATCCTGTTATGAGTGATTTTTTAGGCCATTTCCACCCGGTACTTGTACACCTGCCCATAGGTATATTGATGCTGGCTTGCGTGTTTCATATCGTATCATATCACCAAAGGTTCGCACATTTTAAAACGGTAATGTCAACCCTGTTTTTTTGGGGGATGGTGTGCGCGGTATTATCATGCCTTACAGGATATTTCTTATCAACCGGTAGCGATTATGATGCGAAGCTGGTAGGCTGGCATATGTGGATGGGCATAGGTGTGGCAGTAGTTTCATTGGCTCTGTTTATTTTGTTTAAGAAGGTAAAATCGGAAGTTGTGTTGAGGTTGCTATCTTTTGCACTACTTATACTCATCGCCGTTACCGGGCACCTGGGCGGCTCATTAACCCATGGTTCTGACTATCTTTCTTTTAAAGCGGCCGAAGAAAAAGTAGTCATAAAACCTATTGCCAACGTACAGCAGGCCGTTGTTTATGCTGATCTGGTTCAGCCATTGCTGCAAAGTAAATGCTACAGTTGCCACAATGCCGAAAAGCAAAAAGGCAAACTAAGGCTTGATGTCGAGACGCTGATACTAAAAGGCGGCAAAAACGGCCACACTGTTGTTCCCGGCAATGCGGAGCAAAGCGAGTTAATGAAACGCCTGTTGCTTCCTTTGGGTCGTGACGAACATATGCCACCAAAAGAGAAACCTCAACTATCCGAAGCTGAAATAAAATTATTACACTGGTGGATAGACAATGGTGCCGATTTTAAAAGTAAAGTGGCAGCGCTTAAACAGCCGGCCAACATCAAACCAGTATTATTATCATTTCAATCAGGCGTAGTACAGGTTACCAAAGAGGTGAGCGAGATACCGGCAGAGGAAGTTAATCCGGCTAACGAAGAAAGCCTGAAACGCTTAGCAGCCTGGAATATATCGGTAATACCTGTTGCGGCTAATAGTAACTACCTGTCGGTAAATTTTGTAAACGCCCCATCAATAACCGATTCGGTAATGACAGAGTTGGCTAAGTTAAAGAAGCAGATAGTTTGGCTACGATTGGATAATACTGCTGTTACAGATGCTTCTTTAAAGCAGGTTGGTGACTTGGAACAACTAATTCGCCTGCGCATCAATAACACTAAAATTACGGACGCAGGCCTGGCGCAGTTTAAGAAGTTGGATAAGCTAAAAACCATTAGCCTTGTGGGTACGGCGGTTACAGTAAAAGGTTTAACGCAGCTTAAAAGCTTAAAAGCATTGAGAAATATCTACCTGTATCAAAGTCGCGTTACCAAGAACGACAGTGTACAGCTTAAAAAGATATTCCCCAATGCTCGTGTTGACCTGGGCAATTATTCAGTACCTACTTTTGCTACCGATACCCAGGAATTTAAAGCGCCCGAAATTAAGAAGCAGTAACTACTGCGGCTTCCAATAGGTGCCGCCCAGGAAATATTTGGCGAATAGGTTGAAGTAGTAAACCGTGAATATCCGCCCGTCTTCCAACTCAATTGACTCGGGGTAGCCTACGTCTACATTAATAAAATCGTTGCGTAACTGTACTTCGGTATTAATGTCCCAGGTTTTACCGTTATCGTTGCTAAAGCAAACACGTATACCGCCTGGTTTAGCGTGCACTTGTCGTATACCGTAGCTAGCCATAATTCGTCCGTCCTTTAACTGTATCAAATCAACCGGATGACCGATCATGTCTGTCTTCCATTTAGGCACCCAGGTTTTGCCGTCATCGTCAGAGTAGGTCATCCAAATGGCGTTATCCTCTGCATGGTTGCGCAGCCCAACTATAATCCGCCCTGTTTTGGTACGCACAATGCCCGGCTCCATAAATCCACCCAGTTTAGCGCCGGGATCGTCGGCAATAGTTGACAGGTATTTCCAGGTTTTACCTTTATCGGTCGAGCGTAGCATAATAGCGCCCAGGTTTTTGGAATCACCGTTTAAACTGTAACCTATTTCGGCCATTAAAATAGATCCGTCGGGCATTTCAATAGGTGCATCTGTTGGGCCCTCTAAGCCAACCACAGGCATCCCTTTAATATCAATGTAGTTTGGTTTTGACCATGTACGGCCATTGTCTGTAGAGGTAATGGTATAGGTACCCAAACGCGGTCTGTCAGTTAATGGAGCCAGCTTTCCTTGTGGTTTCCAGGCCGAGTATTGGCCATCGGGTAGGTACAGATCATTAAAGAAAATAGCAACCACAATGGTGCCGTCTTTCAATTGTATACCGGTTCCTTCACGTTCGTCAAGATCTTTTATGGCACCTATCCATTGTTTTTCGCCCCAGGTTTTACCATTATCTTTTGATCGTAATAAAAACACGTCACCGTCATTCGCTATGTGTTCGGTTCCTTCGCGGGCCATAACCAAAAGTTCGCCATTCATTAACCTGATCATATCCGCCGGGTGCAGGTGGCGATAGCCATTGCTGTACACAACCTCGTGTTCAAACTTATCGGTACCCAGCGTTTTACTGTAAAGCTGCGTAGCCAGTATATGGGTTTGCTCGTTTATAAGGGCCACATCATTGCGTAGGGTGGCAATTTCGCCCTGTAAATTTTCAATAGTTTGTTGTTTAAGGACATCCTTGTAAGGCTTTACCATAAACCAGCCATTATTCCAACGGGGGAAAGGAACCATTTCCACTTTGATTTCGGCGCGTTTGCCAGCTTCCAGTACATCGGCAGGCACCGTTAGCTGGTAGAGACCGCTGTTACCATCCAAATGAAATTCGCGCATGGAACCGAAATAGGGAAATTCAACCCGCTTTGATGAATACTTCAATTCAAAATCGCCTTCCTTCCAGGTAAAATCACGGAAGATACCAATAGAGAAAGTAAGCGCATATTTGCCGTTAACACTCAGCTTAACAAACGGGCCGCGCGAAATTTCGGCAGGGGTTGGGGCGCTTGCGCCCACAAAGTAAAAAGTAGTTGTTTGTTTTTGAGGAACTACACCTGTACGCCATGAAAGCAGGTTTTTCTGTTCACGATCTGTGGTCCACCAGGCCGGTGTCATGTAGCCAAAGGTTTTGCCCCTGTAGTCGATAGTGGTTAATGAGCGATTGCCGTTGTTATGATAAACAACGGTATCAAACCCTTCCACGCGCTGGTTTGCCTGGGCAAATAGCTGGGTGCCGGCCAGTAGCCCCGCGCATATTAATAAGATGGTTTTCATGTGTACTGCTTAAGTTTATAGCGCTTGTTTACTATAAATCTAAGTGCTTAAATAACAGGCAACTAATACTATTATTTGTATTGATAGTATTTTCCTTTAAGCGGTACGGTGTACGTGGATTTTTCCTAATGATGCTTAAAATATTGTATTTCTTTTTCGTGTTTTTGGGCGGCTTCTTTGGTATCAAAGGTGCCCAGGTTACGGCGTTTTTTGGTTTCGGGATCTACTTTCCTGGAGTAGATGCGGTATTGGCCCGATTTAAGTTTCCTGATCATAAAAATTCAACAGCCTGCCTCACGCAATGTTTTATCAACAGAAAGCAGATTTGGTTTGCTTTTTGCTTTACTCTACCTATATCAAATAAAACAACTATGAAAAATCCATTTGCAAAACAACACCATAACGGCGTATTAATAGGAACTATAGCAGCCGGTACCGCAGTAGCGGGCGGTTTAGCCTGGTTATTATTTACCGAAAAAGGTAAATCTGTACTGGCAGGCATATCAAAAGTGACCCAGGAAAAGGGCAAAGATCTGTTGGCTGCCTTCATCAGCGACAAAACCGGCGTATCAAAAAATCTAACCCGCCCAGCTACCGACGCGGTTGTAGACTAATTTAATCCGAACTAATAAGGGCCTATTTGCTTCGGCAGGTGGGCCTTTTTGTTTGCTATGGTAATTGCTATATTTAAAATATAAATGTTTGATCAACCACTATAAGCATCCTGCTCATTTGCATTATTTAGTTTAACCTTATGGGAACGATTACCATTAAGCAGTTAGCAGAACGTTTAAACGTATCTACAGCAACTATATCAAAATCCTTCGCCGGGAGCCACGAGGTTAGCGAGCCGACCAGGCAGCGCGTGCTTGAATTAGCCAGGGAATTGAACTATGTGCCCAATGCTTATGCCGGTAGTTTACGTCGCCACAAAAGCAAAACCATAGCCGTATTGATACCCGAAGTGGCTGATAGTTTTTTCGCCAAAGCACTTAACGGGATAGAAGAGGTTGCGATGGAAAACGGCTATCAAACTTTAATATGCCTCACACACGAAAAGCTGGAAAAAGAGAAGGCCATTTTAAATGAATTGGCTAACGGCCGGGTTGATGGCGCTATCATGTCTTTAAGTTCCGAAACAAATTCATTTGAACATATTGCTGCTTTTGGCAGCAGGCTGCCTGTTGTTTTTTTTGACAGGGTTTGTCACGAATTAAATACTGCCCGTATAACTACCAATGATCATGACTGCGGTTATCAGGCCACCCATCATTTAATTGATGAGGGTTGCAGGCGCATAGTGCTGCTGGCTATATCAAACAGTCTCTCTATCATATCCGAAAGGATCAATGGCTTTAAAAAATCAATAGCCGAACATGGGCTTGACGCTGATAGCTGCAAGGTTATTACCTGTAGCGAAGATGAAGCGGCCAACTACAAAATAGTAGCTGATTTAATGAGCGGCTCCAACCCGCCTGATGGCATTATAGCAACGGTAGAAAAGCTGAGTACAGAGATTTACCTGGCTTGCCAGGAACTGTCCATCAATATCCCTGATGATGTGAAGGTGATCTGTTTTTCCAATCAGCCGTCGGCAGTAATTTTCAACCCCAGTTTAACCACCATAACGCAGCCTGCTTTTGAAATGGGGAAGGCAGCGGCGAAGGCATTGCTAAAAGGATTAAAAAATACTGATATAAACCTCACAGAGGAAAGCGAGGAAATACCATCTGTGTTACATATCCGAAATTCAACAAGCACAAAAAAAGCGTAAACACTTTCGCATTTACGCCCCGTTTATAGTTTGTGTTTTGTTAGAAGCGAAGGGTAGGTGACAAGTATTTAGCCACCAGGTTTTCATAATAAGGTTTTAATTCTTCCCAGCTTTTCTGGTTCGGGTTTTTTGAGTACAGATCGTATGGGTTAAATAAGTTTACCCATTTAAACATCTCATGGTCATGATCCGTCATCAGGTAACTGTAAGCATTTTCGCGGTGTTGTGAGTAGAAGGAATGATAGCGCAGCATGTACAATCCCGGCTCTGGCAGGTAGTCCTTCATCATATGGTACACATACTCATCATGCCCCCATGACATATGCACCTTATCCAACCCGCAATTTTGTGTATAAACACCCAGTTTGGTATTGTAGCGGGGATCATCAATATCCGGATTATCTTTAAAAAACTCCGAATAGACGATCTTATCCGAGAAAGCACAGCCCACCGGGAAAGTATCGCCCACCACAGCCCATTGCGGTTCGTTAAACAGGCAAAGCACTTTACCCATATCATGTATCAGGCCCACCAAAACCATCCAATCCGGGTGCCCGTCATTGCGTATCGCTTCTGATGTTTGGAGCAGGTGCTGCATTTGGTCAAGGTCTGTATCCGGGTCAGAGTCGTCTACCAATTGGTTTAAAAAGGTAAAAGCGTCCCAAATAGGCATTTCTTTTTTATCAAATTTCAGGTATTTGGCCTTGTGCTCCAGCACAAAATCATAAGTTTGGTAACGATGGTTAAGGCGATAAAACTCGCGCACGCCATCTTTTTCCGTCTCTTCGTAATTCCTGAAATCAGCCTCCTTTTTATCCTCGTTTATTTTAGAAGGATCGGGGTATCGGGTTAATATATCTTCTTCCCATTCGTCAAGATTGGCAAGTGGGGTTAATTCGTCAATGGGGTTATTAGCGTTGCTCATACTCATAAATTGTTTTATTTTAAATGCAGAAGGCCTGCTATAATTGGCTTATTAATCTAAATTCGGCATTATAGTGATTAGATCGGGCATCAATAGCGGTAAATAGTTAAGTAAACGTTTACTTAAACTAGTATAGTAAAGTCATAATTTGACAGATGTTTCAATTGATGAATAGGACGCGTATATGTAATTTTGTTATACCCGTGAATTAAGCCACCAACCATGAATGAACATATAACACTATCGTTAGATACTTTTTCGGGCGTTATAGAAGTGCTGGGCGTTATCGCGTTCACTATATCGGGAGTATTTGCCGCTGTTGAAAAGAAACTTGATGTTTTTGGCGTGTTGGTGATAGCCTTTGTAACATCAATAGGTGGTGGTACTGTTCGCGATGTTCTGCTGGGCGATACACCGGTGGCATGGTTAAAAGACACGCACCTGCTGCAGATCATTTTAATTACCACGCCCATCGCTTTACTTTTCCGAAACAGGATCAAAAATTTTCAGCGCACCTTATTGGTATTTGACGCACTGGGCCTGGGCTTGTTTACCATAATAGGTTTAGAGAAAGGTGTTATGGCAGGATTAAGCCCCGGTATTTGCATAGCATTAGGTACCATTACCGGTTGTTTTGGCGGCGTTTCACGCGATGTTTTGCTTAATCAAATCCCCACTTTATTTCATGTTAAAGAAATATATGCCACAGCCTGCATTGCCGGCGGGTTAATATATTTTTTACTTCGGAGTATAATAGGCGATGAACCGGCACAACTCGCGGCAGCGTTGGTGATCAGTGCAATTCGGATTATATCGTATCTGCGTAAATGGCATTTACCTACACTTTGAGTATAGTGTTCCGATTTTCAGTATCAGATTAAAAATAGCTGGATATACCAAATTGCCAGCCCCCGGTTTTGGAAGGCGGGTTACCTAACAGGTCTGTCTGCCGTACTATTTTGTAATTGAGCCTGAAAACCGTTTGCGGGCCGGGGCGCCAGCTAACACTTGGCGTAAGCCCCCAGATATGGTCTCCGATAGTATCGCCCGTTTCCTGGAATTTACCGACGTTCCAATCAACATACTCCGCACGTAGGGCCAGGTTGATCACCGAACGCGGTAAGCCTGCAATAGTACCTCGATATACCGGTTGAACTATGTCAATAAAACCGCCCTGTTGCCCGCGCCCGTATTGTTGTGTATAGGTAGGGGCCACATCCACAAACACCCAGGCCCATTCGGCATTAACGTAAGTTCCGGATGCGGGTACGGTGGTGTTCATATCCAACGCGAAAACGTCAACACGGCGCTTTTGGTCAAGTACAAGCCCATCATCCTGAAACTTGTTATAGATGCCGCCCATGTACGATAAGCCTATCTCGGCAAAACGTTGTTTTTTAATAGCTGTTTTTAGCGTCACTAAAGGCATGCCGTTATAACTTTCTTCAAAGCGGTTTGGGTCAAGTTTAGCTGCCGGCAGGGAAGTCCGGCCGGTTGGATTGTTAATAATAAAGTCGTTAAAACCGTTGGTAAGATATGCCTCGTACGCAAATACCCAATCCCGCCGGTAAGCTTTACCATATATACCAAAGCCGGCATTGCTCCAGGTAGCAGGCAGCATTTCTGTTGCCGAAACGGGGCGATCAACAAACTCCCATTTGGGCCCGTCGTGGTTTTGGTTAAATGCGCCAATTGGGTTAAGTATAATACCACCGCGCAGGTTTAATAATGGGTGAAGTTCAAGATCCAGGGCCGCAAACTCCACGTTTATCTCTTTGGCTCCATCTTCAAACTCTAACTCAGATAGAAATTTGATCCGATCATAAACTGTAGAAGCCACAAATAAAGTAAACCGCCGCATCTGGAATTGGTGGCCTTCGGTTACGCCATCGGTACCTAAATGCTGGTAGTTGGCCTCGGCATAACCACCTAAAGCCACCGGCAATTTACCCACCGATAAAAAAGGACGGCTATAGGTAGCATCCATATTTAGTTTTAATCTGCTGGTATCGCCAAATGTTGGGCGCAGCAGTGTGCTGTCAATTTGGGCTTGCGCGTTCGTCAACAACAAAGTAATTACTGCAGTAAGTATTAGTTTTTTCATGCCTGGCGTTTTCGTAGGTCGATAAATAATTCGTTTCCGGTAACGGTTACCGGGAAGGCCCGCAGGTCGCGGGCGGCGGGGCCCTGGGTTACCTTACCGTTACGGTCGTATTCGCTGCCGTGAGCCGGGCATACCAGTTGGGTACCTGCTACCTGCAATTCGGCACCCTGGTGGGCGCATTGCATCCAAAGCGCGGTGTAGTTAGCCTCGTCTATCTTAAAAACGGCCACCGGGAAGCGTAACGCATCATGCCTTACCACCAGGTAACTGCCCTGACTTTTAGCGGCAAGCAATGGCTCAAGCGACACCGTTAACCCGTCCTTCACTATTTTTCCGGTAGTGTAATGGTAGGATGAGCATCCACTTAATAAAGTAGTTAAACCGGCCATGCCGGCAACGCAGGCAATGCAGCCATCGCGTAAAAAATCTCGTCTGTCCATGCTTACAGCGATTCTAAAAATTTTAATAATTGTTGTTTTTCGGCGGTTGTAAGCGACTGATAATTTTCACGACTGCGGCTGGCCTCGCCACCGTGCAGCCGTATCGCTTCGTCAATACTTCGTGCCCTGCCATCATGCAATAAATAATACTGCCCGCCCTGCGATTTGGTAGATAAACCCAGGCCCCAAAGCGGGGGAGTGCGCCATTCGGCAGTTTTGGCGCTGCCCTCTGTATAGCCATCGTTTAACGCGCTGCCCATATCATGCAGCAACAAATCAGTATAAGGCGAAAAATTGACGTAGGACAGTGGTTTTATTGGCGAATACCCGGTTTTAAGTTCCGGCCGGTGACAACTGCCACATTTTGCTTGTACAAAAAGCGCCTTACCACCATTTATTGCCGCCATTTCCGCGTTGCGCTGTATTGGAGCTTTTAATGTCTTTAAGTAGAATACAACATCAAGTACGGTCTGACTGGCAATTTCAGGGTCGCCATCATCACCGCTGTAAGTATCTTTAGGTTCAAAAGCTGAGGTGATGCCAATATCTTCATTATAAGCCACCGCAGTTTGATGTAAAAGATCATAAGCCGCTGCTTTTTTGCCAAATCGCCCAATGATAAGGCCGTTTTGTACAATGCCTCCCTGCCTTTGCTTAATATAGTTTTTAGGTGCTATCCAATTAGGAACGCCGCTTATTCCGTCGCCGTCGGCATCCAACGGGTCGGTCATTGCCATTATATCAGCATCGCTTACCGCGTCCAATAAACCCAAGCCGGTATTGGCCGGTGGCGTAAACCGAGAAAAAGTGGCACCGACAGGTATTTGTTCAGGCTCGTGACCCTGCAATGCGCGGTGTTGTAGTTGCGGACCGCCGGCATGCAAAAACATATTGCCGCTACCATCAGTTTGCCCAAAGCGGGTTAGGGTAGAGAAAGGGTGGCCTTTGCCGTCACCTGCATGACAACTGCCGCACGAGGTGGAAACAAATAGCGGGCCTAACCCGGTTTCTTTGGTAAATATTTCGTCGTTGAAGGCCCTGTCGCCCCGCAAAAATTGCGCAGACTGTTCGCCGGTTAGTTCCGCCATCGGGCCATCTAATAACTGGTCGTCATCTGGTGCCGAGGGCTGAAACTTGGTGCACGATGCAAATACAGGCAACAGAAAGAATAAGTATTTGTGTTTCATTATTTCTTATACAAGCACAAACTTATAAATAAAATTAGGCATACCAAATTTTAATTTTTAGAATGGTGTAAATATATTTACTTGTTTGCCGGCGTTTATGCGATTAGTATATAAAATAACGAAGTGCTATTTATCCGGCGCGTCAGCATGTAATTGCTATTGGACGATTGTTTTACCAGCAACACATTGACATAAAAGTTAGCAAAATTCTTGCTTGTTTAAACGATTAAGCTTATCATTGGCATCGATTGCAGACCACAATTAAAACGATAAATATTTATTGATTAAAAAGTTTAAGCATTGTTTAGTATTGCTATGCTGCTAACAATGATTTAAATTGAGCATTGAAAACCAAACACTATAAACAACATAACAAAATGAGAAAGTTTTTCACAGCGTTTTTTTTCGTATTAATTAACCTAACGGCTTTTGGCCAGGAGAAGTTTAATGGATTGGACATGAACCTAAGTAATTTGTCGCGATTATCTGACGCGCAGACCCGGTCTATCAGTCCCGAGAACTTTAGCGGTGGTAAAGGCAAGGGTGCCATGGCTGATGCCGTGAAAGATAAAGGCAAACGAAATGTAGCCAACGCGGCCAATGAGGCGCGCGACCTGGGTACGGGCTGGAAGGTAAATCCTTTCATCATAATCAACCCCGGCGAAACTTTTACTATTGCCGAAATAGAAGGTTCAGGCGCTATTCAGCACATCTGGATGACGCCGACCGGTAACTGGCAATTCAGTGTTATTCGTTTTTATTGGGATGATGAAAAACAACCATCGGTGGAATGCCCTGTAGGCGCATTTTTCGGCATGGCCTGGAATGAATATGCGCCGTTAAACTCGCTGGCGGTTACAGTTAACCCGGGCAGCGCATTTAATTCTTACTGGAAAATGCCTTTCCGCAAAAAATGCAGGATCACCATGGAAAATATTAATACAGAAGCTATGCGCTTATATTATCAGGTAGATTACACATTGACCAAAGTAGGCGAGGACGAAGGTTATTTCCATGCCCAATACCGAAGGTCAAACCCCAACACTACATCAGATCATGTGATACTTGACGGCGTGAAAGGTAAAGGCCAATACGTGGGCACTTACATGGCCATTGGTGTACGCAATAACGGCTGGTGGGGCGAAGGCGAGATCAAATTTTTTATGGATGGCGATAAAAATAACGCCACTATAGTAGGTACCGGAACGGAAGATTATTTCTGTGGCTCATACAACTTCGAAAACCAGAAAACTCATCAATACCAGGAATTTTCAACGCCGTATACCGGTATGCACCAGGTAATAAGGCCCGATGGCGTCTATAAATCGCAGCATCGTTTTGGTATGTACCGCTGGCATATCCAGGACCCTATCCGCTTTGAAAGTGACCTGAAGGTGACTATCCAGGATCTGGGATGGCGTGCAGGTGGCCGGTACTTCCCGCAAAACTCAGATATCATTACTGTTGCTTACTTTTATCAAAGAGAACCACATGCACAGTTCCCTGCACTTCCTGCAAAAGACAAGCTGGAAGTAAACTAAAATTGATGAACGCGAGACCATTTCTGACGCTAAGCGCCTTGGTTATAATAATGACTTCCTGCCAGCAGGCTACCCAAACAGACGCTGCAGGTTCATTTGGCTACGATAAAAAGTTTATTTTATCGCATGATACCGCGGCCGTAGTGTTGGGGAGTGATGACGCACAAATATTGATATCGCCGCGTTACCAGGCTAAAGTTTTCACATCTACTACGCAGGGCGACGGTGGGCAAAGTTTAGGATGGATCAATTACAAAGCGTTTAATGGCCCGTTGGATAAACATATGAACGCGTATGGGGGCGAAAACCGATTTTGGCTTGGCCCTGAAGGTGGTAAGTATTCCGTTTTTTTTAACAAGGGTGATAGTATGACCTTCGACAAATGGAAAACCCCGGCACCGATAGATAACGAAGCCTGGGAACTCGTATCATCTAATGATAGCTTGGTTAGCATGAGTAAAAGCATGAACATCAAAAATTATGCAGGTACCGATCTGGCAATCAAAGTTGATCGTAATATTCAATTACTTAGTAACAAAACTATCGGCCAATTAATAAAAATAGATTTGCCTGCAGCTATAAAAGCCGTTGCTTATCGTACAGAAAATAAAGTTACCAATGCAGGCACTTTCGCCTGGAATGAGAAAACCGGCGTACCGTGTACATGGATATTGGATATGTTCCGTCCATCAGACCAAACAACTATTATCATCCCCTATAAACCGGGAGCGGGTAATCCGGCTACCACCAACTATTTTGGTGAAATACCAGCCGATCGCTTAAAATCAGATGGCCGGGCGTTATGGTTTAAAGCTGATGGCAAAAGCCGCAGCAAAATAGGGATACACCCGGATAGGGCGCTACCGGTGGCGGGTAGTTATGACCTTGTTAATGGTGTTTTAACCATTATACTATTTGATGTAGATCCGGCAGGAAAATACTTAAACCAGGAGTGGCTTACAGATAAGCCCATATTTAGCGGCGATGCTGTAAACGCATATAACGATGGTCCGCTCGCCGACGGTAAACAAATGGGGCCTTTTTACGAACTTGAAAGTGTTTCAGCAGCTCATTTTTTAACTCCGGGCGCATCAGCAACTCATAACCATACCGTGTTTCATTTTACAGGGCCGGCAGCACAACTTTCGGCCATAGCGCAAAAAGTGCTGAGCGTAAAACTGTTAACCGTTAAGCAGTATAATTAATGCATATGAAAAAAAGGATATCTCTTAAAGATATAGCCAAAGAAGTAGGTGTTTCTACAGCACTGGTTTCCTACGTGATGAATGGTAAAGAGAAAGAGGCGCGGGTAGGGAAAGAAATGGCGATGAAGATCAAGGAAGTTGCTAAAAGGCTTAACTACCAAACCAATCAAATTGCTAAAAGCCTTAAAATGGGCAAATCGCAAATTTTAGGGTTGATAGTGGCTGATATCGCGAATCCGTTTTTTGGCAGCATTGCCCGTACTATTGAAGATGAGGCAGCCAAAAGCAATTATACCGTGATTTTCGGTAGCTCGGACGAGAATATGGATAAGTCTGCCAATTTGATACAAGTATTTTTAAACCAGCAGGTTGATGGCCTAATTATCGCTCCCACGGATGATTCTGAAGCTCAGATCCAGCAGTTAGAAGATCAAAACATCCCTTACGTGTTAATTGACAGGTATTTTCCGGGCATCAATTCTAATTACGTGGTATCTGATAACTATAATGCTGCCTATAATGCGATAAAATATTCGATGATTGAAGGCCGTAAGTATATTGGTATGATCGCGTATAAGAGTGATCTTCCACATATGAAAGACAGAAAGCGCGGTTACAGTGATGCGGTTCGTGATTTGTCAGCCGGCAAGCAAGTGCCGATTATTAAAGAAGTGGAAGGCAAAAGAGGCGGAAGCGAGGTTGATGAAGCCATGCTTGAACTTTTAACAGATAATCCAAATCTTGACGCCGTATTTTTTGCAACGAATACGCTTTCCGGATATGCTTTAAGTTATTTAAGTCGCGCAAAAATCAGGATTCCCGAAGACATAGATATGGTTTGCTTTGACCAAAGTGAAGCATTCGCTTTTTTTAATGCGCCTTTAGCTGTAGTAGAACAACCACTAAATCAAATAGGGGTTGAAGCTGTTAGAATTTTAACGGATCAAATAACAAATCGGCCCGTAACGCGACAGCAAATCACAGTAAATTGCAAACTTAAGAACAGGAAAGATTCGTCAGAATAAAAGAATTCCTCCTCCATTTAAATTTTCGAGAAGTATACCATAAACCGCTGCAACGTATTACATTATAATTTCCTTAATTTGTTATCCGAAGAATCTAACATGAGAAATTTACTAAAGAAACTAGTTATCGCGGTGTTGATATCAGCATCGGTAGCGAATTCGTACGCGCAGAAAGCAAATCTGTTTAAAACAGATCCAAAATTTATAAACACCATAAGCCAGGATTTTAAGGTAGCTGATCAGCAATATACCGTAATGATGAAATCTTTACCGGCAGACAGGTTCCCCAAAACCTATTACCCAACTAAAGGCCTGGAGACAAGTGCGTCAGGATGGTGGTGTAGTGGTTTTTACCCGGGCTCCTTGCTTTATATTTATAAGCAAACTAAAGATCAGGCTTTGTTGACCGAGGCCGATCGTATCCTTAAAGTGCTGGCTAAAGAACAGTTTAATAAAAACACGCACGATTTAGGGTTTATGATGTATTGCAGCTTCGGTACAGCTAACAGTTTATCGCCTAATGATAGCTACAAAGAAATATTGCGGAATAGTGCAAAATCACTATCAACAAGGTTCGACCCTAAGATTGGCTGTATCAAATCATGGGATTCTAAAAAGCCGGAGTACCTTGTTATCATAGATAACATGATGAACCTGGAATTGCTGTTTTGGGCGACAAAAACAACCGGCGATTCAAGCTATTACAAAATAGCCGTAACACATGCCAATACCACTATGAAAAATCATTTCAGAAGCGACTTTAGCTCTTATCATGTCATCAATTATAACCCACAAACCGGTGAGGTGCAGCAAAAGAAAACAGCGCAGGGCTTTGCAGATGAATCGGCCTGGGCGCGTGGGCAAGCGTGGGGGCTTTATGGTTATACCGTAATGTACCGGGAAACTAAAAATGTTAAATATTTAGCGCAGGCCAATCATATAGCCAATTTTATACTTAGCCATCCTAATTTGCCTAAGGATAAAATTCCTTATTGGGATTTTAATGCACCCGATATTCCTAATGCTTTAAGAGATGCTTCGGCGGCTTCTGTTACAGCATCTGCACTGCTGGAGTTATGTAAATATAATTCCGGCGCTACAGCCAATCAGTATTTTAGAACTGCAGAAACAATCTTGAAAAATCTGTCGCAGCCGCCATACCTGGCAAAAGTTGGTACCAATGGAGGTTTCATCATTGAACACTGTGTTGGCCATTTGCCGGGAAAATCGGAAGTTGATGTACCTCTGACCTATGCCGATTATTATTTTCTAGAAGGTTTGACACGCTATAAGGCGTTTAATACAAAACAATAAATTATTTTGTGCTGGTTATGGAAAACAGCATTCAACAGCTTATAAAAAAGAAGCCTCTTAATTAAGAGGCTTCTTTTTTTGTTGTAATCGGAATGTTAATCCGTTTTTTTATTGTTGTTTGCCTTTCAGGATTGTTTCTCTGCCACGTTCAACAGTGTTAGTGACTTGCATAGTTAGCCCCTGGCCATCAAAAACACAAGTGAATTTTTCGGTATGCGGGCTTTCAATGTAGCGTAGTGTCAATTGTAAGGTATGATCGTCTGTCCAGGTATAACTGCCTGCTGCCCTGGCCGGGAAAAGCATGCTCCTGTTTTCTTTAGCGCCTGCGGTAAGCGATGGGCCGGGCTTTTGAGTGATATTGCTTTGCCATTTGCCGGCACCAAAGTCAAGCTGATAGGTGGCGGTGTCATTTTTTAAGGTCACCTGGTAGCTGCCATTGGTTTTGGCATCAAATGTAGCAGAGCTAAAATTGAATTTATTGGGCTCCAGTTGATAGGTTTTGTTATAAGCTGTAGGGGCAACGGTTTTAGCTGCAGGCGGTAATGCTAATTCTTTTAAAGTTGTTTGTAATTCAGCGTAGCTAACTGTGTTTGCAGGTAATTTACCGGGGCGCATGGCAGGTAACAAGTATTTCCAAACCAGGTCAATTTCACCTTGCATATCCGAAGTTTCCGCAGTGATAGCCAACACCGCGTCCCGGTCAGGCATTACGATCATAAACTGACCGAACGCGCCATCGCCACGATAGGCATTGTTACGGCAACGCCACATTTGGTAAGCATAGCCTTGTTCCCAATCACTTGCGTCTTTTTTTGCCTGCGGCAAATCCGGGTGTTGGATGATCTTTGCAGAGCTGGCTTCTTCGGCCCAGCCTTTCGGCAAAACTTGTTTGCCGTTCCATTGGCCTTGCTGTAAAAATAACTGGGCAAACTTAGCCATGTCTTCTGTTTTTACCCGCAAACCCCAGCCGCCGGTATTTATTCCTTTGGTATCAGTTTCCCAATCTATGCCCTTGATGCCAAGCGGATCGAATAATCGCGGTGTTAAGTATTGCAACAAAGTTTGCCCGGTAACTTTTTGAACAATTGCAGAAAGCATGTACGTGCCCAACGAATTGTAAAGAAAAACCGAACCCGGCTTATGTTCAATAGGCGTTGCCAGGAAGCCTTTTACCCAATCTGTTTCGGCGGATAAGCGGCTTGGCTCGGGGTCTTGCCCGTCAGACATAATGAGCGCGTCTTTAACTGTCAGTGCAGCCAGGTTGGGGCTCACCGTTGCAGGTAATTTGTCGGGGAAAAAAGAGATCACTTTATCTGTTAATGACAGTTTTTTCTCCGCAATGGCAAAGCCAACTGCTGTCGCGGTAAAGCTTTTACTGCAGGAGTAAAGTGTGTGGCGCAACTGCGGCGCGTAAGGGTTCCACCAACCTTCAGCTACCACCTTACCATGGCGCACCAGTATAAAGCTATGAAATTCGGTTTTGCTCGTCCGCGTAGCGTTAACAAAATCAAGAATACCTTTCGAATCTACCCCTTGATCTTCGGGTTTACTGCGTGGCAGATCCTGTGCGTTTAAAATTAAAACAAAGCTAAGCTGGAATGCAAGAGCCAGGTTGATTATACGGCGATAGGTAAACATGGTGGTGATGATTGGTTTGTACTAAAGTAAGCAATTTTTTATTGCGCCGTTATTATCCTGCCAGATCTGCCTGCGTTGTTGAATAAGCCTAGCTTTAGCTTCCCTGCCGGTAACGGTTTAGTATAAACAGGGCTACTTGCACTAGGCGTTGTTCCGTTGCTTGTATAATGAATTTCAAAACCTGGTAAGCCTTTGTTAACAGTGATAATATTATTTGTTTTGCTTATACCAACTTCGGGTATGCGGTACTTGAAGCCACCTGCATAATAACTTAAACGAGGCAGTTCGCGCTTGCCTAGTATGTTTACAAATTTTGACCAGGCCGCCTGATATAAGTCCTGATTTTTTGCCGCATCGGTTGCTGTGGCCCAGTCGGGGTCGGCAGCCCAGGCACGTTCGGCAAAGCCTAGCAGTTTTGGTAACAGCATATATTCTACCTTGTCCGAACTTTGAAGGTTTTCGGCCCAAAGTGCACCTTGCAGACCTACTATATTATTTCTTCCTTCGGCGGTTAGTTTTTCTTTGCTTGACAAGCTTGCTGCATTAATGGGGTTGTTTAGCCTGTCGACTGTTACGTTTTTGAAATAATCGTAAGGAATAAATTTAAATGCTGCTGATTCGTCGGCGTAGCTTCCCCAATAATATCCCGGTTCGTAATAGCTTTTGTTGTAAGCCATATCAAAATATAGGTTAGTTACATTAGATAAAATAACCTTGTAACCGCGGTTTGCCAGCTTATAGGCCAGGTCCTCGGCTCCCCAACCTAAAACGTTGTTCCAAACCTCTAAATGGATGTTTTCATTAGCTAAAGCAGGGTTTACAACCGATACTTTTTTTCCGTTTTCTGTAACCTTATGGGTGCCCACTTCTTCCCAGGCTGTGAGGTATAAATTGTTCGACTTTAATATCTTATTTACCCTGCTATAATAATATTCCCAAAGGTCATCAGTACTTTGTATAGCAGTATCGGTTTTCATCAGGTTAAAAAATGCCGGCGATTTCTCCCAAACACCTGCAGGTACTTCATCACCACCAAAATGCATGGTTTGTAAAGGGGCACCGGCTTCGGCATACATTTGTTTAACTTCTTTTACAACCGTTTCAATAAATGTATAGGTAGATGGTAAAGAAACATCTATCACATTATCATTAAAGTACTGAACCGATCTGTACTTTGAACTATCGCCCAGATCGCGCAAAAGATACTGGCTGGCCTGTTGAGGCTGGTTTTGGCTCATGTAGTTTCTATACCGCGCATCCATTGCTTTAATGGCCGCACGTGCATGCCCCGGTGTTTCAATTTCGGGGATCACGGTGATATGCCTGTCTCTAGCATATCTTAATATCTCGACAAAATCAGCCTTACTGTAAAAAGTGGTATTACTTACAAATGGGCCCGAGCCGTAGGATGGCTGTATGTTTTTGCTATTGTCTAACGTATGACCGCGTTTACCGCCAACTGCTGTGAGTTCGGGCAAAGACGGTATTTGCAAGCGCCAACCCTCGTCATCAGTTAAATGGAACCGTAAGGTATTTAGCTTATAAAGGCTCATCAGGTCCAGCAACTTTAATACTTCTTTTTTAGAATGAAAATTACGCGCCACATCCAACATGAAAGCGCGATAACCAAACCTTGGGCCATCGGCAACTATCACCCCCGGTACTAAAACCGATGCTTGTTTTTTTCTGTACGCGCCTGGTGCAATTAAAGTTTTAAGGGATTGGATACCATAAAAAATACCTTTAGGGGAAGATGCTGCGATTGTGATTTGCTTGCCGGTTACACTTAATTCGTAAGCTTCTTCGGGTAGCTGTTTTTGTACAAGGCTTATAATGCTGGCTGTTGGTGCCGCTGGCAATAATAATTTACCAAGTTCAGTTTTTAGATACGCAGCTTCTTTGCTGAATGATTCAGTAGATATTTTAACCCCTGATGTAAGGATGAACTTCTCACCAGTAGCTTTATAATTTTGCGGGGTAGGAAATATTTTGATCAGGCTATCTGCGGGGATATCCTGTATAACTTTATTTTGTTCAAAGATTGCTTGCGGTGTGGTCTCACCAACATTGTCATTCGGCGCGCGGGCAAACTGTTTTGCCTGGGTTGAGGGTATTAGCTCGGGATCGTTAACAGGAAAATATTTATCAGGCGCGTTATCCCAAACCAGGTAAAAACCTTTGGGCGAATCTGTTTTGTTGATCAGCCAATAGGGAACTAATACCTGTGCTTTAAGCGAACTGTTTTTTGCTATACCTTTAAACCCAGCTTTGGGCGTTAGCGAATGGAAATCGCCGTTTATAGCGGTAATCTCCAATCCGCCGGTCATTGAACCTGGCGTAGTAGGCCTCAAAAAGTTGAAATACAGTTTCCAGCCTTTAGCCGGCAATGTGAAGTTTTTACCGGTAGTTAGCGTTAACGCTGCAAGCGATTGCAATTGACCTTTATGATTATTTTCAACAACCTCCCATTTCAAATGTAGATCAATAGTAGCGCCGGGCTTTTGCTGAGCAAACGCGTTAACAAATGATAAAGCAGTAAGCAAAACAGAAAAAAGATGTTTCATAAGTATAGTTTGTAGCCGATAACGGCAAACACCACCCGCCTCATTCGGGCGATGCTGCCATTATAGCTAAATGTACATATTAAAATTTATAGCGAACAAATGCCTCCATCGCTTCATACTCTGCCAGGCCAAGCTCATCGTACCTGAGCGCGGTATCACGGTTACGATCTTCGGCCCTTACCCAAAACTCGCGTGCATCCTCACCCGGGAAAACCGGTCTGTCTTTTTGTGATTGGTGTTTAAAGATCGCGTTCCGTTTACCCAATACTTCCTGCGGCGATAGAGGTACGGCCATCTCAATTTCATGCGTAGCAAATTCATGCCAGGCACCGCGGTACATCCATAGCCAGCAATCGTTTATCCAATCTTCGGTTGCTTTCAGGCGATCGAGTGCAGCAAGAATAATATTAAAGCAAACCACATGCGTACCATGCGGATCGGCAAAATCGCCGGCGGCAAATATCTGGTGCGGTTTTACCTGTCGTAAAAGATCCATGGTTAACATTATATCTTCGTCGCCAACCGGATTTTTCTGTGTTTTGCCGGCTTCGTAAAAGGGGAGCGCCATAAAATGGATATGGTCGTCTTCCAAACCGGCGTAGCGTGAACCCGATATGGCCTCGGTTTTGCGAATAAAACCTTTTACATCGCGCACCTCGGGCGTATCAACCTGGTTGGGTTGCTTCTGGTTAAAAAAACGACGCATATCATTATAAATTGTCTTTAACCGGGTATTGTCATCGCCTATGCTTCTGTTAAAGTCGATGGTAAATTCCATATACCGCAACACATCATCGTCCCAAACTGCCGTATTACCTGACGTTTGATAGGCTACATGCACATCATGCCCTTGGTCAACCAGCCTGATAAATGTACCACCCATTGATATTACGTCGTCATCAGGATGGGGTGAAAAGATCACCACGCGCTTTAAAGCAGGCTCGGCCCGCTCGGGCCTTTGCGAATCGTCGGCATTCGCTTTCCCGCCCGGCCAGCCGGTAATGGTATGCTGCAGCTTGTTAAAAATATCGATGTTGATATCGTAAACCGGTCCTTGTTGTACGGCTAATTGCGCCATGCCGTGGTTATTGTAATCCTCTTCGGTGAGTTTAAGGATGGGTTTGTTAAGCATATTAGCCAGCCATATAATAGCTTTCTTTTTAAGCGCCTTTGTCCAAACACAATCCTTAACCAGCCATGGGGTATTAAAACGGGTTAGGGCAGATGCCGCGCCTTCATCCAAAATAAACTCTACGTTATCTGATAGTTGCAGGTATGTAGCCGGCACTTCCCCAGAGATCTCGCCTTCGACCGCCTTTTTAATGATCTCAGCCTTTTTTTGGCTCCAGGCCATCAGGATAATTTCGCGGGCCTTGAATATGGTGCCGATACCCATGGTGATAGCTTTGTTGGGCACATTTTCTTTACCACCAAAATCGCGTGCCGCATCGCTGCGGGTAAGGTCATCTAAAGTAACCAGTCGGGTACCTGAGTTAGGTGCCGATCCCGGTTCGTTAAAACCAATGTGACCGGTACGTCCAATACCTAATATTTGGATATCAATACCATCAAGGGCGGTTATCTTTTGTTCATACTCCAGGCAAAACTGCGCTACCTGGTATTGATCCAGCGTACCATCGGGGATATGGATGTTGGCCTTATCAATATCAATATGATCAAATAAATTCTCGTTCATGAAGGTTACGTAGCTCTGCGCCGCGGTAGGTTTCATGGGGTAGTATTCATCCAGGTTAAAAGTAATTACATTTTTAAAGCTCAGGCCCTCTTCGCGGTGCAGGCGTACCAGCTCTGCATAAACGCCTACGGGTGTTACGCCGGTGGCGAGGCCAAGTACGGTGGGCTCACTATTTTCTTGCTTTTTTTGGATGATATCAGCAATGCGCCTGGCTACTTTTTTAGACGCAATATGTTGATCGGGGTATACGGTTACCGATAATTTTTCAAAACGGGTCTCCTCCAGCAGGTTTAATCTTGCCATGATAGTGTAGACATTAATAAAGGTTAAAAAAAGCCCCCTGCAGACCGGCAGGGGGCCGTTAATCAAATCGCTATTGAGCGTCCCACCATACGCGGGATGTTAACACATCGCCTCCGGGAACGGCATTATGTGCTGCGTTATAGTTTGCGGTATTGCTACCAGCTTCCGAAACCGGGTAAGGGAAGCGGCGCGGAATAGTTCCGCCGGTATTATTGCCGGGATAGTTAACCGGTACTAATACCGGGAAGCCCGATCTTCTCCAGTTAGCCCATGTTTCATAAAAATCAAGCATGGTATTGGTAAGCGCCCAATACTGGGTATTTATTTGCTGTAAGCCTGTAGCCGGTATATATGGATGGGCTACCAAATAAGCTTCCGCATCTGCTAAGCTAACCGCAGCGGTTGCATCATAGGTGCCTAAGTAGGTCATTGCCGCTACTACGCCGTCATGATAATGCGTAGCCGCGCTACCTCCTAATCCAAAACGCTCGGCGGCATCTGCCAATAATAATTCCGACTCGGCATAGGTTAGCACAAAGGTTGGGCCGTTACGTTTTATTAATGCCGGGGCGGGAGATGAGTAGTCTGTAAATGCAGTAAAACTAGCATCCTGACGAACATCCTGGGCCGCAACGCCGCTTAGATCCTTGCCATTAGGCATACCTTTTTGCGCTGCGAAACTTGCATTAGCACCGGCATTTTGAGCTTTGGTGTTTTCGTTAATATACAGGTTTGTTACCGCTATTTTTGATAAACGAGGGTCATTATTGGTTTTCAGGAAATCAATAAACGTTTTTGACCAGCGGGTATAAAAATTTTCCTGACCTCCATCGCCCAGCAAGATCTGGCTGTTACGGTTTATGGTAGTACGGCCACCGGCAGCATCGCCCAAAAAGAAAGCATCGTCTGCATTGCTGGCCATAGTATTGCCAATAGCTTTTTGCACGTAAGTTTTAGCTGTAGTGGCATCAACCTTGCTCAAACGCATGGCAACGCGCAGCAGTAATGTGTTGCCAAACTTTTTCCATTTAGCTATATCGCCTTTATAGTACATATCGCCAATTGGTTTATCGCCGGCAGGGTCTAAAGCGGCAGTGGCCTCTGATATCTCTTTTAACAGATCATTGTATATAGCTTGTTGCTTGTCATACACCGGGAAGTAAGAGTTGGTATAATAGCCCAAACCTGCCTGCGAATAAGGAATATCGCCATACAGATCGGTTATGCGCTCAAATATCAATGCGCGCATTATCCGCGCTATTTGGTGCAGGTTTTTGTATTTGGCTATACCTTCGGTAGATTTTACAACGTCAACAATTGGTTTTACCTGTTCGGGATATGCGCCATCGCCACCTGTTGTCGCGCCGCCTGCAAAACCCCAGTAAGCGGCTGTGTAACCTGCGTTAAGCATATATTTATCGCCCGCCCAGTAGCTTATCACGGTTGATAATCCTTGCATCATAGTTGAGCAATAGATCAAATTGGCACGCCAGGTATCATAGCTAAAATCTGCACTGCCTGAGTAGCCTAGCTGCGCATCAGTCAGTAAATAGTTAGGGTCAAAAGTACTTGGGCTATAGGTTGCGGGATTGGTGTTGATCTCTTCAAAACTTTTTCTGCAACCGGTTGAAAGCATTACGCCTGTTAAAGCTAACGCTGTATATTTTAATATCTTTTTCATTTTAATAAAATCAGTGTTAGTTAATAATTAGAATTTAACATTCAGGTTTAAGCCATAGCTACGGGTTGATGGTACACCACCTAACTCAAGGCCCTGTGCATTGAAACTGTAGTTAGATTCCGGGTCGATATTGTCCGTCCGTTTTAACAGGTAGAACAAGTTACGCGCAACCAGGCTTATAGATGCTGTTTTTATTGCACCATGAAACATGTTAGCGGGTAAAGCATAGCTTAATGTAGCCTGGCGTAGTTTAATGAATGACGCGTTCTGTACAAATAAACTTGACACGTTGTTAGCCAATGTACTGTAGTAAGTAGAGGCGTTGGTGCCCAGTGTTTCCCTGTTCTCTAATGTTGCCTGGTGTAAACCCAATACATAACCATAATAATCAGTAGCAGAGAATATCTTACCGCCAAATTTTCCGTCGATCAATACAGACAGGCTTAATTTTTTATAGGTGAATTCGTTATTCCAACCTGCTATCCATTTGCTGTACGCAGATCCATAAGCTTTCAGATCACCTTGTAAAGGTACTCCGGCGGCATCTTTTTGTATGGTGCCAGCCGCATCGCGTTTGTAATCAAAGGCCATGATCTGGTCGGTAGGTAAGCCCACAATGTTTTGGGTGAAGCCATTGCCCGATCTTGAAGTTGAAACACCGATTGATGACTGGCCGTCTGCCAATGATACTACTTTGTTGTTGTTTATTGAGCCGTTGAATGACGTTTTCCAACTAACAATGCCTGTTTTAACCGGCGAACCTGAGATCAAAACCTCGAAACCGGTGTTTTGTAATTTACCAATGTTTAACACAGCACCGCTATAACCTGATGTAATTGAAGCAGGCGCGGTTAATATTTCATTGGTTGATTTTTTGTTATACCAGGTAAGGTCTAAACTTAAGCGATCACGGAAAAAGCGCATTTCTGTACCAATTTCCAACTCGGTAGCTAAAGAAGCAATTAGGCTTTTATTTGGTACAGCAGTGTTGGCAATTACACCGATAGGGTTGCCATTGATAGCCCCGTTGAAGTTATAGGCCAACTGTGTATTGTACGGGTCGGTTGCCTGGCCTACTTGTGCAAAGCCTGCACGTAGTTTACCAAAGCTCAACCAATCGTTATGTACAAATTCTGAGAAAATAAACGAAGCATTAACGGAAGGGTAGAACTTGTTAAGCGGGTTATTTACACCTGGGGTAGCTAGTGTTGAATACCAGTCGTTACGTGCTGAGCCGGTTAAGTAAAAGAAATTTTTGTAGTCAAACTCCATGGTTCCGTAAACAGAGAATACTTCATTGTCCGACGGTGTGTACCTGGTAGGGTTTGGCTGCCCTACGTTATTGATCACGTAAAAATTAGGAACGATAAAGTTGTTACCACTAACCACAAACGATTCTGAACGTGTGCGGCGATAGCTGCCACCTATGTTAGGGGTAACGGTAAGGTCGCCTGCTTTAAAGGTTTTGCCCATCAACACATCTGTGTTAATATCATTAAAATTTGTTGTGGTTTCTGATATGGTACCTAATGGACGATAAGCTGTACCGGTTGGCACGATGGCTGTGTAGCGGTCATTGTAATAATCTCTGCCTGCACGACCCTGGATAAAGAATCCATCGTCAAAAGTATAGCGTAATGACGCGGATGCTATTAAACGTTGGCGTTTTGTGTTATTGATAAATTTATTAGCCGCAAACCAAGGGTTAGTGGCAAAGGTATTGCCGGAGTAACCATACTCGCTGCCATCATCATTTGTTGTCTTTTTTAAGGTATTAACATCTAAACTGGTTGGCAATAAAGTAACATTATAGTTTGAGTTACCTGCACCATCACTTAAAAAAGGCCTGTTGTGCGCTTGCTCCAGTATATAGTTAGCACGCAGATCGGCGGTTAGGTTTTTTGATAGGTTGTAGTTACCTGTGAAGTTAAAAGTTTGCCTGCCTAAACCTGAGTTTGGTGTGATAGCCTTATTGGTAAGGTCGCTGGCCGAAAAACGGATAGATCCACCATCAAAACTGCGGTTTAAAGCTATGGTGTTAGTAGCGGTAGTGCCTGTGCGGTAAAAGTTTTGAATGTTTTTTGTTTGCGCGCTATACGGACGTAAAACGCCATCAAACTGCACTACATTACTACCGTCTAACTTTGCACCCCAGCTTGATTGGCCGGATTGAAACGCAGTTGTTTGATTGCTTGGTTTAATACCATTTGCACCCTGACCGTAAACATATTGCCAGTTGGTTGAATTGATAACCGATTCGCCAACAAAGTTTGAGTTAAATTCAACGTTATTGCCCTTGCCGCTTTTAGTTGTAATTAAAATAACCCCTGCTTTACCACGATAACCATATAATGCCGATGCTGCGGCTCCTTTTAATACAGATATCGTTTCGATATCGTCCGGGTTAATATTGCCTATAGCATCACCCATGTCCGGCTGGTTGTCATACTGACTGCCCGGTGCACTGTTAGGCGTATTATCCATAGGGACACCGTTAATAACATATAATGGCTGATAGGTTTGTGATAAGCTTGATTTACCACGTATAATAACGTTTGATGATGAGCCGGGGCCACCCGCGGTGGGTGATACGTTTAAACCTGCAACTTTGCCCTCCAGGCTATTGATCATATTTGGCTCACGCGCTTCCGTTAGTTCCGATCCTTTAATTTCAGTGATCGAGTAACCTAACGCTTTACGTTCTTTTTTAATACCCAGGGCGGTTACTACCACCTCGCTTAATTGTCGGGCATCTTCATCTAACAATACCACAAGCGCGGCAGGAGATGAGATGGTAACTTCTTTTTTAGTGTAACCCAGGTAGCTGAAAACTAACACATCTCCAATATTGGCATCAATCTCAAACTGCCCGTTAACATTAGTGGTGGTGCCGGTGGTAGTACCTTTCAAAGCTATATTTACGCCAATAAGCGGCTGACCGCTGGCATCCCTAACCAAGCCGGTTATTTTAATAGCCGCTTTAGCATCGCCTGCGGCAGAAAGCACGGGCATGCTTCCTAAATTTTGGGCCACACCAATAAAATTACCAACCATTTTAAATTGTAGCTGGGTTTTATTGTGCAGTTCCGTTAGTACGTCGTTAAGTTGTTGTTTGTTAATGTGTAAGGTAAGGCCGGGTAATTTGTTAATTACCTGCGCATCATAAACAAAAGTTACGTTTGCCTGCTGCTCAATGCGTTTAAATACTTGCTTAATATTGGCATTGTCAACATTTAAGTTCATTTCCTGGGCACGGGTGCCTTTAGCGGCCAGCATAGCGGCACAGCATAACTGAAGTCCAATGATAATTGTAGTAATGCGCATGCATTTTCGAAGTATAGGCAATAGTTTGCCGTAAAAAATCTTCATATTTGTAAAGGTTTTAATATTCATATTAAACTGAGCCTATGCTGTTAATGGGTCTCAAGCATGTTTACAGCCGGCTAATCTTATTCCGGGGGCATTTATGTTCCCGGTTTTTTGTTTCTTAGCTTCTAAGAAACAAATTGCCTTATTTAACAACTACTGTACTGTCATTGGCCATTTTATAGTTAAAGTGTTTAGTGAAGCTTAATATCTCCATTATCGTATCCAGGCGTTGATTGCCCAGGGTTATAGATATCTTTTCTTTCAGCAGGTCTTTATCTGTTACCGCTATTTTGGTGTTGTATTTTTTCTCTATAGCCTTAAATACATTACGCAGGTCTTCCTGGTCAAATACCAATACATCTTTACACCACAGGTTTACCACAGCCTCCTTAGTTATAGCTTTAGTAACTTGTTTAGTGGTTGTATTAAGTACAATTTCTTGTTTAGCGGTCAGCATTATAGCTGGCTTGGCAGGTTGGCCAGGCATAGTTATACCCACTTTGCCGGTAACTACACTAACTTTGGTTTTTCCCTCGCGATGGTAGGATCGTACATCGAATGAAGTACCTAGAACCGTAACGTGTAAATTATTTGTTTTAACCAGGAAGGGGTGATCCTTCATGTGTTTGATATCAAAAAAAGCGCGACCTTCAACCAGTTCTACTTCGCGCACTTTGCCTTTAAAGCTTTTAGGGTATTTAAGAACCGAACCTGCATTAAGCCAAACTTTGGAACCATCGGGTAATAAAATTTGGCTCACTTTATCTAATGGCGATTTCACTACGTGTTTGTCGGTACGAATTACTTCTTGATCGGCAGACCGGAAAATTAATAAACCGGCTATTAAAATAGCGGCAACCGAAGCTACCGGTAGCAGCATGCGTCTTAACGGTCTGACTTTGGCAGGCTGTATTTCTTTCTCCTGTTGAAGTCTTATTTGCAGGTTTTTGTAGATGCGCTGTTTAACCTGTTCTTCGTCTTCGGGCGAATTTGTATTTACCACTTCAACCCAACCATCATTGGTGGTGTCGTACCATTGATGTAGCTGTTGTTTTTCCTGCTCGGATGCCGTGCCTTCAAAGTATTTTTCGGCAATGCGTTTTAATTCGTTTGTACTCATTCCGGATCTTTATTACCCTATTTTATAACATAGAGTAGCCCCGGGACAAAATACCCTTGGTGTAAAACGATTTTTTTTTAAATTAAAAGGAGGTTATAGAAAAAACGTCATCATATCGCCCAAACTGGTGCGAATTACCTTTAGGGCTTTTGTGAGGTGGCCCTCCGCCGTTTTTTGCGACATGTTGAGTTGTTCAGCAACATCAGCCAGCGAACGGTCCTGCAGTTTGTTGTATTGAAACACCAAACGGCATTTTTCGGGCAACTTGTTGGATAGTTCGGTAATTATTTCCAACAACATTTTGTCCTCAATATTAATTTCTTCAGTTTGTAGTCCCAGCCGGCTAATAATATCTTCCTGTTTCCTGGAGTTTTTTTCTTTAGATAGGGCGCGATAAACAGAATAGCGCGCCATGGAGGCCAGGTAAGCAGGCAGAGATTTAATATTTAAGCTCTCTCGTTTCTTCCATAAAATAAAAAAAACATCCTGCACTATCTCTTCCGCCGCGTCGGTATCTTTTAATAATTTATGAGCTATGTAATATAATTTATCCCAATAACGGTTGTAGATCTCTGTAAATGCTAATTCATTTCCGCTTTGCAGCAAACCGGTCAATTGTTCATCATCAAGTAAATGAATGGCGCTCACCTATAGGTTATTTTAAAACGAATATAACATAAAATTAATCAAGGTTTAATAGTCAGTCGCACTAAAATAAAACGATAACCTTTAGTTACAACAAAAATAAAACTATAAGTAAATAAGCTTATTCATAGTGTTTTAACAATCGATTGCTACGTGTAATTATAGTATGTGATTCTGCCATTTTTTACGGCAGATAGATTATATTTGAATACAATTGTAAACCCAATAAACCCGATTTATAGTACTACTAATGCGTATACCTGGTCTTAAGATCCTGCTTTGTGTTGCGTGCCTGTTTTTTTTGAATAACATTGCTTTTGCGCAGCGAGTGGTAAGCATTGATACCGCCGTCAAACAACATAAATTTGTCAAGGATGAATTAGACTATCTGAAAGATAAAAGTGACCGATTAACTTTTGATGAAGTAAAGCGCCTGGATAAAAAATTTGTAAACAATAGGGCTTACTACCCCGGCAACCATACCGATACTTACGCTTATTGGTATCGCATTAAAGTGCGGTTTGAGCAATCCATCACCCAAGAAAATTGTCTATTTGAGTTTTTCGATCAAACTACCGACGAGATCACTGCATACATTCCTGATGGCAAGGGTGGCTATAAAATGTCTTACGCCGGGGCAAACAGTATATTTACGGATCGCCTTTTTCTGCATAAAAACTTTGAGTTTTTGATCCCCGACCCTTCCAAAGGCGAGCATACTTATTATTTTAAAGTCCGGTCAAAAAATCCTGTTAAGGTGATCATTGTGTATCGCACGGTTGATTACTTTATTCAATACGCTTTATTAGAGTATTTCAGCTTCGGGCTATTTTATGGCATGGTATTGATATTTTGCTTTCATAACCTGCTAATGTTTACCGCGATACGGAAAAAGCAATACCTGTATTATGTAATATACATTATATGCGTTGCCATATATGAAATGAGCGTAGATGGCATAGCATTCCAATATATATGGCCTAACAACCCCAAGTTGAATGGCTATGTGTATGGCATAGCCATGTATTTGGTGAGTGTGTTTGCACTGATATTTACCAAAGAGCTGTTACAGGTAAAAACAAAATCAACGCGGCTTTATCATGCCATCAATGTTGTGTTGATTTTGCGAACGGTTTATTTTCTGTACTGTTTGCTGTTTAATAATGGCCTGTTTATTTATAAGTTCATTGAAGTTATCCCGCTTTCAGTAGCTTTTATTGCCGGTATTAATATATACCGAAGGGGCTTTAAGCCTGCAAGGTTTTTTGTATTGGCTTATGCGGTGTTATTTACCGGCTTTATAGTTAAGGCAATTACGGCCTTGGGCTATGCTTATTTCTTGCCCGAATTTTTATCCTATTACAGCATCGGTTTTTGTTTCGTGGTTGAAATGTTGTTCTTGTCATTTGCTATTGGCGACCAGGTGCGCATTATGCGGAAAGAAAAAGACGAGGCGCTTGACGAAACCATTCATCAAATGCATATCAACAACGAGTTGAAGGATACCATTAACCGTGAACTGGAACTACAGGTAAAAGCAAGAACCAAAGAGGTTGTAAAGAAAACGGAAGAGATCCTGACACAATCGCAAACTATTGAGCAGCAAAACCAATTGTTGGCAAGCAGCAATAGCCAGCTGGAATTGCAGGCTGCCGAGATCAACAGGATGAATATTTTGCTGGAGAAGGATAATGTTAAACTAAAGGATGATATAGAAAAGGTTACAGATGCAAGGGCCCTATCAACCGAACTTAATTTTGAAGAGTTTAGCGCAAAATATCCCGACCAGGAAAGCTGTAATAAATTTTTATCCGATCTGAAATGGCAGAATGGTTACAAATGTATCCGATGCAGTCATGATACTTACTCGGCAGGGAGGGGGCCATACAGCCGCCGTTGTACTAAGTGCAGTTATGAAGAGTCGGCAATGCACAACACAATTTTCGAAAATAACCGAATCCCGATAAACAAAGCTTTTTATATCGTATATCTGGTTTATACCAGCAAAGGCACTATATCATCCTACCAGCTATCACAAAAGATCGGTATCAGGCAAAGTACTTGTTGGGCGTACGCCATCCGCATAAAAAAGGTACTGAGCGAGCAAAAGAAATCCAGGAAAAGAGGGGCCCAACAGGGTTGGGTTGCCCTTGTAATGTAATTATTGTTTTATAACAGGCTGGCCTTTGCCTAACCTGTCCTGGCGGGTTAATGCTTCCAAGTAGTAATAATCAGCATAGCTTATAGGCACGTCAATTTCGCTGTTGGCTGGTTTGTGGCCTGTGCTGTGCAGTAAGATAAATCCCTGACTTTCGCCTGCTTTGGCTGTATAATTATCGGTAAGATTGTTTACGATGTTATCCGCGGTTGCTTTATAAAGTTTAGCGTTTGGACTGTAAGAACTCAACTCATACAAGGCCGACGCCATAATAGCAGCGGCCGATGCGTCGCGCGGCTCGTCTGTTATGTTGGGCGCGTTAAAATCCCAATAGGGTATCTTATCAGCGGGCAGGGTAGGGTTATTAAGTATGAATTGGGCAATACGCTCGGCTTGCGCCAGGTATTTTTTATCGTGGGTTTCACGATAGCACATGGTAAAACCATACAGTCCCCACGCTTGCCCTCTGGCCCAGGCAGATTCGTCAGCATATCCCTGGTGGGTTTGGCGGTGCAGCACCTGGCCTGTGGCGGTGTCGTAGTCGATTACGTGATATGAACTATTATTAGCCCTGAAATGATTTTTGAGCGTCGTGTTGGCATGCGTAACCGCGATCTTATAAAAACTCGAATCGCCGGATAAACGCGTTGCGGCAAATAGTAACTCCAGATTCATCATGTTGTCTATAATAACCGGGAAGCCCCATTCTTTGCGCCCATCCCATGATTTTATAGAACTTACGGTCGGGTTAAAACGGGTAGCCAAAGTTTTAGCGGCTGTTATAATCACATCTTTATAACGCGCATCATGTGTTAGGCGATAGGCGTTGCCCACGCTGGTGTAAATTTTAAAGCCAACATCATGGCTATCGTTGTTATGCTGTTCGGGTTCTATTTTAGCGGTAAAGTCTTTAGCGGCATCCAGCCATTTTTTATTGTGCGTGTATTCATACAGGTACCACAACTCGCCTGAAAAAAAACCGCTTACCCAGTCTTTTGATGATATTAGTACCAGGTTGCCTTGCGAGTCAACAGTGCGTGGGGTTACCAGATTGGGTTTGTTGGTTTTTGTTTTGGTATCCGCCGTTGCTTGTAGTAAAACACTTGTTTGTTCCTCGGCAAATTTGAAGCCCTTTTTTACATCCTGTTGCGCATATGCCATTGTGGTGTTAATGGCAAATAATAGTATTATTATCTTTTTCATTATGGTGATCAGCTATTATGGTATAAGTTCAAATTTACTGCGCAATGCAATGTTATCAGATGAGTTACCTACCATCACTTCAAAAGTACCTGGCTCTGCGGTCCATTTCATTTTTTGATCGTAGAAGGATAGTTTTTCTTTGTTGATTACAAAGCTTAATGTTTTACTTTCGCCTATGTTTAAGTGAACTTTTTCAAATGCTTTTAACTCTTTAACAGGGCGTGTAGCACTGCCAACCTCATCACGCAGGTAAAGTTGTACCACTTCTTCGCCGGCATATTTGCCAGTGTTTTTAAGGGTGCAGGTTACTTTGATGCTCTCGCCGGATTTAATGGTTGTTTTATCAAGTTTTAGGTTTGATAATTCAAACTGCGTATAGCTTAGCCCGTAACCAAAAGCGTAGCGTGGGCTATTCCGTAGGTCGGTATAGCCTGATTTATATCCCGTACCATAATCATTGCTTGATGGTCTGCCGGTATTTTTATAGTTATAATAAACCGGTATCTGCCCCTCAGATCGTGGGAACGAAATAGGTAATTTACCTGAAGGGTTATAGTCGCCAAATAATACATCAGCCATTGCATTACCGGCCTCACTGCCCAGCCACCAGGTGTGCAATATGGCATCAGCGTGGTCTGCAGTCCAATTAAAGATCATCGGCCTGCCAGACATGGTCAGAACAACGATCGGCTTTCCTATGGCTTTAATTGCCTTTATCAGGTCTTCCTGCACGCCCGGTAAATGGATGTTTGCTTTGCTTTTAGCCTCGCCGGTCATGTCAAACCGTTCGCCTACGGCAAGCACTATCACATCAGCCTGCATAGCGGTTGAAACAGCCTCGCTAAAACCTGCTTTTGAAGTATCCGTTACATCGCAGCCCTGTGCATATAATAGTTTGGTGTTTTTGCCGACTTTGTTTGCTATACCCTCATAAGGCGATACCAAATGATCATTATCCCACTTAACCGACCAAAAGCCCATCATATCGATATTTGATTTAGCCAGAGGGCCAATTACCGCTATGGTCTTCAACGTTTTTGAAAGCGGCAGCGTTTGATTTTCGTTTTTTAATAATACCAAGCTTCGCTTTGCAATTTCGCAGGAAGCATTCCTGTTTTCGGCTGAGTTTAACGTGCTTTTTTCACGCTCCTCATTGCTATAACGATAAGGATCATCAAACAAACCCATCTCATATTTTTTACGCAGTATGCGTTTTACCGCATCATCAATTGTGGCAATAGATACCTTCTTTTCTTTAATCAATTGCGTAAGGTTGGCAATGTAGCTATGGCTCTCCATATCCATATCGCTACCGGCGTTGATAGCCAGCATGCCAGCGTGCTTACTGTCAGTCGCAAAACCATGGTTCACCATTTCACCTATCGATCCCCAGTCGCTCACTACAAAGCCTTTAAAGCCCCATTTTCCTTTTAAAATATCGCGTTGCAGATAACTATTGCCTGTAGCCGGTACGCCGTTTAAATCATTAAAACCGTTCATAAAAGTTGCGGCGCCCGCATCTAACGCGGCTTTAAATGGCGGCAGGTACACCTCCCAAAGCATGCGGTCACTCATATCGGTTGTGTTATAATCGCGACCACCTATGGCAGCTCCGTAAGCGGCAAAATGTTTGGCGCAGGCCATTATCGCATCCAGGCTACCCAAACCTTTACCCTGGAAACCTTTTACCCGTGCACCGGCAATTAGTGAGCCTAAATAAGGGTCCTCGCCGGCCCCTTCCATCACACGGCCCCAGCGCGGGTCGCGGGCTATGTCAACCATCGGGGCAAATGTCCAGTGTACACCGGCGGCAGCTGCTTCTGCGCCTGCTATCCTGGCAGATTTTTCAATCAGGCCCAGATCCCAGCTTGCAGCCTCTGCCAGTGGAACGGGGAAGGTTACCCTGTATCCGTGTATAACATCCAGGCCAAACAGCAGCGGTATTTTAAGGCGCGATTGCATAGCCAACTCCTGCACCATGCGGGTTTCTTTCGCACCCTTTACGTTAAGCATAGAACCTACTTTGCCTGCTTTGATCTCATTAAACTTACTGCTGTTAGGCGTAAGCGGACCGGTGGCTAAACGGTCGCTGGTGTATTGGTTAAGCTGGCCAATTTTCTCTTCCAGCGTCATTTTAGAAAGGAGAGTTTTGACCTTTAGGTCAATGGCATCAGCCTTTTTTACTTGCTGCGCTGATAAGGTAAGGCTTAAATGTATGAGACTTATTAAGAGTAGCGTGTGTCTTTTCATTTTAAAGTATAGGTTTCAAGGCTACCAAACAAACGTTGCTACCGAGCCGCCACCAAGCGATGCAGTAGTTATTTTGTTGTTGAATTTTATATTGAAGTTTTGCAGAGCCGTAGAAGTGTTTAAAACGATCAAAACCTTTTTGCCATCGGCAGTTTTAAAGGCAACGTTGCTCAAGTTATCCGGTGTATTGGAGTCAATACGTACCGAACCCGGGCGTACAAATTTTGATGCGTGCGCTATAGTATAATAGGCCACATTACGTGATACGGTATTGGGGCCAATGGTTAGCGCGCCTAAGCAAGTAGTACAGCCACCTACGGTGTGCGGGCCGTACGCAGCATCGGCAGCCAGGTTCCATTCTAAAACATTGCGGCTCCAGTTGCGGGTAGCGCCGATAATAAGATTATTGACATGCCATGAAAGATCGCCGGCAAAATTGCCCGGGCCGCCAACCCATTGCTCGGTAAAATAGACGTGTTTGTCGGGATAAGCGTCATGCACGGCCGACATGGAGGTGATACTACCGGCGTATAAATGAAATGCCGAACCATCTACGTATTGCTTAGCATCGGCATCGGCTAAAATTGTTAATGGGTAGTCGGTACGATCAAGGTTATGATCATAGGTTATGATTTTGGTAGTTATGCCGGCAGCTTTAAACTGTGGGCCCAAATTGTTTTTTATAAAATTGGCCTGCTCTGTTGCCTGCATCACAAGGGCTGGGGTATTGTTAGGGTTTAACGGCTCATTTTGCGGTGTAATGGCATCAATAGTAATACCCTCGGCTTTCATGGCTTGAATGTACTTTACAAAATACCGCGCGTAAACATCATAGCAATTGGTGCTTAAGCTACCGCCCCTAAAGCTGTTGTTGGTTTTCATCCAGGTAGGGGCGGTCCATGGGCATGATAATATTTTTATAGTTGGATTGATAGCAATAATTTTTTTCAGGATAGGTATCAGGTCTGTTTTTTCCTGAGCGATACTAAAATATCGCAGGTCGTTATCTGTTGTCTGCCCTGCGGGGAGGTCATCATAAGTAAAAGTAGTGGCACTCAGGTCGGATGCGCCTAGGCTTATCCGCAGGTAACTCACACCAATTTTTGTGCTATCAGTTGCAAACAGCTCCTTTAATAAAGCATCTTTTTGATCGGCCGGTAAGTTGTTAATCAGCGTTGCGCTGCCGCCAGTAAGCGTGTAACCAAACCCATCAATAGTTTGATAGGCCTTAGTGGTATCAACCGTAATTGTTGGATTTGAGTTTGTGCCCGCGTTAAAAAGCAAGGCAGTGTTTTGTTTTTGAAATAAGGAACTTTTGTCGGGTTGGGTTAGCCACATCGCTACATCGGTTTTAACGATAGGGTTAACTACCGGGGGAGGCGTAATATCTGTGCCGCCCGTTGCAGGTTGCTTTTTCTGGCAACTGCCGGTTGCTACAACGGCCATAAACATTGCCGTAAAAAAAGGAGTTCTAGTTTTTTTCATAAATAGCTAAGTATTTTTAATGGCGATGTTGGTCGCTCTTTTTATCTGTTTTTAGTAATGATATGATTTGCCGGGTCTGGTCAGGATAGACCGCTATTTGATGGGTGTGCAGTAAGTAGGCCGACTTTTGATTTTGCGCCGACATTTTAAATGAGATCAATTTTGATGGCATTGTGGGCATATGGCAGTCAATACATTTTGTGGTGATAGCATTGCCCAACACCGGGGCCATTTTACAAAAGTTATGCGTTTCTGTTTTATGGCAGCTTAAACATTTTTGTGCGATAAGTAATGGATCATGTTTTTCCTGCTGATGCACATCATGGCAGCTTGTGCAGGTAAGGTTAGCACTATTGATATAACATTTGCTGGCAGTTAATAATGAAGTTTGATTGCCATGTACGTCCGGCGTGTTAGCACGCCCGTAGGGGTCATAAAAACCGGCCAGATCATCACCCGGTTTATAACCGAAAGTTGATCTTTCTGTCTTTATATCGTTACCGTTATGGCAAACCGCGCACATGTTTACTTTTAAATCTTTGCTTAATGATTTATAAGAGGTAATGTATTTAGCAGTTTTTACAGTTGGGTTTTCTGTTTGGAATTGAACATGTTGGGCTGCGGGGCCATGGCACCGCTGGCAGTTGATGCCGTACACGATGCTGTTTTTATTAAATTCTTCGCCAATAGAAGTTGGACCGGTTTGTACAAATTTCTTTTCGGCAAATGAAGCGTGGCATTCAAAACAACGCGATATGATCTGCCTGTCATAATAAGCCCCATTGGCCGGGAAGCCCGGGCTGTTTGCCCAATTGTTTATAATTTTAAAATAGGATAGGGGCAATTGGTTTAGGCTGTTACCTTTCCAATAACCGTAGGTCTGGGCTTTTACATTTGCGCCAAAGGCTACATCGAAGCGTTCGGTCCGCACCTGTTTATTGTTGAAGTACGCGGCCTGGTATAAACCATCAGCACGCTTATCAATAGTTATTTTCAAACTATCGTTAAAAATAAAGCTATGTGCATCAGCCATAGCTTCGGTATTTAGTTTATTGCCTGTAATAGTGCCCGAAGTATTAAAATGCGCGGTGTGTACATAGCTGTTGTTGATGTTTTTGTGGCAGTTGGCACAGGTTGTTTCGTTGGCATAGGCATCGCCACGCAGATCAGGTTTTTGTTCGCTTTGATCCGTGCATTGCGAAAGGAATGCGGCTAACGTAAACAAAATGCCCGAGCTTAAAACTATGAATAACCGGATACTTCCCTTCATAAACAATTATACTGATGCACTAATGGCAATAACATATGGTAAAATATCAGAAGACGGCCGGGAGGCCGCCTTCTGAAAACCAATAAACCAAGCTAGTTTACCAATTATAGGGAACCACCCCATTCCTTACTTTGCTTAAGCTTCGTGTTGTTAAGCTCATTTTGGGGAATCGGGAATATTTCATGACGCCCCGCCATAAAGCCCTTATAACTTAAGGTAGTTGCAGCTTTACCCCAACGTACTAAGTCAGGGAAGCGTTGACCTTCACCCATAAACTCAAGCCTTCTTTCTTTTTCAATATTATCTTGTGTTACCGCGATAGGGCCTAAACCTACACGTGCTCTAACTGCGTTAAACAAGGTATAAGCTCTTGAGCCCGCACCTACGCCGGCACCTGCATTTAATAATGCTTCAGCTTCCATCAAATAGGTGTCGGCCAAGCGTATCTCATACATATCTTGCCCGAAGTTAAGCTCGGCTTGACCGGATGCTGCTTTGTTTGATACACGACCAATAAACTTGTTCAGGAAATAGCCGGTATTGTTGTAACCAGCTGTGTAGGTTGCCGAACCTGATGCTTTTATACTATCCAGGTTAGCTACAGTTGCACCATAACGTGGATCGAAATGTATAAAATCTGAAGCTGCTTTAGTTACAACCAAAAAGCTGTATCCGGCAAAGTAATCTGGCGACTTTGTAGCGTCGATCTGTGAATAACCACGCGGGCCTGTAATAATGCACAATAAGTTACCTTCGCTGGCACCTGCATCTCCCCAGCCTCCGTTTGATTTTGTGGTATGCACAAATTCTATAACGGCTTCTGAATTGAATTTATTCGATGTTTTCCAAAGGTCGGCATAGTTTGCTACCAGTTTGTAGCCGTATACTGATGGTGACACACCAGGAGCGGTACCATTCACCGGCGCGAACTGATCAGCAGCTGCCTGCCATTTTTTCTGATATAACAAAACTTTACCTAATAAGGCCTGGGCCGAGCCTTTTGTTAACCGGCCACCTTCGGTAGCGGCAGGTACGGTAATAGGTAGGTTAGGTATTGCTTCATTCAGATCCTTTTCTACATAAGCCCAGATCTTATCCGGCGTAGTTTGCTCAATGTTATACAGATCCTTAGGCTCAACAATACCCTCAATTAACGGGATGTTTTTGAAGAACCAAACCAGGTCAAAATAAAACGCGGCACGCATTGCCTTACATTCTGCAATGTAACGGGCTTTTGTAGCGGCGTCCATCGGTATGTCATTAATTTTCGACAATAAAATGTTGGCACGATAAATACCAGAATAGCCCCTGTTCCACAAATAGCCTTGAGGGCCTGTTGTAGCGCTTAATGTAAAACGCTCGGTTACCTGCAGGTCATTGATATCTGTAGGGCCGCCACCACCAGCTAACTGGTCGTCTCCGGCAACATCCATAATGGCTGCCTTGTCATATAAACCACCAGCCTGGAAACCAAACCTGTCATAAACGGCTACCAGCGCATTAAACGCATCAGCCGGTGTTTTATAATAAGTGTCTAACGTAATACGGCTTTGTGGATTAACATCCAGTTCTTTCTTACAGGAGCCTACCAACTGCGCGCCAAAAGCGAGCATTGTTAAGTACAAAAATTTCTTTTTCATAATTTATTTAATTAGCTAATTAAAATCCAACATTTAAACCAAACAGAAACGCACGGGCTTGTGGATATACCCCACGGTCAACACCAAACTGAGCACCGCCACCACCATCAGGGCTTACACCAATTTCAGGGTCGTAGCCGCTGTATTTAGTTATGGTAAATAGGTTCTCGCTTAATACGTATACACGCAGTTTTTGCATTCCCCATTTGCTTGATATAGCTTTTGGTAACGTGTAACCAAGCTGTATGGTTCTCATTTTAAAGAAATTACCGCTTTCCAGGTACAGGCTTGTGAATTTAGAGTAGTTGCCATTCGGGTCGCCGTTAACTATACGCGGCAGGGTTGCGTTTGTATTAGTGGCAGTCCAGGCGTTAAGGTATTTGGTTTGATAGTTAGCCGCAGCAATATCCAACCTCCTTAAACCCTGGAATATCTGGTTACCGCCTGAGCCGCTACCAAAAGCAGTAAAGTCAAAGTTTTTATAACCCAGGTTAAGAGTTAAACCATAACTAACCGTTGGGTTTGGATTACCCAGGTAAGTGCGGTCATTTGCATCAATGATATTGTCATTTTGCAAATTGGCGAATTTCAGGTCACCCGGCTTAGCGTTGGGCTGTAATTTAGTGGTACCATCAGCACCCACATAGCTGTCTATCTGTGCCTGGGTTTGGAAAATACCTGCTGATTGATAACCGAAATAACGTTGGTAAGCTTCATTTAAAGCGGTACGGGTTATATCACCCATGGTTTGAAAACTCGCGCTATTATCAACAAAGAAGGTTTGACCCGGCAGCATTTTAGTAACCTTGTTTTTGTAGAATGATATGTTACCATTTACACCAAAGTTAAGTTCGCCGAATTTTTTGCGATAGCCCAGTTCAAACTCGATACCGGTGTTTTCAATATCGTCAAAGTTTTGCGCAAAACTTCCGTAACCTGCATAGCCTGGTATCGCAGGGTTTTGAAGGATGCCGGTTGTTTTCTTTTTGTAAGCATCAACAGTTAAGGTTAAATTATTCAGGATGGTAGCATCAAAACCGATGTCAAACTGTGAAGTTTCCTCCCATCTCAGATCAGGGTTTGCCGGAGCGCCCGGGCTGTAACCAATGTAAACAACCTCGGTACTTCCAAAAACATAGTTACGCTGACCACCCTGACCAACCAACGGCACATAAGAGAAATCAGGGATACCATCATTACCGGTAACACCGTAGCTACCGCGTATTTTCAGGAAGTTCAACACATCATTTTTAGGGAAGAAAGACTCGGATGTTGGCACCCAACCTAACGAAATAGATGGGAAATAACCGAATTTATTATTGCTGCCAAACCTTGATGAACCATCGCGGCGTACCAACGCTGTTAACAAATATCTTTCGTCATAATTGTACTGCAAACGTGAGAATAATGAATTGATGCGGTGATCTGTTCCGTCAGATCCGCTGCTGTTTTGCCTGTCGGCAGGCAACGCGTTGAACTGAAATGACGCGTTGTCAAAATTGGTTGCAGGTATGTTTTGATAAACAACGGTACCGCCCCTGGCATTACCATCTTTATACTCGCCCATGCCGGCTAGTATGGTAAAATCATGCTTTGCAATTTTTTTACTGTATGAAACTGTGTTCTCAATGTTCCAGTTGATCACATAGTTTTGTACACGCGTAATGTTTGATGGATTGATAGAAGTCGCTGTATTGTAGAACACCGAAGGCGTGAAACTTTCGCTGCCATAAAACGCTGTTTTAGTACCTAATGATGAGTGGATACGTAAGCCCGGTATAGGTTCAATATCAGCAAACGCGTTGCCTACAAGATTATGATCCCAGCTGTAGTTTCCCATCCTGTTTTTCATAACAGCCAGCGGGTTCTTCATCTCCTGCAATACATAGGGCGAAATACCATAAAACTGGCCTTGTGCATTGCGTGTAGCGGCTGCATACGCAGCGCTAGGGCTTTGCGTGCCTGTTGGCGCTACCGGATAGAATGCGGCCTGGCCGGTAGGGTCGGTAATAACAGCCGGCGTGATAGGGTCAAGATTTAAAGCCGAACTCAACATACCTCCAAACTCACGGTTGGTTTCGCCAATGCCTGAGCTAACCGCATGGCTATAACCTAAGTTTTCGCCAAAGCTTATCCATTTAGCGGGTTTGTAGGTGGAGTTGATACGGATGTTCGCTCTGTTCCATTTTGAAACTGCTGATGCTACCACACCACGTATGTCGTTATATCCGAAAGAAGTGAAAAAGTTAACTTTTTCGCTGCCGCCGCTTACACTAAATTCATGATTTTGCTTGGGCGCGTTGTAGTTAAAAATCTCTTTTTGCCAATCAGTACCCTCACCAAGTGCGGCAGGATTTGGGAAAAGAGCTGTACCGCCCGCTGCAATTAAGGCCTGGTTACGCAAAGTAGCGTATTGGCTGGCATTTAAAAGGTCTAGTTTTTTACCTGGTGCCTGTGTGCCATAAAAGCCGCTATAATTAACGCTGATCCGACCGGCTTTGCCCTTTTTGGTGCTTACCAAAATAACACCTGCAGCAGCTCGCGTACCGTAGATAGCTGCCGAAGCCGCATCTTTAAGCACTTCAATTGATTCGATATCGTCCTGGTTAAGGTAGCCAATGCCGCCGTTATCAATAACAACACCATCAATTACCCATAAAGGTTCGTTTTTGCCGTTACCGAAAGAGGTAAGACCCCTTAAGCGCACCGTTGACGATGCTCCCGGCTGGCCCGATGCAACTGAAATAGTTAAACCCGAAGTACGGCCCTGTAATGATTGCTCTATACGGGTCACCGGTTGGTTTTCCAGGTCGGTACCGCGCACACCTGAGATAGCGCCGGTTACCACGCTCTTTTTTTGCGCGCCATAACCTACTACAACCACCTCGTTAAGGCTGCCAATGGCGTCGGCAAGGGTAATATTTAAAATGCCGCCTGCGCCAACTCTTTCTGTTTGCGCGGTGAAGCCTACAAAAGAGAATGATAGCATGCTGTTATCAGCAGCGTTTAATGAATAATTGCCATTAGCATCAGTTGTGGTGGCATTTGTGGTGCCGTTTACTCTAACCGTAACACCCGGTAGTGGTTCCCCCTTGCTATCGCTCACTTTACCTTTTACAGTGGTATTCTGTGCCAACGCAATAGTAACACATGCGAAAAGCATTAAAATAATTAAAGGAAATTTTCTTGTCATAATTAAGTTTTTTAATTGTTAGGTTTTACTTTTTGACTATTTCGGCAGACTGAAAAATCCACGGAAAAAAGAATCATAGGCGCATCAGCCATAGGCAGTTTGTGTGTACATTTTATTCACGGTTTATTAACGGTACTAATTGGTTACAAGCCCTGGCGCATAGGATATGCCGGGTTGTTTTGTTAGGTCAAATTTATAGAAAGTAATATCACAAAAACAACAAAATATTTCATAAATGCCTGATAATTAAAATATTACAAAATATTTAATACGCTTTGTGCGCTAATGTAAAAAACACAAATACAGTATGTTTATGCATTTTTACGTGCTTATTGGCGGTCTTGTTAATACGCTTAAATCGATATGAAAAAAAATGATTTGGCTATAAATTTATGTCCCATAAATGTTACAAATGGCCATTTTGGGCTGTTTTTCTTTGGTGCTTTCTAGCTGTTTCTGCCGGATTTATTGTAGATTTACGTCAAGCTTTTAAAGGATCGTATTTTCTTTAAACGATAGCCCGCTTATAGACCAATTAGCTGATCAATTTTGACCCATTTAAATGCAAAAAGGATTTATTTTTGCCCTACTTTTATGTCTTTTCGCTGCGCCTGTATTTTCACAGAAGCCTGTGGAACTGACTAATACGCAAAGGCAGTACATTTTTTCTAACAGCGAGTTCCAGGTGCTGGAAGATCGGTCAAATAAGCTATCTATAAATGATGTTATGGCCGATAGTTTGCATCGTCGGTTTAAAACTAACGCGGTTTTTTATCCGACTAATAATGATCTAAGCGCTACTTATTGGTATAAGATCAAAATAAGGTATACCGAACCCTTGGATGCCAACAGTTCCATACTGGAATTTTACGATCAAACCACAGATCATATCACCTTGTATCAACCCGATACCAATGGCCGCTATGTTAAAACAACCGAAGGCGCCGCCACAGCGTTCGGTAACAGGCTATTCAGGCATAAAAATTTCGAGTTCCCGATATACAACAGAACTAAAGGCGAGCGTGTTTACTACATCAAAATAAAATCGCAGAACCAGGTAAACGTGATAGTAGTTTACCGCAAAATAAGCCACTTTATATATTACGCTTTAACAGAATACCTAACCTACGGTATTTTTTACGGTATGATATTGATATTTTGTTTTCATAACCTGCTCATGTTTATAGCGGTAAAAAAACGATCATACCTGTTTTATCTGCTATATATTTTAAGCGTAGGCTTGTATGAAATGTGTACAGATGGCATAGCGTTTCAATATATATGGCCCAACGCACCGCATTGGAATGAATATGCCTATGGTACTGCTTTGTACCTGGTAAGCTTGTTTGCCCTGTTATTTACCCGTGACCTTCTGCGTGTGCGCACTTTAAATTATAAACTGTACCAGCTTATCAATATCACCCTGGTACTCCGTACGTTATATTTTGTTTTTTGTCTTTTTTCGCATAAGTATTTCATCTACAAGTTTGTTGAATTTATACCATTGTCGCTGGCATTTGCTACGGGCATAATCATCAGGAACAGCGGTTTTAAACCTGCAAGGTTCTTCGTGTTGGGCTATGCTTTCCTGTTTTTGGGTTTCATTGTTAAAGCCTTTAGCGTTTTAGGTTTTTTCCAGGGATTATCGGGCGTAATCGGATTTTATAGCTTAGGGTTTAGCTTTATTCTGGAGATGACCTTCCTGTCCTTCGCTATTGGCGACCAGGTGCGCCTGTTCAGGCGCGAAAAAGTAGCAGCCATGGATGCTACCATCAAGCAAATGGCTATTAACAGTGAGTTGAAGGATACGCTGAACCAGGAACTGGAAGTTAAGGTTGAAATCCGTACACAGGAGGCTATCAATAAATCGAAACAAATATTTGAACAGGCTCAGTTTATCGAACAACAAAATAAAGAGCTGCTTTACATAAACAATAAGCTTGAAAAACAAGCGGCAGAGATATCTATGATGAATGTTTTGCTTGCGCAGGATAATACTGAACTTAAGCATAATATTGAAAAGGTTAATGATGCCCGGGCGCTGTCTACCGAGCTTTCATTTGAAGAATTCATAGCTAAATATCCCGACCAGGAAAGCTGTAATAAGTTTTTGGCCCAGTTAAAGTGGGATAAGGGCTTTGCCTGTATTAAATGCGCGAACGTTACCTATCACACAGGGCGCGCACCGCATAGCCGCAGATGTACCAAATGTAATTATGAAGAGTCTGTACTGTTTAACACTATCTTTCAGAATAACAGGATACCTATAAACAAGGCTTTTTACATAGTTTATATAATGTATACAACCAAAGGCGCTATATCATCTTATCAACTATCAGAAAGAACCGGTATAAGACAAAGCACCTGTTGGCAGTACGCTATCCGCATAAAAAAGGTGATGGACGAACATAAAAGGGAAGTGCGTAAAAGCGGTAATAAAGGGTGGAGTAAGTTGGTGCTTGATCATCACACAGCGCATAAAGATATCCATAAATTACAAGCGCCACATCATAACTGATGCAACGCTTGTAGCAAATTAATTCTTGTTAAACTGGATGGACTTAAGATTGAAGCCGCCCGCATTGGCGGTTATCCTGATCTTATTAAGCCCCTTATTTAGAGCCACATCGTTGATAGTCACTGTAAACCAGCCATTGGTAGTATTATTTGATAGTGCGATAGTTGCAGGGGCTGCGTTTCCGGCCACTAAAGATATTTTACCTTTGCCGGCTTCTGTTGATACCTGTAGTTTAACAGTGTAAGTGCCTTTTTGGGCGACGTTGACGGTGTATTGTAGCCCTTCGCTATCTTCAATGCTAAAAACGTGGTAGCCGCTGTCATCAGCCTCTATATCAACACCATCATTTCGATAAGCGCGGCCACGATTGCCAACTGTTTTTACACCTGGCGTGTATTGATAGCTGGCCGTATCTTTATCAAAATAAGCTACACGTTGCGGCCCCATATCATAATCAACCGCGTTAATGGTGGTATTAGCGCCAATAATGTTGGTTTTAAAAGGTATAGCGGTTGCTGATCGTACTTGCCTGAACATAGCGTCGACAACATCTTTATGATAAATGTTATTCTTCAGTTTGATGTTTTCCAGCAGCTCATTTAAGGTTGTTATCGCTTCGGCTTGCGATGGCTTTGTGGCCCTACCGCTCCAGTAATCAACCAGTTGCTTGTAGCCCGGCGTCAGTTTTATTTCAAGCGGATTATTGATCCCCATTTTTTTAAGCTGCCACCAGCACCAGCCAATGTCATTGCTTTCAACCAGTTTTATAGCTTCGGTAAACCAGGTGTTTGAGTTTTCGCCCGATTCGCCGAGCCATAGGGGTATATTGTTTTCTTTACCTATAGCCAGGAAGTTTTGAATAGCTTCGGTGGTGTTAAAGTTGCCATATTTATGAAAACTAACCACCAGGTTATCATCCCAGGCCGGGAAAATGCCCCGGTAATTATTCCCGAAACCATTCCCCTCAATAATGATAATATGCTTTTTATCAACCTGGCGGATGGCTTTGGTAACATCTACCATAAAAGCACGTAACGGTTCGTTTTTGGTTTCGGCTGTGCCGCGCTTGTCTTCAGGATTTTCAAAACCCCAGTTTGGCTCGTTAATAATGTCGTAGCCGCCAATAGTAGGTTCGTTAGCGTAGCGCTCTGCAAGTTTTCGCCATAGGGCAACAGTTTTTTGCTGATTGGCTTTGCTCTCCCATAATGAAGGTTTATCAGGATGACGGTCGGATATCGGCAGATCGTTGCCTTGGCCACCCGGCGTGGCATGCAAATCAAGTATCAGGTAAATATGGGCCGCTTTGCACCATTTCACCAGACTATCTGTCATCGCGAAGCCTTTGTCAACCCAGGTATTTTTACCGGTAACCGGTTCTTTATCAACGGGTAAAGTATATAAATTATAGTGCATTGGTAAGCGGATAGAATTAAAACCCCATGCTGCCATCGAATCGATATCAGCTTTAGCGGTGTGATTGGTTAGCCATTTATCATAAAATTTGAATGTATAATCCGGCCCCGCCACATCTTCAATAGCTTGCATAATTTTATACTGCTGGCCCAGGTTTGATAACCTGAACATATAACCTTCCTGTAGCATCCAGCCACCTAAACCCATGCCTCGTAAGATTACTTTGTTGCCTTTTTCATCAACAATTAATCGCCCTTTGGCTTTTAAAAATCCCTGGCCGTGCGTGTCGGTTACAATCAATACCATAGATAATAGAACTGCGAACCCTGTTAAAAACGAATATTTTTTCATTGCCGGTTAGGTTAATTGATAACTAAGGTTTCGATAGAGTGCGCCGGGCTGTTTGCCGCAATGCCTTTGCCTTTGATCCATAAGGTGTATGGTATCTCAGCATCGGTACCATTCATCACTACTACGGCTATTTTACCATCGGGATTTAAGTAGGCGGTGGTAAGTAATTTATCTCGGCTGGCGGCGCTTACAATACGTTTGGCGCCCGGTTTAATAAATTTAGAAAAGTGGCCGATGTAGTAATATTCGCTGGTGTATATCAGGCTGCCGGTACGGGTATCTGCATGCACGGGGGCAAAGCAGAAGTTACCTACGTGGTTGGGCCCGCCTTTTTCATCAAGCAGTACGTTCCAGTCGGTCCAGGCTACGGTGCCGGCGTTAAAATCGTTTATCATCGAGGTGCCGTACTTTTCGCCCAGCGACCAGTCATCCAAACGGTTAAAATCAAATTTTTCCACGCAACCTTCGGTAAAGATGAGGTGGGTAGAAGGGAATGCTTCCGCTACGCGGCGCGTGTTTTCAAACGCCATGCCGGCGCCCGTCCAGGTTTCATACCAATGGAAACCTACGCCCCATACATATTTTGCCGCTGCCGGATCTTCCAACATAGTGCTGGCACGTTGGTAAAGCAAGTCACGATTATGATCCCAAACTATCAGTTTTTTACTGCCAAGGCCTTGTTTTTGTAGTGTTGGCCCAAGGTGATTCTTCACAAAATCCCGTTCTTCTTCGGCGGTATATATGCATGACTCCCAACGTTGCCTAGCCATAGGTTCGTTTTGCACGCTGAGCCCCCATATTTTGATACCTTGCTGCTCGTAAGCTTTAATAAATTTCACGTAAAAATTGGCCCAGTTTTGCGCAAACTGAGGTTTTAGCTTGCCGCCGTTAATCACGTCGTTATTATCCTTCATCCAGGCCGGTGGGCTCCATGGGCTTACAAACATATCCAGCTTACCGCCTGCAGCCTTGTAGGCTTCTTTGATAAACGGAATACGGTATTTTTTATCATGACTGATGTTAAAGGTTTTTAACTGCGGATCATTATTCCCTACGTAGCTGTAACTCTCACTCGAAAAATCACAGCTTTGAATATTGGTGCGGGCAAAAGTGTAACCAATGCCTTTGTCCTTGCTGTAGTATGCTGTCAATAATTCCTGTTGTTTGGCTTTTGGCAGCTTATAAAAGGTTTCGGCGGCAGCATCTGTAAGCGCGCCACCAATACCTACCATGGTTTGAAACCGTTTATCGGGGTCAACAAATACGGCTAACTCAGTTTCAACGGGCTGTGATTTTTTAGTTAATGCTACGGGCCCGGATGATGCAAATTGCTTTGATGATCCTTTTGCTGTGGTGTAGATAGTTACAGTGCTTAAGGGCTTTTGCGCCGTAGCATATAACGCACTGAAAATAATAAGTGCCGAAAAGATAGTTTTTTTCATGAATTGATATCAATAATTATAGGCTGATAAATACGACCTGGCTTTACGGTAAGCCTAATTGGTTGGCGGTAAAAGTAAAACAGATAAGGATAACTACAAAGAATTATTTTTTATAAAATGCTTAATATCAATTAATTATAATAACATTAATACGCTTTGGTAGCGTGTTGTTTAAGCACACAAACGCGTATATCCGTATACCGTTAATACGCTTAATGACAGTTAAAAAAATAAAAGCAGGCTAGTGTAGATTTACCGGTATTTACCTACAAAAACCGGTAGCTGTGAATGTGATTGGTTGTAAAGACTTAAAACCTAATGGATACTTTTTTGTTTAAAACCAGTACATTAGTAAGATTATCGTTCTAATTTAAATTAATGCCTAAAAAAAATTTAACCAGTAAGAGCCAAAACCTTCTCACCTTGGCCAAAACGCCTACCGGTATTTCAGGTTTAGACGAAATAACCATGGGCGGTTTGCCTAAAGGCAGGCCCACGCTTATTTGCGGCGGCCCCGGCTGTGGTAAAACCTTATTCTCGTTAGAGTTCATTATCAGGGGGGCGCAAGAGTTTAATGAGCCCGGCGTATTTATAGCTTTTGAGGAAAAGGCTGATGAATTAGCCAGGAATGTTACCTCGCTTGGGTTCGACCTAAATCAACTGCAAAAGGATAATAAAATAAAGGTTGACCACATTCATATAGATAAAAGCGAAATAGAAGAAACCGGAGAGTACGATCTGGAAGGTTTATTTATCCGCCTTGGTTATGCTATTGATACAATAGGCGCTAAGCGTGTGGTATTGGATACAATTGAAAATTTGTTTGCCGGATTATCTAACCTGGCCATACTAAGGGCTGAGTTACGTCGCTTGTTTCAATTTTTAAAGGAGAAAGGGGTTACAGCAATTATAACCGGCGAGCGCGGCGATAGTAATCTTACGCGCCAGGGTCTGGAAGAATATGTGTCTGATTGCGTGATATTACTTGATCACCGCATTGTCGACCAGATATCAACCCGCCGTTTGCGCATTGTTAAATACCGTGGCTCTTTGCATGGTACCAATGAATATCCGTTCCTGATAGATGAAGAAGGGATAGCGGTGCTGCCGGTAACTTCCTTGATGCTTGATAAAGAAGTATCGTCTGATGCTGTTTCATCTGGCATTGTGGAATTGGATAAAATGCTTGGAAAGGGCGGTTTTTTCAAAGGTAGCAGTATTTTAATGTCGGGCACGGCTGGCACAGGTAAAACCTCTGTAGCCGTAACATTTGCCGATGCTGCCTGTAAGCGAAAAGAACGTTGCCTTTACTTTGCTTTTGAAGAATCACCTCAACAGATCGTCCGTAACATGCGTTCGGTTAGTATTGATCTGCAAAGGCATATAGATAAGGGTTACCTTAAGTTTCATGCTTCGCGGCCAACATTATTTGGTTTAGAAATGCATTTGGTGGCTATACATAAAGCTATTCGTAAGTTTAAACCAAATGTGGTGGTGCTTGATCCTATCACCAACTTAATAACTGTTGGTACCGTAAGCGAGGTTAAGGCGATGTTGGTGCGCTTGATTGATTTCCTGCAGCAAGAGCAGATCACGGTAATGTTTACTGCATTGTCCTTAAATAATATTGTAAACGAACAAACCGACGAAGGCGTATCATCTTTGGTTGATGCCTGGTTGATGATCAGAGATATTGAAATTAATGGCGAGCGCAACCGGGGTATGTACATCATGAAATCGCGTGGTATGAAGCACTCAAACCAGGTGCGGGAATTTGTAATTACCGATGACGGACTTGATCTGATAGAAGTTTATGTTGGCCCTGAAGGTATCCTGACAGGGTCGGCACGTGAGGCGCAAGTGCTGCTTGAAGAAACGGGCCAGGTGTTACATACGCATGCTGTTAGCCGTAAAGACCGTGAAATATTGCGCAAACGCAAAGTGCTTGAAGCGAAGATAGAAAGCTTGCGTAGCGAGTTCGAGTCGACAGAAGAAGAACTGAATAAAATTTATATAGAGGAAGAGATCAAAAGAGATGTGCAGCAACAAAACCGTCAGCAAATGTCGGATATCCGTACAGGTAAATCTTTCCCTGTAAATTCACCAGATAACACTCCGAAAAAAAGAAAACAATAGTGGCAAAAAAGACTTATGAATTAAGGTTATACGTGGCTGGCCAAACGGTAAAATCGGCCACCGCGCTACGTAACCTGCAAAAATATTGTGAAGAACATTTGGCAGGTCAATATTCTATTGAGGTTATTGATCTGTTGAAAAACCCGCAATTGGCAGAGGGCGACCAGATATTGGCCATACCTACGCTAGTAAAAAAAGTTCCGGAGCCGGTGCGTAAGATCATAGGCGATCTGTCAAATGAAGAAAAAGTGTTGGTAGGTCTTGATATCCGTCCGCGATCAACCACAATTTAAGCTATATACAATGAGTGATGATCAGTTCGATCTTTATACAAAGGCTGCCGATGACAGCCATTATGAACTGAGGCTGTTCGTCGCCGGTTCATCGCCCGCTTCTGTACGGGCTATGAACAACATTCGCGAGCTGCTCGAGCAAAAGTTGCCCGGCCGCTATCATATGGATATTATCGATATACACCAGCAACCGGAGTTAGCACAACAGGAGAATGTTATGGCCGTACCTATGCTGGTAAAAAAATTACCTGCCCCCAGGAGGTTGTTGGTTGGCGACATGTCAGACACTCAAAGAGTGTTACGCGGGCTTGGTTTGTTGGAGGGATTTGAAACGTGAGCACGCAACCTACATATCAACAACTACAGGATCAACTAGCTGGATTGAAAGCCCGGTTATTGGAGGCTGAATACCAATTGGAGGAATCCAATGATACCATTGAAGCCATCAGGAACGGTGAGGTTGACGCCTTGGTTATGAAGGCCGAAGATGGTCATCAGTTATATACCTTGCGCAGCTCAGACCAGGCATACCGGATATTTATTGAGCAAATGACCACGGGTGCGCTTACCCTAAACCATGACGGGGTAATACTTTTCAGCAATTCCAGGTTCGCCGAAATTGTTGGCTTGCCCCTTGATAAAGTGATAGGTAAAGTGTTTACCGACTTTATAGCTGCAGAAACACGTGAGCAATGTCGTGATCTGATTGAAAGCGCCTGGGCTTGTGGTTGTAAAAAAGAATTTGACCTGCAAACCGGCAATTTAAGGATACCTGTTCTGCTGTCACTGCAAACGCTGGAGTTGGAAGAAGGGATAGCCATGAGTGTTATAATTACCGACCTGAGTATCTTAAAAGATCAGCAACGCCTGTTAGAAGAAAAGAACAGCGCGCTTGAACAGGCTCGTTTGTTGGCAGATGACCTGAACCGCAACCTGGAGAAAACCGTTGAGGAGCGTACAGCCGAGCTATATGCTAACCAGGAACGTTTAAGTCGTATATTAGAGACAATGGCCGAAGGTGTGGGTATAATTGATCTTGACGGCCGGTTAACTTATGCCAATCCCATGGCCCAAAAGATATTGGGCTTTACAGAAAGTCAAAATAAAGATCATATCTATAATGACCCAAAATGGGCGAATTTTAAGATTGACGGAACGCCGTTACCGGCCAAAGAACATCCTATGGCCATCACTATGGCTACCGGCCAGCCCGTTTACGATCAGGAGATAGCAGTACAACCACCTAATGGCGAACGTTTTTTTATATCCATCAATGCTGCACCTATACGTGATGAACAAGGCCAACTAATAGGGGGCATTGGTACATTTATGGATGTAACGCATCGCCGTAAAGCAACCCAACAAAAAGATGAATTTATTAGTGTGGCAAGCCACGAACTTAAAACCCCTATAACCAGTTTAAAGGCAGCATTACAATTGCTGGACAGGATAAAGAAAAACCCCGACCCTGTTTTGTTAGTGAAGTTTGTTGATCAGGCTAACAGGAGCCTTGATAAGGTTAATGTATTAGTTGATGACCTGTTAAACGGAACGAAGGTTACGGAAGGACAACTACAGATCAATAAACAAATATTTACTTTAAGTTCATTGATAGATGACTGTTGTCCGCATGTGCGTGCGGAAGGAATTTATGAACTGGTTAGCACCGGCGAAACCGAGCTAAAGGTAAATGCCGATATGCACAAAATAGACCAGGTATTGGTGAATTTGGTTAACAATGCAGTAAAATACGCCGGCAACTCCAAAACTATTATTATCCACGTTGATAAAATAGATGGCTTTGCCAAAATATCAGTAACCGACCAGGGCGCCGGGATATCACCAGAACAACTTCCGCATTTGTTTGAACGTTATTACAGAGGAGGAGGAGGAGCCAGTCAGCAATTATCCGGCCTTGGCCTCGGTCTATACATCTGCGCCGAAATAATCAAAAAACATGGTGGCGAGATAGGTGTTGAAAGCACGATAGGCACAGGTAGCACCTTTTGGTTTACTGTGCCATTAGCTTAGCGTATAAGCAGTAGATCATCCAAACAGCCTTTATTCAATCCCGTTATTATTGCATGAACCGTAGGTTAAAATTGATAGACTGGGTACGAACTCAGCATAATAGCCAGCTTATTAAAGAAACTGAGGTTCCCTATTTCTACCATTTATTAGCAGTAGCTAACAAAGTGGCCAGCACGGCGCCGTTAAATTATGAGATAGGTATTTGCCATGATCTGCTGGAAAAAACTGCCGTCACCGAATCAGTATTATCAACCCAATTAGTTGAATTTTGCTATGATAACAATGAAGCGGCGCATATTACCGGTTGTGTTACCGAACTAACCCGTCACTTTCGGAAAGCTGATAATCCTCTACCTAAAAATATGCGTAAAGCTTTAGAGGACGAACGGCTATTATCAATTAGTGCCGATGCGCAAACGGTCAAGTATGCGGATCTTTCCTTCAATGCCGATTGGATGATGGCCCATGATCGGCATCACGCCACAGACTATTTAAAAAGCAAAATAGCCTTGCTTCAGGGAATGACCGAAGGCGACGCAGACTTGCGTAGCGAGGTTTTATTACAATTTTACCGGCTGTTGCAGCAATTATAGCAAGCTGATTCACATAATTTTCAACAGTATTTTAGAGACAGTTATACGTGCCGGTTCTTATGCCTTTATTTTGCGTAAACAAATGTCTGAAAGTCCCGTTATTCAAATGGATTACGAGGGATGTTTAATTTTATTTGTGTAACTTCAATAACCATCATTTACCTACATTCAAATAATCGTACTGCATGTCCCTGATCGAGGAGGAATACTTACTAAGCCAAATGCTACAGGCCCCCATGGGAATTTGTATCATGGATGCCAAATCACAAATAAGCGAGCTTGTTAACGAAGCCTTTTTAGAAGTGGCGGGCCGCACCCGCGAGCAGATCATAGGCCATTTCTATTGGGATACTTTTGCCGAAGTTAGGCATCTTTTCGAGGATCATCTTAACCGCGCTTCCGCCGGCGAAACCATCCGTGGCGACGAATTAGAGATCCCGTTGATCAGGTATGGTAAAAATGAGTTGATCACGGTCAGCTTTATATACATGCCCTTAAAGGACAAAACGGGGCAAGTTAAAAAAGTAGTGGTTTATGTGGTAGAAAATACCAAAGAAGTTAAAGAACGGCGGGCGCTAAGCGCTAGCGAGGAACGTTTCAGGGCTTTAGCTACCGCAACCTCGGATGTGATTTACAGCCTTAGCGCCGATTGGGAAATAATGCACCCTTTAGATGGTCGTGGGTTCCTGCAAAATACGCACGAACCGATAACAGGCTGGCGCAAGCAAAATGTTCATCCCGATGATATGGATATCGTCAATTTGAAGATCAATGAGGCGATAAGGAATAAAAGCATATTTCAATTAGAGCATAAAGTACTGCGTGCCGATGGCTCGCCGGGCTGGACGTTTTCACGTGCTGTGCCTATCCTTGATGAAAGCGGCGAGATCTTGGAATGGTTCGGTACGGCCAGCGACATTACGGAGCGTAAGAATGTTGCAGATGAACTTGAGCGATCATCCACTCGGCGCAAGTATGAGGAACAGCAATTGCAATTGATGATCAACATTCTGCCTGCGGCAGTTGTAGTTATTCGCGGCGATGATCTTATTGTTGAAATGATCAACCAGGCAAACCTGGATTACTGGAAAAGAACAGCGGATGAGGTGATAGGCAAACCATTTTTAGAGATATTGCCTGACCTGGCTGATCAGCCCTTTGCCGGACAATTGCGGCATGTTATGGCCACAGGGGAAGTGCTGGATGTAAAAGAAAGCCCTGTATTGTTTGAAAATCCTGACGGCACTATTCGTGAAACATACGTCGATTATACTTATCAGCCATTGACGGACATTAACGGCGTTAGAAATGGTGTATTAGTAATGTCATTTGAGATCACTGACCGGGTGCTGGCCAAGCGACAGGTTGAACAAAGTGAAGAAAACCTAAAGGCAATGATCGCCCAGGCACCGGTGGCAATGTGTATACTGATGGGGCCGGATCATGTAATTACTGTGGCTAACCCACTGATGATAGCAGTTTGGGGTAAGCCGGAAGCAGAGGTGATGAATAAGCCCGTTTTTGACGCGTTACCTGACGCGCGCGGGCAGGGTCTGGAGGAGGTAATGCGGAAGGTTTACGAGACCGGCGAAACCTTTTACGCCAGTGAACTACCGGTTTCCCTAATACGTCATGGCCAACCCGATGTTGTTTATCAAAATTTTGTTTACCAGGCTTACCGGGATGCATCGGGCCAGATTGCCGGTGTGTTTGCAATTACCATTGATGTGACAGAACAGGTTGAGAGTCGTAGCGAATTGGAGCGTATTAACCGTGAGTTGGAAACCAGCGCTTCGCGTCTGCGAATGGCTATTGAATCTACAAATTTGGGTACATGGGAGTACAACCCGCAATCCGGATACCTTTACTGGTCAAAAGAATGCCGGGAAGTTTATGGCATACCAGAAGGTGTTGAACCAAGCTATGCTGAATTTTCCGAACATATTTATTCCGAAGATCGCGAATTGGTTGAGCGCGCCATTACACAAGCGCTGGATCCGTCCGGCGATGGGGATTATGATTTGCGATACCGTATAGTACGGTTTGATAGCGCCGAGCCCCGCTGGATCAAAGCGCAGGGCAGTGTTTATTTTGAAAAAGAAATTCCCGTGCGTTTTATAGGTACCGTAGTGGATATTCACGACCTGAAAGAAGCTGAAGAGAAAAGCGCTAAACTGGCAGCGATCATCGAAACATCTCATGACGCCATTGTGAGCAAAACATTGGACGGTGTAGTGACCAGTTGGAATGAATCGGCCCAACGTGTTTTTGGTTACACGGCTGAAGAGATGATAGGTGAAAGTATTTATAAACTCATTCCGCAAGACCGCCACGATGAAGAGCCAAAGATACTTTCCACTATATCGCGTGGCGAACGTATCAATCACTTCGAGACCAAACGCTTAAGAAAGGACGGCCAGTTGATCGATGTTTCTGTGACCGTTTCACCCGTTAAAGACAAAGCGGGCCGCATCATCGGTATTTCCAAGATAGCGCGCGACATTACCGAGAAAAAACTGGACGAGATCCGCAAGAACGATTTTATCGGCATGGTAAGCCATGAGTTAAAAACACCGCTCACGTCCCTGGCTGCAATCCTGCAAATAGCCAACATTAAACTGCAAGATAGCGAAGATAAATTTTTGCCGGGTGGCATCGAGCGGGCAAATCAGCAGGTAAAACGGATGAGTGCCATGATCAATGGCTTCCTCAATATTTCCCGGTTAGAGGCCGGCAAAATTCATATCGATAAACATGAATTTGACCTGAGCGCGCTTATCCGGGAAATGGTTAACGAGGCCGAATTAACGGGAGATAGCCATCAAATTCAATTTACAGAATGCCTGCCTGTATTGTTAAATGCCGACCGTGATAAGATCGCGTCGGTGATAACCAATTACATCAGTAACGCGCTCAAATATTCGCCTAAGGGCACCCCGGTGACCGTTGCCTGCAACGTAGAAAATAACCGGGTTACCTTAAGTGTTGCCGACGAAGGGATGGGTATTGAACCCGAACACCTCGAACGCATCTTTGACCGGTATTACCGCGTGGAAACCAATCACACCCGTCATATCAGCGGGTTTGGTATCGGCCTTTACCTTAGTGCCGAAATCATCCAGCGACACGGCGGCAAAGTTTGGGCCGAAAGCCGGATAGGCGTGGGCTCAACGTTTTATTTTAGTTTGCCGCTTGTGTAAAAGAATATTGTAACGGTTGAAGTACTACGGAATACATGGCATCTTTTCCAAAAGCAGGTGACCGCTGATAGTTTACTTCCCGGTTAAACAAAAAGGCATGGCCGGTAATTCCCGCCATGCCTTGAAATAATTGATCCCGATTTTTGAAAATTACTCACCGATAGGGATCGGAATGTTAACGTTTATGGCAGCCGCGGTGCCCATGTTTGGTGATCCGTTAGTATTCCAGGTAAACTTTTGCATACGCGGTGTACGGGTACCGCTTGGAGTAGCGGCTGTGGCACGCGCATGATATATAACCCAGTTCTCGGTGTGAAACACGCCGTTCGCATCGGTGTAACTGCTGGTAAAGAAGCCGTTATGGCCGGGGCCAAACACCCCGCCGGCGTCATTCCTGGTTAATATTTGTGTTTTATTGATCCAGTTTGATGCGATGGTTGGATTACCGCCGGATGTTAGCTGGATAGAACCCAGGCAATAATTGTCGCTGCCAAACCTACTTGCCGAAAAAACGATAAATATGGGGCTACTGCCATCTTTTTGAAGCGCTATCGGCCCTTCATTTACACCCAAACCTGATCCTGAAGATTCATATTTTTCCCAGGCGTTAGTTGGCGTGGATATTTTAACCCTTGGCCCGCTGATTGTCCACGGGTTTGACATTGGCGCCAGGTAGATGTGTTGTTTAAATTTTGTGGCGATGTCCTCCCAGCCAGACCATACAAAATAATTAGTGCCACCCACGGTCAATACCGTGCCGTCAATAGCCCACTGGTCGGATGAGTCGAATATTTTACCTTTAAATGTCCATGTACCGGTCGTAGGATCGGCATTAGCGTTCTCTAATACGTACATGCGGTGATTTACATCGTCGCCATCATCAGCAGCAAAGTAAATGTACCACTTCCCCGAAATGAAGAATAATTCAGGAGCCCATAAAGCGTGCGAGTAGGCCGTACCGGCAGGAGGAGTATAGACAGTAGTTACCGGATAATTATTCATTAAGGCCATAGAAGGTGTTTTAATTATAGATATCTTGTTGCCTTGTGTAAACAGAAAATAATAAAAACCGTCTTTTTGCGCTACAAAAGGATCCGCTCTTCCGCTGGTAGATAACGGGTTTTGGAAATTAAGGTTGGTGAAGCGGAACTGATTCTCTGTGCTGGTTATAGATGTTTTTTGCCTGATCTTGGTACCCGAACCTGAGTTATTCGGATCCACCACCATTTTCATGCCGGTTGCCTTATTGGTCAGGGAATAAGTATCGCTTCCACTCGTGTAGCTTATCGCCCAACGTTGAGCATTCGTACCATTGTCTGTTTGTTGGATCAGTTGGTCGCCAACGGTTGTGCTTGGCGAGGTAAGGCATTTACCGCTGGTTACATTAACCAATTTATAGTAAGTAGCATCAACCTTGGTTAATTGCCATTTCTGGCCGTTGTTAGGGAACCATGGCCATTGCTGCAGTTTGGCCAGATCTGCCGTTGTGTTACCGGTCACCTCTACAACTGGTCCGGCCGGTAGAGATGCCAGCCCGCGTAAACGATAGGTCCCGTCCAACAATGTTCCGAAGGGTGCAGCCACCATGGTCGTTAACCTGGGGCCGACAGTTGTTCCTTCAGCACTTTCGTCAGTTGGCGTAGTACTTTCCGGTTCAGCCGGTTTCGTTTTCTGGCACCCTTGCAGAATAATGATCATTAACGGGACCATTAAAAGCGTAAAAAATTTGTTTCTCATGATTTTTGTTTTGATTAATTAATTGAAGTGGTTTATAAGTGTTTTAATTGATTTTGTGTTGACTGATTAAGCAACCTCCTTTCGTATTAAATACTATATATATTTAAATAATTAGGTTATCATGAAGCGTTCACAACAGAAATTGCTGAACTGAGTATCTAAACCAAATTGCAGGAACATAACCGCATAGATTGGTTAATTATTTGCAATTCAATTGGTTATTAGGTTGGGGTAGTAAAGGTTAAACGACATAAGGGGGCGATCGGTTTCAATTTTTTTACTATCGTCCAAAATTGCGATAGGTTGTTATGTATGATACAGGTGTTGCGGGTATAGTTTTAGCTTGGAATAGTAGTATTAACCTAAAAGATATATAAATAAAAAAGGAGATAAACAAATCTGTCTATCTCCTTTTTTTGGTGGAGCCGGAGGGATTCGAACCCTCGTCCAAACATGGTATAAGGTACGCTTTCTACATGCTTAGCTTCTGTTTAATTGTAGGGGCGGGGAAGGTCAGTCGCTTACCTGTACCGTCGTCCTTAGGTGCTTTGTTTCGCTAATGGCACACACCTTACCATCGGCTATTTTCATTTTTCGATGCCCCGGTTGCCGACCCAATGAAACGGAAAGCCGGCGGGACAAAAGCTATGCTAATTCTAAATTAGGCAGCTAAGGCGTAGTTATTTTCGCCATTTGTTGTTTTGAACGTTCTGATTAAAGCGCTAATACGTACAACGCGCTGCATGCTTACATACTTATCTCCATCCTGTCAATTCCGGTCGACCCCATTTTTTGAGTCTTAAGTCCTGAGTTTCAAGTCTTGAGTACTAAGTAGCTACAAATATACAAAATAGCGACCCTATTTGTTCAATTTTAATGTAAAGACTCCTGACTTAAGACTGTCGGCTTTGGACTAATCACACGTCCCGGATAAACCTTCAAAGCTTCTTCCAGGCAGATCATCGCTTTCTGCAGGTCCTCATTGTTCAAAACATAAGCTAAACGAACCTCATTTAAGCCTGCACCCGGCGTGCTGTAAAAGCCGGTAGCCGGAGCCATCATTACGGTTTGGTTTTGGTAGGTAAATTCCTCCAACATCCATTGGCAAAACGTGTTTGAGTTATCAATAGGCAACTGCGCCATTACATAAAACGCGCCACCCGGGTTAGGGCAGTACACACCTTCCATACGGTTAAGCGCGCTTACTATGGTATTTCTACGTGTTTCATATTCGCTTTTAACGCGTTCGAAATATTCGTCGGGTGTGTCTATGGCAGCTTCACCGGCTATTTGTTCAACCAATCCCGGGCTTAGGCGGGCTTGCGCAAACTTAATGGCGACTTCCCAAAACTTGCGGTTTTTGCTGATGATACAGCCCAGGCGTGCACCGCAGGCGCTGTAGCGCTTGCTTACCGTATCGATTATGATAGCATGCTCTTCCAAACCGGTTAAATGCATCGGCGATACAAAGGGCTGGTCGCCATAGCAAAATTCACGGTACGCTTCATCGGCAAACAGGTATAAGTCGTGCTTTAGTACTAAAGCCTTCAGCGCTTCCAGTTCCTCACGCGAATACAGATAGCCGGTAGGGTTGTTAGGGCTGCATATAAAAATTGCGCGGGTACGGTCGGTAATGTTTTTTTCAAACTCGCTGATAGGTGGCAGGGCAAAACCATTTTCAATGTACGACATGATTGGCCGCACAATAACATCATTCTGGCTGGCAAAGCCGTTGTAGTTAGCGTAATATGGCTCGGGCACGATCACTTCGTCGCCTGCATCAAGGCAAGTCATGAAGGTAATGGATATAGCTTCCGAACCACCTGCGGTAACAATAATATCTTCGGGGGTAATGTTATAGCCCGCTTTGTTGTAGTACTTGGTAAGTTGGTCGCGATAGCTTTTAGTACCTTCGGATGCGGTGTAGGCCCAAACTTTAAAGTCGATATTTTTGATGGCATCAATCATTCCTGACGGTGTTTCAATGTCAGGCTGACCGATGTTTAGGTGATAAACTTTTTTTCCGTCTAACTTAGCTTTGTCAGCAAAGGGGGTTAGTTTACGGATAGGGGAAGCAGGCATTCGCTGCCCCTTACGTGATATATTTGGCATGTGGCAAAAGTATTAAAAAAGATTAATGTCTACAGAATTAGTATAATAAAAAAAGGCCCGAAATATTCGGGCCTTTTCCATGTTTTTATGCTGACCCTTAGCTGCATAGAGCAAGGGCGATACCTTAAAACTCTATCGTGTACTTGGCGCTGCCGCCGCTGCTGCTACTACGTCACCTACAATGTTTAAGTATTTTTGTGGTGTTTTAGCGTTCGAGGTTACTATAATAGTTTTATTGAACGGAGCTGCTACGGCTGCGTTGTAAGTAATTTTGATAATACCTTTATCACCTTTTTTAACCGGAGTTTTGGTGTAATCGGCAATAGTACAGCCGCAAGTAGGTTTTACTTCGGTTAGTATCAACGGTTCTTCGCCAATGTTAGTGAATACAAAATCAGTGGTTACCGGTTTACCCTGAGGTATTTTACCGAAATCATGTTTTTCTTCGTTGAATTTAAATTCAGCTTTTTGGCTATCTTGTGCCGATGCGTTAAAGGCAAAACCTAAAACTACTGCGCACATTAAAATTAGTTTTTTCATAATATCTGTTTGAGTTATACAAATATAAAAGGTTTAATGGTATTCCAAAACTATTTTGGATTTATGCAACGGTTAAGGTGCTCGTTTTTTTAGATTAACCATACCAAAACTCAAATTTTATTAAACACAATTTTAGATGGCAGGTTAGTAATACCAACCGAAATTTTATAATTTTACCACCTAATACTAAAATTTATGCCCGAAACTGTAATTACCGGCGCCGTAAATAACGATGTTGCCGAACTTACTTTTAACGACTTCAAACAACTTGTAATTAATGATTACCGCATTGGTTACCAAAGCAGGCAGGCCAGTATAATAGGCCGTCGTGAAGTACTTACGGGTAAGGCTAAGTTTGGCATATTTGGCGATGGCAAGGAGGTGGCACAACTGGCCATGGCCAAAGCCTTCCGCAAAGGCGACTGGCGCGCAGGCTATTATCGCGACCAAACTTTTATGTTTGCCACGGGCATGAGCAACCTGCAGGAGTTTTTCGCGCAATTATACGCGCATCCTGATATTGAAAAAGAACCGGCATCAGGCGGCCGCCAGATGAATTGCCACTACGCTACCCGTTTTATCAACGAAGACGGCAGCTGGAAAAATCAAACCGAGACCATGAATTGCGGTGCTGATATGTCAACCACCGGCGGGCACATGCCGCGTTTGTTGGGTTTGGCATTGGCCTCAAAACTCTACCGTCAAAATAAAGAACTGGCCGGCGAAAACAATTTTTCGGTGAATGGCAACGAGGTGGCTTTTGGTACCATTGGTAACGGCGCTACTTCGCAAGGCTTGTTTTTTGAAACCTTTAACGCTGCCGGCGTTTTGCAGGTGCCTATGGCTATCTCTATTTGGGATGATGCTTACGCGATATCTGTACCGGCCAGTATACAAACCACTAAAGAAGATATTTCTGAAGTGCTAAAAGGCTTCCAGCGTGAAGAGGGTACCAACGGATTTGAAATATTTAAAGTTCGCGGATGGGACTACGTGGCCCTTTGCGAAACTTACGAGCGTGCCATCAAGGTATGTCGTGATGAACATGTACCTGTATTGATCCACGTAGTGGAAATGACGCAGCCGCAGGGCCACTCTACTTCAGGTTCGCACGAACGCTACAAAACCAAGGACAGGCTAACCTGGGAAGGCGAACACGATTGCCTGCTTAAAATGCGCGAGTGGATGGTTGAATCGGCCATCATAACCGAGGAAGAGCTGGATGAGCTGGAATCGGAAGCCAAAAAATACGTGCGAGAGTGCCAGAAATCAGCCTGGAACGAATTAAGCGACCTCATCAAAGCCGAGAACGAAGAGGTAGCAGGTTTACTGGAAAAACTAGCCGAGGTGTCTTCAAAACATGAAGAGATCGACAAACTAACCAGCGAACTACTAGGCTGCATTGATCCGGGCCGCAAAGACGCTGTGAGCGCCATGCGCCAGGCCTTAAGACTGACGGTGCACGAGCAATCGGAAGAAAAATCCGCCGTTATTAACTGGCTGAACAAACAGCTGGAGATTAATGGCGAACGTTACAATTCAAAACTATTCTCAAACACACCATATTCACCTTTAAAGGTAGAAGTAGTACCCGCTCAATACGCCGATGACGCCCCGAGTATTAACGGCAGCGAGGTGCTAAACGCCTGTTTCGATGCCAATTTCGCGCGCGATAAAACAGTTGTTGCCTTTGGCGAGGACGTTGGCGCTATTGGCGACGTGAACCAGGGCTTTGCCGGCTTGCAAGCAAAATACGGCGACCTGCGTATTGCCGATACGGGCATCCGCGAATCGGCCATTATCGGTAAAGGCATGGGGCTGGCCGTACGCGGTATGAAACCTATCGCCGAGATCCAATATGTAGATTATGTTCTGTACGCGATGTCGGTTTTAAGTGATGACCTGGCTAGTTTAAGCTACCGGACAATGGGTGGGCAAAAAGCACCGCTGATTGTGCGTACCCGTGGTCATAGATTAGAAGGGATTTGGCATTCAGGTTCGCCAATGGGTACTATGCTAACCACGATGCGTGGCCTGCATATCTGCGTACCGCGTAACATGACGCAGGCTGCCGGCATGTATAACACATTGCTGCGCGGCGATGAACCGGCTATTGTTGTTGAAAGCCTGAACGGTTATCGCCTGAAAGAACAATTGCCTAGCAACGTTGGCGATTTTACGGTACCATTAGGCAAAGCCGAAGTATTGCAGGAAGGTAGCGATATCACTGTTGTATCTTATGGCTCAACCTTACGCATTGTACAGGAAGCAGCCGTGGAGCTGGAGAAAATGGGTATCAGTGTTGAAGTGATCGACCCGCAGACATTATATCCGTTCGATTTGGACAATGCCTGTGGCACATCCTTAAAGAAAACCAATAAGCTTTTAGTGGTTGATGAGGATTTGCCAGGCGCAGCATCGTCATACATCCTGCAGCAAATACTGGAGGGCCAGAAAGGTTATTACTCGCTGGATTGCCCTCCGCGTACGCTTACTGCCAAGGAGCATCGCCCGCCATATGGCTCAGATGGTGATTATTTTACCAAGCCATCGCTGGATGATATCATCGAAGCTATTTATAGCATCATGAATGAGAGTAACCCAAATAAATATCCTTCAATTTTTTAATTGACGGATATTTGACTTAATGAAATATACAATGAGCGATCTTGCGGTCGCTCATTTCTTTTTTTAACACAAATTATATTATGTCACTTGCTTTCGACGCTCTATCAAATATCATAAAAAAACGCCGCACGGTTAAGCCTTTTATGATGAATGGCCAAAAAATACCTAACCAACAAATAACCCAACTGTTTGAGCTGGCCGACTGGGCCCCAACTCACGGCCTTACCGAGCCCTGGCGCTTTACCGTTTACGCTAACCCGGCCGATTTCTGCCGTCAGCATGCAGAACTTTACAAGCAAAATACCGACCCTGAAAGCTACGCCGACGCGGTTTATAATAACCTTGCTGTGCAAGGTGACAGCGCGTCGCATGTGATCGTAGCGGTGATGCAGCGGGGTAATTTGCCTAAGATTCCCGCCTTTGAAGAGTTGGCTGCAACCGCTTGCGCTATAGAAAATATACTGTTGGGTGCCACCGCTTTGGGTATCGCGAGCTACTGGGGAACCGGCGGTATGATACTAAAACCGGCCATGAAGGCGTTATTAAATCTACGCGATGAGGATGAAGTGATGGGCGTATTGTATTTAGGCTACGCCGATGAGCATCCAAAAGGAATACGGCGCGTACCACTTTCCGAGAAAGTGAAGTGGGTATAGTGTAGCGTAACCTTTGTTCTTTTAATTTCGTATTACCAGCTTTTAGTTAACCTTTTAGAAAATGTTTTACTTAATGATAAAAATTTGACAATCGGTTAAGCCTTTTTGCGTATATTTGTATAACAATTATAACTCACAACCCTAATACTCTTTATTTAATTATTGATTTTAACTCAACAAATTATGAGGAAATATTTTTGGTGGATATGCTGCGTTTTTTTGATGGTAATGATGACCGTTACCGGTTTTAAAGGCGCGGAAGCTAACAAAATTTCAGGCACTACAAAAAGCACTGTTACAGCAAAAGAGTTGTTTAGCCAGTACGTTGCAACCATTTATCAAACCGCGCAATTACAACAAGCCGGTATGGATATGGCAGTATTTCAAAAAGCGCTTACAGGCTTTTTAAACTTAAAAGCTAACCATAAACTGGCCGAAAACAGTTCGGTTATTACCGTGGTTGATTTTAACAAATCAAGCCGCGAAAAACGTATGTGGATCATCGACCTGGTGAACAAACACCTGTTGTTAAATACTTGGGTTGCACACGGACAAGGTAGTGGTAATGATATGGCAAACGCTTTTTCAAATACCAACCAGTCGCACCAAAGCAGTTTAGGTTTTTACCTGACGGATGATGTGTATTATGGCAAGCACGGCCGCTCGTTACGTTTAGATGGCTTAGACGCCGGTTTTAACAGCAATGCCCGCGAACGCGCAGTAGTGGTTCATGCTGCCGATTATGTGAGTGAGGGTGCCATTGCAGCTTTAGGCCGCTTAGGACGCAGCCACGGTTGTCCGGCTGTATCGCCTGCGGTTTGCGATATGGTGATCAACACTATTAAAGGTAAAACCATGTTATTCATCAACGGTAACGATAACCGTTATACTTCTAAATATTTGGATGAAAATGTATTTGCAGGTTTTACCTTGCCGGTGGCGGATACTGCTGCGAAGATCTAATAAGCTTACTACGATATTGAAAAGGCCCAATCTGCAAAGCGGATTGGGCCTTTTGTTTAATTACCACGTCATAGCGAGCGTTAGCGTGGCTATCCCCGAGCGATAGGTAGACGTGCGGCTTGTCGCTCGGGGATTATTAACACTATAATTTGTTTTTTAATGGCATTAATGAGCTCCCTACGGTCGGTTTCCTACCTTCGTTCCTCACTCGTAATGACGCGCTTAATTATTTACTTGCTATTAGATACTAAATAAACAACTTCTGCAAATGCCCAAACAATACCACGTCCAAACCATAAACATCCGGGCGGAATTGCAGCTGTCCGTTAGCATCCTGCCAGCAGGTAACGTAAGTAATATAAACAGGCACTTTAGGGCTAAGCGAAATACTGGTAGGGGCAGGCTTGTCCTCGCCCATAAATTTATCTATCATATCATACTTCTTACCCTCACCAAACAGCGCCAGCGCCAGTTCTTTTGGCTTTTCAAGGCGAACGCAACCATGGCTTACGGCACGCACGGCTTGCTTAAAGGGTAGCTGTGCAGGGGTGTCATGCAGGTAAACACTGCTTCTATTATTAAACAGGAATTTGATCTTACCGAGAGAATTATCATCACCGGGTTGTTGTTTAAACGAATAGGTATCGGCCGATGCGCCATCCCAGTTTATTGTTTCGGGGTCATCAACCTTTTCGCCATTTTTATATACGTTGATATTTTTATTAGCCAGGTAATAAGGGTCTTTACGGGCCTCCACAATGATCTCTTTATTGGCAATACTTTCGGGGATGTTCCATATCGGGTTTACATCAACACTATGTATCATGCTGTTCAGTTGTGGTGTCTCGCGGGTAAAAGGACGGTCTATCTTATCGCTTTCATCATATTCGGTCAGGCTCACCTCGTTCTCCATATTACGGCCCTCGCCAACACAAACTTTCATGTTTAAAGTTGATTTGCCGCCCTCCATTACATCAAGGGTGTAGTCGGGTATATTTACGATCACATACTTATCCTGCGAAGGTTTATTTCTCCAACGCAAACGTTCCAGGTTAACAATAAGCGACCGCAGTTTTACCTGGTCCATATTACCGGCTTTTATACCATCGGCCAATGCCTGTTGCAGCGCTATGTATTGCGGATTATTGGGCTGTATACTATCCAGGTACCCTTTAATATTGCTTATGTGAAATACTTTGTTCATAGATGCGCTGTCAGGGCGCTGCGTTTGGGTATAGTAGCGCGCGTAGATACGGCGTGGATTGATGATACCATATTGCAGGGCATTGGTATAAGTAATAAGCGTGTTGGCTGTAAGCAGCTCTAATTCGGCTATCGATCGGTAAGCCTCGTCTAGTGTTTTGATCCCTTTTTTGCTGTAAAATTTGGCCACCAACGTGTCCATCATTTTTGCCTTAAACATATCCGGATCAAGCCCATGCTGGCCGGCTGCTTTATAGCGGGCAACTATCTCTTTAAGGTCGCCATTGGCGATGTGGTCCATTACATAAATAGGGTCGTAGCCGTTTTGGGCGTAAAAGTTGGCGACGGTTTTACCATAGGTGAATTTGCCTTTCTCATCCGAAAGTACTTTTTCAAAAACCTCGGCAAAACCTTCAGGAGTTACGTCTTTAAAAACTTTATTTTTGGTTTCCTTGTAAAGCGACTTACCCATATCCGAGCGGCTTTTTTTACAGCTTTGAACAGTAAGGACGATAAAGGGGAGCAGGATAAACAGAAAAAGCTTGCTTAGCTTTTGCGTAGTGGTAGATATCATAGTTTAAACAATTATTTGGCTGACTAATGCAATAGCTATACCATTTTTGATTGATGATATGATAGAACAAACCAAACCCGAAGTATGGCTGCGTGGCCCGTTACCCAATGTACCCCCATTATTGCAGCCCGTTGCGCACGCCCTATTACAGGCGCGCGAAGAGGTTTATGCCTTACTGGATGAATTTCCGGAGATTTTTTTGTGGGTGAAGCCGGTTGGTCTGGCTTCGCCGGGTTTTCATTTGCAGCATTTAACAGGCGTGCTCAGCCGTTTATTTACTTATGCAGATGGCAAATTATTAAGCGATGAGCAAATGCAATACCTGCAGACAGAAGGAAAAACGCCCGAAAAAGAGTACAGTGTGGGCCATTTACTCGATGCATTTAGCACACAGGTTGACGCGGCTATAGCGCAGCTGACCAATCAAAACGACGCGCAATTAACCGAAGTTAGGGGAGTGGGCCGCGCGCAGATACCATCAACGGTTATAGGCCTTTATTTTCACGCTGCAGAGCATACCATGCGTCATGTAGGGCAGTTGATTGTTACGGTGAAGATACTGAAGGGGAATTAAGCCACGGGTTGTTTTTTGAGGAATTGATGTAGATAGTAATAACCTATTGTCCCCACCAAACTAATACCTCCCAATATCCACCACAATAATTTAAATCCACCGAAGGCGATAACATTACTGCCAAAAAAAGGCGCCACAATTTGCGCGAACGACCACGACATGCTATACAGCGCCGCGTATTCGCCACGGTTATGCGCATTGCTTCGGCTTATCCAAAAGGCGTTCATAAAGGGCATAGCAAACATCTCGCTAAAAGTTATCAGCACTACAACTACTATAGCCGTAAGCATTGCAGGTGGTAAAATATTAAGCAGCAGAAATGAAAGCGCCGATAAAAACAGGCCGAACGTGATATAAACCATTTTGCTACGCCGGCCTTCCAGCTTATGGATCATTACCATTTCAACCACCACGATCAATAGCCCGTTCAAAGCCATCAATCCACCAATAAAGCGCTCGCTAAAATGCCAGTCGACCTTAAAAAACACCGGCTGCATGATCATAAACTGGTAAAAGCAAATAGCAAACAGGCTGGCCAGTACAATAAATACCAGGTAAACCTTATCCTTATAAGCCGAGGTTTTAACCACCGTGGCATCCGGCTTTTTAATGGTTTTGGCAACGGCTGCACGAGGCATCAATAACAATAACATCACCGCGGCAAGTACGTTGGTACAACCATCAACCCAAAACAACAAATGATAATTAATAGCCGCCAAAAAGCCACCCAAGCCACCACCAACAGCCCAGCCCAGGTTAATAGCCAAACGGTTAAGCGAAAAAGAGCGGGTTTTACTTTCCTCGCTACTATAATGCGCAATAGCCGATGAGTTTGCCGGGCGGAAGGACTCGTTACACAAGCTCAATACAAAAGTGCCGATGGACAGCACGTAAAAGTTTTGCAAAAAGCCAAGCAGTATAAAAAACAGGCCGCCGCTTAAAAGCGCGCCCACCTGCATATCGTAAAAGCCGATCTTGTCCACCAGTTTACCACCTAAAAAAGCGCCCGTTAAAGCGCCCACCCCAAACAGGGCCATAATAATACCGGCCTGCACAATGCTATAGTGCAGCTGTTGGATACAGTAAATACTTAAAAACGGCACCACCATAGTGCCACTGCGGTTAATGAGCATTACAATGCTTAAATACCAGCTGTTTTTTGACAGCCCGCTGTAAGCATTTTTGTAAAGGTTAGCGGTATAGGTAAGCATGATAATTAGGTGCGCCGGTTATTTAGCGCTTATATTGTTTATACCCTGAACGCGGTGAAGGTAACCCGGTGGTGGAAAATATTTGTTGGGCGCGGTGGTCAAATAAAAAGTCCAAAGCTTTTGGCTTTGGACTTCTGGCTTTCAGCTTAAATCAGCTTTAGCTTAATATCGTATTTCGGTTTCGTAACCAATGGTCGGCTATCACTAGTGCGGCCATAGCCTCAACAATGGGCACCGCACGTGGCACCACACAAGGGTCATGACGACCTTTGCCCGAGATCTCTGCGGCGTTGCCTGCGGCGTCAACCGTTTGCTGGTTGTGCATAATGGTGGCCACCGGTTTAAAAGCTACTTTAAAATCAATAGGCATACCATTGCTGATACCACCCTGTATACCGCCCGAGAAATTGGTGATGGTTTTCACATCATTCAGGTGGTTTTTAACAAAAATGTCGTTATGCTCCGAACCGCGCATCTCGCTACCCGAAAAACCTGAACCAAATTCAAAACCATGCACGGCGTTAATGCTCAGCATTGCTTTGCCTAATTCGGCGTGTAGTTTATCAAACACCGGTTCGCCGAGGCCAACAGGGCAGTTTAAAATGTGACAGCTTACTTTACCGCCAACGGTATCTCCGTCTTTACGCACCGAATCAATAAACTCAATCATTTCCTCAGCCGTTGCCGGGTCCGCGCAGCGGACGATGTTCTTCTCGCGCTCGTCGATAAATTCCTGTGCGGTTTTGATCTCCACGTTTGGCGCGTCAATTTTGCCTACGCTGCTTACGTGGGCAACAATCTCGATGCCCTGCGTTTTTAATAGCAGCTTAGCTAATGCGCCAGCAGCTACACGCGCCGCGGTCTCGCGGGCCGATGAGCGGCCGCCGCCGCGATGGTCGCGGATACCGTATTTAGTTTGGTAAGTATAGTCGGCATGTGACGGGCGGAAAACGTCGGTATTGTGGTTATAATCCTTGCTACGCTGATCTTCGTTAGGGATCAGCATCATGATAGGTGTACCGGTAGTTTTGCCTTCAAACACCCCTGAAAGTATGCGTACGGTGTCGCTTTCTTTACGTTGGGTAGTAATTTTTGATTGGCCGGGTTTGCGCTTATCCAGTTCGGCTTGGATGTAGTCAAGGTCTACGGGCAACATAGACGGACAGCCGTCAATAATTACCCCTATAGCCTCGCCATGCGATTCGCCAAATGTTGTTATCCTGAATAATTGCCCGAATGAATTGCCAGCCATATTGTTTAGATGTGCAGATGTGCGAACATGCAGATGTGCAGATTATTTAAAGTGTATGTTTGTCATTGCTTCGCTATGTTCGCAATGACAGGTTATTATAAATTTTTAGTCTCGAAACCTAGTTTTTCCAAATCCTTCCAAAACGCCGGATACGATTTCTCCACTACCGGTGCGTCCTCAAATTCCATTTGCGGGATGATGAGGGCCAGCGGAGCGAAGGCCATCGCCATGCGGTGATCATCATAGGTGTTGATGAATACGCGCTCGGGAATGTGTTTTTCGCTGCAGTCCAGTTTGTAGAAACCGTCGGTCTCGATCAGCTTAACGCCAATCTTGGCCAGTTCGTTTTGCAGGGCTTTTACGCGGTCGGTTTCTTTGATTTTCAAAGTTTCCAGGCCGGTAAAAGTAGCTTCGTAACCCAGGGCCGCGCATACTACAATAACGGTTTGCGCCAGGTCAGGGCATTCTTTCAGGTCGAACAGATCTTTGATGAAAGGTTTGGTTTGCTTGGTTAACTGCACACCACCGTATTTAAACTCGGAAGTGATGCCGAAGTTAGCCATGATCTCGGTTATCGCGCTATCGCCTTGGAGGCTGTATTGCGTTAAACCATGTAAAAACAAGCTTGATTCATCCGCAAGTGCCGCAATAGCATACCAGTATGATGCCGCGCTCCAATCCGGTTCAACAGGTAGGGTAGTCTCCTTAAACTGCTGACTGGCGATAGAGATCACGTTATCGTTCCACTTGTGCATAATGCCGGCCTGCTGTAGCATGGCCAGGGTCATTTCAACATAAGGGCGTGATGTTAGTTCGCCTTCAATATGTACTTCCAAGCCAAGCGGTAATCGCGCGGCAATTAACAACAAGGCTGTAATATACTGACTGCTAATATCACCTTTAATGCTGATGATATTAGTAGCCTGCATAATATTACCTTTTATGCGGATGGGAGGGTAGCCCTCGTTTTCCTCATAATCAATTTGCGCGCCTAGTTTGCGCAACGCATCAACCAGGGTGCCTATGGGGCGCTGTTTCATGCGCGCGCTGCCGGTTAATACCACTTCTTCATCCTGCAGGGTAAAATAAGCGGTTAAAAAGCGCATAGCCGTACCTGCCGGACCTATGTCGACTAGTCTTAAGTCTTGAGTCTTGAGTTCTGAGTCTTGAGCCGTTTCCGACTCCAGACTTTGAACTTCAGACTTTGGACTTAAACCTCCCGACTTCAAAATCCCCGCCAGGGTAACAGTATCCGCTGCATCCGAAATATTTTGTACGCTTACTTTACCGTTGCTTAACGCCTCAATTACAAGCGCGCGGTTACACTCGCTTTTTGAACCGGTAAGGTGCACTTCGCCGTTAACAACACGGCTTGCTCTGCTTAGCAGGATGTTATGACTCATTGTAAGTATTAAGCGTGTGTAAGTTTTTCTCCTTTTTGGGCTTCTGCGCCAGCGTTCATTATCTCGGTTTGTTTACGGATAGATTCGCTGTGCATTAACTCCAATAATTTCTCGGTAAACTCGTCGCTCAATTTTAAAGCACGACCGTAGCTTTGGCGTTTGGTCAATATTTCTTCCCAACGGTTAACCTGTAAAATAGTCAGGTCGTTATCGCGTTTGTAAGTACCAATTTGCTCAGATATTTTCATACGCTCGCCCATTTTTTGCAGGATCAGATCGTCAATTTTATCAATGTTATCGCGCAGTTGGGTTAACTGGTCGTTCACTTTCGCGTCGCCGGTTTCTGGTTTACGTAAAGTTAAACGTTCGATGATGTCAACCAAAGCAGATGGCGTAACTTGTTGTTTAGCATCTGTCCAGGCAACGCTTGGATCGATATGCGATTCGATCATCAAACCTTGCATATCCAAATCCAAAGCTTTTTGCGATACATAACCGATCAATTCGCGGTTACCCGAAATGTGGCTTGGGTCGCAAATAATTGGCAGGTGTGGTGCCAAAGTTTTCAGGTGGATAGCGATATCCCACATTGGCTCGTTACGGAAAGCAGATTTTTCGTATGATGAGAAACCACGGTGAATAGCAGCCAGTTTGGTAATACCCGCGTTGTTAATACGCTCCAGGGCACCAATCCATAATGAAATATCAGGGTTAACCGGGTTTTTAACAATAACCGGGATGTCAACACCTTTTAAAGCGTCAGCAATTTCCTGTACAGTAAAAGGGTTAGCAGTTGAACGTGCACCTACCCAAAGGATATCAACACCTGCTTTTAAAGCTTCTTCGGCATGTTTTGCAGTAGCTACCTCAACAGCGGTAGGTAGGCCGGTTTCTTGTTTAGCGCGGTTTAACCACTCTAAACCAATGCTGCCAATACCTTCAAACTCGCCCGGACGGGTACGTGGTTTCCAGATACCTGCACGCAAAGCGGTTACTTTACCTGTATTTTTTAACAAATGTGCTGTTGCAACCAGTTGATCCTCGGTTTCTGCACTACACGGACCGGCAATTAAAAGCGGTTGGCTACCTGCATTTATCCAGCTCTCTAATGGTTGAATGTTTAAATTAAGTTTCATTTTATTATTTATTTCGAATGTCTGTTATATACTTTGTTAATTATTTCTTTTTTATGCTGATGTATTTTTTAGCCGGCTTCTCTTTCAGCAAGCTTTCCGAAGCTTCTTCCTCGTGCTTTTGATACTCGCCCAGTATGTTAAAATTGTGGGTGTACTTTAGTATCTGTTTTATAGCGCTGTCATATTGTTTGGCGTCGTCAAACTCCACATCAACATAAAAGTTGTACTCGTTGCGTTTGCCTAATACCGGCATTGACTGTATTTTGCTCATGTTAACTTTCTGCGTGGCAAAAATGTTAAGCACTTTGGCTAACGAACCAACCTGGTTACTAACCTGGAAACATAACGACGCTTTGTTAGCGGGTTTTTTCTCCACGTTATCATGGTCTGTTAATATTAAAAAGCGGGTGAAGTTTTTCTTGTTAGATTCTATACGGCGCTCCAGAATATCCAAACCATAAAGTTTGGCAGCCAGGGTATTGGCAATGGCAACAGTATCAGTTAATTTTTCGTCGTGAATACGTTTGGCGCAGGCCGCGGTATCACTGCTTTCCACAATTTTAAGGTGTGGATATTCGTCAAAAAAATCAATGCATTGACGAATAGCTATCGGGTGCGAAGTTACGTATTTTACCTGTTCAAATGCAACACCCGGCAGGGCCATTAAATGTAATTGTATAGGCAGGTAAACCTCGCCAACCACAGGGTAGTTGTAACTTAATAATAACGAGTAGTTTGGTAATATGCTGCCTGCAATACTATTCTCAATAGCCATTACCACATAATCAGCTTCTTTACGCTCTAAAGCTTCAAATGTTTGCTTAAAAGAGCCGCACTCCACGGTTTGTATATCCTCACCGAAATACTTAAAGGCTGCCTCCTCGTGGAAGGAAGCGCGTATGCCCTGAATTGCAACTCTTGGTTTTTCTTTTTTTATCATGGTGTTAAAGCAAAAAGTCCCGGCTTATTGGGCCGGGACTTTTCAATTTCTTGTTATATGTGTTAGTGCATATTAGTCCCGGCTCTTACTGTTAAAGTAAAAGTAGTAACCGTAAAAAAATGCATTGTGTAATTTCATCTCGTTTTATTGTGGCGTAAATGTACGTTTAAAAAATCATCTGTCAATAGAAAATTTTTATTTTTTGAAAATAAATGAGGTAAACAGAATTTTATTGCGAAAAATTTTGTTTGATGGATGAATTTATAGGTAGTAGAGTAGGTTGGTGGGAGATGAGGAGGTTGGTTGTTTGGTAATGATTACTCATCTCGATCCCGATAGGGTCTATATTCTCAATTCATCTTTTTGCAAAAAAATAACCCGGTAATTTGATTGGTAAATTTACCTTTGCGAAAATATAATTTCGAAGAATGAAAAAAATTATCCACATCGCCTTTGTCTTGTTAATGGTAATCTGTGTTGTTTCCTGCAAAAACGATGATACCGGTCTTGATGCTATGATCAATGCCAATACCAATACACCTGATCCGGGTACACCTGCGTCAACGTACTATTTAAACTTTAAAGTTGACGGCGTGCAGGTTACCGAAACTGAATTTACCGTAACACGCGGATCAACAAGCAACCCGCGTACAATTGTTATTACCGCTACTGCAAAAAACGGCGCTGTTCCTAAATTTAAAATTTATTTGAGCGAACCTGCCATCGTAGGCTTTGCGCAAGGCCTCACTATTAGCAGCAGTGTTAACTCTTACCCGGAGAGTTATGTTGAATATACAAACAGTGCCAATGTGTTGTATTCATCAAGATACACCACTTACGGCAGCGGGTTATCTGTTGGCATATTTAATTTTTCATATACAAAAGGTGGTGTTATAAATGGCGTTTTTAACGGAAACCTGAAAACTGACAAAGGCGCCAGCTTAGTTATTAGTGAGGGTAAATACAACTTGCAATTCGGTAATTAAAACTGATCACAGTTCATTATAAACAAGAAGGGTTAGCATTTGCTAACCCTTTTTTAATTTAACCGCCACGCCATAACGAACGCAGTGTAGCTATCCCCTTTAGAATAGTATGCGCACGACCTTTCTATCGGGGATTACCACGCTCGTTCCTCGCTCGTAATGACGTGCTGGAGTAAGGTAAACCCCAAACAAAAAAGCCACCCTCACAGGCGGCTTTTTCCTTTTTCAAAAAAGAAGAACTTACAAATTAGCGTAATACCTCAACGCATCTACCAATTCTTCTTCGGTACAAACATTGTCAATGGCAAACTGGCCTATGCTGCTTAGCAGTGTACAGTTAATCTTGCCGTTTTGGTTCTTTTTGTCCTTCAGCATAAACTCTAAAAGGGTAGGGTTGTATTCCTCTTTCAGTTCGTAGCGTGGGTACAGGTTCATCAGTACCTCGGTAATTTCGGTTAGTTCAGCTGCGCTTAAACCTGTTTTTTTGTGAGCCAGGTAAGCTTCGCAGATCATGCCGATGGCGATAGCTTCGCCGTGCGACAATGAATCCTCGTCGTTTATTAATGAGTAAGTTTCAACCGCGTGACCAATGGTATGACCAAAGTTCAGTGATTTGCGGATATTTTTTTCATGCGGATCTTCCAGTACCACCTTGTTTTTGATCTCAACCGAACGGTAAACCATTTCTGCCGTAGTGGTTGATAGGTCGCTTGTTTTTAGCAGGTTCCAGTAATCAGCATCGCATATCAGTCCATGTTTCAGCATTTCTGCGGTGCCGGATAGTATCTGGCGCGGAGGCAATGATTTTAAAAACTCGTAGTTGATAAACACCGCTTTTGGCTGGGTAAACGTGCCAATGATGTTTTTAATGCTGTCAATATCAATACCCGTTTTACCACCTACCGAAGCATCAACTTGTGATAGCAAGGTAGTAGGGATGTGTATAAAATCAATACCACGTTTAAAGGTTGAAGCCGCGAAGCCACCCAGATCGCTGATAACGCCGCCACCCAGGTTGATCAATAAACTCTGACGGTCGGCACCAAAGTCTATCAGCATTTTCCAAACACCTATACAAAAATCAATGTCTTTGCTTTCTTCGCCGGCATTGATCTCGATCAGGTCGAAGTTATCGGTGTTTAGTTTGGCTTGTAGCAGGGGTAAGCAATGTTTTGAGGTATTCTCATCAGTAAGGATAAAAAAGCGCGAATATTTGCCGCGCTCAATAAAGTTGGCTACCTCGGTCAAGGCATCCTCAAAGTATATATTGTAACTATTGCTTTGTATCGTATCCATTGTCTCTGCAGCAGTAGGGGTGTCGCTGTATGTTGTTTCCATTATTAAATTACTTTTATTGTGGTGCCGTTAAATTCAACCACGTCGCCTTGTTTTACTTTTAAGCGGCGACGATAGTCAACCTCACCATTGTAGGTTACTTCGCCCTGATCTACAACTATTTGTGCCTCGCCGCCGGTGGCTACCAGGTTGGTGGCTTTTAATAATTGTATCAGGTGAATGTATTCTCCTTCCAGTTTAAAATCTATCATGCGGTGGCAAAAATAAACTAATTACAGAATTTTGAGTTATGTAACTATCATTTTATAATTTTGTAGCTATTACTACACGTTTTCATAATCGGCAGGTTATATTGGTTTAACACGTCGTACAGCTATGAAACGCAACTATATATACATGACTGATAAACAACCGCTGTCGTTCGAAAATACGGAAGTTGCTTTCCGCCACGCCTCAAACGCCGATCTGAAACGTGCCTACTGGTTATTCAAAATCATAAACGTAAACTTCCTAGTAAAAATTGGCCCGCCCATAACAAACTTTGCCATAAATATTGGTTTACCTATAAAAGGACTGATAAAAGCTACCATCTTCCGCCATTTTTGCGGTGGCGAAACTATCCGCGAATGCGAAAACACCATTAAATCGCTGGCCTCGGGCGGTGTTGGGACGATATTGGATTATTCGATAGAAGGCGAGGACGAGGAGCAGGTTTTTGATGATACGCGCGACGAGATCATCCGTACCATTAAACGCGCCGTTAAGGATAAGTCAATACCTATCACTGTATTTAAAGTTACCGGCGTGGGCCGATTTGCTTTGCTGGAGAAGCTGGATGCCGGTACACCACTAACTGCCGACGAGATAGCAGAATGGGAAAAAGTGCAGGGTAGGGTGTTGGATATTTGCCAGAAAGCCTATGATGCCGGTGTACCGGTAATGATAGATGCCGAGGAAACCTGGATACAGAAAACCATCGATCTGCTGGCGCTGGAAATGATGCGCAGCTTCAACAAAAAACAACCCATCGTTTACAACACCTACCAACTATATCGCCACGATAAGCTGGATGGCCTGATGAGCGATCACGAGACCGCCGTTAAAGAGCAATTTATATTAGGCGCCAAACTGGTACGCGGCGCTTACATGGAAAAAGAGCGCAAACGCGCCGAAGAACGCGGCTACCCATCGCCTATACAACCTAACAAAGCCGCCAGCGACAAAGATTTTGACCTGGCGCTTGACTATTGCACCGATCACGTAAACAGCATTGCCTTTATAGCCGGCACACACAACGAAGACAGCTGCCGCCGCCTGGCCGAACTGCTGGACACCAAAAAAATAGACCACAAACACCCGCATGTATACTTTGCCCAGTTACTAGGCATGAGCGATAACCTGAGCTTTAACCTGGCGGATGCGCAGTACAACGTAGCTAAATACGTGCCCTACGGCCCCATAAAAGCGGTAATGCCATACTTGTTCCGTAGAGCGCAGGAGAATACCGCTATTGGTGGGCAGATGAGTAGGGAGTTGACGTTGATAGTTAAAGAATTGAAGCGGAGGAAACTGTAATTCTCCGCTACATAACAGCGTCATCGCGAACGAGGTACGAGTGTAGCGATCCCCTCCACGCTCAACACGCGGATTTACAGGTACGGGATAGCCACGCTGCGCTCGCTATGACGTTCTATGTTTATAGCAATGCAATTCTACTGACAAAACACCGCCACCAAAAATATCAACCATCTAAAAGCCAGTGCTGTAGCGCGCTACACCAAGTGTAGCAGTGTAGCGTGCTACGCATACGGCGCTACACTGCGCCTCTGTTTTGCGTTACAGTAAACCGTTGGTTTTAAAATAATTTTGCAGGTTATCCGGCGCGGTCATTAAGTAAGTTTGCAGGCCTAGCTTTTTGGCGGTTTCCAGGTGTTGGGGGCTGTCGTCAATAAAAAGGGTGTCGGCCGGGTCAAGGTTGTTCTCTTGCAGTACCTGTTCAAATATTTCGGTTCCCGGCTTGCGTTTACCCACCAGGTGCGAGTAGTATATTTTGTCGAAAAACTGGTCGTTGTTGTCCAGGTTGTATTCGCTTTTCAGGTAACGGTGTACATAATCGTAATGTATAGCGTTAATGTTGCTGAGCAGAAAGGTGCGGTATTTTGCCTTCACCTGTGCCAGTATTTCATGGTTCCCTTCGGGGATGCCGATGAAGATGGCATTCCAGGCATCGTCTATTTGTTCGTCAGTCAATTCAGGCTTATGGGTTAATTCCCTGATGCGGTCCCTAAATGCCGCCGGACTGATCTGACCTTGTTCAAGCGCATTAAAAACGTCATCCTGCTGGCGGTGACCGTAAAATTCGTGTGCGTTGGTAATGCCCAGTTTCTGCCAGGCCTCAGCCACGCGTTTAAAATCTATGTTAAAAATTACGTTCCCGTAGTCGAAGATGATATTCTTGATAGCCATAAATAAAAATGCGATGCCCGGATTGAACGGGCATCGCATAAAAATATAAAAAAGATCTTAACGGCCTATCTCGGCAAAGAAATTTGGGTAATCGGTAATGATGCCGTCCACGCCCAGGGCAATTTGCTTTTTCATGTCTTCGGTGGTATTAACGGTCCATGGTACCAGTTTTAGGTTAAGGGCGTGGGCTTTCTGGGCCATCTCGGCAGTAACTAAGGTGTATACCGGGCTGTAAATTGCAGGGTTAAAGCCCAGCTCTTTCAGGTTCTCCTCAAAAGTTAATTTGCTGTTGGTTAAAAAGCCGATGGTAACCGCAGGATATTTCTCGTGGATATATTTCAATGGCCTAAAATCAAATGACTGCAGGTAATAGCGGTTCTTAGCCAGGTTTTTGCTTTTCACCACGGCCATGGTAGCGTCAACCAATTCGGCGGGAGTGCCGTTTTGGATGTTATCATAAGCAATGGTGTTTTTTAGTTCGATATTGTAAACCACCGGTTTCAGTTTGTTTACTTTAATATAGTTCTCCACCGAATCGATCAGTTCGCTCAACAGGGGAATGCTGGCCTTAACCAATTTCTGTTTCGGGAACGCCGGATAGTATTTCGAGCCAACATCAAATTTGGCGATGTCGGCATAATTCATCTGGTGGAAAATGTATTTGGCAGCTTCCTCTTTGGTGAGTTCCTTGCCGTCGGCGGTCAGGGTATGCAATATGTTCGGTCCCGGATCATGTGATATGAAAACCTGGCCGTCTTTGCTGGTGTAAACATCAACCTCAATAAACTCGGCGCCGTTTTTTATGCCGGTTATCATGGCGTTAATGGTATTTTCGGGCGCCAGGCCACGGGTACCGCGGTGGCCCTGTTTCATAAATTTCGGGAAGCTGGTAGGCACGGCTTCACGTCGCGTTGCGCATGATATGGCTGTGGTGCATATCGCGGCAGCTAAAAACAGTTTGGTGTATTTCATTTTAATATACGGGTGATGTAAAGTATGTATGTACAAAGGAAGCAAAATTAGGCGAATAGCGTTAAAATAAAATATCCTGAATGTTAAGCTAAGGTAATGGGAGCTTATATGAAAATACCCGATATTGCGTTATATTCGCAACCACCAATTTATAATAATGAAAAGAATATTTTTCGCTGTATTAATATGCGTACTGGCAAATACCGCCAAAGCCCAAACCAAGGTTAACGACACGCAAGCCATGGCTATGCTGAAAGAATTTTACCTGGTGTACAACGACACCTGGGCCATGAAAGGAACCAAAGCTGTAGTGTCAAAAAAGCTATATGCCTTACATGATAAATATCTCACCAAAAAATTTGCCGCCCAGCTGCGCAAAATAGATATCATTGACGATCCGCTGCGTGGCGATGATTTTATTGATGCAGCGCACATGAAAAACCTGAGAGTGAGCAAAGACGCCAAACGGGCCAATACCTATTTTGTAAACTATACGGTGCCGGTTAAAACTATAGATGGCACCCCGTTTACCATGGATGTAGAAAAGCATGTGGTCATTGTCAACGAAGCGGGCAAACCTAAAATAGCTGAGGTGCTCTTCGGCATAAAGAAATAATAAAAAAGGGTTGCCTCATCAGGCAACCCTTTTTTATTTAAACTAAACCACCCATCCTTGGGTCGGTTTGACTGGCCTGGCCGGTTTCTACGTGACCGGCAAATCTTTGCTCAAAGCTGTCGTCGTCTTTTAGTTTCACGCTCAAATCATACCAGTTATGGTTTTTGGCAATGTTAACCACAATGCTTGTTTTACCTCTTGACGGTATGGTTTTATCAAAGCTTGGTGCCTTGTAACCATTATCATTGATCACAATATCCTGTGCCGAAGTGCCGGTATTGGTAATGTTCAGCACCACGTTACCGGTTAGCTTGACCGGGTTGGTTTTGCTGCGTTCGTAAGCGCAGGTAATTTTAAGGTGCGAATTTTTGGCGTTGCCCTTAAACTCGCGGAAGTAACCGTTAGGGCCATGGGTACGCAGGTGGTAGGCATTGTTCTCAAATGCTTCCAGCGGCCAGCTATAACCCAGGTTATCGCCGGCAATAGCGGCAAAATGCCAGTTGCGCGAGATCTCCGCCGTCTTGCCGTCGTTATATTTTACAGGCGCGTACACCGTAAATGGTGATCCAGCCGAATCTTTACCGAATATTTCCGTGCCCGCGTTAAACTTAATTTCGAAGGATCTTTTATCTACGCTTAAACCGCCTTCGGTATATAACTCGTAAGGTAGGGCGCAGGCGGTGCGTGTGCCTTTTTCCTGTGTAGAAGTTAATGAGGGGTTTACCTGGATAGCTTTGATCTCATCATCAGTTAGCGCTTTAAAACCGGTTGGCTCACTTTTAAACTGTGCGCTGAAAACTTCTTCTACCTTCTTATCACGATTTAAAAATGGAATAGGCTCTAATGGCTCGCCATTGTACGGACTAAACACCGAGGTTAGATCGCCGCAAATAGTTCTTCTCCATTTACTGATGTTATTGATCTTAACATCCTTCTTCAGTTTTTGCTGAATAAAAGTCTCTAAAAACTGCAGGGTAGAGGTATGGTCAAACACTTCCGAACAAACCTTGCCGCCACGGCTCCATGGCGAGGCAATAACCATTGGCACGCGGAATCCCAAACCTATCGGCGCTTCGCGGGCTTCTTTTTTGTCGATACCTTGTTTTAGTTCGTTAGCCAGGCGCACGTGTTCCATTTCGGTTTCGATGCCGGCCGATACTTTACCGGTGCCCGGGATTTTATTGTCAGGGATAGAAAATGGCGGAATGTGATCGTAATAGCCATCATTCTCATCGTATGTAGTAATAAAAATAGTTTTCTTCCAAACTTCAGGGTTCTTGGTCAATACATCCAATATCTCCGAAACCAACCAGGCTCCATACCATGGCGCGCTAGGGTGATCAGAGAAATTTTGGGATGGCGCCAGCCATGATACCATTGGCAGTTTGCCGGTATTCACGTCGGTTCTGAACTGGTGCAGGAAATCGCCTTTAGGCACTATAGCCTTACGCTCAGTTCCGTTATCGTTATAAGTAAGTTCGGTAATGCTTCTAAAGTTAGCGTCGGCCTTATTGGTAACAAAGGCACGATTATACAGGCTTTTTTGCTGAGGTGTAAGCTTGGCGTAGCTTTCCTTGTTCCATTTGCTTAGTTCGGTGCGGGCATTGTCCAGTACGGTTTGTTTGGCTTTGATGGCAGCGGCATTTTTTGCGGTTGTGGCTTCGTCGGCACCGGTAATAGCTTGTAGCTTGGCTATTTCGTCCGGCAAAGTCTCCGCTTGTTTTTGAAGCGCGGTAACGTACCTGTCAGAAAATTTGACGTTGTATGCTGTGAAAAATTCAAGCAGGTTACAACCATAATTAGCCAACCAACTACGTTCGGCACCGGTAAAACCGCCGCCTGCGCTCAGGTCGTTTTGGTAAAATTTCCAGGGGATATTGTTTTGTTCCAACAATTCCGGGAAAGTTTGCCATGGCATATCACCATAGCTAAAATCGGGGTTGCGGATGTTGGCTTTCAGGATATCATCTTTTTGGTGGGTGATCTTGCCGGTCCAGAAAAACGAGCGGTTAGGCGTGGTGCTGGTCATGGCCGATGAGAAATTCTGATCGCACACCGTGAAAGCATCGGCCATACCAAAATTAAAAGGTAAGTCCTCGCGGGTATAGTGGCCCAGTGTTAGCGGCATGCCCGAGTAGTTTTTATTGCCCGATTTTTTCGAGGTAAGCCATTTATCATATTTGCCTTTGTTGTTGGCATCTACCTGGCTCGAGCGTGAGTGGGGCAGCGAACCCATCCAGGTTACTTTAGTATTCTTTATATCTAAACGGAAAGGCGCGTAAGTATTACCCGCGGCATCTGTTTGTAGATAAACCGGGTTGTTGTTTGGCAGGCGGATAGCCATCGGGTCATTCAATCCGCGCACACCTTGCAGGGTACCATAAACGTGGTCGAACGAACGGTTTTCCTGCATCAATATCACAATATGCTCGGCATCTAAAAAGGTGCTTCCGGCTGCGGGGTTTATAGCCAATGCCCTTTGTATGGCAGGTGGCAAAACGTTCATCATAGCCGCGCTGCCCGATAGCAATGCCGCTTTCTTTAAAAAGTCTCTGCGTGAATCCATCTTAACGATCAGTTTTTCTGAGGTGTTAAAAATAAGTATGTAAGTACATTTAAACAATGCAAATTACATATCTCACATTAAGTTTATGTTACGGTATAAAATTGTTACCGGCAACCCGCCACCGCATCGCCATAGGATGCGCTTTTAGCCTTACCTGCCATTACTTTATGGAAAAAACAAGCTGTGTTACTGATGACCAAAGCGCGGGTATGTTCAACCGGCCCATGTTTGCCACCTATTGATGTGTTTAAAACTGCTGGCACGCCTGCTGCTATATTTTGCCTGTACAAGCATGCCGAACCAAACATTTCAGGTACACGGCTACAGTTGGGCACATAAAAACCGCGGTTATACGGCACGGTCATATCTGCGGTGCCGTGGAAATATATAGTAGGCACGGCTGTTTTTTTGTTAACAAGGCTTGAGTCGGGCAAAGCTCCCCACATGCCGCAGATTCCTTTTATCTGAAACTTATTCGCCAGTTTGTTGCTCGCGGTATCTACTTTACCTAGCGCTGCTACAGAAGCCGGCAAGTGGCTATCAGCATATTTTTCATCAAGGTAAACTATGTCAAGCGCGGTAATGGCTCCGGCGCTGCTTCCGCCAACAAACAGCCATTTGGTATCAATGTGGTATTTGGTCGCGTTTGCAACTAAAAAACGCATAGCTGCATGGGCATCCTGTGCAGCGCGATAATTGGCATTTATAATTCCTTGCGCGTCAACTCCTTCGCAACCTTTTGCTATGCTATTAGCATCCCAGCCCTTACGGTAATTAATAGTAACAGCTACAAAGCCCGAGTCGGCCAGTTGTTTGCAATGGCCGGTCATGGCTTCTTTACTGCCATTTAAAAAGCTGCCGCCATGTATCATTAGTACCATTGGATAGGCTTTACCTTCAACCCGGTTGGCCGGATAGTAAATATCCATGGTGAGTACTTGCTGTTTGCCTGTAAAGGTGAGGTTGCTGCCATAAACCACATTCAGTGCGCTGCTATCCCCGGGCGCTGCTTGTTGTGCAGAAACGTGACCAGATTTAAAGGCCATCATACATAAAGCCAATATCGCGCAAGCAAATAAGCTTATAGCTAACTTCTTCATTTTTTTAAGGTGCTTTTGCAGTAAATATATACGTTTTACCCGGAAGAGTTTTAAAGCTGTACTTAAAGTTGGTGTTACCTTTTGTTAAAGTATTTTTTGTGGTTGATGACAAAGTATTACTGCTTCGGATAACGCAATTGCCGCCCGAATTTGACTTAATAGCCACTCTTACAACCTGGCCGTCCTTCCATTGCATATCGGTTATTTCAAAGTTTCCGCGAGCTTTTAAACCCTTAACATTGCCGGTTTTCCAATTAGAGGGCAGGGCAGGCAGCAGTTGTATTTCGCCGGTTTGGCTTTGTACCAGCATTTCGGCAACGCCGGCAGTGTAGCCAAAGTTACCGTCTATCTGGAAGGGTGGGTGCGCACAAAACAGGTTGCCGTAAATTCCGCCGCCACCATTATAGTCGGTGCCTTTTTCACCCGCCAGGGTAATGAAGTTTTTCAAAATAGTGTAGGCATGTTCACCATCCAATAAGCGCGCCCAAAAGTTCATCTTCCAGGCCATAGACCAGCCTGTTGACGCATCGCCTCGCGCCAGCAAACTTACTTTAGCCGCCTGTGCCAACCCGGGCGTGGTTAGCGGACTAATTTGCCTGCCGGGATGTACCGCAAATAAATGCGATACATGGCGGTGCGTATCTTTCGGGTCATCACGGTCGGTTTCCCATTCCTGCAGCTGGCCCCATTTGCCAATTTTGGGTTTCAGTAAATGCTCGCGCATGTCAACCACATGGTTTTTGTAAGCAGCGTCAATACCTAAGATCACAGCAGCTTCGGTATAATTGGTGAACAGATCATAAATAATTTGCTGATCGTGCGATATCCCGTCCTCGGTAGGCCCATGCTCGGGCGACCAGCCCAAAGGCGCAACCAAAGTACCATCATCACGGCGTTTTAAATGATCGTCCCAAAACTCTACTATCTCTTTTAAAATAGGGTAGGCAAAGTTTTTCAGGTAAGCTTTATCGCCAGTAAAAGTATAATGATCCCACAGGGCTTGCGCATACCATGCGCTGCCGGGGATGTTCCATTTATAGCTATCGCCCCCGAAGGGATTGTTCTCGGTGCGAACCGTCCAGCCGCGGGTTTTGCCATATTCTTTTTGGGTATGCTCTTTGGCCACCTCGCGGATGCTATTAATGTAGTCAAGGTACGGCACGGCACATTCGGATAGATTGGTTGGTTCGGCCAGCCAGTAGTTCATTTGTATGTTGATGTTGGAGTGATAATCGCTGCCCCAGGGCGGATTGTTGGTATCGTTCCAAAGTCCCTGCAGATTGGCGGGCAAGCCTCCTTTGCGCGATGAGTTGATGAGCAGGTAGCGGCCATAATTAAACAACAATGCTTCCAATCCTTGGTCGCTTTGTTTTTTGTAGTTAATAACGCGCTGTTTGGTGGTTAATGCTTGTTGTGCGGCGTTCGAATAGCCCAGGTTTATCGCTACGCGATTAAATAGTTTTTTATAATCGGCCACATGCGCTGCAAGCAATTGATCATAGGTTTTGGCAGATGCAGTCTTTAAAACATGGGCTATTTTTGTGGCCGGCGCTTCGCCTTTCCAATTTTTATCACGCTCGTTAATAAAGTCTGTAGCTGCGGTAAATATGATGGTAATTGCATCAGCTTCGCTAACTTTTAAAGCGGAGCCGCCGTTTTTACCGGCAACTAAAGTACTTGAGCCGCCTTCTGTTTTTACCACGGCGCTTGCCTGGTAAGGCATGCCGTTGTTTAGTCTGCCTGCAAAAGTTATGGTATTGCCGTTAACCATAGATTGGGTGCCATGTTCATCTTTCAAACTGATAATGCCTGAGTAAGCGCCTTTTTTATCCGCCGTAAAACGAATAATCATTACCTTATCCGGGAAACTGCAAAAGTAGACTCGCTTATAGTTGGTGTTGTTTTGTGTGTAGCTAACGCGATTGGTGGCGTTGGCCAGATCCAGTTCGCGGCGGTAGTTATTGAAAGCTGTGCCTGCATTATCCCAATCTATTAAAATATCACCGAAGGCCTGGTAGGCGCCGCGGTCGTTTTCATTGCCGGTCCACAGGGTATTATCATTAAACTGGATACGCTCATGCTCCACGCCGCCGAATATCATGCCGCCGATACGGCCGTTACCGATAGGGTAGGCCTCAGTCATCCAGGTGGTGGCAGGTTTATCGTCCCAAATAGTGTTGTTGGCTTTGTTTTGGGCGATGCATGGAGCGGCAAACAGCAACATAATTGCCGTAACTACAAGATATTTTACAGTACTCATTACTAAGTTTATCGGGTTATAATGATGTAAATATATGTTTTTGCAATCGATTGCAAAGCATTGCCGAAAAGTTTCTGGCGGTGATTTTTGTTTAAGCGTTTTCCGCGGCAACAGGATGTCTGAAGGATATCAAGCCGAATAGCACAGCAAATACAATGTATAACAATGTTATCGCCCACATATAGTAAGCGTTTGGGGTAAGCGTTCTGCCGGCTTTTATAAGTGCCATCGCTCCGATAAAAAAATGAGTGAAATTGGCCAGCGAAATAGCTTTGTTGTATATACCACCAATTATCGCACCCTTGGCGGTCCAGTTTAACATCGCGAAAGCAAAAAATACCGCCCCGGTTAGTTGCAATATAATGGGCGAGGTGTTGCCGGTATCAAGCCATTTGCCGATCTCGGCAGGCAAAAAAGTAAAAGCTATCCCAATAGCCGCACAAAATAATGCGCTTAGGGTCATGATGAGTTTGGTATTCATACAATGTTTTAACAGGGCCTAACCCTTTGATACCAATTTAAGAAAAATTTAAAAAATAATTTGCGTAACTCAGAAGTTACTTATACATTTGAGTAACTTAAAAGTTACTTATTATTATGGCACGTAAAATCGCACACGAATATTTCTTCTCCCATAAACCCGAGGTGGTATGGGATTATTTAACAAAAGCCGACCTGATGGCGCAATGGCTTATGCCCAACAATTTTGAACCAATTGTAGGGCACGAGTTTCAATTTACAACGGGCGGCAAAGCCGAAATGGATTTCGACGGCATATTTCATTGCAAGGTTTTATTGGTGGAGCCTTATACGACCCTTGCTTATACCTGGAATTGTGGCCCGCGGCCGGGAGTGATCACTTTAGAATCGGTTGTTAACTGGCGACTGGAAGCTAAGGAGAACGGCACGCAGGTTTACCTGGAGCATAGCGGCTTTAACCAGGAACAAAACATACCGATGTTTAACGGCCTGAATCATGGCTGGACCGTGAAGTTTGTAAATATTGAAAAATTAATTGACGAAGCTTATGGCCGTACCAACGCTTGACGCCTTCCAGGTAGTAGGAGACGCCAGCAGGCGCAAAATGCTGATGTTGCTATCTGAAAACAGCATGACCATTAATAACCTGGCGGATAACTTTGATATGAGCAGGCCTGCGGTATCTAAACACATTAAGATACTGGATAATGCCGGCTTCATATCTATAACGGATGTTGGGCGCGAGCGTTATTGCACGCTTAAAAAGGAGGGTTTTGACGAGTTGAAAGGCTGGTTGGAGTACTTCGATCAGTTCTGGTTATCGAAACTTAAAAATTTGGAAAACTTATTAAATAAAAAATTAACCAACTAAATTATGGAAACGCAAAACATTACAGCTACCATAACGGTAGCCCAAAAACCCGAAGAAGTATTCAAAGCCATTAATAACCCGAGCGCCTGGTGGACGGGCGAATTTACCGGCGAGTCGGCAAAGCTGGGCGATGAGTTTACCTACCAATACCATGATATGCACTTTTCAAAGCAGCGCGTAGTGGAGTTTGTGCAGAATGAAAAAGTAGTATGGGAGGTTATTGATAGCGAACTTACTTTTGTGGACGACAAAGACGAATGGACAGGCACTAAAATTATTTTTGAAATAAGCGAAGCGGACGGCAAAACGCAACTAAACTTTACGCACGAAGGTATAACACCCGATGTGGAATGTTTCGATGCGTGCTCGGGTGCATGGAGCCAGTTGATCAAACAGGGCCTGTTTAGCCTCATTGCCACCGGCAAAGCCGAAGAAGTACCTTTATAGTAACAGTAAGCTAATAAGCTATACGTATATTAGAGTAAAATAACCCGAAAACATATATGATCACAACTCACAACACCGGCCGTAGTTTAGTAGCGGCCTGCCTTTTAGCCTGTGCGGCTTTAGGCGCAAGCAACGCTTCGGCGCAAGAATTAAAGAACAAAATACCCGCTGCCAGTGCCGGTCAGCGCATTGAACAGGATTTTGGGCTGGGCACCATTTCGGTAAAATACTATCGCCCAAATACCAAAGGCCGTAAAATTTTTGGCGGCATTGAGCCTTACGGCAACGTATGGCGCACCGGTGCCAACAACGCTACGCTGATAACTTTTACAGATACTGTGAAACTGGAAGGTAACCAGGTGTTACCGGGCACTTACGCCTTGTTCTCTATCCCGGGCGCAACAGAATGGACGATTGTGTTAAACAAGAATATCCAGCAATGGGGTGCTTACACCTATAGTGAAAAAGATGATCTGCTACGCTTTAAAGTTAAGCCTGTAAAACTGGCTAACAAGGTAGAAACAATGACCATTCAGTTTGCTGATGTGATGGAAGATACTGCCCTGATGGAAATACTATGGGAAAATACACAAGTTAACATCCATCTTAAAACGGATATTGAAGCCCGTGTTGTTGCCAACATTGCCGAAGCGATGAAAGGTGAGCAGAAGCCATTTTTCGCGGCTATATGGTTGTACAATCACAATAAAAACATCCCGCAGGCCCTGCAAATGATGAAGGATGCCGATAAGGCGCAGCCCAACACGTATTTCCTGAAATACTGGATCGCCAAAATAAGCTTAAAGCTGGGTGATAAACCGGCGGCAATAGCTTCTGCTACGGAGGGTTTACGCATAGCTAAGGCTGAAAAGAATGATGAATATATTCGTTTGAACAGCGAGGTATTGACTGCCGCGGGCGGGAAATCGTAAATACTCTCCCTACGTCATCACGAGCGAGGTACGAGCGTAGTGATCCCCTAGCGACAGGCGGCGCGCATGCATGCCGCTAGGGGATCGCTACGCTCGCGATGACGTGAAAGGGTAAAAAGGGACGCGTTAGCAGCTCCTTTTTTGTTTTTAGTTTATTAAAACGTTATCACGAATTTTCAATTCACGCCGACTTTGTCCTAAATTTAGGGCGCGCCACTTTTATAATCAATATTTAGTGATTAAAATATAAACTACTGATAATCAATTGATTGTGGTATTCTAGGGGGTGCGCCGCATTGCGCCGCTTTTTTGCATAAAATGGTTGTAATCAATTATTTATAAAATAAAGGTGCGCCAAGTGCGCCACTTTTAAAGTGGCGCACCCATAGACACTAGGCCCCATGATTTTATAGCCAGTTGAAGTAAAACGAAAAAAGGGAACTGTCACCAGTTCCCCTTTTTGTTTTATAGCAGTTATGCTTATTTGCTGTTCTCTTCCAACCAAACCCTTGCATTCACAAAAGCCTGCATCCATGGTGTCACTTCATCTTTACGGCCTTGCGGGTAATTTGCCCAATGCCATTGGAACAATGAACGCTCAATGTGCGGCATAGATACCAGGTGACGACCGGTTTTATCGCACAAGATGCCGGTGTTATAGTCAGATCCGTTTGGATTGGCCGGGTAGCTGTTGTAACCGTATTTAGCAACGATATTGTACTGATCCTCGGCCAAAGGCAACTGGAATTTACCTTCGCCATGCGAGATCCACACACCCAGGGTTGAACCTGCCAATGACGATAACATCACCGAGTTGTTAGGCTGCACGGTAAGCGATGTAAAACCGCTTTCGTGTTTGTGGCTATCGTTGTGCAGCATTTTTGGTTTTTCGGTATGATCAGGGTTGATCATACCCAGCTCTATGAACAACTGGCAACCGTTACATAAACCTACTGAAAGCGTATCCTCACGTTTAAAGAAATTCTCTAAAGCCAAACGTGCTTTCTCATTGTACATAAACGCGCCCGCCCAACCTTTAGCCGAACCTAACACATCAGAGTTGGAGAAACCACCCACCGCACCAATAAACTGGATATCTTCCAAAGTTTCACGGCCCGAGATCAGGTCGGTCATGTGTACGTCTTTCACGTCGAATCCCGCCAGGTACATCGCGTTAGCTAGCTCACGTTCAGAGTTACTGCCCTTCTCACGAATGACAGCCGCTTTAGGGCGTGGCTTGCTTGCGTTGATAATAGGTTTTTTGCCGGTGAAGTCAGCAGGGAAAGTATATTGCAAAACGTGGTTTTTATAGTTATCAAAACGCTCTTTAGCTTTAACCGGGCCGCTTTGGCGCTGGTCAAGCAGGTATGAGGTTTCTGTCCAAACATCACGCAAGTGGTCAACATCAAATGACCAGTTAGCATCTGCATTTTTAACGGTCAGCGTAGGACTTGAGGTCACCGTACCAATTTTGTGGAAAGCAACGCCATTGCTATTCAATATCGCTTCAGCAGCCGCGTCAGCCTGGAATACCAGGGCAATGTTCTCGGCAAATAAAGTAGTGATGATATCCTGTGAACCTAAAGCGCTAAGATCAATATCAGCACCTAAATTTCTATCCGCGAAGCAAAGCTCCAACAAAGTAGTAATTAAACCACCGCTACCGATATCATGGCCGGCTTGTACATAACCAGCTTTTATTAACTGCTGAATAGTATTGAAAGCGTTTTTCAAAGCACCCGCGTTAACAACGTCAGGAGTTTGGTCGCCAACTTTATTTTGTGTTTGAGCGAATGATGAACCGCCCAGTTTATAAGTATCGCCGGATAGGTTGATATAGTAAATATTTCCACCATCTTTTTGCAGCACCGGCTCAACCACAGCAGTCAGGTCATCGCAATGACCGGCGGCTGATATGATCACCGTGCCCGGGGCAATAACGTCACCATCCTTGTATTTTTGCTTCATGGATAGGGAGTCTTTACCTGTCGGGATGTTAATACCTAAGTCGATAGCAAATTCAGAACAAGCTTTAACCGCAGCGTATAAACGCGCGTCTTCACCTTCGTTTTTACAGGCCCACATCCAGTTGGCTGATAACGATACGCTGGTCAGGCCGTCCTGTAACGGTGCCCAAACTATGTTTGACAATGCTTCGGCTACCGCGTTGCGACTACCCGCCGCAGGATCTATCAATGCCGAAAGCGGCGCGTGACCAATTGAGGTAGCGATACCGTCCTTACCTTGGTAATCCAAAGCCATTACGCCCACATTATTCAAAGGCAATTGCAGCGGACCGGCACATTGTTGTTTAGCCACACGGCCACCCACACAACGGTCAACTTTGTTTACCAACCAATCTTTTGATGCAACAGCTTCCAGTTTTAAAACCTGCTCCAGGTAGGTGTTAAGTTGAGCTGCATCATAATTAACCGCCTCGTACTTTCGATCAATGGTTTTATCGGCCATGATGGTTTTTGGCGAGCTGCCAAACATGTCGCTCATTTGCAGGTCCATTGGTTTGGCACCTGTAGTGGCTGATTCAAACGTAAAGCGATGATCGCCTTTAACCTCGCCCACGGTATACATCGGGGCGCGTTCACGATCGGCAATACGTTGCAGGGTTTCGGCGTTTTCCTGGCCAATAACCAGGCCCATACGTTCCTGCGACTCGTTACCTATAATTTCTTTGGCAGAAAGGGTAGGGTCGCCCACCGGCAATTTATCCAGATCTATTTTTCCGCCAGTTTCTTCAACCAGCTCAGAAAGACAGTTTAAGTGACCGCCGGCCCCGTGATCATGTATAGAAACAATAGTATTGTTATCGCTCTCCACCATGCCACGTACGGCGTTGGCCACACGTTTCTGCATTTCGGGGTTTGAGCGTTGTATAGCGTTCAGTTCAATGCCCGAACCAAAAGCGCCGGTATCTGCAGATGAAACGGCCGCGCCGCCCATACCAATACGGTAGTTATCGCCGCCTAAAACCACGATCTGGTCGCCAACTGAAGGTTTTGCTTTTTTGGCCTGATCGGCTTTGCCATAACCAATACCGCCGGCCTGCATAATTACTTTATCATAACCCAGCTTGCGGCCATGTTCTTCGTGTTCAAAAGTCAACAATGAACCAACAATCAACGGCTGGCCAAACTTATTACCAAAATCAGAAGCACCATTTGATGCCTTGATCAAAATATCCACCGGCGATTGGTATAACCAGGGGCGTTCGGCAACACCGTTTTCCCATGGGCGGTCGTCAGCTAAACGAGACAATGCCGTCATGTAAACCGCTGTACCCGCCAATGGTAATGAACCTTGTCCGCCGGCTAATCTATCACGGATCTCACCGCCAGAACCCGTAGCCGCGCCGTTAAATGGCTCAACCGTAGTAGGGAAGTTGTGAGTTTCGGCTTTTAATGATATTACCGATTCAAAATCTTTTATCTCATAATATTCGGGTACATCGGGACGTTTTGGCGCAAACTGCTGTACCACCGGACCTTTAACAAAGGCAACATTATCTTTATAAGCCGAAACAATACTGTTTGGGTTTGTTTCCGAAGTTTTGCGGATCATTTTGAATAAGGATACAGGTTGTTCCTGACCGTCAATTACAAAAGTTCCGTTAAATATTTTATGGCGGCAGTGTTCTGAATTTACTTGTGAAAAACCGAACACTTCCGAATCTGTCAATTTACGACCAAGCTTTACTGATAAGTTAGCCAGGTAATCAACTTCTTCATCGCTTAAAGCTAAACCTTCTTGCTTGTTATAAGCGGCAATATCCTCAACGCCTAATATTGATTCCGGTTTAATGTTGATGGTATAGATATCCTGTGTAAGGCCATCATATTTTTGAAGCAGCATCGGGTCGAAGCCTGAAAAATCAGCATGAATTTTAACAAATTCTTCTATGCGTATGATGCCCTCAATGCCCATATTTTGGGTTATTTCAACAGCATTGGTGCTCCATGGGGTTATCATAGTGGCGCGGGGGCCAACAAAAAAGCCCGGCAGGGTATCGTCGGGACTTAATGCAGCGTCGGCAAACAGCCAGCTTAATTTCGAAATATCAGTGGGTTGAAGGGTGTCGTTCTTTTGTACGGCGAACACCGTATTTTTACCGTCGGAGAAAAAATAGATCATAGCCTTGTTTCAGGCCGCAAAGTTACGGTTAATTTTAAAAAACACCAAAGTTAAGGGCGTGTTAATGCCCCTGTTTGCTAGCTTATTTTGCTGGAGCGATATCTTTTTAAGTAAAGCCAGCCACCTAATAATGATGCAGGCGCAAAAACCACAATAGCTAGTACCTGCGTCCAATGACTGCCTGCTGATTTTAAGAGCGAAAATGCCGCGAATGCCGCTATAAAAACAGCAAGTATCCAGTTTACTTTCAAATTACCGGCGCGAATTATCAGTTGCGCTACAAAACCACCCAGCGCCGAAAATACAATACCATAAATTGCTGTGGCAATAGCATAACCGGTTGCAGGGTCAGCATGCGGATCGGTAGCGGCAAGTTTAAAAAACATAACCGCGCTTATCGCGAAGATAAGGTAGCCTGCTATAACCGCGGCTATATATCTGACAATTATCATTCGGATACAGGTAAACTGAATAAAAATGTGCTTCCTTCATTCTCGGCACTTTCAACCCAGATATCGCCGTTATGGCGTTTTATAATCTCGGCGCTTAAATACAAACCTATGCCAAAGCCGGATATATGTTGCTGCTGCACATCTTTTACCCGGTAATAGCGCTCAAATATTTTGTCAATATCGTCTGGCCTGATGCCCATGCCCTCATCCTTAACACTAACAACTACCTTATCCATAATTTTAAGGCAGTTGATATAGATATTGGAGCCTGCCGGCGAATATTTTACAGCATTGCTGATGAAATTCTGGATAACCTGCTCTATCTTTTCACGGTCGGCATTTACCCAAATTTCTTCGGAAGGTTCGAAGCGGAGCTTGTGACTGAAAACGTAAGAAAGCGAATCGGATTTTACCTCTTTTAATAAAGTACCAATATCAAAACGCACTCGGTCTATCTGTATTTTTCCCGATTCAAGCCGTGATATATTCAGGAAGCCATTGATCATGCGCGTCATTTTTGCCAACTGCTTTTCGGTACGCTCCAGCATGTTGGCGGTAACTACATCGTCGGTTTTTGATATTTTGTTTTTGCTTATCTGCACATAGCTTAAAGCCGAAGTAAGCGGTGTTTTTAGCTCATGGCTTACCATGCTGATGAAGTCGTTTTTGCGCTGTTCGTCCTCCTTCAACTCTGTTATATCAATTGATGAAGTTATATAGCCTGCAAACGATTCGTCGCTATATTTTCTAACAGCGCCATCAACCAATAGCCAACGGTACTTGCCATCTTTGTCTAACACACGCATATCACCGTGAAAGGGGCGGTGCTTTTTCGCTGCGTCCATGTAATTTTTCAGGTATCGTTCCCTATCATCCGGGTGCATCAGGTCTGCCCAGCCAAAATCAACCAATTGCTCGACCGCCCGACCTGTAAGTATGGTCCACGCATGGTTAAAATAAATGGCCTTTCCTGTCTCGTCGGCGGTGGCAATGTATATGTTGGTGCCTTCTGCCATGGTCCGAAAACGTACTTCACTCTCCGCCATCGTATTTTCGGCCATTTTTATATCTGTAATGTCGCGCGTAGTGCCGGCAATAGCTACAACTTCGCCATCGTCATTTAAAACAGGTCCAAAAATATAATCGTAAACACGCCTGCCCTGAGTGGCATGAGGGAAGGATACTTCGCCTCGTATAGATCGTTTAGTTGCCACAACGGTATCTATTTCCCGTTCGTGCATTTCGGCATGCCAGGGTTCATAACCGTTTTCAAGTAAGCTGTTACCAATAGCATTATCCCAGGTTTTGCCCCACATATTAAGTAAAGCATCATTTGCATACGTGAAACGATAATCAAGGCCAAACACATAGATAAGGTCGGGTGTGTTTGATGTTATAGTTTCGTAAAGTCGTTTTTGCGTTTCTGCTTCGTCTCGCGCTAACCTTAATTCATTCTCGGTTCGGTAGCGTTCGGTAACATCATTAGCCGAGCCAAACCACTCTATGATCTCTCCGTTATCATCTAAAATAGGTACAGCGCGAGACATGGTCCAACCTAAACTACCGTCGGCAAGGCGCACCTGGTGTTCCAGCTGAAACATGTTTTTAGTACGTATAGCTTCGGCAATGGCCAGGCGTACACGTTCATGGTCTTTGGGGTGAATATATTTATCGAGCCAATTTGCATCAGGCTCGCCGGTATCCCATAAAAGGCCGCCACTTTCTAACTGGCGCATAACGCTCCAATCGGGGCTCATGCGGTAAACCACGTCAGATGTGGCGGTTACCAAAGCACGAAAACGTGCTTCACTTTCAGCAAAATCTTTTGGTGTTGAAGTTTCGGCAGAATTTTGACCCATAGAAAAATAAGCAGCTAGGTGTTACGTAAATTTACATCAAAAAATAATGTAAAAACCATCTTAAAACACCAGGTTTTAAATATTGTGTGCTTATGAATTTAATTTATTTCGAAGTATGAAATAAATGGCGTCGAAAATATCAGGAAGTCTGCTGTTTAAGTCTGGCGGATTTTGTTTTCTTCTTCGTCTTTTTACGGCGCCCCCACCAAATCAAAAAGCCGGTTACAGGCAACGAAGCGCAGAAAAGTGTGATGAGGCAAACAATTATTTTAGAAGGCAGACCGTAAATACTTCCGGTATGGATGCCGTAGTTTGAGTTTTGCCATTTTACCGCGGTAGTTTTATTTTGCTGCAGTGTTTGTTTCTCCAGCATGCCGGTATTAGCGTTATACTCAAAATCGTCGCCCTCGGCCCACAGGCTATGGTCGTTAAAGCTGATGTAGGCGTATATTTTACGGTCGGCAGGTTTGGTATCGGCCGGAGAGATGCCTACGTAAACTTCCGTCCAGCTTTTACGTTTGTTTAGCGCATTATTAAAGGCTATATCAATTGGGTTAGCGGCAGGATCAACAACAGGTTTTGGTGCAACTTTTTGCTGGGTGGTGCCCATGGTTTTGTAGTCATCGCCCAGTATCTTATAAAAGCCGGCTGCCCACCATTTAAAACTCCAAAGCAAGCCGGTAACCACCAGCAGCAATATCAAGATAAAAGAGTAGAAGCCACCAACGTTGTGTATATCATAGTTTTTACGGCGCCATTTAGCATCCCATTTTACGCTGAAGCGTTGCTTTAAAGCCGCTTTGTTTTTGGGCCACCATAATATCAAACCTGTTATTACCGAAACCAGTAAAACCAGTGACGCTATACCTATAAACAAATGCCCAACCGCATAGCGCAATAGCATTTGCTGGTGAATAACACGACACAAATAGATCCAGTTATAACGCATATCAATAACACCACGAACTTTGCCGGTATATTGATCGATATAAACCTGTGTATAGTATTGATATTCGGAAAAGAAGGTTATCCCATCAGGCTTTTCTTTGCCTTTAAAGGCGGTAAATACAAAGGCCTTATTATCATCGCGGGCAATTTCAACACCTGTTACATGCTGGCCTTTGGGCATCGCCGCGTCGGCCAGGGTATAAAGTTTGGATACAGGCAGCTTTTGTGTGCCTACCTTTTCAACAAAAACCTGGTCGTGAAAAAAAACTTCAGCCAGCTCTTCATTAAAAGTGAATATAGCGGCAGGTATCAGGTTGATGGTTAAAATGAATCCGGCAATAAAACCCAGCCATAGGTGTAGCAAGCTGGCAATTTTTTTAAACGACATGTGAGAGAAGACCTGTTTTGCCGCAAAGAAAGGCCTTATTTATAATAAATCCAAATAAGAATATGGTAGATCGTATCGCTAAACTACTTTCACAGGGTGCTTATGCTCATCAATAGCTACAAAAGTAAACGTGCCGGTAATTGCTTTATCGCGTACCTCGGCGTACATTTCTTCTATATATATATCCACACTCACTTTTAAACTGGTGTTGCCCACATGGCTTATTTTGCCTACCAGTTCAATAATAGTTCCGCCCGGTATGGGTTTGTTAAAATCAATCCTGTCGGATGATACGGTCACCATACGTTTGCGGCTAAATCGTGTAGCCGTGATAAAAGCTACCTCATCCATTAAAGCCATAGCCGTACCGCCAAACAAGGTGTCGTAGTGGTTGGTAGTGTTGGGGAAAACTGTTTTAAAAATGCGGGTTTCGGCCTTTTGGATACGTTCTTCAATGGTCATAGGGGCAATATACGGCAAATAGCACAGCTGCTTTTATTAATGTTGAATTAATTCATTAACCCTAAAAATTATTAAATTATTTTTGGCGCAGGTCAATACAAAAAATAAAACACCTATGGATAGGTTAGCGGCTTATAATAAACTAAACAGGTCTTTCAAAAAGAAGTACATTTTTAACTTCGGATCGGAGGGGGGCTTCTATTCCGAGTTTAATAATATGGTGTTTGGTATGATCTATTGCCTTAAGTATCAATACCGGTTTGTTTTATATTCAGAAAACTCAAAATTTAAGATAGACAAAGGCTGGGACGATTTTTTTGAGCCTTTTTGCGATAGCGTGCAGGGCGATTTTCATAAGCGCTTTAACAAACGCATGGATCCGCCTAAAATTAAAATCAAAAACGCGTTGGAGTGGTACCTGTTTAAGCTGTTCGGAAAAAATTTTTACTTAACCTACCAGCTTTTTAACCTGTTTTTTAATAAGGATTTTGAACAGGAACAATTTGATTTTCCTGAACTGGGTTTAAAAGGTAATTTAAGGGATGTATCGCGAGAGATCGTAAAGATGATATACCGCTTTAACGAGCCTACCGAACGGGAGGTTAGAGCCATGGTAGCAAGCCTTAATTTGCCGGTAAATTATGCTTCGGTAAATATACGCCGGGGCGATAAGGATACCGAGTTTAGCTTTATGCCCACTGATGTTTACATGAACAAACTGGCAGAGGTAAGCACTTTAACCGACGTATTTGTACTTACAGATGATTACACGGTGATGGACTACCTGGAAGGAAAATATCCGCATATCCAGTTTTATACATTGGCGAAAAAGGAAGAGCGCGGTTATGTACATTCTGATTTTGCGAAGCAGGACGAATCCAAAAAGAAGACCGACCTGATCAAACTTTTCGCTTCGCTTGAAGTAATGCGATACTCGGACATTGCCGTGGGGACTTTTACCACTAACCCGGGTACATTTTTAGGTATGACCATGCCCGAGGAAAGCTTTGTAAGTGTACAAAAACGATCATGGTATCAGTTTGAAGAAGATGATGTGCAGGATTATATCGTAAAATAATCGATCTCCGTTTATCTTTCCACAATCCTTGCAGCCGCTGCGCCGGTTATTTACTTTCGCCTCCCTGAGCTATTATGAAAGTAATTATTGCGGAAAAACCATCGGTAGGGCGCGAAATAGCCCGTGTATTTGGCGCCACCAAGCGGCACGAAGGCTATATTGAGGGCGAAGGATACTCGTTTACCTGGGCTTTTGGGCACTTATTGCAGCTGGCCGCCCCGCAGGAATACGGCTATTATGGCTGGAACGTGCAAAACCTGCCCATGCTACCTGCTAAATTCAAGTTGGCTGTCCGCAAGGTGAAAACCAAGGACGGTATGGTTGATGATCCCGGCGTTAAAAAACAGCTGGATATCATCAAAAAATTATTTGACGAAGCCACCGAGATCATCGTAGCAACGGATGCCGGGCGAGAGGGCGAATTGATCTTTCGCTATATCTATTACTATTTAAAATGCAAGAAACCCTTCAGGAGACTATGGATATCCTCACAAACTGATGAGGCGATTAAAGATGGTTTTCGTAACCTGAAGCCGGGGGCTGATTATGACACACTTTTCAATTCGGCGCACTGCCGCTCGCAGTCTGATTGGTTAGTGGGGATGAATGCTACGCAGGCCTTGAGTTTGGCATCGGGCAATAAAGGCGTGCTTTCATTAGGCCGGGTACAAACGCCAACGCTGGCCATGATCTGTGCCCGCTATTTGGAGAACAAAAACTTTGTACCGCAGCCGTATTTCCAGGTAATGATCATGCCTGATAAAGGCGGCCAGGTATTCAAAGCCATATCCGACAAAAATTATAAAACCAAGGAAGAAGCACAGGTGATACTGGATGCCGTGCTGGCGACGGGTAATATTGCCTCGGTAGAAGCGAAACCCCGCAAGGAACCACCGCCATTGCTGCACGATTTGAGCAGCCTGCAACAGGAAGCCAACAAACGCAAAGGTTTTACTGCGGATCAAACCTTAGGTATCCTTCAAAATTTATACGAAGGCAAACTCGTTACCTATCCACGTACGGGCAGCCGTTATATTGGCGATGATGTGTTTGCCGAAGTGCCGGGCCTCATCGGTAAGCTGACCGATCATCCGCAGTTTGGGCAGCAGGCACAGTTTTTAGGTACGGCTAAGTTGAGCAAACGAAGCGTTAACGCCAAAAAGGTGACGGATCACCACGCGGTATTAACTACAGGCGTAGCACCATACCAATTAACGCCCGATCAGCAGGCTGTTTATGATATGGTAGCGGGGAGGATGCTGGAAGCTTTTCACCAGGATTGTATCAAGGAGATCACCAAGATCACTGTAGTATCCGGCTCAAAATTTATGGCGAGCGGTACTGTGATACAAACCGCAGGCTGGCGTGCCGTTTTTAACGATAAAGACGAGGAGCAAAAGGATGATGAGAACGCCACGCTGCCTAAGGTGATACAAGGCGAAGATCTGCCCATCGCCGAAAAGGCCGTATTGGAAAAACAAACCAAGCCCAAGCCGCTTTATAACGAGGCATCATTGTTAAAAGCCCTGGAAACCGCAGGCAAGGAAATAGAGGACGAAGAACTCCGCGAAGCGATGAAAGCAGGAGGCCTAGGTACTCCCGCCACTCGGGCTGCTATTATCGAAACCCTACTAACCCGCAACTACATCATCCGCCAGAAAAAGAACCTGGTGCCTACCGAAACCGGCCTTTCTGTTTACAACATAGTAAAAGACCAGCGCATAGCCCAGGCCGCCCTTACCGGCGAGTGGGAGAAACGATTGGAAGAAATTCGCTCGGGGGCCTCGATAGAAACCTTCCAGGCCGAGATCCGCGATTATACCCGCTCGGTAACCGAAGAGCTGCTGCGCAGTGGAACGGTGATGAAAGCGTCCTGATATTAGGAACAATCGGCAGAAAACAATACATTTAAAAACCGATTATTTGAAACCATAATACCCATGAGGAAATTCCTTTTTGTTTGCTGTATGCTGGCTGTGGGCCTGCAATTCAGCTTCGCGCAAAGCGCAGATAAAACTTTTACCAACCCTATACCTGTAAAATTTGGTGACCCCTACATTTTACACACCAACAACCAGTACTACATGTATGGCACCGGCGATGGCGCGCGTAAAGGTTTTAAAGCCTATTCATCGGCAGATATGGTGAACTGGAAGCCGCTGGGCCAGGTTTACACCGCTAACGAAAAATCATGGGGCATCAATGCCTTTTGGGCACCCGAGGTTTACGAGGTAAAAGGCAAATACTACATGTTTTACAGCGCGCAGTGGAAAAACAACCCAACCAACGAACTGGAGAACTTTAAAATAGGCGTGGCTGTGGCCGATAAGCCGGAAGGCCCCTTTGTTGATTTTTCGGACAAACCGGTTTTTGATCCGGGTTATCCTATTATTGATGCTAACCTGTTTTTTGATACCAATGGCCGCATTTACATGTATTATTCGCGCTGCTGCTATAAACATGCTGTTGAGAGCGATGTAGCCACCATGGCTAAAAAGAACGGCTGGTATAACGAAATTGAAGAAAGCTGGATATACGGCGTTGAAATTAAGCCCGATTTTAGCGGCGTCATTGGCGAACCGGTATTAATATTGCGTCCGCCCGTTAGTGACAAAGATAAACAAGCCGAGTGGGAGAGCCGTTCGGTTACCGCCCGCGAGGCCAACCGCCGCTGGACGGAAGGATCGGTTACATTTAAAAAAGGAAACTTATACTACATGATGTATTCGGCTAACTTCTTCGGCGGGCAAAATTATGCGGTGGGTTATGCTACGGCTAAATCGCCGCTTGGTCCTTATGTCAAAGCAAGTAACAATCCTATCCTGCAAAAAAATACAGCACAAGGCGGCAGCGTAACCGGCACCGGGCATAACAGTATTACTTATTCGCCTGATGGTAAGGAGATGTATTGCGTTTATCACGCACGTACTACCGCCACAGGTAATGAGCGGGTAGTGTTTATTGATAAAATGACTGTTAACAATGGCAAGGTTACTATAGCCGGGCCAACCACCACAGCACAGGCATTACCATCGGGAGTAGCGAAGTAGTTTGGTGTTAATTGAGGATAAGCAGCGTTGTGTTGATCACATCCTCAAAAAAAGCGCGCTCGTTTGTAGACTTTACAGAGACCTGCATGCCCTTAACCGTGTTCCCCAGGAAACGCGCCAGGGCTTGCGGGTCTTTTGCTTTATCCAGTTCGCCTCTTTGCTGGCCCTGGGTTAGTACTTTAAGAAACGCTTCCTCCAGTTGTCGCTCATTTTGGCATATCAGTTTGCTCACCTCTTCGTCGTGTGCGGCAAGTTCAACGCCTGCATTTACGATGAAGCAGCCCTTACGCTGCTCATCGCCCAGTAAATTGCCCACTACCATATTAAGCAAACTCCTGATCGCTTCTTTTGCTGATGGCGCTTCACTGATCAAAGTGCACATCTGGCTGCCTGAACCCGCTCCATAAGCTTTTAAAGCCTTTATGTACAATTGGTGCTTATCACCAAAAGTATCATACAAACTTGAGCGACTAATACCCAGGCCATCCACCAGCTCCTGCATGGAGGTGCCGTTATAACCCTTGTCCCAAAAAAGGCATACCGCCTTTTGTAGTACTTCCTGCTCGTCAAAATCTTTGTTTCTGGCCATAAACTATAAAAGCCCGCTTTAGGCGGGCAATTTACGCATTTTTAATGCAATTAATTAACGCAGGCCGCCGCTGGCAATCAGGGTTTCGCCGGTTAACCAGCCTGAGTCATCAGATGCCAGGAATACCGCTATAGGCGAAATATCATCAGGCACGCCAATACGGCCTAGTGGAACTTGTGCTTCCAATTGTTTCTGGAAATCGCTGCCAATAAAGCCGGCTGTGTGCGTTCCTTCGGTTTCAACCATGCCCGGGTTAATGGCATTCACGCGTATTTTTTTAGCGCCCAGTTCTTTTGATAATACTTGTGTTATACCATCAACGGCGGCTTTTGTACCGGTATAAACCGCGCTCTCGGCAGGGGTAATGCGGGTAACGGTAGAGCTGATGTTGATGATGCTTCCGCCACGTTCGCCAAAGCTTTTAACCGCGCCTTGGGTTACTAATAATAAACCCAACACATTGGTATTAAACTGGCGGTGGAAGTGTTCTTCGGTAATGGCATCAATGGCACCAAATTCATACACACCGGCATTGTTTACCAATATGTCAATATCACCATAAGCGGTTTTAGTTTCGGCAAACAGGCGTGCTACATCGTCGGCTTTGGCTACGTCGCCTTGTACAGCCACGGCTTTACCACCCGCGGCCACAATATCGGCCACTACTTTTTCTGCACCCGCTGCTGATGACGCATAATTAACCACAACCGCTGCACCTTCGGCGGCTAAACTTTTTGCAATACCTGCACCAATACCTTTTGATGCGCCTGTTACTACTGCTACTTTATTTTCTAACTTTTTCATGTTCTTGTTTTTATTTTGGAATGAATGGTCCAAATGTAAAACACTTTTTGGAATAATCGTTCCGAAATAAAATTTTATGGATTTGGGATGACAAATGGAGAGTGCAGTATGTCTCAAACGCTGGTAGTACCTAAAAAAAAATTAAATATTTTGTAAGGAGTGATTCCTGTAAGCGACCAAGTAAGAAATTAAATCAACTAAAGATGAAAAATTTAAGATCAGCGGCCCTGGTGGCCATTATGGTAGCGGGTTTAGCCGCAAGCGGACAAGCACAGGACAAGATGTCGAAAATGAAAAAAGACACTTCAAAAATGTCCAAAATGGATCACAAAAAACCAATGCAAAAAATGGACAAGAAAATGTCCAAAATGAAAAAAGACACCACTAAGAAAATGTAATTACCCGGCCGGCAGATCAAAGCTGCCGGCCCTTTTATCAACAACATGAAAAGATTTTTATATACCCTTTTAACCGGTCTGCTTTTAGTAAGTAGTTCGGCATTTGCACAATACCCTGCTAAACCAACCGATATTAGTCCCTTATTGATCGGCGAACAAATACCGGCTGTTAAACTACCTGCTGCTGATGGCAACCCGGTTGATCTTCGTACCCGCGTAGCGGAAAAACCGACCATTTTAATTTTTTACCGTGGCGGATGGTGCCCTTATTGTAACAAAGAGCTAGCCGGCTTGCAAGCCGCGCAGACAGACCTGGTGAAGCTAGGTTACCAGCTGATAGCCATTAGCACAGATAGCCCGGAAAACCTTAGTAAAAGCGTTACTAAGCATCAGTTGGGTTATACGTTATTGTCTGACGCTGATCTGGCAGTTTCAAAAGCGTTTGGCTTGGCTTACCAGGCACCTACAGCTTACGCCAAGACCCTTGCCGACGGCTCGGCCGGTAAAAACACAGATAAGCTATTGCCGGTACCTTCGGTGTTTATATTGGATCAAAAGGGTAAAATTCAGTTTGAATATATTAACCCTGATTTTACGCAGCGTATTAGTTCGGGTTTATTAAAATCTGTAGCTGCGGCCGTGAAATGAGCAGGATATTATTGATATGGTTATTCACCGGGTTGGCGTTCGTGCAGCCCGGTGTTCGTTTTACGCAAAGCGATGTTACCGCTGCGCTAAAGATGGCGAAGAAGTTACACAAACCGGTGTTTATTGACGCCTACGCTGATTGGTGTGCACCTTGTCGCGAAATGAAGGCAACTACTTTTCGCGACAAGCGAATAACTACCTATTTTAACAGCCATTACGTTAATGCGTCTATTAATATTGAAAAAGGAGATGGGCCGGCGTTTGCGGAAAGATATGGTATAACCATTTATCCCACGCTGTTATGGTTAGACGAGCAGGGCAATGTGATTCAAAAAGTAGAAGGTTTTGTTGACGCGCCTACGTTGTATAAGGCATTGAATAGCAAATAAATAAATTAGCTTTGAGTAAATACTAATGTTAGTGAACCATACACTCAACGAAAAAGATACGCTACAGCCCCAACTATGGGTAAGCCGCCATGCCGACTACCTATATAGCTATGCTGTTAGCCGCTTGAATGATGAAGAACAGGCGCGCGACCTGGTGCAGGAAACTTTTTTGGCGGCGCTTGAAAGAACAGGCGGTTTTCGTGGCGATAGCAGTGAGCGTACCTGGCTTACTGCTATCCTTAAATATAAGGTGATTGATTGTTACCGTAAACAGGCCCGCACAGCCGGTACCGTAGCCGGCGAGGAAGAGTTTTTTGAAGCCGAGTTGCATCACTGGAAAAAAGAACATTGGCCGCTACCATTCGGTGTAGAAGAGCATGACCCATTGCACAACAAAGAGTTTATGGGCATACTGCAAAAATGCATGGAACGTTTGCCGCCGCTGTGGTTGTCGGTATTTAGGATGAAGCATATGGATGACGAAGGCACGGAGCAGATCTGCGAAGCTTTACGGCTAACATCGGGCAATTTTTGGGTCATCATCCATCGCGCCAAGGTTAATTTACGATCGTGTTTACAAAAAAACTGGCTGTGAAAATGGAAAATCGTTTAAAAAAAATCGCTTATAACTGCCGCCAGGCCACGCTGCTTATTGAAAAAAAGCAAAGCGAAAAACTTAGTTTAAAAGAGAAACTGGAGTTGAAAATTCATTTAACAGGCTGTTCTATCTGCCGCACTTACGAGCGCCAAAGCATATTGATCAACCAAATGATGCGCAATCTGTTTACTAAGCGCGAGGGCAATGTTCACCTGGATCCAACCTTCAAGGCATCGCTGCAAAGTAAGATCGAAGAAAAACTGAAAGATGAAGATCGTTAAAGAAAAACATCCGCTGGTAATGCGCTGGACGCACTGGGTCAATTTTCCGTTACTGGCAATTATGATCTGGAGCGGTTTGCTTATTTATTGGGCCAATGACGTGTATACAGTCACCATCTTTGGGCACACGTTCGTTCGTTTCTTTCCACAGTGGTTTTATGATGCGCTGCATATCCCGCAGCGACTATCAGAGGGAATGGCTTTTCATTTCCTGTTTATGTGGTTTTTTACGCTGAACGGGATCTTTTATGTGCTGTACACCGCCATATCCGGCCAATGGCGACACCTGCTACCCAACAGGCATTCGTTTAAAGAAGCCTGGCTGGTTTTGCTGCACGATCTGCATATCAGAAAATCGGCCCCGCCACAAAATAAATATAATGCCGCGCAGCGGATAGCCTATACTGCTATAGTACTGATGGGAGCCGGATCTGTAATTACAGGCCTGGCTATTTACAAACCTGTACAATTTAATTGGCTGGTTTGGTTAATGGGCGGCTATCATTTGGCGCGTATATGGCACTTTGTGCTTACCATTGGTTATGTATTTTTCTTTTTGATACATGTGATACAGGTTATGCTGGCGGGCTGGAACAATTTCCGCGCGGTGATCTCGGGCTTTGAGTTTAAATTGATTGCCGGGAGGCGAAAACGAAGAAAAGCCACACTGGTTACAGCGCAGCAGATAAGGCGCCGTAATTTCATCTCGTTTGGCATATTTGGGGCGATGGGCGTTACCGCCTACGGCGGTTGGAAATGGCTATACAACGCCGCCGATGAAGTGCCCGGCGTTACAGCGGGCACGCGTGAACCATTACGGCGCGCGCTCAATCAAACAGAATTATTCTTTCGCCGGCTGGCATTTAATGAAAGCCATTTGGTAAAAACTTACCCGGTACAAATGGCAGTGAAAAAGGTACGCCATAATGAAGATATCGGATCAGAAGGGGACATAGACGCAGACGATTGGCGTTTGGAGGTGATCAAAAAAAACGGGCAAAAGCTACTGATCAGTTTAGAGCAGCTGAGGGCATTACCCAAAACCGACCTGGTATTTGATTTTAAGTGTGTAGAGGGCTGGGATCAGATACAGCACTGGGGCGGTTTAACAATGATGGATTTTATAAAGCATTTTGGCCTTGAGCACGAAGTGAAATCAGCTTACATGGGCTTAATGACGCCTGATAAGCAATATTACATAGGTTTGGATATGCCAAGCGCCATACACCCGCAAACGCTGCTGGCTTACGAAATGAACGGCAGGCCCTTGCCCGCACAGCACGGTAAACCGCTTCGCCTTATCATCCCGGTAAAGTATGGTATCAAAAACCTAAAACGCATAGGTACTATCACATTCAGTGATCATCGTCCGCCGGATTACTGGGCTGAGCAGGGGTATGATTATTATTCGGGGTTATGATGATGCCGCCTTGCATCAAGCACTAAGTGAAATTTTACAAAGTTTACATTTTTATTTACTATCAAAATTCGTCAGGCAAATAGATGTCCGGGTAGCTTTGCTATATCAATTTTAAAAGGAAATGAAAAATAGGAAAAATGTTTTTTACGCTTTGGCCGTCGCGTTAGTTGGCGTAATTTATTTTACGGTACAGGCTCAGCCCAAAAAAGACACTCATCGCCCCAGCTTTTCGGGCGAATGGCAGGCCGAAGAATCGATAAGTATGGGTGGTAATATTGTTTGTTGCTATAATGATGGCGATAGGATGCGATCAAAAACCATGCGAATAGTAGACCAGGGAAAGTTTATGACGGTACAAGCGCAGCAAGACTCGTCTATGACCCCAAATTTTGCCACAAGCCGCGAGAAAATGACCTTTGACGGTAAAGCAAGCCAAATTGATGGTGGGCACGGAAAAGGAAAGAAGTTTACCGTAAAGTTATCGGCTGATGGAAAAACGGTGACTATTAACTCAAGCCTTTACGTAACGATACAGAATAAAAAAGAATTTTTTAACGTAACCGAGGTTTGGACGTTGAGCAACGATGGCCGGTCTATTTCTGTACAGGCTAAAGCAAAATCGGCCTCATCCTTGTTTGGTGAGGAGCGTTTGTGGGAGACCATATTTAATAAAGTAAGTTAATAACTTTTGCCACTTTACCACCGCGCATCCCCGCGTTAGTGATAGGAGCGGATACCGGCCACTTCGAGGGCCTCAGTGCAGGCGCCGCGCTTAAGGCCTGCAGGCGTATAAGCGTATAGCATGGGCCGCAGGCAACGCCCATGTAAATAAACAAAAGCCGCTCACTGTATTACAGAGGGCGGCTTTTGTTTTGTGCGCAGCAAAGCGTTTTCTGTGGTGGTTTAAAAGGTTTGGGATATGATCATTCTTAAATAAAGGTGTAATAGGTGTTCGTTCGCCACCTTTCCGAACACCCCGAACACTCCGAACAAACGAACAATATTATTTTAAAGATTTCTCTTGTTTTATAAAGATTTTTCTTTATATTTGTAATGAATATAACCCTCACTCGTAGTACTTCCCTACGCATTGTATAATTCAATTTTGGGTGTTCGGCCTGTTTTAGCCGTTCGGTTCTGTTTCGAACGAACACCACAAACACTTACATAACATACCAGTTGCCGCTTACCACGCGCAAGCACAGCCTTACCTACTGTAGGTGCTGTAGGAGGGGTATTTTATTAAAAATCTGCAAATTTTTAATCCTACCATACCATGAATTTTGATGAACTAAACCAATCAACCCCACAAGCGGCCATTGCGGCGCTTAAAGCCGAATGCGAGCAATGGCAGCAAGACATGCAAAACCTTGAGCAAAGCGACGACCTTTTCCGCATACGAAGCGCCAACACCTGGCTTGCCGAAGCCGCCAGTCACGAAGTACCTAAAATGCTTTTTGATAAATTTTGGTACGAGGGCGAACTATGCATCTTGTTTGCTGATAGTAACCTGGGCAAATCCATACTTGCCGTGCAAATTGCCAACTCTATAAACCGTGGTGTGCCCATTGCACCGTTTGAGTTCGAGGGTGAAGCCCAACCGGTATTGTATTACGATTTTGAGCTTACCAGCAAACAGCTTGAAGCACGCTATAGCCACGAGTTTGCCGATCATTACCGCTTTCGCGATGACCTTTTCCGTGGCCAGCTGCATGACATGGAACTTCCTGAAGGCTTCAACAACTTTAACCAGTACCTTAACTATGCTTTAGAGCGATCTATCAAACAAACCAAGGCCAAGGTGATAGTGATTGATAACATTACCTATTTAGGTACCGAGAACGAGCAAGCCAAGGATGCGCTGCCGCTGATGAAGCACCTTAAATCGTTAAAAAACCAGTACGGCCTGAGCATATTGGTACTGGCCCACACCCCAAAGCGCGACATGACCCAACCCATTACCCGTAATGATTTGCAGGGCAGTAAAATGCTGATGAACTTTTGCGACAGCTCGTTTGCCATTGGCGAAAGCCAGGTTGACAACAGCGTGCGTTACCTTAAGCAAATAAAACAACGTAACACCGAGCAGGTTTACGGTGCCGATAAGGTATGCCTGTTTGCCATAACCAAACCCCACAACTTTTTGCAGTACGAGTTTTTAAGCTACGGTAAAGAGTGGGAACACCTAAGCAAGCGCAACGAAGCCATGAATGAAAAAATGGTGGAACAAGCCGTTGCCCTTAAAGAAGAAGGCAAAAGCCTGCGCGAAATTGCCGCCCTGCTTGGCATCCACTTTGCCAAGGTTGACCGCATGCTGAAAGCTGCGGCTCAAAAAAGCCTTTATTAACCCAAAAGGTGTTCGTTTGCTCAAGGCCCGAACACTTCGAACAAACGAACACTTCTCTCCACCTAATCAGCAATGAGTACCCATCGTTACATCCTGCAACCTTACGTAAGCCCGCGTACCCGCTTTACCTGCCCGGCATGCGGCGAGCATAAAAAGTTTACCCGCTATATTGACGCGCACACCAACACCCACCTGGCCGACCATGTGGGCAAGTGCGACCGCCTTGATCATTGTAATTACCATTACACGCCCAGGCAATACTTTGCCGCCAACCCCAATGCAAAACCAAAAGGCTTTAAGCCCGAATGGATACCTCCGCCAGCAGTAAAGCCAAGCACCATACCGCACGAAATGGTTTATAAAACCCTGAAACGCTACGGCAAAAATTACTTTGTGCAGTTTTTGTACAACCTGTTTGATGACAGAACGGTGTTTAGGCTGATAGACGATTACCACATAGGCACCTCAAAACGCTGGCCCGGCGCTACCATTTTTTGGCAGGTTGACCGCGACGACAAGGTGCGCACCGGCAAAATTATGCTGTACGACGGCCTAACCGGCAAGCGCGTTAAAGAACCTTACGCGCACATTACATGGGTGCATACGTTGTTGAGTCAAAAGTCTGAAGTCGGTAGTCAAAAGTCATCAAGCGCCGACCCCGGACTTTCGACTACAGACTTCAGACTAAAACAATGCTTCTTCGGCGAACACCTTTTAGACGATAACCACAACAACATGGTATGTATTGTGGAGAGCGAGAAAACAGCCATACTGGCATCGGCCTACTTGCCGCAGTATTGCTGGCTTGCCGCAGGCAGCCTGGAAGGCTTAACGTTTGAAAAATGCAAGGCCCTGCACGGCCGCGAAGTGCTGCTTTTCCCCGATGCCGGCGCGGCCTACACCAAGTGGGAACAACGCATGCAACAACTGCAAACGCGCCTGCCCGGTACCGAGTTCCGCATGGCCCGCTACCACGGCGACCCGCATAAATATAACGGCATTGATATAGCCGATTGGTTGCTGGGGTTTAAGGTGGTGTAGATGTTTGGGGTGTTCGAAGTGTTTGGTTGGGGGGCGAACGAACAGAAAGGAGACGATGGTTCGAGCCTCTCCGGGGGCACCACGCTCATCACGCGTCATTGCGAGGTACGAAGCAATCTCTACGAAGAACAAGCAGCTTAACCACAAGCGGGGACGCTTGCGGGAGCGAGAGAGCGGGTTTTGTACAATTTAATAATTATCTTTTGGAACTTTCAGGAGCAAAATCATTATCGCAATTAGGTTCTTCAGGAACCATGAATGTACATTATCAACAAGCAGTGAGACCTCCTGTTACGATATATAAATATAAACCCAATTAAGAAGATGAAGATAAAAATTGTAAGCATTATTTTATTGTTGCTGGCTGTCAATGCCAGTGCACAAAATATTATTGACAGCACCAACATTAATTGTATTAGTAAAACGAAAAATGTCAATGAAATATTAAGAAAGTTTAAAACAATGCATTTGACGAATCGACGATACAGTATTCGTGACAACAAACAGACACCGAAGGATGTGGTTAATTTTTTGAATAACGACTTCAATACTAATCTGTTTAATCAATTTTGTTTTATAGAATCTACAAATTTTCAAATAATAGGTGATGACTATACTCATTTGGGAATTATATCGATGTCCTTTCGTCGAGATTCTGATTTAAAAAAAGCTATAGATATTATAAAAAAATCTAAACGAAAAAATTTCCGACTCAAGGTCTTAACGAAATTTGTAATGTTGGAAAAAAGAGAAAACTTAATATTAGTGTTCTCCGAAACACCTGATAATAAATTAATAGCACAATATTTGACTGATATATCTAAATAAACTCGTCCTACTGGTCGAAGTTTACAATTTCGTCCTAAAATATTTCATGCTTACAGCTACAAGCCCAACCAAACGGTTGGGCTTTTTCATTACATCCAAACTTACTTTCCTTCACGAAAACACTACCTTAGCGTACTTCGGTACCCCCGAAGGGCGCGTTCTTTCAAATAGCGGAACCTTACAAAACCAATACATCATTACCGACCAGCAAGGCAATGCCCGGGTTACTTTTATTAACGATGGCGGCAGTGCTAAGGTTATTCAGGAGAATAGTTATTATGCTTTTGGGTTGATAATGACGGGTGGGATTGCACCCGGTACTAACCCTAACAAAAACCTGTACAACGGAGGCAGTGAATTGCAGGATGATTTTGGTGATGTGCCGGCTTTGATGCAAACTTTCTATCGTAACTACGACCAGGCATTGGGCAGATGGACTGGGGTTGACCCTGATATGGAAGCCTCGGTGTCCTTATCTGTTTACAGCTATTCTGGCAATAATCCTATAATTTTTAATGATCCGTTAGGGAACCTACTTACGCCGGGTGAAGATGGCAGGTATAGAACACGCTTTGAATCAGTTCAAAGTGATTATGAACTTGCTTCTTACGTAGCTTTTGGTGGTGGTGGCGGGTATTTCACGCCGGGCTATATGCGGCATTGGATGATCAGGCGAAGCTAACTCCAAATTATGGTGATTTTTGGGAAACTTTTATAAATGATCGTTCTCAAGACCATTTCACTGGCTACGAAGTTCAGCAAGCTTATTCTGCTTACAATAGCTTTACAAACGGTGTAGTACTTGATGAAGTTAAAATCAACATTAATAGCAGTAACCGTGAGTCATCTATATTAAAGAAAACACGTGCAAGTTATGACGCTTATTGGGAGAGTCAGGCGGGCGAAAGTATCTGGAGTAAAATCTGGAATAGTGAGGCTATGAGAGGAACAATTCCTGATATGATTAATTTAAACATAAACTATTCGCTTGTTTTTGGTGGTGGTAACGGAGCAAGTCATGAAGTGCACTTTTTGCTAAGAGGACCTGATGCCGGAATCTATTCGTCGTATAAATTATCGCAGCGAGTTGGATTATACGCCGATCTTTCAGCAGGGGTTTCAGGAAGTAGACATTTATCATTAAATGCTAATGATATAAGATATCCAGACTATTTAGGAAGCGGAATTGAACTAGGGGGAAAAATGCTTGGAGGGGCGACCGTTTCTGTATCGAACACTGGCTACCAACCTACTTGGATAACAACGGGGGTAAGTGGAGGATTATCTTTAGGCGGTTATCTCGGTATTAGTCAGACATATCCAATTATGGGTCAAAAGTTTTAATAAATATTATGGAAAAATTTAAAATGAAGTTAACAGTAATTATAATAATCATTATCGCTGGCGCGATAGTATCTGCGATGGTAAAATTTTATTATTTTGATATTTACCTAATGTCGCTAAAGGGAAAAGTAAATGCTGTTAGGACAGATATAAAACAAGCGATGTATGTCACGGTCAAGAACGAGGAACACAATTTAGCACATTTTTGGCCTCGATTACAATCGAATGTTCAAGTAGGTGATTCTTTATACAAAAGGGCAAGTCAATATGATATAATTTTAGTGAAAGCAAAATCAGGAAAGGAAATAATCTGTCACTTTAGAGAATAATACGCACTTTGACCTTTGTGTCTGTAGTGTTTCTGTTGTCCGTAGTGTGTCCGCTGTCCGAATGTCTCCGACTTCGGACGACTATGCTACCGAAGCGATAAATTAATTAATACAAAGTCCAACCCACCCGGTTGGGCTTTTTCATTTCCTACATCTTACCTTTAAAAACAGTACCTTAGCGTACTTCGGTAACCCCGAAGGGCGCGTTCTTTCAAATAGCGGAACCTTACAAAGCCAATACATCATTACCAATCAACAGGACGTGACTTATAAATATTGTCAGCTTACGTGAAGATTACTACGCTAACGCTCTCAATAACGTGCGGAGTGGACTGTTCGCCCCGTTCAAAGTGTTCGCCATGGTAACGAACGAACAGGCCGGGGGCATTACGGCACAGGCCCGCATGCAACGCCAACATAAATGAAAAAAGCCGCTTTCTGCGTGACAGAAAAGCGGCTTTTTGTTTGTGCGCCCACCTGGGCTCGAACCAGGGACCAAAAGATTATGAGTCTTCTACTCTAACCAACTGAGCTATAGGCGCAGATAAAACGTATCCGTTTTACGGCTGCAATTTTACGAATTAACCGCCAATTTACAAAACCTTATTTTATTAATTATATAGGTGGCTTTTACACAGTTGCTTAATATTTAATTTACCCTGAAAAAATATTATGCAATCGATTGCAAAGTGCGAAAATTTTTATAATATTTGCCTCAGCAGGCCATTGGGAGTGGCCTGCGAAAATTATAAATAGCTACACTTAACCAATTTAAATGAAAGTTTTTTCACGTAAAGCAGTATTGTTGATGGTGCTGACTGCAACACTTGTGGGTTCGGCAAACGCACAGGTAAATGCCGATGCCTCAAACTTAAAGGCATTGCAACAAAAGTTTATCGACCTGAGGTTTGGTATGTTCATTCACTTCAACATTCCAACTTATACCGATGCAGACTGGCCTGATCCCGAAGCATCGCCGGCGCTGTTCAATCCTAAAAAGTTAAATGCCGACCAATGGGCCAAAGCCGCCAAATCTGCCAACATGACCTACGGTTGCTTAACTACCAAGCACCACAGCGGCTTTTGTATCTGGGATACCAAAAGCACGGATTATAATGTGATGAACAGTCCTTTTAAACGCGATGTGGTGAAGGAGTATGTTGATGCTTTCCGCAAAAATGGTTTAAAGGTGATGTTGTATTATTCTATCCTGGATACGCATCACAAAATTAGGCCTAACCAGATACAGCCAGGCCATATTGAAATGGTGAAAACCCAGATAACCGAATTGCTAACCAAATATGGTAAGATAGAGGCTTTGGTTATTGATGGCTGGGATGCGCCGTGGTCGCGCATTAGCTATGATGATATCCCGTTTGAGGATATTTATCACCTGGTAAAAAAACTACAGCCCGAGTGTTTAATTATGGACCTGAACGGTGCCAAATACCCTAAGCTGGGTATGTATTATACCGATATTAAAACTTACGAAATGGGCGCCGGTCAGCGTATGGACGCGGGCAGCAACACCATGCCGGCACTGGCTTGTTTGCCTATACAAAGCTCATGGTTCTGGAAATCTGATTTCCCGACCACTGCGGTAAAAACTACCGAAAGCCTGGTTAGCCAGCTAAAAACTTTGAATGCTGATCGTTGTAATTTTATATTGAATGTGGCGCCAAACAAAGATGGTTTGTTTGATGATAACGCCATTGCGGGCTTGAAAGCGATTGGCGATGCCTGGAAGAATGAGGGGCCGCTGGCTGCACTGCCTGATCTGGACGCACCTATTATTTCATCAAACCTGGCTATTAACAAGCCCGCCAATTCAAGCTGGAGCGATGATATGAACATTAGTGATTTTGCTAACGATGACAGTTTTAACACGTCGTGGACATCGAGCCCGACCGTGAAGGAGCCATGGCTGGAAATAAGCTTTAAAAGCGAAACCGCCATCAACACCATCGCTATAGCCGAACGCCGCGCCAACATTAATAAATACAAACTGGAGTATTTTGCCGCGGGCGAGTGGAAGCCGATTTTGGATGGCGACAAAACAAGTAATATTAAAATACATCGTTTTAATCGCGTATGGGCCAATAAGGTGCGTATTAAAATAGTAGGTTATAGCCGTACGCCATCAATAGCCGAGTTGCAGGTTTACAACGAACAGCGCTAATTTTACGATTAACCCCTTGTAAATTTTGTAATTACAACATGAACTGTATTTTTATGTAAAATACGGTTCATGTTTAATAAGATCAGACTTTATCTCTTCTTCTTACTATTTTTTATTGCTGCCGATGCCCGATCGCAGTTAATAAAAAACGCCGAACTGATCCGTATCTTCCAAACTAAAGACGAAGATTTGCAGGAAAAAGACCTGGTAAAATTTGTCCGATCGCGCTTTGAGAACATGCCGCTTAAAGGTTTCAAGGCAGATAGCGGGGAACTGGAAAGCCTGATGACGAAGTATGAGGTACCCAACCACGCGATACTAAGCCTTTTTATCCGATCCATCTATCTGCATCGTAACGGAAAGATCAAAGCGTCAATAAACACCGTAGGGCAGGCCATTGATGAGGCTGCCAAAATTGATGATCATTTTTTGCTGTACACTTTTTTTAGTCGGCTGGCTTTTATACAGGCCGGGATGGGTAGCAATATTGAAGCGGTATCCAGTTTCCGGATGGCTAATAAAGAAGCTATTTTATTGGATGAACCTCACTTACAGGTTACAATTGATATCAACATATCCGACATTTATTATAAAAATAGCTTTTACAGCCAATCCTTATTTTACCTGGAAGAGGCGCAAAATATGCTAAACCACACCCAACTGGCCGAGCAACAGCGCCTGCAAAATGTGGTGTATATTAACAAAGCCGAAAACTTTTTCAGGATGAAGAATCTTGATTCGTTGAAGAAGTATAACCTGGTATTGCACGGAGTTAAGGATGGTACTTACCGGATAGCGATGTTTCGTAGTCGTACAGATTATTACCTGGCTATTTTGCAGCACGATTATAAGGGTGCCATTAATCAGATATTAACGTTAAGGAAGGACACCACCTACAAGTTTGATGTGAAGGACTGGCAAAGCCTGGCAAAATCATACTATCATGCGGGCAGGGCCGATTCGGCAAAAAAAGTGATCAATATGCTTTTGTTACGTGCCGAGGTTAAACATCACCCCGAAATAACTACGCACCTATACGAGTTACTGGGGAAAATAGCCGAGCAGGAGGGCGACAAAGCCCTGGCAGCCGACCATTTTAAAACCGCATTGCAGCACGCTACTGATCAAACAAACCGCCTTACCCAAATGGGCAACATTTCATCGCAAATAAAAATTGATGAGATGCAGGGGCAGTACGTTCAAAAAGAGCAAAATTACAAGCGCGAGCGGGTGTGGCTTATTTTTATCATCGTAATTGCCGTTTTATTTAGCGGTATGGTGTTTATGATATACCGTAACAGCAGGCAGAAACAGTATTATGAAAAATTGCTTTTTGATACCAAGCGCGAAGAACTATCTTTCATCAACTCGCATGAAGTGCGTAAACACCTATCCAACATATTAGGCCTGATCAATATTGTAAAGCACAGCGATAACAAACAGCAATCATACCAGGAGATCGAAGATTACCTGTTAGATTCGAGCGAATGCCTTGACAGATCCATCAAAAGCATTTCTAAAAAGCTGGACGATTAATCTGCCGAATTAACAAAGCTGTTTAGCGTGATCAAATTGTTCAATGCATCGCCAGCGGTATTGTTAAAGTAAACATAAACGGTTTTCCCATCTTGCTGCCACTCTTTGATATAGAGTGCGTATTCGTATAAAACATCATCCTCGTAACCGCCGCGGTATTTGCCGCCCGGGCCATGGAAGCGTACGTACACTACATCATCACTTATTGGTTGTAGTGGAGAGACAGATGCCGGCATATCATGCAGCACAAAGCTTGAATTGTATCTCTCCAGCAATTCATAAACATTATCCTGGTACCATGATGGGTGCCTGAATTCGACCACCGTCTTCCATTGGTCGTCAATATTTTTTATGGTTGATAACAGGTTTTCCAGTTGCACAGCGCCGGCCACCGTAGTACTTGGCGGAAACTGAACCAGCAAGCAACCTTTATGATCGCCGGCATGATTAATAGCTTCCATAAATTGTTTTACATGGAAGGCATCAAACGATAGTGATCTGTTATGGGTAACTTCTTTCCAAAGCTTGTAGGTGAATTTAAAACCCGGCGTAACTTCGGCGGCCCATTTGGCAACGGTGGCGGGTTTTGGTGTTTTGTAAAACGAGCTATTAATTTCAATACTGTTAAACAGCGTGGCATAATATGCTAAACGCGATTTGTCCTGATGCTCAGGCGGAAAATCGCGTTTAGGGATGGGCGTAAGCAGGCCGCTGGTGCCGGCAAACATAGTGGCCGTCATATTCAGCTCTTAACAGTTTGGTGCTTGCTTAGTATATAATCTATCAGCTCCTGTTTTTCGGCCATGCCTAGTATTTCGCAATCGCATATCCAGTCGCTGCCCTTAAGGGTTATGGTGCCTATGTAGTCGGGGTTCTGGTTGTCGGGCAGCCTGTCTTTTTGTTCGTCAATTTCTTTGGGCTCGGTAAACAAGGTGCTTTCGTCGCCAAAAGCATCTTTATAAACTTTGTACATGCCGGTATCTTTTAATTGTTCGTTACTAACCTTTTCCAGTATAGGTTCAATAATTACGCGCCTTGCGGTGCCATCGGCCTGGGTTAGGCTAATTTGTGCCGGATTTATCATAATTAAATTTTTTATCTTTAACCAACAACCCTAAGCAGTAGGATTTTGTTTGCCGGTTAAAGATTTGATAACAATAGTGAATAATATGAAAAAGGTACTTGTAATGCTTGTGTTGATAGCAGCTTCGGTAGGTGCATTTGCGCAGGATATTAAAGGAAACTATGCCATAAAAAATGTGCAAACAGGCATGTTGTTGCGGGTGAAAGATGCACGTTCGCAAAACGGAACACCGCTGGTTGCATACTATCCTGAAAACTGGAAATGCATGACCTGGAATTTTAAAAATACCGGTACCAACACCTATCAACTACAAAATTTGCTGACGCGAAAAACCTTTCAACCCATTGCCGATATTGCCGACCAGGTAGCCTTTGAAGAACAACCTTTGGTGGATAATGATGCCAGGCAACAATACGAATTTATCAAAGTAAAAAAGGATACCTACCTCATCAAACTAAAAGGTACCGAGCTATACATAACGCCCGCAGACGAGAAAGGTGCCGTAAACTCGGCCATAATCATGGCCAAAAAATCAAACTCGCAGGCCCAGTTGTGGACTATCTATGAACAGGCGCCAACTATATAAATAATATACGGGGCTGACAAAAGTTTTCGCGCAGATGTATAACTTCGCTTCGCATTTTACAATGGAGGATACACAGAGGGTATGTTTACAGGTATTATAGAAACACTGGGTAAAATAACTAATCTACAGCAGGAGCAAGGCAACCTGCATATTACGGTCGCGTCGGCTATTTCAAACGATTTAAAGATAGATCAATCCGTAGCGCATAATGGTGTTTGCCTTACCGTGGTTGCTGTTGCCGATGGTACGCACACCGTAACCGCCATTGAAGAAACCCTGAACAAAACCAGCCTCGGCCACTTAAAAACCGGTGAACCTGTTAACCTGGAACGCTGCATGCAAATGAACGCCCGCCTCGATGGCCACATAGTACAAGGCCACGTAGACCAAACAGCCACCTGCACCGCATTTAAAGCGCTTGAGGGTAGTTGGGAGTATACATTTGAATACGATGCCGCTCAAGGCAATGTGACGGTTGAGAAGGGCTCTATTTGCGTTAACGGGATCAGCCTTACCGTGGTTAACTCGCAAGCCAATAGCTTTTCGGTGGCTATCATACCTTATACTTATGAGCATACTAACCTGCATAATGTGCGGGAGGGGAGTGTGGTTAATTTGGAATTTGATATTATTGGCAAATACGTTGCGAGGTTGATGCAGCGGTAACGGCCAGAACCAGACTTACTTCCCGCTCAAAATCTCCACCCGGCTTTCGGCATAAGCTATGTAGTCCTTCTGCTTTTCGGCGTTTGGTTTTCCTGCCAGGTATTTCATGAAGTATTTCAGGGCGTTCTTTCTATCTTTTAGCTTGGTTTCGTAAAGGTTGGCCAGGTAGTAATAAGCCAGCGGACTCTCATCATATAATAACCCCTTTTCATACTTCACTTTGGCTGTTTTAAACTGGCGGAGTGTTTCATAGCTGTCAGCCATTTCATTATAGTAGGTGCCTGTATTAGCCGAAACACTAAGTTTAACGGCATGCTCAAACTCAACTATTGCATTTTTATGATCTTTAAGTTGCTTATAGCACACGGCGGCCAGGTAGGCCGTCGTTTCGTTTTGGGCTATTTCGGGTAGGGCAGTTAGTATGTTTACGCCGCATTTGTAATTTTTGGTTTGATAATAGGCCCGGCCCAGTTTGGCTACTGTTGAGGTGGAGCTATCGCCCAGTATCAGCAATTGCTCGCCGGTAGTGATAGTTTGGGGCCATTGGCTTTGGGCGTAGCTGAGTTTCAGTAAGCTTTGTTGTAATACGATGTTTTCAGCGTCGGCAGCTATGGCTTGCTTTAAGGTCCTTTCGGCTACCGCGAATTGCTTCAGGTTAATGTACAGGTTACTCAAATCGGCAGCCACATCACCATCGGTAGGGTTTAATTTGTTAGCTTTTTGCAGAAAGTATAATTGGCCGGTCAGGTCGCCTTTATCATGGCTCAACTGCGCCAGGTTATCATAAACGCTGAAGTTGGTGGTATCTATCTGGGATATTTTACGGTAATAGATCTCGGCTTTGGCATTGTTGCCGCGGCGCTTGTTAATGCCTGCTAAATTGAACAGTACTGCCTTGTTTGCTGTATCTGTTGCCAATATACGCTGATAAAAGCCTTCGGCCTCGGGCAGCTTACCACTCATGGACGCGGTGTAAGCTAGGTTAGCCAATTCTTTTTTATCAGTAACCGGTTCGGTGTAAATGCCCTTTAAATAGCTAAATGCCTCGGCAAAACGTTGATTTTGATAGTGATCAAGCAATAAAGCGTCATCGGCTTTGCGGGCTTGTTGTGCTAACGCGACAGGCATCGCGACAGCAAAAAATAAGAGGGCAGATAGGATAGATTTCATATAACTAAATTATTAGTTATTCTTGATATTTCCAAATCGGAACGGTTTTTGGTTAAGGTAGGGTACATCTATTTATTAATTTAAAAAATATCACGATGGATACTTTGAAAAAATTCGGACTAATGGAAAAGATAGTCCACGAACTGGAAGACTTGAAAAACAGCCAACAGGCCATAGTACAAAAACTGACTAAAATAGAAGTTGATAACATGGACCTGGGCGATAAAAGACTGGAAAAAGTTTTACCCGATATGCACCAACGCGTAGCGGATAACCTGGATTCGATAGCGGGATTGCTTGAAGATTTCGCTAGCCAAACAGATACCTTCAGCAACAAAAACAACGTAGCCGCCCTGAAAGAACAGGAAGCTATTAATAGTATTTAAAAAGAAAAGGCCCCGAATATCGGGGCCTTTATTGTTATTTTTTGTTGGCTTTTTCAAAGTCTTTATTGTATTGCTTTATAGCCTCGTAATACCTTTTTTGCCTGATTAGCGCTAAAACATATTCGTTGCGACCTACCATAGGTGTTAAGTTCGCTTCGTTAATTTCAACTATGGGACCATTGTCTAATTGAACAGCCCGAATTGTTTCCGGAACTAAACTTGAGTTGTTTTTGTCGCGGATGCTGAGAAATGAATATGCTTTTATTTTACCTTCAACACTCTGAAATAACCAACAACTATCTGCAGGTATTCCAACTATTTCTATTTTTTCTATCACCTCATAATTTCTATTTAATTGTATGCGCGATATCTTTAAAGTTTCATTGGCATAAATTTTTCGTTCCCGGCGGGCGTCGTTTTTCGGGTATTGTTTATCTATCAGTAATAAATAAATTTTCTTGCTTACTTCATCAAAAAAAAGCTTTGATGGAACTTCAACTTTACTACTGTCTTTAAAAAAAACGGTGAAGTCTTGTTTATAGTTTTTGTCGGATTTAATACCAAATTCCATGTCTTTCATCCTGGAATGGTCTCTTAAATCAAATCCTATAATTGGCGTAACAGAAATTTGAGCAGCGACCCGATGAGCTGGGAGAAAAAAAATTGGAAGTAATAAAGCTTTGAAAAAGCAGCGAAAATTCATGATTAGTGTTTCGTGGATCAAAAATAATTAAACATTCTTTATTCTATACTCTTCCCCTTCATCGCATGGCTTATCGCCGTATCCATTAAACGCTCGGCAAACGGACGGGTATATTCGTTCAATTCGTCAATAGCTTTATGGATCTGGTCTTTGTCGCCTGTAGTTAACAACGATCTGAGGTTTTCTATCAATCGAAGTGTTTCCACTTTTTCATCATCAAACACATGCGTGCCGTTCTTCTCCAGGAAACGTTCAACGGTGTAAATCATTTGCTCACCTTCAGTGCGGGCCTCAATCACCATGCGTTGGGCCACATCGTCTTTAGCGTGGGTAATACTGTCCATCAGCATTTGCTCAACCTGGTCGTCGGTAATGCCGTAGGTTGGGGTAACCTCAACCTCCTGCTTAACACCTGATCGCAGTTCAATAGCCTGGATCTTTAAAATACCATCAGCGTTCAGCAAAAAGTTAATATCAACCTTCGGGAAACCTGCCGGCATAGCGGGTATGCCTTTTAGTTCAAATTCAGCAAGCTTGCGGTTTTCCTTGATCAGATCGCGCTCGCCCTGGTAAACGGCAATTTTCATGTTTACCTGGCCATCTTTTGATGTGGTGTACTGGCGGCCCGCTTTAGTTGGTACTTTGCTGTTACGCGGGATGATCACATCCATTAAACCACCCATGGTCTCAATACCCAGGGATAGCGGCGTAACATCCAGCAATAAAATATCTTTACGGTTGCCGGCCAAAATATCGGCCTGTATGGCAGCGCCAAGGGCAACAACTTCATCCGGGTTTACATTATCATGTACGGGGCGCTTAAAAAACTCGGCCACCATTTTTTTAACCAGTGCGGTACGGGTCGATCCGCCTACCATAACTACCTCATCAATTTGGTCTACGCTTAATTTGGCATCTTTAAGCGCATTTTCGCAGGCTTTAATAGTTTGCTGTACTTTTGGTAGTATCAGGCCTTCAAATATCTGCTTATCTAAAGTGCACCATATTTCACCTATCTTTTCATTAAAAATGCTTTGGTGCGATAGAGCCTTTTTAGCTTCTTCGGCTTTTAAACGCAGCTGTTGCGATAGTTCATTATTGGCTGCCAGTTCGGCTTTATTTAACTGGTTTTTCTCCACCCAGTAATCAACTATAGCGCGGTCAAAATCATCGCCACCTAAAAAGGTGTCGCCATTGGTTGATAGTACCTCGAATATGCCATTCTGTATTTGCAGGATAGATACATCAAACGTACCGCCGCCCAGATCGTAAACGGCTATGGTTTTAGTTTCTTCCGGGTTTAAGCCAATGCCGTAAGCCAAGCTCGCTGCCGTTGGTTCGTTAACAATACGCAACACATCCAGCCCGGCCAGTTTACCGGCATCGCGCGTAGCCTGGCGCTGCGAATCGTTAAAATAAGCGGGCACCGTAATAACCGCGCGGTTAACCGGGGTTTTTAAAGCGTGCTCGGCACGGGCTTTCAGTTCTTTTAATATCAGGCCCGAAAGCTCAATAGGCGTGTAGTATTTATCGCCCACTTTAATTTTTACCAGGCTCTCGCTATCGTCATCGATAACTTTGTATGAAAAAAAGTCTTTATAATTTTCAATGTCTTTATATGACCGGCCCAGTAATCGTTTAACCGAAAATATAGTATTGTGTGGATCGGTAGTCAGATACTCGCGCGCCTCATTGCCTACGGTAACTTCGCCTGCGGCACCAAAATGCACGATGGACGGCACCAAAACACCTTTGCCGGTATCGTTTATTACCTGCGGGTTTTTATCCGGGTTGATAAATGCTACCAGCGAATTGGTAGTACCCAGGTCAATACCTACTATAATCTCTTCTTTTTGTATAGATCCTGTTGCCAGGTTTATAGAAACTTTAGCCATTGCTTATTTATAACAAGTGGCAAATGTAGCTAGTTTTAGGTGATGGTATGTCATGTTATTGTGAATTGGGCTTTTAGCTTGCGTATTTTTTTGCAAATTGCAATACAATTGTAACGCATGTTAAAATACCCCTTTGCTATTATTTTTAAGTCGGGCGCTGTAGCTCTGGCATTAATTGGCTGTATAAATTCGGCAAATGCGCAGCAGTTTGGCGGCAATCCGCCATCGGTTAAGTGGCAGCAGGTAAATACGCCTACTACCAAAGTTATATTTTCGCAGGGGTTGGATTCAAGCGCCTTCCGCGTAGCGGAAATTATTGAGAAGATAAACGCCATTACACTGCCAACGCTAGGCAACAAGCAAAAAAAGATAAGCGTATTGCTGCACGGGCAAACCACTATATCAAACGCTTATGTGGGTTTGGCGCCGTTCCGTAGCGAGTTTTATTTAACACCCGAGCAAAATAGCTTTGAAATAGGTAGCCTGCCCTGGGCCGACCAATTGGCCATACACGAATTCAGGCATGTACAACAGTATAACAATTTCAGGGTAGGTGCTTCCAAAGCGTTAAGCGTATTATTTGGACAAGGCGGCCAGGCCATTGCCAATAATATTGCCATACCCGACTGGTTTTTTGAGGGCGATGCCGTTTTTAACGAAACCCTGGTAAGCCAGCAAGGCCGTGGCCGTATGCCTTATTTTTACAACGGCTACCGCGCCTTATGGAACGCCGGTAAAGATTACAGCTGGATGAAACTGCGCAATGGCTCGCTACGCGATTTTATACCCAACTGGTACCCTATGGGCTATATGATGGTAGCTTACGGGCGTGAAAAATATGGTGATGATTTTTGGGGTAAGGTTACTCATGACGCGGCATCATACAAAGGTTTGTTTTACCCTATGCAGAAGGCTGTTAAGCAATATTCTGGCGCTGATTTTCCCCATTTCAGAACAGATGCTTTTAACCACTTTAAACAACAATATAAAGCAGATAAACAAACTACCAACTTTAAAAGCAACCAGCATTTTATAGCCAATATTGAATACCCGGCTTTTGTGGACGATAGCACATTGGTGTATATGAAAACCACTTATGATAAGCTGCCGCAATTTGTACTGGCCAGGGGCGATCAAGAAAGCAAGATAAGTGTACGTTCACGCTCGCTTGATAATTATTTTGATTACCGCAATGGCAAAATAGTGTATGCCGCTTATAATCCTAACGTACGCTGGGGTTTCCGCGATTACAGCGAGTTACGGGTGTTGGATATTAATACCGGGCACGAGGAGCGTTTAACACAGCATACCAAATATTTTTCGCCTGCTTTTAGTGCCGATGGAAGCCGTATTGTGGTGGTGCAGGTAAACGCAGGCAAAAGCCAGTTGCATGTTATGAATGCCGAAAGCGGCAAGGTGCAGGTGCAAATACCAAATACGCAAAACCTTTTCTTTACTTATCCAAAGTTTTATAACGACACACAGATCATTTCGCCGGTGCGTAATGCCGATGGTAAAATGACGGTAGCGCTTATAACCATCAGCACAGGCGAGGTTAAATACCTATTGCCTTTCTCATCGCAGCTAATTGGTTTCCCAACCTTGCGGGGCGATATGCTGTATTTTTCAGCAACAACGGGTATAAATGATAAACTATTTGCCCTAAGCATAAGTAGTGTGAAACTTTACGAGATAGACCGGGACGTAAATTCGCTTAACCGTTACCAGCCAACCGCTACCGAAACGCAGCTGGCCTGGGTTGAGTTTACCGCTTACGGCTACCGTTTAAATAAGGCTGACAGAAGCTCGCTACATTTTGCAAGATTACTTGATGAACTACCGGGCCAGTTGCCTGGGTTTGGTATTACAGCCTTAACAAAGGATAAATTAAGTAACCTAACCAATACAACTAAAACCCAGTCCTTACCGGTTACCAAATACAATAAAGCCTACCAGTTGCTCAATTTTCATAGCCTGGTGCCCGAGCTGAGCGACCCTAATTATTCATTGTCACTTGTAGGCGAAAACGTATTAAACACTTTTCAATCGCAAATAACCTTTAATTATAACCGTGACGAAGGTTATAAGCAATTTGGTGCAGCTGCAATTTACGGCGCGCTATACCCGTACGTAAGGGTAGGAGGTGATTATACGTTGGACCGGCGAGGATATTACAACGGCAGCCATGTTTATTATGACGAAACCGATGTACATGCCGGCTTAGTGGTGCCTTTTAATTTAAGCAATGGTAAAAGCATACGCGGTTTAAATATTGGTAGCGATGTTTATTACTCGCAAAACGTAATGCAGGCCGCCTATGCAAAGTTAAATTTGGATAGGTCCTATACTTATCTTAATAGCTACATAAGTTTTAGCAACAGCATCCAGCAGGCTAAAAAGAATATTTTCCCGCGCTTTGGTCAAAGCCTGGCTGTTAATTACAAAAACACTATTGGCGGCTCTTCAGCAAACCAGTTATTAATATCGGGTTCGCTATTTTTGCCGGGTATTTTTACTAATCATAACCTGGTTATAAGCGGGGCTCACCAGGAAAAGGATAACAATAACGCCATCAATTTTTCCAATAACTTCCCGTTTTCACGAGGCTACACAGCAGAAAACCTGCGTACTCTGGATAAAGTTGGCGTAAACTACCACTTCCCAATAGCTTATCCTGACGCAGGCGTTGCCAATACGCTTTACTTTTTACGCATCCGCGGAAACCTGTATTATGACTATACCCATGTAACCGATACCTACACCAACGGCCTGCCTTTTCGCGCCGATTTCCGCTCGGCAGGTGCCGAAGTTTATTTTGATACGAAGTGGTTTAACCAGCAACCATTAACTTTTGGTGTGCGATATAGCTATTTGTTAGATCGGGATTTCTTTAACCCGGGTAGCAGCGGCCATCATAGGGTGGAGGTAATTTTGCCGGTGAGCTTTTTTTAAGGAGTGGATGAGTGGATAATTGAATGAGTGAGTATTGATAGTGTGGTAGTTATCTCTTGTTCGATTTTGCGATGATGGCTAATCAGGTTTTTCTTGATCAGCAATATACATAGGTTTAACAATACCACTAAAGCATCCGGTGCATATCACCAACGCTGAGTTCCGTTTGGTAATATGATCTACCAGCTTCCTATCCGCCAGACTTACCTTAAATTTCTGTTTTTCAAGCATTTCAAATCCGGCCTTTCCGAACGCCTGTTCTTCGCAGCTAAAACTTTGAAGCAACTCCCTTAGCGCTTTAGTGTTTTTATTTCTAACCAAACGTTCTACGTATTTACCATTATCTGTTTTTGACATGCTCTCGCCGCACTGAAAAGCAAAATCTTCATCAAATTGCAAGTCTTTTATCAGATCTTTTATAGTTTTCTTCGAGCCGTAAAAATTGTTTCGGACCTGAATAAATTCTATCGCTAAGGTTGTGTCTACTTTTGGATGCCTGTTTTTATTACTTTGACCATAGAGCCCTATATCATCTTTAGCTACTGATACTGAGCTTACAGCAACAATGCTGTTTTTTACCAAAAGATCGACAGTATAGCGGAAACCATTTAAAATAACCTTTATTCTGCGATGTTTGTAAGCGAAATCAACATCCCTGTCAAAAAGGATCTCTACACTACTATTATGAGGTTGCCGGGTTTGCTTTAGGCTGTCAAGACTCTTAAATAATGCTGATGCTGTTTTTTGCCTGGTAGAGATATCTTGAATTTTGTCAAAATACATTTTGGCCTGTCCAAAACAGTTTACCGAGATGAACATCAATGTGATCCCCAATGTGGCGCGTAAATACATATTGAAGCCTTAATGAGTTGTTTCGTTTGCTTTTGCAATAATTTTTCGCACGCGGTCTACGCTGGTTACATCTACAGCATACTCGTTGCCATGATTGCCCATCAGGATATGATCATTAACATATTTCATCTGGCTTTTTACCCGTGCCTGTGCAGATCCATGGATCTCGGTAGCGCCGGTGAAGAGCACCAGGTCGCCGGCATTAATTTCGGTAACGCCGCTGCCAGGCATAATAATAATGCGACCGGCAGCCTGTTTTACCAGGTCGGCAATATGACGGGCACCTTCCAGCGCGGTACTTTTGCCGCCCGAGGTTAGGATACGATCATAGCCCATCGCAATTATTTCTTCCAAAGCCTGCGATTGATCTACACACATATCAAAAGCACGATGGAACGTTGCGCTGAGGCCGGCAGCTTTAGCTAATTTAAGCAACTGTGTGCTGCGCGCTATATCAACGGTGCCATCGGCTTTGAGTACGCCCGTTACAATGCCATCAGCGCCTTTATCTATGCAATATTGGATATCCGCCATCATGGTTTCAAACTCCACATCGCTGTACAAAAAATCAGCCCCGCGTGGGCGTATAAGCACAAATAGCTGGATATGCAGCAGCCTACGTGCCACCGTAATTTGTCCGGGCGATGGGGTAGTGCCGCCTTCTATTAGGTTATCGCAAAGTTCCACCCTTACCGCGCCACCTTCCTGGGCAGCAAGTGCAGATGTTATTGAGTTTGCGCAAACTTCAAATGATATTGCGTTCGTCATTAGTAATGGCTTTTACCGTCTATCAGCAGATCCTGTTTTTGCGTGTCGCACACGGCATAGCTGAAGCCTTTTTGTATGGCGTAGGCACCGTATTCGCCTTTTTTGTTGATGGCCAGGAAGCCCACCTGTAGGTTTTTCGCTGCCTCGGGTTTCTTTTTGATGATACGGTTTACGGCTTCTTTGCAGGCATTTTCAGGCGTATATCCCTGGCGCATCAATTCAACCACTAAAAAGCTGCCTACGTTGCGGATAACTTCCTCGCCAACACCCGTTGAGGTGGCGCCACCTACTTCATTATCTACATATAAGCCCGCACCTATGATAGGGCTATCGCCCACCCGGCCATGCATTTTAAAGGCCATCCCACTGGTGGTACAAGCGCCGGATATATTGCCGCTGGCATCGATAGCCAGCATGCCTATGGTATCATGATTATACTTATCGCCGGGCTTTTGGTTTTCGATGTTCATCACCGGACTATACTTTTTGGTTTTGAGCCACTCTTTCCAGGCTTTTTCAGATTCAGGGGTGAGCAGGTTGTCTTTTTTGAAACCCTGTTCAAGCGCGAATTGGTAGGCGCCTTCGCCAACCAGCATTACGTGTGGAGTTTTATCCATCACCAATCGGGCTACCGATATGGCATGCTCTATATGCTCCAACCCGGCTACCGAACCGCAGTTACCGAACTCATCCATTATACAGGCATCAAGGGTAACATGGCCGTCGCGGTCGGGATAGCCGCCTTTCCCTACGGTGGTGATCTTTAAATCAGACTCGGGAATTTTAACGCCGGCTTCTACCGCGTCCACCGCTCTGCCGCCTTTTTCCAGGATCTTCCAGGCTTCTTTATTGGCCGGGATACCAAAATCCCAGGTGGAAATAACGATAGGTTTTGTGGCCACGTTGGCCTTTATAGCGGCCTTACCAAGCGCCGTGCCCGAAAGCGCGGCCACAGAGGCGGTTACTGATGATAGTTTGATAAATTTACGACGATTATACATAGCTGCAATATAGTGAAATTTATACTCGGCCTATTCAAAATCCTGCTGGCAGCTGAGGCAGTGCCAGGCGGTGGCCCGGGCTATAGGGTTACGTTCCACATCATTTGAATGGCAATGCGGGCAGGTGGTCTCTGCATCGCTCATGGCGGTTTCGTCCAGGTCGAAATTCTGATCTAATATTTCGCGGCATTTTTCCAGATCGTGCTCAAACACTTTTATTTTTATACCACCTACTGCCTGGTTGTAAAATGGGTTGGCATCCAATATATTATTGTCGGCTATAAAGCATGATATGCCGGCGGCTTGCAGATGTGATAACGTAATCTGCGCTTGCAACGGGTCGTAAAACGACTGCAGGGTGATGATCTTGTCTTCCATATATAAATGATAAATTGTTATGCTAAGGTACTTAGTTTTTTACTAATTTGCCTACATGAACCGCATCGACCGCATATCAGCCATTTTAATTCAACTGCAATCGCGCAGGGTGGTGAAGGCCGCTGATATTGCCGAACGGTTTAACATCAGTCTGCGTACCGTTTACAGGGATGTAAAGACTTTGGAAGAGGCCGGCATCCCCATTATTGGCGAAGCGGGGGTGGGCTACTCCATTATGGATGGTTACCGACTACCGCCGGTTATGTTCACCAAAGAGGAGGCTACTGCTTTTTTGACCGCAGAGAAGTTCATAGAGAACCTTACCGATGCCTCAACATCTACCCACTACCGATCGGCGATGTACAAGGTGAGGGCCATTTTGAAGAGTACCGAAAAGGAACTGTTGGAGGGTATGGACAACCGCATCGAGGTTTTGAAAGGCATACGACCTGAACACGCAGGCTCCAACGACCACATACAAACTATACTGCATAGTATATCACAGAAACGCCTGCTGGCCATTGCCTACTTTGCACAGCATAGCCAGGAACATACCAAGCGTTATGTTGAGCCCGTGGGCATATTTTACCTGTCGGGATACTGGCATTTGATAGGCTATTGCAGGCTGCGGGATGATTACCGTGATTTCAGGATCGACCGCATTAAGAGCCTGACCGTTACCGACGATACCTTTGATGCCGACCATCCAACCCTGAAAGAATACATTGCCAAAACCGCGCAGGAAAAACAAATGTTCACCGTGGTGATCAAGGTGGCCAGGCGCGAGCATCCGCACCTTGAACACCAGAAATACTACAGCGGCTTTGTTTCGGAAGTGGAGGTGGATGGCTGCATGCAGATGACTTTTTTAACCACCTCACTCGAAGGCTTCGCGCGCTGGTTTATGATGTTTGGCGATGCTGCCGAAATACTCGAACCCGAAATTTTGAAAGACCGCGTAAGGGCCATCACCGAAGCCATCATGCTCAAGCTTGGCATGCCGGTTTTGGCCTGAAATGTCAACGCAATCATGCGGCGCAGTGTAGCGCTGTATGCGTAGCACGCTACAGTGCTACACCTGGTGTAGCAGGCTACAGCGCTATTTTTCAGGTGATTGTATTTTTTGGTGGCGCTGTTTTGTCAGTACGGGCGCTACAGCGTTTTTTGTCACTGTAGAGACGCAATATTTTGAGTCTCCTGTACTCGCACGTCAGATGATCGGCACGTGTCGGGTCGCCTTTGCTTTCGGTTCAGAGACGCAAGATATTGCGTCTTTACATTATTTTCGTTTCCCTGCTGACATACCCTTGTCACAAACCTTTAGTTTTTTTGAAACAGAACAAATCAATCATCTGTTAAACTAAACATAAAGCAAGCACCAAAATGGAAAATCTGACACTGAAAACATCATTAACCATAAACGCCCCGGCCCAAAAAGTTTGGAAAGCATTAACCGATCCGGATATTATTAAACAGTACTTTTTTGGTACCAACCAACAATCCGACTGGAAAGTAGGCAGCCCCATTACATGGACAGGTGAATGGGAAGGAAAAAAATATCAGGATAAAGGTGAAATACTGGAAATTACCCCCGGCACCTACGTTAAGTACAGCTATTGGAGCAGCATGGGCGGCACCGAAGATCAGCCGCAAAACTACCAGAACGTTAGCTATAATTTAACGGAGAACGACGGCGTTACTACCTTTGAAATTACCCAGGAAAATATTAAAGACGAAGCCGCTAAAGCACATTCAGAACAAAACTGGCAAGCTATTTTTGGAAAGATGAAGGAAATGGTGGAAGCGGGGGAGGTTTAAAACGTTTTTGTCATTTCGACGAGGAACGAGGAGAAATCTTATACGCGGGCTAAGTCGCTCGTATAAGATTTCTCCCGTTGGTCGAAATGACATACTTATATAAATTAATTCTATCGTTCAAACCTCATTCTCTGTCCACTCACATCACTCACCAATTTACCCTCGCTCCATACCAAATTACCCGATACAAAAGTGTGTTTAATGGTTGAGCGGAAAGTGTCGCCTTCAAACGGGCTCCAGCCGCATTTGTACAGGATATTGCTTTTCTCCACGTGCCATGGTTTGTTTAGATCAACCAATACCAGGTCAGCATGGTAGCCTTCGCGGATAAAGCCGCGTTTTTCTATCTGGAAACATGTGGCTACGTTATGCGCTGTTTTTTCTGCAATTTGTTCTAACGTTATTTTGCCGTGATGATGAAGCTCCAGCAGGGCAGGCAAGGCATGCTGTACCAACGGACCGCCGGAAGGGGCCTTTAAGTAAGATTGTTCTTTTTCTTCGGTGGTATGGGGCGCGTGATCGGTTGCTATAACATCTATACGGCCATCAAGCACTGCGGCTAAAATGCCGTCGCGGTCGGCTTCGGTTTTAACAGCCGGGTTCCATTTGATCAGGTTGCCTTTAGTTTCGTAATCTTCGTCGGTAAACCACAGGTGATGTACGCAGGCCTCGGCGGTAATGCGTTTATCTTTCAGCGGCGTGGTGTTATCAAACAGGTGCGTTTCGCGCTCGGTTGATATGTGCAATATGTGTAAGCGCGTATTGTGTTTTTTTGCTAAAGCGACAGCCATGGATGATGACAGGTAGCAAGCTTCGGCACTACGAATTTTAGGGTGATAGCGCACCGGGATGTTATCGCCCATTAACTGCTTGTAATGCGCCAGGTTGCTTTGTATTGTGGCCTCATCCTCGCAATGCGTAGCTATCAGCATAGGCGAATTAGCGAACAGGTTTTCCAACGTGCCCGGATTATCTACCAGCATATTGCCTGTCGACGAACCCATAAATACTTTAATACCGCAAACGTTGGCTGTGTTGGTGCGCAAAACTTCGTCAAGGTTATCGTTAGATGCGCCCATAAAGAACGAGTAGTTGGCCAGCGAGGTACGCGCTGCTATCTGGTATTTATCTTCCAGTAATTCCTGTGTAAGCGTGTTGGGCACGGTGTTGGGCATCTCCATAAACGAAGTGATACCACCGGCTACCGCCGCGCGCGATTCGGTGTAGATATCGGCTTTGTGGGTCAATCCCGGTTCGCGAAAATGCACCTGGTCGTCAATAGCGCCGGGCAGCAGGTACAGGCCCTCGGCATTGATCACCTTATCGGCAGGGACGTCAATGTTTGGGGCAATTTTAGCTATCAGGCCGTCTTTAATAAGCAGGTCGGCTGCGTATTGTTTGTTTTCGTTTACTATGGTTGCTGATTTGATGAGGGTAGTAGCCATGTAGCAAATATAGCGATCCTAATTATTTGAATCATGATTCGTAGGATTTTAGGATAGGCCTTGAATGAAAACAAATAAAAAATGTCATTTCGACGAGGAACGAGGGGAAATCTTATATGTAAGAAAGATCGCATGTATAAGATTTCTCGCTATCGCTCGAAATGACATTTATTATTTATTTAGAACGGCTTACATCCCCTTCAACTCAAACACTTCCGGGTATTTCATTGCCGCTTTCAAAATAAAATTCAAGGAATCGGTAACCCATATCTCGTTATCGAATGCCATTTGCAGCACCTGTGGGGCAGGGATGGTTAAAACCTGAATATCCTCGGTACTATCCAGTTTTTGCACAGTGTTAAACTCGGCATCAAACAAAATAAAACCATAGGTAACCTGGTTAAGCTTGGTAGGGTTATTGGCTATTTTTCCTAAGGATATCAGTTTATCGGCTTCGGCCTTAATGCCTGTTTCTTCTTCCAGTTCGTTAAGGGCCGACTGTATAACCGACTTGTTTTTTTGCTGCATACCGCCCGGTAGCTCAATCAAAATTTCGCCCAGCGCGTGTTTGTATTGCCTCACCAACACCACCTCATTGTTTTTGGTGAGGGCAAGCACCTGCACCACATCGCCCAGCGGCGAAAGATAATAATCATCAACCACGCTGCCATTGGCCAGTTTAACGCTGTGTTTTAAAACCGGGAACCACGGACTAGGCGATACATCTTCTTCCTTTATCAATGTCCATTTTTGAATCTCTTTATCCTGCTGCATGGCCGTAAAAATAGGAATTAAAGGCAGGCTATCAAACCAAACATTCGTACACTAATCATCTTTCGGACTTCCCGACTTCCGGACTTTCCGACTATAAACCCTATCTTTGCCCCCATGGCTATAACTTTTGAGGACCTGAAATTTAACCGGCAAATTTTAAATGCCATTGCCGATGCAGGCTATACCGAGCCTACTCCGGTACAGCAAAAGGCTATTCCGCCTATTATGAACGGGCAGGATGTAATGGGCATTGCGCAAACCGGCACCGGTAAAACGGCCGCTTATGTGCTGCCTATTGTTATGCGTTTAAAGTATGCGCAGGGCGAACATGCCCGTGCGCTTATTGTAGCCCCAACGCGCGAACTGGCTATGCAAATAGAGGAGAACGTGCGCGCCTATGCCAAATATACCGACCTGCGGGTAGTAACCGTTTATGGCGGTCTTGGTCCGAAAACTCAAATAGAACAAATACAAAAAGGTGTTGACATTATAGTAGCCACGCCGGGCCGCTTTATGGATATTTACCTGGCGGGACATATTCATACCAAACCTTTACAGGTACTGGTGTTGGATGAAGCCGATAAGATGATGGATATGGGCTTTATGCCGCAGATCAATCGTATACTGGAGGTGGTGCCTGTAAAAAGGCAGAACCTGTTGTTCTCGGCTACCATGAGCGATAAGGTGCATGAACTGTCGGCTAATTTTTTGGAGTTTCCTACCGTGATAGAGGTTACGCCGCAGGCCACGCCGGCGCAAACGGTTAACCAGAAACTGTACTTCGCGCCTAACCATAAAACCAAGATCAACCTGCTGAAGAATATTTTAGATGCCGAAGGCGAGGTTAGCAAGCTGATGGTTTTTTGTAAAACCCGCAACGTGGCCGAAGAGGTATACAAGTTTTTACTGCGCAAATATGGCGAAGGCGGTGTACGTGTGCTGCATGCCAACAAAGGCCAAAACACCCGCATAAATTCTATGCAGGCGTTTAAAAATGATGAAGTAAAAATTTTGGTGGCTACCGACGTGGCATCACGCGGTATTGACGTGAGTGATGTAAGCCACGTGATAAATTTTGATGTACCGGTGGTGATTGAGGATTATGTGCACCGCATAGGCCGTACGGGCAGAGCGCTGCAAAGCGGCGAAGCTATTACGTTTTGCAATCCGGCCGAACGTTACTATCTGAACAAAATAGAAAAACTGATACGCCAAACCGTGCCGGTTTACGAAATACCTGAGGGCGTGTTTGTGGAAGAAACAGGTTACGATGAGCGCCAGGATCAAAACCGGGAGATAGACTTACAAAAACGCAAAGACGACCCTGATTTTAAAGGCGCCTTCCACGAAAAGAAAACCCTGAACCAGAAGAAGAAATTCGCGGCTGAAAGGGCGAAACGAACAGGAGAGGGCGGGCCGCCACGGAAGGGGAAGGCTAAGAGTTTTAAAAAGAAGAGATAGGATACATTAATAACGTTGTCATTTCGACGAGGAACGAGAAGAAATCTTATACGATGTGCTATATATCGCTCGTACAAGATTTCTCGCTATGCTCGAAATGACAATATAACTGAGAAATGAAACCCAGAATAACACCACTAAACTTCGCTACCGCTTTTTTCATCATACTGGCGGTTTACATCTGGATGTACGGTGCTCATATCACAGGCAGGGAGTACGAGCATTTTGGCGGCACCATTGGCGCTATTTTCATGCTGTTTGCCTTTGTAGTGTCATTTATGGATATAATGTTCCGTAATTTCTTTCAAGACCTTAAAAAAATATGGCTTATTGAGTTAAGCTTTATAATTTTGGTGGTTGCTATTTTTTTAATGGTGCGATAACATATCCGCACCGCGTATTTAATACCCTTTTATAATTATTTTTAATGAAAACTGCTGAAATAAAACTAACCGTAACACTTGACGATAATAACGTACCTGAGCGCATTATGTGGGAATCAACCGATTCGGCCACTAAAGAAGCTTTGGGTGTAAATGCCTTTATGTTGTCGTTATGGGATCAAAACTATAAAAACACCCTGCGTATTGACCTGTGGACTAAAGAAATGCCGGTTGACGAAATGAAACGCTTTTTTTACGAAACCCTGCAAACCATGGGCGATACCTTTTTACGCGCTACCGGCGAAACCAACATTGTAGAAGACCTGCGCGACTACTGCGCCCACTTTGCCGATAAAATGGAAATAACCCGATAGAACCTCAATCAACCTTAAATCCCCTGACACATGAGAATAAGATCGTTAATATCATTTGTTGGCTTTGTACTACTTATTGCCGCTACATATTGCCCGTTGCTACGTGCGTTTTTTTTGAACTTTAATCTTTTTGAACTAAGCAGACCATTCGGTATGGTTTTGTTACTGGTTGCCGTAATAGGATTGGTGGGTGTAGTTTTGAACCAGATTAAGATCGTTCGGGTTAGCGCTTTAACATCCTTAGTATTGGTTTTGTTGCTGTTTGGTGCGGTATATTTTAAGGTTCATACAACTTTTGATTGGTTGCCATTTAAATCAATAGCCAAATATTTAACAGGCAAACTGGTATTTAAATGGGGCTGGTATTTGTTATTTGCGGGGCCGTTTTTGGCTTTAGCCGGCTCGCTCGGCAAGCAAACAAAATATTCGCGTTAATTACATTTTACCGATTTATAAAAAATTATAACTTTATCCTTTAACATCTGTTATAGGATTGCCTGCGTATGTACAGGCAGTTTTAAGCGTATTTATAAGTACTAAAACCGTTATAAATGTTCAAACTTTCTTTCCGTAACCAGGTAATGGCAGGTTTTGGGGTCTCCATACTGCTGGTATTTATTGTTGGTATCCTGTCATTCAGCAGTATTACCAAGCTTGAGGACGATACTACCTGGGTTGACCACACTCAACAGGTTATCAAAACCTCCAACAACTTGTTGCAGGATATTATTGATGCCGAAACAGGTGTGCGCGGTTTTGGCGCTACCCAAAACCCTATTTTTTTAGAACGCTATAACAAATCAGTACCAAGGGTGAATTCTGATATACCCGAAATGCGTCGCCTTACGGCTGATAATCCAGACCAGGTAAGGCGTGTTGATACGCTAACATCTTTGATAGGCTTACAGCTGGGTATTTTAAGCGATAACATTGAAGTCCGAAAAAGTAAAGGTCTTGATTACATGATCGTAAATGGCAACTTCCTGAAAGGGAAGGCCAATATGGATAAAATACGCATTGTAGTAGCGCAAATAATAGATACTGAAAACCGTTTGCTGGTTGAACGTAAAGAAAATTCAAAACAGGCAAGCAACACAGCTATTATATTTATTGTGTCCGGATCGCTGGTGTTTCTCGCTATAATTCTGATGCTGTTTTATTATATCCAAAGCACCTTTGCCCGTCAGAAAAAAATTGAGGAAGAGATACGCGTTGCCAACGTACAGCTTGAAAAAGTATTGGCCGAAAATGAGGCCAACAACTGGTTGCTTAGCGGTATAGCCTCGTTAAACGATAAGATGCAGGGCCAGCAAAGTGAGAAGGAACTATCAGAAAACTTATTGGCCGAGGTTTGCAATTTTACCAAAGCTGCTACGGGTACGCTTTATTTGTATAACGAGAGTGAAGGTAAGCTGGATCTGTATGCATCTTACGCCTTTGCAAATCTGGCAGCGCTTAAAAAGTCAATACAGTTAAGCGAAGGCTGGCTGGGACAGGTTGCTAAAAACAAAGAGGTTGCCATTATAAAAGGTAAGCTGAATGATAAGCTTGATCTGCAATCGTCTATCGTACATGAAGAGTTGACCGAGACGGTTATTGTGCCTTTCTTCTTTGATAAAAAACTGAAGGGTGTAATGGAGCTGGCCTTTAGCGATGCGCTTGAAGAAAACAACCGCAACTATGTTGAGGCCGTGGCTAAAAACATAGGCATAGCGGTTAACACTTCGCAGGCGCGTACCATTATGCATGACCTGTACGAGGAAACGCAACAACAGGCCGAAGAACTATCTGCACAGCAGGAAGAAATGCGCGTTACTAACGAGGAACTGATGAACAAAACAGAAATGTTGCAGGCATCAGAAGAAGAGCTTCGTGTACAGCAGGAAGAACTGCGTACCATTAATGCCGAGCTGGAAGAAAAAGCCAGCTTACTGGAAGAAAAGAATCAGGCTATTGAAGAGGCACGCCAGGCCATCAACGTAAAGGTTGAGGAACTCGAAACTACCGGTAAATATAAATCGGAGTTTTTGGCCAACATGAGCCATGAACTGCGTACGCCGCTTAACAGTATTTTGGTACTGGCGCGGATACTAAAAGATAACAAACCGGCCAACCTGAGCGATGATCAGATCAAATACGCCAGCGTAATATTTAACGCCGGTAATGATTTGCTGACGCTAATCAATGATATCCTGGACTTATCCAAAATTGAATCGGGCAAGCTGGATATGCAGAACGAGAACGTTAAGATATCAGACATATTAACTGATATGGAAATGTTGTTTGCCGAAGTTGCTACCAATAAAAAGATCAGATACACCACCAGCATTAAAGATGTTGCACCAATGGTGTACACTGATAAAATGCGGGTGGAGCAGGTTATTAAAAACCTGCTATCAAACGCGTTTAAATTTACGCCTGAGAATGGTTCGATAGCTATTAACGTTAAACCGGGCTACGCGCCGGGCACTGTAAGCTTTGCTATTAAAGATAGCGGTATTGGTATCCCAGCCGAGAAACAGAAGCTGATATTCGAGGCCTTCCAGCAAGCGGATGGCTCAACCAGTCGTAAGTATGGCGGTACGGGTTTAGGCTTGTCTATAAGTCGTGAACTGGCTTCGTTGCTGGGCGGCTATATAACGTTAACCAGCACACCGGGTGAGGGCAGCGAGTTTATGTTCACTATACCGGTTAAGGCCATTGACGTGGAAGTTAAAGAAGAAGTAGAGGATGCAGTACCAACTGCCGAAACTTTCAATATCACCCAAAAACTACCCGAGATACTAAGCCCGGTAACCCGCCCCGAAGGCCAGGAACCGCTGGTGGTTATTGTTGAAGACGATAAAAACTTTGCCGGCATACTTCAGGATTACGCCCGCGACCACGGCTACAAAGCCATACTGGTAAACGAAGGCACCCATGCTTTTGAAACCGTTAAAGAAAACCAGCCTGACGCTGTAATATTGGATATTATGTTACCGGGTAAAGATGGCTGGCAGATATTAAAAGAGCTTAAGCATGATGAGGCAACCTCGCATATCCCGGTTCACCTAATGTCGGCGGGTGATGCGGCGGCCAACCGTGTGCAGCGTGAGGGTGCTATCGGCTTCCTGAAAAAACCTATTGACACCAACGCGCTGGATAAGCTGTTTGGCGATATCATGGTTAATACCGGCACCAAATTCAAACAAATATTACTCGTTGAAGATCACAAGGCCCAAAGCGCAGCCCTGAAAGAAATGATGCAAAACAACGGCATCGCGGTTGATCAGGCTTTTGATGGGGAGTCTGCGTTCAGGATGCTGCATGAGAATGAGTATCAGTGTGTGATACTGGATCTGAACCTGCCTGATATTTCAGGACTCGACCTGTTGGATAAGATCAAAGAAGTGGAACGTTTTGCGGCACTACCGGTGATCATCAACACCGCGATGGAGCTTGACAAATCATCCGTAAGCCGACTAATGAAGTATGCTAACGCCATGGTGGTTAAAACCAATAAATCATCCGACAGGCTGATAGATGAGGTAAACCTGTTCCTTAACAAAATAAGTACAACTGCGCCGCAAGCTGCCGCGCCTGCCCCTAAACCTACCGCAACTACCATGGGTAAAGCTGGCGTAAAAGGCAAAAAAGTACTGATCGTTGACGACGATATGCGTAATATTTTTGCCCTAAGCAGCGCCCTGCAAGGCTACGATATGGAGGTTGAAATAGCCGGCGACGGCGAAGAAGCTTTAGCTAAACTGGAAGAGATAGCAGACATCGACATTGTACTGATGGATATCATGATGCCTAAGATGGACGGTTACGAAGCAACGCGCCACATCCGCAAGAAAAACAAATGGGCTAAACTGCCGGTTATTGCATTAACCGCAAAAGCGATGAAAGACGATAGAGAAAAATGCATTGAAGCAGGTGCAAATGATTATATAACCAAACCCGTTGACATGGACAGGCTTATTTCATTGATGCAGCTGTGGCTGGAGAAATAAGATATGCCATTAACTGAAGTTATAAATACGGCTCAGCTTGCCGAAACCATCGATCTGGTGAAAACCATTTATGGTTTTGATTTTGGGTATTATTCCAAGGCATCGCTTAAGCGGCGCATTACCCGCATTATGCAGTTGCAGAAGCTGGAGTTTTACGACCTGAAGCACAAATTGGTTAATGACGCCGGCTTTTTTCAGCATTTTTTAGAAGAGATCACGGTTAATGTTACCGAGATGTTTCGCGATCCATCTTTCTACCGGGCCTTGAATAACCAGGTAATTCCATACCTGTCATCCTATCAGCATAGTAAAATATGGTGCGCGGGCTGTTCGTCAGGCGAGGAGGCTTACTCATTAGCTATTTTGATGAACGAAGCCGGGCTTCGCAAAAAATCATTTATTTACGGTACCGATATCAATACCGAAGTTTTGAAGGAAGCACGTAAAGGCATTTATAGTCTTCGTAAAATAAAAGGCTATTCCGAAAATTACCAGATGGCCGGCCTCAATGGTTCCATCATCGACCACTTTACTATTTTGTATGATGCCGCCACCATACATAACGAGTTGAAACAGAATACACTGTTCTCTGTTCATAATTTAGTTTCAGACGGGGTGTTCAACGAGTTTCAGCTCATCAGCTGTCGCAATGTTTTTATCTATTTTGAGATAGCTTTGCAGGAGCGCATATTGGAGCTGTTTTATGATAGCCTGGCACCGCTGGGCTTTTTATGCCTGGGCACCAAAGAGACCATACGGTCTGACGCGTTTAAAAAGAAGTTTAAGGTCATCAACCAAAAAGAAAATATATACCAAAAAATTGGCGCTTAGTACAGAACTTATAGAACACTGGCAAAAAACAGAAATACTGCTGTTAGGCGGCTCTGCGGGTTCATTTAAGCCCATTTACAAAGCAGTTAAAACCTTTCCGGCCGATCTGGATAAGTCTGTATTGATCGTTCTGCACCGCAAAAAAAACTTTTTCAGCGAAATAGAAAATCTGTTTGCAGAAAATAGCCGTATGTTGTTACGTGAAGTTACGGATAAGGACGAGATACATAAAAATACCGTGTATATAGCCCCCGCAAACTACCACACGTTAATTGAAAGAGATAATCATTTTGGGCTTGACGTATCTGAGGCGGTTTGGTATTCAAAACCATCCATTGATGTAAGTTTTGAAAGCGCCGCCGAAATATACAAAGACCGCTGTACCGCAGTTTTATTTTCGGGAGCTAACCAGGATGGGGCAGAGGGGTTGTTAAAGTTGTGTAAGGCAGGTGCCTTAACCATAGCACAAAACCCTGACGAGGCAGAAATGCCAGAAATGCCCCGTGCTGCTATCAACTTAAAAGCAGCTAAATATATATTGAACACTAGTGATATTCTCGAGCTATTTAAGACATAATATTTAACCTTAAAACCCCACATGCCGACCCCTATTAATATACTCATTGTTGATGACAAGGAAGAGAATATTGTTGCCCTGGAAGCATTACTGCAGCGCGATGATATCAATCTAATTTCAACTACGTCACCAAACGAAGGGCTAAAACTGGCCTGGGAGAGCAATATATCTATTGCCATGGTTGATGTGCAAATGCCCGAAATGGATGGCTTTGAGTTTGTTGAAATGCTTAAATCAAACCCGCGTACCAAAGATATTTTGGTGCTGTTTGTTACCGCCATATCCAAAGAGTCCAAATACGCTGTTAAAGGCCTCGGTGCCGGTGCGGTTGATTACCTTTATAAGCCGCTTGATCCGTTCATTACCTCGGCCAAGGTTGATTCGTTTGTACAACTGGCCCGTTATCAGCTGGAGATAAAGCAAAAAAACGAAGACCTGCAAAACTACGCCACTGTAGTTCATAATTCGGCTGATATTATTTGCGTGGTTGATGCCGAGCATCTGTCCATACAATCTATCAACCCCGCTGCCGATAAAATATTGGGCATTAAACCTGCCGATCTGGTAGGTACCAGTATTATCGATCGTGTGATCGAGGCCGACAAAATATCTTTCCGCAAAAAGCTGGGTGGTATAATTAAAGATAACATCGCTTTCTCGGTATTCGAGTTTCAATTCAGCACCTTTTCAAAATCGGCTATCTGGGCCGAGTGCAGGGTGGCTTACCGCTCTAAGATGCTTTTTTTTAATATCAGCAATATATCATCGCAAAAAAGCTACCAGGAGCAACTGATCAAATCAAAAGAAGCTGCCGAGTATGGCAAGAAGGTGAAAGAAACTTTCCTGGCCAATATGAGCCATGAGTTGCGTACACCTATTAACGGTATTATAGGTTTAACCGCCCTGTTGCGTAAAACTACGGTTGATGATCAGCAAAGCAGTATGTTGGATCTGCTGGAAGTATCATCGCAATCGCTTTTGGGAGTTATCAATGACGTACTGGATATCTCGAAGATTGACGCGGGTAAATTCAGTATCATCCGCTCGGTAAACAACCTGCACGATTTGGTGAAGGCTGTTTATCGCCTGCTTAAATTTAAGGCTGATGAGGAGCATATCGAGTTCTTTTTGGAGATAGGCGAGAATGTACCCGAGTATCTGCTTTTCGACTCGTTACGCCTTAACCAGATATTGATGAACTTACTGAGCAATGCTATTAAGTTTACCAAACGCGGTCACGTTAAGTTAAAGGTCGAAAACCTGCAAAAGCAACAAAATAAAGTTCAGCTACGCTTTAGTATTGAAGATACCGGTATTGGTATCCCGGCGCACCGTTTAAATGATATATTTGAGTCGTTTGAGCAGGCCGAGGAAGATACCGCAACCAAATACGGCGGTACAGGTTTGGGCCTTGCCATTGTGAAAAAACTGGCAGAACTGAAAGGCGGCCAGCTGGAAGTTGATAGCCAAATAGGGAAGGGCAGCGTGTTTACGTTTACCAATTGGTACACCGTAGCCAGCAAGCCTAAAGAAAAAGAACTTGCCCCTGAAAGCGTTTTGAGCAATTTTGAAGGCGTAAACATTTTGGTGGCCGAAGATAATATGGTTAACCAGTTTATGCTGTCAAAAATACTGAAGGATTGGAAAGCCAATATCGAGATCGTTAACAACGGTGCCAAAGCGTTAGATAAACTTCGCGAAAATAACTACGATATTATTTTGATGGATACCCACATGCCCGAAATGAACGGCTATGATGCTGCCAAAAAAATACGCATGGATTTTAGCGAACCTAAGCGCAGCATACCAATCATATCGCTATCAGCCGCTTCGTTTGATCATGAGCAGCAGGAAGCTATAGCTATGGGCATGAATGATGTGTTGGCGAAGCCTTTTCAGCCTAACCAGTTACATGAAAAAATAGCGAAGCTGATCAAAGTAAAAAGCTAAAACTCCAGCATAGTTTGGCCCACACCTGCAATACGGGCTTCGTGTTGCAGGAGCCATTTTTTACGCCATAAGCCGCCGGCATAACCTGTTAAGCTGCCATTACTGCCAATAACCCGGTGGCAAGGCACCACCAGCCATAAATTGTTGCGTCCGTTTGCTGCCGCGATGGCCCGTATAGCCAGCGGACTTTTCATCCTATCGGCCTGCTGCGCATAGCTGATGGTAGCTCCATAAGGTATCCGCAACAATTCTGCCCAAACCTGCTGCTGAAAATCCGAGCCCGGTTGTCGTAAGGGCAGATCAAAATCTTTACGCGTGCCGGCGAAGTATTCATCCAACTGTTTAACAGCCAGATTTATGGCCGTGTTATCCGTATCCTCAAAAACATGATCCTCACCCTCATCCAAAATATGCACACGACTAATAAAGCCCTCATCATCGGCAGTAATGCTGGCAACGCCTACAGGTGTTTGGTAATAAATGGTGGGCATTTTTTTAATGAGTGATTGAGTGAATAGTGATTTGATAGTAACGTCCAGTCAGGGTCTCTCGAAGAGGACCCTGAGCGGACATAAATAAATAAATAAATTACTGAATTGATAAAGGTAAAGTTAAATAATACAGTTGTCATTTCGAGCGATAGCGAGAAATCTTCCAGTCTCAGCAGGGTCTCTCGAAGAGGACCCTGCGTTGTCCCTGGCGTGCTCAGGGTCCTCTTCAAGAGACCCTGAGCGGACATAAATTACTGAATTGATAATAGTAAAGTTAAATAATACAGTTGTCATTTTCCCGTCTCAGCAGGGTCCTCTACGAGAGACCCTGCGTTGTTCCCGGCATGCTCAGGGTCCCTTTCAGGAGACCCTGAGCGGACATGTACAAGATTTCTCCTCGCACCTCGTCGAAATGACATAGTGGGCTAATGCGCACAATTCACTACTTTTACCCCCATGAAATTACTGGATCAAACCTGGGATCTGTTTAAAAAGGAGGTACTGCTGGAGTGGCGGGCCAAATACGCATTTAACGGGGTTTTGCTATATGTAATTTCAACGGTGTTTATCTGCTACATATCGTTCAATCTTTCTCCGGGTTTTGAGGGTAGCTCAGGTTACAAAATAGTATGGAACGTATTGTTTTGGATCATCATTCTGTTTGCATCGGTAAACGCTATTGCTAAAAGTTTTATGCAGGAAAGTAAGAGCCGGTTGTTATATTACTACACTATCGCTAGTCCGCGGGCTATTATCCTGTCAAAAACATTGTATAATGTGCTGCTGATGTCGTTATTGAGCGTGTTGGCATTGGTGGTTTATATGGTGTTTTTTACCAATACCATCGGCGATCCTCTTTTTTATTTCCTGGCGGTGATTCTGGGTAGCTTTAGCTTTTCAACGGTTTTCACCATGATATCAGCCATTGCATCAAAAGCAGGTAATAACGGCACTTTGATGGCGATATTAAGTTTCCCGGTTATTATCCCGGTTATACTGGTTCTCATCCGCCTAAGCAAAAATGCCATGGATGGTATCGACAGAAGTTTTAGCTACGGGCACATGGGCGTTCTTTTCGCTATTAATGCCATTGTTATTACCACGGCTTTGCTATTGTTCCCGTTTTTGTGGCGCGATTAATTTTCTGCTCCTCAAAATAATAACCACGATAGTTTTACAGTTTAGGTGATGGATATTTCAATTGTATTTGTTTTATTCGTGCTATTAAAATAACAGTTGTATACATGCGGTTTTTGCGCTTATTTTTATTGTGTTTGCTTTTTCCATTGATTGCGCTTGCTCAAAGTGGCACCATCAGCGGGCAAATTAACATTAAAGGCACTAAAACGCCCATCGCATCCGCCAGTGTGTTTTTAAGCAATTCATCATTCGGCACCACCTCATCAAGCAAAGGCGATTTTAATTTGTACAATGTACGCCCCGGCCAATACACACTGGTTGTTACCGTATTAGGCTACGCCGATTTCACCCAAAAAATAATGGTGGGCAGCGAGCCCGTAACACTGGACATACAGATGGAGCAGAAAGCCCTGGAACTGCGCGAGGTAAGCATCAATTCCATCAGCGCGGCTGCCTGGAACCGTAATTACGAACAGTTTAAGGTTGAGTTTATCGGCTCGGACGCTAACGCGAAGAATTGTTATGTCATCAACCCCAGGATCATCAACTTTGTTTACAGCAAATCAAAACAAACGCTTAATGCTACGGCCAACGAGTTTTTAGTGGTAGAGAATCGCGCGCTGGGCTACCGGGTTAAATTTTTGCTGCGCAATTTCAGGAGTGATAAGCTGGAAGGTATTATTAGTTACGAAGGTGAGCGCCTGTTTGAAGAACTACCCGGCACCGAATCGCAGAAGAAAAAGTGGCGGGCTAGGCGCGATGAGGCCTATTATGGTTCGGCTATGCATTTTTACCGTTCGCTTTACCAGGATAAACTGAATGATGAAGGTTTTGAGATCAGAGAACTATCGCGACAAATAAACATATACCGCGCCCCCGAGGCCCTGATACAAAAAAAATATGCCCAGTTTAGTACCCAGGCCGGCTATAACCGCGACTCGTTAAAGTTTTGGGCCGATATGGGTAACCAGAGTAAATACTCGCACCAGCGCGTTAGTACAGTGCCCTACACAGCTATTGAAGTACTTCGCCGCGGCCCGCAGCAAGGTTTGTATGCGATAACCTTCCCTCAATATTTGTATGTGATGTATGTTAAAAAAAGGGAAGAAACCACGCCTAAGGATGTATATCGCCCGCTGGATATGCCTAATTATGAAACCAGTGTTATTACTTTGCTTAATAACCCGCCGTATGCCCTGTTTGATATGAATGGTATTGTGGTTGACGAAAGCCCTTTGTACGAGGGTGCCTGGTCAAAGTCTCGCCTGTCAGAATTATTGCCGGTTGATTATGTGCCGACAGGTCCGGCGCCAAAATAGCGTTTAATACATCTGTATAAAGGCAAAAGCAAATAATTAGTACATTTGCCACATTATAAAATCCATATGAAATTTATTTACCAAACCTGGTGGAAAGTGCTGGCTGTAGTAGTTATACTGTACACTTTAATTGCAGGTTTTTTATTTGGAGTGCCGGTACTGCCTATTTTGCACGAAACTATACGTAACACCTACTTCCACGTACCTATGTGGATTGCCATGTTCACGGTTTTTACCATATCGGTAGTATACAGCGTAAAATACCTGGCCACCGGCAAAGCAGAATACGATCTGTTGGCTGTTGAGGCCGCCAACACCGGTATCTTCTTCTTTGTTTTGGGGCTGATAACCGGCATGATGTGGGCCAAATATACCTGGGGCGAGTACTGGAGCAATGATCCAAAACAAAATAGCGCTGCGATAGCCTTTTTGCTGTATTGTGCTTATTCAGTACTACGTAACTCGATAGATGAAGAACAAAAGCGTGGTAAAATATCGGCCATTTACAACATCTTTGCGTTCCCGATCATGATCGTGCTGATCATGGTGCTGCCGCGATTGACCGATTCATTACACCCTGGCAACGGCGGCAACCCCGCTTTTGGTAAACTGGATATGGATAACCGCATGCGTGCTGTATTGTACCCGGCTTTTATAGCATGGGCTTTATTGGCGGTTTGGATAGCTACCATACGCTACCGCATCCGTTTAATTGAATATAAAAAGAACGAAATAAATTAATGAAAAAGCTATCAGTATTACTGTTGTTATTGTTGAGCTCGCTGGGCGTTTTTGCGCAGGAAGCAGGTGGGGTTGAAATGGCCGATGCCTTGCGCAGTTCGGGTAAAATTTACGTCGTTATTGTTACCATTGTGATCATTTTTATCGGTTTGGCCATCTATCTTTTCGCCATTGATAAAAGATTACAAAAAATTGAAAAAGAAAAATAGCCGCAAAAAATATCGCTATGTTGTTTAAACATAGTTTTTGTACTGTTGTTAATAAGAGTATAGTTTGGTGGTGTACAAAAAATTGCGATTTTGTTAAAAAATGTACCATTTTTGCGCACCCAATTACGAGAATCATATTTAACATAGAACTATGGCTACAAATATTTCACCTACCGAGGAAACTCATTTTTTTGCCGACGTTTGCAAAAACTTCGATTACGCCGCACAATTTACCAAGCACGATGCCGGTCTGCTAGACCAGATCAAATCATGTAACAGTGTTTACCGTTTCCGCTTCCCGATACGTAAGGGCAATAGCTTTGAGGTGATTGACGCGTGGCGCGTAGAGCACTCGCACCACCAGTCGCCAACCAAAGGCGGTATCCGCTACAGCGAGATGGTTAACGAGGATGAGGTAATGGCCCTGGCCGCGCTAATGACTTACAAATGCGCCATTGTAAACGTACCCTTCGGCGGTGCGAAAGGCGGCATCAAGATCAACCCTAAAAATTATACCGTAGGCGAACTGGAAAACATAACCCGCCGCTACACGGTAGAACTAATAAAGAAAAACTTTATAGGCCCCAGCATTGATGTGCCTGCACCTGACTACGGAAGCGGCGAACGCGAAATGAGCTGGATTGCCGATACCTACGCCACCATGAACCCCGGCCAACTGGATGCCATGGGCGCTGTAACCGGTAAGCCAATCGCTTTGCACGGTATTGCCGGTAGGCGGGAAGCTACAGGTCGTGGTGTAGCCATTGCCGCCCGCGAGTGTGTTAGCGTAGCCGAGGATATGGAAAAACTGGGCTTAACGCCGGGTATATCAGGCAAACGAGTTATTGTACAGGGTTTAGGTAACGTGGGTTACTATTCGGCTAAGTTTTTATCAGAGCTCGGCGGTACCATTGTAGGTATCTGCGAGTTTGAAGGCGCGATCTACAATGCTGATGGATTAGACGTGGAAGCCGTTTTCCAACACCGTAAAGCAACCGGATCAATTTTAGGATATCCAGGTGCAACAGATTATAATAACACCATGGAAGGCTTAGAACAGCCTTGCGATATATTGGTACCTGCTGCGTTAGAGAATCAGTTAACGGTTGGTAACATCCGCAACATCAAAGCAAAAATTATAGTTGAAGGCGCCAACGGCCCAACCAGCCCCGAAGCCGAAGCCATATTTTACCAGATGGGCGGTATTATAGTGCCCGATATGTATGCTAACGCAGGCGGTGTAACGGTATCATATTTCGAGTGGTTGAAAAATCTGTCGCACGTGGCCTTTGGCCGTATGAACCGCAGGTTTGAAGAAAACTCTAACCTTAACCTGGTTAACATGGTGGAAGGTATTACCGGTGTGCCGTTGACCCCAATGCAGCGTGCAACCATAGTTAAAGGCGCAACGGAGTTAGAATTGGTGAACTCGGGTTTAGAGGATACCATGATCCGCTCATACCACGAGATCCGCGAAGCGTTTAAAGCAAACCCTGATATTGACACTTTACGTACTGCAGCCCTGGTTACTGCCATTAATAAAATAGCAGTATCCTACCAAAACCTGGGTGTTTGGCCGTAAATAAAAGATAATACAAATTGGTTTAGTCGAAAACGGGGGCAGCTTAGGCGGTCCTCGTTTTTTTGTTTTATCGATATTTGTGGGTTGATTACTGATGCATAGCCTGTTTTTGTAAAAGCCAATTGCTAACTTTATAAACCGATTATGTGGCTTTTCAGACCTTTTGCCTTTTTTTGTTTGCTGGTATGTTGCAATGCCTATGCGCAATGCCCGCCTAATATTGGGTTTGAAGACAACTCGTTTACCGGTTGGACTACCTACGAAGGGCGTATCTTATCTAACGGCACACCGGATATTGCAATAAAGCCGCCCAACAAAACCTACCAGGAAATTATTAGTGCAAGTAATGCAGGTTTGGACAGATACGGGCATTTCCCAACCTTATGCCCTAATGGTAGCGGCCACTCGGTACGATTGGGTGATGACTACCCGGGAACAGCCGAGCGCCTTTCATACACTTATGATGTACCACCGGGTAACGCAACTGCACTAACGCTTAATTATGCCGTGGTATTGGCTAACCCGGCCGGGCATACCGATATACAGCAGGCAAGATTTACGCTAAAGCTGTTTGACGCTGTTACAAATCAACCTATTGCATGCCCCGGCTTTGATTTTATTGCACGCACCGTTGGTGCAGGTTTTATAAAAAGTGATGTTACAACAGGCCCGAATGTTGACGCGACTGTTTATTTCAAAAACTGGTCGACAGCGATTATCAACCTTGATGGCCTTCAGGGAAAAAAAATACGATTGGATTTTACCACAAGTGATTGCACCGAGACACTACACATTGGCTATGCTTACTTTGATATTGACGAAACATGCGGCAAAATAGGGGCGGTAAGCGGTAATGTTTTTTGCCAGGGTCAAACCAATCTTACTTTGCACGGCCCTTCGGGTTTTGATACTTATACCTGGTATCGTGGTACCGACGTCTCTCAGCCCCCGATAGCAACAGGGCAAAATTTGGTGGTACAAAACCCTGCTGACCAGGACGAGTATACCCTGGCTGCACGCTCAACCTATGGCCTGTGCCCCGAAAATATACTTATTAAGCTGGAACGAAAGCCAACACCTTTCATTTTTGACGTAGCCGACAAGCTTTATGGTTGCGCAGGCTCAAGTGTTGACCTTGCTAAGGCCATAAAAACGCCGGGACTTGCTTACAGTTACCATCGCGACAGCAACACGTTAGATTACCTGGCCTCGCCACATGCCATTACTAAGGCAGGAATATATTATATTAAAGGGGTAAGTAACCCGGAAGGATGTACAGATATAAAGTCTGTTGAGGTGATATTTTTGGATGCGCCGCCACTTACTATAACAACACCTAACCCGGTACAATACCCGACTACGGTTGATATTTCAACCACCCACAATGTGCAAAGCGGCGTGGGCTATACTTATTATCGGGACAGCAATGCTAATGAACCGGCTGATAAAATTATAACAACCAGCGGAATATATTACATAAAAGCTACTGCCGTTGCTACCGGCGGGCTTAGTTGCGCTGCTACTATTAAGCCTGTACAAATTACCATTACGCCACCGACACCTTATACTGTTGATGCACCCAACACCTTCACGCCCAATAACGACGGTATAAACGATGAATTTAACATAACTATAAGCGGCTACATCAGCTTTAGTAGTTTAAAGATATTCAACAGGTATGGCGTGCCTGTGTTCACCGCACGATCGGCCGGCGAGTATTGGAGGGGAACACAGGGAGGGAAGCAATTACCCGTAGGTACCTATTATTGGATATTTGAGGGTACTGATTCGTATTACAAAGTCCCCGTCCGTAAAGGCGGCCCGGTAACTATTTTGCGATAATGCCTTCTGTTGCTTAATATTTATCGATACTTAAATCCCGTTTATCGGTACATAAATTTCATTCTTGGTTTTTATCAAACTCAATTGTTAGATTTATACTTGCAATGAACCTTTTTTTTAAACTAGTTGTGTGTGTAATATTTTGTGGCTTTAGCTTTAGCTATGCGCAATGCCCGCCCAATATTGGTTTTGAAGACGGTAATCTGAGCAATTGGGAGTGTTATACCGGTATCGTTAACAGTAAAGGAGAAATAGAAGTTGACAAAACCAACTATACGTATAATACGCAAACACTTTTTAAAAAAGGAGATACAGGTACCGATACGTACGGACATTTCCCGGTTGTTTGCCCTAACGGAAGCGGCTACTCGTTAAGGTTAGGAAATGATGAATCGGGTCATCGTGCAGAGCGTATTTCCTATACCTACACCGTTCCGCCAGGCCAAACCATGACGCTTATATTAAATTACGCGGTTGTTTTGGCAAACCCTAATCATACCGCTATTGAGCAGCCGCGTTTTACGGCAAAAGTGTATAATGTTACAGATGATAAACCAATTGACTGCCCGGCTTTTGATTTTATAGCATCGTCCGGTCTCAATTTTAAAACCTCTGATGTGCCGGCACCCATACCAACAAATAACAGGGATGGAATGGTTTTATATAAAGAATGGACCGCAACTACCATAAACCTGGAAGGCTATGGTGGCAAAACTATCCGGCTTGAATTTACTACTAACGATTGTACGCACGAACAACATTTTGGTTATGCCTACCTGGATATTGATAACAGTTGCGGTAACGCTATCACCGGTTACAATTTTTGCTTAAATCAAACAGAAATAACTTTAGGCGGCCCCAATGGCTTTGCCAGTTATCAATGGTATAAGGGGCCGGATATATACGGCGAAAAGTTAGGTACCGGGCAAACCCAGAAAGTACGTTTCCCGGTCCGCAATACCAGCTACACCCTGGCTATTGAACCCTACCTGGGTTTGGGTTGTGTGGCTATTTTGCATACCACGCTTAACGAGTCGCCGGCGCCGTTTAATATGGTGGTTCATAACCCCGAGCCTGTGTGTGAGGGGTATGGAGCTAATTTAAAAGATCCGGCTGTTACGGCCGGGAGTGACCTGGATATTGATTATAGTTATCATACCGATCCCGTCACGCTGGATTACGTTTACGATCCCGAAAATGTAACTAAACCCGGTATATATTACATTAAAGGCACAAGCCGGGTAACAGGCTGCACTGACATTGCCAGCGTAGAGGTGAAATTTAAACCGTTGCCGCTAATGGATGCCATTCCGGGTAAGTCTGCCCAGTATCCCGGTACGGTTGACCTCACGATGCCAACAAGTTCCACCCTTGATTATTTTTATTATAAAGATGCTAACGCTAAGCAGCCGCTTACCGATCATGAAGCCATAAGTAAATCGGGCACTTATTATGTAGTTGGCGTTAGCAGAATAACGGGTTGTGGAAGCATCCCTCAACCCGTAAAAGTAAATATTACCCCGCCCGATCCCTTTGTGCTTACCATTCCAACAGCATTTACACCTAATAACGATGGTGTAAACGATATGCTTGACGTCAGCATAAAAGGTTTCCTGAGTTTTGGTAACCTTAAATTGTTTAACCGTTATGGTGCTTTGCTTTACACTACCTATCAGCAAAGCCAAAGCTGGACGGGAGTTTATAACGGCCGCCAACTACCGGTGGGTACTTATTACTGGATATTTGAAGGTACCGATATCTATTACAAAACCCTTGTGCGCAAAAGTGGTTCGGTAGCTATTTTAAGGTAACATGGGTTATGGAGCTTAGTAACAAATTAGCTTTTTTTAAAGTATTGAGGTGTAGGATACTTACCTTCAATTTTGATAATAACTGGTCATAATGTTTCATTTCGTTACAATATTTGTCGCTTTATGGCTTAGTTGCTGTAGCTCCATTATGGCACAATGCCCGCCTAATATTGGATTTGAGGCAGGCAGTTTTAATAACTGGCAATGTAAAATTGGTGAAGTGCGGCCGGACGGTTCGGTATTTGTGGTCGACTCACCTCCGTTTGAAGGCAGGCATACGCTATATAAAAAAGGTGACCAAAGGCTTGATAAGTATGGCCATTTTCCGGTGGTTTGCCCTAATGGTAGCGGCTATTCGGTAAGGTTAGGTAATGAGGATACACATCATCAGGCCGAGCGTATTTCATACGTATATAAAGTACCACCCGGGCAAAGAATGACGCTGGTTTTGAATTATGCGGTGGTATTAGCCGATCCGTCTTTGGCAGAACATTCTTATACAGATCTGCCTCGCTTTACAGCAACAATTTATAACGTTACAGATGATGCACCTATATATTGCCCGGCTTTTGATTTTATTCCGCTATCCGGAATAGGGTTTTCAAAATCAAATGTATATCCGCCGCGGGCGGATTTTGCCGTATTATACAGAGAGTGGTCGTCTGCTACCATAAACCTGGAAGGTTACGGTGGTAAAACCATAAAGCTTGAATTTACTACTAACGATTGCACATTTGACGCGCATTTTGGCTATGCATACCTTGATATTGAAGACGGTTGTAACGGTGCCGTATCAGGCACTACCTATTGCCCGGGGCAAAATGAAGCAACATTACGCGGGCCCGCGGGCTTTGCAAATTACAGATGGTTTAAAGGTACCGATACAACCGGTATAATTATAGGTAAAGAAAGAAATCTAAAAATAAATACGCCTGTAGATAACGACGTTTATACTGTAGTTTTTGATCCTTATTATGGTTTAGGATGTACGGGCTTTTTGCAGGCGACACTCAAACAATCTACAGAACCGTTTCAGTTTAATCTGCAGACCGAAAAGGTTGAATGTGCAGGCGTAGGTGTTAATTTGGAAGACCCGTTTTTAAAAGAGGGAAGCAGCCCCGGGCTTACCTACAGTTATCATACAAACCCCGTCACGTTAGATTATTTGTATTCGCCGGATAATGTCACTAAGCCCGGTATCTACTACATTAAAGCGGTAAGTGAAGCCGGTTGCACAGATATTAAGCCTATTGAAGTAAAGTTTAATCCCCTGCCTGAAATAGGCAATAACACGATCAAAACTGTTCAATACCCGGCTAGTGCGGATATAACTGTACCTAATACCGCAACTACAACATACTCGTATTTTAAAGATGCCGCCGCCAAAGTACCGCTTGATAACTACAGTGATATAAGCACCACTGGCACCTACTACATAGTAGGCCACAATTTAATAACCCAATGCAGTAGTTTAGCTATACCTGTAACTGTAAATATAAGTCCGCCCGACCCTTTTGTGTTAAACATACCAACCGCATTTACACCTAATGGCGATGGTGTAAACGATGTGCTGGATTTTGGTATAAAAGGTTTTTTGAGTTTTGGCAATATTAAAATATATAATAGGTATGGCGCGTTGCTTTATACCACCAGTCAGCAGGCGCTAAGCTGGGCCGGCACATCCAATGGCAAGCAACTGCCGGTAGGTACTTATTATTGGGTTTTTGAAGGCACAGATACCTATTACAAAACCCCTGTACGCAAAAGCGGATCGGTTGCTATTATACGGTAGTTTATCAATAACAATTCTAAATAACACATAGGGCTTGTAATAAATTGTATTCGCTGTACGTTTTGTACCTTTGTATCCTGAAATCAGAGGGATAAACCATAGATGAAAAAAAGTGCGATTTTTGGTCTTATCGTAATAGCCATAGCTATTGCGGTTATTATAAGTGTGTATTCTACTTCAAGTACTTACGGATCGTTTAAAGATGCTAAAAGTACCGAGAGCCAGCTGCAGGTTAAAGGCCAGTTGAATAAAGAGAAGCAACTGTACTATGATGCTACCAAGGATGCCAACTACTTTTCGTTTTACATGAAAGATAGTAACGGCGAGGAGTGCAAGGTAGTTTTTGCTGGCAGCAAACCGCAGGATTTTGAGCGCTCAGAACAAATTGTATTAACCGGCCAAATGGCAGGCAACGAGTTTCATGCCAGTAAGATACTGATGAAATGCCCGTCTAAATATACCCAGGATAAGGTTGAACTTACCGAGGTAAAAGCAAAACAAGCCAGCATATAACCTTTATACTTATTGAATGAATTTAGCATTTAAAGGCGAACACCTTTTGCCCGGCCAGTTAGGTCAATTTTTCGTTATTCTGGCATTTGGCTCGGCCTTGTTTTCTGCAATCAGCTATTATTTCGCTACTCAAAATAAACAGGATAATTCGTGGCAGCGCATGGCCCGTGTGGGCTTTTGGGCCAATACCATATCGGTTATTGGTATTGGTGTCTGCCTGTTCTATATCATCCTGAACCATCTTTTTGAATATTATTACGCCTGGGAGCACTCATCGCGCGCGCTGCCTATGCACTATATCATTTCCAGTTTTTGGGACGGGCAGGAGGGCAGCTTTTGGCTGTGGACCTTCTGGCAGGCCGTATTAGGTAATGTGCTTATATGGAAAGCCAAATCATGGGAACGCCCGGTAATGACGGTTGTTTCTCTATCACAGGCCCTGTTGGCTACCTTCCTGATAGGTGTGGAGATATTTGGCAGCCGTATAGGTTCGTCACCATTTATTTTGCTGCGCGATGCTATCGACCTGAAACTACAGGCCCCAATATTTGCTACCAATCCCGAGCTATACGCCAACTACCTTACCTACATTAAAGATGGTAACGGCATGAATCCATTGCTGCAAAACTACTGGATGGTGATACACCCGCCAACCCTTTTCCTGGGCTTTGGGTCAATGATCATTCCGTTTGCATACGCGGTTGCCGGTTTGTGGCAAAAACGTTATAAAGAGTGGGTAAACCCTGCCATATCATACGGCTTATTTGCCATGATGATATTGGGTACCGGTATTATAATGGGCGCGTTTTGGGCCTACGAGTCGCTTACGTTTGGTGGTTTCTGGGCCTGGGACCCGGTGGAGAATGCTTCTATCATTCCATGGCTGATATTGGTTGCGGCGGTTCACGTTATGATCGTTTTTAAAAACACCGGTCACTCGTACTTTACAGCTACCATATTGACGCTGATGAGCTTCGTGTTGGTGTTGTACGCGTCTTTCCTTACCCGTAGTGGTATTTTGGGCGATACTTCGGTACACGCTTTCGCCGGCTCGGGCATGACCTGGCACCTGGCTATTGATGTGCTTATATTCCTGGCCATTACCATAGGCCTGGTTGTATGGCGCTGGAAAGAATTACCGATCACCGAAAAAGACGAAGAAACCTATTCGCGCGAGTTCTGGATGTTTGTAGGCGCAACATTCCTGGTATTATCATGCTTCCATTTAGTGGTAGTATCATCAATCCCGGTATGGAACGCCATATTTGGTACCAAACTGGCTCCGCCTACCGATCCGATAAAACACTATAACATTATACAGGCCGGCTTTGCGGTTGTGGTAACCTTGTTAACCGCCGTAACCCAGTTCCTGAAATACAAAAAAACCGATGGTGGCAAGTTTTTGATCACTTCGGCAGTTTACATTGGTTTATCCTTATTAATAACCGGCGTATTTGCTTATGCAACCGGCGCGTATAAATTGAACACGGTGTTCCTGTTCGTAATGCTGTGCTCTATATACTCTATTTTTGCTAACGCGAAAGTATTGGGCGATGCCATGAAGGGCAAGTTTAAGCTGGCAGGTTCGGCGGTGGCGCATATTGGTTTCGGCCTGATGTTGGTTGGCGCAATTGTGGCAGCGGGTACCAACAAAGTAGTGTCGCAAAGCACAAGTGGCAAGCAATTTAATGAAGACTTTGTTAAAGGGAAAAACAACCCGAAAGAAAATATTACCGTGTACCAAAATACGCCTGTTAAATTGGATAAGTACACTGTAACTTATCTGGGTGACTCGATAGCACCGCCTAACCGTTACTTTAAAATGCTGTACCAGGTATTTGATGATAAAGGACAGGTTACCGAGCAGTTTATGCTGAAACCCAACGCGCAGGCTAACCGCAAAATGGGACTGATCTCATCGCCGGATACCCGTCACTACCTGATGACCGACCTGTACACACACATTAACATGTCAAACTCCATCAGCTACGATGATGCCAACCAGGCCGAAGGCCACGACGATGGTAGCGACGACGCTAAATACGAAACCCCGTTGGTTTACGAAGTGTCGCAAGGCGATACCATCCGTTTCCGCGAAGGTTATATTGTTATGGAGGGCATGAACAGGGTACAGGAGGTACAAAACATCCCGTTAACGGATAAGGACGTAGCTGTTGAAGCCAAAATGAAAGTAGTATCAAACGGCAAAACCTATGATGCCAGCCCGATATATATGATCAAAAACGGCAACGCTTTTGATTTTGCACACAAGGTTGACGAGGCAGGTATCAAACTACGTTTCACCAAGATCATCCCGGCTAATAACAAGGTTGAAATAACCCTGCTACAGCAACCGGCCAGCGCGCGTAAATACGTGGTGGTACGTGCTATACAGTTTCCGTATATCAATTTCCTGTGGGCAGGTACCATTATTATGGTGATAGGTACGCTGATGGCGATATTTAGAAGGAATAAGGAGTTGAAGTCGGTTTAAAACCATTTGAGCCCTTTCCGATAGAGAGGACTTTTTCTTTATTCAGGCTCTCTTACGTACTTTATCCCAATACTTACGAAGAACTTTTCCACAATATCAAACTTCTGAGTACAGTTTGTCCCGATGCGCAATTTTTCTGATTTTGATTTGTAATTGCCGCAACTAAAACAAATTTCTATATAATCATAGATGTTACCTTTTTTGTCGTAGAAAATTAGCGCATTCCTGGGGAGAAAGCAACCGCCATAACCAACGGAATTAAACCCCGGTTTGCGATAATTGGTATTGAAAATAATATTGGTCAGTTCGTTGATCTGCTGTTGTGTTAAGGTTACAGATTCTTTAATCGACTTGTAGTTCAGAACTCCGTTTTCTATATGTAAACCCAATTTCGACCTATCGATCGGTGGGGTTTTATTGACGGGCTTGTTGTTACTGTCAAGATAAATTTCTGCACTCGGGTCACCTTTGCCACCGGTTTCATATGATACAGCCAGTATTTTATCAGCTTTTGAAAAAGGATACTTTTTTAACCGCTGTTCTGTAGTGTATTGCTTAGTAAAAACACAATCATCGTCGGTTTCTTTGTGAGCTTTCATTAACTGCGCCAACGTAGTTTTCTTTTTAGCAGGCACTCTTTTAAATTGTGCTAAAGTTAAGTTAGTTATTAGCAGTAACGATAGTATAAGGATTGTTTGTTTAGATAGAGACATAACTTGTATTTGATATTCCTAATATAGGTAATTATCAATTGCGGCGTGCGGTAGTGGTAACATAGAAAGGTAGACCATATTATCATAGTCCGAGAAATTGCTTGATGTGAAAAGTTAGCCGTATAATTGCACTATGAGCGCCGATATTAATTCAACCTACGAACGCATAGAAATACCCCTAAGCAAAATAAAGCTAGCCGTAACGCTTGTTGGCGCTGTGCTTTTTGTTGCTGCGGGCATTTGGTTTGTGATGAATCCGGAGGCTGTTGCCCAGTCGGCCCATAGGCAGCGGCCTGTGGGTTTTATAATTGGTTTGGGTGTGGCTTCGATATTGCTTTTTGGCACTATAGCGGTTTTTGTGGCGATAAGGTTGTTTGACAAGAGGCCGGGAATGATCATTGACAACAAAGGAATCCTGATCAATAACATGGCTTCCGGCGCTTTTATAGCCTGGGACGAGATCAGCGGTTTAGGCGAGCGCAGGGTAAAAAGTACCCGCTTCCTGATGGTTTACCTGCATGATCCGGAAACCTTCATCCAAAAAGAAACCAAGTATTTTAAGCGAATACTGATGAATGTTAATTATAAGGCCTACAATTCGCCGGTAAGCATAACCGCTAACGGTTTGAAATGTAAGTTTGATGAGCTGTATTCATTGATTGACCGTAAGCTAAATAAATAGGCTATGCGTATTACCATCATAGGATCGGGCAATGTTGCCACCCATTTGGCTGCCGCTTTTAAAAACGCGGGGCACAGCATTGTGCAGGTATACAGCCGCGATATGCAGAACGCGGCCCTATTGGCCTACCATGTAAAAGCTGAGCCCATTGATGATCTGCAACAAATTAACCCGGAGACGGATGTATTTGTTATTGCTGTTAAGGATGATGTGATCGGCATAGTTGCCGAACAATTAGCCGTTCATCAAAAACTGATTGTGCATACTTCGGGCGCTACAGATATGTTTGCATTGACAGCGTTTACAGATCATGCCGGTGTTTTTTATCCGCTGCAAACCTTTAGTAAGGTTAAAGAGCTTAACTTTCGTACGGTGCCCTTGTGCATTGAGGGTGCCGATGAAAGCATCACCAGGCAGTTGGAAGAACTGGCCCGAAGCATCAGCAACAATGTGAACAGGGTAACATCCGCGCAGCGCAAAACTTTACATTTGGCAGCGGTGTTTGCCTGTAACTTCCCTAACTATTTATACCACATCGCGCAGCAAATTGTTAATGATGATAAACTGGACTTTGATCTGCTGCGCCCCCTGATACTGGAAACCGCCCAGAAGGTAATGGAACGCCAACCCGCCGATGTGCAAACCGGCCCGGCAGTACGTAATGATGAAACTACCATGAATAACCATTTAAGTTTACTGGCCGATAAGCCTGCTTTACAGGAGATTTACAAAATGTTAAGTCAGGGTATTATCAAAATGGATAATGAGAGGGGCGGGGATAAGTAATTTTATTACTTTTGCCCAAATGAATATTTTTAAAGTAAAGATAAACTTCGAGGAAAAAGATCACGAAACGGTTGTGCTTGACATAGCCGAAGGTGAATCGGTACTTGATGTTTGCATGGAGCATGGCATAGAGTTGCAGCACAACTGCGGCGGTGTATGCGGTTGCAGCACCTGCCATATATATGTTAATAAAGGCGAAGACAACGTTCAGGAAATATCTGACAAGGAAGAAGACTTTATTGATCGCGCCGTTAACCCGCGCATAAACTCGCGCCTGGGTTGCCAATGCGTAATGATTGATGGTGATATTGAAGTAACCCTGCCGGATCAGTCGCAGTTTTTAGGACACTAATAAACGTATAACACACAATAAATGAAAGACGATAAATTTGCGCTTCCATACTCATGGGGCGATTATGAAGATATTGCCATGTCGCTTTATGAAAAATTTGGCGATGATTTTACGGAGTCGAAAATTTACCGCATACGCTTTACCGACCTGCTGGAGTGGGTATTAAGCCTGCCAAATTTTGAAGGCACCCGCGAACAAGCCAACGAAGGACACCTGGAGCAGATACAATCTGCCTGGGTTTATGAGTGGCGCGATAACCAATAGTATTTGCTGATGGATAACTTTTTAAGCAAACTAAACGATATTACCACCTTTATATTTGATGTAGACGGTGTGTTAACTGATGGCTCGGTATTTATAAACGAGAACGGTGAGCAAAGTCGCGCTTTTAATATTAAGGATGGTTATGCCCTGCAATTGGCTGTAAAATGTGGTTATAACGTGTGTGCCATATCAGGCAGCCGTTCAAAAACCGCTATACACCGTTTAAATGGTTTAGGTATAAAAGATGTTTTTATTGGCGCCCACATTAAGGTTGACAAACTAAAACACTACCTGGAATCAAAACACATTAAAACCACCAACGTGCTATACATGGGCGACGATATACCCGACCTGGGTGCTATGAAAATGGTAGGCTTACCCGTTTGCCCTGCGGACGCGGTAGAAGAGATCAAAGCCGTTAGCGAATACGTATCGCCATGCCCGGGCGGCCGCGGCGCCGCGCGCGATGTTATTGAAAAAGTAATGAAGGTGCAGGATAAATGGATGAGCAAAGAAGCTTATAGCTGGTAGATTATAACCAGAACTGATATAGAAAAGCCCCGGATGTTTTACGTCCGGGGCTTTTCTATTTTATTTGTTTTGTGAATGTTCCCATGGCTGTTCGCCCGAAAACTTTTCTGCAAACCTGTTTGCGGCGGCTTTGGCATTTTCTATCCATTCGGGCGCCTGCTCTTTCAAATCGTCAAGCTTGGTACGACCGCTTGCATCCGGTTTAGTGAAGTATTTATACGCGCCGTATGCGGCTGCTCCAATAATTGCTGTTCTGAGTAATCCCATTGTGTTGATGTTTTATATTAGGTGATTATTATTTAATTATAAGATATCAAAATGCTTGCCATGTTACAAAATATTTGTTGCTAAGTATGGCCCGGCTTTTGAATACGTGTAATTAGCAAAACATATTACTATGAATTTCGACAACAAAGCTATACTTGAAAAGGCAAATACCGCCGTTATAGCCGGCGACAATGAGGGCTTCCTGGCATACTGCACCAATGATACCGTTTGGACATTTATTGGCGAGCAAACCTTGAAAGGCAAAGAAGCCGTTAGACAATATATGGCCAAAGCTTATATCGAGCCACCAAAATTTGATATTGAACATTTGGTTTCCGAAGGCGAGTACCTGACAGCGATAGGTAAGATCAGCATGAAAAACGAAGAAGGCAAAATGATAGGCTATGAGTACTGCGACGTTTGGCGTTTTCGCGATGGTAAGCTGCATGAACTAAAAGCGTTTGTTATCGAAAGTAAATCCGCTTAATAATCATTTTGTTCTATTGGTTTTATAAACAAATCTCTGTATTTTTAATATACATCCAAACGGCATTCCCCTTGTGTCGCTTACCTAAACAACATTATGAGCCAGCTAGCGGAAAATACACCTATAAGTCCGGCGAACGGGGCAAGCCTTACGCCCAGTTTGAACGAGCAATTGCAGAGTATAGCCAATGCCATTAGCTTGAATTTAGATACTATTAAAGGTCCCGGCCTGATGGATGGTAAGCTGGGTGCCTGCCTGTTTTACTATCAATATGGAGCGTACGCTAAAAGTCAATATTATACAGACCAGGCTTCGGCAGTGCTGGATGAGTTGTTTGAGGCTATCGGCGATGATACACCGCTAAGTTTCGACAACGGTTTAGCAGGTATTGCCTGGGCATCTGAATACCTGGTAAATCACAAATTTGTTGATGCCGACACCAACGATATTTTAAGTGATCTGGACGATACCATTTTTGCCCACTATAGCCAACTAGGTCCTGATCAGTATCAGGAGTTGTTGAATATCGTTCCTTACATTATTGCGCGCCTGCAAAACGCAATGATAGCGGCGCATCAGGTGCAATATCTTAACCTGGTTAACCTGGCACAACATACCCATGGCATCATCCATCACCTATTAAGTGCCGATAGTCCCATTAATTTGCAGCCGGTTGATGTAAATTCCATCTTATTTTTTATTCAGGAGACGCAGAAAATGAAATTGTTTGAGGCCGCTTACGTGCAGTTTTATAATATGTACATCGGAAAACTCATCAATAATTTTAATGGCAGCAGTTATCCGTATACGGTTTATAGCTTTTTGAAATTGCTGTTTACTTATGATCAAACGCCACGTTCAAATGCTTTGCCCGAACAGCTATTTAACCATTGGCGAACTTACCTTGATCGTTTTGAGCTGGATGTCGCTACACAACCTCCATTATTGATAGCTAACCTTATTCCCTTAGCTGCCACATACCTTTTCACTCCCGGTATTGCGGTAATGAACGATATAGACGGCGCATTTATTAAACTGGCGGAAGGCAAATTTAAAGACGACGCATTTTGGACCGCCCGCCTGCAGAACTTGCCAGGCATGAAAGCAGACCTGAAAGGCTTAGCCGGATTAGGTTTAGGCACTTTGATCTTAGCCGGGCATCAACTGTAATGAGCGGATTCTCGTACGATTATCTGATAGTAGGCTCGGGCCTGTTTGGCGCGGTGTTCGCGCATGAGGTGCATAAAGCAGGCAAACGCTGTTTGGTTATCGACAAGCGCAAGCAGTTGGGCGGTAATGTGTACTGCGATAATATTGCGGGCATTAATGTGCATACCTATGGCGCCCATATTTTTCATACCAATGATGAGGCTGTATGGAACTATGTAAATCAGTTTACCCGGTTTAATAACTACATCAATTCGCCCATAGCTAATTATAACGGCGAGCTATACAACCTGCCTTTTAACATGAATACCTTTTACCAGTTGTGGAAGGTTAAAACTCCGCAAGAGGCACAACAAAAAATCGCCGATCAGGTAGCCCAACTAAACATCGGCGAACCCCAAAACCTGGAAGAGCAAGCCCTGAAACTAGTAGGCCCTGACATCTACCAAAAACTCATTAAACACTACACCGAGAAGCAGTGGGGGATGAAGGCTACAGAGTTGCCCGCGTTTATCATCAAGCGCTTGCCGTTACGCTTCACGTTTAATAACAATTATTTTAATGATAAATACCAGGGTATCCCGATTGGTGGTTATAACCAAATTATTAATGGCTTGTTAGATGGGATAGAGACCAAAACAGGCATCGATTTTTTTGCTGATCGCGACGCCTTATCCGCTTTAGCGCAAAAAATAGTGTTTACAGGTAGGATAGATGAGTATTTTGATTATGAATTTGGCGAACTGGTTTACCGTAGCCTGCGCTTCGAGCACGAGGTGTTAAATACTAACAACTACCAGGGCAATGCCGTTATGAATTATTGCGACCCGAAAACACCCTTTACCCGTGTCATTGAGCACAAACATTTTGAGTTTGGCCAGCAGGAGCAAACGGTCATCAGCCGTGAATACCCGGCCAATGGCGTAAAAGGGGCCGAACCGTATTACCCGGTAAATAACACCGAAAACAATGCCCGCTACCAAAAGTATAAGGCGAAGGCAGCCAACCAACCTAACCTAATATGTGGTGGCCGCCTCGCCGAATATTGTTATTACGATATGCACCAGGTTGTAGCCTCGGCGCTTCACAAAGCAAAAAAAGAACTAGGCTGTCAGGCCGTTTGATATTCCTTTTCTGCAACTGTTTTTTTATTGGCGATGACCTTGTTGAAAAACGCGATAAGCGATGGTAAATTCTCATCAAACGTAAATGCCATGCGGTGTTTCCAGGCATTTTCACTCAGTCGTTTTAACTCTTTTTTGTTTTTAAGCTGATCGCATAGCGCTTCAAAGCTTTTGAACATGATGCCGATATCAAATTTTGCCAACAGATTTTGTGTAGCTACAATGTGCCCGGTATTATCTGCCTGTATCATAGGTACTCCGGCGGATATCAATGTGGCTATACGGGCGGGTATGTTCAGGTCATCCCAATGGGCATCCGTCAGTTCGCCTTCATTATCGCTTTTGTAATAGTGTAGCCAACCGGCATCATACTGCGAAAACTCTTTCACCCAATCTTTAGGGAAGCAGTTATCATGGATATGGATATAACCCGGGGCAGCTTTCTTAGCATCTTCTATCCATTTTTTCCAAACCTCCTGGTACATACCGTAAAAGTGAATGTGTATTTTCTCTTTGGCTAAAATGGCCACATCCGTAGGCAATATGCCCATGGGGCGGCCGGCTAATACGGTATGTATCTCGCCATCTTTGGTTGATAGCAGGGGAGAGCGGTCATCGGTAAACCAATCGCGTTTAGGCAGGTCGCCATCCAAAATAAAGCTATTTTGGTGGTTTATGGGGGTGTAATTATTAAACCAGTCGCGTGTTTCTTCATTAATAAATATTTGCCCGTCGGATAAACGGTAAAGGTCTATCAACTCATCCCAATGCCCATAGGCCGAGGCAAATGTAGTGCCCTCTTTAAAATGCCATACAAAAGGTATCCCGGTTTGGGCCATTAATATTTGATGCGCCCACTTTATACTGCCATGATTAAGCAATGCATAGATTACATCCGGTTTGATGGCTTCAACTTCGTTCTGCCAGTTGTCAGGATCGATGTTTACCACATTGCCGAAGGGCAGGGGACCAACCGTGTTCGAGAAATCAGGCCGTGGCATCCATAAACCGTAAAGTTTATGCCCTTGTTCTTCAAAAGCAATAACGCGTTCGGCATTATAAGCCAGTTCGCCCACTAGTAATATTTTAAGGCCAGTATGCTCATGCTGCTCGCGTTTCAAAAATTTGCCATAAGTAGCAAACTCATCAATAAGCGGGCCGCCACCTTTATACTGAAATTTTAGCGGTTCGGGAACATTGTAGTAAGAGCGGTACAGGTTAATGTCACCGCCATAATATTGGTTAATTAATTTATGATGCTGGTTGGGGTGGCTTATCCATTCGCAGGTTATTTTGCCTGTCGGGATAAAAATACCTTTGCCCATTAGCTTGCGCCAAAAAATACGATACAGGTCATCGGTCACCAGTTCCGGGCGTTCTGTCCATCGCTCAGCAGTTTTTTTATGCATTACTTGTACCAATTGCAAATGCAGGTTTTCTATTTGCCCCATTCGGCGCGAGTGTTTTTGTGTGGGCGGAGATTTTGGTTCACGATATTTAATGCCCGAATAAGCCAGCATGCTTTCAGTTTCGCTGTTTAAGGTTTGTAGCAGGGTTTCCAGGTGGGTGGGTTGATAGTAATCATCGGCAGGTAAATAGGCAACTAGGTTGTGGCTTGCCAGGCCTATGCCAATATTAAGGCAGGCACCGAGGCCAAGGTTGCGTTCGTTTTCGTAATAGCGTATGCGTTCATCAGCCAGCAGATCTTTTACTACAGCTAAGGTATCGTCGGTAGATCCGTCGTTGATGATAACGAGCTCCCAATGGGTATATGTTTGCCTGAGCAGACTGGTAATGGCCCACCTGATAAATGAACTGTAATTATAAGTTGGCATTATTACGGTGATGCCTTTGCTGGCGCTGATGATTTCCATACAATGCGTTATTTTAATATTTTAGTTTTGAATAAACTTACCGAGCTGAATATGCGCTCGCCAACGGACTTGTTTTGTAAAAATACCTCGGCACTGCCCTGCATATCGGGCGCATAGGTAAGTTGCTCGCCTCTGTCTGTTTTAAATTGGGGTGGTAACTGTACCATGGCTCGCACCGAATTTTGCTGCGATAATCCGTCTACGGCAATTACTTTTCCCACCAATTGCCCATGCTCATTGGCCGGATAGCTATCTAAATTTATTTTAACCTGTTGTCCTGCCTTTACCTGCGCACCCGCGGCTTTTGCCAGTATTAAGTTTGCGGTAAATACCTGATCGCCTCCAGGCTTAACCACAAAAACTACATCGCCGTTGTTAAGCTGTGTATTTTGCTGAAGAGGTTTGGTGAAGCTTAGCTTACCGTTTACCGGCGATACCAAGAGGTTGTGTTTTTCCCACTGGGCTATGTCGGTTTTTATACGGGCCAGCGCTTCATCCAGCGTGGCCAGTTTATACTCCTGGTTCCCGCTTTGGTATTTCGTCTGCAGCACCGTCTTCCTGAAATTAAGGAACTCCAACTGGAAAGTACCCAGGTTATGCAGGCTAATGTTACCCGGTATCTTTTTCAGATCCGGCGTAGCCGAAGTCAGAACATCATCTGTCGATGCTACGTAAGCTTTCAGCTGTGTTACATTGTTATACATATCATCATCTGCTAACACAGCCAATACCTGCCCGCTTTTTACTTCGGCGCCATCGGTAGCCAGAAGTTGTTGCAGGCTCCCGCTTGATCCTGCGCGTATAAATGCCGGCGGGTTTGATGAGTTGATGCTCGCCTTTGCCGTTACGGTATCAGGGTATTTTATCAGAAAGCTAAGGCTTAACGCTATGATAATGGTGCCCAATAGTGCGGCGGCCCCGTAACGTATAATGCTGGCCGGTGGCCGGGCCATCAGGTCCTGCACGTCGTCGCTATACAGCTCAATTTTATCCAGGTCGGTTTTGTTTTCCATATCAGTTTCCTAATTCAAGCTGGTTTTTGACTAAACTGTAATACTCGCCTTTTAATTTGGTGAGCTGGGCGTGTGTGCCCTGTTCAATAATGCGGCCCTTGTCCATTACCACAATATTGTCGGCATTTTTAACAGTGCTTAGGCGGTGTGCAACAATAACTACCGTTTTTCCTTTAAAAAACTGGTTAAGGTTATCCATAATTACCTTTTCATTATTGGCATCAAGGGCGTTGGTGGCTTCGTCAAAAAATATGTATTGCGGGTCTTTATAAATGGCGCGGGCTATCAGCAGGCGCTGCTTTTGCCCCTGGCTAACACCTATGCCAGAGCCGCCTATCCGAGTGTTATACCGCAGCGCCAGCGATTCGATAAAATCTTTAATATTGGCTACGTTAACCGCGTGCAGGAGTTTCTTTTTATCTATGGTTTCATCGCTTATGGCTATGTTATTAGCTATCGTGTCCGAGAATATGTAGCCGTCTTGCATAACAGTGCCGGTATTTTGCCGCCAAAGCTTAACGTCTATCTGGCTAAGCGCCACATCGCCAATACTGATGTTGCCGGCCGTGGGTTTATAAAAACCTAGCAGCATTTTTAACAGCGTAGTTTTGCCGCTGCCGCTAACGCCAACTATGGCCGTAATTTTATTTTGCGGGATGGTAAGGTCGATATTATTCAATACCAGCGGAGCGCTTGGTCCCTCGTAGGTAAAGGTCAGGTTTTTAAGGTTGATGTCTTTGTTATCGGGTAGGGTGGTTATGGTATCTTCGGTATACTGGTCCTCGGCATCTTCGGTTTTGATCTCGTCCAAACGCTCCAGGCTTATTTTAGCATCCTGCCATGATTGTATAAAGCCTATAAACTGCTCGATAGGTGAGTTTAACTGGCCGATAATATACTGGATAGAAAAAAGCATACCCAGCGTAAGATTACCGTGTATAACCGCGCTGGCGGTAAAAAAAGTAATGGTGAAGTTTTTAGCACTGTTAATAAGCAGCGCGCCGCCCTGCTGGTATTGGTTTAGCATGAGGGTTTTAACACTGGTTTTAAATATGCGCACCTGTATGCGTTCCCATTCCCACCGCTTTTGTTTTTCGCAGTTGTTAAGCTTTATTTCCTGCATGCCGTTCACTAACTCGATCATGTTGCTTTGGTTGCCCGAGTTTTGCGCGAAGCGACGATTATCCAACTCGCGGCGGTAGCGTAAAAACAACCTGATCCACAATATATAAACCGTGCTTCCCGCCAGGAAAACCAGGAAAACCGTAGCATTATAATACAGCATTACGCAACTGAAAACAATAAAATTACCCACCGCGAAGAAGATGCTGATAGAGGTAGAGGTAAGAAAATTTTGTATACGGCTGTTATCGCCAACGCGCTGCATAATATCGCCCACCAGCTTACTATCAAAAAAAGACAGCGGCATCCGCATTAACCGACTTAAAAAATCCGTTATCAGCATAATATCCAGCCGGGTGGTAAGGTGCAGCATTATCCAGCTTTGTATGTAGCTTACTGATGTTTGGCCTAGCGTTAAAGCTATTTGGGCGATGAGTACCAGTGTTAAAAAATTCAGATCTTTATAATTGATACCCTTATCAATTAATGATTGCGACAGGAAAGGCAGTAGCAATTGCAGCAAGCTTGACGCCACAAAGCACAACACCAGCTGTAAAATAAGCTTTTTAAAAGGTTTGAGGTATTGCATTAATCCAAATATGCTACGGCTTTGGGGCTTGTCTTCCTCCTGGGTATAAAATTCGGGTGTAGGTTCAAGCGCCAGGCAGTGGCCAATCTCGTCGCCTTCGCGTATGGTACTTATCCATGCTTTTTTAAAATCATCAATTGGGTATGCTGTTTTACCGCTGGATGGGTCGGCAACGTATATTTTGGTGGCTGTGGTTTTGTATACCACCACAAAGTGGGTTTGTTTCCAGTGCACAATGCAGGGCAGGGGCATTTCGTCTTTAAACTTATCAATACCCATACGCACGCCCAGTGTGCGGAAGCCGATATTTTCGGCAGCATCGCTCAGCGCCAGCATAGACGCGCCACCCCGCGAAAGGGCAGATCGCTCTTTTAAATACTTTGCGGTATACTTCTTTCCGTAATAAGCAGCTACCATCCTTATACAGGTTGGCCCGCAGTCGGCACCGTCTAATTGCTTATAAATTGGAAAGCTCTTCATTATTAAGGGTAGTCTCGTTTGATCAGTTAACAGAAAGGCAAAAACCACTACCGCTAAAGGCGATAGTGGTTTTTGTAAGCAAAATTAATCTACACACATTGCGCTGTTGGTGTTGTAGTAGCCCTGCGTCGAGCAATATGATTCTTCTTCGCCATTACAGGCACCGCCGGTACAGCCATAGCCTAACAGATTAAGTTCATAATCATAACAGGCAATTTTGTAGCCGATATACATGTAGCCGTTAATGTATATCTCGCAGCTGCCGTAGCCACCTTTAAGGGTGCGCAATTCGTCTTTTTGCAAAACGTTTTCTGCACTTTTTTTCAGTGCATTTAGCGTTAATTTTTTCATGATATAAAATTTAAGGTTTACAGGGTTTAGTTAAATTTTAAAATACGCAATCGGCCCAGGTGATGTTGTGACCGGGAAACTTGGCAGAACAAACCGCATATTGCTCGCCAAAGCATGCACCACCTGTGCAAGCGTAACCTAAAGCGGTAGTGTCTTCGTAGCAAATTACAACATAGCCGTTTGTGTTTGGTGGGTAGTCAAGCACACATTCCTGCCCGCCTTTAATGGTTTTTAATTCGTCTTTGTTTAGCACGGTTTCGGCGCTTTTTTTAAGCGCGCTTAGTGTTAGCTTTTTCATAATTTTTTTTAATTAACAGGGTTTATAAAATGTATATATGAAAATAACACCTGCCTTTTGTGGACAGCTGTTAAAGCTTTTAATTACGATATACAATAAGCATAATGGGTGGTGGAGTACCCCTGGCTTGAGCAATATGATGCTTCCTCACCAATGCAAGGGCCACCGGTACATGCGTAACCTAAAAATGTGTCGTAATAGTCATAGCAAGCTACAACGTAGCCTGGGCTGGGGCCCCAAGGGCCATAGCATTGTTGATAACCACCCTTAATGTTTTTTAATTCCTCCTTGTTTAGTACAGTTTCGGCGCTTTTTTTAAGCGCACCTAGCGTTAGCTTTTTCATAATTTTTTTGGTTAACAGGTTTATAAAATTGGTATATATGAAAATAACACCTGCCCCTTGCGGGCAGGTGTTAAGCTGTTGATCACTACAAACAATAAGCGTAAGTAACGTTACTGTAATGTAACTGGCTTGCGCAATAGCTTTCTTCTTCGCCACTGCAGGTGCCGCCGGTACAGGCAGTACCTAAATAGGTTCCGTTATCGTAGCAGGCTACCGTATAACCTGCACCGCCGCCCCAGGGGCCCTGGCAGGGTATGTAGCCACCTTTGATGCTTTTTAGTTCATCCTTGTTTAACACAGTTTCGGCACTTTGTTTAAGCGCGCTTAATGATAATTTTTTCATGTTTTTGTACTTAAGTTGATGATTAATTTATTGTAGATCAGCGCCTGCCCCTCGCGGACGGACGCTAATGTTTTTGATCACTTATACACAATAGGCATAGTTAGTAGTTGGATAGCCTTGCGATGAACAGTATGACCCTTGCTCGCCGCTGCAGGTACCGCCGGTACAGGCGTATCCTAAAAAATTAGAGTTTTCATAGCAGGCAACTTTATAACCGCCATGTTGCTGGCCTGTGCCCGCACAAGTAGGGTTAAACGGATCTGGGCAGCCCCATGGATAGCTGTCATAATAAGTGCAATACTCATAACCACCTTTAAGGGTCCTTAACTCATCCTTGTTTAAAACAGTTTCCGCATTGTTTTTTAATGCGGTTAATGATAACTTCTTCATAGTTTTTCAAATAAATTGATAAATAGTAGTTAAACCGCTTACACTATATGCAGTATGCATAAGTGGTAGATGGATAGCCTTGTGATGAACAATAAGCGCCTTGTTCGCCGCTGCAGGTGCCGCCGGTGCAGGCATAGCCTAAGAAGGTTGAACCGTTGTAGCAGGCCACAGTATAGCCAACACCCCCCCAGGGGCCCTGGCAGTATTGGTAGCCGCCTTTAATACTTTTAAGCTCTTCTTTGTTCAAAACAGTTTCTGCATTTTTTTTCAATGCATTTAGCGATAACTTTTTCATAGTGTTTAATTAAATTGATGAATAGATATTTTAATTGGTAGTACTGTTTCAGGCAAAAGGATAAGGTTTAGATAAGATCAACTGCTGCTAGGTGCAATTTGCATGGCCGGTAGACATGTAGCCATTAACAGCATCGCAGTTGGCTATTAAGGCTAACTCATTATAGCACGCGGCGTTTTCTACACAGATAGTATTAACATAAGCGTTCAGGTAATCGTAACATGCCACCTGGATGCCATCATACCAGCCACTGGGCAGATAACAATAGTTGATGCCACCTTTAATGCCCTTTAATTCGTCCTTACTTAATACCTGGTCGGCATTTTCTTTCAGTTGTGTTAATGTTTGTTTTTTCATTGCTTTTTAGAGTTAAGTTTAAACTGATAGATACGTTAATTGGTAGTACTGTATTAGATACAGGATGAGATTTGGCTATTTAAACAATGCCGGTAATTTTATATGTCATAACAATAGCCATGATTAACGTTGCCAAATCCATACACATCTCTGCAAGCATTTTCCATAAATGATTCATCAAAACATATAGGAAACGGATCTGAATAGGCTACGCCATAAGTTGCGCAAACTACGCCAAGAGGATAGTTATTATAATCCAAACATCTTACTGACACACCGTAAATGTTATAGCCTAAGCCAGGATCGCAGCCCTGGGCACCACCGCTAATGCTTCTTAGTTCATCTTTGTTAAGTACGCTGTCTGCATTTTCTTTTAGTGTTTTTAATGATGACTTTTTCATTGTAATTTGATTTAAGTTTTTTATTTAATTGATTTCATAGTGCTTATTAATTGGCAAAAGCCTGCTGTTCGTTCTCTATAATGTATGGTAACCAAAAAGGTATATCATCAATATTATACATATCCGGCAGCGCCCGGCCGTTTATAAACAGGGTGGGTGTATGTGTTATCTGGAACATTTTGCCGGCTTCGGTGTGCAGGCCTGTAAAGCGCTCGCTATCAAAGCTGGCTATATCAATGGCATATAGTTTTTTAACCTCGTTTAAACTTTTGTTTTCAAACCAGTTTTCCAGCGCCTTTTCGCCTGCATGGGCGCCAAGAAGGTCATAAATAGCGGCAATGTATTTTAGTGCCTCAAGGGGTTCTCCGCTACGCGGGATTGAGAATACGCACTGCACTTTAATATTGGTGCTTTTGTTAAGCAGTTCTTTTATGGTTTTATGTGCCCTTGCGCAGGGGCCGCAGGTTAAACTGGTAGCTATGGTTAAGGTAACCGGCGCCAGCGGGTTGCCAATAATAAATCTGCCACCCATATCGGTATTAATGTAGCGCCCGGCATTAAGCATGTTTTTAAATATATCCGGGTTTTTTTTGTACTTATTAACATCGCGTTTCAAGCTGCCTATCCGGCGTTTATCATCCATTAGTTTACCGGCAAATAAAAGGCTGAAGGCCGCAAGTCCGAAGGATAACAGTAGTTGAAGATCGGCTGCGCTGCCAATAACCGGTTTGTATGATAAAGGCGAAAAAAAGAATGAAATAAACTGCATCCAAAGCAATAGCTGTATGGCTGTGCATAGTAAGCACCATTTTTTTGCTACAAAGGCCTGGTAATAAACAGAGAATAGCGTGTAAGGCAGCGCGGCTATATTTAGCCATATTAATATGCCGGGTATATTGGCATTGGCCCACAATAAACTCAAAAAGAAACCAGTAAAATAAACCAGCCCGATCTCTGCCCAGGATATCAACCCGAAGAGCTTGCCTGCATTTGATTGTAATACACTGTTGCAGTTGAAATTGGCGCCGGCCTTGCATATATTTTTTACAAAGTCGGGTGCGGCATTTTTATCGTAGGCGTATAAAAAGCCACTTAAAATTATACCTGTTGCAGCAATTAGTAATTGTAAGGATAGCGTGGATATCAATGCCGCATCAGAAGCGGCAAAGGCATAACGTAAGGCCAGGAATAAAAACAGCGTGCCATACGAATAGGCGAACACTGTTTTAAGCGTGTTTAGCCTTTCTTTTTTAACACTACCGGTATAATCTTTTTCACCGGAGTACTCATCGGGTGCTACGGCTATTACTACACCGTTCCACAACTCAGCAAATTCGTCGATACCCAATTTAACCGAGCGTTTTTTTGCGGTTTGATAGTAAATGTAGTGCTCATCTATCATGTCAACTACAATCAAAGGCTCATCCGTGTCCTTTAGCGTGGCCATAAAAGGGGTTTCTACATCGACTAACTGCTCTTTTTTGAGCCTTAGTGTGGCATGATCAATGTTCCACTCATCAAACGCATCTGATATGCTTACCAGGTCGGGGAAGTCCGGGTGTGTTAACAAGTACTCATTAGCCTGTGTGGCAGTTACGGGCACATTATACCCACGAATGATCTTATTGACCATCCCTACAACATTATTAGTTGCACTCATAGTTATTAGTTTTAGCGGTACAATTAGATTACAGATAAAGTATTAGGCTACCGGTGTAGGGGCACACAGGCATAGATTTTTGATATAGCAAAGCTGGCACCTGTTAGGGGGTACAGGGTTGGTTTTTGTACTAGGGGATTTATGTATTAGGTTGTGTGTTAGGGGTAACGCACAATTGGTTATTTCAAAGATGACAGATTTAACTATTGGTTTGAATGTCTTTTTATATCAATATTTTGACAAATTGTATCAATGTTTTGCATCGGACTGTAATGCAAAGCGTTACAAATATATTTTTGGTCATGATCATCAGGGGCGAAATACATCTTAATTATGGCTACAAAAAATGCGGTTTCGATGAAGTCAAAATTTTTACCTTTGGTTATCATTACATCATCGCATGAAAAAAATTCCATCTATTATATTGGCGTCCAAATCGCCGCGCAGGCAAGAGTTGTTAAAACTGATGGATCTCGACTTCCGTATTGTGCTGAAAGAGGTGGACGAATCATACCCTGACAGCTTAATCCCCGAGGAAGTTGCGGTGTACATTGCGCAGCAAAAGGCTACCGCGTTTGATGAGATAGTGACCGACGAGGTAGTGCTTACTGCCGATACCATTGTAACCATTGACGGCCAGATATTGGGCAAACCCGAAAGTGAAGAACACGCCGTTGCCATGCTCCAGCTGCTATCTGGCAGGATGCATAGGGTAGTTACCGGCGTTTGCCTGTTTTACAAGCAAAAATATCACAGCTTTTACGATGTATCTGAAGTTACCTTCCGTACCATGAGCGATGAGGAAATTGAAACCTACGTAGCCAAATACAAACCCATGGACAAAGCCGGATCATACGGCATACAGGAATGGGTAGGGGTAACCGGGATTGTTAAGATCAATGGATCGTATACCAATGTGGTGGGGTTGCCTACGGAGAAGGTTTACCAGGCACTGTTAAATTTAGAATAATATTGAACATCGAATACAGAATATCAAACGCCGAAGTGTTTATTGTTGATTTACTTCATTATTCGACATTCAGCATTCGATGTTCGATATTCAAATAAAATTACACCTTCACTTCCTTCCATTTCCCCTTCTTAAAGAAATAATAAGAAGTAAGGGCCAGCAACGTTTCGGCTACTGGTATAGAGTAAAATACGCCTTTGGTGCTTAGGTCCAGTCCTTTTGATAGCAGGTAAGCCAGTGGTATCTGCACCAGCCAGAAGCATACAAAGTTGATGCGGGTTGGGGTCTTGGTATCGCCGGCACCGTTGAGGGCTTGTGTCATTACCATGCCTAAACCGTAAAATATATAGGTGGACCCCATGATCTGCAACGCCTGCGCGCCGTACCTTACAACCACCGGGTCGCTGCTAAAAATGCTGATGATGTTTTTGGAGAACAGCAGGAAAACCACCATCACTATCCCCATAAATATAACGTTGTATTTGGCGGTGAGCATTACGCTTTTCTCGGCGCGTTCAATTTCTTTGGCGCCCAGGTTTTGGCCCACCAGCGTCGCGGCAGCATTACTTAGGCCCCAGGCCGGCAGTATAAAGAAAACCACGTTACGTATAGCCACCTGGTAACCTGCAGATGCGCCGGTACCGCCGGTTTCGGCCACTAATCGCGCCAGCACTATCCAGCTGCCGCTGGCGATGATAAACTGCAAAGTAGCAGGCCAGGCTACGCTGATGAGTGATTTGATAACCGGCATATCCAGTTTAAAATGATGCGCGCCAAATTTAAGCGAGCCTTTGCCTTTAACTAAATGCCAGCATTGGTAAGCCACACCACAGGTACGCGCGGTTACAGTTGCCATTGCCGCTCCTTTTAAGCCGAAGAAATGAATCAGCACCGGACACAGTATAATGTTGATGATACTGGCTATCCAAAGGCTTTTCATGGCCATGGCCGCATTTCCCGCGCCGCGGAAAATACCGTTGATCAAAAATATCAACACAATAACCAAACTGCCGCCAAACATAATGCGGGTAAATATGGCACCTTCGGCAACTACCTGTGGGTGGGCACCCATCAGCGTCAATATATCCGGCGCGAAAACCACGCCCAACACGGTTAACACAGCACTTATAGCCAAACAAACCAATAAGGATTGGGCGCCGGCGTGTGCGGCTGCCTCGGGGTTTTTCTCGCCGGTGCGCCGTGCTACAATGGCGGTAGCGCCAACGCTTAACCCTATGGCTATAGAATATACGATGGTGATAACAGATTCGGTAAGACCCACGCTGGCGATGGCATTTTCGCCCAGTTTGCTCACAAAAAATATGTCGACAAGGGCAAATACGCTTTCCAGGCTTAGCTCCAGTATCATGGGTATGGCCAACAGGAAAACAGCTTTACGGATGCTGCCCTTGGTATAATCCTGTTCCTCGCCGTTAAGGGATAGCTTAACGGCTTTTATAATAGTTTTAAAGGTCATTGTTGTAGGGTATCGGCTAATCTAATACTTCGCAAGAATAGCCATTTTCGTTCAGTATCGCTATAATTTTTTCGGGCGCAACGGTTTCTGCCTCAACGCGTAACACCTTGTCGCAATCGTCCATATCAAAGTTTACCAGGCTGTTGGGGAACTCGCTAAGCAATTGCCCTATCAGCCATTGAGACAGTATAACTTCCTGAACGTTGGTTTTAAAAACTTCTACTATCATATGTGTTTACAATTTCGAACACTGAACATCGAATAATGAATGATGAAGTGTTCGATATTCGATGTTCAGTATTCGGTGTTCGATATTATTCAAATCATTCCGCCAGCACCTTCGCCATTTTCCTTAACTGGTGCAAGTGCCTTTGCGAATGAAATACATAAAACCACAAAAACTCCAGCCTGGTAAACGCACCTAAACCCGGTATCTCAAAATCAAGGCAGGTTTCTGTCAAATCGAGCGTTTTAGCGGCTGTTATCAATTTGTCAAAGCTGCTTTCCAGGTCAGTTAATACCACGTGCTTGTTTAGCGGTTTATCTGTAGGCAAAATAAAATCAGGCGATTGCAGCTTGGTCTCAAAATTCAGAAATATATCAGCCGTGGCCTTTACCTTCTCGTCCGGCGCGCGCTCGGTAGGTGCAGTGTTGCCATAAAAAATGCCGTCGCCTATGGCTTTTAAAATATGGTCGCACACCTGCGCGGGCGTCCAACTACCTTCAAAAGGTACGGCGTTAAAATCTTCCTGGCTTATAGATGAAACAACGGCCAGCATGTTGGCTTTGGTTTGCTCCAGTTCTGTTAACAGATCTTTCATAATGTTACGTTTAAAGCGCGCGCCGCCATAGCAACGAACGCCTGTTTTTATAGGTAATTGTGAGTGTTAGTTGATCGGATCTTCCTGGTAGTTTACCATCCATTGTACACCAAACTTGTCGGTAAAAAAGCCGAAGTAGGCACCCCAGAATTGTTTTTCCAAAGGCATCCCCATAGTACCGCCGACCGACAGACCATCAAAGTAACGTTTGGCATCGTCCAGGTTATCCGGGTTTAACGAGATAGAAATATTGTTGCCGAAGTTTAACGACTGGCCCATTGATTCCAGGCAATCAGTAGCCATTAACAGGTTTTGGCCAACGGGCAGGGCAATATGCATGATCTTTTCCTTGTCTTCGGCGCTCATCTGGTCGCCATGCGGCGTGTCTTTAAAGCGTTGTATCATCGTGAATTCGCCGCCAAAAACCGACTTGTAGAAGTTAAAAGCTTCTTCGGTATTACCCATGAAGTTTAAATACGGATTCATTAATGCCATCATGATCTTTAGTTTTTTGTTTGATTTAATTGTTGTTTTTGTTGATACTAAGGTAGATGCTTTCGCCAGAAACAGGAATGGGTGTAAAAGTCAATAATAGGGGGCATTTGAGACATTTTTTCTATCTTAGCTTTTAAACACAATATTTATAATATGCTGAACCTGGGGATATTACTAACTAATCATTACCGCCTGCTAAGCGTAGCCGCTATACTGGATGTATTTGAAAGCGCTAATAAATGCCACATACATGATGGCTTTGAGCCCATATTTAACATCAGTTTTTTTAGCGCGGCTGATTTTAACGGTAAAGCCGAATTTGATGGCCGGACTATCCAACCCATCAACAATTCAACCAGGCAGGATATCATTTTTGTACCAGCTTTTGGTACCGAAAACATCCGCGCCGCGATATTTGAAAACCAGCAATACATACCCTGGCTGCAGCAGCAATACAATGCCGGGGCGGAGATTGCCTGTGTATGCACAGGAGCGTTTTTGCTGGGCGCTACGGGCTTATTAAATGGCAAACCCGCTACTACCCATGTTGATGCCTGTAATGCTTTTAAAGACGCCTTCCCGGCGGTTAAGCTACAGCAGGATAAGGTGGTTACTGCCGAAGGCGGACTGTATACCAGTGGGGGCAGCACTTCAAGCTTTCACCTGATGTTGCACCTGTTGCAGAAATATTGCAGTAAAGATATAGCGGTGCGGATAGCCAAACTGTTTGCCATTGATATGGACAGGGAGCAGCAAACCTATTTCAGCACATTTTATCCCACCCAAAACCATAATGATGAATTGGTGGCCCAAGCCCAACGCAGTATTGAGGCCTCTTACCAAAGTAATGGTACTATCGAGGATCTGATCAAAGAAGTACCCGGCAGCCGCCGTAATATTGTGCGCCGCTTTAAACAGGTTACGGGCATTACCCCGATAGAGTACCTGCAGAAAACACGAATTGAAGCCGCTAAAAAGCTATTGGTGCAAACCAACCAGCAGATGACGGAAGTAATGTTTAATTCGGGTTATAATGATCCGAAGGCGTTCAGGAAGATCTTCCGTAAAGCGGTTGGGATGACGCCGACAGGGTATAGGGAGAAGTTTTATTTGGGGTAGCTAATTTATTTTAATTAAACTTTCAATAAATTTTGAAAGTTTAATTTTTGTTCATATGTTTGTGTCATGGAATTACAAGAAGCAAAGCTGAAATTTATTGAAGCCTGGGGTAAACTGGGATCAGAGTGGGGGATAAACCGCACCATGGCACAGGTACATGCCTTGCTTTTGGTAACTCCGGGCGAGCTGACCACCGAGGAGATCATGGAGCAATTGCAAATATCACGCGGTAACGCCAACATGACCCTGCGCGACCTGATAGGCTGGGGCCTGGTAGAAAAAAAACATCGCGCCGGCGAGCGTAAAGAATACTTTTATGCAGATAAAGACACCTGGAACATAGCCCGACAGGTAGCCAAAGAACGTCGCAAACGCGAGCTGGAACCGGTTTTGAAAGTGTTGGATGAATTAGGCAAAGTTAAAGGCGACGCAAAAGATCCTGACTATGCCACCTTCAACAAATCAATTACCGACATTAATAAAATGGCTAAGAATGTTGACGGTACGCTTGAAACCATGCTAAAAGCTGAGGAAAGCTGGTTTTGGGGTTCGATACTTAAAGTGTTTAAATAGGTACGCCTATTTTTTTAATCTAAACTTTCAAATTTTCCTGAAAATAAAGAATATACTGAAATGAAAACACTAAATAACCACCTTATCCTGTTTGACGCCGAATGCCCCCTGTGCGACTTGTATACTAAAGCTGTTGTAAAAGCCGGTATGCTTGACGCCGGGGGCAGGGCGGCATACCAGCAACTAAGCGCTGATACCTGCCCCATGGTTGACAGGCAGCGTGCTGTAAACGAAATAGCGTTGGTGAACACAGAAACCGGCGAAGTAGTATATGGCATTGATAGCCTGTTTAAAATTATGGGGGCAGCGTTCCCCATATTTAAAGGCTTGTTAACCTTTGCACCTTTTGTTTGGCTAATGACCAAAGTGTACCGCTTCTTTTCTTATAACCGCAGGGTAGTTATACCTGTTGATACCGATACTAACAATTTACAACCCACCTTCAGGCTAGGCTACAGGCTGGGCTATTTACTATTTGCATGGTTGGTGGTTAGTTACATACTAACGCAATACGCCACTTTGCTTGCGGGAGTGGTACCGGTTGGCAATGCCTGGCGCGAATATTTAATATGCGGCGGACAGGTAGTATTTCAAGGCATTGTAGTAACGCTGCTGGCACCCGCCAAACGCTGGGAATATCTGGGTAATATGATGACTATCTCTTTAGCAGGTGCTTTATTGCTGTTGCCTGTATTGCCACTGGCCGCCTGGATAGGCGCACATCCTTTACTATATACCCTATATTTTTTAGCGGTAGCGGGGCTAATGTTTTTAGAACACATCCGCCGCAGTAAGCTACTGCACCTGGGTTGGGGGCTTACCATTAGCTGGGCCGTTTATCGTGCCCTTGTGTTGTTGATCATTTTACTAAACTAATATCGCCATGAAAAAATATAAAAAAATAGTGCTGGCAGGTGGTAATGGCTACCTGGGTACGGTTTACGCTACTTATTATAAAGACCTGGCCGACGAGGTTATCATACTAAGCAGGCACGCCAAAGCCCTGCAAGGTAACATCCGTACACTGGTTTGGGACGGACGTACCGAAGGCGACTGGACAACCGATATTGAAGGTGCCGATCTATTAGTTAACTTATGCGGCAAAAACGTAAACTGTCGATACACTGAAAAAAATAAAGCCGAGATCATTAACAGCCGGGTAATACCTACACGTTTGTTGGGCGATGTTGTGGGCAAACTGGCCAACCCGCCAAAACTTTGGATAAACTTATCTTCTGCCACCATATACCGCCATGCCGAAGACCATGCGCAGGATGAACTGACCGGCGAAATAGGCTATGGCTTTTCTATTGATGTATGTAAAATATGGGAGCAAACATTTTTTGATATTGATACGCCCCGTACCCGCAAGGTAGCCCTACGCATGGGCATCGTACTTGGTCGTGCGGATAGTGTTTTTCCGCGCCTGCTTAACCTGGTGAAATTTGGTTTAGGTGGCAAGCAAGGTAACGGACAACAATATTTGAACTGGGTACACGAACGTGATGCTGTGCGCTGCACCGAATTTTTACTGGATAATGCTGATTTGGATGGTATAGTAAATTGCACAGCACCTGTAGCCATTAAAAACGCCGATATCATGAAAGCCATGCGCACAGCTTATGGCATTCCGTTCGGCTTACCGGCCCCGGCGTGGTTGCTGGAAATAGGCGCACTGATCATCGGCACAGAAACCGAATTGATTTTAAAAAGCCGCTGGGTAAACCCCACACGATTGCTTGATGCGGGTTACACATTTACTTTTAACCGCGCCGAACATGCTATTAACGATATTTTAAGTATAAAAAATTAGTAATTTACCACTCCTTATCATGAAAAAAATATTTACACCCACGCTTAACGGCTATTTGTTCTCCAACTTATTTGCCATGGCATTGATGGCTTTAACCAAGTATGTTTTGCTGGTAGAGAAAGCCGGAATTATGATATACTCTGAGTTTGTCATCATTCCTTTTGTTATGGGTATTATAAGTGCCTGGTTTTGGCGAAATATTCCGCTGTCATCACTAAAGATCGCATCCCGGAGTACGCTTAACTGTTTCATAGCTATACTATTGAGCACCGTTGTTTTACACGAAGGTGTTATTTGCCTCATCATCGTATCACCCTTACTTTTTGCATTTATCTTAGCCGGTGCGCATGCGGGTAAAATGATGTTTAAGAAAAATAACTCCACACTAAACGTAAGTGTTATCGCTATGCCGGCTGTAATTTTTGTAGCCGATTCGCTTTCCGAACATCACTATCAAAACAAAGTTTCTGACGAGGTAGTGATCAACGCCACACCCGATAAGATCTGGAAAAATGTAGTCGCCTTTGAGCGTATCGAAGAAGAAAACAAATACTGGCTGTTTAAAGTTGGCATGCCCAGCCCGGTGCAGGCTACGGTCAGCGGTTATCACCAAGGTGCAAGCCGTAAATGTATATTCAGCAATGGTTATGTGTTTGATGAAAAGATTGTAAAATACGAGGAAAACAAAGATCTCATTTTCGATATCACCCACCAACCTCGCGACCCGGAGATAATGGGCCACATTGATATTTTACGCGGTCAGTTCATCTTAAAAGACAACCATGATGGCACCACCACGCTGACAGGGAATAGCTGGTATAAATTGTACGTTTTCCCGGTTTGGTACTATGATATGTGGGCACAAAGCATTACCCGCAACGTACACCTGCGCGTTATGGAACATATTAAAGAACTAAGCGAGGCGAAGTAAAATGTTCGGTTTTGTAGTTAAATATCTCGGCTTTTTAAAGCATGTACCCGGCCTGGGTATTTTGTTTGATAACTGGCTCATGGTATGGTCGGCGTTCACAAAGTCGGTAGTGCTCGATAATATGGATGCCATTGAAACGGAAGTTTTAACCTGGCCCGGTACCTACGTAACCATACACAAATACGGCGGCACACAATTTAACTACAAAGGCAAAGAAATTGGCCACATCCACAGCAACGGCTTATTGGATATGCTGCTGAGCCGCCAAATTAAACAGCAACTAATGCCCGAGGGCCACATCCTGGATCATCACTATTTTAAAAATACGGGTTGGATAAGTTTTTACATGCACAGCGAGGCTGACAAGGAGTACGCCATCGACTTATTGAAATTAGGGTACGATCTTATTAAGCAAAAAACTATTCTCCCCAAACCGTCAACATCAAACTACGCGGGCCGCCGTAATTACGGTGCTCGCACAGATAAATGCCTTGCCAAATTCCTAATGCCAGCCGGCCGTTGCTAACCGGTATGGTTACCGAACTACCCAGCATAGCGGCTTTAAGGTGGGCAGGCATATCGTCGGGGCCTTCGTCGTCGTGCAGATAGTCGGGGTCGTTTTCGGGGACGGCCTTGCTGAAATACATTTCAAAGTCCTTGCGTACGGTTGAGTCGGCATTTTCATTAATGGTGAGCGATGCCGAAGTATGCTGAATAAACACCTGCAGCATGCCGGTTTTAATTTCGCGCAGTTGGGGCAGGGCATTTACTACATCTGCGGTAATTAAGTGAAAACCGCGTTTGCGCTGGGTTAGTTGTATTTGCTGCTGGTATATTTTCATAGGTGGCTAAAATTAAAACAAAATGGTAGATTAGTAAAAAACTATTCCTTATGAACCCTTTGCTTTTTGTAACCGGCGAGGCCGAAATTATCGTCATCATTTTCGCGCTAGCCTATGCCGCGCTGTTTTTTTATTGTTTGGTAGATATTATACGATCGACTTTTAAAGATAGTACCACTAAGCTAATATGGGTGCTGGTTATTTTGTTTGCGCCATTTTTGGGTTCGTTATTATACCTGGTATTGGGCCGTAATCAAAAGGTATAACACTATGAGCTTGCTCACCGGGCAATACCAACTTTTACTATCGTCCCGCCAGGTGATGCTTAATTTTATTGCTCAAAACCTGTCGCACAACCTGCAAACGCCGGTTGACGCTTTCGACGGTAAAACCATAAGCTTTTTGCTGGTACACATAGCCAACGTAAATAAACACTGGCTGGCCAATTATGCGCTTGGTGCAAACCTGGCCTATGCGGATGATGAGCGTGTAGATATGGACGCCATTTACGATTTGTTTAGCGAAGCTGATGCGCTACTCGGTCAATTCATCAGCCATTTTGAAGCGGATGTAGATCAAGTTATCACCGGCGCAACGGCATCAGGCAAAACCGTTAAAGCCACCCCACTGGAAGTATTCACCCATGTACTTACGCATGAGTTCCATCACAAAGGGCAGATCATGAGTATGTGCCGTTTGCTTGGTGCGGTGCCTCCCGATACAGATATTATACGTACATAAAACAAAAGCCCGGCTGCAATAACAACCGGGCTTTTGTTTTTATGGAATAAGCTGCTTACTTATTCATGCTCACCTTTGGCTCGGTAGAGCCGGGGGCGTTTTTCAGCATTTCTATCATTGCTACAACTTCGTTGTAAACACCTTCGTTAGTGCCGCCAAAGCCAACTTGTTTAAAGCGAATGGCGCCGGTTTTGTCAATAACAAATTTGGTTGGTATACCATCAACTTTGTAGCTGGTAACAACTTTCGACTGACGGCCATTAGCACCAACCTCGTCCACTAAAACGTGGAAAGTGTATTTGTTATCGGCTATGAATTTTTTAACGCCCGGCAGGTAGTTTTCGCCACGCTCCCAGGTATCAATAAATAAAAATACTACGCTTGGGTCGGCTTTGTATTTGTTAACCGCCAGCTGCATGCCCGGGAACGATGCCTTGCAAGGGCCACACCAGGTTGCCCAGTAATCAATAATAACGGTTTTGCCTTTTAAGCTGGTTAATGATACGGTTTTGCCGTTCAGATCTTTCAAAGCAAACAGAGGTGCTGCCTCGTTGATCATTTTAGTGGTCAGCTCTTTTTTCTTTTCTTCTATTTTAGCCAGGTTTTCCGGTGTGCTCAAATTATCCAGTACCGATTTTTCGATAGACGCCCAATGTGCGGCCCAGCCTTTGGTACCATTAATTTTAACATAAGCAGCCTGGAAAGCATCGCGTAGCGCGCCTGTGCTTTTACCGGCACGTATGCTTTTTTCGGCAACCTCTAAAGCTTTGGCGTGTTGGCCATCGGCAGCAAGCATTAACACATAATGTTCTGTTATCTCAGGGTCTTGTCCTTCGCTATGCTCATAAACCGGCGTTTGGTAAGTTAAAGCCTCTTTGGGGTTATTTTGCTTTAGCATAATGTACGCGTAGGTATCTGCAAAGCTATCGTACTGGCCTTCGTAACGTTTTTTCATGTTAGCCAGCGCAGGGTCGTTAATGGCTTGCGTGGTTAAGTCTAACGATTGTTTTGACAGCTTAGCAGCCTCGGTTAAATGCTCACCGGATTCGGCCCAGGCCCAGGCTACGCTGTTCAACCCCGAAGCCATAGCCGTTTTGCTTTTCATCAGGCCAAGCTGTTTTTCGTAATTGGTGTAGTCCAGGTTTTTTATGTAGGCGGTAGCTAACTGCGCGCGCAAAGCATCCTGCAAATTGGCTGGTGCCTCCGGCGATTTTTGTAGCAATACGGTTAATAACGAATCTTTTTTTGGCAGATTCTGCTCGTTTAAAAAACGGGTTTGCAGCTCTTTGGCATCCTGCGCAAAAACCTGCTGACCGGCCAATAGCAATGCCGGTAATAATAGTGCTTTTAAGCCTTTCATCGTAGTAAAAACTTGTTCAGATAATGGATTTGTATAACTCAAACCTAAACATTAATAGCTACAAATCCTACTCTTTATAGGTGATTTATTATTAAAAGGCACGATGATTGCCTTATCATGACCGAAATAAAAAACAAATAGCTACCATGAAAGACGTACTGTTAACCATATTTCACATATTTATTATTGGCGCGGTTTACCTGCTGCTAATTGGTGGTGTACTAATTTTAAGCGGGAAATTTGATAGTTGGACAAGCCGCCTTTATTTTTGGCGACGTAAGAAAAGGCCCGATGCGGGGCGTAATTTTTAACGGACGCTTCCGCTTTTTTTGTCTAAATTTATATCAGCAAAATATCAACCATGAAAAAACTGCTGACTACATTGTTATTACTGGCGCCGCTTGCCCTGGCTGCACAGGACCTGAAAGATTATAAAGCATCAAACGGCAAAACCTATAAAGTAGGCGATACCGTTAAACTTGGCCTAGGCAGCACTGCCGATGGTAACTTTAAGTATGTACTGGCCAGCCAACCCGGCTTTTTACCTCCGCGCCGCGAAAGCAATGGCATGGGTGCACGTAAGGACGCGGCCCATTTAAACGCCGTTATTAAGCGCATAAAAACAGGCAGTGTATTATCTAATACTGCCAGTAAAGTAATATTTGTGGTGAAAAGCGGCGGTTTAATTGGCTATGATGTTTGGATAGAAGAAGCCATAACCGCCTGCGAAGTTACCCCATGCGCATCATCCGCGCCCACGCAAAACGCCCCTGTAGCCGGCGTGGCCGATGAGTTGTTAAAACTTAAGAAACTGCTTGACGCCGGCGCCATAACACAAGCCGAATACGACGCGCAAAAAAAGAAGTTGCTGGCGCAATAACCTATTTATTACCTAAACACCCTCACATTATGTATAGTAACTCAACGCCGACGCCGGCAACATTTATTAAAACTATTACGCTTATCTATTCGGCGCTAGTGCTGGGGCAAGCCTTGTTTGCTATTATGGCCTTTGTTGTTGGCAAGCCCATAACCACTGCGATAAACACTGCCGATCCCTTATTGATTGTAGTGCCCTTAATGGCAATAACAAGTTTGTTTGCATCAAACCTGCTATACAAAAAGCTTTTGGCGGCGGCGGTTCAGGCTGATAATCTGACAGGTAAGTTGTCCGGTTATCAAACCGCTTTAATTGTACGTTGCGCGTTGATAGAAGGCACGTCGTTATTTGCTATTGTAGCTTTTTTACTAAGCGGAAGTATCGTTTTTATAGCGATAGCAATGGGACAGATACTTTATTTTTTAACCTTTCGCCCAACAAAAGATAAAGTGGCCGAGGAGCTACAGTTAAGCTACGAACAGAAGCTGGAGCTATAGCGTAAGCCTTACCAAATACTGGCCGTACTCATCTTCAAGCAACACTTCCATTTTAAAGCCGGTTTCGGTGGCAACCTGTTGCAGGGTTTTCTCATCAATATACAGCCAGTTAAACCAGTTGGTAGCTAGCTTTTTGTAGGTGTATTGATATTGTATCTGGCCGTGATAACGGTCTGTCGGGAGCTTGTCTTCGTACAGGTAAGCTACATCGGATGAGTCGAACAGTATTTGGCCGCCTTGGTTCAGCAGAGATTTAAAATGATAAAGCAGGGCTTTCAGTTCGTGTAAGGTCCCTGCCAGGCCAATGCCATTCATCAGCAATAATAAAGTATCATATTTGCTGTCGCGATAGTTGAAAATATCGGCTACGTGAGCATCCTTTACGCCACGATCTTTCATTACCTGTACGGATAGGGGCGAAATATCAATAGCCGTAACATCATAACCGCCTTGCTGAAATAACAACGCATGGCTCCCGGCACCGGCACCAATATCCAGTATTTTACCGCGGCATTCTTCCAGCGCCATCCATTCAATATCAGGCATATCGTCGTCGCCCCGGAAGTAAACTTCTATCGGCATTTCCTCACGCGGACCGTATTTATTGTTTATCCAAAGCTTGGCGGGCGCTTGTTGGTGGTAATGATCGTACAGGGCCTGGCCTAAAATATCTGTCATGCTGCTACAAAAGTAAAATTTCTTTAAACTTTTTTAACTAAAGGTTGTTGCTGATGTAACTGTAAGAATATTGATACGTATAAAGGTGTAAATGTTTTTAGTTTACATTTGCTTAACCAAAACCTAAAACCATGAAAACATCTACCTCCCTGTTTGTAATGGCCGTTGCATTATTGATGTTACAATCATGCCAAAAAGATACGGTTAAAAAATCAACCAAAAATACCAGTTTAATTGTTGGCCGCTGGATGACCAGCCAAAAGCATACCCGTATTTATGATGCCGACAATAATTTGGTAAAGGATACCCTAATTATTTATGGCGAAGGAGGAGGCAAGGCCACCCCGTTTTTTGAGATATACGACAACGAAGGTAATGCTTATGTTACCGGCAAGCCCTACACGATAGCCGGTGTTGATAAGGCGGATACTACGGCCTTTATGAAGTATACGATAGAAGGATCGCACCTTACGCTAAAGCCAACCAGCGGCGGCAGCCAAACCAAACCCATACTACAACTTAACGAAACGGATATGAACCTGGAAAGCACGTATAATGCCTTGCCGCCGGGTGTGCGCTGGGGCCTTGATATGGAAACCACTTACCTGTTTAGAGACGAGGTTTTGTATACCAGGAAATAACAAAATACAGCTATAACACAAAGCCCGGGCAATAAACAGCCCGGGCTTTGTTGCTTTAGCAGAGAAACGGTATTTTATTTGCCCTAATCAGGTTTTTAGTAGCCCATACTAAAAGTGTTATCGGCATAACTGTTTACAGTAACACTGTAAAATGTAGCCTCGCCAAAGGTAGGGCTGTAGGGATCATTATCCGGGTACGAGGTATCGCCCAGGTGGGTATATATGGGTTGCCAGGTTATCGGGTCGTAACCGGTTATTTCATACCACGAACGATCAACATGGCCAAACAGCGCAAAACTACCCGCTACCTGCACTACAGCAGTATAAATGCCATCGGGCACGTAGCCGCTGCTGGTGATTGTTACCGGGTCGCCACCTTGGGTAGGGTAAAAGGTGATAGACTCGATGCCGGGGTTAATGGTAACTGTTGAAGCCTTTACATTAAAGGCAAATGATAATAAAGCGATAACTACTACCGCGCTTAGGATCTTACTTTTCATGGTGTTTTAATTTAAGTTTTTTTAGTTAAAGATGTTTAGGTGAATTACTTAGGGCAAGTAGTATAAATATAGAATTAATATGTTATAATGTATGTACATGTAAAAATTAATTTTTATTAACAGATGGGGATATGTTGGATGATTTCTTGCGGAACTGATAAGTTCTAGATCAGCGGTAAAACTTACAAAGTTTAATTTCGCCCTTGTTGGTGTTATCACCAACAAGTTATCGCGATCTTCATATATACACTACCTCTGGCAATATGGTTTGTTGGTGATAACACCAACAAAGGCAAAGAGTAGTTTTTTTATTGCTAATTTTGTTAATAGATTTAAATCATAAATTTCTTTCGGCCCCTCCCTGCCAATTACAATGTTTCTCCCCGATAAGGGGGAGCGCGATCACTTTTGAACCAATTTATTAAAATGAAGAAGATCATCGGCATTATAGCTTTAGCTGCTTTGAGCATACAGGCACAGGCACAATTCCCGAAGGTGAGTGCCCCGGTACAAATTACCGCTGCGGGAAAAGAGCATTTATTTGCCAGTTATTACGGCATAAACTCATGGAGTAAAAACGAACGCTACGCCACAGTTTTGCAAACAGATGTGCGCGACCGTATACCTACCGAAAAAGATACCGCCACGCTGGGCCTGGTTGATATGCAAACTAATAAGTTTATTCCGCTTGCTAAAACCACTGCCTGGAACCTGCAGCAGGGCTGCATGGCGCATTGGCTGGCTACCGACCCAAATACTACGATTATTTACAACGACAGGCGCCAGGGCAAATTTGTATCGGTTATTTTGAACGTGGTTACCCGCAAGGAACTAAAAGTTTTGCCTTACCCCGTAGCGGCCGTAACGGCTGATGGTAAGGAAGCCCTAAGCATCAACTTTTCGCGCCTGCGTTTAACCCGCACCGATTATGGTTATGGCGGCGAAGGGCAATCGGCCCAAGCCAATGTGCAGTTCCCGGATAATGACGGCATATTTTTGATAGATCTGCAAACCGGCAAATCAAAACTAGTCGTAAGCTATAAACAATTGCAAAGACAGGTATCCGCCATTGCCGCCGGCAGTATTGAATATATAGGCCATGCCTTGTTTAGCAAGGGCGGATCAAAAATATTTTTCCTGGCGCGATCAATGCCTGCATGGAATACTACATCATTCACCATCAATAAAGACGGCTCAAATTTACAGCCTTGTTTCCCATCCAGCAGTTGGGGTGGCTCGCACTTTGATTGGTTAAATGATGATGAGCTGATGATAACCGCTTTGTACGACGCGAAGAAATATGCCCACATATTGTTTACCGCGGGCAAAAGCAACTACCGCAAATTAGGCGGCGGCAAACTGGATTACGACGGCCACGGCGCGTTTTCGCCCAACGGCAAATGGATGGTTACAGATACTTATCCCGCCAGGGACACCCGCAACCAAAGTATTTATTTATTGAACATGAAAACCGATTCGGTACTTACGCTTGGTGCCTACCGCGAGCCGCCCGAGTTTAAAGATGGCTGGCGGGCCGATATCCATTGCCGCTGGAGCCCGAGCGGAAAACTGATAGGTTTTAATTCTACGCATACCGGGAGCAGGCAGGTGTATGTGATGAGGGTGGAGGAGTGAAAAAACTTACGAAGTTTTAGAAACTTCGTAAGTTTGAGAAGTTGCTATATCCCCCGATAATACACTCACTCTCTATTAAATAGATCATCGTTTTTTAATCGGCGCGGCAACGGTAAATGGAATATATGGACTGGAAACTTTTTTTTACAGGGTTCGGCTTCTTGTTGGTCGCTCGTCTTATCTATCAAAGCCTTAAAGTAGGACCTGCTTCTGAAAGCAATGATTGGAAAGGCCCTACTATGACTACTCATGTGCACGGCTGGGGTGCCTTGGTATTATGTGTGTTGTTGGGCGTTGGTTTTATACTAAAATCATTGCCATCCCCACTTTGAATTGGCTCCGCCGTCTCCCGGGTCCAAGCATACGCACTACACCAAATTTTCCTTGACAAAATTTCGGGTATATTCCTTGATCATATTCCTCACCAGTATAAAACTTTCCAAAATCTCGCTTTCGCTTCCTGTAGCTTTTGCCGGGTCGGGAAAGTTATGATGGTATTTGATCGCTTTCGCGGGGTAGTAAGGGCAACGCTCTTTGGCGTTATCGCACACGGTTATCACATAGTCAAAGTCAACGCCGGCGTATTCGTCAATGTTATTTGATGTATGCATGCTGATATCAATTCCGTCGCGCTTCATTACATCTACGGCCCTGGGGTTTACACCGTGTGTTTCTACACCGGCACTGTAAATTAATGCTTTATCGCCCGCAAAATGCCTTAGGTAGCCCTCTGCTATCTGGCTGCGGCAACTATTGCCGGTACACAATACCAATACTTTTTTCATTTTATTATATTAAAATAGTAGCCATACCAGGTTTATAATGCAAAATTTCGCATCCCAGCCAAACAGCAATTGCAATACCAGTACAGATAGCGTTATCACTACTTGCTTTTTATATTTTATTAAATTATTCAGCAGCATGACGTCGTTCCGCTCCCGCAAGCGTTGCTACGCTGCGCAGCTTTACATTGCGTTTTGTCGGCCGTTAGGTCAATTACTAAATTTCCTGCTATGGTATCAAAGTCTTTCGGATACATCTGCCGCGTATCAAAAGCTTGGTTGCCAAACTCTATCTTTACAATAGCTTCGGGGTTTAAAGGCAGGTTTTTCTCAACAAGGTTAACAATCGATAGGGCTTTACTAACCGTCATAGCTTGTTGCTTATTGTTTGACGAAGGTTCCCACAATTGTACAATAACCTCTGTCCAATTATTCATCTGCCCGCCACAATCTACAGATGTTATCGGCGCCTGTTTAATTTCGGTGATGTGATAGGATGCGTGCACCCATTTATTCGTATCATACTGAAATTGTAATACCATTTCAGGGTTTTGCTCGAGTCTTTGCTTAAAGTTCAGCCAATTCATTAATTCTGTCATACTCACTATTGATTGTAATATTGCGATTGATTTATTTAAATTTTTTTAGCAGCAGTTATTATTGTTTTTGAAAGATGCCATCATGGTGCCAAATTGAGCTTGCAGGCGCGCCCAGGTAGCAGGGTTTATGCAATAGCACACCTTAACACCTGTTATAGTGCCCTGTATAATGCCGGCGTTTTTTAACTCTTTTAAATGTTGCGATATGGTGGCTTGTGCCAGCCCCAGTTCATCCACCAGGTCGCCGCAAATACAGGCGTTTGCCGCAATTATTTGTTGCAATATAGCTATACGGGCAGGGTGAGCGATAGCCTTAAGCAACACGGCAAGATCGTTTTGCTCTTTCGAAAATATTTCGGTTTTACTGGTTCCCATATCTATCGCAATATTACGATAATAAGTTATTAAAATACAAATTTTATTTGCGGGAATTTAAAAAGAGAGGGTGAATTATCGATCAAACGAGTTCGCCGCTCATCAAAACGTGATTGGCCAAAGCAAGCCGGTCTTGAATAAAAGGTAAATCCTTTATATAGATCATATTTCGGCCGATACCCGCTTTAACCTCTCCAAAAGGTGTTAAGGTTTTGGTTTTATGATCATAGCTGTAAGGCTTGAAATTATAGTCGGTTAACAGCTTATGCGTGGCCTCATCGCCAAAGCCATAATAAACACCCACGTTAGAGAACTCGATAACTATTGCTTTTAAACCCTCTGCCGACAACGTTTTAAGAGACCCCAGTAAAGCATTATGCTCATAACCCTCTATATCCAATTTAATTAGTGCAGGTACCCTGCCATTTAAAATGTCGTCCAGTGGTTTAGCTTCCACCTGGATAACATCTGGCCTGTATTCATACCAAACCCGGTTCATCGCATGATCGTTGGTTGTAAAAGGCAAAAAGCCTGCTTTGTCAGACACTGCAATATTAAAAGCCTCAACCAGGTCGTCAAGATTATTCAGCTTTATATTTTTGATCAGGCCTTTAAAAGTAGCAGGCGCTGCTTCAACCGCTATGGTTTTCGCCCGCTTTTCGGCCGAAGCTATCAACGTAAACGCACCACCGTTGGCGCCCAGATCTACAAACAGATCGCCGGGTTGTAATACATGCAAAACAAAGGGCATAATATCTATCTCAGTGATGCCGAAGTAATAATTGCCGCTTAATGATTGAAACCCATCCATCAACAGCATTTTGCTATTAGGCGTAAAATTAAACTGCAGATTGCGCTTGAAAACTTTACTTAGGGTTTGCCATTTAAAAAAGCGGTACAAAAACTTGAGTTTCTGCTTTAGTGAATAGTTATTATGGAGGATGTGGTTTATTGTGGGTTGCATTTAAATGCGGTCTGCTTTTGCTATGTGTTAACCAAAGTTAACAAAAAAAGCTATCTGCGTGGTTGACAGATAGCTTTTCGGTAAGTTCAAGCGTACTGGCTTGCATAAAGACTTACGAAGTTTGCCAAACTTCGTAAGTCTCTGACGGGTTAGTAACTCAAATTAACGACCACCGGCCAATGATCCGACGGTACTTTGCCGTTATAGGTATTGGTTAAAATGGCGTAGCGATTTACCTTAAAATGTTTAGTTACAAAGATGTGATCGATTCGCGCATCGCCGCTGGCTTCGGGTTTAAAGCCGTTGAAGGTAGGGCCGGTGGCCAGCTTAACGGGGGATAGTAAATAACAATCGCGCAACAGGCCCGAATCATTTAGCGTTTTGTATCCTTCGGTGTGTTGATTAGTGTTAAAATCGCCGGTTAGGATGGTTGGGATGTTACCGGTTAAGGCTTTCATTTTAGCCATGATAAGCTTTGCGCTTTCCTTGCGGGCTACCAAACCCACGTGGTCCATATGTACGTTAAAGAAGTTAAATACACGGCCGCTTTTAATTTCTTTAAACTGCCCCCAGGTACAAACACGGGTAAGCGCCGCGTCCCAGCCAACGTTCGGGTGCTCCGTATCGGTAGGCGAGAGCCAGAAGCTGCCGCTCTTCAATAACTTAAACTTATCAGCACGGTAAAATATAGCCGAATATTCATCTTTCTCGCCGCCATTGCGGCCTACGCCAAACCACTTATAGTTTTTCAGGCTGTCGCCCAGGCTTTTTAGCATGTGGTTATAGCCTTCCTGTATGCCAACCACATCCAGGTTGTTAAACTTAATGATGTTAGCTATAACGGGGTAGCGCTCGCCCCAACCATGCCCGGCGGCCGAGTCGGCAGCGTTAGCGTAACGCAGGTTATAGCTGCCAATATTTAGCTGTTGCTGTGCGCGAAGCTGACTTGCTGACGCGATAATAAAAAGAATTACAAGGCTTATACGTTTCATCTTTCGGATATAATGTTTGTACAAATAAAGTAAATATGTATTAACAAAGTATCAATAAATAATAAAATAGGTGTAGCGCTAAAATACAAAAAGTGCAGTAAGCAATTACTGCACTTTTGTTAAGTGTTTGATAGCCTGTGGTGTAGCGTGCTACACCAAGTGTAGCGCTGTAGCGTGCTACGCATACGCCGCTACACTTGCCTACAAGGCGCTTATGTTTGTACTTAGGCCAGTTTGCCTAAAGCAGCCTTGATGCGGCCCATAGCTTCGATCAGTTTTTCTTCTGAAGCAGCGTATGACATGCGGATAGATTTTTTATCGCCAAATGAATCGCCACCCACGGTGGAAACGTGCGCTTCTTCCAGTAAGTATATGCTTAACTCGTCTGCATCGTTAATAGTGCGGCCGTTATAGCTTTTACCAAAAAACGCGGTAACATCCGGGAAGAAGTAGAACGCGCCGTCAGGCAGGTTAACTTTAATGCCTTCGATTTGGGTTAGCAGGTCGTAAACAATGCCGCGGCGTTTTTTGAAGGCCTCGCGCATTTCAAGCACGCTCTCTAAACCACCCTCGTATGCTGCCAAACCGGCACGCTGGGTGATAGATGAGGTACCCGAAGTAACCTGGCCCTGCAGTTTATCAATAGCGGCAGCCAGTTCTTTATTAGATGCGGTGTAACCCAATCTCCAGCCCGTCATAGCAAAAGCTTTCGACCAACCGTTGATGATCACCACGCGATCTTTAACGCTGTCAAACTGGGCGATAGACTCGTGCTTGTCAACAAAGTTGATGTGCTCGTATATCTCATCGGCCATGATGTAAATTTCAGGATATTTTTCAAAAACCTTAACCAGGCCAGCCAACTCGTCTTTAGTATAAACGCTGCCGGTAGGGTTACAAGGTGATGAAAACATGAACAATTTAGTTTTAGGCGTAATAGCGGCCTCCAATTGTTCAGGGGTGATTTTAAAGTTGGTAGTAACGTCGGTGTCGATGAAAACGCTCACGCCATCAGCCAGTTTAACCAGCTCTGAGTAGGATACCCAGTATGGCGTAGGGATGATCACCTCTTCGCCCGGGTTAACCAGGCAAAGCAAAGTGTTAGCGATAGATTGTTTAGCACCGGTAGAAACCACGATCTGGCTGAAATCATAATCCAGTCCGTTCTCGTTCTTCAATTTAGCAGCAACAGCCTTACGTAGTTCAGGATAACCTGCTACCGGTGTGTAGTAGGTGTAGTTATCATCTAATGCCTTCTTAGCGGCATCCTTCACATTTTGAGGGGTGTGAAAGTCCGGTTCGCCAAAGCTAAGGTTGATCACATCAATACCTTTAGCGGCAAGTTCGCGGCCCATTTTGGCCATTTTAATGGTAGCTGATTCTGACAGGTTATTGATCCTGTTACTTAATGCACTCATAGTTGTGTTAAATTGTTCCTTTGCGGCAAATATATAAATTCTATAGCTAGCGGGTAGACTAAATTTGAAACTAGTTTACCTTAACATTTTGACTGCTAACCACTAGGAACAATTTGCCCTATTTATGGTTGTTATTCCTAACTTTGCCGTTTATTACTACGCTTTGCAACAACAAAAACGCATCATATTAATATCGCTTATTACCGGCATTGTATTGATGGCCGCAAAGTTTGGTGCCTACTTTTTAACCGCCTCTAATTTCATCCTTACCGACGCCGCCGAAAGTATTGTAAACGTACTGGCCAGTTCGTTCGCGTTTTTTAGTATTTACCTGTCTTCGCAACCGCGGGATGAGAACCATCCTTACGGGCATGGTAAAGTGGAGTATTTCTCGGTGTTTATTGAGGGGATATTGATCTTGCTGGCGGGTGTGGTCATTATCTGTAAATCTGTTTATGGTATATTTTATCCTAATGTTATTCATGACTTGTTAACCGGTGCTGTTATTATTGGCATAACCGGAGCTATCAATGGAGCTTTAGGATTTTATATGATCAAACAAGGAAAGACCTTGCCATCTATTACCATCGAAGCTGATGGAAGGCACTTAATTACCGATATGGTAACCAGTTGCGGGTTGGTAATAGGTTTGCTGCTTATCCATTTTACCGGCGTTGAAGTGTTGGATAGTTCATTATCCATATTGGTAGGTGGCTATATTATTTTCTCCGGCTATAAGCTGGTACGTAAATCAGTTGGCGGATTAATGGACGAAGCCGATTTTGACGTAGTAAGCAACGTAGTAAAAGTGCTGAATGAAAAACGCCCCGAGGCCTGGATTGACATCCATAACTTCCGTGCGCAGAAGTATGGTAACGAACTGCATATTGATTGTCATCTCACGCTGCCTAACTATTTCGACCTTACGAGAGTGCACGAAGAAGTATCCATGGTTGATGCGTTAGTGAACAGCGAGGTCACCAAAACCGAACTATTCATCCATACTGACCCCTGCCTGCCCGATTGTTGCCATTACTGTAGCATGCATCTATGCCCGATAAGGACAGAGCCCAAACGCGAACATATCGAATGGACTATGGACCGGGTTATCCGTAACAAAAAACACTTTGAACAATGAGCCTTTTTAACGTGCGTGTTTATGGTCTGCTGATAAATGATAAGCAGGAAATATTAATAAGCGATGAGCAGGAGTATGGCATGCAGTTCACTAAATTCCCCGGTGGTGGATTGGAGTTGGGCGAGGGCTTGATAGACGGCCTGAAGCGCGAATTTGTTGAGGAGTGTAATGTAGAGGTAGAAGTACTCAACCACTTTTATACCACTGATTTTTTTGTGAAATCGGCTTTTAACGATTCGCAGATCATCAGCGTGTACTATGTGGTGAACAATTTAACGCCGCTTAACCTAATGTTTAAAACCGCGCCGTTTGATTTTGATGGCGAGGGCGATGTGATGCAGTCATTCCGCTGGATAAAATTGAATGATTTACGGGTTGATGATTTTACATTCCCGATAGACCAACACGTGGCAAAACTTTTAATAGATAGTTTATGAATTTAGTTGAACGCGACCAGAAAGTAATATGGCATCCTTATACCCAAATGAAAACTGCCGGCCCGCCGGTGCCTATTGTTAGGGGCGAGGGCGCTTGTTTGTTTGATGAAAGCGGAAAGAAGTATATCGATGGCGTATCGTCATGGTGGGTAAATATCCATGGCCACGCGCATCCTTACATCGCCAAAAAAGTAGCCGAACAGTTGACTCAACTAGAGCATGTGATATTTGCCGGCTTTACGCACCCGGTAGCTGTTGAATTGGCGGAACGTTTGCTGGCTATTCTCCCGCAAAACCAGCAAAAAGCTTTTTATTCTGATAACGGCTCTACAGCTATTGAGGTTGCCATAAAAATGTGCCTGCAATACTGGAATAACCAAGGCAAGCCGCGCACCAAAATACTGGCCTTTAAAAATGCATACCACGGCGATACTTTCGGCGCTATGGCCGTAAGTGGAAGGAGTGCATTCACAGCGGCGTTTGATTCGCTACTATTTGAAGTAGAGTTCATCGATTTGCCAAACGATGACAATATTGAAAGTATCAAATCTCATATCTCACATCTCAAATCTCAGCTTTCCTGCTTTATATATGAGCCATTGGTGCAAGGTTCAGCGGGGATGTTGATGTATAAGGCAAGGCATTTAAACGAGTTGATGGCGCATTGCCGGAAGGAAAATATATTGTTAATAGCCGATGAGGTTTTTACTGGATTTGGCCGCACTGGTAAGCCTTTCGCCACCAACCATGTGAGCGAGGTGCCTGATATTATGTGTTTTTCTAAAGGCTTAACCGGTGGCACCATGGCCTTAGGGCTAACCACCTGCACACAGCAGATATTCGATGCTTTCTTATCTGATGATAAGTTGAAGACGCTATTTCACGGGCATTCCTTCACCGCTAATCCGGTGGCTTGTGCGGCAGCTGTGGCTAGTTTGGACCTGTTTTTGGAAGATGAAACAGCGGCTAATATACAACGCATTGAAACCATGCATGCGGCTTTTGCCGAAAAGGTAAAACATCACCCTAAAATAAAAACGGTAAGGCAAACGGGTACTATCATCGCTATGGAATGGGAGACGGGCGGCAGTACTTCGTATTTTAGCAGCTTACGCGATAGGTTGTATAATTACTTTTTGGATGCGGGGATTATTTTGCGTCCGTTAGGAAATATTACTTACATTTTACCTCCGTATTGCATAACCAACGAAGACTTAAATTACATTTACAGCAAAATTGAGAGCGCGTTGGAGGAGATCTGACGCATGGCGATAACTCACCCCGACTACGCTTCGCTGGTCGACCCTCTCTTCGCTGCGCGGAAAGAGGGTAGGAAGAGTTTATTATTACCGACATGCTAACCCTCTTTACGCCAAAGGCCAAGAGAGGGTGGTCGGGCGAAGCAATGACCGGGTGAGTCAGCCCGCGTTAGGGATAGCAGCGGATACCGGCCTTGCGCTTAAGGCCTGCAGGCGTATGAGCGGATAGCCCGGCCCGCAGGGAACGCCATAATTAATAATGAAGAACAAGTACATACCATGAGCTTAAACAACATACTACCTACCATTATTGCTAATAACGAGTTACACGCGCGTTGGTTAAACACGCTGTCGCTGATGGAGAATACCGGCGCGAGGAAGATCTCGGCCAGTGAGGACCCGGTGAGCGTTACCTATATTATATTGAAGCATGCTGCCGAGGAACATCGTCATGCATTCTACCTTAAAAAGCAGATAGAAAAAACCGGTAAGGCGGCGCAATGCCCAACTTATGCGGATAGCTACCTGGTGGCGCCAAACTACAGCAAATATTATTTAAATAAGCTGGATGTTGAGGTTAGCCGTTACCTGAAAAAGGAGATGGGTTTAGCTGGTTCTGACTTAAGATTTGCCGCTTACCTGTTGGTTACTTACGCCATTGAAGTACGTGCAGACGAGCTTTACCCGGTTTACCAGGATGCTTTGGACGCTGCCAAAAGCAAGGTGAACGTTAAATCAATCATACTGGAAGAAGAAGGTCACCTGGAAGAAATGATTAACCAATTGCAGGTGTTTTCGCCGGAATGGGAAAAACATGCGGAGGTGGCTGTGCAGATAGAGACCAGGTTGTTTAATGATTGGGTTGTGGCGTTGGGTGAGGAGGTGAATTAGTTCCGATACCCAAAAAAGGGGTGTCATGCTGAGCCGCGTCGAAGCATGCGGGCAAAGGCCTCTGCGCTCACCCTTCGACGGAGCTCAGGGTGACACCCCGTTATTCAGGTCAATACGCCAAATACTCCGTATAAATTTGCTGCATAAAGGCTTTGCCGGTGAAGAGTGTCCGTTCGGTTACTGCTTTATCGGCATTTTTGTTTTTGCGGTATATGGTGCGTTGGCCGGCGTTATCGAAGGATACCGATTGCTCGGGCGTTAAAAAGCCGAAGCCATTATCCCAGTCGAAAAAGGAAAACTCTTTGGTGTACGGATTCAACAGGTTTTTTGACCATGGGAATTGTTGGTGCGGCAGATCCAGCTGTGCCAATAGTGTAGCCGCAATATCAACCTGGTTACCCAGTTTGGTTATTTTGCTGCCGCGATATTCGGGTTTGATCACATCGCCATAAAACATTAACGGGATATGATATTTAGCCGGATCATAAGCCATTACCGAATGCGGCAAGCGGTGCCCATGATCGGCCACTAAAATAAAGAGCGTGTTTTTGTACCAGTCGTGCTTTTTAGCTTCGGTTAAGTAAGCGTTAACGCACGAATCGGTAAACCAGGCCGTGCTTCTAAACTGGTTAGCGTTGTCATTCCCTTTAAAATGCGGTGTGGTTGGTAATACAAAGGGCTCGTGGTTGGTAGAGGTTTGCACCAGCGAAAAGAAAGGTTGTTTAACGCTTTTGCCGTAAGCCTGGTGTTTACCCAGCAATATATTATCATAAGCGCCCCAGGTTGATCCTACATCCTTTTTATCAATATACCGTTTATCGAAAATCAAATCGGTATGGTGGTGCTTCATGTAGGTGTCAAAGTTCATGTAGTCGGCCTCGCCGCCATAAAAATAGGAGGTAGTGTAACCGGCTGTTTTGAACGATGTCATCAGCGAAGGTAATTTGGCTTGCTTAGGCGTATCGATGATAATGGTACGGATAGCCTGTGATGGGAAAGCGCTTAATATGGCGATAATTCCCTTATCAGTTCTATCGCCCGCGGCGTAAATATTGTTAAATAATACGCCCGTTTTGGCTAGTTTCTCAAAGTTTGGCGCAACGCCTTTTTCACCGCCTAAGGACTCGATCAGGTCTGCGGAGTAGCTTTCCAGTTGTATAATGACTACGTTAGGTCGGTTAGCGGTTAGTAGCTTTACCGTAGTATCTTTTTTAATTGCGTAGGCTTCTTTAATAATGTCTTTAGCCTCATCGGCACCCATGTACATAAACGGGTTGTAAGGGTGGCGCAGGTTTTCGAAAATGTTATTGGCCAGGTTCCACTCGGTATTTTGTGCGGCAAGATCAAGCAATTGATTGTCCGAAAAATAGCCTGCACTTTGATTAATAGGCGTAGGAGATAAAGTGCCTCTTAAAACAATAAAATTGACAATTAAGAGTGCAATGCTGTAGTATATTTTTTCACGAGTACTTACCGCGGGGCGGACAAATGTTTTATCCACCACAAAATGATACAACAAACCGCCAACGATTAACAATACCACCCCAATAGTTAAATGTAGCGCAATAGGCGATGAAGCGGTGGATGACATCGACTCGGCCGGCGAATTATACAGCGTATCAAACGCGCGGAAGTTTACTTTGGCACCCCATTCGGTAAATATGCCTAAATCGGTAATAGCTATTAAACTGATAAAGAACAGGCAGAACCAGGTATAAACGCTAAGCCAAATTGGTTTAACAGGTTTTTTGCCGGTAAACCAGTGTATAACAAATACCAGTAAAGGGATAATGCAGATATAAGCCGTTGCCGAAGCATCCATACGGATGCCGTAAATGAAGGTCTGGATAATTTCCCAAACGGATACACCATGCAATTTATCTGCAAAGTATATTTCAAAAGTGGCCCGGGTAACTGCGAAAAACAGTAACCAGAAAAGGAAGTAACGTATTAACGTAAAAAGGCTTCTCAACATGGGACGGCAAAAATAAGTTTAATTTACCATTACGTTAAGAAGCCTTTAAAAAAATGTTGTGTGGCTGACTATCGTTTACCACCCATAGACTGCAGATCTTCAAGCGATACGCGCTCATATCCTTTCGGGATGCCGAACGTACCCGGCGCAGGTTTGGTATCAGTGATAGACTTCAGCTCCAAAGTAACAGCCATGCCCTGTTGAAAATTAGTATACAACACCGGCGTACCACCAATTTTTGCAAAAGCTTTGCTCAATTCGCTTTCAGGCAACTTAATATCGTTTGTAACCCAGTTATCGTAGCTGGTACCTTTTGCATCTTTAGAAATTACTTTCTTGCAGTTGAAACCATTAATGACTTTAGTTTCATTAGTAGGTGTAAACTCGAATTTAGGCATTGATGAAAGCATTTGATCAAGTTCATCCGGAGTAAATACAGCTACTTTTTTTACAGACATTACTGGCACATCAACTAAAATAGCCAAAAAAGTGCCCTTGTTGTTGCTGATCATGTTGGTAGTGAACATACCCATGTTGCTAAATACTGCGGTAGAATCAGCAGTAAATGAAGTTTTTGCTTCCGCTGCACCACGCGGTGTGGTTACAGTATAAGTTGCTACACCCTGGGTATAAGTTTTTTGTGCGCTGGCGCTTAAGGCAAAGCCTGTTAAAGCTAAACCAAGCGTGATCTTTAAAAATTTGGTATTCATTGTTTTTTTAGTTTATGTACAATTTAGTGCTTTGTTACCTAATTGCAAAGTATGTTTTGATATTAGTTAGACTGCAAAACTAACGCATTGTTACGTTTTATTGTTTTATAATTTACGCCTGTGGCTGTGGCTTGCCTGGTTAAGTCCTCAACAGTCTTGTCGCTATTGCTCGCATCAATTATTAACAGCTTGTAGCCAAACTGTTTATTGATCTGTTTTATGCTTTGATGTGGGTTTTTGGTGACGTACAGGTAGTCTATTTCTATTTTGGTGGGAAGGTGCAAGTGCCCGGCATCCTGATCAAGTACGTAAAGCTTTTTATTTTGAAACTGGATGAGTTTTCCCGCTTTGCGGAAATATGGTTTAGCCAAGTTTCGCGTTAGCAAAACTATTGTGGTATCGGCAATCTTTGTGCTGTCTAAGTAAGGCTGTATAACGTAGCGATAGTTTTTTTCGGTGGGATTAAGGTCGGTTAGGATGATGGCTTTATCACCTTGTTTAAATACCATTCCACGGTATTTTTTGAGATTTAAAATAGTGATGGTATTACTTTGCGCAGCGTATAAACGTTTTATGCTAACGCTTACACACAATATTAACGTTAGTGCCAGGCTTGTGGCCAAAAACTGTTTCTGCCTGCGCACGATGAAATAAAACAAGCAAATAAAAATGGCGTAAAGTAGCAAGTATTCGGCTGTTGTAAGCCATATTTTGCCGATGCTGGCCAAAGGCGAATGTTCTAACAGCGCCAGTAATTTATTCATCCATAGGATTGTTTTGTCCAATACAAAAGCCAGCGCGGCGGATATAAAAGGGATCTGCGGCAGCAACAAATACAGCAGCCCGGCATACATGATCACCATCACAGGTACCGCGATCAGCAAATTACTCAGCAGAAAATAAACCGGGAATTGGTGGAAGTAGAACGCGCTCAACGGAAACGTAATAACTTGTGCCGCCAGCGATACTGAACATGCCATCCAAACGGTATCGGCCATTTTATTTTTAAAGCTGAACCAACGGTATATTACAGGCTGCAAAACTACTAATCCGCCTACGGCAAGGTAGGATAGCTGGAAGCCTACATCGGCAATAAAATAAGGGTTATACAGCAACATGAAAAAGGCTGCTATGGCCAGAATATTTAGCTGGTTAATATAGCGGTTATAAGTTTTGCCAATGATGATGAGCGTTATCATTACCGCCGCGCGACAAACCGCAGGCGAGAGGCCGGTTAATAAGGCGTAGTAGCCGATTAATGCTGTAATGATGATTGCTTTAACAAGTCTGCCATGCTTATAGCCGTTCAAGAAACTTAAAGCCCAACCTAACAGCAAATACAAAATAGCCACGTGCCCACCCGATACGGAGAGAATATGGATAGTACCGGTTTTAGAATAAGCTTGTAAAACGTCATCACTCAAATCGGCTTTATAGCCCAGTATCAGGGTTGATGCTACCGCGATGGCCGATGTATCGCGCATGTTGAGTTTAAATTTTGCAACCAGATTCCTGCGCAGTCCGAGTGAGTAGCTTATAAGCTGATTGCCTTTGCCAGTAGCGGTAACCACATATTGGCCGGGGTATAAAAACATCTGTTGGTGGATGTTTTGGTTGGCGAGATACTTTTTATAGTTGAATTCGGCAGGATTGTGCGGCGCGTCAACAGTTGTGTATGTGGCCGGAATAAGTAATTCATCTCCGTAATTTAAGCGTTGTGCCAGGCTGTCTTTTATGACTACCATCAATGTGCCTTGTGTTGCTTTGGTGGTTTTGTTGCTGATGCTTTGTTTAACGTTGGCGGTAAGCCGAACCAGGCCTGATTTTACAATGGGTTCGCTGTTTATTTGTATGGATAGGTATGCCGAAGGTGCTTTGGAGAAATGTTTTTTATTATTTAAGTCATTATGGAGCGAAACACTCAACCAACCCACTCCAAATAATATCAAACTAATAAGCGTGCCGCCCAGCCATTGATGTTTGTAGAGCTTAAGGTGCTTGTAAGTTAGGTTGAGGATTATAAACAAAAGACTAAGGCCGGTAAGCGAAAGAATAAGCCACCAGGCAACATCCCATGCAAAAAATAGTCCTGATGCTATCCCCAGTAAAAAGGGAAGTATCAGGACTATAAATGGTATTTCGCCTTTATGATTGGCTGGCAAGTTAGTGAGTAGTTAAGTTGAGGGTGGTTTACTGCAACTGGTATGCTACCACACTTTTGCCTAAAAACGTAGGCACGTATACTATCTTTTTAACAGGATCGTAACCAATATCGGCAGTTTTGTTTTGAGTGGTGTGGGTATCCAACATCACGTGCTTGGTGCCGTCGGATTTTACATAATAAAAATAACCCGACCATGCTGTAACCAGGAAATCGCCGTTACCAACCTGTTCTATACCGTCGCCGCCGTTTTCCAGCGCGGTTATCTCGGTAAGTACTTTTTCTGCATTGGCAACATACATGGTCTTTCCGGTAAGGATGAACAGTTTATTGCCTGCGGCTTTGAGGCCGTTAACGCCCTTTAAGTTCTCGAGGTACAGGGCAGGGACGTTCTTTTCAATTCTGAATACGGTTCCGTTTTTGCTGTCGGATACATATACAACGCCTTTGCTGTCGGCAGTGGCGTCGTTCAGGTTTTCGGCCCCGGTGGGTTTGATTTTGGTTTGTATTTTGCCGGCAGCTATATCAATCACAACTACTTCATCCATATCGGCCACATATAATAAATTACCCACCCGCGCCATGCCTTTTGGTGCATTAAGGCCGGTTATCCATTTATCATTAATGATCTTGCCGTCGGTACCAACCTTGCCTATGCCACCTTTGCCATCTTTACCCCACGGGGCGCCATCAATAAGTGATACAAATAAAAAACCATTATCCGGCAATACCGATTCGGGGATAGCCAAGGTAGTATCAGTAGCCCATAACTTTTTTAAGCTTTGTGCCTGCGTATTAAAAGCGGCGAAGATAAATGCGGCGGCAAGCCAGGTTTTTAGGTGTAATTTCATGAGTATAAGTGGTTTTGTGTGATATGCTAAAGTAAGCATGTTACCGCGAGTTAGCAAATAACCATTAAACAAAAAAGCCTCCCGTTTACCGGAAGGCTTGAAATATGTAGTAATGATATACTAGGTGGTATAACCTAATATCTTCAGTACTTGTTTACTGTTTTGTTCTTCGCCAAAAACCTCAAAGTTAAACGTCTCGTCGCGGTTGCGGCGGATGATAACATGTTTAGGCGACGGCAGCAGGCAATGGTGTATACCACCGTAACCGCTCAATACTTCCTGGTAAGCGCCGGTATTGAAAAAGCCCAGGTATTGTACCTTACGGGTTTTTGGCATAAACACGTTGTTCATGTGTGCTTCCTGGTTATAATAGTCCTGACCGTCGCAGGTTATGCCGCCAAGGTTAACACGCTCGTATTCTGAGTCCCAGTTGTTTATCGGTAACAGGATGTATTTTTGGTTCAGCGCCCAAACATCCGGCAGGTTGGTAATGAATGATCCGTCAAGCATTAACCATTTCTCGCGGTCGTTTTGTTGCTTACGGCCTAGTACTTTGTATAAAATTCCCGATGCTTCTGCGCAGGTATACTTACCAAACTCGGTGATGATATCCGGTTCAATGGTATCGTTCTCCGCACAGATCTCTTTGATACGTTTAACGATCTCGTTGATCATGTACTCGTAATCAAAATCAAATACCAATGAATCTTTAAATGGCATACCACCCCCAATATCCAAAGTATCCAGGTGCGGATTGATCTTTTTGAATTTGCAGTACAGGGTTACGTATTTCTCCAGCTCGTTCCAGTAGTATGGTGTATCTGATATACCCGAGTTGATGAAGAAGTGCAACAACTTAACCTGGAAGTTAGGGTTGTTCTCGATCTTGTTGTAATAAAAATCGATAATGTCCTCCATACGGATACCTAAACGCGAGGTATAGAATTGCGAGTCAGGCTGCTCCTCTGCCGCTATACGGATACCCAGGTTGCATGGGGTAGTCATTTCTACCTCATCATCGTACAGGTTAAACTCTTCCTTATTATCCAATACCGGGATGATGTTTTTAAAACCATCATGCAGCATATCAATAATATATTGTTTGTACTGGAAGGTTTTAAAGCCGTTGCAGATAACAGTCATATCTTTGGTCAACACGCCTTTTTTCTCCAGGGCATCAATCATCGGCATATCAAAGGCTGATGATGTTTCCAGGTGGATCTCGTTTTTTAGCGCCTCTTCAACAATATGCTTAAAGTGCGAGCTTTTGGTACAATAACAATACTTGTAGCTGCCGCGATAATTGTTTTTAATGATAGCCTGCTGAAACAACAATTTAGCCTGTTGTATTTTCTTGGTGATCATGGGCAGATAAGTAAAACGTAGCGGCGTGCCATACGTTTCTATCATTTCCATTAAATTAAGATCATGGAAAAATAATTCATCATCAATGATCTCGAAGCCTTCCTGCGGAAAGCCTACACTTAGGTCAAGAAATTCCTGATAACTCTGCATCTATTAAAATTTTGGCAAAAATGTAATTTTAAAACGGAATTATAAGCCAAATGTTAGCAGAAAATTATGGTCGCAGTGTAATTATTACTAAGCAAGCATGCACATTATAGGTCAACATAGGTGTAAGTAAACTTTATGTTAAGCACTGGTTCGTAAATTCTCATGGTGCTGGTCTGTGTCATAGTTAAAGGGTAGCCATCGCTATCGTAGGTATAAGTATAATTTATACCAAAAGCGATCAACCCCGAACCCTCTGTCACTATTAGTTGGGTAGGGTTATTGGTATAGGTAAATTCGGGTTTGGCTATTTGTACGCCAACAATTTTTAGTGCCGGCGACAAATTCGTGAAAATGCTTTTCTGCGTATCGAAAGTCTGATCGCGGGTACCAAGGCCTACCGATGTTTCTTTTACCAGGTTATTATTGCTATCGTAAAAGTAGGTAGTACCAACCGTGCTGGTAAGGTTGTTGCCGCTATATGTAAAGTTGGATAATACCTCGGTAGTTATGCTGCTCCCGGTCGTTTGCGGTTAATGGTTTGCAGTTTGCCGCTTGAATAAATAAACTCGCTAGCAGCTATAGCAGGGCCGTTTACGCCTATGTAATTGCTTTCTGTTTTAGCTAAACTACCATCGGTATTGTAAATATAAGTGTCTGTGTTAGTACCTGTTTTAGCGGTGATAAGTTGTTTTTGGTCGTTATAAGTGTAGATGGTTGTATAGGTGCTGCCATCATATTTTACAGCATCAATTTTGCTCAGGTATTTCTTTTTAGTAGCCGGGGCGGGTTCAACAACTTGTTGTTTGCAGGATGAAAACAGCAAGCTAAATGCCGTAACAAGCATTACAGGTGTATTAAGTTTCATTGCGGATAGATATTTGTCTATAATCGTTTTACCAAATTATATAAAATAATATAAAGATAAAACGATTTAGCAAAATATTGAATGCGTTTAATTTCTGCCTTAAATTAGCTACTTAAAGCTCAACGTAAGTGTAAGTGAAATTGGTAGTGTTTCCCGGTACGGTTTGCACGGCGCTAACAGGGTATCCACTATTATCGTAGGTGTAAGTAATGTTCCTGGTGACTGTGCTGCTGCTGGTTATGTTGCTTATTGAAATAGGGTTGTTAGGACAACTGTAGTCTGTTTGGCCTATTTGGTTACCAATTTTACGCAGTACCGCAGGGAAATTTGCATAGACACTTTTTTTATCGTCAAACGTGCGTTTGATGGTTAACAACGATGAGTTTTCCTCAATAGTGTTGCCTTTTCCGTCATAACTAAAAAGTAGATCATAGCCATCAACACGTCTTACGGTCATTTTATTGTTGCTATCATAAGCAAATTTCCACGGGTCCAGATATTCGATAGCGTTGCCATTAAAACGGTGTCTTTTAACTTCTTTAAGGTTGCCTGCATCGTAGCTAAGCTCATAAACAATTCGAAACGCGTATCCATTTATCGGGTATGTTTCATAGGAGAACAAGCTGCCATCAGTGTTATAAATATAATCGTTAATGGTAGTCGTAGTTTTTACAGAGGCAAGCTGTTTTTTGCTGTTATAAGTAAACTCTATGCTTTGTGGCGTAGTACCGTTGTTCCAGGCTATTCTGCTAATGAATTTTTTTGGCGAGTTATCGTCCGCGTCAGCGCCGCTTTTTTTGCAGGCAGAAAATATCATAGCGCAAGCTAAGGCCAGCGCTAATTGAAGACTGATTTTCATTGGTGGTGGTGGTTTGATCTATAAATTGTAATGACTAAGTTACAATTATTTGACAAATATCAAACCCTTGAAAAATAGAGTTTTGAAAGGATTTAGGCGGTTAAAACCGGCAAATGGACCTCGGCCACCATACAGCGGGCGCTGCCGCCACCGTTGGTTTCTATCGTGTTAATATCAGCATAAACTAATTCGCCGAATTTGGATAGGGTGGCGGTTTGCTCGTAAGTGAGCGATGAGAAAGCATTTTTAGACATTACGATCAGCGCGTCACCTCCTTCGGTTTTCACCTCCAGCATATTGCCTGCAAAATTGTTCAGTTGTTCGTAAGTAATATCAACTATCTCTTTGCCGGTTGCTTCAAGCGCTTCTGTAACTGCTTGTTTTTCGTTGGTATCGGGTATGCTATCCAAACATACCACCGCGAATCCGTTACCAATACACATCATCACGTTGGTATGGTAAATAGGCGTTGAATTTTCATCTACCGTATGGAAGGCTATGGCCTGGTAACCCGCGTGTTCGCAAAAGGCGGCTAATACTTCGGCGTCGGTACGGGGAGAGAGGCAGGCATAAGCAATTTTGTTTTGCCTGTCTAATACCATGCTCCCTGTGCCTTCCAAAAATTTTTCTTTGCTTTCAAACGTGCTCAGGTCAAATACCTGGCTTACTTCAAAACTATCTTTTAACTTGTCTATAATATCTTCACGACGCTCCAAACGGCGGTTTTCGGCCTGCATAGGATACAAAAACACATCACCGTCTTCGTGAAACGACACCCAGTTATTCGGGAATATGGAATCGGGTGTATGCGGCTCTGTAGTATCCTCAACAACCGTAACGTTAACACCGCGTGATCTTAGCAATTCAACAAAACCATCAAACTCGGCCCGTGCTTTGGTTTGCACCTGCTGCTGGTCGGTATCAGCAGTTTGAAAAGCATTACTTTCCGCGGTTTGCTCGTTAAAGCCGAAACTCACGGGGCGTATCATCAATATGTTGGCGGTTGATTGCATTTGGCAACGTTATGTATTGAATATAACGTACGTTTTGCCAAATTGTTAACTAATCGGCCTTATAATCTAAAATATCGCCCGGCTTGCAGTTCAGTTCGCGGCAAAGTGCCTCCAAAGTATCAAAGCGCACACCTTTTACTTTACCTGTTTTTAGTAAAGAAAGGTTGGTCATGCTGATGTCGAGTCGTTCGGCCAGTTCTTTTAACGACATTTTGTTTTTGGCCATTTCCACATCTAAATTCACTACTATAGCCATTATACAAACTCCTCGTTTTCTTTTTGCAGGTTAAAGCCGCGTTTAAATACATCGGCCATTACATAAATAACTGCGCCTAATATAAGGCCGGTAAAGCTTTCTTCCCAAACCATATTATACAAATTAAAGTCCTTAACGTAGCCATGCAGTATCATTGATTTGCTTACGCCAAGCAATATATGTAGGGGCACCAGTAGCGCAAAGCATAAGGCAATCAGCTTCAGGCGCTTCACATTACTATAATGAAAAGGCTCGTTCTGCTGAATAGTATCAAAAAACCGGCGACAGTGGTATATAATTGTGGTGGCCAAAACTTCCAAACCTATCAGGAAAAAATAAGCCATAAAAATGTTAAAAGGCGTATTCCTGAATTTCATTTTTAGCGTGGCCTGATCTACGTCCAGTACAACATCCTTAGCATTAGGGTGCAGGGAGGTTAGCTTTACAATATGATCCTTCGGTGTGTATTTAACAGGGTTGCTAAATTCAGTATAATCCGATGTGCAGAATTTCCAGGTGAGCATGCCAAATGCTACCACAATAAGTATCAGGTTCAAGTACCAGGCAATGGTGAACAATATCCGTACGGTGGTTAATAACCAGTGTGAATGAGTTTTCATGTTGTGATCGTTTTATATCACAAACATAGTATTCGTATTTTATAAAACAAAAATTATTTTATGTAAAACATAAAATAATTTTTGTTTTAAGCTATTTTGTCTCTGCGCAAAGGCATGCTCATACAGTGGAAACCACCGCGTGCGCGTGATAGCTCTGCCGAAGGCATCAATATTAAAGTGTCGGTTAAAGTTTCAGGACTAAGCTCGTTGCTCTCAAATTTTTTGAGGATGTCTTTCACTTTGATCACCATAAAACCGTGTTTTTTAAATGCGGCTATGGTTTTTTCGTTACGATCATAACCCAATACCACACCGTCTTTAAGGGCCAGCAGGTTGCAGGAGTCGGTCCACTGTTCGCGGGAATCGTATGGGAATTTGTCGTTGCCGGAGTAAACAAACCTGGTTTTTTCCTTGCTTTTCAACTCATTGGTACTGATGTCGGTTAGCAGGTCTTCCATACGTTTAAATGTTTTTGGGCTTTTGCCACGCTCAAATTGGATGATGTCTGTACGGTCCTTGTCTTTTTGTTTCTTATCTGTAAACCAGGCTATAGGTTCGGTCTCCTCAGGTGGCGGCGGAGCATTAAACAGCGACCGCAGTAGCACCCACATATTGCTCTTCACCTGGGTAAACACGGTGTCAATGTGCATGTAATCTCGCTTATGGGGGATTTTGATCACCGTTATTTTCTTTACCACTTTATTGGCGAACAACAATTTCACCGCCTCGTTAGCGCCGGTAGGCGATGTACGCTCGCTACAGCCAATAATTAAATGCTGCGGACTAACCATCATCACGTCACCACCTTCAAGCGTGGTTTTTTCTTCCACATCATCGCCGGGGCGTAAAAAGTGCTGTACGGTATCGGGTATCTCTAAAATATTGTCTTTATAAGCGGCAAACAGCGGGTGGTTAAAAAATACATATCGCGCCAGCAAAGTTTCACGAGAACGGGCCTTTTTTGCCGGCTTGTTTAATAAGATATGGTTGTTTATGGCGATGCCGATATCGCGTGAAAAGATCAAATTGGGGATAGGCGCAAATATCATCTCGTTGTTATCCAACGATCCTGATATAAATATCTTAGCCAGTTCAACCGGCGAGGTATCCATCAGTTTTTGCTGTAAGCGATAGCTGCAACCCTCTATAGCGCAAACTGAAGCCACCAGCTTTTTACAGATATCCGGCTGCGCCAAAATATCCGCCAGTAAAGTTTGTATCTCGATAACCTTGTCCGACGCGTAAAAATCCGCATGATCCGGCTTATAAAAATTGCGCTTGTTCTCTTTAGCATCAATCTCTTTTAAACGGCCTTTTATTTTGTCCGGATCTAAAAAGTACAGCAGCAGTTTTATGTAATAGTCGTACTCGTTTTTGCGCATGGTATCCAGGTGCACAATGTCCTCAAATAACCAATCCTGCGCCTTAGAAGGCACTACGCGACCAAGCCCGCTATCCGGACTATGAATTAACAAAGCACGCAGGGTGCCAATTTCCGAACTTACGTCTATCTTAAAATCTGTTTTAGCTGCTGTCATATAAACTGTCAAAGCAATTTGCAAAACTATTGAATGCCTGGCAATGTAATATTAAACAATTGTTAAGAGATTTTGATTTTGGGGATGGTCATTCGTCATTTGATTGGTACGTGGCGGCAACTCACCAACTACAGGTAAAAGTCCCTCTCCTTTGGAGAGGGATTTAGGGAGAGGTATCTCGACAATTTTATTAATTTTGCCGCATGAATTTTATTGTTGAGAGCACCCTTAAGGCAGTTAAAGAATTATATGATACAGATATAGCCGCTGATGCGGTAAGCCTGCAGGATACCCGCAAGGAGTTTGAGGGCCAGGTTACTATTGTTACCTTCCCGTTTACCAAATTCTCGCGCAAAGGGCCCGAGCAAACCGGTGCCGAAATAGGCGAATACCTGAAAGCTAACCTGGCCGAGGTAAGCGACTTTAACGTGATCAAAGGTTTTCTTAACATTTCTATAACCGACGCTTATTGGATAGATCAATTGTATAACAACATCGCTGCCGATGATTTCGCGATAGCAAAGCCAAATGGTAAAAAGGTGATGGTTGAGTATTCATCGCCCAACACCAACAAGCCCCTCCACCTGGGCCACGTGCGTAATAACCTGTTAGGTTTTTCGGTAGCCGAGATTTTGGGCGCGGCAGGTTACGAGGTAATCAAAACCAATTTGGTTAATGACAGGGGTATCCATATCTGCAAATCAATGCTGGCCTGGCAAAAGTTTGGTAATGGCGAAACGCCCGAATCAACAGGCATGAAGGGCGACCACCTGGTAGGTAAATATTACGTGGTTTTTGATAAAGAATACAAAAAACAAATAGACGAGCTTAAAGCCGCAGGCCAAACCGAAGAAGAAGCTAAAAAGAACGCGCCGCTGATAAAGGAAGCACAGGAAATGCTGCTTAAATGGGAACGAGGCGATGCCGAAGTGATCAGTCTTTGGGAGACGATGAATGGCTGGGTATACGCCGGCTTTGGCGATACCTATAAAAAGCTGGGTGTGGCGTTTGATAAATTTTACTACGAATCAAACACCTACCTGTTAGGTAAAGATATTGTTGACGAAGGCCTTGCCAGCGGTGTTTTCTTTAAAAAAGAAGACGGCTCGGTTTGGATAGACCTGACCGAGGATGGCCTTGATCAAAAACTGGTATTACGTGCCGATGGTACGTCGGTTTATATTACCCAAGATATGGGTACAGCGCAGCTGAAGTATGACGACTACGGCATGGATGAATCAATCTACGTAGTGGGCAACGAGCAGGATTATCACTTTAAAGTGCTGTTTTTGATACTGCAAAAGCTGGGTAAATCATGGGCCAAAGGTTTGTACCACCTATCGTACGGCATGGTCGATCTGCCATCCGGCAAAATGAAATCGCGCGAGGGTACGGTGGTTGATGCCGATGATTTAATGGGCGAAATGGAAAGCACTGCCAAACAGGTTACCGAAGAGTTGGGCAAGATTGCCGATTTCAGCGAAGAAGAAAAACAGCAATTATACCACACCATTGGTATGGGTGCACTTAAATACTTCCTGTTGAAGGTTGACCCTAAGAAAAGATTGTTGTTTGATCCTAATGAATCGGTAGACTTTCAAGGGCATACTGGTCCGTTTATTCAGTATACGCATGCGCGGATCCGTTCGGTGTTAACCCGTGCTACTACTACTGGCTCTGCCGAAGCACCAACCCAATTAGCGGCGGAAGAGCGTGACCTGATACTTACACTGACCAAATTCCCGGAGACCATTGTAAGTGCCGCTACCGGTCATAACCCGGGCCTTGTGGCTAATTATGTTTACGAAGTGGCTAAGGCATACAATAAATTCTATCACGAGCATTCTATTTTGCAGGCTGATGATGAAGTTGCTAAGCAATTTAGATTGCAGCTGTCTGCAGGTGCCGCTAAAGTGATCAAGCGGGGGATGGCTTTGTTGGGTATTGAAGTGCCTGAACGGATGTAAGTGCGCCACTTTTTCTGACAGTAAATTTTGATTTTAATTAAGTGGTTGATTAGTAAGTTGTTGTGTTTTTTAGAAGGTGTGCCGCTTTGCGCCGCTTTTTTGCATAAAAAACTGATAATGAAATACTTGTGAAAAATGGGTGCGCCACCTGCGCCACTTTTAAAGTGGCGCACCCTGTTTTCAATTCTGCAAAACATTCCCTTAAAGCCATTGGTTGTAAACTACATCAACCCATAAAACAATGGCTACCAAAACACCTAAAAAACAAAACAAACAACCCGGAATCGAGGCCAAAATGGATCCAAGGCCCGAGTATATCAAACCCACCTACAAAGCATCGGGCAAGCTCATGGGTAAAGTAGCGCTTATTACCGGTGGCGATAGTGGTATCGGACGAGCAGTAAGCGTGCACTTTGCCCGCGAAGGTGCCGATATTGGTATTGTTTACCTGGATGAGGACGTAGACGCTAAGGAAACACAAGCGATCGTTCAGAAATTAGGCCGCAAATGCCTGTTATTTAAAGGTGATGTGAAGAAGCCCGACTTTTGCCGTAAGACGGTTAAGAAGATGGTTGACGAGCTGGGTAAGCTCAACATACTGGTAAACAACGCCGGTATGCAATTGCCCGAAACCAATCCTAAGGAGATAGACGACAAGCAATTACAGGAAACCTTTAAAACCAACATCTTCGCTTATTTCTACTTCGCCGAAGCTGCTTTAAGTTTCATGCATGAGGGAGATAGTATTATCAATACCACATCGGTAACGGCTTATCGCTCGTCTCCTCACTTAATAGATTACTCATCAACCAAGGGAGCTATTACTTCATTCACCCGTTCGCTGGCCACTAATTTAACTAATAAGGGCATACGTGTAAATGCCGTAGCCCCCGGTCCGGTTTGGACGCCACTCATTGTATCAACCTTTGATGAGGATAAGATCAAGGAATTTGGTCAGCAGACAGCCATGAAGCGTGCAGGGCAGCCTTCAGAACTTGGGCCTGCCTATGTGTTCCTGGCTAGTGATGATGCTTCATTTATTACGGGTCAGGTTATCCATGTAAATGGTGGCGAAGTGGTTAATGGCTAGATAATGTAAATGATAGGATAGGAAGTTTGAATACATTTCTTTTTCATTATGTTTGCTATCCAATTTGTATCAAAATAATGAAAAAACAGACCTTACTTTTTACAGCTATGCTGGCCGTGGCGTTTACAGCCAATGCGCAAAACCGCCCAAAACCGGAAGATACTGAATTTTACGAACCTGTACCTAAAGTGGTAACTCCGGGCAAAGCAGCAGGCGAAGCCCCCTCAGATGCTATTGTTTTGTTTGATGGTAAAAACCTTGATCAGTGGACAATGACCAACGAGCGCGGCACACCCGCCAAATGGACAGTTGCCAATGGTGTGATGACCGTAAACAAGTCTTCAGGCAATATCGAAACTGTAAAAGCTTTCACTAACTATCAATTACATATTGAGTGGCAAGTGCCTGCAAATATTACCGGTACTGGTCAGGCGCGTGGTAACAGCGGTGTATTCCTGGCCTCAATTGGTAAAGGCGATGCCGGTTACGAATTGCAGGTTTTAGATTCGTATGATAACAAAACCTACGTAAACGGTCAGGCAGGCAGTATCTATAAGCAATTTATCCCACTGGTAAACCCGGCGCGCAAACCCGGCGAATGGCAAGTTTATGATGTAATTTGGACCGCGCCAACTTTTAATGACGATGCGTCAGTTAAAACCCCGGCACGTGTTACGGTAATTTACAACGGTGTGGTTGTTCAAAACAACGCTATCCTGGAAGGTCCTACACAGTATATCGGTAAGGCATCATACAAAAATGCCAAGTTTGGTGCAGCGCCAATTAAACTGCAATCGCATGGCGATAAGAGCGAGCCTTTGAGCTTCCGTAATATTTGGGTAAGAGAATTATAATCAATACCTACCAATACAGATAAGGGATATAAATATTTTATATCCCTTATTTTTTGCCCTTGTTTGCAATCGATTGAAATTGTAAATTCGTTTCAACCAATCACCTAAAAAATCAACCCGATGATCCGCAGATCAATACTTATACTAGCGCTGGCCGCAGTGGGCCTGAACGGCTTTTGCCAAAGCAAAGTAGTAAATACTAAGTTAGACGCCTATGATGTGAGCTGGAACGAACCCGGGCCAACATCGGCACAATCAATGCCTACAGGCAATGGCGATATAGGCCTTAATGTATGGACGGAGCCTAATGGCGATCTGCTGTTCTTCATCAGTAAAACCGATGCCTGGGGCGCGGCTCAGCCTAACGAAAAGAACGGTTGGATAAAAGACGGCGGCGTATTGATGAAATTAGGGAAAGTGCGCTTATCGGTTACACCAAACCAAATAACTACCGGTACGCCGTTTACACAGGTTTTAAAGCTTCATAACAGCGAGATCATTGTTAAGCAAGGCAACGTACAACACCGCATTTGGGTGGATGCTAATAACCCCATTATCCGCGTAGAAACGCATAGTGCCAAACCTGTAGATGTAAAAGTTACTTTGCACAACTGGCGGATAGGTAAGGGCGATTATATAGTCACCAATCAATCAAGCCGTATTACCTGGTATCATCAAAACGCGCCGGGTTCGGGTAAATATCTGGATAGCGTAAGCTTCGGCGCTGTTATAAAAGGCGCGAATATGGTGAGTAAGGATGATACCACGTTAATTTCGCGCAAGGCGGTTACAGACCAGGTTGTGTCTGTATATCCCTTAACAACCAACGGACAAACATCTGTACAATGGCTGGCGCAGATGAGTAAGCAATCACAGGTTAATGACGCTATAAATTTGGAGATATCGCGTACCAAACATCGTCAGTGGTGGGATAAGTTCTGGAACAGGAGCTGGATATTTATTAAGGGCGACGAGGCCACAACACAAGCCAATCAAGGTTATATTTTACAACGTTATGTTACCGCTTGCGCTGGAAGGGGAGCCTATCCTATTAAATTTAACGGTTCCATCTTCGTTGTAGATAACGCAAAGTATAAACCTTCAAAAAACAATCCCGAAGGAACAAAAATTGATGCCGATTTCCGCGAATGGGGTGGGCAATACTGGTTTCAAAACACCAGGCCAATGTACTGGCCTCGCTTAGCAGCCGGCGACCATGATATGATGTTGCCGCTGTTCAATATGTATAGCCGCATCCTCAAAGAAAATGCAGCACAGGTTCAAAAGTACTACAAGCACGGAGGATCCTATTTTGCAGAAACCACACCTTTTTGGGGCGGCTTAAAGTATTGGGGACCCGAGGTAAAAGAAGACTGGACAGGTCACTATTTTACACCCATACTGGAACTAAGCATGATGATGCTTGACTATTACGAATATACCGGCGACAAAAAATTTGCGAAGCAAACCATGATGCCAATGATAAACGCCGGTATTGAGTTTTTTGATAAACACTTTAGCAGGGATGCGCAAGGCAAATTATTACTCGACCCGGATAACTCCATTGAGCAATATTGGAAAGTGCGCAACCCGGCGCCTGATATTGCAGGTTTACGTGCAGTCACAGCACGCCTGGTTAACCTGCCGGATGATTTGGCTGGTGCCAAACAACGTGCGGTTTGGAAGCGCTTTATAGCCGAATTGCCGGAATTACCGGTAGGCGAGAAAAACGGTAAAAAGGTACTATTACCTTACACCGGTGAGCAAACCGCCAAAGGTAGAAACTCAGAAAATCCCGAATTGTATGCTATTTATCCTTTCCGCCTGTTTGGTTTGGGCAAGCCTGGGTTGGAAATGAACATTAACACGTTTAACGTCCGACTTTTTAAAGAGAAAGGCTGCTGGAACCAACACCCTATACAGGCGGCTATGTTAGGCCTTAGCGATATTGCTAAAGACTATACCACCTATGCGCTTACCCGTAAAGCTCCCGAACTTAAATTCCCGGCGTTTTGGGCTACGGGGCATGATTATGCCCCCGATGAGGATAATGGTGGTAACGGCGAAAATGGTTTACAACAAATGCTGATGCAGGTTGACGGCAAAAAAATTATGCTCCTTCCTGCCTGGCCCAAAGAATGGGGTGATGTGGAATTTAAATTGCACGCGCCTTTTAAAACCACCGTACAAGGAAAAGTGATCAATGGAAAATTAAGTGATGTGGTAGTGATACCAGCATCGCGCAAAGCGGATATTATCGATATGTCAAAATAATATTATTATATTATTCTTATCAGGAATAAAGCAACGGTTAGTTTTGTAAATTATTGTTTTTCAGAGATTATAATTATTATATTTAGATACTGATTTATGTACTGATACAATAATAATTTTAGAGTGAAAAAAATACCCCTTATTTTTTCCATCTTTTTTATGGCCTGTTCGTCACCCAAGGAGGTAACAACAACCGATTTGAGCCGGTATACGCAACCTTTTAAAATTGCCTATGTAGGCGTTTGGAAAAAAGGGTATTCTGTATTGACATTGGTTGACGCTAAAAAGAAATATTTTACGCTTAAAGCTGCAGACAACGTTGCCTATAAAAGAGGTGCTACTTATACACCTGTAAATTAGTTTTTAGTTTATTGACAAGCGCCGGGTTATTTATAACTTAGCAACTGTATTGCATCAATCCAGTATTTTTTGTCATGATCAAAGATCTAAAATCCTTAAGCCAGGTAGCCGAGTTTCATAGTACATTTAAACACCCTATTTTAACTGAACCAGTTATACCGTCGGCCGAACGCTGTAAATTGCGTGTTGAGTTGCTGGCCGAAGAGTTGAAAGAGTTACAACAGGCTATTGACGATAAGAACTTGGTTGAAATTGCCGATGCGCTTTGCGACCTGCAATATGTATTGTCAGGTGCCGTATTGGAATTTGGTTTAGCCGAGAAGTTCAAAGATCTGTTTGATGAGGTGCATCGCTCAAACATGAGTAAAGCCTGCAAAACCGTTGAAGAGGCCGAAGAAACCATCGTCCACTACAAGCTAAATGGCAACGTCGAGTCGTATTTTAAAGAGATTGACGGTTTATACCTGGTATATCGCACACCTGACGATAAAACGCTAAAATCTATTAACTATTCGCCTGCCGACCTGACCCCGATATTGGGTTTAGCTTAATGTTAGAGATAATTTATCGCGACGAATATCTTGTGGCTATCAACAAGCCGCACGATCTTTTAGTGCACCGTTCCTCCATCGCTGCCGATGTCGAAGTTTTCGCATTGCAACTGCTGCGCGACCAGTTAGGTTTAAAGGTAAACCCTGCCCATCGTATTGATAGAAAAACTGCCGGCGTGTTACTTTTCGCTTTTGACAAGGAAACTGAGGTAGCCATGCAAAAGCAGTTTATGGAAGACAAAGTACACAAAACCTATTTAGCCATCGTACGTGGCCACACGCCCGATACAGGCGAGATAGACTATGCCTTAAGAAAAGAGAACGGTACGTTACAGGAAGCATTTACAGCATACACAACATTAAAGCGCGCTGAACTGGAAGTTCCGTTCGGTAAGCACGAAACATCCCGTTACTCATTAGTTGAAGTTAAACCAACCACAGGCCGTATGCATCAAATAAGAAAGCATATGAGCCATATTTTTCATCCCATAATTGGCGACCGCACTCACGGCTGCAATAAGCAGAATAAGTTGTTTAAAGAAAAATGGGAGATGATCACCATGTTGCTGCATGCAGCAAGCCTTGAGTTTAAGCATCCTGTTACCAATGAAAAGGTAATTATCGAAGCAAGCGTTCATCCGCAGTTCCAATCAGTTTTACAACTTATGGGCTGGTAGTTTTACAAACAAAGATATTTGTAGCATTGTATTGATTATATGACAGATACCTTAGATTACGAGCTGATACGCGACGACGACCAGTTGCACACTATTACCATAACCCCTTTAAATCAAAGTATACCCGGAGGCGATATTTATATAACCGGCGTTTTTAGGTTAACCGAGGGCGAGGTTGGTATGGGCGATATTGAATTTGACGACCAGCTGCAGGAGTGGCAATATACCGGCACCGGCGATCTGACCCTGGAGGAGGCCGCGCTGATAGCCGAATATATACAAGACCAATCAAAGCGCATTATGTAGTATCTTTGCGGGAGTTTGAAACCACCCTGTAATGATTGAAAAAGCGCTTGGTAACCTTAAAATAGCTGCATTAAATGCCATGCAAAATGCGGCACTTGCTGCTGATGCTAAGCGCGATATGGTGATATTATCGCCAACTGGCTCGGGTAAAACGCTGGCGTTTTTGCTACCCGTTTTGCAACAGCTTGATCCGGATATCCGATTGGTGCAAACCCTGATTATGGTACCATCGCGCGAGCTGGCTTTACAGATAGAGCAGGTTTTTAAAGCTATGGGTACCGGGTTTAAAATAAATTGTTGCTATGGCGGCCATTCTACCAAAATTGAAAAGAACAACCTGCTACAACCGCCTGCTGTTTTGGTGGGCACACCGGGGCGCATATCGCATCATTTGAGGCAAGAAAATTTTAGTGCCGAAGCTATAAACACCCTGGTGCTTGATGAGTTTGATAAAGCATTAGAATTTGGTTTCCAGGATGACATGTCAGCTATCATCAGGCAGCTGGAGCATTTGGGCCGCCGTATCTTAACTTCCGCTACGCGGATGGATAGTATACCCGCTTTTACCGGTGTGAAAGATGCGGTACAACTTAATTATCTCGATAGTAAAGTTGCCACGCCCGATCTGAAGCTTAAAGCCATAATAGCCGAACCTGCAGACCGCCTGGAAGCCTTGCTGGCCCTGGTAAGCAAAATTGGCAACAAAGCTACACTGGTATTTTGTAATCATCGGGAGGCGGTTGACCGGATAAGCGATACGCTTTGGAACATGGGTTTAACACACGATGTTTTTCATGGTGGTATGGAGCAGGAGGATAGGGAACGAGCGCTGATCAAATTCAGAAACGGTAGTCATAATTTATTGATCACAACAGATCTCGCTTCCCGCGGGCTGGACATACCCGAAATTGAATACGTGATACATTACCAATTACCTACCACACAGGAAGCTTTTGTGCATCGTAATGGCCGCACGGCTCGTATGCACGCTAAGGGTACGTCATATCTTTTATTATCTCCCGGCGATGAAATTAAATACCTCACGCAGCAACCGGAAATTGAAGACATACCCCAGGATTTACCTTTGCCCAAGCCGAGCCCATGGGCTACGCTTTATATTGCGGCCGGTAAAAAAGATAAGGTAAACAAAGTGGATATTGTTGGCTTATTAATCAAAAAAGGCGGTTTAGAGAAAGAGGAACTAGGCTTGATAGAAGTGTTGGACAAAACAGCTTACGCTGCCGTAAAACGTAATCGCATTGAGCAATTAGTGAAAAAACTAAAAGGCGAAAAAATAAAGAATCAAAAAGTTAAGATCGAAATATCAGCATAAACGATTATGAGCAATAACGATATAATGAAGAAGCTACGTGTAGCGATGAAATTTACCGATGACGACATAGTTAAGGTATTAGAACTGGCTAACTTCCGTATCACTAAAACAGAGCTAGGAGCTATCTTCCGTAATGAAGATCATCCTAATTTTAAACCATGCGGCGACCAGATACTACGCAATTTTTTAAACGGATTGATCATTCATCAGCGCGGTCCGAGGCCGCCAAAACCTCAACAGCCTAAAAATCCCGATCAGACCAAATAATTATTGCTGCGGTACCAGGCGATATTTGCCACTTTTAATGAGTTTCTGTATTTCGGGTGAAAACTCTTCGCGACCGCCGAAATCCTGCACCCAGTATTTGTTGTACATGGCCACACCAATTTCGCGGAAACCGGGGTTCATCAGGTTTTTGCAGTGATATTCGCTTTTAAACCAGCCATCGCTAACTTCAGCAATGCTTTCCTGGCCCATGGCTATGTTTTCGCCTATCTCGTAACTTTTAAAGCCTTTGTTGTCGTAGCCAACGGCAAATATTCTGTCCTTTATTTTGCGACCGTCTTTACTTTCATGCGCAAAATATTCTTTTTTCGCCATGTCTTTAGCGTGGCCGTAGGCAGCTTCCTCCAATCGCTCGTTCCAAACCAGGGGTGGGGCAGGTGCCATTTTGGTGGTGCCGCATTTACAACCCATAGATCGTACACGGTTTATGCGGTCTAGAAATTCTTTTTTAAACCTGGCTGTGCCGTTATCCTGGCTGTTGGTTGCCGGTGTAAATAGTCCAATAAAAACAAATGCTAATATCAACTGCTTCATATCGTGTTTGACTGCCTGCTACTCCCGTGGTTTAAAGTGCGATGCACGGGCTTTGCGGCGTCTCCTCCGTCTTTTTAATAATACAATAATGAGTATCAGGCTTACTAACGCTAAAGCGACGGTGAGTATTATAACGAGGCTATCTTTTTGGAATAGGTAGTCTTTGTAGCTTTTTTGACTGGCGGAGTATTCAGTTTTTTTTTAGTTATCACAGAGTCCTGCGAAGCGATTTTTGCGGTTAGCGCGGCTTTTTCGGCAGTTGCTATACTATCTTCAATATCGTTGCTACGTTTTAAAGCAATGGCTTCGCGTTTATGGTCTTTTAGGTGACTGTACAACAAAGCATATTTTTCCTGTACATCAGCTTCAACTCTCGGTAAATGATTGTCGGTAGATAGTTTTAAAGCCTCATTAAGGTCCTGCATAGCCAGGCTGTAGTCTTTGATCTCCATTTTGATAGAAGCCAGTTCGATCAGCGAGGTTAATATATTGGGAATGTCTTTTTTTATGCGCGATAGGTTATTAGACTGCAAGATGAACCATTTGGCCTGCGGGTAATTTTTTTGCGAGCGATAAACCTTAGCCAGGTTATCAAAGCAAGTACGTAAGCCAACGGTATCCTCAATACGTGAATAACCATGAAGTGCCAGGTAAATATAGTTAAGCGCGTTGGTTTGATAAATGTATTTGCCGCGCTTGGTTTTCACACTATCATATTTCATGTACTGCGTAGCCAGGTTGGCAAAGATCGCAGTCCTGAAAGTATCATTATCTATTTGGTTGGTGAGTAGTTTTTTTAGAGAATCAATATTATTCGGCAGAGATGTTATAGCCGGCGATTTTACTACAATAGTAGAATCAACCGCAGCCGCGAATGATTGCGAAGTGCAAAGTATTATGCTTAAAAAGGTAATAAGTTTCTTCATATAAAACACACACGCTATTGGCGGTACATTACCTGTAAATCAAATAGCGTGCCTGTGTAATAAATAAAACACAGATGCCGCTAAAATGCTAAGGTTCACCGATTTTGATGAAAACGGAGGCATAAATGTAGAATAAAAATTTATATAACAGTATACAAAATAGTACAGTTAATATAAACTTACATTTAGCTTATTAATTGAGTGTATTTGTTTAACCAACGGTTAATTACTTTGTTGGTAGCGAGGTAGTTAAACAGAGAGATGCCGGCAATAGCGCAAATGATGCCCGCCAATACATCAAGTACGTAATGATGACTGGTGTAAATAGCAGTTAGCCATATACCAACCATAACGGTACCTAAGATGATATTAGCATAACCCAGCTTGTTTTTTAAGCCGTAATACAGCACAATGATAGGGTAAGCCGAATGCAACGAAGGCATGGCTGCAAATACGTTCGAACCTTTTTCGTAAATAGATTTGAAGAGGGTGATATGAAAATACTGATCGAAACGAGCCAGACCACCGGTATTGCCCGGTGTGCCGGGGATGAAGTTAAAACCATGCTCCTGTATATACCACGGTGGTGCGGCAGGGTAGGTGTAATAAACTACAAAACCCAATAGGTTCACCACAAAAAAAGTAATGGCGAAGCCAAGAAACTGGCGGCGGTTCCTGAAAAACAAAAACGCTGCGAAACCCAGCGGTACAGGTATCCAGCATAAATAAAAAAGGCCGCCAATAATATCTAATGCATGTGTTGAATTGATCTTCCAGTATTCATTAGGTGTTAATATGTTGCCGTTATGGTTTATCCCGAAAATGCTTTTCTCGTGGTTATACAGATCTGCCATATGGATTTGGCTGATGGTGTAGTTGGGTATAGCCTTCATGTAATCAAAGATTATCCAATACACGATGAAAACCGAGAAGCCAAGTATAAACTTACGGGTGATGGCAGACGCGTAAAAGCATATGTTGAATATAACCAGCAGTACTACCTGATCTGATTTAAAGCCAACTACCCACGAAGAAAGTAATAAATACGCTATCGAGAGAAGCGAAACGGTTAATATAGATCGTACATTAACTGCTTGCCCCGGATTAACAGCACCATCCATTCTTACTTTTTAATAAAATCTGAACGGAAAATTTTGTCCCACAATGGTGAGCTAACGCCATAACCTTTATCAGGATCCTGGTAGTGGTGCAGCATGTGGTGCTGTTTTATTTTTTTCCAGAGATTACCTTTAAAGTTAAAGTGATGTATGGCATAGTGCGATATATCATAAAACAAGTAACCTAATATAAAGCCCGGGAAGAAACCGAACACATAGTTAGGTGGTAATATAGCATTGAAAAGGAAATAAAAACCTGTAGCCAGCGGTATGCTCATTGAAGGCGGTAACACCAAACGTTTGGCATCACTCGGGTAATCATGGTGTACACCATGAAATATGAAGTGTAACCTTAAGCCAATTTTGTTTTTAGGCACGTAGTGGAAAACAAAGCGATGCATAATGTATTCTACCAGAGTCCATACAAACAGGCCTGCGAAAAATAAGCCGATATAGTTTAATATGCCTAAGCTTTTGTCATAAGCAAAGTACGAGCAAACTAAAATAACCGGTACAAAAATATAAACAGGTACCAGGTAATGAACTTTTGAAAGCACCTCTAAAAGGTCGCTCTTAAACATTCTTACTGATTCCTGCGAATTTGATATATACTTTTTCTTCATGATATTAATCAGGGCTTAAAACGATGTACTATTTCCTTGCCTGTTGCTTGGTCCACACCCTTCAGTTCCACGTACACTACATTTGGGAGCCAAAAGGAGCCGCCTACAATTTTTACAAATATACGATTAAGAATGATTTGCTTTTGGTCTACTGTGGCTAAGATACGATATTTTCCATCGGTACCCTTGTTAAGCAACAGCGGAAATTTTTTGTATGACACAAATCTTACATCGTACTGATCATTCGCCAGTTTTTTGGTGACCAGGCCGTAGGCGAATTTGCGCTGTATATAAGTCAGTTCTTCTTTCTGGCCTTTTTCGGCATAACGTATCCAGTAAACATGTATCGGGTTTTCGTCGTCGGTTAGCTTGCCGTTTTTGTCGTCGTTAAGCTCGTAAATAATGGTATTAGTGTTAGCCGTGCGTTGTACATAAAATAAACGGCTAATATTATCAGCAGGGGTAGGCTGTTTTTCATCATCATCAGCAACCGCTATAGCTGATAGCTTAACTGCCGATTGTGGTTTGTTTGCCGCAGATGAAAAAGTATAAAGTAGAGATAATAATATGGTAAAAAGTAACTTCATTTATAGAGTAGAATTATTCTTTTCCTGCTCCATTTTTTCGATGCCTTTTTTGGCTTCTTTTAAACGGTTAAAGGCAGTTATATTGGTTAGAACGGCAAGTAGGGTAATTGGTATAGTGAAGATAGACATGGTTTCAAACACATGGAACTTCAGGCCTGGTATAAATAATTTATAGTTACCGCCGATGTATAATGAGCTTACACCGCATATCATGGCGCACAAACCAATGGTTACCACGCGCTCAGGGCGTTGCATCAGGCCACCTTTACACTCTACACCCAAACCTTCGGCGCGGGCGCGTACGTAGCTTACCATCATGGAGCCTATCAGCGCAAAAAACGCGAATATCGAACTCAGGAAATAGTGGTGACCAACCAGGTAATAGCAAATACCGAAAAACATCACCAACTCGCTATACCTATCCAACACAGAATCGTATAGCGCTCCAAAGGTTGATTTCATGTTGCCTAAACGTGCCACCTGCCCGTCAAGCATATCAAACAAACCTGCAAAAAGTATTAATCCGCCTGCCCATCCAACATAGGTAAGGTCGCCACGGTTGCCTTCTTCGGCTCCTTTAATAAATACAACGGCAACACCGGCATTAAGTACAAAGCCAATAGTAGTAACGGCATTAGGTGTAAGTCCCAGCTTAATTAAAAGCTTAACAAAGGGGTCTATGACCTTGTAGATACCTAACTGTAGGCTTGTGCGTAATGATGTGTCTTGTGCCATTGTTGTGAAAATGTTGTTTTATGTTAAAAATCGAATTTAACCCTGGCGCGTATGCCGTACTCCGACACATCCGGGTGATCCAGGTAGTTAAAACGTTTCACCATATCAATACGAATAAACTTAAAAATGTTTTCGATACCCACACTTGCTTCCATATAAGGCGTGTTACCAATAGCATAAGTAATTGGCGCGCCGGTTTCTGTTACCGGGTACTGGAACAAATTTGGATGCAGACTAGGATTGTTTTTATCAGTAACCGTACCGTAAATAGCTTTAAATGAAGCAACCTCACGCAGTTTTAATTTCTTTAACAAAGGTATTTTGTTAAAGAAGAAACCCTGGAAGTGCTGATCCACGTTTACGCTTACGCTCTTATCACTCACAAACTCTAAAAAGTTCATTAAGTTATACGAGTACAAGTCATAGTTATATGACTGGTTAGCTCTAAATATATTCAGCAATGGATATGGCACCTGGCTTAACATCCAGCTACCTTCAATAAAGGTATCAGCAAAACCTAGCTGCGATAGATTAAAGCGTTTATCTACACGGGCATGCAGGTTATGATAGTTGTACTGGCCGCCAAACAGATTTTTTAAACCCAACTGGTAATCAATAGCAAAAATAGGGTACTTGCCCGGGATAGGGATACGATAGATCTTACCTTGATAAAACTTCTCGTTAGGCGCGTAGCGGAAGCTGAAAGTAGCCTCGCTGGTTGTCAGATCATCTATACGACCGGTATTGTTTTGATAGTATAACGAACCTGCAGGCGTTTGAGTTAATTTTTTAAACGTAAAACCGTACGACAGGTGATTTTCCTGTTCCAATACGTAATCAAAGCGATACAAGTCATTGTATAGATACTTATCGTTTTTACCACGCTTGAATGATAGCAGGAAGTTGTCCTGTTGTACAAACTGTAAGTTAGCACCCGGTATTTTGGTATCGCGGTTAAAGCTGGCGCGAATGTATTGCTGCGGGAATTTGTAGATTGATTTATTGTTCAGCGAGTAAGTAGCGCTGAAGAAATATTTCCATTTTTGGTCGGTGAAACCATAAGCGCCGTACGTTTCAAAATAGTAGCGTTTGCTTAAGGCCGGGGTAGTACGGCCACCCAAACGCAGTTTTAAACCCTCAACCGGGTTAAAGCTGTAGAATGTATTCGCCGGGCCAACCTCAAATTTGCCAAAATCCTTATAACCTGCCAGTAAAAGCGTAGCAATATCAACCGTACGTTTAAACGATGGCATTTTGGTTAAACTGTCAATGTTGGTGTAAACTTTTGATTCAGCAAGACTCAGCGTATCCAAACGATTCTCTGCCCAGAACGAATCCGGTCTGTTTTTAACTTCTTCCGAGATCTCTTCGGCCGGTACGTTGGTATAAGTAGTATCCGGGCGAGGCTGGTTAAGCAGGTAGTTTTTATAAGTTATAGTACGTATACCAAAGAAACCGCTCTTCCTGTTTTTGCCGGTTTTAAACTCGGCCAGGGTAGTGCTTTTGCTTAAGTGGTAACGACCATCAGGGTTTTGTTCAAAATCCTGGTTAACATTCATCGAACTTAAAAAGTTAACGTTGATGTTTTTATTAATACCCAATTTAACTTTTTGTACGGCGTAGGTGCTATCGATAGTTACGTATATTTTTCCCTCAAACATAATATCCTCGGTATTACGTGGGGTAAAGCTTAATTCAACCAGTTTACGACCAGTTTCGGTAGTAACGGTATCTGTAATAAAGAATTTGTAAAATGATGGTGCTGTACCTGCAATAGGGCTCAAAAAGTTTTTAGTGATCAGGAAGATATCCGCATCATAAATATCAACCTTAGCATACATATTCTTAATGTAATCGCCAAAGCCATCGCTATCCACCGCGCTGCCAAAGTCAACACCTTTTTGGCCTAACAACACAGTGCGTTCTTTCTCCGGGTTTTTACGGAAATAGTATTGCGACAACTTTTCGTCCAGGTAAAATGGTAATAATGATTTGCCCGGCACGGTAGTGCTATCGCGGTTATCTAATAAGAATTTATATTTACGGAAGAACTTCTTGTCGCTCAGGGTCATTGATACATTGCTTAGCGCAAACTGCAGCTTATCATATTCCTTCCACTCTACATAGTTATAGGCTTGTGGGCGGTTCTTCTCTTTATTATCAATAACTTTTTGGATCAATGCTACGGCCGGGTTATCGCGATTGCGGTAACGCACTTTTTTACCGCCTTTAATCTCCACTTCATCCAACTGATCGTTGGTTTCAGTCATTTTAATATTAACCACCTGCGCTTTGCCCGGTTCAATATTAAGTATTACTTCCTTGTAACCTAAAAAGGTTGCTTTAATTTGAGTGTAAGGTTTATTGGCACTTATAGAAAATCTGCCGTCGGCGCTGGTAGGGCCGCCTATGTTGGTGCCGTTAAACGATACCGTTACAAATGGCAAAGTTTCTTTGGTTTTTGCATCAGTAACCGTACCTGTTACCACAGTGGCTTGTGCAAACACCAACGAAGTGTTAATTAATAAGAAAGCTATTATTGATAAGCTTCTGAAAAGTTTTTTTAGATCCATTTACTTTGTTAAATACAAACTTGTTGTATCGCGTTTTTATGCTAATTTGCCTTATCTTTAAATCAATAAGGTAGTGAACAGTTTAAATGCCTCACGTTTAGCACACCAACCAGTTTGATTTCAGGGTACAAAGATAGAAAAAATCTCTACAGACTTCTGTGGTCAAAAAGTCAAATAATAGTTTTTACCGACTCTAAATAGTGCTAATTTTCTACCGCGAAAGGGCATTAAAGCAACTTAGACCATAGTAAGGCCTGAAATGTTACACTGGCATATACTCCCGCCAAAACATCATCAAACATTACACCCCAACCACCTGGCAGGGCTTCCATTTTACGAATGCCTAAAGGCTTGACAATATCAAAAAAACGGAAAAGGATCAAACCAACAATTAGGTACTTTACAGATATAGGGACAAATAGGAGGGTGATGAACTGGCCTGCAACCTCGTCAATAACCACGCGGCTGTGGTCTTTACCCCAATAAGGTTCAACTACGTTGCCGTTCCAAACGCCAAGGAAGGTGACGATAAGGGTTAAAATTATGGCCGGAATTGCCTGAAAGCCTGCCGGGAAGATAAAATACCAGCATATACAGGCAAAAATGGCTGCCACCGTACCACCACCTTTACCTACGTAACCGATGCCGAAAACAGTAGCAGCCAATTTGTGAAAAAACAGCATGTGTTATTTTCTATTGTATTTATTATTCTTCGTAATAATCTAAACCTAAGTGCGTTATCAGGTCTTCGCCCATCATGTGGCGTAAGGTGTTCTCCAATTTTATTAACTGTTTGAAGATATCGTTCTCAGCATGTAAGCCCGGCGCTGTTTGCGGCGATTTTAAGTAGAATGATAACCATTCCTGCACACCATGCATGCCGGCACGTTTAGCCAGGTCGCAAAACAGAGCTAAGTCTAACGCGATGGGGGCAGCCAGGATCGAGTCGCGGCAAAGGAAGTTGATCTTGATCTGCATTTTGTAGCCTAACCAGCCAAAAATGTCAATGTTGTCCCAGCTTTCTTTGTTATCGCCGTGTGGCGGATAGTAGTTGATGCGGATCTTGTGGTAAATATCGCCGTACAATTCTGGATTGTCTTCCGGTTTGAAGATATCTTCCAGTACACCCAGTTTTGAAACTTCTTTGGTTTTAAAGTTATCCGGATCATCCAATACCATACCATCACGGTTACCCAGGATGTTGTCAGAGAACCAGCCTCTAACACCTAATGAACGTGCAGCCAGGCCGGGAGCCAGGATGGTTTTCATTAAAGTTTGACCAGTTTTGAAATCTTTACCGGCGATAGGAGTCTGGGTTAAACGAGCTAATTCGATCAGGGCCGGGATATCAACTGTTAAGTTTGGCGCGCCGTTAGCAAACGGAATACCTTGTTTTAAAGCCGCGTAAGCGTAGATCATACTTGGCGATATCAGCTTGTCGTCGTTTTTTAAACCTTCTTCAAACTTAGCTAAAGTGCTGTGCACGTCTGATGGTTCGTAGTAGATCTCGGTAGATCCGCACCATACTAATACGATACGATCGCAACCGTTAGTTGCTTTGAAGTTTTGGATATCCTCAATTACCTGTTGAGCCAACTCATAGCGGGTACCGGTTTTTACGTGAGTAGCAACCAGGTTTTTCGCGTAGTTTTGGTCGAAAGCAGCCTTCATAGGCTGAATAGCTTCCAACTCGGGTTTAATTTGGTTTAATAACGATGTTTCTAAAACGGCAGCATTAATGGCGGCATCGTATACATTGTCCGAGTATACATCCCATCCACCAAATACTACATCGTTTAAACTAGCCAGGGGTACAAAATCTTTAATTTTAGGACGACGGTTCTCAGTACGTTTTCCTAAACGGATAGTAGCCATTTGCGACACGGAACCAATTGGTTGTGAAATTCCTTTCCGTACAGCTTCAACACCGGCAATAAGGGTAGTAGCTACAGCACCCAGGCCCGGTATCAAAATTCCCAGCTTTCCTTCAGCGGGTTTGATGTTGTTTTTCATTGATGTTTGTAAATTGTTATTGGTTATTTGTAAATTAATATGGTTCGGTTAGATGATGGTTAAAGCCATTTATTGGTTTTGTACCATTTTAAAGTTTCGGCTACGCCTGATTGTAAATTATACTGCGGTTTAAAACCAAGATCCTTCTTTGCAGCCTCAATGCTGCAATTCCAGTTAACAGCACTAAGCTCATTAAGTTTTTCGCGGTTCAAAATAGGCGCTTCGTTTCTCAAAGAACTTATTTTTTCGGCTATGGTAGCAATCAATTTTACAAAGTTTACAGCCAAATGAATTTTGAACGGTTTTACATTCAAAACGCTTTTGGTTAAACGGCCCAGTTCATAACGGTCGTAAAAGCTATCATCGGATATATTGTAAGCTTTACCATCGCCCTTATGCAGGGCTAATATGGCGGCTTTAGCCAGATCGACCACATAAATAAAGCTTAGCTTTTGCTCAATGCGACCAATGTAGGGCTCAATGCCTTTGGTTAGTTGTTGAAAGAAAACAAAGATCCCAGTATCGCGCGGGCCGTAAACCGCCGTAGGGCGTAGTATAGTGAAGTTTAAACCTTCAACAGTTTTTAGCTTTTCTTCCGCCAGTATTTTGCTTTCGCCGTAGGCTGTCACCGGGTGTGGTTTTGTCTCTTCGGTTATAATGCCTTGTAATTCGTTTAGTGGGCCAATACCCGCCAGACTGCTTATCAGCACAAACTTTTTAACTCCGGTGGCAACAGCTGCCTGTGCCAGGTTGTAAGTATAATCAGCATTAATGGTATTATATTCCTCAACAGAACGTGCGCGGGTAACGCCTGCGCCGTGGATAATATAATCGTATTTCTTTTCGGCAAGTTCAGCTTTTAAACCGTCGGCATTGGTGTAATCCGGGTATACGTACTGTACGTCGAGATCTTTCAAATGCTCCACCTTGCTGTTTTTCCGCACCGCGGCATAAACTTCAAGATTGTTTTGTAACGCCTCGTTTATTAAATGATACCCAACAAATCCGCTTGCACCGGTTATTAAAACCTTTTCTTTCATATCTGCTTTTTGTACATGCGATATGTTTTGTACGGATCGCCTTTTATAGCCTTAATGGCTTCGTTTATCATGGTGTTGTTTTCCAAAGTCCAACCGGCCTCGGCCCATTTTAAACCTTTGGCAGTGTAGTTTTTAATGATGGTGCCGTAAAGCACAGCCTCAATACCCATTTTACGATAACCGTCAACCACACCTAATGCATAAATGCGCAGGCTTTGGATATTCTTTTTACCAAACAATAATTTGAAAATACCGGTAGGCAGTAAACGTCCTTTTTTAATGGTTTTAAATATCTCGTTGTAGTTTAATAAGGCTAAACCAAATGCTACAATCTTACCATCCTGCTCGGCAACTAAAGCGAAATCAGGATCAAGGATCAGTTTCAGGTCGTTGGCCAGGTAATCAAACTCCTCATCAGTTAAAGGCACAAAGCCGGTGTTCTGATCCCAGGCCGAATTGTATACCTCACGCAGCTTTTTGGTTTCTTCCTTAAAGTTTTTCAGGTTTACCTTGCGGATGATGATGTTATTGCGTTGCAGGCGGCCTTGCAGCGCATCTAACAAACGAACAGACTTATCATCGTAGTTATTACCATCCCAATGCCAGGCTATCAGGTCAACATCCTTTTCAAAGCCAGCCTTGTCAATCAGATCGGCGTAGTAGGGGAAGTTATACGTTTGCATCAATACCGGCGAACTGTCAAAACCTTTGATCAGCAAACCGCAAGGCTCGTTGGTTGAAAAGTTAACCGGGCCCAGGAAGCGTTCGGTAACGCCTTTATCTTTCAGCCAGTCTGCCGCTACTTTGAAAAGTAGGTTGGCGGTTTCCTGGTCGTTTATACAATCAAAAAAGCCGAAGAAACCATCGTTTACTTTATTATATTCGTTGTGCGCATTGTTCAGGATAGCGGCTATACGACCGATGATCTTATCGTCCTCATAAATTAAAAAAGGCTGTACCTTATTGTGTTTATGAAAAGGGTGTTTGGTTAACAGATCGCGCTGCGCGATAAAAAGTTCGGGTACGTAGTACGGATCGTCTTTGTAAAGTTCGTGTGGAAAATCAATAAACGCTCCAAGCTCGCTTTTTGAATTAACCGGAATTATCTTTTTCATTTGGGTGCTGATGAAGTAGATGTGTTAGTTTATAATGACAGTAATAGCCGTTAAAGGTAGTATTAAGCAGGTGCTTATACAAAATGTGCGGCTATTTTTAGTAGCCGCACATGGTAAAGTTCTTGTTATATTTTCTCTTTCACGCCCAGCGGAACGCCAACGTCTTTAAAGGCGCGGGTGATCTTTTCAACAGCTTCTTCAATTTGCTCGAAGGTGTGTGTAGCCATTAATGAGAAACGTAGTAAAGATGAGTCTGACGGTACGGCAGGAGATACCACCGGGTTAACAAACACACCAGCTGATTGCAAGTGTTGGGTAACCAGGAAGGTTTTATCATTATCGCGTACGTAGATAGGCAGGATAGGGCTTTCAGTTGGGCCAAGGTCAAAACCTTCTTCCAATAAAAGCTTCATCGCGTAGTTGGTATTATCCCAAAGTTTTTGGATACGCTCTGGTTCAGATTCAATAATATCTAAAGCAGCTATAACGCTGGCAACTGCGCCCGGGGTCATACTTGCACTAAACATCAGTGAACGTGCACGGTGTTTCATGTAATCAATAGTTTCATGATCGGCAGCGATGAAACCACCTAATGAAGCGAATGATTTACTGAAGGTACCCATGATAAGATCCACATCTTTGGTTAAACCAAAATGCGAAGCGGTACCTGCACCTTTATCGCCAATAACACCTAAACTGTGGGCGTCATCAACTAAAATATTTGCGCCATATTTATCGGCTAACTCAACAATTTCAGGTAATTTAACAATATCACCTTCCATGCTGAAAATACCGTCAACAGCAATAACTTTAACAGCTTCTTCTGGCAGCATAGCTAATTTACGCTCCAGGTCGGCCATGTTGTTGTGGCCGTATTTTATAACTTTCGAAAATGATAAGCGGCTGCCATCAATGATAGAAGCGTGATCATATTCGTCTAATATCAAATAATCATTACGGCCCGATACGCATGATAATACGCCCAGGTTAACCTGGAAACCGGTGCTGAATAATACAGCGTCTTCTTTATCTACGTATGCAGCAAGTCTTTTTTCTAATTCAACGTGTATATCAAGTGTACCATTCAAAAATCTCGACCCCGCGCATCCTGTACCATATTTGTCGATAGCTAGTTTTGATGCTTCTTTGATCTTTGGGTGATTTGTTAGACCCAGGTATGAGTTTGAACCAAACATTAACACGCGCTTGCCATCTATAATAACTTCGGTGTCTTGTCCAGACTCGATAGGTCTAAAGTAAGGATATAAGCCTTTCTCCCTGATCATTGCTGCATCTTTAAACTGCGCAATCTTCTCATGTAGTTTTTTAACCATTTATTAACCCTGCTTTAATTTTTTGTAAAAATACCACGAATATGCTTATAACCTATAAGTAGTATGTAATTTTTTTTTCACAACGCGCTTTTAATAGTCAAGTGCATTGCTATTCCCACTCGGCAAATTAATTAAAAATTTTAAATATATGAGGCTACTATTTTTCATTTTTTTTAAAAAAGTACACAAAACCGACTGTGCTTTACGAGTAATGTAGTTGTAGTGTAGTATTAAAGTCAAATTTGTGTTACAGGCTGTATTATGGTTTTTAAATGCCTCATATTCGCATCTTCTTAATTATTTAAGCTCAATAAGTGCAGCCATGCTACCGTTGGCCTGCATTTTGTTTACTCACGATCGTCACGATCTTTCTCTACCGTATGAAAAAAATATATTTGTTACTTGTAGCGGGTGCTACATTAATTGTACCATCTATTTTAAAAGCTCAAACAATCGATAGCATACCTAATGTTATCACCTTAAAACAAAGCATTGCCTTTGCTTTGCGCAATCAACCAAATGTGAGGCAGGCAAACCTGGATGCCCAGATCAACGAAAAGGACATAGGTATTTCACTATCGTCATGGCTGCCGCAAATAAATTCTACCGGGCAATATCAGCATTACTTAAAAGGTACACCTAACGCTGCTGCCGCGGGTATATCGGGCGCCGGATTTACTGAGTTTTCGACGTTAGGGATACAGGCTAGTCAAACCTTATATAATAACGAAGTATCGCTGGCTGCAAAATCATCCAATTATTCGCGTTTGTACTATAAACAGAACGAAGCCAGTAGCCAGATCAGTGTTGTATCTGATGTGAGCAAAGCTTTTTTTGATGTTTTGTTATCTCAGCGCCAGCTTACTATCATTAACGAAAACATTGCCCGCCTGCAGCGCAGTTTAAAAGACGCGCAAAGTAAATACCAGGCCGGTGTGGTTGATAAAATAGACTATAAGCAAGCCACCATAGCGCTTAACAATGAACTGGCTACCCGCAAGGCCACTATCGAAAGTATAAAAAGCAAAATGGCTTTTTTGAAACAGGTGATGGGGGTGAATGCTAATACCAGCTTCACGTTATCATATGATTCTACCCGGTACGAGCAGGAGGCAGGTATTGACACACTGCAAGCCCTAAACGTATCCAACCGCGTTGAATACCAGATGCTGCAAACGCAGAAAAACCTGCGTAATATTAATGTTAACTATTATAAGTATGGTTTCCTACCGTCGTTATCGGCAATAGGTGCTTACAACCTGTTTTATTTAAACAGCGGGATAGATAAACTGTACAGCAATGCTATACCCAATGCTTATGTAGGTTTATCTTTATCGTTGCCGATATTTCAGGGTGGTCGCCGACTTAAAAATTTAAGTAAAGCTAAATTACAGGTACTACGTACTGATCTGGATATTGTAGATCAGCAAAACGCTATTAATACCGAGTACGTGCAGGCGCTTGCCAGATATAAAAGCAACTATACCAACTGGCAAACCTTAAAACAGAACGTAGCCCTGGCAACAGATGTATACAACGTAGTGAGCCTGCAATATCGTGAGGGGATAAAAACCTACCTGGACGTTATCGTATCGCAGGCCGATCTGCGTACCTCGCAGCTTAATTATTACAATGCTTTATTCCAGGTGCTATCCAGCAAAATTGATCTGCAACGCGCAATGGGTACTCTTACTATCGATCAACAATAAACAATGAAAACTTTATCAATAAAACGCATAAATTATACTTTCTCCATGAAAAATAAACATATACTTTGGTTGGCCCCGCTAGTTGCACTTACCTGGGCATCATGTAAAAACAAAGGTGCCGATCAGGCTGCTGCTTTGCCGCCTACGCCGGTAAACGTATCCGAGGCTCAAACCGCGCCTACTGTTTATTATGATCAATACACTGGTACCGTAGTTGCTATTAACAATGTGGAGTTACGCAGCGCGGTAACAGGTTTTATTACCGGTATATTTTTTAAGGAAGGTGAAATAGTACAACAAGGTAAAACTTTGTATGAGATAGACCGCCGTAAATACCAGGCGGCATATAACCAGGCGCAAGCCAACGTTTTAAGCGCGCAAGCCAACCTGGCCAAAGCGCAGAAAGATATCGACCGCTATAACATGTTATTGAAGAACGACGCCGTTGCCCGCCAGACTGTCGACCAGGCTACTGCTACTTACGAGATAAACAAAAGCCAGGTTGAAGTTGCCAAAGCAGCTTTGGCCAGCGCTAAAACAGATCTTTCTTACTCGCTGATAACCGCGCCGTTTAAGGGCCGTATAGGTATATCTCAGGTTAGATTAGGGGCGCAGGTTAGCCCGGGCACTACATTATTAAATACCATATCTACAGAAAATCCTATAGGTGTTGACGTAGTAATCAATGAGCAGGATATTAACCGTTTTTATGATCTGCAGAGAAGAAGCACTGATTCAACATTCCGCTTGCAATTGTCAGACGGTACGGAATATGCCAAACCGGGTAAAGTACTTATCGTAGATCGTGGTGTGAATAGCCAGACAGGTACTATTAAAGTGCGTATTCAATTCCCTAACAACGATGGTGTTTTAAGGGATGGTATGAGCACGGTATTGCGCGTATTGAACAATCAATCGGGTAACCGTGTACAGGTACCATTTAAAGCCGTTACCGAGCAGATGGGCGAGTTCTTTGTGTTTGTATCGCAGGATACCATCGCGAAGCAACAAAAGGTAGTATTAGGCCCGCGTGTGGGTGATAACGTAGTAATAATGGATGGCCTTACCCAGGGCCAGAAAGTGGTAACCGAAGGCTTGCAACGCTTACGCGATGGTGGCAAGATAGTTTTGGGCGATCCGTCGGCAGCGCCGGCAGGGCAAAAACCACAGGCTAAATAAACCGGGTACAGTACTAAATAAACACTACTAATGATAGCAGAAACTTTTATAAAACGACCGGTTACCGCCATAGTTATATCAATAGTTATAATTGTTGTGGGTATACTGGCAATGGCTAGTCTGCCGATCGGCCAATACCCCGAAATTACACCGCCCACCGTCCAAATTACAGGTAACTATACCGGTGCAGATGCCTTAACGGTTGAACAAACCGTGGCTACCCCGGTAGAGATACAGGTGAACGGTACCCCGGGCATGACCTACCTGCAAAGTAACAGTACCAGCAATGGCGCCATGAGCATGACCGTTAACTTTGAAGTAGGCACCGATATTAATATAGCTGCGCTTGATGTGCAGAACCGTGTTGGTATTGCCACCCCAACCTTACCGCAGGAAGTACAGCGTTTGGGCCTTACCGTACGTAAACGTAACCCGAGCATATTAATGCTGGTAGCCATGTATTCGCCTAAAGGCACGCATGATGTAACGTTTACCGACAACTATGCCAACATATTTGTACGCGACGCGCTGTTACGTACCAAAGGCGTGGGCGACGTATTTACCCGTGCGGATGATTTTAGTATGCGTATATGGCTTAAGCCGGATAAACTGGCAGCCTTGGGCATGACCGCTGCTGATGTTACACAAGCCCTGCAAGAGCAAAACGCGCAGGTTGCCGCCGGTACTGTAGGTTCAACGCCGCAGCAAAAAGGACAATCTTTCGAGTATTCGGTATTGGTGCGCGGCCGTTTGTCAAAAAAATCAGAATTCGAGAATATCATCGTGCGCACACAGCCGGGTAGCGGCTCAGTGGTGCATTTAAAAGATGTTGCCCGTATTGAGCTGGGTAAGTTTAACTATGCCGGTAACTCATACGTTGATAACAAGCGTGCATCATACCTGCTGGTTTACCAGGCACCAAACAGTAACGCACTAGAGACAGCCGAGAACGTTGTGACCACCATGGATCAGCTTAAAAAAACTTTCCCGGCTGATGTGGATTACATTGTACCGTTCGAATCGGCAACTGTGGTGAGGGTTTCTGTGCATGAGGTGGTGGAAACATTGATCATCGCATTGATATTGGTAATTGTGGTAGTGTTCCTGTTTTTACAAAGCTGGCGCACTACGCTTATCCCGGTATTGGCTATCCCGGTATCTATTATTGGTACGTTCATCTTTTTTATACCACTGCACTTTACCATTAACACCTTAACGCTATTTGGTTTCGTGTTAGCTATCGGTATTGTGGTGGATGATGCCATTGTGGTGGTAGAGGCCGTTCAACATTACATGGATGAAAAAGGCATGTCGCCGGTTGAAGCAACGCGCCATGCAATGCAGGACATTTCGGCGCCGGTTATCGCCATCGCATTGATCCTGGCAGCGGTATTTGTGCCGGTAGGTTTTGTGCCGGGTATTGTGGGCAGGCTTTACCAGCAGTTCGCGATAACTATTGCTATATCGGTCTTAATATCGGCTTTCGTGGCACTTTCATTAACGCCTGCCTTATGTATCTTGATATTAAAACCACACAAGCTTGATGAAAAATCAAAAGGCCTGGATAAATTCTTCTTCAGGTTTAACAACTGGTTTGAACGTGTTACAGGCAAATACCGTAATGGTGTACATAAGGGTATCAAAAACTCAAAATTTGTAGTTATTATCCTGGTGTGTATTATTATAGGCACCGTCATAATGTTCGTCAAAAAACCAACAGGTTTTATCCCGGTAGAGGATGAGGGGCGTTTGTACATTACTTATGATCTTCCTGAAGCATCATCAACCGAGCGTACTGTAGCCGTATTAAAAGGAGTAATGAGCACGTTGGATAGTATCCCCGAAGTGGGCCACTATGCAGGTTTGGGCGGTTTGAACGTAGTGAGTTTCGCTACCAAATCAAATAGTGCTACCGTGTTTGTGCAGCTTAAGCCATGGGATGAGCGTAAACGTACCTCGTTGGAATTGGTGCCAATCATTCAACAAAAATTAGCCAGGTTTAAAGAGGCCAGCGTGGTGGTAATTCCTCCGCCGGCTATACCGGGTTTAGGTAGTACTGCAGGTTTCTCATTCATATTGGAAGAAAAACAGGCAGGTGGCGATATCAAAAACTTTGAAGGTGCCTTACAGGGCTTCATAGCTAAACTGCGCGAGCGTCCTGAAATAGGCAAAGCCTTTTCATTTTTTACCGCGCGCACACCGGCTTACCAATTAACTATTGATAGAGAGAAAGCTAAGCGTTTGGGTGTTCAATTATCTGACGTAAACAATGCTTTACAGGTTTACATGGGTAGCTCGTACATAAACGATTTGACACTTTACGGCCGTACCTTTAGGGTAATGGCGCAGGCCGATACAAATTACCGTACCAATATCCAGAATATAGGGCAGTACTTTGTCCGTAACTCGGCGGGTACTATGGTGCCATTAAGCACGCTTACTAGTTACAAGATTATTGAGAATGCGCCATTGATCACGCACTTTAACCTGTTCCGCTCGGCCGAGGTTAGTGGTAACGCCGCGCCTGGTTATAGTAGTGGTGACGCTTTGAAAGCGTTGGAAGAGGTGGCGGCAGAATCATTGCCGCAAGGTTTTGGTTATGAGTTTTCGGGTCTGAGCCGTGAAGAGAAGTTAACCGGTTCAAAAACGGTTTATATCTTCCTGTTATCGGTAGGTTTTGTGTTCTTGTTCCTCGCTGCTTTGTACGAAAGCTGGTCGGTGCCGTTCTCGGTATTGCTGGCGGTACCGTTGGGTGCACTGGGTGCTATTTTGTTCCTCATCATACAACCTGGGCTTGATAACAACGTTTATGCGCAAATTGGTTTGATAACGTTGATAGGTCTCGCCGCTAAAAACGCCATCCTGATCGTTGAGTTTGCCAAGGAAAGGGTAGACCGCGGCATGGAATTGGAAAAAGCTACGTTGGAGGCCGTTCGCCTAAGGTTAAGGCCAATCATCATGACCTCGCTGGCATTTATATTAGGTGTATTACCATTATTGTTTGCATCAGGCGCAGGCGCCGTAGCGCGTAGAACTATCGGCTGGACAGTATTTGGTGGTATGTTGGGTGCAACTTCACTGGCCATATTTATAGTACCGGTGTTATTTTACCTCATCACTAAGTTCGCCTACGGCAAAGAAAAACTGGCTGAGCTTGAAGCGAATTTTGATGCAGATGCCGAGATAAAAGAACATTAATAGCTTGTTACTTTATTTTTAAGGCCTTTAGCTAAGCTAAAGGCCTTATTTTTTGCCTGTTGTTAAATGAAATTTTGATGAAAAGCACCGTTTACCATACAAAATCGACTACAAAAAAAGGCATTTGTTACCTCGTATACCGTTTAGGTTTTTGGTCTGCCACAAGTATATTATCGATTTATTTACAACAGGAATGTTACACTGATAATCAGTGCTTTTGCTCGTTGGGTACAGCAAACTCGACTGGTCGACTCATCTAAACTAAATGTTAAAGTTGTATAGTTTTTGGCACACTGGCAAAGTATTTGTTTAGGAGGGGATATATGAACATTTACTTAAATAATAACACAACAATGAAAAAGTTAACAAAATTAGCTGCTGCAGCTTTAACCGGTGTGGCTCTATTAATTGGAAGCAATGCAAAAGCACAATCTACAGATTCAGATAGTAAATTACGTTTTGGTATAGGCGCAGAAGTAGGTGTGCCTACAGGTAATGCGCATAGCGGCTCAAACATTGCAGCCGGTGCAACTGCCCGTTTGCAATACGGTGCCGATGAAGGCCTGGCCTGGACTTTAACTTCAGGTTACTATAACTTCTTTGGTAAAAATTATACCGTAGGCGGCACAACTGTTAATGGAGCCGATTTAGGTTTAGTACCGGTAAAACTGGGTGTTAAAGGCTTTTTTGCCGATAACCTGTACTTCGGTGCTGAAGCCGGTGCCGGTTTTGAAACCAAAGGTTTTAAAGACACTAAACTGATCTTAGCGCCAGGTATTGGTTTTGCTAATCAAAGCTGGGATGTTGCTGTACGTTACGAGAATTTCTCAGGCCAAAGCAATAACTATGGTTTGGTAGGTTTACGTATAGCTTATGGCTTTAAATTGTAAGCTTAGCTAAACAATGAAAATTTAAGAGCCCGTATCATTTTGATACGGGCCTTTTTTTTATGATTACTTTAAATCTACCGGGATTATATAACTCAATCTAGCGGGTTTTCCTTTTAGTATCGCCGGTTTCCACTTAGGTGAAAGCTTGATAAGCTTAAGGGCTAAATCATCGTAATTTTTAGAGACCCCACGTATAATTTTCCCATTATTTAGATACCCGTTTTTTTCAATAATAAAGCTTACGAATATACGCCGACGTTTGTCACTGGTTTTATTTGCGATTAAGCTGAAATATTTCCGCAGCCCTTCATCACCTCCTTTAAACTCCGGGCAACTATCAAACACAATATTGTATATAGCGCCCTGTTTATTTTGCCCAATGTTAGTATCAATGCGTTGTTTTACTGTTGAACAGCTTGTATAGATGGTCGTATCGCTTTTTTGAGCTTTGGCTACACCGATGTATAGAAACAGGCAGGTAATTAAAATTTTCATGCTTTTTTCAAAGGCATTTCGCCCATCTCTAATACCAAAGTGCCACCATTGATCAACTCTTGGTGTGAAAACCATAACTTATCTAGTTTCCGTCCATTCATTTTAGCTGATTGAATGTACTTTTTGCTGCGCGAACTGCCATTGGCTATCAGCGTGAAAACTTTACCATTCGGCAGATCAATAGTTACCTTGGTAAACAGCGGACTGGTAATGGTATACATAGGCGATCCGGGTTTAACAGGGAAGAAGCCCATCGCGCTAAAAGCTACTACCGATGACATAGAGCCGCCATCCTCATCCCCACAAACACCTAATACGTTATCCTTAAAATAAACATCCAGTATAAAACGTGTCCACTTCTGCGTTTTCCAGGGCGATTTGGTGTAGTTGAAGAAGTAAGGTATCTGGAAGGAGCACTGGTTACCCATCGCAAACTGTCCGATCAGGCCCGTCATATCCGGAAATTTGTTTAGGAAAACGTTCCGGCTGCTACCCAAACCTTCCCGGAAAAGCTGATCAAGTTCGGCCTCAAACTTATCGCTACCGCCCATCAACTCCATCAGGCCTTCAATATCATGCGTAACGCCCCATTTGTAGGTGTAGCCATTGTTTTCGTTATAATAAGATTGCCCTACCATTTTAGGGTCAATGTTTACCCAATCGCCCTTGTCGTCCTTAGGCATAAACAATGTTTTATCCTTGCTCCATAGGTTTTTGTAGTTTTTAGCTTTTGGAGCGTATCTGTTAGCGGTAGCTGTGTCGCCCAATTCACGTGCTAATTCACTAACCGCCCAGTCATTATAACTAGCCGCCAATGTAACCGCTACTGCCGAGCGCGAACTGCGTTTGGCTACGGCTATCGGGTCATTCTCCACTTCCCCTATCTTCAGGGCAGGGTAGTAGCCTTTAGCGTGATAAAAATCTTCAAGCGCGCCTTTAGGGCCGTTTGTTGATGCCAGCATGGTTGCTTGCTCGGCATTTTTTAACATACCTTCCAACGCCTTCTTATAATCAAAGTTTCGGATGCCTTTACGATAAGCATCCAAAAACATTACTGCTGAATAAAAACCAAACATGCCGGGCCTGTCGCCAAACACTTTAGGGTACTCGGGCATCCAGCCGCTTTGCTCATACATATTTACGTACGATTGCAGCATGTCGCCTTCCTGTTCGGGGTGCAGTATAGCGCGTAGCGGATGCTGGGCAATATAATTGCCCCAGGTATAGTCGTCGGTATACATCTGGCGCTTGTCCTCGTGCACATTATTATCATAACCGCTAAAGTATTTGCCGCCACTTTCGGTGATGTTGAACATGCGCACGTAGCTTCGATAAAGTGCGGTATAAAATGTACGACGCTGGCCAACTGTGCCGCCTTCAACTTGTATGCGGTTAATATTTTTGCTCCAGATGGCTTTGCCTTGTGTGGCCAACTGGTCTAACGTTACGGTTTTAAATTCTTCGTCGTAGTTCTTTTTAGCTTGTTCGGGGCTGATGAATGATACGGCGAATCTAAATTCCTGTACATCTGCATCGGCTTTGCTATAAGTTGCAGTAATTCGTTCGCCCTCCATCATTTTAGGAGTAGGCAGTGCACCTTGCACCGTATAAGTTCCCCAATCTTTGTCGCCTTTTGATTTTTTAGTTTTAGGCTTGCCCGAAAAAGTGCCATACATATAAGCTGTGCCTTTTTGCGCGTGATTGTTGTTCAATACAAACTCGGTGCCCGTAACGCTGTTATCACCAGCTATATCATATAAACCATTCTCATAACAATGCGTAAGCAAAATAAGCTTTTCAGTCCCCTTCGGGAACTTAAAACGATAAATGCCGCCGCGTTTACCTACACTATGCTCTACGCGAATACCCTGATCGATCAACGTTGTAGCATAATACCATGGGCGGGTAATTTCCATATCATGGTCATAGGTCATGCGGTCATTCCAATCCGTATCCTTAAGCGCCGGGCGAACCGAAAAGATGTATTGTGGAGTAATTACGTTAAGCGATAACAGGGCGAAGCCCGAGATCTGATCATCCAGATAATCCTGTCGGCGTGGATGTGTGCGTACCATTTGATTAGGCAGGTGTACAACTGGACGGTTAGTATTTAGTAATGGTGCTATATTACCAATAGTTGGATCGATATACTGCAGATAATCTGTTTCGGTTTTAGCAGCCTCGGTTTCAGGTTGTACGTCTGATGCTTTTAAATTGGTTGGGATAACCGCAGCAGCAGCCAGCACACCACCGGCCTGCATAAATTTACGGCGCGAAAGGCCGTTTTTATCTTCGCTCATATAATGGGTTTATATTGGATCAAACTTATCTATCAATTCAAAATTGATGGGGACGCTGTACAGTACACGCACGGGTTGTCCCTGGTGAATGCCGGGTTTCCATGGCTGAAGTTTTTTTACAACACGCATGATCTCTTTGTTCTGTACTTCAGAGATACCATGAATGATCTTCAGGTTACTCAGGCTGCCGTCTTTTTCAACCACCATAAAAACAGTGACCAATCCTTTGCGGGCATTCATACGGTCGTCAAAAGTATAAGGGATACGCTTAATACGGTTGTAAAAGCGTTTCATACCGCCCGAGTATTCGGGCATCACGTCAATATCATGCGTAAAAATTTTATCCTCACTGATATGAGAGATAGTAGCCAGGTTTTGCGCCTGCAGTTTCAGGGCAAATGCGGCAGCGAACAGGAGTAGCCACAAAGTTTTCATAAAGCCTGAATATTGGTTTACCGTTTTGATGGTTTGTAATATCCTAAGCTACAGAATTTTTTGAGGAAACGTATTTTGTTGTAAAAAATGATACGAAGTGAATGTTGCTAACGGAACACAACTGGTAATATCTGTACAACCCTAACTTTTATGCCATTTTGCATACCGGGCACCCACTTGGGCGAATTACTAATCACCCTAATAGCTTCTTTGTCGTGTTCCTTCGATAAAGACCTGATTACTTTCACATCTGTCAAACCTCCATCTTTTTCCACAACAAAATAAACATACACTTTACCGCTACTATGATCATTGACTGAATAAGTCATATTATCTTCCAGATATTTATTCAATTTGCTCACACCTCCCGGGAAAGAGGGCGGCACTTCAACTGTGCTAAAAAGAAGGTTGGCAGTATCTCTTACAGTAGTTTTTTCCTGGGCACTGGCCCGCAAACAAATGAAGCTGATGATCAGAATTAAAGTGATTTTTTTCATAGTGGGTTTAATACTCTCTCACCATCAAATTATCGGCAAAATCACGCAGGTATTGTTTGTTTTCTTCAGGCAGATTTATCTTTTCAAGCGCATCAAAAGCTTTATCCGCATATTGATGCATAGTGGCTTCGGCTTGTTGTTTAACTTGCGTGGCATCGTAAATAGCCGTTACCGCCACTATCTTTTCCTGCGCATCAAACTCCTTTGCGGTAAACCATTGGTTTAATTGCTGTTTCTGTTCAGCGTTAGCTAATTCTAGCGCCTTAATTTGCAGGTATGTTTTTTTGTTGGAGATGATATCGCCGCCAACCTGTTTGCCAAATTTTTCAGGGTCGCCGTAAACGTCCAAAATATCATCCTGTAATTGGAAGGCGAGGCCAATATTTACGCCAAATTCATCCAGCAGATCCGCGTCTTTTCTATCGGCATTGCCAATAAGGGCGCCTATTTTTAAAGCACCACCTAAAACTACAGCCGTTTTAAGACGTATCATGTTGATGTACTCGTCGATCTTCACATCATCACGCACTTCAAAATCCATATCCAGTTGCTGGCCTTCACAAACGCCCACGGCGGTAGCATTAAAAATATCCAGTATGGTGCGCAGCAAATGGTCCTCAACCTGCATCATCAGCTTATAACCTTCTATCAGCATCACATCGCCGGATAGGATAGCCACGTTCTGATTCCAACGCTCGTGCACGGTTATTTTACCACGGCGCAGCGGAGCATTGTCCATAATGTCATCATGCATCAGCGTAAAGTTGTGAAACACCTCAATAGCCAGGGCAGGGGGCAGGGCTTTCTCTACATCGCCGCCAAACAGGTCGCAAGCCATCAGCAGAAGGGCTGGGCGCATGCGTTTACCGCCAAGGTCAAGTATATATTCTATCGGGCGGTAAAGTTCGGCCGGGTGGGCCGGGTAAGCCATTTTCTGAACGGCGTTTTGTATCAGTAACTGTAGTTCGCTAAGTTCTCTCATTATGTGTTTTAATGACCAATTGTGCGCGCAATTAGTCTTGTATCAACGAAAAATCTATCTGTTTTTTGGTCAGGTCCACATTTTTTACGCGGATAGTAACCTCATCGCCAAGGCGGTACACCTTCTTTTTACGTTGACCGATGATGGCATAGTTTTTCTCGTCTAAAGTATAAAAATCGTCAGATATATCGCGCAGCCTGATCATACCCTCGCACTTGTTTTCGATAATTTCAACATACATACCCCACTCGGTAACACCCGAAATAACGCCGGCATATTCTTTACCAACCTGATTTTGAAGATATTCGGCTTGCTTGTATTTAACCGAAGCACGTTCGGCATCCGCCGCTTTTTTCTCCATTTGCGAGCAATGCTGCGATAGCTTTTCGTAATGTTCGGCATTAACCGATTGGCCGCCGTCCAAATAATGCTGTAACAAGCGATGTACCATTACATCCGGATACCGGCGAATAGGCGAGGTGAAGTGCGTGTAATGATCAAAAGCCAGGCCGTAGTGACTGCTGCTTTTGGTGGTATAAATAGCCTTGGCCATTGAGCGTATGGCCAGCTGCGTTAATACGTTTTGCTCTTTTTTACCTTCCACATCTTCCATTAAAAAGTTAAGCGAGCGGGCAGTTTCTTTGTCAGATTTGGTGTTGATCTTGTAACCAAATCGAGAAGCGAACTGCGCAAAGCTGGCCAATGAATCAGGTTTAGGCGAGTCGTGCGCGCGGTATACAAACGTGTATTTGTGCTTGCCTTTACCTTTTTTGCTTACAAACTCCGCCACCTTGCGGTTGGCTAACAGCATGAAGTCTTCAATTAGTTTGTGCGCGTCTTTACGCTCTTTAACGTACACGCCGGTGGGTTTGCCCTTATCGTCCAGGATAAATTTAACTTCGGTAGTTTCAAAGCTGATGGCGCCTGCTTTAAACTTACGTTCGCGAAGCTTATAGGCCAAAGCGTTTAGTATATGAATTTGTTCTTTAAAGTCGCCTTCGCCGGTTTCAATAACCTGCTGTACCTCTTCGTATGTAAAGCGACGATCAGAATGGATCACCGTTTTGCCGAACCATTCGGTAATAACGTTCGCGTTTTCATCCAATTCAAACACTGCAGCGAAGCACAATTTGTCTTCATGCGGACGCAATGAACATAATCCATTCGATAAGCGCTCAGGCAACATCGGTATTACTCTGTCAACCAAGTAAACCGACGTAGCACGGTCAAAAGCTTCCTTATCCAAAGCCGAGTCAGGAATGATATAGTGCGATACGTCGGCAATGTGAACGCCTACTTCGTAATTGCCATTCTCCAATTTTTTAAATGATAAGGCATCATCAAAATCCTTAGCATCAAATGGGTCGATGGTGAAAGTTATGGTATCTCTGAAATCGCGGCGTTTAGCAATTTCCTGTGGCGTGATATCTGCCGGGATCTCCTCCGCATCATGCTCAACATCTTTAGGGAATGATAGCGGGAAACCATATTCCGCCAGGATAGCGTTCATCTCGGTGTCGTTCTCGCCCTGGTTGCCCAGTACATGTTTTATACGACCTACCGGGTTTTTGGCGCCGCTTGGCCAGTCAGTAATTTCGGCTACTGCTTTAATGCCGTTCTTGGCGCCGTTAAGAGCCTCCATCGGGATGAAAATATCGTGCATCATTTTACGATCATCCGGCAGGAAGAACGCGTAACGATCAGACATTTTTACAATGCCGGTAAACTCCATTTTGGCGCGCTGCAATATCTCTATCACTTCGCCTTCCTTGCGTTTGCCGCGGGTTTTGGCGTATACGTAAACTTTTACACGGTCGCCGTTTAGCGCGTTACGTAGTTTACGCGGGGCCACGAAAATGTCGGTTTCGTCCTCGTCATCTGTTACAATAAATGCCGATCCGTCGTTAGTCAGATCAACTTTACCTTCAACAAATGTTTTTAATTCTATCAATTGGAATTTGCCCGGTGAAACCTCTTTCAAGGTTTGTTTAAAGGCTTCTTCTTTTAAAATATCGAGTATGGTATATCTGTCTTCCGGATCGCGCACATTTAGTTTAGCTGATACCTGGCGGTAATTAAGAGGTGCATTGCCATTTTGCTCAAAAATATCCAATACCAGTTGGGTAAGAACCTGGTTTATTGATGAACTTTTTTTCTTTTTGTTAGACATATGGTAAATGTATTTACGCGAAGATACAGGTTTTTTAGCTGGATATCGGGATGCCTATACAAACCTTACGCCAATATTAAAAACCCGGGATGGCCGCTATTAACTTACGGGTATAATCATTTTGCGGATGTGCATAAATATCGTCAGGATAACCCCACTCTATGATCTCGCCTTTGTTCATCACCATCATCCGATCAGCAATGTGTTTGATCACTGCCAGATCATGGGAGATGAAGATGTAGGTCAAATTAAGTTCCTGCTGTAACTCGCGGATCAGGTTCAATACCTGCGCCTGAACTGATACATCCAAAGCCGAAACCGATTCATCGCAAATAATAAACTTGGGCTGCAATGCCAATGCCCGAGCAATGACAATTCGCTGCCGCTGCCCGCCCGAAAACTCATGTGGGTAACGGTTAAATTGATCGGGAGAGAGGTTTACGCGCTCCAGCAATTCCAACACTTTTTGCCTGCGTTGCGTGTTATTGCCATAAAGGCCATGCACCTGTAGAGGCTCCATGATGGCTTCGCCGATGGTTAGGCGAGGATTGAGCGAGGAGTAAGGATCCTGGAAAATGATCTGGATATCGCGTCGCATCTGCCGCATATCGGCGGTGTTTAGCTTGCGCAGATCGGTGCCTTCAAAAGTTATGCTGCCTGATGTGGGTTCTATCAACCGTAAAATGCTTCGCCCCAAGGTGGTTTTGCCGCAGCCTGATTCACCAACCAGGCCTAAAGTCTCGCCCGGATAAACATCGAGGCTTACATTATTTACGGCTTTCACCACGTTATGCTGCTGACCAAATAACCCGGTGCTAACAGGGAACCAGGTGTTCAGATCATTTACTTTGAGAATGGGCTCCTGACTATATAACTGATTTCGGCGCTCCTCTATTTCGTTGGCGGTAATGATATGTCGTTCCCTAATATCTGCTACTGTCGGCGGATTATCTACCATAAAATCCGCAATGACCGGCAGCATTTTTAGTCGGTAATTTACTGATGGCCGGCAGGCCAATAAACCTTTTGTGTACGGATGTCGTGGTTGAGTGAATATAGTTTTAACATTACCTTCTTCAACCACATCGCCCTTGTACATTACCAGCACGCGGTCGGCTATTTGGCTTACTACGCCGAGGTCATGAGATATGAAAATAAGGCTCATGCCGCGGTCTGTTTTTAACTTTTGCAACAGGTCGATGATGGTTTTCTGTACAGTAACGTCCAACGCGGTGGTGGGCTCGTCGGCGATTAGTAACTCGGGATCGCAGCTTAGGGCCATGGCTATAAGCACACGCTGTTTTTGGCCGCCGGACAACTGGTGCGGGTAACTATCAAACATATCATCAGGTCGGGGGAGTTGCACTTCCTCAAACAATTTGATTGTTTTCTGCCTGGCTGTTTTCTCATCAACATTAAGATGCAGCCGGATAGCCTCAGCCACCTGGAAACCGCAGGTTAATACCGGGTTAAGCGAGGTCATAGGCTCCTGGAAGATCATGGCGATACGGTTGCCGCGGATGGCGCGGATTTGCTCTTCCGTTAATTTGAACAGGTCGACATCATCTAATAACACCTCGCCATTGATATCTGCCTGCTTCTTATCCAGCAAACGCATGAGTGCTAACGATGTTACCGATTTTCCCGACCCCGATTCACCTACAATGCCCAATGTTTCCCCTTTGGTAAGCCGGAAATTAGTCTGCTTAACGGCATCAAACCAGCCGTCCTGCGTTTTGAAGCGGATGCTGAGTCCGCGTACGTCCAGCATCATTGGCCTACCATGGTAATGTGGTCGTTGTCTATCAGGCTTTCGCCACGGTAACGGCGCAGCAGTTGGGCGGTGGCTATCACATCTTTCTGGCAATAGGTGCTAATGCGGGGCAGATCATTTTCATTCCAGTACACATGGCCCACCATGCTGCCGTCAATATCATCTTTTGGGGTGGGGATGTTAAATATGGCGGTAAGGAGGTTGAGCGATGTATAGCTTTTGTAATCGCCGAACTTCCATAGTTCCATCGTGTCCAGGTGGTTGATCTCCCAGGGTTTTCGACCGGCAATATCCAGCTGCGAGGGCAGTTTAAGGCCATTGATGAGCAAGCGGCGGCATAGGTATGGGAAATCAAATTCCTTACCATTATGGGCGCATAATATGAGGCTGGGGGGCTGACCGTTCAGCATGGTCGAGAAATCTTCCAGCAACTCCTTTTCGTCATGCTTGGCGAAGGATTTTATGCGCAGTCCGCTGGCATCCGTGCCGGTAAATATGCCTACCGAAATACAAATGATCTTTCCAAACTCGGCCCAGATACCGGCGCGTTCATAAAAATCTTCGGGGGCGGTTTCCTTGCGGAGGTTGAGGGTTTTCTTGTCCCACAGTTCCTTGAAATTTTCGGGCACTTCGGCATGGGTTGCATATTGGGGCACGGTCTCAATATCCAATATCAAAATATTATGCAGATCGTAATTTTCGAGCATAGCTTAAACACGGTAATGTGCAGGCAATATAAATGATTTTGGGCGGAAATTAATCTGCCAGTAAAATCATGACAAAAAAAGGGCGCAGTGTAGCGCTGTATGCGTAGCACGCTACACCGCTACACTTGGTGTAGCAACGCGCTACACCTCTATCAAAGATGTAGATGATATAAATAAATAATTGATTGTAAATTAGATATGAGTCTACAGTTGGTCTCTTACTTCCAATAAAAACTTTTTTAGGTTCTCCAAAGATGATATCACACGTTGCGCGTCTTTAGTATCATCGGCCGCATGGCCTTTCAGGTATTCTTTGGCACCGTTCAGCGTGTAGCCCTTGTCTTTAATCAGGTGGAAAATGATCTTGAGGTTCTCAATATCTTCGGGGGTGAAAAGACGGTTGCCCTTCTTGTTCTTTTTGGGTTGCAGTACCTCAAACTCTTTCTCATAAAAACGTATCTGGGACGGGTTGACATCGAACATTGCCGACACCTCGCCCATGGTGTAATACATTTTACTGATCTCGCGTTCTTTGTAAGGCATGTACAAATGTAATGTTAATTTCGGATTTCGGATTTTCGATTTCGGATTTATTGAAGTATATGTTATTTCAACCAGCGGGAGAAATCTATACACATACAAGCGTACAGTCTTAGCGCGTGTATAGATTTCTCACTACGTCCGAAATGACATGCTTAGTTAAAAAAACTAAACAGAATTACACAAAAAATTCACATTTTTGCCCCATGACCGCTAACGAAATACGTCAAGCTTTTCTTGATTTTTTTGCTTCTAAACAGCATGCTATCGTGCCTTCTGCACCTATCGTTGTAAAAAACGATCCGACCCTTATGTTCACCAATGCTGGTATGAACCAGTTTAAAGATATTTTCCTGGGCGAAGCGCCTGCCAAATCGCCCCGCGTGGCCGATACGCAGCGTTGTTTGCGTGTATCCGGCAAGCATAACGATCTGGAAGAGGTGGGTATTGATACCTATCACCACACCATGTTTGAGATGCTGGGCAACTGGAGCTTTGGCGACTATTTTAAAGAAGAGGCTATTGCGTGGAGCTGGGAACTGCTTACCGAAGTTTATAAAATTGATAAAAACCGCCTTTACGTTACCATTTTTGAGGGTGATGATAAAGAAGGTTTGCCGAAGGATCAGGAAGCGTACGATTTCTGGAAGGCTTTTGTACCCGAAGACCATATTCTGCTGGGAAACAAAAAAGATAACTTTTGGGAAATGGGCGAGACCGGCCCTTGCGGTCCGTGTTCTGAGATCCATTACGATAACCGCAGCGATGCCGAGCGTGCTAAAGTGAGTGGCGCTACATTGGTTAACGCAGATGATCCGCAGGTTATCGAAATATGGAATAACGTATTTATGCAGTTTAACCGCCTTAAAAGCGGCGAATTGCAGCCACTGCCTGCCCAACACGTTGATACCGGGATGGGTTTTGAGCGTTTGGTGCGTGTGATACAGGGTAAGCAAAGTAACTATGATAGCGACGTTTTTACGCCGATGATCAGTTTCATTGCCGAAAAATCTGGTAAAAAATATAATGCCGAGGCTGTGCCGGGCGATGCCGATTGGAACGTTGCAGTTGCTATGCGTGTATTGGCCGATCACATTCGTGCTGTAAGTTTTGCAATTGCTGATGGTCAGTTACCTTCAAACAATAAAGCCGGTTACGTAATCCGCCGTATTTTACGTCGCGCGGTGCGTTACTCGTTCCAGTACCTGGAGTTTAAAGAGCCATTTTTAAACCAGTTGGTGCCACTATTGGCCGAACAGTTTAAAGGCGTGTTTGACGAGTTATATACGCAGCGCGATTTTGTGCAGAAGGTGATCAACGAGGAGGAAGTGTCTTTCCTGAGAACATTGGCTGCCGGTATCCGTAAGTTTAAAGAACTGGCTACCGGTACTGATACCGTAATTTCCGGCGCCGCCGCTTTTGAATTATCAGATACCTACGGGTTCCCGCTGGATTTGACCGAGCTAATGGCCCGCGAAATTAATTGGAGTGTAGACACCGCAGGTTTTGAAACCGCCTTGCAAGAGCAAAAAGCCCGCTCACGCGCTGCATCAGCCGTTGATACCGGCGATTGGGTGCTTTTAAAAGACGAAGAGACCGAATTTACAGGTTATGATGAAATACAAACCGTTGCCCACATTACCAAATACCGTAAAGTAACCGCCAAGGGTAAAGAGCAATTTCAGCTGGTGCTGGATAAAACGCCTTTCTACGCCGAAAGCGGTGGCCAGGTAGGCGATACCGGCGAGTTGGTATTTGCCGATGGTAGCATTGTGTATGTTACCGATACCAAAAAAGAGAACGGTCTGATCGTTCACTACGTAGATAAGTTACCTGAAGAAATTGATGATGCCGCTACGGCTATTGTTGATAAAGAGCGTCGCGCCAGCATTATGAGCAACCACAGCGCCACGCACTTGCTGCATGCCGCTATGAAACGCGTATTGGGTACCCACGTTAACCAAAAAGGTTCGTTGGTTAACGGCGATTACCTGCGTTTCGACTTTTCACATTTCGCCAAAGTTACTGACGAGGAAATTGCCCAAATTGAAGCCATTGTGAACGAAAAGGTGCGCGAAAACATTGCTTTGAATGAGCAGCGTAACGTTCCTTATGATATAGCCATCAACAGCGGTGTAACCGCCCTGTTCGGCGAAAAATATGGCGATTTTGTACGTGTGATAACTTTTGATGATGAGTTTAGCAAGGAGCTTTGCGGCGGTACGCATGTTAAGGCTACCGGCGCTATCGGTTACTTCAAAATCACATCAGAAAGCGCTGTTGCTGCCGGTGTGCGTCGTATAGAGGCCATCACAGGTATTGGTGCCGAAAATTTTATTAACGAGCAAAGTAAATTGGTTGGCCAGGTTAAGGAATTGTTGAAGAATCCTAAAGACGTTACCAAAAGCATTGAAAGCTTAATTGAAGAAAATACCCGCCTGAAAAAAGAGATCGAAAAATCGATTCTCGAAAAATCATCCGGACTGAAAGACGAACTGGCCGCTAAAGTGGAAGCCATCAACGGCGTTAACTTTATTGCCCAGGAAGTAGCTTTACCTAATGCTGATGCCATCAAAAACCTGGCTTACCAACTAAAAGATATCGTAAGCGACCTGTATCTGGTACTAACCGCCAATATTGATGGTAAACCAAGTGTAACCGTAATGATTGCCGAAAACCTGGTGAAAGACAAAGGCCTTAACGCAGGTAACATCGTTCGCGAACTGGCTAAAGAGATACAAGGTGGCGGCGGCGGTCAGCCGTTTTATGCTACTGCCGGTGGTAAGGATGCCAGTGGGTTGGCAAATGTTTTAGTGAAAGCGAAGAGTTTTATTGCGTAATGCGATTAATCACATAAAAAGGGTCGGCAGTTTTGCCGACCCTTTTTTGTTTACTACCACACACGCCAATCCCTACGCGTCATTGCGAGGAACGAAGCAATCTCTTCACATGCTAATCAACATGTAAAATGCTGTTGATGTAACGTAATCGTATTGCTACTTTGCATTATGGTTTTTCAAAAAGGCGGTTGTGTTTACATTATGACCAATCAATACAATAAAGTATTGTACGTTGGTGTTACATCAGAACTTATTGGCAGAGTTTACGATCATAAGAACAACACTCATCCACAAAGCTTTACAGCCAGGTATAAATGCTACAAGCTGGTTTACTATTTGTATTACCCGCATATTGAAGAGGCGATAAATGCTGAAAAGACTTTAAAAGGTAGTAATCGTAAACACAAACAGAAGTTGGTAAACGACTTTAATCCGGAATGGAAGGATCTTTATGAATCGATTTTGGAATGAGATCTTACACAGCTGATAAGCTTATGTAGAGATTGCTTCGTTCCTCGCAATGACGCGTGGTGAGGATGGTTGTAATAAATCGTCATATCGACTTACTTCTCCGATGGATTTTTCTTCCCATCATTTAACTTCTCCACCAACTTAATCAAACGCTCATTGCGCGTTTTTTCTTGTTTGGCAGTCAGTATCCAAAGCACGTACTCTTTTTTGTTGGAGTAGGACAGGTGATGAAAAAATGCAAGGGCGTTGGTATGTTTTTGCAACGCGTCTATCATCACAGGTGGCAACTTTACCTGCTTATTATCCACATCAATATAAGCGCTGAACTCGTTTTGGCGAATGGCATCATTCCCACCTTCGGATATTTTTGATACCCCCAGCGGGCGGAAACGCAGCGCTGTCCAGGTTTCGTCAATAGCCGCTGAGGCTACAATGCGCAGACCGTATTTGGCTACCTCATCCCAGCTGCCCATCATCTCCAGGTCGCTTTCAATACCTGAGCTTTTTTTGGGGTAGATGATCCAGAGGATAGTTTCTATTTTTAGCAGCGCATGGATCTTTTTAAGTGTAGCAGCCAACTCAGCCAGGTTTTTAACGAAAAGCTGCATGCCGTCAAAATCGCCGCTGGGTTTGTGGGCAATGGCGGTTCCCTCGGGCAGTTCGCCTAAGGTAGCCAGGTAAGTTTCGGGGGCATTAAAAAGTAGCCACCTTTTACCGGGCTTCATCAATAACTTTTTAGCTAGTGCGCTCATATTAATAATCACAGGTTGATGCTATTAAGATAACGCATTTTCGTGCCAATAATTTTGACGAAATGTAATAAGGTCGTTACTACACTTTTAGGTTCAGCTTCGCAAAGAAATCCCATAACACAATACCTGCCGAAACAACGATATTAAAAGAATGCTTGGTGCCAAACTGCGGTATTTCGATACAGTCATCAATTATCGCCATTACTTCCTCGCTTACGCCATTCACTTCATTGCCGAAGATAAGGGCATACTTTTCGTCGGTGGTGGGGCTAAAGGTGTTGAGCATGGTGCTGTTGGCGGCTTGTTCAATAGCGATAATACGGTAGCCATCGGCGCGTAATTGTTTAACTGCTTCCACCACGTCAACATGGTAGGTCCAGTTTACAGATTGGGTAGCTCCTAGCGCTGTTTTTTCTATTTCGCGGTGCGGAGGGTGGGCTGTTATGCCGCAAAGCACTACCTGCTCTACAGCAAAGCCATCCGAGGTGCGGAATATGGAACCGATGTTGTGCATGCTGCGCACGTTGTCCAGCACAACAGCAACGGGCAACTTGTCCTGAGCTTTAAACTCAGATACAGTTGCCCGGTTAAGTTCGTCTAATTTAAGTTTACGGATTATTCCGTCGCTCATGATAGTACGTTAGTGATATGCAGGGTACCCACGCCATTACCAATTAACGATTGGTAAACCGATGGCGAGTAGCCAATTTTTGTATTGTAATAGTTGATTACCTCGCGGCTGAAAGCTTCGTAAGCATCGCCTTTTACCAAAGCAATGGCGCACCCGCCAAAGCCGGCGCCGGTCATACGTGCACCAGCAACATCGGGGTTGGTTTTGGCATATTCAACCACCGCATCAAGTTCTTTGCCGCTTACTTCGTACTGGTCGCGTAATGAATCATGCGAAGCATACATCAGTTTGCCAAATTCGGTTATATCGTGAGCAGCAAGTACGTCGGCCGCTTTTTTAACGCGATCGTTCTCTTCAACTACGTGTTTGGCGCGTTTTAAAACAGTTTCGTCAGTAATTAAATGGGCGTGCTGCGCAAATTTCTCAGCGTCGATATCGCACAGGTAGTCAATGTTTAATTCCTGCTGTAAGGCTTTTAAAGCCGTTTGGCATTCCTGTACGCGTTCGTTGTATTTTGATTCGGCCAGTTTACGTGGTTTGTTGGTGTTGATGATGGCCAATACGTATTCGCCAAGATTGCTGGCAACGATGTTATAATCTAAAGTATCGCAGTTTAGTACAATGGCGCTGTCTTTTTCGCCGAAGGCAACAGCAAACTGATCCATAATACCACAATTTACGCCTATGAAATTATTCTCTACAGATTTGGCAATTTTTACCAACTCCAGTTTAGTATAACCACCGTTAAATAATTCGTTCAAAGCATAAGCGGTAACCACCTCGATAGAAGCAGATGACGACAAACCCGAACCGATAGGAATGTTGCCATAAAACAGCATGTCAAGGCCGCCCAGCGTTTGGCCCTCTTTTACAAAATGATCAATTACGCCGATAGGGAAGTTGTACCATTCTTCGCCGGTTTTAATGTAGCTGTTTTGCAAAGGCACCTCGGCACTTTCGTCAAAGTTTAAGCTTTTAAAACGGAAAACACCATCGTTATTTGGGCTTACCAATAAATAAGTACCAAAGGTGATAGCGCAAGGCATTACCAGCCCGCCGTTATAGTCTATATGCTCGCCAATCAGGTTTACACGACCGGGAGAGAAGAATGAATGCTCGGCTTCTTTGCCGTATAACTCATTAAATTTTTGAGGTAAAAGATCTTTCATTTAGGGTATTGGTTATTACAAGAAACAAATATTGTAAATATTACACTATTAACCTTAATATTGACACGAATTATTGTACAATAATTGCATAAAAGATATAAATTGAGACAAAAGTGAGACACCATGAATCAATACTTAGTAACTGCTTACGACTATACTAACGCCGATGCACTGCAACATCGTATGGCGGTAAGGCCATTTCACCTGGAAGGCGCGGCAGCGCTAAAAGCCGGTGGCAATTTTATCATAGGCGGGGCGATGCTGGACGGCGAGGGCCGGATGATAGGATCGACCATGATACTACAATTTGAAACCGAAGCCGAACTGGAAAACTGGAAAGCAACCGAGCCTTACATCACCCAAAAAGTATGGGAAAAGGTGGAGATAAAGCCGTTTAGAGTAGCTAACGTTTAACGCTTAGTAATATATTATTTCGCGCTTGTTAAGCAGGATGTATTTGTCCTTATCAAGCCTGCTGCTTTGCAGCCAGTTGCCATACTTGTCCAGCTTATCATATTTGATGGTGTATTTGTACACGTCGTTATCTATCAATACACCCGGTAGCCCACCTACGATGCGTTTATTTGAATCTATACGCACCTGGCTATCGGGTTTGTAAGTGATAGTTTCGTGGCTCTGGCGGATGTTGTTCTTATCGAAAATGATCTCGCTCAACAGGCGATTCTCCTTGTCGATCACAAGAATCTCTTTATGATCGAACTCACCCTTCTCGTCGTATTTTAGCTGGGTAATGGTATCCCGGCCGGTATTAAATTTTTGCACCAGTTTATATAACAACGACTCATCCGGCGCAAATACCCATACCGTATCTACATTGGCTTTGGCATTCTTTACTCTTACCGAGTTTTTTTTGCCCTGAAAGCGGCTGGTGGTTAGCAAGTTTTTGTTTTTGTCTGTCTCGTATTTTATTTCCTGGTAAACCGCGCCTTTATTTTTGATGACTAGTAAACGGCCCTCTGAATCATAATCGTAAACCAGGGATTGTACGAGGCTGTCCTTTTGCCGCATGTTATAAATAAGCTGACTGGTTATTTTGCCGGCCTCATTAAACTGGGTGATGGTTTTATAAAATAGCTCGGGTTCGGCAACGTCGGTATAGTTACCGGGGGTGAGGTATTCGTACTGTATGGTTGTTTTAACCTTAGGCTTTTGCTGCGGATAATTCATCAAAATAAATGACGACGTAAGCAGGCAGACAAAGATCAGCAACAGGTATTTCATAAACGTTTATAGCATGGTTTGGCCAAATATAAAAAAAACGATGCCGCATATTTAGCAACATCGTTTCTTAAAATGGTCAAATTATATCCTGATTATAGCGGCGCGATGTTGTTTAGCGCATCCATATCCTCGCTGCTTAGTTCCATATCGCCGGTTTTCATGTTCTCTTCCAGGTGTGACACGCTCGAGGTACCGGGGATGAGCAGTATATTATCTGCATGCCTTAAAAGCCAGTTTAGCGCTACCTGGTGTACGGTGGCATCATGTTTTTCGGCAATGGCTTTCAAGGTATCCTGCGCGGCTACGTTACCTGCGTTAAGCGGGAACCAGGGGATGAAGGCTATGTTTTGTTCTTTACAGTAGTTTAAAACGTTTTCCCATTTGCGGTTATCAACGCTGTACATATTTTGTACCGATACTACTTCGAAAAATTGTTGTGCCTTCTTAATGTCAGTTACGCTAACTTCTGATAAACCTATGTGTTTGATCTTGCCGGCCTGTTGTGCGTCTTTCAAAAATTGGAAAGATTCTTCGGCCGGGACTTTAGGGTCAATGCGGTGTAGTTGGTAAAGATCTATCTGCTCCAGCTTAAGGCGTTTCAGGCTGCCTTCCAACGCTTCCTTTAAATGATCGGGGTGGGCGTTGATAGGCCATTGATCAGGGCCGGTGCGGGTGAGGCCGCCTTTGGTGGCTATCACCAGGTCATTGGCGTATGGGTGCAGGGCTTCGGCAATTAATTCTTCTGATACATAGGGGCCGTAGCTGTCGGCGGTGTCTATAAAGTTAACGCCGAGTTCAACGGCACGTTTTAGTACTTTCAGCGATTCGGCATGATTATCCGGCGGGCCCCAGATGCCTTTGCCCGTTATCCGCATGGCGCCGTAGCCCAGGCGGTTTACGGTAATATCCCCGCCAAGGGTAAATGTTTTTTGATAAGTAGTGTTCATGGTAGGTAGATGTATTTTTTGATTACAAACGTGAATTTAGGTTGATTGTTTATGCTTATGGTAGGGTTAATGTCATTTTAATTAGTCTAAAAACAAAAAAGCGCCCGGTTGCCCGAACGCCTTTTGTATGATGCAGTAACTTCTATTGTACTTTATATCTATATACCGCCCGGCCGATATTACCTTCAGCATCAATCCCCTCAACAATAGCGCGGAAACTACCTTTGCCATCTGAGGTAAAGAAATCAAATGTTGCTGCACCTGTGGTTTTGTCGGTTTGTACGCGTGGGTTCCAGTAAATGGTGCTGCGTAAGTCGCCGCCCATTGAGCCGGTCCTGGTTGCATCATAAACGGGGCTGTAAAACTGGCGAGCAAGTGTGTAGCCTTTAGGGTTGATAGGCACACCGCTGTATTTAGGGCCTAATAGTTCGTTAAGTTGTTCTTTGGTGAAAGTTTGTTTTTTGGCCACTTTACCGTTAACAGATATCACACCATTGGTGTTATACATGCGGTTGATATTACTTAAACCATCGGTGTAAAATACCTCTACGTTATCCACCTCGTCTGGTTTAATATTGATCAGGTAGCTAAAATCAACCGGCTGCCCGTTAAAATATACTGCAACGGGATCTGTCTTGCCTTGGTTAAAATCACGGCTTAAAACCAATGTATTGTTTTGTGTGTTGTAGGTTAAGCCGTAACCACCGCTTCTTAAACAATCAAAAACATTGTTGCAGGCTATCATTGAACTTCCTTGTATAGTATGGTTTGCAATAGCGCTTAGGCCGGTAAGGTTTGAATAGTCCTGGTGACTGGCCTTTTTAACGTAGGTATTGGCTTTAATAACTACCTCTTTTAACACGCGCGAGTTTTGATAGATCAATTTGCTGTTTTGCAAATAGTTTTTCATTAAGCTGTCTATGTTAGCTATTTCGTCGGGCGCATTAGGGTTAACGGTAGGGGGCAGGTACTTTTCATTGTCCGGCAGGATAAGCATATTATTAGCATTGTAGTTACCCTTGGCATTCAGGGTAGCTTCCACCGAATCCGGGAAGAACAGTTTGGAAAATTTAAACTCGCCTATCGGATTGGTAAGCGTTGATTTCTCCATCCGGTTTTTAATAACAAATGTTACGTTACCACGATTTACCGGCCTGCCATCGGCAGTGCGTAGTGTGCCTGATATGGTAATACCATCCTCGGGCAAAAAATTAACAGGTGCCAGTGGAGTTTTGCTCATAATATCTTTATAAACAAATCGGGCATAGCCTTGGGTTAGCAGCAATACATCCAGATCGGCAGCGGTTTGCTCGGTGGGTTTGTTGAAGTAGTAGTTAGGTTTTTCAACGTAGCCTTTCAAATCTGATGTTAGCAGCAAGCTGGTTAAAATGGTGGTTTCGTTGCTTTCATCAAACGGTACTTTTGTTTCATCAATAACAGTAACCGATAAGTTAGCTTCAACCGGGGTAGTAGCCTTTTTAGCGGCTACATTCATAACCACCTGTTGCCTGTTACTGTAGGTTGGTTTGGTACTGCTTAATGCCAGGTTTAACTGATCATTACGTTGCACAAATATGCTGCGCTCAGACAATGCGACGCCGTTGTTGGCAAACACAGTTAATTTTATTACACCACTTGGGAATTTACTTTTAGGTATAGTTGCCGGGAAAACCGTATTTACCATACCGGGTGTTTGGGCGGCATAACAAATTAATTGCCCGTTTTGGGCGATAATGTAAAGCGGTTTGCCTTTATGTGCCTGTAGGTATTGGTCGCTAACTGATACACGTAAACTTACCTTTTCAGGGTCGGTGTTTACTACGCTTAGCGTAACGCCGTTATCTTTTACAGCCGGCAGGTCATACGTGTTTTTTGATCCATCGGGGAAGGTTACATTTGCTTTATAGGTTTTGCCTGTTGCGGGTACCATACTAAACACACCCATGCCCAGGTGCTGACTGCTGATTTCGGCAACAGTAGCGCCACTGTTATCGGTTATTGTTCCTTTAACATCAATACCCAACCCCGATGGGTTAATAGCTTTAAACGCCACTTTTGACTTTACACCATTTATCAGGTCGCCGCCTTCGGGGAAAAACTGTACATCCATTGGTGCCACAGCATTTTTAAGACTGAATGATGAGTTAACGGTCTTTTGTTCGGTAATATCAATAGTAGTAACCAGTAAACTGGTGTTAAAGTTGATAGGTTTATTAGTACTGAAGCTAATTAGCACATTACCGCCGGCATCTGTTGTAGCTTTGCCTTTGCCGGCGGTTTCATCATCGCTGGTCTGTATTTTCCAGTTTACACGTTTTGAAGCATAGGGCTTTCCATCAGCATCGGCAAAATTTACCTTAACGTCAACTTTAGATGTATTGCCCTTGGCCGATCCGCTTATGGCAATGTTGGTATTTACCTGTTTTTCTATGGCATTGCCTACTGTTACCGTTTTATTGAAAAAATAAGCGACATCGCTGTTGCGCATCCAGGTGGTATAAGCCCTGAAATGGTAGCTTCCCTGCTTATACAAAGGCGCGGTAAGGGCCAGGTTTGCAAATGCTACCCCGTTGGTTACCGGTAACTTCATTTTGCGTACTATCGAATCCTTACTGCTCACAATATCAACATACACCACATTACTAATGGTCGACGGCGCGTGCATAGCCGCCGACATATAGGCATCGGCCGTTAAGTAGGCTTTAAACCAAACCGTATCGCCAATGGCATAATAGGGCTTATCAAAATGCAGGTATACTTTTTCAATAGGGCGAACGGTGTTAAAATTGGCTGCTTTTTCAACTATAGACGTTAAACTAACAGTATCGGTTTGGGCCGATGCTGCTATAGCGGGTATAATAAGTAATGATAGTATAAAAGTAAATTTTCTTAGATTCATCATTATAGGTTAGTATTGCTCAAAAAAAAGGATGGCTAAATATATCTATTTATGCCAATAGATGTTGCTAAACGCAATACTTTAACATTTTTTTACAGTTAAATAGTATAGCAGGCTTTGTAATTTTGGCGATACAGTTTAGTGATCAGTGATTGGAGACTAGTGATTAGGATGATTTGCAATACTTAATTTTATTTAAGAACGAATTTATGGCGATAGAGATCGAGCGCAAGTTTTTAGTTGATGAAGATAAATGGCAGGCCCTGGCTAAACCCGAAGGCACGCATTACCAGCAAGGTTATATTATAAACAGCGAAAGAGGAGCAGCACGGGTACGCGTAGCCGGTGAGCGCGCTTATATTACATTTAAGGGTGCATCAGCAACTATCAGCCGGGCCGAGTTTGAATATGTGGTGCCGGTTAACGAGGCTTCCGAGTTGTTGAAGCTTTTTGCGCAGTCATCTGTAGAAAAAATACGTTACCGTATTGATTTTGCCGGCAAGTTATGGGAGGTTGATGTCTTCCTGGGCGATAACGAAGGGCTTCTGGTAGCCGAGATAGAACTGCAAAGCGAAGATGAGCGGTTTGACCTGCCCGATTGGGTGGCTGATGAAGTTACGCACGATGACCGTTACTTTAATTCCAACCTTTCTACCCACCCGTATAAAACCTGGTAAAACAACAAAGCCTCATCCTTCGTGAAAGATGAGGCTTTGATAAATGTTGGCTACAAACATTACATCTGTGCCAACAAATAATTTTTACCAGCCACTGCCTTTTTTAGCAGCACCAGATGCGATATGACCTTCGGCAGTAGCCTTGCTCATAATTGCAGCCATTTTGTTGCCTGCGCTGTCTTTACCTGTAGCAATGTATCTGCCAGATTTTACATCTATAACAGGATCAACCATTGGTACGTTCTTAGTTTTCGTTTTTACTGAATACGCGGTAATTGCCATGATAAGTTTTTTAATTGTTTTAAAATGTTAACTCTATTAGGTATAAATTGTTTTCACAAACATAGTCTATTGTTATTAACTAGTATATAATTGTGAAACTTTTTTATAGCTAATAATGTGGAAAACTAGCCTTTTTTAAGCCATTTTGTTGATTTGTGGAAAACTTCTTGGCTTTTACACTAAGGGCAGACTGTGTTTGTAACTACAATTTAACCTTCAACTCAAACTTTGCTATCTTAGCTTTACAATAACTAAAGGTTAAAAAATGAAGAAAAGAGATACTAGCATATTATACCTGGTGCTGGGTTTGTATGCTTTAATGATAAACTGGTATTATAACCATTCTATCATTTTATTAATACTATGTTATATATTTTGGCCGCTGTATTTAATATATGCCCTGCTTAATGGCAACCTGGCCCACGGCATGTGGAAAGAGATCCCGCTATCGTATTTTAAATAACAATAGCGGGATATGGGGGATATTATTTTTCTATCTTTTCAACAACTACAGCGGTACCGTAGGCCAATACCTCGGTGATACCCTGCATTATTTCGTTAGCATCATAGCGCATACCAACAATGGCATTAGCACCCATAACACGTGCATGCTGTACCAATAGCTGGTAAGCTTCTTCGCGGGTATTCTCGCATAGCTCAACATAAATAGAAAGCCTTCCACCAAACAACGATTGAAAGCCGCCGGCAATATTTCCCAGCGCGCTACGGCTACGCACGGTAACGCCGCGTACCAGGCCAAGTTGTTTTACAATTTTGTAACCTTCTAAATCGTTAGCGGTAGTAATTAATGAAGTATCCATAGTGTAATGTTTTATTGATTTGATTTACCCAAATATAAAATGTTACACTATACGGCTGCTATTTATATTTGCACAAGTATGAAGTTTGCGCGGTAGCTTTTACCTTAAAAGAAGTACCGGCCTCAACCTCGAACGATTGGCCGTTGGTAAAGCTTTCCCATTCGGTAGCGCCGGGTAATAAGGCTACTAGCTCGCCTTCAATAACTATCATGGTTTCGTGGGTCGAAGTGCCAAATTCATATTCGCCGCTTTCAATTACACCCACTGTTGATTTACCTTCTGCACTTATATAAGCAAGTGATTTTACCGCGCCTTCAAAATATTCGTTTACGTTTATCATTGATGTTAAAATTAAATTGGCCGAAGATGCGGATTTTAGTCGATAGTTCATGGTCCATAGACTATAGTTTTTTAAAAAGTGGGCTATGGACTATCGACCATGATCCATGGACTATTTAATTCCCCCAAATGCCGCGAAGTAAGAGTTTTTATGCAGTATCTCCACCTGTTTAAACCCAACTTGCTTTAACAGCTCCGTTTGGTAATTTACCGAGCGTGGGGTGTCTTCATGTGCCACATAGTCCAATACTTTTTGGCGATAATCAGGGCCGCCAAGGGTATCCAGGTAATCGCTGTAACGTTGGTAAAATAAGGCATTTAACGGTCCGTCATGTGTTATCAGGTCTGATATCCAAATGCTGCCGCCGGGTTTTAGCATACGGTACATGTTGGAAAATACGCTTTCCCAATCGGCATCATCACGTAGGTGATGGAAAGTTGCAGCCGCTAGTATAATGTCAAAACTATCGTCAGGCAAAGTTAAATTACGCATATCATCCTGTACCGGGGTGACCGTACCTGTGGTTTGTTCGCTCACTCTCTGCTCGGCCCGTTCCAACATCGGCAAACTCAAATCATTTAGCGTGCAGTTTAAGTTGGGCACTTTGCTCAGCATTTTTAGGGTGTAGTTGCCGGCACCGCAGCCAACGTCTAATAAAGCTGTAGCGTTAGGGTTAACATATCTGGCAGCTTCGGTACAAAGTTCCATGGTAAGTGGTGCGTCAATAGTGGTTAACTGGCCGGTGTCCAGGTTCGAAAAACGTTCAACATCGTTGTCAAATCGGGTTTTGATCTCTTCGTTAGTGGCTTTGCCTGTGTAGTTTATAGTCATCATTTGTTGATTTGGTTTGGCAAAACTAAATGCTTTAATGATATTTGAAAAATATCAATTTTGTCAATAAATGATATTTAAAAGGTATCAATAAAATGGAATTACGTCATCTTCAATATTTCAAAGCGGTTGCAGATCACCTGCACTTCCGCAAAGCTGCCGAAGCTTTATTTATCTCGCAACCGCCATTAAGCAGGCAGATCAGGGAGTTAGAGGAGGAGCTAGGCGTTAAGCTGTTTTTACGTAATAACAAACGCGTGGTATTAACCGATGCCGGTAAATATTTTAAAGCAGAGGTTGATGATATTTTTGCGCGCTTAGAAGAGACTAAAATAACTCTACGCCAAATACACGAAGCAGAGAGCGGAGAACTAAAAATAGGTTACATCAGCTCGGTATACCAACCTCATTTGGCCGAGGTGCTTAAATCGCTTACACAGGTGTTCCCGCACATTAAAACAAGTTTGTACGAGCGGCCTACGGTTAAGCAGGTAGAGGCCTTGGAGCAGGGCAATTTGGATGTCGGCATATTACGGGCGCCCGTACAATCCGCAAGGTTAGCTTTACATACCTTGTTTCATGATCCGTTTATGGTGGTGTTGCCATCGGCCGGATTGCGTTTTAATGATAATGCAGAACTGTCCGCTCATATCAAAAATAAGCCTTTCATATTTTTTAATAAAGAATACGCGCCGCACTATCACGCCAGCCTAATGGAAATATGTAATCGTTTGGGTTTTGTGCCCGATATTACCCACGAGGTAAATAATGTGCATTCAATTCTACAATTAGTGGAAGCGGGGCTTGGAGTTTCCATACTTCCGTTATCATTGCAGCAACAGTATAAAAATCTGGACATTACCTGTGTTTCGCTTGAAAGCATACCTGTAAGTACCGAAGTAGTAGTGGCTTACAAAAAATCGAACCTGAATAAAGCTTTGAATTGGTTTATTGATAACTATACGCGTAGCTGATGGCAAGGTAGTTGATAGTCATTAATTTGAATAAACCCGGATGGCTTATTATCCGTATATATAGCATTAACCTAGATTTATTATTTTATGACTACCGCGCCGATTCCCGCAAACGAAATGGAAAGGGTATTAACCCTTGCAGAATTTGATGTTGACTATTCTGCCCATAAGGAAAGCTTTAAAGATTTGACCAAACTGGCTGCCAAAGTTGCCGGCACCAAAATATCCCTGGTAAATTTAATTGACACCTATACGCAATGGACGATATCTGAACATGGAATTGATATTGACCAAATGCCCCGTGAAGAATCTGTTTGCCAGCACACTATTATGGGTAATGACCATTTTGAGATTGGCGACCTAAGTGCTGATGATCGTTTTAAAGACAAGTTTTATGTAACCGATGACCCAAAGCTGCGTTACTATTATGGTGTGCCATTAAGTACACATGAAGGGGTCAACCTTGGCGCTCTTTGTGTATTGGACAGGGAAGAGAAAACTATCTCACCCGAAAAAGCAGAACTACTTAAAATTATCGCCGACGAGATCGTAAACCGCCTAAAAGCATTTAAGGTAATGGATAACCTTAAAGCGGAGTTAAATGAAGCCAACGAATCAAAACGCAAAGTAGCGCATGATATCCGTGGGCCCTTAGGCGGCATTATTGGCCTGGCCCAGGTTATTGCCGAGCAGGGGCATGAAAACCAGATTGACGAAGTATTGGAATTTATTAATATGATACATAAAAGCGGCCGGTCGATATTGGAATTGGCCGATGAGATATTAAGCATTGAAGCCCCGCAACTAAAAAACGATGAGTTTAACCTGCTGATGTTTAAAGATAAACTGGAGAAGCTATATCAGCCGCAGGCGGTAAATAAAAATATTAATTTCAGCATTAACCTGTCGCCCGATTCGGCCAGGGTGCCTTTCTCAAAAAATAAATTACTACAGATAACAGGTAACCTGATATCAAACGCCATGAAATTTACCCCCGTAAATGGTAAAATAACAGTTGACTTAAATCTGGAGGTAACCGATGCGCAGAATGTGCTGGATATTAAAGTAAGTGATACCGGCGTAGGCCTTAGCCAGGAAGGGATTGATAAGATATTAACGGGTAACGCCTCATCAACCAACGGCACCGGCGGCGAGCAGGGCTATGGCTTTGGCCTTGCACTGGTTAAGCATTTAATTGAAGGCCTTAAAGGAAGGTTTGAGATAGAATCGATACCGGGGAACGGTGCCACATTTCATGTACGCCTGCCGCAGGCATTAAAGGCCTAGCACTAATATTTTATAGTGCGCAAATACATAATTATCAAAATAAAGGCAATGGCAAAGCCAATTAAACGCATCGGTTGGTAAATATTAACTATGTGCTATAATTAAAATGAAAAACCCGGCAAGCGCCGGGTTTTTCATTTTGTTTGTTTTATGGGTTGGCAACTACCGCGTTGTAAGTAAGTGTGTTTGCACTACCGGTGGCGTATATGGTATATATTTTACCTGCTTGCAGGTTAATTGGTATATCAAGCAATACGTTGGTTGAACCGGCTGCGTATACCTTGAATTTGGTACCCGGGTCAACAGTGTAATAATCTGATGCCAGGTATTGGATAAGGCCGTTCGACAGTTTATCGCCGCCGGCTATTCCAAAATCAACCTCGCTGGTTATGGCACTGCTTAAGTTGATAAAACGTACACGGGACCTTCCCGGAGGCGTGGCAGAAGGATTATCGCTATAAGCTAACACCTTATCATTCATGTATACAATACTGTAATAAGCATTTGCAGTTGGTTCAAGGTCAAAAACTCTGAATAGGGCCAGGCCGGTAGCGGTTTTAAATTGCCCCTGCAACTGTTCAGACGATACAGTGAAAAAGCCTGAACTTTGGTTATAAGCCAGGCTGGTAGCAGTTTTTTTGGTACCGTTTACATAAAAGTCAATAGGGGTTGATAGTTCATCGTTATTAATTACCTGTATATAAGCTGTACCTACCGGTTCTTTATCTTTTTTACATGAGGTAAAAGCGGCTACAACCAGTAGCACCATGGCCACCTTACACAGGTTTTTAAAGGTTTTGAAATGGGTAATTGTTTTCATATTTAAAAATTGTATAACTGTTTTACATGCATAAACGCAAATGTTACTGTAAATGATACATGCAATAATACAAATCTGTTTGCTGTAAAAATATAATTATGGTATCAGATATAAATATAATTGGTTTTTGGTGCTAAACACCGCGGAAACATTACGTAAAATGAAATGTAAATTTTGTAAATTCAGTAGTTATGCGTTAAAAGCATTTGTAAAAAACAGGATATTTGGTAAATGAAGTTTAACTACATATTGGCGTTTATTGGCTTAGCTTTGGTGATGTTGTGTGGCGCCTTTATAAAAAGTACCGTTGCTACGCGTGATTTCGACACATCCAAGCGCGAGATCATATTGCGCCAGATAGGGCATAGGGTGTTGTTAAACTCGGGCGATAGCACGTCACTGGTATTGCCTGTGGTTAAACTGGCGGATAATGAATACCAACTTCAGTTTGACAAAACGTTCACCTTTCAAACAGATTCGTTGGTAAAGATCATTAACAATGCGCTTAGTCAAAATGATGTTTTGTCTGATTATATTGTTAATGTGGTGGAGTGTGATAAGCCTGGCGTTCTTTTCGGCTACGCCATTTTAAATACAAAAGAAAATAATAAGCAAGGTGCCGAAAGAAGTAATATTATAGCATGTTCGCGCAGGCCTCAACCGGTAAAATGCTACCGTATCAATATTAAATTTCAGGATAAGGGCTTAAGCCAGGTGCAAAAAAATTATATGATAGGTAGCCTGCCTTTGCTGGCCTTTGTAGGGTTGCTGGTTTACAGGTCTGGAAACCAGCGTAAAAAGCTTGTTCCCGCTATACATGTTAGTACTACTGCTGAAGATACCATCATCCGCCTGGGCAGTTTTGTATTTAACGTTAATAAACGCGTACTAAGTTTTGGCGATGCAGAAACAATCATCACTGCTAAAGAAGCCCGCATACTGCATATCTTCGCCACGGCACCTAACCAGATCATTGACAGGCGCCGCCTGCAAAAAGAAATATGGGAAGACGAAGGCGTGATAGTGGGTCGCAGCCTGGATATGTTTATCTCCAAACTGCGCAAAAAACTAAAAGACGATCCATCACTAACCCTGGCTAATATTCATGGTAAAGGATATAGATTGGAAGTGAAGTCCTGATTGGCTCCAGACTAAAAACTACCTACTCACGACTCAAAATTCTCCTCTACATACTCCAGGATATCTCCAGGCTGGCATTTTAAAACGCTGCATATGGTCTCCAGCGTTTCCAGGCGTATGGCTTTGGCTTTGCCGGTTTTAAGTATAGATAGGTTGGCCATGGTTATGCCAACCCGTTCGCTTAACTCGGTGAGGCTCATTTTACGTTTGGCCATCATCACATCTAAATTTACTATTATGGGCATGGCTTAAATGGTTAGGTCCTGTTCGTCTTTTAACTTCCGTGCTTTGTTGAAAGCAAAAACTAGCAGTAATAACGCAATACCTGCTATGAAAGCCCCGGCAGCGGCCCCGTTTTGGTTTTTGATGATGATATCGTTGGTGAAATAATCGCGGAGAAAGAATCTCATCAAATAGCTAATTTCACTTGTTAATAATACATAGCCTATTAAGCTTATAGCGGTAACCGTTAAAAATAGCACGTTGCGCTTAATAAAGGCATTGCCTTGCGATATATCATAAATAAAACGCAGAAACCATACGGCCAGGAATATCCAATAAACGTAAAATAAGGTCTTAATTACCCTGAAAATTGTAGTGTAGGTTTCAGCCTGTTGTCTGGTTATCGGGATCATGATGTGTTTGCCCAAATGACTGTACCTGAATTTTACCGGGTAGTCGGCAACTTTGCCGCTAGTGTAAACTTTACCGTTAAGTGTGGTGTTTTCTGTATAATGTTTACGAATGTATGCCTGACCCTTCTCCACATGAAAGGTATCCGTGCCAAATATTATCGCCGGCTTAGCTAGCGACCACCCATATAGATTGAAATAATATTGTACATGACGCTCATCGCCGTACGATATGTTTTTATACCAGGCTAATGAGCAGGTATCGCAGCTTATGCTATTGGATACGCCGAAATAACTAAAACGGGTGACATCCATTTTTTTATCATCACCATTCTTGATATTTCTTACGGTAGCTATACTGTCTTTTAAATTAATGTAATCGATGTAGGGCAGGGTGTCCGGCAGTTTAGCATCGATAGGCTTTACGTCATAAATTGGTTTTGTTTTGGCGCGTTTGTGTTCAAAACTTGCGGTTAATACACCGTTTGCAATTTTTAACACCAGTCCGGCAACAAATATGCAAACTATAATTAATACAGTCTTTTTATTGGCCTCTTTAAAAAGGATCTTAATGCCAAGTAACTGTAGTGCTACAACTAAAATGACTGCAACGATAACGAATATAAATATCATAACAATATAGGTTTGGTTTACATCAGCAAAGAAAAACACTATTATTGATAAAAGCAAAATATTTATCGAAAAACAATAAATAATTATTGAATAAGGATTTGAATTTAATCCCGATATTGCAGCATGATATTAGAAGTAGCCATACTAAACTTAATTCCCGGCAGGGAAAAACAATTTGAAGCAGACTTTGCCGAAGCAGGAAAATACATCAGCCAAACGCCGGGCTACATAAAACACAACCTGAGCAAATGCCTGGAGCATGCCGATAAATATATTTTATTGGTAGAGTGGGAGACACTGGAAGATCATACTGAAGGTTTTCGTCAATCGGCGCAGTACCTGGAATGGAAGCGTTTGTTGCATCATTATTATGACCCATTCCCGGTGGTGGAGCATTATAAAGCGGTTTAATAGTCGATGGTCCATGGACAATAGCACTTTGCGTTAGCAACTATGGTCCATGGACTATCAACTATTGACTAAAGATCTATTCCTTAGCCAATTTCATCAAATCAGTTTTTATAGTGCCGCCCCAGCCGTTGTATTGGTCGTTAACTATAACGCCGGTTTTGTTTACGATCATGTAACGCGGTATGCCGCTTATGCTGTACTTGCCGGCTATATAGTTCCACTCGTCTTTGTTTAGTTTGTAATGCTCGCCGGCAATGCCTGGTATCATCTTTTTGTAGGTTTCCTCCGGAGATGATGGATCTGTTATATAAACAAAGGCTATGTTCTCACCCTTTAGCTCTTCTTTAATCGGGGCTATTTCTTCAATGCCAGCGCGGCAGGGGCCGCACCAGGTGGCCCAAAAATCAACGTATATGGCTTTGCCTTTATACTTGCCTAGTATGGCGTTAAAAACGCTGTCCGCCGTTGTTTTAGGTATGGCGTTACGTACAAAGCCTTTTTTGTTTTTAGCAATAGCGTCAATTTTAGCCGCAACCCCTTTGTTAAAGTTTTCAAAAGCCAGGTAAATGCCCGTGTTTTGAAAGCTTTGTTTCGCTGTAGCCATTGCTTTTGCGTCATACGGTTTAAGCTCGCGGGTAACGGTTTGCGCATCTTCCTGCACTTTCATTATATCATAAGTAAAATCAAGCCTGGTTTTTACCAACTCATCAATAACCGCATGGCGCGATTTGGCAATGTCAATTTTAGGCGATTCCTGAAAGTAATCTTTACGGCGCTCCATCATTTTGTTAAACGCCGCTTTGTTTTTTACCATAATGCTGTTTAAGGTAATGCTGTCAACAGTTAACGAGGCTGTGAGGCCATTTAGCAGCTCTTTTTCATCGTCGCCTTCGGCAGGTACAGCTTTAAATGCGTTAATGTAATAGTGGGTAAAGCCCTGGTTGTAGTGTTTAAATATCTGATCAAGAAACATCAACCTGTTAACAAACGAATCGTACTCTTTTGATAACAATGAAAGTTCGCTGTTTGCCGGCACATTCTCTAAAAAGCGCATATACTCGTCGTCATAGGGTACTTTTACATAGGTGCTTTTCTTTTCGTCTTTATGTTTCTTTTGATGCTCATATTCGCGGTTCATGTTGTATGCCAGCAGGTACTCGGCCAGTCGGTACTTCATGTTCATGGTAGCTATTTGATAGCCTTTTGCACTAATGCCATGCTCATCGCGGTACGTATCTATAGCGGCTTGATTTTTAGTCAGCAGTTCGGTAAGGTAGCCTTTAAATTCGGTAAGAGATGATTTGGCAGCTTTAGCGCTTATGGTGCTATAGTTAATATCCAGCACAGCTGATAATTCAATAAGTTCGTTGTTAAGTTGAGCATATAGGCCCATGTATAATGCAGAGCGTTTGCCCTTATTCAAATCAATATATTGAAACAGCTTTTTACCCGGAGCCAGGAAAACTGACATGAAAAGGTTATCAACCTCAAAATAACATTCCTCGGGATAATGCATAGGCACTTTAGCCGCAAAACCGCCATCGGGAGCTATGGTGAAGGTATATTTATTTTGCTTGCTCGATATTACATCATCAATAATAATACTGCCGGTTTTGTAACCCAGTTTTGGCGAGTAGTTTTTGATGTAGCCCGTTAATACAGCGCTATCGCTTTTAAGTACAGGAGTAGTAAAAGGCGCGTCGTTTAGCAAAGCGGTTTTCGCTTCGTCGGGCTTATCAGTTAAAATTACTTTGGTTTTAGGGTTTTCTGAAAAGATAAGCTGGCCCTTAGCATTTTGCTGTATTGTAATTGCTTTTACGCTTCTGCCATTTGCTAGGGCCAAATGGTATTGTGAGCCTTTGGCCGATGTTACTTTATAACGCCAAACCTGGCTGTTATAAACCAGCCTGTTTCTGTCAATACCCAACACCCATTGCTTATTGTTAAACCAATTGGCATACCAATTAGCCGGCAATGGTTTTGACGCAGTATTATTGTTTAGTTCAATATCCAATATTTTGAAGCAGCGTTCGCAATCGCCTTCAAAATAATCAATTTGCTTAGTGCCGGCTTTTACCGCAGGGAAGTTGATGTTGAATAACGTAGGACCGTTTTTGTTGTAAACCTCTTTGTTAAAGGCAATACCGTTTACCGACGTAGCCATCAACTTTTGATCACTACCCGCAGTTAAATAACTTTTGTCAGATATCCTGAACCAAGTATTGCCGGGCGAGGTGGATTTAAAGAATACTTGAGTAGCCGTATCGCTTAAAACTACTTTTTCAATACTCAGGGTACTTACATTGCTGGCGCCAATGGCGGGTGCTACAATAGTTTTTTGTGCCGATGCAGCTAACGCGCTAAGGCACATGCATAATAAGAAGAGTGCTTTTTTCATATTGAGGTTAAAGGTTGATCAAATATAATGAAAGAATGACAGCATTTATTGTTGCTTTATAGGCTTTTAACTTTATTTAACGGTTGGGGAGAAAGTCCATGGTCAATGGTCAATAGTCCATAGATGGGAATTGCCATGATCCATCGGCAATGAACTATCGGCTAATATCCACATCTGTCCAACTTTTCAACAATACCGCCAAAGCCGGGGCAATGCATTAACTTAGCCGTTTATTAAAAAGGAGTAAACCGCTTGTCAAAAAACGCTACCAAAGAAACCCCCTTAATGCAGCAGTATAATACCATTAAGGCTAAGTACCCCGGTGCTTTGCTGCTGTTTCGCGTGGGCGATTTTTACGAAACTTTTGGTGAGGATGCCATCAAAGCATCCGGCATATTGGGTATTACGCTTACACGCCGGGCCAACGGTGCTGCTGCTTATATTGAGCTGGCTGGTTTTCCGCACCACTCGGTAGAAACTTACCTGTCAAAACTGGTGCGCGCAGGTCAACGTGTGGCTATCTGCGACCAGCTGGAAGATCCAAAAACCACCAAAACCATCGTTAAACGTGGCGTTACCGAACTAGTTACCCCGGGCGTAGCCACCAACGATAATATCCTTAATCAAAAAAGTAATAACTACCTCGCTTCGCTGTATTTTGAAAAGAACAGCTTGGGCGTTGCCTTTATAGATATTTCAACCGGCGAGTTTCAAACCGCGCAGGGCAGCCCGGATTATATTGATAAGCTGCTACAAGGTTTTAACCCCAGCGAGATCATTTACCCCAAAAGCCGCAAAGCGGATTTTAAAGAGTATTACGGCGACCGCTATTACACTTACACGCTTGATGAGTGGCCATACAGCGGCGATTACGCAACAGAAACACTGTTAAAACACTTTAGCGTAAAATCATTAAAAGGCTTTGGCATTGATAAGCTTAACCTGGGCATTATAGCCGCGGGTGTGGCCTTGCATTACCTAAACGAAACAGAACACCGCAATCTGCAGCATATTTCGGCTATTAGTCGTATTGAAGAGGATAGGTACCTGTGGCTCGATCGCTTTAGTGTGCGTAACCTGGAGCTGATCGGTTCGGCTAACGAGAACGCATCCACATTAGTTGATGTGCTGGACAATACCTGCTCACCAATGGGTGCCCGCTTGCTGCGTCGATGGATAGTAATGCCCTTAAAGGAACTAAAGCCTATTAACGACCGCCTTGGCGTGGTTGAATACCTGATAGGCAACGAAGAACTGCGCGAAGATCTGCAGCAACACATCCGCCAGATAGGCGACCTGGAAAGGCTAATATCAAAAATTGGTCTGCAAAAAGCTAACCCGCGCGAAGTTTGCCAGCTAAAGAAAGCTTTGCTAGCCATTGAGGCTATCAAACAACAGTGCGAACGGTCTGCCAGCCTGCCCTTAAAAGCAATTGGCGAACAACTGAATCCTTGCACTACGATTTGTGAGAAAATAGCCCGCGAATTGCACCCCGAGCCGCCGGTTATGGTGGTAAAAGGTTCGGTGATGAACGAGGGCATCAACGAAGAACTAGATCGCCTGCGTAAGATCGCTTTTGGTGGCAAAGGTTATTTGTTAGAGATACAAAAGCGAGAAGCGGAAAGCACAGGTATACCATCGCTTAAAGTATCCTTTAATAATGTGTTTGGCTATTACCTGGAAGTAACCCACAGCCATCGCGACAAGGTGCCTGCCGATTGGATCCGCAAGCAAACGCTGGTTAACGCCGAACGTTACATCACCCCCGAACTCAAAGAATACGAGGAGCAGATTTTAGGTGCTGAGGAAAAGATATTTACTTTGGAAACCCAAATGTATAATGAGTTGCTGTATGCACTATCAGAATACATTAAACCTATACAGCTTAACGCGCAGCTGATAGCCCGCTTGGATGTGCTGCTGAACTTTGCTGCCATCTCCATCAAAAACTACTACGTTAAGCCCGATATTACCGAAGGCAAAGAGCTGGATATTAAAGGCGGCCGCCACCCTGTTATTGAAAAGAACTTGCCGGTAGGCGAGGAATACATCACCAACGATGTTTTCCTGGACTCGGAAACGCAACAGATCATCATCATTACCGGCCCTAACATGGCGGGTAAATCGGCCCTGTTAAGGCAAACCGGCTTAATTGTGCTCATGGCGCAGATGGGCTGCTTTGTACCGGCCAAATCGGCTTCAATTGGTTTGGTTGATAAGATATTTACCAGGGTAGGCGCGTCGGATAACCTGTCATCGGGCGAATCAACCTTTATGGTGGAGATGAACGAGACGGCGAGCATTTTGAATAACCTGTCGGATAGAAGCCTGATCTTACTAGATGAGATAGGCCGCGGTACTTCCACTTATGATGGTATCTCCATCGCCTGGTCCATTGCCGAATACCTGCATAATCATCCATCAGCGAAAGCCAAAACACTATTCGCTACGCATTACCACGAGCTGAATGAGTTGAGCAATAGCTTTAACCGCATCAAAAACTATAACGTAACGGTAAAGGAAATTGGTCACCAGATCATCTTCCTGCGCAAATTGGTTCCCGGCGGAAGCGAGCACAGCTTCGGTATCCACGTAGCCAAACTGGCCGGTATGCCGACAAAGGTATTATCGCGCGCAAACGAGATCCTTAAAAAACTGGAAAACGAACGCACCGGCGGCGAACATATAAAAGAAAGCATCCGCAAAGTACAAAAGCAAGCCGTGCAAATGCAGATGTTCAGTATTGACGACCCTGTGCTGGTGAAGATCCGCGACACGCTGAATAACCTGGATGTAAATACCCTTACACCGGTAGAGGCTTTGATGAAGCTGGATGAGATACAACGGCTGATAAAAAGCTAATACCCCACCTAGATCCTCCCCAAAGGGGAGGACTTGGATGTGGATATGTTCAAAACCTTGACAACCATCATCGTTTGTTCCTCATTACTTTTACGGCATGAAGTTAAACCGTTTCGTTCTGCTGTTAAGCTTTGCTGTGCTTGTGCTATCTGCCTGTCATAGTAAAAAAGCCATTATGAAAGGTGAAGTAGGTGAACTGGTTGCACCACAACCAAGTATTGCCGAAAAGTACTCGGCCATAATGGGGGTAAGCAAACGCGATATTCAAAACGGCCGCCTGTATAATTTTATCGAACTTTGGGCCGGCACACCTTACAAATTTGGCGGTCAGGATAAAAACGGTATCGACTGCTCGGGCCTTACCCAGCTTTTACAACAAGAAGTTTACGGCATCAAACTACCCAGAATTACTTACCAACAAGTAGCCGTAATAAAGCGCAAATACGAGGACGAATTACGCGAAGGCGACCTGGTTTTCTTTGATTTTGACGGTAAGCAGTTTAGCCATGTAGGCGTTTATCTGCAAAATGGCTACTTTGTACACGCTAGTACCCGCAAAGGCGTTATGGTTGCCCGTTTGCATGATAATGGTATCTATCAATATTTCTCGCGCGGCGGTTCGGTTATATTAGATGCTACTGTTGCGGCGCAGGTTAATTAGCACCATCTTCTTCTTCCGCATGTTTCTGTTTTTTTCGCGAAGCAAACAAGCGGGCTAAAATGGGTCCATCGTTTTTAGCTTCGGGATAATAGCGTTTTCGTGTAACCGTTTGTAAAAGTCCCCATAGTATAAAGGCCAATGCATAGGCCAGCGCCTCAAATTCCATCAAATAAACTATGAGGCTGTAAATAACTATAATTGGTATGGCTATAAGGTTAAGGCGTTGTACTTTCCACTCCAGGTTGGTTTCAATATTATGTGCTTGTATGCAGATCGTTTTGGCATTCCGAACCAAATACCCCGCCAACAAGGTTTGTGTAAATATTACCGCCATTATGATGTTGAAATAAGCGAACATGCCATAATACACCTTCGGACGTAATGAGTCCGTCATTACCGAAACACCAAAGGGAAACAAAGAAATAGCGAACAAAAACACCAGGTTGTAAATGATCAGTGCCCGGGTATAATCCTTCAAAAAGCTGAAAATTTTGAGGTGCTTCATCCAAAACATCCCAACAAAAAAGAAAGAAATGCCGTAGCCCACCAGTTTTGGGAATATCTCATGCATAAATACCTCGCGCACTTTTTCCATACTTGCTTCGCGGATACCTTCAGGCAGTTTAATCTCGATAACCATAATGGTTATGATGATGGCGAAAACCGCGTCGCTGAACAAAATAATGCGTTCCAGCTGAAATTCTTTCTTTATTTCTTCGTTGTGATGTTGATCCATAGCTAAATATAATTCATAATTTTGTAACCACCATGCCCAAGCAAGATTATTCATTCTGGACTAAATACAAGCGCTTTGCCAATACCGAAATTTTACTGTATGTAATTATGGTTGTGGGTATTATACTCGGCATATGGATATTTAGTTAGTCACCCTTAATTCTTTTCTATAATCCCGTTTTTTTTAGGACTTTTACACCTTCATATTACTGATCCGCACCCGCACATGAAATTAAATTTGAAGCGCCCGTTGGCTTTCTTCGATATTGAAGCAACCGGTATAAATATTGGCGTCGACCGCATTGTTGAAATATCAGTTATCAAGTTAAATCCTGATGGGAGTGAAGACGTAGGCACCTGGCGCGTTAACCCGGGCATGCCAATCCCGTTAGAGACTTCGTTAATACATGGTATTTACGATGAACATATTGCTAACGAGCCCCTGTTTGAAGCACTTGCCACCAGCGTAGCCGAATTTATTGGCGATGCCGACCTGGCGGGATACAATTCCAACAAATTTGATATCCCGATGCTGATGGAAGAGTTTTTGCGTGTAGGTGTGGAGTTTGATCTTTCAAGCCGTCATTTTGTTGATGTGCAGAATATTTTCCACCAAATGGAACAGCGTACGCTTAAAGCGGCGTACAAGTTTTATTGCGATAAGGATATTATTAACGCGCATTCGGCCGAAGCGGATACCCGCGCTACCATGGAGGTTTTGCTGGCGCAGATAGAGCGTTATGAGAACACGGAGTGGGAAGATAAAAAAGGAAATAAAAGCATCCCGGTGGTTAACCACGTAGAGGGCCTGCATGCGTTTACCAACCTGCACCGCCCGGTTGATTTTGCCGGCAGAATGGCTTATAACGATGCCGGGGAAGAGGTATTTAACTTCGGCAAACATAAAGGTAAAAAGGTAGAGGACGTTTTCAACGCCGAGCCAAGCTATTACTCATGGATGATGAACGGCGATTTTCCGCTATACACCAAACGTAAGCTGGAAGAGATATACAGCCGCATGAACACAAAAAAACAAGCTGAGCGCGTTCAAAAACCTGCTGCACAGCCTTCGGCTACGCCAAATATTCAGAAAGAGTTATTTGCTAAGCCGGCTCAACAGAAAATTTATAACAAGCCTTACGATAACAACAAGCCATTTAAAAAGAAGGAAGAACCAGCCGCGCCTGTTAATGATGATATGCTGAAGTTATTGGCTGATAAGTTTAAGAAGGGGTAAGTTCTCTCTCCCCGGCGCGTCATTACGAGCGAGGAACGAGCGTAGTAATCCGCTTTAGAACAGTGATACGGTTACCTTTCTAAAGTGGATAGCCACGCTACGCTCGCAATGACGTCTTTTTTTACTCCCCCAAAAAATCAATATTCCTCTTCAACCCCGAAAACTTCGTCCGTTTCACGGCTGAGTTTTTAAACACTTTCTGAAATACATCCTCAGTTATCTCATTCAAATCAGCCTTGCTTAGCTGTAGCAGATCAGGGTGTGGGGTAAACGACGGTTCGTTGTGTATTACCGAGAACTTGTTCCATGGGCAAACGTCCTGGCACACATCGCAGCCAAACATCCAGTTATCCAGTTTGCCTTTAAATTCTTGGGGGATCTCGTTTTTAAGCTCGATGGTGAGGTAAGAAATGCAGCGACTGCCATCAACCACATAAGGCCCAACAATAGCATCGGTAGGGCAGGCATCAATGCAGCGGGTGCAGGTGCCGCAATGGTCGGCTGTGGGTTCAATATCGTATTCCAGTTCAAGGTCTACGATCAACTCCGCCAGGAAAAAGAAAGAACCTGCTTTTTGGTTAAGTAAATTACTGTTTTTACCTATCCAACCCATGCCCGTTTTTTTGGCCCAGGCCTTATCCAACATCGGTGCCGAATCTACAAATCCTCTACCGGCAACTTCACCAATTTCTTCATTAATGATCGCTAAAAGTTGGTTAAGTTTTTCCCTGATCACAGTATGATAATCCTGCCCGTAGGCGTATTTAGATATTTTGGGCGCTGTTGGATCAGCCTGTGTGTCTTCTGTATAATAATTGAAGCCGAGGGAAATTACGGACTTGGCACCATCAACGAGTAAGCGCGGATCAAGGCGTTTATCGAAGTAGTTTTCCATGTACTTCATTTCGCCGTGCATGCCTTTGTTAAGCCAGGCTTCCAGTCGGGGGGCTTCTTCTTCCAGGAATTCGGCTTTGGCAATCCCGCAAAACAAAAAGCCAAGTTTTTTGGCTTCTGCTTTAATAAACTGACTGTATACCGATTTGCTGTGCTGCATTTGCCACAAAGATATAGTTTTTGAAACAGACGCTTTGTAAACCTGTTACTCTAATAACAAACATACACACCATGGAAAACATAGAGAACACCGACCCGATAGATGATCAGATCACTAACGATGATAACGCCGTAACCAATAAAGACGGTGATAATAACCTGGAGCAAGGCGAGCAAAAAACCGCCGAGCCGGAAGTTAAAGCCACAGATATACCAACCGTAACACCCGAAACAGAAGCCGAAGAAGCAGAGCAGCCTGCAGTTATTAAAGGCGAACAGAACCCGGTGGAGAAAGGGGAAAATACATCTGAAGCATCAAACAAAGGGCAGGGACCGAAGGGAGAGAATTTGTAGCCCCATCAACAAACATATGATGACATACTTGTCAAATAAAAAAAGAGCCCCGTTATAGTCGGGGCTCTTTTTTTGTCTTGAGTGAGACTTAGAAGCTATTCCTAATAGAATTACTCAAAGTCTTGGCGCTCCAGTATCCGCTATCTAAAATACGGCGCACGCACATCAACGGATCGTTAGGATCGCGTTTATCTGCTAACGCGAAAGCAATTTTGAAGCCGCGTTTGTGTAATTCAGGAAAGCCCGATTTATTCCAGATACCGAACGGATAGGCAAAGTACTCTATTTTTTTGCCTGTTATTTCCTCCAGTTTTTTGGTTGGCTTGTCTATCTGTACGTTCCAATCGTCTTTTTTCGGATCGGTATCATGTTTGTATTTGCTGGTCATGTGGTGATCCCAGGTATGGCTGCCTATCACATTACCGGCGTCAGATAGCGCTTTGATCTGCTCCTTGTTCATGTAATTAGGTCTGCCGATAGATACCGTCATCACAAAATAAACTGCCTTAAAACCGTATTTCTTAAGCTCAGGGGCCGCGATGGTGTACTGATCCAAATCGGTATCATCAAAGGTTAACATGATGGGTTTACTTGGCAGTGGCGCGCCTTTGGTCAGGTAATCATACAACTGATCGGGCAGGATTGTATGGTAGCCACTATCGGCCAGCATTTTTATTTTTTGTTTGAAATCTGCAATTGGTACAATGTAATCCTTGGCATTTTTTGAATCCTTGGCGGTCCAGTCGCGTATTTGGTGGTAGCACAAAATAGGCACCTGTTTGCGGGCTAGTATAACGGCCGGGTCTTTAGTGGCAGGCAGGTTTGATGGTGCCGGAGCCACTTCGCTATTAGCTTCGCCTTCAACTTTGGTGGTGGCCTGGGCCGCGGTATCGGTTGCGGCGGCTTTATCTGTTTTTGAGGTGCATGCTACAGATGTAAGCATACATATGGGTAGAAGGATATTAAAGACTTTTAACATATTAAATAGATGATTAATTAATATGTAAAAGTAAACTTACGGAGCTTATTACGCTCCGTAAGTTTTCAACAATATTATTGTTTTTGCAATACTATGCGTTTGCCTTCGGCAATTGAACGCTTGGCAGCATCCAATATCTCCATGGCAATCATGTTGTATTTTAACGATGGCTGTTCGTTATCGTCAGAGATCTGACCACGTAAAACAGCTGTTAAATACAATAATGGATCGTTAGTGGGCGTTGGCAAACCTTTGGCTTTGTTAACAACACCATAACCACCTTCTTTTAACCTGAATTGTACATTATTGCCATCAAAAGCATGAATAACGCCACGCTCGCCCCAAACTTCCATATCCTTAATGTTGAGTGCCCAGTTCCACGAAGCTTCAATAGAGGCGGTAGAATTAGCATACTCTACCAAAATGGTAGCGTCATCTTCAACTTTAGGGTATACCGATGGTTTGTAGTGTTTGGCAACAGCAGTTACCGCAATAGGGCGCTCGCCATGGTTAAGCCAGGTAGCCAGGTTGGCACCATAGCAACCAAAGTCATTTAAAGCACCGGCGCCGTTTAAAACCGGGTCGGTAAGCCATGAGGTGAATTCCACGCTGCAACCGATCTCAATAGGCCCTTTATGGCCATCGCGGATAACCATGCGGCGTATTTTGCCAATACTGTCCTGCTGTACCTTATCATATACATATTTAAATGATGGGTACCAGGTGGTCTCAAAATTGGTTAATACTTTAACATTGTATTTGTTGGCCAATGCCTCTATGCGTTTTGCTTGCGCAAGCGTAGCTGCCAGTGGTTTTTCAACCATAACAGGGATGTGCAATGGCGCGCATAGTTCAACAATGTCCACATGTTTGGCAACCTCGTTATAGCCCAGCATTACTTCGGGTTTGGTGGCCTTGATCATTTTGGCCGCGTTGTCGAAGTAAATAGAGTCGGGAAGGTTATAACGTTTTTTCATTTTCTCCCATAACGCCTTGCTTGGTTCATATACACCAACTATGTTGGCGTTACCGCGTTTCATCTGGCTAAAAAAACCGCTGATGTGGTCATGGTTTAAACCATATATGCCCAGGCGCAGGCGGGTATCCTGCGCACTTGCTGTAAGCGCGCAGGATACGGTGATTGCCAATATTGCCAGTCTTTTTAAAAAGACTGATTTTTTACTTTTCATTTGATAATGAGTAAGGGAAATTAGCTTCTTGTGTACCTCTGGTTTTGTTAGGTGTTGGCGACATGCTGAAGTTGATAACACCACCCTGCGATAAAGCCGAGTGAGCGAACCAGTTGTTAGCATGTGGTTTACCGTTAAGGCTTACCGCACCTACATATTTGTTAGCCTCACTGTTGTTGGCAGCGTTGATAACCAATTTTTTGCCGTTCTCTAAAGTGATTGTCATGTTTTTAAACAATGGCGTACCAATTACGTACTGGTTGCTGGTAGGGCAAACAGGGTAGAAGCCCATTGCCGAGAACACATACCAGGCCGAAGTTTGACCGTTATCCTCATCACCGCAATAACCATCAGGCGTTGGTTGGTAAAGTTTACCCATCGCGTCGCGAACGTGCTCTTGTGATTTCCATGGCTCGCCGGCAAAGTTATATAGGTATAACATGTGCTGGATAGGTTGGTTACCGTGAGCGTACTGACCCATGTTCATGATCTGCATCTCGCGGATCTCGTGGATAACACCACCGTAGTAGCTATCGTCAAATACTGGTGGAATGATAAAGATCGAATCCAGCTTGTTGATGAATTTTTGTTTACCACCTAACAGGTTAACCATGCCCTGGATATCGTGCAAAGCTGCCCAGCTGTAGTGCCACGCGTTACCTTCGGTGAAAGCATCACCCCATTTAAGTGGGTTGTATGGCGATTGGAACTGACCATCTTTGTTTTTACCACGCATTAAACCATGCGTAGGATCAAACAAATTACGGTAGTTTAACGAACGTTGTTTAAATATGTCGATCTCTGAAGCAGGTTTGCCTAAAGCTTTACCCAGTTTCCATATCGCGAAATCATCATATGCGTACTCTAAAGTACGGGCAGCGTTCTCGTTTATTTTAACATCATAAGGTACATAACCTAAAGTGTTGTAGTATTGAACGCCTTTTCTGCCGGTAGCCGCAGGGCCTTCGTTGTTTGCGCCGTGTACTACAGCTTCCCAAAGTTTGTTAATGTCATAACCACGGATGCCTTTTAAATAAGCATCGGCCACTACAGAAGCAGAGTTGTTACCGATCATGATATCAGAATAACCCGGGCTTGACCACTCAGGCAACCAGCCGCCTTCTTTATAATCGTTGATCAGGCCTTCCTGCATTTCTTTGTCTATTGATGGATAAACAAGGTTCAGGAATGGATATAAAGCACGGAAGGTATCCCAGAAACCGGTACCGGCAAATTTGTAGCCAGGTAATACTTCGCCGTTTTGAGCGCTCCAGTGCATTTTTTGGCCTTTAGCGTCAATTTCGTACATTTTGTTAGGGAAGAACAGCATGCGGTATAAGCATGAGTAGAAGGTGCGTGTTTGGTCAACGGTACCGCCAGATACATCTATCTTACCTAAAGTTTTGTTCCAAATAGCGCGGCCTTTAGCTGCAGTAGCGTCAAAGCTATCACCCGCTAATTCTCTTTTTAAGCTGATATCAGCCTGTTCAATGCTGATGAATGATGAAGCAACACGCAGGTTAACTTTCTCGCCTCTAACTGTTTTAAAGCCGATGGCTGCAACAGCGTGAGCTGCGCTTAGTTCTTTGCTGTCGGTTAGGTTAGCAATTTCAGTTCTTACACGAGAACCTTCCACTTGTTTTTCCTCTACATTGTAAGTACGCGATAGCGTGAATGGCTTATCTACATAAATAACAAAGTAGTTTTTAAAGTTCTTCAACGGGCCACGTGCGTAGCGGGTTGAATAACCAACAATTTTGTTTTCGCCGGGGATAACTTTAATGTATGATCCTCTTTCAAACGCATCGATAACGATAAATGAGCTATCGGCTTTAGGGAAAGTGAAACGGAACTGCGCAGCACGTTCGGTAGGGGTGATCTCGGTAGTTACATCATGATCAGCCAGGTAAACACTGTAATAGTAAGGTTTTACGATCTCGGCTTTGTGAGAGAACCAGCTGGCGCGACCAGTCTGCGTTACTTTCAGGCTTTTGGTCATCGGCATGATAGAGAACTGACCGTAATCGTTCATCCATGGCGATGGCTGGTGGGTTTGTTTAAAGCCTTGTATTTTATGCGCATCATAAGTGTAGGTCCACCCGTCGCCGTTAGGGCCGGTTTGCGGAGTCCAGAAGTTCATACCCCACGGTAACGCGATGGTAGGGTAGGTATTACCATTTGATAGGTCGCCTTTTGAAGCTGTACCCATCAGCGGGTTAACCCAGTCTACAGGGTTGGTTACTTTGGTAACCATCTGCGCATACGAGCTTCCGCATAGTAATAACGATGCAAAAAGTAATGTTTTTTTCATACTTGTTGATTTATAGCACAATGACTATGAGTAAATTGGTTTGTTGGATGTATTTGGTATAATGTATTAAATGCAAAGCAATAGTAGCAATAAAACTCAAAATAAGGAAGGATTTCCGCCTAGTTTTATCTTGCCCAAATGCTTGTACGCTGCTTCGGTAGCTTCGCGGCCACGAGCTGTGCGCATTAAAAAGCCTTCCTGTATCAAAAACGGCTCATAAACTTCCTCAATAGTACCTTCATCTTCGCCTACGGCAGTGGCTACGGTTTTTAAACCTACAGGGCCGCCTTTAAATTTATCAATGATGGTGGTGAGGATCTTATTGTCCATTTCGTCCAGACCATGCTCATCTACGTTTAAAGCGTTCAAAGCAAATTGCGCTATCTCGGTATCTATCTTTCCGTTACCTTTTATCTGGGCAAAATCGCGCGTGCGGCGTAGTAGCGCGTTGGCTATACGCGGGGTGCCACGGCTGCGGCGGGCTATCTCGTAAGCACCTTCATCAGTAATAGGCGTATTTAATATAGATGATGATCTTAAAACTATGGTAGTTAATAATTTAGCATCATAATACTCCAGCCTTGAATTAATTCCGAAACGGGCACGAAGCGGAGCTGTCAACAATCCCGATCGGGTGGTGGCACCAACCAAGGTGAACGGGTTAAGCGATATTTGCACCGAGCGCGCGTTGGGGCCGCTCTCCAGCATAATATCTATCTTAAAATCCTCCATGGCCGAATACAAATACTCTTCAACCAGCGGACTTAAACGGTGGATCTCATCAATAAAAAGAATATCGCCTGTCTCCAAATTAGTTAACAAACCCGCCAGATCACCGGGCTTATCCAGAACAGGGCCCGAAGTTATTTTGATACCCACGCCCATCTCGTTAGCGATGATGTGCGACAGGGTAGTTTTACCCAATCCCGGAGGGCCGTGTAGCAAAACATGGTCAAGCGCTTCGCCACGCTGGCGGGCGGCCTGCACAAATATTTTAATGTTAGCCAGTATTTTTTGCTGACCGGTAAAATCTTCGAATGCCTGCGGGCGCAACACTTTTTCAATATCACGCTCAACAGGAGTGAGGCGTTCCGCGTCAGGATCCAGGTGTTCATTCATTACCAACGAAATTAGTATTTTTTATTTCGGATATCGAATGTTTGATGCCCGATTTTGTCAATTATTAAGTAAATCCTCGCAGATGATCATTCGTATCCAATTTCAATGGCTATTTGAAAGTCTGATCTACAGCTTTAAAAAAAACTTAATTACATTTGATAGCACAGTAAATAAAAAATATTGGCATAACCTATACCTATGAAAATAAAACGCCTGGTTAACTTTTTGATCGATCTTCTTGCTGTCTTTGCCATATTACTTGCAATAGGGTGTTATGCCGGAGGTTCGGACCTGGTATTAACCGAAAGCGCTCGACAAATACTATTTCTAGCGGTTTATTATGGATACTATTTTGTTTTTGAAGTTATGACAGGTAGAACCATCGGAAAGTACATAACGAAAACGAAAGTTGTTTTAAAAGATGGCTCAGAACCAGGTATCGATAAGATTTTGATTAGAACTGCTATTCGCTACTTAAACGGTATGGAAATAATAATATTTATTGTATCAGGTTTTTGCCTGCACGATAGATTTTCAGGAACGAAGGTTGTTGACGTCTCAGCTGAAAAGAATTTGATCAGCCCTCCGGATATTTCCTGAAAATGCTATTAATGCGCATCTGTATCACACCCCAAAAAGCTTCTTTGAAAATGCCCTTGGTCATTTTTGATGCGCCGGCAGTTCGATCGGTAAATATAATGGGTACTTCCGTCACTTTAAAGTTATGTCTGATGGCGGTATACTTCATTTCTATCTGGAAGGCGTAACCCACAAACTTGATCTTTTCCAGCTGGATGGTTTCTAAAACTTTACGTTTGTAGCACATGAAACCGGCCGTAAAATCCTGCACGTTCTCGCCGGTAATGAAGCGTACGTAAACTGAAGCGAAATAGCTCATCAGTACACGGCTCATAGGCCAATTAACCACGTTAACGCCGGTTACGTAGCGCGAACCTACGGCAACATCAGCACCTTCGTCGGCGCAGGCTTCGCGCAGGCGCAGCAGGTCGCTGGGGTTGTGCGAGAAATCGGCATCCATCTCGAAGATATAGTCGTACAATTTGGCAATGGCCCATTTAAAGCCGTGGATATAGGCAGTACCCAATCCTTGTTTACCGGCACGTTCTTCTATGAAAAGTTTATCAGAAAATTCGGCTTGCAGGTTTTTAACTATTTGATTGGTGCCATCCGGCGAACCATCGTCAATAACCAATATATGAAAATCATGAGGCAAAGCAAACACCGTACGGATCATCCGTTCAATATTTTCTTTTTCGTTATAGGTAGGTATAATTACTATGCTATCAGGCACTTAACAAAACTTAGTACGCGGTTAAAATGAGTCGCTAAATAAAGCATTTTAGCGCTTATTAAAAAATTTAAGCAGAGCCGGTAATTGCTCTGCTTAAATAACGTGTATTTTAATTATAAATTATGGGTATCGACAACCACTTTAGCGTCCGGTTCTTGCTCGGGCTCGTTAATATAGTTACGCTCTTTTAAACGTGGCGAAACAAACAGGAACAACACGAAGAAAGCGGTACAAATACCAACAAATAACCAATAAAAATCGGCACCAATAAAGCGCGAAAAGAAACCACCTGCCGCAATGTTACCGTTAACCAAGGCATCAAATAAGTTACCTGCCGCTACGGTTAATAACCAGATGGCGGTCATCGTACTTTTCATTGATTTTGGAGCCTGCGTGTAAGCATATTCCAAACCGGTGATTGATACCAATACTTCCGCTGCTGATAACACCACGTAAGCGAACACCTGCCACCAAACTGATGGATGGCCGCCCGCATCAACACGCTCCTGTACAAAAGCGATGATCACAAATGATAAAGCGGTTAAAGCCAAGCCTGCACCTAAACGACGCAATGGGGTAGTTTTAACACCTAATTTATCAATAAACGGATATAAGAAATAAGTAAACAGCGGGATGAATGACAGCAGGAATATTGGATTGAAAGTTTGTACCTGACCCGCAAGAATGGTGAATTTGGTGAAACCCAGGTTAATGGTTCTGTCAAGCTTTTCAGCTTGAAGTACCCATTCTGATAGGTTTTGATCCCACATGGCCCAAAATATTGGGGCGAAAGCAAACACAGCCATTACGCGGTAAACGGCTTTAACACCTTCTACTTTTTCGGCGTTAAATTCGCCTTTGGCAACATCTAACAATGACTGGCCCTTTTTCTTTTTACCCATGTTAAACAGGGCATAAATTGAAATAAAAACAAAGTTGTTTTTGTTGATACCACCCGGCGGCACGCGTACATACATTTTGCGGCCCGAGAAGAAGATGATAGTAGCCAATGCCATTAATATACCCGGGATACCAAAGGCCCATTTAGCGCCGTAGTTTGCATAAACCCATGGAATTAATACCGTAGCAACTACCGAACCGGCATTGATACTGAAATAAAACCAGCCATAAACTTTTGACATTAGCGACGAATTGGTTTTATCAAACTGATCGCCCACGTTGGCTGATACGCATGATTTGATACCGCCCGCGCCAATGGCCACCAGCACTAAACCAAAGATGAACCCATCTAAACTATTTTCGAACAAAGCCAAACACAAGTGGCCGAAACAGTAAACGATAGAGATCCAAAGAATGATCTTGTATTTGCCGGTAAACCAATCAGCCACTAAACCACCAACAAAGGGCAGGGTGTAGGCCAGGGTTACAAAAAAGTGTGTGCTTTCGTTAGCTTTTGCTTCGGCTACGGTTTGCAGTGCCGGGTTAAGTGTGGGGTTAAAAAATTGGGCGACAAGGAAGGTTGCCAAAATAGAGCGCATGCCATAAAAGCTAAAACGCTCGGCGGCTTCGTTGCCAATAATGTACGGGATGCTTTTCGGGTACTTCGGTTCTGCGGTCACAGCATCGGCCGTTAGGGTTTGTTTGGACATAAAGATCAGTTTAATTCGGACTAAAATACTATAATTCTCTTAATTACAAATTATAGTAAAGCTATTGTTATTTGTTTGATTTTTAAACGTTTGTGTTATTGAACCTTCTTTTTTTGCACTTTGGGCACCCCTATAACAGGTTTAATTGTTGTTTTAGGGTCGATATAATCAATATCCTTTTCGGTAGGTACGTTACGCATATCAATGTTGTCAACATACTCCCAACGGCCATTTTGCAGGCGGTAACCATTATAGGATAAATCGGGCCCAAACATTTCGGGTTTGTCTTTCATCTTATCATCAGGCGGCACCAAATTATCAAACACGATCAGGTTTTGATCAGAAACATACCTCAATAACATAGATGCCTGGCGGGCATACTCAAATACCACACGGTTTTTACGTTTGCCTTTGTTGTAAAATACCGGCATACCAAATTGTGGCGCATTGTTTTTAAAGGATAATACATCAATTACCTTTTTGGTTGACTTTACGTTGTTGCCTTTCCACCCTAATAAAACATAATAAGGTGTGGCGGCATTAACCGGTACTATGCTGTAATATTGGGCGCCGTACCATTTATGATTATCAGTAACCGAATCTTCGGGGTGAGTTTGCAGGGGCGAATAATCTTCTAACGGATATAGTTTCAGCGCGCCGCCGGTGTTCATTTGTATAGCACCGTAAAAACGGTAGCTGCCATCATCATGCGTTAGATGCCAGGTAAATATGCGGAAGCGGTTATCGGGCGAGTTTAAAATGGTGACGGCTTTTACCGAATCGAACTTAAAAAGGAAGGAGTTGCTTACTTTAAGCGCGCTAACCAACGTTTTGATCATGTCGTAATTAGCGTTCTTTCGCTCCAGGTCGTTAGGGTTATTAATAAGTGTATTGCCTAAGTTTTTAAGGCTATCCTGGTAAAAATTAAGTTGCTTTAACTGCTCGGGTGTGTGCTGGGCAAAAGCAAAGCAACTTACCAGCAGCAAAACGATAGCAAGAGATACGTTTTTGATCACTATTTAAATATAATTGGTATGTGGTATTAACGCAAATTTTCGATAACAATTGCGCTGGCACCGCCGCCGCCATTACAAATGCCCGCGGCACCTAATTTAGCGCTATTTTGTTGTAAAACACTCAATAGGGTAACCACAATGCGCGCACCTGATGCACCCAGCGGGTGGCCAAGCGAAACGGCGCCGCCGTTTACGTTAACTTTCGAGGGATCTAAGTTTAATTCGCGGTTGTTGGCTACAGATACCACCGAGAACGCTTCGTTTATTTCAAAATAGTCAATTTGATCAATATTCAGTTTGGCACGATGTAGAGCCAATGGGATAGCTTTTGCCGGGGCGGTAGTGAACCATTCGGGCGCCTGTTGCGCATCGGCAAATGACACAATACGGGCTAATGGCTTTATACCTAATTCGTCGGCTTTTTCGCGGCTCATCAAAACTACGGCCGCGGCGCCATCGTTCAGGGTGGAGGCGTTTGCAGCGGTTACAGTACCGTCTTTTTTAAATACAGGTTTTAGTGTGGCGATCTTGTCAAATTTAACGGTGGCGGGTTCCTCGTCGTCGCTAAATAGCGTAGTGTTGCCTTTTCTGTCAGTCAACTCAACCGGGGTTATCTCGCTTACAAATTTGCCGTTGTTTTGTGCCGCTTGCGCGCGATGGTAGGATTCGATGGCGTAAGCGTCCTGATCTTCGCGGCTGATGTTGCACTCTACGGCGCAAAGCTCGGCTGCTGATCCCATGTGGTAATCGTTATAAACGTCCCAAAGACCGTCTTCAACCAAACCATCTATTAGCAGGTCGTTACCTAATTTATAGCCTGTACGGGCTTTGCTGAGGTAATAGGGCACATTGCTCATGCTTTCCATACCGCCGGCAACCACAATATCGTTTTGGCCGGTGGCGATGCTTTGGGCGCCCAGCATAATAGCTTTCATGCCCGAAGCGCAAACTTTGTTGATAGTAGTGGCAGGTAGGTGAGGGAGTCCCGCAAAAATAGCCGCCTGCGTAGCCGGAGCCTGGCCCAAATTGGCCGATAGCACATTACCCATAAAAACTTCCTGGATATGCTCAGGGCTTAATCCCGATCGCTCAACTACCGAACGTATAACTACAGCACCCAACTGCGTAGCTGTAAGCGAGGCCAAACTACCACCAAAACTGCCAATAGGCGTACGGGTGGCTGCAACTATTACTACTTCTCTCATCAATTATAAATCTGGTTATGCAAAGCTATCTATTTTTATTTTAAAAATACTATGCTTGCATAGTATTTGTTTAGGTTTAGGGTGCGCCACTTTTAAAAAGTGTCAATCATGGTTTTTATTAAATATCTGATAATTAGTTGCTTATAAAATAAGAAGGGTGCGCCGCTTTGCGCCGCTTTTTTGCATAAATAATTGATTATAAATATGTTGTGAAATTTAGGTGCGCCACATGCGCCACTTTAAAAGTGGCGCACCCTGATGGTATTTAAAAGTACTAAAACAGAAAATCCTGAAACGATAGTGTTTCAGGATTCAGGATCGTTATAAGCATATCTACTCTTCTTTCTTCTTTTTGGCTGTTTTTTTACGCGTCTGCAAAGCCTGTTGCAGCAGGTATTCGATCTGGCCGTTGGTGCTCCTGAATTCGGAACCAGCCCAGGTCTCTATCTCCTTCAACATTTCGGGATTGATGCGTAATATAAATGCTTTCTTTTCGGCCATAAACTTAATTAGTGCGATGCTGCCATCGCTTTCTTCTGCTGATCGACAATTACACGGTGCACGCCTAAAAATATCATCAACGGTATTAGGCCTTGCGGTACCATGTTGGGTTGTATATTAACCGGGTAAGTGCAACCAAAAAACGGGTTATCAATATGCATTACCATGCCGCAACCATCAGCTTCCCAAACCGAATTGCGCGAGAAGAAGGAATTGCGATGAAACTTAGCAGTAAAGCCGGTTTCCATGGTAAGCAGGTTAATACGACTAAACAAGTCGCGCGTTAGCGTGCCTATTTTTAGGTTAGCTTTATTATAAATGACAACATGCCTTCGGCCAAAATCTTCAAATTCAAACCGGTAAGTCTCATTAGCAACCTTGACAACAGGCTTGCGTTTTGATATGCCTTTGTAGGTCATGGTGCCGTAGGTATGCAAGTCATCTTTAAGATGATATACCGGGTTTAACCAACCGTGCCTAACTACCTTTAGTTGGGTTGCTTTATGCGAATTAAGTACTGTAAACATGGCTGTTAGTGATATAATGTACCTGTATTTACAATAGGGTTAACACTCTTATCGCCACATAACACAACCAGCAGGTTGCTCACCATGGCTGCTTTGCGTTCTTCGTCCAGATCAACTATGTTTTTGTCTGATAAGCGTTGTAAAGCCATTTCAACCATGCCAACGGCACCCTCAACAATTAGCCTTCTTGCCGATATAATGGCTGATGCCTGTTGGCGCTGTAACATAGTATGCGCAATCTCGGGGGCATAAGCCAGGTGTGATATGCGGGCTTCCAATACTTCAATGCCGGCACGCTCTAAACGTTCGTTAAGTTCTTTCTCTAATAATAAGCTTACCTGTTCGGCACCGCCGCGAAGGGTGATGCTGGCATTCTCGTCCTCAATGTTATCATATGGGAAGGAGTTGGCCAGGTGGCGTACAGCGGCTTCGCTTTGTATGTTTACGTATTGTAAGTAGTTCTCAACCGCAAAAACGGCTTTGGCGGTATCTTGTATCTGCCAAACAATAACAGCGGCAATCTCTATAGGGTTACCTACGCCATCATTTACTTTTAGCTGCTGCCCGTTAAGGTTAAATGCTTTTAGGGATACCTTTTTTTTGGTGGTAAAAGGGTTAACCCAGAAAAAACCGTCCTGCTTAACCGTACCCACATATTTACCAAACAGGGTAAGTACTTTTGATTCGTTCGGGTTTACAATAATCAGCCCCGGCAGTACCAATACAAAGTTGATAACAAATATAATTATGGCAGCCGTAAAGGATTGTATATAAATACAAAAGCCGCTAACTGCCAGCAGTACCAGGAATAAAAAGAAGGTTAAATAACCTGATGGCGCTTTGATGATTCTTTCTGTGTTCATGACTTGATTTTGATTTTAATATGATATCACAAAGATATCATATTCTGTTTCACAAAAACAATAAAAAAATACATATCGCATAAATTGTATTATTTTTGAGTGCTTAATTTAATAAATGGCAACACTCTCTATTTCACGGCAAAAGGCTTTACTGCGCAAGTACGCCCGCAACTTAAAGTTTTTAATGATGCTGATAAGCGTAGTAGTAATTGTTTACTCGCTTCCCAAACAAGCCAAGTTTAGCTACGAAATTGAAAAGGGGAGGATATGGAACCAAAAGGATCTGGTATCACCCTATAACTTCGCTATCCTTAAAACGCAAGCTGAGATTCAGGCTGATAGGAAAGCGGCACTGGCAAGTATTACGCCTTTTTACAGTATTGACGAGGACGTAGCCCGTGTTCAAACAGAGGGCTTCCGTACCGATCTGGAGGTAAAGTGGCACAATGCGGGTATACAGGATAATCAGAAAGCTAAATACATCGCCGAAGGAAATATGTTATTAAATGAAGTTTATACCCGCGGCGTATTAAACCTTAATGCCAAGTATCAGCAAAATGGCACAAACTATACCATCAGCATACTCAACAAAAATATAGCAGTTGATAGGAATACTGCCGAATTGTTTACCAAAGAGAAAGCGCTGACTTATTGCGATCTGCTAATATCACGCAGGAGCGATCTTGACAAAGCCTTCATGCTCGATCTGCTGCAAAACCGTATTCAAAACAACGTGGTGTATGATGATAAGCTTACCCTGCGTATGGAGAAGGAAGTTTTGGACGGCCTGTCATTAACTCGTGGCATGGTCCAAAAGGGCGATGCCATTGTTACAAAGGGCTCGGTAGTAAACGATGAGGTGTATCAAAAATTGGAGTCGTACAGAAAAGCATTTGAAGATAACGCCCGCGTAAACGGCGACCCGAAGCTGGTGTTGCTCGGTCAGTTTTTATTGGTATCAATTGCTGTTACCTTGTTAATGGTATTCCTGTACCTGTTCAGGCGCGATATTTATGTTGATAACCGCTTGGTGAGTTTGATATTATTGGTGGTTACGGCAATGCTGGTAACACTATCATTAGCTATCAAGTTTGAGATGCCTTATATCTATGCCATACCATATTGCATAGTCCCCATTATTATCCGCATACTGTTTGATACCCGTTTGGCGCTGTATATCCATCTACTGGTGGTATTAATAGCTGGTTTTTTCGTACCAAATAGTTTTGAATTTGCATACTTCCAGATAACAGCAGGTATGGTAGCTATATACAGTATTAAGAACCTGGTGCGCCGAGAGCAGTTCCTGATATCGGCAGTTATTATCACCTTTAGTTATTTTGTGGCCTTTTTAGGTATAGCCTTAATACGCGAGGGAAATATCGTTGAGATAGATTGGCAAGCCTTTGTACCTTATATTGTAAGCGTGTTGTTGACCTTGCTCGCTTACCCGCTTATTTATTTGTTTGAGAAAATATTTAACATAACCTCTGAGATCACCCTTATTGAGCTAACCAATACGAATGCGCCATTGTTGCGCGAAATGGCCTTCAGCGCTCCCGGTACATTCCAGCACTCGTTGCAAGTAGCCAACCTCGCCGAGAATGCGATTTACAGTATTGGTGGCAATTCATTACTGGTCAGAGCAGGGGCGTTGTATCATGACATCGGTAAAATGGAGAATCCCTTATATTTTATCGAAAACCAAACCTCAGGCTTTAATCCTCACGATAAATTATCCTACGAGGAAAGCGCGCAGATCATTATCAGGCACGTAAGTAAGGGTATTGAAATGGCCGAGAAGGCCAACCTGCCGGATATTGTTATAGACTTTATACGCACCCATCACGGTAACACCCGGGTTGACTATTTTTATCAGTCGCACCTCAAAAATTTTCCTGAAAAAATCATTGACGAGAACACTTTTAGGTATCCGGGGCCTATTCCATCCACCAAAGAGAACGCTGTTTTGATGCTTGCGGACTCGGTTGAGGCCGCTTCGCGCTCATTAAAAGAGCCCGATGAAAAATCTATCAGCGCATTGGTTGATCGTATCGTAAAATACAAATTGGATCAAAACCAATTGAACGACAGTAACATAACTTTGAAGGATATTGAGACGATAAAAAGCATTTTCAAGAAAATGTTAATGAGCATTTACCACGTGCGAATTGATTATTAATTTTTTTTTGACGGATGACTGTAATTACTATATTTGCAGTCCCTGAAAACAGGGGTTTTATTGAAAAATAGCTGGTGAGGTGCCTGAGAGGCCGAAAGGATCAGTTTGCTAAACTGACGTACGGGAAACTGTACCGAGGGTTCGAATCCCTCCCTCACCGCCAAGAAGCATATCAAAAGCTCGCAAAAACCTGTAAATCGTTGATTTACAGGTTTTTTTGTTTTAACGCAAAACCAAAAAAAACGACAAAACGCACACTTCCAGTGAGTGATTCGGTGAGTAAAATTACAACGCTCAATCTTACTCACTGGAAGTGGTTTAACTTGCTGATTTATAAGATGTTCATAAAATGAACATCTTGATTTTTGGGATACTCATGTCGATATTTATTCATTTAAAATCGTGAGTGATCATGCTAGAGAAAAGTTTAGGTTTACTGTTTTACCTGAAAAAACCGAAAGATTACAGTGAAGGCCCGGTGTTAATTTACTTAAGAATTACTGTAGACGGCGTTCAAAAGGAAATGTCGACCAAACGCTTGTGTGAACCTGAGAAATGGAATCCGAGAGCAAACCGTGTCAATGGCAATAAGGAGGAAGTCAAAGCATTAAATTCCTACCTCGATATTCTGCAAAACAAAGCGTATGACGCCCGCACACATCTGATCGACCGAGGAAAGGTCGTAACTGCATTAGCTATTAGAGATATTGTTTCTGGTGAAGACCAGCGTCAGTGGATGCTATTGGCCTTATTTAAAAAGCACAATCAGCAATTGGCTGAAATGATTGGGAACGGTGTGGCCAAAGGAACACATACCAATTTCGAAACTGCTTACAAACACGTAGCGCATTTTCTGAAGTCTGAGTACAAAACAGATGATATCAATATCCTGTCACTGGACATGGAGTTCATCAAGAAATTTTATCACTGGTTCAGGATGGTGAAAAAGCTAAATCGGAATTCCGCGCTGAAGAATATCGCCAATATGAAAAAGATCGTACTGGACTGCGTGGACAACGGTTGGTTGCTGGCTGACCCATTTGCCAAGTTCGATATGAACCGGGATGAAGTCGATACTATATATCTGACCAAAGAAGAAGTGCAGCGTATTGTCAATAAAGAGCTTAAAACCTCGCGCCTGGGCCGGGTGAGAGATCTGTTTATTTTTTCCTGTTTCACCGGATTGTCTTTCATAGATATGAAGCAGCTTAAACGTTCAGAAGTTAGCATCGCCACCAATGGAGAATTACGTATTAATAAGAACCGCCAAAAAACAGGTACAGCCGCTGTTATCCCGTTACTGCCTATTGCCAAAGGTATTCTACAAAAGTACGCCTATGATGAGCATTGCATTATTACCGATATGCTGTTGCCGGTTTTGAGCAATCAGAAGTATAACAGCTATCTCAAAGAAATAGCCGAACGCTGCGATATTGAAATTGAACTAAGCTCCAAGATCGCACGGAATACTTTCGCAACGACCATTACACTCGCGAACAACGTGCCGATGGAAACTATCAGCAAGATGATGGGTCACAAAAGCCTGCGGCAAACCCAGCATTACGCCAAAGTACTCGCCATCAAAGTCAACGAGGACATGGTGGAACTGGACAGAAAATTACAGGACAGTGATTTCTTCGCAAATTCTCCAATTCTGAAAGAAAACACCGGACTTGTTGACTTTTAACGACGCAAAAACGCTTAAAAAACACACAAGCCGTTCATGAGGGTTGATTTCCTTTGCGTCGAGATGTACAGATTTGAAACCCCGCATAAATTCATGCGGGGTTTAATTTAAAACGCATCGAAATATGGCAGCAGAAATCATCACCAAAGAAGACCTGGTCGAATTTGAAAACCGGCTCGTCGAAAAAATCAAAGGCATAGTAGGACAAACTGGCGGTCAACCGCTGAAGTGGCTCAGGAGTGCGCAGGTTAGGAAACTGCTCAATATCTCACCCAATACGCTTACCAGTTTGCGCATCAATGGTATTATCAAATTTACGCGCGTAGGTGGCATCATGTATTATAACCAGGAAGACATCAATAGAATGCTGGCCGGTAACCAATAGCTTATGAAACAACTGAACACTTTGGCGCGCTTTATGATCAGTGCCGCCAACAATGACGACGTATTGCCCAGTCATATAAGCCTGTTTCTCGCCTTATTCTGGCATTGGAAACAACATCGTTTTTGCGAACCCTTCCCGGTCTACCGCAAAGAATTGATGTCACTGGCGCATATCCATTCTATCGCGACCTATCACAAGTGCATCAAAGATCTGATCTCGATGGGCGTTATTCACTACATCCCTTCTTATAACTATTATCAGGGGAGCCTGGTCTACCTGACCAGCGTCACTCCCCATTTAACTTAATCATGGAAACTCTTTCAACAAATGATCAGCAGATCGCTGAAAAGATCTATCTCATTCGCGGCATCAAAGTCATGCTCGACAAAGACCTTGCTGAAATGTACGGTACTATTCCCATACGTTTGCGTCAGCAGGTCAAACGAAATGCCGATCGTTTCCCCGGTCACTTTATGTTTCAATTGACGGAGCAAGAGGCCGACGCTATGGTATCACAAAATGTGATACCTTCCCGGCAGGCGCTGGGCGGGACACTACCATACGTATTTAGCGAACACGGCATCTTGATGTTGGCCAATGTTATTAAAAGTCAACAGGCTATCCTCATGAGCATTAAGATTATTGAAGTCTTTGTCAAATTCCGGGAAATGCTCAGCTCACAGAAAGACCTTCTCCTCAAATTTGAGCAATTGGAAAAACTAATTGTTCAGCACGATGACGACATCCAACTGATTTTTCAAACTCTGAAGCAACTCATCCAGCAAAAGAACGAACCGCGCGAACCCATCGGGTTTAAGCTTCAAAGCTGATTAAAGGTATCGCTACATGCGATACCTTTTTGCTAGGATTATAGCCTGATACATTGCTATCAAGCTATCATTATATCACCGCCCTTTGGTTAAAGTGTTGAAATTGCCTGCACAGACCCGCACAATTTTGCAGCATGTTAAAACGTAAAGCCAGACGTAGTTCAAGGCAAATAGCCCTTACCGTGACGCCCATTACTCAAAAAGGTTTTGGTTACGAAATGCCACCTGAATTTCCCTTAGTACACATCTATTTCGACCAGGAAGGCCGCACTGAGGAAGCAACGCCATTCTACAACTTTTACCGCAATGCAGGCTGGTGCGGACCGCAGGGCAGACCCCATCGCAATTGGAAAGTACTCGCAGCCGCCTGGCTAAAGAAACTAAGAAACATCAACAAATAATACACATCATGGCAAAGATCATCACCATCGCTCATCAAAAGGGCGGCGTCGGCAAAAGCACGCTCGCTATCAACCTGGCACTTTGTTTCCAGGATCAACTATCCGTCGCTGTCGTTGACACAGACCTGCAAGGCAGCCTGTATCATCTCAAAGAAGAATTTCCAGGTTTAGCCATCATCGGCCTGGATAAGCTCGACGATATTCAAAAGCTGAGTTATGATCTCATCATCATCGACACGCCGCCGTATTTGTCAAACCGATTGGCAGAGTTGTTTCAGCACTCAGATTTTATTCTGGTGCCGACCAAAGCCGGTTTCTTTGATGTAATGGCGATCCGCTCCACCTTGGCGTTGATCCAGGAAGCGCAGGCGCAACAACGACATGTCAAAGCGGGCATTGTTCTGAACATGATCAAGCATCGCTGGGGCATCAACAAAGACATTACCGGCTTACTGGAAGAAATGGGAACGCCCTTGCTGCAAAGCGTGATCCATGATCGCGTGAGCATCGCCCGTTCCTCAATCAGCGGCGGCATATTAAAAAGCAATGACCAGAAGGCGAAAGACGAGATCACGGCACTGGCCGAAGAAATCGTAGGCCTGATAGCAAGCTAAAATGCTAGCATTTTAGCACCCTGTAAAACTACAAAGCTATAAAGATAGCGATCTATCAACCTTTGCTAGTTTGCTAGCAAGCTATAAAGATAGCGATCTATCAACCTTTGCTAGTTTGCTAGCAAGCTAAAAAGATAGCAGCATGAATGATTACAAAGACAAACTCGGTGCATTGGCCGGCAAACTGAAAACTGCGCAGCCCACAACACCGATCCAGCAAGTACAACCTGTCAAAGCGGTAACGCCGAAAGAAAAGGAGGTACAGTTCAATAACTGGCTGCCTAAATCCCTGGTCAAACAGGTGAAACGATTCGCACTGGAACACGAACGTACCATCAAAGACGTGCTCATCGAAGCACTTCAAACTTACCTTAAAAAGTCAACATGAGAATACCAGCAAGAGGTTTCGACCGGCCGCTTCGCAGCGGTCAGCAAGATGTACGTTTGTCTGACAAACGCATCTTGCCCCGGTCACCGGGGAAAACTGCCCCAAGGTCAACCCCTCCGAAGTCGGTGTTTTCCTAACCCATCAGAACCATGGAAAAAATAGCAGATAACCGCAGCCGGAGAGTGATCACGCGCTTCAAACCGCAGGAGTATGAACTGCTCGAAAGCCGCTTTAAAAAGACCACTTTCCGCAAGCTCAGCGAGTATACGCGCAACGTGTTGCTGGAGAAAAATATCACCGTGACCTATCGTGACAAAGCGATGGATGACATCCTGGAAGAACTGGTTTTACTAAGACGGGAGCTGAACTCAGTAGGAAATAATCTCAACCAGGCCGTGCGGAATATCAATTTAGCACACGGTCAGGCAGGGGCGGATCTGTGGCGAAACCTGCTCGCGACGATCACCAGCAGGGTAGAACCAGCCATCAATCAGATCAAACTACAAATGAATCAATATGCGGAATTATGGTCGCAAAGATCAAAAGCGGAAAAAGCCTGAGAGGCGCGCTCAACTATAACGAGAACAAAGTAAAGCAAGGAAAAGCCACATTGATCCATGCGCCCGGTTATCTGAAAGAACCGACTGACATGAATTTCTACGATAAGCTGCATCGTCTGACGGACCTGGCTGCAAGGAACGAACGCACCAAAACGAACACCGTGCATATCTCGCTGAACTTCGCTAATGGCGAGAACTTACCGACCGAATTACTCCAAAAGATCAGTGAAGATTATATGCAAGGTATAGGTTTCGAGAACCAGCCCTTCCTGGTCTATCGTCACACGGATGCCGGCCATCCGCATATCCATATCGTCACTACCAATATCAAAGCCAGCGGCGAACGCATCAGCTTACATTACCTGGGCCAGGATAAGTCGGAGAAAACGCGTAAAGCCATAGAAGCAAAGTACCCGCTGGTCAGAGCCGAAGACCGTCCTCAGCAAAAGCCGGAGAAAGCGAACAAGGTGGAGTATGGCCAAGGCGAAACTAAACGCCAGTTGACCAATATCGTCAGCCAGGTGATCCGCGAATATAAATTCACCAGCTTGCCGGAGTTCAATGCGGTGCTGCAACAATACCATGTAGTGGCGGATGCCGGTGCTAAAGACTCGCGGATGCAAGCGCACGACGGCTTGCTGTATTGGCTCAGCAATGAAAAAGGCGAAAAGCTGGGCGTACCGATCAAGGCCAGCAGCATCTACGGCAAACCGACGCTAAAGAATCTCCGGGAACGCTTCCGGCTCAGTGAAGCACTGCGAAAACCGCACAAAGCATCCCTTGTGCAAAAGATCGATACCGCGCTGAAACATAACAAACCCCACCAATTCCAAAAGCACCTCGACCAGCAGCAGGTACAAGTGATCTTCCGAAGTAATGAGGAGGGGAGACTATACGGCGTGACCTATATCGACCAGCAAAGTAAATGTGTGTTCAACGGCAGCGACCTCGGCAAAGCCTACAGCGCCAATGCGCTAAGCTCACACTTCCACACTGATGTCAAAGCTACCACGCAACAAACTACAAGCGCCGACAGCGAGGCAATAACAGAAAGTACCAATACCGAACTACTTGATATCCTTTTCCAACCCGAACCCCAGGACCTCGCCGCCCTGAATAAATTCAAAAAGAAACGTAAACGACAAAACCACTAAAGCCATGCAAACCGGAGAGAACGAACAAGCCCTCAGAAAGATTATCGACTTCACGCGATTGCTCAGCATCGCCATATTGCTCATTCATTTTTACCTTGCCTGGTACCCGCTGTTTCAGCAACTCAAACTCACGCACGAAATAAGCGATCAGGTTCTGTTGCCGGTAGCGAGATTACCGATCTTCAAAACCGTCATGAATGTCAAACTCAGCGCGCTGGGCCTGCTGATCGTATCGCTTATTGGCAGCAAAGGCAAGAAGGATGAAAAGATCAGGACCGGCACGATCATTACTTATTTGAGCGTCGGCCTGACGCTATATTTTGTCAGCAATTACCTCCATGACTGGCTTTACCTCGGTGGCACGACATTAGGTTATTTGCTGTTTATGTCCGGTGGCAGCTTACTGTTTCGCAGGTTGAAGCTGCAACTGGCGGGTGATATCTTTAATAAGGAGAACGAGACCTTTCCGCAGGAGGAACGACATTTAAACAATGAGTATTCCATTAACCTGCCGGCAAAATACCAGCTCAAAGGCAAGGTCCGCGATAGCTGGATCAATATCATCAATCCTTTCCGGGGTACTTTGGTCGGCGGTAGTCCCGGCGCGGGGAAGTCCTATTTTGTGATCCGGCATATCATCACCCAGCACATCGCTAAAGGCTTCAGTATGCTGATTTACGACTTTAAATATGATGACCTAAGCAAGATCGCCTACAACGCCCTGGGCAAAAGCGGCGGGCGGTCCTTTTACGTCATCAATTTTGAGCACATCATGCACCGCAGCAATCCGCTCGAGCCGGAGACCATGACCGATATCACGGATGCGATGGAAGCGGCGCGGACGATCATGCTGGGCCTGAACCGGGAATGGATCAAAAAGCAGGGCGACTTCTTTGTCGAATCGCCGATCAATTTTGTCACGGCGCTGATCTGGTTCCTCAAAAAATACGAAGGCGGGAGGTATTGCACTTTGCCGCATGTGATCGAGTTATCGCTGATGGACTACAAGGAATTGTTCGCTGTCTTAGGCAACGAGCCGGAGATCGAGGTCCTGATCAATCCCTTTATCTCTGCCTGGCGGAATGAAGCTTTCGAGCAATTGGAAGGACAGATTGCGAGCGCTAAGATCAGCTTAGCCAGGCTGTCTTCACCACAGCTCTATTATGTGCTGAGCGGTAATGACTTTTCATTGGATATCAATAATCCGGATGACCCGAAAGTGGTTTGTTTGGCCAATAATCCGCAGAAGTCACAGGTCTATGGCGCGGTGTTGTCGCTTTATATCAACCGCATCAACAAGCTGGTCAATCGAAAGCACCAACAGAAATGCAGCCTGATCTTTGACGAGTTCCCCACCATTTATTTTAACGGTATCGACAACCTGATCGCGACGGCCCGGTCCAATAAAGTGGCGGTGACGCTGGCGGTGCAGGATTACAGCCAGCTAAAAAAAGACTATGGCCGTGAACAGGCCGAGGTCATCATGAATATCGTCGGGAATATCATTTGCGGGCAGGTGACCGGCGATACGGCCAAGCAACTGGCCGAGCGTTTCGGTAAGATCAACCAGCAAAAGGAGAGTGTCTCCATCAATAGCAGTGACACCTCCGTCAGTCGTTCGACACAACTCGATTATGCTATACCTGCGGCGAAGATCGCGGCGTTGTCCTCGGGGGAGTTCGTTGGTATGGTCGCTGATGATCCGAACAATAAGATCGACCTCAAAATGTTCCATAATCATATCCAAAACGATCATGGCGCTATCAGCGCGGAAGAGCAAGTCTACCAGAATATTCCGGTAGTGCGCAAAGTATCTGTTACCGAAGTACAACAGAATTACCAGCGGATCAAAGCAGATATCGCGCAACTTGCAGACTGATCAGTTAATATCAATGATCAACTGGGACTTGAATGGGTAATGCCAATCAGTCCTTCAAACTCAACGGCAGGTTTATTGTTTCTGCCGGCCGAAGATCATAAAGCAGGTCCGCCACTAACCAGCTTTCGAGACATATGCCGCACTATTAGAGTGAATGTCAGGTCCACACGGACGGATTTGCGTGGCGTTGATCTTAAGACCTCACAAAGCTTCGCCACCAAGGCATCGATGTGCGCTTTCTTTTCTGCGGCAGGCCAAAATACTTCTCGGTAATAATCCGGTTCAAAGGCTCGCAGATCGATATACAAACCGCGTTGCGGATTAAACTCGAACAGGTATTGCAGTTCATGCTCTGTGATCCTGCGCAGCAGGCGTGGATTGTGCCAGATCCGATCTACCAAGTCCTGTTTTGCCACAGCATCGAACTGTCTGGTTTGATAAGCGCACATTACACAGTTATCGGAGTGGAACCATGGGTGCGCTTGGTTTCCTGCGCAAATAATGTTGAGTCTTTGGGAAATTCCTTCACGTATAGTTCTGTGTTCAGCAACATTAAAAAGTAAAAATCCATTGCGGCTTTCATAGAATCGATATCTATATCTGTCAACACCTCATCAGCTGTATTGATCGCGGCGAACACAAAGTTTTTCGCTGGTACGAAACCACCCTTAACCACATAGAATGTCCCTAAACCATAAGCTGATCCGGGCTTTAACTGCCAATCCTGCTGTTCTGTCACGACCATTCGGAAGGCTGATAAAGTATCCGCGATCAGTGTCTTTTTGCCTATAATGGAAACCTGGTACCTCATAATTTTGATATTAATCATACAAATTTATGCTAAAAATATTAGCAAAAACAAAAGCGTTTTTTATTTTTGTACTGATGAAACAGTTCGCTTTATTTCCGGAAAAGGGTCAGAGCAATGGGTTGCCGCAGCATTTGCTGGAATATACACCTCGTCTTATCGCGCCAAAAGTAGCCGATCAATTACTGACGCATTTGATGGCGACTACGCCCTGGAAGCAAACGACGCAGCGTTTATGGGAAAAGGAATATTTGACGCCGCGACTGACCTGTTGGTACGGCGAGACGGAACGGATAAAGGATGCATTTCCCTGGACACCGGAATTGTTGATTATACGGGAACTGGTCGAGCCTTTGGCGGGTATTCGTTTTAACAGCGTGTTATTGAATTATTACCGGGATGGTAATGATTCGGTGGCCTGGCATAGTGATAAGGAAAGTATCATGGGGAGTCAACCGGTGATCGCTTCGGTAAGTTTCGGGCGGGTCAGAAGTTTTGATATACGGAATAAGCGGGATCATCGGGAGCATTATTCCGTGAAACTGGAACATGGCTCGTTTTTGCTGATGAAAGCGGGATTGCAGGAGAACTGGGAGCATCGCATCGCCAAGTCGACCCGGCCAATGAAGGCGCGGGTCAATCTTACTTTCAGGCAGGTCATTTGAACAACCGAGGTTGTTCCAGACCTGGTGTCACCTCCTTAAAAGCATATTTACCTTTGATGTTTTTATTGAACCAGATGCCTTTAACCATGGTCGAGCGCATCGCTTTGAAGACCTTTTCGGGCACATTCAGGTAGTGATAGACCTTGCCCGAATGATAAGTGATCTCCAGGATCTCCTGTTCGGGCAGGTAGTTATAGTTTTTGATAACGGCGGATGGCATTATTTAGGGATCTCTTCGGGGTGATGCTCAAAATGTATACGCGCTTGTTTCAGGCCGGTCGCGATGGCTTCGCCCTCATTATGGGTTTTTTTCAGTACCTCGTTAGCGATCTCGACCGCTTTATCCCGCAGGTATTTGGGTTGGTTCTTATAAGATGGCGGATAGTCGCCGTTGTGCCAGGGCATAGTTCCTCCTTTATTTGCTGTTGAATTTGGTCAGTAATACGGTCAATCCGGCGACGGCCGTGAACGCGATATTAAAGAGCAGCGCTTTTTGCTCTTTACGAAAAGCCGGTAAAAATGATTGCGCCGCGAATTGGGCGATATTGAACGGATCGATCTTGCCGTGGGTTTTGAACGGGATCAGACCTTTGACCGCCGCGGGTTGTTTGGTCAGTGCGATGTAGGGTAATAAGATGGCGGCTTCCGCGATATAGATCAGTTTGGCATTTTTATTTAAACGTAATAACGATGGCAGGGCCAATAGGCCGCCTACTAAGGCGTAGTCGATCAGGGCATGGGTCCTTGGGCTGATGGGTTTATTCATAGGTTTTATTTTTTAAAGAGGTAAATGGTTGCGGCTAATCCCGCCAGCATAGCTGCGCCAATATATTTCCGGTGCGCTTTTGGTGCGCCGGGCAGGCCAAAGCCGCCATGGGTCGACATGCCGTAATCCACGGTCGTAAATACGTTGCCATCGCTCAGCGCGATCGGTTCGGCTTTTTTCAGGTAGCGTCGCATGACGATCCCGGTGATGTTGGTGGTCAGTTCCGGGAAGATGGCATGTGAAAGTTTTAAGAGCAATGATGCGCTACCGACATACGTATTGGACCTTGGGTTTTGCGCTAATTCTACCATCGCATCCGCCAGGCGGTTGGGGTCATAGACCGGTGGTGCAGGTTTCAGCGCTTTGCCTGTATGGTTACCGGCATGTTGAATGCCGGGGGTGTCCAGAAAGGCCGGAAAGAGGTCGCAGATATGGATGTCTTTGAATGGGGCAAGTTCGCCTTTCAAGGCTTCTGACCAGCCACGCAAACCGAACTTGGCAGCGGTGTAGCCCGCGCCGTAAGGTACTGGCAGAAAACCGCCGATAGAGATATTATTGATGATGACGCCAAAACCTTGGGCTTTAAAGATGGGCAGCACGGCATGCGCCCCATTCATATAGCCCAACAAATTGGTTTTGATCACCTGTTCGTGGACGGCCATTGGGGTCTGATCGAAATCACCCGCTGCAAGTACGCCGGCATTGTTGATCCAAACATCGATCTTGCCTTGCCAGTCATTAGCGGTATTTGCCAGGTTGATGACCGCTTTACTGTCACTGGTATCTGTGCTTACGACCAGGACCTGCGCGCCAAGGCTTTCGCATTCGACTTTCACATCGTTCAGGGCGGTTTCATTGCGGGCGGCCAAAACGATGCTGGTCTGGTGTTGCGAAAATTTCAATGCAGCGGCGCGGCCGGCGCCGCTGGAGGCGCCGGTGATCACGACCGTTTTATGGCTTAGTGTTTTCATATTTTTAAGGGTTTCCGCCGCCGCCTGAAGCACCATAGACCTGTCCGGTCGCATAGCTGGCATCACTGGCCGCCAATTGTACATAGATCGAGGCGAGTTCGACCGGCTGTCCGGGTCTGCCCAGGGAAGTTTGCCCGCCAAATTCTTTCAGTTTTTCCATGGTCGCGCCGCCGCTGACCTGAAGTGGTGTCCAGATCGGTCCCGGCGCGACGCCATTAACGCGGATGCCTTTTGGCCCTAATTGTTTGGCCATGGATTTGACATAGCTCATGTTCGCCGCTTTGGTCATGGCATAGTCGTGCAGTTCCGCCGACGGATCGTAAGCCTGCTCCGAAGTGGTGCTGATGATCGCCGCCCCCGGCTTCAGATGCGGTAAGGCCGCTTTGGTGATCCAGAACGGCGCATAGATATTGGTTTTCATGGTCGCGTCAAAAGCTTCGCTGGTGATATCCAGTATCGACTTTTGCGTTTGCTGCCGGGCCGCATTGTTGACCAGGATATCCAGTCCGCCCAGTTGCCGTACCGCTTCATCGACCAGTTTCTTACAAAAGGCTTCATCGCGCAGGTCGCCGGGAATGGCGATGGCTTTGACACCTTCTTTTTTTAAAATGGCGATCACTTCCTGTGCATCAGGTTCTTCGGTCGGATAATAATTGATCGCGACATCAGCACCTTCGCGGGCATAGGCGATGGCCGCTGCGCGGCCCATACCGCTGTCACCGCCGGTGATCAGGGCTTTACGGCCTTTTAGGCGGCCGGAGCCTTTGTAGCTGGTCTCGCCGTGATCCGGTCGCGGGTCCATCTTGCTGACCAGGCCCGGCCAGGGTTGCGATTGTTCTTTGAATGGTGGCTTCGGGTATTTGGCCGTCGGGTCTTCTAATGGTATATTTTCCATGTTCGTTTTTCTGTCTGTTGCAAATGCGGGCGAAATAGCGGCCGCCGCGAGGGTCGCGCCAATACCGGCGACCGCTTGTCGCCGGCTGATGTGGTTATTTTCGTTCATCTTAATCTTTCTTTTTTGGCACCTTGGCACCGGCCTTGCGGGCTTCGGACAAACCGATAGCGATCGCTTGTTTTTTACTGGTTACTTTTTTACCACTGCCGCTTTTCAGCGTGCCTTCTTTTTCTTCGTGTAAAGCCTGATGGACCTTGTCCTGCGCTTTTTCTGAGTACTTCGCCATTATTCGTCTACCGGTTTTTGTTGTTCATACATCGTATGAGCGACCGCGCTGTCGGGCATCAGGTTGCTCATATTGACCTCAACTTTATTTTTGAAGCCGGAGATCACCCGGTCTTCGCCTTTCATCAAGGCTTCATAACCATCTTTGGCTACTTCGGCCGGATCGGCCAGGGCTTCTTTGTCCTGCACTACTTTGCTCTCCTGCATGTCGGCTTTGTTGAAAAAGTCGGTATCGGTGGCGCCGGGCATCAGGGCGGTAAAGGTGATGCCGCTGTCTTTCAGTTCTTCGCGGATAGCGGTAGTAAAGGAAAGCACAAAGGCTTTGGTCGCATGGTAAACCGCTTGCCAGGGACCGGGTAACTTACCGGCAACCGAGCCGAGGTTCAATACTTTACCTTCGCCGCGGGCGACCATTTGTTTGACGACATGTTTCGTAAGGATCACGGTGGCGCAGATATTCAGGTGAATGATGTTTAGTTCCCGTTCGATCTCGTTATCCTGGAACAGACCGTAAGCCCCCATGCCGGCATTATTGACCAGCACGTCGATCCGGCGGTCGCCGAGTTCCTGGCAAAGCGCGAAAGCTTCATCCATGTTGGACAGGTCTTTTGCGATCGTTTCTACCTTAGTGCCCAGTTCAGCTGCAATGTTGCCTGGTTCACGCGCTACAATAATCAATTCGTAACCATCGGCCGCGAATAGTTTGGCCAATTCTTTACCGATGCCGCTCGTGCCACCGGTGATCAGTGCTGTTTTTTGTTGGTTTTTCATTAGTGCTCGATCTTTACGGGTTCCGTGTTTTCAGTTTCTTTGCGTTGTTCCCAGGGTTTCAAAACTACTTTTACACAGTCTTCCTCTTTTTTGTTGAAGATCTCATAGCCATGCGTCACTTCACTTAGCGGTAAAGTATGGGTGATGATGTCGTCCAGGACGACCTTTTCGGTTTTTACCAATTCGATCAGGTGGTCGATATAGTTCAACACCGGTGCCTGGCCCATTTTTAAGGTGATGCCTTTATCAAATACACGATGTAAGGGGAAATTATCGTAAGTAGAGCCATAAACCCCCATGATAGAGACAGTGCCCATCCGGCGCACGGCTTTGAAAGCCATATCCAAGACTTTCATGCTGCCGACCTCAAAATTGAACAAAGCTTTCGCTTTATCCAGCAAGTCACGTTCAGGTTCAAAGCCTACTGCGTCAACGCAAACGTCTGCACCGCGTCCGCCGGTCATTTCGCGGATTGCTTCTACCACGTCTACTTCGTGTGGGTTAAGGGTATCCACTTTGTTAACGGCTTTGGCTTTTTCTAACCTGTAATTTAACGGGTCGATCGCGATCACGCGGCTGGCGCCGTTGATCCAGGCTGCTTTTTGGGCCATCAGTCCTACGGGGCCGGAACCAAAAATAGCCACGACCTCACCGCCTTTAAGCTGCGCCCAGTCAATAGCAGACCAGCCGGTTGGGAAAATATCGGTCAGGAATAAAACCTGTTCGTCAGTCATATTATCCGGCACGACCCGTGGACTGATATCGGCATAGGGGACGCGCACGTATTCCGCCTGACCGCCCGAATATCCGCCATAGAGATCCGTGTAACCGAACAAGGCCGCACCTTTCTGATCGGCCATATCGCCGTTCGGACCGTAATGTTTATAGTTGGAATTCTCGCAGGCCGGCGAAGCGTCATGCTGGCAAAAGAAACAATGACCACAGGAGATGGGGAACGGAACGACCACGCGATCGCCTTTCTTCAGATTCTTCACACCTTTGCCTCCTTCTTCGACGATGCCCATGAATTCATGGCCCATCACCATGGGTTTTGGCTGCGGTACGCCGCCGCTTAAAATGTGGAGGTCGGAACCACAGATAGCGGTAGAGGTGACCTTTAAAATAACGTCCGTATCCTGCTCAAGTCTCGGATCTTCAACGGTGTCGTAGCGAATGTCGCCGGGTTTGTGAAATACTGCTGCTTTCATAAGTAGATTTAATTATCGATGTTCTTAATTAACTTGAAAGAAAATTTATTGTTTAAAAATTTCTAAAATTTTGAAACACCAGTGAAGCCCTTTTTGTAGTTAGGGTATGGCAAAACAAATTCTTTCCATCGCAAGGGACGGCGCGACGGTCAGCCCCTGGCAAATCGGCTTAAATAAAACGATTATTGCGGCTGTTGTGCCGGCACCGAAGAGCTATGACACTTTAATAGTCGGCGCGGGGATCACCGGAATGACCGCGGCTTTGCTGCTCCAGAAAGCGGGCATGAAGGTGGTCGTTGCCGATGCGCATGCCTTAGGCTTCGGTACGACCGGCGGCACTAGCGCGCATATTAATACTTTTGCGGACACGACTTACAAAGAGGCCGAAAGCGCTTTTGGTGAGGAGGGTGCACAACTATTTGCCGATGCTATTGCGGAAGGCGCCGCGCTGATCAAGGCCAATATCGATACTTACCGGATTGATTGTGATCATGAGCATAAACACGGATACTTATATGCCGAGGATGAGGACGAAGCCAAACAACTGGACGATATTTACAATGGTGCCGTAAAGGTTGGCGTCAGTGTGAATTATACGGAAGAGGTGCCAACACCCGTGGAATATCTAAAGGCCCTGGTCTGGGAGAACCAGGCACAGTTTCATCCATTGAAATATTTGCTGGGGCTGCAAGATGCCTTTATGAAAGCAGGCGGTGCTATCCTGGATAATACATTAGTTAAGGATATTTCATTTGCTGACGGCGTGCATACCGCCGATACGGAAACAGGCTCGATTCGCGCCAAAACTGTAGTGTACGCAACGCATATGCCGCCAAATATTAACCTGTTCAATTTCGAGTGCGCGCCTTACCGCAGTTATGTGATGGCAGTTAAACTAAAAAGCGACAGCTATCCGGATGCGCTGATCTATGATACGCAGGAGCCTTACCACTATGTGCGTACGCACCTGGTTGACGGCGAACAGCTATTATTGGTTGGCGGCCTGGATCATAAGACCGGCCACGAAGATCCCGAAAAAGCCTTTGCCGACCTGGAAAAATATATCCGCAAATATTATCATATCTCATCAGTTAAGTACCGCTGGTCGAGCCAGTATTATGTACCAGTAGATGGCCTGCCTTATATCGGCCAGATGCCGATGGCTGCTGATGGCGTTTACTGCGCGACGGGCTATAACGGCAACGGCATGATGCTGGGCAGTATTGCCGGGAAAATATTAGCTGATCTGATTACCGGCCGGGGCAGTAAATTTCAAAAGGTGTTCAGCCCCTCCCGCGTGAAGCCGGTCGATAGTTTTACCGAATTTGTGAAAGAGAATGCGGATGTAGCCTATAAGTTCGTGGCGGACCGTTTCGGAATCCATGAAACCGACTCGCTGAAAAGGTTACAGCCGGGCACCGGCAAGGTGGTCGAAGTCAACGGCGAAAAGGTTGCAGCCTATAAAGATGAAGACGGCGGGATCCATGCGCTCAGCCCGGTGTGCACGCATGCGGCCTGTATCGTGAATTGGAACGGTGAGGAAAAAAGCTGGGACTGCCCTTGCCACGGTGCACGATATGATATCAACGGTAAGGTGTTGACCGGGCCGGCAACAAAAAACCTGGCAAAAATCAAACAGTCATGAAAAAAAACAAGAAGCTTGTCAAAAAGTGGTCCGGAAAGGTAACAGCACACAGCAACGCAATGGACCTGGATAAAGACATCTTTAAATCCAGGGATCCGGACAAAATAGCGTCGTCGCTAAAGCATTCTGCAGAAAAGAGTGATCGGCTCAAAGGCTCGCCATTTCAAAGTGCGATGTCAATGCTCAATTTTTATGAGAACCGCGCCGGTAAAAATCTGAGCAGACGGCAACGCGCGCCGCTGGAAAAGGCCAAAAATAAGTTGAGGAAACTTTTTCATAAGGCTGAGCAATAAACCAAAGCAGACATGGCTAACGCTAAGATAAGTTGGTGTGGTAAGTTGTTAGCCCGAAAGGGCCTCAAGATTGCCTTGGCAGAAAGTGCTACTGCCGGCTGGCTTTGTGCGGCGTTTGCGCTGACCGAAGAATCCGGTGCTGTGCTTAAGGGAGGGCTCGCCTGTTATGATGCCAGCCTGAAAGTGCAGTTGTTGAACGTGCCGCAGGCAATGATCGACGAATACACGCCGGAATCGATGGAGGTTACGCGCGCAATGGCTTACGGGCTGCGGGAACTGATCGTATCAGATGTGCAGGTCGCCATTACCGGTCTGACCACGCCCGGCGGAAGTGAAACGTCGGAAAAGCCTGTAGGTACTATGTTTGTGTTTATACTGATCCAGGGCCGGGAGGCGGGTTTCCGTAAAGTCTTTCAGGGGACCTGCGAGGCAATTATTCATCAAACCATTGAAGCAGCGGCAGAATTGCTGGCTGCGGAATTAGATAAAATAGCATGAAAGATTTAAAAAGGCTGAACGGACAAACCGTTGTGATCACTGGTGCTTCGAGCGGTGCAGGCCGTGCAGCGGCCCTGGAGTTCGCACTGTATGGCGTTTATTTAGTGTTAGCAGCCAGAAATGAGACAGCCCTGGAACAAGTGGCGGCCGAGTGCCGCGAATTAGCAGCTGAAGTGCTGGTGGTGCCCACGGATACGAGTGACAGCAAAGCGATGATCGGTTTGGCCAATGCAGCCCATGACTGGCAGGGGCGTGTCGATGTCTGGATCAATAATGCCGGGGTATTGGCTGCCGGTGATTTTGATAAAACGCCGGTGACTGTGCATGAGCAAGTCATTAAAACGAATTTGTTGGGTTATATGAACGGCGCGCACGCGGTGCTGCCATTTTTTAAAGCGCAGGGAACCGGGATCCTGATCAATAATATTTCTATCGGCGGCTTCCTGCCGGTACCTTATGGCTCGGGTTATACCGCCAGCAAGTTCGGTTTGCGCGGCTGGTCGGAAGCGCTGAAGGGCGAATTGGCTGAATGGCCGGATATCTACGTCTGCGACCTGTTCCCTGCATTTTTGGATACGCCGGGCATTCAGCATGCGGGCAACCATACCGGCAAGGTTTTGAAACCCGCGCCGCCGGTGTATGACCCGGTGCGTCTGGCGCAGGCGATGATCAAAGTTGCGCTAGAGCCTGACGCGAACACCTACGTGGGCAGCGCTTCTACGCTCTTAAAACTGGGTCATGCTATTTTTCCGGAACTGATGACGAAGTTAACAGGGGTGGTCATGCGCCGCTACCTGAAACAGGCAAAGTCCATTGCGCTAAGTGATGGTAATGTTTTTACCACGGTGGATTATGGCATGGCTACCCACGGTGGGTTTGGTTTGCCGGGCGAACCTAAAGCCCACCGCAAATACATTGCGGGAATGCTGTTAAGTGGCTTAGCGCTGGGCATCTATTTCGTCAGCAGACGCAAAAGATAAAAAAAGCCGCTATTTGATAGCAGCTTCCCTTAAAGTGATATGTGAACCTGTCAGATGATTATTTCAGGCTGCTTTGGATCTTTAAGATATGATCCAGGTGCATTTGCACCACCGGCGCGGTTTTGGCCGCAAAGGCTTTCAACTCCGCGTCCTTGCCACTGGTAGCTTCAGACTGCATCAGCGACAGCGTTTTTTTATGGCCTTCTACCATCACCTCTACATAGCCTTTGTCAAAGTCTTTACCACTCAGTTTGCTTAGGCTATCGCTTTTGGCCTGGTGCTCGGCGTCCAGCGTTGCCGGTAGCATGATATTCTTGGCTTTGGCGATGCTCATCAGTTCTGCATTGGCTTTGCCATGATCCATCGTCATCATGTTACCAAAATCTTTGACCTGAGCATCGATGCCTCTAGCGGCAGCCATTTTACCTAAGGCAACTTCGGCCATGCCGCCGACAGCCGCTTTTGCTGCAAATGCGGTATCAGCCAATACGTTCACTGTATCAGTTTCAATGGTAGTCACGCTATCTGTTTTTACGGTAGTGCTGTCACTAGTCGTCGCGTTCTGGTTGCCGGAACAAGCCTGCAGGGCTGCCACGATAACGGCACCTGCCATCAATAAATTTAGTTTTTTCATTTTAGGATGATTGAAGTTAAACATATGTTGTATTTGATTATTTGTAGCTGATATGTTTGAAATTGTGTTTGATTTGCCCCGGGGCATCATAATTTCTAAGGCTCGGCTGGTTGCAGAGGATCGGCTCGATATACAAAACCTGTGGGATTTAGTTATGTTTTTAATTAATTAAATAAATCTTAAAGAAAATTTAAAAACAAAATTTATCAGCGAAAAGTTATTGTTCTAGGTTTTTTATGGGCGCCGTCCGACGCGTTCCGGTGTATTGAAGTTTTGTTTAACGATCAAATTTGACGACAATGAATGCAACCTCAGCCTGGCTTTCCAATGCCCATATCCAATTAAATGACGCGGACCTCAGTCCTGTTTTTGAACAGCAGGCCCTCGGCTATTCCTTTAAAGTTTTTGTAGCCGGCGATTCATGCTGGCTAGTTGTAGAATGGCCGAAAGGCTGCCGTATGGCTTTTCGCCTGGCTTACTCGCCGAACGATCGGCTTGAACTCAAAAAGATATTGGAAAAGGACCAGCACCTTACCTTGAGGATCGGTTCGCTGATGGGTGAATATGAATCGGTCATACGTCTTCCTGCCGGAGATAGCCCGGTTTTGCGATTGACAACTACGCTGCATACCGCCGCGCCGGTGCTGTTCCCTTACTGGCCACGCGATATTATGCCTTTAGGTGCGTCGGGTAGCGACTTGCTGGCCGCGGGCGATATTAAGGTGAGCCAGGTAGGCACGCGCTCCGGACAGCTCTATTTTAACCTGACCCGGCCAAAAGCGGGATCGGTTTTTTATCTGCAAAACCTGACCGCTTTGGCGGATTATAACCAGGACACCGAAACGTCAGCGGGTGATGCCGTCGGCGGGGAGTGGCCGGAAGTAGGGTTCGCGCTACCGCCAACGATCAAAAATAAACCACTGGCTGCTGGAAAGGATTATGTCTTATCAGATGCCGTCATTGCTTTATCAGACGAAGTACCGGCCAATGAAACGGCAGTGGTACGGCAATATTTAGATCTGCTGGCCGCGGTTTACCTGGAACTTCCCAAACCGGCTACCAGTTATAAAGATTGGCCGGATATCTTACATAAAGGGCTGGTAGACCTGCAAGACAGTCCCGGCTGCTGGTCACAGGTGAATGGTAAACATTACCTCAACGCCTACGTATGCGATTATGCCACACCGCCGGAAATCATGGTACAGTTGGCAGTCCAACTGCCCTTGCAGGACTACGTTGAATGGAAGGACACGGATTGCCCGATGATGATTACCATTAAAGAAGGCCTACCACCGTTTTATGATGAAAAGCTGGGTACTATTATGCGCTGGCATCCAAAGGCTACAGATGCTTTAAAGGGCGAGGAAGAGCATAAAAAGCCACTCGTGATGGATTCCTGGTATTTGCAGCATCCGTTACTTAACTTGTCGCGGCTGGCGCTGAAAGGCGACGCTCAGGCTAAGCAGTTATTTGTCGATTCAATTAACTTCGCCATTAAAGTTGCAAGGCATTTTGATTATAACTGGCCGGTATTTTATCAAATGGATACGCTGGAGGTGCTGAAAGCGGAAACACGCCCGGGTAAAGGCGGTGAAAAAGACGTACCGGGTTTATATGCCCACGTGATGCTGCAGGCCTGGGAACTGACCGGTGAAAAACGCTATTTAGCGGAAGCCGAAAAAGCCGCGCAGAAACTGTGCGGGCTGGGATTTGATTTATTGTACCAGGCAAATAACACTGCATTTTCTGCCGGTGCGCTGCTTAGGCTTCATAGGATAACCGGAAAAGAAATTTATAAAGAATTGAGTTATTTATGCCTGGCCAATATTTTTACCAATGTGAGGCTTTGGGATTGTAATTATGGTTACGGGCTCAACTTTCCTTCATTCTTTGCACTATTCCCTTTAAGGGACGCGCCCTATACGGCCGCTTATGAAGAAGAGGAAGTGTTCTGCGCGCTGCATGATTACCTGAAGCATGCGGAGGGGCAGGATATCCTGCCATCGCTGCGGCTGCTGATCGCGGAATATATTCGTTACCTGGTCGACCGGGCCTGTTATTATTACCCGACAATGCTCCCAACAGAGATGTTATCGGAAGAGGTGAAAACCGGCGAAGTTGATGCTAGTCTCTGGATCGCGCTGGAAGACCTGCACGACGGTTGGGAAAAGTCAGGCGAGGTGGGCCAGGAAGTTTACGGCGCGGGTAATGCCTTTGGGATCCTGCCGCGGCATTATATGCAGGTGGACGGGCAGCCGTTCATGATCTTTACCGATTATCCGACCTACGGTTTCACGCCTAAAAAGCACCGTCCGGCTAAATTTAGACTGGCTGGCGACGGGCGGCTCACGGCCCGCCTGATGCTGGTCAAAACAGGTAAGGGCAAAATGCCGGCGTTTACCATTACAATCAATGGGGACCAGGAAAGCTATGTGGCCAAAAAAACGAAACAAGGCCATTTAGAACTAACCGTGCCCGGTGACAGTGAAATAAGTATTAACTGGACATCATGAAGACCTTAGCGGGACAACCCGACTTTGTGGAACTAATTTAAAAATAGGCAATGGCAACGGATTATAAAACAGTGATGATAGAAAGCCCTAAAGGGTTCAACCAAAAATTTGATTTTGAGCCGGAGACCAACCGCTTCCGACTCAATAAAATATTGCCGGCGGGACTGGTGTTCCCGTTCGATTTTGGCATGATCCCGGGAACCAAAGGTGAAGACGGCGACCCGCTGGACATCATCGTGATTTCGGAGAGCGGCACGTTCCCGGGCTGCCTGATCAATTGCCGGATCATTGGTGCCCTGCAGGCCGAGCAAACGGAACGGGACGGCCAGACGCTGCGCAACGACCGGTTCCTAGGTGTGCCGGAAGTGTCTCAGTTGTTCTCTGATATTAACACACTGGACGAACTGCCGGATGCTATCTTGAACCAGCTGGAACATTTTTTTAAGAATTACAACCAACAGGCAGGCAAGCAATTCAAAGTAACCGCGCGCCTGAATGCGGCAGAAGCTGTTAAACTAATCAACTGAAACGATGGAACTCTTAGTAAAGCTCTTTGGCGAGGGGAAAGATTTGAACGCACTGCAAATGAGTGACCGGGGCGTTGTTATGTTCGTGATCGCGCTTATCCTCATCCGCATATCGGGGCGACGCTCATTCGGCGTTCGCTCGCCGCTGGATAATATTATCTCGATCTCGCTGGGCGCAGTAATGAGCCGCGCGATCGTCGGCGCCTCGGATTTCGTGCCGGTAGTGGTTTGCTGTTTCGTAATCGTGTTACTGCACCGGGTGGTGGGTGCATGGATCGCCCGCAGTAAAGCCTTCGCCAGCCTTATCGAAGGCGAAAAGATCCTGCTGTTCGAGAATGGGCAGTTTCTGGAAGACAATATGAAGAAAGCGCTAATCTGCCGGGAGGATTTGATGCAGGGCGTGCGCAAGTCTGCCATGACGGAAGAAATGTCCGGGATCGACAAGGTTTATATGGAAAGAAATGGCGAGATCAGCTCCATCAAAAAGTGATTTTTGGAACAGCTTTTGCATCATTCCGGGCGATAGAATTGCAGTCCTTCTATTATTTTTTTAACATTAAAATTTACAATTATGCCTACAAAAAACAACAAGCGGGCGGCTGCAGCAGCTGCGAGCCGTACTCCCGAAGCCGAAAGCGCTTTGAAAGAATTATTTGTTGATGCGTTAAAGGATATCTATTGGGCTGAGAAGCATTTAGCTGCGGCTTTGCCTAAACTGATCAAGGGTGCTACTTCAGAAGAATTGAAACAAACGATTACGACTCACCTGGAAGAAACCAAAAATCAGATCGTCCGCCTGGAAAGCGTGTTCAATTCGGTCGATGAAAAAGCTGTGGCTAAGAAATGTCTGGCCATGGAAGGTTTATTAAAAGAAGCTACCGAATTACTTTCTGATACGGAAAAAGGTACCGAAGTGCGCGACGTGGCCATTATATCTGCGGCGCAAAAAGTAGAGCACTATGAGATTGCTTCTTACGGTACGCTACGCACCTTAGCCGGCACTTTGGGTTACAGCCAGGCACAAAGCCTGCTGGACGAAACCTTAGCCGAAGAAAAAAATGCCGACAGCCTGTTAACCCAGGTGGCGGAGAATTATGTGAACGAAGCCGCTGAAGTGGAAGTAGAATAATTAATAGAACACGGTTTTACGAGGGGCCGCCGCGTGCGGCCCTTTGTTTTTATATCCTATTAAATATTACCATATGTCAAATACAGCCCGCCGCCCACCAAGAAAGCTAGGCTAATAGGAACTTCGCCGGTTTTTTATCAGTCACCTCCACCGGATCTATTGCGCCAAAAGTCAGTTAGCCAAAAAATTACCGGAACTCGCCAAAAGCTCGCATTTCCTGGACCTGGACCAGGCTGTCTTGGAAACGGTGGACGCCGTAAAAAACCAGCTGGAACGGATCAAAGCCATCTATATTAAGCTGGATAGTTTTTATCAGCCGGAAAGCTGTATCGGTTTGGCGGGCATATTGGATGAGGCATTTCAGTCGATCGGTGGCACGGATGATAGCGTATCGACTGAAGAACTGTCGATCATTTTTTACATGGTCAATATTGAATCAATTGAAAAGGCTTCCTTTGATACGATGATGGCGATCGCCGGTAAAATGGACGAGCGGGAAATCGTACAGCTGCTGCTGGAATCTTACGATGAAGCGCGCGAGGATAACCTGTTATTTAAGGAGATCATGGAAAATTACCTGTAATACCGCTGAAATTTTGACACCGGCACTGAAATTTTTTCAGCGTAAAACTGTAAATTTTTCAGGGCTAGTGCCTTGGCATAGTGCTTGTAATGAGGGTATTAGTTTAATTAATCTTTTGTTCAACAATTTTTTAAAGTAAAATTTAAAGGAGAATAGGCAATGACCTTAGTTAAATTCAAACCAACCAACAACACATTAATGCCAGGCTTTAATGATGTTTTTGATTCTATCTTCAATGATACCTTTTTCAGCGACCGCATGGTGGCCCGCGTACCTGCTGTCAACATCAGCGAAAGCGAAAACAATTACCATGTGGAACTGGCTGCGCCGGGCCTTAAAAAAGAAGATTTCAAGCTGAATCTGGAGCGCAACCAATTGAGCATTTCGGTAGAGCAGTCTGCTGAGCAGCAAGACCTGCAAAAAAATTACAGCAAACGCGAATACAGCTATAGCTCGTTTGTGCGTTCGTTCACGCTACCGGAAACTGCCGATCATGCGCAGATCGAGGCCAGTTACGTGGACGGCGTCTTGAAGATCGATATCGCTAAGCGCGAAGATGCCAAAGCGGTACGCCGCCAGATCGAAATCAAATAAGTGTATTAGTTTTTTATTCCGGGGCTCCTGCTTGCAGGAGCCTTTGGTATTTAATGCTTATGGAAACACAGTTTTATATCCTGTTAAGCCTGAAAACTACGCAGGGCTATGTGGATTACGGGCAGTATTTTTTCGGGAATGACCGCGAAGCGGCCTACGGTTTATTCCGGCAGTTGAAGGGTGATCCGGACATGGTGGCCAGTTGCCCGCTGCACATCGATCTGATGGAGACGGTTAACGACCTGCCGGTGAAAATGAAAAGTATGTGCTGTACGCTGGAGGAACTCGGCTTCAACTGCAAACTGATTGCTAAAGAGATCTTCCGTTTGAAGAATCTAGAGGAGATGCTATGAAAGCGAAGATCGGATTTTACAGTTCACTGTTATTTTCACTGCTTTTTTGTGTACAGCTGGTTGATGGCATTTTATTGTTGGCCAGAAAGATCCACCAGGTGCCTGTCAGTCACCGGAACGTCCTGGTGATCGGCTTTTTGCTTTGGTTTGGTTCGCTGGTGGCCGACCGGGATGATGACTGGGCCGGGCAAATTTAAGTATCATGGGCTGGTTTCATGCGGAACAGTTTATCGGTATTGGTGTTGTATAAAAAAACATAACCATGGCTGAACTACCTGACTTAACCGTATTTTCCCGCATCCTCACCCGTAAGTTTAAAGGCCAAAAACTGGCCAAACTGGAAGTGATGGTAGCGAAGAAATTGAACGTTACGGTTGCCGAGCTGACCGCCGCGTTGGAAGGCCGCGAGCTGGAAGAAGTTGAACGGGAAGGAAAAACGTTACAGTTCCGCTTTTCCGGCGGCCAGGTGCTGGGGCTGCACTTAATGTTGCGCGGTGAACTGGTGGAACTGGAAAGTGATGAGGTGCCCCGATTCCAGATCCTGGCTTTCCATTTTAAAAACGGGACAGGTTTTGCGGTAGTGGATATGCAGAAACAGGCAACCCCAACGTTGAACCCCAAACCAGTGGAAGCGCCGGATGCCCTATCGCTGGATAAAGCTTACTTTACCGGACTATTGGCTAAAAAAGGGACGGTGATTAAGACGCTGCTCATGGATCAGCATTTCATCCGCGGGATCGGTAACTCTTATGCAGACGAGATCCTGTATCATGCGGGTATTTCGCCGTTTTCGGTGGCTAGGGCCTTGCCGGAGAAAGTTGCGTCGCAATTGTTTAAGAGCCTTGGCCTCGTGCTCCGGAAAGCTATCAAAGAAATAGAGGAAGCTAATGGGGATGAGCTGAGAGGGGAATTAAAAGATTTTATGGAGGTACATAGCCCGAAACTGAAGCAAACTGCTAAAGGGGAAAAGATTAAATCGGAGAAGATCGGTGGCCGGACAACCTATTATACAGAGACGCAGGGGCTGTTTCATTAAGTACTATAGAGGTATCGGGTCAGTGCGGCAAACAATTCCGGGTTTGAATTGCTTTGTTGATATTCGCGCACACCGCAACGCTTTTAGCATTAGGAAGTTGAGGGAACACAACCATTTAGCCGACCGGAAAATCGGCTGTATTCCTATAGAGTAAAATGAATAAAGCGTTATTAGCCTTAAAGGCCATATTAGCCAAAAGAAACCTCGTGTTTTTGCCCCTGGTCATTGTTTCAGTGATCGCACTGATCTTATTGAATTATTATACGATCAAGATCATTTCCAGCGCCCGTGCTTATGTTAACGGGGAATCCCAGTATTCCAAAAGCCAGAAGGATGCTTCCGCTCATCTGATCAATTATGTTTACCGGGCTGATGCTTCGGATTACCGGCTGTTCCTGGAGGATCTAAGTGTGCCGCTAGGCGACCGGAAGGCGAGGATAAACCTCATCAGTGCGTCCGATCAGCAAATTATCCGAGACGGCTTTTTAAAAGGCAAAAATCATCCGGATGATATCGCGGATATGATCTGGTTGCACCACCGTTTCCACGGGCTGGCAGCTTTCAAATATGCGCTGAAGACCTGGGAAGAAGGCGACGAACTGGTTGGCCGGTTGCTGGAAACTGGTAAGTCAATCCACCGAATGCAAAATTTGAAAAACCTGACGGAGGCGCAAAAGCGTTTACTGGTTAATCAGATCAACCGGCTTTCAGCACAGTTAACCGCTAAAGAGGAAGAATTCTCCGGTCAGTTCGGGTTCATTTCACGGGGAGCTGATCATTATATCTTCATTTGCAATTGTTTGCTGACCCTGGTCATCTTTGGCTGCTCGCTGGCCTATGCGGACCGGATGATCCGGATGCTGGCACGTTTAAACCATGAGGTTGCTGATAAAAATGAAGCGCTGACGGATACCAATGAACGCCTGGATAAAATGATGTTTACTGTTACCCATGACCTGCGCTCGCCGCTGGCAACAGTAAGCAGTTTGATCGGCTTGCTGGAGGAAGAAACAGATCCGGTGGCTAAAGCTAGTTATTTATCGATGATGAAGAACTGTATCACGCGCCAGGATGAATTTATCAGCGCGATGCTGAATGCGGAGGCAGAAAATCAGACAGCACGGGAATGCGACCTGGTTCAATTGTTCACCGATATTCATACGCAGCATTACCTGGATGCCGCCGGCAGGGCGGTAGATTTCCGGATCTCGCTCGGGGTGACCCAGGTAAAATCGCCACCGCTTAAACTGAAAACCATTTTTAATAATCTCGTGTCAAACGCGATCAAATACTTTGATTATACGAAGGACACGCCAGTGGAAATCACCATCGTATCCAGAAGGGAGGGCCCGCAGGTTATCCTGGAAGTACGCGATAACGGCCTGGGTATCGCCAAAAGCAACCAGCGAAAAATATTTGACAAATTCTTTATGGCCCAGCGTAACCGCGCGAGTACCGGGCTGGGACTTTACCTCGTGAAAGAAGCGGTTAAGGAATTACATGGAAGCATTGAAGTAAATTCGGAGTTGGGAAAAGGCAGTGTTTTCACCGTCAGGATCCCTGCTTAGCATCTCCTTCGAGCGTGTTAAGATCGTCGGTCAGCGCAGTGATCTCGATGATGACCTGGTCAAGGTCTTCGGCAGCTCCTTTCAGCATCGGTATGATCTCCGCATTAGGCGAATCATTCAATTCACAAAGCTGCACCAGTCCCAGTATGCTGGCCAGCGGTGCGCGGACCCGGTGGGACTGGATCCAGGCGATTTCCCGCAGGCGCTTGTTCTGGTCTTCGATCTTACGGAGGTGCTGTTGCGATTCGGTAATGTCACGCAGGAAGCAATTCACACCGATGACGGCATTATGCTGGTCGCGGATCGGGTTAAAACTAAGCTCTTCGTAAACCTGCCTGCCACCGGTTTCCCGCTGACGGACAAGGCTGAATGCTTCGCCGCTGAAAGCCCGTTCGTAGCTCTCAAAAAACACCTTTACCCTTTCCTGTACGAAATCAGCGTTGCTTACCTCACCCTCGTCTTTGCCGGTTAATTCTTTCACCCGGTCCCAGAAAGCCTGGTTGCCTGTAATGATCCGGGAATTCCGATCAACTGACCAGATCAGGTCACGGGTGTTATTGATGATCGCCCGGAGGTTCTGCCCGTCATTATAAATTTTTTCCTGGATCTTTTTTTGTTTGGTGATATCAACGAAATAGACGGCAATACCTTCCCTGGTCGGATAAACATTCATGGAACCCCAGACGCCGAGCGGCGCGTAAAGTTCCTCGAAATGCACGCTTACCCTCTCTTTCATTGCCCGCTCATATTCGGCATAGAACTGGCCATCACGGGAGCGTGGAAAGAAGTCCCAGAGATTCTTGCCGATGATCTCCGCCCGGGTGCAGGCCAGGGCTGTTTCAGCGGCTTTGTTGATAAAGGTGACTTCCCAGTTACTGTTGAGCGCATAAAATCCGTCAGTGATGCTATCCAGGATGTTCTCCAACTCGGAGGTTTTTTCGGCCAGCGCCGTTTCGGTGCGGACCTTCTGATCGATATCGATGACCAGCGTTTGTTTGGCCGGAACGCCTTCAAAGACGATGTGGTGCGAAAAAACGCGCACGTAAAAATCCTCCCCGTTCTTTTTGCGGTGCAGCCAGCGACCGGCATCGGCATAGCGGTCCGGGATACTCCCGACGGCAGCCAGGAAGGCGGGGACCTCTTCCGGCGGCCGGATATCGGTGATCTTTAATTGTAAGAATTCATCCGAATTGTAACCATATTGGACAGTAGCAGCGGTGTTGACCGCCAAAAAACGGAAATCGGAGCTGTCGAAAATAAACATGGGCACAGGGACATCTTCGAATAAGCGGCGGTAGTCGTCCCGGGTCTTCCGTATCTTGCGGGCGTGGCGGCCGATCCCAAAATATAGCGTAAAACTGACCAGCAGCAGGATGGCAAAATTAATCAGGCTCCTGAAAAGACCCGGATGGGCCGGTTGCAGTTCCATCGCCAAGAGATTGATCAGCGGGTCAGCAAGCAAAGCCCAGACCATTGCGGCGCCGATGATGATCAACGGTATTTTAAATTTAGACAAGCGCTCCATAACCCCACCTCTTTTACGTAAAACTACACCCCAGAGTTGTAAAGTTAGTGATTTAGGATTGAAGTTTTCGCCTTAAAGATACTTGCCAAGGTATGGGGCAGTACGGCTTTGTTTGACTTTAACGATGTCTGCCGGAGTACCTGCAGCCACGATCTTACCGCCATTTTCGCCGGCGCCGGGGCCGATATCAATTACCCAGTCGCTTTCCGCGATCACGTGCATATCATGTTCTACCAGGACCACCGTGTTGCCGGCAGCCACCAGGCGGTTGAGCTGGAGCATCAGCCGTTCCACATCTGAAGGATGTAAGCCGGTAGTTGGTTCGTCGAGCACATATAAGGTTTGGCCGTGCTGGGCGCGCTGCAGTTCCGTCGCCAGCTTGATGCGCTGGGCTTCACCGCCGGAAAGTTCGGTTGCAGGCTGGCCCAAACGCAGGTAACCGAGGCCTACTTCCCTGACCACTTCCAGCACGCGGCTGACGGCCGGGTCTTCGTCAAAAAAGTTCGCCGCTTCGTCTACGGTCATGCCCAGCACCTCGGCAATGCTTTTATCCTTGTATTGAATTTCCAGTGTTTTAGGATTATAGCGTGTTCCGCCGCACGTCGGGCAGGGCGTATAAACGCTGGGCAGGAATAACAGTTCGACCATGACCATGCCTTCGCCTTCACAATGTGGGCAGCGGCCTTTGACAACGTTGAACGAAAAGCGCCCGGCATCGTATTTACGGCTTTTGGCCATCGGTGTAGCGGCGAATAATTTGCGTACATGATCAAAAAGGCCGGTATAGGTGGCCAGGTTGGAGCGCGGCGTCCGGCCGATCGGTTTCTGATCAACAACCACCAGCCGTTTGATATTTTTCATGCCGGCGGCGATCTGGCCGCCGAGGGTCACGACCTCTTCATGCTCCAACGGATCGGCTTCATTGTCAACGGAAATATCCACCTTTAAGCCTAATTGTTCAGCAACGAGTTCCACTAACACCTGGCTGACCAGGGTGCTTTTGCCCGAACCGGAAACACCGGTCACGCTGGTGAGGACCCCTAAAGGAAAAGCTGCATCCAGCTTGTCGAGGTTGTTGCGGGTAATACCTTCCAGTTTTAGCCAGCCGCCGGGGATTCTGGAGTCGCTGGCTGGTTTTGGTATATCATCATAAATATAATGACGGGTAAGCGAAGCCTCGACTTTTTTCAAGCCTTCCGGTAGGCCACTGTATAAAATATGCCCGCCTTTTTCTCCTGCCGCGGGGCCGACATCGACGATCCAGTCGGCATGGCGAATGACATCGATCTCATGCTCGACCACAAAGAGCGAATTGCCCGAGGCCTTTAGTTTATCGAGCGCGCGTAACAGTGCTTCGGTATCGGCCGGGTGCAAGCCGGCTGACGGTTCATCCAGCACATATACTACGCCGAATAAATTGGAGCGGACCTGCGTGGCCAGCCTAAGCCGCTGCAGTTCACCGGGGGATAAGGTCGGTGTGCTTCTTTCGATGGTCAGGTAGCCTAAACCGAGGTCGAGCATCACCTGAACCCGTGCAAGGAAATCTTCGGCGATGCGCTGGGCTACCACCACTTTCTCGGGATGTTTAGCTTCCAGTTTTTTCAGCGCAGGTGTTTTGCCCGTCGCATAAGGCTCGAAAATAATGGCCAGCTTATTCAATGCCAGCCTGGATATTTCGGCAATATCATAACCGGCGAATTTGACAGAAAGCGATTCTTGTCGTAAGCGTTTACCCTGACAAAGCGGGCATTCGCTGCTGAGCATATACTGGCTGACGCGTTTTTTCATCAGCGCGCTTTGCGTATTGGCGAAGGTATGGCGGACATAACGGCGGGCACCGGTAAAGGTGCCCATATAATCCGGCTGGCGTTTATTTTTGATGAAGCGCTGGATTTCTTCATGGGTATAGCCCGAATAGACCGGTACCACGGGCTGTTCTTCGGTGAACAAGATCCAGTCTTTATTTTTCCTGGACATATCTTTCCACGGCGTATCGATACTGATGCCCATGGTGGTCAGGATGTCGCGCTGGTTCTGTCCCTGCCAGGCCGAGGGCCAGGCGGCAATAGCTTTCTCCCGGATCGTGAGCGTATCGTCCGGTACCATGGTTTTCTCGGTGATCTCGTAGATCTTGCCCAGCCCATGACATTCCGGGCAGGCCCCCTCCGGCGTATTCGGCGAAAACGATTCGGCGTAAATGATGCCTTGTCCATCAGGGTAATCGCCGGCACGGGAGTACAGCATCCTCAGTAGATTGGATAGTGTAGTTACACTGCCGACCGAAGAGCGGGTCGATGAACCGCCGCGCTGCTGCTGTAAAGCTACGGCCGGCGGCAAGCCTTCGATCTCGTCTACTTCCGGGATAGCCATCTGATTGAACAGGCGGCGGGCATAAGGGGAAACGGATTCCAGATATCTTCTTTGCGCCTCAGCATATAAGGTGCCAAACGCGAGCGAAGATTTACCCGAACCGGAAATACCGGTAAATACCACCAGGGCATCACGCGGTATCTCCAGGCTGATATTTTTAAGGTTATGCTCCCTGGCGCCCTTGACCTTTACAAATCCCGTAAACTCCATTAATAATCTTTATTTGCGTAAGGCCTTCATCACCGTGCCGGCTACCAGGCCGCCGAACGTATACCAGGCCACCGTTAATACTTTAGTCTTGTCTGTTCGGGTAACGGGTGCATCACTTAAGCCCATAGGCTTGGTCAGTGTCAGCGCACCGATACCGGCGGCTAGGCCGGTGGCCAGGCCGATATAAGGCAATTGCTTTTTTTTTCCGTAACCGATCAGGCTGTAATAGGCGGCATTACTGATGAGATCGGCAGCCATGGTGGCCGCAAATAAATTATCGCCGGTCGGCGGCTCGATACTTATCTTTTCTAGTCCCTTGGATAATGCTTCCTCACCCATAAGGTCGACACGCGGCGCATCATGGTCGAATTGTTTGACCGCTTGGTGTAGAACGTTCAAGGCGACCGCTCCGGCAATGCCGCCGATCAAACTGCTGAGTACTTTTGTCATATTAATGGTTTTGCTTTTTGCTAATGTCTTGCTCCATATAGGTCGCGATCTTCATCACGCTTTGCCTTTATTATCCCAATGGTCCTTAATGACCTTGCCTGTTTTATCAGTGATCAGCCGTCGGGCAAAGCGCTCGCCTTTGATATTGCCATCAGCGTCGGCTTTTCCCATAAACAACAAAACGGGCCGGCCCAATGCGTCAGTTCTGAAGGCGAGGTCATAGCGGCCAAAACGTTCGTGGATAAACTGTTCGGGCGCGTAGGGTTTATGCAGTACTTTGAGTATTTCAGGTCCGAGTTTCATACTGTCGGGAGATGTGAAAGCCCCTTGAGTGGCTTTCGTTATTTTTTTAGTGCCAGATTTTTTTCGACCGTCGCCCGCTCATTAGTTCCGGTCGACTTTTTAGCTGCTGATACGGCTTTGGCCGACGTGCCTTCTTTTTTTGCTTCGTACTTTAATTCGTGCGGTTGCTCTGATATGGAGTTGCGTTCCACTTTTAATCCTCTGGTTGCCATAGTTTGATATTTAACTGTATTTGTTCAACAAGCGATAGATCGGATGGTTTTCAATCATTCCTATTGCTTGGCAAGGTGAACCAAAAGGTGCTGCCGTAGCCGGGCTGACTGTCTACACCGATCTCGCCGCCGTGTTTTTTAATGATTTCGGCGGATATGTACAAACCCAGCCCCAGACCGGAATATTGTTCACCGCTCTGATCAGCCCGGTAAAAGCGATCGAAAAGGTGCGGGATCTTTACCGCGGCAATACCAGGCCCTTTATCGATCACAGCCACTTTGACAGAGGTTGACTGTTGCTCAACCCGGATGATGATCTGTTTTGATCGCGGCGCGTACTTAACCGCGTTGTTGACAAAGTTAACTACAACGCGTTGGATACGTTCAGCGTCGCCTTCGACTTCCAGATCCTTGTCACCTTCGGTTACCAGGTGATAGGCTCCGGCCGCCGTAACGTGCAGGCAGCATTCGTCGATGGCCTTGGATAAATTAAAGCGGGCCTTTTTTAAATGCAACTGCCCTTCGGCAACGCGGCCGGCATTGAGCAGTTCATCCACCAGCGTGGTGACTTTGTCCATACTTTTAACAGCCTGCTGCACCATGGTGGTGAACATCGCTGTCGGCGTGTCTTTCATGCGTTCGAGCACCTGCAAGGAGCCTTTTAACGAAGTAAGCGGGGTTTTGAGTTCATGGCTGGCGATGCTGATAAAGTCGTCTTTTTCTCTTTCGGCCAGCTTATCTCGGGTAATATCATATAATGTGCCTAACACTTTTTCTTTGCCGGCCGATGTCCTTTCCGCCTTGCCCTGGAAATTGATCCATTTGATGATGCCGTCCTGCGTGCGGATGCGGCCCTGAAAATCAAAGTTCTCGCCGGGTTTGATCGTAGTAAGTAAGTTTTGTAATTGCTCACAGTCGTCCGGCAGGAACAAGTCTAATAGTGTTTCCTCGTCGCAAACCTGTTGCCGGTCGGTCAGACCAAACAGGCGGTCAAAACCTTCGGAGCGTGTGATTTTGCGGTCCTGCAGGTCAAGTTCCCAGACGGCCATTTTTGAATATTGCAGGGCCGTATTGAGCTTTTGCTCACTCTCCTGCAACTGTTTCCAGGCCGTAAAATCGTCCAGTATAGTGTAAGCGTATGAAACATCGCTTTCTTTAAAGGCAATGGTGGTTACGTGCACCCAGGCTAGCGAGCCGTCCTTTTTATTGATACAGGCATCCAGGTGAAAATTGGGCTTAAATTTGTGCCACATGGCATCCTGCAGTTCGTGCCAGTGCTGCTTATCTTCTGCACAGGCATAATCAAGTATCTTGGTACCTACCAGCTCATCTGCACTATAACCCATCAGGTCAGCCAGAGCATCATTGACCCTCAAAATGGTCAGATCGCTGTCAATGATCTTACTGGCGGCTGAGGTTAAGCGAAAGATCGCTTCGAACCGCTCGTCGCATTCGGCGAATTTATCCTGGTAATCGTTGGGGTTCAAATTAGTTTCCATAGCTCTCAATCTTTAACAGCCAAATCATTTCATGGTTTGAGCCGGGCAGCGCTTAAATTACTATTTTGAAAAAAAATTAACTTTTGAGAAACAAGCTGTTGGTTCGGGGTGTTATTCCTATACCAATTAAATTTTTACATTATGGAAAACAATAACGGAGGATCATTTGATCGAAATGATCAGAATCAGCGCACTGGTTCAGGAGAACAAAATGCTCAGGGCATTGACCAGCAAAACATGAACAGGGTTAATCAGCAGGAGCAACAGGCTGACAGCAGCGGCAATAATGAAAGCTGGAGCCCGGGCCAAAGCAGCGGAATCAATAATAATCCGCAGGAACAGCAATCAGGAAACAACAGCCAGGGAAATTTAGCTGCGGCTAATAACAACAATAATGAGCGCTGGAGTCCGGGTCAGAACAGCGGCAGCCAGCAGGAACAGCAATCGGCAGGAGGCGCCGACTACCGTGATCAGGATGCGCAACGTACGGACATGGACTCCGATCAGGGCGATCTGGATGAGACGGATCGCAGCAACGATTCACAGTTATAATTCGTTGTGTCGAAAGCATGAGCCATGATGGTCGTCATGGCTCTCTGTATTTTAACGGGCCGGACCTTTCAATTCACGGGCAGTAAAGATTTTACTTTATCCAACAACTGCTCCAAGTCAAATGGCTTGGGAATAAAGTCAGTTGCGCCGGCATTCATGGCGATATCCTTACCGTCGGTGCTGGCTGATATGACCAGTACTGGCAGATCTTTGGTTTGCGCGTTCGCCCGCAGGTTATGCAATACCTGGTCACCGGATAAAACCGGCATCCACAGGTCAAGCACGATCAGGTCCGGCTTTTCCTTGCTGACCAGGTTCGCGACATTCAGGCTGTTGATCTCCGGTATCGTTTCAAACCCTTCGCTACCCAGTACCAGGTCGACCAGATCGAGTATACCTTCATCATCATCACAGATCAGGATCTTAGCTGACATTTTCCGCTCCTTTCGCATCCTCTAGTGGCAGGGTAAAACTAAAGGTGGAGCCTTTGCCAGGTTCGCTTTCTACCCAAAGCGAACCGCCGTGATTTTTGATGATCTCGGCGCAAACGTAGAGGCCGATGCCCATCCCGGGAAAATGTTGCTGGATATCCCGAACGCGGTAGAAGCGTTCGAAGATCTTTTGCTGCTCATCACGGGAGATCCCCATACCACGATCAGTGATCGCCACTTTAATAAAGTCACTGAGTACAGAAAGGTGAACCTGTACCTGTCGATGATCGGGTGAGTATTTGACGGCGTTGCTCAGCAAGTTGGTCACTACCTGGGTGATATGCGATTCATCCCCGTTAAATCGGCAGTTTGTTTCGCCATTAATAATGATCTCGTGCGTATGAGTTCCGTGACGGATCGTGTCTACCGCTTCGTGAACCATGTGGTCAAAGTCGAAAGGATCTTTATGTAATTCAATGTTTCCCGACTGGATACGGGATACATCAAGCAGCTCGCCGATCAGGTTATTCAGCCTGTTTACGTACAGTGCTATTCTTTCCACAGCATTCAACAGTTTTTCATCGGCGTTACCAGGTATCAGACGTTTGATAATTTGCACATACCCCTTGATAGTGGTTAGCGGTGTTTTTAATTCATGGCTGGCGATCGACAGGAAATCATCTTTTCGCTGCTCGATCGACCGGCGTTCGGTAATATCCTCGATCGCGATAAGGATACGGTCTTTGTACTGGCCCTCCAGTTCGATACGGTGTGCATTGACCAACATCAGTTTTTTACCGATATGTGGAAAATCATGCGTTACTTCAAAATCAATTACCGGATTATTGGTCGGCAATATCTGCTGAAGTAAGCGGCGCAACTCCTCTATGTCCCACTGGCCGTTACCCAGCGCGAACAGGCTTTTTCCTTCGGTCTCTTCCCGGGAAACTTTAAAGGTGCGCAGGAAATGGTCATTCACGGTGATCACTTCATAGCCAGGGGTCAGCACAATAAGGCTTTCACGAACAGTCTGCACGATACTGGCCAGGTATTCTTCGCTTTCGCGCAGGCTCTGGGTGCGTTCGGCAATCCGCTGTTCCATTTTGGCCTGGTTAGTGCGCAGTTCATCCTCGGCTTTTTTCCGGCGGGTGACATCATTTTGGACACCGACAAAATAGGTCACTTCGCCCTGCTCGTCTTTGATCGGCGACAGGTAAAGCTCGTTCCAAAAAAGCGTGCCGTCCTGCTTATAGTTGCGGATATCGACCACGCAGCTTTCCCCTTTTGCTATGGCCAGGCGCAGCTTTTCGCGCTCAGGCTGGTTACGGTCGTCCTTTTGCAGGAAACGGCAATTATGACCGATGATGTGTGTCCGGGAATAGCCCGTGATCTGCTCAAAAGCTTTATTGCAATAAATGATCGGGTTATCCGGCTGACGGTTATCGGTAATGATAATGCCGGATAGCGAAGCATCGAGCGCCTGTTTCAGCAACTCGAAATCATTTTTTATATTTTCGTTGGAAAAAGTAAATTCCCCTTTATTGGAAGTATCCACAGCTGACTAATCGTTAAAATAATGGCTTAATAACCAAGATTATTAACGCTTTGTTTGGCCGCAGACGCTTTTGCCTTATATATTATCGCCTGAGGTAACGTACTTAGAAGCGATCAGCAACACCAGGGTACGGTCGGCTTTGGCTTCGTCATAGTTTTCTTTCAATAATTGTTTAACCTGATTATTTTTCAGTTTTACGGCGGCCATTTGGAGGATCTGGAAGGAGGCCATTTCCATACTTTCGATATTATGCAAATAGAAAGCGATCGAGAGGTCACGCAGTTCCGGGTCGGCTTTGTGCGTATTGATGGTTTCAAACGCGTCATCCACCAGACCGGCCAGGCCGCTGTGCCGCCCGTCATTCATACGCGCGTCTAGTAACTCGTAGATAACTTCCATGCGGGCCATTTGCTTTTCCACGTCTCCGGCAGTCTCATTGATGGCCGCTTTAAGGTCAGCAAAATGAACTTCGCCGGCAATTTTTGGTAAACGCGTAACCAGGTGCGCTTTGGCAGCATAGATCTTATCCAGGTGGGTAATAAAAAATGTTTTTAGTTTTTTAGATCCTAAATTGATCTTTTGTTCCGGCTTTGATCTGTTGGGTTGCTCGCTCATAAGTAGTAATAAGCTACTAAGATAGTATTGCCTTCCTGATTATACCAATAAAGATTTGACCTGCATGACCATGTCGGTGATATCGAAAGGTTTGGAGATAAATCTATCCGCACCGCATTCGCTGGCTAATATAGCAAGGTCCGCTTCCCCCGAAACCAGGATAACAGGTAATTCTCGGTCTTTATACTTTGATTTGATCTCGGCGCAGATCTGCGCGCCGCTTTTTGCACTGCCGGCTATACGTACGTCAAGCAGGATCAGGTCCGGGTGTATAACCTGGATATGTTCGGCGGCATCGCCATTGTTAGAAATCACCACATTATAACCTTCCTCCTGAAATATAATATTCAGGATCTCCAAAATTTCTTCATCATCATCGATCACTAAAATTCGCTTGGTCATGTTGCTTTGTTTTATTCAGTGGTGCAATAGGCAGTCCAAATGCTGAAAGCAACGTTAAAAGCATAATATATTTTCCCGACAAGCGCAAACATCAACTTTTTTAAAGAAAAAGCGGATGGGAGTGATCCGGCGTTGACCTCACGCGACGAATAATTTACAACTTATGCGTTATAAATGCTACAACGGCGTTGGCTGAATCGGCAAATGCGACAAAAAACAACAACCTCATAAGATATGACGGAGCCCAGAAAATTTAACTCAAGTTGCTTATCTTTAACGCATGATCAGCGCTAATGCTTTTGGTTTATTTGATGATGACCTTCCCGGTCAACGGGATTCGGCGGAATGGTTACTGGAGACATTGCTACGCGCAGGAGCCAGGCCACCAAAGGTCCCACTTAAAGACAAAATACTGGCGCGCCTTAATTTTGCCGGCGAGGAGCTCGACTTGAATCATTTACCGCCAACCGGCAAATATGCCAACCACCTGAGCTGGCTGAAAGTCATGACGCCATTAATGCCCCCCGAGCCGGTTGAATCATTGTTCATACATGAGTTTCGCCGCGATGATCAGTACGTCCAATCGTTGGTCGTTGCTAAAGTCGACGTTCCCGAAGAGGTCCATGATACCTATGCGGAAAGTTTTTTTATCTTGGAAGGGCGCTGCGCCTGCACCATCGGTAACCAGGTATTTGAGCTCGCCGCAGGCGATTACCTGGACATCCCCCTACATGTGCGGCATGATGTCCATTTGCTGACCCCGCAGGTAACCGCCGTTTTGCAATATGCTTACACGGCCGATATCAGACTACTTTAATAAAATCGGGTAATGTAAACCAGAAAGTGGAGCCTTTGCCCTCCTCACTGGTCACACCGATCTCGCCGCGGTGCTGTTTAACGATCTCCGCGCAGATATAAAGTCCCATGCCCAGGCCGGAATAATGCTGGGAATTTTCATGCACTCGGAAGAAGCGGTCAAAAACCAGCGGTTGTTTTTCAGCCGGGATGCCAATACCCTGGTCGCTGATGGCGCACCGGAACTGGTTTTCCTCTTTGGCCAAGTTGATGCTGACCGGCTTATCTTTTGGCGAATATTTGAGCGCGTTGATCAGCAGGTTCAGAAGCACCTGTTCGATGCGGACACGGTCCGCCCATACGACCAGCTCCAGGTCTGTTTCCAGCCGGATGATCCGCTCCGGGTACTGCAACCGGATCTCCCCGATACATTCCTCCAGGGATTCATTAAAGAGATACCTGGAAGGATTCAACTCGAGCTTCCCAAACTGTATCTTATTAATATCAAGCAGATCATTAACGATCCCGGTCAGGCGGACGGCCTGCTTGTTGGCCTTGGTAATGAAAGGCAGCGTTTGGCCCAGGCCTTCGGTTTGTTCGGTCATACGCTGTAGGATCTGCAGGGAAGCTTTCATCGTGGTGATCGGCGTTTTCAGCTCATGGCTGGCGATCGTAAAAAACTCGTCCTTTTTACGGGTGAGTTCTTCCATGGCCAGTTTGGCCAGCTCCTGGTCATGAATATCGGTCATAGCGCCGATATAACCGCTGAAGTCCGGGTTAAAAACGGGTTGTGCGCTGTCTAGCATCCAGCGGTAGGCATCAGAACGAATATCTTTGAATCGGTATTTGGACTGGTATGGCTTTTTGTTTTCGTTGGCTTCTTTAAAAGCCGCGGCAGCCTGCGTCCGGTCGTCGGGGTGGATGTCGGCCAGCCAGTCGCCAAAGGTTGTTTTTTCCGCCGTGATGCCGGTGTAGGCCCGCCAGGTATCATTCACAAAGATGGTTTCGCCGCGTTCATTCGTTTGCCAGATGAGCAGGGAGTTGGTGTTGGCCAGGGTCCTGAAATGAGCCTCACTGGCTGTAAGCGCATCCTGCGCGCATTTTTGCTCATGAATGTCGGTACTCGATCCCACCCACATGATCACCTGGCCTTCACTGTTCTTGCAGACGCAGACGCGGGTTAAGTGCCAGCGGTATTCGCCGTCATGCCGGCGTAGCAGTTGCTCGATCTCCAGATCCTCCTGCCGGGCTACGGCTTCCTGCCAGATCACGGAAACCCTGGCCAGATCATCAGGGTGAATAGCGTCCCAGATTTTTGCCTTTAAGGACTCAAAACCATCGGCGCCGATATAATCATACCAGCCGCGATTATAATAAGTTGCCTGACCGTCCGGGCCGGAGGTCCATAGTTTATGCGGGATGGCATCTGTGATGAAACGGAAACGGTCGTCACTCAGTTTGAGTTCCCGGTTAGCCTTCATCAGGCCGGTGACCTCAAAAGAAAAAGTCACCACGCCGTCGATCTTGCCCTGCTCATCGTAATACGGCTCCAGTACGAAATCGTACCAAGTATCCACCTGTTCGCCGGTACCGTAGCGGTCATGCAGGATATGAAAAGCCTTGCCGGTGAAGGATTTTCCGGACTCGTAAACGTGACGGAAGACAGCGGGCTTAAAATCGGTTTTCATCATGGCTAACGATTCTTCCATGCTCTTACCGATGATTTCCGGATCGCCCATGCTGATCTGCTCCAGCGCGATCTTGTTGGCAAAGGTCAGTTTGAGTTCCGGCCCACGCCTGATCAGGATAGCAGCCGGGGCTGTCATGAAAACCCGCAGCATTTCTGCTTGCTGCTGGATGAGTTGTTCGGCTAATAGTTTCTCTCTTTTCTCCGCCTCCCGGTGCGCCGTAATGTTTAACGCGTAACCCACTACTTCACCGTCACCTTCCTCCGGTAGCATCGCTGAACCCAGTAATACATTGATGCGCTGCCCATTTTTGCAGATATATTCTTTTTCAAAGGGTTCGCAGGCACCTGTTTCCCGTAACTGTCGGATGGCCTGCTCGGTTACCTCCGCATATTCAGGAGCGCTTAATTCCCGCCAGTTGATCAGGCCTGCACTCAGGTCTTCCTGGGTGTAACCGATCATGGCTAAAAAGGCATCATTAGCCTGTTTGACACTGCCATCCATATTAGCGATCAGCAAGGGGATCATGCCGGATTCGTATATTTTGTCAAAACGAAGCTCGCTGACTCGGCTGCGGGAAACGGCGACTTTTTGCCGGTATTCCGACCGGTAAAGTTTAAAGAGCAGGAATAAAGCAAATCCCAGCGCGGCCACGGTGGTCAGGAGCAAAAGGTTTGCAGGCGTATTATAAGCGGTACGGCTGTAGAGCAGCCAGCCAAGTAGGACCGTCAGCCCCAGGAACGGAAGAAAATGCCGGTTATAAAACCGGATGGCGGCCTTACCGGAGTGGGTGCTGTCTTTTTTGAGCAGGGCTGACAACAGTTGGTTTCCCTTATTAAATGGCATCATTGTTCAATAATTTAAAACATGGTTTAATAAAGAAACCGGTTTGATATAATTAGGCACCGGTAAAAATAGTCATTTAGCATACTACGCTTTTATCATTATTGTTTTTTATTATTTAAATTTCATCGGGTTAGCCAGCGATTCCTTTTCGATTCAGTTTGATCTTCTGTTTCCGATAGCGGCAGTTCCGTAAATCCTTAAAATCAGTTGATTCCAGCTATCAGTTAAATTTCCTTTCCTTTTAATTAAACAAAGCCTATTTCCACTTGTTGTAAAAGCTCTGAGCCGATCCTTCCAGCTACGATTTACTCTGACCATTTAAGACCTCAAATAATATATTTTACCTATGAAAAAAGAATCCGGGGAACCGAAATTCAGTACCAAAACTACGCCGAAGGAGCAACCGGCTCTTTTGGAATTATTTACCGATGGCATTAAGGACATTTACTGGGCGGAGAACCACCTGGTCAAGAGTCTGCCGAAAATGATCAAGGCCGCAACATCCAAGAAACTGGCGGCAGCGATCGAAAATCACTTGGTTGAAACACAGGGCCATGTGAGCCGGCTCGAGCAAGTATTTGAACTGCTGGGCGAAAAAGTGCAGGCGCAGAAATGTGACGCGATGGAAGGCCTGGCTAAAGAAGGCGAAGCGATCATTGAAAGTACCGAAGCCGGTACCGCTACACGCGATGTCGGTATCATCCTGGCTTCGCAAAAGGTGGAGCATTACGAGATCGCGAGCTATGGCGGCTTGCACCAGTTGGCAATCACCCTGGGGTTGGAAAAGGTGGCCGAACTATTGGCCCAGACGCTTACCGAAGAGAAGGCCGCGGATGAAAAATTAACCGAAGTGGCGGAAGCCGATATCAACTATAGCGCTGCTGACGAAGCTTAAAAATTATGGATAACAAGAAACCATCACCCAAATTAGGTACCGAATCGGCTATCGATAAAAAACTGGCCCCGCAGCCTGAAAATACCAAAACCGCCAGTCTGGCGCCGCACACCGCCGACAGCGCCGGTGAAAAAATGACGACCAATACGGGACTGCCGATCAACGATGATCAGAATTCTCTAAAAGCCGGGGATCGTGGTCCGACACTGCTGGAAGATTTTATCCTGCGGGAGAAGATCACGCATTTTGATCATGAGCGCATACCTGAACGCGTGGTGCATGCCCGTGGTTCGGGCGCGCACGGGGTATTTAAAGTATACAAACCCTTGGTTGAATATACCAAAGCCGGGTTTTTAAATGATACCGAAGTGGAAACACCGGTCTTCGTACGTTTCTCAACAGTAGCCGGCTCGCGCGGTTCAAGCGACCTGGCACGGGACGTGCGGGGCTTTGCCGTGCGCTTTTACACCGAGCAGGGCAATTTCGACCTGGTGGGCAATAATATGCCGGTCTTCTTTATCCAGGATGCGATCAAATTCCCGGATCTGATCCACGCCGTGAAACCCGAACCGGATAACGAAATTCCGCAGGCGGCTTCGGCACATGATACCTTCTGGGACTTTATTTCTTTGACACCCGAATCAGCGCATATGGTCATGTGGGCCATGAGCGACCGCGCCCTGCCACGCAGTTATCGCATGATGGAAGGCTTTGGCGTACATACGTTTCGCCTGATCAATGCCGAAGGCAAAGCCAGCTTTGTGAAATTTCACTGGAAGCCGCTCTTAGGCGTGCATGCCGTGGCCTGGGACGAGGCGCAAAATATTTCGGGCAAAGACCCGGACTTTCACCGCCGTGACCTTTGGGACGCGATCGAAAGCGGCGCTTTCCCTGAATATGAGTTAGGCCTGCAGATCATTCCCGAAGAAGATGAGTTCAAGTTTGATTTTGACCTGCTTGACCCGACCAAATTGGTGCCGGAAGAATTGGTGCCGGTACAACGCGTGGGTAAACTGACCTTGAACCGTAACCCGGATAATTTCTTTGCGGAAACCGAACAGATCGCTTTCCACTTAGGGCATATTGTACCGGGCATCGATTTTACCAATGACCCCTTATTGCAGGGACGCTTATTTTCTTATACAGACACCCAGCTGACCCGTTTGGGCGGGCCGAACTTTCAGGAGATCCCGATCAACCGGCCGGTAGTACCGGTGCATAATAACCAGCGTGACGGCTTTATGCGCCAAACCATTAACCGGGGCAAAACCAGTTACGGTCCCAATTCTTTGGGGAACAACGACCCGCAGCAGGTCAAGGAGGCCGATGGCGGCTTTGTGTCTTACCAGGAACGTATCGAGGCTCGCAAAGTACGGGCGCGCAGTAAAAGTTTCTTTGACCATTTCAGTCAGGCGCGTTTATTCTTTCGCAGTCAATCAGAACCGGAGAAGAACCACATCGTGGATGCCCTGAGTTTTGAATTAGGCAAAGTTAAAACGGTAGTGGTCCGCGAGCGGATGCTGGGCGTTTTATCACAGATCGATATGGGTTTAACTACGCAAGTGGCCTATAACTTAGGTTTAAGTATCCCCGAAACGGTCCCGGGTAATCTAAATGTACCCGCAGATGGAAACCCGGCGGATTATCAATCAATACAAGTCGATGGCTCGTTAGCCAAATCGGCAGCTTTAAGCATGGCTAATACCCTGAAAGACAGTATTGCCAGCCGAAAGATCGCTATACTGGCGGCAGACGGCGTTGATGCCGGTTCATTAACTACAATCAAATCGGCATTGGAAGCTGAAGGCGCGGTGGTGGAAGTCATCGCACCCAAATTAGGTTTTATCACGGCTGAAAATGACGAGCAGATCGAGGTAGACCAAAGCTTTTTAGGCGCCGCCTCGGTATTGTTTGACGCGGTTTACGTGGCCGGGGGTACCAATTGCGTGGCAAGCTTGGAAGCGGAAGCTAACGCGGTACATTTCCTGAACGAGGCCTTTAAACACTGCAAAGCCATCGCTGCGGCGGAAGACGCAATGCAGGTGATCGACGCTACTTATTTCAGCAAAAAACTGCCTGCCGATTATTCAGAAGACAGCGTGCTGAAGGAAGGCATATTAGTTGGCGCCGTTGACAAGAAATTTGCGGCGCTGTTTGTTAAAGCGATCGCGCAACACCGTTTCTGGGAGCGTGAAAAACCAAGATTAATCCCCGCATAAATATGGAAATGACCTTACAACTGATCAGCGCCGCCCGGCAGGGCGACGCTGATCGCATAAAAGAAATGATCGCGCAGGGCGCAGAATTGAATGGGCGCGATGAAAAGGGCTATACCCCTTTAATTATTGCCTGTTACAACGATCGCCTTGAAGCGGCCCGCCTATTACTCGAAGCCGGCGCTGATGTAAATGCGAGTGATTTTGGCGGCAACACGGCCTTGATGGGCGTTTGTTTTAAAGGCTATGCTGATGTAGCAGAACTGCTGATCGATCATGGTGCTGATCTGGACCTGCAGCATGGTAATGGCGGCACCGCGTTGATGTTTGCGGCCATGTTCGGCCGGAATGGACTGGTGCGATTATTATTAGCCCATGGCGCGAATACAACTTTAGTAGATAGCCGCGGTTTATCGGTATTTGATCTGGCGGCACAGCAAGGCAATGAAGAAGCGATAGCCCTCCTGGAAGCAGCCTGAGGCATCGAGAGTGACAATATGAGCTGGACCTGCCCGAAATGTGATCGCGAACTACCCTGGAAAGATTACCGGCATTATTGTCAGCGGGTCGATCTGGATAGTTTGTTCGAAGGACGTTCGCCGGAACTGGTTTTGGCATTTGATAAGATCCTGGCGGAGGCGGCGGATTGGCCGAAGGTGCTGATAGGGGTGACGCCGAATTGTATCGTTTTCACGCGGCGGGTCGGGTTTTTAATTATCCGGCCGATGAAAAAGGAGCTGGACATTAAGTTCTATTCGGCGGTCGCGCATCCGGAGAAGCCGGTGATCAAAAGCGTAGCGGTGGGTAAGAAGTTCGAGAATCATATTCGCGTTTCGACCGTTGACGATATCAAGCCCGGCTTATTCGTTTATATCCGGGAGTCCTATGATCTGTAAATTATTTCTATTTTTCGCTGATGAAAATGGGCACTGTTCTGGTCATTGATGATGACCCTGATATGTTGGAATTGATCACGCGGATATTGGAAGATGCTGGTCATGTGGTTCGCCAGGGCCGGGATGTAACGGCGGTTTATGAGATCGAAAAAGATCCGCCCGATCTGCTGCTGATCGATAACTGGCTGGACGGCAAGACCGGCCGGGATATCTGTTACCAGTTGAAGACCGGGCCTAAAACGCAGCATATACCGGTATTGCTAATCTCGGCGACCCGGAACCTGGCGGAAACCGCCGCCAGTTGCCTGGCGGATGGCTATATTGATAAACCTTTTGAGATCCCGGAACTGTTGTCCAAAGTGGCGCTTTATCTGGGAAGCTGAATAAATTAAAGAAAATATTATGGCAGAACTTCCTGATCTAACCGTGTTCGCTAAGATACTGAACAAAAAATTCAAGGGTAAAAAACTGGAGCAGATCGAAGTCACGGTCGCTAAAAAACTGAATGTGACCGAGACCGCGTTAAAGTCCGCGTTGGAGGGGCGCGAACTGATCGAGGTGAAGCGTTCCGGAAAAACTTTGCAATTTCATTTTTCCGGTGAGCAGGTGCTCGGGCTGCACTTGATGCTCCGGGGCGAACTGGTCGACTTGACGGACGAGGGCGCGCCGCGGTTCCAGATCCTGGCTTTTCATTTCGCGGATCAGCAAGGATTCGCCGTGATCGACCTGCAAAAACAAGCGACCGCGACTTTGCAGCCAGCGGTGACCGGGGTGCCGGATGCCTTAGAGATGAGCAAAGCCGACCTGCTGGCCTTATTGGCCAGAAAGCGAACGCTTATCAAAACCTTGCTGATGGATCAAAAGCTGTTAAGGGGTATCGGTAATTCTTATGCAGACGAGATCTTATACCATGCCGGTATCTCGCCTTTTTCCATTGCAAACGCGCTGCCTGAAAAACAGGCGGGTCAATTATATGAAAGTTTGCAGACCGTTTTGAAGCAAGCCATCAAAGACATCGGATCTGCGAATGGTGATGAACTCCGGGGAGAGCTGAAAGACTTCATGACCGTGCATAGCGCCAAATTGAAAACTACCACGAAGGGCGAACCTATCAAAGCAGAGAAGATCGGTGGACGGACGACCTATTATACCGAGACACAGGAATTATTCACTTAGGGTGATCCAGACAGGCGCATGATCGCTGCTGCCTTCCCAGCCGCGGACCGCTTTGTCTACACCGGCGGTTTTCAGCCGGGGAGCGATGGCTTTATTGAGCAGGAAGTGGTCAAGGCGGAGGCCGGCGTCGCGTTCATAGGCATTGCGGAGATAGTCCCAAAAAGTGTAGATACGTTCGTTCGAGTGCAAATGCCGGATCGCGTCGGTCCAGCCTTGAGCGACCAGCTTTTGATAAGCCTTACGGCTTTGCGGCCGAAACAAAGCATTCTCCAGGTATTTTTCGGGTTTATAGGTATCCAGTTCGGTGGGCATAACATTATAGTCGCCGATCAGGATCACCGGCAGTTCGCGGTCGACCAGATTTTTGGCGTGTGCGCTCAGGCGTTTGAACCAGCGCAGCTTATAATCGAATTTCGGACCGGGCCAGGGATTGCCGTTCGGCAGGTAAATGCAGCCGATAACGATACCGTCTATAAAGGCCTCGATATAACGGCTATGCGTATATTCTCCATCTTCACCGGGCAGGTCGCGCTGCAATACACGGATCTCGCTTTTGGCCAGTATCGCTACGCCATTCCAGCTTTTCTGACCCAGCCAGATAGCATTATAGCCCGCGGCTTTGAGTTGAAGTTCCGGGAACTTGTGCTGTTCGCATTTGAGTTCCTGTAAACAGACGATAGCCGGATCGGCTTCCTTTAACCAGCGAAGCAGGTTGTCCAGCCGGCCATTAATGCCGTTGATGTTATAGGTAGCGATCTTCACCGGCTTTAAGGCGCGCCTTGTAAAGCATCGTTATGATCATTTTCGGGATCGTGTTTGGCAGCATCTTCCGCACGGGGGATACCCGCCGCGGCATCATCACCTTGTTGCTCAATGGCGGCGTTGACCGCATCACCGCTTTCTAGTTCGTTACCGATCTCATCGGTCTGTTCCTGGTTGTTCTCTGGTTCTATCATGATGATCTAGTCTAAGACGACCTGCCATTCCTGCGTTTCGTTCAGCATATAGCCCAGTCCGTCGCTCATTTCGTGTATTTCCCGCTGATGTTGGTCGCTGAAGCGGGTATGCAATTCATAGACCGCGCCGCCGTTCTCCCGTTTCAGAAAGAAAAGCAGCGAGGCCATGTTCGGCGCAACATCTTTCAGCTGATCCGATTCTCCTTCTTTGACGAACGCGCGGCTCATTTTACTTTCTTTTCGATCGCTGCGCGCTGATTGCCGGCAGACTTTTTAGCTTCTTTGATACTTTCCTGGCTGCTGCCTGTTTTACGCGCTTCGTATTTTAATTCGTGTGGCTGATCCGATACGGAATGTCTTTCCACTTTACTTCCTCGTGTGCTCATAGGTATGTTATTTTATTTTTTAATAATTAACAAATTTCATTCCAACCGTTTTGTGTGTGAGTTGCGGGAACTACCTGATCTGCGTTTTCGGGCATGCAAAGGCCGGCTTTTTGCTTGCTAACCAACGATGAACGAACCGATTTCAAAAGATTTGCACGGGCTGATCGATTACAGTTATGCGCTGATCGTGCCCGCCCTGCCGGAACTGGTGGGCTTTAAACAACCGGCTGCGAAAGCACTTTGCCGCGGCTTAGGGGCTGGGGCGCTAACTTATAATATGCTGACCAGAGGCCGCTGGGGATTGCTGCGGGTATTGCCCTTTAAAACGCATTTAATGATCGATGCTGCCGTCAGTTGCTTTGCGCTGGCTGCGCCGTTGGTATGTGGTTTCAGCCATAACGCCAAAGCGCGGAATACCTGCTGGCCGTGGGCCTGGCGGGACTGACAGTGAGTTTATTGACCGACCCGAAAGAAAGGCCCGGTGATGGATTTTATTAATGTGGTGGGGCTGCTCGGCGATTACCGCAGATCGTTACAATGATCAGCGGAAGGCACAGCGGACGAAGCTGGTGGTGAGAACGATCTGGATGATGAGCCACCTACAGCCTAGCGGTGGCAGATTTACGCCTTGTCGTAACGGCTGTTCCACCATGGATAGGGGGTATCGGAATAACCGCAACAATGCGTTACAGTTTTTCCGGCTCCTCTATACCTGAAATTACGCATTTAAAACCTCGGCGAGTAAACGATAGGATCTCAATCGCGCCTGCTGGTCATAGACATGCGAACTGGCCATGAGTTCATTGATGCCGGTGGCTTCTATAAATGTACTTAACTCCCGGTTCAGTGTTTCTTTACTGCCAAAAAAGCTGTAGCGCAGCATTTGCATGGCGGCTTCGCGTTCGGCTGGGCTCCAGATATCGTCGATGTTATCTACCGGTGGCGGCAATAATTGGCGGCGGCCGGTGATGATGCCTTTAAATAATTGCTGCAGGGAGGTGGCTAAATAGCGGGCCTGTTCGTCGGTTTCGGCGGCGACCACGTTGACGCAAGCCATGACATAAGGCGCTGAAAGATGCGCTGATGGCTGGAATTGTTTACGGTATAATTCGATCGCTTCCAGGAATAGAGCAGGTGCGAAGTGGCTGGCGAAAGCATAGGGCAGGCCTTTGGCGGCGGCCAGGCGTGCGCTGTCGAGGCTGGAACCTAAGATCCAGATCGGGACGTTCGCGCCTTCACCCGGTACAGCGCTGACGCCATTGGGGTGGTCGCCGGCGAAATAATGCTGTAAGGCCGCGACATCTTGCGGGAAATGAAAGGCGGCGCCCATATTCTCGCCACGGATGGCATGCGCGGTGACCTGGTCTGAACCGGGTGCGCGGCCCAGGCCAAGGTCGATCCGGTTAGGATACATGGCGTCCAGCGTTCCGAATTGTTCAGCGATCACTAAGGGCGAATGATTGGGCAGCATGATGCCGCCGGAACCGACACGGATACTTTTCGTATGCCCGGCGATATGCCCGATCAGTAAACTGGTGGCGGAACTGGCGACATTGATCATATTATGATGTTCGGCGAACCAGTAACGCGTATAGCCGAGTTGTTCGGCTTGCCGCGCATTGGCCACGCTGTCATTAAAGCTATGCGCGATGGTGTGTCCTTCGATGACCGTTGCCAGGTCGAGTACCGAGTAGTTGATCTTTGCCATGGTCAAATATAGGCGGAGCCGCGGGCGCGATAATGTCATGAATTACAATATGACGTTGCGCTGTCACGGAGAATTGTTTAGTATTGCGCTATGCTGAGTTTGTATGATTTTAATGCGTTGGATGATAACGGGAAGGCGGATGCGGTTTGGGCGGGGAGTTTCCTGGCGGACCGGGAAGAAGCTGGCCAGCGGGTACAGTTGTACTCGGTGAGTAATTTCTACGTCGAGGTATTTTATGATCCGGAAGCGAATAAGATCGTAGCTTTTCGTGCTTTTAACAGCAAACAACTACTTGCACCGTATCTGGCGCAGATCAATTTCCATTTACCTTAATTTGGTCTTGTCTACAGCCCCAAACCTTTTCGTCTGGATTTTTTTGGCAGATTTGCGATGAAATTTTTCAGCCAGTCCGGTTGCTGTGCAGATTGATCGGTAACGGCTCCTTTTTCAATGTTCATTAGCGGAACGATACGTACCGCTTCATCGACTTTTGCGAAATTCTGTAACAGCGTAACCGTTTCAAAGTCACCAAAGAATTTGCTGAGATTTTTCAATCCTTCCGTGTAATTCGCCTGGATATTTTCCAAACTTACATGATGACCGCCATTCGCTACTCTATGTTTTACCCGATCAATAGCTGCCTCAATAGAATCCAGTCCGAAAAAATATAAATGACAGTCATAACCTCGTTCTTGAAAAAGCCTGACGGAATCCATTACTTGTTCCGTACGGAAATTGGTTTCAAATGCACAATGTACGTTACCGGAGATCTGTGTCTGCTTCCAATCATCGAAAATAGACCCATTAACGGCGTCGTAGAGCGCACCGCTGTCGGTCGAATCAAAGATCTTTTTGAGCTTGGCAAATTCTTTATCACCATCAAAAATGGGGGTGTTCTCTTCTAATACAAGCGAGGAAAATGTACTCTTTCCGGCACCGTTGGGTCCGGCAAACACATATAGCTGGGGTTTCATTTTTGTAAGCGCCTTACGGTACGGCTACGACCCGTGGCAGCATCCACGTGTACGCGTTCAGAGCGGTCACGATAATCATGGATCATCACATTTTTAGCATCACCTGCCTGATAAACGTTATAAGAGCCCTTCTCCAGGTTCTCACGTTCTACTCGCTGCGCGATCGGCTGTAAAAATGCAGCTTGCTCTCTCAAGGAAAGTTCATGTAATGCTTTGCGTTTCATGTTACACAAAGTTATGAAATTCCGGGGATTAAACACAAACCTTCCCCCGAGAGGGAAGGTTTGATTATTTAGGCGCTCATTTTCCGGCTGCGGGATTTTTTTTTTGCCCCATCATCCTGGGTTTCGGTTTGTTTAGCTGCTGGTTTCATTTCTTGCTTGGCTTCGGGCTTTTTATAATTCTCCAGCTTTTGCGCTTCGCCTTTGTAGTTAGTGATCCGGACACGGTGCTCGGCCGGGTTGGCTTCTAAAAAAAGCTGTACGGTCTTGGCGTCTTTGTTCACTTCGACCTGGTGGCGGTTGCCTTTTTCGAGGGACTTCATGAGTTTGTCATAAGCACCGGGTTCGTTGATGCCCACAATATCCAGTTTTTCGATGGCTTTCTCGGGGCGGTAGTTCCATTTTTCGCTATAGGAGTTAAGTTTGAAATTGCCGTTCTCGGTTTTCTCGCCCATATCCAGTGTCAGCCAAGCCTTGTAACGTTCGCCGTCTTTGTTCTCCAGTTCTTTGTGGACGGCGCGGCCTTCCATCAGGTTAAAGGCCTCTTTAGCGGTGATGCCGCTGCCTTTGTTGATGTAAAAGGTTTGCTTTAGGTCTTTGTCACGCAGGGAAGCGTCGTACTTGTTAAAGAAGTACATGTCGTTCTGTTCTCCGGCTTTAAAATGCAGCGTATAATCGACCGATTGTTTGTTGTAGTCATTGGTCGCAGCCAGCGTGAATTCCGGTGTTTTGCCGGCGATCTGTTGTTCCAGCGCGGTGTTCATTTGCTCGCCGAACCCCAGGTTCAGCAATTGCTTTTTCAGGTAATCTAAATTTTCAATGTTCATGGTACGTGTATTTAATGAATGGTTATACATGGCTTGACGCAGGTCATCGATCAGGCTGGCTTCGGTAAAACCGAGCGCCGCCAGTTCGGCTTTGAGTTCGTAAAAGTTGACCGCGGTTCGCATCTTTATTTATTGATCTTTAACAGGATAGGGGTTTGGTCTTTGAGTTTGACTTTGATCTTTTTGATCTTCTTGCTGAACAGGCTCTTGGCGGCATTGATGCCGCTGGCGGCGGCCTGGGTGCCGAGGTTCTGATCCATGGTCAGGAATTGCATGCTTTGCAGGGCGTTATCCGAACCGTTAGCGGCTGCGCCGCCGAGTTCGGCTTCTGGTGCCGGGATACCGGGCATACCGTCGAGGCTGAAGACGGTCAGGTTGACCGGGATGATCTGTTTTTCTAAACGGATGTTCTGGATCGTTAACAGGAGCCTTTGATTCGTGACCTGGCAGATACCAAAGAGTTGCTGGCCTTTGGGTAACGTTTGGCCTTTGATGGTGACGGTATCGGTGAGTTTCAATTGGACCGCGCTGCCGTCGGCTACTTTTTGTTTGCCGTCAATGATGGCCGGGATAGCCTGGAAGGGGCTGGTGTCCGCGGGTTTTTCGGCTGCTTTGACCGAGTTGGGGTTTTGGATGGCTTGCAGCTGGCTCAGCATTTGGCTGAGCTGCGTGATCTCGGGGTCTTCGCGGCGCTCGGTCTTCACCGAGCTGCTCATGTCGTTCAGCCTGCGGAACTTTTGCCCGGGTTCATCTGCGGGCTGACTGAGCGTCCGATTCAATTGTTCGAGTTTGGCTTGGATGCGTTCGGCGCTTTGGTCGGCTTGGGGACGCTCAGCGACATTGGCCAGAAAGCTTTGGCTGATACCGTTTTGACTGGAGTCATGTGAAGCGGCCTGGTAAACGGCAAGCTTGTCGTTGCGCTGGTCTTTTTTGAACTGGGCCTCGGGCAGGGTCAGGTCGATACCGGCTTTGCTGACCGTATTGGTTTTGGTGCCGGATCCACCGCCGAGTGCCCAGAAGGCAAGGGTAATAAAGGGGATGACCAGTAGGGGTAATACCAGGAGGAATTTACGTTGTTTGTTCATGGCTTATCTGTTTTTAGTGAATGACGACCGATATATATCGGCGTCGTTGCCGGATTAATATCGATGGTATTATATTGAAGCGATAGTATTAATAATAGTGTATAGATAATTGCTAATAAGATGGTTATGATTTTCATCGGTTAATGGTGGTATCGCGGTTGACTATCGTTTCCCAGCGTTCGATGAGGAAGCCGTGCGGGTTATTATCACTGCGGCTGACATTGCGCAGGTAACCACGGGTGATCAGTAATTTATTGATGGTCGAGGTCGCGCGGATCAGCTTTTGCAGGGCATAGCATTGGAAAGCGTACGGATAAGTTTCCATGTCCAGCCGAATGCTGTCGACGCGGATCTCCTGGCTGATATTGCCCGAGATCAGGTTATTGTAATAGCTCTTTTCTTTGAGGCCGTTGTATTGGTTACGCGCGCTTTCATCAGCGAGGTAAAGCGCTTTACCGATATTGCCTTCGATCACTTTTTCATCGGGGTCAAGCGTAAAGAAGTAATGGTGGAACATGCGGATATGGTCGCGGGCTTCGACAGGAACATTGTCTTTGCGTTCGGCCGCGAAAGCTTCGAGGGCTTTGCCATTGGCCAGGATATAGATGCGTTTACCGGCGATGGCGGCAGCTTCATAGCTTTTATAGAGCGCGAAGCCGCTGATGAATGTACAGGCGCCGATCAGGATATAGCTGAAGCGTTTGATGTGCTGGAAAGCGCTCTCGATATTACGAAGATGGGTGAACATAAGCGTTTATTTTTTAAGGAGTTGCGTTACGCTGGTTGAAGTTAATGCGGTCACTTTATTAAGCAGACCGTTGCCGCCACCGGGATTGATGATATAGCCGGCTACAGAGGGCACGGTAAAGTAGCCGATGGTGCCGATCAAAAGAAAGATTAGGTAGGCGGTGTCGGTGGCGCTGAAGAAGGTATCACCGGCCTGGTTGACCTGCTGGATGTCTAGCTTGAGCATATTCTCCTGTACCTTGCCGATGATGGCGCCAAAGATATTGGCGACGGGTAACCACAAGAAGACATTGACATATTTGGCCAGCCAGGTATTCAGCGTGGATTGGAAGCCATCAAATACAGAGAGGCCTAAGACCAATGGGCCCAGAATGGCGAGCACAATTAAATAGAAGGTGCGAATGGTATTGATGCAAAGCGCTGCGGCCTGAAAGAGGACTTGTAGGATCTCGCTCATCCATTGCTTGACCGTATTGCGGAAATTATAACTGGCTTTGGCCATGGCGAACTTCATGTCGTTGCCGATACCGGCAAATACACCTTCTTTATCACCGCTCGGATCGTCGGGATGGGTGTATTTGTACCATTTATCGCGGTCACCGTCTCCGTCATCGCCGACATACATTTGCCAGGCGTTGGTCTTCTCAATGGCGGCCTGTTTGGCCGCCAATAATTTTTGGATGGCCGCGTCCGAGTTCTTGACCATGGAACCGGTAGCGCTGACGGTTGGGTTGAGCACGCCGTTCATGACCGCGATGAGTGTTGGAAATAAAAGAATGGCCATGCCGATTCCAAAAGGCCGTAGGAGCGGGTAGAAGTCAATTGGTTCAGCCGCCGCGATCTTTTGCCAGACGCGGGAACTGATAAAGAGGAGTGCGCCGAAACCGGCGATGCCGCGGCCGACACCGATGAGCTGGCTGCATAAGGGCAGCATATCATTGTAGACGGTGTTGAGCGTGGCTTGTAAGCCACCGATATCCGTAGCGAGTTGTAAGACTATCATTTATACAGTTTTTTTAATGTGTTGATATCATTGGCGTCTTTGGTGCGCTGCAAAGACAAAAGGATGCTCTGGCGATTGAATTTGCGCAGGAAGTACAGCTGATCCGTACTGTTGGCATACAGGCGGTCAATAGCTTGCAGCCGTTCAGCATCCGACATCCGGACCTTTCCGGAAGTGATGATCGTGGTTAGTTCATTCAGCTGATCGAGACTTTGATTAATGAGCCGGCTGTAAACGTTACTCATGTAAGCGAGTTCTTCTGCGCTGAAGCGTCCGCTTTGACGGAAGTTGTTGTAATGCTGTTTATACTCGCTGACGAGGCGGCCTTGCTGGCGGATGATCTCCGCGACACGAGCATAGTTCCGCACGGTCGGACTGACGGCCAACAGGCCATTCAGAAAGACATTATGCAGATCAAAATTGCCTTTGGCCAGACCGGAAATGGCGCCATAACCTTGCTGGTAGATCTGGTAACCCGTACGCATATCAAACAGGATACTTTTGAACTGGGTGAGTTTTTCGATGTTGAGGATCAATTGCTCGATCTCCTGCACCTGGCCATAGGATCTGATGCTGATGAACAACATCACGGTTAATAAAGCCCCACGGCGCTTAAGTGTTCTAATGATTTTCATATAACCCTTTTAAAGTTTTTATACTATTCCTCTCACGCGCCTGCTGAACCTCATAGACGTGTATTTGCGCGCTGTAGCGACGCGCGAATTGCAAATTCGACAACATGGCCGCATGAATAGCAGTTAGTTGCGTCAAGCGCTCCGCATCACTCATTTCGAACTTAGCTGATAACACGTTAGTCAAAGCCGTCAGCTGCGTCTCGCAATCGCTCATTAAAGCTGATCTGACACGAACCTGCTGCCAGTCTTTAATCTGTTTAATGATATCCATTTGCCAAACCAGGATCTCTTTGACTTTCGGGTCATTGCGCAAGGCCGGATCAACATTCTTCAAGCGGTCATAAAAGACCGTATGCTTCTTGAACTCGTCACCGACCGCGTCGGTGATCGTGCCTAATCCGCCTTTGGCGATCTGGTAACCTGCCCGCACGAAACCACCATAACTATTCAAAGCGGCGATCTGCGCGAGCAGGTATTTCTTCTGGGTCTTCTTTTGCGAGAACCATTCCGCGAAAGTTTGTGCCTGCGCCAAGCTGGCGCTTAGCACCAGTGCTATCATTATTCTAATGCATGCCATAATAATTCTTTAAGGTTTGTACTTCGTTCGCGTCAGCCGCCCTACGCAGGCTGAGCATTTGATTCTGTGCATTGAATTGTTTCAGGTCATTATAATTCTGATCCAGCGCATCACCCGCTTTGGTCAGGAGTTCCAGTCGTTCGGCGTCGCTCATTTGCGTTCGACCTGCTGTCGCGATACCGAGTAGTTCATCCAGGTTTTTCAGGCTGGCTTCGAGGATGCCGGTATAGACCTGTTGCATATGACCGAGTTCGTCAGGAGAGAAGTGACGGTCATTGCGGAACAGGTTCCAGGCTTGCTGGTATTGTTTGACCAGTGCGGCTTGTTTTTGACCGAGTGCCTTAATATGGCGGTAATCGCTGATCAGTGTTTTGACCTGCCAGAGTTCCTGGTAATAGCCGCTGTAGAGTTTTTCCTGTTTGCCGCTCCAGTCGCCGATCTCTTTCAACCTTAATTTGGACAGGGTGTTCTCGATCTGTTTCTGCGCGTTCTGTAACCAGATGGTTTCGTTCTGTAAACGCTGGATCTTGAGATCAATGGCTTTGATGACCTTTTTGACCACGGTGCCGACAATAGGGATCTGCGCTTGTGCGCCTGAGGTGCAGAGCAGTAATATGATCAGTAACTTTTTCATTTGATGCGCTGATAAATGGTTTGACCAAGGATGATTTTTTTACCGTTAAACAGGAGCGAAGGTGCGTCCGGGCTATGCAAGCCCCATTGTTTGACATGATGCTCTTTGGGTAGTAATTCGCCGTGGCGGATCTTTTGGTAACCGGCATGATTGATGACGATCGTATCGTTGATGATCAGGGTATCATGCGCGATGGTATACTGGTTTTCGATATGAGCGACATAAGTGCCGTTGTTATTGGAGCGGCAGGCGGCGAAGAGGAGCAAGACAGGCAGTAATTTTTTCATACCGCAAAAATGCCCGGTCTAAAAAAGTATAATTCAACCCTATACCGTCAGGACGGAACGATTTATGATGTCAAAGGACTCTGGAATATCGGAAAAAGCCGCGCTGTTTCAGCGGCAAAGTTGAACATCGCATAATTTTAAAGAGGTATAATAAACGCTTATAGCCGTTTATAAACGGATAAGTCTAAGCCGGTATGATTATGCTCAAGCACGTTGACGCGATCCTTAATCGCCGGAAAGGAAAGGTTCATATGCATATACAGTTTTCGTAGTTTTTGTCTCCATCTGGAAGTGCCTACAGCAAGAATCTCTGACCGTCCATTTTTTCGATTCGGTCGTGGCTAAGGCGATGTTTGAGGTCACTTGACCATGCCGGCTTCAGAAATTTGAGTAATAGCGCTGGGTTAGTTAATGGATTTTCCTGGCTCTCAAATTCAAAGATGGTCTTATGTATCTCTGAATTGTAGATATTGCTTTTACACACTAACTTCACTCATTTAGAGCCATCCACACCCACTTTAATGCTTTCAAACATCAAACGCATATTTATTTTTTTGTGCTTTATAATGATTACCTTGCTTCATCATACAGTCAACAAAGTCATATTGCTTGGACGCGTAGAAGATACGCCCGTTTTACGGACTTTGAATGGTGGTAAATCGGTCCTAACCTTCACATTGATAACAGCAGAAGTGCTACGTCGCGCTGATGTAAGGGCCGAACATCTTGAGAGGCATAACGTTATTTGCTACGATGAAAAAGCATCATGGGGTATAAAGGCCTTAACCAAAGGCATTGCGGTCTATATTAAAGGAACTATAAGAACCTCAATGCAATTGGATAAAGAACGCATTAAACGTTATCAAACGGATGTCGTTGCATTAAGCTGCTCGATCTTCTCCTAGCATGTAACTCACATTAAGATTCAAACTTCCACCATCTGGAGGGCATGCCACGAAATTCGCTGATCTCTTCTACAAGCTGTCCTACTTCGTGAGCGTGTAAGCGATATTTACCGTTTGGGGTGTAGGTAAAGACCTTATCAGGTATTTCGAATGTGATATACCCCAAGTAGGTGCTATCGTCCTGTTGCTGTAAATGTCTTTGGCTTTCTTTAGTAGAAAGGGAAAGTTTACTCCACGATAACCCATCTTTGCGGTAAATGCTATAAGTATAGGCCAATACCGGATGCCCGTCCAGGTGAGCTTCCGAGTCTGGTATTACTGCTAAGTCAGTTTTCGAATTCAGTGTCACAAACAATGGTTGCATACGATCGTTTTTCTACAACCGCCACAAATGGTATGCCTAGCTATTAATTTATCACTATATAATAGCTAACGGCCTTGAACAGCTTGGCAGCCTATAAGATAATTTAAGCATGAACCACTATGTGTCCTAACGAAAGGCCTTTAGGTGTTCCCTAGTGGTAACGTGAACCAAAATGTACTACCGATACCAGGTTCGCTGTCTAACCACATCCTTCCACCATGCCTGGTGACTATTTGGTGGCTAATATAAAGGCCAATGCCAAGACCAGATATGTGGGAAGCTAAACTTTCAACGCGATAGAAACGAGAAAAAATCCGATCGTGTTGATCTGCCGATATGCCCATGCCAAAATCTTTGACGCTTACCTTGACTTCTTGGTCGACTACTTCAACATGCACCTCTATCATGTCCTTTCCGGGCGAGTACTTGATGCCGTTACTTATTAAATTGATCACAACCTGTTCAATGCGCTGCTGATCCGCTACCACTGGTAACGGAGTGAGCGGAAGGTGCAGTGATATGTGATAAGCAGGGTTAGTTTGCTGCATCAACTCTATGACATCCTTTAGGGCGTCGCCGAGATCAAAGGATGTATAGTCGAATGGTAGCTGACCGGTTTGGATCTTAGATACATCTAGCAGATCCCTGATCAAGCCTGATAGTTTAGCCACTTGGCTGCGCGCTCTTTTAACAAAGGGATAGAGACGATCATCGGGTGAAACACCTTTTTCGATGATCTGCAGATAACCACTTATACCGGTAACCGGTGTCTTAAGTTCGTGACTGGCCATACCGATAAATTCGTCCTTTTTAGCATTGAGCATCTTGATCTCTTCATACAGTTTGGCGTTATCTAAGGCTACTGCCGCTTGTGCAGCAAGCCCCACGATCAATTGCTCGTGCTCAGCAGTGAACTTAGCTGGCTCAGGGTGTCCGAAGAATAAACCACCCACTACAATGCCTGCTTTTGATACGACGGGAACAGCCAAGTAACTGACCACAGGTAGATGGCCTTTTGGCATGCCGTGGTGAGGTGAGTTATGTCCGTAACGTGGATCTTTGGTTATATCATCGACACGGACGATCCCTTCTCCCATGAACGTTGGTGCGAATACTTTGGTGTTCCTTGGCATCCCGAACTTCTCAAACGCTTCACGTGGTGCGCCTGAAATGGTGTACAGCATATAAGACTCACCTTTATGATCTATGACATTATGGAAAAAGGCACCAAAAGCGGCCCCTGTAAGCTTAGTTGTAGCATCAGTTACCTTTTGCAGGATGTTTTGAACGTCCAGGTCCTCGGATATCGCTAAGCCTACCTCATTAAGCACTTCAAGGCTATCATTGTAGCGCTTAAGCAGTTGTTCCGACTGTCGGCGTTTGCTGATATTGCGTACGATCTTAGAGGCACCAATGACCTGGCCTTTTTTATTACGAATGGGAGAAACAGTAAGTGATACCGGTATCAGTTCACCCGATTTTGGTTTACGCATGGTCTCAAAATGCTCCAGCTTTTCACTGTTCCTTATTTTACCGATAATGATATCCTCTTCCTGGAGCCTGTCCTCGGGAATGATCATCGTGATGTGCTTGCCTATAGCTTCATCGCTTGTATAACCAAAAAGCTTTTCGGCCGACCTGTTCCAACTAGTGATCACCCCATCCAACGTCTTACTGATTATCGCATCGTCAGATGAGGTGATAATAGCCGCTAGCATCGCTTGTTCAGATTCTTTCTTCTTCAGGTCCGTAATATCTAACACCGAACCAATGAAACGGAAGGGAACGTCTTTAGCATCGAAAAGCACTTTCCCTTTCGCCCTAACCCATCTTTGAACCTTATCCTCAAAGCCAACAGTTCTATATTCGATATCGTATTCGCCATTACTGATGGACTTAACGAAGCAATTATTTATCACTTGTTTTACTCGCTCAAGATCGTCCGGATGCAGACCCTCCAAAAAATCATGTTCATAGGTAACGGGGCCATGATGGCTGATACCGAATAATTCACGACAACGAGCATCCCACTCCATAGTACCCTCCACTAGGTCAAGGTCGAACGTACCGAGTTGGGCTGCACTTTTGGATAATTGGAGCTGCTCGACCGTTTTCTGTTGCTCCTTTCGTGCGTTTACGATATCATGAACATCTACCGCTGAACTGATATAACCCGCGAACTTGCCGTCCGACCGAAATCGTGGAACACCCCGGGCTAACAACCAGCGGTATCCACCCGATATGTAAGGCATCCGAAACTCCCAGCTAAAGGCTGTTTTGTTGTTGAACGCGTTCTCGAAGGTTTTGGCGATACGGTCACGGTCTTTATGATGAACCAGGTCCAACCAACCGTTCTGCATCAGATCATCGGCACTTCTACCAGTATACTTAGTCCAAGCTTCATTGAAATAAAGCGCATTGCCGCTTTCGTCGCCAACAGCGACCAAGATATCAGTGCTTTCAGATAGTACATTTGGTTGCTCATCGCTTGCCAATGTGTTTTTAGGAATGTCGGTGCGACCAGCTGGTTCTGATAAGGTATTCCTTCCAGTGTTATCACTAAGAGGTATTTCTTGGACCTTAGAAGCGCACAGCCATTCTGTGATGTTGTTTGAACTATCAAAGAGGGGTGTACTTTGTGTATAAGCTCTGGCAATACTTCCATCAACTTTCAGGACCTGGTAGGTTAATTCAAATGATCGTTGAGTGGAAATGCCATTAGCAATGGCTTTAGTCACCTGTGCATGCTCTTCGGCAGGAACATATCGCGACATCCAGCCAGTGATCGGTTCAAGAGTGTTTGGGAGTATCCCTCTACCGACCAACTTCTTCATGACGCTCCAGTCGGCACTCATTAAAGAAACGATATCTGACGTAATATTAATTAAAGCATCAAAACGGTCATCGCGCTCGCTCATGGTAATGTATTTAAAGGGAACTGTGTCCCAAGCTTTGTCAACAGCTCGAAAGTCAACAATGTCGTGATAAGTTTAATTGGAAACAAATTAAATAGCGCTCACAACTCAGGGGACGGTTCACTTACACTCAACACCTGGTTCTGTGACGCAACTTACTTACAAGGGGATTACATTGTTAAAACCGTACCGCCAACGGCAAATCAGTCAACACCGCAATTTATAGTAGTACCCAGCTCGTCACCAAAGATTCACCCGTAACTGACCAAGGGTCGATATCATGAAGTAATTTAATATAACAACATCACATTAACGAACTGGCTCCCAATCGCGCAGGCCGATAGCGCAGCAAGCTACTGCCTATATCACACGAATTCCTTATTAGTAATTGTATTTTAAAACAGTTGTCGGCGCTTTCCATTCTCTACGGCTAGTTTCAGCTGTTTGAGCAATAGATACATAGCTCTTTACCCATGTGACTAAAAGGTAATTCTACAGTGGTCAATCCAGGTTCGATCAATGACGATGGATGGTCGTTATCCAGGTTCGATCAATGATGATGGATGATTGTTATCAAGGTTCGATCACCGGAGGTATGATTGATTTCATCCTTTTCCCAACACGATTTGCGCGATAGCTTTTTTAATATTCCCGTATTTTTCGGTATACCGCTGCACTTTGGCCTTTTCACTGGACTCCGTCGTATAGGTCCAGTATTTTTCGGGGCTGACCTCGGTACGGTAGACCTGGGATAGCTGGCCGTTCAGACTGATGAATACTTCTTTGTATTTGTAGCGTTCGTCGTTGGCGCGGTTCATGCTCATGATGAGGACGGTCTCTTTGTCGGTGATGCCGAGCAATGCTTGGATCTTGGGGAAGTCGTTCTGGTATTTGCTGGTCGAGCAGGATCTTGCAGTCGCTGTTATTATTGACTTATTTACGACGGGAGAGGAAGTTTTATGACCGGTCGATAGCGAAGGTAGTGGTAATTACGAAGCGACCTTTACGACATCACCGCGAAAAATAATTTTAAAGGATCATTAGTTGAAAATTTTCTATTGATCTTTAAAAATTAGCTCGACCCTCTTACAAGAAGTTGCGTTTTTAAAACTACGGTCGGTGCTTTCCACTTTTCTACCGGTAACTCTAATTGTTTAAATAAAAGGTCGGTGGCAATTTTACCCATATCACGAATGGGCAGTTCGACAGTGGTTAATCCCGGTTCGATCAACGACGAGGCATAATCATTATTAAAGCCAACTACAGCGATATCTTCAGGTACACGTAAGCCGTTCTCCTTAATGATCGTGATCGCTTCGATCGCAGTTGGATCATTTACACAAAAGATAGCGTCAGGGGGCTCGGCCAGCGTCAGAAAATAGTTGATGTAGATCTTTACTTTAGCCAAGGTCAGATCATAATGAATGACCAGATCATCAACTACCGGTATTTTGTTTTTCTTTAACGTGTCCACGAAGCCAGCTTTGCGTTTTTGTGATATAGCCAGCGATTCGGGCCCGGAAAGATGGGCGATCCGTTTTCGTCCCTTATCTACCAAGTGTTGCACAGCAGCCTGGGCACCTTCATAATCCTCTACTATAACTTTCGGGACGATCATTTCATCGCATACGCGATTAAAAAATACGATAGGTATGCCTTTACGTTGAAATATCTTTAAATGATCAAAGTTTTTCGTTTCCTTCGTCATCGACACTAGCAAGCCATCTACCTGGTAACCTAACATAACTTTAGCATTAGCTACTTCAGTTTCGTAATTTTCATCAGACTGGCCGATAATTAACGTATAACCTGCTTCCTTAGCCCTTTCCTGGGCTCCTATAATTACTTGCGGAAAGAACGAACGGGTAAATTCAGGTACGAGTATCCCAATAGTGTGACTCTTTTTACGCATCAAACCTACCGAATACATATTGCGTTGGTAAGCCATTTCTTCGGCCAGCTTGAGTACTTTTTCGCGAGTGCTTTGGTGTACGCTTGGGTGCCCGGTCAAGGCCCTTGATACGGTCGATTTTGATATCCCGAGCTCTTTGGCTAGGTCAAAAATGGTGGTTTGATGGTTCTTCATGCTTCACAAAACTAATTATATCCATTAATAATTTACCGGATGACCAGATAATGGGCATTTTTGGGAACCATCCCAAAAATGGGAGCGTTCCCCTTTTATAAAAATGTTTTTTCATTGCAACGCTTTCAAATGCACGGTATACATTTGGTCAACCATTATAAATAACGAACAAACCTATCGTTCAAAATAAACCCTAAAGAATGAAGACACTTTACCACATCGGTCAGGTTGTAGGAGCGGAGCACTGCTGCATTAACCAATTAATTGTTGAATTTAAATGTTTGCGCAATGAAAAGTAAGTTTTTCATATTTATCATGCTGGTCATTTTCGCTGGTTCGGTAACCGCGCAAGCACAGCAGATCATTAAAGGACGTATCAACGATGAAAAAGGCCAGCCACTTACTGGAGCCACTGTTTTTCTAACCATCGAAAAAAATGCCACGGCAACTGATATCAATGGCGATTTTTCCATTACTTCTCATAACAAAGCCAACAGCGTAAGGATATCATTTATCGGCTACAAAACACAGGAAAGAACGCCGGATAGTTTCGGAGAATTTACCACTATTACGATGGAAAGAGATGGCGCTTCATTGAATGAGGTTGTTGTAGTTGGTTACGGCACCACAGCAAAAAAAGACCTGACCGGGGCTGTAAGCACATTAAGTGGGAACTTGGTAAGCGAGCGTAAAGTAACGCAGTTAACTCAGGCTTTACAAGGGGCCATACCTGGCGTTGCGGTTACCCGTAATTCCGGAGCACCCGGCTCAAGCGGAACCATACTGATCCGGGGGGTGACCACACTAGGCTCTAACGCGCCCCTGGTGATCATAGATGGGGTCCCGGGGTTCTTAGATAATGTAAACCCGGACGATGTGGAAAATATCTCCGTGTTGAAAGATGCTGCTTCCTCAGCGATCTATGGTTCGCGCGCTGCGGCAGGTGTTATTTTAGTAACTACTAAACGTGCGAAAGACGGGCAGGCTACGATCACTTACAATGGTGATTATGGTTTGGACAAAGCAACTATGAACCCTACGTTCGTGGATGCACCTACCTATATGCGTTTGTTTAATGAAATGAAAGTAAATGATGGCGCGGCCCCCGTTTACGACCCGGCGATCATACAAAATTTTGCTGCTTTGAACTCAGCCGATCCGGACAAGTACCCGAATACCGACTGGCAAAGAAGCTTTTTCAAAAACACGGCTTTTCGTCAGCGCCATAATGTTGACATTAGCGTGGGTAATAAAAACGTAAAAACTAAAGTAGGTGCAGGTTATTTGAAAGAGCAGTCGTTAGAGCCTGGACGTTCGTTTAACAGGTATTCGCTTCGCGTTAATAACGATCTCAGGATCACCGATCGCCTCGATGCAAATATTGACCTTGCTTATTTACGAACCGAATACATAACGCCAAGCCGATCAAATGTTGGTGGCCTGAGGCTGCTGCCGGCAGTATACGACAATTATTATAGTGATGGTCGTTACGCACCCGGCAAAGACGGGGAAAATGAACTTGCTTATAACGCTTTAGGAGGCTTGAGCAACACACGCTACAATAAATTTAACGCGCGTTTACAGCTTAATTATAGCCCGGTGAAGGGATTAAAAGTAAGCGGAATAGTTGCGCCTCAGTTAACGTTTAGCAACGGCAGTACTTTTTCAAAGATGATAACCTACACGTCGCTGGCCGACCCGGCAGTGATCATTAATACTTCGGGTAATACCAATTCGCTCACTCAAACACAATCTTACGAGCAAACCATTAATATGCAGGCACTGGCTAACTACCAGTTAACCGTCGCCCGCGATCATCACCTTACCGTTTTAGCTGGTTATGAGGACAATACTTTTTATAACGAAAACACGGGCGAATACCGCGACGGCTATGTACTGCCCAATTATCAGGTTTTAGATGCGGGTGCTAAAATAAACGCTACGAACACTGGCAATGCCAGCGAGAGCGCGCTACGGTCGTTCTTCGGACGGGTCACTTACAGCTATAAAGGCAAATACTTGTTACAAGCTAACGCTCGTTATGATGGTTCCTCACGTTTTGCGCCTGGTACCAGGTGGGGCTTTTTTCCATCTGTATCTGCCGGTTGGGTAGTAACAGAAGAGGAGGCTTTCAAGGATAAGCTACCTTTTTCATTCTTTAAAATAAGAGGATCTTGGGGACGAAACGGTAATCAGCAGATCGACAACTATAGTTATCAATCATTAATTAATCTTAGCTCTGTGCTGTTTTATAACAGCGCCGGTCAAATTACGCCGGTTACCGGTGGCAACCAACTATACTATGCGCTTAGGGATATCTCGTGGGAAACTAAACAGGATCTTGATCTGGGTATAGATATGGCTTTCCTGAAAGATCGATTGTCGATAACTGCCGACTATTTCGATAAAAAAACCTTCAATATTTTGCTTGATTTGCCTATCCCGTTAAATACCGGGTTATTGGCAACGGCGCAAAACGCAGGCACAATGCTTAATAAGGGTTGGGAACTGCAAGTTGGTTGGAACGATAGGATAGGTAAAAATTGGAAATACAACGTATCCGTAAATTTATCAGATTACACCAACAAGATAGTCGATCTGAAGGGAACCTCTACTTTGGGCGCACAAGCGTTGCTGGAAGGGCAACCGTATAATGTGTGGTATGGCTACCAGTCGCTCGGATATTTTAAAGATGCGGCAGATGTGACAGCATCTCCTAAGCTAACCGGCGGCGAAAAACCGGGTGATATTAAATATCGTGATATCAATGGCGATGGCAAAATTTCTGCGGATAAGGACCAGTTACCGCTAGCTAATTCGTTACCACGTTACCTATATGGTGGAAATGCCAGCATCAGCTACAAAAACATCGACTTTGGCTTTTCTTTCCAGGGCGTTGGCAAGCAGACCGGCAAATTAACTGCCGACATGGTTCAACCTTTCCAGAACAACTACGGTAATGTTAAAACATCATATCTGGGCAACTACTGGACACCTACGAACACCAACGCTAAGTTCCCGAGGTTGAGTTATACCAATATTAATGTAAACTATTCGCCAAATTCAAACTTCTGGTTATTCAATTCAGCCTATTTTAGGCTGAAAGATATACGACTGGGCTACACCTTTAACCCATCTCTGCTTAAATATGTAGGAGCAAAAAAAGCCCGGGTGTTTATTTCTGCTACCGATGCCTTTACGGTCAGCAATTTCCCTAAAGGATGGGATCCGGAGGGTACCAGAGCGAACAACTCTATCATAGCTACTTATTACACTGGTGTAAGCTTAACCTTTTAATTAAAACAACAATGAAAAGATATTACATACCTGTCATCATCACGCTGGTGATCACCGTGGTTAGCTGTAAGAAACTAGACCGCTTCCCGCTTGATAGCCCGAGCAGCGAAACATTTTACTCCAACAAAACTGAGCTTGACGCGGCTGTTGCTGCGCTATACAACAGCGCTCTTTATACGCAAGATTCAGAAGAATGGACAGATAATTTTTGGAACCGTACCAACCAGGGCAATGAGATTATTCATGGTACGGCTACCATACAGTCGTCTAATTTCAATACCCTGTGGCTAACGTGCTATAAAGGCATCGCAAGAGCTAATGGTATTTTAGACAATATTAACAAAGCAAATGACATAACAGCCGAATATCGTAAGCAAGTAGAGGCGCAGGCACGTTTTGCCCGCGCATGGGAATACAGCTTGCTGGTCATGCACTTTGGCGACGTGCCGTTGATAACGACCACCCTGTCGTTAGAAGATTCGCGCACGGTCAAACGTACCTCAGCCGCTGAAGTGCTGAAATTTGTGTATGCTGAATTAGATCATGCAGCTTCAGTATTGCCGGCTACTTATACGACCGGTTTGCAATATTTTACAAAAGGTACTGCTTTAGGTATTAAAGCACGTTTGGCCATCTCTTTAAATGACTGGGCTACTGCAGTAAGTGCTGCTCAGCAAGTAATGAATTTAAAGGTTTATAACCTTTATCCTTCGTATCGTGATCTGTTTTTGCGGGCCGGGCAGCATAGTTCTGAAGTTATGATCTCCTTTCCGCGCTCGGTTACGTATAGTACTACTTATGACATTCAATACACGCTATCACGATTGACCGGCGGCTTTGCATCTAACATACCCACCATAGAACTTATTGATAGCTATGAATGTACAGATGGCAAAACGATCGATAAGTCACCCTTGTACGATCCAAAGAAACCATTTGATAACCGTGATCCGCGTTTAAAAGCCACCATCGTTACACCCGGCATCAACTGGTTGGGTTATGTGTACCAAAATCATCCCGACAGTACCTTGGTGTTCAGCACCAAAGACAATAAAAAGGTAGCTAATAAGGACAATAAAAGCGCCGCTAATCCATTTGCAAGCTATACCGGCTATTTGTGGCGAAAAACTATAGACGACAGTCAGTTAGCCAATTATAGCAAAGTTGACCTTGATCAGATAGTAATGCGTTATGCCGAGATCCTGCTTATTTACGCTGAAGCTAAAATAGAGCTGAACCAAATAGACCAGTCGGTACTCGACGTTATTAATCAGGTCAGAGCCAGGGGATATGGCGTTGCTGCAACAGCAATTACACAATATCCGGCAGTTACCACAACCGTACAAGCCGACTTGCGCAGGATCTTACGTAGGGAAAGGAGAGTCGAGTTCGCCTTTGAAGGTCGCAGATACATGGACCTTTTACGGTGGAAAATAGCAGAAGTGGTTTTCAACAAGCCGATGTATGGGGTGCCGTTGAATAAGGTTGATTATCCATTCCCGGGTACACCTACGTTCGATAGTAATGATATCCCTTCATACGAAGCCTTTGCCACCAAATTAAATGTTATTGACAGAAGGACATTTGATCCAAATAAGAATTATCTATGGGCGGTACCATACAACGAGACCGCGCTTAACCCCGGACTAGGCCAGAATCCAGGCTGGAAATAAGAATAATACATCTATATGTTAAAAGAAGAATTTGTCGAGAGACGTGAGTTGAGGCTGATCGAAATAAGTGCTGACCTGGTCATTGTCGGCGGCGGGCTGTCGGGTGTTTGCGCTGCTATAACGGCAGCCCGGGCGGGACTAGAGGTTACCCTAGTGCAGGACCGACCAGTGTTGGGCGGTAATGCCTCGAGCGAGGTGCGGCTGTGGGTTCTGGGGGCGACCTCGCACATGGGTAATAACAATCGGTGGGCACGCGAAGGTGGGGTAGTGGATGAATTACTGGTAGAAAATACCTACCGTAACCCTGAAGGTAACCCCCTGATCTTCGACAGTATCATGCTGGACAAAGTGGTTGCGGAAAAGAATATCAAACTATTGCTAAATACCTCAGTGTATGAAGTGGAAAAGGAAAATGGAGAGAATATCTCCGCGGTGATAGGTTTTTGCAGCCAGAACTCCACCAGGTATGTTTTGAGGGCCGGCTTATTTTGCGATGCTTCCGGCGATGGCATTGTGGCTTTTTTGGCTGGTGCCGCGTTTCGTATGGGCGCCGAAAGTAAAGACGAATTTGGTGAAAAGTTCGCACCCAGCGCTGCTTATGGCGAATTATTAGGTCATTCGCTTTACTTTTACTCGAAAGATACCGGCCGCCCCGTGAAATATGTTGCTCCCGAATTTGCTTTGACCGACATAACTACCATACCGCGCTTTCGCAGTTTCAATACGCAGGAGTATGGTTGCAAGCTCTGGTGGATAGAGTATGGTGGCCGGCTCGATACCGTGCATGATACTGAGCAGATCAAATGGGAGTTGTGGAAGGTAGTGTACGGCACCTGGAACTACATTAAAAACTCGGGCAATTTTCCCGAAGCGGAGAACTTGACCCTGGAGTGGGTAGGCACTATTCCCGGTAAGCGTGAAAGCCGTCGTTTTGAAGGCGAATATATGCTTACTCAAAACGACATTATAAAACAACGTCAACATTTTGATGCTGTAGCATATGGCGGCTGGTCTATTGACCTACATCCCGCCGACGGCGTATTTAGCGAATTGCCTGGCTGCAATCAATGGCACAGTAAAGGCTTGTATCAGATCCCCTACCGCTGCCTGTACAGTCGAAATGTATCTAATTTGTTTTTGGCCGGGCGTATAATTAGCGCCAGTCACGTAGCATTCGCTTCTTCGCGGGTAATGGCTACTGCAGCCTACGCTGCGCAGGCAGTGGCTATGGCGGCAGTACTTTGCAAAGCCGAACGGCTGTTACCTGCTGATATTATTGAGCGTGGAAAAATTAAAGTACTACAAACTGAATTGTTAAAAATAGGTCAATTTATACCCGGGCTGTCATTGCATGATGCACAGGATCTGGTTCAAAGCGCGACCATAACCGCTACCAGTGAGCTGCGTATAGGTAACATGGTTAATAGCGATGATACCTTGTGGCTGTCTCTTGATACCGCATCTGCACAGCTGATACCGGTGGCTGGTGGGGCATTCCCGAAAGTGACCTTCGCTGTTTCTGTTGAGGAAGCCGGAGACTTAACAGTGGAATTGCGAAGCAGCACGATCGCCGGTAATTTTACGCCTGATGATACGCTCGCTATCAAAGTAATACCGTTGAAAGTAGGGGAGCAGAAATTGACAGTGAATTTCGAAATTGCGGCACGTGAGCAAGGCTACTACTTTTTGGTGTTTCAGCGTGCGGCTGGTGTGAAACTATTATTTACACAGCAGCGTTTTACCGGCATGCTATCGGTGTTCAACCTGATCAACAAGGCCGTGTCAAATTATGGGAAACAAACACCAACGGCCGATATAGGCGTTGACGAGTTCGAATTTTGGTGTCCTCGCCGTAGGCCAGAAGGTCATAATATAGCTTTGCAATTCGATCCCCCATTAGCGGTATTCAAGGCCAATTCGTTGAGCAATGGCGTTGAACGCCCGGTACTGCAACCTAATGCCTGGGTCGCCGATATTTTGGACGGTAGCCCGGCAGTCACTTTAGAATGGCCGGAGGAACAACACATCAGCAAATTTGAATTAGTATTTGATACAGATCTTGACCACCCGATGGAAAGCGTACTTATGACGCACCCGGAAAGCGTAATGCCTTTTTGCGTGCGCAACTATAAAATTACCGATGCTGAAGGCACAGTGTTATATTCCAAACTGGGTAACTACCAGACAAGAAATTCTATTACTTTGCCATCGCCCATAAAAACAAAAAAAATAAGTATTCAAACAGAGCACCCGGACAGCCACATCCCAGCAGCATTATTTGCGGTAAGATGTTACGCCTAGAAAATTAGAATATGGTTACATTAGACTTTTACGTAATGGCGATCTTTGCCATACTAATATTCGCTATAGGGCTTACTTTTACAAGGGCAAGTAGCAAAAATGGGCAAGCTTTTTTTGAGGCAGGCGGTGCCACTCCGTGGTGGATAAACGGGTTGTCGCTTTTTATCAGCTATTTTTCTGCAGGTGATCTCCAGCGCTTCCTGGAAACCCAAAGGAGGGAGGATACCGCTTAACCGCCCGGCCAGCATGGTTTTACCGGTTCCCGGTGGCCCCAGCAACAAACCATTATGCCCACCTGCCGCCATGATCTCCAATGCTTTCTTGACCTGTTCCTGACCGCGGACATCCGCAAAGTCCAGGTGGTACAATTCTTTTGGTTGAGTAAACAAGTCGCTATCAGGGGGGAATACCGGCTTGATCTGATCAGGGGCAGTCAGGAATTCTATGACCTCCAGTAAGGTATCAAAACCATAAACCTTCAGGTCGCTTACCATAGCGGCCTCCATCGCGTTCTCCTTGGGTACGACAAAACATTTAATACCATTCTTCTGCGCCTCAATAGCCATCGACAAAGCGCCTTTTACAGGCCGCAACCTGCCACTCAAAGAAAGCTCTCCGGTAAATAAATAGCCATCTGGTAAAACCAGCTGACCGGAAGCCGCCAGCACACTTAAAGCGATCGGCAGATCGAAAACAGCACCTTCTTTACGGATACCCGCCGGTGCCAGGCTGATCAGGATCTTTTGTCGCGGCATATCAAAACCCGACGAAGTGATCGCGCTTTCGACCCGGAACAAACTCTCCTTGACCGCTTCGCCCGCCAGGCCCACGATAAAATAACTGAGACCCGCGCAAATGCGGGTCTCTACGTTAATAATAGCCGCGTCGATCCCGGTCAACGCGGCACTGTCCACACTGACCGTCATCTCAATTTTCCTGCGTCTTGCCGAACCACATCAACTCATTCACAACGATCTCCGTCACCGAATGCTTAACGCTATCTTTATCCGTGTAAATACGGTTCGCCAAGCGACCTTCGATAGCGATCTGGCTGCCTTTCGTCAAATGTTTTTCGGCCAGTTCCGCCTGTTTATTCCACAAAACCAATTGATGCCAATGCGTCTCCTGCACCGCCTCACCACTGCCATTTTTACGATAATGATTGGTCGCCAGGCTCAGCTTAGCCACCTTCGTGTCATTCTCCAATTCCTTCAATTCGGGTGCCGCGCCCAACCTCCCGGTCAACCGCACGCTGTTGCTTAAATTATTCATGAGCTATAAAATTTGTTGAGACAAAATTGGATACATTGAAGCTAAAAGGCATTCAAATAAACGTTTATAGCCGTTTATAAACGAGTAGGGCGGTACCTTCGGCCCGGGCTCTCCACTGTATCTCCTGCGGAGGATGCCGCTGCGATCCCTACCGCCGCCTCCCGGCATTTTCGCTACGCTGCAAAAGCCCCGGCGTGATGCCGCACCCAAGGTGTGCCGCATGATCAGAAAGACAAAAAATAACAAAAAGTTATTCCCAGAAACAAGAGTAAAAAAGGACGCGGAGGTCGTAAGCGCGGACACGTACGAACGCATAATGACCTTTGCTCCGCTGCGGTCACCCTTCGGGACTTATAGTTCTCCCGTTTCCTCACGCTTACACCACCAATTGCTTTCTTTTTTACTCTTTTTTCTTTGAAAAAAACTACCCCGGGGAGGGTCGCAAAGCAGATGGGGACGGGAAGAATGAACGAACAGATTTATTCATTTGAAAACAAAACGTCATGGAAATTACAGGAAGATTAGTAGCAAATGCTACAGTGAGAGCGGTAAGCGCAGACAAAAATGTAACAGGGTTCAGGGTAGCGGTTAGTCGTACTTACCAGTCGCAGGGTGAACGCAAAGAGGAAACCGCTTATGTGGAGTGTACCTACTGGCGCACCAATGCCATCGCACCTTATTTAACAAAAGGCATGGTCGTTCAGCTATATGGCTTTATGACCGCTGAGCCGTGGGTAAACAAAGACGGAGAAGCGCAGGCAAGTCTAAAGTTTCGCACAGAGCAGATCAATATGCTCACCAAGTCAGACAACAAATCACAAAGCAAGCCTGCAAGGAAAGGCAACAATAGAAGCGTGATCAAACCGAGCGAGCAATTTAACTAAACGTTTACAGCCGTTTGTAAACGGCTAAAAGGCAGGTTTCCTGCACAATGTAACTGAATTTTGAACAATAAAAAACGAATATCATGGCACACAATATTAATTATAACGAGCAAACAGAAAAACACAGTTTCTTTAGCGTAAAGGAAAAAGCGTGGCACGGTTTAGGTCAGATCGTGGAAGAACATCCGACCAGTGCGGAGGCGATACGCTTTGCGGGCTTGGACTACACAGTAGAAAAAAGGCCGCTGTTCACCAATAGCTTGCCTAACGAGTGGTTGGATATGGACGAAACCGTCGCATTACCAAAAACAGAGGTAGGTAATTATTTCGCTACCGTTCGTAATGATAACCACACCGTTTTAGGTGTGGTCGGTAAAGATTATGAAGTAGTACAAAATGCCGATGCTTTTCAGTTCTTTGACGCCATTGTAGGAGGAGGCAACGGGATCAAATACGAGACCGCAGGCGCACTGGGTAAAGGTGAGCGTATTTTTATCACTGCCAAACTTCCCGATTATATCAAAGTGGGTAAGCAGGACTTAATTGAGCAATACTTATTTCTAACCACATCACACGATGGTTTCGGCAGTATCACAGCCGCATTTACCCCGATCCGTATCGTTTGCAATAACACTCTGAACGCTGCCATGCGCAACCATTCCAATGGCATTAAAATACGTCATACATCGTCAGCAAATGACCGTTTGAAACAGGCGCATACACTTATGGGGATCTCGCAGGCCGCAGGACAGGAATTAGAACAATTGTTCAATCACTGGACAAGGGTCCGTATCAATGACCAGCAACTAAAGAAACTGATACAGATCGCTATGGCACCAAATAAGGAAGTGATCAGTAACCTGGAGTTAGGGTTGGTAGATAAATTATCAACGACCTATACCAATATCGTAGATAACGCTTACGAGTATGCGCTGGGTAATTCCACCCAACAAATGGAAACCACCGCAGGCACCTTGTTCGGTGCATACAATGCGATCACAGGCTACTATCAAAATGTCAGGAACTTCAAAGACGGCGACGCAAAATTCAGGTCTATCATGGACGGCACGGCCAAACAAAGGGCACAGGTCGCGTTTGACCTTTGCGGCAACTTTGAAAAAAACGGTGCTGATGCTTTGAACTTTATTAAGAGCTAGATCATGCAACCATTAAAGCTTTTGACCAACGTGCAGAAAGCAAGGCTTTTGCACAGTTTATTGAACAATGAGATACCCGAATTTTTAGGGTATCTCAATGAACTCACAGAGACGGTCTTAAATGACCGTGAGCGTATTACCGCCGAATGGAAGGATCAAATGTTCGGTGTGGACTTTTGGTTTGAACTGGCTGAAGAGGTGCAGCGTGTTATGGGCAGATATCCTAAAGATCTGTACAAAAGTGCGGCAGTATTCTCTGATCAGTTATTTGGCGGGTACACGGCAATTTTTACGGCGCATGCGCTTATACAATACGTAACCCTAAACAGACACATCGACCCCAAATTTAAACCTGCGGTTGATCTGTTATTCTTTTGAAGGGAAGGTAACAAAGCTTAGCGATAGCAATGATCTATTAATGTATTTGGACGATCGGCATATGAGCCGGTCATTAAACTAATAAATATGGCAAACTGGTGTTTTAATACGGTTACATTCCAAGGGAATGACGTACAAATTAGTAACATTCAAAAGTTATTTTCGGATATGCGCTCGAAATACAGCGAGAATTATATAGGACAGATACCACCCTTCGTAAAAAAGCAAGGGGAGTTTTTTTTCGATATGGAAATGACAGATGACGTTTTATATTACGTCACCAAATGGTCGCCAAATTTGGACACCATGAAAGAGATAGCGGATCATTTCAAAGTTGATTTCTTATTTCGGTATGAAGAAACGGCTAATGGAATTTATGGGGAAGCTGTTTATTCAGACGGTGAGATCCGGGATCTATCCCTTGATATTGAGGACTTCGGTAAGTATTCCTTTGATGAGGTAACAGAGTGTTATTTGTTCGAGGGGGACAGTTATGAAAATGATAGCGACATACTGGAACTACTTTTGAATAGGCGAAAAGAGTCCTCGTCGAACATTGAAAATCGCTGATTTGTACACGTAGCTGTGTATTCAGCTAAAACCGCCTCGTATTTCACAATACGAGGCGGTTTTTATTTAGTAAGAGATCGTATTTATACTGGACTTTAATATATTTGTAATAGAAGATTTGAGATACCCAAAATATAGAAGTGAGCTATTCGTGTAGTTCAAATATTGACGTTTAAGTAAGTTTTTCATTTACAGGAATATACGGCGATGGGTTCAAATCCCTCCCTCACCGCCAACACAAATGCCGCCCATGAAATGGGTGGCATTTTTAGTTTTAGTGCGATCTGAATTTATTCAGAAAAGCGCTAAAGCTAAAAATGACAGACGCATTAGCGGCGGCATTAAGGGTGAAGCCTCCCCTTATACGGGATCAATAACATTAATCCCTCCCTCACCGCCAACACAAATGCCGCCCATGAAATGGGTGGCATTTTTTGTTTTTAGCCAATCCCGAAATCGCTTCAGCTTAAATTGATAGATCAAAGATTATTATTATACCTTCAAAATAACACAGCCATATAGTATTTTGAATGTTATGATACTTTTTTATAAATTCATCGCCGCTAATTAATACCGCTTGATAAGCTATTGAAATTATTATATTAGCAACACCAATTCATAAACTATGTATACTAACCATGTTCAGGACGAAGTGTCTCTGATCGCCCGTTTAAACGACGGCGATGTGGCTGCGTTGTCAGAAATTTATGAGGCCTACTGGTACAAACTTTATAAAAGTGCCTGGGCGCTGGCTAAATGTAAAGAGCTTGCTGAGGATGCTGTACAGGAGATATTTATTAACCTGTGGAACGCCCGCGGCCATATCAACATTAACAACTCGCTTAATTCATATTTGCACGCTTCGGTGCGTTTCCAGGTGTTGCGTAGTATTAAAGATCAAAAGTTGTATGAAGATGTGTTTGATGAATTATACCATCATTTGCTGACCACACCTGCGTTACAGGACCTTGAGTTTCGCGAACTACAGACGCAGGTAGGCAATATTGTTGAGCAACTATCGCCACAATGTAAAACCGTTTACAAGCTAAGTCGCGAGGAGCATCTTACCCACAAGCAAATTGCCGAACATTTGAACATCTCCACCAAGGCAGTTGAAAAACACCTGACAAAAGCGCTGCGTGTACTTCGTGTTAATTTAAAACACGTAGCCGCTGTCGAACTCTTTTTACTACTACTAAAAAAATAATTTGAGGAGGAGGTAGGGATACCTCGCTTTTTTTACTCTTAGTATAAAAGCCCTCAAATTGGAAAAGCAACAATTTAAAGCCTTATTAGATAAGTACATTGCCGGCGAGGCCACGCCCCGCGAGGAAGAACTCGTTCAAAAATTATTACAAAGCCACCAGGATCATGCTGATGTGCCTCAACTTAACGATGAGGAAAAAGATGCAACAAGCCAGCGCATGTTGACCAACCTGATGAGCCACGTTGATCCCGCACCGCGCCGCACTATTTACGCGCAGTTTTATAAGTGGACTGCCGCTGCTGCTATTTTGTTAGCCATAAGTGCTGCCTGGGTGTTTTATAAATCTCCCGTTAAGCCTCAACCACCATTAGTGGCAGAAAAACCTGCGCCAAATACTTTACAGGCCGGCGGCAATAAGGCTTATCTTAAACTGGCGGATGGTTCGGTAGTGGCACTTAACGACCGCGACAATGGCTTGATAGCGCAGCAAGGCAGCACTAATATCACCAAAACAGCAGATGGTAAACTACAATATACTGCAGCTAATAACACATCCGCGGCATCAGCTTTAAATACCATATCAACACCTAATGGAGGCACCTACCAGTTGACCTTGCCCGATGGTACCCGGGTTTGGCTTAACGCGGCATCGTCGTTAACCTTCCCAACGCAGTTTGATAATAAACGTCGCTACGTAAAACTGGTAGGCGAGGCTTATTTTGAAGTAGCTAAAAAGTATATAGGCAATGGCAAAAGCCGTTTGCCTTTTATTGTTGATGCAGGGCAATCGCAGGTTGAGGTATTGGGTACGCATTTCAACGTATCAACCTACGCTGACCGCGACGAACAGCAAACCACGTTGCTTGAAGGTTCTGTAGCGGTAAAACATGGCAACAAACAGGTGCGCATAGTACCGGGCCAGCAGGCAGTGCTGAACAAAGGCGGCCAAATGGCCGTGCAGCAAGCCAACCTGGAAACCGTAATGGCCTGGAAAGAGGGCCTGTTTTTGCTTGACAATACCGACCTGACCGTAGCCATGAAAGACATTGCCCGCTGGTATAACGCCAAAGTAGTTTACAAAGGCGAAATGCCGGTAGCCGCCTTCACCGGGGTGCTGCCGCGCAACAGCGATATAGCTTCGGTGCTTGAATTATTAGAATCAACCCATGCCGTTAAGTGTAGCCTGAGCGGCGGCACAATAACTATAGAGAAAACCAATTAATTAACCCGTATTGATAACCTAAATTAAAGCGAGAACGAAAGTATGAGATAACCCTACATCAGCAAAAAACAAAAGGGTATAAAAAAGATAAGCTCACCGGGTACCAGCCGGCAAGCTTTAAAGTTCTTTGGTTATGCCCTGACGAGTTATTGGGGATGTTACATCCCTGCATCAAAACTAACCATTAAACAATCAAATGTATGAAAGTAAAAATACATTGCAAAGCTAATGTTTTGCAGTGGGGAGATGCTATGGCATCACCGTATCTTAAAAAACACGTCCAGAAAACATTTTTGATAATGAAGTTAACCAGCCTTATTCTTTTGGCCTTTGTTATGGAGGTAAGTGCTTCAACCTACGCGCAAAACGTGACCATTAACACGCGGGGCAGTAGCTTAAAAAGCCTGCTTAACGAAATGCGCAGGCAAACAGGCTATTATTTTTTGTATGATAAAAATGTGGTTGAAAAAGCGCCCTCAATAGAAGCGCACTTCACCAACCAGGACCTTAAGGTAGTACTGCCGGCTATTTGCAAACAGTATGCGCTTAATTACGAGATCAAAAATAAGGTCATTATTATTACAACGACTTCGCCGGACAAAGATGCCGGAACGCAAGGCAGCTCAAAAAGCGATGCCCCGGCAGTAGATATTAAAGGCCATATTAAAGATGAGAAAGGCCAGTCGTTACCCGGTGCCAGTATTTTGGTTAAGGGTACCAGCAAAGGCGTGATGAGCGATGGTAATGGCGATTTTAGTTTGAATGATATTGCCGATAACGCCGTGCTGGTTATCTCCTTCACCGGTTATGCCACGCAGGAAATAAGCATAAGCGGTAAAACCGAACTAAACATTGTACTGAAAGAAGTAATTACCGACCTGAACAGCGTGGTAGTTATTGGCTACGGCAGCGCCCGCAAAAGCGATCTGACCGGATCTGTAGTATCCCTAAAAAGTGCCGATTTTAACAAAGGCAGCACCAACACTTCGGTTGCGCAGTTAATACAGGGCCGCGCGGCAGGTGTGCAGGTAACGCAGTCAAGCTCGGCTCCGGGTGGTGGCGTGTCCATCCGTATTCGCGGTTCGGGCTCCATCAACGCGGGTAACGAGCCTTTGTATGTTATTGACGGCTTCCCCATAAACAATGCCGCGCCTGTGGTGGCTAACGGTATTGGCTTTAACGGCGAACCACCTCCGGCAAACCCCCTAAACGCGCTTAACCCTGCCGATATCGAATCTATCGAGATTTTGAAAGACGCCTCGGCTACGGCTATTTACGGTTCGCGTGGCGCCAACGGTGTGGTTTTGATCACTACCAAAAAAGGTAAAGACGGCAAGCTGAATGTGGAGTATAACCTTACCGGTAGTATGGCCACCGTTCAACGTAAGCTAAAACTGCTCAATACAACCGAATATATTAACGCCATGAATCAACTGGCCTCTGCACGTGGTGCGGTTCAGCCATTTTCAGCTTCGCAAATTGCCGCTATTGGTGAAGGTGTTGATTGGCAGGATGTTGTTTTCCGTCGTGCTTATACGCAGGATCATAACCTGTCGCTGTCGGGTGGTTCGGGTAAAACCATATTTTTCACCTCGTTTAACTACAATAACCAGGATGGTATTTTGCGCAATACCTCATTTAAACGCTACCAGGGCCGTGTTAATTTAGAACACCGCGCAAGTGAACAGTTTAAATTTGGCATTAATATCAATACTTCGGTGTTGGAAGATCAGCAGGTACCTACAGCCAGCAGTTCTGTAAATCAGGATGCCGACGTTATTAACGCTGCTATAGCTATACCGCCAATATTCCAGGTGTTTAACCCTAACGGAAGCTATGTGCGCCCTGAGAGCGGACAGTTTGTTTCGGTAACATTGGATAACCCGTTTGCTTTGGTTAACGGCATTATTGCCAAAGGCGTAAACAACCGCACCTTCGGTAATATTTTTGGCGAGTATACCATACTCCCTGGCTTATCGGCCAAAGTTACTTTAGGATCTGACCGTAGCACAACACGCCGCGATGTTTACCAAAGTACCATTACCAACCGTGGTAACAGCTTTAACGGCGGTGCCAGCATCCTAACCGGCGAGCTGACTACTTCGTTAATGGAGGCTTTGCTTAACTACCAGAAAGTATTTGGCAAGCACAGCATCAGCGCGGTGGGGGGGTATACCTACCAGCAGTTTGACCTGCGCAGGTTTAACGGTGCCATCCGCGGTTTCCCTTCAGACCTGACAGAAACCAACAGTTTGCAATTAGGCGATACCAACCTTGATGACCTGAATAGCTTAACCACCAAACGCAGGCTCATATCATACCTGGCCCGTGTTAATTATAACTTTGGCGAAAAATACCTGTTAACGGCCTCTATTCGTGCCGATGGTTCATCAAACTTCGGGCAGAACCACCCTTATGGTTACTTCCCATCGTTCTCGGCAGCATGGCGTTTGGTGCAGGAGGATTTCATCCGCAACACCAACATTTTTTCTGATCTGAAATTCCGTGCGGGCTATGGCCAGATAGGTAATGATGATATTGGTGTGGGTAATGCTTTTGCAACTTATGGCAGCGGCGGCCTGGTTAACTTTGGCAACACACAAGTATCAACCGTAGGCCCTACCCGTATACCTAACCCCGATTTGAAATGGGAAACCACCGAGCAGTTTAATGCCGGCCTTGATTTTGGTTTCTTTGGTGGCAGATTAAGCGGTTCGGCCGATTACTTTGTTAAAAATACCCGAGATCTGTTGATCAGCTTACCTATCCCTATATCTACCGGTTTTGGCGCTATTACAAGTAACGTTGGTAAAGTACGCAACAGTGGTTTTGAGTTGGTGTTAAATTCGGCAAACTTTACAGGTGCTTTTAAATGGAATACCTCGTTCAATATCGCTACACTTAAAAACGAAGTGATCAGTACAGGCCCTGTGCCATCTATTATTAGCAGTTTGTATGGCACATCAGCCATTACCCGTCCGGGCGATCCGTTGTTCGCTTACTTCGGTTACCAGAGCGAAGGCATATTTCAAACTGCTGATGAAGTAACTAATTCGGCACAAAAAGGTGTTGCCGTTCCGGGAGTTCCGCGCTGGCGCGATGTAAATAGCGACGGCAAAATTGATGCTAACGACCGCGTGGTGCTGGGCAAATCATTACCTGATTACACTTTCGGTATCAACAACTCGTTCTCGTACGGCGATTTTGACCTGAGCGTATTTATTGACGGCGCGCAAAATTTCTCGCTGTTTAACTTTGGCCTAGTTGACGCTTTATATCCTAACGACCCCTATCGTAACCGCCTGGCCGAGCCTGTGCTTGACCGCTGGACACCTACCAACACCTCGGCCAAATGGCCTTCAAGTGTTGATTTTACCAAATATGGCGGTGGCAACGTAAACTCGTATACGGTTAGCGATGCCTCATACGTACGCATCCGTAACGTGATGTTCTCATACCGTTTGCCGGTTAAGAATGTAAAATTCCTGCGTTCGGCAACGGTATTTGTAAGCGGCCAAAACCTGAAAACGTTTACCAAGTACATGGGTTACGATCCTGATGTGAACTCAACCGCCAACTCTATAGTAAGGGTTGATCGTAATTCGTATCCATCAGCCACTACCTACTCTTTAGGACTTAATGTGAAATTCTAAAACAAAACAGATCAAAACATCATGAAAACTCATTATAAAATTTGGATACTTTGCCTGGCCCTGGTGCTGGCAGGGGGATGCAAAAAGGGCTTAAACATCCCGCCGGCTTCCGAGTTGTCCGACTCGTTCCTGTTAACCAAAAAAGGCGCCGTTGCTTTATTGAACGGTGTTTACGGCAACGGGCAGCTTATTGGCGACGCGGGCGTTAACCGTATTTATGTAGAAGAAGCAACGGCCGATAACCTGGTAAATTACCGCGGTATTTTAAATATTGATCTGCTGCCTTTTCAATCATTTGCATGGTTGCCTACGGCCCCTTTCATTTCGCAGTTTTATACCCGTAATTACCAAACCATACGCGATGCTAACATTTTCCTCTCGATAGTACAAGACAATACCGAGCTAACCCCTGCCGAAAAAGCAAGTATGACTGCCGAGGCTCGTTTTCTGCGCGCTTTATCCTACAACTACCTGTATGGCTGGTTTGGGCCGGTGCCGTTGATCACCAAGCCTTTTACCAACTCGAGCGATAATTTTAACATAGCCAAAGCCGATGAGGCTACGATGCTAACGTTTATTGAGAACGAACTGGTAGCCGCCGCTGCCGACCTGCCGCCTACCATTGGCATTACCGGCAAAGCAACCCGCGGCGCGGCCCTGGGTGTGTTAACCAAGTTTTACCTGCAAACCAAAAACTGGGCAAAAGCCGCCGCGACAGCCAAACAGGTAATGGATCTGAACATATACAAAATACAAACCGATTATGTGGCCCTGTTTGATAAAGCCAACAAAGGCAACCCGGAAATGATATATGTTTATCCATCCATAAACAAAATAGGCTTTGGCAACGTGTGGACGGCTAATGCTTTGCCGCCGCAGTACCCAACCACGGTGTTTAATACGGCTACGCAGGTTTGTATGCCGGTGGCGTTTTATAACACCTTTGCGGCTAATGATAAAAGGCGTAACCTCATCCTGGCATCATACACCACCACAACCGGTGCGGTTATCAGCTTAACTACGGGCGTTGAATATCAAAATCCGCGCAGCTTAAAATATCCTATTGATATTACTGCCGATGAGCGCCACCATGCTAATGATTTCCCCGTTATAAGGTACGCCGATATCCTGCTTAGCCGCTCCGAAGCGTTGGTTCAGTCGGGCGGGGTGGTAACGCAGGAAGCGGTGGACCTACTTAACCAGGTGCATACCCGTGCAGGCTTAACCGCATTTACTTTGGCCGATTTCCCGGATAAAGCTACCTTTATAACCGCTATGGTTAAAGAACGTGGCTGGGAGTTTTACAGCGAGGGCAAACGCCGCGAGGACTTGTTGCGTAATGACCTGTTCCTGAAAAACGCTACCGACCGTGGTTTGCCGGCTAAGGCTTTTCATGTACGTTTCCCGTTCCCGCAATCGGAAGTTGATGCGAACAAAAATCTGGTGCAAAATACCGGTTACTAATAAAAAGGGAGGCCGTATATATTGCAGCCTCCCTTACCTAAATACAGCTATATGAGAACAAGAATTTTTATTGCATTAACGCTATCGGTATTAACGGTGCAAGGCCTAAGCGGTTTTGCCCAAACCGCAGCTAAACGTAAAACTACAGTACCAGCCAAGCCCAACGTTATTATTATTTTGGCTGATGATATGGGTTTTTCGGACATTGGCTGTTACGGCAGCGAAATACCCACACCCAATATTGATATGCTGGCCAAAGGCGGTGTAAGGCTAAGCAGTTTTTACAATAATGGCCGTTGCTGCCCAACGCGTGCATCATTGTTAACGGGTTTGTATCCGCACCAAGCGGGCATAGGCGATATGTCTGAAGACCCGAATGATAATAATGTTAACGAAGAAGGTGTACCGGGCTATCGCGGCTTTTTAACACCAAACACCGTAACCATTGCCGAGGTAATGAAAACTGCCGGCTATCATACCTACATGACTGGTAAATGGCACGTGGGTATGCACGGGCAGGAAAAATGGCCTTTGCAGCGTGGCTTTGAGCGTTACTATGGTATCCTATCAGGCGCGTCAAGTTATTTTCATCCGTTCCCGCCCCGCGGTATAACAGCCGATAATGGCGAAACACAGTATGATTTCCCGGCTGATTATTATACTACCGACGCCTTTGGCGATAATGCAGTTAAATTTATTAGCGAACAAAAAGATACCAAGCCATTTTTTATGTACCTGGCGTTTAATGCCCCGCACTGGCCATTACAAGCCCGCGAAGCGGATATTAAGCTAATGGGCGATAAGTACTTTAAAAAAGGCTGGGACTCGATAAAGTATGATCGATTGCAAAGACAAGTTGCAATGGGTTTGGCGAAGCCTGATTGGGCACCGGCGGAACGTGAAATGAGGCCATGGAAAGAGTTGACCGAGCAGCAACAAAAAGACGTTGCCTACCGCATGACTGTTTACGCAGCTATGGTTTATCGTATGGATTTGAATATCGGTAAAGTGATAACCAAACTTAAACAGCAAGGAAAGCTGAATAATACGCTGATCATGTTCCTGTCGGATAACGGTGCTTGTGCAGAGCCTTACCAGGAACTGGGCGGCGGTCCGATGGCATCTATCAACGATGGAATGAAGTATGGCGCCATATCCTATGGCCTTGGCTGGGCCAATGTATCGAACACTCCTTTCAAAAAATATAAAAATCAAACTTTTGAAGGTGGCATAGCTGCACCGATGATAGCCTACTGGCCGGCTATGATCAAAAAGCAGCAAGGTAAATTTAATGGCACGCCTTTCCATATTACCGACCTGATGGCTACCGTAGCCGATGCCGGAAAAGCCAGTTATCCTAAAACCTATAAAGGTCGTAGTATAACACCTACTGAAGGCATTAGCATGCTGCCTGTACTGGTTAACGGAAGCGGTAAAACCCACGAATACCTGTATTGGGAACACGAAGGCCATTGCGCTGTTACCTACAAAAACTGGAAACTAGTTAAAGCCGCCCTGGCCAATAAATGGGAACTGTATGACCTGGAGCACGACCGCAGCGAAAAACACAACCTTACCGCCGATCATGCCGACCTTGTAGCTGCTCTAGATAAAAAATGGCAGGACTGGGCCAACAGTCACCAGGTTTTCCCTAAAGGCCCTCGGTTTAAAGATAATGTGGCTAATCATCCAAATAAATACGCAAACGACTAATAAGAAGGGGAGTATCTATAAGCCTCTTATTTTATATCGACTACCCTGATGATACTCTTTTTGAGATAAACGTTTCTTAATATAAATAGCCCAGAAAGCCGGTCGCCTAACGACCGGCTTTTCTGTTTTATGGCTCGGATGATCTTCTGATTTCGCCATCCGTTTTTATCGAAATATTCATCTCAAAATACAGGTAAAAACAATGGAAATTTTGAGACGAAATAACCACAAAATGACCTATTGGCTTCACCCATAATGGTTTATTTTGAAGTTGACAATTCCACCCAAAACGTCATCCTGCCAAGATGATGGAATTGTTTAACAGAGACCAATTATAAATGAAATACCTGGTTTTTAATAGCAGTGGCTGTGGCTACGTGCTGTTTTCTGATCATGTTTTTGTATTGCGGCTATGTACGCGGTGGTGATCTGTATTGCTTATTAGAAACAAATCAAAATAACCGATAAACCAATGACTAAACCACATTTACTACATTCTCATGGATAAAAATTTACTAAAAGCTTTGAAGAAAATAGTTCCTGTTTTTACCTGTGCGGCCTTGTTGTTTTTTAATATGCGGGCAAGTGCGCAACAAACAGATACTACAGCTACAGACGACTCTGTAAAGAGTATAGGAAAGGCAGCCCGGAATACGCCCGAGCATGTGCCGGTACTGTACGGCGAACAATCAAGAAGCCGTTTAACACAAGCAATTGGATATCAAAACGGCAAAGCGCTGGAGAGCCATCCTGTTTCGGTAATAAGCAACGCTTTAACAGGCAGATTAGCCGGACTGTCAACCAACCAATCAACAGGCGTACCAAGGTTTGATGCCCCAAGTTTATCATTGCGTGGTCGTAGCCCGCTGATTATTGTTGATGGTATACCACGATATAACCTGGTAAATAACGGGCAAAATTTGTTCGATGTTTTGGGGATGAACCCAGAACAGGTAGAATCAGTTACGCTATTAAAAGACGCCTTATCCACCGTAATGCTGGGTAACCGTGGTATGAATGGCGCTTTAGTAATTACTACGCGCAAGAAAAGCCCTGCCGCCGGCAGCTACATTGATGTAACAGCCCAAACCGGTATACAGACGCCGATAGGTATGCGTAAAGCGCTTTCTGCTTTTGACTATGCCAGTTTGTATAACGAGGCAGCAGCTAATAGCGGCATGTCGCCTGTGTTTACTGCCGATCAGTTAAATGGTTATAAAAATAAAACCAACCCTTTCCTGTACCCTGACGTCGATCATCGTAACGAGATTATGCGGAAAAACGCGGTAGTACAGCGCGTAAACTTTAGCGCAGGCGGTAATCACGCCAACATCAAATATTTTGTATCCATAGACTATTTGAACCAGCGCGGTTTGTTAAAAGAACCTGTTGATAGCATTGAGCAAACCAATGTGGATTACAAACGCTATCTGGTACGATCAAATATCGAACTAAAGCTTGACCAGCGCCTTACGGCCAACTTTAATTTGATGGCTAATATCCAGGATTTCTTTCAACCTGGTGTTGGTTATGATGGCGTTTTTAATAGCCTGCTTAATACACCGGCAAATTCGGCGCCTATTTATAATGCTAACGGCACCTTCGGCGGTACGCGTAATTACACACAATCGCCTTACGCGCAATCAGTGGCATCGGGCCACTTACAGGACAACCTGCAGGCTGCAGCTGTTGATGTAAGTTTGCGCCGCTCGATGGACGATCTGATCAAGGGTACCTGGGTTAAAGCTACCATATCTTATAATCCGGCATATGATCAGCAGCTTACCCGCAGCCGCGGATTTAACGCCTATGATGTCAGCCAGAATTTAAGGGTAAACTCGATATCTGACAGGGCAAATGCTGATAATGTGGTACAGCGGTTTCAACAAACTTATGTTGAGGTATCTGCCGGTATCGATCGTAACTGGGGGAAGAACGCCTTCACCGGTTTGATTTTAACTAACTATGAAAACACACAAAACGGTAATAATTTAAACCAGGTTTACAAAAACCTGTCGGGACGCGTGGTTTATAGTTATGACGATCGCTTTAACCTTGAGGCAGGTGCCGCATATAGCACTAACAACCGTTTTGCGCCGGGTAACCGTGCCGATTTCTTCCCGGCGGTAGGTGCCAGCTGGAATTTGCATAACGAAAGCTTCCTGAAAAATTCAAGCTTTTTAAACCAGGCTAAAATACGCGCTACCTATGGCAGGGTAGGTAACGCAAACCCTGGCTATTATGTGTTCAGGCAACTGTACATAGGCGGCGATGCTTACTTCTTCGGAAGCAACGCAACTTCACTTGCCTCAACATACGAAGATGTATTGGCTAACCCTAACCGTGTAAACGAAAAAGCCAGCAAAACCAATATTGGTGTTGACCTTACTTATAGCAAAAACCGTGGTTGGTTATCATTTGATTATTATAACAACCGCCAGTTTGATATGCTGATCCAGCGTGGCAATAACTCCAGCATAATAGGCCAAACTTTTCCTGATCAGAACATCGGTATAAGCAAATATTACGGTTTTGAAGTAACCACCGGTTGGAGCGACAATATTGGTGCATTGGCCTACTCAATCTCAGGTAATTTAGCTACCATCGGCAGCAAAATATTGTATAACGACGAGCCTGCTATGGCTTACCCATGGATGGCCAGAACGGGTAACGCTATAAACCAGATACGTGGTTATGTTGCCGATGGCTTGTTTAACGCCGGTAACTTAACCGCAGCTACCATGTCGGGCTTTACACCCTCGCCCGGCGACGTTAAGTATCAAGATCTGAATGGTGATGGCGTGATCAACCAGTTTGATCAAACTGTCATCGGTAACAAAAATCCGTTGATCTACTATGGCGCTAATCTTAATTTACGCTACAAAGGCTTTGACCTGAGCTTGCTTGTACAGGGCGAAGCTAACCGCGATATCTCAGTTAACGGCGCTTACGAGTTCCCATTTAACGGTGCTAACGCGAAGGGCCAGGCATGGGAGTATAATTTAGATCGTTATACACCTGCAACTGCCTCAACTGCTACATTACCACGCGTAACCCTGGGCGTTGATAATAACAATTATATAGCAGCATCGTCGCTGTTTGTTCGTCGGGCAAATTATGTGCGCCTGCGTAATGCCGAGTTGGGTTACAGCTTTACTTCAAAGCTGTTAACAGCGGCAAAAATAAAACGCATCCGCGTGTTTGTTAACGGCCAAAACCTGGCTACCTATTCATCATACAAAGAATCAGACCCGGAGAACTACACCGGTCAGTACCCAATTCAGCGTGTGGTTAACGCAGGCCTATCTGTTAAACTTTAATAAAAATGACGATGAACACTACAAAAACATATACACTGATAGTTACCCTTGCAGTGGCCGGTATCTTGCAATCGGGCTGTAGGAAAAATGAGAGCTTTCCGCTGGAAGGAACTACCATAGACCAGGTTTTTGACAAGACCGACGTAAACGGCGACCTGGCTACGCAGGCACTTACCAATTTATACACTTTTTTGCCTGATGGCTTTAATCGTATTGACGAGGCTTACCTGGATGCCGCTACAGATGATGCGATAAGCTCAAAATTAAGAAGCAATATCGAGACGCTATCCAAAGCCCAGCAAAGTGCCAATGTAAGCGTGGATGGCGTGTTTCCTAATTGCTACACCGGGATCCGCAGGGCAAATATTTTCCTGTCGAAAGTTGACCGTGTGCCATTCAATAATGCTACAGTTCCGCTTAACCAATATTATAAAGCCGAAGCCCGTTTTTTACGCGCTTTCTGCTATTTTGAATTAGTAAAAAGATATGGTGGTGTACCATTGGTGGGCGATTCTGTATTTGCAGCTACAGATCAGTTTAAAATGCCGAGAAACACCTTTGCCGAATGTACCGCTTACATAGTTAGCGAGTGCAATGCCATAAGCACTTTGTTGCGTAAGGAACCGCTTGGTGCCAATGATGTTGGCCGTATTACGCAAGGTGCTGCGCTGGCTTTGAAAGCGCGTACGTTGCTTTACGCCGCCAGCCCGCTTAATAACACCGGTAACGATTTAACTAAGTGGCAGGCCGCCGCGGATGCAGCGCGCGATGTGGTCACTCTAAATTACTATGCTTTAAATAATGCTGCTAATGGCACGGCGGGAGCAAGTTTTACAAACGCGTTTTTAAACAGGGCTGATAAAGAAGTAATACTGGCCACACAACGTGCCAAAAATAAAACACTGGAGCGTGCGCAGGCACCGGTTGGCTATACAAATGAGGTTGATCCAAGCAATGGTTTAACCAGCCCTACACAAGAGTTGGTTGACGCTTTTCCTACTATTGTTGGAAAACCGATAGCTACCGATATCTACAACGCGGTTTCGAACAAAACGGGTTATGATGCTGCCGATCCTTACAAAAACCGCGACCCAAGGTTGAATGCCACTATTTTTTATAATGGACAAAACTGGTTGGGTCGCCCGGTAGAGACATTTGAGGGCGGTAAAGACAAGCCGAATAATGGCATTACACAAACCAGAACAGGTTACTACCTACGCAAGTTTTTACCTGATCTTTCAACAGGTACGGCCTATTCAAACCAGGATCACAACTTTATTATTTTCCGCTACGCGGAAATACTATTGGACTATGCTGAGGCGATAAACGAGGCTGCCGACGTGGTATCTAACCGTACTACGGCTTATACACAACTAACCGCTTTACGCAGACGTGCGGGTATAACCGCCGGTGTAGGATCATTATATGGCCTTACCGCTAACATGACCCAAAGCCAGATGCGTGACGCGATACGTTTGGAAAGACGCCTTGAACTTGCGTTTGAGGAGCAGCGTTTTTGGGATCTGAGACGCTGGAAGACTGCCGAGACCGAATTAAACAAGCAATTGCATGGTGTAAGTATCATCAAAAATACCAACGGCACATTTACCTACAATCCTATAACCGTAAGCACGGTAAGCTTCCTGGCGCCAAAGATGTATCTGTACCCGATACCTTTTGCCGAGATACAAAGCAACGGTGCTTTAACGCAAAACCCGGGTTGGTAATTTTTAGGCGATCACAATTTCATTTGATTAAAACATGAAAAAAATATACAGTATTTTATTGTTAGTTACCCTGTTGTTTTCGGGCCTTGGCTTAAAGGCGCAAAGCAGGGTAGTAACAGGAACCATAAGCGATAAAGAGGGGCCTTTACCGGGCGCTACTATTATTGAAAAAGGAGCACCCAATAACGGCGTAAGCACATCTCCCGACGGAAAGTTTGAAATTACTTTGCGCGGTAACAGCAATGTGCTTATTCTTAGAAGTATTGGCTTTGTAACCCAGGAAGTATCGGTACGTAATCGCACAAATATTACGGTTACCATGGAAACTGATGCCAAAGGCCTGGAAGAAGTTGTTGTTGTTGCATACGGCACGCAAAAAAAGATAGCTGTTACAGGTGCCATTAGTAGTGTGTCGCGTAGCGATATTCAGCAAACACCTTCAGCCAGTTTGCAAAATTCACTGTCTGGCAAGTTGCCGGGTTTTTCATCACAACAACGTGGCGGCAGGCCGGGGGCTGATGGTGCAGAGTTTTACGTTCGTGGTGTAAGTACTTTTAATGGTACAGGCGCATCTATACAACCGCTTATTTTGGTGGATGACGTACCATTTACCTATGCTGATTTCTCTAACATCGATCCCAACGAGATCGAATCAGTAAGTATATTGAAAGACGCAGCAACTACAGCACCGTACGGTGTTAAGGGAGCAAATGGCGTTGTGCTGGTAACTACCCGCCGCGGTGTGGTTGGTAAACCCCGGATAACAGCGCGCTCAGAAGCCGGCATTCAAACACCTACTTACACCCCTCATTTGTTAGATGCCGCTAATACAGCCAGGCTATATAATGAAGGTATGCGTAATGATTATATCATAACTAACGGCAATGCAACGGCCTTTGTAGCTCCCTTTACCGATCAGGATATTGAGTTATACGCTAACGGAACAGACCCATACCTGCATCCCAATGTTGATTGGTATAATACACTGTTTAAAAGCAGGGCAAGCATCAGCAAAACCAATGTAGACCTATCGGGCGGTACGACAGCTTTGAAATACTTTGTTTCGGCAGGTTATGAGAGCCAAGGCGGGTTGATGCGTAATTTTCATGCGGATGATGTAAATAACGATTTCTTTTTTGACCGTTACAACTTCCGGTCAAACCTGGATATATCGGCCAATAAAACCTTAACTTTTAAGGTCGACCTTTCGGGCAATAACACGGTTACCAATAACCCAAGGGTAAATAGCCGTAGCAATAACCCGACGGCTGCACTATATGAGGTGTACAATTACGAGTTTTTAAGGCCTAATATATACCCAATATATAATCCTGACGGAAGCTGGGGATTTGCTAATCCAAGCGCGGCGCCATCGTTTAACAACATTATTGGCCGCTTAAGTAATAACGGTTATACCCGTACGAGGCAAAACCTGCTTTCGTTAAATGCTTCGGCAGTTCAAAAACTGGATGCGCTTACTCCGGGCTTAACAGCCAAGGTGCAGGTTTCTATCACCAATAATAACTCTTCAACGCGCGGTTTAAACCGAGTGGCTTTCCCGTCGTATTATTTTGATGGTACCAATTACCTTGCCCGTAACCTTAACGAGGGACGTATTAATCCATACAATCTTGAATATGATAGCGGAACGCCTAAACGTCAATCTACCGTACAAGCTAGTTTAACTTACCAGCGTAGCTTTGGTAATCATAATGTTAACGCGTTGGCATTGTATAATCAGAATACTGAGTTGCTGCAAAATGGCGATGTGAATTACAACTATAAACCCAGAAACTTCAGGGGTATTACAGGCCGTGTGGGATATAACTACGCCAACCGTTATTTAATTGAGTTCAACGGTGCTTATAACGGTTCCGACAAGTTTGCCGGTTCAAAAAAATATGGTTTCTTCCCGGCTATATCAGGTGGTTACGTTGTGTCTGAAGAGAAGTTTCTTAAAAATGTTTCCTTTCTATCGCTTTTAAAAGTAAGAGGATCATGGGGTATTGTGGGTAGCGATAACCTGGGTGGTTTCGCTAATTTCTTTGAGGAAAATTACAACCGTGGTGGTACTTACTCTTTTGGCGAAACTAATACCCTTTACACTAGCATTGTACCTGGTACTTTGGGTAACGACGCGGTAGCATGGGAAAACGAACGGAAAGTTAATATCGGGCTTGATTTTGCCTTTTTTAAAGGTAAGTTATCAGGCAGTGTTGAGGTGTTTGATAACAAACGTTCAGACATACTTCAAAAACGTAACACCATTGCTGCATATTTTGGCGTACCTGACTCAGCATTGCCGGCAGAGAACCTGGGAATTGTAAGTAATAAGGGCTATGAGTTTGAATTAAGTTACTCCGGAAAAATAGGTCGCGATTTTGGTTTTGCGCTGCGCGCGAACTATAGCTACGCCAAAAACAAGATACTATTTATGGATGAGGTACCTCCGCTGTTTCCTTACCTGACCCAAACAGGCAGATCGGTAGGAGAGGTTGCTTTATTTGTATACGATGGTTACTATACACCGGCTGAAGCTGCCGATTCGAAAGTGCCTAAATATTCGGGTTCTTCTGTAGGCGGTGTTGCTAATACCACATTGCCCGGATTCTTGAAGTACAGGGATTTGAATGGCGACGGCGTTGTTACTAACGATGACCAGGCTTACATAGGCAGGTCAAACCTGCCAACCACCACAGTTGGTTTTAGTCCAAGCCTCACCTATAAACGGTTCTCGCTAAACGTGCTTTTACAGGCTTCGTGGGGTAATGATGTGCGCCCGGGCTACATCTATAGCGGTCCGTTTAAAGCTGCGCTACAGGATGTGCATTTAGGCAGATGGACACCCGAAACTGCTGCTACGGCAACTTTCCCAACCATTACTTACAATTTTGCAGGTACTTATATGTCAAACAACCACTCTCAATATTGGGCTACCGATGGCCGGTATTTAAGGCTGAAGTCTGTAGAAATAGGCTATCGTTTGCCGGATAAACTGGCAAATAAGCTCGGCCTGTCGGGCGCGCGGGTGTACGCTAATGGTTATAATTTACATACGTGGTCAAGCGTATACAACCGTACCGGTCTCGATCCGGAGGTTGCCAACCAGGAATTGGCGGGGGATTACGTGGGCGTGTATCCACAAATGGCCATCATTAATCTAGGTTTAAATCTTACTTTAAAATAAATAAAATGAAAAAGTACATTTTGGCTTTTTTAAGCACATTTATTATCTACGCTACCTCTTGCCAAAAAGGAGGGTTTTTAAATACCAAATCAAACGCCAGCTTGAACAAGCAGGTTACTTTTGCAGATAGTACCAATACGATGGACTATCTGGCCGGCTTGTATGTTGACTGTGGTATATACTTCACCGGAACAACGCCAAACTACGATTATTCAAAAATGTGTGATGAAGCAGAAGGGAAGAACCCTGCCTTGATCGGGCAGTTTGATAAGGCAATCACCCAGGCGTCGTTTGCCAATATCTTGTACGATACGCTCAATGATCAATGGACATTGTTTTATAAGGATATCCACAACATCAATATATTTTTAGAGGAGGTAGATAAATCTCCGCTATCACCAGCCATGAAAGCACGGGTAAAAGGTGAGGCGCGTTTTCTGCGGGCATTGTATTATTCGTACCTGATGAAATATTTCGGAGGAGTGCCGATAGTAGGTGAGAAGATTTACTCCACAGATGATATTGCTACCGAAAAGCGCAATACTTATGAGGAATGTGTTAATTACCTGATTAAAGAGCTTGATGCTGCAGCTTTGGTATTGCCGCCAAGTTTTGGTGGTCTTGATTACGGCAGAGTTACTAAAGGTGCTTGCCTTGCCTTAAAATCAAGAGTATTATTGTATGCAGCGAGCCCGCTATTTAACGGTGGCAGTACAGCTACAACGCCGGATCTGGTTGCGGTTACGGCTTACCCTTCGGCCGACCCGGCACGGTGGGAAAAAGCCAGGCTGGCTGCTAAGGCGGTAATGGATTTGAATACTTATAGTTTGATGGTAGATAACACTACGCCATGGAGCGGTTCGGCTACAGGGTTAGGCTATGGTTTTTATAAAGTGTTTATCACAAGGATGAATAATGAGTTTATATTTTTTAAACCGCTGCCAAGCGGTAAGCAGATAGAGACTCAATTGAACCCACGTTCAAGAGGTGGTCTCAATTACATTTATTTTCCGGTGCAAGAGTTAGTAGATAAGTTTCCAACAATAAAAGGCGGATCTATAGCTACCGATGTATATAATGCCGCTACAAACCCTACCGGTTACAACCCGAATAACCCATACGCCAACCGCGATCCACGCATGTCGGCCACTATAATTTATAACGGCAGCAAGTATTTTTCAAACAATACAAAAACGGTATCCGAAGTATCGACGTTCAAATCAACGACGGCGTTCCCCAATAATACTAATGATGGTATTTTAGCGATAACAGCCAGCAACGGCACCACTACCGGCTATTACGGACGCAAGCTTTGTGATGAGTACGCCGCTGTTACCGGTGGCAGTAATGTTGACCGTAGTTTACCTGTAATCCGCTATGGCGAGATATTGTTAAACTATGCCGAAGCATCTAACGAAGTAGGCAATACCCTTGATGCTATAAACACTATAAAGCTTTTAAGGCAGCGTGCCGGCATAAGCCCGGGTGGCGATGGTATGTATGGTTTACCGTCAAATCCAAGTAAGGATGATGCCCGCGAACTGATACGCAACGAACGCGATATTGAACTGGCGTTTGAAGGTCACCGTTTTTGGGATATCAGACGTTGGAGACAAGGCGCTAAACTACACAACAAAATGATGCACGGTATGGAGATAACCAAAACCGGCGCTACAACTTTTACTTATAAATTGGTAGATGTACGTAGCAGGTATTTTGCCAATATTTATTATCTATGGCCGATCCCTAAAAATGATGTACAGATAAATAAAAATCTGCTGCAAAACCCGGGATACTTTAGCGTGCCGATCAATTAGCCTCTTTAATAGTTTTTTAAAATAGTAAGTGAAAGTCCGGCCCTTTAGTAAGGTCGGGCTTTTCTATTTTTCGGAATCTTTTTGAAGCTTGGCGCGATATTCCATGGGCGACATCTCGAACTTTTTATGAAAGTTTTTGCCAAATACACTTTGCGAGGCAAAACCCACCATCTTACTTATTTCAGATAATGTATATTGATTTTGGGCGATGAGTTCGGTGGCTTTTTTTAGTCGGGTTATATTGATAAGCTCTTTGGGTGATAATGATGACAGCGACTTTATTTTGCGATAAAAAGTAGGCCGGCTCATATTCATTTGGCTGGATATATGATCGATATTCAGGTTTACATCTCTGATGTTTTCCCGAATATAATCGTCTAGCTTTTTCAGAAACTGTTCATCAGGTTTTGATTGAGCCATAACGCGCACATCCTGAAAAGGGGCGTTTGAAAAATGATCTCTTACTTTAGCGCGGTTGGTAAGCAGGTTTTTAACCTGTAGTTGCAGCATATCAATAGAGAATGGCTTTTTTATATAAGCATCGGCACCAACCTCGATGCCCGATATATGTGCTTTAAATGTATTTTTAGAAGTAAGCAGGATAAGCGGTATATGGCAGAATTCGATGTTAGATTTTACCACCTGGCACAGCTCAAATCCATCAATATCAGGCATCATGATATCGCTTATGATCAAATTTACCATTTTGGTGTTCAATATCTCTAAAGCTGCCTGGGCATTGATAGCCAACTCAACATTGTGCTGATCGCCCAATAATTGGTCAAGAAAATCAAGTACTTCTTCGTTATCGTCAACAATTAAGATCGTGTCTTTCATGCGTTCGTATTTTTCCAGTGAGATAGTTTGAATTCAACTTTTTGATGAACGGGGAGCGTTAGTTTAAAAGTTATCATATCATTTTCACTTTTAACAAGCTTTAATGTGCCATTATGCAGTTCGGTTAATGAGCGTGCAAGTGGCAAACCTATACCAGTACCCGGTTTATCACTACCAGCCAGCCTAAAAAATGGTTCAAATATGCGTTCTTCATGGTTTTCGGGTATCGGTTTGCCATCGTTAACAAATAGTATAGAAAAGGTCTCTTCCTCAACAATAACGCTTACTTCAACCTTTGATGTTGCATATTTAATGGCATTTGAGATCAGATTACTGATGATCTTTAGGAAAGCATCACGATCAATAAAAGCAGTCAAAGCAGTTTTAGGCAGTTGTGCCGTTAAGGTTATTTTTAATCTTTCGGCTTCCGGCTTAAAGTTGACCAATTGTTCTTTAAGCAAAGCGGATACGTTAGCATTAACAAAGCTTAACCCAAACTCATTCATTTCGGTTTTTCTAAAATCCAGAAGCTGTTCTGTTAGGGCCAGCAGGCGTTTTGAGTTCTTCTCAATAAACTGAAAGCTTTTTTTAATAAGGGGGTAGTCGTCTATCGTTCGTTTTAATTGATCTACCGGGCCAATAATAAGCGTTAACGGTGTTTGTATCTCGTGAGCTATATTGGTGAAGAACTCTATCTTGGCCTGGTAAATTTCCTTCTCTTTTTGCAGTTCAAATAACCGTAAGCGGTTGGCATTTTTAGCCTCCAGGTAATCATGATAATACCTTACAGACAAAAACACCGACGCAATTAGCAGCAAGCTATACAGTACATAAGCAACGCTACTTTTCCATATAGGTGGCGTTACCCTGATGAACAATTGAGTTTGTTTGCCATGCCAGCTACCCACGTTGCTTTCGGCTTGCACAACAAAGGTATAGTCGCCTGTCGCCAGGTCAGTAAAATAGGCTTTCCGGTTTGTGCTTAGGTAAGTCCATCCACCCTCGACGCCCTTCATCATGTATTTGTAGCGTATAACAGGTGCTGATGAAAAACTAAGGGCCGCAAACTCGATGCTGAAGGTTGACTGATTGTAATTTAGATCGATGGTATCTGTAAAAAGTATCGATTTTTTTAAAACAGGTTGTTTATCTGAGGGGCTGGCTTCTGTGTTGTTGATCTGGAAGCCGGTAATGTAAGTTGGGGGAGTGGTTTGCGTACGCTCCAGGGAAGCGGGATTAAAAACAACCAGCCCTTTAACCGAACCAAAGTACATATTGCCGTTAGGATCCTTATAGGCTGAATTGTAGTTAAATTGATCGGTAATTAAACCGTTGGCTTGGGTATAAACTTTTACGCGTTCTGTTTTGGTATTAAAGCATATCAAACCTTTTAACGAGCTTATCCAAAGATTATCGTCATCATCTTCCAGTATACGGTAAAGGTTATTAGTGGGCAGCCCGTTATTTGTGGTATATTTTTCTACCTTTTTTCTATCAGCACTTAGTTTAAACAAACCGTTGCCTTCGGTTGCAAACCATAGGTTGTATTTTTTATCTTCATAAATACCTTGTACAATCTCTTCACGCGAAGTTGCATCTTTAAAACCAATGTTGCCGCTGTTGCCCGTTTTGTCGTTAAAATAAAACACCCCCCGCCTTAAACTGCCAGACCACATGGTGCCTTCATGGTCTTCCAGCAAACAATAAACGGTACCGCGTTTAGGTACTTGGGTAAGTCGTTCAAAAGTCTTCTTTTTTTCATCAAACCGCATCAAACCGCCTATGGTGGTCCCTATTAGTAGCTCGCCATTTTTTCGTTTAAAAATGGTCATTACAAAATCGCCCCTGATGTTGTCGGTGCCAACCAATTTAAAGTGCTGGGTTACTTTGCCGGTTGTGGCATTCATTACATCTAAACCCTGCTGGAAAGGCCCTATGTAAGCCTTATCATTCGTAACCAATAAGCCGTGTATGTTATGATAGGAAATATTTAATGGTGAGCCACCGGCCATAAAATGGGTAAATTTTCCGGTGTTTGGGTCCAGTTTATTCAGTCCGGCATCTTCGGTACCAATCCATACCATGCCATTCTCGTCGGGGCATATCTCACGCACCGCGTTGCCGGATATGGCATTGACGCCTGCAATGGGATAATATTTTTTAAACTTCATGTTTTCGGCCGAGCAATAATTTAACCCACCGAAAAAAGTACCTGCCCATAAGCCACCATTGTTGTCTTTTGCCAAACAATAAACGGCATTGTCCGACAATGAGTAAGCATCGCCCGTTTGTTTGGTTAGCGTGGTAAATTTGCGTGTATTATGATCATACCGCATCAAACCAGACTCGGTAGCCATCCAATAAATGTTATCGCCGCCATCCAATATGTCCCTTACAAAAATATCGTTCCTGTTATCATCGTAGGATATGAGCGTGGTTACTGCCTCTGTTTCGCGGTTAAATAGTTTGATGCCTTGTTGCCGCGTACCCACCAAAATTTCTTTGCTGTTAATAACCAGTAACTTGTTAATGACACCTGAGCGGGCTCCGCCTTTATTGATCACCGTTGCTTTAGCACGCCTTTTTATGGGATCGTACATTATGAGCGTACCATCCATCTTGCCCATCAAAACCATATCCGTTTTATCAAGCGCAATGCACCTTGCGGTGAAATTGTGACGGATGAGTTTCTTTTTCTGCTGATTGTATTGAAACAATCGGCCATTTGATAAAAACCACACGTTGTTTTTGCTGTCAACCCTGATATGAGGCACCTCGTGCAAATCAGGAAACGGACTATCGAACTTATCTTTAAACGGATCGTATTTAAAAATTCCACTGCTGGTGCCTACCCATATCATGCCATTTTTATCTTCCCTTAATGTTGATATTGCGTCGTTACGGATAAGGCTCTGCTGGGTTTTGCTGCTGCTGTATGATTTAAAGGTATAGCCATCAAAACGGTTAAGTCCCCCTTTAGTGCCTACCCACATAAATCCTCGACTATCCTGCAGCAAACAAACAATAGTGTTATTAAGCAACCCATCCTCGGCCTGGTAGTGTTTAAAGTAATAAGGTTGCGCGCGCGATGCTACGGCCATAAAGGCTAACACAAATGTCAGAACAGCTAATTTAATTTTAGGCGGCATATTGGTAGATCAAATATACCTTGTTATGATTTTTGTTTTTTGTGCAGATAGAAAAAAGAGACAAACAAACCAAAAACTGATCAATATAACATACCCATAATCATCAATTTTGAATCGCCCGACTTACGGTTGTTTCAAACCACCGAAGCCACACCAGTTATAAAGTTTATAAATCAACAACATAAATTATATCAGAATATGAAAAGATCCTTTTTAACAGGATTATTTTGCTTAGCCCTTGCGGGCGTTAACGCGCAGGACTGGAAGCCCGCACCTATAAAAATAACCACACCGTGGACGGACAAGGTAAACCCTAAAAATGTATTGAATGAATACCCAAGGCCGCAGCTGGTACGTAAAGACTGGTTGAACCTTAATGGCCTATGGCAATATGCCATCACCGCCAAAGATGCTTCGACACCATCTACCTGGGGTGGGAAAATATTAGTGCCTTTCGCAGTAGAGTCAAGCCTCTCGGGTGTAGGCAAAACGGTAAAGCCCGATCAAAAAGTTTGGTATAAAACAAAATTTAACGTGCCTGCCGGTTGGGGGCAAAAGGATCTGTTACTCCACTTTGACGCTGTGGATTGGGAAACAGAAGTATGGGTAAACGGTAAAATAGTTGGTAAACACCGTGGCGGTAGCGATCCTTTTGTTTTTAATATAGCAGGTTTCCTTAATGAAAATAAAGATCAGGAAATACAGGTATCGGTATGGGATCCAACCGATGCGGGCGACCAACCGCGCGGCAAGCAATCGCTTAACCCCAAAGGTATATGGTACACTGCGGTAACCGGAATATGGCAAACCGTATGGCTGGAACCGGTTGAAAAAACGCATATCAATAGCCTGGAGCCTGTTGCTGATATTGATAAAAGCACTATCACCATAAACAAACAAATAGCCAAAGCGACCGGCAATGAACAGTTTGTTGTTAAGATAACTAAAGGCGGTAAGCAAGTCGCCACTAAAACCTTTGCGGCTAACGATGCTGCTGTATTAAATGTGCCTAATCCAGAATTATGGTCGCCGGATAAGCCTGCGTTGTATCAGTTAGATATTTCTTTATTGAGGGGTAAAACGGTTTTAGACCATGCTTCGTCTTACTTCGCTATGCGTAAAGTTGCCGTGGGTAAAGATGCCGATGGTTTTGACAGGTTAATGCTGAACAATAAAGTGATATTTCACTACGGCCCGCTTGATCAGGGCTGGTGGCCTGATGGTTTATTAACGCCGCCAACTTATGATGCCATGCGTTTTGATATGGATAAGCTAAAAAGCATGGGCTTTAATATGCTGCGTAAGCACATTAAGGTTGAGCCATCGCGTTATTACTACTACGCCGACTCATTGGGTTTAATGGTTTGGCAGGATATGGTTGCAGGTTTCGAAGTATCAAAAGCAGAAGAGCAACACCTGAAAGCTGCCGCGAAAGAAGACTGGAACAGACCTAAGGAATCTGCTGCACAGTTTGAAGGCGAATGGAAAAATATTATGGATCACCTGAGGTTCTTCCCGTCAATAGTTACCTGGGTGACTTTTAATGAAGGCTGGGGCCAATACGATACCAAAAGGGTAGTGGAGTGGACACAGAAATACGATCCTACCCGCGTTGTTGACGGTGTTACCGGCTGGGTTGATCGTAATGTGGGCGATATGTTTGACAGCCACGTATATCCCGGCCCCGGCATGGAAAGCGTAGAACTGCACCCGGGTAAAGTGAATGTATTAGGCGAGTTTGGCGGCTTGGGTTACCCTATTGAAGGCCACTTATGGAACCCGGCTATGCGTAACTGGGGTTACTTGACACTTAAGAGCGAAAACGAATTGGTGACAGGCTATACCAATCTGATCAATACACTGCGCCCGATGATAGGTCATGGCTTATCTGCAGGTGTGTACACTCAAACTACCGACGTTGAAGGGGAGGTTAATGGCCTGATGACCTACGACCGACGCATTGTTAAAGTTGATCCGGCTAAATTAAAAGCTTTGCATAATACTTTATATCAACCGCAGCCAAAATTGGTTGCGCTGTTCGCTGATGCTGAAGTTAACGGTCAAAACTTGTTATTTGCTGGTGCAGATCCGCAAGCCGACCTGAGCAAAATGACATCAACCGCAAGCCCGCTTAGCGTGCCTAAAAGCAGCAAGATATGGGCAGCGCAAAAATTCACGGTAAAAGCCCTTCCTAAAGGTCTACAAATACGCTTAAAAGGCACAGGCGATATCAAAATATGGATCAACGGCAAATTGGTTACAGAAAAAGCGATAGTAACTAAAAGACAATATTCTGATGTTAACCTGGATGGTTTTGTTAGTGCTTTGAAAGCAGGCGAGAATGTGATCATTGCCGAAATGAGCAATACTACCAAAATAGATAATAAGTTTGATATGGGGCTTTACGCTATTCCGGCTAAATAGTGGTATATAACTTCGTTAATAAATGAAAAATATGACAAGGTTCATAACAAGCATACTGACCGTTTTGACGCTTGCTGTATCGGCAATGGCGCAAACCAAGCAGCCCAATATCGTACTTATTATGGCTGATGATATGGGTTACTCGGACATAGGCGCCTATGGCGGCGAGGTACAAACACCTAATATTAACCGCCTGGCTGCCGAGGGTATTAAGTTTAAGCAATTTTACAATGCCGCCCGCTGCTGCCCAACGCGTGCTGCTTTAATGACTGGACTTTACCCGCACCAGGCTGGTATGGGCTGGATGGCCAATGCCGACTTGGGTACGTCGGCTTACCAGGATAACCTGAACAACACCAGCGTTACCATTGCCGAAGTATTAAAAGGGGCAGGCTACGATACTTATATGACCGGTAAATGGCACCTCACTAACGAGCGTAAAATAGACGGTAACGTAATAGCCAACTGGCCGAAACAACGCGGATTCGACCGTTATTTTGGTATAATTCCGGGTGGGGCTAATTATTATACCCCTGAGTTATATAGCAACAACCATCGCTACAAAGCACCTGAGAATTTTTATCTCACCAATGCTATAAGCGACACCAGCGTGAAGTTTATTGATGAGCACTTAAAAAGCCAGCCCAATAAACCCATGTTTATGTATGTTGCCTACACATCTCCCCACTGGCCTTTGCACGCGCTTAAAGCTGATATAGAAAAGTACAAAGATTACTATAAAGGTGGTTGGGATGGTATTCGTAAAAAACGCTTTGAGCGGCAGAAAGAGTTGGGTTTGTTTGGTAAAGATGCCATACTATCGCCCCGCGATACCGCTGTTAAAGACTGGGAAAGCCTGAGCCCGCAAAAACGCGATGAAATGGCTATGCGTATGGCGATTTATGCGGCGCAGATAGATATCATGGATCAGGGCATCGGTCGTATCATAGCCAAGCTAAAGGCTTCGAATCAGTTAGATAATACCCTTATTTTCTTTTTAAGCGATAACGGCGCCTGTGCCGAATTTGTAAGCAGTGGTGAAACCAAAGAAGTTAACGGCGAGCAAAACAGCTTTGAAAGTTATCGGCTTAACTGGGCTAACGTAAGTAGTACTCCTTTTAAAGAGTATAAGCATTATACAGATGAAGGCGGCATAGCAACACCACTAATTGTGCATTGGCCTCAAGGTATTAATAAATCGCTGAACAATACTTTTGTTAAGGGATATGGCCATGTTTCTGATATTATGGCAACCTGTGTTGAAGTAGCTCGTGCTACATATCCGGCAGTATACAAAGGTTATAAGATTACGCCGCTGGAAGGTCATTCAATTGCGTCAGCTTTTACCGGCAAGGCATTTAACCGGGGGCAGGTTTTTTGGGAGCATGAAGCCAATATTGCTGTGCGCGATGGAAAATGGAAACTGGTGGCAGGCACTCCGGAAGACCAGAATTTTGATGTAAAGAGACTTCGCCTGTATGATATGGAGGCTGATCCAACCGAGATGAACGACTTGGCTAAAGCCCAACCTGGTCGTGTAAAAGCCATGTATGCTGACTGGGTAAAATGGGGTAATAAAGTAGGTGTGTTCCCTTTAGATACTCGCAACTACGGCGCCCGTGGCCAGGCTTACAAACGCAATATCAATGGTAGTTTTGATGACCTGCTGGGGGGGTGGAAAATTAAAAATACGCCAACTGTAGAAGGAAAAGTATCTATCGATACTACCGCACAACTAACCGGGAAAAACTCCCTCAAAGTAGAGATGAGCAAACCTGGGGAAAGACCGTTGGGCTTAGTTGTTTCTTGGCCTTTTAAGGCAAAAAAAGGCGAGAAATTTACCATCACTTTTAATTCTAAGAGTAACCGCAATACCAGCTACTTTGTTCGTTTGGAAAAAGCTAATGGCGACGCTACAAAGTTTATTGATCAAGCGGTAAACGTTACGATGAAGCCCGGTGTAAATACATTTAGTTCTACAGAAATACCCCAAAATGATGACTATAAACTGGCTTTCTATTTTGGCAAGTTGGCCACAGATGATAAAGTTTGGATAGACGATGTAAAGATGATGGAAATGAAGTAAGGTTGATAGCCAAGCCCATAATGTACTAAAACAATTATCTACTTAAACATACGAAAATGAAAAAAGTACTTTATCTATCAGGCCTGATAGGTCTGGCCTTGTATGGCTGTAAACGTAACGATGATTTGGGTATTACGCCTCAATCGAAACAAGATTCTGTAGTCAACAAAGTGGAAAGCGCCCTGGCTACCGTTACGGTAACTATGCAGCCGGCTACAGACATTTACAGCAATGGCTTTGGCTACAACACCCGTTTCCCTGACACATTTGAACCTTGGAGTTCGAACAGCTTGTTTTGGACACATGCGCTTGATTCGTCATACGCCAACTGTATACGTTACCCTGGCGGTACGGTGGCTAACTTTTGGCAGGCCGGCCAAACCAAGTTGTTCAGCGCCAAATCAACCGCCGATCCAAATGGTTGGATAGACCCGGCTAAAACAGGTTTTGATTTTATTAACAACGTTATTGTACCCGGCAATCAACAAAAAAACTCACTGGCTGATCTGTCTCAGGCTGTTAGCACAACCGGCGCGTCTGTTTTATTTGTGGTGAATATGGTAACACCGGGGGCCGACTTTTATGCTTCGCCGCAAGGTTGGAACCGCACCGTTACGCCACATGCGCCAAGCACCACAGGTTACACCACACCGCTTACTGATGACTGGTATAAAATGCTGGATAATCGTTACACCCGTACCCGAAATATGCTCATCAAAGCTAATGAAAACAATATCCCCATCAAGTTCATTGAATTAGGTAATGAGGTGTACCTTGCTAATTCAGCTTATTATAAGGAAGCCTTCCCACAAGGACAGGATTACGGTATAGCGGCTAACTACATCATCAACAAAATAAAAACAGACCCCGATATCACTTTGGCACCCGATGTTCAGTTTTCATTTCCCGGCGCAGCCGAAAAGAAAAGCTTTAACTCGACCCGTATATTGAACTGGAATAGCCAGGTGTTGAATAAGATTGATGCAGCTCAATTTGGCAACGTTACTTTACATAGCTACCAGGAAGCTGATACTTTATTAAACAACTATAACAGCGCAACTGATCTGTATAACAATATTTCAAAATGGTATGCTGATATCAATATATCTGCAAATGATAAAAACGCTACATCATTGTTTTTTGGCGCGGCTTCCGGCTGGAATGTGTGGTGGAACGAGTTAAGCCCAGACCAGAAAGGCCCGTTGGTTGACGGTAAATGGGGCTCAATACTGAGCGAATTATTTGCGGCGTTTTGGGCCATTGAGCATAAAGGAAAACTATATATGCATCCTAACTTTGACGCCAGCGACGTGGTAAATGCTACTACAGGCCAGTTAGAGAAGCAAGGCTATGCTCTTATTCCATTAATGCGGGCCAGTAAAGGTTGTACCAAGGCGCGTAGATTAAACTTTCCCGGTATGGCTACTATGGGGAGCAGCGGCAAAACAGTTGTGCAAGGTTATTATTTTACTGATAACGCCAGCCTCAAAAAAAGCTGTATAGTAAACTTTAGCGACCAGGTGGTTACGCTCGACTTAAGCAACGTGTTTCCATCTAACACTCAACTCAGTATATCCGGCCAGCAAAACAGCGTTAATGTAAGCACCATGCCTGTACATATTGGCGATCATACCAATGCTACAACAAGCGTTATATTACAACCTTATTCGGTAAATTTTGTAAGGCCGTAGCGGTTAAATAATGAGAAAAATCGGCAAAACTATGAACAGGATGTCAACTTTTTTTTGCCTTACTTTATGAAGGGAAATTATCCCTCCAACCAATTATATCTGTAAATACATTTATGAAGAAAATATTTCTGCTTGTAGCCTTTTGTGTGCCTTTTTTAGTAATGGGGCAGCCTAAAAAGAAGCCTAACATCATCATTATATTAGCTGATGACCTTGGCTGGGGCGACGTAGGCTTTCATGGCAGCGACATTAAAACACCAAATATTGACAGGTTATCAAAAGAAGGCGTGGTGTTGAACAGGTATTATACCGCACCCATTTGTTCGCCAACACGTGCAGGCTTGTTAACGGGGCGTTACCCTAATCGGGTAGGTATACGCGAAACCACCATACCACCCTGGAGTGATTTTGGCTTAGATACTTCGGAGGTATTGATACCGCAAATGCTAGCGACTGCCGGTTATAAAAACCGTGCTTTGATAGGTAAATGGCATTTGGGGCATAACTCGCTGCAATTTCATCCTATGCGCAGGGGCTTTACTCACTTCTATGGTTTCCTGAACGGTGCGTTGGATTATTTTAGCCACAAGCGGGAAGGTGAGGTAGACTGGCAGAATGATTATGAGCCATCGCCTGATAAAGGTTACACTACTGAGCTGTTAACCACAGAGGCTGTAAAATGCATTAAAAGCTACTCAAAAGGTACAGAACCTTTCTTTATGTACCTGGCATATAACGCGCCACACGGCCCGCTGCAAGCGCCCGAGAAGTACTTAAAGATGTATGGTTACGATCCGTCAAAACCCAAATTTGCAAGCGCAGGTGGCGGAGGTGATGATGGTGTGGCGGGTGCCGAAGAAGGGAGAGGAAACACGCAAAAGCAAACCTACTCGGCTATGGTAACTTGTTTGGATGATGGCATTGGCCAGGTATTGCGAACTTTGAAGGATATGCACATTGACGATAATACAATCGTGATATTCCATAGTGACAATGGCGCTGCAGGCGCAGGAAACACCGGTTCGCATGGCGAATTGCGGGGCTACAAGTTTGATGAGTGGGAAGGGGGCGTGCGCTCTCCTGCCATTATTAAATGGCCCGCGGCAGGTTTAGTTGGCGGCCGACAAATAGAGCAGGTAATGGGCTATGTAGATCTGTTCCCAACATTGAAAGATATAGCAGAAGTTAAAACACCGGCTAAGAAGCCTTTTGACGGTGTAAGCATGTGGCCACTATTAAGTGGTAAAGTAAAACCATTCGAGAGGGAATTTTACCTGGGGCACAGCGCTATCATCAGCGGCGATTGGAAATTGATAGAAGACCGTGGTATAAAAAAAATGAAAATGCAGGGTGATGTTCTTTTCCAGCTCTCCCAAGATATGTCAGAAACCAAAAATGTAAAAGATGCTAATGCCGAAATTTATAATCGCTTAAAACAAGCCGTTGTTAAATACGATACCATTAAGCCCAAAGCTGAAATTTTGGCAAAAGGCCCTAAAAACGGTTTTGTTGCTCCTAAAAACTGGAAGATCACCAAAGAGCGATAAGATATTTAAGAAATGAATTCAATCATGTTACAAATGAATTAATAATCCCTCCCTTAAAAATACTCGTCCGAGTGTATTAAATTGGTTAAACCAGGTGAACTCTCACCTGGTTTTTTTATGCTCGATATTTTATTTAACCTCTGCCAGGTATTTGTGGACGAAGCTAATAGCCATAGAGCCTTCGCCTACGGCTGATGCAACACGATTCATAGCACCGGCACGCACATCGCCTGCGGCAAATACACCCGGGCAACTGGTTTCAAGCAGGTAAGGGTCACGTTTCTGTTTCCATACACGCGAGAAATCGTTATAGGTTTTTAACTCCCGTCCGGTTTCTATAAAACCTTTGTCGTCTTTGAGGATATCAAAGCTCAGCCAGTCGGTAAAAGGCTTGGCGCCGATGAAAATATAGAGGGCATCAGCAGGTTTCGTTTCTGTTTGTTGCGTTTCAATGTTTGTAAGTTGAAGTTGTTCCAATTTGTCGGTACCTGTAGCTTGGGTAACCTCTGTTTTAGGCAACAAGCGAATGTTTCCTGTAGCGTTTATTTGATCAATTAAATAGGCGGACATGGTGCTACTCAGATCGTCCTTACGGATAACTATGTAAACGTTTTTGGCAAATTTAGATAGATACATGGCGGCTTGCCCGGCAGAGTTCCCTCCGCCAACTATATACACTTGCTTGTCTTTGCAGGCAGTAGCTTCGGTCATGGCTGCCCCATAGTAAATACCGGCACCTGTAAAATCGCTGATGCCTTGTGTATCAAGCTTACGGTAGTCCACACCGGTTGTGATAACAACGCTACGCGTAGTAATCTCGCGCTCATCATCGAGTAGTAGCTTTTTATATCCATCCTTTTGCACAATTGCCTGCACCGATTGTGGTGAAAGAAACTCTGTGCCTAAACGGACAGCCTGTGTCATGGCCCTACGGGTAAGTTCGGCGCCGCTTAAACCTGTTGGGAAACCCAAGTAATTTTCAATGCGCGAGCTAGTACCTGCCTGGCCACCCGGTGCACGCCTTTCAATCAGCAGGGTTTTTAATCCTTCGGAAGCACCATAAACACCGGCCGCTAAACCTGCAGGCCCGGCACCAATGATCACAACATCATAAACATCGTGGTTTTTCAGTTCCGGATTAAGGCCGATTTTAGCAGCTACTTCAACTATCCCCGGGGCTTTCAGATAACTGCCATCTTCCAAAAAGATCACCGGTAAATCTGTTGTTTCCAGTTTATTCAGTGCTAAAAGATTTTCTGCTTCGGGTTCTGATTTGATATCCAGCCATTGATAAGGTACAAGGTTGCCAGCCAAGAAGTCTTTCAACTCATGTGATTTTTGCGAATACTGGTAGCCGATAACCTTAATACCTTTGAAATCGGGGCGATAATCTACCTGCCAGTTATCTAAAAGATCGTCAATTATGGGGAACAACTTTTCTTCCGGCGGATCCCAAGGCTTGATAAGGTAGTAATCCAGCTGTACGATATTGATGGCATTAATAGCCGCATCCTTATCCGAATAAGCCGTTAGCAGTGCACGCTTAGCCTGCGGGTAAAATTGCATGGCTTGCTGTAAGAAGCCAATTCCGTCCAGATCGGGCATTCTTTGGTCCGAAATGAATAAGGCTATGGTTTCGCCTTTATTTTTTAGTTCCAGTAAACTATCCAATGCTTCCTGCACCTGGTTGGTGCCTAAAACCTTATAAGTATTACGGTACCGTGTTTTCAAGTCGCGCATCAGCGCCCGTAAAACCTGGGTATCGTCATCAATGCAAAATATAATAGGTAATTCCATTCTTCTAGCTCATTAATTCTATTTACCATGTATCGGGAAGCATACTGTAAAGGTAGTCTGTCCCGGTTTTGAATTTAGGCGGATAGTACCCTGGTGTTGCTTTACAATGCGGGTTACTACATCCAAACCAAGCCCTGTACCTTTACCAACTTCTTTAGTAGTAAAAAAGGGGTCAAATATGCGGTTTTTAATTTCATCGGGTATGCCGGGCCCGTTGTCTGTAATACTAACAGCTACACAGTCTTTCTCGCGGTCTGTTTTAATTTTTAAAACGCCTTTTCTATTACTTTCCATGGCATCCAGCGCATTGTCGATCAGGTTGGTCCATACCTGGTTCAGTTCGCCGATCATAGCGTTTACTTCCGGAAGACTGGTATCAAATTGTTCGTCCAGTTGTATGTTTCCGTGGCGCATTTTATGTTGCAACATGGTAAGCGTGCTGCGTATACCATTATGGATGTCTGCATATTGTTTGCCGTGGCCCTGGTCCATATGGGTGAAGTTTTTTACGGCGCCTACCAGGTCGGATATTCGTCGCGAAGCATCTTCAATATCGCACACCATTTTTTCGGTAACCAGGTTGTTATTGATCCAGTTGAATACTGCAGATACCGCTTCATCAGGCAGATGTTTCTTGAAACCATCCAAATCGACTATGGTAAAACCAAAGTCCACCATGTTTTCTGCAATTTCCATATCATTCTCTACGCCGTAATCAGCCATCCAATCTGCCAGATCATCTTCTGCTGCCGAACGTTGCATCATCGTTAAATGCTGCGGGCGTTCACGGTTTAATACAGCGAACAATTGTTCGTTAGCTAATCCTACTGCATCTTCCGTTAGGCGAAGAGCCATAACTTTTTTAAAAGTATCAGGCGTTAGTTTTAAGTGTTTTAAGAGCGATGCCGAGCCGCGCACTACAGCTGCTGCGGGATTGTTCAGCTCATGCGCCAATCCGGCAGATAATTTACCCAGCGCCATCATTTTTTCATTCTGCTGCTCCAGGGCGGTAAAATCGCGTACACGGGTGGTCATGATGTGAACCAATGCCTGCGTTAATTCATATTGTGTACGGATCATTTCTTCCATGCGTTCAATAGGAAATAACAGGTACCTCATTGGCGATACCACCTCGCCAATACCTACAATATTTTTAGCGCGTGAAAAAGGCAGGAAGCCGGTTATGGCTTTAGATTCAAATCTCACCACTTCACGCATTTCATTTCCCTGTACTACACATAAACGGAAAGCACCGTCAATAATGACATAGGTTCCCATGATGCGGTCGCCCGGTTGAAACAAACGTGCGCCTTCGGGAAGTTCAAGTTGGGTACTATGTTGGATAAACCATTGTAACTGCGCCATAGGCACTTCTCGCAGTGCTTCGATGCCTTGTAGCCATTCGGGGGTAACCTTTTCCATGATGTAGGTATTGAATACCCAATATTAAGCGAATTTTTCGAGAAATAAGCTAACGTCCGCCGAACAATGATGAACCACAGTGTTTGCAAAATAACGCGTCGCTTTCGTGACCTTCCCGGCCACAGTTGGGGCATGACTCGGGGAGCTCTTTTTTGTTGCGGGCGGCCAGTGCTATATCGTGTGTAATAATCCCGGTGGGTACGGCAATAATAGCGTAGCCGGTAAGCATAACTAACGAAGCTACAAATTTGCCCATGGGTGTAACCGGAGAAATATCGCCATAGCCAACAGTGGTAATAGTTACTATGGCCCAATAAATACTTTCGGGAATGTTGGCAAAGCCATTTTCGCGGTTCTCAACCAGGTACATGATAGAGCCCAGTATGACTACTAAGGTAAGTACCGTTAACAGGAATATACTAATCTTACGTAGACTGCCTTTGAGTGCGGTAGTCAGGAAATTGATTTCTGTTAGAAATTCGCCCAATTTAAATATCCTGAAAACACGCAGCAACCTAAGCGCCCTGAATACCAGTAACGATTGCGCGCCTACAAAAAAGAAACCCAGGTAGGTAGGAATCAAGGCTATAAGGTCTATTATACCCAATAAGCTAAAAACGTAACGCCATGGCTTGCGTATGCTTATAAGACGTAAAACGTACTCTACAGTAAATAGGCCTGTATAAAACCATTCCAGTACTTGAAAAAGTTTGCCATAAGGCCCATGCAAGCTAGCCACGCTATCAAGCATTACAACAATAATACTGGTGAAGATAGCTATCAGTAAAGCCACATCAAAGGCCTTGCCCGCCCGGGTGTTCGACTCGTAAATGATCTCGTGTAAACGAAAGCGCCAATCTGTATCCTGGGTTTTAGCCATGCTTTTTTAACAGCTATTCCAGCAGATTGTGTGAATCTCTTTATAAGAAGGTGATAACTTAGTGATCTGGATTATTCAAAATCCCACCATTCTGCTTCAAGAGGTGGGGCACCTACAGTGTATGGTTCGCCAATTTGTGGTGTAGTAACTGCTAAATTCAGTTTTTCGGCGGCAGGTAACAGCAGTTGCATAGGTTCGTTCCAGGGGTGATTGCTTTCAGCAAATTTTGCCCAATGTATAGGCTGTAACATAGCTGCTTTTAAGTCAACAGCAGCTTGGGCGGTTTGCCAGGGCATCATGTGCGTATATGGCCAGTTTGTGCTGTACTGTCCACATTCCAGCAAAGCCAGATCAAAAGGCCCATATTGATTGCCTATTTGTTTAAAGTGATCTGCATACCCGCCATCGCCACTAAAAAACAAACGGTAGTTATCCATATCAATAACGTAAGAGGCCCATAGTGTTTTGTTTTGCTGGTTAAATGTGCGATTGCTGCGATGCTGGGCCGGCGTAGCTGTGATCTTTAAATTTCCCGGCAGGTTCGTCCCTGTATTCCAGTTTAATTCAATGATCTTTTGAGGATCAAATCCCCAGTAGCGTAAATGCGAGCCAACGCCTACAGGCACAATAAACTTTTTAACACGATTTTTTAGTCTTTTTAGGGTACGATAATCCATGTGATCGTAATGATCATGCGAAATTATTATAGCATCAATCTCGGGCATATCGCCGGCGGTGTAGTGTTTACTACCTTGAAATGCTCTGACAAACATGGGTAGCGGCCCTGCATTAGGGCTAAATATTGGGTCGATAAGTACCGTGGCAGTTTTGCTTTTTATGAATACTGATGAATGCCCAAACCAAACTACTGTGGGCGTAATTACCTGCATGTTTTTTAAATCGGTTTTTACCCAGGGCAGTCCGTACGAGGGTGTCGCTGTTTCGCGGCGACTACGCAAAATAAAGCCCAGCGGATTACGAAACCGGCGCCTAGTTGGCACAGCGCTCCGCACAGGTGGGGCAGCAGCGCGGGATTCCAGGTTTTGAAAACCGCCATTTTTATAATTTGGCAAGGTTTTTAAATACGCCAGGTCATCACCATCTGGATTGTGCCCTAATGAGCGGGTAATGTTGCATCCAGCTATCGTAAGTATTACCAATAGCCCAATCGATATGCAACAATGCCTGTTTTTCATTAGCTAAATATGCAAATAAATCTGCTTAACCTTAAATAGCTTCTTTATTTGCCTTTATAAGGATCATACCCTTTAGCGGTCATCTCTGCTTTTGAAGGGCGCGGGCGTTTGCGATTTGGTAATGGCTCGCCGGTATTTCGGTCAAATTCGTCAAGTGTGCGTTTTGCGGGTAGCTTGTCGTTTGTAAGATTTCTGATCTCATCTAACTTTTTTCGCATGGTATTGGCCACGTCTTTGTAGGCAGGTTCATCAATTAGGTTGTGTAGTTCATAAGGATCTTTTTGCGTATCAAAAAGCTGCTCTTTAGGTTTAGGCAGATAGAAGTATGACATAAGCGGCAGCAGTAAAGCATTGTCTCGCCTTTGTTTTAGCATATATTGATAGGTCGGGTCGCGTAAAATATCTGCCGATGGTGTTTCAGGCAGGTCATCATAATAGTTTCTGATATAGCTATACTGCCTGTTACGCACCGAGCGGCCAAAGTCTTCAAAATCATGCCAATGGTCTTCAGCATAAACATAGTTTCGTATTACTTTTTGCGGATCGGTAAAAACCGGACTAATATCCCTACCCATAAAATTTGCACCTGCTTTTATATTAGCGACAGCCAGTATTGTACTTGCAATATCCACCGAGCTGATGAGCGCATCCGAATGCGAACCAGCTTTGATTTTTGCCGGCCATCGTACAATGAACGGTGTCTTGATACCTTCGGTATACAAGGTGGTTTTTTCACGTGGGAAAGGCCTGCCATTATCGCTGATGAATATGATCAGGGTGTTTTTTTCAATTCCTTGTGCTTTTAGCTCATTTAATACATCGCCAACATAACTATCCAGCCGTGCTATTTCGTCATAGTAGTTTACAAAGTCCATCCTTGTTTCCTTACTATCGGGCAAATAAGGTGGCAATATCACGTCATCCGTCGAGTGGTGAATTTTAATAGCTTTACCCGGGTAGGGGCGATGCGGATCGACAGAAGCGAGCCATAAAAAGAAAGGTTTGTTTTTTGGACGAGCTTTTAATGTGCCTACCCAGTTTTGGCACCCACTTCCGTCAACCGCGGTTTCTTTAGCGGGTGTATTGCCTGCCATGATAAAACCATCTGTCGGTTCAATTTGCAGATAATTGAATCGGTTGGTCAGGGCATCGCCCAGGTGCCATTTACCGGCCTGGGCTGTCCAGTAACCGGCGGTTTTCAATTTTTCAACGAAAGTCGTTTTTTGTGAAGGTACCGGCCAGTGCAATTGCTCTGCATCAGTTTGGTGCGGATAGGTACCTGTAATAATGCTTGCGCGGCTCGGGCTGCACGAACTGGTGGTTAAAAAAGCCTGGCTAAATAACATACCCTGGCGTGCAAGTCTATCTATATTCGGGGTTTTTATTTTCGGGTGACCATATGCGCCAATGTCGTCGCTGCCTAAATCATCTGCAATAATTAACACAATATTGGGTCTTTTATCTGCTTTTTGTTGCGATTGGGCGATAGGCAATCCACAACTAAATAATATAAGTGCCAGGTATAATTTCTTCATAGGTTTAATTGTACCGTTATATACTCTTCCTTTAAATTTAATTAATTTAAAACTACTGTTCAACAAAAAAACGCCGCCCCCCGCTAAGGGAAACGACGCCTTTAATAACCCGAAGGTGGGGTTGCCTGCTAATTAACTTAATCCGTGTGTTCGGTTAATACAACAGGTTTGTAGCCACCTTTTGATTTGAAGTAAAGCATTGCCCCAAGGTAAAAGAAAAGCATACAGGCCGGCAGTATAGCTACGGTGCGCAGAGCGTTCTTTTTTGATTCGTTCTGCGCAGCCGAGATTGTAGCTTTAGTAGCCTCAGGAGCAGTTGATAATTTACTTTCATCAAGTGCCTCGTACTTGCCAAAGATGCTCTCTTTGTGTTGGGTGATATAAGTTGAATGAAGGGTGGTATTATTTTTAGCATCAAAAGTGCTTAGATTCTGATCTAATTGTTTATCCTGTATGGTACCCAAAAATACAGCACCAATTACGCCTACGCCCATTTGGCCCACGGCGCTGGTAAAGTTAAGTGTTAACGCGCCGCCTTTCGGGAATCGTTCGGCAACAACGCCAAGCATCGTGCCCCAGAAGAAGGTTTTGCCCAAAGCATAAATTGTAGCAGCGATAATGATAATAAAGCCTACAGAATACGAAAGGGAATAAAGACCCACTGCAGCAATCAACGCGCTGGTTGCTAACAAACCCAAAGGCGATAATTTATGTACCACAGGGCCTGAGCAGAACCTTAATATGGCCATGATTATTGAGGTATAAACCAATACCCAACCACCTTGAATACCTGCTTTAGCCATTTCTGGGGTCATCAGATCGGTTATCCAGCTATCGGTGCCCAGCTCTGTAGTAGCCAAAGGGATCATTAATAGTAGCAGTATGATAAACAGGGGATGACCTAATGAGCGGATAAACCATGAGAATATGCCTACAACTACGGCTACAATAATTACGCTGTAAATATATGCCCAGCCAAATAGCCCACCTAATTGGAATGCACATAAGGCCACAATAATGATGATACCTAATATACCTACTTCATTAAGCATTTGTAAATAACTTACACCTGCTTTCACACGTTCGCTAACCGGGAATGAACATTTGAAAATGATCACACCGTAAACAATAACAGGTACAGATATAATGCCTATGATAACCGGCCAGGCCAGATGTACGTGTATCATGCCAATTGCAAGCAAACCGGCTATAACCATACCAGCAGGCCAACCCGCATGTAATATGTTAAGCCATTTGGTTTTTTCGCGTGGATACATACTTGCCACCACTGGGTTAACAACAGCTTCTGCGGCGCCGTTACCCAATGCAAATAGGAGGGTACCAATGTACAGCGACCAATAGCCGCTAGCCATTATGGTAATAACTATAGACAGGATATGGCATATAAAAGCGAATATCATCGACTTTTTATAACCAACCTTGTCAATTATCAAACTAAAGAAAACGATGCTTATGCCAAAAGGCCAAAAGCTAACGCCAAATATTTCGCCCTGTTGGGTTTTACTTAAACCAAACTGGGTACCCCATTCGGCCATCAGGAAGGACCTGAATACAAACCCGAAAGCCGAAGCTACCAAAACAGTAAAACAGCCCCAAAAAAGAATTTTTCTAGAGCGTTCGTCTATCTTGATGGCATCGCCTGTATGAATTGTTTCACTCATGTTAATTAGTTTAGGTTAATAACTTTTTGTAAAAGGCCAAACCTTCTGTTGCCAGTTCGTCGGCGCTGTTAGCTAGTGGGCGCCATATAGAAGCGGCTTTCGCCAATTCTTTTGATGGCGCGCCAAAGGTCTCAATAACAATTGCACCCTCATAACCAATGTCATTCAGTGCTTGTTTAATACCGGCCCAATCTAAATTACCGGTTCCGGGTGTACCTCTGTCGCTTTCATTGCCTTGTACATGGCAAAGCAGGTCTTTACCTATTTTGCGGATGCTATCAGGAATGCTTTTCTCCTCAATGTTACCATGGAAGGTATCCAGCGATATTTTAACAAATGCGTTGTTTACTTCTTTCACTATGGATAAAGCCTGGTCGGCTGTGTTAACCATATCCGTTTCGAAGCGGTTTAAAGGCTCTACGCCAATAACAACACCATGTTTTTTTGCAATATCGCCGGCAGTAAGCAAATTCTCGATACACCAGTCGCGCTCCTGCTGTTTTTGTTCGGCACTTACGATGCGTGTTTTACCAACAGCCGAATATACGGGGCCTGTAAAAATCGGGCTCTCCATAAAATTAGCTATCTCTACACAGTCGATAATGTATTGTAAGCCGTTTTGTCTGATAGCAGGGTCGGTGCTTGAAATATCCCTGTCGGGACCGAATGCTCCGCTAATGGTAACATCCAGTCCCGCATTTTTAGCAAGGGATTTCAATTGGGTCCAATCAATAAGGCTCTTGTCCTCAACGGCTACCTCGATGATATCATAACCCATTTTACTCACTTTGTCAACAAGATGAAATGCGTTAGTATCAAAAGGTGAAACCCAGACAAATGTGCTTACGCCAAATTTTATCATTTGCCTGTTAGTCAAATTGAGGGATATCAATACGTTTACCGCCGTTCATAGCCGACTCATGCGCGCAGATACCTGCACAGGTATAGTTAGCAGCCAAAACAGCGTCAACAGCCGAATCACGGCCTTCAACGATAGCGGCAACAAACTCCTGTACCAGGTGAGGGTGTGAACCACCGTGACCGGCACCTTGTAAGAATGATACGTGGTTAGGATCATCAATTTTTTCGCGACGGGTGAAGTGTTTGATCGGCTCGATCAGCATTTCGTCAGTATCAGGTACGTTGATGCGTTTAGCATTTTCCCCACCGTCAAATATTACGTGCTCTTCGTCTTGCAATTGCTCCCATTCAAACGACATTTTGGTGCCGTATACATCATAGCTTTCGCGGTACTGACGTACAACGTCAAATAATGAACGGGTAGCTTCAGCAACAACGTCTGAGTCTTTCAACGTGAAAGTCGCTGTTTCAACTGCAAAAGGTGAACCATATCTTGAAGCCAGGTCATCACTTAAGCGGCCTGAACCATGGCAAACCACAGTTTCGGCTTTAGTGTTGTTGATGCGCAGCAGGGGAGATATAGCGTGAGTGCCGTTCAACATTGGCGGATAACCTTTCCAATACTCAGCCCAGCCTTCCATGCTCATATCCTGTATGTGTGATCCGCGTACGAATTGAATACGGCCCAGTTCTCCGCTTTCAGCTAGTTTTAAGCCGTATAAAAACTCGCGGGTATAAAGCGCGGTTTCCATCATCATATAAACTTTACCGGTACGTTTTTTAGCTTCAACAATGGCAGCACAATCTTCTTTGGTCATGGCCATTGGAATGGTACAAGCAGTGTGTTTGTTTGCGTTCAATGACGCTAAAGTCATCTTAGCATGCTCTGGCACTGGTGTTACCACGTGTATCGCGTCAACATCGTCACGGCCCGGGATATCTTCCCAGTTCTCGAAGCAAAGATTGCGGTCAAGATTAAAGCGGGTAGCCAACTCGTCTAAAGTAGCTTTATTGCGTGTACAAATACCTACAGCTTTAATATTGGGGTGACTTTGGTAAATAGGAATAAACTCTTTTCCGAAACCCATTCCTACAATTACTACGGTAATTTTTTTGTCGCTCATTTTTTGTTGTGTATGTTCTGATTAATAAATTGGCATTATTTGCCTGCGGCCCATTTTACTGAGTTACGCAGAATTGTTTGATAAAATGGGATATCATGCGAGTCGGCGTCGTGACCTAAAGCTATACCCACTATGCGTGCTTTTGGATGTTTAACAATGAATATTGAAGGATAGATCTTGTCTGATCCGGCAACACTGTTAGTTACTAAAACTTCGATTGGAGTACCTTTTGCATCGGGCTCATAGCGATATCTTTCATCTTTAAGTGTTAAGCTAGCTTCTGCACCTTTAGTTATAGGGCTATTTGCCACCTCAACTTTTTCCTGGAAAGGACCCAACCTGTCATGCGAGTTTGTACCGCCGCCGGCTAATATAGCATTGTACTCCGGCCAGTTTTTCCAGTTATACCATAAGGCAGGGTGACCTAATATCAAACCTTTACCGGCATCAGCAAATGCGAAGATTGAGCTTTGCACGGCAGGGTTTTTCATAGGTTGATTAGTGGCCAGATACAATACATCCGCTTGTTTCAGGTACTCAGGTATTGAATCCAGATTGGCAGTGTAAGTAACTGTAGCACCGTCGTTACGCAGTGTAGTAGCATCGGCGCCTTTGTACCATTTGTTAAAATCGTGCGATGAACCACCACCGACAATTAACACACGGATGCTTTTGTTGGCAGATGCTACTTCTTTTTTGGCACCGCAACCCGCTCCAAGCAAGCCTATAAATAATGCCGGTAGAATCAATTTTAATTTCATATTCAGGTTTGTTTTAAAGATTCAAAATTACTTGGTTACACGCATAACACCGCTCATAATACGCCAGTGACCAGGGAAAGTACAGATGTACGGATAGTCGCCCGGTTTGTCGGGAGCAGTGAACTCTAAAGTTGCACTTTCGCCCGAGTCAACCAGTTTAAGCGACTGGAATACGTCAGGTGTAGCTGGTATGTAGCTTTTTGCAGCACCCTTAGGGTCTTGCACTAAAGCATCAACCAATTTGCCTACTTTATCAACCGTGCCCGGTTTAACAATTACCATGTTGTGTTGCATACCGTCAGGGTTTTCAAATTCGATAGTAACTTTCTGACCGGCTTTAACAGTGAACTGTTTTTTGCTGAACTGCATCATGTCTTTAATTACTTTGATGTTTATAGTAACCGGTGGCAATGCAGCGGCAGCAACGGGTTTAGCACCTTTAGCAGCGCCTTTAGCCGGAGCAACTACCGGTTCAGGTTTTTTCAGTTCAATAGAAGTACGTAGTGCCTGCCCGCTAAAGCGCGTATCTGGGTAATCACCCACTTTAAAGGCACCCGCATCGGAGCCGGTACGTACCTGCGCCATAGCTAAAGGAGCCTTAAATAAACCTGGTGCTTTTGCTGTAACAGTTTCGCCACCTTCAATAGCTAATGTTATTACACCATTTTGGGTAAAATTGGCGTCCAGGTTAATTCTGTCGGTTAGTGGTTTGGTAGTGGTAGCAGTGTAGCTTTTACCAGCTTGTTTTACCACCATGCTTAATTTACCGTCTTGTACGTATACGGCATAACCATTAGTTTTATCGCCCTGAGCAAGTAAAACACCGGCTATGTCTGCGTTAGCGTTATTATTACCACCTTTTACTATCGACGATTTTATGTAAATCTCTTTATTAGTAACATCTGGTGATACCGGAAGAGCACCACGGCCGCCTACACTGTAAACTTCCTTACGTACGCCTTCGGTAATTCGCTCAGCTAAACTAAGTTCAGAAGCTGATACAGAAGGAGCGGTAGTTGTTTCTTTTGGAGCAGCTGCCAGAAACCCTTCACGGTGTACCATGGCGGCACCAAATATTGCTCTTTGCAACCACTCATCTGTGCTGTTATCGCCTTTTAAGCTGGCAGTATATAAAGCCCTACCCATTTCTTCAGATGGCGGTAAGCCTGCAATAGTAACAAATATTGCCAACCTAGTATTCAGGTTAGGATCATTCATCAAATTATTTTGAAGGATGATGCCTTGTAATGAAGCGTTTTTAGGTAAAGTTTCTATAGCAGCTTTTCTAACACCTGCAGCCGGATTAGTTAGTGCACCTATCGCGGCTTGTGTAGCAGCGGCATTTGTGCCATTTAATGCGCCCAAACCGTTAAGTGTCCATAAAGCATGAACTGCAGGGTTATTTAAGCCGATAGCATCTACCGTTTGGGTATTAACCAATTTGATAAGTGCAGGTACAGCGCTCATGTCTTTGGCTTCAACCAATAAACGTTGAGCTGTCATGCGCCAAAACATATTGTCGTTGCTTAAAGCAGCAACTAAACCCGGAATATCTGATTTTGATAATTTAGGGGCAACAGATGCTTTAGCACCTTTATAGGTGATGCGGTAAATACGGCCAAAGCTGTTATCACGAAGTGAACTTTGGAATGCATTACCCTGGCCCATTGGCTGCTCGGTAAATGGCAGTACCATGTTTGACGGAGCCTGGCGAGGCACGAACACGTTGTGCTGAATGATGAAGTTATACCAGTCGCACAACCAAACGGCACCATCAGGGCCTACTTCGGCTTGTACTGGCGCCATCCATTCGTCATTACTTGCCAATACATTCCATCCATCTTTTTCGGCAAAACCGGCACCTTTAGGCTCGATAATGGCATTGTGTATCAAACGCACAGTAGGCTCGCAAATAAAAGCGATACGGTTCCAGTACTCTTTCGGGAAAGAACGGGCCGTATACAAGCGATGGCCCGCGGCGGCAGTAAAACCACCAACTATATCAACTTGCCTTAAGTTGGGTTGCATAGCGTGAACATCGTAGTGACCGTCAATTTTCTGTATCGGTGAAACGCCGGTACCTAGCGCAGTACCAGGCAATGCCCGCTGTGCATACTTTGCAGGCATGCTGTAAAATCCGCTGTGCAAGTTATTAGCGGTTGATATAAATACGTTGTTATCTTCAGAGAAACCTAAGCCCCAGGTATTGTTAGTGGTTTTAGCCAAAAACTCTAAACCTGTTCCATCAGGGTTCATATCGTACATACCACCGCTGAAAGTAATAGGGTGGCCATCTTCTTTGGCTAAGCCAGTGTAGCTTGAACCTACCACACCCCAGATCTTGTTATTAAAGCCGTATTGTAATTGCGAAGGGCCAAAGTGAGTATCGCGTTTTTCCCAACCGCTGATCAGGTTTTCGCGCACATCAGCTTTGTCATCGCCATTAGTGTCTTTCAGGAATACGAAGTGAGGAGCCATAGCTACAATTACACCTCCATTGGCAAATACCATACTGGTAGGTATGTTTAGCTTATCGGCAAATATGGTGAACTTATCGGCACGACCATCACCATTGGTATCTTCACAAATTTTGATACGGTCGTTAGATGCTCCGTCAGTTTCAAGAAATGTGTTCGGATAATCTACAGACTCAACTATCCATAATCTACCACGCTCATCCCATGCCATGGCAATAGGATTGGTAATATCCGGTTCGGCAGCAAACAGGCTAATGTCAAAGCCCGGAGGCACCTGCATCATTTTTTCTGATTGCTGTGGCGATAAAGCCTCTTGCATTTTTGTTACCAGGTGACGTTTGGTATAGTTAGCAACAGTATCCGGATAAATATCCACCTTAGGGATCTGTAAACGCGCTATCTGATCTTTTACTTCGTCGCCAATAGCCCAAAGCGTACCGTTTTTAACCAAATTCAGGAAATCAAGTTTTGTCCAGGTAGTGTCGCTATGGCCATAAGCAGTGTAAAATACACGACCTTTGCCTTGATTGCGCACCCAGGTATATGGTTCGCGCTTGTCACCTTGAACACGTTCCATTAACACGGTTTTATCCGGGTTAAGTTTTTGGTGCACATACTGCTCATCTGTAGTTTGGAACTCGTTAATGCCTTTCATAACCGGGTGGTTAGCATTAATCACTTTAGCTTTAAACGAGCCGGTAGTTTCGCTCAGGTAAGCTCCACCTACTGCATTTATGTACCACTCGGAGTTGCGGAAACATCCGGCGGCACAATGTAAAGCAATTAAGCCTTTACCGCCTTCAACAAACTCTTTTAAAGCAGCTTCTTGTGTCGGCTGTATCACGTCATGGTTTGAGTAAATAACCAATCCGTCATACTTGGCTAAGTTTTCGGGGTTAAGGTCATTAAGCTCAGTAGTGTAAGTTACGTTGATACCGGCTTCAAATAGTTTAATGGCAAGCCAAGGCGCATACTTGCCCGAATCGTGGTGTTTACCCACGTTGCCTAAAAACAAAACCTCGCCCCGGCGCGGAGCTTTTTGATTAGTGGCCGCTGCTTGCGGCGTCGTGCTGTTGTTAACAATCTTATCGGCGCAGCTGTTGAAGAACAGGCAGGCGATAAAAAATAGATATACTATTTTTTTCATCAGGAAATAGTTTTATAGTTGGTTACACAATATTAGGCCTTATACTAAATTAAAACATACTGCATTTTGTCTTATTATGACTTTATTATATCTTATTTAATTGTAAAAAACCTGTTATAAAGACAAAATCAATAATGATATGCAATAATAAAGGTATTTTTGAGTGTAAACCAGCCTATTATGAAACATATTATACCTAAATCGCCAATTCCCGATTCGCGATCGTTCGTTATAAAACGGATAGATGCGCCATATTTCGACCCTACATTTCATTTGCATAAGGAGTTTCAAATGTCATATGTAATAAAAGGAGAGGGGACGCGATTTGTAGGCGACAATGTAAAAACGTTTTCGCATGGCGATATGGTGTTAACCGGCCCTTACCTGCCGCATGTATGGCGAAATGATAATGCTTATTTTGAAAAGAAAAGTGAATTAAGCACAACAGTAGTGGTAATTTACTTTAATGATAACTTTTTAGGCGAAACTGTTCATCTAAAAGAGGAGATGGAATCTCTCAGCCGGCTTTTTGTGCACGCTGCACGCGGTATTGAGGTTGCCGGCGAGACCCGCCAGATTGTTGCTGACATGATGCTTGAGTTGCTAGAATTGAGGGGGATGGAGAGTATCATTCAATTATTGAAAATATTGAACGTAATGTCCAAATCGGCAGACTGTCATTTTATAACACATAATCATCCGGTATCTGCCAATACCGAAGCGGAAACTAACCGTATGAATAAGGTATATAACTATGTCATGAAAAACTTCCGCCAGAAAATAATGCTTGATGACGTCGCTGCCATTGCCAACATGACCAATACCTCATTTAGTCGTTACTTTAAAGCAAGGGTAAATAAATCTTTCTCTGATTTTGTGAAAGAGATACGAATTGAACAGGCCTGTAAGCTTTTAAAAGAAGAAAAGTTAAATATAAACGATATTGGTTATGAGTGTGGTTTTCAAACATTATCAAATTTTAACAAACAATTTAAAGCCCTTATGGGTAAACAACCGCATCATTACCGTAATGAATATTTAAAGGTTTCGGTAGACGCTTATCGGGATTGATCCCAAGAGCACACCGTAGTTAAACTAACGGTCAGCTGTTGGTGATTCAAGATCGCGCTTTAGCAGAGCCGCAAGTTCTGCAGTTTTTGCCGGGTTGCTTTGAGCAAGATTATTCTTTTCGGCGGGATCTGTTTTTAAGTTATACAATTGCGCACCTTTCTGTAAACCTGTCGAGATGGTTTTATTGTCCAGCCATTTAGGCGTTGCTTTGCTAACGGGCGCTATGTACTTCCAATCGCCTTGGCGGTAGCACATGGTAAAGGCTTCTTCAATCATCTCTGTGCGGCCTTGTTGGCTCTTACCTAAAAATACAGGCAAAGTGTTTTTACTATCCGGCGCAGCCGAAATATCAATTTTGCCATTAGTTAACACAGCAAAGGATTTGAAAAAGTCTACCTGGTTAACCAGCGCATTACTTACCGCCGACTTAATGTGGCCCGGCCAGTTCACTATAAAGGGTACGCGGGTACCGCCTTCAAAAGCACTGTACTTGCCACCGTTATATGGGCCAGCCGGTTTATGTATACCCGCTAATTTGGAAGCATCATCGTAGTATCCGTCATCTAATACAGGGCCATTATCGCTGCTAAAAACAATAATAGTATTATTATCAATCTTTAATTTGCGCAGCTCTTTTACAATCTCTCCGGTTATCCAATCCATTTCGGCAATAACATCGCCGCGCGAACCCATTTTAGTTGTACCCACAAAACGCTCATTAGGTGTACGTGGTACATGTATGTTTGGCAATGCAAAATACAGGAAGAAAGGTTTTTCCTTATTTTTTTCAATAAATTGTTTAGCCTTTCCGGTAAATACATTAGCAAAATCCTCATCCTTCCAGTAAGCATTGTGACCGCCTTTCATAAAACCAATGCGGCTTATACCATTTACAATTGTATTGCTGTGTTGCGTATCAGCACGAAGTTTTAATTTGTCAGGGTTTTTGAGGCCTGTAGGCTCTTCGCCTACTTCGTGATCATAGCTTACGGTTATCGGGTCATTTTTGTCGAGGTTTACTACGTTGTGGTTTTCCACATAGACAGTTGGCACACGGTCTGCTGTTGCAGGTAGTATAAAGCTATAGTCAAAACCTATCTCTAATGGCCCGGGGCTAATACTTTCATTCCAGTTAGGATGCCCCGTACCTAAACCAAGGTGCCATTTGCCAACAACACCCGTGGTATAGCCGGCTGTTTTTAACATGGCAGGCAATGTTTGCTGTTTTGTGTTGATGATCAACGGCGCGTCGCCTGGTAAAATTGCAGCATCGTTACGAAAAGCGTAGCTGCCAGTCAAAATGGCAAAGCGCGAAGGAGTACAGGTAGATGCGGTGCAATGGCCATCAGTAAACCTGATGCCTGTAAATGCCAGGCTATCAACATTTGGTGTTTTTACACCCGTAGCCCCATAGCAGCCCACATCGCCGTAACCCAGGTCATCTACATATACAAATATAATATTAGGCTTGCGCGGTTCGTTTTTTTCCTGCTTTTGGGTACAGGCGGCCGAAGCCACACATATTAATATTGCCGAAATTACGCGCCTTGTATTCATAGTATTAGGTTTGATATGGTTGTTAAGGCTGCAATAATAACAATTCCATTTATTAAAAATTACTTTGTTTGATAAGTTCGCCACATTATCAATGCGTTATAGAGTCTGATTGATTTATTGCTATTTATACCTGCAATTACTAAATAATTGCAGTAATTTAGGCTAACTAAAAATCCGTATCACTATGTCAAATCCACTAATTAATTCAACGCGGGTAATTATACCTGTAAAAGAAGCTATTGCTAAAACCACGCATTGGCGCAATTTTATGGCGCGCACCTTTACCGATGTATCGCCAAAGGCCTTACCCAAGGCCGTTTATATCTCTCGTACCGACATTGAAGATCTGGCTCGTTATTGCGAAGCGGATAAAACAATACTAGGTGCGCGCGCTTATTTTACGCTTGATAGGGCCTATGCCGAAGGCGAATCCAACCAGGTAAAGTTTATTATGGTGCTGGTGAAAGATACGCCGGGCTATTTTAATGGCCAGGATCTGTTATTCATACCTCCGGGCCCAGGTATGGAAGCCTTATCGCCAGATGGAGGTAACCTTGATGACTCAAACGTTTACGATTATACCAGGCCATGCCCTGATTGCTGCGACCCTGAAAGCCCGTTGTTTGGCGGAGAGGGTAATTTATAGTTATTTCAAAAATGTCTCCAGTAAGTTTTTATTTAGGCTACGCGGTTCCTGCCAGTACTTTAATACCCATAACGGCCGGAATTATTTATTATAAAAAGCTAAGTACAGCTATGCACAGAATTATATTATATCTGTGCATAGCTATGTTTTTTAACATCGTGGGTTCTGTTTTAGCCGCTAATAGGATAAACAACATGCCTGGCCTGCATTTGTATACGCTGGCCGAGTTGGTGGCTATAATGTGGTATTACAGAAAGGCTTTTCCAAACGGTTGGGCTAATAAATGGACGGCCATTGTAATGATAGCTTTCCCGATACTGTGCGTAATAAATTTCAGCTATTTTCAAAGTATCTATACATTTAACACATATACCCGTCCGCTTGAGGCGGTATTGATTGTAATTTTTAGCAGTATTTACTTATCCCGCCAGGGTAATTTTGATCAAAAAGAAAGCCTGAATAAAGCGGGGCGATTGATAGCAAGCGGTTTTTTACTGTACTTCTGCAGCTCATTTTTCCAGTTTATTTTTTCAAACGTGATAAGCCGTATCTCCAATCGCACTATTACAGACTTGATATGGTGTTTACATGCTACCTTTGTGCTGATCATGTACATGATGTTTTTTGTTGCCATAAAGCATGAACGAGGTAAAAGATAATATTGAAGTGTTGGTGATAACGGCCATGATGTGCTCGTTCTCTATCGTTATATGCTTTATTATTGTTATCTACCGCAAACAGCTCGACGTGTTCAGGCATAAAAGTGCCAACCAGGCCAAAAGTGTATTTTTAGCAACTATGAGCCATGAAATACGCACACCTATGAACGGTGTGTTAGGTATGGCTGCGCTACTTAAAGAAACCGATCTTGACCCTGAACAGCAAGAGTACGCACATGCTATTATGCATAGTGGCGAGGCCTTGCTAAGCGTTATTAATGATATCCTCGATTTCTCGAAGATCGAGTCGGGTAAGATGGATCTTGATCTTTACGATTTTAACCTGCGTAGCTGTGTTGAAGAAGTATTGGAGCTATTTGCAGGTAAAGCCGCCCATTCAAATATCGACCTGATGTGCCAGATAGATCATGCTTTGCCAATCTATGTAGTTGGCGATGCTATGCGTTTGCGGCAGGTATTGGTTAATTTGGTGGGTAATGCGTTAAAATTTACACATAAAGGTGAAGTTTTTGTGAATATTATCCAGTTGGATAAGCAAGCCGATAATGAAGTTGTATTGGGTTTTGAGATAAAAGATACCGGTATTGGCATAGCGGCACACAAACTCGAGAATTTATTCGAAGCCTTTTACCAGGCCGACAAATCAACTACGCGTAACTATGGCGGTACCGGCCTGGGTTTGGCTATATCAGACAGGTTGGTGAGCTTAATGGGGGGGAAGATAAGGGTTGAAAGCGAAGTTGGAAAAGGTACCAACTTTAGTTTCAATATTAAACTGGATATAGCCCGCGAGCAGAAGCCCCAGGACGATTCCGTCATTATACCACAGTTAGAAGGTAGGCAAGTACTTATAGTTGACGATAACAGTACTAATCTGCGAATTTTAGAATTGCAATTGAAGCACTGGGCTATTAAACCTGTAATGGCATCATCGGGTAAAGATGCTTTGCAAATTTTGAAAAGCCAGCGCTTTGATATCATGATAACCGACTTGGGTATGCCTTTGATGGATGGCGTTCAACTTGCCATTATTGTTAAGGCAGAATACCCGCAAATGCCTATTATATTGCTAAGCAGTTTGGGGCATGATACTAAAAAGAAACATCCCGATCTGTTTACAGCTGTTTTAAACAAGCCGGTAAAGCAAATGTATTTGTATCGCGCCATAGTAAGTGTATTACAGCCACAAACCAAGTTTTTACAAAAGCCAACGTCATTACTTAATAAGGATTTCGCTATGACGCATCCACTACGTATTATGGTAGCCGAGGATAACGAAATTAACCAGCTTTTAATAATGAAAGTATTGGATAGGCTAGGTTATGGTGCAGCACTGGCAACTACCGGGACGGATGTGGTGCGTATGCTTACTGAACAATATTATGACCTGGTGCTAATGGATGTGCAATTGCCTGAAATGAACGGACTGGAAGCTACGCGCTACATAAGGCAACACCATAACAAACAACCAACCATTGTGGCTATGACAGCGGGCGCCATGGTTGAAGACCGGGAGCAATGCTATAAAGCCGGCATGGATAGTTTTCTGTCAAAACCTATCAAGATTGAGGCTTTGATGGATATGTTAAAACAGGTTTATACCACGGCAACTAATCAATTAAACTAATATAACTTTTACCCCCATTGTTTCCAGTTGGTCGGCTATATGTTGGGGGAGGCCTTTGTCGGTTATTATCTGATCTATTTCGTCTAAACCACAGATTTTGCCAAAACCGCGTTTACCAAATTTTGTCGAGTCGGCAATCACAATAGTCTTTTGCGATACAGCCATCATTTGGCGATTAAGGTGCGCTTCCATGGCGCTGGTTGTGGTTAAACCAAAATCGAGGTCAATACCGTCAACGCCAAGGAAAAACTTACTGCAGAAAAAATCAGCTAATATGCTTTCCGCGTAAGGCCCCATTACAGATGATGAGCTTTTGCGCAATATGCCACCCAGTTGTAATATCTCAATATTTTGGTGATGAGTCAATTCTATCGCTACGTTAAGTGCCGAGGTAATAACTGTTAAACTTCCCTGTGGCTGTATATTTTTTGCTAATGCCAGTACAGTGGTGCCCGAAGCAATTAATATCGAGTCATCAGGCTGTATCAAACTAGCTGCCGCTGCGCCTATTTTATGCTTTTCTGCCGATTGTAGCTTTTCTTTTTCATTAACCGGCCGGTCTGTTGTATACGGATTGTTCTGGGTAGCTCCGCCGTGGGTGCGAAAAAGAAAGTTTTTATCTTCTAAAAGTTTCAGATCTTTTCGAATTGTTACCGATGAAACCTCTAACTCGTTACATAAGTCGAGCACGTTTACGTTTCCTTTTTTTTGAATTTGATTTAAAATGTACTGGTGTCTTTCGGTTACGCTACTCATATACGCATACTTTATAAGCCTGCAACGAAGATAAAACATAATCCCAGATATGTGGATAAATATTTCGATTGTTTATTTTATATGTATAACTAAGTTTCAAAATATTTCATATTATTGTTTTATGTTTCGTTTTTGTAATATGAAACTACCATTTTGCATTTAGAATGAAAGAACCGGTAAATTTCAAAAGAGAAGAAGGATTAAGGCAGCTTAACGAAATCGACCTGTGGGATATCATAATAATTGGCGGAGGAGCAACAGGTTTGGGTACGGCTGTCGATGCGGCTTCCCGTGGTTATAAAACCTTGTTGCTTGAACAAGCCGATTTTGCTAAAGGCACGTCAAGCCGTAGCACAAAACTGGTACATGGAGGTGTGCGTTATTTAGCGCAAGGGAATATCGGCTTGGTATATGAGGCGTTACTTGAACGGGGGATACTGAAGCAAAACGCACCACATTTAGTAAAACACCAATCGTTTATCATTCCTTGTTATAGCTGGTTTGAAAAAATTAAATTTTACGTTGGTTTAAGTTTGTACGATTGGCTGGCCGGTAAGCATAGTTTTGGTAAATCAAAACTGCTTTCGGCAGCTGGCGTACATGCCTATATTCCTGAAATTAACAGCAACGGGCTAACCGGGGGGATTGAATACTGGGATGGGCAATTTGATGACGCCCGCCTTGCCATTAACCTGGCACAAACTGCTGCAGAAAATGGTGGGACATTACTCAACTATATCAAAGTAGAAGGACTGCTAAAAAGTGAAAATGGTAAAATAGAAGGTGTTGTAGCATTTGATTCGGAAGCAGGATTAAAATATCAGCTACGCTCAAAACTGGTAGTTAATGCAACCGGGGTTTTTGTTGATGAGATATTGCAAATGGATAAACCAGCCCAAAAACCACTGGTTAGACCGAGTCAAGGTGCGCATGTGGTTTTAGATCGGTCGTTTTTGATGGGCGACAAGGCTATAATGATACCTAAAACCACAGATGGCCGGGTGTTATTCGCAGTGCCGTGGCATCAGCATGTGTTGATTGGTACTACGGATACTTTGTTAGAAAGCCATAGCGTTGAGCCGGTTGCTCTGGAGCAAGAGATCAATTTTATACTACAAATCGCCGGGGAATATTTAAGTAAAACGCCAACCCGCAACGATGTGCTTTCCATATTCGCCGGCTTGCGACCACTTGCTGCTCCCGATAAAAACACCGGTTCAACCAAGGAAATATCGCGAAGCCATAAAATTATAGTTAATGATTCAGGCCTGATAACCATTATTGGTGGTAAATGGACAACGTATCGCAAGATGGCCGAAGACATAATTGACAAGGCGATACAACTAGTCGCTTTAAATAAACAAGCATGCGTTACCCGCGATTTGAAAATTCATGGTTACGTAAATACGAATACAGACGACCATCTTTCTGTTTATGGAAGCGATGCTGATTTTATACGATCAATGATAAAGGAAGATTCCAAATTTGGCGAACGGTTAGATAACCGACATCCTTATACTAAAGCTGAAGTGATCTGGGCGGTAAGGCACGAAATGGCGCGTACCGTTGAAGATGTTTTGGCCAGGCGCATACGGATACTTTTTTTGGATGCTGCAGCGGCAATAAATATGGCAGCTACGGTAGCACAATTGATGGCTACAGAGTTGGGTTACGACGTGCAATGGCAGCAAAAACAGGTAGAAGATTTTGTACAGTTAGCTAACAGGTATTTAAGCGTGCCTTTAGCTGGCGATAAAAATTATATTTCATAAATTACCAAACCAATATAAACCAACAACAACCTAATAACTTGTATGGAGAAGTACATTTTATCGTTTGACCAGGGGACAACCAGCTCCAGGGCAATCGTGTTTAACAAAGCAGGTACCATAGTATCGGTTGCACAAAAGGAGTTTACGCAAATTTACCCGCAACCCGGCTGGGTAGAGCATAATGCCCGCGAAATATGGTCAACCCAGGTTGCTGTAGCTACTGAGGCCATTGTTAAAGCAAACCTAAAGCCCGAAAACATGGCCGCCATTGGCATTACTAACCAACGCGAAACAACCGTAGTTTGGGACAGGGCAACAGGTGAACCTATTTATAATGCTATTGTTTGGCAAGACCGCCGTACTGCTTCTGTTTGCGACAGGTTGAGAGGAGAGGGTGCCGATAAAATTATACAGGAGAAAACAGGGCTGGTTTTAGACGCTTATTTCTCGGCCACTAAAATACAATGGATATTAGATAATGTAGCAGGAGCAAGAGCTAAGGCAGAAGCTGGTGAACTGGCATTCGGTACTATCGATTCATGGCTGATATGGAACATGACAGCCGGCAAGGTACATGTTACCGATGTTAGCAATGCTTCGCGCACCATGTTGTTCAACATACATACATTGCAGTGGGATGAGGGGTTATTGAAATTGTTCAATATTCCAAGAGGAATATTGCCACAGGTTAAATCAAGCAGCGAAGTTTATGGCGAAACAGCGGGAGATATATTTGCCGCCAAAATTCCTATTTCGGGTATAGCCGGCGACCAACAGGCTGCTTTATTTGGGCAGATGTGCACCAAAATCGGGATGGTAAAAAACACCTATGGAACCGGCTGTTTTATGCTGATGAATATCGGCAACAAACCTATCATATCTAAAAATAATCTGATAACCACGGTTGCCTGGAAAATCGGAGCTGATGTACAGTATGCCTTAGAAGGAAGTATTTTTATAGCCGGCGCAGTAGTGCAATGGCTGCGCGATGAATTGAAGATCATCAAAACATCGGCAGATATTGAAGAACTGGCTAAAAAGGTTACTGATAGTGGTGGTGTATATCTGGTACCCGCATTTGCCGGTTTAGGGGCACCGCACTGGAATCAATACGCCAGAGGAACAATTTTTGGCATAACCCGTGGCACTAACGATGCGCATATTGCGCGCGCTGCGTTGGATAGTATTGCCTATCAAACTCTAGAAGTATTAAAGGCAATGGAGGCCGATTCAGGAGCACCCATTCAACAGTTACGTGTTGACGGCGGCGCTACTGCCAATAATTTGCTAATGCAGTTTCAAGCTGATGTGCTGAATGCCACGGTAGTAAGGCCGGAAGTAACTGAAGTAACCGCAATAGGCGCCGCTTACCTTGCCGGCCTTGCTATAGGTTACTGGAGCAATGTTGACGAGATACAACAACAATGGCAAATAAACCGAAGCTTTGAACCCGGACAAACAGCAAATACTGATGAACTGGTTAAAGGCTGGAACCGAGCTGTGGCTGGTGTGAAAGCATGGACACAGTTGTAAACCAATTTAATTAAACTATAAATCGAAGAAATTATGTCAGAATTTACCGCCGAATTGATCGGCACCATGTTCGTGATACTTTTTGGCAACGGTGTAGTAGCCAATGTTGTACTTAACGGCACCAAAGGCCAAAATAGCGGTTGGATAGTAATTACCACCGGATGGGCCCTAGGGGTTTTTGTAGGCGTTGTTATTGCCGGGCCTTTTAGTGGCGCGCATCTTAACCCGGCCGTCAGCATCGCGCTAGCAATTGCCGGAAAGTTTGCCTGGGCAAAAGTACCTGTTTTTGTAGCTGCGCAGTTTGCCGGGGCTATGCTAGGTGCTGTGCTGGTGTATTTAATGTATAAAGACCATTTTGTCGCTACTAAAGATCAGGGTTTGAAGGCGGCAGTATTTTGTACATCGCCGGCAATTAAAAACGTGGTGTCAAACTTAATTAGTGAGGTGATTGGAACCTTCGCTTTGTTGCTAGTAATATTTTACTTTACGGGTAGCGAATTAGGGGTAGAAAAAACGCCGATAGGCTTAGGTTCATTAGGCGCCTTGCCGGTTACTTTACTGGTATGGGGTATAGGTTTATCGCTTGGTGGTACCACGGGGTATGCTATTAACCCTGCGCGCGACCTGGGGCCGCGTATTGTACATGCTTTACTACCAATCCCGGATAAAGGAAGTACAGGTTGGGGATATTCATGGGTACCTGTTGTAGGGCCTATTATAGGAGCCGGCCTTGCTGCTACACTTTTTATGGTTTTGAAACCTTAGTTAAGATCACAAGTAGGCAGAAGGGCGATATGTTCAACACATATCGCCCTTCTATATTTAAATTGTTGTAAATTTTCTATTTGTTTTTTCCGCCACCGAATACCGAGAAATGAACATAACGTTTTGGGTTAGCCTTCAGGTCGATAAATAATTCATCCAGGTCTGCTGATGCGTTTTCAAGGTTGCGATATAGTTTATCATCCTGCATTAATAAACCTAACGAGCCTTTAGGGCTATTAATGTTGGCCATGGTAGCCTGTAGATCGGCCATAGCTTTATTGGCGTTATCCAATGTTTGTTTGATGTTGCTGTTGGCTATATCGTTACTTACTTTCTGGAAATTACCCGTAATGCCATTTAAGTTAGCGCTGCTTACTTTAAGGTTAGCAGTGATGCCATCAGCGTTAGTCAATATTGAATTAATATGTACCGATTGCGAGCCCACCAGATCATCAACTTTGCGTGTGGTGCCTTCCAGCGTTTGTAATGAGTTGGCTATACTGGCAAAACTACGGTCAACATTACGTTGGAAACCCGGATTTAAAATACGGTTAATGGCTGATAAAGATGAATCCAGTTTGGTCATCAAATTTTCGGCTTTAGTTTGTATTGGCTGCAAGCTTTCTGCAAGGCTACCTTGTATATCTGCCTGCAACGTGTCTTTACTTTCGGCGTATTGTTTGCTATCGCCCAATTCAAAAACTATGGCTTTGCTGCCTAAAAGGTCTGTACTTACCAAACGTGCTAAGGTATTAATAGGCACATTGTATTTTGATTCAATTTTAAATTCAACCGTAGTACGGCCATCCTGGTCAAGCTCCATTTTTGAAACGTGTCCGATAGGGAAGCCGTTAACTAATACAGGTTTCGATACCGAAAGACCGTCGACGCTACGGTAAATAGCATAAAATTTATTTGATCCGGCAAAAACATCATTGCCTCGTAAAAAGCTATAACCTAGTATTAATACAGTTATAGCTATGGCCGTTAGTGCGCCTATTTTTGTTTCGTTAGAGAGTTTCAATATGGTAGGTGTTTTATGTTAAATTTTATTTTGATTCTACTTGATCCTTATAAACTTGTATGGCTCTCACTATCGAATTCACTATTTCCTGTTGTCCTTCTTCCGAGTTTAAATATTCTTCTTCTTCCCGGTTGTTAATATAGCCAATTTCTACAAGTACAGATGGCATAGCGCTATGACAAAGTACATATAAGCTTTGTTCGCGCACGCCTTCTAACTTGCGTTCATCGGTTTCAACAAACTCATTAGCCAGAATGTTTGCGAAACTTATGCTTCGCTGCCTGAATTTACGGGTATATTCATTTGTTAAGATGATGGTCAGCGGGTCGTTCATATCAAGCGCGCCGCCTTCCATATCCTCTTCAAGCGTGTTATGTTTTATCTCGTTTTGTTGTTCGCGTGTTCTTTTTAAACCGTAAACCAACATCAAAACACCTTTGCCAGATCTATCGGGCACCCTAACACTTTTGTAAATAGCCTTACCCTTTTTGGTGCCGACGCGTTCGCGCACTACTCTGTCCGGTAACGAATTGCAGTGGATAGAAACAAACAAGTTCCCCTTGTTCTCGTTAGCAATTTCTGCTCGGCGCTCAAACGAAACATCCTCCGGCGTTTTGCGGGTAAGTACAGCGTTTACGCCTGTTATATCTTTTTCTATCGCTTTTTGCAATTTAAGTGCTACCGCAAGCGTTACTTGTCTTTCGGTAGAGAACGAACCATCGGCTCCGCGCGAAAAGTGTCCCGGACCGGTAGTTTTTTCGCCGTGGCCGGCATCAACAATAACTGTTTTAAACTTAAAACCGCTGTTTACAACGGTGTCGGTTTTTACAGAAGAAGCTAATACAGAGGGAACTAACTTAAACGAAAACAACGGTAAGCACGTTACTAATGCTGAGAATACGTAAATCAATCTTTTCAATGCCTTATTTTTCATTATTTTTGGGCGCTGTTAACTATATGTGCAAATATATTATTCGAAATCAATTTTGAAATTTACAAGCTTAATTTTTCTATTTGCATTTATTTTAATGGTGAATATATTGGCTGTTGCTCACAGGGTAAACGTGCCAATAGGCAAACCTATTGCCGATACCATCATTTATCTTGACTCGACAGATAAATTTCCCCTGATTAAAAGAGCTAAAAAACCTGAGCCAAAAACTACTGTTGCTAAAGTTACAGCAACCGATACAATAAAAAAAACAGCTGTTTTAACCGATACCATCAAACGTAAGCCAGGTGTGTTGGATAGTACTTCACGATTGCTGGATACTAATAAAAATGCCGCTGACACAGGAAAAAACAAAGGCGACCTGGATAGTGAGGTAAAAGTAGTAGCTGCCGATTCGAGCATTGTAGTTAGCAAAACTATCGTTCGGTATTTTGGCAAAGCCCGTGTTACTTATGGCAAAGAGCTTGAACTTGATGCTGACTATGTTGAAGTAAATAAAGATACCAAGTCTATTTTCGCTAGCGGTCGTACGGATCCACGGACCCATCGTTATGTGGGCAGACCGATATCAAAGCAGGGCGAGGATCAACCTGTAACTTCCGACTCGTTATACATCAATTACGAAACCAAAAAAGGGCGAATATGGAACGTACTTACCCAACAGGATGGTAACTACATATCGCACGGGCAGGCCAAAAAGTTGAATGAGGAAGAGGTAGCGTACCACAATATTATATTTAGCGCTTGCGATAAACCCGATCCAGACTATGGTATAGTGATAACCAAAGGTATTGGCGAAAAGAAAAGAGTTATATCAGGCCCCGCTTACTTAATGATTATGGGTATACCCATGCCTGTCGGGATACCATTTGGTTTCTTCCCTAAGCCTGATACCCGTTCATCAGGTTTGTTGTTACCGACCTTTGGAGAGGACGCTAACCTGGGCTTTTTTATTCGCGATATAGGTTATTATATTGCTTTAAGTGATTATGCCGATTTGACCAACCTTGGAACGTATTATTCAAACGGATCATACGAAGTAAGCAGTACGTTGAACTACATGAAGCGTTACAAATACAACGGTTCGTTAGCTTTAAGCTATGGGTCGCATAATTACGGTTTAGCAGGTGATCCTTCAGCCAAAGATTTCCATATTAACTGGACACACAGTCAAAACCCAAGCTCAAGCCCGGGCCGTACTTTTAGTGCTTCGGTAAACGCGGGTACATCAAGTTTTTATCAAAACAACCCGGCCACGGTGGGTTATAACCTGCAATCGCTTACTCAAAATGCATTACGTTCGTCAATCTCGTATTCACGCACCTGGGACGGTACACCCTTTAACTTAACATTAGGCTTGTCGCACAGCCAGGATCTTACCCGTAAAACTGTAACTCTTGAACCGTTGACGTTTAACTTTAGTATGCAAACTATTAGTCCGTTTGATAAGAAGGATAGGGTAGGCGAACAAAAATGGTATCAAAAGCTAACCGTAGGTTATACTTTAACCGGTACCAATAAATTAAATGATATACCGGAGAATGAATTGTTTAAAGGCAATACACTGCAAAAAAAGATGCAAAGCGCCTTTAACCACACCATACCTGTTGGTTTAAACCTTAACGTACTTAAGTACTTCCAGTTTAACACCACGTTTAATTATAATGAACGCTGGTATTTGCAAACCATAAGGCAACGTTATGCGCGGGCCGACTCGTTGGTAATTGATACTGTGCCCGGCTTTCAACGCGCAGGAGACTATGGCATTAGCGCCGGTTTCTCAACGAAGTTATACGGAACACTTAATTTTAAAGGTAAAGTACGTGCTATACGTCACGTAATAACACCCAGCATAGGTTTTAGTTACCGCCCGGATTATACTGGGCTTGACCGTAGCTACAATCGTGTTGTAGTTAGCAACGCAACGGTGCCGTATCCTGTGGTATCTCAACGTTATTCGATATTTGACCGTGGCGTGTATGGTGGCCCAAGCGGCGGCACTCAAGCCGGCATCAGCATAAGTTTGGATAACAATATTGAGGCAAAGGTGCGACCGGGGCCTAAGGACACATCGCAAACGGATAGAAAAGTTACTTTGCTGCAGGGGTTTTCATTTAACACCTTCTACAATTTTGCAGCCGACTCATTTAAATTATCTCCGATCTCGTTCTCGGGTCACACCGGATTGTTTAAAGATAAGATCAACATCAGCTTTGGCGGTTCGTTTAATCCTTACTCTGCCCAAATACGCGACTCGATAGCAGAAGGACGGATTGTGCGTTTTGCAAACTATATTAATAAATATAGCTGGCACGATGGTAAATTCCCTACGCTAACTAATTTTAATTTTTCAGTTAGCGGTAGTCTGAACCCGGCGGTATTCCATCCGGCCGAGCCCTCTGTGCAGCCAACAGGCCCCAACATGCAAAATTTGAACCTGGCACAGCAGCAAAATATGGCGCTTTTAAATAATGCAGGCGCTTATATAGACTTTAATATACCCTGGAATATTAGTTTTAACTACAGTTTTACATATAGTAACAACCTTACAAGCACACAAACATCAAATACCATTATGTTTAATGGCGATGTTAGTTTAACGCCCAAGTGGAAAGTGCAATATAATACCAACTTTGACCTGAAGGTAATGCGCTTAAGTAGCGCTACATCATTTGCCATTTATCGGGATCTGCATTGTTGGGATCTTTCGATACAATGGGTGCCATTTGGGTATTATAAATCATATAACGTTACACTAAGGGTTAAATCGGCCATATTGCAGGCATTAAAACTTAGTAAACGAAGCGATTACAACGGTTACAGTCAATTTTAATGTTAGCAGAAATAATTACTATTGGGGATGAGATACTGATAGGCCAGATAGTTGATACTAATTCGGCCTGGATGGCGCAGCAGTTAAATAGCGCGGGTATTCGGGTAAAGCAGATCTCGTCGGTATCTGATGATCGTCAGCATATATTAATTGCCCTTGCAGAAGCTGCACAGCGTGCCGATATTATATTAATAACTGGCGGACTGGGCCCGACAAAGGATGATATTACCAAAAATACCTTAGCCGAGTACTTCGGTGTGGGTATGGTTGAGAACGCCGATGCTTTGGAAAATGTTACCCGTATTTTTGCCAAATACAACAGACCGTTGCTAGAGGTTAATCGTCTTCAGGCACAGGTGCCTCAAAACTGCGAGGTGATATTAAACCAAAACGGTACAGCACCGGGCATGTGGTTTAATGTAGGTGGTAAAGTATATGTCTCTATGCCCGGTGTACCTCACGAGATGATGTATATGGTGGAGGAGCAGGTTATTCCACGTATAAAACGCGAGTTTAAGCTATCCGCTATTGTTCATAAAACAATATTAACCGTAGGAGAAGGCGAATCCTTTCTGGCTGAACGCCTTGCCGATATAGAAGATAGCCTGCCAACTCATATTAAATTAGCCTATCTGCCTAAATTGGGGCAGGTGCGCCTACGCTTAAGCGGCTATGGTGATAATGAAAAAGAACTGCAAAACGATATTGAGCAATACGCCGCGCGAATAATTGAAATGGTTGGCAACGCTGTAGTTGCGACCGAAGATAAGGCACTTGAAAAAGCGCTGCTGGACTATATGGCTGAAAGAGACCTTACGCTTTCGCTGGCCGAAAGCTGTACGGGCGGATATCTGTCGCACCTGTTTACTCAACATGCCGGTTCATCGAAGGTTTTTTTAGGTGGTGCTGTTACTTATTCAAATCAACTCAAACAAAGTATGTTGGGCGTAAAGCCCGAAACACTACAACAATACGGCGCCGTAAGCGAGCAAACCGTTACCGAAATGGTGGAAGGTGCGCTTCGCAATTTTAAGTCGGACTATGCCTTAGCCATCACCGGTATTGCCGGTCCTGATGGTGGTGCCAAAGATAAGCCCGTTGGTACCGTATGGATTGGCGCCGCATCTGCCAACAAAACACTGGTAAAGAAATTCACATTCGGTTCCCGCCGCCTCCAAAACATCGAAAGGAGCGCCACAGGGGCATTATCTATGTTGAATACTTTACTGCGTGATGTTAAAAACTAACACACATTTTTATCTAATTTTGACCAAACAACTATATTTTCTATATGGCCAAATACCAGCTATTACTGCCGAAAATGGGGGAAAGTGTTGCCGAAGCAACCGTAATTAAATGGGTTAAAAAACCAGGCGATTATATCGAAGCAGATGACGCAGTAATGGAGATCGCCACAGATAAGGTCGACTCTGAGGTTCCATCACCCGTATCGGGCAGATTGGTGGAACAGCTTTACAAGGAGGACGATGTTGTACAGGTAGGTGCCGTAATTGCGATTATTGAAACCGAAGCCTCGGTAAGCGACGCAACGCCACCGCCTCCTGCACCACAACCTGTTGCCGAGCAAGCAACGCAGGCGGCTACGCCACCACCAATACCTGCTGAAGAACCGCAAGCGGAAGCTATACCGGGTACTGAACTACTGGAGCAGAAAGCCGCAGAGCCTGCTGCACCGCAAAACACCGACTTTAAAGCCGAAGGCCGTTTCTACTCGCCTTTAGTTAGACATATAGCACAACAAGAAAATATTGGCCAGGCCGAGTTGGATAGCATTCCGGGTACAGGTTCTGAAGGTCGTTTGACCAAGGACGATTTACTGGCTTATTTAAAAACACGTACAGGGCCGCCGGCTGTAGCGGCTGAAACACCTGCGCCACAGCCTGCTGCTGCACCGGTTGCAGAAACATCTGCGCAAGAAGAGCCTGTTCAAAAAACTTTTGAAACTAAGGTAACGCTTACACCGCCGTCACCTGCATCTCAGCCGGCCGCACAGCCACAAGCTGCTGTACCTGCTCAACCACAGGCAAAACCACCCCAGGAGGCACCTAAACAGGCTGCAGAGCCGGGTAAAACCACCCAGGCTTCATCGATGTCGGGTGTAGACGAGATCATTGAAATGGACAGGATGCGCCGCTTAATTGCCGAGCATATGGTGATGAGCAAGCACACCTCGCCGCACGTAACCTCGTTTGTTGAGGCTGATGTTACCGGTTTGGTGTTATGGCGCGAAAGGATCAAAAATAGCTTTGAAAAACGCGAAGGTGAAAAAATAACCTTCACCCCAATATTTATGGAAGCCGTGGTGAAAGCCATTAAGGATTTCCCAATGATCAACGTCACCGTCAATGGTACGCAGATCATCAAAAAAGGTGCCGTTAACCTAAGTATGGCTACTGCCTTGCCAAACGGCAACCTTATTGTGCCGGTAATTAAAAAAGCTGATGAGTTAAACCTATTAGGCCTAACTAAGGCAGTAAACAGCCTGGCAAACAAGGCCCGTACCGGCAAACTGCAACCCGATGATGTAAAAGATGGTACTTTCACCATTACTAATGTCGGGTCGTTTGGTAACCTGATGGGTACACCTATCATTAACCAGCCACAAGTGGCAATTTTGGCAATTGGTGCTATCAAAAAGAAACCTGCTGTTATCGAAACTAAAGAAGGTGATGTTATCGCGATCAGGCATATGATGTTCCTGTCGTTGTCATACGATCATCGTGTGGTTGATGGCTCATTGGGTGGTTCTTTTGTTAGCCGTGTAGCGCATTACCTGGAAAACTGGGACGCCAACCGCGAGATATAAATCATAAAATTTCTTTTCGGGTTGGCAAACAACCCATCCTGTTTTAGGGTTTAGTATGTAGGTTGTTTTAGTAACAGCAACCTACGTACTAACACCTATTGCTATGGAAAATTATGAAACTTTAGTGGATGCCACTAACGACCTGATGAAAAGAGGATACACCGCCAACTTAAGTATGGAAGGTGATACGATAGACGATAAATCGCAGGATATACATATGGCTGCCGATGATTTCAGCATTGATGAATTTTACCGTTTTGAGGGCCAGAGTAACCCTTCGGATATGTCAATTGTATATGCTATCAGTTCACCGAAATACAATTTAAAGGGTATTATAGTAAATGCTTATGGCACGTATGCCGATGACAGCTCTTCGGCAATTGAAGCTAAACTACACCATTATATGGTAAGCCATAACCTACACAGTAGTGACAGGCCAAAGGCGTGAGAAGAATAATATCGAACAATGAATAATGAATATCGGATAATAAACTATTTCGGTGTTCGTTATTCATTTTAAATCTTTCAATAATTTCTTTCCCTTAACCTGTATAGCCGCCGTACCATCGCGCATTAAAAATTGCAGCTGATTGCCTAGTTCTTCGCTTACCCAGGGATAGCGGTGGCGAAGGTTAAACAAGGCTTCGGCGGCAAAAGCTTTTACTGCTATTTTGGTTTTGGGTGATATCAGCCAGTCGAATAATTGCTCAACAACAGGCTCCATATCAATATTCAATATCTTTTCTTTAATAATTTGGGGTGCCGATGCCTCGGTAAGGTGCATCACAATTTTTGCGTAGTGCCTTTGCGGCCCCGGATGTTTTACCTTTTCATTAATAACCGATAACAGGTACTCCAACTCCGGCAAATAAGTTTCGGGTTTCTGCAGGAAAACATTTTCTAACAACCAGGTTGCCCGGAAGGCAACGTCTTTTTCAGGATGAAAGGTAATAGCGATAAGATCATGCAGATCAAACGGTTGTTCATTCAAAATTTTGGTGAGCTCAAGCACCTTGGGTTTACCAATGCTACCCGCTATTATTTTGGTGAGTTCGTCCTGGGTCATATCAGCGTCTTATCGTAAACTAAAATAAAAATATAAGTGTATATTACTATCGCTACAAGTTCTAAAATTATACATTTGCCCACTACTGTTTATAAAGTATACTGATACATGGTTAAATTCAACCGATTTACACTGGACAATGGCCTGCGTGTCATCGTTCACGAAGATAATACCACTCCGATGGCCGTAGTCAACATTTTGTATGATGTTGGCTCGCGAGATGAGAACCCTGAGCAAACGGGCTTCGCGCACTTATTTGAGCACCTGATGTTTGGTGGTTCTGTAAACATACCAAGCTACGATGAGCCGCTACAGCGTGTAGGTGGCGAGAATAATGCTTTTACCAGTAATGATATCACCAACTATTATATCACGCTGCCATCCGCCAATTTGGAGACCGCCTTTTGGTTGGAAAGTGACCGTATGTTAAGCCTTGCCTTCAGCGAAAAAAGCCTGGAGGTGCAGCGTAACGTGGTAATAGAGGAATTTAAGCAGCGTTATCTAAATCAGCCATACGGCGATGTTTGGCTTCGATTGCGCCCAATTGTGTTTAAAGAGCATCCTTACCGTTGGGATACTATCGGTAAAAATATCGAGCACATTGCCGATGCAAAGATTGAAGATGTTAAAGCATTCTTCGCGAAACATTATAACCCACAAAACGCTATTATGGTAGTAGGGGGTGATGTAACAACTGAACAGGTTAAACAACTAGCCGAAAAATGGTTTGCGCCAATCCCGGCAGGAAATAAATATAACCGTAACCTGCCACAGGAACCGGAGCAACATGAAGAGCGTAGAGAGACAGTAACTGCTAAAGTACCTTTGAACGATATTTATATTGCCCTGCAAATGCCGGGTAGAAAGGACGAAAGCTTTTATGCGGTTGAATTAATATCCGATATTTTATCGCGAGGTAATTCGTCGAGATTGTATCGCAGTTTGGTGAAGGAGAAACGTTTATTTAGCGAGATACACGCCTTTGTTTTTGGTAGCCTGGATAAGGGAATGTTTGTGATAGAAGGTAAGCCATTGGAAGACATAAACCTGGCGGATGCCGAAGCAGCTATTTGGGAAGAGCTGGAAAAATTGACCTTGCAGGAAGTACCTGCAGATGAACTCACCAAAGTGCAAAACAAAACCGAGTCGACCATGATATTCTCGGAAATGTCATTGTTGGATAAGGCCATGAACCTGGCTTATTTTGAACTACTGGGTAATGCTGATGACTTTAATCACGAAACTGAGAAGTACCTGGCGATAACACCTGCACAAATTCAACAGGAAGCAATAAAATTATTCCGTAAAGACAATTCATCAACCTTGATTTACCTGGCCGAAAAGGAAAATAGTTAAACTATGTTAGACAGAATAACAGCCCCCGAAGCAAAAGGGATAGACAATATAAAACTCATCAAACCTGAGCATATCGCGCTTGAGAACGGTTGCAATGTATACAGTTTCAACTCAGGAGATCAGGAATTGGTACGGATAGAATGGATATTTAATAACCTGCAGTTTAATCCGGATAAGCCCCTGTTAAACATGGCAGTTAATACCATGTTGACGGATGGTACCAGCCTTTTATCAGCCGCCGAAATAGCCGATAAGATTGATTTTTACGGCGCTTTTTTGTCTGTAGATTATGGCTTTGATCAGTCGCAGGTTACGCTGCATAGCTTGAATAAGCATCTGGCGCATGTGTTGCCGATAGTGAAAGATATTTTAACTAATTCTATCTTCCCCGATAAAGAGTTGGAAACTTATGTGCGTAATCAGCAACAAAAGCTACAGGTTAGTCTGCAAAAAAATGATGTGGTAGCACGCCGTACTTTCAATAAAGCCATTTATGGCGATACTATTTATGGTTTAGCAACTACCGTTGATACCTATGCCGGTTTACGTCGTGAGGATATGGCTGATCATTTTAAAGAAATGTATCAGCCGGCAAACTGTACTATTGTTATTGCCGGTAAAACCGGTCAGCAGACTATTGATCTGTTGGTAGGTACTTTCGGCAAAGGCTGGATAAGCCAATCGCCGGCAAATACTAACCAACCGGCTGTTAATGCAGCAGCGGAGCATTTTTATTTTGTAGAGAAGCCTGATGCATTGCAATCAGCTATCCGTATTGGTACACCATTTATCACCCGTACGCATCAGGATTTCCCGGCTATGCAGGTTTTAAATACCGTATTGGGCGGCTATTTTGGTTCAAGACTAATGGCCAATATACGCGAGGATAAGGGTTATACTTATGGCATCGGTTCGGGTATGAGCTCTATGAAAGGCGGCGGTGCTATGTTTATTGCTACCGAAGTGGGGGCTGATATTTGTAGAGATGCAGTGGCTGAAATTGAGAAGGAGGTTAACCTGCTTAAAACAGAAGCGATAAGTGAGGAGGAGCTATCGTTAGTTCGTAACTATATGTTAGGCTCGTTATTAGGCAGTTTGGAAAATGTATTCTCGCATGCTGATAAGTTTAAGAATCTCCTTTTTTCAGGTTTGGGATACGAGTATTATGATAGGTATGCAGAGGTTGTTAAAACTATTGCAGCCGATGAACTTCAAAGTCTTGCTAATAAATACTACGATTTTGATAATTTCTACAAGGTGATTGTAGGGAAATATTGATAGCTAAATGAAGTAAGATTGCAATTTTTGTGCAATATCGTTGCCATAATGTAATCTTACTTCCTAAATCCGAAATAAAACCTTAGCTTTGCCCGGCAAATAATACCTCCAAATAATTATTTGCTATGCATCCAGACCAATCAAAATTTGTTGCCGAAGGATTAACTTACGACGACGTTTTATTACTCCCGGCTTATTCAGAAGTTTTACCGCGCGATGTTAACACCGGTTCTTTTTTAACCAAAAAGATCAGGTTGAACATTCCTATCGTTTCTGCCGCTATGGACACCGTTACCGAGGCCCAGTTGGCTATAGCTATGGCGCAGGCCGGTGGTTTGGGCATGCTGCACAAAAACATGAGCATACAACGCCAGGCCGACGAAGTGCGTAAAGTAAAACGTTCGGAAAGTGGTATGATCCAGGATCCGGTTACGCTGCACGAGTCATCAACCGTAGCCGACGCGGTTAAAATAATGCGCGAATACAAAATTGGTGGTATCCCGGTTGTTGGCGGGGATAATAAGCTGGTTGGTATTATCACAAACCGAGACCTTCGTTTTCAAAAAGTTATGACTAAACCGGTTAACGAGGTAATGACCAAAACCGATCTGATCACTGCATCGCAAGGCACAACTTTAGCCCAGGCCGAAGAAATACTGCAAGAACATAAGATAGAAAAACTGCCTGTTGTTGATGCTAACGGCATCCTGATAGGTTTAATTACATTTAAAGATATCCAGAAGTTTAGAAACTACCCTAACGCCTGTAAGGATGAGCATGGCCGTTTACGCGTAGGTGCTGCCGTAGGTGTTACTGCTGATACTTTAGATCGTGTTGACGCCTTGGTTAAGGCTGGTGTAGACGTTATAGCTATTGATACGGCTCACGGTCACTCAAAAGGTGTTATTGATAAACTGAAAGAAGTAAAAGCGGCTTATCCGGACTTGCAGGTAATTGCAGGTAACGTAGCCACCGGTGATGCTGCCATCGCGTTAGCAAATGCCGGTGCCGATGGTGTTAAAGTGGGTATAGGCCCGGGTTCAATTTGTACAACCCGTATCATCGCCGGCGTAGGTGTACCACAATTATATGCCGTTTACGAGTGTGCTAAAGCTTTGCAAGGTACAGGTGTGCCGGTTATTGCTGATGGCGGTATTAAACACACAGGCGATATCGCTAAAGCCATTGCTGCAGGTGCAGGTACCATCATGGCTGGTTCGCTTTTCGCTGGTACCGAGGAATCTCCGGGCGAGACCATCATTTACGAAGGCCGTCGTTTTAAATCATACCGTGGCATGGGTTCTATCGAAGCCATGGAGCAAGGTTCAAAAGATCGTTACTTCCAGGACGTAGAGGATGATATCAAGAAACTGGTTCCAGAAGGTATTGTTGGCCGTGTGCCCTACAAAGGTACATTGGCCGAGGTGCTTTACCAGTTTGTAGGCGGCCTACGCGCCAGCATGGGCTATTGCGGTGCTAAAGATATTGAGAACTTGCAACAGGCCCGTTTTGTACGCATCACAGCCTCTGGTATCCGCGAATCGCATCCACATGATATTACTATAACCAAGGAAGCACCGAACTACACGCGTTAGTTATTAAAGATTGAAGATTAAAGATCAGTTGCCTTGCATGCTACTGATCTTTAATCTTCAATAGCTGATCTTTTGATGAAATCCATTGCCATCTTCTGCGGAGCCAACTATAACGGCGACCCTCAACTTAATGTTGCTATCGAACTATTGGCCGAAACCATGGTCAGCCAGGATATCGCCTTGGTTTTTGGTGGTGGCAGGGTAGGCGTTATGGGTATGATGGCCGACGCTATATTAAAACGTGGTGGTAAGGCTATTGGTGTTATACCGCAGTTTTTAATGGATAAAGAAGTTGGCCATACAGGTTTAACCGAACTACACATTGTTGAAAGCATGCACCGGCGCAAGCAACTCATGGCCGACCTGTGCGAAGGTTTTATGATGTTGCCCGGCGGCTTCGGTACTTTAGAAGAGTTTTTTGAAGTACTAACCTGGTTGCAACTTGGCCTGCACACCCATCCCGTAGGCCTGTTAAATGTTAACGGTTTTTATGATCTGCTACTGAAGCAAATGGATGTAATGGTAGAACAGCGTTTCCTGAAACCAACAAACAGGGAGTTGGTCATCACTTCTGTCGACCCGATAGAACTCATCAGCCTGATGAGCAAAGCCGATATCAAACCCGATGAGGTTTGGTTTAAGGATAGAAACTTATCTTAATTTTATTGGTTTAGTAAGTAATACGTTTACGTAAATAGCTATTGCTATGCTGTTTTTTACGTAAATTGTGTTTTCCTGCTACAACCTGAATTATGGATATAGAATTCAACAAAAACGAAGACATTAACAAACAGTTAGTGTACGATGTTACTACCCGTTTAAAACAGATATACAAAGGCGGCGGCGAAAAAGCGGCGGCCAAGCAAAAAGAGAAAGGCAAAATGCTTGCCCGTGAACGCGTGGCCTACCTGCTGGATAAGGACAAGCCATGGCTGGAAATAGGTGCTTTTGTGGGTGATGGCATGTATACCGAACATGGCGGCTGCCCATCCGGTGGTGTGGTTACTGGCATAGGTTATATCTCCGGCAGGCAATGTGTTGTAGTGGCCAATGATGGTACGGTTAAAGCCGGGGCCTGGTTCCCCATCACCGCTAAGAAAAACCTTCGTGCGCAGGAAATAGCCATGGAGAACCGTTTACCTATTATTTATTTGGTTGATTCCGCAGGTGTCTATCTGCCTTTGCAGGATGAAATATTTCCGGATAAGGAGCATTTTGGCCGCATATTCCGTAACAACGCGCAGATGAGCAGTATGGGAATTATCCAGATATCGGCCATTATGGGCTCATGTGTAGCCGGCGGTGCGTATTTGCCTATTATGAGCGATGAAGCGATGATTGTTGAGGGCACGGGCTCTGTTTTCCTGGCGGGATCGTTTTTGGTTAAATCAGCTATCGGCGAAGACGTTGATAACGAGACTTTGGGCGGCGCTACAACGCATTGCGAAATATCCGGTGTAACCGATTATAAACAACCTAATGATCAGGCCGCGCTGGATTCTATCCGCAAAATAATGAGCATGACTGGCGACACCCTCAAAGCCGGTTTTGATCGTATTAAACCTATCGCCCCTAAACTAAAACCCGAAGATATATACGGTATACTGCCTGATAATAGGGAGAAAGCATACGATATGAAAGAGATCATCTTGCGCATGCTGGATAATTCGGAGTTTGAAGAATACAAAGAAGGTTTTGGGCAAACCATTATATGTGGATTGGGTAGGATAGATGGCTGGGCGGTTGGTATTGTGGCCAATCAGCGTAAAGTGATCAAATCAAAAAAAGGCGAGATGCAGTTTGGCGGCGTGATCTATTCCGATTCAGCAGATAAGGCTACTCGTTTTATCATGAACTGCAATCAAAAGAAAATACCATTGGTGTTTTTACAGGATGTTACTGGTTTTATGGTGGGTACTCGTTCTGAACAGGGTGGTATTATTAAAGACGGCGCTAAAATGGTGAATGCTGTAGCGAATTCGGTTGTGCCTAAATTTACTATCGTGATAGGTAACTCGTATGGAGCGGGCAATTATGCCATGTGTGGCAAGGCTTATGATCCCCGGTTAATATATGCCTGGCCAACCGCTAAGATGGCGGTGATGGGTGGTGCACAAGCTGCCAAAACCTTAGTACAAATACAGGCAGCCGGGTTAAAGGCGAAAGGCGAAGACGTGGATCAGCAAAAAGAGGACGAATTGCTTAAACAAACTACCGAACGTTATAACTCACAAACCACGCCATATTATGCAGCTGCCAGGTTATGGGTAGATGGCATTATCGATCCGCTGGAGACCCGTAAAGTGATTTCGATGGGTATTGAAGCGGCTAATCACGCGCCTATTGAAAAGCCTTTTAATGTCGGGGTTATACAAACCTGATAAAACAATATCAGGATCGGTATCGTTTTCCTATTTTCGCACAAAAATTAACAAACCTTATTATGAAAAAAATAATTCTTACAGCGGCTATCTGCTTATCATCAGCTTACATTGCATCGGCACAAATTATCCCGAAAGTACAATTTGGTATAAAAGGTGGGGTAAACCTAACCAGCCTTTCAAAAAGCGGAACTTTTGCAAGCAGCAATCAGGCGGGATACCTTGGCGGTTTATGGGCGCGTTTTGGTGCTTTAGGTTTTAATTTCCAACCGGAGGCATACATCACCAGTAAAAATGTAACTGTAGAAGGCACGAAGGCCAAATTTACCAGTCTTGATGTGCCTTTGTTATTTGGCGGAAAAGTTGGAGCCTTAGGCGTGGGTGCCAGATTTTATACAGGCCCGGTAGTATCGTTTGCCATCAATAAAGATCAAAGTTTTAGCAGTGCGGCAAGCAGCGCAACTAGCCTTAACTATAAGAATCAAAATTACGCCTGGCAGTTAGGTGCAGGTGTTGACCTGAGCAGCCTTTCTGTTGATTTGCGCTATGAACAAGGTTTGAGCAAACAAACCTATGGTGCCAACAGCTCTACCAAAATCAACCTGTTTAACCTGAGTTTGGCTTATAAACTATTTTAAGCTCTACACCGTAAGTATTGCGGCTAATACTACTAACAACAGCATCGCAACGGAGAATACCATTGTATAGCTGAATATCAATCCAGTCATTTTCGTGAACGTGCGCCATCTTGAACGGTGGTACACGGCACGAAGTGATTTATACAAGTATACCATTACGCTAAAAAATGCGAATATCTGTAGATAGTCTCCTACTTTCCAATCCTCGGGAAAAGGCATTTTTGCCAGCATTACAATAGTCAAAAACAGGAATAAAAAGCAATGCAGGTGTATAGTGAAGATAAGGTGTTCTACATAAAACTTTTTGTTTTTATAAAACACGATCTTTAACATTAACGCGAAAATAGGCAACAACAAAAACATCATTTTTGGTGTGTTGTGCTTTACACTTTCGCTTATCATTTCTTTACTATCAGTACCGCCACGCTCGTTCCAGGCAATTGCTTTTTTGTTGTAGTATCGCTGCAAAAATCCATCGCGCTCATCTGCAGGCAGCTTTTGTTGTGCTGCCAAATATTGTGCATATGATGTGTCATTTGAAGTGGTTAAAAAAACATTATCAAAAGTGTAAGTGGTATCCATGCTACCATCTTTATTCTTCGTTATTTTAACCTGGTTTATATTTTTTAAAGCGGCTTGCTTTTGCTCGTTTGTAAGCGCTTTGCTTGATTTTATGCTTCGCGCCAGTTTTTCAACTTCCTTGTCGCGTGCACGTTGTTCTTTTTTTGTGTTGCCTCGCCCTTCGCTGATATTGATCACCTCGTGATCTTTAGAGCTGAATAAAAGCAGGAAGTAAACTAAGCTTATAAAAATGTACATTTTTACCGGATGCAAAAAGCTTGCACGCCGGCCGTTCATGTATTCGATAGTTAATTTGCCCGGTTGAAGTAATAAAGGTTTAAGCGTTGCGAAAAACTGGTGATCAAAGTGAAAGTAATCGCTTACGGCATGGGTAACCATGTGGCCAAAACTTTCTTTAATCTGCAAATTTTCTTGTCCGCAGGCATGGCAGTATTTGCCTTGTAATTCCGCACCGCAATTTAAACAGTCATTTTCGTGACGGTAATGTTTTTTCATTGATAATAAAGGTTGGTAGGTTATACCTTAGTATTAATGCTGTATTTTTTCAATAGCACGCTCTAAAGCGGCATTGTGTTTGTATCTGAAAACGAATGGAAATACCACGGCTATAGCCAAAGCATATAATGCAAAACAAAGCCATATACCTTGCCAGTCTTTGCTGCCGTTTGACATAGTGTAAAATTTATCGATGATAACGCCACTGGCAAAACTACCGAATAAAGCGCCAAAGCCATTTACCATCATCATAAATAAACCTTGTGCGCTCCCGCGTATTTCGGGCGTAGTTTGAGTTTCAACAAATAGCGAACCTGATATATTAAAGAAATCAAACGCCATACCGTATACGATGCATGATAATACGATCATCCATAAACCATCAGCCGGGTTACCAAATGCAAATAAGCCAAAACGTAATACCCAGGCCAACATACTAAACAGCATTACATACTTAATACCAAACTTGCGCAGAAAGAAAGGGATTGCCAGGATGAACAGCGTCTCTGATATCTGTGAGATAGACATGATGATAGCGGGATACTTTACCGCGATAGTGTCTTTGTAGATGTTTATCTTATTAAAATCATGAATGTAAGTGTCGCCGTAAGCATTCGTTAATTGTAAAGCGGCGCCCAGTAATAACGAGAACGCAAAGAATATAGCAAACTTAGGTGTTTTGAATAATGTAAAGGCATTTAATCCTAGTGAATCAATTAAACTTTTCGATTGTGAGTTTTTGTTTAACAGCGGCGGGCACTTTGGTAGGGTGAACGAGTAAATACCCAAAGCCAGTGAAACTGCTGATGATATATAGAATTGATTGGCCGATGTTTCGTTATGCGTTAAGCTTACTGTCCATAAAGCTACGATGAAGCCTATAGTGCCCCAGATACGGATAGGAGGATATACCTTAACTATATCTAAGCCTTGTCCTTTTAATGCAGAATACGCTACTGTGATGGAAAGCGATAGTGTTGGCATATAAAACACCATATTTAACAACATCACCCAAAAAAAGGTAGAAGGATCTGTCACCATTGGCAGGCAGAATAATACTACCGATGCCAGTATATGCATTAAGCCGTAAAGCTTTTCAGCATTGATAAATTTATCAGAAATGATACCGGTAATGGCGGGCATAAATATGGCAGATATGCCCATTGTAGAGAAGATAACGCCGAATTGTGCGCCCGACCATTGTTTGTTTTGAAACCAATATGCACCTATGGTAAGCAGCCAGGCTCCCCATATAAAAAACTGCATAAAATTCATCAGTATTAAGCGAAACTTAATATTCATAGCGGGTGCCTTTGGTATTAAACAATGTTCAGTTAATTAATGTGCTGAAAGTAGTGATAATTTTGGAATTATGCACATCAATACAAATCCGAAATCCGATATCAGGATGCTTTTCTTTTATTCAGCTCGTCCCGTATTTTGGCGGCTTTCTCGTATGATTCTTCCGTAAGGGCTTCCTGTAATTTAGCTTTTAATTCGTCGTCGCTCAACGAGCCATAACCACCGCCGGCGGAGGTAACAGGAGTGATCTCTTCTGGGGTGTCTGATATATTCTCCAAATAAACAAAATCATTGCCTTCTATCACAATGCCGGCGCTTGACAGGATGAACTCGTAGGTGAAAATGCTGCAATCAAACCTTACCGCAATGGCAATAGCGTCTGATGTGCGGGCATCTATCTCCATGGTTTTCTTACCATCAGAGCATATCAATTTAGCGTAAAAAATACCATCAACCAGATTGTATATCACCACTTCCTGTACGCTAATGTTGTAAGCCTCGGCGAAGCTTTTAAACAGGTCGTGGGTAAGCGGGCGACTAGGTGTCATCTTTTCAATTTCGATAGCTATGGCCTGGGCCTCAAAACTACCGATAATAATAGGCAGCCGACGACGGCCATTCACTTCGCCCAAAACCAACGCGTATGCGCCTGATTGTGTTTGGCTATATGATAAACCAACAATATCAAGCTTGATCTTTTTCATGTTATTGCCCATCGCACTGATCTTGTTTATGCTATGTTTTTATGTTCTTTAACGGCTGCTATTAATTTCGGTACTACTTCAAAAGCATCGCCGACTATACCATAGTCGGCCACTTTAAAAATAGGGGCCTCGGCATCTTTATTAATGGCCACAATAACCTTTGATGAACTGATGCCGGCGAGGTGTTGTATTGCGCCCGAAATTCCTATCGCAATATACAAATTTGGACTGACAGCTATACCGGTTTGTCCAACGTGTTCGCTGTGGGGTCTCCAACCGGCATCTGATACCGGTTTAGAGCAAGCGGTAGCCGCGCCAAGCAGGTCGGCCAATTCTTCGATCATGCCCCAGTTTTCAGGCCCTTTTAAACCACGGCCGCCAGATACAACGACCTCGGCATCGGGAAGTGATACTTTATCGGTAGAGCGTACGATATCTTTCAACATCGCATTAAAATCCGACTCTTTAACTTCTACACTAAAGTCTTCAACAACTGCAGGCTTAACGTTTTCAACTACTTTGTAAGAGTTAGGCGTAAGAGCGATAACTTTATTAGCTGATGTTAATTCAACAATAGCAAATGCTTTACCCGAAAAGGCTGTTTTTTTAACCGTGAATCTACCACCTGTTTGTTCTGGTAACGCTACGGCGCCATCAGCAACCCCGGCATCCAGCTTAACGCCTATGCGCGGCGCCAGGCCACGGCCGGAGAACGAGTTTGATAATACTATGATATCAGCACCCTGTTTTTTGGCTGCTTCGGCAATTACTGAGGCATAGGCCTGGTTAACAAAGTTTTTAAGCTTATCATTACTTACGTTTAGTACTTTATCGGCACCATACTGTGCCAGCGATTTTTGCTCGTCGGCATTTACGTCGCCTATAGATAAAGCTACAACGCTGGTGTTGTTTTGATCGGCAATGGCGCGTGCGTAACTAACCGCCTCGAAGGTGGATTTTTTGAATTTGCCTGCGGCATTTTCGGCATATATTAAAACTGGCATATGTTATTCTGGTAAATGTTATATAACTCTTGCTTCGGAATGCAGCAAGTTAATTAGTTGTGCGGCCTCATCTGCAGGTACCAATTTAACCTGGCCACGCGGGGCAGGCGTTTCATAACTAATGATGTTTGAATTTGTTTGTACCGGCGCTGCTTCCACAACTGTAAGCGGTTTAGTACGCGCCGACATGATGCCACGCATATTAGGTATCTTAGGTTCTGCAACGCCTTCGGCAGTGCCTGCAACAATAGGCAAGGGGATGCTCAGTACTTCTTTACCGCCTTCTACCTCACGCTCAACAGTAGCTGTATTGCCGTCTATATCCAGTTTTTTAATGATAGATACTGATGGGATATCCAGCAACTCGCCCATCATACCGGCTACTTTTGAGCCATTGTAATCAATAGACTCACGACCGGTTAGTATAATATCGAATGGATTCTCTTTTATATATTGGGCTATCTGGTATGCTACAAACCAGGCATCATGTGCCGGGGCATTTATGCGTACGGCATCTGTAGCGCCAATGGCCAGTGCCTTCCGTATGGTCGCTTCGGTATTGGCTTCGCCTACGTTGATCACGGTTACCGTGCCGCCGTTGCCTTCGGTTAGTTCAATGGCGCGGGCAAGGGCTATTTCGTCGTAAGGATTGAGTATAAACTGGACGCCATTCGTATTAAATTGCGTGTTATTATCGGTAAAAGTTATTTTTGTAGTGGTATCGGGCACATTACTTATACATACCAATGCTTTCATAGTAATAGGTTTTTACAAATTTAGATAAAAAACATAGCGTTTAAAAATGGAGATAAGCAGATTAGACAAGCTACTTGAATTTATAAAGAACGAACCCAATGACGAGTTTTTAAAGTACGCGCTGGCTACTGAATATCTTCGTTTAAATGAAATAGATAAGTCCTTAGCTTACTATGAGGACCTGGTTAAAAACCATCCCAACTACACAGGCACTTACTACCATTTAGGCAAGCTATATGAGGCACTTAACCGCAAGGATGATGCCATTAAAACTTACGAGGTTGGCATGGAGATAACCAAAGCTAAACGCGATAATCATGCTTTCAGCGAATTACAGGCGGTTTGGCGCGAAGCTAAAGGTTGGGATGATGACGACGATGACGACTACTAAGCGTTAGATATTGAAAAAACGGGAACTCCTTTTTATGCGTGATGTGCTGCTGTACACTTTAAGTGCATTTGGCGGTCCGCAGGCGCATATTGCTATTTTGCTTCGCGAGTTTGTGGAGAAGCGCGGCTATGTTGCCGAAGAGGAGTTAATGGAGTTGAACGCGCTGGCGCAGATATTGCCTGGTCCATCGTCAACCCAAACGCTGGTTGGTATAGGGTGGAAGGTGGGAGGCCTGCGTTTGGCTATCATTACGTTTTTTATATGGATACTACCATCGGCAGCTATTATGGGGGCGGCGGCTGTTGGCTATAAGATGTTTGCCGAACGTGGGAAGATAGCTTCAATCTTACAATACATACAACCCATGGCGGTGGGTATTGTAGCTTATGCAACGTACAACTTTGCCAACAGGTTTTTAAAAACGAAGGTCAGCACGATGTTGGCTATCGGCTCATTGATCACCACGTTGATATTGCAAACACCTTACGCCTTCCCTATAATGATATTGCTGGGAGGCATCATATCCTCAGCTTTGGAAACGCAAGCGCAGGAAGACGAGTTGCGCGTTAAGCTGTTCTCAAATATAAACCCCAACAAGCTGGCTTACTTTATCGGGATACTACTGGCTTTTGCCGTATTAGGCGCTATCATCAACCGTACTTCACCCTTCAGTTTGCCTATACGTTTGTTTGAAAACTTTTACCGTAACGGGATACTGATACATGGTGGCGGACAGGTAATGGTACCGCTGATGTATACCGAGTTTGTCGAACTAAAACACTATCTCAGCAGTTCTGAATTCCTATCCGGCTACGCCTTACAACAGGGGCTGCCCGGACCTACCTTTTCCTTTACTTCCTTCCTGGGCGGTATGGCCATGGGTAATCAAGGTTACAGCGTAGGCGGACAGATAATTGGCAGTATAGTGGCCGTAATAGGTATCAATATGCCGGGTGTAATCCTGATATGTTTTATTGTTCCCTTTTGGGGCGATCTGAAAAAGATAACTAGTATCAAAAAGTCATTAAGCGGGATTACAGCAGTATCAGTAGGCTTTATGGCAACGGCTTTTATATTGCTTACAAAACCTTTTGGGGGTAACTGGATGGCCTATGGCTTAATGCTGGCAACCTTCCTGCTGCTCAACTTCACCAGGATTAAAACACCTTTTGTTATATTAATAGGGGTAATATTGGGCTTAGTGTTTTAATGGAAGGTGCGCCACTTTTAAAGTGGCGCACCTGGCGCACTAATTTTTTGTAAGATATTGATAGTCAAAAAATTGTACAAAAAAGCGGCGCAATGCGGCGCACTTTGATTGTTTTTATAAAAATTTATTAATCAATGCTTTATATTGATTATATAAACTTAAGGCAATTCAGCGACGCACCAAAATGGCGCACTTTTTCGCACTTTTATCATTCGGATTTACGTGGCATACGCTTGTATCTGCGCCACACTTTGTACCAGTTTTTGTTGTTAGGGTAATGACGATGATCGGTGCCGTTATTAAATATGATGGCCACTAATAGCAGGATAAGCGCACCGGCCAATACCGGGTTCAATACATAAAAATAGCCCAACGCATGTATTTTTGGCGAACCGATATTGGCTATCAATGCCGTTGCCCCGCCGGGTGGGTGCAATGTTTTGGTTATCTGCATAGCCACAATGGAAAGTGACACCGACAACGCCGACGAAAGCCAAAGTACATCAGGAATTAGTTTGTATACGGTAACGCCTATCAGCGCGCACACCACATGCCCGCCTATTAAATTTCGCGGTTGTGCCAACGGACTATTGATCACCCCATAAATCAACACCGACGATGCCCCGAATGAGCCTATTAAAAACAAATTATCCGACGCCGTAAAATGCTTGCTGCTGATCAGTCCTACCAAACCTATACCGAAGAACGACCCCAAAAAGGTCCAGAAATGCTCTTTTTTATCAACTAAGGTTTCTTTGTAAACAATGTAGCGTGCGGTACGTACGTGCCGGTGTAGTCGTTTAATCATGGCGCGGCAAAAATAGTGATTATGCGCAATAATCTTAGTTGCTGTTTTACGTAACTCCTACGGAGTCTAAAAGAAGGGGAATCATTGCTATAAACACGGAGCTCCTAGCGGAGCCATAACGAACATGAATTATAATCGAAATTAGCCCCAGGGGGGCTACGTGTTTATAGTCCGGTGGTAGCAGAGTAAAAGGCTCCGTAGGTGCCTCGTGATATGTGTGAGTTAATTTTTCGAACCCTATATTAACAAAAATGCCCCGTGTAGAACGAGGCATTGTATTTTGTGTTAAGTACGAGTATTATTGAATACAAACGTTATTCTTCAATTCATTAAGGAATTTACCCAATGAAACGGAAAAGCTTTCACCTGAGCCACATTGAAAAAACGCTTAAAACGGCGCCTCATCATCCATATCATCCATACGTGATGGGCGAATGATAAAATTGTTCGGTTTCTCAAAATCTGTTGACGGGCTCAATCCTGCAAAGGCATTGCCACCTGCCATGAAATTGTCGTTTTGATCCAGGTCCTGGAATTTCACAAACTTACCAACGAATTTCAGCCTAACCGTGCCTGTTTCACCGTTACGGTGCTTAGCTATAATTACTTCGCCCACGCCTTTGGTCGGGTTGTTGTCTTCGTCAACCTCTAACCCGTAATATTCAGGGCGATAAAGGAACAGTACCATATCCGCATCCTGCTCAATAGATCCCGACTCACGCAAATCTGATAACATCGGCCTTTTTGAACCGCCCGGGCGACTCTCCACCGCACGACTTAACTGCGATAATGCAATAACAGGTACGTTCAACTCCTTAGCTACCGATTTAAGCGCACGCGATATACTACCGATTTCCTGCTCACGGTTACCACCGCCTTTACCATCGGCAGATTTACCGTGCATCAGCTGCAGGTAGTCAATGATGATCATCTGTATATCGTGCTGCGATTTTAAACGGCGGCATTTTGCTCTAAACTCAAATATATTCAGGGCAGGGGTGTCATCAATGATTAACGGCGCCTGCTCCAGGCGGCCAATTTTAGAGTGGATCTGTTGCCATTCCCATTCTTCCAAAGTGCCCTTACGTATTTTTTCTTGTTCAATTTCGGTTTCACCGGATATCAAACGATTAACCAACTGTACCGACGACATCTCCAGCGAGAACACCACAACAGGCTTGTCAAAACTAACCGCGGCGTTACGGGCGCAGCTTAATACGAAGGCCGTTTTACCCATTGCCGGGCGAGCCGCAATGATCACCAGGTCGGATTTTTGCCAGCCCGAGGTCATACGGTCAAGGTCGGTAAAGCCGGATGGTACACCCGTTAAGCCGTCTTTTTTATCTTTTAGCGCTTCAATTTCTTTTAAAGCCTCGTGCATCAGGTCGTCCATTTTGCGCGAGTCGCGGCGAAGGTTATTCTGAGCTATTTCGAAAAGGTTCTTTTCGGCTTTGTCTAACAGGTCCAATACGTCGGTAGTATCTTCATAGGCATCGTGCACAATTTCTGTCGAGATACGGATCAGCTCGCGCTGGATAAACTTTTGAATGATGATACGCGCGTGATACTCGATATTCGCTGCCGAGGCTACGCGATTGGTCAACTCGGTAATGTAATAAGCACCGCCTATCATTTCCAGTTCGCCGTTGGCGCGTAAGGCCGCCGTAACGGTCAAAATATCCACTGGCGACGTTTTTTCGAACAAGGAACGGATAACCGCGAATATTTTTTGGTGGCGTGTTTCGTAAAACACGTTAGGGTTTAAAATATCGATAACTGATGATAACGCATCCTTCTCTAACATTAAGGCACCAAGCACAGCTTCCTCCAAATCAAGCGCTTGCGGCGGTAGTTTCCCTGGTGTGCCATAAGGTACAGGGTTGCTAAATCTGGCGCGACGCTCGTTGGTGTTCGGCTTGTTATATTGGTTATCGTTCTCAAAAGTCATAGCATCAAAAATATACTAAAAAGCTACGGATTTACCTATCGTTAACATCTTTTTTTTGCAATCGGTTAAATGCCCAAAATGTAAAAATTAAGGCCTTGGTTATCAACAGCTTTTTGTTGGTAACTATAATTTTTAGCTGTAAAAAGCCTTTTTTATAGCGTTGTTAATAAAATGGTTTTGGTATTTTATCCGAAAAAAATTATGGCCTTAAACAGCATCATCCTTCGCTGCTGCAAAGTTAATTAATATGGCTATTTTTGCAGCCTTATTTGATAATTAAAATGGCCTATAATAACAGGGAACCCCGCGAAAGCAACCAGGTAGTTTTTGGAATACGTGCAGTGATTGAAGCAATACGCGCCGGTAAAGAAATAGAATCGTTATACATTCAACGCGGCCTTGGCGGCGGCTTATCGGCCGAGTTAAAGGACCTGTTAAATGAATACCAGATAGTTGCCCAGCAGGTGCCAATAGAAAAGCTGAACCGCATCACGATGAAAAACCACCAAGGTGTAGTGGCTTTCATTTCGCCCATTACTTATCAAAAGATAGAGGACATTATTCCGCAGATATTTGAAAAAGGGGAGACCCCGCTGATATTGGTGCTTGACTCTATTACCGATGTGCGTAACATGGGCGCCATTGCCCGTACGGCGGAGTGCAGCGGCGTACATGCTATTGTGGTACCGGCCAAAGGTTCGGCACAGGTTAACCCGGACGCTATTAAAACGTCAGCAGGAGCTTTGTACAAGATTCCGGTTTGTCGTCACGATAACTTTATGCAGACTGTGAAATTTTTACAGGAATCGGGCCTGCAACTGGTTTGCTGTACCGAAAAAACTAAAGAATACATCTACAAGCCAGACTATACGGTGCCAACCGCGATTGTAATGGGATCGGAAGAAGATGGTGTACGTAACGACATCATTCGTATTGCAGATCATCTGGCTAAAATACCGATGTACGGTGAGATAGAGTCGTTGAACGTATCGGTTGCTACAGGGATAATTTTGTATGAGGCGATAAGGCAGAGATTAGGCTAATAGTTTTTGTCATCCTGAGCATAGCGAAGGATCTTGTACGCCCGGCATGTCGCCAACTTATCGCTTGTAAAAGATCCTTCGCTATGCTCAGGATGACAAGTTAGTTATGATTGGAAACTTACCTCCACGCACCCAATATCGCTCCAATCACTACCAACTGCACCACACTATATCCGCCATTAATAAAAATGTGGCGCCAGTTTCTTTGCTCAAAAAGGCTGTGGGTAGCTATAGCGCCAAACGTCCAAACACCTGCTAAAAAGCCCGCGGTCGCGCCCCAGCTAACATCAGTTTTAGGGTCTGCCAAAAACGCGGCAAGGTTTGCTGATGCGATCAGCGAAAAGATAAAAGCGAAGCCGAATATTTTAAGCGGACTGGCGCCGTTTTTAATTTGATCTTCGGTGAGTTTACTATCCGTCATCCAGGCGGTACCAAATACTTTGGGGTTGTACCATACGCCGCCAATGGCAAAGCTTGAAAGGGCTGCAACAACTACAGCGGCCCAGTTGATCAATGAAGGATCCATGATATATAAATTGTGATTAGGGCCTCTCAACTCCCCTAAAGGGGGATATAAGAGGTTTTTGATGAATGTATTAAGTGATCTGAATTAAAGTTATAAAACATAAGTTATATAACCAACAGATAATCAAATAAAAAAAAGCGCTCCGGGTTGTCGAAGCGCTTTTCATAACATTAAAAGAGATAAGCCGATCAACTAATCACTAAATATATTTTGTTCCAAATTGTGCCTTCACATCGGCAACAACTTTTTTAACGTTTTGCTCCTGGTCGCGCGGGCATATAAGCAGGGTATTGTTTGATTCAACCACGATGTAATCATGCAGGCCTTGTATAATAACCAGTTTGTCTTCCGGAATGTTAACCATACAATTCGATGAATCGTACATGATCACTTTCTCCGATGGGATAACCGCGTTGCCTACGTAATCTTTATTAGCTAATTCGTAAATAGATGCCCAGGTACCCAGGTCAGACCATCCAAACTCAGATGGCAATACATATACATTATCCGCTTTCTCCATAATACCGTAGTCGATAGAGATATTGGTACACTGCATATAAGCCTGGTTAACGTGGTTGCGTTCGTTATCAGTATTGTAATGCGGGCGTGCTTCGGCAAATATGTCGTTCATCTCCGGCAGGTGCTGCTCAAACGCTTTCACAATAGCTTTAGCCGACCAAACAAAGATGCCTGCGTTCCATAAAAAGTCGCCGCTTTGCAGGAAGGTTTTGGCAATCTCAAGCGTAGGTTTTTCGGTAAAGGTTTTTACTTTATGAAAATCGCCATCGATTGTATTATCGGTGTACTGAATATAACCGTAGCCGGTATCAGGGCGCGATGGTTTAATACCCAGCGTTACCAGGCATTGGTGTTTGCTGGCGGTAGCCAATGATTTTTCGATGGTAGCCACAAAACCGGCTTCATCCAATATCAGGTGATCTGAAGGCGCTACTACAATAGCCGCGTCAGGATTAATACTTTCAATTTTGAAACAACCGTAAGCAACGCAAGGAGCTGTATTACGCATTACCGGCTCGGTAAGTATCTGGTTGTCCTGCATATCAGGCAGTTGTTCCTTAACTATCGAAGTGTAGTTTTCGTTAGTTACCACAAAGATGTTCTCTTTAGGGCAAACCTTTAAAAAGCGTTCGTAAGTATTTTGTATCAGGGTTTTACCCGTGCCTAATATATCGATAAACTGTTTTGGATACGAAGTGCGGCTAATTGGCCAAAAGCGGCTTCCGATACCGCCTGCCATAATGATGGCGTAATAATTTTTATTCATTATGTTAAGAAATTAAGTTCGATCGTTGGATATGTTAAAGTTGCCATTAATTCATTAGAATATTATAAGAATTATGCAGTAAACAATCAAAAAATGTAACGTTGTTTAAAAGAAATAAATAAACGAATTGTTTTTGATTGCCACAATTGTTTTTTCTCACAGAATGTAGCGCCAGCCGTTGTAAACGCGTTTTTTGAAATTAAACGTAGTGTTTTGCCGAATAATCATTTCAGTATAAAATTTAAAAGAAAATCCGTCGTTTATTCATTAAATTTTGTTACTTTAAACTTTTAAATACATCAATACCCCGCATACCATAATGATAGAAACCAAGAAGTCACTTTTTGATAATCTCCAAAACTTTTTCGGCTTCGACAATTTTAAAGGAGAGCAAGAAGCGATCATTACCAATATACTTGCCGGCAACGATACGTTTGTAATTATGCCTACAGGTGGTGGTAAATCTATGTGTTACCAGTTGCCTGCTTTAATGAGCGACGGTACGGCTATTGTTATCTCTCCGTTAATTGCCCTGATGAAAAATCAGGTTGACCAGTTAAGAGCCTTCGGCGGCTCGGATAGCATAGCACACTTTTTAAATTCATCTCTTACCAAAGCAGATATAGCACGTGTTAAAGAAGACGTGCTGGACGGTAAAACCAAATTATTATATGTTGCGCCCGAATCACTGACCAAGCAAGAGAATATTGATTTTTTACGCCAAAACCATGTATCATTCGTAGCAGTTGACGAAGCACACTGTATATCAGAATGGGGGCATGATTTTAGGCCCGAATACCGCAAGATCCGCCAGGTTATCAGTAATATTGGTGATGAGATACCCATCATAGCTTTAACCGCCACAGCCACGCCAAAAGTGCAGCAGGATATTCAGAAAAACCTGCACATGAATAACGCTACTGTATTTAAATCATCATTTAACCGCTCCAATCTTTTTTACGAAGTACGTGCAAAGCGTAATGTAATTAAGGAGATCGTTAAATACGTAAAGCAAAACCAGGGCAAATCAGGCATTGTGTACTGCCTTAGCCGTAAAAAGGTGGAGGAAGTTGCCGAAGCACTTTCGTTGAACGGGGTGCGTGCTTTACCATATCATGCCGGCCTTGATGCTAAAGTGCGTGCCGATACGCAGGATAAATTCCTGATGGAGGATGTGGATGTGATTGTGGCCACAATCGCCTTTGGTATGGGTATAGATAAACCCGATGTACGCTACGTAATACACCACGATGTGCCGAAGAGCATGGAAGGTTATTACCAGGAAACTGGTCGTGCCGGTCGTGATGGCGGCGAAGGTGTTTGTGTGGCTTTCTACTCGCAAAAGGACGTGGATAAGCTGCAGAAGTTTATGAAAGACAAGCCTGTTGCCGAGCGTGAAATTGGTACCCAGATATTGAAAGAGGTTATAGACTATGCCGAAGCTTCGGTATGCCGCCGTAAGCAATTACTGCACTACTTTGGCGAGAACTTTAACGAGGCCGGCTGTAATAACATGTGCGATAACTGCTGCGCGCCAAAAACATTCTTCGATGGCGAAGAGCAATTGCACAAAGCGCTAAGCATCATCAAGCAAATAGGCGAGAAGTTTGACGATCATCACATCATTAATATTTTGATGGGAGTTGATAGTCCGCAGGTGCATAATTATGAGCATCATTTACTGGAGCTTTTTGGTACCGGTAAGGCTGATGGCGAAATATTGTGGAACTCTTTGTTAAGGCAAGCGCTGTTGAATAACTACTTGTCGAAAGATATTGATCAATATGGTTTACTACGTTTAACCAGGCTTGGGCAATCATTTTTAGACAATCCGCATAGTATCCGGTTTATTATGAACCGTGTTATTGAAGCCGGTGATGACGACGACGATGCCGAAGGCCCGAAACAAAGCGGAGGCGCTTTAGACACTGCTTTATTGCAAATGCTGAAAGACCTGCGCAAAAAAATGGCCAAACAAAAAAATCTGCCGCCATTTGTGCTGTTCCAGGATCCGTCGTTAGAGGAGATGTGTACACATTATCCAATTACGCAGGATGAGTTGAAGCAAATATCGGGCGTAGGCGCTGGTAAAGCCTTAAAGTTTGGTGCGCCGTTTATTGATCTGATCAAGAAATACGTAGAAGATAATGATATTGACCGCCCGGTTGATATGGTTATCAAAAGCGCTGCTAATAAATCTGCGCTTAAAGTATTCATCATACAAAACATCGACAGGCATTTAAATTTAGATGATATAGCCGCCTCAAAAGGTTTAACTTACGAGGAGATACTGAAAGAGGTTGAAACCATTGTAAACTCGGGCACCAAGCTTAACCTGAACTATTTTATAGATGAAGTGATAGATGAAGATAAGCAGGATGAGGTATTTGATTACTTTCGCTCCGCCGAGATCGATTCGATAGACGATGCCCTGGCCGAACTTGGCCCGGATGACTATACCCGCGAGGAAGTACAACTGATGCGGATAAAGTTCATGTCAGAACTAGGAAACTAAAATATAAAGGGAGGATGAAAGTTCTCCCTTTTTTGTGCCTGAAATTGCTACAAGGCAATAACCTTAAACTCGGTACGCCTGTTTTTACCGCGATTCTCGTCGGATGTGTTAGGTACTATGGGTTGCGTTTCGCCATAGCCTTTAAACACCAAACGGTTAGGGTTAACTTTGGCAGCTGTTAAATACTGATATACAGCTTTAGCTCGGTTCTCTGATAATACCTGGTTGCTTTGATCATTACCTACGTCGTCTGTATGCCCCGATATTTCTATCCTGATGGTAGGATTGAGCGCCAGGAAGTCCAGCAATTTTATCAGCTCCGAATGCGATTCAGGTTTCAGATCATATTTATTGGTATCAAAAAATATGTTTTTAAGAATGGATTTACTGCCTACCTCAATTGGTTGCAACCATGCCTGTATATAAAATGGGTTGGTGGGTTCATGTCCCTCTAACGAGAAATTTTCCGAATGAAACAGATAGCCCGCTTTAGATATATTTAATCCGTAGTTTTTGCCGGTAGGTAATGTGGCCAGGAAGTTGCCATTCGGCAAAGTGCTGTAGTTTTGATAAATGGTTTTGTCGTTTTCCAGATCGCGTATTTCAACGGCTGCTTCTAGCGGTCGCCTGGTTTTAAAATCATTTACATTGCCTTTAACATACGTAACCATTTTGGGCCGTAGGTGTTTCGGCATTTCAAACCGGTAAATATCATAGCCACCGGCGCCGCTCAGTTTATTTGACGAGAAGAAGGCAAATTGCCCGGTAGCGGTAAGGCTAAGTCCACTCTCATCATTATTGGTGTTTATCGGCGAGCCCAGGTTTTCAGATTTCATCCATTTGCCGTCTTTAGCTGCACGGCTTACAAACAGATCCATCCCGCCAAAGCCAGGCCAGCCGTTTGAGCAGAAATACAAAGTACTATCGTCTGGGTGTATATAAGGCGATTGTTCACTGTAAGGTGTGTTAACATTTGGCCCCAGGTTTTCGGGTTCGCCCCAGCCTTTCGGTGTTAGCGTTGATTTCCAGATGTCATAACTGCCATAACCTCCCGGTCGGTTACTTACAAAATAAAGTGTACGCCCATCGGCGCTTATAGAGGGCTGCGACTCCCAGCCCGGCGAGTTAACAGGCGCACTTAAGCCAAATGGTTTACCCCAGTCATCACCTTTTTTTAGTGCCACGTAAATATCACATCGGCCCATACCATCCGGGCGGTTGCATCCCGTAAAAAACAGGTAATTACCATCTTGTGATATCGATTCAGACCCCTCATTAAATTGTGGCGTGTTAATATTATTGCTCAAAGGTTTGGCTGGCGCCCATTCGCCATTGTTTTTGTCGCTTTGATAAAAATCCTCATTGGCATTTATCTGCCGGGTAAAAATAAGCGTGTTCTCATCTGCAGTTGCAACGGGCGAATATTCATCTGCCGGTGTATTAATAGCATCGCCCATGCTTATGGGCTTAAACGCTACCGGGTGTGTTAAACCTTCAATGCTGAATTTTGCATCTCGTATTATTTTTCTGCCAAGAGAAATATTAGCTGCCGTTAAATTAGGGTAGGTTACATATTTTTCTGCATGGCGCAACGCATCTGCATACAAACCTTCAGAAAGTTCAAGGTCGCTTAATCTTAAATAAATAGCCCGGTTAAAATCAGGGTTTGTAGCTATAACTATCTTGTATTCTTCTATAGCTTGTTTAGTTAGCCTGCGCCGGTTCATTACATCAGCCAAGAGCGAATGAGCCTCTAAAAACTTAAAGTCTTGTGCAATAGCTTTCTGCAGCAGGTTCATGGCCTCTACATAATCGCTTTCGTCAATCTTTGTATTTGCTGCCGCGAAGAATTTTATCGCGTCTTTGTTGGTGGTACTTAAGGATTGTGCATGCACGCATAGCGAGGCCAGTAATAAGGCTATGCCGGTAATTATGCTTTTCATCCTTTGGGTTGCTATACTATAGGTTAATAACCTAAGTTACAATATTTAAGGAATATTTAAATACTTGTGTGTTTGCAACGATATTTCCCATTTTGGGTTGGCCATTACATAATCAATAATGAGTGGTGTCATTTCTTTTGATTTTGACCATTCGGGTTGCAGGTAAAGTTTACAGTTAGGGCCTAAGCTTTTAGCATGTTCTTCAGCAAAAGCAAAGTCGGATTTGTTGAAGATGATACACTTTAACTCGTTAGCGTGTTGTGCAACAGCAGGCGTAGGGGCTTTGAATTTTTTGGGCGATAAGCAGATCCAGTCCCAATGGCCCGAAAGGGGGTAAGCGCCCGATGTTTCGATAAAGGTTTTGATGTTACGGCTCTGTAATTGACTGGTTAAATAATCCAGATTATAGATCAATGGTTCGCCGCCGGTAACAACTACGGCCTTCCCCGGGTAAACAACAGCATTATTAACTATAGTATCGGCAGCCGTAAGGGGGTGTAGTTCGGCGTCCCAGCTTTCTTTCACGTCGCACCAATGGCAACCCACATCACATCCGCCAAGGCGAATAAAATACGCGGCCTTACCGGTATGATATCCTTCTCCCTGTATCGTGTAAAACTCTTCCATTAAAGGAAGCAATGTACCATCTTCCGGAACCTGGTGTGCCATAATAGGGCGCAAAGGTAATGTTTTGAGCTCAAAGGCAAAAGTTTAAAGCCAAAAGCTGATATTGATATGATGAAGAGATTTAACGGTTGACAACGAAAAGCTTTCATCTTTCATCTTTTTGCTTTCCCCTCAAAAAAGTATATTTGATTGAATGAAAAAACTTTACGCGTTTTTCCTGCTTTTTATAGTATTTAGCCTCTCTTCGTGCCTTGACATGGAGGAGCGTTACGACTTTAATGAAGACGGATCGTGCAAGGTTGTTTTTAATTTTGATATGAGCAGGGCAGTATCTGTTTTTATGAACCTCATGACAGATTCGGTTAAGGAAACGCCGCAGTTTAATATTGTAAAAGATACCTCGTTAAACTTTTATAGTGCTTTGCCCGATACTGTACAACGTAAACTGGGTGCAGAAGAAGTGATGATGACCATGAACAGCAACCTGGGCGTTAAAATGGACCTGAAGAACAATGTGATGCAGGTAAACATTAGCCACTTGTCAAAAAATGCGGATGATCTGCAGTATTATCTTGACCATCTTTCAAAAATATCATTAAACAACCAGTTGGATGAAATGACCAAAAATGCCAAAGGTTTAAAAGATGTCAATGCCAAGCAATTAATGGCCGGGCAGGATTATTACAATTACAAGGTAACATCCAATAAGTTTGTGCGGATAATTGATAAGGTAAAGTTTAACGCCTTCCTGAAAAAAACACAGTCAACCCTGGCTATGGCAAAAGCTATGTTGGTTGATATGCCCTATAAAGTGATATTAAACTTTGCCCACCCGGTAAAAAGTGTGAATAATCCTAAAGCTATACTATCTGCCGATAAAAAACAGGTTACACTGCTAACCACCATGGACGACCTGATCAAAGATCCCACTATAATGAATTTAAGCGTTGATTATTAGTTGATATGAACTGGTATAAGGTAGTTGATATTCAATACACTAGTGCTCCATTTATAAAAAAAGTAAAAGTTAACGGCAAAGGCATTTGCGTGGTTGGTTATGAAGGAGATATTTATGCCGTGTCATCAACCTGCCCGCATGCCGGAGGCGAGTTAAGCGGAGGTTGGTGTAAAAACGGAAAACTAATATGCCCCCTTCATCGTTATGCCTATGATATTAAAACAGGAAAAGGCGACGCGGGGCAGAACGATTATATAGATACGTACGCTGTTGAAATACGCGGCAATGATATTTATGTAGGTATGCTTTCGCTTCGCGAGAAATTAAAGCAGATATTTAAATGAGCATAGCAGCCATAGACACACTCACCACTCACTTTTACAGATCCATAAGTTTTAAAAATAGTATTGTCCCCGATGTTAGTACCCTACAAGCCATTTTTCATGGCGCGGGGCTGATGATCAATAACACCGAGGATATTCCCAGACTTTATACGGCAGAATCATTTGTACAATACACCGAATCGCAAATAGCCGAAGGAGAGATAGCTCAATTTGAACAGCGTGAGATTTACTCGCGTACAGACATTTTCGGTAAAACAGCCCAACGACTGAGTGTTTATGAATATAGCTTCAGTGATTACGAAGTGGATAGTCGTCCGCCACGCGGCATTAATTTTATTCAGTACGTGTTTATTGATGACAGATGGGTAATTACCTCGATGGTTTGTAATGACGAAAATGAGGATGACCAGATACCGGGAGAGTACCTTTAAGTGAGAGTTAAGAATCAAGAATCAAGAATCAAGATAAATTTGCTCTGTCTTAATTCTTGGTTCTTGATTCTTGGTTCTATAGATAAACTTGTTTCTTAGCCGAAGCTAAAGTGTTTTTCAACAAACCAATAATAGTCATCAAGCCCACACCACCCGGTACCGGGGTAATCCATGAGCTTTTTGATGCAACGTTTTCAAAATCAACGTCACCATACAGTTTATAGCCCGATTTGGTTACGGTTGAAGTTTCGCGGTTCATACCTACGTCAATAACCACAACGCCGTCTTTTACCATATCGGCCGTAATGAAATTCTTTTTACCGATAGCCACGATCAGGATATCAGCATCAAGCGTGAACTTTTTAATATCAGGCGTGCGGCTGTGGCAAATAGTTACCGTGCAATTGCCAGGGCTGGTATTACGAGCCATCAAAATGCTCATCGGAGAACCCACAATATTGCTACGACCCACAACCACGCAATGCTTGCCGGCGGTTTCAATGCCATATTCCTTCAGCATTAAAGTAATACCATAAGGCGTAGCCGGAATAAACGACGGCAAATTGCGCTGCATACGGCCCAAATTAATAGGGTGGAAGCCATCAACATCCTTACGGTGATCAATGCGCTCGGTCACCTTCTCGGGGTCGATGTGTTTGGGTAACGGTAATTGAACGATGATGCCGTCAATATCCGCATCAGCATTCAATTCTTCAACTTTCTTTAGCAATTCAGCCTCGCTAACGGTATCCTCATAACGCACCAGGGTTGATTTAAAACCAACCTTTTCGCAGTTCTTCATTTTGCTGGCCACGTAAGTTTCGCTGCCACCATCATGACCAACCAATACCGCAACCAAATGCGGCTTACGACCGGTTTGCGCTAATATGGCTGCTGCTTCGTCAGCAATTTCACCTTTGAGTTTTTCTGATACGTATTTTCCGTCGAGTAATTGCATAGTTTATAGAGTCAAGAATCAAGAATCGAGAGCCAAGATTTATGACCATTCGGTCTTGAGTCTTGGTTCTCGATTCTTGGTTCTGATAATTAATCCAGTTTCAATACTGCCATAAACGCACTCTGCGGTATCTCTACGTTACCTACCTGGCGCATGCGTTTTTTACCGGCCTTTTGTTTTTCTAATAGTTTACGCTTACGCGAGATGTCACCGCCATAACACTTAGCAGTTACGTCTTTACGCATCGCTTTTACAGTTTCGCGGGCGATGATCTTAGCACCTATGGACGCCTGTATAATGATCTCAAATTGCTGACGAGGTAATAGCTCTTTCAACTTCTCGCAGATCTTTTTACCAAAGTCGTATGAATTGCTGCGGTGTATCAATGATGATAAGGCATCTACTGGTTCGGCGTTCAAACGAATATCCAAACGCACTAAGTCTGAAGTACGGTAACCTATCTGGTGATAATCAAATGAGGCGTAACCTTTTGATATAGTCTTCAGCTTATCATAAAAATCAAATACGATCTCGCCCATAGGCATCTCAAACACCAGCTCCACACGATCGGAAGTAAGGTAAGATTGGTTTGAGATCATACCACGTTTTTGTATACACAATGACATTACCGGGCCAACAAAATCGGCTTTGGTAATGATAGTGGCTTTAATATATGGCTCTTCTACGCGGTCAATTTTACTTGGATCGGGAAGATCTGACGGGTTATTCACCACGATCTCTTCGCCTTTGGTAGAGTAGGCCAGGTACGATACGTTGGGAACGGTGGTGATCACCGTCATGTTGAACTCGCGCTCTAAACGTTCCTGTATGATCTCCATGTGCAGCATACCCAGGAAACCGCAACGAAAGCCGAAGCCTAAAGCCGCCGATGATTCCGGTTCAAAAACCAAGGAAGCATCGTTCAATTGCAGTTTAGCCATTGATTCGCGCAACTCTTCGTAGTCCTCGGTATCAACCGGGTAAATACCTGCGAATACCATCGGCTTAACCTCTTCAAAGCCTTGTATACCTTCTTCGCAAGGGCGGTCAATGGTGGTGATGGTATCACCCACCTTAACCTCACGGGCCTCTTTAATGCCTGATATAATATAACCTACGTCGCCGGTTTTAATGACGTCTTTAGGTAATTGCTTCAATTTTAATGTACCGATCTCGTCGGCAATGTACTCGCGTTCGGTAGCTACAAATTTTACACGGTCGCCTTTTTTTATCTGGCCGTTGGTTACTTTAAAATAAGCGATGATACCACGGAACGAGTTAAATACCGAGTCAAATATCAAAGCCTGCAACGGTGCTTCCGGATCGCCGACAGGAGCCGGTACACGCTCTACAATGGCACGTAAAATATCATGCACGCCCAAACCTGTTTTGCCTGATGCTGCAAGGATATCTTCGCGTTTGCAACCTATCAGGTCAACTATCTGATCTTTAACCTCCTCGGGCATCGCGCCCGGCAGGTCCATTTTGTTAAGTACCGGGATGATTTCCAGGTCATTCTCTAAAGCTAGATACAGGTTTGATATGGTTTGCGCCTGTATGCCTTGCGCCGCGTCAACAATCAACAACGCGCCCTCGCAGGCAGCAATAGAGCGTGATACTTCGTACGAGAAATCCACGTGGCCGGGAGTGTCTATCAGGTTCAGAACATATTTCTGACCGTCAAGCTCATAATCCATCTGTATGGCGTGGCTTTTTATGGTGATACCGCGCTCGCGCTCAAGGTCCATATCGTCAAGTAATTGGGCCTGGCTTTCGCGCTGGGTAATGGTGTTAGTATATTCAAGCAACCTGTCGGCAAGGGTACTTTTACCGTGGTCAATATGCGCTATTATACAAAAGTTACGTATGTGCTTCATTCGGCGCAAAAATAGGTTTTTTTGAGCGAATTTTTATAGGGTATTTTCGGAGCATTATCGGGCGTACTTGAGCCGGTTTTCTTCGCTGAAAACTGCAACGAATCCTATACTTCGTTTCATGGATTTACCATGCCAATAGTATAACTGCGGTGGCAACAGCTTCAAAACACGTATGGCTTCTAATGCGTAAAGTGGTTCGGTTTTGTTTGTAGCACTTATGTTTTGAATAACTCCCGACGAATCTGTATGAAATACCACAACAACACGACGGTTCAAACCATCGCCAAGAGAAATTCTATCCCAATTTAAATTGGAATAGAAGAACTTATCCAATAAAGGCCGTTTATCTAAAATACTATTTTTTGAGCCCGGATAATTATATTCAGCAATTGATTTAATTTGCCCTTTTGTAATATCCAGATAAACTTCCGACCCATATACCGGTGTCATAATATCTAACCAGCCTACCATCTCTCCTTTAGAAAACCATTGGTCGGTAGTAACCCAATTTGCTTTTACTCTTCCGGTTTTAGTAGAAAATAGTTTGTTTATATCAGCTTTTAGCCTGGGTTTGATGCTATAGTGGCTGTAAATATTAGTTAAATATAATTCATTGTCAACCACTGTCCACTCAACATCGTAAGTATCAGGAAGGCAGTCGAAGCACTTGGTCTCACCGGTGGGCATAAATCCATTCAGCATCGACTCTATTTTTTTGAAATCCGGGTATTGTTTCAATGCAAGGTCAGAGTGAAACTGAAGTGTATCATTGTTTAAGATTAACTTTTGACTATCGGCCCGTGCAGCCAATAGAAGAAATGTTAACATTATGACAAGGTTTTTCATGGCATCCCAAATTAGTACAAAACAAAAAGAGTCGCAAGTAAAACCTGCGACTCTTTTTGTTTATTTCATGGGGTGGTAGCTCTATTCCCCTCGCTTCAACCCATATTTCTCTATCTTGCTGTACAGGTGACTGCGCTGAATATCAATATCATCAGCCGTTTTTGATACATTCCAGTTGTTTTTTTCCAGCTTGAACTTGATGTACTCGCGCTCGGCCCAGTCTTTATAATCCTGGAAGTTTTTGAATTGATTAAAGTCGGTTTGCTGTGCAGCAGCAGCGGCCAAGCCACCACTTCCTACAGTAGCTGCCGATACAGGAGCCGATGGGTTAGCAAACGCGCGAACATCATCCTCGGTAATGGTTTTATCACTTAATATAATCAAGCGCTCTATCATGTTGCGCAACTCACGGATATTACCTGTCCATGGCAGTGCTTTCAGGGCTTCCAATGCACCGTCTGATATTTTTTTAACGGGCATGCCATAGTCGCTACATATCTCTTCCAAAAAACTTTGGGTAAGCAGGCCAATATCGTCCTTGCGTTCGGTTAGTGGTGGTACGTGTATCAGGATAACGCTCAGGCGGTGGTACAAGTCCATACGGAAATTACCGGCTTCGATCTCTTTCAGCAGGTCCTTGTTGGTTGCCGCTACCACACGTACATCCACATCAATTTCTTTCTCGCCGCCCACACGGGTTATTTTATGCTCTTGCAGGGCGCGTAGTACTTTCGCTTGCGCGGATAAACTCATATCGCCGATCTCGTCCATAAACAAGGTACCGCCCGAGGCTGATTCAAACTTCCCTATACGCTGTTTGATAGCCGATGTAAATGAGCCTTTTTCATGACCAAATAATTCACTCTCAATTAACTCTGAAGGTATAGCCGCGCAGTTCACCTCAATTAAAGGCGCGTTGGCGCGATTAGATTTTTCGTGCAGCCAGCGTGCCACCAGTTCTTTACCGCTACCGTTGGCGCCGGTTATCAGCACTCGGGCATCGGTTGGAGCAACACGCTCAATGGTTTCTTTAATTTTAGCTATAGGAGTGGAGTCACCAAGGATAGGACGAACTTTGGATACTTTACGTTTTAATACCTTGGTTTCGACCACCAAGCTACCACGATCCAAGGCGTTGCGTACGGTAATCAGCAAGCGGTTAAGATCAGGTGGTTTGGAGATGAAATCGAACGCGCCTTTTTTGCTAGCCTCAACCGCGGTTTCAACTGTGCCGTGGCCGGATATCATGATAAATGGCAGATCGGGTTTTATTTGCAGACCTTCGGTAAGTACCTCCATGCCGTCCATGCGATTCATTTTTATATCGCACAGCACCAGGTCATAGTCGTTCTTGCGGATCATTTCTAACCCGTCAATACCGTTATCTACATCCTCAACTTCATAATCTTCGTATTCTAATATCTCACGCAGTGTATTGCGGATCGCCCGCTCATCATCAATTATTAATATTTTGGCCATAGGATTTTAATTCAAAGCAGATTTCTCTAAATATAAGATTTGTATAGGAAACTAAACACTTTTTTGCCCCGGATGTTTTTCGCGATAGCAAATTAATTAAAAATAAAACTGCAGGGCTACCTCAAAACAAAAAGCCAACCTTGTGGGCTGGCTTTATATCTGCAGGTCGACTGTTAAAATTGTTTGGCTTTTAATGCTTCTGCAACTGCTTTTTGCGCCAAAGGCTCCATTATTTTATAGCCGTCAAGGTTAGGGTGAATGCCATCACCCGCTAAAGTTTTAGGTAGGCCAGCGTTCTCATCCGCCATTGGCGTAAAATAATCCAGGTACACAAACTTGTTTTTAGCGGCGTAGTCCTTTATCATTTCATTAAGCAACTTAACCTTGGGTTTTGGGTCGATGGCCGGGCGCCATGGAAATGCTGCCGCCGGAAGCACCGATGAAAGTACCACTTTGATTTTATTAGCGCGTGCTAATTCGGCCATTGATATAAGGTTGCCCATCACATCTTCGAGTTTTGATGGGCCATTATTTTCGGCAATATCATTTATTCCCGCCAGGATAACCACCACAGCAGGCTTTAGGTTTATTACATCCTCGCGAAAGCGAAGCAGCATTTGCCCGGTAGTTTGGCCGCTTATGCCACGGTCATAATAGTTATTAGCTTTAAAAAACGTTGAATCATTCTTGATCCAAAAATCGGTTATCGAATCGCCCATGTATACGACGCGTTTCTCATCGGAGGAAGCGGGCGCAGGTACATTAGCGTTCGCTTTTTCGTAGCGTTTAATGTTTGGCCAGTCCTGCGCAGCAGCAGCTGTACCTATTGCCAGTAATGAAAGTAAAAGGATGCTTGTTTTCATGAAGCCAAATTATAAAATTATTTGATGTGACCATTAGCACATCTATCCTAACATTTTACAGTTTTTTTCTTTTTACCCCATGTGCCGCGGTCTTTTACCTTGTTTATGTAGGTAACCGGGTCGGGGACTTTGCAGGAGGTTCCGCCCATGTCAACCATCACGGTTCCTATAGTTTTTGTTGCCGCCAAAACCTCATCAGTTAAAGTAGGTACATAGCATCCTAAAGCTATTAAATAACCGTTCATGGTATAACGCACCCGGTTATCGGCGGTGTGAATTGTTTTAACAATACGGTCCATTAAATTTTCTAATAGGTCCATAGGTAATTGGTTGTTAGGTTTCAAAGCCATTATATGCGATAGCGAATTCCATCCAGCAGAAGCGATGTTTTCATCCTTTGATTCTATCCACTCTAAAGCCAGCTCAAACCCATAATTACTACCGGCAGCTACCCATGGCACCGTGTACTCGCAAATGTTTTTTGATAAGGCCTGTTCAACCCACAACTGCAGGTCAGCTTTGGTCATTTGTTCGTCGTCGGCAATCAGGCCGGCAAGGTATTGGGCATCGGCATTGCCCGTGGCATAAAGGTCTTTAGCCAGTTGGTAGTCTTTTTTTATTTTCTTTTGAATGGGTTTCAAGTACTCCACCTTCACGCCAAAAAAAGGCTCCAATACACCATGCCGCATTAGTATCGTTTTTATTTTTTCGTCGCCGCGGCTTTCCAGCTCCGCCATTATTTCTTTTACGGTCATATTTATAAATCGGGGTTAAATTTTACCCAATATAGATCGTCCTGTCCGTTGCCGGGTTTGTTTAGTAGTGCTTTTAATTTATCGTAGGCGGTTTCTTTGATATCAGTAAAACCTGCGCTCATGCGGTTGCTCGTAAATACCAGGTATTTTTTATCGGGTGTAACATACGGACAGTAATCCAGCGCGGTTGAATTTATTTGCGATGGCAGATGTTTTGCCGCAAGCCATTTACCGTCTTTATCTTTTTTGCTGATGTAGATATCACCGCGCCCTATGTCGTCGGCCCTGCCAAACGAACTGAATAAAATAAACTGCTCATCCGGATCAACAAAAGCGTTAAACTCGCCGTAGGTGGTGTTAACGGTTTCGGGTAAACTCTCGGGCTTATTATAACTGTTTCCGCTGCGCGTACACACAACAATATCTTCGTCACCTTTACCATATGCCGCCACTACGGTAAAATAAAGGTTACCGTTTTTGGCTACACTTGGGTAGAATTCGTTCTTCTCGGTATTTACAGTAGTACCCAGATTTTCAGGTTCGCCAAATTGGCCGTTGGGTAAGCGGGCAACCTTCCATAGGTCAAAGTCTTTTTTTGTAATACCAGCTGTAACCGGCCTGTCCGAAGCAAAATAGATGGTTTTCCCGTCAGGCGAAAAACTGGCTTCAAGGTCGCGGTATTTGCCCGAGAAGGGAGCTATATGTGCCTTGCCCCATTTGCCGCCTTCTTTACGCATATGCACAATGCTGGTGGTAAGCAGTTTGGTGGTGAAAAACAATTCGGTGCCGTCGGGAGATAAAGTGAAATCGCGGTTACCCAGTTCATCGGATATCAAACCGTCGGCAAATAGTTGCGGTACGTCACCGGGCGGTTTTGGGGCGGGATAGCTGATCTGCGCTGAAACTTTCATCGCGCCCAGCAAAAATAAAACGGTAACTAAGGCCTTGTGGTGCATGGTTTTAATTTTGCGTGAATATACAAAGCAAAACAAATATTGGTATCAATTTAGGATAAATGAGTAGTTTTAAAACCTGATATGGAACTACGGATAGTAAATGTTACACGCTACGTTACCCCTTTACGCGAAGGAGGCTCATTGCCCGCCATTGCCGAGGCCGACGACGAGTTTTTATATGTACTTAAATTCAGGGGAGCAGGGCAGGGCCTTAAAGCGCTTATTGCCGAACTGATAGGCGGCGAACTAGCGCGTACTCTCGGTTTTAAAATACCCGAACTGGTTTTTGCCAACCTCGACGAAGCTTTTGGCCGTACCGAACCCGATGAAGAAATACAAGATCTGCTGAAAGCCAGCGTAGGCCTTAACCTGGCACTGCATTATCTTTCGGGCGCTATAACTTATGATCCGGCAGTAACTAAGCCCGATGCTTTAACCGCATCGCGTGTGGTATGGTTGGATTGCCTGATCACCAACGTGGATCGTACGCCCCGTAACACCAATATGCTGATGTGGCACAAAGAGCTTTGGCTGATAGATCATGGCGCGGCTTTATACTTTCACCATTCGTGGGATAACTGGAAGGAGCAAGCCCTGCGCCCGTTCGCACAGGTAAAAGACCATGTATTGCTGCCTTGGGCGACTGAACTGGATGCTGTGGACGCTGATTTTAAAGCTATACTAACAGAAGACAAGATAAGCGAGATAGTTGCTTTAGTACCCGATGAATGGCTGGTTACCGCCTGGGACGAAGAAACTGCCGACCAGAAGCGCGAAGTATATATTCAATTTTTGCTGACACGGATAGCCGCATCGGCCACCTTTGTAAATGAAGCTAAAAATGCCCGTGAAACACGTTTTTGAGTACGCCGTTATACGTGTTGTACCAAGGGTAGAGCGCGAAGAGTTTATGAATGTTGGTGTTATTGTTTACAGCAAAACGCAAAAGTTTTTACAATGCATTATCACCATTGATGATGCTAAGCTGGCGGCTTTTACCAACGAAGCTGATTTGGATGAGGTAAAAGCCAATCTGCACGCTTTCGAGGAAATATGCAAGGGAAATAGCACTTGCGGACCGATAGCCCAACTGGACGAAGCATCACGCTTTAGATGGTTGACGGCTACACGAAGTACCGTGGTTCAGGCTTCAAAAATACACCCGGGTTTGAGCGACGATATCCCTCGAACCCTGGTGAAACTTCACGCGCAACTGGTGCTTTAGTTGGTATAGCGTATTTTTAGTACTACCTTTTTTACTTTATCATATCCATCAGCATGTACCCCGGGGCTGTGTGCCTCCTGCGGGAACAAAATGACCATGGTATTGCTATCCGCATCAAAGTAAATAGCATTGCTGCCTAAAGCGTAGTTGGCAGCATCGCCGCGCTCATTGTATGGCCTGGTGACCGTTGCTGTTGCTACCGGCATCATGCCAATTTTCTCTTTGCCTTCAATCATTACGTGTACATCAATATACTGTTTATGCGATTCCCAACCGGCTTTATCCGCAGGTTTTGGGTTGCCGACAGATACCGCAGCAAAAACATTTTCTCCGTCAATAGGATGTTTACCTACCGAGAAGGTATCTAGCTTGGCAGTGCGCAAAAATGCGAAGGCTTTATCCCACCATGCTTTGTTGGCTTTGTATTGACGGGCAAATTCTGCGCTGTTAAGGCCTGGTTGTACTTTTAATGTTAAACCGTTCCTCCAGTCGCCTTTGGCAACCCAGGCGTCGGCCGCTTTATCAGTTTGTGCCGATGCTGTATTGAAAGTAAAACATACTAGTGCCAAAAGGCCGAAGAGATAAGTCGCTCTTTTTCTCATAACAAATAATTTAGTTTCCCGATGTGGCTCGGGGTAATTGGTTCAATACTCAATATTACCAATATTTGATGGTAATATTAATGCTGTATGCTAAATTTTACGAAAACGAAATAGTTTTTCAAAACCTACATCGATTGCGTAAAAATATCAGGAAGCCGGGCGTTTTATTGATCGATAAATTGTAAAATTGTGATTCATAACCAAAAAATCTAATAATCTTGAAATCTATTTATAGCGTCCATCCGGAGGACTTTAAATCATATCAAACCGCTACCATACGCGATCGTTTTTTGCTTGATGGTATAGTAAAAGCTGATGAGATCAACTGCGTTTACACCCATTATGATCGTATGATCGTTGGTGCCGCTAACCCGGTAAAGCAACAACTCGAACTGGAAAATTACCCTAACTTAAAAGCAGACTATTTTTTACAACGCCGCGAAATAGGCATCATCAACGTAGCCGGCGACGGTAAAATAGAGGTTGATGGCCAAAGCTACAATGTAAATAAGCTGGATTGCCTTTACATTGGTAAAGGTGCTAAAAGCGTAAAGTTTTCGAGCGTTGATAGTAGTAAATCCGCTGTATTCTATATCCTTTCAAGCCCGGCGCATACCACTTATCCAACTACGTTGGTAACTAATGAAGACGTGGTAAAAGTTGCAGCCGGCGATGTATCAACAGCTAATAAACGTACTATTAATAAATATATACACGCCGATGGTATACAAAGCTGCCAATTAGTAATGGGCCTGACTTTATTAAGCGATGGCAGCGTATGGAACACCATGCCTGCCCACGTGCACGACAGGCGAATGGAAGCTTATTTTTATTTTGATGTGCCTGAAGGCCAACGCGTGTTTCATTACATGGGCGAGGCCGACGAAACACGTCATATTATCATGGCCAACTACGAGGCAGTGGTATCTCCACCTTGGAGCATACACTCGGGTAGCGGTACAGCCAACTATAGCTTTATTTGGGGCATGGCCGGCGAAAACCTGGACTACACCGATATGGACCTGTTAAATGTTACCGATCTTAAATAGCTAAAAATATTATATAAAGTGGAAAATAACTTCTCGTTAAAAGGTAAAGTAATCGTAGTAACCGGCGGTACCGGCATTTTAGGCAAATCGTTTGTTAACGGTATTGTTGAAGCAGGTGGTACCGTAGGTATTTTAGGCAGAAACCAACAAGTAGCCGAAGAACGCGCCGCGGCCATTAACGCTAACGGCGGTCAGGCTATTGCCCTTGTTGCCGATGCAATGGATGAAGCTGCCCTGATAGCTGCAAAAGATAAAGTACTGGCAGCTTACGGCCGTATTGATGGCCTGGTAAATGCTGCCGGTGGAAATATGCCGGAGGGTGTTTTATTACCGGATCAGGATCTGTTTAAAATGAACATGGCCGGTATGAAAAAAGTAACTGAGCTTAACCTTTGGGGAACCTTAATACCTACACAAATATTTGGCGAAGCTATTGTGCAAACTTCGGGCAGAGGTAGCATTGTTAATATATCGTCCATGAATTCAAAAAGCGCGGTTACCCGCGTATTAGGGTACAACATGGGTAAAGCTGCTGTTGATTGCTATAACCAATGGTTTGCTGTTGAACTGGCTAACCGTTACGGAGATGCTATCCGCATGAACGCACTTGCACCCGGCTTTTTCCTTACCGAACAAAACCGCAACCTGTTAACCAAGCCGGATGGGGGCTATACCGACAGAGGCGAAAGAGTGATCCGCAACACGCCATTTAAACGTTTTGGCGATCCGGATGAGTTGATCGGTGCGCTGGTATGGTTACTAAGCGACGCTTCGAAATTTGTTACCGGTGCTATGATAACCGTTGATGGTGGTTTTTCCATTTTTAGCGGCGTATAGTTATATTTATAAAACACAGGCATTTAGCCTCACCTAAATACACCAATTATGACACAACCAAAAATAGGGAACTACCGATGGGTAGTGGTTTCCCTGCTATTTTTTGCAACAACTATAAACTACCTAGACAGGCAGGTTATCGGCTTGCTAAAACCAACCCTGGAAGAACAGTTTAGCTGGACGGAAACCGACTACAGCCATATTGTAATGGCCTTTACCGCTGCCTACGCTATTGGTTTGGCTGCCTTTGGTGCTTTTATTGATAAGATAGGTACCAAAATGGGTTATACCATTTCTATTATTGTTTGGAGCGTTGCAGCTATGGCGCATGCTTTGGTACGTTCAACCTTTGGCTTTGGTCTGGTTAGGGCTGCTTTGGGAGTAGGCGAGGCCGGTAACTTCCCGGCGGCTATTAAATCGGTGGCCGAGTGGTTTCCTAAAAAAGAGCGTGCATTTGCAACAGGTATATTTAACTCGGGCGCTAATATTGGCGCGGTAGTGGCACCTATTATGGTTCCGCTTATATTGGGTTGGTATGGTTGGGAAATGGCCTTTATATTAACCGGTGCTATAGGTTTTATTTGGCTGATATTTTGGTGGTTATTTTATGAAGTACCAGCACGCCATAAAAAAATAGGTAAACCCGAGTTTGATCACATCCATAGCGATGTTGAGTCGGCGTCAGAGATTGCCAATAAAGACAAAAAAGTAAAATGGGCTAAATTACTGGCTGTACGTCAAACCTGGGCTTTCGTTTTTGGCAAGTTTTTAACTGATCCTATCTGGTGGTTCTTTCTATTCTGGTTGCCGGGCTATTTTGCAAGCACCTTCGCACTCGATTTAAAAAAACCGAGTCTCCCGTTGGTAATTGTGTATACAGCTACTACTATTGGTAGTATTGGCGGCGGTTACCTGTCTTCTTACTTTATAAACAAAGGCTGGCCTATATTTAAAGCCCGTAAAACCGCTATGCTTATTTTCGCTATATGTATAGTGCCTATATTTACAGCGCAGTTTGCAACCAATATATGGCAAGCAGTGGCTTTAATAGCCTTAGCTGCAGCTGGGCACCAGGCCTGGAGCGCTACCATATTCACAACAGCTTCAGATATGTTCCCTAAGCGCGCGGTAAGTTCCGTTGTAGGTATTGGTGGTATGGCTGGCTCTATCGGTGGTATATTGTTCCCGATTTTTGTTGGCTTTATTTTAGATAAGTACAAACTGGCGGGTAACATCACGGTAGGATATAATATCATATTCTGCATATGCGGCAGCGCTTACCTGATAGCATGGTCTATCATGCACTTCTTCGCACCAAAAATGACGCAGGTAGAACTGGATTAACCATCAACTACAAAGCAAAAGCAGGTATAATAACTTAATCATTACTTTAAGTTATTATACCTTTTTATATTAAAAATACCTACTTTAGCTATTAAACCCGCTATAAACAGACAGATGCCTATGAACAGTTTTAAAGCCATAACAATGCACGATATTGCTAAGGCTTTAAACCTTTCGGCTTCAACGGTTTCAAAGGCTTTAAGCAACAGTTACGAGATAAGTGATAAAACCAAACAGCGCGTAATTGAATATGCAAAGGCCAATAACTATCGCCCCAATTTAATTGCACAGAGCTTAAAGCAAGGGCATAGCAAATCAATAGGCGTTGTTATATCAAGTTTAGATAACCATTTTTTTTCGCAGGTTATTAACGGCATCGAATCGGTAGCGCATGATGAGGGTTACAATGTGATATTTACCCAAACGCATGAGTCGTATGACCTGGAGACGAAAAATGTAACGCACCTTGCGCATCGTTCGGTAGATGGTTTATTAATTTCCCTTTCAACCGAGACTACTAACATCGAACATTTACAAACGCTGCAGCAGCAGGGCTTGCCTATCGTTTTTTTTGATAGAGTAAGCAATGATATGGCTACCCACAAAGTTACCGTAGATAACGCTAAGGGAGCGTATGATGCAACCGTACATCTTATCAAATCAGGTTTTAAAAATATAGCGCATATTACCAGCTCGGCCAATACATCGGTTACAAAAGAGCGGGTATCCGGCTACACAAAAGCCTTAGATGATTATGGCGTTCCAATTAAAGATCAGTATATTAAGTACTGCAATTTTGGTGGAAAAGACCGCGTAGAGCTAAAACAAAAAATAGACGAACTTTTAGCCCTTAACCCACGCCCTGATGCTTTTTTTACTGCATTTGACCGCGTTACTACCGAGACATTAAGCATTTTGCATGAATTTAAAATAGCTATCCCGCAAGAGATCGCCTTATTAGGTTTTACCAATACGGTATTGGCTGATGTTTTAAATCCGTCGCTATCGGCGGTTTATCAGCCCGGTTTTGAAATAGGAGAAGAGGCTACACATATGTTGATCAGTTTGATCAAGAGTAAAGAAGTGATAACTCAGTTTGAAACCAAGGTATTACCAACAAAGTTGATTATCCGAAACTCTACTCAAAAAAAGTAAGTTTTACGGCATTTTAATATATCTTTATAGCATGCCCGCCTAAAGGCATGCCCAGTACATAATAATTATAAACCAACCCGTCTGCATATGAAGAACAGGTTATTAGTTTGTGCGCTTGTAATTTTAGTAAAAACAGTGCCATCCGCTTTAGCGCAAACCGTTACGCTTGATTATTATTTTAACCACGAAACCCGGAGGACTCCTGCGGGCCCTGAGCGTTATCATTACCTGTGGACAGAGAAAAAAGATCCCGGATTTGCCATTTGGGGCAACGTTTTTACGGCCAATGGCTTTAAGTTAGATACTTTAGATAAAGCGCCAACCCTCGCTAATTTAAAAAATACCGGTGTATACATCATTGTTGATCCGGACTCAAAAAAAGAAAATCCAAACCCTAATTATATCACTGCGCAGGATGCTGAACAGATAGAGCAATGGGTAAAAGCCGGAGGTGTGCTGGTGATGATGGCTAATGATAGCGTGAATGTGGAGCTACCGCATTTTAATATACTGGCAGAAAAATTCGGTTTACATTTTAATAACGATTTGCCAAACCACGTTATCAACGATCAACATTTTGCCGATGGGGAAGTGGTGTATGCGGATAATGATATATTTACCTCAAAACCTAAGCTGTTTTTAAAGGATGTATGTAGCATTACTTTAAACAATCCGGCAGCTAAAGCGGTATTTAAATCGGCCGAAGGCAAATCAGTTATAGCGGCAACTGTTAAACATGGTAAAGGTATGGTGTTTGCCGTTGGCGATCCATGGCTTTATAATGAGTATGTAAACGGAAGGCTACCCGCGATATATCAAAATGATATAGCTGCCAAGGAGTTAACCATCTGGCTTAAAAAGCAATCCAAATAATCCAACTTAAAAAAACAATTATAAAACCATGAAATTAAAATTTATAGCAGGTGTACTACCCGCCTGCGTGCTGTTAATGGCGGCGTGTAATTCGTCAACCAACAAGTCTGATACAGATACCTTAAAAACTGATACGATCGCAATGTCAAGCGACACCGGCGAGTTAAAAGGCGCATCGTTTTACGTGCTTACCAATAAAAACAATGTTAAAGCCGTATTTACCAACTACGGTGGTCGTTTAGCCAGCCTTTGGGTGCCTAATAAGAAAGACACGCTTACCGATGTGGTAGTAGGATTTAAAACAGCCAAGCAGTTTAAAGAATCTACCGAGCCATATTTTGGCGCTACCATTGGCCGTTACGGCAACCGTATTGCCAAGGGCAAATTTATGTTAGATGGCAAAGAGGTTCAGTTAACTATTAACAATGGCCCTAATACGCTTCATGGCGGTAAATTTGGTTTCCAGGATGTGATGTTTAATGCCGAGCAGCCAAACCCGCAAACTGTAGTGTTTACCTACCTGTCTAAAGACATGGAAGGGGGTTTCCCGGGCAACCTTAATGTTAAGGTTACCTATAGCCTTAACGATGCTAACGAACTGCACATGGATTATGAAGCGACTACCGATAAAACTACGGTATGTAACTTAACCAACCACGCTTTCTTTAACCTTAATGGCGAAGGCAGCGGTACTATACTTGATCATAAAGTTTGGTTTAATGCAGCTAAATATACTCCGGTTGATTCGACTTTGATCCCGTTAGGTACATCAGACCCTGTTGCCGGCACTCCATTTGATTTTAATAAACCAACAGCTATCGGCGCACGTATCAACGTTAAAAATGAGCAGCTTAAAAACGGCGCGGGTTATGATCATAACTATGTGTTACGTAGCGAAGGTGCCGGTAAATTTACCCATGCGGCTACTGCAACCGGCGATAAAAGCGGGGTAGTAATGGATATTTACACCCAAGAGCCGGGCTTACAGTTTTACAGCGGTAACTTTATGCAAGGTAAAAACACTTTCAAAAACGGCAGCAAAGACGATTACAGAACAGCTTTCGCTATGGAAACTCAACACTTCCCTGATTCGCCAAACCAGCCTTCGTTCCCAACTACTACTTTAAAACCAGGTCAGGTTTACAAAACCTCATCATACTACAAGTTTTCGGTAGTTAAGTAATCAAACTATCGTATCTAAATAAAGAAAGAGATCTTATGGTAAAACATAAGGTCTCTTTCTTTATGGAGGAGTTTTTATTATCTACATTGCGAGTATTTCTATGTTAGATTGGCTAATAAAGTAATTTTATCGTGCCTGAGGGCATGTTTATCTAAAAGACAATGATGCCCAGCGCGAGACACATTTGAAACAGCGCACGATGGCACAGGACTATTTGATTACAGGAGTATACTCTGCGACTCAAATTGCATAACATAATATAAAACAAAAGGCCTCCCAAAACGGGAGGCCTTTTGCTATGGTGGAACTTCTGATTAGTTTAGTTATAGATAAAGCTACCATCGCCGCGGCGCTGCATGTTGCGACCGTTACGTTGTGGCCTGCCACTCCATTTTTGGAAGTTTAAACGTACGCCAACCAGGAAGTAACGGCTTAAGTTGTTTGACAGGGTATTGGTAACACCTTGTGCATCCTGTGTTTGTTGCACAAAGTTGTTTTGTTTAAGTAAGTCGAAGGCGTTGAAGGTTACAACAAGGCTTCTGTTAGCAAAAAACTCTTTCTCCAATCCCGCATTTAAAATTAATGGGTTGGTATTTAAATTACCCAAACCGCTTACGTAGCTTTTTGATACCCTGTAGTTAACCTGGAAGGTTTTCAGGAAGTACATACGGCTGGTCAATACAAACGAGTTTGTTTCAAGCGAAGTAGTGCGGGCACCTCGTGCTGTAGAGAAAGATCTGTTTAAGTTGTACTCATAAAAAGGGTTGATCTCCAACCACTCTGCAGGGTTTAACTGCGGGCCAAAACGTTGTGATAGTGACCATTGCGTTGTATGATATAATAAGCCCTCGCTCATCGCATTGCTGTAATTATACCTGATGTTTCCATTTAACGAGAAGCTGTAAGCACGGTCTGAAAAGCTTTTTTGAATGGTGTAATTAGTGTTGTATTGTTTTGAACCGTTAATGTTAACATAATTAACCTCTTGTATGGTTCTGTTTAAACCGCCGCCAATTGATACCGCCTTACGGAAGGTATTGGTAGTAACTTGGTTGTCATAAAGCGTAACACCGGTATTTAAAGACAAACTTAATTTCGCGTTAGCTAGATAATTGTTGTAGCTACCAGAAATAGTATGCGTAAATGTAGGTTTCAGATCGGGGTTACCGATAATGATATTATTAGGGTTTGATACATCAGTAAATGGTTGTAACTGGGCAAAGTTTGGCTCCTGGTTGCGGCCGGTATAAGTAATTTGTAACCTTTCTGTACGCGACCATGAGTAAGCCAAACGTGCAACCGGTATAATACGGGTGTACGAGCGGCTTGTTGACAACGCCTGGCCGTTAGATGTATTTACTTTACTGCCATTTAATACAAACGGAACTACTGCGGCACCTAACGAGAAGTTAAACTTGGTACCGTTATAACGGTAGTTTAATGATGCACGTGTTTCGGTTATATTGTAGTTGTAAATATTATCCATTAAAGTATTGCGCACCACGGTGCCATCAGCCCGAACGCTGTCAGCCAAAGCGGTGTTATCGTACTCAGACCTTCTTATCTGCCCAATAACCTGTAATTGCGATAGTTTGCTCAATGGTTCAACATAGGTTGCGGTTGTAGTGTAGGTAAGATTGTTGTTAACACGATTAGTCAGAATGTGCGCTACCGAATCGCGAAGCTGTGTATTAAATGTTTCATCAAGGTAGTTCCTGGTATCAGTACGTCTGTCGGTATTAGCGTCAGACTCTGACTTGGTCAGGTTAAATTGCAATGATATATTACGTTGTGGTTTTTTAAATATATGCAAGTAAAAAGCGTTAATACCGTAGTTTTTAGATATACCATCACTAAGGCTGGTTGCAGATTCAAGCCTATGCTCAAAGCCCGTTGTTGTATAGTTGTTAATATAATCTGTACGCGAGTTTGAACTTGAGTTTGTTGTATTGTAGCTAAAGCTTGGCGTTATTTGTAAAAAGTTTGCGCTGTCAATATTGTGCTCTATCTCGAAGTTTAAACGATGGCCTCTGCTGCCGTTTTGGCTATCGCTTTGCTCATCAAATTTACTTGGGCCAATAGCGGTATAACGCTCGCCAAAGCTTTTGTTGGTGCTGTTATTATCATTAAAAGTATAAGCGTAACTGCCTACAACCTGTGTTTTTTTACTCCACTGGTCGCGATAGTTAAACGATGCAGAGCCGGCTTTTGTAGTGCCCGGCGAAGCGCCGCCACCATTAGCACCTCCGCGGCCGCCACCTCCGCCACCGCCATTGCCGCTTCCGCCTGTACTAGCGCCGCTGCCCGAAACTCCGTTAACGGTGTTACGGAAGCTGCCAATTATACCCAACTGCTGGTTAGCATTGATGCGTTGTAAAAACAGTTCGGAATTAAAGCGATCATTATTACCGGCCTGTGCGGTTAAGCGCCCTGTTGTACCCACAGATTTATCGGCCTGGGTGGTAATATTCAATACTTTTTGCGGGTCGCCATCTCTAACACCTGTACGTGCGGCCTGGTCGCCGTAGTCGTCAACTATCTGTATCTTTTCAACAATATCAGCAGGTAAGTTTTGAATAGCTTGTGCCACGCTGCCGCCGGCGTATTCTTTGCCGTTTAGTTTAGCCCGGGTAACGCTCTGGCCCTGGTGGGTTAACGATCCATCGGTGCCTACTTCCATGCCTTCCATTTTCTTGATCAACTCGTCTACAGTTGCATTTGGGCGTGTTTTGTAGTCGCTGGCGCGATATTCAACAGTGTCGGGTTTGTAAGTGATGCTTGGGGTACCATCGATCTTGATCTCTTTCAGCATATTGTCTGATGATTTAACCTCAATCGGATCAAGCACGATGTTTTTTATGGCATCGTTATTTAAATATTTACGGGTTTCGGTTATAAAGTTAACGCCGGTGATGGTGAGCACAAAGGTTGCCTCTTTCACATTTTTAAATAAAAATATACCATCAATATTGGTTGCTGTGCGCACGGTGTCTTTACCGGCTACCAGTTTAACGGTAGCGCCAACAACACCCTCGCCGGCTTTATCTTTAATAACGCCGCTAACTTCGCGGGTTGCTACAGGTGGCGGCAGGGCAGTGGTAGTATTACTTCTGCCGCCCGGAACCTGGGCAAACAGCCTGCCTGATGCAAGGATCAGTACAAGCAAAAGAACGATTTTTTTCATTGTTGTGAGTTTTGTATAGGTACAAGCGTCCCTTACTTACCAAGTGTAAGCTACGTTTGTACCCAATAATTATGATTGTTGGTTTGAGTTGTAAATTATGGTTTAGCTATGGTAGCTACTTTCTGAGCTAAAGCATATTTGCCCCAAAAATCAGTAGGTGCTATCAGTTCGGCAAAGTTTATGCCTCCGGCCGGGCCACCGCCGCCACGGGTGTTGCCACCACCGCCGCCGCCGGTACGTCCTCCGCGACCACCACCGCCGCCGCCGAAGCCGCCTCCACCACCACCGCCAAAGCCACCGCCACCGCCTCCGCCAAAGCCACCGCCGCCCTGGCCTCCGTTTTCGTTGTCACGATTAGGGATTGAAAGGCCGTTAAGCTTAACGTTGTAAGCCATTTCTTTGGTGTTAGCCAGGGTAAGATCAAGGGCTTTAAGTGGTATTGCCAGTTCGTAGGTGAAGTCGCCTTCATCTGTAAAAGCTATAGCTGCCTTGATGTTGTGCTCGTTGTATATAGATATGATAGTATCTGTAATATCTTTAAAGCCGATAGCGCTTATGGTTTTGCTTGCGGTTACAAACTGTTTACGTGCTTCGGCTACAGCTGCTTTTGATGCCGAATCGGAAGCGGCGCCACGTTGACCGCCACCAAATCCACCAAACCCGCCGCCGCCGCGTTGGCCACCGGCACCACCAGCACCGCGTTGACCGCGTGACGCACGGGTTACAACAGGATAGGTAACGATAAATGACTCTTCAGCTTTTTTCTTACCTGCCGTATTTAGTGTGAAGGTAATACCGCCTGCCTGTATCTTAGCATTGTTAGTGGCATCTGTCGACTTTACGGTTAAGTATAAGTTTTTATCGTCGTTAGAGATGGTGTAGTACAGCTTGGTACTTTTGTTATAAGCGTGAAAGGTATCATTCCACTCGCCTAGTTTTCCGTCAACCTTAACGGTTGGGGCCCACGAGCTTCCTTCCTGAACGTTCTTTAATTTGTCTTGGGCAAAAGCAGTAACCGTAAAGAGTGCGGATAATGCCAATAGGGTGCTTTTTTTCATCATTTTAAATTAGGTTTGGTGCATTTTTTGATGATTGACTATGAAAGTAGGGCTTAGTTTAATCACTTTTTTAATGTCATATAAATGTTGCACAGCCCTTGCTTCAATGTCATACAAATGTTGCACAAACGTTGTTTTTACAGGTAATTTCACACTTTTTAAACTGGAGTTATCTGCCCTGAATGCTTTTATTAAGTTAATGAAAAAGTTCTTTAAAAAAATATTTGCAACAGTAATTTTAAACCTTACCTTTGCAATCCGTTTCGGGATGTAGCGTAGCCCGGTATCGCGCCACATTTGGGATGTGGAGGCCGCAGGTTCGAATCCTGCCATCCCGACTCTAAGTCGATACCGATCAAAACCTCTGAATTTATATTCAGAGGTTTTTTTGTTTTAAGGTATATCCTCTTCAGTTTATCATGCAAATCATCACTCACCATAAAAACGATATCCAAATAGCCGAACTATCTTCGGATGACACACTTATTACTACGGCCGAAGAGGGCGCACAATTATTGGCTGACCTGTATTACCAAGGTTTTGACCTGATAGTTTTAAGGAAACACAGCTAAACCCGGATTTCTTTGAGTTGAAAAGCGGCCTGGCAGGTGAGGTACTGCAAAAATGTTCAAACTTCCGGATACGTTTGGCTATTGTAGGTAGCTTCGACGATGTGGCATCTAAAAGCCTTCGCGATTTTATCTATGAAAGTAATAAAGGTAAAACGGTGAATTTTGTTAGTTCTTTAGCGGCCGCTCTGGAACGTGCATAGCCATTAAAAAAAAGAAGCCCTGTAAAAACTTACCGGGCTTCTTTTTTTAATATTGAACTTCGGGCCAGCCATCTTTATAAACAACCGGACTGATCAACATTACACGTGTATTGCCTTTGCTGCCTGCTTCATCTAATATGGCGTGATATGCTATATAGATATTCCCTTTGGCATCACGGAAAATAGAATTGTGGCCCGGAGCCAGCCATTTACCTTTCTTCTTTAATATTACGCTGCTATTGGTTTTACGAGCTTCGCCTAGGGTTTCAAACGGGCCGAACGCGTTTTTTGATCGGGCAACCAATACTGCATAATTGGCATTGACACCACAGCAGTTATCGCCCGAATAATATAGATAGTAGTAACCATTTGCGTAGTCTACCCAGCTTCCTTCTAATAGGTTGGTGTATTTGGCTTCCTGTTTGGGTTTAATAAGTTGCGTCGGCTTACTGCCAGATTTAAAGGTTTTCCAGTCATCGGTTAGTTCCTGCACCATTAAGGGCACAAAGCCCGAACCCCAGTACAATAGCTTTTTGCCGCTTTTGGGGTCAACCATAGCGTAGGGGTCTATATTGATAAAACTTTTGCCGGTTACCAATGGCTTGCCCATATCAACAAACGGCCCTTCAGGCGATTTGGCGAACGCTACTCCCAGACATTTACCTACGCTATCAGCGTTGTTATGTTGCGCCGAGTAAAACATGATATACTGCTTAGAAGCCTTATCATATAACACATGCGGAGCCCAGTAATCTCCCTTACCCCAAGTGGCGCCGGTGGGCAGGGCATCGGGCAGATCATCCCAGTGTTGCATATCTGTTGATACGGCCAGTTGAATATGACTATACTTACCGTTTGTTCGCGAATTAGTTGCGTAGGCATAATACTTGCCGTTGGTCTGTATAACGGTAGGGTCGGCAAAGTTGTGATTTAAGACAGGGTTGTTAAGCTGAGTTTGTGCTTTCGCTTTTATGGTAAAAGAAGCAATAACAAGTAAAGCTCCCACAAAGCGCGTAGTTATTTTGTACGACTTTAACATAGGCTAATACGGTTATAATTGATAACTAAATGTAGCCTAAAATATCAGCAGATAAAATGTTTAGTAAAGATTGAGACGATTTTACGATTCGGTGTTATTTTTTGAAGATACCTTTTATCTTATCTATAAAACCGGGTGAATTTTTAGCCTCGCGTTCGCATCCCAACAGGAAACCATAAGGTTTAAGTGGCTCAAAATGATCGCAGGCAATTTTTATCATGCCAAATAAGGGTATAGCCAGCACCATGCCCGCAATGCCCCATATCGCTTCGCCAATAACAATGCAGACGATGGTGAAGAAAGGATTAAGATCAACCTCGCGACCAACAACCAGCGGCTCCAATAAATATGATTGTACGAATTGTATGGTTCCGTAGGTTAGTAGTATGCCTATTACCAAAGTAATATCCGCGCCCTGTGCTATGTTTAGTAGTACCGTAACGGTGGTGCCTGTAAGGTTGCCTACAAATGGTATGATCTCCAACGTGCCGCATAGTATGGCAAAAAACAGCGCGTATTTTACACCAATTACCGAGAAGCCAATGCCGTATAATATCCATAAGGAAAGTATCATCAGCGCCAGCCCGCTTAAATACTTTTGCGAAACCTCGCTGGCTTCGTAAACCATGTCGGCTACGTTGCCTTTTTGTTGTGAGGGTACCGCTTTACGCAGGAATTGCATCAAATGCGTGCGGAAATACATCATCAGGAAAATATATACCAGTACTAACACCACATTTATCGCCATACTTAAAAAGCCGCTGGTAGTTTGCATGATCAAGGCCGCGGGGCTGCCGGCGCTCTCTACCTTTTGGATAACTTTTTTCTGTTCGTTGGCGGCTATGCCAATATGCTGAGTGATGTATTGTTGCACCTGGTTGCTCATTTCGGTAAGGCGCTCTTTGATCTGGTCAAAATCGCTGGCCAGGTTTGATACCTGCCACGCCAACAGCCCGAATATCAAAGTAAAGGACAGGATCAGCACCAAAATACAAATAACCGCCGCCAGACCACGACCAATACCCCGCTTCTCCAGTTTTTTACTAAAGGGGATGAGCAGCATAGCAAACACCGACCCAAAAGCCAGCGGCGCCAACAAACCCTTGCCAAAATACAGGATGGCACTAACCGCGATAGCGATAAATAGTATTAAACTGAGTTTAACCAGATAGGGTAGTTGATAAGCAGGCATAGAGGTGTAATGTTAGGTATATCAAACTATGTACTATCCGCGTAAGCGAAGATCCGGTGCTGCTATTTTTTCGATAACCAGGCTGCGGTTGCCGGTAGCGTCAACACTTACATCCACAGCGCCATGGTTGTTAAACGCGTCCACGGCTTCTTGTGCTTCGCGGGTTGATACGGCGTGTATGGTTACAATAGTGCCTGTGCGGCCCAGGGTGGCGTAATGGTCGGCATAGGCCTGGTTGTCAAAAAAATGCGCGAAGAAATCGCCAACCCGGTCGGTTTCGGCATTGCCGTCGCTTTGGGTGTGTACGTCAATGTTCTCGCTTTCAAACTCGTTTGCCAACAGGTAGTCGCTCACCTGTTCGGCCAACTGCGGGTCTGCAAATATTCCAATTACTGTGATCATACATACAGAAATGAATAAGCAGCCTAATTGTTTTACGGTTTATAAAGCAGGTTCTTTAAGCAGTTGCAAGCCATCATTTATAAGCTTGGCAAGCTCAGGGTCTTTATCCGCCTTTTGTTGCAGATAGCAAGCTATTTCCGCATCGTTTTTGATTTCCAGTATCTCCAGGGAACATAGCCAATCATCAGGGTGATTGGCTTTCAAATCCAGCCAGATATCTTTTAAATGCTCACGGTGTATATTAAACTGTCTGCAGGTGCGCACGCGTTGATATAACCTGTGCAGTGCCTGTGTTTTGTTATCATAAACAGGATGGTAGGTAGTTGTTTTTGGGCGATAGCCTATCTCTTCAAAATTATCCTTATCGGCTGCGCCGCTGAAAACCGAAATAATGCTTTCGCCCAGGGCCATGTCATAATCTCCCCATTCGGGTTTAAAAAGTGTTTTACCGTCCGGCGATGTGACAGTACAATTAATGAAAGTTATAAGTTGAGGTAAGATGTTTTTTATTTGACCCTTAACGATAACGCCACTATCGAAATTGAGTTGAACAATTTCACCTACTTGTAATTCATTATTCGCCTTAAACTTTCCGACAGGCGAGCCGTAACCACCTTTATGATAATCCTTATCATGCCCGGGCAATTGTTTACCATCAACAGCCAAAGCCGCCGGACCGGTAAATTGTATATAAGCATCAGGTGTAAAACTGCTTAAAGTGCCCGAAACCTGTAGGCCCGAACTGTAAACCACAGTACAGGTGTTGTGACTATCCAAAGCTTTTTGCAAGCCATGGTTGCCGCCTTTACGGAAAGCCATGCCGTCGGCAAACTGCTCCAGTACGTTTATCAGGTTTTGAAAATCATCCGTAACAAATAGCTGCTTTTGCGGCTGGGTTATATCATAACTGTAGTTTACCGCATCAATGGTATACCAAAGTTTCGCTACTTCAGATTTCATGCAGGTAGCACTTTCGCCTATAGATGATAGCAAGCCTGCGCCGTAAATTTTAGGATCTTCTAATGTACCGATCAATCCATATTCCACCGTCCACCAATGCAGGCGGCTTAGCAGTGCCATTTCTGATGGTTCGCCCAGGTTTTGCTGGCAGAAGTCTAGGTGCTCTTCGGCTTGCTTTAGTTCCTGCGGATCAGCATCGGGCATCTCTTTTAAAATAGATAGTGCACGGATAGCCTCATACAATTCATAATCCTGAGCCGAGTACATGGCTTTTGCACCTATTGAACCAAAATAACTCAGGTACTGGTGGTAATCGGGCTCGGCAATAATAGGAGCATGACCGGCAGATTCGTGAATAATATCGGGCGCAGGGGTGTAGGCTATGTGGTTTAACTGGCGGATATCTGCAGCTATCACCAATACTTTATAAGCCTGGTATTCCATAAAAGCGGCGGGCGGTATAAAGCCGTCAACGGTAACTGCGCCCCAGCCAATTTTGCCCAGCGCGTCGTTCATCTCCTGCAGATGGGGGATGTGTTCAATAGTAAGCCCGGCCGCTTTCAGTCCCGGTATGTAGGGGTAGTAAGCAATATCCTTAAGGTGATTGTAGTTTTGACGCATTACGTAGCGCCACACGGCCTGGTCAACCGGGGTATAGTGCTCGTAATGCTGCTCCACAATATATTGCCGCAGGTGTTTGGGTAATGCGGCTACCTGTTTATTGCCAAAATCGTTTATCATAAATTGCCTCTTAGTTCTTGTTCGCGCTCAATGGCCTCGAACAAGGCTTTAAAATTACCTGCGCCGAATGATTTGGCGCCTTTACGTTGAATGATCTCGAAAAAAAGTGTAGGCCTGTCCTCAACCGGTTTGGTAAATATCTGCAGTAAGTAGCCTTCGTCATCCCTGTCCACCAAAATCCCTAAACGCTCTAAGGGTTCCAGATCCTCATCAATATGGCCAACGCGGGAGGTTAGCTCGCGGTAATAGGTAGTGGGTACAGTTAAAAACTCAACACCGCGACTTTGTAAATTTGTTACGGTTCGTACTATATCGTCAGTTGCTAGCGCGAGATGCTGTACACCTTCGCCCTCATAAAACTCCAGGTATTCTTCAATTTGCGATTTCTTTTTTCCTTCGGCAGGTTCGTTGATCGGGAATTTAACGTAGCCATTTCCGTTACTCATTACCTTGCTCATCAGGGCCGAATATTCTGTTGATATCATCTTATCATCAAATGTCAAAATATTGCGGAAACCCATAATATCCTCGTAAAAATTAACCCATTGATTCATTTTATGCCAGCCCACATTTCCCACGCAGTGGTCAACGTACTTTAAGCCCGTGTCGGCAGGTTTATAGTTTGAATGCATGGGGCCATATCCAGGCAGGAACAGACCGTTATAGTTTTTACGCTCGATGAACAGGTGCACCGTTTCACCATAGAGTTTGATGCCGCTGGTGCGTACTTCGCCAAACTCATCCGTAATAGTTTTTGGCTCCTGGTATGGTTCGGCACCACGTGCGGTGGTTTGTTTAAAAGCATCGTAAGCGTCATCAACCCAAAGTGCCAGTACTTTTACGCCGTCGCCATGTTTTTTGATGTGTTCGGCGATTGGGTGATCGGAGTGAAGCGGCGTGGTCAGCATCAGCCGTATCTTACCTTGTTGTAAAACATATGATGCGCGATCGCGTACTCCCGTTTCCGGCCCGGCATAGGCCAGGTCCTGAAAACCGAAGGCGGTTTTATAGTAGTGTGCAGCTTGCTTGGCATTGCCTACGTAAAATTCCACGTAGTCGGTGCCATTTAGGGGCAAGAAGTCTTGTTGTTGATTGGTGATATTTATTGTTTGTGTTTCCATGGTTTTTTGTTGTAATGTTTTAAAGTTGTAAGGTTGAAATGCTCATGCAGGCTGGTCAAACTTTACAACCTTTCAACATTCCAACCTTACAACGCGTTAGCTTATCCAGCTTTTATAATAATTCTCATCCTCAATTCTCAACGCTTCTTCGGTCAACATCAATGGGCGAAAAGGATCTATCATCACGGCCAATTCATCCGTACTTTCTTTACCAATTGATTTTTCTACCGAACCCGGCGCCGGGCCATGTGGTATGCCGCCCGGGTGTAGGGTGATCTGGCCTTTCACTACATGTTTGCGGCTCATAAAATCACCATCTACATAATATAGCACCTCGTCGCTATCCACATTGCTGTGATTATAAGGTGCAGGGATTGATAGCGGGTGATAATCAAATTTGCGCGGCACGAATGAGCAGATCACAAAATTATGCCCCTCGAAAGTTTGATGTACAGGTGGCGGTTGGTGCAGCCGACCGGTTATCGGCTCAAAATCATGGATAGAAAATGCCCATGGATAATGGAAGCCATCCCAGCCCACAAAATCAAAAGGGTGGGTGCCGTACACATACGGATATATCAGCCCTTGCTTTTTAATCAGTATTTTAAAATCGCCTTTCTCATCATGCGTTTGTAGGTTTTCGGGGCGGCGGATATCGCGTTCGCAATAGGGCGCGTGCTCCATTAACTGCCCGTAATTGTTCAGATACCTTTTAGGCGGGCGTATGGGGCTGAAGCTTTCGATAATAAAAAGACGATTAGTTTCGCCGTCAAACTCCATTTGGTAAATAGTACCGCGAGGAATAATCAGGTAATCGCCATATCCAAATTTGATGTCGCCATAGCCAGTTTTTAGCGTGCCTGTCCCTTCGTGGATGAATACTACCTCGTCAGCCTGGCTATTCTTATAAAAATAATCAGTCATTAATTTGCGCGGCGCGGCCAGCGAGATATGCAGATCTCTGTTTACTAGCACGGGCTTACGGCTTTGCAGGTAGTCATCCTCAGGTTTTACGTTGAAACCAATAAGGCTGGTATGCTTTAAATGTTTTTCGCGGGCTATCTTCGGTTCAACCGAGTATGGCTCACCCAACTCCTTAACCAATGTTGGCGGGTAAGCATGGTAAACCAATGAGTAAACGCTCGAAAAACCTTCGGTTGATACCAGTTCTTCGGCATATAATGAACCATCGGGCTTACGAAACTGCGTATGCCTTTTGCGCGGGATGCTCCCTAATGTGTGGTAAATGGGCATAACTATATGGGTTTTGGTAGTTTAAATAGATCTGTTGTGCGGCAATACCAATCGCCGCCAAGTCGTGCTACTAAATCAAAGTTTTGTTGGATGGGTTTATCGTCGGCATCCAGCAGATCATCACGTAAGTGAATGGTTTGCACTTCGGCGATAACCAGGTTGCCTGCGCCTGCACCTTTGCCTAAAGGCATAATGTGCTGCACGGTACATTCCAGTTGCACAGGCGACTCGGCTACACGTGGCGGTTTTACATGGATGGATGGTAACTCGGTTAAACCAACTTCGTTAAACTCGTTAACGCCTTTGGCATACTCGGCGCTGGCCTGGTTTACCTTGTGAATTATATTATGATCAACCATATTAACCACGCACTGGCGCATCTCATAAATGTTTTCTAAAGTATGTTTGGTGGTATTATCACGCACCCGGCGCGACGGTGAAAAGATCAGTACCGGCGGATTAGCGCTAAACAGGTTAAAAAAACTAAACGGACTCAGATTTACTTTTCCCTCACGATCAACGGTACTCACCAGCGCAATAGGCCTTGGCGCAACGGCATGCAGCAGGTAATTATGTACCTGCGCGGTGCTTAGATCGGTGGCGTTGAAGGTTCTCATTTTTTTAGGTTAAGGATTGACCAATCGGTTTCTTCGGCTATGATGGTGTTTTGCAGTATACCCAGGCCTGTTATTTCCATTTCTACCACATCGCCTGCTTGCAGCCATTGTGGTTTGTATTCGGGATCGTGGAGCAATCCGGTGCCGTTTAATTCTAAGAAGCAACCTGTACCCACCGTGCCAGATCCGATTACATCGCCCGGGTATAGCGTAACTCCGTAAGATGCTCGTTCAATGATCTCGGCAAATGTCCAATCCATATCGGCCATATTACCGCGTGATACTTCAATGCCGTTTACCTTGCAGGTCATATCCAAATTATAGGCGTTGCCTGTGTGACCGGGCTTTGGTGCACATTTGTATTGTTCCAGTTCATCGGGGGTTACCAGCCAGGGGCCTAATATGGTGGCAAAGTCTTTTCCTTTGGCGGGGCCGAGGTTGAGCAGCATTTCCTCCATTTGCAGGGTGCGCGCGCTCAGGTCATTCATAATAGTATAGCCTTGTATATAATTGTCGGCATCGGCGGCTTTGATGTTACGGCCTTGTTTGCCTATTACAATAGCTACCTCCAGCTCAAAATCAAGTTTCTCAAAATGGTCGGGCATACAATAAACAGGGCCCGGGCCGTAAATAGCCTGGTGGTTGGTGAAATAAAAAATAGGGTACTGGTCAAACTCTTTGATCATGTCCAACCCGCGATTGCGGCGTGCCGAGGCTACGTGTTGCCTGAAGGCGTATCCATCGCGGCATGAAGGTGGGTGGGGAACAGGGGCAAGCAACTCATAATCATCCACCTTTTGATCGGTTTTTAAGTCGTAAAGCAGTCCGTCAATTAGTTGGCCTTGCCGTTTCTGATCATATTTTTTATAGGTTACCAGTTTCATTCATTAAAGTTCGGGACTTGCTGAATGGATAACACCATATACCGTATAAATTCGCTCCGTATCCGATAAATTGAAATTATTTCGGATAGAATACGGTTTGTAAACTTTAAATTTGATCTATCCGAATTAAAACCGAAAAGTATGTTCGATAAACTTGATGCAACCGACATCCGCATCCTGCAGATATTGCAGGATAACGCGCGTTTAACAAATAAAGAGATAGGAGAGCAGTTGTATAAAAGCGCCAGTACTATTAATGATCGCATACGCCGCATGCAGGAGAAAGGCTACATTAAAAAATATGTAGCGGTGTTGGACCATAAAAAAATTGATCGCGGGCTGACGGCATTTACCCATGTTAAGTTAAAGGATCACAGCAAAGAAAATCTGTTGTTTTTTGAAAACGAAGCCGTAAATGCGCCCGAGGTGTTGGAGTGTTACCACATGTCGGGCGATTATGATTTTATATTAAAGATAGCTGTAAAAGATCTGGACGCCTACCACTTATTCCTGATGAATAATTTATTCGAGACCGCCCAGATCGGATCAATACATAGCACCTTTGTAATGCGCGAAGCCAAATCAGAAATGGTATCGCCTATACAGCCGCTTTGAATTTTATTTAAACGAGTTTAGCTTGATTTGATACGTTAGCATAAAATAGCGTTTTAATATCTGCTGCTCGGACGTGGTTACCGAGTTATTGTAACCATAGCGGCCTACAGAAATATTTTGGTCAAACAAATCGTACACTTGTAGCTTCACTTGGCCACGGTCTTTTTTCATCATTAACAGCGTAACCGCCGCATTTAATATGTTCGATGATTTTGGAAAGCCTTGCGATACCTGCGAGTTGAACCTGTAGTTGTAATTGATGTCGAATATCATACGCGCGGGCCAGCGTAAGCTAAAGTCAGACCCTACTGTGTGCGTTAATGAATTTACGGTGTTGGCATCTATATCCTTATACCTGGTTATATTGCCGCTAACCTCGTACTTGGTATTAAAGCTAATTGCTGATTTATAATTAAAACTTACCGTTGGGCTTGCAGTAAGATAATAGTTGTTCTGTATACCATCTTTACCGTTCAGGAAAAACGGCATCCTGTTATAACTCAAGCTGAAATTGCTGTTTACGCCAATCTGCCAGTCTTTAGTTTTTTTGAATTGCTTTCCAAAAGATGCCCCGCCGTAAGCATTCATACCGCCGGCACGGTTAACATAAGTCGAAGTAGATGCGCCTATGCTGTCTATCGTCCGGATGCTGATCACGCGGTTATCGTACAGCGTTAAGCTGGCGTAAAAGTTGGTGCTTAATTGTTTGCCATGGTTATATTTATAATAGTTGGTAGATATGCGATGAACCCGGCTTGGCGCCAGGTAGGGGTTGCCTGACGAACGCGACAACTGGTTATAAATACGCGTAACCGGTTGCATTTGGTAGATGCTCGGTAACTCAATATACTGGCTGTATGATACCGAAACGCCATAACCGTTAAAGTTAAACGACGGAAAGAGGTACCATGACTTCTTGTTCATATCAGGCGCTACTGTCGTATTAAACATGTTATGCACGTCCTGAAACTCAGCATCGAGCGCAAATTTGAAGTTTAACTTTTTAAGCTGATAGGTTAACTGCGCTTTAAAGTTTTGTATAAAGTTGGTGCGTTTCAGGTTGCTGCTTTGGTTAGGCAGGTACTTGTTGTATAGTTGCGTTACGGTATCTCTGTCGTAAAGCAAATTGGTTTCGGCCATGGTTACGTAGCGCGTGTTGGTATAAAAATCGGCCGAAAGGACCTTATCTATAAACTGGTGAAAGTAGTTTACCGAAATACCCAGGTTATTGTTAAGCGTAGGCCTGTCGTTATACCGGTCTACACGTTGGTCGGTTATGGATGAGGTGAATGAATTGATCTCATTATAGCTCAGATTATAGCCATTGCGTTTATTCAGCGTAATACTGTTGTTGATCGTTAGCGACCGGCCTTTACGGTGAAACCTACGGTAGTAATTTAAGCTGTGCGAAAAGTTTATGCCTTTGGCATCGTCAAGCCCGCGGCCCAGCGATGTATTTAATAATGGCGTTTGGGTGTTAAACGAGCTGCCGCTGCCTTCGTAAGTGTTGTAGCCTTTGGTTATATTTAAGCTTGGCTGGTAAGTTAACTGATGTATGGTGTCAGGCTTCCAACGCAGGTAACCGCTCAAAGCATGTTTCTGGTCGTTATTAATTGATGTGCTTTGATTGGCGTTACTTAATACCGTATTGTCCAGCGTTTGCTCGGTAAATGACTTGCTATTGTACACCATATTATTATTGCTGTAAAAATAGGTGAGGTTCATTTTAAGCTTTTCGCCGTAATCGTTATTAATATTTAAACCACCCGATGCAACACTTTCAATGCCGCCGCCCCAGCCACGGCCAAAGGTGCCATCCCAGGCCTGGTTACCACCTGAACGGTCAAAGCCGCCCATACTATAGAGGTCCTGCGATGAAAAGCCCGTTTTGCTCAGGTTGTTCATTAAGCCAATTAAGCTTACCTGTAAGGTATCTCTAAAAGTGCTTATAATACCGCCTGCCTCATACCTGTCGCGCGAGCCTACACCTGCATAAAGCTTGCCCAGGGTGCTTTTCTTTATTTTTTTCTTCATCCGTAGGTTGATCACTTTGCCAACCTCATCGTCAGTTTGTTTATGGTCGGGGTCGTCTTCACGGTCATCATATACCTGCACTTTATCTATCAGTTCGGCATCAAGATTTTTTGAGGCTACTTTAGGGTCGTTACCAAAAAAGCGCTTGCCATCTATCATCAATTTGCTTACGGGTTTACCTTGTATGGTAATTGTGCCATCGTAGTTTACCTGTATGCCGGGTAATAACCTTAATAAATCTTCCACCACAGCGTTGGGGCGGGTTTTAAAGGCTTCGGCGTTAAATTCAATAGTGTCTTTCCGGATGGAAATAGGCGAACGCTCGCCCACGATCTTCACCTCGCTCAGGCTTTTTCCATTCAATGATATTTTACCCAGGTCGTTCTCAACGCCGGCTTTTAAGTTTAATGCTTTGCGAAAGCTATTGTACCCAACAAAAGTTATAATAAGCCTGGTGCCCTTTACAGGGATGCCGGTAAGTTTAAACAAACCTTCTTTTTGTGTTATGGTGTATGATATAAGCGAAGAGTCGGCTGAGTTTAAAACCGCTACGGTGGCATATTCAAGTGGTTCTTTGGTTAACGAGTCGACAACATTGCCTTTGATAGAAGCTTTTTGGGCGAAAGACGCAGCATATAGCAATATAAGCGCTGCGGTTAGCAGGATTTTGTTCATTTAGGTTGAGGTAGTACAGGTTAAATTGGTTGTAAATTGTGATATGCTAAAGGTATTTATTGTAAACGATATTTTTAGTTGAAAAAATGTTAAATTTTAGGTAACATTTTTAACATATAACGGCGGCCCGCACGCGCTATTATATATATTTGGGTAACCAATAGACAAACACCGCACTTAATGATGAAAACCTCTACTAAAAACATTTTTAGCGCATTAGCCCTTGCCCTTTTGGCAACAGGCACCAGTAATGCGCAGGTAAGCAAGTACGTAAACACCTTTGTGGGTACCGAAGCTGTTGATAACCCAACCGTGCTAGGTTATGTGGCCCCACGCAACTGGCGCCCATGGTCGGGATTGACCTTTCCGGGTAGCTCGTTGCCTAACGCTATGGTGCAGCTTAGCCCCATGACAAAATATCAACCTGCCGGTGCGGGTTACGAGTGGGAAGATTCGACCATCGTGTCATTCACTCATACCAATAAAGGGCACTGGAATTTAGGTAATGTACCGATCCTGCCTATGTCAAAGCCGGGCGAGAAATTTGCTTCGCGCTTTTCGCATAAAAACGAAAGCTCATCGCCGGGCTTTTACCAGGTTTATTTACAGGATTATGGCATTACCGTAAGCCTTACTTCAAGCCTGCGTGCAGGTTACCATAAATATGAGTTTAAAGACAATAACAACCGCCAGATCTTATTCGATCTGTCAAAAGCTTTAAGTCGCCCTAATACCTGGAATATTGCGCAGGATGGCGATATGGCTGTACAAGGTTTCCAGGGTGGCGAGGGTATTTACTTCTATGCTAAACTGAATACCAAAATTGAAAGACTGGAGAAAAAAGATGAAGGCCAAAACACCGGATACGCTATTGTGCATTTAGCCAACGGCAGCACAGCCCCGGTTGAACTGAAAATAGGTTTATCCTACGTAAGCATCGCTAACGCGAAGCAAAACATGGAAACCGAAATTGGCAACCGGAATTTTGATGCTGTACGTAAAGACGCCGCTGAAACATGGGAAAAGCTGCTATCATCTATACAAGTTAAAGGCGGTACCGAACGTAACCGCGAAATGCTTTATTCAAGTCTGTATCGATCATTTTTATGGCCGGCATTACGTAGTGATCTGAATGGCGAATTCCGCGACGCGAAAAGACAAACTGCCAAAGCTGAAGGTTATCAATATTATACCGAGCCTTCATTGTGGGATACTTACCGAAATAAAGATGTGCTATTGGGTTTAATTACACCTAAAGTAACGCTTGATGTTATTAAATCTATGAAAGATGTTGGCGACAAAACCGGCTACATCCCAACCTTCTTCCATGGCGACCATGGTGCTTCATCAATTGTTGGCGCCTACCTGCGTGGAATTACTGATTTTGACGTGAAAGGTACTTATCAGATATTGTTACGGAATGCAAACGTACCTGCCAGCGGAGAACGCGGAAGCAGGGGCGGTCGTCAATACCTAGCCGATTACCTGGCTAAAGGCTACATTCCTGACCCTGAAATTGCGAATCCGCGTGTTGAAAGTAAAGGCACTGCAGGTGTGTCAAAAACCCTAGAGTATTCATACGATGATTATTCAGTAGCCTTGCTGGCGCAGAAATTGGGTGATACCGAAAACTATAACACCTTAATGGCCCGCTCAAAAAACTATAAAAACGTTTTTGATAAAAGTGTAAACTTTATGCGTGGTAAACTGGCGGATGGTACATTTATCAAAAACTTCGACCCGCAATATCCCTACTACGAATATATGTTCCGCGAAGCAAATGCATGGCAGGTTTCATTCTTTGCGCCGCATGATATGCCGGGACTGATTGAACTATATGGTGGCAAAGCAAGATTTGAAGCCAAGCTGGATTCATTCTTCACCGTCCCATGGAATCCTAAATACATTGCCCGTAATATAGAAACCTTTATTGGTCAATATTGCCAAGGTAACCAGCCAGATCATGAAGCACCATTCGCCTACACATTTATAGGCAAGCCGGAGAAAACACAAAAGGTGTTGGACAATATAATGAACAACTTATACGGTATTACGCCAGGTAACCGCCAACTGGCCGGTATGGATGACGCGGGCGAAATGTCGGCCTGGTTTGTGTTTAGTTCGGTAGGTATTTATCCATTCTCGGCAACTGATCCAAAATATATTGTTACCGCGCCATTGTTTGACGAGGTAAAATGGAAAACCAGCACCGGTAAAACCATTACCATATCAAAACCTGGCAAGGGTAGGGCTATTACATCTGTTAAGGTAGATGGTAAACCTGTTGCCGATTATTTTGTATCGCACGATCTGTTTAAGAATGGTGGAAATATTACTATCGCCACCAAATAAATCGAACTAGTGTATTAATTACACTATAAATCCACTTTGTATTTAAAATTCAAAGTGGATTTTTGATTTTATAATGTTTTTGTTTGGTTTTATAGTTAATAATTCATTTTTATAGATGTTTTAACTTGTATTTATTGTTGTTTTTTCAAAATTGAACTAAATGTTATTGATTTTTGAGTGTGTTATTATTAATAATTGTTTAATTATGTAGTTTATTTTGTGGTTTATTTTAAATTAATTAAAAAATAAATAGATTTAAAATAATAAAATATTAAAAATAGACTTATTTGGTAAAATTAAATTAACGTTAAGCTTATTTATTGCTAAATTTATAACATTGATAGCGCTCAACTGAGGCGATTTTGATAAACTGGTGATTAATTTAAGCAAAATGGCAATAGGCAAAAAGCTTTCTGACGAAGAACTGGTTGTACTGGTAACGGAAAATAGCAATGAAGCGTTCCGATTATTGTACAATAGGTATTGGAACAGGATGCTGGTAAAGGCTTATTCTGTCCTCCAATCGTACGATTTGGCCGAGGAAGTTGTTCAGGATGCTTTTATTAACTTGTGGCGCCGTCGCCATACGCTGCACCTTAAGTATAGCTTTCATACGTACATCGCTTCGGTAGTAAAGTACGAGGTAATGGCCCGCCTGGCACAACGCAAAAAACAACCCGTATATATTGATGATATAGTGATGCTGCCTACTCAGGATCACTCCACCCAGCAATGGCTTGATTTTGATGAACTGAAAAGTCAGATCGAGTTAAGTATTCATACACTACCCGATAAATGCCAGCTGGTGTTCAGGCTTAGCCGCGAGCAGGGTTTATCTACCAAACAAATATCAGACACGCTTGATATCTCACACAAAACCGTTGAAGCCCATATCAGCAAAGCGCTAAAAACACTACGCGTGAGCCTGAGTAGCTTCTTTGTGTAATCTTCTTTAAAAATCCATTTTATTTACTCTTTGTTTTTATCATAATTATATGATTTGTATTATATAATTATAGACTATTTAATAAATATTGGATTTTGTTAAAAATATTTAAATATTGACTAAGGGTTTGGTGTACTTTATACACGCTATGATGTAAAGGCTTTTAAATGCAGCACCTATCTACAGAGAAACAACGTGAACTTTCGGCCAAATGGTTAAAAGGTACCATTACCCCCGAAGAGCTTGAACTGCTGGAAGCCTGGTATAATCAGCAACCGCGAAATGATTTGCATTGGGATGCCGGCGACTATGATGAAAAGCAGTTAAAAGAAAGGTTGTTTTATAATATAAGGGAGGTTCAAAAGGCCGAGACGCCTGTGCGAAGACTAAATATAACTGTACTTTATAAAGCTGCCGCTGTGCTAATATTAGTTTTTGCCTGTGGCGTGTATTACATCAAGACACCTGTGGTTAAACAGGGTGTGGCAATTGTAAAACTGAAAAAGAATACGCCACACAAAGCAGGTAATAATAATAAAGCAGTGTTAACGCTGGCCAATGGATCAACCATGGTGCTTGACAATGCTACCAATGGCGTAATCGCCAAACAAGGAAATGCCCGTGTTAATAAAACGCACGACGGCGAATTGGTTTATAATACGGAGGATGTAGCGAATGATAAGGTGGAAATGAACATGGTGAGCACACTAAGCGGCGGGCAATATCAAATAGCATTGCCGGATGGTAGCAGGGTTTGGCTAAACGCCTTAACATCTTTAAAATTCCCTACGGCCTTTAAAGGCGCTAAACGCGAAGTTGAACTGGTAGGCGAGGCTTACTTTGAAGTGGCGAAGAATAAAAATATGCCCTTTGTTGTAAAGCTGGCTGATAATACATCGATAGAAGTATTAGGTACTCATTTTGATGTGATGGCTTATGCAAACGAACATAGTATAAAAGCAACCTTGCTGGAAGGGTCAATAGACGTAAAAAAAGGTTCGCTCAACAAAATAATAACACCGGGACAGGAGGCTAAAGTAACCGACCAGATAAAGGTTAAAAATGTAAACGCCGAAGATGCCATAGCCTGGAAAAACGGCCTCTTTAATTTTGATAACGCGGGCGTGCATAATATGATGCGGCAGATAGAGCGCTGGTACAACGTAGAAGTAGTGTATATGGACAAAGTACCTGATAAGCGCCTTACGGGTTATATATCACGAAACTCAAGATTAACCGAAGTGACAAAGATGCTTGAACTAAGCGGATTGAGAATAACCCTGGATGGGAAAAAATTAAAAGTATATGATAACTAAACTAAAATAGCTATGCGTATGGACCCATGAACACCCCTAAAAAACGCTTGCAAAAAAAGAGCCGGAGACGCACCACCGTCCCCAGCTAAATGATTGAGGGCGAACAAAAAAAACTTCGTGTAAAGCAATTTATTATTAACCCCTAAACAATGCAAAACTATGCAATTAAATGCTACTTGCTACAATGCGCGTGTAAATTATTACAAACGGGCAAAACAAACCCTGAAAACTGAGGCCGGCACGTGGTTACCTATAAACCACCTGTTTGCAACGCTGGCCGGATTGAGGATCAACAAAAAAATACTGTTGAGGATGAGGATTATTATTGCGCTACTTTTTGTTGGTTTTATGCAGGTACATGCCAGTACATCTGCTCAAAAGATCACACTTACCCAGCACAACACATCGTTAGAGAAAGTTTTTGTAGAAATTAAAAAGCAAACAGGCTTTCTGTTTCTGTATAACCAGGAGTGGATCAAGCTTTCGAAAACGGTTGATATCAATGTAAAGAACGCCCCGCTGGCAGATGTGCTTGATGAGTGCTTTACAAACCAACCCCTAACCTATAGTATTGTCGACAAAACCATCGTTCTCCAATTAAAAAAGCAGCCTACGCCCATCGCGGCTCCTGTGGTTATTGACGTGCGCGGTACCGTAAAAGACGACAAAGGACAACCCTTGCCGGGCGTAACAGTTATGATAAAAGGTACCAGCCAGGGTGTGCAAACCAACGCTGATGGTGTGTTTTCGATTAAAGTTGATAACGAGAAAGATGTACTGGTATTTAGCATGGTTGGTTTTAAAACCAAAGAGTATAAAGTTGGTAGTGCCGGTGTAATCAACGTTACTTTATCAGAAGCTGCCGACCAGTTAAGCGAGGTCGTAATATCGGGCTATACAGTGCAAAACAAAGCCGAATTCACGGGTTCGGCGTCGCACGTAGGCGCTAAACAGATAGAGAACCGTCCGGTGCCAAGTTTTGACCAGGCGCTGGCCGGGCAGGCTGCAGGTGTTAAAATAACCTCGTCCAGCGGTTCGTTAAACTCTGCACCGGTTTTCCGTATCAGGGGAACTAACTCTATTACACTTAGTGCTTATCCGTTGATTATTATCGACGGTGTGACGTCGTTTACAGGTGATGTGGGTAACTCAGCCGAGAATAACCCTTTATCAACCTTAAATACCAATGATATTGAGTCGTTAGATATATTGAAAGATGGATCGGCCACTGCTATCTATGGTTCGCGTGCAGCAAATGGCGTTGTTGTTATCACTACCAAAAGAGGTAAAGCCGGTAAACCCAAGGTAACTTATGATGGTTGGTTTGGTTTCACCGCGAAACCAAAGTTACCTAAGTTATTAGGCGCTGATGATTATGTGATGATCAAAAACGAATCGTTGGCTAACAACGGCTCGGCACCGGCTTACTTTATTGGTTACAGACCAGATGGATCAAAAGTTGAAACCAATTGGTACGACCTGGTTTACCAAACCGGCCATTCGCAAAATCATAACTTAAGTGTGGCCGGCGGTTCAGAAAGTACGCATTACTTCTTATCTGCAGGATATTCTGATCAAACAGGTTTCCTGGTGAAAAATACCTTTGAACGTGGGACAACACGTTTTAATATAGACCATAAGCTAACTAAAGCTATCACCATAGGTGCCAACATATCATACGGTAATACCTTAAATAATAACTTAACCAGCGGCTTTGGTAACACCTTTGGTTTAAATAACCTGGTGCGCGAGTCGATGGTGTTATCGCCAAACTTATCGCCATTAAACGATGATGGTACTTATAACCTGAACGGCAGCGGCATAGGCTACGGCGCAAACACGGTATTAACAGGTTATTACAACCCACTTCCACAATTGGAGCACGATAAGTTTACTTCGGAAAGTAAATCGTTACTGGGTAATTTATTTGTGGAGATCGAGCTGATAAAAGGTCTGAAAGCTAAATTAAATTACAGTCAGAATGATTTAAATACGGTGAACAAATCATTTAGCAACCCTTACCAGGCAGGTGGTTTTGCAAGTAATGGTTCGGCAACCAACAGTTCAAGCAATAACAGGCGTAGCGATATGACCACCAGTTTAAACTATACCAAAACATTTGCTCAAAAGCATAGTATTAACTTACTGGCGGCTTACCAGGAAATACATACTACTACCGAATCGTGGGGTGTAACCAAAACCAACCTGAACGACCGTTATTACGAAAGCTTTTTTGGTAGTTATTCTGTCATCAGCGGATCAAGCGGCACTTTTGGCGAAAACGGATTGCGCTCGTACCTAAGTAACTTAACTTACGACTATGATAAAAAATATCTATTAAGCGCAAGTTTCAGAAGGGATGGACTGTCGGCCTTGGCACCAGGGTATAAATACGGAAATTTTGGTGGTGGTTCAATTGGTTGGAACGTAGCCGAAGAGGGCTTCTTTCAAAATTCAAACCTGTCAAAAACAATTTCATTATTAAAACTTAGAGGGGGCTACAGTACGGTTGGAAACAACGGTGGTATTGGCAACTATTCTTCATTATCATTATACGGATCTGGCGTTTATGGTGGTGTTGCTTCACTATCATCAACCCAAACCGGTAACCCAACTTTACAATGGGAGCTAAGTAAGAAAACCGACATCGGTATCAATATTGGTTTCATGAACAACAAGATCGTGTTTGATGCTGATTATTTCATGAACAATATTGACGGACTTATTCTTGCCGCTCCGCAGGCTCCATCGAAAGGTATTCCGGGTAACTCTATCACCAGCAACGTTGGCTCCATGTATAACCGCGGCTTTGAGTTTAATGTTGAAGCACACATACTTGACCAGGGCAAATTTAAATGGACATCAAACTTTAACTTCAGTACGGTTACCAACAAGGTTACCGAATTATCGCCGGGTATCAACGATATATGGACAAGCAGTACCGAAACAACCAATATTACTCGTGTAGGGTATTCCATAGGCTCGGTTTACGTGGTTGAAACCAATGGCGTTAACCCTGCTAACGGTTTACGTACCTATATTAATAAAGCCGGTAAAACCGTACAATATAACCCTGTAGGTGGCGCCTGGACTTACCTTGATGGCACATCTGCGCCCGCTTTAGATGCTTATGCAGATGGTGTTATTTTAGGCAATACCTTACCAACTTATTACGGTGGTTTCAATAACAACTTCAGCTATAAAAATATCGACCTGACGGTGAATATCGTTTACTCTGGTGGTAACAAAATATATAATGGTACCAAGGCTACCTTGTTAGATAACCGTTTCTTTAACAACCAGGTTGATATACTACGCCGCTGGACGACCCCGGGACAGATAACAGATATCCCGGCTCTTCACTACAATGACCAAAACGCCAGCGGATCTGTACTTCCAAACTCTTACAACGTAGAGGATGGTTCATACATTAAGCTGGGTACTGCCGCGTTAGGCTACAGATTACCTGCCGGGATATGCCAAAAAATAGGCGTGAACTCGGTGAGGTTCTATGGCTCGGCCGGTAACTTCATATTGTATACCAAGTACACAGGTTCTGATCCGGAGATATCTGCTAACGCAGATTCAAACACAGCTGGTGGCCGGGATAAGAACTCTGTTCCGGCCGGTAAAACATTCACCTTAGGATTAACTGTTGGATTTTAATCAGATTAAACATGAAAACGACACAAAAATATAAAGGGATAATACTTAGGGTTTCATTACTGAGTGCATTGATGATGAACGCTACATCATGCACCAAAAACCTGCTCGACCCTACGCCGATAACCAGCCTGCCCGAATCGGCAGCTTTTGATACGCCCGAGCGTATAGCAGCCCAGATTAACGGTTTGTATGCGTCTATGAAAGCAGGAGCTTTTTATGGCGGCCGATACATTATTTATAACGAATTAAGGGCTGATGAGTTCATTATGAACAAACCTAACCTGGTAACCGGCCAGTCAACCTGGAGCCAAAACGTTAGCTCAAGCACCAGCGAGGTACAAAGCTTATGGAGCGCTGGTTACGCAACTATTAACAGGGTAAATACCTTTTTAGCGGGTTTGGAGGTTAATAAAAGCAAAGTAAGCGCCGCGCTATACGCCAACTACACTGCCGAAGCAAAGTTTGTTAGGGCATTATGTTATTTCGCTTTAGTGCAAACTTATGCTCAACCTTACACTAAAGGCAGTGGCTCAAACATGGGGTTACCTTTACGCTTAAAGCCGGAGTTTGATACCAATAATAACCAACTGGCCCGAAGCACCGTAGCCCAGGTTTATGCGCAAATATTAAGCGACCTGAACGATGCGGAAACCGGCCTGCCGCTTACTTACAGCACAGCGTCGTTAAACACTACCCGTGCCAATAAAAATACAGCTATTGCGCTTAAAACACGTGTTAACTTGGTAAAAGGCGACTACCCGGGCGTAATTACCGAAGCGGCTAAGATCGTATCGGCAGCAGCACCATACCAGGCACCTACAGGCGTTGCCAACAAAATGGAGGCCAGCGTGGCTACGCCATTTGCGGGTAGCTACGTAGGGCCTGAAGCAGTTTTCTCGTTACCATTTACGCCTACCGAAACACCGGGCACTCAAAATCAACTGGCATACTATTTCAACATAGCGCCTGGTAACGGCGAGTTTTACCTTAATCCGGCGGGCACTATTGCTGATGCGGTTTACAGCGCCGCCTCAACCGATGCGCGCAAGAATTTTGTATTTACCAATACCGGCCAAAAGTGGCTGTCGAAGTACAAGGTTGCTTCAACGTTTTCTGATTACGTGCCGGTTATAAGATACCCGGAGGTATTATTAAACTATGCCGAAGCATTAACCCGTTCAGGAGTTCCGGCTGATATGACCAAGGCTATTGCGCTGGTTACAGCGGTTAGGCAACGGTCAAGCACGGGTTTTGTATTTGCACCGGCTAGTGTTGCTACACAGGATGCCTTATTAGCAACCATTTTACTGGAGAAAAAGATAGAGTTTTTGGGCGAAGGTTTTCGTGTGCCTGATTTGATGAGGCTGCAGCAAACCCTGCCTGCCAAATCAAGCGCTTCGGCAAGCGCGCCGGCTATTGCGGCTACGGATAACAGGTTTATCTGGCCGATATCATCTGCCGAAACTTCTATCAATTTATTATGTCTTCCAAACCCATGATCAATTAATTAATAAACCCTATATCATGAAATTAAACCTATTATTAGTAGCAGGAATGATTGCCGTGAGCGGCCATTCTATAGCGCAAACGCCAACAGGGGGCCGTACAGGTGGTGCCCGCCCGGCGGGTGCAGGTGCCCCAACCGCGGTGGTTAGCATTGAAACCGCAACCCAGGGCATGAAAAAGTTTGAAGGATACTTTAACTTTTATTATGATGATAAAAGCGGTAAAGTATTGTTGGAGGTGGATAAATTCGACAAAGAGTTTTTATACTTCACCTCGTTAACCGATGGCGCAGGCCGTTCTGCCGAAAGGGGACAGGCTTCGGCTAACATTGCCAAATTCTCTAAAGTTGGGCCTAAGGTGTTATTGATAGAGCCTAATTATGATTATCGCGCTGTAACCACCAATGTTGATGAAATACACGCGGTAGAGAACGCTTTTGCCAAGTCAGTTATCTGGGGCTTTACACCGGTAGCTGTTGATGGCGATAAAATGTTGATCGATATCACTCCGTTTATCGTTCGCGATAGCCAGGGTATTGGTAGTAGGTTAGGCGCAAGTGCTACTGCACGTGGTGGTCGTGGCGGTGCTGCGGCTGCAGGTGCACGTGGCGGATTTGGTGGCGCTACATCAGGCGGTGCCGGTTATCGTGTTGATGAAACGCGGTCGGCCGTTTATATGCCTAACACGCGCAACTTCCCAAAAAACACCGAGTTTGAGGCGCTGATCACTTTTGTGGGCGGCACACCCGGCGGTGGTCGTTTTGGTGGCGGCGGCGGTATTGCGCCCGACCCAACAGCGGTTACCGTAAAAATGCACCAGTCGTTTGTGGAACTGCCCGATGATAAATACAAACCGCGCAAATTCGATCCGCGCAGCTCGTTCAATATATTCAGCTACATGGATTTTTCAACGCCGATGGAAGAACCGATCGTTAAACGCTTTAGCCGTCGTCATCGCTTGTTTAAAAAAGATCCCGGTGCTGCCATGAGCGAAGCCGTTGAGCCGATAGTTTATTATGTAGATCGTGGCGCTCCCGACGAGATCAAAAAAGCCTTAATAGAAGGTGGCGCATGGTGGAACCAGGCTTTTGAAGCTGCCGGTTTTAAAAACGCCTTCCAGGTTAAGGAATTGCCTGAAGGCGCCGACCCAATGGATATCCGCTACAACGTAGTGAACTGGATAAACCGTTCCGGCTCGCCGCGCGCGTTCTCATCAGGTGCGTCATATACCGATCCACGTACCGGCGAGATCATCAAAGGCGTGGTGACTTTGGGTTCCGACCGTCACCGCCAGGATTACATGATAGCCGAAGGTTTATTGCAACCGTATGTAGATGGCAAACCCGTAGACAAGCGCTTAAAAACTATGGCATTGGCCCGTATCCGCCAGTTATCAGCACACGAAATTGGCCATACCCTGGGCTTTACCCATAACTTTGCCGCAAGCCCTAAAGAGCGCGCATCGGTAATGGATTACCCTTTCCCTAAAATTGATCTGAAAGCTGACGGTACTATCGACCTGTCTGACGCTTACGCCAAAGGCATTGGCGCCTGGGATAAGCGTGCCGTGATGTGGGGCTATTCTGAATTTGCCAAAGGTGTAAATGAGGATGCCGCCTTGGATAAGATCATGAACGAAACCATTAAACTGGGTTTCCAATACATCCCCGATATTGGCGGTTATGTTCACCCTGCATCGCACCAATGGGATGACGGCGGCGAACCTATTGCTGAGCTGGACAAGCTGATGAAAGTAAGAAGAATTGTATTGGATAAATTCTCTGAAAAAGCTATCCGTCCTGATGCGCCGATGTCAACTATAGAAGAAGTGTTGGTGCCTATTTACTTGTTACATCGTTACCAGATAGAAGCCGTGGCTAAATCAGTAGGTGGTTTATATTTTACTCACGCTGTAAAAGGCGACGCGCAGGTGCCGACCAAAATGGTTGACCCGGCTCAGCAATGGAAAGCATTTGATGCACTGATGGCTACTGTATCGCCGGAGGCATTGGCTTTGCCTGATGGTTTGATCGCTAAAATTCCGCCTCGCCCAACAGGTTATCCGGCAGGTATCGAAACATTCTCCGGTTATACCGGTCCAACGTTTGATCCTATCGCGGCAGCACAAACAGCAGCGCAGGAAACAATCTCATCGTTGTTAAATGCCGAACGAGCCGCACGTTTGATAGAGTATCACGCTCGCGACAGCAAACAACCAGGCTTTATAGCGGTAGCTGATAAAATATTGGAAAAAACGTGGAAAACACCATTGGCCGATGGTTATAAAGGCGAGTTACAGGTAATGGTAAACAACCTTACACTTAACTACCTGTTGCAATTGGCCGCTAATACTTCGGCGTCTGAAACTGCAAGGGGACAGGCCTTGCTTGAGGTTGAAAAATTGAAAGATTGGATGACGAAAGAGTCTTCTACAGCTGATGATCGCAAAAAAGCAAACATATTGTACGGCCTGGCTTCAATAGAAGCGTTTAAAGTTACTCCTGAGAAATATGCTACCGAACCTGAACTGGCAACCCCTCCGGGTGCGCCGATAGGTATGCCGCGTATGAATTTCCTGGATGATGATTTTTAACAGCTGACTGATCACCCTATTTAAAATCAAACCTGTGATGAAAAAGGTTACATTTTTAAATACCCTGATAACTGCTTTTGTACTGCAAACTTTCATGGTGAACGCGCAATCGTTCACCATGAAGGCAGTTACAAACTATCCTTTCCCGCGTGATATTACTGCCGCAGGGCGAGGGACGAGGATAGCCACCAGTGTGGAAGAACTGGGCATGCGTAATATTTACGTAGCCGAAGGCCCAACTTATGCGCTGCGCAGACTAACTAATTACACGAGGGATGACGGGCAGGAAATTACCAGCCTATCTGTATCTGCTGATGGCCAATGGGTAGTTTATGTGCGTGGTGGCGAACATAGTGGCAACCGCGATCGGAGTGTTATTGTCAACCCGGCTTATGATGCCATTCCGCCTAAAATACAGGTGTGGACGGTTAAATTCACCGGCGGCGTTCCCAAATTATTGGGCGATGGCGACTATGCCGTTCCTTCACCCAAAAGTGATAAAGTTGCCTGGATAAATGAGGATAAGATTTGGGTTGCTAAAATTGATGGTTCGGCACCGGCAGTGGCTGCCGTTGGTGTGCGTGGCGAGTTTAGTTCAATTCAATGGTCGCCTGATGGCTCAAAGTTTGCTTTTGTTTGCAACCGTACAGATCATGCGTTTATAGGTATTTACACAAATTCTAATTCGCCGATAAGCTGGATGGCGCCGGCCTTTAATCGCGACGCGTCGCCAAGGTGGTCGCCCGATGGTAAAAAAATAGTATTTATACGCACCCCGGGTTTGGTAATACCACCAACTTCAGGCATTGGCGTTGCGCCAACAATTGCAGCACCTGCGACAGCAGCAGGCAGGGGCAGGGGGGCGGCCCGCCCGCCCGAAACTGCGACACCGACACCGGCAGCAACAACTGCTCCCGCAATGGCGGCAGGCGGCGGCCGAGGTGCGCAGGAGTGGGCGCTTTGGACAGCCGACGTGGCAACCGGCACAGGTAGAATGATATGGAAAAGCGGGACGAAGCCCAATGAAGGTCTACCCGGTACCGATGGCGGCGCCAACTTATTCTGGGCTGCCAACAAAATTGTTTTTTGCAGCTATAAAGATGGCTGGCCACACATGTATGCCATGAATACCGAAGGTGGCGAACCCATGCTGCTCACACCCGGCGATTTTCAATGCGAACAAATAAAACTAAGCAGTGATGGTAAATATTTGATATTTAGTGGAAATACCGGACCTGACAAGCAACTGGATATCGACCGCAGGCACGTTGTTCGTGTATCGGTGGACAAAGCTGATATGGAAGTATTAACCCCCGGTAGTGATATTGAAACTTATCCCGTACTTACCGGTGACGGTTCGGCCGTAGCCTTTTATAGTGCTAACGGACAACGCCCGTTAACCATTGCTATAATGCCAATAAGCACGCGTAAAATTAAACTTGTAGGCGAGAAGCTGATACCCGCTACATTTCCAGCTACCAAGATGGTTACCCCAAAGCAGGTTATCTATAAATCGCCGGATGGCCAACTGGTGCATGCGCAGCTGTTTACACCTGTAGGTGGGCCAGCTAAAAAGCCCGCTATAGTTTACATTCATGGTGGCCCGCAAAGGCAAATGTTATTAGGCTGGCATCATATGGATTATTACTCGATCGATTATGCCCTGAATCAATATTTAACCGATATGGGTTTTATTGTGCTATCGGTAAACTATCGTAACGGTATAGGTTATGGTTATGATTTTAACCGTCCCTCAACACCAGGTGCTAATTATATTGATGTTAAAGCCGGTGGTGACTGGCTGGCCGCGCAGGCTAACGTGGACACAGCGCGTATTGGTGTTTATGGTGGATCAGCCGGTGGTGCTTTAACCGCTAGTGCTTTGGCACGCGATTCAAAGCTGTTTAAATCAGGCGTAATCATTCATGGTAATTCGGCCGAACCTTTAGATGCCTGGACATCGCCTACCATGGTTATCCATGGGGATGATGATAGAAATGTAGCCTTTAGTGCCGGCGTGTCGCTCATCCGCAGGTTTGAAACTGCCGGTAAGCCTTATTTTGAAACATTGGTTATACCTGATGATTCGCACCATTGGATGAAGTATAGCAATATTTTGAAAGTGAACAACGCCGCGGCGGACTTTTTAAAGAGGACGTTGCTGGAGAAGAAATGACAGGCTTACGAAGTTTCTAAAAAACTTCGTAAGCCTTGGTCGCACAATATAATACGTTTGATTGATGATTGATAGAAAGCAAGGGCCCCACAAAAGCCCCTGCTAAACGGGGCTATGGAAGCGATTTCCTTGCCCCGTTCTTTGTTTTAGTGTCTGGGGGATAAAGCTATAGGGTTAAGTTTTATCGTTTAAGTTAAACAATGGGTGTCTTTTTGTAGTTATCAAATAAACTATAACCATTACTATGAAAAAAACGATCAGTAACCTACTGCTTTTAGCCGGCTTTGTTTCCGGTGTCCTTCCTGCGATGGCACAAAGCAACGAGAAAAAAGAAATTGCCGGAACCATGCAGATACAGGGTATGTACCGCCAAAGTAAACTAGGGCCTCTTAATAATGTTTTAAATGCCAACGGCATACCGGCACTGCCTGATAATAATTATTGGCTCAACCTATCTATGAATCATGTTTACAAAAGATGGATGTTAGAGGATGGTATTGGCGCCAGTTTTATGTCTAATTCGGCCCCTAACGCAACTAATGGTATAAAAGCTAAATACAATCAATATCAAATTTATGGTCGTGCGGGTTATAATGTTTCTGCCAACCCCAAAATGCGCGCCTTTCCGTTTGTTGGCTTAAATCTCGCGGCCGCGCGTTTAAATATTCGCGATGATGCGGGTACAGAACGTAGCCCGAATTTTTCATCCCAAATATTAAATCAAACAGCGAACAAAACATTGTGGAACCCACGTTTAGGTTTAGAATTTGGTGCCGGCTTTGACTATTTGATAGGAGTAAAGGACAAAAAGGTGGATAATTACACTATACACCGTAGCTTGCCTATTGGTGTACGATTTGGTTACTATCTGCAAACATCAAATAATAACTGGAAGATCAACAGTGATTACGATTTGCAAAACGGACCTAATAATAAGCAGAGTAATGTTTTCATAAATGTAAATATTGGCCTGGGATATAAAGTAGATAGGCCATAAATTCTGATAATATAGAATTTGATAATTATTGGATAAAAACGGGACAGGATGTAAATTTCGTCCCGTTTTTTGTTTAGTGCTGTTCGTCGGGTGTATTATGACGGAACGCGTAGTACAAATAGAAAAGCGCCGGTAGTATAAATAAACTGCCAATAAGCAGCGCGGTACCTAGCACATCAATTGTTTTACTGTTGGCGTGGTCGCTTAGTAAGGACATGTTATCGCCATTTTTATCCATAATAAAATTAGGATAATGCGTGTAGCCAACCGCCAATATGATCATGGCCGCCTGGAAAGCAGCCAGGCCACGCGCTATGTAACGCATACCGCCTGCAATGCTGATCCACAATAGTACCAGCGAAAGCGAAGCCAGTATCACGGCAGTTAAACTAACGAGGTTACCAAATATCCATTTAGCCATGCGGATACCTTCGGTTTCGGCGGTAAGAAACACCAGGCCGCCGCAAAAGAAAGCGACAATGTTTAATACTTTCGCTTTGCGGATAAAACGTTTGGCGTCAAAATCGTTATCAGCTTCGCCAATTAAATAAATGGCTGCCAAAAAGCCGCACAGGGCCACTGTAAACAAACCAACGGCAATCGAGAAGCCATTTAGCCATCCGTACACGTAAGCATCCATAAAGTTAGTAGCCTTAAAATCTATTTTGCGTGATAAAGCGCTACCTGCTATTATCCCCAAAAACAAAGGCGTTAAAAAACTGGAGTAAACAAATATGTGGTTATAAAAATTCTGTGTACGTTGACCTTTAACTGCATCGTAGTGCCTGTAGGTGAAAGCCGTGCCCCGGGCAATGATGCCCATCAATAAAGCCAAAATAGGGATATGCAGGTAAGTACAAAGCGTACTGTAAATGTTGGGGAAACCCACAAACAGGATAACAACAGCGATAACCAGCCACATGTGGTTAGCTTCCCAGATAGGGCCAATGGCCTGGTAACTGGTGCTTCGGGTGCGCTGCTTGTTACCATCTGATGTAAAAAGCTCAATAATGCCCGCACCAAAATCGGCCCCGCCAAGCAGGAAGTATAATAGTATCGCGAAAGCTAGAAATAGGATAACTACGGTTAGCATAGTTTATGTTTTTTATGTTGTGAACTTTTACGTCATTACGAGCGAGGTACGAGCGTCGTAATCTCCAAGCGAAACATATCCCGAGGTTGCCTTTCTATCGGGGATTACTACGCTACGCTCGTAATGACGGGCGTTTTATTAATTAATCATTATAAAGCTTCGGTACCATTTTAATTTGCCTTTGCAATAAAGCTATCACCGCAATACTCAGCGTAAAATAAATAAAGCTGAACAGGTAAAACGAATATTGTATCCCAGGCATTGGCGTCACAGCGTCGGCAGTGCGCATCACGTCCTGTATGATCCAGGGTTGGCGGCCAACTTCGGTAACCGTCCAGCCGGCCTCGAGGGCGATAAAACCCAGCGGTGTGCCTATGATAAACAGTTCTAAGAACCAATTTTTGGTAAGCCAGTCGCGTTTTTTTGCTATCGCGATAAAATAGATAATGCCCAAGGCCATCATCGCCATACCCAGACCCACCATGATCTGGAAAGCGTAATGCGTAATGGCAACAGGTGGCTGGTCTTTTTTAGGGATCTGATCCAAGCCTTTTACCGGAGTTTTAAAATCATCATGCACCAAAAAGCTCAACATGCCGGGTAGCTCGATGGCGTAGTTCACTTTTTTAGCAGCGGTGTCAGGAATACCGCCTATTAGCAATGGTGCATTTGCTTTGGTTTCGAAGTGAGCTTCCATAGCGGCCAACTTAGCAGGCTGGCGCTTAGCCGCATGTTTGGCTGATAAGTCGCCGCTTAAAGGCTGAAGTATGGCGGCAATGGCACCAAACACAATGGCGATACGGAATGATTTGGTATGAAACTCAATGTTTTGTTTACGATAGATCATTAACGCGTGTATCCCCGCTACGGCGAAACCTGTAGCGGCAAAGGCAGCGATGGTCATGTGTAATGATTCGGAAAACCAGGCACCGTTAAACATGGCTTTGATAGGATCTATATTTAGGTATTTGCCGTTTACATAATCAAAGCCGGAAGGGCTATTCATCCAGGCATTGGCAGATACTACTAATATGCCCGACGCAATGCCACTTACGCCAACCAATACACCTGTAAACCAGTGGAACCATTTGTTGAGGCGGTTCCAGCCGTACAGGAAGAAGCCGAGCGCGATAGCTTCGATAAAAAAGGCTACACCTTCCAGCGAAAAAGGCATACCGAAGATAGGTCCGGCATGTTTCATGAATGTTGGCCACAGTAAACCCAGTTCGAAGGATAGCATAGTACCTGATACTGCGCCGGTGGCGAAAAAAATAGCTACGCCCTTGCTCCAGGCCTGGGTGATATTTTTATACACCGGTTTGCCCGTTTTTAAATATTTATAGTGTGATATGGCCATAAATACAGGCATAACCATACCAATACACGAGTAGATGATGTGAAAGCCCAGCGAAAGGGCCATTTGCGAGCGGGCTGCTAAAAAATCGTCCATAAGGATAGCGTTGTAATAACGATGTAAAGATAGCTGGATATGCAATAATACTTTTATTACAGAGCAAGTTATGGTAGGATAATATTAATATATAATGTTTTTAAATTGATAATAATTGGGGAGGGGAAATCGGACTGGCGTAACTTTGCTGATTTTGGGTTACGGAAATAAACAAATAATTACCTTTGGAATAATGAAGATATCCCAATACATCCCCATAAAAACCGTAACACAAGCAATAATTGCCGGTATTGTTGTTTTGATAGCAGGGGCTTTGCTATATTTTTACTTCCAACCACAATGCGCGCCATGTCTACTTGGCATAAAATGCGCGCCTTGCACCTCTAAAGAACAACGTACCGTGATATTTGTAACTATTTTCCTGGAACTGGTTGTGCTGGCTAAGGGTATGCTTGTTGCACCTGCTATACCTGAACAGGAATAAGAAGATAGATTAGCTATAAAAAGGGTGTAGCGTACACTACAAAAGGTGTAGCAGTGTAGCGTGCTACGCATACAGCGCTACACTTGTGTCACTTTGTAAATGAAAAAAGGCTTTCACCCGGTTGGATGAAAGCCTTTCTATATTATTATAGTATCTGCTTAGATCAGGTTGCTGTCTGCCAAAACCTGGTTCATGTTACGTACGGCGTCTGCGCTCTTGTTGAAAGTAGCTTGCTCGTCTGCAGATAGTTTAAAGTCGACGATTTTTTCCCAACCGTTTTTACCAAGCACAACCGGTACAACCAGTGAAATGTCGCTTTGGCCGTATTCGCCATCCAGGGCCACACCGCATGATATCAGTTTTTTCTGATCGCGAACGATAGCCTCAACCATAAATGCTGTACCAGCGCCTGGTGCGTACCAGGCAGAGGTGCCGATCAAACCGGTTAAAGTGGCACCGCCAACCATAGTAGCTTTAACAATTTTCTCTTGTTGTTCTGCACTCAGGAATTGCGTAACCGGGATGCTGTTCCAGGTAGCATGGTTGATCAATGGGATCATAGTAGTATCACCGTGACCACCAATAACCACCGCGTTCAAATCAGCTGGCGAGCAGCCTAATTCCTGGCTCAGGTAATATTTAAAACGTGCCGAATCCAAAGCGCCACCCATACCGATCACGCGGTTTTTAGGCAAGCCCGAAGTTTTCAGGGTTAAATAGTTCATGGTATCCATCGGGTTACTTACCACAATGATGATAGTATTTGGCGAGTGTTTTAAAACGTTTTCAGTAACGCTTTTTACAATGCCGGCATTCACGCCAATCAGTTCCTCGCGGGTCATGCCCGGTTTACGTGGCAAACCAGAAGTAATTACAACCACTTCCGAATCGGCGGTAGCGGCATAATCGTTGGTAACGCCTTTGATCTTTGTATCAAACTCAAGCAGGGCAGAGGTTTGCATCATATCGATAGCTTTACCTTCAGCAAAACCTTCGCGTATGTCTAACAAAATAAGTTCTTCAGCTAATTCTTTTCTTGCGATGTTATCCGCACATGTAGCGCCAACTGCTCCGGCACCAACAACTGTTATTTTCATAGTCGTTTATAATTTATAAAGAAGGAATACTAAACAGACGGCAATTTTAATAAAAAAATAGCAGAATTGGGCTTCAAGGTCCGTTAAATTATGGTAAAAAATCAAATAGGTGCCGCTAAAAATATTTTTGGTGATTTTTGAATTATCATTTAAATAAAAATTGGTTACAGCCTAAAGTTTTTGCGGTTTTTATCAAAATTGTAAAAATAGGTGTTTTTTAATATAGTAAAATTGACAGTAAGGTTATTTCAGGTCGAAAATTTTATGATTTTACTATAACTATGTAACGTATTTGTGTTATTTTAAATTTTGTTGCTATTTTTTTGATAATATTTGCGAAAAATAGAATTAATATTTTAAATTTGTCTGCATAACGTAACATATCGTTACAAAAAGTATAATTTGAATCAATCTTTACAAATAATTAAACAATGGCAACAAAATTAGAGTACATCTGGCTTGACGGCTACAAACCAACACAAAGCCTTCGTAGCAAAACAAAAATTGTTAAAGAATTTAGCGGCAAAGTAGAAGATCTGGATAACTGGAGCTTTGATGGTTCGTCAACAGAGCAGGCACCAGGTGGTTCGTCTGATTGTATTCTAAAACCTGTTTTCACTTGCCCTGATCCGGGAAGAAAAAATGCACACTTAGTAATGTGCGAAGTATTGGATTCACATGGTCAGCCACATGAGTCAAACGGTCGTGCGTTAATCCAGGATGATGATAATGATTTCTGGTTCGGTTTTGAGCAAGAATATTTTCTTTGGGATCCAAATACTAACAAACCATTAGGTTTCCCGGCTGCAGGTTACCCGGCACCACAAGGCCCTTACTACTGTTCAGTAGGTGCTAACAACGCTTACGGTCGTGAGATCGTTGAGGAGCACTTAGACGTATGTTTAGAGGCTGGTTTGAACGTAGAAGGTATTAATGCCGAGGTTGCTGCCGGTCAGTGGGAATTCCAGATTTTCGCTAAAGGTGCTAAAGAAGCTGGTGATCAGATCTGGGTCGCCCGTTATTTGCTGGAAAGAATTGGTGAGAAATACGGAGTATCAATCAACTGGCATTGCAAACCGTTAGGTACTTTAGACTGGAACGGTTCAGGTATGCACGCTAACTTCTCAAATACTTTATTACGTACAGCTAACAGCGAAGCGAAATTTAAAGCAGTTTGCGAGGCCTTCCGTCCTGCAGTTGCTGAGTGTATCGCAGTTTACGGTGCCGACAACGATCAACGTTTAACCGGTAAACACGAAACAGCTTCAATACACGACTTTAGCTATGGTGTATCTGACCGTGGTGCTTCTATCCGTATCCCTCTTTACGCGGTTGATCATAACTGGAGTGGTTACCTGGAAGACCGTCGCCCTAACTCAGCTGCTGATCCATACAAAGTTGCTGCTGTTATCATTAAAACAGTTAAAACTGCTAAAGTTTAATTTTAGCAATTAATTATACTTGAAAGGGGATGAGTTTACTCATCGCCTTTTTTATGCTTTGCTTTTTAAGTACTGTTGATAATTGCCTGATGTTATCACGTGTAAACCGTGTGTGGGTAGATTATATAAATAAATCCAGCAGCTTAAAACCCCGACTTGAGTTTTAATCGACAAAAGCTCACGAATAAATAAATTGGGTTGTTCCTGCTCGGGACCAAAGCCTTCGTATTCGTCTAATGTTTCTAAAGCCTTTTGGGGCTGATTTAATTTATAGATGCTTCCGGCGATAGCATAAGTGCCTTCTTCACCCGCAATTGCACCCGGATATTCCCCAACATCATACAAAATACCATTAAACGTACCCGTAGTGATCAGCTCCGCATTTCGCATTAAATAGTTGGCGAAGTAATTATCAGCACTTAATAACGAGCCATAAACAAACAATAGATGATTCATCGGTATTAAATATAGAATATTAAGCGTTTTTTAGGTAGAAAATCTTCAAAATTGGCTTTATCTTGCTTAATATTGAATCATCTTTATTAGCTGCTATGAACGAACATCAAATAAAAGCCTATCTACAGGAAAATAACATACAACGCATAAAATTTGCTTTCGCCGATATTGATGGCGTGCTACGCGGAAAAGTGATCCATCAAAAAAAATTTTTGGATAATTTACACGGTGGCTATGGCTTTTGCGATGTGGTGTTTGGTTGGGATAGTCAGGATGTAGTTTATGACGATGTGAAACTAACCGGCTGGCATACCGGCTATCCTGATAAGCCATGCCGAATTGATCTCTCAACTTTTCGTACCGTGCCCTGGCAGGATAATATGCCTTTCTTTTTAGGCGATTTTAGCGATGCTGATGGAAATGGTTTGGATGCTTGTCCGCGTACCTTATTAAAACGTATTGCTAAGCAGTGCGAAGAAATGGGTTTCCACCCTGAATTCGCGCAGGAGTTTGAATGGTTCAACTTTAAAGAAACGCCGCAAAGTTTACAGGATAAAAGCTTTACTAATCTGCAGCCGCTAACACCGGGTATGTTTGGTTATTCCATATTACGTACTTCGGAGAACAGCGCTTTCTTTAACGATCTGTTTAATTTATTGCTGCAGTTTAATATTCCGGTGGAGGGTTTACATACAGAAACAGGGCCCGGTGTTTATGAAGCCGCTATCCTGCATTCACATGTGATGGAAGCAGCGGATAGGGCAGTGTTGCTAAAAACCGCTGTTAAAGAAATTGCTTACAAACACGGCCTCACAGCCACCTTTATGGCGAAATGGAATGAAAGTTTACCGGGCTGCGGTGGCCATATCCACCAAAGTTTATGGACTAAAGATCAAACGCAAAACTTGTTTTATGACGCGGACGACGTTAACAAAATGAGCGAACTGCATAAGCAATATTTAGCTGGTCAGTTACATTGCCTGCCACACGTTTTACCGATGTACGCGCCAACCATCAATAGTTATAAGCGCTTGGTAGAAGGGGCCTGGGCGCCAACAACTTTGACTTGGGCTGTAGAAAATAGAACCACCGCGTTCCGCGTACTGAATTCATCTGAAGCCTACACCCGTTTAGAAACCCGCACGCCGGGTGCTGACACTAACCCGTATCTCGCTATTGCGGCCGCATTAGCTTCGGGCTTGTATGGTATTAAAAACAAATTATCGTTAGATGTTCCTCAAACTATGGGTAATGGCTATCTAAATAAAGCTAACGGTCAGATACAACCTAACCTGTTTAGCGCGGCTACCGATATGCAAAATTCGGCAGTGGCTAAAGAGCTATTTGGCGAAGGTTTTGTGGAGCACTTTACGCAAACCCGCCTTTGGGAGCATAAACAATATGCCAAAAGCGTGAGCGATTGGGAGCTGAAAAGGTATTTTGAGATAATTTAGATCATATTTTATAACATAATATGCACTGAATTATATCTTTGCACCTCTTTGCTATCAAATAAACCAAATGGACTATAATGTTATTATAACGAAGGCGTGGGAAGGGTATGATGCTTCAAGAACTATCAAAAGTATTGAAGACATCAGCGCTATGGTGTCAACTAACCGGGTGTTCCGGATAACTTTTGATGATGATGATATCATTGTTGCCAAGTTATCGCATTTTGGTAAGTATGAGCATTTTAAAGAGGATCATCGCATTATAAACAGCCTTTGCAATAACCTGTTGTATCCGTTTGAGAACGTATTATCCAAATCGCTCTTAAAAAATAACCGCGTTTATATTTACCGTTATAAACATTTAACGGATGATGTTTGGGTGGTGTTTTATAACCCTACCCGTATTTTTGATCGGTTACCTCGTCGTTTGGATGAGAGCCACATACGTAAATTAGGGCAGCAGATAGGTAAGTTTCACAAAGCCTGTTCGCGTGCTAAAAATGTATTGCCTAAATCGTCAAAGACCTTACGTACAGATATTTACTCGTTACTACATCAACTGGATATTAACGAGCAGAAATTTGGCAGTGCCATGCAGGTTGATTTCTTGAAATATCACTGCGAGACATTCCTGAAAAATCGCTCTAAATACAACATGAGTTCGTTCGAGATCATTCCGGTGTTTATCGACTGGAATATTGGCAATTTTTCTGTAGACCAAAACCTTAACCTTTACTCACGTTGGGATTATGATTGGTTTAGGATGAGCTATCGCTTGTTGGACTTTTATTTCTTTAGCAGGGTAGTGTCTGACGTTGGCGACCGAACGGTATTCAGTTACGGTATCAATACCTTAATGGAAGATCGTTTCATTATATTTTTAGAAGAATATCATAACGTAAATCCGTTAACGGCAAATGAGATCAGATTCCTGAAGGAAGCTTACCGTTTCTTTATCCTGAATTATGTAATAAAAGACGGGAAGTATTTCTTTGCTGAGCAATACGCCAAGAAATTACAAGCCGAAGCTTTTGAAACCTATCTTCCGTCGGTAGACAGGGATTTTGATGCCGAAAAGATAATTAAAGCGCTTAACCTCAAATAACATTACCCCGAGAAAATGCAACGCGTCGAAAACTTTAAAACCATAATTGATAAGTACAATGTGATATTTTTTGACGCGTTCGGGGTGTTAAAGAACTACCAGGGCCTGGTACCCGGGGTTGAGAAAACCTTTGAGTACCTGAAGCAACAGCGTAAAGAATACTATATCGTTACCAACGATGCATCGCGCAGCCCCAAGCAGCTGGCGGCCTCATACCATAAAATGGGTTTGCACGCCATAACGCCCGAGTGCATTATATCATCGGGTATGTTAACCAAAGAGTACCTTGATCTGAAGGTGCAGGATGGGATTGTGGCTTACCTGGGTACCGAAAACTCGGCGCATTACATCGAAAGCCTTGGCCTGCATACCATACCGGTAGGGCAGGTTGATGATAAAAATATTGACAAGGTAAACGCCATTATATTTTTGGATGACGAAGGTTTTGATTGGCGAACAGACCTGAACATAGCCGTAAACATTCTTCGTCGTAGACCAATACCGGCAATTGTAGCTAATACCGATTTTGCTTATCCGGTTACCGTTAATAATGTTGCCATTGCCGTAGGCGGTTTAGCTAACATGATAGAAAACATTGTAGGTAAAGAGTTTATCCGCTTTGGTAAACCCGATTCGCAGATGTTCATGTTTGCTTATGATCTGATACGCGACTATCGCCAGATAAGCAAAAAGGAGATTGTAATGGTAGGCGATACTTTACATACCGATATACTGGGCGGTAATAAATTTGGCCTGGATACAGTATTAGTACTGTCCGGAAATACCTTGCCACAAGATTACCAAACACGAATAAACTCCACCGGTATTGTACCAACTTATGTGTGCGATTCGGTAATTGTTGAGCAAGGGATGTTTTAACTAACATTCGTTTTAATTGAAATAAGAAATATCTGCATATGACATCTATCAACCTACCCGGCGTAGTAGCCTTCGAACAAACCATTGATGGTAAACAAACCCATCTGTTCACTTTAAAAAATAGCAACGGCATGCAAGTAGCCATTACTAACTACGGCGCTTACGTAGTAGGTATATTAGTGCCCGATGCTAAAGGCGATTTGATAAGCGTTGCATTAGGTTTTGATAGCCTTGACGGTTTGCTTAAACAGAATAACTATTACGGCGCCACCATCGGCAGGTATGGTAACCGCATTGCTAACGCGGAGTTTGTGTTAGATAAACGTAAATACAAACTAGCTGTAAATAACGGCCCTAACAGCCTGCACGGCGGGAAAAAGCCATTTAGCCACGTAGTTTGGGATGCGAAACAACTGAATGAGCAAGCCGTGGAGCTAACCTATTTTTCGCCTGATGGGGAAGAAGGTTACCCGGGCAATTTGAATGTCAAAGTTACTTATGAGCTGACTGATGATAATGCTATCCTGATCAGCTACGAAGGTACTACGGATAAAGCTACGGTGCTAAACATGACCAATCATACATACTTTAACCTTAACGGTGAGGGCAGCGGCGATATCCTTGGTCATACTTTACAGATAGCGGCCTCCAACTACACACCGGTTGATAATACCTTGATCCCGACAGGTACCGTTGATACCGTAACCGGGACTCCTTTTGATTTTACTTCACCACAAACCATAGGCGCGAGGATAGACGACGATAACGAGCAGTTGAAATTTGGCGGCGGTTATGATCATAACTTTGCTTTGGATGCTCACACTATAAACACGCCTATAACCAAAGTTATCGGCGATAAAACCGGCATCACCATGGAGGTGTTTACTGATGAACCCGCGATACAACTATACACCGGCAACTTTATGGATGGCAGCAATGATGCCCGTGGCGGTAAAGATGAAAAACGTACCGCGTTTTGCCTGGAAACCCAGCATTTTCCGGATGCGCCAAATCAGCCTCAGTTTAAATCGACCGTTTTAAGGCCGGGCGAAGTTTACAAAACCCGCACCATTTATAAGTTTTCGGTTTAAATACTGTAAAAACAATAATTAAAAGGTGCTGTAGTAAGGGGTAATTTTTACCTTTACTACAGCGCCTTTAAACGTATTTTAATTGTTAACAGATAATCACGGCCGACTAGTAAATTACCTGCGCCTGGCAGTTACCGACAGGTGTAACCTGCGTTGCTTTTACTGCATGCCCGAGGATGGCCTTAACTGGCTAAACCGGGCAGAGTTGTTAAGCTACGAGGAAATGCTGCGCGCCTGCACGTTGCTGGTTAATATGGGGATTGAAAAGATCCGCATAACCGGCGGTGAGCCTTTTGTGCGTAAGGATATTATGCAACTGCTAACAAGCCTTTCAGGGTTGGATGGCTTAAAAGAGCTCAGTATTACCACCAACGGCGTATTAACTGCGCCCTACGTAGCCGAAATGAAAAAACTGGGTATCCGCTCGGTTAATTTAAGTTTGGATACTTTGGATGCCGGCCGCTTCTTCGCCATAACCCGAAGAGACGAATTTAGCGCGGTGATGAATACCATGCAGGAATTATTGCGCCATAATATGGATGTGAAGATAAACGCCGTGGTAATGCCCGGTAAAAATACCCAGGATATTTTGCCAATGGTGGAACTTACCAAACACCTGCCGATTAGTGTTCGTTTTATTGAAGAAATGCCTTTTAATGGCGATGATCATGTGTTCGGTGGTTTAGCATGGGATCACGTCCGTATCCTGAATGAAATTCAACAGCAATATCCCGATATACAGAAGTTGACAGATCCCGCATATTCGACTGCTTATAATTATAAAATACCCGGGCAAAAGGGTACGGTTGGTATTATAGCAGCGTATTCGCGCACATTCTGTGGTACCTGTAATCGTATCCGCATTACGCCACAGGGGGTATTGAAAAATTGTCTGTATGACGATGGTGTGCTCAATATCCGTGATCTGATACGCGCTGGGCTAAGCGATATGGAAATTAAAAATACATTACTGACAAAAATAAGCAACCGACCAAAAGATGGTTGGGAAGCCGAAAGCGCGCGTATAACGCATGAAGGTATTCATGAGTCGATGGCGACTATTGGCGGATAAAACTCATTGTCATTTCGACCAACGGGAGAAATCTTATACGCGCGATTAACTCGACGTATAGGATTTCTCCTCGTACCTCGTCGAAATGACAAAGCTATTAATACAAAGAACCTATGATAACGGTACAACAAGCCGAAAAACTAATATTAGATAATGCCGGCGATTTCGGCAACGAGATCATTCCTTTCGATCAATCGCTGGGGCGTGTATTGGCAGAGGACATCAAAGCCGATCGTGATCTGCCGCCTTTCAACCGTGTTACGATGGATGGTATCGGCATTAAATATGATTCCATCGCGGCAGGCATACGCACATTTATTATTAACGCGACCCAGGCTGCTGGAGATGCACCAATTGAAATTGAAAAAGACGATGAGTGTATTGAATTAATGACCGGCGCAGCTTTACCTGCATCAGTGGATACGGTTATCCGTTATGAAGAATTGGAGATACTTGGCCAGGAAGCCAATCTGCTAACGATAGAGATCAAACAAGGACAAAACATCCATCCACAAGGTGCAGATAAAAAGCAGGGCGACCTGCTCTTATCTCCCGGCAGGAAAATAACACCTGCCGATATCAGTTTGATCGCTTCGGTTGGTGAAAGTGAATTGCGTGTTAAAAGATTACCACGCATAGTTATCCTATCATCGGGCGATGAATTGGTGGAGGTAGGGCAAACCCCATTGCCATATCAAATCCGGCGATCAAATGCTCACATGATCAAAGCAATGTTGGCTCAGCAGGGGCTGGATGCTGGTATGTTGCACGTACCCGATAATGCTGAGGTAACGCGAAGTACATTACAACAATGCCTGCAAAATTTTGATGTGATATTGTTAAGCGGCGGCGTATCAATGGGGAAGTTTGATTACATACCGCGGGCGCTTGAAGCTTTGCATGTTGAACAAATTTTTCATAAAGTACAACAGCGCCCCGGTAAGCCGTTTTGGTTTGGTAAGCATAGTAATGGGGTAGTAGTGTTTGCGTTCCCGGGCAACCCGGTAGCCAGCTTTATGTGTGTGCAGCGCTATTTTAATTTATGGCTTAACGCCACGTTTGGCATTAACGAACCATCGCCGGTTTACGCGGTGTTGGAATCCGATTTTGAATTTCAGCCACAGCTACAATACTTTTTGCAGGTTAAACTAAACTTTAATGCGCAGGGTCAACTGTTAGCAACACCGGTAGCAGGCAATGGTTCGGGCGATTTTGCTAACTTAGCAGATACAGATGCCTTTATGGAACTACCGCTTGAAAAAACCGAATTTAAAAAGGGCGAGGTTTACAAAGTATGGCTTTTTAAACAATTGTAATATGAGCGATTTAACTCATCTGGACGAAAAAGGCAGAGCCACCATGGTTGATGTTTCTGCTAAGGCGGTTACGCAACGTTCGGCAACTGCACAAAGCATTGTTTATTTACCAACGGAAGTATTGGCTTTACTGGCGGATGGTGATCTGCAGACTAAAAAAGGTTCGGTGTTTCAGATAGCCATTATTGCAGGAATAATGGCCGCTAAAAAAACGGGCGAGCTGATACCGCTTTGTCACCCATTGGGTTTAGATAATTGCTTTATAGATATCAGCTTTAACGAGCAGCAGGAAGTAGTAATTAGCTGCACAGCAAGCATTACCGCTAAAACCGGGGTTGAAATGGAGGCGTTGGTTGGCGCAAGCCTTGCTGCCCTTACTATTTACGACATGTGTAAGGCTTTAAGCCACGATATTGTGATCAAAGAAACCAAATTGATAGCAAAAACAGGGGGTAAACGTGACTTTAAAAGAGCATAGCAAGCACATCAAATTGGCTAAGCCAGCAGGCGGCAACTTTGGGCGTAACGAATGGGCCATTGTGGGCGCGCCTTGCATCAATATTAAATTATTGAGCGATGCGGTCATTAGTGCGCTCTCACCAAAATATAAATGTGCTTACGCGGATACCTCCCACAATGACGAGATCATCTCAACCCCGGGCCGACTCGCAGCGGGCGCATTATGTGAGTATACAGACCAATTGAATTATCAGCAGTTTCTTTACCAATCGCCATTAAACAACGTAGAATTTAAACAGCAATTTGCCGCCGCCGACCTTGTGCTGGTTAACGGTAACCATCAGCCCGCGCAATCGCAGGTGGTTATCATTTACCATAATAAAAGCGCGTCGTTACAAAAACGCCTACATCAGCTTACCAATGTGCAGTTAATTTTATTGGCCGATGGCACAGATGATGTTTTTGACTTTGTAAAAGAAGCCATCCCTAACTGGGAGCAGTTGCCATTGTATAACATTAATGAAACTGATAAGATCATCGCTTTCTTTGAGCAGCAATTGCAATTAAATAAACCGGTATTAAACGGCCTGGTACTAGCGGGTGGCCAAAGCCAACGCATGGGGCAGGATAAGGGCGAACTGAATTTATACGGTAAAGAGCAACGCTATTATTTGGCCGATACGCTGAAAAGTTATTGCAACGAAGTATTTATATCCTGTCGCGCGGAGCAAAAGGGGCGAATTGATAAGGCTTATAATACTTTAGAAGATACGTTTATAAATCTGGGGCCTTTTGGCGCTATACTTTCGGCATTTAGGGAGAACCCTAACAGCGCTTGGTTGGTTGTAGCTTGTGATCTGCCACTGTTGGATAGATCCGCTTTGGATTACCTGATAGCGAACAGAAATACCTCAGCCATCGCGACAGCGTATAAAAACGGCTATGATGATTTTCCGGAACCATTAATAACCATATGGGAACCCAAAAGCTACCCAATATTATTAGCTTACCTGGCCCAGGGATATTCATGCCCGCGCAAAGTTTTAATAAACTGCGATACCCATTTGCTCAACGCGCCGGATGTGAAAGCACTTACTAATGTGAATACGCCCGAAGAACTCAATGAAATTAAAAGGCAGATCCACCAACTCAACGCCTCAAGCTAATGCAAACTGATTTTGCGCGATATAGCTGCCAAATAGCTTTACCCGGCTTTCATGAATCGGCTCAACAAAAACTACAGCAGTCCAAAGTGCTTATTGTAGGGGCAGGTGGCTTGGGTTGCCCGGCCGCGCAGTATTTAGCTGCCGCTGGTGTTGGTACTATTGGTGTGGCCGATTTCGATGTGGTTTCTGTAAGTAACCTTCACAGGCAGATTTTATACACACCGGCTGATATTGGACAGAAAAAAGTGCGATTGGCTTGCGAACGGCTGCAGCAGCAAAATCCGGGTATCAAACTATTGCCATATGATTTGATGGTGACTTCGGATAATGTGATAGATATCATTAAGCCATATGATGTTGTTGTTGATGGCACCGATAATTTTGAAACCCGTTACTTACTGAATGATGCCTGTGTGCTATCAGGCAAGCCGCTTGTATACGGAGCCATTTATCAATTTGAAGGGCATGTTGCTACATGGAATATTAAAAACGCGGATGGCTCTTACTCACCCAATTATCGCGACCTTTTCCCTGAAGTGGATGCTACTCAAATACCCAATTGCACCGTAGGCGGCGTAATACCTACCCTGGCGGGAATAATTGGTTGTATGCAGGCCAATGAAGTTATTAAATATATCACGCAAACAGGCGAGCTGCTCGCCGGAAAGTTTTTAGTGTTTGATGCGGCGACCATGCAAAGCCGTACTATCAAAATAGGTGCTAAAACAAACACAAACATTACTGCGCTAAGCAATAGTATTTTTATACCTGAATTAAGCGTGGCCGAAGTGAAAAAAGGCCTTGCAAAAAATACGCTTGAACTTGTTGACATTCGTACCGACCAGGAGCGGGACGAGATAGATATTGGTGGTATTCATTTTGAAGCCGATGAGATCGACGAGCATATGGATTACCTCATTAACGATAAAACCAAAGTGCTTTACTGCTCATCAGGCAAACGCAGCGCCGAAGCGGTGAAGGCTATCAAAAAAATATCGCAACAGGCAAAAGTCTATTCTATGGCCGGCGGCTTGCAAGCGTGGTTCGACCGTTGATTATAATGATATTGAGATTGCGTTGATTTTGAAGTAACAAAAAAATCGATAATTCAATAATTCACTAATTTATATTATCCCCTCAATCAGTCTCCCGATAGCTATCGGGACAATAATTCACTCATTAAAACTACGGGTGCGCCGCAACCCAAATCTCGCCATCTTCAAATATTTCTTTTTTCCAGATGGGTACAGTTTGTTTAAGTGTATCGATGATATAGCGGCAGGCCTCAAACGCCGCGTCGCGATGCGCGGCTGCAACGGCAATGATCACAGGGATCTCACCAATTTGGAGTGTGCCTGTGCGGTGGTGGATCAGTATGTTTTCAACCGGCCATTTCTGTAGGGCTTGTTCAGCTATTTTTTGCATTTCGCTTAAAGCCATCTTTTCATAGGCTTCAAATTCAAGGCGGATAACAGCTTTACCTTTTGTAGCGTCGCGAACGGTGCCAATAAATACGTCAATGCCGCCGCAGGAAGGAGAGGAGACAATACTAATACATTGCTGAACATTAAGCGTTATGGGCGATAAGTGAATGTTGATGGCCATCAATTATCCTCCGCTAACTGGTGGAATAATGGCTATCTCGTCGCGCTCATGAATAGTATCGCCATCAAGCGCGTATTCATTATTGACAGCTACCATATATGAAGCCAGCTTTCCCAAGCGGGGAAATTGTAACTCAAGCGCATACTTTAAATTCGATATGTTAGAATCATAGCCTAATTGCACACTTACCGACGAACTGCCGAAAATTTCCTTAGCTATTCCAAACGCGAGCACATTTATCTGCATATTCCTGCTTTATGTTATACAAATATGCATGAAATGCCAGCTAGAAGTGTAATTTATTCTTAAATTAGTAATCTTTAAGCATAATTGGCTCATCTGGGATATTGTGCAAACTGGATTTTATATGAAATTACGCATCAAGGGCAATTCTATACGTTATCGACTTACTAAAACAGATGTAAACGACTTAAAAGTACATGGCTTGGTAAAGGAAATTGTTGATTTTGGCGATAATGAACTGATTTATATTCTTCAGCAAACGGATAGATCTGATTTGCATGCGCATTTCAAAAATAATATGGTGTGCATTTACATACCAAAGGCAATGGTTGATGAATTAGCTGATACCAATAGAGTAGGTTTTAATGCCCGGCACAATAAACTTTTTTTATTGATCGAGAAAGACTTCGCTTGCCTGGACAGCGTTGACGAAGACCAAAGCGATAATTATCCCAATCCGCTGGCTGATAAATAGAGCAGTCTAACTTCAGAGATTCCGAACAATCTTACCTGCATATAAACAGCTTTCTTAATCATGATAGGAAGCGAGGTGTTTCTTTGTGCCGGTCTAAAAAAAATATCTTTCTGTAATTCAAATACTTAAATACAAGTTATTTGAATTTTCAATAAATTATATAAAGTATATGGATTTAGTAGTATATTTGTTGTGTTGACAAAATATAACTCTACATCTATCTAATAAGTAATTATAATAATCGCACAATGAACACCATTCAAAACAACAGCACCGCCTATAAAACCGCAAGGTTACCGGGTATCTGCAATTGTTGTATGCGAATGCGTAACCCGGGCGAACTCTCCCGGGGTACCTGTACGTTTAAAAACTTAATTATTGATACTTTAAATTTTACATCATGTTAACTACCATAAATAAATATCCTTTTTTTGATCTGACAGAAATCATTCTTGAAAAAGAGTTCTCTTATAAATCATACAAAGCGGTACAGCCCGTAAAGGCCGGCAACTATGTGCCCGATATTAAATTTGAATCAGGCTATGCTATCTGGCAAAACTTCCAGGACGGTACACCTATCTATGGCCCGATAGCGCGCCAGGTATTGGATAAACCTTTGGTGCTAAGCTTTTATTCAAAGCACTGGGGAGATAGGGGCTTGGAGCAATTGATTAAGATAAACACGTTACAGCAGGAGATAAAAGCCAATGGCGGCCACCTGGTAGTAGTTTGTGCAGAGCAGCCGAGCCACGAGCTAGCAAAACTGGCATGGGAAAACAGCTTGTCGCTAAGTTTTTACTACGATGCGGATAACAAGATTGGCAAAAAATTCAGAGTGTACTCGGAAGAAGACCCTACCTGGAACAGGTTTGCGGGAATCGACGAGAATATCCCATTGCTATCAACTTATGTAATTGATACAGCCAAGCACATCCTTTACGCGCATATCGATAAAAATTTGAATGAAGATTTTAATGCTGACGAGATCGTAGCTACGGTGTATGGTTCTGCTCTAAGCAGCAATCGCCGATCGGCGTAGGTGAAAGATCCTCTTGGTTTAGGTCTATAGTAAAAAAGTAGCCGCTTCATTGAAAAATGAGCGGCTCTTTTTTTTTATGTATTGTTGTGAGTTATGGGCGTTTTGGTGCAGGTGGTTTCGGCAACGATTTCGGCAAGCGTGGGGGCGTGCCCGGTTTTGGTGGCTTACCTGCGGGGTGCGGTGGCAGCTTAATTTTAGGCAGCTTTATTTTAGGAAGCTTTGGTCGCGGTGGTGGCGGCGGCAATTGCGCGCTGGCTGTGTATGACCACACGGTGATAACAGCGATAAGTAGTATTTTTAAAGATCTCATAGCATCTGAATTTTAATATACTGTAAACTCCAAATACTACAAACAGTTTTAGTTGTACATAATTTAAAACCGTACTAAATAAAATGTGTTCATGCTATAGTTTAAACGGCATATGAGGTTTGTTATAATAGTACTATCAGCGCTTCTTACAACATCGGCCTTTGCGCAAAGCAAATCCCGGCAGGTTACCGAGCAATTGGTGGTTGATAAGATGAAGCGTAAGATAGTTACGTACGTCCCTGCTGGTGCGTCAAATGCCAAATTGCCACTGATCATATCGCTGCACGGTGGTTTTGCCACACCGAATAATATGTTTCATTTGGCTGATTTCAGACCAACGGCAGATAAGGAGCAGTTCCTGGTAATATGCCCGGCCTCTAAACGGTTTTGGCATGACGGAGCCGATAATAATGGTATAGACGACGTGAAATTTATCGATCACATCATCAGCTACGCTATAAAAAACTATAATGCCGACCCTGCCAAAGTGTATGTTACCGGCATATCTAATGGCGGTTTCATGACCGCAAGGCTAGCCTGTCAGCTTAGCGACCGGATAGCGGCTGTAGCCATTGTGGCCGCTACCATGAGCGTAGGCGAGGGTTACGACCTTACACGCCCCATGCCCGTTTTATACATGCACGGTACCGAAGATGGCATTGTGCCTTACCAGGGCGGCAGGCTGTTCGGCAGGCGCATTTACTCGCATGATGAGGTGATGGATAAATGGATAAAGCTTAACCAATGCAGTTTAGAACCCCTGGTTACCAATATACCCGACAAGGCGGGCGACAAGACCACCATATTTAAAGAGGTATACACCAACCCTAAAAACGGACTTAAAGTGGTAAGCTACAGCATCACCAATGGTGGCCATACCTGGCCGGGCGGCTGGCAGTATCTGCCGAAGTTGATCGTTGGTAAAACCACGCATAACCTCAATGCCTGTAACGAGATCTGGGATTTCTTTAAGCACTACAAGCTATTCGTTAAAAGCTGATTTTAATTAGCCCTCATTAATTTGTTTCTTTGCCATATGAGCACTACCACCACGGCCCAAAGTTTAACTACACAGCAGGAGCAGAAGCTTCAGGAACTGTTGTTGCACCTGAGCCGGAACTCTCCGTTTTATAAAGAACTATTCGCTACGCACCAGGTAGATATTGGCACTATTAAAACCATTGCCGATCTGTCCCGCATACCCACAACTACCAAGGAGGATCTGCAACGCCGAAACGAAGATTTTTTATGTGTAGACCGCTCAAAGATCATCGAGTATGCCTCAACATCGGGTACGCTGGGTAGCCCGGTTACTATTGCTTTAACGGACGATGACCTTAATCGCCTTACACAAAACGAATACAATTCCTTTGTATGCGCCGATGGTCATTCGGATGATATCTACCAGTTGATGCTAACGCTCGACAGGCAGTTTATGGCCGGCATAGCCTATTATTCAGGCTTGCGCAAGTTAGGGGCTGGTATCATACGTTTAGGTCCTGGTGTGCCATCTATGCAGCTGGAAACCATCCAGCGCCTAAAGCCAACCGCTATAGTAGCCGTGCCATCATTCATTTTAAAGCTGATACAGGCTGCTAAAGATCATAACATCGATCTTAACCAAACATCAGTTAAAAAAGCTATTTGCATTGGCGAGAATATTCGCAATACCGACTTCTCCCTAAACATACTAGGCAAAAAGATAACCGACAATTGGGATATCCAACTGTACTCCACCTATGCCTCAACCGAAATGCAGACCGCCTTTACAGAATGCACCGCGGGGCAAGGTGGCCACTTGCAACCCGAACTGCTTTTAGTTGAACTGTTGGACGAGGACAACAAACCTGTACAAGCCAACACACCAGGCGAATTAACCATAACCACACTGGGTGTTGAAGGTATGCCGCTGTTGCGCTATAAAACGGGCGATATGTGCATGTATTACGATGAGCCTTGTGCCTGCGGGCGCACAACCTTGCGCTTGTCGCCAATTATAGGGCGTAAAAAGCAGATGATCAAGTTTAAGGGCACCACGCTGTATCCACCTGCTATGTTTGATCTGCTGAATGAGATGGAAGAAGTGCTGGATTACGTGGTGGAAGTATATTCTAATGAGATAGGCATGGACGAGGTGCTGCTACACCTGTTGCCGCTTGATGACAGCAAGGCTTGCGATAACCGCATCCGTGCTTATCTGCAGGCGCGGCTAAGGGTTAGTCCGCATGTGAAATATATAACTGTGGAACAAATGCAAAAAATGCAGTTCCCCGAATCGGTACGCAAGCCTGTTAAGTTTATTGACAAACGGATTGCATAACACAGGGTGCGCCACTTTTAAAGTGGCGCAAGTGGCGCACTTGTTTTTGTTAATGTATTGATTTTTAGTTATTTAAATGAAAAAGCGGCGCAATGCGGCGCACCCTGCAAATTGTTTTATATTACTGTATATCAATTTGTTAGGTGTTTTAGCTAATTGATGTGGATTAAAAGTGGCGCACCCCAAAATCGCTCGTATGCCCATCATCACGTCTCATCTTGTATCGCAAAACATGCAACAAATAAGCTATAGCCAAGCAATAATTACTAATTTCAATATATTTGTTGCTCGCTAACGCAAACTATTACGCGCTTAAGCGGTTTAAAACATCGATTCTTAATATTCGCCTATGATAACTGTTGGACAGGATGTCCTTTCTTTAGCTGATTTTAACGAGATTGTATTCAATAACAAAGAGGTAGTTTTATCGCCATCAGCTTTAAATAAAATTGATACCAACTTTAAGTTCCTGCAAAATTTCTCATCAAACAAACTCATTTACGGTATCAATACCGGTTTTGGCCCCATGGCGCAATACAAGGTGAGTGAAGAGAATTTGCTGAAACTGCAATATAACCTTATCCGCAGCCATAGCTCGGGTAATGGTAATATGTTATCACCACAACTGGCAAAAGCCTTAATGGTGGCGCGTTTAAACAGCCTGATGCAGGCCTACTCGGGCGTGCATACCGATATTGTGGAGCTATTGCGCGAACTGATCAATAGAAACATCACACCGGTAGTATTTGACCACGGTGGCGTAGGTGCCAGTGGCGACCTGGTGCAATTGGCGCATTTGGGCCTGGTATTAATAGGCGAGGGCGAAGTGATTTACGAAGGCGTATTGCGCCCAACCGCTCATGTTTACGACCAGTTGAACATCAAACCACTTAGCATCCATATCCGCGAAGGTTTGGCTACTATAAATGGTACCTCGGCTATGACGGGTATTGGTATGGTAAACATTGTTCAGGCAGAAAAACTGCTGGACTGGGCCACACATTTATCAGCCATGACCAACGAGGTTGTTGAGGCTTATGATGATCATTTCTCGCACGAGCTGAACATTGTAAAACATCACAAAGGGCAAAATAAAATTGCTGCTAACCTGCGCGATATTTTAGCGGGTAGCAAAATGATCCGTAGCCGCCACGAACACTTGTATCAGCCCGATAATATCGATCAGGAAGTGTTTGAGGATAAGGTGCAGGAATACTATTCGCTGCGCTGCGTAACCCAGGTTTTGGGCCCTATTCATGACACTATCAAGCAAGCCGAAGAGGTGTTGGTTAATGAGCTAAATTCGGTAAATGATAACCCGGTTATCGACCACGTAAACCAAAATGTTTATCACGGCGGTAACTTCCATGGTGATTATGTATCGCTTGAGATGGATAAGCTTAAAATAGCTGTTACTAAGCTATCTATGTTATCCGAACGGCAGTTAAACTACCTGTTGAATGATAAGCTGAACCTGAAGTTTCCACCATTTGTTAACCTGGGTGTGCTTGGCTTTAACTTCGGTATGCAGGGCGTTCAATTTACCGCTACATCAACCGTGGCCGAGAACCAAACTTTGTCGTTCCCGATGTACGTGCACAGCATCCCTAACAACAACGATAACCAGGATATTGTGAGCATGGGCTGCAATGCCGCTATCATGACCAGCAAGGTTATCGACAATGCTTTTACGGTATTAACCATACAATTGATGAGTTTGTTGCAGGCCATTGATTTCCTGAAATGCCAGGATAAATTAGCCCCACGCACGCTGGAGGTTTATACCAAGGTGAGAGATATCTTCCCGGTGTTTGTGGAGGATAGCCATAAGTATAAGGATATTGAGCGGATAAAGGCTTATTTGGCGAGGTAGCAAAATCTTTACAGCGGCGATGACTCACCCGGTCAACGCTTCGCTGGACCACCCTCTCTTCGCTGCGCGTAAAGAGGTTTTTGTTTAGTTACAGAATTATATCTTTACTCATAAAATAACAAACTTTCCCAACTCTCTTTCCGCCGAAGGCGATGAGAGGGTCGACGCACGAAGTGCCGTCGGGGTGAGTAATACGAAGGACATGAAATACGCACTAGTAACCGGCGGATCAAGAGGAATAGGCAGGGCCATTTGCATAAAGCTGGCCGGCATGGGCTATAGTGTGCTTATTAATTATAAAAGTAACGCCGATGAGGCTGCTAATACCCTGCAACTGGTTAAAGATGCCGGTACAGATGGTGAGCTATTACAATTTGATGTTGCTGATAAAGAACAGATCAAAACTGCTTTAGGCGACTGGATAGAAGCCAATGCCGATAAGACTATAGAAGTATTGGTAAACAATGCTGGTGTACGCGATGATAGCCTGATGGTATGGTTGAAAGATGAGCAATGGGACAATGTTGTAAAAACGAGCCTGGATAGCTTCTTTTACGTTACCCGTTTGGTGTTAGAAGGCATGATGATGAACCGTTATGGCAGGATTGTAAACGTGGTTTCCCTGTCGGGGATTAAAGGTTTGCCGGGGCAAACTAATTACTCCGCAGCTAAAGCGGGAGTGATTGGCGCTACCAAAGCATTGGCTCAGGAGGTTGGTAGAAGCGGTATAACGGTTAATGCCGTGGCGCCGGGTTTTATTAAGACCGACATGACCGAGGGGTTGGACGAGAAAGAATTGAAAAGAAATATACCGGTTAACCGTTTCGGCACGGCCGAAGAGGTGGCGCACGCGGTGGGCTTTTTAGCATCGAAAGAAGCGGCCTATATTACCGCCGAGGTATTATCAATAAACGGAGGTTTACATTCATGATAGCCGAGGGCGATATTTTATCACTCATACCCCAAAAGCCGCCGTTTGTAATGGTGGACGAGCTGTTGTTTTCTGACGATAATATCACCCGCACGGGTTTTACTATTACGGCTGATAATGTTTTCGCGATAAACGGTAGGTTTAGCGAGGCAGGGTTGATGGAGAATATGGCGCAAACTGCGGCTGCAGGTTCGGGTAATATGGCCAGGATCGAAAACCGCCCGGTTGCTACAGGCTACATCGGTCAGGTTAAAAACCTGGAGATATTTGATCTGCCCAAAATAGGCGACTGGCTGACTACTGAAATTGTGATAGAAGTGCAGGTGTTTGAAGCCGCCATTGTATCCGGTAAAGTGATGTGCAATGATGTGCTGATAGCGCAGTGTGAGATGAAGATTTTTATAAACCAATAATGCAGGCAGTTTACGTAGTAGCTGATAATATAACATCGCCGATAGGGGTCACCACCGCCGAAAACTTTGAGCGGCTTAAGCAAGGTGTGTCCGGTATTCAGTCGCATAGGGATAGTACTTTAGCCGATGAGCCTGTGCATGCGGCGCTGTTCGATAACATCGTCCAAAAAAATCATAACGATCTTATTTACACCAAATTCGAGAACCTATTAATAGCTTCGGTAGAAGATGCTTTGCGTAATTGCGCTATAGATATCACCAATGCTAAAACCATACTGATCCTATCATCCACCAAAGGCAACATCAGTTTGTTGGAGACCGAGCAGGATAGCGAAGAGCTTAATGAACGCGTAGCGATGCATACCTCGGCCAAATTACTGGCACAGCATTTTGGTTTTGTTAATGAGCCTTTAATTGTATCTAACGCCTGCATCTCGGGTATTATGGCTATCATAACCGGGATGCGTTTATTGCAAACCGGCGTTTACCAAAACGCGGTGGTAGTTGGCGCCGATGTGATCAGCAAATTTGTGCTTTCGGGTTTCCAATCATTCCAGGCTATCAGTGGTGAGCCTTGTAAGCCTTTTGATGCGGATAGAACAGGGATAACTCTGGGCGAGGGCGCGGCCACCATGATCTTATCGGCGAACGCTAAATACGCCGCTAATATCAAAGTATTAGGCGGCGCAGTAAGTAACGATGCTAATCACATTTCGGCACCATCCAGAACAGGAGAGGAGCTTTGTCAGGCCATCAATAAAACATTGGGTGATGCGGGTTTAAAGGCGGAAGACATTGATATGTTATCCGCCCACGGCACTGCCACCAGTTATAATGACGAGATGGAGGCTAAGGCCATCGCGTTAGCAAACCTGGCGTATGTGCCGGCCAATAGTTTGAAGGGTTATTATGGGCACACGCTTGGTGCGGCCGGGCTAATTGAATCCATCATATCTTTGCAATCATTAAAAGAAGGAGTGATCATACCCACCCGCGGTTTCGAAAAAATGGGAGTGAGCGCGCCGATAAATATTTGTACTGCCCTTACATTAGCACCGCTTAAAACTTGTTTAAAAACTGCCTCGGGTTTTGGTGGTTGTAATGCCGCAGTTGCTTTCAGTAAGTGATTTTAGCCGCAAAAGCGTGCATGACATGGTGGCAGTAGGTGAAATATAAATAATTAATATTCAGATACTTTATAAATTGAATATCAACAATTACATAACATCAAACTGTAGCATCATAAAAAACGTGATCTACAAAAATGAGGTGCCTGTTTTTGAACAACAAGGTGCTTCGTTGCCCGATATGTTATTGGCCGCTTACCAGCAAATAGAGCTTAGTTATCCTAAGTTTTATAAGATGGATAACCTGAGCAAATTGGGTTGGCTGGCTGCCGAAGTGTTGTTGAAAGATAGCGCGATAAAAAACTACAAGCCGGAGGAAGTAGGCCTCGTGCTGTCGAACGCTAACTCGAGTTTGGATAGCGATAAGCGGTATATGGCCAGCGTGGCTGATTTTGCCAGTCCGGCGCTATTTGTTTACACGCTGCCCAATATCATGATCGGCGAAATATGTATCCGCAATAATTTTAAAGGTGAGGATGCATTTTTTATCTTCGAAAAATTTAACGCCGCATTCCTGGCCCAATATGTAAACAGTTTGCTTAACAGCGATATTTTAAAAGCCTGTATATGTGGTTGGGTTGATGTGATAGGCACCAATTATAAAGCGGTTTTGTTTTTGGTGGAGAAGGAGAAGCGCGCGAATGCGATACCTTTCAATGCCCAAAACCTGGACAGTATTTTTGATAATTTAGTAATAGACAGAATATAAATGAATTCACCGGTGTATATAGCGGGCGTAGGGGTAATTACAGCCATTGGCAACAACGTTGCCGAGAATCTGGCTGCATTTGAGCGGGAGCAAGCCGGCATGGGCGAGATCACGATGTTAAACACGGTGCATAAAGGCACCTTGCCAGTTGCGGAGGTTAAGTTAGATAATACGGAACTTGCCGAACTGGCTGGCATATCATCTCATTTGAGCCGTACAAAGCTGTTAAGCCTGGTTGCCGCACGCGAAGCGGTGAATGATGCTGCGATACCGGGTTTTGAAGGGCTTCGCAGCGGTTTTGTATCAGCCAATACTGTAGGCGGAATGGATAAAAGCGAGGATTTTTTCGTTGATTTTTTGAATGATAACGACAAAGGCAAGCTGCGTAATGTGTTCGATCACGAATGCGGCAGCATGACTGAAGTGGTAGCTAATGAGCTGGGTATTACCGATTACATGACCACTATCAGTACCGCTTGTTCATCATCGGCCAATGCTATTTTTTATGGTGCGCGACTTATCAAAAATAATATACTTGATGTGGTGATAGCCGGCGGTGTTGATGCCCTGGCGAAATTTACGTTGAACGGTTTTAATACCCTGATGATATTGGATAAGGAATACTGCAAGCCCTTTGACGATAACCGCGAGGGACTGAACCTGGGCGAAGGTGCCGGCTATGTAGTACTCGTATCTCAAAAGGTGGCTGAGGCCTTAAATAAGCCCATGTACTGCACTTTAAGTGGATACAATAATAGTAATGATGCCTACCATCAAACGGCGTCCTCGCCCGATGGTACAGGCTCATACATGGCCATGCAGGGCGCGCTTAATAAAGCCGGTTTACAACCTGCCGATATCGACTATATAAACCTCCACGGCACGGGCACTCCAAATAACGATAGCGCCGAGGGTACGGCTATAAAACGTTTGTTTAAGCCCAACTATCCGCCTATGAGTTCAACCAAATCATTCACCGGGCATACTTTAGGCGCAAGCGGCGGGGTGGAAGCCGTGTTTTCGGTATTGGCTATCAGATATGGCTTGATCTATCCTAACCTGCGTTTTAAAACGCCCATGCACGAGCTGCCTTTTAAGCCTGAGACCCATTATCTAAAAGATCAACCTATAAAAAATGTGTTGTCAAACTCGTTTGGCTTTGGGGGTAATTGTACATCGTTAATATTTTCGGCTGTATAGTATGAAGATCTATATTCGTTCAACCGCAGCTGTAACCGCCCAAAAAACCTTTGGCGACGTACCGTTTTTAACCGACCCAGTGGAAAGTATTGGTACACGTTTAAATGCCATTGAGCCTGACTACAATGAATTTGTAGATCCTAAACTGGCCCGCAGAATGAGCCGTATCATAAAGATGGGTGTAGCCGCCGGTCTGCAATGTTTAAGAGAGGCCGAAGTAGAAACGCCCGGTGCCATTATTACCGGCACTGCACTAGGATGCCAGGAAGATACCATTTCCTTTCTAACCCGCATTATCGAGCTTGACGAGGAGATGCTGCCACCCACGGCCTTTATACAATCAACCCACAACACCGTAGCCGCGCAAATAGCGCTTTCCTTAAAGTGTCACCAGTATAACAACACGTTTGTGCACAAGGGCATCTCCTTTGAGAGCGCGCTGCTTGATGCTATCATGCTGATCCGGGAGGGCGATGCCGATAATGTGCTGGTAGGTGGTACCGAAGAAATGACCAATACCGGTTTTAAAATATTGACCCGTTTAGGTTTATACAAACGCTGGCCATTATCAAATTTGCAGTTGTTCAACACCCCATCAAATGGCACCATTGGTAGCGAAGGCGCGGTGTTCTTTCTGCTTTCTGATAAGAAATCGGACGATAACCTAGCGGAAATAGTTGCGACCAAAACCTTATATAAGCCTAAAGATAAAAGCTATATTGAAGAGGCTATCAATACTTTATTGCTTGATAATTTAATAACATTAGAAGATATAGACCTGGTAATAACCGGTAAAAATGGCGACTTAAAGAATGACGCGGTTTATAACGAATTGCAGGAATCTGTTTTTGCTGGTCTATCCATGGCTTACTACAAACACTTGTCGGGAGAATATCCAACATCGGTTACATTTGCGTTGTGGATGGCGGCCAAAATACTAAACCGAGGCGAGGTGCCGGCCATAATGGCCGATGGCGAGATCAAAAATACCTCACCAAAAAATATCCTGATCTATAACCACTACCAGAATATTTACCATTCATTAATGCTTGTTTCGGCATGTTAAAGGAACCGCTGTTTAAAATACTTTCTACAGATTACCAGCAGAATGTGATCACGGCAGTTTTAGATATAGACCAAAACAGTGAGATCTTTGACGGGCATTTTCCGGGGCAACCGGTTGTGCCGGGGGCCTGCATGTTGCAGTTGATCAAGGAAGTATTGGTTCGTACTTTAAACAAACCTTTACGAATAACGAAGGCTGATAACATCAAATTTTTAACGTTGATTGAACCCAACGAAGGGCAGGTGGTTGTGTTGGAAATTACCTATACCGAATTAGAGAACGATATTAAAGCCACGGCTAACCTAACCGTAGGAGATACCGCCTGCATGAAATTTCAGGGAACTTTTAAAACAGAGATATAAGCCATGTTTAATAAACAAGTATTGTTAAGCGCTATCGGTTTGTTATTCGCTACGGTCGCGCTGGCACAAAATGATTCATTAGCCTTTGTAAAAGCAAAGTGGGAAACTAAAAAAGTTGCGAAAGGTATCTGCTGGAAACATCATTATTTTAAAGGCGATCTGTTTGCAGCCAATCAAAATATCAATATTCTGGAGGTTGACCCTGATAAAGCCGACATGGGCATCGGCTACGAAAAAAAGCTCTTGAAACTTACTACCGAATTTATTACACCTAACGCAGTAGCTGCTATTAACGCCGGCTTTTTTGATGTGAAGAACGGTGGCGGCGTAGATTATGTGAGAGTGAATGACGAAATAATAAGCGAAAACCATATTACCGGTAAACGCGGCGAACACCAGCAAGGGGCAGTTGTGTTTTACAAAGGGCAAGCCCACATTGCCCAATGGGATGGTAGCAAGGATTGGGAAAAATACCTCTACGGTGACGTGCTGACTACGGGGCCAATGATGCTTTACAACAACATTTCGATAAAACTGGATAGCACCGCGTTTATCAAAACCCGCCATCCGCGCACTGCATTGGCTGTAACGAGCGATAAAGTTTTATTGATAACAGTAGATGGCCGGCATGAAAACGCGGCTGGTATGAGCTTATTTGAGCTCGCGAAGATTATCAATTGGTTAAAGGCAACGGATGGTATCAACCTTGACGGCGGAGGCTCAACCACAATGTGGCTAAACGGTAATGGTGTGGTAAATTATCCTACCGATAATAAAAAATGGGATCACGAAGGTTTGCGCAAGGTTGCGAATGTGATCCTGGTGAATAAGAAGTAGCAAGACTTACGAAGTTCTTAAAACTTCGTAAGCCTGATATGGTACTATTTTTTGCCGTGCTCCAACACATAATCGGCCATGGTATTTACATCAACCAAGGCTTTACGGCCCTCTTTCGGGTCGTTTATAGATATGCCGTATTCTTTCTTCAACAATACGATCAGCTCCAGCGAATCTATCGAATCCAGACCTAAGCCATCGCCAAATAAAGGCTCGTCGTCTTTAATGTCGGCGGGGGTAAGGTCGGTTAAGTTTAAAAATTGTATGATCTGCGTTTTCAGCTGTTCTTTCAGCGCTTCTTTTTCCATGGGGTAATTATATCAAATTTTTTCTTTTCAGTCCTAAATAAGTTACTAACTGAATAATTAAGGTTATAAGGAATAAGGAACCTATATTGTTTAGCACATCGCCCAATTTAGCGCCTTCTAAAAACAGGCTGTAATAAGCTTCCAGGCACCAATGCATCGGCGATATGTTGGTTAAAGTTTTGGCCAGTCCCTGCATCGCAAAGCTCGGTACCATTAAGCCGCCTATACAAGCCAGTATCACAATAGATATAGCACCAAAGCCGTTGGCCTGCTCTTGCGTATTGGCAAACACACCCACGCAAATTGCATAACTTACAGCGCACCAGCCGCATACCAAGGTCACCACAATCAGGCCTAAAACATCAGCAGGAAGATTTAAAGCAGGCAAACCAATAACAGGAAATAACAATATCCCGATAGAAAATATCACCGTAGCCTGTATTAAGGTAACGTACAGATAAGTGATTTGCTTGGACAACAAACCCACCGCATAGTTGGTAGGCAATGTTTTTAAACGGATAAAACTACCGCTTACTTTTTCCCTTACCACACTGCCGCCAAGCGACATGATCACAAAGAACATGGCAAAGATAGTCCAGGCAGGTACATTATGTTGCGAAGCGTTAGGAGTGATGCGCGTGCCGTCTTTGCTAACAGGCAACATATTTATCCCGGCATTGCTGTTCAGCATTTCATTCTCTAAACTTTTAGGCAGTTCCTTTTCATTAGATGCATAGTAAAGCGTACGCAGCGTTTGTCGTGTTTGCACCAGTTGTAAAGCGCTTTGTATGGCACCTTGTATCGAAAATCGCAACGACTCCTGTAAAACAGGGTTATAGTACAAGGTCAGTGCATCTACCTTAATAGGTGCTTTTTTTGCTGCCGCGATTGTACTATCCGGCTCGCCACTGAATGCCGCCATAGCTTTATCAGAAGCGTTTTGTGCTTTTTGGTTGATCTGTGCCGAGAAGTCTGACGGTATGATCACGCCCAGCATTGCATCCTGGCTATTCATTTCATCAGCAATAGCTTTCGCTTTATCCTTCGGGATCAGGCTTACCTTAAACATCCCGATCTTATTCACCGATTCTATAAACTGTATAGCTGCCTTTCCCGTATCGGTATTACAAACCACAATAGGTAGTTTGTTTTTGTTAACCAGTTGAAAAGTACTATTCTGGATACTGGTAACCACAACAACCAAAATCACCGGCATCACAAACATCAATGATATGCCCACCTTATCGCGAAGCAATATCCTGACGTCTTTTTTTATGGAGATCCAGAGCTTAAACATTAGTTGCGGTAGGCTTTGCCGGTTAAATTAATAAATAATTCTTCCAGGCTGTTCTGGCTGTGTTCTTTCAAAACATCGTCAATATGCCCCTGGGTAATGATCTTCCCTTGGTCTATCATGGCTATCTGCTCACAAAGATCCTCGGCCTCGCTTAACTGATGCGAAGTGTATATCAGGGTAGTACCTTGTTCATTTAAAGTGCGCAGGTAACTGATAATGGCATGGCGCGTTTGTACATCAACACCTACAGTTGGCTCATCCAAAAACAACACCTGCGGGTTATGTATCACGCCTATGGCCAGGTTTACCCGGCGTTTCATGCCACCCGAGAATTTTTCAACGGCTTTATCACGCACATCCGCCAAACCCAATATCTGCAACAGTTCATCCGTACGTTGTTTAATCTGCGTTTTATTTAATCCAGCCCAGGCACCAAAAAACTCCAGGTTTTCGGCAGGGGATAGTTCATGGTAAAACGAGAAATCCTGCGGCACAAAGCCAAATTGCTTATTAAAATCTTCGTCGTGTTTACCTGCTTCGCGGCCTAATAATTTAATGCTACCAGAATCAGCACTTAAAACGCCGGTCATCAGGTTCATTAGGGTCGTTTTGCCGGCACCATTAGGGCCAAATAAACCAAATCGCTCACCCTTGGCCACCGTCAAATTAAGCCCGCTGAAAGACACATCGGCATTTCCCGCGTAGCGGAAACCCATGTTATCAATCTCGACCGCGAAGGTGTTGCTTACCGCCATTTGATATTTTTTAAATCGGTAAATGCTTGTTGCTCAATTTCCGCCACCTGTAAAAGATATTCGCCCATTTGGTTAAAATCAGCCTGACTGCCTATACGGCCTTTGTAAATACCAGCCGCGTGTACCGCTGCTTCGCGCCATAAATCGCCGCTTTCGGTAAATCTGTTAGATATAGCTAACAGTTCGTCATTACCGGTGTATTTGATAGCTTCCTGTAAAAAAGCACCATAAATATAGCGAAATCCGCCACCACCGGTACCAATCTCTTCCTGCATGCGCACCAGTTGCGCCAGGTATTGCCCGGCTTGTTTCTGTCCCAGTTTTTCGCGCCAGCCTTTTATCCTTTTGGCCGTATAACGTATACCGTTAACCCCAGCTATTGGGCCCATCCAGGGCGATATCATCTGGAATACGTTTTTATCTATGCCTTTGATAATGGCTTTTTTAATCTGTTCGTCCGCAACCTCTACGTTTTCTTCCGGGTAATATAATTGTCCGTTAGGAGCCAGGGCACCTTTGGCAAAACGTACGCGCTCCAGTTCATAAGGAGTCATTACGTTTGTACCTTCCATTACGGGGTCGCTCACCAAATAGTTGCCATCCTGCGTACCGTAGACGATCAGGTTATGCGCGTTAAAGTGGAAACGATATTCTTTTGGGAAATACGGCAGGTAATAAACGCCAACCTGGCAACCAACTGGTCTGCCTTCGGCCAAACGCTCTTTTAGAAATGTTTCCGCAGCTTCTTTCGAACTGAATTTCTTACGAACCACCGGTATGCCCAAAGCTTTACTAGTACGTTTAAATATCAAGCCTGGCATAATGCGGAACGCAATAACAGGCCCATTATTGATCTTCAAAAGCGGAATATGCACATAGAAAAGGCCTGCACCAATACCAAAAGCCAAAGGCTCGGTAATTTGCGCGAAGCCTGCATTTTTGAGCAGGCTAACGGTTACACCGTTTTCGCAGTGCGCGGCTTGTATATGATTGAATGATAGTTTATTATCGGGCATTAAATTAATCTCTCGTTTAATTAACCCGTAGGGGTTAAAGCTCGGTAGCTATTAAATTATCGTATATGTCGTGCCGTAGGTACGAAACTTTGCTGCTGTGTTGCGTACCTACGGCACGCTTTAACCTTCTTCCTTATTTCTACCGAGCTTAAGCGCCTACGGCGCTATGCATTTTGAGCATTTATGTTTTTTAAATCATTCACGCTTACACCAAATACCTCTGCATACTTCTGTAATTTCTTTTCAGATAAATGCTCAAAAACATCAGGCTTTAAGTGGCGCTTAACCTGCCATTGCCAAAAGCCGGTGTAGCCCGCCAGTATCTGTACATCCATCAGGCCTTTCTCCATAAAATACAGTAAGGGGCTTGCCGCTCTGTTCAGTACTTTTTGTTTTGCTGTCGCGATGCGTTCTTCAACGGCATCCCAAGCAGTATCTAATGCGGTACTTTTTACATCCCAGCCATTACTTAGCTGCGTGGTGTATTTACCCGAAGCGTCCGTTGCATAGCAAACCTCTTTGGTTATTTTACCCAAAGCGCCAAGGTCCTGCGGAACGTCTTCTTTTTTCATATTGTTGGATTTGTCATTGCGAGCGAAGCGTGGCAATCGCAAGGAGAAAAGTTCGCGATTGCTTCGTCGTTCCTCCTCGCAATGACAGATATTTTGTTTACACCACCGTCAACATCGCATACATATACGAGAAGCGCGAGCTTTCCGGTACCAGCAGCAATAGTTTCTCACCCTTTTTCAATTTCCCGCTGTTAAACAGCTCGTCTATCATCAAATAAACAGATGCTGCGCCTACGTTGCCTACAGTGAACAGGTTCATGAACCATTTTTCGTAGGGGATACCTCCGCCATAAATTTCAACCAGGTCGTATATTTTACTTTTAAAGAAATTACTGGAGATGTGCGGCAGGAAGTGGTCGATATCCGAAGCCACCAAACCTTTACGGTCGAATATCTCTTTGATCTTTTTACCACCCAGGGCAACAATGTTATCGCTTAATAAATTAATATCCTGCTTAACGCTGAATATCGATTTGGTCATGATCTCTTCGGGCGTGTAATCCATAAAGCCCTGAAGTGTGCCGTCGGCTTGTTTTTCGCCGCCCATGTACATGCAGGTCTCCATTTGGTTGGCGTAGGATACACCTTCTATCCAGTCAATCTGCAGGCTGATACCGTCTTTATTAGGCTCATCAGTCAGCAAAAATGCCGAAGCGCCGTCAGACAACATCCAACGTAAAAACTCTTTCTGGAAAGATATAAACGGATTTTCGGTAAGCTCCTTTAGCTTCTGTGCTTCTTCCTCAAAAACATCAGACACCAATAATCCCGAAAAACGTTCGGAACCTGTGGCAACAGCCAGCTTGGCATCGCCGGTTTTAACCGCCATGTAAGCATATTTTAACGAGTGCATACCCGCGCAGCACACACCGGCGGGTGATACCACTTCAATCGCCTCTGCCTCGGGCAGCCAGCCGTGGGTCATAACACCGTGTGATGGCATCATTTGGTCGGGAGACGAGGTGCCGCATGAAAGCAGGTCGATCTCTTTTATTCGTTCAGGTGCGTCTTTAAACAATTCCCGCACCGCTTCGGCAGTCATTTGCGCATTGGTATGGGTTGATTTACCACCTTTGCTTAGCGCATAATAACGGTTTTGAATACCGTTGTTACGCAATACAATGCTTTTTGATTTAGACGGCTTGCCGTTAATGTAACCGAGGTATTCCTCCATTTCATCATTAGCCACCGGTTGGTTAGGGAAAAATTTAGAAGTTTTAGTAATATAAACGGGCATACCTGTTTAATTTAAATTTAAGTAATGTTGCTTCTTCGCCCGTATACGTTTTGGCGAAGTAAATCTGAACAAAATACCATCCAGCGTGATGAGGATAGGCGCGCCCACAAAAAAAGCGATAAGCAGGTAATATTTATAGGCACGTACCCAGGGCAACTTATTTTTCTTTTTAGCGATGATGTTTGCCCACACCTTAAATATTTTACCGGCTGTACCTTCGATAACCATCAGGTTATAGTTAAGCACTACCGCTTTTTGTTCATCCAATTGCTTTTGTAAGCCATCCCAGTTACCTTGCTGTAAATGAGGGATAACGCTTTGGCCAAATACCCCGGTATGTTTAATGTCCGCATCAGAAACACCGGCAGGGGGCAAAATGTTTAAATATTTGTCCTTTTTTCCATGCAGCATCCAATGGAATATGGTGAGGAAGCTAATGGGGTTGGGGTGTTTATCAACCAAAGCAATATTACCCACCAGTTTAGCACCTGCTTCGCGGATGAGTTTTTTAACGCGAACAAAGGCGTTTAGCCACATGTTGCGCGCACCTGTTACCGTGATTACAGGGGTATTCTGCAAAACGCTCCTTAAGGCCGGCGTTAACATCAAAGAATTGAATGGAATACTCGGCGACAAGAACCAGGCTTGGTAACCCAAAATGATCAGGTCGTATTTGCTTTCTTTTAGCTCGAAGGGTTGCAGGGGAGCGGGTATATCCAACTGGCAATCGGGCATTACGCTAAAAAAGGTGTCGGCCGTCCAGGGGAATTTCGGTTCGTTAACCAAATGCACGCGGACTTTCTCTACGCTGAAACCTGCATCTATCATCGGCGCGGTAAAATTGTCAACAATATCGCCTAACTGACCCGTTTGCGAGTAATAAATAGCTAATACTTTTTTGCTCATACGGGAGAGGTGATTTATTGCAGATCCTGCGCGGTTAACAGTTTCGAATTTTTGGTGTAATCTTTTATGGCATCCTGAACAACAGCCGGCAGGTTTTTGTAAGCTTTGATGATGAATTGTTTATCGGCTTCCAGATCAGTTTTGTATTTGACGATTTTTGGTGAATGTTCCTGTATAGCGAAGCGCAAAAAGCGGTACTCAGCATTATCGTTATCGGCATTAATAGCGGTTTGGAATTTTATGCGTCCCGCTTTAAAAGCTTTAAGCTTTTCGGCAGGGCGACCAAGCATGCCTGCTTTTTTCATTAGTAAAGCGCCTTCATAGCCATCTTTGTTTGGGTGGTTTGATGCGTTGATAAGATCTATTTCTTTATTCACCTCATCTAAGTTCCCTGTTGACATAACCGCGTAAAACGCAGCCTTATTAAACTTTTGAAACAGATTTTCGCCTTTTACAAAAGCCACGGGCAATAGTAGAAGCATGGCAATGATAACACGTAATTTCATAGTATAGAAACGTATAAAACGTACACAAATATATACAAATATGGCAGCTAGCCTAATTAAGTAGGGTGCAAGCACCTTGAAATATCAGGATTTACTTTATTTTAGACGTTCAAATTTTAAGAAAGTAAAGTGCAGCAAATAAACAGGCAATTTGAAGGTAATTGGGCTATAATTTTAGGAGGATCAAGCGGTTTTGGGCTGGCAGCGGTTGAAAAACTGGCGCGCCACGGCATGAATGTAGCTGTGATTTACAGGGAGATAGCCAGTGCCGATAAATTGCTTAAACAAAACCTGCAAGCACTTGCTACCAAACATGGCGTTAGTTTGTTGCCTTATAACATCAACGCGCTTGATATCGCCGCACGCGGCAATTTTATTACTGAGTTTGCTAAGGACAAGGCCGGAAAAGTAAAATTGCTGTTGCATTCCATTGCCCGCGGTAATTTGAAACCTTTAGTAGGCGAGGATGGTGCCGAACTGTCTATTCAGGATATTGAGTTAACTACTTACGCCATGGCTACCAGCATGCTTGACTGGGCTAAGGCTGTTTTAGCTGCCGGACTTTTTCATGCAGATGGCAGGATAATAGGTTTAACAAGCGAAGGATCGTCCAAATATTGGGATGGTTATGCTGCTGTGGCTATAGCCAAATCATCCTTAGAAAGCTTAACAAGGTATATGGCTGTTGAGTTAACACCACATGGTTTAAAAACCAACCTGATACAGGCGGGTATAACTGCTACGCCATCATTAAAACGCATACCCGAAAGCGAAAAACTAATACAGCACGCTATATCGCGCAACCCTATGGGACGCATTACCGAACCTGCCGACGTGGCTAACGCTATCTACTTATTATGTACTGATGAAGCCGCCTGGATTAACGGTACAATAATTCATGTAGATGGCGGAGAACATTGTAGGTAGTTATTGGTTATACTGCAATTAAAAATGAACAGCATTTTAAACCATCTGCCTTATAAATCGTCTTTTAGGTTTGTTGACGATATTACTGCCATTGATGAAAACGGCGTAACCGGCAATTACACCTTGCGTAAAGATGAGTTTTTTTATGCCGATCATTTTCCCGGCAATCCGGTAACGCCGGGTGTTATTATTACCGAGATCATGGCGCAAATTGGCCTAGTTGTATTGGCAATACATATTATGCTGAATGGTGCTCCGCTAGAGGGGGCAAAAATGGATGAAGATTCATTCCCGCTGTTAACAGCTACCAATGTTGAATTTTTTAAAATGGTTTTGCCCGAGGAAAAGGTAACCGTTACATCACAAAAAGAATTTTTCAGGTTCGGTAAATTAAAGTGCCGGGTGGAGATGCATAATGAGGGCGGTGAATTAGTGGCTCGTGGCACATTTGCAGGAATTATAAAGTACGCTATAAAATAAAAATACAGGAATGGGTAACCGTGTTGTAATTACAGGCTTAGGGGTGGTTTCGCCCAACGGATCAAATATTACTGATTTTTTGCAGGCTATACAGAACGGTGTATCGGGGATAACCTTTATTCCTGAATATGAAGATCTGAAATTTAATTGCCAGGTAGCTGGTATCCCCAAATTTGAATGGGATGATCTGCGCAACTACATCACCGAAACCAGTTTATATGGCTTAAAAGGTAAAGGCATCGCCTATGGCATAAAAGCTGCTTTAGATGCCTGGACCGACGCCGGCAACGAAATCGTAAGCGAAGATACACTATGGGAAACCGGCTGCGTTTTCGGTAGCAGTGTAGCCGATACGGATGTGATCAAAAACGCCATTACCCGCGTTGATGCCCGTGAATCAAAAAAACTGGGTTCGCGTGTGGTGGAGCAGATCATGAATAGTGGCGTTACCGCTTATATATCAGGCAGGCTTGGCTTGGGTAATAAGATCATCAATAACTCAGCAGCGTGTGCTACCGGCTCGCAATCTATTTTAATGGGTTATGAGTACATTAAGCTTGGTGTGGCAAAACGCATGGTAGTAGGCAGCTGCGAGTTTGTAGATAAATATGTCTTCGGTGGCTTCGATTCCATGCGTGTACTATCGCGCAAGCATAATAATGAACCTGAGCGTGCGTCGCGCCCAATGAGCGCCACAGCCGGCGGCTTTGTACCCGGATCAGGAGCAGGAGCGATGGTATTGGAAGATTTGGATTTCGCCTTAGCACGCGGGGCAAAAATATATGGTGAAATTGTCGGCGGTTCTACCAATTCAGGCGGGCAACGAAACGGTGGTAGTATGACCGCGCCGGGGCCAATTGGCGTTGTCAGATGCATTGAAGAAGCCATCGCGCAAGCTAATATCAGTAAAAATGATATTGATTTGGTGAGCGGCCATTTAACGGCAACCATGGCCGATAAATTTGAAATACAGAACTGGGTGACCGCGCTTGGCCGCAAAGGCGACGACTTTCCGATGGTGAATTCATTGAAATCAATGGTAGGTCATTCGTTAAGTGCGGCAGGTTCAATTGAAACAGTTGCTGCAGTTTTGCAGTTAAAATATAACTTTGTGCACCCTAATTTAAATCTTGAAGATCCGAATCAGGAAATTTTAGATATGATTGGGTCAAACAATTTACCAACAATTAAGGTAGAGAGGGAGATTAATACGGTTGCAAAAGCTAATTTTGGCTTTGGCGATGTAAACTGTTGTTTGATCATCTCTAAATACAACAATAACTAATGGATAGAGTAGAAATTCTGAGTGAATTAAAAAAAGTACTGACCCCTTACACGGAAAACAAAGAAATGCTGGCGGGGATCAACGAGCAAACAGACCTGATCAAAGATTTAAAAATAAACTCGGCCAACCTGGTTGATATTATTATAGATGCTGAGGCACAGTACAATATTGAAATAGATTTTGATGCCGCCGAGAAAATGTACAACGTAGGCAATTGCATCGATGTTATTGCCGAAAAAATAAACAAGGTTGCTTGAAAAGCATAGGGAATGATATAGTGGCGCTGCGTTTTATTAACGAAGAGCGCACTCATCAACCCGCGTTTTATTCAAAATTTGTTACGGCCGGCGAGCAGCAGTTTCAGTCGGCCGTAATACCCTTCATACAATTTGTATGGCTGTTGTGGGCGGTAAAGGAATCGGCTTATAAACACCTTAAAAGGGGCGATGCCGATCTGCTATTTTCACCCGCAAAAATTATTGTACAAAGCATAGTAGCAACAGGCGGCAACTGCTCCGGCGAAGTCTGCTTTCAAGATCAAAATCTTCATTTCATCGCCCAAATACACTCTGAATATATTTCTGCGGTCGTAGCACATAAACAGGATCTTAACCTTCACACTAAAGTTCAACAAATTAATGGTACTGATAGCGAAACCCAATCCGCTGAGGTTAGGCGATTGTTACTTGTTGAGTTAAACACCATTTGGCCTGACGCTGATCTGCAAATAGCTAAAACCAATACAGGTTACCCCGTCATTATCAAAAATGGTAAAGCGTTGGATATACCCTTATCCTTCGCTCATCATGGCAATTATGTTGCTTATGCGTTTTTGCCGGATGAAAATTCTGATTTTTAAATATAATCTGCATTTTTACGGCATGCCATCTGCTACTATCCTTAAAGGACGTTTTCTTGCTATTATTACTGTATTGCTGCTTTCAGTTACTTCATGTGTTCATGAATATGATGAGCGGGAGCGCAGGGCGGATTTTGAGCCGGTTATCGGTGTTAACTATCTGGAGGTGCGCCGTGCTTTCCCTTCGGGCCTGTCATTTCATCATAGTGGCTACCAGTTATCGCCATTATGGAAGCTGAAGTTTCTGTCTAATAAATTCGCTATGGTTTATAGTCCGGATAAGAACGCTATGTTAAAGTTTCCGGTTACCCGTGATCATGATTCGTTGGTGAACGTGGCTAATACCTGGCTAAAACCTATGAAGATAACCAAGGATAGTTTAGTATTGCAGGTACTATCTGTTGAGGCGAAGAAGGTTTATTTTGATAAGTCTATTGTATACATGACTTTGTATTCTGACAAATACATCAAGGAAAAAGGGCTGAATATAGAAGTACTAAAAAGACCAACCCGCGCCGATACGTTGTTTATCCGTAAACGCGCGGTTGAGGTTAATACAGGTATAGATAGCGGTTTTGCAGCTACACAGACTGTTATATTTAAAAGCCTTCATCCTAAAGTATCGGTTGTTAAAACCGAAGTACATCCCAGTTTAATGAACAAGCTGGACGCCTCGGAAGCCTACATGTACCCGGAGTTTAACATTCGCATTAAAAACGCCTATAAAAACTTTGCCTACTCGTTTTGGGCTTTGGTTGATGTGCATGGAGATATCCACTACGTGCAATCTGTAAACTACATTTTGCCTGAGTTTAAAGAGTCGACTATCAAAACTATTAACTCCATCATGACGGGTTACATGAAGGAATACCTGCAAACCATACCAGGTAACACCATGGGTATTCCGCATAATAGCTTTGTGTTGCTGAATATCTCCGGCAAAGAAAATTAATCATAATTTAACTCTTCGTATTTCTTATCGTTATTACAATGGCTTAATTTTAATTAACCAAAATTATGATCATCATGACAACACAAGAAGTAGCCGACAAACTAGTACAGTACTGCCGCGAAGGAAAAAACAACGAAGCTATTGACGAGCTTTACGATGACAATATCGTTAGCAAAGAAATGGAAGGCATCCCCAATGGCGTGGCCACCGGCAAAGAAGCCATCATCGCTAAAACTAAGGAATGGTATGAAGGTGTGGTTGAAATACACGGCGGAACCGTATCTGAGCCCCTGGTTGCCGGCAACTTTTTTACCGTTAAGTTTGATATGGATATTACGTTCAAAGAATATGGCCGCGGCCCGATGGTTGAGCTGGGTGTATACGAGGTAAAAGACGGCAAAATAGTTTCTGAACAGTTTTTTTATAATGTGTAGCAAAGATTAAAGGTTGAAGATTAAAGATTAGTGATAAACCAGTCAACTAATCTTTAATCTTTAATAATTAACCTTCAAAATCACTTAAACGCTTCTTCACCAGTAATATCCATCCCGGTTATCAGCAGGTGAATATCGTGGGTGCCCTCATACGTAATTACCGATTCCAGGTTCATCATGTGGCGCATAATAGGGTATTCGCCGGTTATGCCCATGCCGCCCAGCATTTGCCGGGCTTCGCGTGCTATATTGACTGCTGTGGCTACGCTGTTTCGTTTAGCCATTGATATTTGAGCAGGGGTGGCGCGGTTCTCATTTTTTAAAGTCGCCAGGCGCCAAACCATTAACTGGGCTTTGGTTATTTCGGTAATCATTTCGGCCAATTTTTTTTGCTGAAGCTGAAATGCCGCTATTGGTTTACCGAATTGCTTGCGCTCTTTAGCGTATCTAAGGGCCGTGTCGTAACAATCCATAGCAGCGCCTATAGCACCCCAGGCAATGCCGTAGCGGGCCTGATTTAAGCAGCCCAGCGGGCCTTTTAGTCCTATTGCATTCGGCAATAAATTCTCTTTAGGCACTTTCACATTATCAAATACCAGTTCGCCTGTAGCTGATGCGCGTAATGACCATTTATTATGTGTTTCGGGAGTAGTAAAACCTTCCATGCCGCGTTCTACTATCAGTCCTTGTACTTTACCTTGCTCATTCTTTGCCCATACTATAGCAATATCTGCAAACGGCGCGTTTGAGATCCACATTTTTGCGCCATTTAATAGGTAATGATCGCCAGCATCTTTAAAATTGGTGGTCATGCCGCCGGGGTCTGATCCATGGTCGGGTTCGGTAAGGCCAAAGCAGCCTATTAATTCGCCTGTAGCTAATTTGGGTAAGTATTTGTGTTTTTGTTCTTCGCTGCCGTAGGCGAAAATAGGATACATCACCAGTGATCCCTGTACTGAGGCAGTCGAGCGTATTCCCGAATCGCCGCGCTCAATTTCCTGCATAATAATGCCATAGGCCATATAATCTAAACCCAGGCCGCCATATTCGGCAGGTACGGTAGGGCCAAAGGCACCGATCTCGGCAAGGCCTTTTAATACCTGCTTCGGGAATTCGGCACGCTGCGCGTAATCTTCAATAATGGGACTAACTTCTTTCTTCACCCAATCACGCACAGATTGACGGATCAGTTTGTGCTCATCACTAAGCAGTTCATCTAACAAATAATAATCGGGCGATTCAAATACATCTGTTTTAGGCATATGATCTTTGTTGGAAAACAAATATAGTTTATTGCTTGCTTAGTGTACACTCAAACGGCTATTTTTGGATTATGATAGTAGCACTACACGGCGTCGAGTTTTTTGCTTACCATGGCTTTTATCCCGAAGAGCAAAAAATTGGAAATACTTTTATTGTTGATATTGAAGTTGACTTTGAGCCAAGCGATAACATGGTTGATGAATTGGCCAACACGGTTAATTATGAACAGTTGTTTGATATCGCCTGCCGGCAGATGAAACAAACCAGCAAGCTGATAGAAACCGTAGCCCGAGGCATAATTGATGATATTAAGCACGAGTATGAATTTGTAGACGCGGTAAAAGTGAATATTAAAAAGCTTAGTCCGCTGATAGGTGCCAAGGTTAAATATTCTGAAGTAGTGCTGAGCTATAATAAAGCTTAATATGGCCTACAATAAAATAACACCCGATCTGCTTAATGCGATAATAGCTATTGTGGGTGCGGACGCGCTAATAACGCAAGCCGCCGATATGGAAGGTTACAGCCATGATGAAACAGAGGACCTTTCCTATTATCCCGAAGTTATCGTTAAACCAAACACCCCGCAACAGGTATCAGCTTTGCTTAAATTGTGTAACGAAAACCTGATACCGGTAACACCGCGTGGTGCGGGTACCGGTTTAAGTGGCGCATCGTTACCTGTTTATGGAGGATTGATGATTGCTATGGAGCGCTTCAACAAAATACTGAATATTGACGTGCAAAGCCTGCAAGCTACGGTTGAACCCGGAGTAATTACCGAAGAGTTTATGAACAGCGTAGCCGAAAAGGGGTTGCTGTATCCTATTGACCCGGCCAGCAAAGGCAGTTGTTTTATTGGCGGAAACGTATCGCACGGCTCGGGCGGGCCTAGGGTAGTTAAATACGGCACCATTCGCGAGTATATTTTGAACCTTGAAGTGGTGTTGCCTAACGGCGAAATTATATGGACCGGCGCAAATACTATCAAATATGCATCGGGCTATAATTTAACGCAGTTGATGATAGGATCTGAAGGTACTTTAGGGATCGTCACCAAAATAGTGACTAAACTTATCCCAAGGCCAACGCATGATGCTTTGATGCTTGCATCGTTTAAAAGCAACGAAGAAGCCTGCGCGGCAGTATCTGCCATATTCAGGGCAGGAGTAGTGCCATCGGCTTTGGAGTTTATGGAACGCAGGGGCGTGGTTTGGGTAATGGAAAAGGAACGCATCAACTTTAATTTGAAAGCCGATGCTGAAGCTTTTCTGTTAATAGAGGTTGACGGCAATAATCCTGATATTATATTTAACGACTGCGAAAAGGTGAATGCCGTTTTAGAAGCATATAACTGTACAGATGTATTATTTGCCGATTCATCCGCGCAGAAGGCAGATTTATGGGCCATCAGGCGCAGGATGGGTGTCTCCGTAAAATCGAACTCGGTTTACAAAGAAGAAGATACGGTAGTCCCCCGGGCAACGTTGCCGCAATTGATAAAGGGCATAAAAATCATAGGCAGCAAATATGGTTTTGAGTCGGTTTGTTATGGCCATGCCGGCGATGGAAACCTACATGTGAATATTATTAAAGCCAACATGAGTAATGATGATTGGAATAATAAACTTAAATATGGTATCCGCGAGATCTTTGAACTAACCGTGTCACTAGGCGGCACTTTGTCTGGCGAACATGGTATAGGCTTGGTTCAGAAAGAGTTTATGGATATTAAATTTTCGCCTGTGCATTTTGCTTTGTGGAAAGGCATAAAACGGGTGTTTGATGAAAATAATATCCTTAACCCCGGAAAAATATTTGATTAAAGTATGTGTCGCCTGCGGCCGCATTTATTGCATTTATACCGGCGTACAGGTAACCAAAACAAAAGTAATTTTACTAAGGGACCTCTGGATATTCTGTTATCCATGGGGGTTTTGCATTTGGGGCAATCAGGGTAACGTTTTACCGCTGTTGGTTTAACAATGTCGTTGTCAAGGGGTAATACCATTGTGAAGCAATTAGGGTGCCCTCAAATATATGGGTATTATTTATGTTTCCTTATTAAATATTAATTAAAATTTCGTTAAACCTAAAAAAGTGAAAATAATGTTATTTTAGTTAAGTTATTGTTTGTCAATAATTTCTATAAAACTATTGGTTGTAGTACTCAATTTAAGGTTAAATTTAGCTACCTGTATCAGTCAAATATTAGTTTGTATTTAATATTAACCGAGGCTCATCGTAAGCGATCATCCGATCGCGCTCCTTGTCGGGGATAGGTACTGATTGTTTTGCTTTGTAATTATAACATACACAAACAGTTTTGCCGGTGGTGCATACTTCCTCACCGTTAGGTGTAATTCTTACTAATACATGCATCATATCAAAACTGCTGTTGCCTATACGCACTACGCGTACATAGCAAATAATATTATCGTTTAAAGTAACCGGTTTTAAATAATTGATCTCTGACCGGCCTAATATCACACCCGTATTGCTAAAATCCCAGTTAATGGCTTCTTTCCAATAATTAAAACGGGCATCCTCAAAAAAAGTAAGATAAATGGCATTGTTAACATGTCCAACAGCGTCTATATCCGAGAAGCGGATTGAAATAGGAGTTTTGAATTTGTAATCTGTTAGTTTTTCAGTCATTTTATGTCATTGTGTCTTGCTAAAATAATTTTATCAGACATTTTGTCTTTTAAAATATAGGTTGGTGCTGTTGGTATAACAGTTGAAGAGTACTCTGCAAAGTTAATAAAACAAAAACTTAGGAGGATATAAAAATGACTTTAGTAAAATTTGGCAAAGATCAAAGAAATAGTATAGTAAACCCACTCTTTAACGACGTTTACTCAATATTAAATGATTCGTTTTTGAATGAAAAAGCTGCTTATCGTACACCGGCTGTTAACATTGCCGAAAGCGAAAATGAATTTGAGATAGCTTTAGCAGTACCGGGCTTGAAAAAAGAGGACCTTAAAATAAACCTGGAGAAAAACGTATTAAGCGTTTCGGCCGATAAAAAGACTGAAACCGTAGACGAGAACAAGAAATTTACCAAACGTGAGTATAGCTATCACTCGTTTTCAAGATCGTTTACTTTACCACAAAGTGCTGATAGCTCGAAAATTGAAGCTGACTATACCGATGGTATCCTGACTTTAACTATAGCAAAAAAAGAAGAAGCTAAATTTCAATCAAGAGAGATAGCTGTAAAATAATATTTATCGGAATGTCCGCAGGTCCGGAGAGTGGGTTTTGACTAGTGTTGAAGGTCCGGATCTGTCGGAATACCGATTCATCTCTCGGTATCCGAAACAATAAAAGTTTTCATAAGTAGTAATGTTGGTTTAGTTTGAAAAGGCCGCCCTTTAATTAAGGAGCGGCCTTTTCTTTTATAACAAAACCTTAGTCGCGCATATTAATATACTGTAGCGGCTGGCCAAAATCGTTACCACGACAAAGGCTGATAACCTGTTGCAGGTCGTCTATCTTTTTTCCCTGCACACGCACCTGGTCGTCCATAATTGAACCTTGCACTTTCAGACCGCTATCTTTTATTTTCTTTACAATTTTTTTGGCTGTTTCCTGGTCAAGTCCTTGTTTAACCTTGATCTCCTTACGGATCATGTTGCCCGCGGCCGCTTGTTCTTTACCCATATCTAAAGCCTTAGGATCAAGCTGTTGTTTTACCATGCGGCCGATGATAGAGTCCTGAATGGCTTTTACGCGCATGTCATTCTCGGTAACAATAGTTATGATGTTTGTTTTCTTATCCAGGTCGATGGTGCTTTTTGAGTCGTTAAAATCATAACGGTTCAAAATTTCTTTTTTGGCTATGTTGATAACATTATCAAGCGTTTGGCCGTCAATTTTACTTACAATATCAAAAGTAGGCATATGCTTTGGTTTATAAATTTTGGTGCAAGTTAATTGAATGTCGGCATTAAACCATTTTTATGATGAAATTGTGCGTTAAATATTAACAAACAAAACATTTAGGATACCCAATACTTAATATTAACTTAACAAATAAATAAGCAGCTTTGTAATTACTGCTGAAAAGCAGGCGGTTTTAAATATGGATAATAAGCGAGTACCTTTTATTAACAGGGAAATTAGTTGGTTGTATTTTAATGAACGTGTACTGCAGGAAGCTGCCGACCCAACCGTCCCCCTAATTGAAAGGGTAAAGTTTTTGGCCATATTTTCGTCAAACCTTGATGAGTTTTACCGCGTACGGGTGGCCACTTTAACCCGCCTTGCTAACTTAAACGATAAGGCAAAAGCCATATTAGGCTACAATCCTAAAAAAGTACTTAATCAAATTAAAGGTATTGTTGTAAAACAGGAAAAGAAGTTTAACAACCTGTACGAAAATATCATTGTTAAGCAGCTGGCTGAAGAAAAGATATTCATTATTAATGATAAGCAGCTTAACGTTGCGCGTGGTACTTTCGTGAAGAAATATTTTCGCGAGAAACTACTCGCCATGCTGGTGCCTATCATGCTAAATAACGATGCACCGCTGCCCGAGCTACGCGACAGAGCTATTTATTTTTTTGTGCGATTGACTAAAGGCAAAAAAGTAACCTATGCTTTAATTGAAATTCCTGATAACTTATCCCGTTTCACTGTACTGCCCGATACCAATAACCTGAAGTTTATTATCCTGGTAGATGATATTATAAGGTATAGCCTTGACGATATCTTCTTCATATTTGAGCACGATAGCATGGAGGCGTATTCCATTCAGTTAACCCGCGATGCGGAATTGGATCTGGATAAGGAAGTAAGCGGTAAGTTTATCGACACGCTATCTAAAGGCCTGAAAAACCGCCGTAAGGGCCGTCCGATGCGCTTGCTGTATGATTCGGAAATGCCGCTGGATATGCTCAAATACCTTGTTAATAAAACCGGCATACAAGGCGAGGGGCTTATCCCGGGTAACCGTTACCATAACTTTAAAAACTTCATCGGGTTTCCCAATGTAGGTAGGCCTGAGCTGGAGTATGTTAAATACCCCCAACTACCGGTTAAAGGTTTGTCGTTTGATACCAGTTTAATGGCGCTTATAGCCAAAAAAGATTACCTGGTAAGTACACCATATCAAACATACGATTACGTTATTCACTTTCTTCGTGAAGCGGCTATTGACCCTAAAGTGAAAGAGATCAGTATTGCGGTGTATCGTTTGGCCGAGAACTCGCGTATTGTTCACGCGTTAATTAACGCAGCCAAAAACGGTAAAAAAGTAACCTGCCTGGTTGAGCTTACCGCCCGTTTTGACGAACAAAATAATATAGGCTGGAGCAACAAACTGGAAGAAGAAGGTGTAAACGTGCTTTACGGCATTGAAAACTATAAGGTACACGCTAAAATTTGTTTGGTTAGCCGGGTCGATAAAGATAAGACCACCTATTTCTCTTGCCTTTCAACCGGGAATTACAATGAGAAAACGGCGTCGTTGTATGCAGATCATACCTTGCTTACGGCAAACAAAAACATCACTAAAGATCTTCAGATAATTTTTAAAGCGCTTAGTAAGAATACGCTGCCTAAAGGCTTAAAAAACCTTATTGTATCGCCAATTGATTCGCGGCCAACTATAGTTAAGCTGATAGATAATGAGATAAAAAACGCTAAAGCCAAAAAAGCGGCCTATATGATCTTAAAGATGAACAGTGTAGCTGATGAGCAACTGATCAATAAGCTTTACCAGGCCAGTAACGCGGGTGTTAAAATTAAGATGATAGTGCGCGGCATGTGCTGCCTGGTGCCCGGCGTAAAAGGCTATAGCGAGAATATTGAAGTAGTAAGCATAATTGACAAGTACCTGGAGCATGCCCGGGTTCATATCTACTGCAATGGTGGCGATGAATTGATCTACCTTACGTCGGCCGATTTTATGTCGAGGAATATTGATAGCAGGGTTGAGGTTGGTTTCCCTATTTATGATAAGGATATCAAGAAAGAGATTCGTGATATCATCGATATACAGCTAAGCGACAATACCAAGGCGCGCGAAATAAACAGTCATAACACCAACAAATACCATAAAACTAAATCAGAAGCACCTTGCAGGGCGCAGTTTGATATTTATAACTATTTAAAAAATAAAACATCGTGAGATACGCGGCTATTGACATCGGATCAAACGCGGTAAGACTACTTATTGCTGATATTATTGAAAATCATCGTTCAGTTTCCTTCAAAAAAAACACACTGATACGCGTGCCGCTACGCCTGGGTGATGACGCTTTCCTTGAGAAAAACCTGTCAGAAAAGAAAGTTGCCGACCTTGTAAAAACCATGCAGGCTTTCCGCAACCTGATGGATGTGTATAAAGTTACCGAATACAAAGCCTACGCAACATCAGCCATGCGCGAAGCTAAAAATGGCCAATATGTTGTTGATATGGTAAAAAAAGAAGCTGATGTTGAACTGGAGATCATTCACGGACAGGCAGAAGCTAAAGTTATTTATGCCAGCCACGTTGAGCAAAGCATGGATAAAGGCCGAAACTACCTTTACATTGATGTAGGCGGTGGTAGCACTGAGTTGTCATTATTTTCGGAAGGAGAGATGGTGGCATCAAAATCATTAAATATCGGTACCATACGTATATTGGATAACCAGGATACCGAGGAAGAGTGGGAGCGTATGCATAGCTTCTTGCGCGAACATACGCGCCATTTTAAAAATATTACCGGTATAGGCACAGGTGGTAACATCAACAAATTATTCCGCTTGTCTGAAGAACGTGCCGGCGCACCCCTAAGTTTCGTTAAGCTAAAATCAATGTTCAATTACCTGGAGTCGTTTTCGTTGAAGGATCGTATCAACGTGCTGGGCCTTAACCAGGACAGGGCCGACGTTATTATCCCCGCATGCGAGATATACCTGTCGGTTATGAAGTGGGCGGGCATCAAAAACATCTACGTACCAAGGGTAGGTATGGTTGACGGAATCATCCAAACTTTGATAGAAAGCAACTTTACTGCAATCGATTAAATTATTTTAAAATAATTGTTTAATAATTAAGAAACTGTTTTTATATTTGTAGTGCCCTCTCAAAGGGCATGTTTTTCATAGGTAGATGTAGGGTCGGGTACTTGTATTCGACCCTTTTTTTGTGCTCCAAGCTTTCGTTTCACGCTATCTTCAAGCTTTTTAATCTAATTTGACATATCCTAAATGATTTCGGGTTAACTTTGTGTTGCATGAAGAAAAAGATCGTTGTTGCTATTACCGGTGCCAGTGGCGCTATATATGCCCGCCTGCTTTTGCAAAAATTGCAGCACTTAAGCGCGCAAATTGAGGAAGTGGCTTTGGTAATGTCTGACAATGCCAAACAGGTATGGCAATTTGAGTTGGATAATGATGATTATATCAGGCTGCCGTTTAAATTCTACGCCAAAACCGACTTCATGGCGCCCTTTGCATCGGGTTCGGCAAGGTTTGATACCATGGTGATAATTCCTTGCTCTATGGGCACCTTAGGGCGCATAGCGGGTGGTATATCAGACGACCTGGTTACACGGGCCGCAGATGTGATCCTGAAAGAACGCCGTAAACTGATACTGGTGGCGCGCGATACACCTTTGAATCTGATCCATATCCGCAATATGCAAACTGTTACAGAGGCAGGAGGAATTATCTGCCCCGCGGTACCATCATTTTATAACAAACCACAAACCATTGAGGAAGTAGCGATGACTGTAGTAAACCGGGTGATAGATCTGATCGGTTTAGAAAACAACAGCTATCGTTGGGGCGAAGAGTCTAACTAAGCTATAAAGCGCATGGCCGACAGGTTATTCTGTATAGCCAGCGATATTTTCTCTATCAGCGCGCGCTCCAGGAATGGTTTCAAAATAACATCATTAACTCCCACGCTGAAATAATGATCACGATCCTCCTTCATTACATTGGCTGTTAATGCCATAATAATGACGTTTGATTTGATAGGATCTGCCATTCTGCGGATCTTTTGAGTTAACTCCAAACCATTCATTACCGGCATTTCAATATCCGTTAATAACATATCGTAACTGTTTTTCTGCATCAGTTCAAGCGCCTCCTGGCCATTATAAGCCACATCGCATTTAACGCCCCATTTTTTAAGTATAGTGGTAGCCAGCAATACGTTTAGCTTATTATCCTCGGCCAGTAAAATTTGCTTGTCTTTCACCAGTTCGGCCATTACCACATCATCAATATTGGGGATTATCACATGGTCGGTATTTTCCAGTTCAACAAAAGGCAACTCAAAGGTAAAAGTAGATCCTATACCCGGTTTACTACTTACGCCTATTTTTCCACCCTGTAGTTCTACAATCTTTTTACAAATAGCTAATCCCAGCCCTGTGCCTTTGTGTTTGGTGACTTTCTGCGCCTGCAATACCTGCGAGAACTCATCAAAAATATGTGGCAAATTAGCTTTATCTATCCCCAGGCCGGTATCAATCACCTTTACCTTAAGAGTAGCTTTGTTTATCCCGGTTTTCTCTACACCGGTTTCCAGTGTTACGCGGCCTTTAACGGTAAATTTAATGGCATTTCCTATCAGGTTCATCAAAACCTGTTTTAAACGCATCTTATCACCTTCAACACACATGTCTTCGGCAACAGTGCTTAGGTTTTCCAGTACTATTTGCTTTTTAAGCGCGTGAATGTTCATCGTGGTTACCACCTCTTCTATCACTTGGCGCAGCATGAATGGGTTAGCTTCGAAGCTCATTTTTCCGGTTTCATATTTAGAAAAATCCAGTATCTCGTTTACCAGGTCGAGTATCATTTCTGACGAATTTTTGATTGCCGCCACCTGTTCTTTTTGTGCCGGTGGGAGGTGCTCCTGGCTCAACTGTTCTGAAAAGCCAATTACAGAGTTTAAAGGTGTACGTATCTCATGGCTCATACCCGCCAAAAAGTTGCCTTTTAATTGCGCATACTCCTCCGCTTTTTTGCCATAGTCTATCAGTAGTTGTTCATTTCTGAATATCTTCCAGATATTATAGAGCAAAATTGCAAGCAAGGCTATCAGAAAGATGAAAGTAATGGTTGATACTTTTTTAAACTCCCAAAAAACATTGGCCAGGTTTTCCTTAAGCGCGCTTTTGCTTTTCTCTACATATATCTGTTCTACGTTTTTGTAGTTTTTTAAATTATCAATTATCTGGTCGGTCAAATCATTGTTAAGCAGCAGTAATTGCTGCTCGTTGCTGCGAAGTTTGCTATTTGCCGAACTTAGGTTTTGCGAATAATTGTTATAGTTGCGTTTGTTGGTATTGATGATTTTTTTATCAATAACCTGTGCATAAGTAACAGAGTCTTTTTGCACTAACATCTCTGTAGGTTTTTCCTCCTTTTTTTTAGAGAAAACAGAAAATACCTTACCAAAAAATTTCTTTTTAGGTGCGGCGGCGGGCGCTATTTTTATAGTGTCAACTACTGTATTGTGTTCAACCTTTACAACAGGCTTGCTTATTTGATGCTGTATACTCGCTAAAGATCTGTTTACTTTTTTTGATGCGCCTATCAAACTATCCGTCTTAAATTTTAGGTGTACATAGCTGTCCGTTTTAGCTGCTTTCTGCAGTATTAAGCTTCTTAGTTTGTCCAGATCGGCATCCGGTTTATGGCTGGCCAGCTTGAGTTTATTTACTACACCCAAAACGTTGTTAATGTCCTCGGCCGACTGGCTTAAATATTTCTTATCGCCGGTTACAGTATACAGTCGGCTATAATTATCTGCACTGTAAAGGTCAATAATACAGCTATCTATCAGCGCCGAATTTTCGCGTGCCGATATCACCTGGTCAATATTGTTGCGAAGTAGTTGCGCCCGTTGATAGTGCAGGTATAGGTACTCTGTACCTACAAACAACGCTGTTATCATTAGTATAATTACAGCGTATCTAAGTATAGGTATTTTCCGCGCTACAGCAATCATGTAATAGTTTCGGTTTTGTTCATTTTATTCATTCAACACTAACTCCTACAAATAGTTGACCCAAAAGCTATTCCTAATGGTTGTATAATAATATTATTACAATACCTTAAAAACGGTTTTACATTGCCATTACAAGCCGGTCAAGTAGGTGTAATTAACTAATTGGTAAAAAGCTTATCTTTGCCGCCGAAAGAGATGAACAAAAAAGTAGCTTTTTATACCCTTGGATGTAAACTGAATTATTCGGAAACATCAACCATTGGCCGCCTTTTTAACGATGCGGGTTTTCGTACGGTTGATTTTACTGATACGCCCGACGTGTTTGTGGTAAATACCTGTTCGGTAACCGATAATGCGGATAAGAAGTGTAAAAAGGTAGTTAAAGAAGCGCTTAAAATATCTCCAAATGCCTACGTAACTATTGTAGGTTGCTACGCGCAGCTAAAGCCAAAAGAAATTGCCGAAATACCCGGCGTGGATATGGTTTTAGGCGCAGCCGAAAAATTTCAGATCATTGATCATATTACCGATTTAACCAAACGCCCTAAAGCTTTGGTATTAAATCAACCTGTATCTCAAGCTAACGAGTTCGTTCCCTCATTCTCATTTGGCGATCGTACACGTACCTTCCTGAAAGTGCAGGACGGTTGCGATTATACTTGCTCGTTTTGTACCATACCGCTGGCGCGTGGTGCAAGCCGTAGTGATACTATCCCCAGCGTAATAAAACAAGCGCAGGAAATAGCAGCTTCGGGCGTGAAAGAAATAGTATTGACAGGCGTTAACCTGGGCGATTTTGGTATCATCAACGGCGAACGTAAAAATAAATTCTTCGACCTGGTAAAGGCGTTGGACGAAGTTGATGGTATAGATCGTATCCGTATATCATCTATCGAACCAAACTTACTAACCGACGAGATCATCGACTTTGTTGCCACTTCAAAGCGCTTTGTACCCCATTTTCATATTCCTTTACAATCAGGCTCGAATAAAATATTAGGCTTAATGCGTCGCCGTTACAGGCGTGAGCTTTATGCAGATAGGGTGAATAAAATTAAAGAAATGATGCCCGATTGCTGCATCGGCGTCGACGTTATTGTTGGCTTTCCCGGCGAAACGCGTGATGATTTTGTGGATACTTATAATTTCCTGAATGATCTGAACATATCATATTTGCACGTGTTCACCTATTCGGAACGTGAAAATACTTTAGCTGCCGAAATGGATGGGGTAGTACCCGGTTCAACCCGTGCCGACAGGAGCAAAATGCTACATATCCTGTCAGATAAAAAACGCCGTGCTTTTTACTTTACCCAATTGGGCCGTAACGAGCAGGTGTTATTTGAGGGCGATATCAAAGACGGTTACATGCACGGCTTTACCCGCAACTACGTAAAGGTAAAAACCAAGTACGACCCGGTATTGGTTAACGAAGTTAAAAGCGTTCAATTAACAAACATTTCACCTGACGGTGATGTAGAAATAACCGAAAGCGAAGAAATTTTGGTGCATTAAACCTATATTCGCTTCAAACTTTAATCTATGTTCCCAAGCATTAGCTCGCTTATACAGTATCTCACCGGTTGGGATATTTTACTCCCCATACAAACTTTTGGTTTTTTCGTAGCACTGGCTTTTATGGCAGGGTATTGGGCTTTTTCGCAGGAGTTTAAGCGTAAAGAGAAGCTGGGTTATGTACATTCATTTGAAAAGGAAGTTACTGTTGGTAGCCCTATAACTACGGGCGAGCTGGCTGGCAATGGCATATTTGGCTTTATCCTGGGCTTTAAGTTTGTGGATATGGTGTTGAATTACCGCGCCTTCATTGATGATCCTCAGTCGTTTTTATTATCAACCAAGGGGAACCTGCTGGGCGGTATTGTTTTTGCTGCCGCGATGGCTTATTGGGCCTATGCCGAAAACAAGAAACAGGTATTACCCAAGCCTGTTACTAAAAAGGTAAAAGTGCATCCGTACGAGTTAATGGGCAGCCTGTTGCTTTGGGCCGCAGTTTGGGGCTTTGCCGGCGCCAAATTGTTTAATGCCCTTGAAAACTGGAACGATTTTATGGCCGACCCGGTTGACATGCTGATAGGTTTTAGCGGCCTTACCTTTTACGGCGGTTTAATATGCGGTGGCGCAGCTGTTTTATACATAGCCAACAAGCACGGTGTAAAACCTTTGGATATGCTGGATATTGGCGGACCGGGTATGATGCTGGCTTATGCCGTTGGACGTGTAGGTTGCCATATGTCGGGCGATGGTGATTGGGGCATACCCAATACCGCACCCAAACCGGGCTGGCTAAGCTGGGCGCCTGATTGGATGTGGTCGTTTAAATATCCGCACAACGTAAGTATGGAAGATGCCGGCAATACTATTGCCGACTGCGTAGGCAAATATTGTAATGAATTACGCCTGCCTGTATATCCCACTCCGTTTTACGAAAGTGTGATATGCCTGATACTGTTTTTTTTATTATGGCAGATACGCGATCGTATTAAAATATCAGGCGTTATGTTTGGTGTGTATATGATACTGAATGGTGTAGAGCGTTTTTTAATTGAATTGATACGCGTTAATACTAAATATACTGTGGGCGGTATATCATTCACACAAGCCGAATTGATATCGCTTTGTTTAGTATTGGGCGGAATAGGCCTGATAGTGAACGGTGTGAAAAATAAAGAGAAGTTAACCCCAAAGCATGCATAAATTAACCCGAAGCGATATTTTTAAAAACCAGGTTGTACGGTTTATATTTTCTGCGGGCGTAGGTTTTTTGGTTGATATTTGCGTGTTTTTTATCTTTTATAGAGTTTTACTAAAGCAACAAAACTACAATGTGCTGCAGTATAACGTAAACAGGCACTCCCTGTCATTAGCTATATCATTTTTTTCGGGTGTTATTGTTAATTTTTTAATTACCCGTTTATTGGTATTTAAAGAATCAACTTCGTCGCCTGCAAAACAATTAAGCCGGTTTTTAATAGTGGCTATCATAGGGTTCATGGCCAATTTACTCATACTTAATTTTTTGGTAAGGATGGGTTTAGATGCCCCTATAGCAAGAATAGTTTCGGCTTTAAGCTTGTTCTTCGCTAGTTTTTTCGTTCACAAATTTTTCTCATTCAGTATAGCACATAAACAACGTCATGCAGCAACAGCTACAGCAGATAACGGAACAGGTAATTGAACTAGCTAAACAAGCCGGCGATTTTATCCGCCAGGAAAGAAAAACTTTTACCACGGATAGGATAGAGCATAAGGGCCTTAACGACCTGGTATCGTACGTTGACAAACAAGCGGAAAATATTATCGTTGCACGTTTACAGGCCATATTACCCGAATCGGGCTTTATTACCGAAGAAAAAACCATTAACAAAACCGGCGAACGCTATAACTGGATCATTGATCCGTTGGATGGCACGACCAATTTTATACATGGCTTGCCGGTATTTTCTGTAAGTATAGCGCTCAAAGAGTATGATGAATTGGTGCTGGGCGTAGTATATGAAATAAACCAGGACGAATGCTTTTACGCCTGGAAAGGTTCGCCGGCATATTTAAACGGTACAGAAATTAAGGTGAGCAACGCACCAACTGTTGGTGATAGCTTGATAGCTACCGGCTTCCCTTATTATAATTTTGCTAAGCAACCACAATATATCGCATTGCTGAATCATTTAATGCAAAGTTGCCACGGTCTACGCCGTTTAGGTTCGGCAGCAACCGACCTGGTTTATACAGCAGCGGGCCGTTTTGATGCTTTTTACGAATACAATCTTAACCCTTGGGATGTTGCTGCAGGCGTAGTCATCATGCGCCAGGCAGGCGGGCAGGTGGTTAATTTTACCGGCGGCGATGAAGTGCTTGACAGTCGGGAGCTACTGGCTACCAATGGCAAGATAACAGGGGAGATGCTTGAGGCGATACGCACGCATTTTAAAATTGAAGGATAGCTGTCCTGAATTTAGGGCGCGCCACTTTTATGGTCATGTCTTTATTGTAAAAACTCAACTGGTTTATAATCAATTAGTTGTTTGATTTTGTGGGTGCGCCGCATTGCGCCGATTTTTTCGATAAATAATTAACAATCAACAACTTGTAAAATATTGCTGCGCCAAGTGCGCCACTTTTAAAATGGCGCACCTAACGCAAAAAGGCGACTATCAATAGATAGACGCCTTTTGTATTTTATAACTAACCAGTCAAACTAATCGCTGATCAACAAATCACTAATCTCTGATTATAACGCTTCCGAAACCACTTCCTGTACTTCAGGAACCATGCGTTTCAACAAGTTCTCGATACCTGCTTTTAAGGTAATAGTTGATGAGGGGCAACCACTGCAAGAACCGCGAAGCTCTACAGTAACCACACCTTCTTCAAACGAACGAAACGCAATTGCACCGCCATCCTGCTCAACAGCCGGGCGAACGTAGTCGTTTAGTATTTGCTGTATCTTAACCTCGGTTTCGGTACCTTCAAAGTTAACCTCTTCGGTTACCTCGTTTTGTACTTTGTATTCTGATTCAACCGCGCCTTTAACAAACTCTTTCAGTATCGGCTCAATGTCGTTCCAATCTGCGTCGTCAGTTTTAGTAACCGTTACGAAGTTGCTTGCGAAGAACACGCCGTTCACAAATGAGAATTTATAAAGTTCCTTAGCAAAAGGAGAGCTTTCAGCACTTTCTTTGGTCGCGAAATCCGCACTGCCATTGATAAGCAGCTTGTTCACAATGAACTTCATTGTTGCCGGGTTAGGTGTCGACTCAGTATATACGTTGATATTCATCTTATCCTTATTTAAATTGAATAACCAAATTTAGTTAGGTTTTTGGTTATTGCACTACCCTGAGTTTGTTTTTACTAATCAATGACGGTGTTACAATGTGCAAATGTGCGGATATACAGTGTGCAGATTAAAAAGTCAAATCATTTGCACATCCTCGCATCTGCATATCTGCACATTAAATCCCTGTATAATTTAAAGGTGTTATTTTTTTGATCTCTTCTTTAACGCGGTCGTTTACTTGTAAAGTATCCACAAACTCGGCAATGGTTTGGGCGTTAACTTCGGTATTGGTACGCGTAAGTTCCTTCAATGCCTCGTAAGGGTTAGGGTAACCTTCACGACGTAGGATGGTTTGTATGGCCTCAGCAACCACAGCCCAGTTAGCATCCAGATGCGACTTGATTACAGCTTCATTTAACAACAGCTTATTCAAACCTTTAATGGTTGATTTGAATGCGATAACCGTATGCGCCAAAGGCACACCTATATTACGTAACACGGTCGAGTCGGTCAGGTCACGCTGTAAGCGCGAGATAGGTAGTTTAGCGGCCAGGTGCTCAAACAAAGCATTGGCTATACCTAAGTTACCTTCAGAATTCTCAAAGTCAATGGGGTTAACCTTGTGCGGCATAGCTGATGAACCAACCTCGCCGGCTTTGATCTTCTGTTTGAAATAGTTCATTGAGATGTATTGCCATACGTCCCTGTCCAGATCTATAATAATATTGTTAATGCGTTTCAAAGCGTCGCATTGAGCAGCAAAGTTGTCATAGTGCTCGATCTGCGTAGTAAACTGTGAGCGATTAAGGCCTAATACATTGTTCACAAAGTTATTGCCGAAATCTTTCCAACTGATATCGCCGTAGGCTACATTATGTGCGTTAAAGTTACCCGTAGCACCACCAAACTTAGCTGAATATGGCACTTGCTTTAACAAAGCTAACTGATTTTCTAAACGCTCCACGAAAACTTGAATCTCCTTACCCAGGCGCGTAGGCGATGCGGGTTGGCCATGGGTGTGCGCTAACAATGGTATAGCGGCCCAATCATCAACATACTTCTTTAATATGGTGATCAACTCGTCAATCAAAGGATAGTAAGCCTCAGTTAAAGCTAATTTAAAGGTGTAGGGGATGGCAGTATTATTGATATCCTGCGAAGTAAGGCCGAAGTGGATAAACTCTTTATAAGCCTCCAAGCCGCCTAGTAAATCGAATTGTTGTTTAATGAAATACTCAACTGCTTTAACATCGTGGTTGGTGATCTTTTCAATATCCTTAATGCTCTGCGCATCAGCTTCGCTGAAGTTTCTGTATATGTCGCGTAACTTTTCGGCTACACTGTTATCTAAACCTTGCAGTTGCGGAAGCGGGTGCTGATATAATGCAATGAAGTATTCTATCTCTACAAATACACGGTATTTAATTAGCGCGTATTCCGAAAAATAAGCGGCAAGGTCGGCAGTTGCATTGCGGTAACGGCCATCAATAGGTGATATTGCAGAAAGAGGTGTCAGTGTCATTGTTTGAAATTTTGGCAAAGGTAACATTTTAAGCCTTAAATCGGGTACAAGGCTTAACTGTTAGGTAACCTGAACAGTGTGGAAAACTATATTTTTAATGGAAACTTTGAAATCTAAAAATGTTTCCATAGTTTTGACCAATTAAGTCAATGGTTCAAATAGACAGAATAATACAAGGCGGCGAGGACCTGTTTTTAAAAGCAGGCATCAAGAGCGTTACTATGGACGATATTGCCAAACACCTCGGCATGTCGAAAAAAACTATTTACCAGTTTTTTAAGGATAAAAACGAACTGGTAATAGCCCTGGTTAAAAAGAAGCTGCAAGAGGATGAGGATCAGATGTGTAGCATCATCAGCAAGTCTGGCAATGTTATTGAGGAAATGATCAACATGATGAAATGCTCGGAAGAGATCTTTTCACGAATTAATCCCATCGTGATACATGATCTGCAAAAATACCATCCCGAAGCATGGAAGCATTTCCAGGATTTTAAGGCTGATGTTATTGTACATACGCTGGAAGAGTTGCTTGCCAAAGGTATTGAGCAAGGATATATACGCCCCGACATTGATGTGAAAATTATGGCCCGAATGCGTGTTCACCAGGTTGAGATGGGTTTTAACACCAACATATTCCCGGTAGCTGAGTTTAGCGCATGGAAGGTGCAATATCAACTTTTGGAGCACTTCAACTTTGGCATATGTACGCTTAAAGGTTATAAATTATTAAACGAATTTAAAAATATCGACAACGACTAATATCCTGCTGACATACGGTTGTCAAAGCCCGGTTGTTACTTTGGATATCACAACATAAAACAAACCAACACAACAATACATGATAAACATGAAACATATATTTTTAACCACGTCGCTGCTGTGCGGTGTAGCCCTAACGGGGTATGCACAGCAGGCACCACCGGCGCTACCGCCAGTCAGTTTTACGCTGGCCGATTGTATAAACTACGCGTACGAGCACCAGGACACCGTAAAAAATGCCACCCTGGATGTAAAAAGTGCTGAATACAAAGTGAAAGAAACCATAGGAGTGGGCTTACCGCAAATTAACGGTACTGCTAACTTCCAGGATTATTTTAAAACCCCTACGCAAGTAGCGCCGGGAGAGCCTTTCGGTCAACCGGGTAAACTGATTCCGTTAAGTTTTGCGCTTAAATACAGCAGTACTTTATCGTTAGAAGCATCGCAGCTACTTTTTGATGGTACTTTCATTGTAGGTTTAAAGTCTGTTAAAACATTCAAGGAGCTATCTGTTCGTAACCTGACGCGAAGCAAGATAGAAACCAACGTTAACGTAACAAAAGCTTATTACCAGGCACTGGTAAGCGACGAGCAGATAAGATTGCTGGATGCTAACATCGCGCAGCTAAAATCTTTATTAGATCAAACAACAGAGCAAAATAAACAAGGCTTTGTTGAGAAGATCGATGTTGATCGTCTATCGGTACAATACAATAACTTAGTTACCACTCGTGAAAACACTGCACGCAGTTTAACATTGGTTATCCAGATGCTAAAGTTCCAAATGGGTATGCCTATTGAGCAGGACTTAATGCTTAAAGACAAACTGAGCGATGTTAGTTTGGACAATTCTGTAGCCAGCACAGTAGCAGATACGGCTTTTTACACCAACCGTATCGAATATAAATTACTGGAAACAGCAAAGAAGTTAAATGAGTTTGACGTAATGGAGAAGAAAGCTAAGTTTTTGCCTTCATTAGCGGCTATTGGTAATTTATCTACCGCTTTTTACGAGAACAAATTAGGCGGTTTATATGATAAAGGTTATCCGTTTAGCTTTATTGGCTTGCGTTTAAATGTACCTATTTTTAGCGGCGGCCAACGTTCTAATCAACTTAAGCAATCGCAGATAAGTGTTTTGAAAGCACAAAACGATCTCGATAACGCTAAAAACGGCTTTAAGCTTCAGGCTAATGCTGCTCGTATCACTTATACTAACAGCTTGCAATCGCTCAATAACCAAAAACGCAGCCGCGAATTGGCTAATGAGGTATTACGTGTATCAAAGATCAAATACGCGCAAGGCGTAGGTTCAAGCATTGAAGTAAACCAGGCACAAACCGATGTGGAAACTGCCGACAATCAATACATCCAGGCCTTGTACAATGCTTTGGTAAGCAAGGTTGATCTGGATAAGGCATATGCACGCATTAACTAAAAACTAATCACAAATATATTACGACATGAAAAAAATAATATACATACCGGCACTGATGCTTTTAGCAGCATGCTCAAATAAACCAAAAGATAAAAAAGCAGAGCTGGCCGAGTTGAAAAAACAACAAAGTGAGCTGAATGATAAAATAACCAAACTGCAAGCAGAAGTGGGTACTACCGATTCGGCAAAGACATCGGACGTTTCTACCTTCAAGGTAGAGGCAGGCCATTTTAGTAACTACGTTGAAATACAAGGTAAAATTGATGCTGAAGAAAACGTGATCGCTTATCCGCAAGCTCAGGGTATTATTACTGCTATTTACGTTAAACCGGGGCAACGCGTAAGCAAAGGCCAGGTATTGGTTCAGTTGGATAACAGCGTATTAAAACAACAACTGGCGCAAGCCGAAGCACAGGTTGAATTAACCAACACGCTTTTTCAGCGCCAGAAAAACCTTTGGGATCAAAAAATTGGCACCGAAGTTCAATTCTTACAAGCAAAAACTAACCTGCAAACTACCCAGAAGCAATATGATGCGCTTAAACAACAAGCAGCGCTTTACACTATTAAATCGCCAATTAATGGTAGCATCGAGTTAATGGACCTTAAATTAGGTCAGGCTGCAGGCCCGGGCACTACAGGCATTAATATCGTTAATGATAACAGCCTGAAAGCAAAAGCAAATGTTCCGGAGTCATACGCTGCAAGTGTGCGCACCGGTAATACCGTTAAAATCGTGGTACCCGATGCTAATGATTCGGTTACTACTAAAATTGATTTCGCTGCTAAAGCTATTGATCCGGTATCACGTAGTTTCCCTGTTGAGGTGAAATTACCATCACGTTCAACGCTACGTCCTAACATGACTGCTGTACTTAAAATTGCTGACTACACTAATGCTAACGCTATCGCCATCCCGGTAAAAGCTATTCAGCAATCAGAAGCCGGCAATTATGTATATGTAAATGCTAACGGTGTTGCCAAACGTGTTGCGATTACCGAAGGTAAAATATCAGGTGGTTTAGCCGAGATCAAAACCGGTTTAAAAGCCGGTGACGAAGTTATTGTTGACGGTGCAGCTGATGTAGAAGAGGGCGACAAAGTTCACGTGCTCCAAGGAATTAAATAGATCAAAACTTAAACTGATCACTTTATGAAAGATTCACACAAAGAGTTTGGCCCCTCTAGTTGGGCCATAGATAATAAAGTAGCAATATACGCGCTCGTAGTTTTGCTTACCATATTGGGTTTGGTAAGCTATAACAACCTACCGAAAGAAAACTTTCCGGATATAGCGCAGTCTAAAGTATTTGTTACAACACAATACTTTGGCCAAACACCGCAGAATATTGAGATATTGGTTACCCGCCAAATTGAAAAAAGATTAAAATCATTAAAGGGTTTAAAAAAAGTTACTTCAAATTCGGCAGATAACGTTTCCATCATCACTGCCGAATTTAATGGTAACATCAAAATAAAGGACGCAAAGGATGATGTGAAAGAGGCTGTTGATAAAGCTAAGCCCGATCTTCCGCAAGGCGATAATAATTTAAAAGAGTCTGTAGTATCAGACATCAACGTGGCCGATCTGCCCATTCTTTACGTTAACATATCAGGTAATTATGACCTGAAAAAACTGAAAGAGTATGCCGACAACCTGAAGGATGCTATCGAGAGCATGAAGGAGATATCTAAAGTAGATATGGTAGGCGCGCTAAAGCCCGAGATCCAGATCAATGTTGATCTGAATAAAATGTCGGCAGCTCAGATCAGTTATCAGGACATTATTAATGCCGTGGGTGCTGAAAACGTTATTCTTTCTGCAGGTGGTTTACGTGTAGATGGTGTACGCCGCAGCGTTGACATTCGCCAGGACTTTAAAAATGCTCCGGAAGTGGAAGCCATGGTAATACGCAACCCTAACGGCAGAGCAGTTTACTTGCGTGATATAGCCGAAGTTAAAGATGGTTTCCACGAGCAGGAAAGTTATGCCCGTATGAAAACCAAAGAGGATAGCGGCTTTAAAAACGTAATTACCCTTAACGTAAGTAAACGTACCGGCGAGAACCTGATAGGCGCTTCTGATAAAATATTTGCTTTAATTAAAGATAAACAAAAAAGCGAGTTCCCTAAGGGACTAGACATTACCGTAACCGGCGATCAAAGTGATCAAACCCGTACTACGGTTAATGACCTGGTAAATACCATTATTATTGGTTTTATTTTGGTTACTATTATCCTGATGTTTTTTATGGGTACAACTAACGCGTTATTCGTAGCTATGTCGGTACCATTATCATGTTTTATCGCGTTTTTGGTAATGCCAGCTATAGGTTTCACGCTTAACATGATCGTACTATTCTCGTTCCTGTTAGCATTGGGTATCGTTGTGGATGACGCGATTGTGGTAATTGAGAACACGCACCGTATTTTTGATAATGGTAAGGTACCAATAAAGGAAGCTGCTAAGATGGCGGCAGGCGAGGTGTTTTTACCTGTATTATCAGGTACCATGACCACACTGGCGCCGTTTGTACCTTTGGCTTTTTGGAACAGTATCATTGGTAAATTCATGTTCTTCTTGCCTATAACGTTGATTATAACTTTGTTGGCATCGCTAGTAGTGGCTTATATTATCAACCCCGTTTTCGCTGTCGATTTTATGAAACCGCACGTTAAAGGCGAGCATGATAATCCTAAGTTTGACAAAACAGTTAAAAGGGTTTTAATTTGGTTGGCCGGGTTTGCTGTATTAGGCTACCTGATTAATTTTGGTGTAGGTAACTTTGTTGTTTTTGCAGCAGTATTATTTTTGTTGAACCACTTTGTGTTTGTTCATTGGATAGATGCTTTCCAAAACAAGGTTTGGCCAAAAATTCAACATGCTTATGCCAATATGTTAGAGAAGGCTGTGCACGTACCTTGGTGGGTACTGGGCGGAACCATTTTCCTGTTCATATTCAGCATTTTCTTTATGGTTGTACGTAGCCCGAAAGTTGAATTCTTTCCGCAGGCCGACCCTAACTTCGCTTTTGTTTATATCACCTTACCAAAAGGTACCGACCAGGCCTATACTAACGAGGTGACCCAAAAATTAGAGAAATTGGTAGCTAAAGCTGTAGAACCTGATAAGGATATAGTTTCATCTATCATATCTAACGTTACCGTGAGCGTTACCGACCCTCAGGACGAAGATCAGGGCAATTACCCTAACAGGGGTAAAATAGCCGTAGCATTTGTGAAATTTGGCGAGCGTAACGGCAAAAACACAAGAGAGGTTTTACAAAATATACGTAAAGCAGTTACCGGGATAGTGCCGGGCGCCAAAATATCGGTTGACCAGGAAAGTGGTGGCCCACCAACGCAAAAAGATATTAGTATTGAAATTGCTGGTGATAATTTAGATAGTTTGGTAAAAGCAGCCAACAGCCTGAAAAAGTTCATCGACAAACGTAATATTGGCGGGATTGAAGAATTGATTCCCGATGTGCAGCACGATAAGCCGCAGATCGTATTTAGTATCGATCGCGAACGCGCTAATCGTGAAGGTATAAACAGCCAGCAAATAAGTTTTGAATTATTGACCACTCTTTTTGGTAGAAAAGCTGCTGATTTTAGAAATACTACCGAAGATGATTACGAGATCAACGTACGTGCAAAAGAAGATCAGCGTTATGACCTGGATGCTATACGCAACCTAAAAATAACCTACCGTGATTTTGCTACCGGGGGCGCTATACGCCAGGTGCCTATATCAGCATTTAGCGATATACGTTACGCCAATACTTTCAGTAACATTAAGCACAAACAGCAAATACGTGTGATCACTTTAGGATCGAACGTTTTGAAAACCGGTGGTTATAATGCTAACGATGTTAACATTGAAATAGCGGCGGTCATGAAAGAATTTAAAACTCCTGAAGGTATTACCTTGCGTATGGGTGGTGGCCAGGAAGATCAAACCGAAGCCGCAGTGTTCCTGTTAACTGCATTAGGCGTATCGTTTATGTTGATACTGATCATTTTGATGATGCAATTTAACTCGGTAGGTAAAACCTTCATTATCATCAGCGAGATCTTATTTAGTATCATTGGTGTATTACTGGGAGTAAGTATTTTTGGTATGACGTTCTCGGTGTTAATGACCGGTATCGGTATTGTTGCCCTTGCAGGTGTGGTGGTACGTAACGGTATATTATTAGTTGAGTTTACCGATTTGCTGATGCAGCAAGGCCAAAGCCTACACGATGCCGTTGTTGAAGCCGGACGTACCCGTATGACGCCGGTATTATTGACAGCGATAGCTGCAATGCTGGGCTTAGTTCCGTTGGCTATTGGTTTCAATATCGACTTTGCCGGTTTATTCACGCACTTCCAACCTCATATTCACTTTGGTGGCGATAACGTTGCCTTCTGGGGCCCGCTATCATGGACAATGATATTTGGTTTAGGTTTTGCAACCATCATTACTTTGATATTGGTACCTTGCTTGTACATTATACGCTTTAACCTTAAAATGAGGATAAAAGGTAAAAAACCCCATGAAAATGCGGTACTAGCAGATATACAATCAGCTTAGTTAAATTAATAACACAAAGCCGCCGGAGTTGAACACCGGCGGCTTTTTTGTTTGGGCAGATTTTTAGGAATAGTTATTGTCGTACTAAGTATGCTATGAAAAAACGAGATCTATCCAAACCAATTTTGCAAACCATTGCTTTGGGGGTGCTGGCCGGTATGCGTTCGGCATCGGCACAAGCCGTTGCAAGCCATCTATTAAATCATCATCCATCGAAGAAACTTGGCAAGTCGCCCCTGGGTTTTATGCGAACAGATACGGTGGCTAAGGTGCTTAAACTTGCTGCTGTAGGCGAGTTTATTGCAGACAAATTGCCTTTTACAAAAAGGCGTACAATACCTTTTTCTGTAGCAGGTAGATTACTTTCGGGTGCATTGGTTGGCGCAAGTGTGTTTAAAGCGAGCGGTAAAAATATTCTTACCGGCGTGTTAATAGGTGGTACAGCTGCGGTCGCATCTACCTATGCAAGTTATTATTTGCGTAAAGCAATAGGTAAATATTCGGGTATTATTGATCCGATAATCGGCGCGGCCGAAGATGCTTTGGTTGTTGGAGCAGGAGTAGGGATAGCGCGGGCCTGAAGGTTTAGCTAAGCCATCGATTGCAAGAATGTAGAATTTTTGATAATTTTGTTAAAATAGTCAGTTTTTAACATATCAACTTTCATGAGTTCAGGAAATGATCCGCAGGATCTAAAAAGAGAAAAAATACTCGAAGCAGCATACCAGCGGTTTTTGCATTACGGCTATTCAAAAACAACAATGAACGAAATTGCAGGCGACCTGTCTCTTTCAAAAGCCTTGTTGTATTACTATTTTCCTGATAAAAGCCAGCTCTATATAGCTGTTATGCGTAAGTTGGCAAACGAGTATCTACTTAAGTTAAATGACAAAGCCGGAACCTTTGTAGATTTAAAGGAAGCCTTTAGCTTTCAGGTAGATACACACCACGACTTCATTGTTAAAAATTATAACTTCTTCGATTATTTTCGCCTTAACGAACAGAATTTGCCAGACACTATTTGGGAAATAATCACAGAGATACACCTTGCAGAAATGCAAATGTTAGGGGCGGCCATCAGAGTGGAAGTTGACAGAGGAACGATAAAACAGGTAGCCAACCCGGAGCACATCGTTGATCTGTTATTAGATGCTTTGCACGGTGTTCGGGTAAGTGCAGTATCACATAAAAAAGTGATGTTTCCTAAACGCGAACACCTTGAAGAAATTCATATTAAACGCCTTTTATTGATCGATATCTTCATAAAAGGACTGATGTATTAACATCCTAATGTCAGTTTTTTGTTAAATGTGCAACCGATTGTATTAGGTGTTATAACATATTAGTATCTTTGACCAAGTTATTAAATAAGTCAGATAGCAAATACGAAAGTATTTTATATAAAGAAACTTCTAAAGTTAAGAGGTGATTGTTTTAGAGTGATAAACGGGTCGGGATTTATTCCGGCCCGTTTTGTTTTATAGCCACATCTTTAAAATTGCGACAGATCAACTACATCCCAATTTTTAATTTTGCCGGCCTGGCCGCCTTTGTAACGAAGGGTGATTTTAAATTCTGTAGTAATAGGTTCGCCACCGCCTGCATCTTTTGATTGCACTTTTGATTGTATAACGTATACTGAATCTGACGTTTTACCAAACTGGTATTTACTATCCTCAAATGTATTGCTGCTTGATTTTAAGGTTGGCCTGACAAATTCTTTTGCTATTTCGTAAGCGTCATCACTGGTAGGTAACCCGGTAAAAAAATCGGGTTTAAGCGATCCGGTAAGTTGAATTTTAACAACAAGTACTATTACCAGGGCCGACAATATCAACAGTATCCAAACAGCTTTATTAGCCGATTTCTTTTTCCTTGCTTTCTCTGCCAGGTAATCTTTTTGTGCCATTAATCAGGGGAGTGAAATTTGTGCTTTAAAAGTAAATAAATTTCAATACAATACGAATGGCTTAAATAGTTTATAATACTTATTGATAAAACAAAGTAGGAATATTTAGCCAAAAAATAAATAAGAGATAGCTATTGCCGTACAAATGCCAAAGAAATCAGCTATCAACATAGCAGGTACAGCATAACGGGTTTTCTTAACCCCCACAGCCCCAAAATACAGCGCCACAATATAAAATGTTGTATCGGCAGTGCCGTATAAAACGCTGGATAGGTGGCCCACAAAGCTATCAACCCCAAATGTTTTTAAATTATCCAACATCAATGCCCGGGCTCCCGATCCGCTTAAAGGACGTAAAAATGCGATCGGCAACACATCAGTAAATTGGGTATCCATATTAAAATGACTGAATAGCCATTTAAATGCATCGCCCAAGTAAGTTAAAGCGCCGCAGGTTCTGAATAAACTTACGGCAACTAATAAGCCAACCAGGTAAGGAATTATCTTAACTGATACTTCAAAGCCTTCTTTGGCGCCATCAACAAAAGCCTCAAATACATTTATCTTTTTACGTACAGCACCAAGTATAAACAAAACGGGTATGCCCAGGTAAATAACGTTGCTGAATACTTTAGAGAATTCGCCGATTTGTTGCTTGTTTAAAAACGCGGTGAAGTACCATATGAGTAACCCAAGGCATAGGCTAATACCTCCAAGCCATGCAAGTATTACCCGGTCAAACAGATTTATTCTTTGTTTTACGCTGATGATGATCAAGCCGGCAACGGTAGCTACATAAGTAGCTATGATGCAGGGAATAAAAACGTCTGTAGGATCTGCCGAATTATAAATAGCGCGCTGCGCAATAATAGCGATAGGAAGAAGGGTAAGCCCCGAAGCATGCAGCGTGAGGAACATCAGTTGGGCATTTGATGCCGTGTCTTTATCTTTATTCAATTCCTGCAAACCATTCATCGCTTTTAAACCAAATGGGGTAGCAGCATTATCCAGGCCCAATAAATTAGCCGAAAAATTCATCATCATTTGCCCAACTGCGGGATGATTTTTAGGGACTTCAGGAAACAAACGATTAAAAAATGGCCCCACAATACGCGACAGAAAATTAATAGCGCCGGCACGTTCGCCTATTTTCATAATACCTAACCATAATGACATAATACCTACCAGCGGTAGCGCAATATCCATAACGGCAGTCTTTGATGTATCAAACGTGCCTTCGGCCATTAGTTTGAAGATCTCGGTATCGCCAAAAAATATTAATTTTATAAGGCCAATAACAAAAGCTATTACAAAAAAAGCAACCCAAATGTAGTTTAGCGCCATGTGTTAAAGTATATATGCAGAGGTGAAAATATGCAATTGATTTTTAAATATCGATAAATATAGCCAATCCATTGAAACAGAATATTGAACAATTATCAGCAGCTATCAATAACTTATTAAGCAGGGATGTATCTACTATTAATTGGGATGACAAACCGTCGCCTGATAGATGGTCGCGAAAAGAGATCATAGGTCATTTAACCGATAGCGCTCAAATCAACTTGCAGCGTTTTGTGCGTTGTACTTATGAAGAAAACTTTAAACTGATATACGAACAGGAGGAGTGGGTGCGGGCTCAGCACTACCAGGATGCCGATATAGACGATCTGTTAGATCTGTGGGCTTTGCTTAATCAACAGATCATGAGAGTATGGGAGCAATACCCGGCAGACAGGCTTCAAGTAAAATGTGATAATGATAAAAACGGAGTGCAATTGCACTCCGTTGAATTTTTAGCACAGGATTATATTGATCACCTAAATCATCACTTACGTCAGGTGTATGCTTAGTTGTAGGCTGTAATGCTTTTATCAGGTACTATTTGCATCAGGTAAGTTCTGCGTAGCGGATTATAAGGCTGACTATCATTTACGGTGATATAAATATTGCCGAACTCTTTAACACTGTATGTTTGCACATCGCCAATATCACCTGTGGTGTGGATATATTGTGATATTGAGTTTTTAAGCAGATCGTATTGTTCCAGCGAATTTGTTTCCAACTCTAAAAACATGCGTCGGCCATCGGCCCTGAAATTAAGGTTAACAAAGGTGCCGTCTTTTTGCCTTACGGTATACTCGCGGGTACGCTTTTTATCGTTTTTAGCTTTAACGGCGAATCCTTTTGACAGTAAAACAGTGTCCGCCAGGCGTATGTTATTGGCAGCTATGTACTTTAGGTCTTCTAAACCTATCAGCGTTCTTTGGGCAAAGCTTGCATTCGCAATAAATGCAAATAACATCAATAAAAGGGCTTTTTTCATAGATAAGGTTGTATTTTGAAGTGGATTAAAATTACATAAAATTGAACTATGCCCACAAATTACTCTGCTAAAAATGGCTAACTTAGCGCTATTGTTACACATACTACTATGCCTAAAATTGAATTAGCCCGTGTAAACGGCGATTATGGTTTTGAAGCAGCGGACGAGAACGGTCACGTTGTAAGAATGGATACTAACCCGCAAAATGGCGGATTAAACTTTGGCGTGCGCCCTATGCAAATGTTGCTAATGGGCCTGGGCGGCTGCTCGGCAATTGATGTAATTGGTATTTTAAAGAAACAGCGCCAGGATGTGAAAGACTATAAAATGGTAATCAACGGCGAACGTGAAGCGGGGAAGGAGCCATCATTATGGAAAGATATTACCATAGAGTTCCATTTGTATGGCAATATCGATCCTGATAAAGCAGCAAAGGCTGTTGATCTTTCAGTAAACAAATATTGCTCGGTAGCATCAACATTAGAAGTTGCCGGTGCGCAAATAAAAACCGAGGTGTTTGTACACCCCGCTTAGTATTATTTATATCATTTATTTTAATGGTTAATGAGTTTAAACGTACATTATGTATAGTTTTAAATTCATTAACCATTTTTGTTATTAATACTGATATGTAGTGTTAAAATATATATTTAGTAATGATTTCCTTACGGTATAAAGCACCTCATTTACAGCACTGTTGTTAACCTGTTAACCCAAACAGGAATGTGTTTTATGTGCCTTTATTTGTTCAGCATTATTTAAAAGGGGTGTCGTGGCACCAATGTTGAATCTCTGCGTGTAACGTTTGCCATACATGTGGTAAATCAACTTTAAGAAAAAAATATGAAACTACCTTTAAAAAAAGTCGCTTTATTAATAACAGGTACGCTGTTAGGCGGAACAGTTTTAGCCCAAACTACTGATCAAAACATGGGCTCTGCAGATTATGTAAAACCATTTTCAGGCAATGGCGCTTACCGCACCTGGTCAATAGGTATTAACGGAGGGCTATTAACACCGTACACACCATTCAGAAGTTCAGTACGCGACTATCGTGATGCTATCGATGAAATAGGATATGGCGGCTACATTAAAAAACAAATTTTGCCATCTTTTGGCTTACAAGCCAATTTTTTGAAAGGAAAAGTATCTGGTCGCACTTCGACTGTATCAACCTTCACAGGCTATAAAACTAATTTAGATTACGCAGTCGATTTGAGTTTAAACTTTACTTTGGCCAACATCAGTTGGAAAACAAATAAATCGGCTATACAGCCGTATATAACTGCTGGTGGTGGTTATTCAGCCTACACACCAACAACTATGCTAAGTAATGGTACGGAAGCTACTACTAAAGACATCAGAGCTGCCTACATACCTGTAGGTTTGGGTCTTAAATTCAACCTGTCAAAAGGCGTTAACCTTGACATGGGGTACCAGGTAAACTTTGTTGATGCCGATAACTTTGATGGCTACAACAATGGTTTTAGCAATGATAAATATTCATATGCGCACATTGGTTTAGAATTTGCCTTAGGTAGCAAATCAAAACCACAGTTAGCTACACATAACCCGGTGTCGTCAATGCGCCAGGAGTATTTAATGGAAGAGCAACGTTTGCAAATGGCTATCAACGAGCAGAAAGCTGCTAATGACGCGTTAAGAAACGATCTTAACGCCACCCGTGCTGATATTGCAAGATTTACTGCAGACACTGATGGTGACGGCGTTCCTGACTTCCTGGATAAATGTGCTGGTACACCTTCAGGTACAAAAGTAGATGGCTCAGGTTGTCCGCTTCCGGAAAGAAAAGAAGTTAAGGTTTACATAACAGAAGAGGATAAAAAAGTTGTTAAAGACGCGATCAATAACCTTGAATTTGATTTTGGTAAAGCAACATTGCGCGCTAAATCATTCCCAAGTTTGGATAGAGTAGCTGCCTTGTTAACTGAGAAAAATTTCAGCTTAAAATTAGCAGGCCATACAGATGATGTAGGTTCAGATGCTGCTAACCTGAAATTGTCAAAAGCACGTGCAGAATCAATTAAATCTTATTTGGTTGAGAAAGGTGCTAACGCATCACGTGTCGAGGCTACCGGTTACGGCGAAAGTCAGCCTATTGCTACTAACAAAACAGCAGCAGGTCGTCAGCAAAACCGTCGTGTTGAGTTTACATTGTACTAAGAAGATATCTTAATACATTAAAATAGAGAAGCCGCTCATTTGAGCGGCTTTTTTGGTTTTATTACCGGTGGATTATCTATCCGCCCTGATAAAAATCTATTAACGCGCCAAAGTAGTTATACGTCCAGCCGTCTATCATATCGTCATAATCCTCTTCAGGTATATTGGTATGTCTTAACTCTAAGGATGTTTCACCTTTATCAGCATGCAGTTTAATAGTAACGATGGATTCAGCAGGGTGGCCATCAAAATACCATTGCTGTACTATTTTCTTGCCCGGTTCAAACTCCAGGTTTTTGCCTATAATGGCGCCATCCCACATTGAAAATTCAGACCCCGGTTCTGTTGACATTTCTGCGGGTTCACCTGTCCATAATTCAATAGTTAATGGATTAGTTAGCGCCATATAAACCATATCAGGCGTAGCAGGTATTATATAATATTTCTTAAAATCTTTCACCTGCGCAAGTTAGCAAATTACTTGTTTACGGGGCCTATTGGTAATACAACTTTACCATAAACCTCATTCAATACCTGTGCTATACCGGTGTAAATGGCTGATGCACCACATATTATGCCTTCGTAGCCTGCTAAACGGGTGATAGATTCGTTGCCGGTCGCATCGCCCGCAACTAATAAAAAGAATAGTATAACCAATGATCCAAATACAAATTGCAGCGCCCTGTTTAAGCGTAATGTACCAAAAAATAACAATAAAGTAAATACACCCCAAACCGCCAGGTAAGCCGCCATTGCACCTTTTGATGCAGCCGGTGCCCAGCCCAACTTAGGCATAACAATTAACGCCACCAGCGATAGCCAAAAGAAGCCATAAGAAGTGAAGGCCGTTAAACCAAAGGTATTATCTTTTTTTGCTTCGATGATGCCGGCTATAACCTGGGCCAATCCACCATAAAAAATACCCATGCCCAGTATCATCGAATTAAGTTCGAAAAACCCGGCGTTGTGGATGTTAAGCAAAACAGTGGTCATGCCGAAAGCGCATAGGCCTAGCGGCGCGGGATTGGCAATGCCGTCCCGAACAGGAGCTGTACTCATAATTGGTTTAGTTTTAATTTAAGTTTATATCGCAATATATAGGATTTAAAATGATTTAGCAAAACTGAATATCGCCCGAGGCGTTATGCTTATAAGATGCAGAAACTAGTATTGATACGCCATGGCGAAAGCGTTTGGAACCACGAAAACCGCTTTACCGGCTGGACAGACGTAGACTTATCTGAAGAAGGTTTTATACAGGCCAAAAGAGCAGGAGAGATCCTGAGAAAACACAATTATACTTTTGATATCGGCTTCACATCTGTTTTAAAACGTTGTATAAAAACCATGCATGTGATATTAGATGAGCTGGATCACCTTTGGATACCCGTAACCAAATCGTGGCGACTGAACGAACGTTTTTACGGCGACCTGCAAGGTTTAAACAAAGATGAGACGCGGCAAAAATATGGCGAAACACAAGTGGAGAAATGGCGCCGCGATCCAAATGAAAGCCCGCCGGCTATAACAAAAGAAGACGAGCGTTATCCGGGCCATGATATCCGCTATAAAAATTTAACCGAATTTGAGTTACCCTTAACCGAGAACCTGGGCGTTACCATGGATAGGGTACTACCTGTTTGGAACGAATGTATAGTAAAAGCTATGCGCGAAGGTAAAAAGGTAATTATATGTGGGCATGGAAATAGTTTACGCGCACTCATCAAATACATCGACCACCTATCAGACGAAGATGTTGCCGACCTGGAAATACCCACAGCAACGCCATGGGTATATGAATTGGATGATGACCTGAATTACATCAGGCATTATTATTTGGAATAGTTTAGTCGTCGGCTTTATAAAGATCACCTGCTTTCTCGGCAGACAGCTTAATGCCTTTGATCATAGCCGAACTAAAGCCATTGTGCTCCATTTCATTTAAACCGGCAATAGTACAGCCTTTTGGCGAGGTTACCTTGTCAATTTCCTGTTCGGGATGCGAGGCTAACTGTAGCAACAAACTTGCCGCACCACGCGCTGTTTGAGCAGCCATTTTAAGCGCATCATGAGCATGGAAGCCAATTTCGGTACCACCTTGAGATGCTGCGCGAACTGAACGTAAAAAGAACGCTACACCGCAGGCGCATAGGGCAGTGGCTGCAGTCATTAACTCTTCATTTATCTGTAAGCTTACACCAACAGTATCAAACAATGATTTAACCAGGTTAACGTTTTTAGTTGTGCCGGTATCTGTAGCTATACAAGTCATCGAGTCGCCAATCGCTATCGCCGTGTTAGGCATAGCGCGTACCACTTGTACGTTCAGTTCCAGTTGTTGGCGGATATCTTCGCAGCTAACGCCTGATATAACTGATACCAATAATTGCTTTTCTGATTTAATGCCCGGCTTTATTTCATCTAACAATTTATTTAATTGTTGCGGCAATACGGCTAGTATTACAATGTCGGCACGTTTGGCAGCTTTTGCATTGTTATTGGTTACCACGTAGCCTTCAGTTGCATATTCTGCCAGTGCATCTAAGTTTCTACGGGTCAGGGTAATCTGTTGCGGTGTCCATAATCCTGATTTTACCAGGCCCTTGGCTAATGATAAACCTATGTTGCCGCTGCCTAAAATGGCAATATGTTGATTCGTATTCATTTCGTTCTACTTACTTAATCGTGTACCAAATGGCTTGCCTTGTTCAAGGTCGCCCAATTCATCTGATCGTCCTATTACCACAGCTTTAACGCCACAGGCGATAGCCGTAAAGGCGTTATCCAGCTTAGGTAGCATACCGCTGTGTATTATTTGTTTAATTTTTAAATCTTCGTACCGCGCAGGATCAATGTCGCGTATCACCGATTCTTCATCGTTGATGTCCATTAATACACCTTTCTTCTCAAAGCAGTATATTAGGGTTGTTTCATAAATGGATGATAACGAAACAGCCAGTGCCGAAGCAATCGTATCGGCATTGGTATTTAATAGCTGGCCTTCACCATCGTGCGTAAGGGCACAAAAAACAGGGGTAAAGCCTGCATCCAGCAAGCGGCCTATGTTTTCCGGGTTAATAGATTGCTCATCAATATCGCCCACAAAGCCGTAATCAATAGTTTTAACCGGGCGTTTTTTTGTGCGGATAAAGTTACCGTCGGCACCTGTTAAACCAATAGCATTAGTACCAAAGCGTTGCAACTGCGCTACAATGTTTTTATTGATCAATCCGCCATATACCATTGTTACTACACGCAGTGTTTCAATGTCGGTAATCCGGCGCCCATCAACCAATTTTGCTTCTATGCCCAACGTCTCCGAAAGTTGAGTAGCCACCTTACCACCACCATGAACCAGTATCTTATCACCGGCCAAAGCAGTGAAATCCTTCAAAAAATGATATAAATTTTCTGAGTTATCGATTACATTCCCGCCAATTTTGATGATATGCAAGGTTTTCATAGGGTATAACAGTCAAATATTGGCAAAAATAGGTAATAATTGGTCAAAATAGTGTGATTTTGACAAAAAATGACTAAAAAATATATAAAACTGATTAATTAGTTATATAACTTAAAATATAGTTGTATAACTGAAAAATAAGTTTTATCTTTGGTTTATGGAAGAGTTAACAAAAACAGAAGAGCGCGTAATGCAGGTTTTGTGGAAGCTGAAGCAATGTTTCGTAAAAGACATTATTGATGCTTTGCCAGATGATCCGAAGCCACCCTACAATACCATATCCTCAGTGGTACGACTACTGGAAAAGAAGGGTTATGTAGATTACAAGGCCTATGGAAAAACCTATGAGTATTTCCCCGCCATATCAAAGGCTGAGTACCGGAAGGCATTTTTTAAAAAAATGATTTCCGGCTATTTCGATAATTCGGTAGAAAGCCTGTTATCATTTATGGTAAAAGAGGAGGAGCTGAGCGAGGAAGACATTAACAAAATCAAAGACATCATCAACAAAAATAAATAGTTATATGAACGCTATGGTTTATTTGCTACAGGTAAGCGCCTGTACCGGCATTTTTTACTGCTTTTATTATGTGTTGCTTAGCAGGTTTACCTTTTTTACCATTAACAGATGGTATTTACTTGCTACGCTGGTATTGAGTTTTGTAATTCCACTACTTACCATCACTATTAGGGAGGAGTATGTGCCTATAGTGCAGCAAACTGTGTACATAAACCAGGTAGAAACTATCACACCAACAGTTGTTTCGGCCGAGCCGGCTACAGTCGCTCCTGTAGTACAAGCTTTTAACTGGATGGATGCGCTTAAAGCTGTTTACGTGTTGGCATCTGTAGCATTACTTATACGGTTGATACTCATCATAGCTAAATTTTTTGCTTTGGTAAAAGGCAAAAAAGCCATGCGTGTTGGGCATGTAAACATTTTACGAAGTAACAAAAAGCTGCATAATGGGTCTTTTTTAAACTATATATTTTTAAGTGATGACGAGTTAAGTAGTAATGAAGTACAGCAAATTATAGCGCATGAAATGTTGCATGTTAAGTTGTATCACTCGGCTGATAGGATATTGTTTAAACTGGCCCAAGTGGTTTTATGGTTCAATCCATTTATATATCTATACGCCCGTTCGGTTGAAGAGAACCATGAGTTTGAGGTAGATCGTGAGATAGCCTTATCAAACGACAAACATAAATATGCCGATTTGCTATTGCATCTCTCGGTAGCAGGCCGGGGCACGCTTTACCATAATTTTAGTATGGTGCCATTAAAAAAGCGTATCACCATGTTATTTAACCAACCTACAAAAAATATGAAAAAGATCACCTATGCGCTTATGCTACCGTTAGTAGCTGTAAGCTGCTTGGCATTCGCCAATCTGAAAACTGCTAAAGAAATAGTCGATTTAAACGAGGGAAGCAACGCTCTTGCTAAGGACACAGTAATTGTAGAGAAAAGACAAAAGATAAAAGGCAAACCTGATATAACGCTTACGGACACTATAGTAACGCGACAAAAGTTAACAGGAAAATCAGGCATAACCCGGATGGAACTTGAAACTTACCGCAAAACGGATGACTATAAACAAAAAACACAGCTTGTTAAGGCAGTTATAGGTAAAAAGGTTACAGGCAAGGTCAAAGAGATTGTTGCAAACAAAATTGACAAGACCAAAACAGATGGCTTTACTATAGCTTACAATAATCATGATTATTTTTTACCGACCAAACGCGGTCAGGAAAAACAGCTAAATACTTTGTTAAAAATCGGCGATGAAATAAGTTTTGAAACTTTGGGTGTCGGTTTTGCAAAAGATCACCCAATTATGATAACCGTTAAGGACGTTTATAAAGATGGTCAGAAAATATTCCAACTAGCCGAAGCTGATAAAATACCAACCACAGCATTCGCCTATGAAGCAAACAAAGTTAGATTTGCAGATGGGCAAATAACCATGATCACCAAATTTCCTAATGGTAAATGGAAAAGCGCTCAATTTCAAACAGTGAACGGCTACAAGTTTAACATCAACTTTAAACCTAACGCACCTTCTTTAAACAGCATTGAAGACGGCGACCATGTGCGCTTCCGTTTTGTGGGTGAAGTAAAAACAGGAGCTAAAACCTATCAAACCAATAACTGGGTATCTATCACTACTAATATTAAAAATTATGGGATAAGGAACCCAGAGCTGTTTAATAAGTTTTATGAGACGGTAAGTTTAAAGTCGACTGCGGCGGCAATTCAAAGCACTAAAAGTAACTATCCTATTACCACTATAAAAAAAGGCCTTAAGATGGATACGGTAAGCATAAGCACCGTTTGGCGAAACGCTACCGGCGAACATCCGATTAATACTGTGGCCTATTTGCCAAAATGGTTTTTTGATCGGATTACGGGAGTTAAAGAACGGGATGGTAGGGTACATGACAAGGCGGTTTTCAATTTCGGCCCAAATTCATGTTCGGGCAATTTGGACGCTGAAGATACACTTGGAGCATTTATTGACGGCGAATTTTATGACGAAGTGGCATTAAAGAAAATTACTCCTCAGCAAGCCGCGTCATTTACATATGATAAACTAACTGATGAAATGCGCAAAAAAATACCAGCTGGCATTAACGCAATACCTTTCTGTTTCAAAACCGAAAAAACGCCGGCTATTAAAGGCTAACAGAGCTCTACCTAATATAACCTAAACCAAATCACACAAAGCGTTCAAACGTTTTGTGTGATTACTTTTTTAAGAACTCGTTGATAATGGCAAACTCCTTTTCCGGTTCTTCCACTTGTGGGTTATGGCCCGAGTTTTCAAACATCACGAATTGCGCCTGCGGGCAGTATTCTTTATACTTAACAGCCATCCATGGGGTAGCCACGCGATCAAAGCGGCCGGTTACGATAAGGATTGGCATTTTAAGATCCTTCAATTGTTTGCGGAAATCAAAATTACCGATATCGCTGCCAACAATAAAGTCGCCGTCTTTGCCAACCATTTGGTAATATAGTTTGCTGTTGAAAGAATTAGGATAAGACTTTTTATTACTGCTACCGCTACTTACAAACTTATCGGGATTATAGGCGTATAAAAATCCGTAAGGTACACGCCCGTAAATCTCCTGGTGTTTGGCATCGCTTGATACAGCTCCCTGTTCTCGGATCTTCATCAACTCGCTCCAAACCTCGGGGTAATTGGTTTTTATTTCGTGGTTTGAGTTGTCATCGTTCTCCTGCCACATTACAAAACTATGGAAGGTATCCGCCAGTATTAAATGGCTCAAATTAGCACCGTATTTCACGGCATAACCTTGTGCTACTAAACCGCCATAGGAGTGGCCCAGCAGAGTAACTTTATCTAGTTTTAAAGCCTTTCGCAAACCCTCAATATCCTCAATATCGCGTGCCAGGGTATATTCGGTAACGTTTTTCGCCGTATCTGATTTTCCTCTGCCAAAGGCGTCAAAATAAATTAATTGGTGATGGTTTTGTGCCAGTGGATCAAAACTGCGGAGGCCGGGATGCGCACCGCCGGGGCCGCCGGAAATGAAGATGATCGGGTCGCCTTCGCCAACGGTAACTACCCAAAGCTTGGCGCCGTTAATGGTGATGTATTTACCGTCGGTTTGGCTATCGATAACCTTGGTTTGGGCTTTAGCGAAGCCCGCAGATAAGCATATAAGGATAAAAATATAAATCTTTTTCATGTTGATTATGTTAAGGCTAAAGTAGCAATTAAGTTTACATTATTTAACGGTGCTTAAATGAGCTTTAAACCTTAAGTTTATTGCATATTGATAGATATATGGATCAAAAAAATAATGCCCGACCGCGTGTAGTAATTGTCGGTGGCGGCTTTGCCGGTATACAATTAGCTAAAAAACTAAAGGACGCGCCGGTTGAGATACTCATGCTGGATAAGCATAACTATCATACCTTTCAGCCATTATTGTACCAGGTGGCTATGGGCGCTTTGCCGGCAGATTCGATAGCATTTCCTATTCGACGCATATTTACTTACCAGGATAATTTCAACTTCAACCTGGCTACTGTAAAGAAAATCAACGCGGAAAGCAACACTGTAAGCACCAACATCGGCGATATTCATTATGATTACCTCGTTATCGCCACAGGCTCAAACTCCAACTTCTTCGGCAATAAAGAGATTGAGCATTTTGCCATGCCGATGAAGAATGTGCCCGAAGCCCTTAATCTGCGTGGACTTGTGTTGCAAAATTTAGAGAAAGCCCTGATATGCAATGATAGAGACGAATGCGAAGCACTGATGACCTTTGTGGTGGTAGGCGGCGGGCCAACCGGTGTAGAGCTCTCAGGCGCGCTGGCCGAAATGCGTGAACTGATACTAAAGAAAGATTATCGCCACCTGGAGAAACAGCACATGCGGGTGTACTTGGTCGAGAGTAAAGACAAACTGTTGGCGGCTATGTCGCAAAAAGCATCGGATGCAGCAATGCGCTATCTGAAACATGATAAAGTTACCTTATACAACGGCGTTCGGGTGGAAAGCTACGACGGACTTACTTTAAAGATCAATAACGGAAGTGAGATAAAAACCCGCAACGTTTTTTGGGCAGCCGGCGTAATGGGCGAGGTGCCCGACGGTATGGAGAAAGCGGCGTTGACTCGCGGTTCGCGTATTGAAACGGACGACATCAATAGGGTGAAGGGGTATAATAATATTTTTGCCATAGGCGATGTGGCCGCTATATTGAATGATGAATTTCCAAACGGACATCCCGGTGTTGCACCGGTGGCTTTACAACAGGGCGCATGGCTGGCTAAAAATCTGGTGCATTTAATGCGTGGCGAAGCTACAGAGCCGTTTAAGTATTATGATAAAGGAACTATGGCTACTATCGGCAGAAACAAAGCCGTGGCCGACTTAGGTAAGCTACATTTAACAGGGTTTGTGGCCTGGGTTTTATGGGGCTTTGTGCATATCATGTCGCTGGCTGGGTTTTCTAATAAAACGGCTGTATTTTTAGAGTGGTTTATTAATTACATCAGTCGCAACAGCGATAACCGGATAATCATAAGAGGATTTAATGAACAAACCCGAACCGTTCAGGTTGAGGAATAGACATAAGACGAAATGGATCTGTTTGCTATCATAGCTTTGTTGGTACTGGTGAGTGCGGTGTACTCATACCTTAACGCGCGCTTTATTAAGCTGCCGGGCACCATTGGTATAATAACCATAGCTATTTTAGTATCCATTGCCACTGTAGTTATTGACAGGCTTAATCCCGCGGCAGCGGAATACCTCACTTTACTGGCCAAAAACATCAACTTTTCCGAAAGTGTGTTAAATATTATGTTGGGCTTCCTGCTATTTGCGGGTTCGTTCAACCTAAATACCAAGCGCCTGAAAAAAGAAATGCGACCGGTATTTATACTAAGCACAATAGGAGTGATACTATCCACCGCCGTATTTGGCCTGCTGTTTTATGGCGTAGCGCTATTGTTCGAAATAAAAATACCGTTGATCTATTGTTTCCTGTTCGGTGCTTTGATATCACCTACCGATCCGGTATCTGTAAGCGCTATCGTTAAGAAATCAAAGTTGCCGGTCAATCTGGAAACTATTATATCCGGCGAGTCATTATTTAACGATGGGGTAGGATTGGTGCTATTTATAACCATACTGGAAGTTATCCGATCGGGCACCAACCAAATAGACTTTGCCGCCGCAGTATTTTTGTTTATTAAAGAAGTTTTCGGGGGCATATTCCTTGGCTTGTTTTTAGGATACATAGGTTTCCGGTTAATGAAATCTGTTACAGATTTTCAAACTATTGTACTGGTATCCCTGGCGTTGGTAATGGGGATATCCGTGATAGCTACTTTTTTACATTTCTCTATACCGCTTGCCGTAGTATCAGCCGGATTATTTGCCGGTAACCGGTCTATCAATATGGATAGCAGCGAACATTCGCACCAGGCACTTGAAAAGTTTTGGGAACTGATCGACGAGATGCTAAACACCATTTTGTTTGTAATGATAGGTTTGCAGATGGTTAATCTGCCGTTTATCAATAATTATTGGCTTATAGGTGGGATAGGAATTGTTATTGCCCTTGCCGCACGATGGTTAAGCATAGCCTTACCGCTCACATTTTTACGACGCACGTTGAATGTTAATTTCAGTAACATTAATATATTAACCTGGGCTGGTCTACGAGGCGGCATATCTATTGCGTTAGCTTTAACGTTGCCAATAACACCCTATCGCTATATCATATTGGCAGGTGCCTATTTTATTGTGATATTTTCTGTGGTAGTACAGGGCCTATCCCTTAACCGCGTTATCAATGCTTCTATTGAAAGTCAAGAAGATAAGGATAAGCAATAGAGTTAGATTTTAGCCATATAAGCGGCTATGTCGCTTTCATTTGTATTAGGGCTAGCACCAAGGTGGTTGATGATGCGTTCGCGCTCCTGTGAGGTTTTATTCTGACTCAGTTTGTGTTTGGCTTGCAATTCATCTACCACAATTTCAAACCCTACAATGCCTTTCATCATCTTGAGTTTAAAATCTTCAGATAATGATTCCCATTGCTTCAGGTAATCAGCTTCGTAAAACTTGATAGTCTGCTCCAGTAGCTTTGCCTTACTTTCAGCTGATTCTATTAAAGTTGCTGCACCATATGCATGTATCGCAATATAATTCCAGGTAGGTACGCTTTGCTCTCTATCATAATGTTTCGGCGATATGTAAGCGTGAGGCTCCGTAAATATTACCAAGGATTTACCGGTCAATAGTTCATTTGCTTGCGGGTTTGCTTTCGCGAAGTGGGAGGTAAGGATGATCTTTTCATCCCGTTGCGATACCACCAACGGCAAGTGCGTAGCATTAGGTACACCGTTATTCACGGTTACGATGGTAGCAAAACTATAGCGCTGCATAAAGCTAACCGCCTCTTGCCGGTCGGTTAGCTCATTAATTTTCGGTATGTACATGGTGCTATAAGCTTTCGAGGATCTGTTTCAGCACAGCCTGTGCTGCCCACTCGCGGTTACCCGCCTCGTGAATAACGATAGAGTTCGGGCCATCTAAAACCTCGGCCGAAAGCTCCAGATCGCGGCGTACGGGTAAGCAATGCATTACTTTAGCGCTATTGGTAATCTTCAGTCTATCATTGGTTAGCATCCAATCATTATTCTCGCCAAAAATCTGCCCATAAGGTTCGTACGCTGACCAATTTTTCACGTAGATAAAATCAGCGCCAGCCAAAGCTTCATCCTGGTTATGCGTTGTAGTAGCGCCCTGCGTAAACCTGGTGCTCAATTCATAACCCGCAGGGTGAGTTATTACAAAATCAACATCAGCTTTACACATCCATTCGGCAAATGAGTTTGGAACTGCTTGAGGCAATGGTTTTATATGTGGTGCCCAGGTTAAAACAACTTTCGGTCGATCTTTAGTTTTTAGTTCGGTTATGGTTACCAAATCTGCAAGACTTTGTAGCGGGTGCCGCGTAGCTGATTCTAAACTAACCACCGGCACGCCACAAAACTCAATGAACTTATTAAAGATAACCTCGTTATAATCCTCATCACGATCTTTTAATCCGGGGAACGAGCGTACACCAATAATATCAACATACTCGCCCATAACAGCGGCAGCTTCGCGGATATGTTCAACGGTAGTACCATTCATCACGGCACCGTCACGTAACTCTAAAGCCCAACCTTCTTTGTCTATATTCAAAACCATGGCATTCATACCTAAGTTCATGGCCGCTTTTTGCGTGCTCATGCGGGTACGCAAACTAGGGTTCAGAAAAACCAAACCAATAGTTTTGTTTTTACCCAAATGCTGATGTGCAAACGGATCTTTTTTCAAAGCTAAAGCATCGGCTACTAATGAGTTTAAGTCGGTTACGTCGTTAACGGATGTGAATTGTTTCATTACCCTTATGATTGTTGTCATTTCGAGCATAGCGAAAAATCTATACATTGAAAAGTCTGTGACCTGCTTGTGTATAGATTTCTCGCTATGCTCGAAATGACATATTAATTAATTTAATTATTCAAAACTTTAGCAAACGCCTCCAAAAACTGATCAGCATGCGCTTTAGTTAAATTTAAAGCAGGTAATAACCTGATCACATTTGGTTTGGCTTCGCCGGTAAATATGTTATGCTTAAATAGCAGGTCTTTTTTAGCATGTGCAAATTCGGCAGGCAAGTCAATACCAATCATCAGTCCGCGACCTCTAACTTCGTTGACCTGTTTAAATTTGCTAACTTCTTCGATAAGATAAGCGCCAACTTCGGCGGCGTTTTGCATCACGTTTTCCTGCTCCATAACTTCCAACACCGCTAAAGCAGCAGCGCAAGCAAGGTGGTTGCCACCAAAAGTAGTACCCAACATACCGTAAGCCGGTTGTATTTTTGGCGAAATGCTGATAGCACCTATCGGGAAGCCATTACCTATACCTTTAGCCATAGTGTAAATGTCAGCATCAACGCCGGCAAAATCATGCGAATAGAACTTACCAGTACGGCCGTAACCGCATTGAATGCCATCGGCTATGTAAACTGCATTATGGGCATCGCAAAGTGTTCGTATTTGTTGCAGGAAGCTTTCAGGAGCAACCTGTATACCGCCAACACCTTGTATGCCTTCAATAATTACCGCAGTAATTTCATCGCCATGATCGGCAAAAGCTTGGACTAAAGCAGCTTCGTTCTTCCAGGGCAGTCTGATCACGTTATCAGTTTCGTTAATAGGAGCTACGATCTTCGGATTATCTGTAACCGCAACTGCTAACGAAGTACGGCCGTGAAAGGCGCCTGTAAAAGCGACAACCTTCTTTTTACCATTATAAAATGAAGCCAGTTTTAAAGCATTCTCGTTAGCTTCTGCACCTGAGTTCACCAGGAATAACTGGTAATCTTCTTTGCCAGACACCTTGCCTAATTTTTCTGCCAGTTGCTTTTGGATAGGTATCTCAATAGAGTTAGAATAAAAGCCCAGGTTATGTAACTGATCTTCTAAACGTTTTACATAATGGGGATGGGTATGACCGATTGAGATAACGGCATGGCCACCATAGAGGTCAAGATATTCCTGGCCTTTGTCGTCATAAACAAGGCTACCAAGGCCTTTAACGATATTGATATTGTTGATTGGATATACGTCGAATAAATTCATTTTTGTTTAGATATGAAAATTAGATACTTAAAAATTTAACAGGTTTCCGGTGTGGCTAATGGATTAAAATCCGGTCGCCTTTAATCGTAAACCTGAGTGCTCATCAAAGCCAAACAGTAAGTTCATGTTTTGAACCGCCTGACCCGAGGCGCCTTTAAGTAAATTATCTAACATGCTGACAATAAACAATTTATTACCATGTTTTTTAACCTGGATAAACACCTTATTGGTATTTACAATTTGTTTCAGATCTATATCCCTGTCGGTAACATGGGTGAAGGGATGGCCTTCGTAATAATCTTGATATAGCTTTAAGGCTTCTTCACCGCTTAACTTGCTATCCATGTAAATAGCAGCAAAAATGCCACGGGTAAAGTCACCACGATAGGGAACGAAGTTGATTGTCTGGCTAAATGAAGGCTGCAATTGTTTTAACGATTCGCCTATTTCATTTAAATGCTGGTGGTCGAATACTTTGTAAACTGAAAGATTGTCGTTTCTCCAGGTAAAATGGGTGGTGGTTGTAGGTTTCTGTCCCGCACCGGTAGAACCTGTTGTGGCTGAAATGTGAATTTCGGTGTTCAACAAGTTTTTAGCAGCCAAAGGCAAAACGCCTAATTGCAGGCAAGTAGCAAAGCAACCCGGGTTAGCGATGTTTTGTGCCGATTGGATCTTATCCCTGTTTAACTCAGGCAAACCGTAAATAAAGCTTTTGTTGCCAATGCCAGATTTTGCGTTTAACCTGAAATCCTGACTCAAGTCAATGATCTTCACCGAATCCGGTATCGCGTTTGCTTCTAAAAACTTGCGCGCATCGCCGTGGCCAACACATAAAAACAACACATCAACATTGGTAGATAGTACATCTGTAAACTTCAGATCGGTATCGCCAAACAGATCGGTGTGCACCTCATAAATATAATTGCCAGCATTGCTGTTGCTATGCACAAAAGCGATATCAACATTGGGGTGATTTACCAATATACGCAGCATTTCGCCGCCGGTATAACCCGCGCCGCCAATAATGCCTGCTCTTACTTTATTTGAGTTCAATTCTGTCATTTTTTGTAGATGGATAAGAGTATAAAACAAACTCCAGGTCGGTGTTTTGATGGTTAGCTATACAATGCTTTTGCATTGGGTTGATCTGGATTGCTTGTTGCTCGCGCAGTTCAATATCCTCACCATCAATAATAAACCTTGCCCGTCCTTTTAATATAAAAAAGAATTGTGTGGCCTGTTCATGATAATGCATTTGTTCTGCAGCATCGGGGGGCATCAATTCTTGCTTAATGCTCAGCGCTTCGGTATCCACAAAGGTCCACCCGTGGCAATCATCGCCCCAGGTGTAATGATCTAAACATTCGCCTTTTGAAAATACCGTATTCATTACTCGGCGCTGTTTACTTTATGGTAGATCATTACCTGGTTACCAAATATTTTCGAGAAACCTTTAACGTCCTCGCCGCTCCATGAATTGTTCATTTCGCCGTAGCTGCCAAATTTGTTCGACATCAGGTCATGATCCGACTCGATACCAACAATCTGGAACCTGTAAGGCAATAACTGTACAAATACTTTACCGCTAACCTGCTTCTGCGTATCAGTAAGGAAAGCCTCCATATTGCGCATAATAGGGTCGTGAAACTGTCCTTCGTGCAGCCAGTTACCGTAGAACATAGACAATTGATCTTTCCAGGTTAACTGCCATTTAGTTAACGTATGTTTCTCTAAAGTGTGATGTGCTTTAATGATAACCATCGGCGCGGCGGCTTCAAAACCTACACGACCTTTAATGCCGATAATAGTATCACCAACGTGAATGTCACGACCGATACCATAAGGTTGAGCGATAGCTTGTAGTGCCTGGATAACTTCTGTTGGATGATCATATTTCTTGCCGTCTAAAGCTACCAATTCGCCTTGTTCGAAGGTTAATTCGATATTTCTGGCTTCAGTCTCGGTAACTTGTGTAGGCCAAGCTTCCTCAGGCATACCCAAGTTTGACGTAAGTGTTTCTTTACCACCAACCGAGGTACCCCATATACCTTTGTTAATGGAATATTGAGCTTTCTCAAAGTTCATTTCAACACCATGCTTTTTCAGGTATTCAATTTCCGCTTCGCGGCTCAATTTCAAATCGCGGATAGGAGTGATTATACCAACATTAGGGATCAGGATGTTGAAGATCATATCAAACCTAACCTGGTCGTTACCGGCACCCGTACTGCCATGCGCAACAAACTCGGCACCAATTTCTTTAGCGTAATTGGCAATGGCGGTAGCCTGGCTAACACGCTCGGCACTTACCGAAAGGGGATAGGTGTTATTTTTTAATACGTTACCATATATCAAATAACGCACGCAGGTGTTGTAAAAGTTTTCGGTTTCATCAACAACATGGTGACTGGTAACGCCCATTTCGTAAGCACGTTTTTCAACCGTTTTTAGTTCTTCATCACTAAAACCACCGGTGTTTACAATAACCGAATGTACCTCGTAACCCAAATCACGAGTTAAATAAATGCAGCAAAATGAGGTATCTAAACCACCACTGTATGCAAGTACTACTTTTTTCTTTTCCATTGTTGTTTGTTATGTAGAGGCGCAATACTTTGCGTCTCTGTGGTATATGTATATGTATATGTATATGTATTCAAAGACACAAAGTGTTGTGTCTCTACGTTTGTTAAAAGAATAATTTCGTCGTTTCCTGTCCGAAGCTTTTTAGCGCTGTTTCTATACGCTGAAACAAGCTCGCTTTCTTGGTCATTTTAGCCAGCTTCTCTTCTTCCTCTTTCTTCTTTTGCGCTTCGGCTACCGCTTTCTCGGCAGGGTCCCATAACATGGCGGTGCACATACAGTTTTTGCGCTCCTTCATGGTCAGGATATCGTAGTTTACGCAGCTGCGGCAACCTTTCCAAAACTCTTCGTCCTGGGTAAGTTCTGAGTAGGTAACCGGTTCGTAACCTAGTTCAGAGTTTATTTTCATAACGGCCAAACCTGTAGTTAAACCAAAAAGTTTAGCTTCAGGATACTTAGTGCGCGAAAGTTCGAACGTTTTATATTTGATGGCTTTGGCGAGGCCCACTTTTCTAAATTGCGGGTCGACTATCAAACCTGAGTTGGCAACGAAATCACCGTGGCTCCAGGTTTCAATATAGCAGAAACCTGCCCAGGTACCATCTTTATGCAAAGCTATAACCGCTTTGCCTTCCAGCATTTTGCCGGCAACATACTCAGGCGTACGTTGTGCTATACCTGTGCCCCGCGCCTTTGCCGACTGTGCCATTTCATCGCAAATTTGCGGGGCATAGTCAACATGTGCTTCAGATGCAACCAGTATATCAAAATCTTGTATGGTCATTTTAGTAGAAAAAATTACTTAAAGTTTGGCTGTTCAGGCCTTAGTAATTAAATGTTGTTAGTTAGAAAGAAGTTTTAAAAACTTCAGGATTCGACGTTAATAGGGATGGCCGGCTATTAAACCCGTGGTATAAACAGCCTTCGTCGGATAGGGGAAAATAAAACAGGTGCAACCAAAGCAGCGGCAATAGGAGCATTTTTTGCTCTTACAACGGCCTTATTTAAGCTTTGAATGTTCATTTCTTTATAGAATGTGTGTTTTATTAAATTTGATGCAAAAGTTTGCATTAATTTTTAATAATGCAAGAGAAAATTAATTTAATAACATTGGGGTGATTATTGGGGGTACTGAGTCTTAAGTCGGCAGTCTAAAATCTTATTTTTAATAAAACATAAGAGACTCGTGACTACCAACTTGAGACTCCGGACTATCGCCGTTTACTCACAATATCATCAACGATCATATCCGCATGTACGCGCGAATTTTCGATGAACCATAAATGGGTATCTAATCCGCCACAAACTACGCCGGCAAGGTACAGGCCGGGCAGGTTGGTTTCCATGGTATCCGGGTTGTATTGGGGGATGAATTTATCATTGGAAAGGGTAAGGCCCCAACATTTTAACTGGTCAAAATTTGGTTTGTAACCGGTCATGGCCATTACAAAATCATTTGGGATAGTCACTTTACCAGCGGGCGTATCGATATCAACCTCGGTTTGGCGTATCTCGGTAAGGTTAGAACTGAAATAAGCTTTTATGCTTCCTTCTTTAATACGGTTGATAATATCCGGCCTAACCCAATATTTAACGCGGTGGCTGATCTCTTCGCCCCGAACCACTAAAGTAACGTCAGCGCCCTTACGATACGTCTCCAACGCCACATCAATTGCCGAATTGCTTGAGCCAACCACAACTACTTTCTGCATGGTAAAAAAGTGAGGGTCTTTATAATAGTGTTTTACCTTTGGCAGATCCTCGCCCGGAATATCCAGGTTAACTGCCACATCATAAAAACCAGTTGATATGATAACGTATTTAGCTTCGTAAGTTGATTTAGCTGTGGTGATTCTATAGCCATCATCCAGCTTCGCGATAGCATTAACCTCTTCAAATAAATTTATTGGCAGATGGTTAGATGTGGCCACGCGGCGATAATACTCCAAAGCTTCGGCACGGGTAGGTTTGTTGCTGATGGTAACAAAGGGTATACCGCCGATCTCCAACTTCTCTGATGTGGAGAAGAAGGTCATCGTAGCAGGGTAGTTGTATAACGAATTTACCAGGCAGCCTTTTTCAATAATTAAAAAGCTTAAACCTGCTTGCTGGGCTTTAAGCCCGCAAGCAATACCAATGGGGCCGCCGCCTATGATGAGTATGTCGAGCATGATAATTATCTGCTAAGGTAAGTAATATCGAATAATGAACATCGAATATTGAATTTCGAAGGTAAAGATACTTCGATGTTGGACATTCGAAATTCGATGTTCGATATTGTCACAAAAATTTGGGCACAAAAAATGGGTAAGCTACTTCTATCGCGCCGCTCAACTCTCTACCCTTGCTGCGTTCCCACCCTGGGGGAGTTCAAGAGGAGCTGGCCGTAAAAGACTTACCCGCCGCAAATATAGCAATTGCTTTGTTTTTGGATTAATAAATTGTTAAAGATGTGCAAATGTGCGGATGTGCAAGTGTGCAAATGCCTGTCAATTTGTTAGTTGTATTGATAATTTTTTTTCAAAAAAATACTATCCGATACTCAATTCGGAGTTATTGGGCGGCATTTGTATCAAGCCATCAATGTATCGGCCTATGGCTTGCAGGGTGGGCAAGTCTAAATGATCCTCATAGCGTTGCATCCAATCACTACCCAATTTGTAAAGCATGGCAACCTTACCATCTACGCGTACTTTCCAAACGCGCAGGCTTTTAAAATATCCTGTAGTTATTTGTATTAAATGAGTGGTGCCATCGGCTAGTTTCACTTTGTATTTCATGCTGGTATAATGTTTTGGTTAGATATAGCAATATACGACCGAATTGGTAGTTTATTGTGTGTAGCCACTGTCAAAAAATGTTAAATTTTCATCTGATTTTCATATTTGGCAAGAAATGAGCGGGTTATAGTTTTACAACCCTTGGTTTTATTCCTTGCTAAAAAATCTAATTATCCAAATTATACGAGCATTGTGTCTAAAATAAACTCGTTTGCTGATTATTGGTTGGTTTTAGTAGAGTGGGTTTAGTTGTTTCAGGCATGTATTGTGCTTTGCCGTTAAATGGTAGGGTGGTAAACTGCTGCCATTGTGAGAACGGCGTAAATGTTTCTCGTTTTAAAACCGTAAGGCAATTGATTGTAAAACTCTCATGCCATTTAAGCGTACTAAACCTGGGCCACAACGTTTCGAATTGCGATAGCGGTATATTGCGTGCTATTGTAATGTGAGGCACCATAAAGCGATTGATTTTTAATCGACGTTTAAGCTGTTTAAACCATAAGGCGCTGGCCTGGTTACTACATATTTTAGCATAAATCGTTCTGTAATCCTTACCATGGGCAAAATATTCAAAACCCTCAATCTCAAAAATAAAGGGTGTAATTGCATTTAATTGATTGCCCATCTCTCTAATGATTGGTTCCTGAAGAAATGGTTTCTTTCGGGGATAAGTTTCTATCGTAATGTGCGCAATAGAGTGCATACTTTCATAATCGCCCGCAAAAGTGGCGGCGTTAAGCTTATGTTGCTTCACCTGTCTTTTTACACTTTCTGATGGTGAAAGAACATACATGTAATCGGCGTAATCCTTCATGATCTTAAAATAAGGGAAACAATAATACTAAAATTATTAGTATTTAATCAAATTAATTTTAATTTTGTACTATGGAAGCGGAGCGCTGCATAGTACACATTGATCTGGATTCGTTTTTCGTATCGGTTGAGCGGCAATTTAACCCCGACCTGATTGGTAAGCCAGTGCTAATTGGCGGCTCGGCAGATAGGGGTGTGGTAGCTTCGTGCAGCTACGAGGCCCGTAAATACGGCATCCGTTCGGCTATGCCGATGAAGCAGGCATTGAAGCTTTGTCCGCATGCTGTGGTTATACGCGGCAATCACGGACGTTACAGCGATGCCTCACGCCGCGTTACACAGATCATCCATGATAGTGTGCCGCTATATCAAAAAACATCGGTAGATGAGTTCTACATCGATCTGACCGGTATGGATCGTTTTCATGATTGTTATCAACTAGCTACAGATCTGCGTGCACGTATTACCCGCGAAACCGGTTTACCTATCTCATTTGGTATGGCTACCTGCAAAACCGTGGCTAAAATGGCTACCAATGCCGCTAAACCAAACGGACAATTGCGTATTACGCCCGGTAAGGAAAAGGAGTTTATTGCACCTATGCCCATCCGTAAAATACCTATGCTGGGCGAGAAAACCTGCCAGAAACTCTACCAGTTTGGTATTGAGAAAATAGGCGACCTGCAAAAGGTCGATATTAAATTCCTGGAAACTGTATTTGGCAAACATGGCCGGTATATCTGGGAACGCGCCAACGGTATTGATATTAGTGAGATAGAACCGCATAGCGATCGCAAATCCATCTCTACCGAAAATACTTTTGAAACCGATGTGCGCGATCATAAAACACTGGAGACTATCCTGGTATCAATGACCGAAGAACTGGCTTACAAACTCCGTAAAGAAAATAAGGTAGCCTCATGCCTGGCTATCAAGATACGTTACTCCAATTTTGAAACGCATACTGTACAGGAAAAGATAGCGCTCACGGCAGCAGAGCATATCCTCATTCCGGGCGTTAAAAATCTACTTAAAAAGGCATGGAACCAACACCGGCCCATTAGGTTAATAGGTGTTAAGTTAAGTAACCTTTGCCCGGGTAGCTACCAGATCAACCTGTTTGAGGATAACGAGGAGCGTATAAAGCTATATCAGGCGATGGATAAGATCAACTTCAAATTTGGCGATAAAACGGTTTGCCGGGCGGCGGGAATGGCCATAGGCACCAGGAATTTTAATCCCTTTTTGCGCGACTAATACCGCTTGTCTTTTCCCTATGCAATAGCTATATTAAGGCGGCGATAATTACGCTACGCATCCCCCATGGCAAACAGCACCACACAACAACTAAAGCGGGTTTTAAAACCGGTACATTTATGGGCAATTGGTGTAGGCCTGGTTATTTCGGGCGAATATTTTGGCTGGAACCTAGGGTGGGAAGTATCGGGCACTATAGGCTTACTGATCGCTACGCTGGCGGTAACCGTAATGTACATAACTTTTATTTTTAGCTATACCGAGCTCACTTCGGCCATACCACATGCCGGCGGCGCGTTTGCTTACGCTTATAGGGCCATGGGGCCATTTGGCGGCCTGGTGGCCGGATATTCCACGCTTATTGATTTTTTGTTAGCTACACCAGCTATAGCAGTTTCATTGGGCAGTTATGTGCATTTTTTATATCCAGAGATCCCGGTCATCCAATCGGCGTTGACATTTAATGTAGTATTTATTTTATTGAATGTTTCCGGTGTGAAAGAATCGGCCACGTTCTCGGTTTTTATAACGGTTTTAGCTGTTGCCGAGTTGCTACTGTACATGGGGGTTGTCGCGCCGCATTTTAAAATGGATAACTATTTGAGCGATCCTATGCCGTTTGGTTGGGCAGGCGTATTCGCAGCGTTGCCTTTCGCGATATGGTTTTACCTTGCTATTGAAGGCGTAGCCATGGTCGCCGAAGAAGTACAGGAACCCCAAAAAAATATACCTAAGGGCTACTTATCAGCCATGGCTACGCTGGTGTTTCTTGCGCTGGCTGTTATGGTTTTAACTGGTGGTATAACTGATTGGCGAAAGCTAAGCAAATTGGATTATCCGCTTCCCGAAGCTATCGGAATTGTGCTTGGGAAAAGTAATGGCTTAACTAAAATATTTGCCAGCATAGGTTTATTTGGATTGATTGCATCATTACACGGAACTATACTCGCTTCCTCAAGGCAGGTATATGCAATGGCGCGTAGCGGATATTTACCAGGAAGTCTCTCCGCAGTTAACCAGCGTTTTAAAACCCCGCACTGGGCGCTTCTTGCCGGCGGGATGGTTAGCTTTGTGGCAATTTATACGGGTACAACCGCCCAAATCATTATCCTATCGGTATTGGGGGCGGTAGTTATGTATATGATGAGCATGATAAGCCTTTTCATACTCAGGCGCAAAGAACCCGGCTTGGAGCGCCCATTTACATCGCCGCTCTATCCCGTTTTCCCGGCCGTCGCGCTTTTTTTAACGGTAGTATGCCTCGTCGCCATTATTTACTTTAGTGTAGCTATCAGCCTTATGTTTTTTGTTGGTTTGGCTGTGGCTTTTTTAATATTTATAGCTATGGGTAAGCACAAGGTAAAAATAGATAATGATGGTATGATGTTTTAGTTAGGGGGAGAAATGCAGAGTCGGCAGAGTCAATAATTCAATAAGTAAAAAGTGTTTCGTCAAACTATTAATAGCAAGGTGTATTCGTTTGCAGATCTGAAAGACCTGTTGGCAAAGGCATCGCCGTACCGTACCGGCGATGATTTGGCGGGACTATGTGCTGTTACTTATGAAGAACGTGTAGCAGCTCAATTTGCTTTAGCCGAAGTGCCTTTAAAGCATTTTTTAAATGAAGCGGTTATCCCTTATGAACACGACGAGATTACACGACTCATTATAGATGCACATAACAATATCGCTTTTGAGCCCATATCACATCTAACTGTTGGCGGCTTGGTAGATTGGCTTTTAAACGACGATACCGATACTCAAACCCTGCAAAATATCGCCGCAGGCTTAACTCCCGAAATGGTGGCAGCAGTATCAAAATTGATGCGTAACCAGGATCTCATCGCGATAGCAAAAAAATGTGAAGTGGTTACCAGCTTCAGAAACACCATTGGTTTACAAGGACGGTTTTCAACACGTTTACAGCCAAATCACCCTACAGATGATCCACGAGGTGTTGCAGCCAGTATAATTGATGGTTTATTATATGGCAGCGGCGATGCGGTTATCGGTATAAATCCTGCAACCGATAGTCCGGCTGCGGTGGCTGATTTATTGAGACTTATAGATACCCTGCGGCAACAATTTGAAATACCAACACAATCATGCGTGTTAAGCCACGTTACGACGACTTTGCAACTAATTAATGAAGGTGCGCCGGTCGACCTTTGTTTTCAATCTATAGCCGGTACCGAGCGCACAAACAGTAGCTTTGGTGTTAGTTTATCGTTGTTGGATGAGGCTTATGATGCGGCCTTGTCCTTAAATCGGGGCACGCTAGGTAATAATGTAATGTATTTTGAAACCGGTCAAGGTAGTTCACTGTCAGCTAACGCGAATTTTGGCGTAGACCAGCAAACCTGCGAGGCACGGGCATACGCCGTGGCAAGAAAGTATAATCCACTGCTAGTCAATACTGTTGTCGGTTTTATCGGACCTGAATATTTATATGATGGTAAACAAATTACTCGTGCTGCGTTGGAAGACCATTTTTGTGGCAAATTGCTGGGCTTACCTATGGGTTGTGATGTTTGCTACACCAATCATGCCGAGGCCGATCAGGATGACATGGATAACCTGTTAACATTGCTCGGTGTTGCCGGTTGCAGTTTTATAATGGGCATACCCGGATCAGACGATGTAATGTTGAACTATCAATCAACATCATTTCACGACGCCTTGTACATCCGCAAAATGCTTGGCTTAAGGCCCGCGCCCGAGTTTGAGCAGTGGCTAAACAAACAGGGTATTATGGATAGCAGCGGTGCTTTGCAAAGCCTTGATGCTAAACATCAATTATTATCGATACTGAAGGCATGAAAAAACAAATTATACCGCCGCCGGATGCATTAACGGCTTTACAAGAGTTTACATCGGCACGTATTGCTATAGGTCGTGCGGGTACCAGTATCCCTCTTAAACAATCGTTGCAGTTTAAACTGGCACATGCCCATGCGCGCGATGCAGTTTACTCGGGCTTAATGGTTGATGTTTTGACAGATAACCTGGAACAGTTTGGCTTACCAGTATTGCATTTGCATAGTAAGGCGCAAACACGCGAACAGTATCTGCAACGGCCGGATATGGGTAGGCGTTTAAATGCAGCATCAAAAGCCAGGTTGGCAAGCTATCAACACCAAACAGATGTAGCGCTAATTATCGCCGACGGCTTATCGGCCAGTGCCATTAACGAAAACATACCAGCATTGCTTGCAGAATTAATACCGCTGTTATCATCAGCAAATTTAAAATTAGCAGACCTTATTTTGGTGGAACAGGGTAGAGTTGCCATTGCTGATGAAATAGGCTCGGCTTTGAAAGCGCGCCTGTCGGTGATGTTGATAGGAGAAAGGCCGGGGCTAAGTGCGGCCGATAGTATTGGCGCCTATTTAACTTATATGCCTCAAAAAGGTATAACTGATGAAGCCCGTAACTGTGTTTCAAACATTCGCCCTAAGGGCTTGGGGTTTAAACAGGCTGCAGCCAAAATATTTTACCTGGTGCAGGAAGCTTTGCGGTTGCAGTTAACAGGCATCGCGCTAAAAGACAATACCGGCTTACTAAATGAATAATAAGCCGGTATCACGGTTAATATAAATAAATTACTTCCCTTTGCTTATTTCTTCAACAGTACCATTGTATGATATTGGTTGTTTGCTTAACGAGCTAACCCTTAACGAAGCATAACCATCGTTTGATACAGAAAGCACCATAGACTGGATATCCTTTTCGCCAGGTGTAACCGGCTTTTTAGGTTTAATAGTTACTTCCCAACCATTCTTTTTAGCCACCACATCTTGATCAAATTCAGTTGTGACCAACCTGTAACCGCCCTCATTAGGATTGCGTGGCGCGTTATACACCCTGCCAAAATACGGCAGATAGATGTTTAAGCTATCACTTTTAACCGTTACATCGTAATTGCCTACAAGCGCGCGCGGCGTCATGCTCATAGGTACCACATAGTTCGCATTAAAAATGTATTTTTTCTCTGTAATAATGCGTTTCAGATTGGCTGTCTTAGCCGCTTTTTTGTCCACCTTTGTGTTTTGCGCATAAGCTGCATTTAGGCCGAAAGTACACAATAAAGCAACGCTTAATAATTTCAAGTTTTTCATACCAGTAGGTTTTAATAGGTTAATAACGAAAAGGTTTGGTTTGTTTATATAAAGCTACCCAAATATTTAATAATAAAATAATAAAGCCGTCCTGATATTTTCAGGACGGTTTTATTTATCAAAATTCGTCAAAAGTATCGCGCCTTATCGGGTTATGTAAGTGCACGCTCAGCTTTGCATTTTCTAGGTCGATGTCAAAATCACAACGCTCGGTAGCTTTTTCGGTAGGCGATAGGTCTGAACAACCGAAGGTGTAATTAACGACATATCTAAATAGCAACTTACCTTTGTAGGTAGCCGCATTATATAGTAACTCATTTTTATCTACCTCAAAATCATTAACTATCGGCGAACCATCATCATGAAAAGCCACCAGCGCGTCGCAAATAATTTTTGCATTAGCATGTAAAACCTCATCCAAAACTTCGCCTACGGCAAATGAAGACTTACCAAGCTTACCGATAAGGTTTTGCGGAATAATGAATATTGCAGTAGCCATACCGGTAAGCTGTTTATGACATTATATCAAGTTAACGCTGCGGTTAACAAACTCGGTCAATTCGGCACCGGTCAGTAATCCTTGCGATAGCAGGGCCAGGTCGAAAGCTTGTTTAGCCAATTGCGCCTGGGTGTCTTCATTTTCTTCCTGTAAGATGCGGCTTACCAGTTTGTGGTTACCATTAACAACAACTTTATAGTTATCTGGCATGCTGCCATAAAAGCCCATACCGCCGCCCATAGCCGCCATTTCTTTCATGCGGCGCATAAACTCATCCATAGTTACTGTTACCGGTAGCTCGTCTGGGTTTAAGCTTTCCAGCTCCACTTTGTAGGCCGGTTTGTTAATGGCTTTATCAAATATCGCTTTTACAGTGTTGGCTTGTTCTTCGGTTAAAACGTGCTCAGGCGCATCGTCTTTTTTAATAAGCTTATCTGCTACGTCTGCATCAACACGCTTCAACGACGTTTTTTCAAGCTTTTGTTCCAGGTGACTGATAAAGTGATTATCAATAGGCGAATTCATCAACAATACGTCATAGGCCTTTTTATTGGCCGATTGAATGAAAGCATCCTGCTTAGCCGGATCGTTGGTGTAAATGTAAACCAACTGTCCGTCTTTATCGGTTTGCAATGGCTCAACTTTGGCTTTGTATTCTTCCAGCGTAAAGTTCTCTTTAGCGGTGTTGGTCAGTAATACAAAGTCTTTAGCTTTTTCATAAAACTTTTCCTCGCTAACAATACCGTATTTAACAAAAAGGCCAATGTCCGTCCATTTTTCTTCAAAGGCTTTGCGGTCGGCTTTAAACAATTCTGCCAATTTATCAGCTACCTTTTTGGTGATGTAGCTATTTATCTTTTTAACATTGCTATCCGCTTGCAGGAAGCTACGCGATACGTTTAGTGGGATATCCGGTGAGTCGATAACACCATGCAACAGCATTAAAAACTCCGGAACGATATCCTTTACTTCATCCGTAATAAATACCTGGCGGGAAAACAACTTGATCTTGTTACGTTGTACCTCGAAATCGTTTTTCAATTTAGGGAAGTACAATACGCCGGTTAAGTTAAATGGATAGTCAACATTCAGATGGATCCAGAATAAAGGCTCTTCGCTGAAAGGATATAACTCTTTATAAAAATTTAAGTAATCTTCATCCTTCAGCTCGTTGGGCGATTTTGTCCAGATTGGCGTAGTGTCATTGATAACATTATCAACTTCAACGGTAGTATACTTTGGGTTGCCTTCTTCGTCAACGCCGTCCTCAACAGATTCAGTTTTTTTACCAAACACAACAGGTACCGGCAGGAAGCGGGCATATTTGTCCAAAATCTCCTGCAAACGTGTTTTGCTTAAAAACTCTTCAGATTCGGCATTGATATGCAGCGTGATCTCGGTACCGCGCTCTTCTAAAACACCTTTGCCAATTTCAAACTCGGTACTGCCATCGCATACCCAGTAAGCCGGCTCGGCACCATCCTGGTAGCTTAAGGTTTGAATTTCAACCTTATCGGCCACCATAAATGCAGAATAAAAGCCTAAACCAAAGCGACCAATAATTTCGTTGGCATCTTTAGCTTCCTTAAACTTCTCCATAAACTCGGTAGCGCCCGAGAAAGCGATCTGGTTAATGTATTTCTTGATCTCTTCGGCTGTCATTCCTAAACCGTTATCACTAATAGTGATGGTTTTAGCCTTTTCGTCAAATGCTACTTCAACGCGCAGGTCGCCCAGTTCGCCGTTGTACTGGCCTAATGATGCCAGGCGTTTTATTTTTTGTGTGGCATCTATGGCATTTGATACCAGTTCGCGTAAAAATATTTCGGTATCCGAGTACAGGAATTTTTTAATGATAGGGAAGATGTTTTCGGTGTGGATCGAAATGGTTCCTTTTTCTTGCATAATATTATAATTCGTTTGAGTGATTTCGTGATTAATGATAGTGGTTTATCAAGGAGTGTTCCAAAGGGGGGTATTTGTCAAATTGTCATAACTAACTAACAAATGTTCTTAAAAGGACCTGCAAATTTTTCACCGTCTCCTCATCGGCAATACTTCCATCAGCTGCCACCTTACTTCGCACAAACTGTATCAATAAATTAGTTTCATCGTTAAGCTTAGCCGTTAAAGCCCCTAAAGTAACCAGGAGCGAAGCATGGGCATGTTCGCCACCCAGGGATGCGGTGATGAGCGTCACGGGTTTATTAACCAGCGTACTGCTTGATACCAGCCAATCCAGCATGTTTTTTAAAGCACCGGGCACGCCAAAGGCATATTCAGGAGTACAGATAATGATACCATCGGATTTCGTTATCAGGTTTCGTATCGATGCAACCGGGTCCGGCGGTGTATCATTATCTAGTCCTGGATCAAACGCAGGTATCTGTGCAAGATTATTATAAATATGGTAATTGATCCCAATAGGTAATTGCGTTCCTAAAAACTGTAGTACAGCGTGGTTGGACGAGCCCTGGCGCAGACTGCCGGATATGGCCAATATGTTCTTCATCATAGACCTGCAATTTAGCTAATTCATGAGCGTGGCAGAAGAAAAATGCTGATTTTATAGCCTGTTGATGGTGTAGCATCCACTACTTAAGTGTAGCACATGTAGCGGCTACGCATAAACCGCTACACTGCGCCTCAGTGTCAAACAAAAAAGCCACCTCGTTTAAAAAACAAAATGGCTTTTTTGTGACCCCGGAGAGGCTCGAACTCTCGACCCAATGATTAAGAGTCATTTGCTCTACCAACTGAGCTACGGAGTCAGATGGCGTATATTACAAGGTAATTTACAAAATGTTTTAATATTCGGCCAACACATTAAAGCCCACGCCAAACATGCCGAATTTCTCCCAGTTAGCCTGGCTGGTTTCGCGGAAGATCATAGCGCTGCTTAACAAGCTTGCAGAAAACATAATGCCCCGGCCGCGCGCGTTTTGAATCCATTCCAAGCCGATGTAAAATTTATCATCAACCATAATATTGTATGGTTCAAGGTTGATGCTTATCGCATTATCACCTTTGTGTACTGTTACAAATATGTTTTGCTGTAATATGTTTTGATAAGGCATGCCACCCTTAACATTATAGATATTAAGACGCAGCTTAACAGAATCACTTAAAACGTTTTCGACGATGCTGGTGTTAAAGCGCTTTAACCAAGTCGGCGACCTTTTTATTTTAATAATAGCGCCTATCTCGTGACCCAATATATTATTACTGAAACCTGCATTGGTGCTTTGCGATTTGGTAGTATTACCCAATACCGCTGTTTTCCATTTACGGTTGCCAACCTTTACTTCCTTCAGGCTTTTTACATCAGGAACTAAAGTGACGGTAAGGTTATCGGGGTCTTTGGCTAACTCAGCCACCAAAAACGATTGTGGCTTATAGCCGATCATCGAAACCTTAAGCGTATCGGTGGTATGATTGCTTAATGAAATTTTAAAGGCACCGTTATCATTAGTAACGGTACCTACGCTTTTGCCTACTATGCCCACGTTCACAAACGGAAGCGTTTCTTTCGTCTTGGCATCTTTAACCACACCGCTTAGCACTTGAGCCAGCAGTGTGGTATTTGCAAAAGCAATGATGAGTAAAGTGACTATCAGCCGCCTCATTTTATATTATGCTTTAGCGTACAATTCGTCGCGCAATTGTTGTACTGCATCGCTGTTGATGTACTCGTCGTAGGTCATCAGCTTGTCGATGGTTCCACCAGGGGTTATTTCGATGATGCGGTTGGCAACTGTTTCCACTAATTCATGATCTCGTGAGGTAAACAGTATAGTGCCTCTAAAATCTTTCATGCCGTTGTTTAACGCGGTGATAGATTCCAGATCCAGGTGGTTAGTAGGCTCATCAAACATCAGCAAGTTTGCAGATTGTAACATCATGCGACTAAACATACAACGCATCTTTTCGCCACCTGATAATACGCTGCTTTTCTTCAATACTTCCTCGCCCGAGAACAACATACGGCCCAGGAAACCACGGATAAACTGGTCATCTTTTTCGCCCGGTGAGTACTGACGCAACCAGTCGATCAGGTTATCGTTGTTACCGTCAAAGTATTCTGAGTTATCCATCGGGATATCGGCAGCATTAATGGTAACGCCCCATTTAAATTCGCCTTTAAAGTCTTTGTCTTTACCGGTTAGTATGTTGTAAAAAGCAGTAGTGGCTAAACTGTTTTCAGACAGTATGGCAATTTTATCACCTTTGTTAACCATGAAGCGTACATCACCAAACAGTGTTTCGCCGTTCAATTTTTTGCTCAGGCCCTCAACCTGTAATATTTGGTCACCAGCTTCGCGGCCGAGGTTGTTAAATATAATTCCCGGGTATTTACGGTTTGATGGCTGGATCTCGTCCAAATTGATCTTATCCAAAGCCTTCTTACGACTGGTAGCTTGTTTTGATTTTGACGCGTTAGCGCTAAACCTACGGATGAACTCCTGCAACTCTTTCACACGCTCCTCAGTTTTCTTATTCTGATCAGCACGTTGTTTCAATGCCAGTTGGCTCGACTCGTACCAGAAAGTATAGTTACCGGTAAAGATGCTCATCTTACCAAAGTCAATATCCACCACGTGGGTACAAACCGTATCCAGGAAGTGACGGTCGTGACTTACTACAAGTACAATGGCTTCGTAGCTTGCCAGGAAGTCTTCTAACCAACTAACTGTATGTATATCCAAATCGTTGGTCGGCTCATCCAGTATCAAAATATCGGGATTACCAAAAAGGGCCTGGGCCAATAACACACGTACTTTTTGGGTGTTATCAAGGTCTTTCACCAGTTGATAATGAAACTCTTCTTTAATGCCTAGGTTGCTTAGCAGGGTAGCAGCATTGCTTTCCGCGTTCCAGCCATCCATTTCGGCAAAAAGGTTCTCCAGTTCGCCGGCACGTTCGCCGTCGGCATCAGTGAAATCCTCTTTTAAGTAAATGGCGTCTTTCTCCTTCATTACGGCATACATTTCCTTATGCCCCATCATTACGGTCTCTAATACCGTAAATTCATCAAACGCGTAGTGGTTTTGGCTTAAAACGGCCATACGCTCGCCGGGAGTAAAGCTTACCGAACCCGTTGTAGGGTCAACTTCGCCCGAAAGGATTTTTAAAAATGTTGATTTACCTGCACCGTTGGCACCAATAATGCCATAACAGTTGCCTTGCGTAAATTTTAAATTAACGTCTTCAAAAAGAGTACGTTTTCCGTAACGTAGAGTTAGATTCGATACCGTGATCATGCTGCACCTATAATTTGGTGCAAAAGTACGATTTTTTGGGTGAGATTGACTAATGAATCTCTAATCAACCAATCACTATTCAACTGCAGCCTTCAGGCTTCGCGTTTGATGATCAACCAGTTTTTGCAAAGGGCCCGATGCCATCATCTTCATCATCATGTTCAGATCGGCTGATAGAGTGAAGGTTGCTGTGGTGCTATCGCCATTGGCTTGCAATGTCCAGTTTAAACTGGCATCGAAGGGTGGCTTTTGGGTGGGTAGTATTTTGATTGCGCTTTCGGGTACGCGCTCTGTAATTTTTAAAGCCAGCTTTGCCATATTTTGTATGCCAAAGCTAGCTTCGTCTGTGGTAGATTGCCAATCTTGTATGTTATCGGGCATCAATTGCTGGTGATTGTTAAAATCAGCCAAAAAAGCGTAAACCGTGCTTATGGGTTTATTAATATTGATGGTGCTTTTAAATACAGTCATGGTGTGTGATGTTTTTTATGCTTCGGTGGTTTCGGTGCCCCAAGTTGATGGGCTGTCGCGCCAGTCGCGTAGCAAATCAACGTCTTTACGTGATATGTACTGATGCTCTTCAGCGTATTTTATCAACGCGCTGTAGTTTGATAGCGTGATGTATGGGCAATTAGCATTTTTAAAGTTCTCGGCAGCAATATCAAAGCCGTAACTAAAAATTGCGGCTAAACCTGCTACATCATAACCCGCTTCGCGTAAAGCAGCAACTGCTTGCAAACTGCTCATGCCGGTTGATATCAGGTCCTCAATAACAACAACACGCTGACCGGTTAATATATCGCCTTCGATCATGTTGCCACGACCGTGCTCTTTAGGTTTAGCGCGTACGTAAATAAAAGGTAAACCAAGCTCCTGGGCAACTAACGCGCCTTGCGGTATACCCGCTGTAGCAACACCGGCAATACAACCAACAGATCCAAATTTTTCCTGTATAACCTTAGCCAGTTGCTGGCGGATGTAGGTACGTATAGGCGGATGCGAAAGCGTTATGCGGTTATCGCAATAAATCGGCGACTTCCAGCCCGATGCCCATGTAAAAGGATTATTAGGTTGTAATTTAATTGCTTTAATTTGTAGCAGAAATTCAGCTACTTGTTGTTCAGTCTCACTAGTATTAAACATGGCTCAAAAATACAGAATTTATATTAACGAAAAAGTTATCTTATTAACACAATCGGTTCCACAACAGCTAGATAATTACCAACGCATTGAAAGTGAGAACTTTGATTTGAAAATAATTTATACTTGGGTATTGGCCCACCAAAGCAAATACTTTTATGTTTTGTGCGATAATGCCAAGGCTTTTTTGAAGCAAATAAAGAAAGATATTACCGTTATTAAAGCAGCCGGTGGGCTAGTTAAAAACGAACGTAAGGACCTGCTTTTTATATATAGAAATGACCGTTGGGACCTGCCTAAGGGCAAGGTTGATAAAGGTGAAAGTATAAACGATGCGGCCGTACGCGAGGTAGAAGAGGAGTGTGGTATTGTGGTAGACAAATTGGGCAAACTTATTTGCAAAACATATCATGTTTATATTTACAAAGGTGATGTTGTGTTAAAGAAAACCTGGTGGTATAAAATGAAGTGTAAGGATCAGAACAAACTAGTTCCGCAATTAGAAGAAGGCATAACCGATGTACGCTGGTTTAAAGCCAACGACCTGGAACTGATCACCCATAACACGTTTCCATCTATTATGGATGTGCTATACAAAATGGAACTGGTTACAGATAAGGAAGCGCTTCTTTAGGTATAAACTGGCTTACATCGCCATTGTAACGTATAATTTCGCGTACGATGGTCGAGCTTACTGATGAATAGCCTGGCTTGCTTACAATAAAAATACTTTCAATATCTGGCGCGAGTGAGTGATTCATTTGCGCTATGCCTTTTTCGTATTCAAAATCGGCCACGGTACGTATGCCACGTATCATGTACGTAGCACCAATGCTTTTACAAAAATCTACGGTTAAACCCTCGTAAGCTATAATGTGGATCTTGGGTTCGTGCTCAAAAACCGCTCTTAGCATCTGTTCGCGCTGCGCTATAGTAAGCAGGCCCTGTTTGGTGCTGTTAACGCCAATACCTATGTAAACCTTATCAAATAAGCCGACTGAGCGTTTTACAATATCAACGTGAGCTTTGGTAACCGGATCAAACGATCCCGGGAATAGGGCTATGTTCATGGCTGATGGCGTTTTGCTATAAAGTTATGAATTTTTGAAAAACGAAAACGAAGAATGCCCATACTTCCTAACCTCCACAAATGCCGGATGGTTTGACAGGTTTTGCATCGACTGATGTTCAACGATTAGCAGGCCATCGGGTTTTAACAATTCTTCCTCAAATACAATTTTGGGTATTTCGGGAATTTGGTTCAGGTCGTATGGTGGGTCGGCAAATATCAGGTCGTATTGTTCGGTTTCCAGCTGCAGGAATTTAAAAATATCGGCCTTAAAAGTTTTAATGGCTGATAAACCGTGCTGGCGCGATGTATCTTTAATGTAGTTGATACAGTGAATGCTACGGTCGACGGCTACAACCAATTCCGCCGCGCGCGAGGCAAATTCATAAGTTAAATTGCCGGTTCCGGCAAACAGATCGAGCACGGCAATATTATCAAACTCAATTTGATTTTGCAGGATATTGAACAGCGCTTCTTTGGCCAGATCGGTAGTAGGGCGTACGGGCAGGTTTTTAGGCGGGTTAAGCCTGAGCCCCTTTAAAGTACCTCCGATGATACGCATAACGACAAAGCCGCTAAAGGTAATAGCTGTGGTGCTTTCAGTTCGGCCGGAAGTTCGATCAGGTTTATGCTGTTAAACACTATGCTTTGGAAAAACTCGGCTAACCTATTGCTGTAAGCATCATCTGGTTTTACACTGCCACTCAGTATCAGTTTAATATTGCGCGGATACATGTTCAGTTCGTCAGCAACAAACGATGCGAAATAAGCCAGGTCGTCAGCCGTTTTATATTCAAACTTGTTATAAAAGCGAATTTTGTCGTCTTTAAACATCAAAAATTCGGCTACGTTGTTTTCGGTATTTAAAAACAGTTCGTTGTTAGCAGGATGATTTTGCGCGTTGGCGGTTATCCAGCCTTTGCTGGCAAACACTGTTCTTTTCAGATCAAATTTTAAAACACCGTCTATGATCCTTTCGGGTGCTTTATAAACAATAAAATTGTCAGTATCTAATTGCTGCGCCAGTACTTTTTCATCGGGCTTAACGTCTAAAAAGCGGGCATAGTCAGCAATTTTGTCGGTTTGGTAAAGGGCCGAAGGTACCAGGGTAAAATCAGTACCGGGCAAGCCCACCACAATGTGTTTGTAGTTAGCGGCTAATTGCTCGGCCAGTTCTTTGGGCTCGGTAAGCTCGTCAAGGCTGCAATTGGTGTCCCAGGCAATTAATTCTTTATTATAAATTACTCCGTAAGAGAATGAAGTTGCGTTTATGTGCATCAACAGCGTATAGTAATACGCCTGGTTAAGGTTAAACGAACTATGGCGGTAATTAAATATCGGCTCACTCATGTTTAATAACAAAAGTAATATTTTTTGCTTTAGTTAATTATCATTATCACATTTTTGTATCGTGGCCGAAACAGACCAAATACGCAAAGCTTTCCCGCATGAACCAACTGCCCAGCAACAGCAATTGTTTGGCTTGCTGCACAATTTTTTGTTGACAGACAATGGCGACGAATGTTTTATATTAAAAGGTTATGCCGGTACGGGTAAAACAACCATTGTTGGCGCGCTGGTAAAAGCACTACGTTTTTATAACTACAAATCTGTATTGCTGGCACCTACCGGGCGCGCGGCGAAGGTTATAACTAATTATTCTGGCCGTAAGGCATTTACCATCCACAAACGTATTTACCGCAAAAAAACTGCGCTTACCGTTGATGAAGGTTTTATGCGGGCCGAAAACATGGTCGCTAATACCATCTTTATCATAGACGAGGCTTCCATGCTATCCGACCAGCTAAGCGGCAATAGCCGCGACACTTTACTGGCGGACCTGGTGCATTACGTTTACAACGAGAAGAACTGCAAACTATTATTGGTTGGAGATACGGCCCAACTACCGCCCGTAGGATCGGACGATAGCCCGGCTTTGAACCCGGAGTTTATGAAAATGGAATTCCCGTTGAATGTTTCGAGCTTTGAGTTGACGGATGTATTGCGCCAGCAAAAGGATTCGGGCATCCTATTCAACGTCACCCGCATCCGCGACATTATCCGCCAGGAAAAACAGGCGACGCCTCAAATTATTACGAAAGGCTATAAGGATGTTTTCAGAATGACCGGCGAGCGTTTGCAGGAAGGTTTGGAATATGCTTATAACAAGTATGGTCATGAGAACGCCTTGGTGGTTTGCCGGTCAAACAAAAATGCCAACCAATACAACCAGCAGATCCGCTCGCGGCTGTTATGGCGCGAAGAAGAGATTACCGGCGGCGACCAGGTAATGGTGGTTAAAAACAACTACTTCTGGCTGCAGGACCCGGGTGAAGCCAGCACCAGTTTTATTGCCAATGGCGATATTGCCAAAATACGCAAAGTGCGTAAAATTGAAGATATGTATGGTTTTCGCTTCGCGGATGTGCAACTGGAGTTTATTGATTATGCCGAAGACCCGGTGTTGGATTGTAAGGTTTTGTTGGATACCCTGTATTCTGAGTCGCCGGCCTTACAGCAGGACGATCAGAAGCGCTTTTACCAGGAAGCCATGAAGGATTACGACCATATCCCCAACAAACGCGCTAAACACAACGAGCTGAAGTTAAACCCATATTACAATGCCCTGCAGATCAAGTTTGCTTACGCCATTACCTGCCACAAAGCGCAAGGTGGCCAATGGGGAGCGGTATTTGTAGATCAGGGATATTTAACGGAAGATATGGTGAATACCGACTTTTTGCGCTGGTTTTACACAGCCTGTACCCGTGCTACTAACGAATTGTTCCTGGTTAATTTTAACGATAAGTTTTTTGCCGAACCACGGCCCGAGCTTTAGTTAACCGCCGGTAGCTCGATAATAAATGTGGTGCCTTTGCCTTCTTCACTGGTAACATTTATAGTACCCTTGTGGCTTTGCACTATCTGCTTTACAATACTTAAACCTAGCCCGGTTGATTGTTCGCCTTTTAAACCTGTACGACCTGCTTTACTAAAACGTTCGAACAGGTGAGGTATCATATCATGCGGAATTCCAAGCCCTTGGTCTTTTATTTGGATAACTATGTTCTTATCCTGTTGGTCAAGTATCAGTTCGATGGTATCATTGTCTTTCGAAAACTTAAGCGCGTTACTGATGAGGTTATCAAGCACACGGTTAAACTTCTCTGTATTAAGCTTGGCATGAACAGGATTAACCGAGCTTTTAAGCACCAGGTGGCAGCGGCAATCTTTATTGATCTTCCAGGTGCTTATGGTGTTTTTCAGAAATTGATTGATCTCTGTTTTCTGTGTGTCAAATACGGTAACGTCCTCGTTTTTGGCAGCCTCTAATAAGTCGGATATAATGCTTCGGGCTTTAACGCACGATTCTTTGATCATACCCACGTTTTCCATTGTGTCTTCGCTCAGGTCGTCAAATTCCATCATCATGGCTAATGACTCTACAGCTGCTATAGGATTACGCAGGTCGTGCGCCACCATGCCCAATACCTGGCTTTTGAAGGCGTTGGCCTTTTCAATTTCCATGTTTTTAGCCCTGATCTCCAGCAACTGTTGAAAATAGCTGGCTTTGTACGAGTAAAAGTATCGCGATATCAGGTAAAAGCCCGCAAGCAATACTGCCGAGATCAACTGATCATACAACATACTGGTTGCATCGGCATGGGCCAGCAGGAGCAGGGCGGTGAATACAATCTCGGTTAATACTAGGAGCACTACAACCTCGTCGTATTCAAAAACGCACATTACACTGATAACACAAAGGGCAATAAGGTATATGGTTAAGGCATTTCGTGGGTCGGCCGTAGCGATGAAGCTTGAATACATCCCGCACAAAATAATGTAGAACGCGAAAACGAAAACAAACAGGATCATCGCCGCCGAGGCTTTCCTGGTTTTTTTGATACGGTTGATGAACAGGTGGCTTATCAGGAAGAAAACAGGCGTTAATATGATATACAGCCAGTTGGTAAAATCAAACTCCGGGAAGTTTTGTGCTTTGGTAATACTAACAGGCAGCACCCAGCATAATATCCTAAGTATAATATTGATCAATAAAAAAATAGTGCAACAGTTACGTATAGACAGTAAATTCTGCAGGGTATAATAGTTACGGAATGGCCCACGGTACTTGCCGGGTAAGGTTCTAAAAAAATGGGTATCCAAAACGTTGTTTACTAGGGTGTTCAAAAATATTAAAAAATGCTTAAGCAAGTATTATTATTTGATATTATTTAAAACGATAAAATATTGCTACAGGGCAAGGTTTTTCAAATCCAAAAAATGGATTACTTTTAACACATCAATGGAAAACAAAAACGACAAGAAAACCATACGCGCCTGGGCCGTGTTCGACTGGGCCAATTCCGCGTATAACCTGGTTATTACTTCAACCATATTCCCTGCTTATTTTGTGGCCATTACCGAGAATGCCGCTAATGGCGATAGGGTAACCTTTTTTGGGCATAGCTTTGTAAATACAGCACTATCTAACTACGCGTTGGCAGCCGCTTACTTTGTGATTGTGTTACTGCTGCCCATCTTAAGTTCTATTGCTGATTATCGTGGCAGCAAAAAACGCTTCATGCAGTTTTTTACATGGCTTGGTTCACTGGCTTGCTGCGGTTTGTTTTTCTTTGAGTCAGACACTTTGGAGTTTGGCATAATTTGTTTTGCCTTGGCGGCCATAGGGTATAGCGGCGGTTTTGTATTTTACAACTCATACCTGCCCGAGATTGCAACTATTGACCAACAGGACGCCGTTAGCGCTAAAGGTTTTAGCTACGGCTATATCGGCAGCGTGCTTATCCAGGTAGTATGCTTTGTATTTGTACTGATGCCTGGCACCTTTGGTATAACCGACCTGAGCTTCCCGGCAAGATTATCCTTTTTATTGGTTGGCTTATGGTGGATAGGCTTCGCCCAAATACCATTTAAAGTATTACCTAACGGCAAACCCAATGTACATGGCAAACAGGTGAGTGTATTTAAAGGCGGTTTTATTGAGTTAGGCAAAGTATGGCAACAGGTAAAGCAAATGCCCATATTGAAACGCTATTTACCGGCCTTCTTCTTTTACAGCATGGGCGTGCAAACCATTATGTTGGCGGCTGCAGGTTTTGGGGCTAAAGTGCTACACTTGCCGGCGGCTAATCTTATCGCCATTATACTCATTATACAAATAGTAGCCGTTGTCGGGGCTAACCTGATGTCGCGCTTATCAGAACGGTATGGCAACATACGGGTGTTAAGCTGGGTGGTTATGCTATGGGTAGTTATCTGCGTTTGCGCGTATTTTATCACTAACGCTACACAATTTTATATATTGGCTGCGTTTGTGGGTTTGGTGATGGGGGGGATACAGTCGTTGTCACGGTCTACTTACTCCAAGTTTTTGCCTGATGGCATAACCGACACCGCATCCTTCTTCAGTTTTTATGATGTAACCGAGAAGCTGGCCATTGTTGGCGGTATGTTTAGTTTCGCATTTATTGAGGAGTTAACAGGCAGTATGCGCAATTCGGTTTTGGCGTTATGCGGATTCTTTATCGTTGGCTTATTATTGCTCATTTCTTTACGTCGCGCCGACGCCAAATTGAAAGCTGTTTAAAACTAATGGCGCATTATGCAAACTTTTTCTGAAATTAGCCGCCCATGAAGACCGAGTTATTTATCCCTTGTTTTATTGATCAACTGTTTCCGGAAACCGCCTTTAATACCGTTAAGATATTGGAGAAAGCCGGTTGTGTGGTTGATTATAACCCTGAACAAACCTGCTGCGGACAGCCGGCTTTTAACGCGGGTTTTTGGGATGATGCAAAAAATGTAGGACGCAAGTTTCTGGATGGTTTTTCAGATGATAGTGTTATTGTCACTCCTTCGGCTTCATGTACCGGAATGGTAAAGAATTATTATAACGATTTGTTTACCAATACTGTAGTGCATAATAAGTGTCGCACTGTTCAGGGTAATATCTATGAGATATCTGATTTCCTGGTTAACATATTGCAGTACGACTACTTTGGTGCCGAATTGGACGGTCGGGCAGTTTACCATGATAGCTGCGCTGCATTACGCGAGTGCCATATTAAGCAAGAACCTCGTCAACTATTATCAAAAGTGATAGGCCTTGAATTGGTTGATATGCCGCAAGGCGATACCTGCTGTGGTTTCGGTGGCACATTTGCTGTTAAGTTTGACGCTATATCAAGTGCTATGGCACAACAAAAGGTGGATAACGCTATAGCCGCCGGTGCCGATTACATCATCTCAACTGACGCTTCGTGCCTTATGCACTTGCAAAGCTATATCGACAAAAATAGCTTGCCTATACAAACCATGCACTTGGTTGATGTATTAGCCAATGGCTGGGGAAATGTATAGGCTGCGCCATTTTTAAAGTGGCGCACTTGGCGCACCTTGTTTTTGTAAAATATTGTATATCAGTTTTTCATCGAAAAAAGCGGCGCAATGCGGCGCACCCCTCTTAAATTCATTAGTCGCTGATTATTAGTGAATTACGCGTGTTTAAATACTTACTGACTTTTAAGTATGGCTCACCCCGCGCGGCGTTTTTTTGAGATTATTCTTTTGTTACATCCAGTACCTGCTGCCTTTTATACATATCCAAAAGCAGTTGGCGGGGCATCATAAATACGGCAGATGTATTATAGTACTTCATCTCTTCACCACCTAAACCATGTTCGGTATCAGTTTCATAGCGGTTCGGATAAAAGTATATCGAATCCGGCACTACTTTAGTAATCTTATACAGCGTATAAGTGCTGTCATTTTTTTTGATGTGCAAAATATCGTTTACTTCGGGTTTTTGTACATGTTGTGCTACACGTTCGGCTTTTTGCTTTTCTTTTAACAGCATAATCAAACCTACTATACCCAGTATACCGAATACTGAAAATATCACAAAAAGCAATTTGTTATCTCGTTTAAAACTCATTCTAAAAACAATTAATATCGCTCAACTTTAGTCCCGGTCAATATCTAATAATTCATTCTTAACATTCATCTCAATCAGCGTACTTCTTGGCATGGCGTATAGCGTTGTGTCATAGTCTTTCAGTTTAAGATCGCTCAGCCCGGTCGATTTACTGGTTTGAAATTTGTTGGCCACGACGTAGATCGAGTCTGCTGTTACTTCTTTAATCTTCAGTAAGGTAAAATAGTTGTCTTTTTGCTTTATCTCTAATATATCATTCGCCTTAGGTGCCTTAACCATTTCTGCAACTCTTTTTGTTTTTTGTCCTTCTAAAACAAAAATTACAAGCGCTAATATAGCAACAACCCCAAAGCCCGAAAATATCCAAAGCGGTGGTTTTACGTCTTGTCTTAATCTGTCGTATCCTGCCCATAGTCTGGGCGGCATTTGGTCAGAATTTAATGCAAGCTTGCAGTGCCTGCATTGCAGAACACCGATTTTACCGATCGGAAAAAACGGTATCCAAAAAATGTGGGCGTATTTTTGAAACACACTCATTTGTATGGTATAGGTATTGTCGCAATTAGTGCATTGCTCCGGTATTGATTCAGATTTAACTAACGTTGCCCTGGTTCCGTATACGATCATTTTTGAAAGATTTAGTTGGCGTGAAAATAGATAAAATCGGTTCTGAAAGAAAAAATAAATAACAATGGCAGCCATTTTGCAGCGATTTTATTATGCAACTCTATAAGGCCATACAACACGATACCGGCGTGATAGCTTATGAATTAGCCAAAGACAGTATTACCCTGAAATTCCGTGACGGCTCAACTTACCTGTACACCAACAAAAGCGCCGGTCCGGATGCTATCGAAGAAATGAAAATACTGGCCGAAAGAGGCGAGGGGTTAACTACCTATGTTAATCAGCATGTAAGGGAACATTACGAAGTTAAGCTCAGGTAGTTAATGGCTTATATTCATCTTTTTTAGCATAACTTTAAACTTGCCGTTTTTTGATGTGCCTTCCCACTCCATATTGCGTTTACTCTTTTTGGTGATGATTGCTATTATTGAATCGCCGGGCTTACCCGTATCAAATATGCTAAGACTCAGTTTGCGCATTTTTTCATCGTATTTGAATGATGCCCGTTTGGCGCGTTTCGACTCAAATAAATAAGGGTTGGGCGAGAGCGACATCAAGCCATGTTCTTCAACATAAATATATTTCCAGGCGTTATCATCACTCATCCACGCGCTGTCTGCAACAGGTTGCCCGTTGCGTTCCAATTTTTCAACTTTCCATTTGCCTAAAAAATCAATAGGTTTCTCGTTCCTTACAAATTTGTATATAGAAAAGAATGCGCCCGCGATGACAAGCAGCCTGATAATATGCTTAAAAAATGATAACCTTAGCGGCGGCAAACTATTTGCCGTATAAAAAAACAACCGAATTAGTGGTTCCCCGTTAAGAATGAGCAGGTAAGTTAACCCGGCGGTTATCATTATCGACACTAAAAAAGCCCCTACAGCTATACTGTAAAATATATTAATGAGTACAATATTTAGCATTACCGGCATCAGTATACATACACCAAGCAAAGTAGTGCGCCTAAAAAGCAATAGTATTGCTCCGCCAATTTGAAGCCCCGCCAAAATTAGGGTGAGTTTGTACGAGTAGCCAAAATAGTTCCAGGTAAGCTCAAAGCCGCTTAGCTTGCCTACCGGTGTATCCATACGCGAATAAACTGTGCCAAACTGAGTTTTTAATATCTTGGCAAAGCCGTAAACCGAAACAATGTAGGCAAAGCTATACCGAATTACACCTGTGAGCCAGGCATGAATTTTTGCTGATGGATAATTAGGATCGTTACCCTTAACTGCCCAAACTATTATAAATATGAAACCCACCCCAATAACAAGCATGGTTAATATGGATATTAAAATAGGCGAGCTGGCTTGTGCTAAAAAGTACAGCACCAGTATAAGCCCAAGGACGCTAAAAAAGCAATCGAATATTTTAACGGCCAGGTTGATTTTATTTGGCTCGACGGGTGTATGGTCTGTCATGTAAAAAGGCTTATGGTACTTGTGTAATAATAAGTATTCATAAAAATACAAGATTTTTTAAGCTACGGCTTCAAAATAAATTCTATTTTTGCTTCACAAATAAGATCGCGTTAGTAGGCGATCGACTAAAAAAAATAATTTTAAAAACCGGCTTCAATGAAGTCTTTCTCTTTTGGAAAGGATCGATTTGAAGTCAAATCATGTTTGTAGATGATCAATATTACACTACCCGATGGGTCTGTGCGTCAGTACGACGCAGGGATCACTGCCATGCAGATAGCCTTGTCTATCTCCGAAGGTTTAGCCCGTAACGTATTAGCCGCCGAAGTTAACGGCGAAGTTTGGGACGCAAGCCGCGCTATTGAAAAAGATTCTTCCGTAAAATTGCTAACCTGGAACGATGTTCAGGGTAAATCAACTTTCTGGCATTCATCGGCCCACTTAATGGCCGAAGCCTTGGAAGCTTTGTACCCGGGCACTAAGTTCGGTATCGGCCCCGCTATCGAAACCGGTTTTTATTACGATGTTGACTTTGGCGACAAAGTGCTGTCATCAGAAGAATTCAAGAAAATTGAAGACAAAATAATTGAGCTGGCTAAAACCAAGGAAGAGTATGTACGCAAGCCTATCAGCAAAGATGAAGCTATTGCTTACTTTACCGAAAAAGGCGATGAGTATAAACTGGACTTATTGAAAGATTTGCCTGATGGCGCGATTACTTTTTACAGCCAGGGTAACTTTACCGACCTTTGCCGCGGCCCGCATATACCTAATACAGGTTTTATAAAAGCTGTTAAGCTGATGAGCCTTGCCGGTGCTTACTGGCGCGGTGATGAAACACGTAAACAGTTAACCCGTATTTATGCGGTAACTTTCCCTAAGGCAAGCGAACTTACTGAGTACCTGCACATACTGGAAGAAGCAAAAAAACGTGATCACCGTAAGTTGGGTAAAGAACTGGAGTTATTTGCTTTCTCAGAAAAAGTGGGCATGGGCTTACCATTGTGGTTGCCTAAGGGCACTGCTTTGCGCGAGCGTTTGGCCAACTTCCTGCAAAAAGCCCAGGTTAAAGCCGGTTACGAGCAGGTAATTACACCGCATATCGGCCATAAAAACCTGTATGTAACTTCGGGTCACTATGAAAAATATGGTGCCGATTCATTTCAGCCAATAAAAACCCCGCAGGAGGGAGAGGAGTTCTTCCTGAAACCGATGAACTGCCCGCACCACTGCGAGATCTATAAAACCAAACCACGTTCGTACAAAGATCTTCCGGTTCGTTTGGCCGAGTTTGGTACCGTATACCGTTACGAGCAAAGCGGCGAGTTGCACGGCTTAACCCGTGTACGTGGCTTTACTCAGGATGACGCTCACTTATTCTGTCGCCCCGACCAGGTGAAGGAAGAGTTTATGAAGGTGATTGACCTGGTATTATACGTATTTAAAGCTTTAGGTTTTGAAAACTATACTGCACAGGTATCGCTTCGCGACCCTGAAAACAAAGCCAAATACATTGGTACCGACGAAAACTGGCACCTGGCCGAATCAGCGATTATTGAGGCTGCCGAAGAGAAAGGTTTAAAAACTGTGGTAGAGTTAGGCGAAGCGGCATTTTATGGCCCTAAGTTGGACTTTATGGTAAAAGATGCCCTTGGCCGTAAATGGCAACTGGGTACCATACAGGTTGACTATAACCTACCCGAACGTTTTGAACTGGAATACACAGGCAGTGATAACATGAAGCATCGCCCGGTAATGATTCACCGTGCACCGTTTGGTTCGTTAGAGCGTTTTGTGGCAGTACTAATTGAGCATTGCGCCGGTAATTTCCCGCTGTGGTTATCGCCCGAGCAATTTATTATTCTTCCTATCTCAGAAAAATATGAAGAATATGCAAAAAAACTTTCAGATGAGTTAAAAGATTCCGATATTTGCGGGCTAATTGACTTTAGGGATGAAAAAATCGGACGAAAAATCCGTGATGCCGAAGTTAAAAAGATCCCATATATGCTGATTGTGGGCGAAAAAGAGGCCGAACAAGGTGAGGTTTCTGTTCGTAAACATGGCGAAGGCGATTTGGGAAGCATGACGATAGAAGAATTTAAAAAACAAATAATTAAAGAAATAACTGTATAACACTTGGCATTAAACAGACCCTTTAACAGAGGACCAAGACCTCCTTTCAAGAAAAAAGAGGCAGAACACAACATCAATCAATTTATCAGGGCTACAGAAGTACGTTTAGTAGGCGACAATGTAGAACAGGGTGTTTATTCCCTACGTGACGCTTTGGCCATGGCCGAAGAACAAGAGCTGGATTTGGTTGAGATATCTCCAAACGCTGTACCGCCTGTTTGTAAAATAACTGATTACAACAAGTTTATTTACGAGCAGAAGAAAAAGCTGAAAGAGATCAAGAGTAACGCTAAGCAAACGGTTATTAAAGAAATTCGTTTCGGACCGAACACTGATGATCATGACTTTGACTTTAAATTAAAGCATGCCACCAAGTTTTTAGAAGCCGGCGAAAAAGTAAGAGCCTACGTACACTTTAAAGGTAGAGCGATAGTTTACAAAGAGCAGGGCGAGATATTGCTGCTGCGTTTTGCACAATCGTTAGAAGAAGTGGGCAAAGTAGAGCAATTACCAAAGCTGGAAGGTAAACGGATGTTTTTAACCGTAGCGCCAAAAGCGGCTAAAAAATAATTTTAATGTGCAGATGCGTGGATATGCAGATGTGCAAATAAATAAAAATAAAGCGTTGAGAAACGCCTATAACTAACACAAATAAATAACGGATATGCCAAAAATGAAAACCAATTCCAGTGCTAAAAAGCGTTTTAAGCTTACTGGAACCGGTAAAATTGCAAGAAAAAACGCATACAAAAGCCACATCTTAACCAAGATGTCAACAAAACGTAAGCGTAACCTATCACACACCAGCCTAGTTTCTGATGGTGACATGGGTAACGTAAAACGTATGCTTTGTATCGGAAAGTAATTAATTAATTTTTAACCAGGTATTAGAGTATTAAAGTTTCCATGACGGAACACTCACTACCAAAAAGACAAAAAAATGCCACGTTCAGTAAATGCCGTAGCGTCGAGAAGACGTAGAAAAAGGATCATGAACCTCGCCAAAGGTTATTGGGGTTCACGCAGCAAGGTTTACACTATTGCTAAAAACACAGTTGAAAAAGGTTTACAATACGCTTACCGCGATAGAAAAACCAAGAAAAGAGAATTCAGAGCTTTATGGATCCAACGTATTAACGCTGGTGCCCGTCAACATGGTTTATCTTACTCGGTTTTAATGGGTAAATTAAATGCAAAAAGCATTGGTTTAAATCGTAAAGTATTAGCTGATCTAGCTATGAACAACCCGGATGCTTTTAAAGCAGTGGTTGACGCAGTAAAATAAGCGTATTACCAATAATATTGAAAAAAGACCCGCCTGGTGCGGGTCTTTTTTTGCGTAATATTTTTGTTTACAGCTAAAAACATCATGTTTTACAATTATATTCGGTGATTAACTGAATTACAATTAAAAAACATGAAGAAACTTTTACTATTCAGTTTCGCTGCGCTTGTTTTTACCTCCGTAAAGGCACAGGAAACTTACCCGGTAAATGGTGTTCAGGATATCCGCCCCGGATTGTACGCCTTTACCAACGCTACCATTGTAGCAAGCCCCACACAAACCATAACTAACGGCACCTTATTGGTGAAGGACAGGCTTATAGAAGCCGTCGGCTCGACCTTAAGTATACCTAAAGGTTATGTAGTTGTTGATTTAAAAGGTAAATACATTTATCCGGGATTGATTGACGCTTACACCACCTATGGTGTGCCTGATGCGCCACGCCAGGTTATTTCAGGCTTTAACCGTACGCCTGTACCGGTAAGCACCAAACCCGGCGCTTACGGCTGGAATGAAGCCATAAAACCGGAGATGAACGTGAAAAGCATTTTTCATGTTAATACTGCCCAGGCTGATGCTTACAAACGTAATGGCTTTACTGCAGTACAATCATTAATACATGATGGTATCGCGCGCGGCACCTCGCTGGTAGCTACGTTAGGCGATGATCGTGACAACCTGGTAATCTTAAATGATGACGCGGCTGCACATTATTCATTCAGCAAAGGTACAGCGCAAACAAATTATCCTTCGGCTTTGATGGGTACTATAGCTTTGCTACGCCAAACCTACCTGGATGCTGCCTGGTACAAATCGCAAAAAAAAGAATATAATATTTCATTAACGGAGTTTAACCGCACGCAGGCGCTGCCGCAGATATTCGAAGTATCTGACGCATTCGCTGTATTGCGTGCTGATAAAATTGCCAAAGAATTTGGCAAGCAATACATTTACAAAACAGACGGACAGGAATATCGCCGCATTGACGCCATGAAAGCTACCAACAGCAGCTTTATTATTCCGCTGGTATTCCCAACGGCTTTTGATGTGGAAGATCCGTTGCAAGCCCGCAAAGTAAGCTACCAGCAAATGAAAGATTGGGAGCTGGCGCCGAAAAACGCCGCGATGTTAGAGAAAGCCGGCATCCGCTTCGCGATAACCTCATACGGATTAGCCAACACACGCGATTTCTGGACAAACCTGCGTACAGCAATTGATAACGGCCTTACAGAAACACAAGCCTTAAAAGCGTTGACTGAAACACCCGCGCAAATGTTAGGCGTAGCCGACCAGGTTGGTACAATAGCCAAAGGCAAACAAGCTAACTTTATTATCACCTCAACAGGCTTGTTTAAAAAAGATAATGTGATCTATGAAAACTGGATACAGGGTAAGCAAACCATTGTTAGCCGTTTTGATGCTACGACTATCGCAGGTAACTACAATTTATCGGGCGATGGTTTAAATGGTATCACGCTACGTATTACCGGCACGCCGGGTTCATACCAACTAAATGTACAACGTACAGGTGCTGATAGCGTCCGCACCCCGGGTACCATTACCCGCAGCGGCGATATGGTTAGTTTATATTTTGACTTGAAGAATAAACCGGCGGGTACCATCCGTTTAAACGGTTACATATCAGGCTACACATCACCTATTACTTTAAGTGGGAGCGCGGTGATGCCGGATGGTACAACCAGTAACTGGACAGCCGCCTACACCGGCGCTGCGCCTGCAACACCTAATCGCGAAACACCAAAACCAACTTTAACCGCCGGACCGGTTATCTATCCATTCGGCCCGTACGGTAATGAGGTTTTACCTGTGGCAGAAAGTACCTTGTTCAAAAACGCCACCATCTGGACGAATGAGAAAGACGGTATCCTTAAAAATGCAGATATATTAATTGAAAACGGCAAGATCAAAGCAGTAGGCAAAAACCTGGCAGCAGGCAGCGCTAAAGTTATCGACGCTACCGGTAAGCACATTACTACGGGTATTGTTGATGAGCATTCGCACATTGCTATATCTGCCGGTATCAATGAAGGTACGCAGTCGGTAACTTCTGAAGTGAGAATAGGAGATATCCTTGATCCTGAAGATATAAACCTGTACAGGCAATTGGCTGGCGGCGTTACAGTTTCGCAAATTTTGCATGGTTCTGCTAACTCTATCGGCGGACAATCGGCCTTGATCAAACATCGCTGGGGGGTATTGCCTGAGCAATTGAAGATTGACGGCGCTGATGGTTTCATCAAATTTGCCTTGGGCGAAAACGTAAAACAGAGCAACCGCAATGTAACGCCGGGACCTAATACCCGTTTCCCGCAAACCCGCATGGGGGTTGAGCAGGTTTTTGTTGATGCTTTCACCCGTGCTAAAGAATACAAAGCCGCTCTTGCCGTAAAAGGCAATAACGTGCGCCGCGACCTGGAACTGGATGCTTTGGTTGAGATATTAGATAATAAGCGTTTCATCACCTGCCATTCATACGTTCAATCAGAACTAAACATGATGATGCACGTGGCCGACTCTATGGGTTTTAGGGTAAACACCTTCACCCACGTGTTGGAAGGCTATAAAGTGGCTGATAAACTAAAAGCCCGTGGTATTGCCGCTTCAACCTTCTCGGACTGGTGGGCCTATAAAATGGAAGTAGGCGAAGCTATCCCATACAATGGTAAGTTGATGAATGATGAAGGCGTACTAACCGGCTTTAATTCGGATGATGAGGAAATGGCTCGTCGCCTTAACCAGGAGGCCGGTAAAGCGGTCGCCTATGGTGGTATGAGCGAGGAAGATGCTTTGAAATTGGTTACGCTGAACCCAGCTAAAATGCTGCATTTGGATAACAAGATTGGTAGTTTAAAGGTTGGCAAAGATGCTGATATCGTATTATGGTCAGCCAATCCATTGTCAGTATATGCAGTGGCCGAAAAAACTTATGTTGATGGTATTCCATACTGGGATCTGGCGAAAGATGCAGCTAATCAAAAAGCTTTAAAAGCTGATGAAGGCCGCCTTATCCAGAAAATGATAGAAGCTAAAGGCAGGGGAGCGGTAACGCAACGTGCTACAGGTGCCCCACGCCGCCCAACTTACACTTGCGATACCATGGAAGAAGGTGCCTATGTAGTGGCTGACGATTACAACGGAATGTTAAAACACTAACGATCAACAAACAATGAAAAAGATATTATTATTCTGCGGATCGTTACTGAGTACGATCCTTACTTACGGGCAAGCTAACATAGCTCCCGCTAAGCCACAATCAAACATAATTAGCATAAGCGGTGCCACTATACACGTGGGCAACGGGCAGGTGATTAATAACGGTTATATCACATTTAATAAAGGAAAAATAACCGCAGTAGGCGAAGGTAATGCACCTGCAGGCGGTGATGTGATCAGTGCAGCCGGCAAACATGTTTATCCCGGCTTTATTTGCCCAATGACTACCTTGGGGCTTGTTGAAGTTGAAGGCGGTGCACAAGGTACAGTAGATGATACAGAGACAGGCGATATTAATCCGAATGTGCGTTCGATAGTGGCTTATAACACCGATTCAAAAGTTATACCTACTGTACGTTCAAACGGTATTTTATTGGCGCAGCCGACGCCTAATGGTGGTATTATTTCGGGCCAGTCGTCAGTAGTACAACTGGATGCCTGGAACTGGGAGGATGCGGCTTACAAAACCGATATGGGTATCCACCTTAACTGGCCGGTTAGCCGTGGCGGTGGCAGGCGGGGTGGTTTCGGTGGTGCCGTTGCATCTACAGAATCACCGGATGAGGCTAAATTAAAAGCCTTGGATGTTATAAACAACTTGTTTACCGAAGCTAAAGCTTATGCAGAAACCAAACCGTCGGTTAAGAACCTGAAGTTTGATGCGATGAAGGGCCTGTTCAACGGTACCAAAAAACTATTCATCATAGCCGATGGCGCACGCGAGATCGTTGAGGCGGTAACCTTCGCCAAAAAAATGGGCGTTGATGCGGTGATTGTAGGCGGGAACGAATCGTATCTGGTTACGTCAGTTTTAAAGCAAAATAACATCCCGGTCATTATCCGCGAAACACAGGCATTGCCATCGCGCGATGAGGATGATGTGTATTTGCCTTACAAATTGCCAAAAATACTACAGGATGCAGGAGTATTGTATGGACTTACCGGTACAGGTTTCTGGCGCCAGCGTAATTTGCCGTTCGAAGCAGGCCAGGCCGTAGGGCATGGTTTAACAAAGGAGCAGGCTTTAAGTATGATCACTATAAACAACGCCAAAATTTTAGGTATTGATAAAACCACCGGAACTTTGGAAGTTGGCAAAGACGCCAACTTGTTTATCTCAACCGGCGATGCTTTAGACGCTATCAGTATTAAAGTAGAGAAAGCCTTTATCCAAGGTCGTGATATCAACCTGGATAACCTGCATAAGCAATTGTACAAACGCTATGCGGATAAATACGGTAAAAAGGTAAACTAAGCTTTGATTATAAAACAGAGAAACCCGCTAAAATGCGGGTTTCTCTGTTTATATGCGTCGATTTAATGCGTTACCGCTGCTTTATGATGCGCTTTGCCATTTTTATGAATTGGCTTTATCGCATCATCAATATCCATGTATTGTTTAAAGTTACGCACGTCGGCATCAACCATGTTTTTAAATACAGGATTTAAAATACCGGCCACGCTGGCACCTAATCCCCCTGCCGGTGGGCGATAGGTTATTACCACGTCAATCAGGGTTCCTTTGCCATCTGCCGTATCTCTAAAGAACACTTTACCGGCATTATCAATGATAGAGTCGGGTAATGAGCTCCAGCCAATTACTTCACCGGGCTTATCTTTTACGATCTCGGCATCCCAGCTTACGTTAATGCCACTTGGCAGGCGCGCCACCCAGTGCGATCGTGTTTCGTCTATCAATTCAACATACTCCAGGTGATTCATAAACAGGGGCAGATTATCCAGCTTCCGCCAGAAATTATATACCTCTTTACGCGGTTTGCTTACCGCAAATGCTGATTGGATGACCACGTCAACCGGTTCCTGCGTGTTTTTACCAAACTTATCATACAAAGCACAATGGCCGGATATACCACGATTAACCAGGTAACTACCCGCACCCAGTTTTAATATACTGCTAAACGGGCTTTTAAACAATCCTTTTAAACCCGAAAAGGTAAGTTTAACACCTGCAGCTATTGAAATGTAACGCTCGGGCCAATTAATGTTAATCGGTTCGGTTTTGACCGGTGCAAGGGTATATGAGTTTACAGGTTTTAATGATCTTGTAGTAGCCATAATTATGTTTTTAGGTAGATATGTAATTCTAACACGTTATCTATCACAAACTTTGCCAAAATCATATTGCGCTGAACTTTAGCATGCGTAATACAAATACTTATTGTACTTTTGCCTCGCTTTAGGTTTTTTAAGCCCGATACATGTGGTTTAAAAATTAAAAGGGAATACAGTGTAATTCTGTAACTGTCCCGCAGCTGTAAGCTCCTATATCAACTTCTGTCCATTCAAATGGTCACTACTCTTATAAAAACGGGTGGGAAGGCCGGGCAAAAGGGGAGTAAGTCAGAAGACCTGCCAAGGCAAATATTAATTCACAGCTTTCGGGGATTGAAGCTTGAATGTGAAATACTCTTTTACTATCAAATAGGCGTGTTTTCATTCCAATGCTATCCTTGTATGCTGTAAGTTTTGCTTGCATCATGAAAAAAAGGTTATGGTATATTTTAAATTTATCGCGGCTAATGCCGGGATGTGTTTTTGTATGCTGGTTGTCGCCTTTACACTCATCGGCACAAACAGATACTACCAAAAAACTCAACGAGGTTACCATAGCATCGGCCCGTTCGGCATTTATAAAAACCATTACACCTTCTCAGCAAATTACCGTTTCAGATTTTAGCCGCTACAACGCCTTTAACGTGGCCGATGCTATCAGGAACTTCGCCGGCGTTAATATTAAAGATTATGGTGGCATAGGTGGTTTAAAAACCGTTTCAGTAAGAGGATTAGGCGCCAACCATGTGGCTGTGCTATTTGACGGCGTACAAATTAACGATGCCGAGAACGGCCAGGTTGACCTGGGTAAACTTAACCTAAACAACGTGCAGCAAATTGCCCTGTATAACGGCCAGGTACCTGATATTTTGCAACCGGCACGTTCGTTCGCGGCAGCAAGTGTATTATCTATACAAAGCATTAAGCCAAACTTAACGGTAGCTAAGCCTTACCAAATAACGGCAGGTATCAAAACCGGTTCATTCGGACTTATAAATCCCTCTGTACAATGGCAGCAAAGGCTAAAAGGTAATTTGTCATTTATTATTAACGGCTATACGCAAAACGCTCACGGGCGATACAATTACCTGATAAACGATGGCGCTAAAGATATTGAGCAAACCCGTAACGGTGCCGACATTAAAGCGCAACAAATAGACGCGGCGCTGTATTGGGGTAAAAACGATAGCAGCAAGTTTAACCTGCGCATAAACTACTATAATTCGGACAGGGGCATACCGGGCGCGGTAATATTATTTGCCGAACCGCCTTTTGGGCAGCGTTTATGGAATAAAGATATCTTCGCGCAGGCGGGATATAAGCGATTGTGGCGTTCGGGCCTGAGTTTGTTGGTGAATAGTAAATTTGCCAAAAGCAACCTGCATTACCTCGATCCGCAGTTTCCGAATACCAAGGGATATCTCGACCAGAATTTCTCGCAGCGCGAATTTTACCAGTCGGCAGCTTTGGCTTACTGTATTTTAGCTAATTGGGAGGTATCTTACTCGGCAGATGTGGTGGTGAATAACATGCGTTCTGATCTGCCTAATTTTAAGTATCCAACCAGAGTCACCCTGCTTAATGCAATAGCCACTAATCTTAACCTGGGTAAAACTACCCTACAGGCCAGTGTATTAAATACCAACTTAAACGAAAGCGTAGCCTCTGGCAAAACCATACCACATATCAATGTATTTACGCCTACGGTTATGGCAAGTGTTGGCCCCTGGGATAATGCCGGTGTGCAGTTGCGTGCTTTTTATAAATACATATTCAGGGTACCTACATTTAATGAGCTATATTATGGCTTTATAATAAATACAAATTTAAAACCCGAGTATACACATCAGTATGATGTCGGCATCACCTATAATAAAAACCTACAAGGTGTATTGCAATACATCACTTTAACTGCAGATGCTTACTATAATAAGGTGACCAATAAAATTGTGTACACGCCTAATTTATACAACGGCTCTATCCAAAATTTTGGCAACGTTGATATTACCGGGCTTGACGTGGGTTTGAAAACAGAAGCTAAGTTAGGCCGCGGTTACAACGCCCTCCTGGCTGCTACTTACTCGTATCAAAAAGCTGTAAATGTTACCGATCCTACAGCGTCTATTTATCTTAATCAACTGCCCTATATTCCCAAAAATACTGTTACGGCCAATATCGGTGTAAGCAAAGCAGGATGGGGGCTATATTATAACCAGTTCCTGTCGTCATTAAGATATTATACTAATAACAACCTGCCGGCAGATGCGATACCGGCTTATGCTATCAGCGATATCTCTGCCGTATATAAAGGGCTGTTTAATAAATGTCCAATAGTTTTATCAGCCGAAGCAAATAACCTTTTCAATAAAAACTATTCGGTTGTTCAAAGCTATCCAATGCCGGGTAGGTCATTTCGTATTTCATTTCAAATAACTATATAAAACAAATATCATGAAACAATTTCAACTCAGATTTTTAACTATCGCATTAGCTGCAGTAACCGTCCTGGCTTCATGTGGCAAGGATAAAGTAGACCCAACGCCTGATACACCCGGTGCTCAACGCGCAGGTGTTTACATCGTTAACCAGGGCAATATCGGCAAAAACAACAGCACACTTACTTATTACGATTACACTGCCAAAACTTTAATACCTGATGCCTTTGCAGCTTCAAACACTAACAAACTTGGCGATACCGGTAACGACGTGGGTATTTATGGTACCAAGATGTTTATTGTTGTAAACTACTCGGGCCTGGTGTATGTTACCAATGCAAAAAATGCTAAAGTTGTAAAGCAGTTTACCATTGCGCAACCAAGGTACGTGGTATTTTCAGGCGGTCGTGCTTTTGTTGATTCGTATAACGGAACAGTATCTGTTATTGACACTGCCACTTTAACTATTACCAAAACCATTAATGTTGGCCGTAGCCCCGAGCAGATGGCCGTATCAAACGGTAAACTTTACGTAGCCAATTCAGGCGGTTTAGATTATCCAAACTTTGATAAAACGGTATCGGTTATAGATCTGACCACTTTAACCGAAATAAAAAAGATCACAGTTACTGTAAATCCTATCACCATGGTAGCCGATAGATACAATAACGTGTATGTATTATCAGCCGGCAATTACGGTGGCACCAACCCTGTAACCGATCCGGCTGTTAGCGGCGGTGTAACCGTAATTAATGCAACTACCGATGTTGTAAAATCACAACAAAGCCTGAGTTTTGGTTATAACATACCAATTGCAGCGCAAGGCGATTTTTACTACTACCCAACTGCCGATAATAAAATAGCAATGGTTAATGCCAAAAGCCAAACATTGGAGCGTGCTAATTTTATTACTGACGGTACCGAGATCAAAGCACCTTATGCCATTACCCTGGATAATATTACAGGTGAAGTATTTATTGCTGACGCGAAAGACTATAACTCAAACGGTGTTATTTACGCGTTTGATAAAACAGGCAAAAAGCAGTACACTATCGAAACCGGCATTAGCCCGGGCCGCATAGCACTGTTAGACAAATAGTGTATTTTGATTAACAGGATAAATAAGTAATTTTACAGCAACTAAAAATACTATGGCATTACAAAAAACAAATGCACGCACGCTGGTGCTAATAACTTTAATTGTTGCGGCTACCGCGATGCGTTTGGCTAGTTTGCAATTTCCTTTCCTGAGCAATTTCACACCTGTTGGCGCTGTTGCCATGTTTGGTGGTGTTTATTTTACCGATAAATGGAAAGCTTACCTTACTGTGCTATTAACGTTTTTTGTGAGCGATGTGATCATTAACCATTCCTACAGCGGCCAATGGTCGTTATGGAGTAGCTACACTTTTTGGAATTGCGTATGTTTCTCTATCGTAGTATTTATAGGTTCGCTTATTAAAAAGATAAACGTGGGCACGGGCCTGGTAATATTGTTTGCGCCTGTTATAGTGCATTGGTTAGTAATGGACCTGCCTTGGATAAGCGATGCTAACGGGTTATATCCGCATACTTTAGCAGGATATGGTGCTGCTTTAATAGCTGCTATTCCGTTTGAGCAGAATATGTTGTTAGGCGATGCTGTTTTTGGCGCGATACTATTTGGCGCTTTTGAACTGGCTAAAACCAAATATGCTGTTTTACGCCCAAACCGCGAACTGGCACTTTAAGTAAAGTACTTGATAATTTACAAAGCGACCGGCATTAAAACCGGTCGCTTTTTTTATGCTAATGAAAAATATTGTAGTATTAACGGGCGCCGGCATTAGCGCCGAAAGCGGTTTGCGAACCTTTAGAGACAGCGACGGCTTATGGGAAGGTTATGACATTCATGATGTGGCCACGCCACAGGCTTGGAGCAAAGACCCCGAACTGGTACAACGCTTTTATAACATGCGCCGAAGGGATGTGTTGGAGGCAAGGCCCAACGCCGCACACATCGCGCTAGCAAAACTGGAAAGCAAATACAAAGTGACTATCATTACCCAGAATATCGACGACCTGCACGAGCGGGGAGGATCGACCGATGTTGTGCATCTGCATGGCATTATTACACGTTCGCAATCAAGCATCAATCCGGCTTTAACTTATCCTGTTGATGGATGGGAAATTAAAATGGGAGAGCTGTGCGAGTTGGGTTCGCAATTACGCGCCCATGTGGTTTGGTTTGGAGAGGATGTGCCGATGATAGAAACTGCTATCGAAATATGCCGCGAGGCGGATATTTTTATACTCGTAGGCTCATCATTGGCCGTTTACCCAGCTGCGGGACTGGTAAATTATCTGCCACGCAATATCAAAAAATACATCATCGACCCCAAAATACCGGCCGTAGATCCGCGAATGATCAAAATAGAAAAGAAAGCCAGCGAAGGCGTGCCCGAACTGGTGAATCAGTTATTGAGCGAATAACGCTTAAGATTTAACCATTTTATAAATAGTGCCATTCGGTTTATCGGCGGCGGCCTGATCAACGGTTATTAAGTATAACTCACCGGCTTTATCCTCGCCCCAACTTATTATGCGCAGGTTTTCGGGATAGTTTTGCAGGCTTACTTTGCCGCGCTGCCATTCGTTTTGTTTTTTTTCAATGTAATAAACAGGGCCTGTCCAGTCGGCAAAAAAGTATTTTCCTTTTTGGTTGGCGAGTTGTTTGCCATTATAAACATAGCCGGATATGATGCAAATGCCGTTGGTATGATCATATTCGGCAATGGGTTTAATGGTGCCGTTAAAATCGCAATCCTTTTGCGGGTTATAGCAATGTTCGCCTTCGGTCATGCGCCAGCCGTAGTTGCCGCCTTTTTCAATAATGTCTATTTCTTCCCATAAACCTTCGCCTACATCGCAGGTAAATAATTTACCTGTGGCGCGGTCAAAGGTAATACGCCAGGGATTACGCAAGCCGTAAGCCCATATTTCGGGCCTTGCGCCAGTTTTATTCACAAATGGGTTTCCTTTGGGAATAGTATAGGTTGAATCATTATTTACATCTATCCGCAACACTTTACCCAATAAAGCATCCAGGTTTTGGCCGTTGCCGATAGGGCCATGCTTATCGCCGGGGCCGCCACCGTCGCCACAGCTGATATACAGGTAACCATCGGGCCCAAATTTCAGGCAACCGCCGTTATCGCCCATACCGGGAATGTTTAAGCTTAATATTTTTCGGCCGCTATTGGCGTCGATGGTCGAATTATCAGAAGATAAAACATATTCAGCTATAACCATTTGATGATCAAAAGCTGCATCAGTAGTAGGCGCGCTATAGAAAACATACAGTTTACGATTATTGGCAAATTTGGGATGCAATTCGATGCCCAGTAAACCGCGTACGTCGTAACCCGGATTCTTTTTGATCAAACTGCTTAAATCAAGCAATGGCGTTTCTGCTAGTATACCGTTTTTTACCAATCGTACTTTACCACTTTGTTCGGCCACAATAATGTCACCTTGGGCAGTGAATGCCATATCGGTAGGATAAACCAGTCCGGTAACCGTTGTTTGAGTTGCCAGCGTTACCGGCGGTGCAGTTAAACCGTGTGTGATTGGGTTGCGATGGAAAATATAAGAGGGGAGCAGCATTAAGCTAACTCCCCCAAATATAATCGTCAGTAATTTACGATACGGCTTTTTTAACATGCTTTACTTTACGAGTTTATAAATACTACCTGTAGTACTTCCGGCCGGACCGGGGCCACCTTCAGTGTTGGTAAGATAGTAAATTTCGCCGGCCTCATCTTCGGCCCAACCGGTAATTTTAGCGTTCTTAGGGAAATTGTTTACTACCAGCTTGCCACGATTCCATTTGCTGCCGGCTTTTTGCAGGTACCAGATAGGGCCCGTCCAATCGCCAAAAATGTATTTACCTTTTAGGGATGATAGCTGTGAGCCGTTATAAACATAACCGCCCATTACAGATACGCCTTCGCTATGATGATACTCGGTTATAGGCGCGGTAAGGCCGGTAACGCTACATCCGGTGGCCGGATTATGGCAATGGTTGCCTTCAACAACACGCCAACCGTAATTTGCGCCCTTCTGCGCTATGTCTATCTCTTCCCAAAGGTCTTGACCCACTTCACCAATAAAAAGCTGTTTAGAGGCTTTATCCAGCGAAATACGGTATGGATTACGGAAACCATAGCACCATATCTCGGGTTTGGTATCTGCTTTGCCAACAAACGGGTTATCTTTTGGCACAGCATAGCCACCTTCGGTAACGTTTACATCTACACGCAAAACTTTACCCAGCCAGGTATTCATATCCTGTCCGTTGCCAATTTTACCATGATTATCATGCTGACCGCCGCCATCGCCAAAGGTGATGTATAAATAGCCATCGGCACCAAACACAATACCGCCGCCGTCATGATTACCTTCAGGCTTATCTAACGCAAGGATAACGCGTTCGCTGTTAGGGTCGGCAATGTCGCTGTTTTTTTGCATGGTGAATTCCGCCACTACGTCTACGTGATCAACACGTGGGGCAGGGGCCGGTTGGCGCACCGCCGGTTTGCTATAGAAAACGTAAAACTTTCCGTTAGTATGAAACTGTGGGTGTAATATCACGTTCAATAAACCACGCTCTTCGTAACCTGCGTTAATGCGTACGATCTTATCTTTAAGATCAAGCACAACAATATCGGTTAGTTTGCCATTGCGCAGCAAACGTATTTTACCACCTTGCTCGGTAACCCAGGCTGTATTAGGGCCGGGGAAAGCCATTGACGTTGGCGCGTATATACCCGGCGCCACCAACTGCGAATTTACAGTTAACGTAGTCGGGTCGGCATTTTTGGTAAAAGAGGGAAGGGCTACAGAAATGGCAGCTGCAGATAATGAAGCTAACAGCGCATAAGCCAATGATTTGTTACGAATAATATTCTTCATAAAACGTGAAAGGTACTATAATAATTGCTGGGTTAAAGAAGAGCAATTTTACAATTTAAAGTGCGATTTAAATTGGCTGGTGATATAAATTCTACGCAAACGTTCCCATGGTTTGCCTTGTATATAATTACCGCCTGATCTGCTAAAAATACGGCCAAATAATATTTTGTATCGTGATTTTGTAGATTATATATGATTTACAAATTATTATTGTTCAATTACTTATGTAGTTTACTTATACTAGTAGTTATATCTGTAAAATGCCTCCTTATAATCTTTACCCATCTCCACAAAACGAGCAGTAACAGTCTTTAAAAACTCTTCATCCAGTATTTCAAACACGCTGTTGATGCCATCAGTCAGATCCATTTCGGGCACTTTGTAGGTTTGCTCAAGGGTGCCGCGCTCCATTTTTACGATAAACTTTTGATTCATGCTAAATATGGTGATCTTAAACTCGGGGTGCGGTAATTCTGCTACTACTCTCATATATCAGTTTGTTTCAATTTATTATTTAAAGGGTCTTTGCCCTTTAGTGTGCCAAAGGTAGCTATTGGTTTAAACCGCGCGAAAAGTTCTTCGCTATACCAATCCTGCTGGCGGGTTTTTTTGATAACTTCAGCATGTTCGCGCGAGCCGTATGCAAAGGCCTTTACATCTTCCAGACTCTGCCAAATTGAGAACGTTGCCTGACGGTAAAGCGGCGCTTCGCCTATACCGAATGACGTGATGTAACCCTTTGCTGAGGTCATCAGGTTAGCTACACTATCTACATTACTCCAAAAACCTTTTAATTTATTTAGACGGATTGTGGCACGTGTTAAAACTGCTATCGGGCCACTGTAGTCTGTAATATTGGGTGAGCCGAATGGTTCTACGTCATCCCATTTACCGTGGCTTTGCAGCGGCTGGCATAGCATTGTCCAGGTTTCAGTATTAAAAAAATGCCACCATTTGGTTATGAATGATGTTTTTTGAAATTGATCGAAGTCGTCGCAGCTATCCCAAACTGCCAGCAGGCCCCATTGTTGCCAGTCGGGTTTTAAATCGAATGTGCCGTTATGGCCGCTGCCTAATAGTTTATAAAAACTACACTTGTGGTTTAGCCATAGCGGCAGGCGATGCACAGCCATTGCCAATAGCGCAAAAGGCACAAGCAATTTTGGGTAACGCACTATGGTGAGGCTAACGATCATACCGGGCGCTAAATAAAAGATTAAATATGATATTTAGCTTATTTACTTTCGGCAGCGCATACTTAACTTTGTTTTATGGCAGAAGATCTGAAAATTACTACATCAACCGATAAGGAAGAAAAATACCGCTCCATCATCCCGCAAATTGAAGCTTTACTATATGGCGAAACCGATATAATTGCTAACCTGGCCAATATAAGCGCTGCTTTAAAAGAGCAGTTTAACTGGTTTTGGGTAGGCTTTTATATGGTGAAAAAAAATGAACTGGTGCTTGGCCCATTCCAGGGACCGGTGGCTTGTACACGTATTGCCAAGGGAAAAGGAGTATGTGGCAGCGCATGGCAACAGCAGCAAACATTGGTAGTTCCGGATGTGGGCGCGTTTCCCGGGCATATTGCCTGTGCGTCGGCTTCGCGGTCAGAGATCGTGGTGCCGGTTTTTTACAACAATGAAGTGGTTGGCGTGTTAGATGTTGATAGTGAACACCTGGCTCATTTTGATGGGGTTGATGCACAATACCTGGAGCAGGTAGTGAAACTAATAAATTTTAATGTCTAAAATATTTCTAATAGCCGGCCTTGGCGCTGACACCCGTATTTACAACAACATAGACCTGGGCGACGAGTATGAAGTTGTACCTGTAGACTGGATTGAACCTAACGCTAAAGACACTTTAGATACTTACGCGCATAAGCTTGTACATCAATACAATATCCGACCAAAAGATGTTGTAATTGGTAATTCCTTAGGTGGCATGATAGCTACCGAAATAGCCAAGCTGGTATCCCTTAAAAAAGTGATTTTGATCTCCAGCATTAAAACTATCGACGAAGCACCCTGGTACTTTAAAGTATTCAAACGTGTGCCTGTTTATAAGTTATTACATGGCAGATTGTTGAATAACCTGAGCCTGATGGTGAAGCCTGTATTCGGTAAAATGTCTGCGCAGGATGCCTGGTTGTTTGATGATATGCTGAAGCGTTCATCGCCAAAATTCATGACCTGGGCCATGGGGGCTGTGTTGCATTGGGATAACCGTGTAGTACCGCCCAATATTCATCACATCAACGGCGATAAAGATCTGATCTTCCCTTACAAAAAGCTTAAAGATGCCACCATTGTGCAAGGCGGTACGCATATTATGATATTTGATAAAGCCAAACAGATCAATAAACTATTAAAAGCCATCCTGAAGAAAAAATGAAGCTTGCCGAGTCATACTATCAGCATAACGATGTGGTGAAAATATCACGCGATCTGTTGGGGAAATATCTTTTTACCAACATTGACGGTGCACTTACCGGTGGTTTTATTGTGGAGACTGAGGCTTACGCGGGCATTATCGACCGGGCATCACACAGTTATGGTGGACGAAAAACTCCCCGCACACAAACCATGTATATGCCTGGCGGGATCGCTTACGTGTACCTGTGTTATGGTATTCATGAAATGTTTAACGTTGTTACCTCAACCGAAGGTGAACCGCATGCTATTTTAATCAGGGCTATTCAACCTGTTGAAGGATTGGATATTATGCAGTTCAGGCGGAAGATGAATGTAATGAAACCTGCTATCACCATGGGGCCGGGTTCTGTAGCGCAGGCGCTTGGCATATCGCGACAAATCAATGCGATCAGTTTACAAAGCGATGATTTATGGATTGAGGATCGAGGCATGACAATCCCTGATGAACAAATTGCTGCGGTGCCGCGTGTTGGTGTTGCTTACGCGAAGGAAGATGCCCTGTTGCCTTATCGTTTTTTTGTAAAGGGGAATCCTTATGTTAGTAAACCTAACAAATAAGGCCAGGAACGCGATATATCCATTTGAGGCGTAAATGCTCGTCAGGTTAATAAAAGTTGCTTATAACTAATATTTCATGCTTAAAATCGCATTTGATCCAATATATGCACATCCGCTACCCGAAGGGCATCGTTTCCCGATGCTTAAATATGAGCTTATACCCGAACAGTTGCTGCATGAAGGGTTGATAACTCAAGCTAATCTGTTTTCGCCGGATCTTGTGAGCGAAGCTGATATCCTCGCTACGCACGATAAAATATATTGGCATCACCTCCGCGATGAAACGCTTTCGGCTAAAGATCAACGGCGCATTGGGTTTCCATTATCTGCCCGTTTGGTTGAGCGCGAACGTAAAATAGCACAGGGAACAATTGATGGTTGTAAGTATGCCTTTATGCACGGTATTGCATTTAACGTGGCCGGTGGAACGCACCATGCCGGCACCAATTGGGGTGAGGGTTTTTGTTTGTTAAATGATCAGGCTATAGCTGCTAATTATTTGTTAAATAATCATTTAGCTAAGTCTATCTTCATTATTGATTTAGATGTGCACCAGGGTAATGGCACTGCGCAGATCTTCGAAAATGAGGAAAGGGTATTTACATTTTCCATGCATGGCGTCAATAATTTCCCGTCCCGTAAGGAAATATCAAATTTTGATGTTCCGTTACCCGATGGTATTGGCGATGATGAGTTTTTGAATATTTTGTACAATACCATGCCCGGACTGATAGCCAAACAACAGCCTGATTTTATATTTTACCTGGCGGGAGTTGATGTTTTAGCAACCGATAAATTAGGTAAGCTTGCCCTGAGCAAAGAAGCCTGCAAACAACGCGATCATTTTGTTTTCACGCAAGCCATTAAGCATAATATCCCGGTGCAGGTTAGCATGGGCGGCGGTTACTCGCCGCAGATAAAGGATATTGTGGAGGCGCATTGTAATTCGTATCGCGTAGCTAACGAACTGTACTTTTAATCCTGTGCTATAATTACAGGTGTTTTATCGCGGTGATGTTTGCTGATGATCCTAAACCTGATGTAAAGTAAAATGGCAGATATGGCAAGCCCGAATGTTAAGCCATACCAAACGCCCTGGCCTCCCCATTTAAGATAAATGCCCAGGAAATAAGCCAGCGGAAGTCCCATTACCCAGTAGGCTATAAGAGTGATAACGGTAGGTATATTTACATCGCCCACACCCCGTAAAACACCCAGGCCAATTACCTGTGTACCATCAAACAACTGGAATAGTGCTGCTATGATAAGTAATTGTGCTGCAATACTTATAACGTTCTTATCTGAAGTATATATCCATGGCAGCATATTACATCCAACAGTAAATATCAAAGCTGTTATCGACATAAAAACAATAACAACATGATAACTCGCATTTGTTGAGAGGCGCAGGTTATAATGATCTTTAGCACCAAAATAATTACCGGACTTGATAGCTGCCGCAGCCGACAACCCGCTCGACATCATATAGGTGATAGATGCCATACTAATTGCTATTTGATGGGCAGCCAATTGTACTAAACCAATACTACCCATAATTACCGCCGCAGCACTAAAAGCACTTACCTCAAAGCCATATTGTAAAGCAACAGGGCCGCCAATACCAAATATTTTAAGGCAGCGAACACGATCGATATTTTTGATGGCGAAAGTGGTTAAGTACGCTTTAAAATTCTTCGACTTAAAAACATAATATCCCATTACGCAAGCCATTAAGCAGCGGTCAATTAACGTACTGTAACCTACGCCGGTAATACCCATTGGCTTTACGCCAAATAAGCCCTTAACGAAAATTATCCCCAGGCAAATATTCAGCACGTTACCCCAGATGGATATCATCATGGCCTGTTTGGTGAAGCCAAGCCCTTCGGCAAACTGCTTAAAGGTGTTGAAAATAAGCATCGGGATAATGGATAGCGCCAACAAGGTTAAGAACGGCCTTGCTTCGGCAACCACCTGCGGAGATTGATCCAGATGCCCTAACAGGTATACCGAACCAACTGATATTATAGCAAACAAAGCAATGCCGCTAAGCAGGTTAATAAATAAGCTGTTGGATAATAGTTGTCCGCATTCTTTAAAGTCGCCACGGCCGTTATTTTGCGCTATAAGAGGAGTGGAGCCATAGGAGATACCTATGCCAATGACCATAGGCACCACAAAAATACTGTTGGCCAGTGATACAGCCGCCAGGCTAACCGTGCCTGAAAAGTGTCCAACAATGATCGTATCCGAAGTTTGAACCAGCGTATGACCCAATTGCGATATCACAACAGGGATAGCCAGTTTAAGATTATCACGGTAGTATTCTTTGTATTTTTGGTAGATAGCTTTCATTTTGCACGCATCGGTAGGCCGTGCAAAATTATGAAATTATTGCACGGACGGTGTTATTGATCAGTCGCCGCAGTGTAGTATTCTTCTTTTTCGGTAGTATGTATACGTACTACACCTGATAATGCCAGGTTAACCAGGATACGCTGCGCTGCACGACGGCCAACTTTAATTAAATCACAATATTGTTTCACATCAATACGCTCATTAGTCGTTAAGTAATCTAATAACTTACGTTCTTTATCCGAATATTCTATCAATACACCTGTACTATCGCCTGATCGTTTTAGTACATCAACCACCACTTTACTTGCTAGCACACTTTTATCTTTCACCCGCACGTAAACCCACCATTTACCATCTTCGGCAAGCGCGTAATGGGGTTTCAAGTTACTTTCGGCCGTATCAACAATCAGTACCAGTTTATCATCCACATACACCTCTTCAAACTTAGGCTCCAGTGCAGGGCGGCAAAACATATGAGCGGCTTTGGTGATCATATAGCGCTCTTCGTCCTCAGATTTAACCCCCTTAATGGTGCCATCATCAGCTACGCCAATTAACAAACGCCCGCCTTTATTATTGGCAAACGATACCATAGTACGAGCTATTTTTTCGCAACTGGTAATGGTTTTTTTAAAATCTAAGGTTACACCTTCGCCTTCAAAAATCTGTTTCTTAATGCTCATTTTCTATAGGTTTAGATGCCAAATACGGTGTAAATATTTCCATCCAAAGCTCGGGTTTACTTACAGGCGTAAATCCAAACTGTGTGTAAAGGCCATGCGCATCTGCTGTGGCTAATGACCATCTTCTTAATCCTTCAAACTCATCGTATTGTTTAATAGATTGGATCAGCCATTTAGATAAACCCAGGCCGCGATGAGCCGGCAATACAAAAACATCTGCAATGTAGCCAAAAGTGGCTTTATCTGTAATTACCCTTGCAAAACCCACCTGGTTGTTGTAATAATATACACCAAAACAAATAGAATTTTCTATCGCCCTTTTTAGTCTTTCCGGTGGGATGCCTTTTGCCCAATAAGAATCCTGATCCAGGTAATTATAAACAACGTCAAAATCTATCAGGCGTTTGTCTGTTGATATTTGATATCCTTTTTTTGCAAATGCTTCGTCATTCATAAATACCTTCATCACTTTGGCTTTCAATATAGTTTAAATTGCGTACATAAACCTCATTCATTAAGGTAACGCATACCTCGCCTTTTTTGTCTACAATATCTATCGGGTGTGCTTTTACGTAGCGGCCGCCGGTGTTTAGTACATGTTCCGCTTCGGCTATTTCTTCGGCTGATAACCTAATGGTAAAGTAAAGTGAGCCTAAGCCAGGCTTTAAAAATTGTATTTGTGCTGATTTTGACCAGGCTATTAATTTATAGCCTTTTTTGGTAAAGTGCTGATGAAACAACAGCGGTAAAAACGGATCGGCGGCAGCAAATAATGTCCCTCCGAATATAGAATTATTGTAATTGCGATTTAAAATGCTCTTGCTTATTTTAACTCTTACCCCTGTAAATCCTTTATCAAAATGTTGCACCCAAATGCGCTGAAAGAAAAGAGGAGGGTAGAAGCGCATAGCCCATTTCAATAAACCTTCGGATACCAGCATGATAGCTAAATATCAATAATTAAAAGCAAACATTGTTACACCGTTTTGATTTTTGATGAAAATTTGATGAAAAATATTTCAACAGATTTCAAATGGCACGGTTATTATACTGTAAATAAGGATAATTAATAAAAACACCTATGAAAAAGCACATTTTAAGTTTAGCAATTGTAGCCGGCATGCTTGGTACAATTGCATTTGGATGCAGTTCTGAAAAATCGGCATCCGGCACAGATACAGCTGTAGCCGTTGCAGATTCGCCGGCTGCAGTATCACCGATGGTTATGGATACCAACAGAACACCACCAATGGCCGATACAGCAAAAAAAGTTGTTACAGATACAACCAAGAAACCGCCAATGTAAATTGGAAAGTTTTAATAAAAAAGCCCGCAATTTGTTGCGGGCTTTTTTATTGACGATTACCAGGTAGCGTTTCAATAGATCATAGATAACGCGACAGCCAAGACCAGATATATAGCTATTGGTAGCTGGGTTTATAAAATTCACATAATTAACATTATGTTAAGTACAATATTTTAATGTAAGCCCGGATTATTATGTCCGGGCTTACTATGGGTTGCAATGTGCTCCCCTTATTTTGCTTTTAGCGCATCGATCTTCTTTTGAGTTTCGTTAGCTTGTGCAGTGTTTTTAGTACCTAAGTAATACAATTTCAAATTAGCTAATGCATCTTCAGATTTTGGCTGAAGCTCAACAGCTTTTAATATCCATGGTTTAGCCAGTTCCAGCTGTGCACTGGCTTTAGCCATGGCCACATCATAATCTTTTTGTTTGGTTAACTGGTTAGCTGCATTGTACATATCAATACCTGGGCTTAAAGTAGCATAACCTAAGTTTAAGATGGCATCGGTATAGTTTGGATCAATTTCCAACGCTTTTTTAAACATGTCAGACGCTTTGGCAAAGTCTTTAGCACGTTGAGCAACCAAAGCCGCTTTTTTTGCAGCATCTGTTTCTTTTCTCAGTTTGTTGGCTACCGCGTCAGCAAACTGCGCATTTGTTAAACCTGCGTAGTAATATAAACTTTTGTTTTTCGGGTCATTAGCAATAGCTGCTTCAATTTTGCCAATAATTTCCTGTTGTTTGCCGGTTAATAAACCAATCTCAATTTCTCTTTTTCTCAGGTCAGAGTTGTTTGGAAATTTCTCGATACCCTCTCCTACAGCTTTTAAAGAAGCAACAGTATCTTTTTGTTGAAGATAGATCGTTGAAATATCTAAATAGATGTCTTCTTTTTTAGAGTAAGCTGTAGTTACCAGTTTTTTGTAATTGGTAAGCGCTTCCGGGATTTTATTTGATTGCCTCGCTGCTAATGCTGTGTAGTAAATAGCGTTAGTATCTTCGGGCATTACAGTACGATAATAGTTAAATGCATCATACGCTAGATCATATTTTTTAGCCTGGTAATCTTTTACACCTTTGTTCAATTGATATTGAGCCAAATTGCTTCTGCCATTTTCAACATATGATTTGAACTCTTTTTTTGTATCAACCTGCTCAGCTTTAGTTAAAGCGGCATCAGCTATATCAAAATTTGGTTTTGACGTTGCCTCCACAGTATCTTGTGCTGCTAAAAATGCATATATAACGCCTTTTAACGCATAGGTCATCGGCAAGTCTTTAGTTTTATCGTGAACCGAGGCTTTGTCAATAGAAGTTTTTGCCTGAGTTAAGCTGGCGGCCGCCAGTGGGGTACCTCTTAAGGCATCTACCTTTCCGAAGGCCTCATTGGCTTTATCAAGTTCGTTTTTTTGCGCAAATGATGCTGTGGAAACAAGGCCCAATATACCTGCCGCCATCAAAAATTTAATTTTCATCTCTTAATTTATTGATTGGTTAACTGTTTTAATTTATTATCTAACTTCTCTATTTGATATTTATTATTGGTTTTTGTGTACAACAGCTTCAATACTTCCAGGCATCGCACATCATTTGGCGATATTTCGTTAGCTTTTTCCAGCCATTGTATAGCGCTGTTTATATTTTTTTCGCTGTCTTCTTTTTTCAGTTCACTTTTTTTAACGTACAGTAGTCCTAAATTAAATACCGGGTTAAACGCTGAACTATTAAGGTCGATTACATGCAAGTAAAGCGACTCTGCTTTATCATAGTTAAATAGCTGATCATAGCAGTTAGCTGCTACGAAAACAATATCGGGGTTATTTGCATTAATATCAAGCAGCGGCACCAATAATGGCTCCAACGCTTTGTAATTTTTTTGATTGCTGTAAATATTGGCCTCGTCCAGCAATAAGTTTTTATCGTTTGGTACCAGCTTCCTCCCCTTTTTGATCACCTCCAGCGCATGTGCCGTATCACCTACCGATTGATAAATATTTGAGGCGGCTTCAAAATACTCAACTTTTAAAGTGTCTGATTTAAATAAGCCATCATAATACTTAGCTGCGGCCTGTAAGTTGCCTAATTTGCTATTGGTATAAGCCATGTAAGCATTCAACTGCTCAAAATTAGGAACATACCTACTGGCTTTTGAAAACAGCGCTTGCGCATTGCTGAAATCAGAGATACGCACATACGTAAATGCCTTACGAATGTATACGTTTGCCAGGCAACGTTTAGCAAAACTCATCTCGGTTTCGTACCTGAATATTTGTTTATCAGCCTCCAACTTGTCAACCAGGTCGGTAGTTTTTCTGAAAAAATCTGTGGGTTGATTGAGCTTATTGGTGGAATCGGTGTATAGTATAGCGCAATTAATTACGGCGCTATATACGTTTTTTTGAAGATCGCGGGAGTTTTTGCCGATGGCCATAAGGCTGTCAATTGATTTTTTAGCGTTGCCTAAAAACCTAACCTCGCCCCTTTGCTTATAATATGCCAGGCTATTTACCACACCCTTCAGCACTTCCGACTGGCAGAAAGCCATGGGTGCGGTAAATATTAATAGTAAAACCGATAAAGCAATTTTACGTCCCGTCATATATAGTTTGTTTTGTTATTCTGTTGTTTCTTCTGATGAAGATTCAGCATCGGCATCCGGACTTGATTCGCTATTTTCGTTCAACTCATCGCTTACTTCATTTTCCTCTTCCTCATCATGCTCAATTTTAGCTACTGATGCAATTTCGTCATTGCCTTTCAAGCTAATGAGTTTAACACCTTGCGTAGCACGGCCCATTACCCTTAATTCGCTAATAGCAATACGTATAATTACGCCTGACTTATTGATGATCATCAGATCTTCCATATCAGTAACACCTTTTATGGCAACAAGGTTTCCGGTTTTTTCAGTTACGCTAAGAGTTTTTACACCTTTACCGCCACGGTTAGTAACGCGGTAGTCGTCAATATCGGTACGTTTACCGTAACCTTTTTCAGATACTACCAATACCGTAGTCTCCGGATTATCAATACTGATCATACCAACAACCTCGTCATTATCGCTATCTAAGCTGATACCTCTAACACCTGTCGCGGTACGTCCCATCGGCCTAACTGTAGCTTCGTTAAAGCGTATAGCACGACCAGATTTAAGCGCCATAACGATCTCGCTGTTACCGGTAGTTAAGTTTGCTTCTAGTAATGAGTCACCATCATTTACATTGATAGCGTTGATGCCATTAGCACGCGGACGAGAATAAGCCTCTAAAGATGTTTTCTTGATCACACCTTTTTTGGTACACATAATAATAAAGTTGTTCTCCAGATACTCGCGATCTTTCAGGTTAACAACTTTAATATACGCCTTGATCTTTTCTTCTTTTGGTATGTTGATGATATTCTGGATAGCACGGCCTTTAGAAGTGCGTGAGCCTTCCGGTATTTCAAAAACTCGTAACCAAAAGCATTGCCCTGATTCTGTAAAGAACAACATGTAATTGTGGTTCGAAGCGATCAGTAAGTGCTCGATAAAGTCTTCATCACGGCTATTGCTGCCTATGGCACCTTTACCACCGCGGCTTTGTCTGCGGTATTCGGTAAGAGAGGTCCGTTTGATGTAACCTTCATGCGAAATGGTGATAACAACGTTCTCATCCTCGATAAAGTCCTCAGTCTGCATTTCGGCAGATGAGTAGGTTATTTCGGTACGGCGCTCATCGCCATATTTATCTTTTACTTCAGCCAACTCATCTTTAATGATCTGCATTCTCAGGCCTTCGTCGGCAAGGATAGCGTTTAAATGATCAATTAATTTCATCAGGGCCTCGTACTCGTCTTTGATCTTATCGCGCTCCAGTCCGGTTAACCTTCTTAGGGTCATATCCAAAATGGCGCGTGCCTGAATGTCTGTTAAACCAAAATTGGCCATCAAGCCTTCGCGGGCCTCATCAGGCGTTTGTGAAGCACGGATCAACTTGATAACTTCGTCCAGATGATCCAAAGCTATAAGCAAGCCCTCTAGTATATGGGCGCGTTTTTGGGCTTCAGCCAATTCAAATTTGGTACGGCGAACGATAACCTCATGCCTGTGCTCAACAAAGTGATGGATAAGATCACGAAGGTTAAGCAGCATTGGGCGGCCATGTACCAGTGCGATGTTATTTACACTAAATGAGGTTTGTAAGGAGGTGTATTTGAATAAGTTATTCAGCACGATCGCGGCATTGGCCTCACGTTTTATTTCGTAAACTATGCGGATACCTTCACGGTTCGATTCATCGCGAATGGCTGATATACCTTCGATCTTTTTATCGTTTACCAACTCGGCGGTACGTTCGATCATCAGGCCTTTGTTAACCTGGTACGGGATTTCGGTAACGATAATACGCTCGCGGTCGCTGCCATAGGTTTCGATCTCGGCACGGGCACGTAATACCACGCGGCCACGACCGGTTTCCAGCGCCTCGCGCGGACCGTCAAAGCCGTAAATTATACCTCCTGTAGGGAAATCGGGGCCTTTAACGTGCTTCATCAACTCGGCAACTTCAATATCGCGGTTGTCAATGTAAGCTACGGTGGCGTCAATTACTTCGCTCAGGTTATGCGGGGCCATGTTGGTGGCCATACCTACCGCGATACCCGACGCACCGTTAACCAGCAGGTTAGGGAACTTTGATGGTAATACGGTTGGCTCCTCTAACGAATCGTCAAAGTTTAGCTGGAAGTCGATGGTGTCCTTGTTAATATCGGCCAGCATTTCCTCGGCAATTTTTTGTAAGCGAGCCTCGGTGTAACGCATTGCCGCAGGGTTGTCACCATCTAATGAACCATAGTTACCCTGGCCTTCGACCAACGGGTAACGTAAGCTCCACTCTTGCGCCATACGCACCATGGTGTCATATACTGAAGAGTCGCCGTGCGGGTGATACTTACCCATTACCTCACCCACAATACGGGCAGATTTTTTATAAGGTTTATTATTGCTCAAACCCAGATCAAGCATACCGAACAATACGCGCCTGTGCACCGGTTTTAAACCATCGCGCACATCGGGCAATGCCCTTGATACGATAACCGACATTGAATAATCAATGTACGCCGCTCGCATTTCCTCGTCAATATTTATCGAAATTATTTTGTCTTCGTTACTCGAATTATCGTTCTCTGTTCCTTCAGCCATCTTAATTTTTGTCTGTTAATTCTTCTTGTAATTTATTGGTTGAAATCGGTCTCTGTTTCTAACTGGCGAAGTTAATAAAATCATTCATTTTATGGCCGTTTTTTACTAACAAAATGGCTCCACAACTGGCCTATTTGGGCAGATACCCGAGGTTTTTTTCAACAATTACAGAATACTCCACATTACCGCTTCAAAGGGCTTGAGCGCGAGCGGGTTTAATAGAAAAATTACAGCGAATTTAAGGGCGCAGTGTAGCGCGTTATGCGTAGCCGCTACAGGTGCTACACTTTTCAATTGTAGCGCTACACCTTATAATAAATTAATAATCAGATTTTTATCTAGATTATTGGTGTACTAGTGTATTAGTACGGTAGTGCACCTGTGTTACGCTTAGCGGCAGCTACTTTTATCCAGTAGTCTACTATCTCGGTGTTGTTGGGTAATGTGCCTTTCAGCATCAGGGTGTCCTTACGAACTACGTAGCGGTACCGCACTGTTTTGCCTACCATTTGCTGATCCTGTAAGGCAAAGGTCTGCGTTTCCATGCAGCTATCAGGTGTTAAAGTATAGATACCCGATTCGTATCTCAGCGGTGGCTCCCCTGCTTCCAGCGCGTTTGCTTCAAAAGTACTATCGGTATAGGTGCGCTGCATTTTATAGGCTTTGGGCGGGCCGAAAAATTTGCCTTTGCTGTAGCCGCCAGCGTATTGCCACGTGCCGCTCAGTGTTTCGGCTTTATAAAACGACGATAATACCACAATTACCGCTAACAGCGCGATCATCTTTTTCATACTACGCCCAGTTGATACCTTTTTTTAATAACGAAATGGTTTTCTCCTCTTCGCTGCCGGCTTTTGGTTGGTAGTTGTACAGCCATTTAGCCGTTGGTGGCAGGCTCATCAGTATCGATTCTATCCTACCGTTGGTTTCCAGCCCAAACTTTGTACCTGCGTCATAAACCAGGTTAAATTCGGTGTAGCGACTGCGGCGCTGGTATTGCCACAGCTGTTGGTCTTCGGTAAAGCTTTCGTTTTTGTGACGATTAACCAGTTCGGTATAAGTTGGGATGAATGAACGGCCCAACGCTTTTGAAAATTCAAAGATATCTTCCCAGCTTAGTTTTTCATTAGCAGTTAGCCTGTCGTAAAATATGCCGCCTATGCCGCGGGTTTCGTTACGGTGTTTAATGTAGAAATAGTCATCGGCCCAGGCTTTAAAGCGGGTATAAAACTCGTTGCTGTATTGGTCACACACGGCTTTTAAGGACTGGTGAAAAAACTTTGCATCATTCACCACCACGTAATGCGGCGTCAGATCAATACCACCACCAAACCAGCGTACCGGCTCGCGGCCCGCGGCAAAGGTTGATGGCATTTCAAAGTACCGTATGTTCATGTGGATGATTGGCACCAAAGGATGATTAGGGTGGATAACAATAGATACGCCCGTCGCAAAAAAATCATCCTGGTCTATCTTCAGGCTTTTTTTGATCACATCAGGTAGTTGTCCTTCTACAGCAGAAAAATTTACGCCGCCTTTTTCAAAAATGTTACCATTCTGAATGATCCGGGTACGACCGCCGCCGCCGCCTTCGCGCTCCCATTTTTCTTCCTCAAACTTTGCTTTGCCGTCAACCGCCTCTAACGCGGCACATATTTCATCCTGTATCTGCTGGTAGTCGGCGGCTATTTGTTCTTTGGTTATCATTGAGGGCAAAGGTAGTGTTTTGGTTGAATACGCCCTAAAAGTCATTAAATGTTAGTCCGGATCTGCGATCCCGGACTCCCGAGTCGAGGATTTGCAATCCTCGGTGTGCGGCTTCTGGCATTACGGTAGCGGATTGCAAATCCGCCGCTCTTTAGTCCGGGATTATAAATCCGGACTAACAGAATGTCAAATATTTGACTAAAGTACTAATGGCACTTGCTTAAAAGGTTCTGCCCAGCCTAAGTCACGCGGCGCCAATACGACTAAATCCGATCTCGTTCCGTTTGGGATTTTGAACTCATGTACGTAAAAAGTCTTCCTATTCGGCTCAGTCATATTAAATTGAAAATGTTCATTTACCATTGTCGAAAAAATATTGTTGCCTTCTAGTAGTGGAAATGGGCTGAATCTTACACAATACATAACGAGGTTAGCTACTATTGCATTAATACAGTTCCTTAATGTAGCCGACGATAGATGATTAGACCTATCATGCTTAGTTTTATTATAAGCATCATACCAACTCAACGACTCGGACGGTTTGGATACGAGCCAATCTTTAAACGGCTTGAAAGGAGCTAGCGACATTTGACCTCGCAAAGTTGCTTGAAAGTCATTTAAATGAAGTTTATCTAAAAGTTTGACATAATCCTTGGTTGTGTATTGCTTGCCATTAGTAGGCTTGCAATTGGCTAATTGCATATAAAATTTCCAAGTACTCTCTATTTCTGTACATGCTAAGATTAAAAGTTCTCGAGATTTATTGCTGTAAGAATCGAGGCACTTCTCATCAGGTTCAATATAAAAAAATAACTCGTCAAGTTTGTCTAACAAAAGGCGCAAAGATCGTTCTGATAGTTTCATCTCATTTTCAGAACAACCCAACGCTTCATAAGTATCTACGTAGTAGTAAAGACACGGCCTCCAAACTCCCGTAATTGAAAAACCAACTTCTACATCAAGCGCCTGTACATCTGTAGCGCCAAAAGTTTTTTCTATCCATTCTTCTAACGTACCTGTTTTAGCCTCAATCGCAGTTAATCCTTGTGATATTATATGATAAGGAACTCCTTTACCATATAAATGCACAAAATGCGTATCCGTTTCGTAAGCGTAGCCCCAAGGCTGACTCAGATGCAAGTCATTAACCCATCCTGGTAAAGTGGTTTTATTATTTCTATATGTAAGACCTCTCATGATAACTGATAAACTTACGTTATCAACTCGGCATATTCGCCCCCTCATCCTCAATATAATCCAGATCCTTATCAAAGGTTTCCTCTAACTGGCTGGTGGCAAACAGCGCAATAGCGGTTAATAAAACCATGGTGATGTACCCTGCGTTGACACGGCCGAAGTGGCCCATCAGGAAGGTGAAGAAAAAGTTGATAGGTATCAACGAGCCACGCACAAAGTTTGGCGCGGTGGTGGTTACGGTGGAGCGGATGTTGGTGCCAAACTGCTCGGAAGCTATGGTAACAAATGTTGCCCAATAACCTACCGCGAAACCCATAAAGAAGCATAACCAAATAAACTGCGGCGTGGTGATGCCTTTGGCGCTCAGGTAAAACATAGCGCTTATCAGCGACAGCAATAAAAAGATGAACATGGTGTTTTTGCGCGACCGCGTGTACTGCGCCAATAAGCCCGCAAATATGCCCCCTACCGAAATACCGATATAAGTGTACATAATACCACTGCCGGCGCTTAAAGGCTCTTTAGCGCCCAGCGCAACGCCAAATTCGGGTGCTTTGGTTACCAGTACCCCTACTACGTACCACAGTGGTGCGCCAATTAATATGCAATACAGGTATTTCAGGAAACGTTTACGGTTATTAAACAACAACAGGATATTGCCTTTTGATACATCCTTATCGGATATGTTTTTAAACATGCCCGATTCGAAGGTGCCCATCCGCAGCAGCAACAACAACACGCCCAGGCCGCCGCCAATGTAGTAAGCTATACGCCAGTCGTATTTGCCGGCCATGGCGGCAGCTACCGCGCCTAAAAGGCCAACCATGGCTACAATGGTGGTACCATAGCCGCGGCGTTCTTTACTTAGGGTTTCGCTAATCAGGGTTATACCTGCGCCCAATTCGCCGGCCAGGCCTATGCCTGTTACAAAACGAATGATGGCATAGCTATGCACATCGTGCACAAAGCCATTAATGATGTTACCTACCGAGTATAAAAATATCGACCCGAATAATACTTTAATACGGCCCAGCTTATCGCCCATTACACCCCATATCAAACCTCCCAGCAGCAGGCCGAACATTTGCATGTTGATGATGTAATTGCCATCAATTTCTATCCTATCGGGTGTTACACCTATTTCCTGCAGACTACGTACCCGTACGATTGAAAATATCACCAGGTCGTAGATATCAACAAAATAGCCCAGTGATGCTACCAGCACCAGGAAAAAAACATTCTTTTTAGGATTAGCTAAAGTGGCTTGCGTCATGACTTAAGTTTACTATTGGTAGGGCTAATGTAATATAAATTTAAATTTTAGGGCAAAAAAAAACCTCTGTTGTTCACAGAGGTTTTTAATTTCTTTGGTTAAGCACTTATTTATACTTTTTTAACGTTTACTGCTTGTAAGCCTTTTCTACCTTCTTCAACGTCATACTCTACTGTGTCGTTGTCTTTAATAGCATTTACGCCGCCTTGTACATCTTTAAAGTGCACAAAAAGATCTTTACCTTCTTCGGTAATGATAAAGCCGAAGCCTTTTTGAGTGTTAAACCATTTTACTTTTCCAGTTTTCATAAATATAATATTCGTATTAAAAAATTGTGTTAAACATGTATAATTAAGCCTAACTGAATACAAATGGTATTAATAATCAGCGGTATAATATAGCGTGCTACATCAAATATATAAAAATATTATATAACCAAATAAAATTATTTATTGGGTTGTGGGGTTAATCGTAAGTACGGTTTAACCTCTGTAAAACCTTTAGGAAATTTTGCCGGGATGTCTTCGGTTTTAATTGCAGGCACTACAACCACGTCTTCGCCGTCTTTCCAGTCGGCTGGTGTAGCTACGCTGTGGTATGCTGTTAATTGCAGCGAATCTATCACCCGTAATATTTCAACAAAGTTACGGCCGGTTGATGCCGGGTAAGTTATGATCAGTTTAATAGTTTTATCCGGACCAATAATGAACAGCGAACGCACGGTTGCGTTTACCGAAGCATTTGGATGAATCATGTCATAAGCCTCGGCTATTTTACGATCCTCATCCGCCACTATCGGGAATTGTACATCAACATTTTGTGTTTCGTTAATATCTTTTATCCAACTGCGGTGCGATTCGGCCGAGTCAACACTTAGTGCCAGTACTTTTACATTGCGTTTTGCAAATTCATCCTGCAAAGCCGCGGTACGGCCAAGTTCGGTAGTACAAACCGGTGTATAATCTGCCGGATGCGAAAATAATACGCCCCAGCCATCGCCAAGGTATTCATACAGGTCTATCTCTCCTACTGAAGTATCTGCCTTAAAGTTTGGTGCTTTATCGCCTAATCGTAAACTCATGGTATTTGTATTTTTTATGTGATTGATGAAGTAAAGTTAGCCCGATGATTTTAAAAAGCAAACCTTAAATACAAAATAAACTAGTATTTATATAGACTTTACATACAATTGACTTTCGCGACAGCATAAAAACAAAAAGCCCCGCAACCATAGGCCGCAGGGCAATTGTAATTAATTAGGGTAAATTACTTTACAGTTTGGAAATACTGTACGGTATCGTTAGTTGATACTGACAGAATAGCCTCGCTTTTAGCGTTTTTGATGTTTACAAATACTACTACCGGCTCTTTATCATTTTGAGTTTCAAATTTGATAACCTCGGTTACAGTATAATCTTTGTAATTTTTTGCTATTTGATTTTTAACGGCAGTTGACAAAGACGCGTAAGCGATAGTTTGGGTACGGCCCAGGTATTCGCCTCTTAAATCGTAAAATGCTGTATATTTTTGACCATCAATGGTAAATGTAGCTTTTTGGCAGTTTGAACTTACAGTCCAGGTAACGTTTGCAGCTGCATCAAAATCAGCTTCAAATTGGTTAAGGGCAGCGTAAGTAACTGTTTTTTCATCGTCAGTTTTAACTTTTTTACCACCATCTGCAAATGCAGCAAAGCTAAACATGGTAGCGATAGCTGCGGTTATAAATAATTTTTTCATAGTTTCTTAAATTTTAAATCCGATACAAATGTAAAGTGCAATTACTTAGTGTACAAATTACACGAAATTTTTGCGAAAGTGTTATTATCACCCTCCAAAATTGAAGTGTCGTTAAAAAAATTGCAAAACACTTAGTGTATTTATTACAATAACAAAAATATAATGGTGTATTTTGTACAATAAGTAGATTAAAAACGGCCCAAAAAAAGAGGCGCTACCCTATTGTAACGCCTCTTTTACAGTTAGCAGACATTTAAATGGCAATTACAGCGCCTTTATATAGTCGAGGAATAAATGGAGTGCTTTTTTCTTGTCCTCAGTCAAATTAAAATCCAGTTTATGCATCAGGTAATCTTCCAGGTCGAAGTCTGCGCGGGGCGGAATTTCTTTCAGTACCTCTGCCCTGTGGTTTAAGCCGTATTGTAATGCTTCGTCCAGTTCGGTTATAAATTCCTGTTGGATGGGTTTGTTGGCTATCCAGGCGGCAAACACGAATGGCAGGCCGGTAAACTTTTGCCATTCCTGGGCCAGGTCATACACAAACGGGTATTGTTCTGTTTTGCCAAAGGTGCGATCGCCAATTTGTACAAAGGCCGTATTTTTTTGGGTGGATGTTGAATAGTCGGCCGCATCTGTTATTAACTCGGGTTTAACCTTCCAGTAATTTTTCAGCAGTACCAGCGCCAGGTTATTTGATGAGCGCGATTCGGGGTCGAGCTGTAGATGTGTCACCTTATTTATCTCGCAATTGCTAAAAATAAAAACCGAATTAACTGCACCCACTGCGCCAATGCAGTAGTTAGATACGATATGCCATTCGGGAAGATTTAACGTAGCAGCAACGGGTATCAGGCCGATATCAACCGTGCCGTCTATCAGTTTCTGCGCGCAATCGGCAGGAATATCCAGGCTAAGGTTTATCTTGTTGATGATATCGCTGTGTTGTAATCCGTATAAAAAGGGTTTGGTGTTAGTGTAGCTAACGGCAGATATTTTTATGTTATTCACAGGTATTTCTTAAGCGATCTTCAGGTGATCGGCATTATTAAATTCTACGATCTCAAACTTCCCGCCATCGTGCGTTACCTTATACAATACCAGGTTTTGGTGCGGGAAGCTATCCATCTCGGTTAAAGGTTTGCCGGTAAGCAGGCACAACAATAAACGCATAGCGCGGCCGTGCATACATACTAAAACCGTCTGTTCTTCCGGGTGACTCATGATCACTTCCAAAGCTTCCAACTGGCGTTTTTTTACTTCGTTGGGGCTTTCGCCATCTTCAAACTTGGTATCCAGTTTGCCGGCAACCCAGTCGCGCATTAATTGTAAAAACGCTGCTTTGGTTTCGGGTGTGCTGGGTTGGCCTTCGTAAATACCCCATGCAAGCTCGTCAAGTCCTGCAAGTTTCTCGTAAGGAATACCCAGGTCAATAAACGGCTGTATACTTTGCTGGGTGCGCTTAAGTTCAGAAATATAGATCTTATCAAAAGGCACAGCTTTATAAGCGTTGAAAAACTGCTTTGCCTGCAGCTGTCCTTCCTCGTTCAGATCGGTGTTGCGGCCCCGGCCTTGCACTATGCCTAACTTATTTAAATCTGTTTGCCCGTGGCGGACGATGTATAGTGTTTTCATTTTAGTCATTAGTCATTGGTCATTGGTCATTGGTCAGTTGTCATTGTAAACTTTACTAATGACCAATGACCAATGACTGATGACTAGTTTATCACCGGCAGCCTGTAAAACTGTGGCTTTTGCTCGGCTTCAAACTGGTAGTCGTTATAGTCGGTAACTACGTTGTATAGTGTGTCGCGTTCTATAGGGTAACGGCCTACCTGTTTTATCAGTTCAACCAGTTGTTTGGTGCTCATGGCCGGGGTTTGTTCTTCGGCGCCTGCCATGCTGTATATTTTGGTGGTATCGTCCAGCGTACCGTCAATATCATCAACCCCAAAGTTTAGCGATAACTGTGCCGTAGTACGACTGATCATGGCCCAATAGGCTTTGATATGATCAAAATTATCCAGGTAAATGCGCGATATGGCATAATTACGCAAATCCTCAACCACCGGAACCTCGGGCACGTTAGACATCTGGTTATCCTTATTACGGAACTTCAACGGGATAAACGTTTGGAAACCACCCGTACGATCCTGCAACTGGCGTAGGCGTTCCATGTGGTCAACCCGGTGCCAGTGCTGCTCAATATGGCCGTAAAGCATGGTAGCGTTTGAGCGTGCACCCAGTTTGTGCCATTCTTCGTGTATAGCTAACCATTGGTCGGCGGTACATTTGTCTTTGGCAATCTGGTCGCGTATTTCCTGGTGGAAGATCTCGGCACCACCGCCGGGGATAGATTCCAGGCCTGCATCCAGCATCATTTTCATGCCGGTGGGGTAGTCTATCTTAGCTTTTTTGAAGATGTAGTGATATTCAACCGGCGTTAATGCTTTCACGTGCAGATCTGGCCGATGCGCTTTGATACGTTTAAAAAGCTCGACATAAAACGGCACATCATACTGTGGTAACACGCCACCTACAATGTGTACCTCGGTAACGGGTTCGTTATCGTATTTTTTTACGATATCGAACATCTCGTCCATGGTGTACTCCCAGCCTTCCTCCTTCTGTTTCAGCAGGCGCGAATACGAGCAAAACTTGCAGTCGTAAACGCAAAGGTTGGTGGGTTCGATATGAAAATTGCGGTTGAAATAAGTTGTGTTGCCGTGGCGCTTTTCGCGAATGTAGTTGGCCAATACGCCAAGGTAGCTTAGTTCGCCTTTTTCGTAGAGGATCACACCTTCATCAAAAGTGATGCGCTCGTTGTGGAGTACTTTTTCTGCAATGCGTTTTAAATCAGCAGATAAGCCCGGATCCTGTAATAATACCTGTAAATTACCTGGTACTTCCATTTAATAAAACGTTTAAACAAAGGTAGCAAAATGCTGCAATTTTGCAGTGCTTTGCTATATATAACCCGTGTTTAAACAAATAGTATGACGCTTATCTTACAGTAGCAGGCCGTTAGTTAGTTTTGATGATAGATTTTATTTCGGCGCCAATAAAACAACCTTCAAGGCAGCCGCTTTTACGTTGGTAGCCTGCTTTTGATATCATGCCGTTGTTACCGGCTTCGAAGAAAATATCGTAACGATCTTTAGCCTGTGTTAACCAGGTAGTTTTGGTAAACGAGTAAATATCATCTAAAGCATAAAGGTTGGCACCTTCTCCGCCATGGCTGTTTAGGGTTTTTTCGTTTTCGTGCCACTCTGTACTTAGGTAGTAGGCACCGGTATTATTACTGACCCTGTATTCGTAAAACCAGTAATCTCGGGTCGTAACCTGGCCATTTTTAATGGTTAGTTTGGTTTCCGAATAAGCAAAGTTTAAAGGACGTTGTACTGCAACGTATGAATAGTTGTTATTTGCGTTTGATTTAAACGTTTCAAAAGCTTTTAAACTTTTCTCGTAGTCATTAGTAACCGCGTCCTTTTTGGTGCACGAGGAAATAAGCACGATCAACGAAAGCATGCTTAAGGTTATATATTTAAAAAAGTTCATGTCTGCTTAAATTGGTTATTAAGTACATAAAGTTACATAATTGTAACAGTATTATGGTAAATAATATGGTAATTTGATATGCTTAATATGAAAACAGAAACCATTGCCATACACGCCGGCAACCATGCCGATGCCGCTACCGGAGCCGTTATACAACCGATAGTTCTATCAACTACGTTTATCCGTAACGCGGACGGTAGTTATACCGATGGCTACATTTACAGCAGGGCTTCAAACCCTAACCGCACTTCCTTAGAAAATGTGTTAGCTCAGTTAGAGCAAGGGGCAGATGCGGCAGCCTTTTCATCGGGCAACGCGGCGGGCATGGCTGTATTTCAGTCATTGGCCCCAGGTACGCATGTTATTGCGCCCGATGATATGTATCATGGGTTACGTAACCAGCTTAAAACTTTATTCGCCGGCATTTTAACGTTTGATTTTATTGATGTGAATAATGAGGCTGTTTTAAATGCCCACATCAAACCCGAAACCGGACTAATCTGGATCGAAACCCCATCAAACCCATTATTAAAAATAAGCGACATCAAAAAAATCGTCGCGACAGCAAAACAGCATAACATTAAAGTGGTGTGCGATAATACCTTTGCAACCCCTATTTGCCAGCTACCATTAACCTTAGGTGCCGATATAGTTATGCACTCCAGCACCAAATATTTTGGCGGGCACAGTGACTTAATGGGCGGGGCTCTAATTACTGCAGAAAAAAGCGACTGGTGGGCCAGGATCCGTGCCGTACAAGAAATGGGCGGCGCTATCCCCTCTCCGCAGGATTGTTATTACCTGGCACGTAGTTTGAAAACACTGCCGTACCGTGTACGCGGTCATGTAAGTAATGCACAGCTACTGGCGGAATACTTACAACAGCTTCCAAAAGTTGAACGCGTGTTATACCCCGGTTTACCATCGCATCCCAATCATGAGGTTGCCAAACAGCAAATGCAAAGCTTTGGCGGGGTATTATCATTTTGCTTAAATGGCGGCAAAGAAGAAGCGCACCGTGTTATTAATAAGCTACAACTATTTACCCAAGCCACCAGCTTAGGCGGTGTAGAAAGTTTGATTGAGCACCGTGCTATGATCGAAGGCCCGGATACTAAAACACCGTTTAATTTGCTGCGGGTATCTGTCGGGTTGGAGCATATTGATGACTTAATAGCCGACTTAGAACAAGCTTTGGCTTAAAAAATTTGCACTTTTACCTATCAGCATATATATTTGCAGCTCGGTAGCAATACCATGATCAATTCCCTCATACGGTTTTGATTTATAAAGAAGTGGCGAGAGATCAGGCTCAATGACCCACTGGCAACCCTCTAAGGTTAGAGATAGGTGCCAATTCCTGGCCCGGTAAATATCCCGGGAAATATAAATTAACAACATGGATAATTTAAAAAACACCCTTCTTCCGCAAATTTTAATTAATGCCCAAAACGGTACCGCGCCTGCTTATTGCATGTGCTATATGTGCCGCTGTTGATCCCTCACCCGTTTATTTTCTCCACAAAAGAAAAATAACGAACAGCGTTAACGGATAAAATATATCCTTTAGCCTCCCTAAAAATCAACACGTTAATTACTATCAACCAAAAAAATGAGCATTTTAACTTATAAGCATACATCACCATTCCAACTCGAGTCGGGCAAAATACTGGCCGAACTTGAAATTGGCTACCACACCTTTGGCACCCTTAATGCCAATAAGGATAACGTGATATGGGTATGCCACGCCCTTACTGCAAACTCCGACGTATTGGATTGGTGGAAAGGCCTTTTCGGCGATGCCGACTATTTTAACCCGAACGAGCATTTTATAGTTTGTGCCAATATATTAGGTTCGGCCTATGGTACTACCAGTCCGCTCAGTGTTGATCCAGCAATCGGCAAGCCATACTTTTTATCGTTCCCCAACATTACTGTAAGGGATATGGCGAAGGCTCATCAGTTACTAGCGCAGCATTTAAAGTTAGATAGCATACATACCGTAATTGGCGGATCATTAGGCGGACAACAAGCTGCCGAGTGGGCCATTATGGAACCTGATTTTATAAAAAACCTGATCCTTATCGCTACCAACGCGCGTCATTCACCGTGGGGTATTGCTTTTAACGAGTCGCAGCGTTTGGCTTTACTGGCAGATGAAACTTATCATGCCGAAACCGTAGATGGCGGTAAAAAAGGTTTAAAAGCCGCACGCAGTATAGCGTTACTATCCTATCGTGGTTATAAAACTTACACGGTTAGTCAGCAGGAAGACGCGGATGCTAACAACGCCGATGATTTCCGTGCAGCCAGCTACCAGAGCTACCAGGGCGATAAACTGGTGAACCGATTTAATGCCTACAGCTATTGGCACCTAACTAAAACCATGGATTCGCACAATGTGGGCCGTAACCGAGGTGGGGTTGAAAAAGCGTTGAGCCTGATCAAAGCGCGTACGCTGGTTATCGGTATTAAATCAGACGTGTTATTCCCGGTTGAAGAACAGCAATACTTATTTCAGCATATACCGCAGGCGGCATTTGCCGAGTTCGACTCGTTTTACGGGCACGACGGTTTTTTAATTGAAACCGGTATCCTTACTAATATTATCACATCATTTTTTAAACAAGACGTAAAGGGAAAGATCATCCAGTTACAGCAAATAGCATAATGAGCAAGAAACTAAATATCGGCCTTTTTGGCTTCGGCGTGGTTGGCCAGGGACTAAATGATATCATCCAGACTAAAAACCTTAACCTTGAAATAAAAAAGATAGCTATTAAAGATGCCAGCAAAAAGCGCTCTTTACCGGCCGAACTTTTTACTACCGACAAAAACGAACTGCTTAACAACCCGGAGATAAACACCATTGTTGAGCTGATAAACGATACCGAAGCGGCTTTTGACATTGTATCAACCGCGCTTAAATCGGGCAAGAACGTAGTATCCGCCAGTAAAAAAATGATAGCCCTGCATTTGGAGGAGCTGATCCAGATACAACAACAATACGGCACATCATTATTGTATGAGGGCGCGGTTTGCGGTAGTATTCCTATCATCCGTAACCTTGAGGAGTATTATGATAATGAGTTGCTGCACTCTATCTGCGGTATATTCAACGGTTCGTCAAACTACATTCTGTCTAAAGGCTTTTTGGAGAACATGGATTATGATGCCGCTTTAAAACTGGCGCAGGACCTTGGCTTTGCCGAAACCAACCCGATAATGGATGTAGGTGGTTTTGATGCGAAATTTAAACTGGTGATAGCCGCGTCGCATGCTTATGGTGTTATTGTAAATCCGGATGAGGTGTTGAACATAGGTATTCAAAACCTGGGAGCAGATGATATTCAGTACGCCCGCGAAAAGAACCTGAAAATAAAACTGGTACCGGTAGCTAAAGAACTGGACGACGAGCATGTTGCCATGTTTGTATTGCCAAAACTGGTTACCGAAACGGAGTTTTTATACAATGTGGAATATGAGTACAACGGCGTAATTGTACAAGCCGCGTTTGCCGATCAGCAATTCTTTTTTGGTAAGGGCGCTGGTGGCCACCCAACAGGTTCGGCTGTGTTATCGGATATTGCTGCTTTACGCTATGACTATGCTTATGAATACAAAAAAACCAAAGCTAGTAAAGGCTTAAACTTTACTAATGATATTGAATTGTGCATTTACCTGCGTTATGAGAGCGACGAACTGCTTGAAGCGTTGAAATTCATCAGCATTAAAGAACGCTACTATTCTGGCAATTATAAATATGTTATTGGAAAAGTAAATCTGCAAAATCTGATCGCTAACGAACAACGTATATCGGATGAGAAGGCATTTCTGGCCTTCGCCGATCAGCTAACAGGGGTCAGTTTAGCCTCGGCTTAAAACCCAACTAAACTTTGCAGTAGTTTTGTTGTGAAGAAAAATGAAAGGTTCCGTAACAGGAACCTTTTTTTGTTTTTAGTCCGACCGCGCGTTGGCGATTACTTACGTGGCTTTTTTATGTCATTGCAAGCGAAGCGAAGCAATCTCCGCTGATAGGTGCGCTAGTTCATACGGAGATTGCTTCGTCGTTCCTTCTCGCAATGACATGTAAGGTGGAATTATGCAGCCAAATTTGTATTTTTGGCGCTATTCGCGTTAGCAAACCCTTATAAATGCATAAACTGGCCGCCGTTTTTAAAAGCAAACCATTTGTAGTTATTGTATGGTTTTTTCTTGGCCTTTTCCCAGTAATCAAAAGTGTTATTGAAGGTTTTGTAAAGCACGAAAACCACATCCATAACAACTACTTCGTTTACAAATACACCTTTATTCATTTAATTGAGCAGGCAAACCTATATACGTTTGAGCCGGCGCATTATATTGATATGAACCATTACGGACCGGTGTTTGGTTTGCTGATAGCCCCATTTGCCCTTCTGCCCGATTTTGCCGGTGTGTTATTATGGCAATTACTCAACACCTGGATATTGTTCATCGCCATACAAAAGCTGCCTATAAAAAAAGAACATGCTTTAATTGTGGCTTTACTATGCGCGCATGAGTTGATGACATCCGCTTCCAGCGTACAAATAAACCCGCTGGTTACGGCTTTAATATTATTTAGCTACATATTCATCCGTAACCAAAAGGACTTCTGGGCGGCTTTAATGATCATGCTGGGGGTATATATTAAACTGTATGGCATCGTGGGACTGGCATTTTTCTTTTTCTCTAACAACAAACTCAAATTTATTGGCTCCATGGCATTTTGGGCCGTGGTATTATTTGTGTTGCCGATGGCGATATCTTCGCCCGCGTTCATCGTGCAAACTTATAAAGACTGGTACGCTAACCTGGTGCACAAAAACGCGGGTAATGAAACTTCGCTGATGCAGGATATATCTGTAATGGGGATGCTGCGCCGCACGATGTTTCCGCACCTGTCAAATTTGATTGTTTTGCTGCCGGCTATGGTGCTGTTCGGTTTATCATACCTGCGTATCAAGGCATTTAGAGACGTTAATTTCCAGTTACTGATTGTGGCTTCTACGCTGATATTTCCTATTATCTTCAGTACGGGGTCCGAATCGCCAACCTATATCATCGCTTTTGTGGGCGCGGCTTTGTGGTATGTAAATGGTGAGCGACCGGTAACTTGGGTTGACTTAAGTTTAATGGCGTTCGCGTTTATATTGACGAGTCTATCACCGTCGGACTTGTTCCCTCGCTACGTACGGATCCATTATGTAGAGCCTTACGCTTTGAAAGCTTTACCATGTTTTGTGGTATGGCTGAAGATAATTTATGAAACATTATACCGTAAGTTTGATAAAAACGATTTAAACTTACCTTTGCAGAAAGGTGCGCAAACAGCATGAGTAAGAAACTTTCCATTATCATTCCGGCTTATAACGAAGAACAGAACATCAGTCATTTGGTTACTGAGCTGAACAGGTCGTTAAGTACCATTAACTATGCTTATGAACTGATATTTGTAAACGACGGCAGTAAGGATGATACGCTGAACGAGATCATTAAACAATCGGAATTGTATCCTAATGTTTACTTCATCGAGTTTTCGAAAAACTTTGGTAAAGATTACGCGCTTAAAGCCGGTATTGATATGGCGCAGGGCGACGCGGTTATTACCATGGATGCCGACCTGCAACACCCCCCTCACCTGCTGCCCGAAATTTTGAAGCGCTGGGAAGAAGGGTTTGATATTGTGTACACCTACCGCCAGGAAGCTAACCAGCATGTATCGGGTACGCAACGCGCGGGTTCAAAAACATTTTATAAGCTTATTAATTTGCTATCAGACATCAAGCTGGAGCAAGGCATATCCGATTTTCGTTTACTGGACAGGAAAGTGGTTGATGAGCTTAAGCACATTAACGAGTACGAGATATTTTTCCGCGGGATGGTAAAATGGGTTGGTTTCCGCCAGGTAGGCATCCCCTACACCCCCGCCGAGCGCCACACCGGCGAGGCCAGTTATTCCTTTTTCAGGTTGGTTAAACTGGCCGTAGGCAGCATTATGGCATTTAGTGTAAGGCCGCTGTATATTGCTACCGGTTTGGGCCTGTTCTTCTCCATATCGTCCATGCTTTACATTCCATATATCGTTATCAGCTATTTTTCGGGGTACGATACCGCTTCGGGCTGGGCATCGTTGATTGCTACTGTCGCCTTTTTTGGCGGCCTGCAACTATTGGTTTTGGGCATTATAGGCTCTTATCTGGGTAAGATATTTATGCAGACCAAAAACCGCCCTAGTTATATCATCCGTTCTACCAACCTATTAAAACCTAAGCATGATACTACTGGGGTTTGATGTTGAAGAATTTGATATGCCGTTTGAGTATGGTAAAGAGTTGCCATTTGATGAGCAACTGGAAATATCAACCAAAGGCACTTTGCTGATACTTGAACTGTTAAAACTCACCGGAATTAAAGCCACATTTTTCTGCACGGCCAATTACGCTATGCACAAACCGGAGATCATTAAACAAATGGTAGCCGATGGGCACGAGATCGCTTCGCACGGTTACTATCATTCTGATTTTAAAGAAGAACACCTGGCGCAATCAAAAGCTAAACTGGAAGAAATATCGGGTGTGAAAGTATCGGGCTATCGCATGGCCCGTATGGCACCGGTTGATGAATTGGAAATTCAAAAAGCAGGGTATGCTTATAATACTTCCATGAACCCTACTTACCTGCCGGGACGTTATAACAACCTGGGCAAACCGCGTAAATGGTATTTTGACCACGAGGTACTGCAGATCCCGGCATCGGTTTCGCCGTTGGTGCGTTTCCCGCTGTTTTGGTTAACGTTTCATAACCTGCCCATGTCATTGATCAAATGGATGAGCGCTGCGGCGCATCGTAAGGATGGTTACCTGAACCTCTACTTCCACCCCTGGGAATTTACCGACCTTGATCAGCCTGAAAAATTTGGTTTCCCGGGTTACGTGGTTAAAAATTCCGGCGACGCCTATGTAAAGCGCATTAAAGATTTTATTGTGTGGGCGCAAAGCAAAGGTTTGGAGTTTTGCAGGACGGATGAGTTTGCGGCGGGGATAATCGCCAATAAAAAATAAACAACTACCTCGTCATCCCGAGCGTAGCGTGGGGATCCCCTTTAGAAAAGTATGCGTACGACCTGTCTCAAGGGGATTACGACGCTCGTTCCTCGCTCGTAATGACGGGGCGGATAAAATGCAAAAGGGCCACCTGTTTAGGTGGCCCTTTTGCTATATGATGGAGTTAATTATATTATTCCGCATTGTCCGCAGCGTTCAAAAACACGAACTGATTATCAAACATATCCAGCTTGATCTTGCTGTCCTTATCCACCTTGCCGGCTAATATTTGTTTAGATAGCTCGTTCAGGATACGTTTCTGTATCACCCGTTTTAATGGGCGTGCGCCGAACTGCGGATCGTAGCCCAGTTGTGCCAGCCAATCCAGCGCTTCTGGCGATGCTTCCATGGTTATGCCCATTTCGGCCAGGGTAGCCTGCACTTGTTTAAACTGCAGTTTTACGATGTCGCCAATCTCGTTCCGGCTCAGCGGCGTGAACATGATGATCTCGTCTATCCTGTTCAAAAACTCCGGACGGATGGTTTTGCGAAGCAGATCAAACAGGTCATTTTTAGTTTTGGCGATGATGGAATCCTTATTCGCGTCATCCATCAACTGGAAATTATCCTGTATCACGTTTGATCCGATGTTAGAGGTCATGATGATAATGGTGTTCTTAAAGTTCACTAAACGGCCTTTATTGTCGGTTAAACGACCATCATCTAGTACCTGCAGCAAAATGTTAAATACATCCGGGTGCGCTTTCTCTATCTCATCCAGCAATATCACGCTGTATGGTCTGCGACGCACGGCTTCGGTTAACTGGCCGCCTTCATCATAACCCACATAGCCCGGAGGCGCTCCTATCAATCTTGATACCGCATGGCGTTCCTGATACTCACTCATGTCAATACGTACCATGGCGGCTTCGTCATTGAAAAGATAATCTGCCAGTGCTTTGGCTAATTCAGTTTTACCGACACCGGTAGTACCCAGGAATATGAACGAACCAATAGGCTTACGTTTATCCTGCAAACCGGCACGGCTGCGGCGTATAGCATCACTAATAGCCTCGATAGCCTCGTCCTGACCGGCAACACGCTTGTGCAGCTCATCTTCCAGGTTAAGCAATTTCTCACGCTCGCTCTGGATCATTTTTGAAACCGGAATACCTGTCCAGCGGGAAACCACGCCGGCTATATCGTCAGCAGTAACTTCCTCTTTCAGCATGCGGCTATCTGATTGATTTTCCTGCAATGCAGCCTTCAGTTTTTCAACCTCTTCCTGCGCTTCGCGGATAGTGCCGTAACGTAGTTCGGCTACTTTACCGTAGTCGCCGGCACGTTCTGCTTGTTCAGCTTCCAGTTTGTAGGTTTCAATTTGCTCAACTTTTTTGTTGATGCCGTCAACCACATCTTTCTCGCCCTGCCATTTGGCGCGTAGCGAATCACGATCTGCTGATAGGTTAGCTATTTCTTCGCTTAGTTCGGATACTTTCTTTTCGTCCTTTTCACGTTTAATGGCTTCGCGCTCGATCTCTAATTGCATAATGCGACGCTCCAACTCATCCACCACCTCCGGCACCGAATCCATTTCTAAACGCAGTTTTGAAGCGGCTTCGTCCATCAAATCGATGGCTTTATCCGGCAGGAAACGATCTGAAATATAGCGCTGCGACATTTCTACCGCGGCAATGATCGCTTCGTCTTTGATACGTACTTTGTGGTGTGCTTCGTAGCGTTCTTTCAAGCCACGCAGGATAGATATCGCGTCGGCAGTATCTGGCTCATCCACCAATACCATCTGGAAACGACGTTCAAGCGCTTTGTCTTTCTCTATATATTTTTGATACTCGTTAAGTGTGGTTGCACCGATGGCGCGTAATTCGCCACGGGCCAGGGCCGGTTTCAGGATGTTAGCCGCATCCATAGCACCTTCACCACCGCCGGCACCTACCAGGGTGTGGATCTCATCGATAAACAACACGATCTCCCCATCAGCCTGGATCACTTCTTTGATCACTGATTTCAGACGCTCCTCAAACTCGCCTTTGTATTTGGCGCCTGCAACAAGCGCGCCCATATCTAAAGAGTATACCGTTTTGGTTTTCAAACTTTCGGGCACGTCGCCTTTGATGATACGGAAGGCTATACCTTCGGCGATGGCGGTTTTACCCACGCCTGGCTCGCCAACCAGTATCGGGTTGTTTTTGGTACGGCGCGATAAGATCTGTATTACTCGGCGGATCTCTTCATCACGGCCAATAACCGGGTCCAATTTGCCCGATTCGGCGTACTCGTTCAGGTTGCGGGCGTATTTGTTAAGGGCGTTATAGGTGGCTTCCGCGTTTTGGTCGGTAACTTTATTATCGCCGCGCAGACTGGTAATGGCTTTTTTGAGGTCCTTCTCGTTTACGCCGTAATCTTTTAGCGCCGAACTGGTTTTATCGTTTACAGATAAAATACCAAGCAAAATATGCTCTACCGATACAAAATCATCCTTAAACTCTTTTAAGTAAGAAGTAGCCTTTTGCAAAGCCGTGTTTGACGATGCCGATAAATATACATTGCTGCCGCTAACCTTCGGGTACGCGCCTATCTGTTCATCAAGCGTATCATTCAACCGGTTAAGGTTAACGTTTAATTTTTTTAGTAAATAAGTGATAACATTCTCATCAACCAGCAATAATCCTTTAAGCAAATGTGCGGGCTCAATGGCCTGCTGCTGATTGCCGGTTACTATCTCCGAAGCCTTCTGTACGGCTTCCTGAGCTTTTATTGTAAAGTTGTTGAAGTTCATGCTTTATTGTCCTCAAAGTGTTTGCCACAATGGTTAATCTGAAAAAATGTCACTACAAAATAAAAAGCCGTGCCCTTTTGTCAATAAAGGCACGGCTTAAATGTCAATAATTCAGGTAATTATACCAGGTTTGATTTAATGTAGTTGTAGCTTTTGGTAATACTATCAAACGGATCAACCGGTGTACGGTCCTGCTCCACGAAGAAATACTTCAGACCAGCCTTGTCCGCGTGTTTAAAAATGGTTTTAAAATCAATTACGCCATTGCCCACTTCGGTAAAAGCATGTTGCGGGGTGTTATCCATATCCTTCACATGCCATAACGGGAAACGGCCCGGGTTGGCGTTGATCAACGCGATAGGATCCTGTTTGGCTTTGTTTACCCAGTAAAGGTCCATTTCCATTTTTACCAGGTCCTTGTCCGAGTTTTGAAGCAAGGTTTCGTACGGATATTTTCCGTCTTGCTGTATAAATTCAAAGTCGTGGTTATGGTAGCAAAACTGGATGCCCGCTTTTTTACAGATCTCGCCGGCTTTGGTAAAGTCTTCGGCCACTTTTTTATAATGGTCAAGGCTACCACGTTCGTTGCCACCAAGGTAAGCGCAAACCATGTATTTAATGCCTACTTCGGCAGCATCATCAACGGCTTTCTGCCATTCGTTGGAGATTGTTCCTTTGGGGCCTTTAACGCCGTTATTCTCTTCGCCTAAAGCATAGTGACTGCTAAACATTTTAAGGCCGTTTTGCTTTAACAGGTTAGCATAAGCTTTAGCCTCCAGACCGTAAAATTTTTGGTTACCGGTATAAGTTGCGCCTTCTAAAGAGTTATAGCCTACTTTGGCTACTTTGGCTAGTGTAGCCGCCGCGTCTTTCTGCATGGCATCACGCACGGTATAAAGTTGCAGGCCTATGTATTTTTTGTCGTAGGCAAACAACTGGGGTGCTGCCAACACTCCGGCAGAAAATACGGCCGAGGTTTTTAAGAATGATCTTCTCGTAATCATAAAATGTTGATGTTTTCGGGTTTAAAAAGCGATGATCCGCTGCGCTAATTTATTAGTTTTTATTATAAACGCGTTTAAAATAATAATCTTGCTTTGCGCGCTTGCCATTCTTATACCCGTCTATCCAGGCGTGCACTTCATCAGCGCCATTAAACTGGTAAACTATACGTTGCGGGAAATCGTGTTCCGGGTTTTGGAAGATGAATTTCTTTTTAGTGTTGTCGGTTAATTTAAAATAAGTAGGTTGAGCTTCGGCAGACTTTTGCGCTACGTAAAACAGTTGTTCTCCACGCTGTACTATGGTCATAATCTCCAAAGCTGTGGAGTCCTTCCCTTTAACCAAAAAACCTTTGCCTTTTAGTTCCTTATCGCTGATCTGTTTCCAGGTTTCGCCAATGATGTTGCCTTTATCATTCTTCATTTCCCAGGTACCACCTACCAGGGCTGATAACAAACCAAACTCTTCAGATTGCTGGGCATAAACTTTAGTGCCCAACAACAACATTGTAATAAGCAGCAACTTTTTCATAAGCTAAATATAAAGCTTAAAGTTTATATTTTTCCAAATACAACGGTGCTGTTATGGCCGCCAAAGCCAAAGGTATTGCTCATGGCGGTACTTAATTGGTGAGATTTTGCTTCTTTTAGTACGATGTTCAGATCGGCCGGGACTTCAGGATCCAGATGCGTAGTATTGATAGTTGCCGGTACTATATTATCGCGCAAAGCCAATAAACATATAATACCCTCAATAGCACCCGCAGCACCCAACAGGTGACCGGTCATTGATTTTGTAGCACTTATTTGCACACCCGTTTTATGGCCCTTGGTGAGGCCTTGCACAGCATGTATCTCAGAAAGATCGCCAACCGGGGTTGACGTAGCATGCAGGTTAAGGTAACCCAAGTCCTCTATATTAACGCCAGCTTCTTCCAGTGCCAGTTGCATGGCTTTGGTAGCGCCTTTTCCTTCGGGATGCGTACTCGTCATGTGGTAGGCATCGGCAGTGGTGGCCGCGCCGCGGATCTCGGCGTATATTTTGGCGCCACGTTTTACGGCGTGCTCATATTCTTCCAACACTAAAGCGCCGGCACCCTCGCCCATCACAAAACCGTCGCGCTCTACATCAAAGGGGCGTGAGCCGGTTTGCGGATCGTCGTTACGGTGCGACATGGCTTTTAACGAGCAATAACCGCCATAAGTGCCTTGCGTAATAGGCGCTTCAGAACCGCCCGAAATGATGATCTTAGCTTTGCCCAGGCGGATATAGTTAAACGCGTCCATGATAGCCGCATTTGATGAAGCGCAGGCCGAAACCGCGCCAAAGTTTATCCCCATAAAACCATTACGCAACGATATGATACCCGCTGCCATATTGATCAGCGCTTTAGGTATCAGGAAAGGGTTAAAACGCGGATGACCATCCCCCAAAGCAAACTCTTTAACCTGGCCCTCCAAAGTATCCACACCGCCATGTGCCGAACCCCATATCACACCCACATCAAACGGGTCCATTTTGCTAAAATCAAAGCCAGAATCTTTAATGGCTTCGTCGCTGGCTATCAGCGCGTATTGGGTATATAGGTCGGTACGCTTAATATCTGTACGATCAAGGTGATCGGCAACGTTAAAGTCTTTCAGCTCACAGGCAAACTGCGACCTAAATAACGACGCGTCAAAATGAGTTATCGGGGCCGCGCCACTTTTGCCGGCAACCACGCCTTCCCAAAAACTTTTAATATTATTACCAAGCGGCGTTAAAGCACCAATACCCGTTACAACAACTCTTTTAAGCATAATATATTTACGATGTTTTTACGGGTCTAACCGCACAAAAACTGCGCCCCATAAAATTTGCGCAAAAGTAAGGTAAATTAATTGTAAAGCGAAGCGATCATTAAGGCTCAACTAACTTCCAGTTCCCTTCAGAAATAACCTCGATTTCATTATCAAGCACTTTAATAGCTGTTTGATCGTCAATTAAGTAAGACGGCATAGGTAAGGTTAATACCAATTTTTCCAGGTTAGCTATTGAATTATTCGGTAACCACTCGTGATCTAAATGCGGATGGATAGCAAAATCTACATAATTCAATGATTTACCACTTCTGGTGGTAATGTGTGGTTACCGTAGGTTGTTCCGTAACGGGTCATTATCATACTTCCGGCACTTAAGCCCACATATACTATCCTGTCAAGCAATGAAGGTAGAAGTTTGACGAGGCCCGACTGTTGCATCCAGTAACACAAATATTGACAGTCGCCGCCACCAACTAAGAGTGCATCGGCTTCATGTAATTTAGATAGCCAAAGTTCTTGTTTCATGCTACTAAGCGCGGTAAGCTCTAACAGGCCTAAAGACTTCCACTTCAATTGACAAAAGGGATCACCAATTTCGCCACAAATAACTTTACGAACAATTTCGCCGCCATTGGGTATTGCATATATTGCCGTAGGGATAAAAAGCGCGTGAGCCTCTTCAATCGGCTTCGCTAACAGGTTAATCAAAGCGTTATGGATACTTACATTGCTTATGCCTGCAGAGGTTAGTAGAAGTTTCATTTCGCCGAATTATTAATGAGTTATCACAGTTTATAAAGTTAGCATTAGGAGTCTGTTTGTAAGCTATTTCTATCATTTATAAAACTACACCGCACACCATTATGCCTTTTTTGCGTTCTATAGTGTATGAAAAGTAATTGTTTTGCGGTTGCGATGGCCGCGCTGTTGCTCACAATGATGTTTGGTTGTAGTATTACAAGGTCGATAGGAATTGATCCCGAGGGGGATTCATTAGCAGGGTTGGACACGTTATCTAATTACAAAAACGGCGTTTTTCAAAATTATACGGATAGATTGGATTCTATTAAACATAACCGCTTTTTGTTTTTGAAAAGCCGGCCGGAATCTATCCGACCATCTGTTGGATTGCCGTGGTTAAAAACCGACTTAAAAAAACTAGCCGCCCCCGCGCCTACTGTGGTTTGGTTTGGCCACTCTTCATTATTAATAAAAACCGTACAAGGTAATATTTTGATAGATCCTGTTTTTAGCGGTTACGCGGGGCCGATGCCGGGTTTGGTTACCGCATTTAAAGGCACTACCCATTACCATGCCGAGGATATGCCTAATATCGATGTGCTGATTATTTCGCATGATCATTATGACCATATGGATTACCGCACCCTAAAAAAGCTGCGCACTAAAGTTAAAATGGCCATTGTGCCGCGTGGCCTGGGTTCAAACTTAGTTTACTGGGGATTTGACCGTAAAAAGATCATTGAGTTAAACTGGCAGCAATCAACCACCCTGCCCGGCGGCTTAAAAATAACAGCTACGCCTGCCCAGCATAAAAGTAACCGCACTTACAGCAGCGAGAATAAAACCCTATGGGCATCGTACGTTATCCAAAGCGGCCAGTATAAAATATTTTATAGCGGCGATAGTGGCTATGGCCCACATTTTAAACAAATAGGTGATCAATACGGTCCGTTTGATTTGGCGTTGCTGGAATGCGGCCAGTACAGTCCCAACTGGCCCTGGACGCACCTGTGGCTGGGCCAAAGCGCGCAGGCAGCGGTTGACCTGAAAGCACGTTTGCTGCAGCCGGTACACTGGGGTAAATTTGTAGAATCAGACCATCCCTGGAACGAGCCTATTGAAAAACTGCTACCGGCGGCTGAAAAGCTTGGCATGAGATTGAATATTCCCAGGATTGGTGAGCCATATGTTTTGGGCAATACGCCGAAGACAAAGGTTTGGTGGGATTTTGATTAAAACAAAAAACCCGATCAAAATTGACCGGGTTGATGTAGTGCGGAAGAAGGGACTCGAACCCCCACGCCGTGAAGCGCCAGATCCTAAGTCTGGTGCGGCTACCAATTACGCCACTTCCGCATCTTTAGGATTTTAAGAGCTGCAAAGATAGACTTTTTATATTAACTCGGAAATTCTATTTCAAATTTCAGGTGCTATTTGTTTTACCTGTCTGAATTATAACCGATTAATTTATTGTTAAGCCTGCCTTACCTGTTGTATATCTGGTAAACACCATCCAGCTTACGCTTTTTGCCTACCAGTACATTGGTTATTTTCTTTTCTATCATCAATACTTCAACCTGCCCTATAAACTCATCTGCGTCAATAATAATAGGGTTAGCGGTCATCATATCGGTTACCGATAGTTTACTTACATCGCTATTGCGTAGTAAGGCTCGGCGCAGATCGCCATCGGTGATGATGCCTTTTACGTGTGCCTTGTCTCCTACAATCACCATACCCAGTTTACCTTCAGACATGCGGAGCAATACATCGGTGAATGATGCTTCGGTATCAATAAAAGGCAGGTCATTCGTACGCATCAGATCTTTAACACGCGTAAGTAATTTGCGGCCGATGCTACCACCGGGATGAAAACGCGCGAAGTCGTCTTCTTTAAAATTCCGGGTTTCCATTAAGGCAATGGCCAGCGCGTCGCCCATTACCAGCGCAGCTGTGGTTGACGAAGTTGGTGCCAAAGCCAGCGGACAAGCCTCACGCGGTACCTGTATATTTAAATGATGATCGCTATGTTTAGCAATAGTTGAGTTTGGATTGCCTGTAATGCTGATAATCAGATTTTTATTCCATTTAAAGAACGGAATAACTTTAAGCACCTCATCGGTTTCGCCGGAGTAAGAAATCATGATCACCACATCGTTACTACCTACCAAACCCAGGTCGCCATGAAACGCGTCGCCGGGGTGTAAAAAGAAACTCGGCGTACCTGTGCTTGATAGCGTAGCCGATATTTTTTTACCAATAAGCCCTGACTTACCCACCCCACTAACAATAACTTTACCGGTGCTGGCCATTAAGGCGTTCACCACATTGGTAAAGGCATCGTCAACCAGGCCTGCTACATGTTGCAAAGCCTCAATCTCAATATCAAAAACTCGTTTGGCAATATCTTTCATTATGTTTTACGCTGTACGTAGTACGTTATACGTTTTTTGCTGGTCTACGTACTACGTCAAACGTAATACGTACAACCCTTACGATAATAAAGGTTTGATAACTTCTTCTAATTGGTGCAATCTAACCTGGTTAGGGCCATCGCTTAGGGCATTATCCGGATCGGGGTGTGCTTCCATAAAGTAACCTGTGGCACCAAATGCTTTAGCGGCAAGGGCCATCATAGGAACAAAAGTACGATCACCGCCGGTTTTACCGCCTGCACCGCCCGGGCGCTGTACCGAGTGGGTACAATCCATACAAACCGGGTAGCCAAAGGCTTTCATATCATATATATTCCTGAAATCTACCGCCAGGTTATTGTAGCCGAACATGGTGCCACGTTCGGTTAAGATAACCTGCGAATTACCGGCTTCAACAACTTTCTGCGCCGGGTAAAACATATCCTGTCCTGATAGGAACTGCGCTTTTTTAATGTTCACTATTTTGCCCGTTTCGGCAGCCGCTACCAATAGGTCTGTCTGGCGGCAAAGGAATGCCGGGATCTGCACAATATCAACCACCGGGGCTACAATAGCCGCCTGGTAAGGTTCGTGAATATCGGTGGTAACGGGCAGGTTAAATTTATCTTTTACGTTTTGCAGCATTTGCATGCCTTTTTCAATGCCCGGTCCGCGTTGCGAATGGATTGATGTACGGTTAGCTTTATCAAACGATGACTTGAATATTACCGGAACATTGTATTTCTGGCCAATTTCGGCAACTTTTTCGGCAACGGTGTATAACAGGTCCTGGTCTTCCATCATACATGGACCCAGTATAAAAAACGGCTTTTGTTGTATCTGTTCAAACAGCATATGTAATGTTATTTGTACAAAGATAAAGTTTTTTAACGGCTTATAAACTTACAGGCGCTGAACGAAAACGTTTTCGCTGTTTGAAAAGACATTTTGTTTGATATATTTGGTAACCCGATTATAACCTTTTACTAAACCAAAAAATGAGTGAAACCATTTTATTGAACGACAGGCAAAAACATATAGCCCTGTTGTTAGCCTGTATGTGCGGCTTTGCTTTTTCGGCTAACTATACCAACCACGCACCATTAAAACCCTGGCTCATGGCCAGCTTTAACACACCCGAAGAACCGCTAACCAAAGCGATGTTCGGTTTTTTAACCACGGCTATATTTTTAACTCATGCCGCCATGCAGATACCCGGCGGCTTTTTGGCCGATAAGTTTGGGGCTAAACGTGTTATGGTACTGGCGCTGATTGTTGTAAGCATTGGCAATTTCGGTATATCATCTGCTGATAATTATACACAATTACTGGCCTGGAAATTTTTTGTAGGTTTAGGTACCGGTGCAAGTTTCGTAGCTGGCGCAAGGTATATTTACCAGTGCATCCCACAAGAAAAATTATTATTATATCAAGGTTATTATGGTGCCAGCGTATTGCTGGGCTCGGGCTTTGTAATATTTGTGGTGCCGCAGGTGGCGGATCATTATCAAGGCTGGGCGCCGACATTTTTATTGACTGCTACCGTAGCCGCCGTGGTGTTTCTATCAGTACTATTCTTCGCTCCTAACCCACCGGATAAACAGCACCCTCACTCCTCTTTAATGCAAATGCTTGCCAATGGGCAATTGTGGTTACTAGGCTTGGTGCAAATGGCATCGTTTGGTTTGGTGATAGCTATTAGTTCGTGGTTTACAACATTACTTAAGGAAACATTTGTGGATAGTAATAAACTGCTTATTAGTTTCATTGCATCACTAGGCTTATTGCTGGGAATATTTACCCGCCCGCTGGGTGGTAAACTTTTAGCCAGCGTTGGTGTAAAGCAATTAATCATTACCAGTTTGGTGATAAATGCCATCGGGTGTTTTTTAATAGCCAATTTCCATCAAAATCTGGCCATTGATGTGGTGGCGATAGTTTTACTGGGGATAGGTTGTGGTTTACCGTACTCGGGGCTCTTTAACCGGGCTGCTTATATTTTCCCGGGCCGTGCCGGTGCCGCTATGGGTTTGGTAAACATGCTGGGCATTGTATTTATTTTAATAGCCGCGCCGCTGGTTGGAAATATCACTGATAAAACCGGCAATTTTTCGATGGCTTTTGTTTCTATGGGTATATTCGCCCTGTTAATTTGTGTTACCTCGCTTAAGATCAAAAACAGTTAAGCGAACTTATATATTACGTTATTTATGAATTTAGTTAGTCTATTTAATTTATCGCTTAAAGGCCGTAAAGATAAAGTGGCACTGGAGTTTGGCGACGAACGTTTTACCTTCGGTGATATTGATGCGCGCAGTAATCGTACTGCAAACTTATTACTATCAAAAGGCCTCGTTACCGGCGACCGCCTGGCTGTTTACCTGGAGAATTGTGTAGAGATCATCGACCTATTCATCGCCTGCGCTAAAACCGGGATCATTTTTGTGCCGGTAAATATCCTTTACAAGGAACGCGAGATGAGCCATATTCTGGCGGATTCTGACCCTAAAGCCTTAATCGCCAAAGGCAAAGTACCCGTAGATTTTAAAGTATGGCAACTGGACGACCTGATAACTGAAGTTAAATCCCAACCTGATACTTTAGCTGATATCCTGACCACGGGCGATAGTCCTGCGGCATTGGTTTACACCAGCGGCACCACCGGCGCATCAAAAGGTGCTATATTAACGCACAATAACTTTATGAGCAATGGTGTAAACCTTAACGCCTGCTGGAAAATAACCGAAGGTGATCGCTTCTTGTTAGCCTTGCCTTTATTTCATGTGCACGCTTTGGCAAACGGCGTGCATTGCTGGTTATTGAGCGGCTGTACCATGCGTTTGCTGCCAAGGTTTGAGCATGGTAAAGCGGCTGAAGAATTCCTGTCATTCAAACCGACATTATTTTTTGGCGTGCCTACTATCTACATCAGATTGTTGGATCAGCCAGCGGCTATCGCGAAGCAAATTGGTGAAGCGGGCCGTTTATTTGTGTGTGGATCAGCTCCTCTGCCTGCTCATGTGTTAGAAGAATTTGACAGGCTATACGGGCATGTAATATTGGAACGATACGGCATGACCGAAACCCTGATGAACATCAGCAACCCTTACGAAGGCGAACGCCGTCCGGGAAGCATTGGTTTCCCGTTGCCGGGCATATCAGCCAAAATAGTATTGCCGGGTGGCGAAACTGCCGCGTTTAACGAAGAAGGTGAAGTGCATATTAAAGGGCCAAACGTATTTGCAGGCTACTGGCGAAGAGAACAGGCTACTGTCGATGCCTTCAGTAATGGTTATTTTAAAACCGGCGATATGGGTGTAATGGCAGCCGACGGCTACTTCACCCTAAAAGGCCGTAAAAGTGATCTGATTATTAGCGGTGGCTTTAATATTTACCCACGCGAAATTGAGGACTTTTTATTAGAGCAACCCGGCGTAGCCGAAGCGGCTGTTGTGGGCATACCACACGAAACCCGCGGCGAAATGCCGGTAGCCTATATTGTACCTGCCGATGGCTATAATGCGGCTTTGATTGAAGAAAAATGCAAAAACACATTCGCGTCCTTTAAAGTACCACGATCATTTGTCGAGGTGGAGACCCTTCCACGTACGGCGTTGGGCAAAGTGCAAAAACATTTGCTGCCAAAACCATAAAACAATAAAAAAGGCCCGACAAAACCGGGCCTTTTTCTTTTCATATATACTTAACTATTGCAGCGGAATAACCACATTAAAGGTATTGAGGCCAGATGCGGCATCAAAATGATAGGTGAACTCGCTTGATGATTTGGTGATGATCAACAAACCAAAGTGCTCCATCAAATCGTCAAGATTAGGGGCTTCTATCCCATCGCCGTCTTCGCTTACAAATCTTACCATGTTTTCTTTTTCAACCACGGCATACATCGCGTTCAGGTCATCCTTGGTTAGCATCAATTTATAGCCTGTCGGATGTTTCAGTATCTCGATGAAATTGTTAGGATTGAACGGGGTACCAAAATCCGTTTTCTCGATGGTCAGCGTTTTATCGTCAATGTACACACGTATCAGCGTTTCGGCATTTTTTACGTGCTTAAGTGCATTGGTCAATAACTCGGTTACGATGATATCCACCTTAAAGTCAATATCAACAGCCGATACATCAGCCGGTAAATGCCTGTTTATAAAGTCAATGATCTCCCTCAACGAGGCAGCCATCGCCAGCCGTGAATTCGGCAATAAAAATTGATTGAATATTTGATCAGCCATATTATTTATTACTGAGTAAGCGCCTCGTCAAAATTATTATATATTTTAAAAACCTTATCCAAACGTATCAAACCAAACAAAGTAGCCACATCTTTACGCATGCCCACCAAAGCAATATCAGACTGGTGTGAAATTACATATTTCAAAACCGATACCAATGCACCCAAAAATGAACTATCTATATACTCTACATTTTCCAGGTTAATGATCAGGCGTTTTTTATGTTTATCAAACAGCTGTACCAGTTCGGCTTTAAACTCTTCAGCATAACCAAGGTTTGCATCCTTCAGGTTTACGTTAACCAGCAGGTTTTTATCGTCCTCTTTAAAAATGTTTATCATATTAATCTTTATATATGCTTATTATACTTTGATCGTCAACCTGTTCAACCGTTTGGCTGTTAAAAAACTGCTCTTTTATATCCGCAAAAGCTTTATCATCTGTAAGGTACGGGTGCAGTGTTTTTGAAAAAAGATTATAGTCACTTTTCTTACCAGCTTTATCCGCAAAATCAATCAGTCCATCAGTAAAAATAAACAACCTGTCCCCTTTCTCCAACACAATCTCCTGCTCGCTATAAAATCCATCGGCAAATAAGCCCAATAATAAACCCGATGAGCTTATTGATTTTAGTTTATCATCATCGCGCTTATAATGCAATAAAGGTAGATCGCCGGCGCCCGAATAGGTTATTTTATTCGCTTCACTATCTATTAATATCAGTGATAAGCTTGACAGGATGTCCTTTAATACGTCATCATAACAAATAATGTTGTTTACTTGTTGCAATATATTTGCGGTTGAGTATTCCTGGTTAAAAGCGGCAAAACGCACCGCCGAACGGATATAACTCAGGAAGCCGAAGGTAAAGAACCAGGCCATCCATTTTTTGCCCATTACATCGCCCAACACCACGAAGCTATAACGATCATTAACCCTTATAAAATCAATAAAATCCCCACCGGGGATATCATGATACGCATGATGCCAAAAGTTAATTTCAAAGCCGTTTACATCGGGTGTTTTTACGGGGATGGATTTAATGTTAAGCGATGATGCCGCCTTTTTGATCTCCATTTCGGATAGCTCCCGCTGCTTATCAACAGCGAATAATATATTATTCACTTTTGATACGATCACGTTTACGGGGGTATCCTTAATTACATAGTCTATAGCCTGCAGATCAAGCCCCTGTGTCATCAGGTCGCTATCCGAGAAAAACGTAAGAAAAACAAAAGGGATATCTTTAAACTTCGGGTCCTCCATTAAATGGCGCCTAAACTGCAGGCCGTTCATAGCCAGCATTTCATAATCAGACAGGATAATGTTTGGCGAGGCGCCGTTGTTAAGCTTTTCTATAGCCTCCTCGGCAGATCCGGCTGTTTCACATTCGAACCCCGATTTTTTGAAAACCTGCACCATAACTTTTAAAAAAAGCCGGTCATCATCAACAAGCAAAATTTTTTTTGAATGACTATCCATACTTTTTTACAGGGCGTTAAGCTTATATTTTTGCAATTGCTAAGGCAACCAATTTTAGTTAAATATTTCAACAAAACATAGTCGTAATTTTTTTTTACGATTTGCTAAGCAACTGTATCGTTTTTAGGTGCGTAACCGATTTATCGCTATATTCATGCTGAATTATAATACCTGATGTTACAATTGCCAAACCAAGCCCAAAACGACCATATCTTTTTAAAAAAATACACTTACCTGCAATGCCTTGTTGCATTGGTTTGTGCTATTTGCTTATTTCCATGCCCGGCAAATGCCGAAGGTAGCAAGGAGTTATGCTCAAACGGTGGCAACAGGGCCGTGCTGGTATCGTCAAGTTCGGCTTCGCCGTCATACCCGTTCCCTACGCCGGGATCTGTAAAGGTATATGTTAAGGCCGGCGAAACATTATGTGTAGGTTCGAGCGCGCAAGGACTTGGGCTGGGCACCATTAACTTACGTGCACCTGATGGTACTGCTTATGTTAGCGGCGCATCAACAACAATTGGTGCAATTAATAATATTAATGAGGAAATGGCCGGGCCATTGCCTAATACCGGCGGTTATACGCCTTATACCCGTACAGCAACGGCTGCCCAGGAAGGTATTTGGGACGTGAATTTTATACCGCCCAATCCTTTTGTTAACAGCACCGTGAACCCAATTGCCGCTAATGCGCCCTGGGTGCAAACCAGTGGCGAATTTGTTACCGCTTTTGATGTATCTGTACGCAATGCAGCCAATACTGCTTTTATAACCGGCAGGGCTTTTACTAATGTGTTTATAGGTTTGCTGGGTAGCTTTAACGTTGGCTTTAACGGCATTTTTTATATTGTTACCAAGGACGGTTACCATTACAAACTTGATAACAACGGACAAGCGGGCAATGGCTTTACTTTTTTTTCAAACAATAAAGGATTTCGTACGCCGGGTGGCGCGCCTTCTTATTTAAGCGTTAACAGCACATCGTCCCCCGATGTACATAACCCTGTTGCTGACGACACACAGTCTGACGTAACACACAAGCTATTTTTCAGTACGCCGGCCACTGATTTGCCAGCTACCGCTAAAACGGCAAACGGCACGACCTGGTTGATAAACCCTCCTTTTGTGCCCAATGTAACCGGTGTAAATTTTACCGGTAATTTAGGTACTGTGGGTAAGGCCAGCACCGCGACCGTTGGTGGCAAAATTAATTTTACAACGGCTGCTAACGGCACCTATACCATCAAGATGGACCTTAACCAAAACGGCGTTTTTACTGATGTTGTTGACAGGCAATTTACCGGCACCGTTAACGCGGGCCCTAACCAAATAGACTGGGATGGTGTTGATGGCATAGGTGCCACGGTGCCGCATACTATAGCTCCGTTTAAAATTAACATTGAGCTTGCCTTATTTGCTGCCGAAGTGCACTTTCCGTTTTTTGATGTAGAACGAAATGTTAACGGCATTAAGCTTTCGCGTACTAACGGTCTTAACTCGCCCGATGATAATGTGTATTGGGATGATAGGGATATTACCAATCCCGGAACTCCCTCAAGCCCTGTAACTAATTTAAGCGGACTAAGCAGCACAGCAAATGGCCATAAATGGGGAGTTACTACAACTACCAATAGCCAGGATGACTTTGGTAACAACCGCAGTATTGATACCTGGGCGTATGTAAAGGGCACGCCATCAATACCTGTGATCACCTTCCTGGTGCGGGATCCGTATGTGCCCAACGGCATTGTAACGCCCACCATTTTCACCCCTAACGGAGATGGTAAAAACGACACTTTCTTTATAAAAGACCTGGAATACTATCCCGGTGCCCAGCTATCGGTATTTAACCGTTGGGGAAATGAAGTTTACCGATCTAACGATTATAAGAATGAATGGGACGGTGCTAATCTTTCTGAAGGCACCTATTACTATACCCTAAAAGTTAAAATTGACGACACGCCTACCACAACTAAGGGTTGGATATATTTAAAACGTAAATAATGAGTTTAAAAAAATATGTCCTTTTAGCCTTAGTGCTAAGCTACTGCCTGCAAAGCCGTGCGCAGCAAACTATACAATTTAGCCAGTACGTATTTAACGGCCTGGCTGTAAATCCCGCCTACGCGGGTTATAAAGAAGACTGGACACTAAACGCAAGCAGCCGCCTGCAATGGACGGGAATTGACGGCGCACCAAAAACCAGCACATTCTCTGTTGATGGCGTTACCAATGTTGATACCAAGAACGTGGGCCTGGGCTTACTGGTAACCAACGACCGGCTAGGCCCGCAAAATAACTCATCTGTGTACGCTAACTATGCTTACCGCTTACGCTTAGATGACGAGGACACCCGCAGGCTAAGCTTTGGTATTGGCGCGGGTATAATCCAGTACCAGTTGGATGGTTCAAAATTGGTAGGTAACGACTTGCAGGACCCTCTTGCGGCGGGCACCGAAAGTAAAATTACGCCCGATTTTAGAGCAGGTATTTATTACTCCACACCTACGGTTTATGTTGGCGCATCAGTTTTGAATTTACTGCCCGAACTGAATAATAACAACAACAACACGGCTGTAATAAAACAGGCAAGGCATTTATATTTAACTGCCGGAGTTATTGTACCAATTACATCTGTGATAGACATTAAACCTTCGGTGATGCTTAAAGAGGATTTTAAGGCCCCCACCAGTGTTGATGTAACCACCTATATCCTGTTTGCCAAAAAAGTTTGGCTAGGCGCCTCGTACAATACAGGTGTAGTGGTCTGGAATAAGGCTTACCAGCAACAAGGCCTTGATCGCGCCAGCACAGCCGCGGGCATAATTCAGCTAAGTTTAAATGATCATTTCCGCTTTGGGTATTCGTATGATTTTACTACGAGCAACTTCACCGGTTACCAGGGAGGCTCGCACGAGGTTTCCTTAAGTATTGGCTTTGCAAGGAAACATCCAAGAGTACTAAGTCCGCGTTATTTTTAATTGAAGTAATATGAAGAAGATATTTACATTATTTATATTACTAATTGTTGCACAAGGAATTAAAGCACAAGAGCAGCCCGATAAAAGGCAACTGGCAGATAAGCTATTTGAACGCTACGAATATTTTAAAAGCCTGGGATTTTACCTGCAGGTTGCCCAACGTAATAGTCCCGGTTTGCATGTAATAGAACGTGTTGCCGATTGCTATCGGCTGATAAACGATTATGAAAATGCAGAGGCCTGGTATTCGCAGGTGGTAACCTATCCTAAAGCCGATATCATTAACACCTACTACTATGCGGAGGCTTTGCTGCGTAATAAAAAGTTTAACGATGCCAAAGTGCAATACAAAGCTTACTATACCGGGGTAAAAGACGATAAGCAATTGCAGCTGAAATTGGCTACCTGCGATTCGGCCGCTAAATGGACGAAGACACCCGCAAATACAGTAGTTAAAAACGTGGAAAAACTTAATACCTATTATTCTGAATGGGGATTGAGCTACGATGAAAGAAGCGGATTTGTATTTGCGTCGGACAGGTTAAATACTGATGATATTTATACACGGACGGGCAATGGCTTTTATCAAATTTACAAGGCAAATAAAAACTCAGAAATTACCGACGTGACTGTTAATACAGCCAACAGCGTTTTAGCCAACATGAGCCACCACACGGGCCCAATAGTATTTAATAAAACCAATGACACGGCTTATATTACTATTACCACTACAATACCCAAAGGCCAGCTGCCTACAGATAAACGCCCTAAAGGCAGTACGCAAAAGTTATATACCCGTAGGCTGCAGCTTATGGTAGCTACCCTGCAAAACGGCGAGTGGACAAACTTAAAAAGTTTTGCATACAATGATGTGAAGCATTATTCGGTTGGGCATGCGGCACTTTCAAAAGGCGGAGACGTACTTTATTTCACTTCGGATATGTCGGGCGGACAAGGTAAAACTGACATATGGTATTGCCTGAAGCAAGCCGATGGCACCTGGAGTAAACCTGCAAATTGTGGTGCCGGCATTAATACGGCTGACTATGAGGCCTTCCCTATTGTTAATGCCGATGGCGCGCTCTATTTTTCATCAAAAGGGCTGCCGGGTATGGGTGGTTATGATATTTATAAAGCAGTGGGCGAAAAGGATAATTGGGCTACTCCCGCCAACCTTAAAAATCCTATCAATAGCACCAGTGATGACTTTTATTATATTGCCCAAACGGTAACTACGGGTTATCTGTCATCAAACCGCGAAGGTGGAAAAGGCAACGATGATATATACAGTTTCGAAGCGGGAAAATCAACAAACACCACACCTGTTGCTGCACAACCCGCTAAACCTTCGCAAACTACCACACCATTAAAAGTACCGCTTAAAACAGGATCAACTTTCGTGCTGAATAACATTTATTATGATCTGGATAAGGCAAATATCCGCCCTGACGCGGCTTTAGAACTGGACAAGCTGGTTGTGATCATGAAACAACATCCGAAACTGCGTATCGAGATAGCCTCACATACCGACTCGAGGGCTCCTGCTGCTTATAATTTTGATCTTTCAAATCGCCGGGCAGCGTCGGCAATGGCATACCTGTTAAAACAAGGCATAGCGATTGAAAGATTAAGCTATCGTGGCTATGGTGATACCCGTTTACTGAATCAATGTGTCAAAGGCGTACCTTGTACCGAAGCTGAGCATCAGCTTAACCGCCGTACTGAGATCCGTATTTTAAGCGGTGGGGAAAATTAACCAACAAGGCTTAAAGGCTGACTAAGATGTTCAAAACAGCTTTTTGGCGAATCGCAAACAGGGCAAGCGTAGTCTGTAATATCATTAAAATCCACACCGGGTTCAATGTTATTAGTTACGTCACCGTAGGTTTTATCATAAATACTCAGGCAGTTTTTACATTGATAAACAGCAACTGTATTTTGTGGTGTCGGATCTGACGCAACACCGGTATCCAGCTTGTCAATATCAAATTGCTGAGTTTCCCTGGTATAAAAATCATCACACAATTGTATCAGGTGTTTGGGTAAATCGTCCTTGTCTACCTCCTGCTTATAGGTGATAAAATCTTTCGAATTAGGGTTAAAATCACGCGTATGGCTTAGTTCAAATAATTCATCTACTTTTCTGATAATGATCGATCCAAATAAACCGGTTTTCGGCTGTTTTTTTATGGCGAACGATAAACGGTAAGTGCGCAGATCTGCCTCTTCAAAATACCTTACCAAATCTTTTTTAAGATCAAGACAAAAGTCACAAACATCCTCAGTTTGCCAGTTCATCTCGTTTGCCGCGTGGCGGACGTTGATGCGGTATTTGTTGAGTATAACGCCCCATAAAGCACGGTCGGCCACCGTTATACCTTTTACCAATATTGATTTCCAGGGGGTGATATACAGTTGCCCAACCCTGGTTTGATTGCAAAGGGTGCAGCAATCCATTAAAAAATCAACAGAAAACAGTTCGTCGCGCCTGTAAATACCCAACCAATACTTACTACCATACCTGTTAAAGCCTTCATAATAAGGCAGGTGAAACTCGGGAATAACCAAGGCTTGTAATGCCTGCTGAACCACAAAATTTCCCTGTGCCATCACCAGTTTATAGAATGCATCGCCGTCAATTTCTGGTTGTTCGTAAAATCGTTGCTTGTTTTTAAAGATGGTTTCCTCTATTTTTTTTGACAAACCCGGTATATCATCAGAATACACTAACGAAGCCCAGCAATAAAGTATATTGGTTTTAGGAAAACGTATGTACAAATACCAGTAATTACTAACGTAAGATGATATAAAATTCAAATTCCCGGTAAAGAAAGGCACAAAGGTTTGGTTACTATCTACGATATTAATTTTTAGCTGCGGCTTAAAATTAAACAGGTCGAAAATATCTTTATAAACACCTTCCTTTACCCAGTTGTCGTTATTAAACACCGTATCAGCCACGTACGAGCTGATTATATTAGGATAGTTATGGATATTAAGCTCATAGTCAACATCGGCCGATAGCATATCAAACTCAAAATCCTCCAACGCGTTGTCGTCTATGGTGAAATAAAGCTGCTGGCGGTTACCAAAGCGGATATGCTCAGCTCCTGCCCTTTTAGCAATCACTAATATCTCGTACAGGTCACCCGCAGAAGTAACACCGCCGGGCAGATTGATTTTAACCAGGTTTTGCTTTGCTGTTTTCATACTGATCAAGTTTCTTGTGCAACCAATGCTGCTTGCAGCGCCTCTTCTAACAATCGTTTTACCTCTGGCTTGCAGGAGCCGCAACCTGTACCGGCGCCTGTTGCACTGCATAGGTCATTCAAATTATCGCAGCCGGCCTTTACTTTATTACGGATATTATCAGCACCAACGTTATTGCAACTGCAAACCAGTTTACCTAAAACAGGTTCGGCGGTTTTACCGCTGCGAAGCAGTTTGAGGCGCTTTTCGCTGAGTTCGGTTTTGTTGGCTATCAGTTCCCTAAATTCGTTGAACTCGCTTTTGTCGCCAATTAAAATGGTGCCAACAAGCCTGTCCTGGTGAATAATACATTTTTTATAGTAGCGTTTAGCTTTATCGATGAACACTATTTCTTCATAATTCTTATCATCAGGCATTTCGGGGATACCGATACTGCACAAATCAAAACCATGTATTTTGATGATATTCATAAACAAACTGCCTTTGTAATAGCTGGCTATATCGCCGCTTAGGTAACGGGCCATTACTTCGGCTTGTTGTTCGGCGGCGGCGGTTATACCGTATAGCGTGCCTTTAAATTCGGCAATTTCACCAATAGCAAATACGTCCGGATCGCTGGTTTGCATATAGTCGTTTACCAGTACGCCGCGTTTGCATTCCAGGCCACACTCTTTAACAATTTCAAGGTTTGGCGTAGTGCCGATAGCCAATATCATGGCATCGCAGTTAATTTTGCGACCACTCTTCAATCCAACCCCTGTTAACTTTGATCTGCCGTAGAATAACTGTATCTCGTCATCATAATAAATATCACATCCCTGGTCAACCATTTCCTCATGTAATAACTGGCTGCCCAAAGCATCCAATTGCCTGTTTAAAAAGCGCGAAGTACGTTGAATGATCGTTATACGTTTACCTATTTCCCGCAAGGAAGCCGCCATCTCCAAACCCAACAAACCGCCGCCTACAATAACCACATGTCCATTCTCGGGCACGTGCTTTTTAAAGCTATCGGCATCAACGCGGTTACGCATCGTAAATATGCCCGGCAATGATGGCACGTTTTTAGGCACAGCCGAGCGGCTACCTGTAGCCAATAACAACACATCATAACGTGTTCTAATTCCTCGTGAATCGGTAACAGTTTTGTTGGAACGATCTATCTTCTCTATACTTACTCCTCGCAACAGACTGATATTATATTCCGGTTCTTCCGAATCCTTCATTTTTACCAACTGCTCCCATTTTTGTTCGCCGCTGATGTAATCCGGTAGCATAACGCGGTTGTAAAAAGGAAAATTCTCCTTACTGAAAATAATGATCTCGTCGTCTTTATTTAATTCCCGGTATGATTTTACAAAACCGTAAGCGCCGGCGCCTGCGCCAACCACAACAATGCGCTGCCTTGGTTTAATATATTTTTGAATGCTAACGGCGCAATACTTAAAATCAGGCTCTTTTGATATGGGGTCTACAATATCATTGGTAATGTTGTTGGCACGATTAAGATCGTTTCCTAAGATCTTACTCCAGTGCATAGGCAAAAACACCACGCCTTTTTTTATAGCGGTAGATAATTTAGCTTTCACCCGCACGTCGCCCCTGCGCGATGATATTACCGCCAGATCGCCTTCCTTAAGATTTAGCGCATCCGCATCAATTGAGTGTATCTCCAGGAAAGATTCTTTTATATGCTGATTAAGCTTATTCACCTTACCCGTCTTGCTCATCGTATGCCATTGGTCGCGGATGCGGCCCGTGGTTAAAATAAATGGGAAATCATCATCAGGCAATTCGCTGGTCAACACATCATCAACCGGACTAATAATAGCCTTTTGCGATGACGTATAAAACTTTTTATCGGTAAACAAACGCTGCGTGCCCTGCTTCTGCGATCGCTTATTATAGGGCCACTGTACGGTCTTAAGCTCCTTTAAAATTTTGTAACTCAGTCCGCTGATATCAATATTGGTTTTGGCGGTAAGTTTAACATGCTCATCATAAATTGCCGCCGGGTTTTCAAAGTCAAAACCCTTAAAGCCCATTTTACGCGCAAAGCGACAGATGATCTCCGCATCAGGTAAAGCCTCGCCCGGTGGATCGATAACTTTGTTCAAATAACTAATGCGTCTTTCGGAGTTCGTCATCGTTCCCTCCTTTTCCGCCCAGGCAGCGGCGGGAAGTATTACATCGGCATATGGCAAACATTCAGACTTGTTAGTGATCTCCTGCACCACCACAAACTTTGCTTTCTTTAATGCTTCCTCCGCCAGGCGCACATTAGGCAAACTGGTTAATGGATTGGTACACATTATCCATATTGCCTTCAAGCGGCCGTCATTCAGCGCCTCAAACATTTCTGTCGCGGTTAACCCTGGCTTATCGGCAATAGTGGTACCACCCCAAAAGGCTTGTACTTCGGCACGGTGCGCGGCATTTTTTAAGTCACGATGTGCGGGCAGTAGATTTGCCAATCCCCCAACTTCTCTACCGCCCATTGCATTCGGTTGTCCGGTTAAGGATAAAGGCCCTGAACCCGGTTTGCCGATATGTCCTGTTATTAGGCTCAAATTGATCAAGCTCAGGTTTTTATTTACGCCGATGGCACTTTGGTTCAGGCCCATCGTCCACATCGAAATAAAACCTCTGGCCTCGCCAATATATTTTGCAGCCAGCCTGATATCGGCTTCGCTAAGGCCGCATACTAGAGCGGTTTCTTCAACGGTTCGGGCAAATACTACTTTGCTATAAGCCTCAAAGCCTTCAGCATGGTTATTTATAAAGTCAAGATCGATATCACCGTTCTCTATCAAAACCCTGCCAATGGCGTGATTCAGCGTTACATCGGTACCCGGGTTAAGCTGCAAATGCAGATCGGCAACCGAACAGGTATCTGTAACCCGCGGATCTACGATAATAATTTTAACATCCGGATTAGCCGCTTTATGAGCCTCTACCCTTCGCCACAATATGGGGTGGCACCAGGCGGGGTTGGCGCCGGTAACGTAAAAGCAATCCGCCAGTTCAATATCATCATAGCATACCGGAACGCTATCCTCGCCTAAAGCTATTTTGTATGATGCCACCGCACTACTCATACACAGGCGCGAGTTGGTATCAAGGTTATTACTGCCTATAAAGCCTTTTATCAGCTTATTGACCACATAATATTCTTCGGTTAAACATTGTCCTGAAGCATAAAACGCGACAGAATCCGGCCCGTATTTATCTATAAAAGTTTTAAAAACGGCAGCCGTGCGTTGTAGTGCGTCATCCCAGCTTACGCGTTGCATGGGCATGCTTTTATTGTATCGCATTTGCGGATACAGCAGGCGGTCGCTGCGGTCGTTAACGGTATAGTGCAGGTTCATGCCCTTGCTGCAAAGCATACCTTTATTAACCGGATGATTTTTATCACCCTCAAGTGTTAAGGCACCGTTTTTTTGCTTGCTTAACAGCACGCCACAGCCAACCCCGCAGTAACTACAGGTACTTGAAAAACTATCGACCGCTTTTTTACTCATATTATCAGGCTACACTACCGGCTATGGCGTTAACTTCGTTGGTAGCGGGTTGCTTTTTAAAACGTGTTACAAATACAATTACCGACACCGCGATAACCGTATAGCCTATATAAGTAAAGGCTTCTACATAGGTTATAGTGCTTGATTTAAACAGGAAGCCAAACAGCATCCCACCCAGGTTACCGCCAGCGCCTACAATGCCGCTAACCAGGCCAACATTTTTTTGATTTACAAAAGGCACAATGCCGTAGGTGGCACCGTTTGACATTTTAAGAAATAAAGCAAAGGTTAACATTGATGCAATCGCGACAGCTAACGAGCCGGCCTGGGCGAAAAATATCAAGCCAAATCCCTCCAGCAACAGCACAACCGAAAGCAATAAGCCCTTACCACGCATACCGAATTTTGCGCCCACTTTATCTGAAGCTATACCACCCAGGGCACGGGCAAAAATGTTCATGAAACCAAATATGCCGGCCCAAAAACCTGCCGAGCTTTGCGAAAGGTGAAACGTATCTACAAAGTGTAGCGAAGCCACATTATCAAAAGTCAGTTCCATGCCAAAGCACATCGCGTAAGCTAACGTAAGCGCCCATATGCGCCAGTCGGCAAGCACAGTCCAATCTGTTTTGGTTGATTGTTGTACACTACGGCCTATCTCGTCGTAATTTCCGTTCGGCGTATCTTTAGTGTATTTAGCATATAAGAACGCAATGACCAGCATCATTAAGCCAGGTACTATCATGGCATAGCGCCATGCTTCGGCAGATGTATAACCAAATCCAACGATGGCCGCAAATATTAAAGGCATTACCATATTGGTAACACCGCCACCAAGATTGCCCCAGCCGCCGGTAACCGCGTTTGCCGTACCTTTAATATTAGGCGCAAACATCATAGAAGTATGGAACTGCGTAACCACAAACGAGGCACCGATAATGCCGATGGCTAAACGAAAGAGTAAAAAAGTAGTATAATCATGCGCCAGGCCTACCAAAAATACCGGTACCGAGCCTACTATCAGTAAGCGCACGGCTGTTTTACGCGGCCCCCAGGTATCGCAAAGTTTACCTATTAAAAGGCGCGCGATAATGGTTGCTGTTACCGATGCGATAATGATGTTTCCTACCTGTGCTTTAGACAAACCTAGTTCTGCACGTATGGTTGGCATTAAAGGCGCCAGGCCAAACCAGCCGAAAAAGCAAACAAAGAACATTAACCAGGTGATGTGAAACGTGCGCATCTGCACGCCTTTTAACGAGAATATATTGAGTTTGGTAAGTTGAGTTTCCATGATGTTTAAGCGTAATGTTATTGACTATTTATTTAAAAAATCAGGCTTGATGTTGATCTGCAGATAGGCCCACACCGGGTTTAAATTTGACGTGCCGGGCGTGATACCTTTCGCATATTCCATATTGGCTGAAGCTGCCATGTAGGATAAGCCCAGATCGATATTGGTAATTTTGTTGAGTTTGTAACCGAGTGTAAGGTCGATCTCGGTACCTATGTATTTATCTATCGCGTTTCCGGCAACATCTTTTTGGTTGTTTGCTAACGCGAAGTAATGGCCCGCAAGTTCTCCGGTAAACCGGGTGTTGGCCGACGTGTACTTAGCTTTTAAATAAGGATTATTCAAACCACCGGTTGGCGCACCACTCACCGCGTAAAAGTAATCCATGTATCCCCAAAACTTATGCGGTGTGCCGTATAACGGATCAAAGCGGTGATTAACAGATGAAGTAGATAAGGCGTTGTTACCCGACAAGTGATCGATGCCCGCTGTGTAAAGCACCCTGCTTAGTTTGAGCTGTAACGACGCCGCGTAATGATAAGCGTTAAGTTCGACGCCATCCTTATCATTACCGCCCTGGTAATAATAAGCACCATTAATAAGCCATTGTTTTTTGGGGCCGAAGGCTGAATTTAAAGCCAGGCCGGTAGTTATCCTTGTATTAGTGCCAGGCTGGTTAAACCTCCGTCCGTACAAGTATCCTACATCGGCTCCGGCTGTATTTTGAATGGAGTCGAGCTTATACTTCCCAAATTGATCTGCCAGAAATAGTAATGATACCTTAGTTTGATCAACTTTTTTGGCTACATATAAGTATTGCAGCGATTTATAATTTTGATTTAGTGCATTAGTGCCTGGCGGATTAGCAAATACCGGCGCACCGTTTTTTGAACTTATTCCGGCGGCACTAACCAGCGGAATAAATCCGGCAGGTACATTTATCAAATTCCCTTTACTATCCTTTACCGTTACAGGCACATTTGCAGGCGTATAAAACGTACCATTATAATTTACCGCTTCGGTATTTTGGTTAAATGCCAAACCCAGGTCGGCCTGCCAACCTTTTTGTTGTAACTTAAAAACTATAGCATCATGACGGCGGGCCTGTTGCAGCCAGTCGGTGGCGCCTAACAGCCTTTCGTCATCATAGCTTAACTCCTGCCTGCCAAGTTTAACAGCGAAATAATCTAAAGGCGAATTTTTAAAAGAAGTGTCTTTTTTGTTAGAGAAGATCAGTTCGGCCCAGGCTTCGTGAAGCGATAGTTTTGAGCCATCGGCCGGGGTTATCGTCGAAGCATCCTGGCCCCAAAGTCTTACATCCTGTAACGATGTTTGAAAAATGACTTTGTTTGATTTATAGTTAAATGTCAATCGCGTTCGTTGCGATACAAAGGCCGCGGTGCTGTTGCCTTTGGGTTTAAGCGTAGCGTAGCCATCTCTGAGCTCGCCCCGCGTTCGTAATTGCCCTGTTAAAGTAAGCTGCGCTGATGCTTTGTAAGACGATAAACAAAGGCAAAGAAGCATTACTTTGGCGGGAATGTACTGTTTTGATACATTTTTGTACATTTGATAAGTTTTTATTTGTTAAAGCAATAAAACTATTTGGCCCTGGCCGGGAATGCGACCTCCCGACAGGGCTTTTTTGTGTTTTGGATTTAGTATTATTTTTTATTCATACTTTCCTGTTTTGATATCATAAATATAGCCAATTTGGTTTTTTAAGTAAAATAAAAACAAACAATCGCTTAATTTTTATAATAAAAATCATATAAACCTTATTTTGTTGTAAAAATATCAATCATTAGTGTACATAAAACACCTTAAATAAGAAATTGATAAAAATATTTAGACCATAAATTCAAAATATCTATATAAAAAATTGATTTAACTCATTAAATTTCATTAAAAACTCTGATTTCATTAAAAATATATCCATAAATTCGGTCAAAATTGACATTTTTAATCATTTTAAAGAAAAACACCAACAAAAAAAACACTTTCACGTCTCCATGAAAGTGCCTAACAAAAATTAACAATTTAAAATTACCTAACCGGCAATACCTACATATACTTTTCCGTCTAAAACTTTTACCGGATACGTTTTTATCTGATAATCTTCGCCACTTAAACATTCGCCACTTAACAACGAGAATGTTTTTTTATGAAACGGACAGGCCACTTTTGGCTCGCAAGCTTCACCAGCACTACCTATCATGCCGCGCGACAAAACCATTTGCTGTTTATGCGGGCATAAATTTTGCGTAGCATACCATTCATTTCGGCGTTTAAAATTATAAATGGCAATTTGCTCATCGCCATGCTTCATGCAGGCACCGCCATTTTCGGGCACGTCATCTGTATAACAAGCCAATACCCAATCAATTGCTTCTGTTACTTCCATTGTTGTATAGTTTAAGTGTTACCAGTTAGCCTTAACCTGTTCACGCATCGGCTCAAATTTCACATTAGGGTCTTTTTCCATCGGCGCATTAATAAAATGCGAGAAACGTTTACGCAAGTCATCATTATTCACAACCTCTTTCCACTCGCAGTGATAGGTGTTAACCAGCTGCTGCATTTCTTCCTCCAATTGTTCACCAATACCCAGGCTATCATTAACGATGACGTTTTTAAGATAACTCATACCGCCATCCATCTTATTTAACCAGGTAGCGGTGCGCGATAATGGCTCGGCAGTTTTTATATAAAACATCAGGAATCGGTCAAGATATTTCACCAGCGTATCTTTATCAATATCCGTAGCCAATATCTGCGCGTGCTGCGGTTTCGATCCGCCGTTACCGCATACATACAAATTCCATCCTTTCTCGGTCGCGATAATTCCAAAGTCTTTTGACTGCGCTTCAGCACATTCACGGATACAACCACTTACACCACCTTTAATTTTATGCGGGGCGCGGATACCTTTATACCTATCCTCCACCTCAATAGCAAATGAAACGCTATCATGCAAACCAAACCTACACCAGGTACTACCAACACAACTTTTTACGGTGCGCAAAGCCTTACCATAAGCATGGCCACTTTCAAAACCGGCGTCAATTAATTCTTCCCAAATCTCAGGCAGGTCATTCACGTGCGCGCCGAACATATCAATACGCTGACCACCGGTTATTTTAGTGTATAGATTATATTTTTTAGCTACCTGACCCAGCACGATCAACTTATCCGGCGTAATTTCCCCTCCCGGGATCCGTGGTACTACAGAATAAGTACCACCTTTTTGAATGTTAGCCAGGAAACGATCATTACTATCCTGTATAGTATCTTGCTTTACAATTACCTCATTCCATAAACTCGACAGGATACTAGCCACCATTGGCTTGCAGGTTTCACAACCATCACCTTTACCAAAATGATCGAGCACCAGGTCGTAATTCTTTATTTTATTAAGCTTGATCAGGTCATATAATTCCTGGCGGGAATAATCAAAATGTTCGCATATGGAGGTTTTTATATATTGGCCATTTGCTTTTAGCGTGCCATTAACTAAATCTTTTACAAGTGGCATACACCCCCCGCAACCTGTACCGGCTTTGGTGCATTTTTTTATACCATCTACGTCGGCAACACCGCCATCGGTAACCGCAGAACAAATAGCTGATTTAGTTACCGCTTCGCACGAACAGATCAAGGCATCGTCAGGCAGGTTCATCACACCCGAACCTTCTGCAGCAGCGCCACCTCTTGACCCCAGTATCAGATCCTCAGGATCCGGCGGAAGTACAATTTTATTGTTTACAGTTTGAAGCAGGATATTATAAGCGGCGGCATCACCAATCAATATACCACCAAGCAGATATTTACCATCATTGCTAATGTTAATACGCTTGTAGGTGCCTTTATTGGTATCTTCAAAAACAATGGTTCTGCATTCAGGCTCACTTATAAAAGCGTCACCAAAACTTGCCACATCAACACCTATCAATTTAAGTTTGGTGCTCATATCAAAACCATAGAACGATTTATCACCTGCGATAAGATTGCTAACCACAGTATCAGCCATTTCGTAACCTGGTGCCACCAGGCCATATATCATGCCTTCATGTAATGCGCATTCCCCAATGGCAAAAATAGACTCGTCGCTGGTTTGCATCCTATCGTTAACAACAATACCACCGCGATCGCCAACCTTCAGGCCACAAGTTTTAGCCAATTCGTCGCGCGGGCGGATGCCGGCAGATATTACTACCATATCAACAGGCAATACCGTGTCGTCAGCGAAACGCATGGCTTCGACTTTTTCACTACCGTCAAAACACTGCGTGCTTTTATTTAAGTGGATAGACAAACCCAATTCAGCTAACTTTGATTGCAACATGGCACTACCGGCCGAATCAATTTGCCTTGGCATTAATCGTGGCGCAAATTCAACTACATGCGTTTGCTGAATTCCCAGATCGATCAACGCCTTAGCAGCCTCTAAGCCAAGTAACCCACCACCTATAACGGCGCCGGTTTTAGCATTGCCAGCGTAGCTTTTTATCAAATCAAGGTCATCTATAGTGCGGTATACAAAAACGCCCTCTTTCTCCACACCGGGAATATTAGGCACAAAAGCGCCCGACCCGGTAGCTAACACCAGGTAGTCGTAACTAAGTTCCTGGCTTTTTAGCGAACGAACAATTTTGTTACTACGGTCAATTTCAAGGATGGGATCATCCAGATAAAGCGCAATGCCATTATCTTTGTACCACGAAGATGTTGAGAGCGAAAGATCGTCAGCTGATTTTCCGTTGAAATATTCACTGAGGTGCACCCTATCGTAGGCCCTACGGGGTTCTTCACCAAAAACGATTATGTTGAACCGGGAAGATTTAGCTATTAATTTCTCGCAAAATTTATAACCAACCATGCCATTGCCAACTACTATAACGGTTGATTGTGACATATAGAAGTTTTTAAATGTTAAAGCAATTATCCTCAATAAACACAGCCAAATGCGACCTCGATTGCGTTTACTTTAGCAATTTTAGTTATTTTTTATTATTTATGCAATACAAAAAGACATAAAACAACAAAAAATATCTAATTTTTATTATTAATATTATATAATTTGAGTTAATTTTTAATATTGTCAAAAAATAAAATACAAAACGGTCAATTATTGATGATTTTTTAATTGATTAGAATAAAAATAATTGTAGAAATTAAATAATTACTCAAAATTAAGACCTATCACAACCATAAATGAGCAATAAAATTAAAAAACCAGAATTATTTGTAATAGGTGCAGGCCCAGGCGACCCCGATTTGATAACCGTCAAGGCTTATAAGCTTTTACAAACTGCAGATGTTATATTATATGATAACCTGGCCAATAAAGAATTACTAAGCCTGGCCCGCGAAGACTGCGACCAGATATATGTGGGCAAGCAACCGTATGGTGCTTACACTCCTCAGGAAGAGATAAACGCCATGATCAAGCACTTCGCATTTGCTAAGGGACGGGTGATACGTTTGAAGGGTGGCGATCCATTCATTTTTGGACGTGGGTTTGAGGAAATGTTATACGCCCGCGAACAAGGCATTGAAACCCATTACGTGCCAGGCATAACCAGCATGCAGGCATCGGGTCTGGGTGATATCCCACTCACCCATCGCGCTATAAGCGAGGGCGTTTGGATGATAACCGGCACTAAAAAGGACGGCACCTTATCCAAAGACTTGAAGCTGGCCATGCAAAGCAACGCCACCGTCGTTATATATATGGGTATGAAACAAATTGACACCATTGCCGCTACCTACGTGGAAGCTGGCAATGGCGACATGGCTGCGGCAATCATTCAACACGCTTCGCTTCCACAGCAGAAGACGGCCAAAGGGAAAGTAAAAGACCTAAAAGCCATGGCCCAGAGCCAACAACTTACCCACCCTTCGCTTATCATTATTGGTCCGGTGGTGGAGTTGAGTTTATAAATCCCTAGATTATGACAGACCACAAACTCGAAGCCGCCCGTGCAGCCGCGAAGCTGATAGGGCCCAATCATACCATTGGGCTGGGCGCCGGCAGCACTATTGCTCATTTAATTAATATAGTGAGTGAAAACCCTGTGCTGGCTTCAAGCCTTACATTCACTTCATCTTCATTTAAAACTACAGCTTTACTGGTTAAGCATAAACTGCGGGTAACGCCTCCTGCCCTGCTGGATACCATTGATATTTACTTCGACGGCTGCGACCAGTTCGACCGGGACTTGAACGCTTTGAAAAGCGGGGGCGGCATACACACTACCGAAAAAATCCTGGCCAGCATGGCCAGCCAATTCATCATCGTTGGGGATGCGGGTAAATTTGCGCAGCATCTGGACACCACCTACCCGCTGGTTATTGAGGTTTTGCCGGCGGCTTTACAAATCGTCATCAAACGCATTACTACCGAACTTCCGATAGACCGTTACGAACTCCGCCTAAGCGCGCAGAAGGATGGCGCCCTGATATCCGACAACGGCAACATGCTCATCGATATTTACTTTACAAAAATGCCCGACCTTGCTCAGCTTAACACGCAGGTTAAAATGATACCCGGCATAGTCGAGCACTCGCTATTTTATGGCATGGCACATAGGGCCATCATATCAGGCGATGATGGAATTCAGACTATTTTGCCGGCTACCAAATAAAGGCAGCAGTGTAGCGGCGTATGCGTAGCACGCTACACTGCTACACCTGGTGTAGCGCGCTACAGCGCTTTTTATCAGGTAATTAACTTTTTTGGTGGCGGTATTTTGTCAGTGTACTGCGCTACACCATTTACAAGCTTACTCCACCTTATAAATAAAGCCACCTTCCAACTCAAATGGAATGGTAAAACTGCTTGTTCCTTTGATGCTTTGACCGCCTAGCAACTCGGTGAGTTGATAGTTTTTCCCGGCAGGTAAACCCAAACGCTGCGCATCCAGTTTAATGCTTGCTGCTTCTTTTTTGTAGTTCAATACAGCGATGTAAATTGCATTACCATCATGTTTAATGAAAGCTTGCGTGGCCTGACCGGCAATTGCTCCGTCAACAGGCATAAAGGCTTTACCACTTTTAAATACGGGTTTTATTTGCGGGCGTTGCAGCCATTGTTGTATTTGCGGCTGCCAGTCGGCGGGTTTGCTGTAGTCGTCGCCGAGGATGATGGGGCCGGCCACCAAAGCCGATACCAGCCTCGCGCGGTTTGCGTCCGGTGTTTCTTTTTCGAACACTAAATGGTCTGCATCTATATAATCATACAAATAGGTTTGCCACCAGCCGTAGGTTACGCTATTGAGGGTGTATTCCGTGTCTTTGATCGATTTCCATGAGTCGCAGGCAATGCGGCGCATGTGGGTGTATTTGGCCGTGGCCAGCGATGGGGATATAGCGGCGTAAACCAACATGGAGTTATCCAGCGCGTCATCAATAGCCTGCATGCCTATTTTGTAGGCCTGCATTCCGGTAGTAACTTTCGGGTTGTAAAACCCGGTTGATTCGGCTGCGCCATGACCAAGAAAATCTATCTTGATCATTTTAAATCCGCAATCCTTCAGTTTACCTAATACAAATTCTATACGTTTCTGCGTGCCGGGATGCGTTGGGTCCAGCGCTCTGCCGCCATCCAGATCATGATAACCTTTTGCAGTTTTGATCCACATATCGGCAAATTTATAGTCGCCGCCCTCAGCAGTACGATCAAGATTTTTTGATTTAAATCCCCAATCGGTAAACGGTGCCCAATACACGCCCGGTTCCAATTTGCGGGCCTTGCAGTAAGCCACAAACTCTTTCAGTTTACTAAAATCGCCACGGAAACCGCCGCGCACCATGTTATCCCAGAACGAATCCAGATCGATATAAGCGGTACCGTCTTCGTTCCTGAACTCGGGCAACTGCTTCTCAAAGAAATCAACTACGCCGGTTGCTTTTTCATAGTTTAGCTTTTCTGCAATAACGCCCCAGCTATTCCAGCCAATGGGTGTGGCTTTTGTCCATGGCTTAATGTAGCGTCCTTCTAAAGTATTGCCTGCTTTTGCATAGGTTTCTAAACCGTTCCGCCAGTCAGTAAAATAACCTATAAATATTTTTGGCGACCGAATCTTATCGCCCTTTAAAGCACCATGCGCCATACTGTCGCGGGTTATCGTTACATCGCTTAAACCGCCGAAGGCCGATAGCTTGGCAAAGCCTTTCCCTGCCGATTTTGTTACCACTCCGGTTTTCCAATCGTCATGTGTTAATGAACCTACAACAAGGCCTTTCCTGGTTCCCTGATTGTATATCACACCAACTTCGGCGCTGGTAGTAGTATTATCATTAATTGGCCGAGCCTGGTATCTTATAAAAGTATCATTATCGTAAGGCACAAATAAAGTTTGCTGTTGATCGGCGGCATAAATATTAGCCTGGGTAGTTACTAAGGGTGCTATATAATTTGAAGTTAAAGCTTGTCCCGCTATCTCAACTTCCGTAATTACAAAATCCTTACTGACATAGCAGTAAAAACGTTGCACCAAAACAGGCAAATCGTTTTGGGTAGATGTTAAAGTAAGCAATTGCCCCGCCCCTAGTTTATCATTCAGCTTCACTACACGCACGCTGTGTTTGGTGTAACTGTTAGTTTGAAGCTGAACATCGCCTACGGCAAACGCCGCAGATGCGTTTTGTATCACCACCTTCCCCGCATATTTAACACTATATAAACCTGTTTTTGCATCAACGGCCAGCTGATTCCCTCTGCCAAAAGACACTACCTGGCCAAAAGCAGCAGCACAAACAACAAATAAACAGGCCGTTAAAAATATTCTCATTTTAAGCATCATGGTCATCCTTAATCCTAAAAATCATGGTTCAAAAAAATGGGGATAACGACAGCATATAGCTATCATTATCCCCATCACCTATTCCGTCAATTACTCAACAGTTAAAGTTCCCTGCATAATATAAAAATGCCCCGGAACGGTACATACGTAAGTGTATTTGCCTTTTTTAGTTGGCGCTACAAAGTATATGGTTTGGCTTGAGCCCGGGCCCACCAAGGTGGTGTTGTTGATCACCTTCGGTGTGTTAGGTATATGGCTCAGCTTAACACTTTGTAAACCCAGCTTCATCGCCAGTTCGCCAACAGGTACGGCATCGCCCTGGGCTACCAGTACCCAGTTATGCGGCATATCGTCATTATTGGTGAAAGTTAGTTTTACTTTCTGACCAGCCTTTACCGTCATCTCGGTTTTATCATATTTTAAACCCGGGATAGTACCAACGGCGATGGTTTGATCAATTGTAGTCCATGAGGCCGGTTTAGTGGTTTGGTTCTTTTTCAAAGCAGCGCCTGCTGCAGGTGCTGCTTTAGCTTTAGCAGTTGTCGCTGCAGTCATAGCACCCATATTGTGCATGCTGTGATCCATTGCCGGTGCTTTGCGTCTAGGCACGTTTAATTTAGCCCCGTCGGGGATGTTGTTTAAAGTATAGTAAGCTACCGGGTGCAATACAGAATAGCTGCTATCGGCAGATACTACTTTATCGGCCACTTTAATTTCATGTACATATTTTTCGCGCAGGCTATCGGCCACTAAACGCACTTTTAAACCATCTTCGGATACGATGGCGGCATGTACCAAATGTGTTTTCTCGCGGATGGTGTTACTGCCATATACCGGGTGGTACTTATACGTGAAACCTGTAATGCTGTAAGCATCCGGATCGGCAGCGGCTTTTTTATTTACCGGTTGGGTAAACTCAATCTCGAAACCATCAGGCATAGCGCGTACAGCTTTCATTTCGAAAGGTGTTTTTTTGGCGAATACCAGGCGTTCCAAAGCAAACAGTTTTTGACCGGTTGAACCCCAGCCGCGGTTGGTTTGGCCAACGAATAATGAACCATCGGCACCCCAGGCTAAGCGCAATACGCCCGAAGCAAATCCTTCGCGGAAGGTAAACGCGGCGCCCTGATCCAGTCCTTTAACTTTCTCTAAAAACACACGATTAAGGCGGCTGTTACCCTGATCGCCCACCAAAACCTGGCCAGCAAACGGGCCGTAGCTGTCATCTTTAGGTATTTGTATCATTGATGAGGTTGATGTACCCAACACGGCGTGCGGCAACCATACAGCAGGCGTTTTAAAGCCTTTTACTTCTGATGATACTTCGGCCAATGTTTTGAACGGACGGTTTGGATCGCGGTCCTCAATTTTACCTTCCGGATCATTAAAACGTGGATTAACACGCGAGTAAATATCTTCGGTACGCACTTTTACGGTCGATGCCGGATCTGCAGCCCAACGCAGGCCCGCAGGGTGCATGGCAAAATCGCCTTTATCCAACTGCATAATATAGCCTGAGCCTACCCAGTCGCCCTGGTTTTCGGCAAACCAGTATTTACCGTCAATAAGCCCTTGTCCCGCAGGCGAACGCATACCGGTAGCCCAAGGATTCATGGTACCATCCGGAGCAATCTCTAAACTCCAGGCGCGCCATTTGGCCAAACTTTTGCCTCTCCACCATTCGTTATCAAAACCTACGTTAAGGTTAACCATCATGTTGCCGTTAGGCATCACTACCGGTCCGTATGAATATTCGTGGTAGTTACCTGATATTGGCCAGGCAAAAACCGTTTCGTAAACATCGGCCTTGCCATCGCCATTTTTGTCTACCAGTTTGGTTAGCTCGCCGCGTTGTACAGCATAAAAAGCACCGTCGCGGTACGCTAAACCTAACAACTCGTGCATGCCGGTTGCAAACTTTTTGTAGTAAGGCAGCGTACCGTTAAGCTGGTAAGGGTTTTGGATGATGTAAACATCGCCGCGGCGGGTTGATACACCCATATCTCCGTTAGGCAATAAAGCCAAACCACCTACTTCCAGTTCAACACCTTCGGGCACTGGCAGGGTTACAATGCGGTAAAAATCTTTTTCGGCAGCCTTTTTTGGCGCGGTTTGCGCAAAAGCGGCGGTACAAGCCAAACTTGTGGTAACCGAAAAGGTGTATAATATATTTTTAAATGTAGCTTTCATTTTAGTGCGTTTTAACCTTAATAAATTACCAGATAATTGAATACTGAACTGATGAACCCTTATCGGTATTTTTTACAGGGATGATGATCTCTTTGCCTTTGGCCGTGGTACGGATAACCGGTTTCAGCCCTTTATCAATCTTCACATAATAAGTAAAGTTGTTAATGGCGTACATACCGTTTTCCAGTTCGGTAATATCTGCACCGGCAGCGGCGCGTACAAACAGATCTTTAGGCGCGGCAGGGCCATCAACGCTGATGGTGCGCAACAGGCTTTTACTTTCTTCGGCTACAATTTTATCGTTGATATTGATGCCGTTAAAAATGTATTTAAAGGTGGGCACGCCATCCTGGTCAAGCTCATAACCTTTAGCGCGGAAAGCTAATGTAGCCAAAGTATCCGGCCAGGCCTGGGTATCGTTGCTAATAATAGCTAAAGCTGGCAAATCGCCCAAAGGCAAAACGCTGCCAATGGCACGTGAATTACCATCGCCACGGGATAACCACATTGGCGAAGCATCAACAAAAGCACCTTTCCAAACCTGGAATATGGCGCCATTGCTCAGATCATACCCAAAGCTTAATTGTTGTGGCAGGCCAACATTGGCGGCATGCGTAACGCGTTTGCCCGGGATATCAACAAAGCTGCGAAAAACCACCGGTTCGCCTTTCACTTCTATTGCTACTGGCTGCTCGTTAGCATCCCAAACGCGGCGGCTGCCATCAACCTGGTTGGCCATAACACGGGTATTGTAACGGATGTTTTTGATAGCTACGGCACCATGATCGCCTTGTATACGCAGCGGACCTGTAGCAGCCTCATTAGCAAATGCCGAACCGCGGGTTGGGCCCTGTAACTCGGCGTTCTCAATAATAGTGGCACCGTTTAATATAATACGAACGATACGCGCGTTGGCTGTTTTTTTACCGGCGGCATCAAACTTTGGCGCTATAAACTGGATGCGCATATTTTGCCAAAGGCCCGGCGCACGGCTTACGTTAAAGCGTGGCGCAACACCATCATAACCAAACTGACCGGCAGGGCGGCTTTCGTCCCAACGGTGATAAACCGCGCCAAGGTCGCCTTCGCCTACGGCTTTTTTACCCCAGCTATCCAGTAATTGTATCTCGTAACGCCCTTGCAGGTACACGCCCGAGTTTGACTCTTTTGGCATGATAAAATCAAAGCTCAGGTCAATATCGCCATGTTCTTCAACGCTAAAAAGGTCTTTATTTTCGCCCTTGCCGGGGATGTTAACCAGTATACCGGTACCGGCAGTTTTGGTAAGTGCGTTATGTTTGTTAAAATCGGCAACGGCCCCACCGGCAACCGACCAATTGGCGCTTGGGTTTTTAAAGGCCGAAAGATCATTTAAGGATACCTGCGTACCGGGCGCACCGCCCCTGTTGTTTTGTGCCGCGGCACAAAACGGAATACAGGCATTAAGCAAAAGCGATCCTAATAGGACTGGCTTTAACAAGTACTTGTTTTGCATAAATTGTATTTTAATAAATTGGCTATAGTAGATAGTCTGCAAACGATTGCAGTAGTGCAAATATGTAATAATATAGCGGAATATCCTTAATTTTTAGTAAATAATGTTAAATGGATAGCCTACGCAAAATACCCGTAAGTGGGTATTGTACACAGAAACAGGCCGGGTAGCTTTGTATAAACAAACACACCAAACCATGAGCAAAAACTTTACCCTTAAATTAATTGCATTGATCGTGCTTTTTAGCTCGGTAACATTTACATCCTGTAAAAAAGCGGAAGAATTAAATGAGGCCATTGATGAAGCTATTGATGAAATGCTTGGCATTACGGCACTTACCGAAGAATTGGATAAAACCTCATCAAACTTTAACGAGATCAAGGACCTTGTAATTAACAATAAACTATTTACCTCGGGCACAACAATAAAAATGACATTGCCGTCATCGGTGCCCTACTCTTACGTTAAGAAAAGATATACGCTTACAGGTTCTGTATGGAATATTACCACCACCAATTATTCGGGTACTATGCCAAGGTCGATGTTCACCAATAAGTCATCTGCCAATACGGTAAAAATTGCGATAGCGGGCAATACACCTACCATGACGGTTAACGGTTCGACAGTTTATAACGGCAATAATGGTACGGTAACCGATCCGGGTGGCAGTACAGGCACTTTAAATGTTTTGGTTGACAAGGAAGTTACCGGTAAAGTTTATACGCTTACTACCGTATCATTCACGGTGCCTACCGGGGTAAAAAGCATGAAAGTGTTGATCACCGAAAAGACTATTTATTACCGCCAGTTTGCCGATCTGTTTGTACGCCGTGGTTCGGCACCAATCGTAGCCGGGCCTAAACCACCTACCGAGTTACCAAAGTACAACTGGACAGCGGATTACTACGATATAGGCGCTAACCGCGAGAACAGGGAAGTTACCATCAACAATCCATCATCGGGCACCTGGTATGCCGGGTTGTATGGTTACAATATGGATTTCCAATCGCAACTCATCGTAACGTATACTAAATAAATTGCAAGTAAAAGGCCGCGCTAAGCGGCCTTTCCTGTTTTTAATGGCCCGAAAATTGCATTTCATAACTTACTATGAAAAAGCAAACCATCCCCAACGAGCCCGATGAAATGCCGGTTAGAACACCCGCACCAGAAATACAACAACCCGGAGACCCAAGAACACCGAACGTGCCACAGGAAGACCCGGTGCGCGAACCACAGGAGTTGCCACCCGATGCACCCTACCAGCCGGAAATTAAACCTGATGAACCCGAGATAGCACCGGCGGCCAAAGTTGCTTAGTGAAACTCGGCTATCGTGTCCATCTCCAGTAACTTTAAGGTAAGCGCGTCGCTATTCTTCTTGGTGCCCGATATGACAATGGCGGCGCGTAGCGAATTGTTTTCCTTGTAAACCTGCAGGCGTTTGTGTTTTAGGTGAAGTTGTTTGATGGTTTCTTCAACGGCTTCAAGCTGCGTGATATCATTCTCTACAAAACCTATATTGATGATCTTGCTTTTTTGCAGGGCACCAATCAGTACTTCAATTTTATTGACAAGGGCCAGCATGATGAAGGTAATTGCGGTAAACACAATAGCCAGCGAGTAGTAACCAATGCCGGCCGTCATACCAATAGCGGCTGATGTCCAGATAACAGCGGCGGTGGTAAGGCCCAGCACGCTCATTTTGTCTTTAAATATCACGCCCGCGCCGATGAAGCCTATTCCGGTGATGATGTTGGCGGAAATGCGGTCGTCGGCCCCTACGCCGTGTTTGGATACAATGGTAAATATAGTTGAGCCCAAAGTAATGAGCACGATGGTGCGAAAGCCAGTCGATTTATTTTTGTACTCGCGCTCAAAACCAATTATCCCGCCGCATATAACTGAGGTAATAATGGCGAAGATGTCACGTAATTCTATACCGAAATCCATAAAATTTATTTTCCAGTAAACATATGTAATAGTAACTTGTGTTTTAAATATATGAATTATATAGACCTTGTACTGCTCACAATTATTGGCTTATTAATATGGTACGACTATAAACGCGGGTTTATAGCATCGGCTTTGATATTGATATCATGGGTAGGCAGTTTGTTTTTGGCATTTGCAGGCTACGCGATATTAAGCGGCCTACTACATAAAATTATTCCCCCACTTGATTTCTGGGCAGAGCCGGTTTCCTTTATGCTGATACTGATGCTGAGCAGGTTGTTGCTCGACAGGCTTACCTCCCGCGTTATTGATGAAGTGCCCGAAGAAACGCATGAGCATTTGGTTAATAAACTATTCGGCGTTATACCCGGTGCTATAAATGGCTTGATATGGGCGGCGCTGATAGCAACCATATTTTTGCTGATGCCGCTCACCCGCATATCTGAAGAAACCCGCGAAAGCAAATTTTCTGAAAGCCTGATAACCCGCGTAAGCTGGCTGGAGGCTAAGCTGGCGCCCATTTTCAGCGAAGCGCTTAACAAAACGGTACGCAAAACCACTATTAATGATGAAGCCGAGGGCACGGTTAAACTGCCTTTCATTGTACATCACCCCAAAGAACGCCCCGAACTTGCTGCCGAAATGTTTCTCATGGTTAACGAAGAACGCGTAAAGCGCGGCCTCAAACCCCTGAAACCCGATCCGGAGATGACTTTGGTAGCATTGAAGCATTCGGCAGATATGTTTGCCCGTGGATATTTTTCGCACTACGCACCCGAAGGGCTGAACCCCTTCGACAGGATGAAGCGTGACAAAGTAAAGTTTTACATAGCCGGGGAAAACCTGGCGCTATCGCAAACGCTGCAAATGGCGCATACGGGGTTAATGAATTCGCCGGGGCACAAGGCTAATATTTTAAATCCGGCTTTTGGTAGACTGGGTATTGGTATTTTGGATGGTGGTATTTATGGTTTGATCATCACGCAAAACTTCCGCAATTAACGGTGGATAAAAACCGGTCGTCGGCATTAGGATAGCTTATGGTAAATTTTTAGCTTTAGTGCTGATAACAGTTTTTAACTCATCGCAATTAAACCAATGACTGCAACCGTACAGGCTGATGATTTTCAGCAAACCCCTACCCGCCTTTATTCGCTTGATGCCCTGCGCGGGTTCGATATGTTTTGGATTATGGGTGCCGAAGATATCATCGCCGGGGCTGCTAAAGCCACCCACTGGCCCTTTTTGCAATACCTGGCCTGGCAATTAAGTCACCCGGATTGGCATGGGTTTCGTATTTACGATCTGATATTCCCATTGTTTTTATTTATGGCCGGGGTGTCTACACCGTTCTCGGTTGGGCGTGAGTTGGAGAAAGGGACTTCGCGCAATAAGCTGTTATGGCGTGTTGTTAAACGTGGTTTGCTATTGGTGATACTCGGCATTATCTACAACAACGGCTTAAACATTAAACCTATTGAAGAGATTCGGTTTGGGTCGGTACTAGGGCGCATTGGTTTGGCTTATATGTTTGCCAATATTATTTACCTATATGCGTCAGAGAAATTGCAGATGATAGGCTTCTGGTTCTTTATTATAGCTTATTACCTCATTTTGAAATTTGCCTCAGCGCCGGGATTCCCTGCCGGTGATATGACAATGGAGGGCAATTTTGCTTCGTATGTTGATCGTATTTTGATGCCGGGCAAACTGTATTTAGGTATTCATGATCCGGAGGGCATATTTTCCACCATCCCTGCGATAAGTACCGGGTTGCTGGGTATACTAACCGGCACCATGCTCAGAAAAACCGGCTTAAGCCAAATGAAGAAAGTACAGCGCATGGCTTTGGTTGGTGTGGTGTTTATCATCCTGGCACAATTATGGAACCTGATCTTCCCCATCAACAAAAACCTGTGGACAAGCTCATTTGTACTGCAGGTTGGCGGTATAAGTTTGTTGCTGATGTCGTTGTTCTATTACGTGATAGATGTTTGCGGCTACCAAAAATGGACGTTGTTTTTCCGTGTTATAGGTATGAACTCTATCCTCATCTACATGTCGGGTAAGTTTATTAATTGGGAATACACTTCGCATGGTTTTTTTAACTGGCTGTTCCAGCTTCTTGGCGATCCGTTTAATGTGGTGGCAGGGGCCATATGTTTCTTTGTGGTGAAATGGCTGTTCCTGTATTTCATGTATAAAAAGAAGGTATTCCTAAGAGTTTAATCATGCCTTAAGCTATAAAAACAAAAGCGCCTCGTAAGTTAGTTACGTGGCGCTTTTGCTTTATAATGGTGTAACTTAAAGCTTCACAACTATCGGGTGTTTTTGATCCCAGTTTACCGTTTTAATTAACTTTTCATTATTGTAAACCTTTACGCTTGCCCTACCCGCGGCTGCTCGTGCAACGCTAATAGAAACATCTGCATTAAAAGCCCTGATATGGTTGAGTGCCATATTATTCCATTTTTTGGGTAGTACCGGTTTTACCGAGAAACTATTTAAGCTTAAAGGTTCGATGCCAAACAATCCTTCAGTAATGGTACGGCAGTATAGCCCGCTTTCGGCAGCAAGGTGGCGTTTATCCCCTTCGGGCCATGCTTCAATGGCGTAAGGCACGTGGTCTTTCAGTAAACGTTTTTCCGAATAAATGCCGAGGTATTTGGTAGCCGTATCGGTGAAGCCCGCATTGTACAATCCGCGGAAAGAATATAGTGTTGCCCTATCCCAAAAGGTTTTGGAGCCTGATTCTGTAAGGATACCGTTTTCTGTCCAAAGTTTATCAGACAGCAAAGCTTTGGCAGTTTCGCGGGCGCGCGTGTCAATACCCATCACCAACGGTAAGCATATCCAGGCGCGCAGTTTGGTGTTGCCATCATAATATCTGTAAGTATCATAGCCTTGTACATTGGCACCAAAGTATTTATCTACTGCCGTTTTAAGCGCTTTGGCGCGTTTTAAATATTGCTGCTGTTCTTCTACCCGGCCCAGGCTTACAGCCAGGTTAGCGGCGCTTATTAAAGCCCCGTAAGTTAAACTATTAGTCGCCAGGTTTACTTTTCCTGCCGGGAAACGTCCCTCCAATTCATCTGAATCCGACGTTATAACACCCTCAGCCGTTTTCTTCTTCTCCAAAAAAGTAAGGCACCACTCAATAAGCGGCCAAAGTTTTTTTGCTGTCGCGATATCGCCGTAGGCTAAAGCGAAACGGGATGCGCCGTAAGCAATCATAGCCTGGTCGCCCCTGTCGCCGGCCCCGTGCCAGGTATCGATGCCCTCGGCAATTATGGAGCTTGGTATCGGCTTATATTCCGGGTTCATGTACGATGCGAACAGCCTGAAACTGTTTATAGCCGATTCATTCCCCTCGGCATTGCCAACAAACGGAAAGAACGGATCTACGTACTCCGCCTGATCATTAGCCCATATAGCCGCGTAATATGATCCTCCACCGGGGCCGTGCATCAAACCGCCCTTGGTATCAAAAATACTTTCGGTGGTTCTGAATTTGGCAAACTCAAACATTTTATTTACTACTGCATCTGGCGTTTGTAGTTGCAGTTGTGATGATAAAGAAGCTATGAAGGCTTTTCTTTTCGCTAACTCATAATCGGCAGATAGGTAAAGCTGGGGCTCAGTCATTTTACGCGCCGTCGATATTACGCTGAAGCTATTTTCTTCACCCGGTTTTAATATCAACTGTGCCGGCAAATTGACCTCGGTATGTAAATTATAGGTGCCATCAACACCTTTTTCGGGCGGCGTTTGTTTATCAGGTATAGTTGCAGGTAAAGCTAGGGTAACCGTGGCCTTCCCATTATTTTGCACTTTAATCAACTCCACAAACGCGGCTTTATCAACCGAAGGATAGAATGACCGTTCAATAACCACATCATTGCTGCTTTGCCCTTTTACAGCCAGGTAACCTTTCTGATAAAACTGCTGTGGTTCAACATTCGCCGCCCTGCCATTTATCAGTAGGTTATTAGCCACATTAAAAGTATCGGTTAATATCAGGCTGCCGTGCGTGTTATTGGGGATAGTACGCAACATTGGAAATACCATTCTTTTAGAAACAACGGTATGCCCCGCCTTATCGATGCCATAGGTTAAAATGCACGACATTTTTTTGCCGCTCATCTCTACCTTATCGGTATGCACTTCGTTCGGGCTTACCGACCAAGCTATTCCGCCATCATTAGTAATGTGCCATTTATTGGGTTGCTGGGCAAATGTTTTACCGCTTGCAACTAATACCACTAATACAATTAAATAGAAATTGCGAAAAAGCATAAATAAAGTTATGAAGTATAAAATTGGTTATACCTAACTTTAAAGGCAAGTATTATATGCTATAAAAGTGATATTTATGTGCCGCAAAAGCAAACCGTGCATGTTATACTTTTATATTTGATAGGCTTACCAATAAACAAACATGGCACACCTGAATACCGAAGTCGACAAATTTCTAAATGCACTTGATCATCCCCTGCGGGAAGAAATAGAGCAACTCAGGCTACTTATTTTAAATACTGGTGAAGGCCTGACGGAAAATATTAAATGGAACGGCCCCAATTATAGCCTGAATGGTGACGACCGCATCACCATGAAAATACAGCCCCCTAAACAAATACAACTCATATTCCATCGCGGAGCAAAAGTACTTACACAACCTGCCGGGAGGCTGATCAACGATCCTGCCCGGCTATTAGATTGGAAAACTAACGACCGTGCTGTGGCTGGTTTTAAAACTTTAAAAGATATCGACAACTCATCGGCCACTTTAACACAAATTGTTAAAGATTGGCTGGAAGCGACCACGTAGTGATTAAATAAAGAACGGCATAAGCCAATCATACCTATGCCGTTTATAATAAGTTATTTATTGATGTTATCCTACAGCTTTATTTAAAGCGATAATGGCCGGTTTAAACAGATCGCGGTTAACTACCAATTGAATGTTTACCCTACCACTGGCAATACCAACAGCAATGATATTGATCTCGGCATTAGCTAAAGCGGCCGTAACAGAGGCCAATAAACCGGGCTGATCCATATTACTGCCCAGCAAACAAACCATGGCTATAGGCTGATGCGTAACACGCTCAAACTGTCCCTGCAGATCGGTAATCAATTCCTGTTTAAAATCATTTTCCCAAATAACAATACTGATGCTATTGGCACTGGTGGCTTTAAACGTATAGCTGATACCATGATCGGCAAAACATTGCATGATCTTCAAATCGCTGCCTACGTTGCCCGTCATCAGGGGGTCGTATATATCTATCAACAATTGCTTATCGGTACCTGTTATTACCTCAATACGTTTTTCTGCCGAAACATAGTCGCGAGTGATAAGCGTACCCGGGTGTTCAGGTTCGAAGGTGTTTTTAATACGCAGGTGCACGCCGGCCATTTCCAGCGGTTTTGAAGCTTTTGGGTGGATGGCTTCCATACCTACGTCCGCCAGTTGGTCGGCAATATCGTAATTGGTGGCACCTACCGGTTTAACATTCTCAATGCCTACCAAACCCGGATCGGCGGTTGAAAGGTGGTACTCTTTATGGATGATGGCCTCCTGCGGCTTTAATATCTCGGCAATCTTGCTGAAGGTAACCTCAGAGTAACCGCGATCAAACTCGCGCATAATACCTTCTTTGCCTTTGGCATAGCCGGTAACGATACATACATTATTGGCCAGGTCTATCCCCGCAAAAGCGTCTTTTATACGCTCGTTAATCGTCATTGCGCGGCTATCCTGCAAGCCGGCAAGATTTACCAGTTTGGTGTTGATGCCTTTATTTTGAAGGATAGTAGCCAATACATAAGCCGAATGACTTTCGCCTATAGAAGCCAGTATCTCGCGCGCGGCCAGTAGTATGCCTTCGTTCAGATAGCCTGATGCCAGCATAGTAGTAGCGCTGTCCAGGTAACGTACAACCTGCTCCATTTCGCTATCAACCACTTTATCGGCTTCTTCAACGTTTAAGCCCAGATCAGCATAATTGGTGTTCAGTTCTTTTAACTGATCGGCTACTTTAGCCAACTCTGCTTTAAAATCGCCACCGGTAGCCAAAACCTGGTATACGCCGGGAGCCTTGGTCTTTTTATTTTCTAACAGGATATTGGTTACGCCCGAAAATGCAGAAACCACATAAACGCGACCATAGGTTTGGTCGGCTTTATACAATATAATATTATCTATAACATCTTTAAGGGCGGTCATGGAGGTGCCGCCAATTTTTTCAACAGTAAGCATACCGCTAAACTATGGATTTTTAGCGGAGTGGGCAAATGGGCATGGCATTTAGCATTGGTAACGTTTGCATAAATTAAACACTAAATTAAGTAGCATTCTTGTTACCAGTTTGCTGCTGCGGATGCTTTTTTAGTAGTTTTAGCTGACCAATTACAAACCACCTTGTTAAACCATTTATGCATTTTTTATGAGAATAGATCTACGCCGACTTGCATGGGCAGTACTTTTTGTACCCAGCCTGGGCTATAGTCAAGCCAAAGTTCGCCTTACCAGTTACGTTAACCCGCTGATAGGCACAACTGTTATAACAGATCCTAAATTATTAGGTTATGAGCCACCGTGGCGCACCTGGAATGGCCTTGTAGGCCCCGGAGCCACCGTACCACACGGTATGGTACAGGTTATACCGGTTACAACCTATGGCAGCGGCGCGGGTTACGAATATGAAGTAAAAACCATCAAAGCCATTGCGCAAACAAGTGGTAACCATTGGGGCGATCTGAACATACCTATCATGCCCCTGGAAGGTAACGGCTTTACAGCCGACGATTTTGCTTCGGGTTTTAGCCATTCCACAGAAAGCGCACGCCCGGGATATTATTCGGTAATGCTTGATCGCTATAAAGTAAAAGCAGAACTTACTGCTACCACAAGGGCAGCCTATCATAGATACACCTACACCGGTGGTAAAGATAAAAAACTGGCTTTTGACCTGGTACACGCAGGCGGCGGCAGCAGTACCTGGGAACTGAACAAAGCATCTGATTATGTAGTTACCGGTAAGCAGGGCGGCTTATATTTTTATGCCGTGCTTAATCATAAGATCAAAAGCATTGATATCAACAAACGTAATCCGGTTCAGCCTGATATACCGCGCAGCGGTCAGGGTGCCGGCGGTCAGCGTAAACTTACCGGCAATATAGATATGCCCGTTATCAGTTTTGAAAGCGCCGATAAACCTTTGGAAGTAAAGATCGCCTTGTCAAGGGTTAGTTTGGATGGTGCCAAAGCCAATTATGAAAAGGAAATAGCCAACAAGAGCTTTGACGAGGTACGCCTGGCGGCAGATGCTACTTGGGAGAAAAGCCTGGGCTTGATAAAAGTTACCGGTGGTACACAAAAGCAGAAGGTGATGTTTTATTCGTGCCTGTACAGGCAGCTTTTAGCCCCCGCGCTGACTAATGATGCAGATGGCAGAACAGCCGCATTTGAAAGAAGAAGACCTGCACAGGGCGGCGGCACCAATTTGGTAGCGATAACCAGGGATACCATACCCGGATTCAACACCTATGCAAGCCCTGCTATTTGGGATGTTTTCCGTACACAACTACCGGTGCTTGACCTTATACAGCCGGATGTTAGCGCTGACATTATCAAATCTATGATATTGAATGGCGAACGTTCGGGCATGCTGGCGACTTCATTCCATGGCGATTTTGCTTCGGCTTATATTGCCGGTGCCTACCGCCGCGGTATTAAAGGTTTTGATATTCAAAAGGCCTATCGCCTGATGCTTAATAATGCCAACACCCCTACCGGCGAAGGTGTTAGAGGCGCACGACCTCATAATGCAAACTATCTAAAACTAGGCTATGTACCCGAAGCGGATATTAAAAATCCAACTACCGAAACGGTATCAACAGCCGGTACAACCAAAACGCTGGAGTTTGCTTATTCAGATTATTCGGTAGCGCAGGTGGCCAAAGCGCTGGGTGATAATGACACCTACAATACTATGATGAAACGCAGCCAGAACTACAGGAATGTGTTCGATGCGCAAACAGGTTTCATGCGTGGCAGGCTTGCCGATGGCAAATGGGTAACGCCATTTGATCCCGGATATCCTTATTACGAGTTTATGTACCGCGAAGCGAACGCCTGGCAGGCCTCATTCTTTGTACCACATGATACCAAGGGACTGATCAGCCTTTATAAAAGCCCTAAAGCTTTTGAACTTAAGTTAGATTCATTATTCACCGTTAAATGGGGTGGCTATGCTAAAGACAATCTATCGTGTTTTCTGGGCCAGTTCTGCATGGGTAACCAACCCGACTTTAACTACCCGTTCCTGTACTACTTCCTCGGTAAACCTGAAAAATCACAGGCTATTTTAACCAAACTATTGTCTGACTATTTTGGTATGGGTCCGGAAGGCCTGGCTTTAGCGGGTATGGATGACTACGGTTCGTTAACGGGCTGGTATGTATTTAACGCCATGGGGATATACCCTTACTCGCCGGCAGATCCGGAATATATTGTCTCTGTACCAATTTTTGACAAGATAGAGATGCAACTGGGTAATGGCAAAAAATTCATCATCACCAAAAAAGGCCGCGGAAAGAATATCGCTAAGCTAACAGTTGGCGGCGCGCCGCTAAAAGGCTGGTTTGTTAATTACGCGGATATTGCCAAAGGCAAAGGGTTGGATATTTATACCAAGTAAACATAGGTACTGAATTGCCAATAAGTAAAAGGGCGCCCTGATCATCGAGGCGCCCTTTTGTTTATGGGAAGGGGACTATTTGCCGATACAGAACTTACTAAATATATTCTCCAACAAGTCATCAGTTGTAACCACGCCGGTAATCTCACCCAAGTAATACAGGGCTTGTTTTATATCCATAGCCAGGAAATCAGACGTTACGCCTTCCATGCCATCGAGCACTCGAGCTAAGGATTGTTCGGTTTTTTGGAGGGCTTCCAGGTGGCGGATATTGGTTACAAGTATTTCGTTGCCATCCAGCTGGTCTTTCACGGCGGCGTGGTATATTTTGTTTTTTAGCTCGTCTATATGTGTTTTTTCTTTGGCTGAAATGATTACTGCTTCGGTATTGGCAACGGTTTCCAGCTTCTGAGCAGAAAGTAGGTCTGCTTTATTGGCTACGATAAGCATGGTTACGCCGGGACGTTGCAGGCTTCCAATATCGCTGTCTAGCTCTTCTACGCTTATTTTTTCAGCATCATAAACGTATACTAACAGGGCGCTTTGATTTATCTTTTCCATAGTGCGCTCTACCCCTATCTTTTCAATGGCGTCTGTCGCTTCGCGGATGCCGGCGGTGTCTATCAATCTGAAGTTGATGCCGCGTATGTTGAGCACTTCTTCAATGGTATCGCGGGTAGTGCCGGGTATGTGGCTTACTATGGCGCGTTCTTCGTTTAGCAAGGCATTTAACAGGGTTGATTTACCGGCATTTGGTCGGCCGGCTATTACGGTATTTACGCCTTCTTTAATGGCGTTGCCTAACTCAAATGATTGTATCAAAGCGCCAATCACTTTCGCTATCTCGTAGATCAATTGCTTCAGTTGATCGCGGTTAGCAAACTCTACATCCTCTTCGGCGAAGTCAAGTTCTAACTCTATCAGCGAAGCAAAGTTTACCAACTGCTCACGCAAGGTTTGTAGTTGATTACTGAAGCCGCCGCGTAATTGCTGTAAGGCTACCTGCTGCGATGCTTTTGAATTTGAGGCGATCAGGTCAGCAACAGCCTCGGCCTGCGATAGGTCCATCTGCCCATTCAGGAAAGCACGCAGCGTGAACTCCCCTGCTTTGGCAGCACGGGCACCTTTTCTAATGAGCACCTTGATGATCGACTCGATAATATAATTAGAACCGTGGCATGATATCTCGACAACATTCTCCCGGGTGTATGAGCGTGGGGCCACAAATAACGACATCAGCACTTCATCCAGTATCACCTCGCCATCAACCACGTTACCAAAGTGTATGGTATGCGATGATTGCTTAGTTAGGTCCTTACCCTTAAACACGCTGTTAGCGATAGTAATAGCATCTGGTCCCGACAGGCGGATAACACCAATAGCGCCCGAACCGGCCGGGGTAGCTAAGGCAACAATGGTTTCTTCGGTATTCGTCATTTGGGGGCAAAGGTCGCAAATTAGTATCAACAATGCCTATAACCCTAAAGTAAAAAAACTAACTTCGCCTTCTATATGGTAACCTCTTTTGAAGCTTCGCTAGATACAATATCAGTACACCACGTTGGCAACCAGGCCCTGAGCGAGATGTACGCCCTCTCCGATCATCCGCTGGAAATGAAAGACGAAATGATCCCAAGCCTTTTAAAGCAATACTTTTTAAAGCCTTTTGAGAAATCGGTTGAGGTTTACCACCTAATGCACAGCAGCGGCGATCTGGCACTTAATGAGATCCACAACTTCGCTTCGCAGGTATTTGAGGATAAGGAGAAGTTTCATGCCATGAGCGAGCAGATAGCCAAATACCTCTATAACGTGGCCAATCACCCCAACATCAAACCGGGCGAGCTGTACGTAGCATACTTTGAAGATGTGCAGATAGAAGGTAACCTGCTGGACGCGATAGGCATCTTCAAATCAGAAAACAAGGAAACCTATCTGAAGGTATACCCTGATAAGGGCGGTTTTGGTGTTGATTATGAAGATAACGCCATCAACATCAACAAACTGGATAAGGGTTGCCTTATATTCAATATCGAGAAAGAGAATGGTTACAAAGTTGTGGTGATTGACAACAACACCCGTGGTGCCGAAGCCGCCGTGTATTGGAAAGATCATTTCCTGCAACTCAAGATCCGTAACGACAGCTATAACCAAACCAGCAACGCGTTAGGCGTGTACAAAAACTTCGTGACCAACAAAATTGACGAAGAGTTTGACATGACCAAGGCCGATAAGATAGACCTGCTTAACCGTTCGATGAAATACTTTAAGGAGAAGGAAACCTTTGACATGGACGAGTTTGCCGACGAAGTGATCAGCAACCCGCAGGCTATCCAATCCTTCAAAGACTTTAAGAACCAATACGAGGACGAGTTTGATACCAAGATATCAGACACTTTCGAGATATCAGATAATGCTGTTAAAAAGCAGGCCAAGGTTTACAAAAGCGTTTTGAAGCTTGACCGTAACTTCCACATCTACATTCATGGCGACAAAGACCTGATAGAAAAAGGCTTTGACGATGGTAAAGGAATGAACTACTACAAAGTGTTTTTTAAAGAAGAGGCCTAGCAGGGTGCGCCATTTTAAAAGTGGCGCACTTGGCGCACCAATTTTTATTAAAATTCTGAACATCAATTAATTACATAAAAAAGCGGCGCAATGTGGCGCAGACTTTTAAGTCAGAAAAAATCAGGTTCAAATTCAATTAACAAGCTGATTACTAGGAATAAAAAATTTAGTCATTTTTAACAAAGTGGCGCACCTTTTGGCTCAGCCCAATTGATAGGCTAATTTCATAAATCCAACCACCTCCTCATTAATATCCTCGGCCTGCAACACTCTTAAATGGTGATTAAACTGGTTTTGCCCGGGCACCTGCCCTACCTTTTGAAAGCAGAGATTATCTGTATAAGCCTCCTTAAACGGAAATACCACATGTATAAAATTCTTACCCAATTGTGTTACCCAGGCAATGCGTTTATTAATGTTTGATATACCGATCATTGTTTTGGTAGCGTCGATGGTGATGGGACCTATTTTTTCAAACTCATTGATAAAATGGTAAAAAAGCGCTAACGTGTGAGGCGATTTGCCGGCGAGGAATTGGGAGATTTGTGGGTGTTGTTGCATGATTATAAACTAGGGCTGTCATGCTGAGGCACTCGAAGCATGCGGGCAAAGGCCTCTGCGCTCACCCTTCGAGTGCCTCAGGGTAACACCCTGTATTTCCTACAATATCGAAATAATTTCATTACTACCCCAACGTTCTTCTATCCCCAAACCAAACAGCGCGAAATCATACTTAACCGGATCGGTCGGGTCAAATTCGCGGAGGCGTTGAGTAAGTTCGATGGTGGTTTGCCAGTCGGTTTGTTTGCGGTGGATGAGGTTAAAGTGCCGGGCTACGCGGTCCACGTGCAGGTCGCAGGGCATAATGAGGTCGGCTGGCTTGATGCGGTTCCAGATGCCGAAGTCTACGCCGTTATTGTCTTGTCTCACCATCCAACGCAGAAACATATTCAAACGCTTACAGGTTGATTTTTGCGAAGGTGATGAAACGTGTTTTTTGGTACGATGCGGAAAATCAGGCAGTGAAAAAAAGTATGAGCGGAAATAGTTTAAATAAAACTCTACCGGCTCTACTCCTTTCGGGCACTTTTCGTTCGGCACAAACGCATCTTCCAGTGATGCGTAGTTACCGTAATGATTTCTGAAGAAAGCTATAAAATACAATGTATCAATATCATTAAAGGTGCGATGCTTAAAGCTCAATAGCTTTTTCAGGTCGATATCCTCATGATTCATGATGAAGTCATAAGGCGCGCCATCCATCAGGGCAATCAGTTCCTTACATTTTTTGATGATGGTAACCCGTTGCCCCCAAGCTAGCGTAGCCGCCCAAAAACCCATGATCTCGATATCCTGCTTTTTAGTAAACAGGTGCGGAATACTTATCGGGTCGTTAGTGATGAAGCCGGGTTGGTTGTATTGAGCTACGCGGGAATCGAGGAAAGCTTTGAGGTTTTCAATCATAATACTAGTAAATGCAAAAGAGGATGTCATGCTGAGCTCCGTCGAAGCATGTGGGCAAAGGCCTCTTCGCTCATACTTCGACGGAGCTCAGTATGACATCCAACGCGCCCGTTGTGTCTATATAAATTACGCTAACGCTTGCTTCAAATCTTCCAACAGATCATCCACATCCTCTACCCCTACGCTTAAACGCAGCAGGTTATCAACCACGCCAACTTTCTCGCGGGCTTCCTTTGGTATGGAAGCGTGCGTCATAGTAACCGGGTGATTGATCAGTGATTCTACACCACCCAATGATTCCGCCAACGCGAAAACTTTAAATGACGATGCTACTTTGAAAGTCTCCTGCAGGTCAGCACCTTTTAGGGTGATGGATATCATTCCGCCAAAATCGCGCATTTGTTGTTTGGCAATTTCGTGGTTTGGGTGGTCGGTAAAGCCGGGCCAGTATATTTTGTCAACACGTGGATGCGTTTTCAAATATTCGGCTACTTTACGACCGTTCTCGCAATGCGCCTTCATACGCAAATGCAGGGTTTTTATACCACGCAATACCAGGAAGCTATCCATTGGGCCCGGTGTGGCGCCGCAAGCATTATAAATGAAGAACAGGCGTTTATACAGATCCTCATCATTCAGCATTAAAGCGCCCATCACCACATCGCTATGGCCGCCAATGTATTTGGTTACCGAGTGCATTACAATATCAGCACCCAGATCCATCGGGTTCTGCAGGTATGGTGAAGCGAAAGTATTATCAACCACCGTTAGCAAACCTTTTTCCTTACCAATTTTAGTAACCGCTGCAATATCTACAATTTGCATGGTTGGGTTGGTAGGCGTTTCTATCCAAATAAGTTTGGTGTTAGCGTTGGTATGCTGGCGGATGATCTCAGGATCAGAAAGATCCAAAAAATGGAACTTGATGCCGTAGTTAGCAAATACTTTAGTGAAGATACGATACGAACCGCCGTACAGGTCATCACCCGTAATTACTTCATCGCCGGGCTGCAGGAGTTTCATCACCGCATCGGTAGCGCCCATGCCGCTCGAAAAAGCCAAACCAAATTGAGCGTTTTCCAAAGCCGCCAAGCAGTTCTCCAAGGCTTTACGCGTTGGGTTGGTACCGCGCGAATATTCGTAGCCTTTATGGTCACCGGGTGAAGCTTGCCAATAAGTTGAAGTTTGGTATATCGGCGTCATTACAGCGCCGGTTGTTGGATCAGGTTCTTGGCCGGCGTGGATGGCTTTGGTCGCAAATTTCATAGGATGACGTTTTAATTTACAAATTAATAAAAAGCGTCATTGCGAGGTACGAAGCAATTTCTTCATATGCAAATCAATGAGAATTATTCCCGATGACTGTCCTCTGTAGAGATTGCTTCGTACCTCGCAATGACGGCGTATAATTGAGAAAGAGCTTAGTAAGCGCGGGCGAACAACACTCTCTGCGTACTTGGCTTACCTGTCAGGATACACTTACCCTCTTCTTGCTTATTATTCAAAGGTATACAACGTATTGTAGCCTTAGTTTCATCTTTTATCTTTTGTTCGGTTTCCGGTGTGCCATCCCAGTGTGCGGCAAGGAAACCCGGCTTTTCGTCCAACAGGCGTTTAAAGTCTTCGTAAGTATCCACCTCTGTGGTGTTTTCCGTACGGAAGTTGGCTGCTTTAGTGTAAATATTGGTTTGAATTTCTTCTAACAATGCTTCTATCGTTGCGGCTAAACCTTCCTGTGCTACGGTTTCTTTGGTTTTGGTATCTCTACGAGCTAACTCAACGGTTCCATTCTGCATATCGCGACTACCAATGGCAACACGTACCGGTACACCTTTCAACTCGTACTCAGCAAATTTAGCTCCCGGGCGGTGGGTATCGCGGTTATCAAATTTGATGGAGATACCTTTGGCTACCAGTTCTTTCTTTAAACCGTTTACATAGTTGGTGATGTTCTCCAACTCTTCATCGTGCTTGTAAATAGGCACAACAACAACCTGTATTGGCGCCAATTTTGGCGGCAATACCAAACCCGCATCGTCAGAATGCGCCATGATCAGGGCTCCGATCAAACGGGTTGATACACCCCATGAGGTGGCCCAAACGTAATCCAGCTTATTTTCTTTATTGGTGAATTTCACATCGAAAGCCTTTGCGAAGTTCTGTCCCAAAAAGTGCGATGTGCCAGCCTGCAATGCCTTACCATCCTGCATTAAAGCTTCAATACAATAGGTATCCAAAGCACCGGCAAAACGCTCGTTAGGGGTTTTGCGGCCTTTTACTACCGGCAGGGCTAAAAAGTTTTCTACAAAATCTGCATAAACCTCCAGCATTTGTTCTGTTTCTGCTACAGCTTCTTCAGCTGTGGCGTGTGCCGTGTGGCCCTCCTGCCATAAAAATTCGCTGGTGCGTAAAAATAAACGGGTACGCATTTCCCAGCGCATTACGTTGGCCCACTGGTTAACCAAAATCGGCAGGTCGCGGTATGACTGTATCCAGCCACGGTAAGTGTTCCAGATGATAGTTTCTGAAGTTGGGCGGATGATCAGTTCTTCTTCCAGTTTAGCTTCTTCGTCCACAATAATATTGCCTTCGCCATCATTTTTTAAGCGGTAGTGAGTTACAACCGCGCACTCTTTAGCAAAGCCTTCTACGTGGCTTGCCTCTTTAGAAAAAAATGATTTAGGGATAAGCAGCGGGAAGTAGGCATTGCTATGGCCGGTGTCTTTAAACATTTTATCCAGCACGCCCTGCATTTTTTCCCATATGGAATAACCATAGGGCTTAATGATCATACAACCTCTTACCGGCGAGTATTCGGCCATATCGGCTTTGATCACCAGGTCGTTATACCATTGCGAATAATCCTCTTCTTTGCTTACAACACCTTTGCTCATATAATGTGGAATAGATTTTGACTGTTTAATTACTAATATTTGTGGCCAAATTTATAAATTTATACGTTATTCAATGTAACGTACGTTTGAATAAAGTTTAATACCTATATTATGAAAACAAACCTTTTAAAAGGTATCGTTTTGATCAGTGTTATTACAGCATTGAATTCCTGTTCTTCTACCCAAAAAATAGCCTCATCGGATGTTTTAAGCGACGATGATGTGTACTATACTAAGGCCAAAGCGGGCGATGTGATTAATTATGCTGATGCCGGATACCAGCAGCAACAAAATGAATACGATAATTATGCGGATGAGTATTACTATTATGGTGATTATGCTTCGCGTATAAACCGTTTTGGTTACTTCTCGCCATTTAACTACGGCTACAATTTTAACTATGGCTGGGGGTATTCGCCTTACAGCCGGTTTAGCATGGGCATAGGCATGGGCTTCGGCGGTCGTTGGTATTCGCCTTGGGGATATGGCTACCGTTCGTTATACTCGCCTTATTATGGTGGCTTTGGTTCGCCATGGGGCTATGGCGGCTGGGGTAGCCCGTGGGGATATGGTGGTGGCGGCTATTATGCCGGCTTAGGCTTTGGCTACGGTGGCTGGTATGGTTCACCGTGGTATGATGGATTTTATGATCCGTTTTATGCAGGCTTTGGTTACGGCCCTTACGGTGGGTTTGGCCCTTGGGGTTATGGATATGGTTACGGCGGTTATGGTGGCTGGGGCTACGGTGGCGGTTTTTATGGCGGCGGCTGGGGAAACACCGGCTTTGGCTACGGAAACTTTGCCCGACAAAGACCGCGCCCCGGTTATGCTAACGGACAACCCGGCCGGCCGGGCTACAGCAATGGTGCGGCAAATAGCAGCCCGGGCAGAAGGCCAAACAGCACTAACGGTAACACACAAACCAACACTACGCAAAGTAGCCGTGCGGTACGCCCGGTACGTGACGATGCACCGGTAAGGCCTGTTATTCAAACACAGTCAACGCAGAGCAGTAGTTCGTCAAGTTCAAGCGGCGGCGGTGGTGGCAGCAGTAGTAGTTCAGGTGGTGGTGGCGGTCGCCCGGTTAGGCCGTAATTTGATTTTAAACCTATGAGACTAAAATATATATTAAGTTTATTGGCTATAGTAGCCATAAGCAAAAGCAGCTTTGCGCAATATGCTAATGACGCGGTTAAGTTTTCGCTCGGGCAGCCGGGTTCAACATCGCGTATGAAAGCTATAGGTAACGCGGGAACGGCTGTTGGGGGCGATATCAGCTCCATTAGCATTAATCCCGCCGGTTTGGGCTTTTTTACCAAATCAGAATTTAGCCTAACGCCCGAATATATTAGCAACAAGCGCAACAGCAATTATTTCGGCACGCAAAGCAGTAACAATAAAAACAATGGCAACCTGGCCAACGCGGGTATTGTTTTTTACACCCGTTTAAACACCCCAAGCGGCCAAAATAAAGAGCAGGGATGGTTAAGCCTGAACTTTGGAGCAGGCTACAGCCACACCAGCGATTATAATGAAACTATACGCTTTAACGGTACCAATACAAAAAACTCCATTAATGATTATTACGCGAGTTTAGCCAACAGCGGCGGCATTGATTACGGTTTACCCGGTTGGGCGTATGATCATAACCTGATCGACTTATACAATACTGCCAACCCAACTTACCGCAGTAATTCATTGCCCAATGTTGCGCAAGCGAACAATATTACCCGCACAGGTGGCCAGTCGGAAATTAATATTTCATTAGGTGCTAATTATAGCAACAAGCTATACTTAGGTTTCGCCGTTGGTATCACCGACCTGGAGTATAAGTCAACCAACCAATTTAATGAAACAGGCTCGGCTTCTATACAGGAAGGCACGCCTGCCGTTCCCGTTACACGCACTTATAACTCTACTTACTCACAGTATCAAACCAGCAAAGGTTCGGGTATCAACCTTAAACTGGGGGTTATTTATAAACTGGCGGAGAGTTTCCGCGTGGGTGCAACGTTCACTTCGCCTACGTTTGTATCAATTGATGATGTTTATTCTGAACAGTTAAACACCAGCTTAAGCAGCGGTTCCAAGTATAATGACGGGCCGGAGGATTACCCTCTCTCATACAGCATGCGCACGCCTTATAAAGCTGCCGCGGGCCTATCCTATTTTATCGGCAAATACGGCTTTATTACCGGCGATGTTGAGTTTGTTGATTACAGCACCACGCGTATCAGCAAATCCGATGCTTTTGATCCTACTTTTGATAACAATCAAATTAAAGCTAACTACAAATCGGTTATCAATACCCGCGTAGGTGCCGAGATCAGGCCGATAGCGCCATTGGCTTTGCGTGCCGGATATGGCGTACTGGAGAGCCCGGCAAAAACCGGTCAGTCATCTACCAAAATTGCCAGTGGCGGTTTAGGTTACAGGATAAGAAATTACTATATCGATGCTACCTATCAGCACACAACGGGCAACTATAATATAACACCATACACGGTTGATACCAATACACCATTGGCATTGGTTAGCAAAAGCAATAACAACTTCTTTCTAACCTTAGGCTTCAGGTATTAAAATATCAATATAGCCAAACAAAAAAAGCCCCGCCAATTTATTTGACGGGGCTTTTTTGTTTACGATGGATACTGTTAGTCTTCGTTAACAAACGAGCGCAGCATCCAGGTGTTTTTCTCTTTAAACTGCATAAAACGGTTCACCATATCGTTGGTGCCATCGTCGCCGGCATCGGCGGTAATGTCTAATATTTCGCGCTCCATTTTTATCAGCTGAGCCATATCCTCAATTATAGCTTTCACCATGGCGGTATCTTTCATACCAATGGTATTAATTTCTTTAAGGGTTGATGTTTTTATATAGTCGGCAAAGGTGCTGTATGGCGGTTTGCCCAGGGTTAGTATTCTTTCGGCCAATTCGTCAATGGTTAATATTGCAGCGTTATATAACTCTTCAAATTTAACGTGCAGCGTAAAAAAGCTGGTCCCTTTAACGTTCCAATGGCAGCCGCGTAGTTTTTGATAGTGGATGTGATAGTTGGCTAATAGGTCGTTTAAATGATCAACAACCGGTTTTACGTCGCCTTCTTTCAGGCTTATTTCTTTAGCGTTCATATGATATAGATTTTGATTTGTTTGGTTAACAGATTTTACAATCGTTTGTTTAGTAAAATTAGGGTTGTTTTTAATATAAATAGCATCTTTGCACACTTATGACGATGCTGTTACCCTACGTACAAAAACAAGCTGACGGACTGATATGGCGCCTGGAAATTGACGCCCTTACCGACACTATTTTTGTGGAGGAACGTAGCGAAGCTGATAAAAAAGTTTCCTTTAGCAGCATCAACCTAAAAACCAGTGAACTATACTTCACCGGCCTTGAAACACCCGAACGCTGGCTAACCGGCATGGAAGGCGCTTATGACGGCATTTTACTACTACATCACTATCAATCAGAGAAAAGCCCGGCGCATAAAGCTGTCATCGCCATAAATAATACTGGCGAAACCGTATGGAGTAACTACACCTACGCGTTTGATCATATGAGCCAAAACGGGCCCGTTTTATACAACAGCCAGATACAACCACGTAAATTATTTTTGGCTGATATACACACCGGTGCTAACCTGCGTAATTATGAACCGGGTATTGATAACGAACTGATAAATAGCACTGCATGGCCGGAGCCTGCACCTGCCGATATTGTAAAAAACAAGCCGGATATTGAGCCCCACGGAAACATTGTACATTACCTCGATCACAATAATTTCAGAATTGTATCTTTGCACACCCATACCGGCGGGCAGTTGAAACAACACCTGTATGTATGGCATGAGGAGGAATTGGTTTACGAAGATTTATTGGCCACCGATATACAAAAAATGCAGCCTGAGTCGTTTATGCTGTATAAAAACCGGCTGATCTTCATTAAAAACAAATCTGAATTAAAGGTTATAAACCTGTAATTAACTGAATAAGAATTTATTATGAAATTTAAAGTTTTATTATTCACCCCTATACTTTTGCTATCTGCCACTGCCTTCGCTAATCCGTTAGTTGATTCGGTTGGTGTAGAGAACCAGGATGGCAAAAAAGTTATCCTTCATAAAATTGATCCTAAAGAGACCTATTATTCTTTGGGCCGCAAATACGGTGTAGCACCAAAAACAATTATTCAATACAACAGTAACGCGCCAATGAAAATTGGAGCTACCATTAAAGTACCTACCAACAGGCCTTTTGTTGAATCATCAAAGCCTGATGCTACGGTTAGCTATAAACCTGTAGTACAGCAACCTGTTGTAGCAACTCCGGCCCCGGTACAAAAACCGGCCGAAACGCCTGCTACAGCCAGTGCAGACATCACCCAATACAAAGTATCCGCCGGCGAAACTTTATTCTCTATCGCTAAGCGTTTTAATACTACGGTTGATGATATTACCAAGCTTAACAACTTAACATCTACTACCCTTTCGTATGGCCAGGTATTAAAGATCAAATCAGGTTCGGCAGATGTGCCACCCCCGGTTGTTGATCGTCCGGTTGCTAAACGCGATACCACTTATGTTAGTCCGCAGGATAGCGCGAATGCCGTAAAGTTTGGCACTAACCGTTTTGGTTTGTTCGAGAAAAGCGAAAAAGGTATTGCCACCTGGGTTGATGATGCAAGTTTAGATCCGAACAAAAAACTGGCTTTGCACCGCACTGCCCCTAATGGCACCATTATAAAAATTACCAACCCTATGACCGGCAGAACCACATTTGCCAAGGTTGTTGGCCGTATAATGGATAACGAAAGCACTAAAGATGCTATAATTGTAGTTACTAAAAATGTTGCCAGCTCAATTGGCGGCCTTGATAAACGCATACACGTAAACATTAGCTACGGTACTCCGAATGAGTAAACCTTATATTATTGGTATTGCCGGTGGCAGCGGCTCGGGCAAAACATTCTTCCTGAATCGTTTTTTGGATCACTTTACAGCTGATGAGGCTTGTTTGGTATCGCAGGATGATTATTATTTCCCGGTGGCGCATAATATGACGCCCGAGGAAAACAAGTTGTATAATTTTGACCTCCCATCTACCATAGATAACCAACAATTTGAAAGCGATATTTTTAAATTGATCAACGGCGAGGTTATCTACAAAAAAGAATACACTTTTAACAACCCCAATATCGAGCCTAAAATGCTGGAGATAAAACCGGCACCTATCCTTATTGTAGAAGGCTTATTTATATTTCACTTTAAGGCAATTGACGAGATCCTGGATATGCGCATATTCCTGGAGGCCGACGGAGATATCGCCCTGCAACGCCGCTTAAAACGCGATCTGAGAGAACGCGGCTACTCCAACGAGGATGTGTTATACAAGTGGGAACACCACGTAGTACCTGCCTATAACGAGTTCTTGCTTCCTTACAGGGATGAGTGCCATAAAATCATCACCAATAACACGCATACCGCAGATCATATACAGGCTGTTACTGATGAAATATCAAAAGAGTTAAGGGAAAAGTTGTTAAGTTAATCCAGTTTCATTTCCGGTATTTCACCTTCAATAATCAAGTTCCCGGCCGTAGCATTTTTTATTTCCTCAACAGATATTCCCGGCGCGCGTTCCAATAGTTTGAATCCGCCTTCGGGCAGTACATCAAGCACCGCTAATTCGGTTACTATTTTTTTAACGCAGTTGATGCCGGTTAGGGGCAAAGTGCAGTGAGGTAACAGTTTTGATTCGCCGGCTTTGTTAACGTGTTGCATGGCTACGATGATGTTTTCGGCAGATGCCACAAGGTCCATAGCGCCACCCATGCCTTTTACCATTTTACCGGGGATCTTCCAGTTGGCGATATCGCCGTTTTCAGATACTTCCATAGCACCCAAAATCGTAAGGTTAACTTTCCGTGCCCGTATCATCCCAAAACTCATTGCCGAGTCAAATATAGCCGAGCCGGGTAGCATGGTGATGGTTTGCTTACCGGCGTTGATCACATCGGCGTCTTCTTCTCCCTCAAACGGAAATGGGCCCATACCAAGCAAGCCATTTTCGGATTGTAGGACAACATCCATGTGTACGGGGATATAATTGGCTACCAAAGTTGGGATACCAATGCCTAGGTTAACGTAATAACCGTCTTTTATTTCCTTGGCGATGCGTTTAGCTATTCCTGTTTTATCAAGCATGTTATTCTGATTTCTCATCGCAAGGAGGAACGACGAAGCAATCTCCGCTTTGCAAATCGGGGATTGCGACGCTACGCTCGCAATGACGTGTGTTATTTATTTAGTCCTTACAGTACGCTGCTCAATCCTTTTTTCATAATTGATTCCCTGAAAGATTCGATGAACATATATTCCCGGTGTATGTACCTGATCAGGGTCCAATTCCCCAGGTTCTACTAGCTCTTCCACCTCAGCAATAGTAACTTTACCGGCCATGGCCATTACATGGTTAAAGTTACGCGCGGTGGCGCGATAGACGAGATTGCCCATGATATCCCCTTTCCAGGCTTTTACAATGGCGAAGTCAGCATCAAAGGCAAGTTCCATCAGGTAATCTTTCCCATTAAAATTGCGGATCTCTTTGCCTTCGGCTACTTCGGTACCGACACCCACCGGGGTAAATATGGCGGGCATGCCATAGCCGGCGGCCATGGCACGGGTTGCAAGGGTGCCTTGTGGTATAAGCTCAACTTCCAACTCGCCACTTAGTAATTGGCGTTCAAATTCGGCGTTCTCCCCAACGTAGGATGCGATCATTTTTTTAACCTGTCGCTGTTTCAACATAAGTCCTATGCCAAAATCATCTACCCCCGCATTGTTGGATATACAGGTCAGGTCCTTCACTCCTTTTTTTACCAGAGCGGTAATGGAATTCTCGGGCAAGCCGCATAAACCAAATCCGCCCAAAAGCAGCGTGGCACCATCCTGTATATCCTGAATGGCCTCATCGGCATTATCAAATACTTTGTTCATAGGTTTACAATTGGTACTTAAAGTTAAAACAAATACATGGTACCTGCATTATACTATATAACCAACTAAACAGAATTATGTTGCACAACGATAACGAAGATACCAAACCTGTAAGAGAGGGCCAGCCCATGGGCGGCCAGAATTTTGGCGAGAATAATGTTACCCATGCGGGCGACGATAAAAATAACCCATCTCAAAACGCGGGTTATAAAAATGAGTATTTCCGCCGCACAGAGCCGTCGGAAGAACATCCGGAGAATAGCAATTTTACGCCGGATGGTGATAATAAAACGGAGGAAGGTACGGTGGATAAGGATGGACAGGCCGAATAATTAATTTATGTCGTTGCGAGCGAAGCGTGGCAATCTCCGTGGATAGGTTTGCGTGCGACCGGTCCGCGGAGATTGCTTCGTCGTTCCTCCTCGCAATGACAAAAAAGGCCTGCTACTTCAAATAAACATAAGTAATCCCATCCCCGCCTCTATCAGCGTGCTCATCCTCCATACGGTCAACCTGATCGTATTTTTTGAGGTACTGGCGGATCATTTTTCGGAGAATACCATCGCCTTTACCGTGTAGTATTTTCAAGCTGCCGAAACCCATCATCACCGCCCTGTCCAGCAAACGTTCTATAGCCGCTAAAGCATCTTCGGTACGCATGCCACGCACGTCAATCTCTGGACTAAAACTGGCTACATCGCCCGTATTGCTGGTCATCGCCCGTCTAACCTGTTTAGGTATGGTTGATTTGGCAACCTTCTGCACACGCTTTTTCTTAGCTACCGTACGCAGATCGCCAATGGCTATGATCACGTTCTCTTTTACAATCTCCAACACCTGTCCGCTGGTTTCCGAATCAACTAACTTCACCCAATCGCCTACCTTGATCTCTTCATCCTCCGTAGTCTTAGGTTTAGCAACTTCCGGTTTCGCCTGATTTTTCTGCAGTTCGCGACTTAAGTTCTCGCGCAGATCGCGGGTTTTTTCCTTATCGGCGTTGTTGCTTTTTATTTCGGCAATGGTGTTTTCAACCAGTTTATTGGCGTTCAGGATAATGTTTTTGGCTTCATCTTTTGCTTCGCGGATGAGGTTTTTCTTATTCTCATCGTAAAACGCTTTCAGCTTTTCGTTTTCGGCCAATAAAATATTAACGTGTTTTTGCTGGCGTTCCAGTTTTACGCGGGTATCCAGTATTTCTTTTTTCTCGCGCTCTAATCCTACCAATAAACTATCAACACTGGTTTGGCCGGCGCTTATTTTGTTTTTGGCCAAGTTAAGAACATCCTTAGGCAAGCCTATTTTCTGGGCTATCTCAAAAGCGTATGAACTGCCTGGTTTACCTACTTCCAATATATAAAGCGGTTTCATCTCCACGTTATTAAACAGCATGGAAGCGTTCTCAATACCCTCGGTATTACCGGCAAATATTTTAAGGTTGGAGTAGTGTGTGGTTACCATGCCACGCACCTTTTTGTGGTTTAATGATTCGAGCACAGCCTCGGCTATCGGTCCGCCAAATTGCGGATCGGTGCCTGTACCAAACTCATCAATCAGTATCAGTGATTTAACATTAGCCTGCTCCACAAAAGTTTTCATTTTGGATAGGTGCGCGCTGTAGGTACTTAAATCACTTTCTATCGACTGGTCATCACCAATATCTACAAAAAACTGTTTGAATACGCCGGTTACGCTGGTATCATCAGCCGGTATCAGCAATCCTGCCTGTACCATGATCTGTAACAAACCCACCGTTTTCATACAAACCGATTTACCGCCCGCGTTAGGGCCCGAAACCACGACTATGCGTGTACCATCGTCAACAGTGACATTTAAGGGCACTACCGTTTTCTGTTCCCTCTTAAAATTCAAAAACAGTAGCGGGTGCCGCGCATTTACTAACTTAAGCTTAGCGTCATTAACCACCTGTGGCATCTGCCCTTCAATATCAATAGCAAACAAAGCCTTGGCGCGTACAAAGTCCAACTTGGTAAGCAATCCATGATACGAAAGCAATAAGGGCACATAGGGCCTTAATTCATCCGTAAGCGTGGTGAGTATTTTAATGATCTCGCGTCGTCGTTCAAATTCCAGGTCGCGTATTTTATTATTGAGCGTAAAAACCTCTTCAGGCTCCAGGTACACGGTTTGGCCCGAGGCTGATTCGTCATGAATATAACCTTTAACCTTGCGTTTATTCTCGGCCAGCAAAGGTATACACAAGCGGCCATCGCGCACGGTTAATGAACCATCGGCCGTCCAGTTATTGGCCGAAGCGCTTTTAAATATCTGGTCTATTTTTTTACGGGCATCCTGCTCAGCCTTAGCTATTCCCGAAGTAATTTCGGCCAGCTCGCGCGAAGCGTTTGGTTTTATTTTTCCTTTAGGATCAATTACCTGTTCTATTTTTTTGATGATCGCTTTCTCTATCGGCAAGTGCTCAAACAGCGCTTCCAGGTTTGGATATTGGCCCTCCCGCTCATTAAAATAAGCGATGACGGCAAACACGGTGGTAAGCGAGCTCAGTACCTGGAAAAACTCTTCTTCGGTTAAAAAAGCACCTTCCAGCTTAGCTTTATTTGCCAGTGATTTGATATCAAAAAAATGATGTATCGGCAGCGCCGCATCATTTTGCAGGATGTTTTTAAACTCGTTAGCCTGGTTTAAAAACTTGCTTATCAGGTCAAAATTACTCATCACCTGTATCTTGTCAACCATTTGCTGACCCATGATACTCAGGCAATGCGCCTTTATTAATTCCTTTACCTCGGTAAAACCCAGCTTATCAATACTATTATTGGGGTAAAGCATTTTATATTCTAGTTCTGTTATAATTATTAATATTTTTTTGCTGAACGCGATTTAATAACGCGGTTGATAGAATCGCGCTGGCGCCTGGCTTTTTGCTGTGCAGCCTCTAAAGTGGCGCGTTGCTGTTCCTCCACCTGCTCTTTGGTTATCTGATCCTGCTGCCGGCGTTCGTTCTCCTGTCTAATCAACTCCAGGCGGTCGCGGTCGCGTTTTTCTTTTTCTTGCTTACCTTTTTCAAGGTCTTTATTTTGTTTTTGTAAACGCTCCAGTTCTTTCTGTGCTACCGCATTTTGCAGGTTGTTAACCGAGTCGGTTCTTTTCTGAATAATATTACCAACCTCGCCATAAACCTTTAACATTTTCTCGTTATCAAGGCTGTAAAAGCGTATTGTTTTTTTAAACGTGGCTGAGTCGGTATGGTATTGCTTAAACAGGTACATATACTTGCCGGTGCCGTGTTTGTACAGGCTATCGGGGCCTACCTCGTTTATTAAACTGCCATCAATTATGTGTATATCAGCCAATAAGCGTATCAAAACATCCTCGGGCAATAAACCCTTTGGTTCTGGTTTACTTTTGCAAGCGGTTAAAAAAACTAAAGCTGAAAAAAACAAGATATAATGTTTGCGCATTCTGTAATTTAGCGGTTTAATTAAGCAAAAATACCAATAAATGAGCATTGCAGATAATATCAAAAGCTTAAAAAACGAAACAGCGGCACAAAAGGTGACTTTGGTAGCCGTATCAAAAACTAAAACAGCGGCTGATATACAGGAGGCATACGATGCAGGGCAGCGCATATTTGGCGAGAATATGGTACAGGAACTGGTAGATAAACGCGAACAATTACCCGCTGATATTGAATGGCACCTGATAGGCCACCTGCAAAGCAATAAGGTGAAATACATTGCCCCTTTTATAAGCATGATACAGGCGGTTGACAGCCTGAAACTATTGCAGGAAATAAACAAACACGCCGAAAAGAACAACCGTGTTATTGACGTGTTACTACAGATATATATTGCCGACGAAGAAACCAAATTTGGTTTAGGCTTTGATGAAGCGATAGAACTGTTACGCGCCGAAGAATATCCAACACTAAAAAACATCCGCATACGCGGCCTGATGGGTATTGCTACCAACACTGATAAAGAGAAGCAGCTACGCGATGAGTTTCATGAATTGAAAACCTTTTTTGAAGGTATTAAAATAAGTTTCTTCCGTAAGGAAAGCAGCTTTGATACCTTATCCATGGGTATGTCATCAGACTATGAACTGGCCATTGAACAAGGCAGTAATATGATACGCGTAGGCAGCACCATTTTTGGCAACCGGGTGATAAAACATTGGAAGAATAATTAGAAAGATTTCGATTTTTTCGCAGTTGTTTGTTCTACTAAGGTGCTCAAGAGGGCTCTGCCGTTTCGGATGTTCAATTTCGAATTTGATTTGCATAAACAAAAGAAACTTCATGACTGATAATTTGATAAATGTTAACCTCCGCGTAGCGGAAAAAGAAGATTGTGTACGCCTGCTGGAACTGGTGAACGAACTTGCCCTTTATGAAAAAGCGCCGCAGGAAGTAACCGTTACTTTGCAGGAGTTTGAAGATGCCGGCTTTGGCCCTAACCCGGTTTGGAAGGCTTTTGTGGCTCAGGTTGATGGGCTGATTGTTGGCTTCGCGCTGTATTACACCCGTTTTTCAACCTGGAAAGGCTGTCGCATGTACCTGGAAGATTTTATCGTAACCGAAACTATGCGCGGAAAAGGCATCGGCAAACTATTGTTTGAGCAGATACTGTTAGAAGCCAAAGAAAAAGGCTACAGCGGCGTTGTATGGCAGGTGCTTGACTGGAACGAACCGGCCATCAATTTTTACAATAAATATGGCGCTCATTTGGATGCAGGCTGGTTAAACGCGTCGTTATCCAAAGAGCAATTATAGTTATACTACATCATCTACCACATGAAAAAACAGATAACACTGATAGGCATAGCAACCTTATTGTTGGCTAGTTGCCAATGGGATTCGCCGGTAAAAAAGCAAACGCCCGATGTTAATACCGATACGTTAACATTTAAGTATGACACGCTAAAAAAACGTGCTTCAGACTGTGGTGATAAGCCTGATAGCGCATGTACAGTTGCCAATGTGATCTATCCTGTTTTTGAGAAAGATCCGGTGTTGAACCGTACACTTAATGTAAGGCTGATCTCACTATTCGGACTTGACAATCCAGACAGGAAACCGGCGACGCAAATACAACAATTGGTTGACGAGTTTATCACCAATTACGAAAGCGACAAAAAAAACGGTAATGCATACGGACGTTTTTATACCCTTGATCAAACAGCTAAAGTGATACGGCAGGATTCAAGTCTCACCACACTACAGCTGGATGGTTACAACTACGTGGGTGGTGCGCATGGTGCCAGTGTTACTTCGTTTATTAATTGGAATATCAAAAGCCATAAAGAGGTTTCATTGAGCAATATATTAAACGATAATTACGAAACTAAGCTAAATGCTGTAGCTGATACTATTTTCTGCCAGCAGGAAAAGCTGGCTATGAATGCATCGCTTAAGGATAATTATTTTTTTAAAAATGATAAATTCGCGCTGCCGCAAAACTTTTTAATAACGCCGGTTGGGTTAAAATTTCTGTACAACCAATACGAGATCAAACCCTATGCAGCCGGACAAACCGAACTGAATATCCCTTACTCAAAAATTAAAACACTACTGCGACCAAACACCGTGGTAACTCAATACTTAAAATAAATGCTTGTTTTTAAATTCGGAGGCGCATCGGTTAAGGATGCGGCAGGTGTAAGAAACCTGGCTAATGTGGTGGCTAAGTATAGTGGCGAACAATTGCTTATCGTGGTTTCGGCTATGGGTAAAACTACCAACGCGCTTGAAAAACTAACCCGGGCTTACGCCGACCAAACCGATGACCTTCACCAGGTATACGACGAGATCAAACAATATCACTACGGCATTATAACCGAACTATTTGACGAGGGCGACCCGGTATTTGACGATGTATCAAATACTTTTGTAGAGATAGACTGGATGATTGAAGATGAACCGCATGACGACTACGACTTCATTTATGACCAGATCGTATCCGTAGGCGAATTAGTTTCAACCCGTATCGTATCGGCTTACCTCAACAAAGCTGGTTTAAAAAGCCAATGGCTTGATGTACGCGGTTATATCCACACCGATAATACCTACCGCGAAGGAACCGTACTATGGGATAAAACCCGCGAGAGCATCGGCGAAGAAATACCTGCATTGTTACAAAAAAGTATTGTGGTTACACAAGGATTTCTGGGTGGTACATCAGAGAATTTTACTACTACTCTGGGTCGTGAAGGATCAGACTATACCGCGTCTATATTTGCTTCAAGCCTGAATGCTGAATCAGTAACCACATGGAAGGACGTACCCGGCGTATTAAACGCCGATCCCAAGCATTTTGACGATACTGTGAAGTTTGATGAACTTACTTATAGCGAGGCTATCGAAATGACCTATTACGGCGCTACGGTTATTCACCCCAAAACTATCAAGCCCTTGCAAAACGCTAAGATACCGTTACTGGTAAAATCGTTTGTTGATCCCGACGCACCGGGAACGTTGATCAAAGAAACAGCGTCTACCGTATTCGAGAAACCGGTGATCATTTTAAAGCAAAACCAGGTATTGGTATCCATAGCTACTAAGGACTACTCATTTGTAACTGAAGATCATCTGAGTGATATATTTGGCATATTCGCCGCAAATCATATTAAGGTTAACACTATGCAAACATCGGCGCTTAGCTTTAGCGTTTGCTTTGATCATAAAGAGGATAACCTGGAGAGGCTATTGACGGCCCTTAATACTGAATATAAACCTAAGTATAACACAGGCCTTACCTTAATTACAACAAGGCATTACACACGCACTACCATAGCCGAACTTACAGAAGGTAAAACCGTGTTATTGGAGCAGGTAAGCCGTAATACAGCGCAATTGGTGGTCAAGTAATCACTATCGAAACAATAAACAAAAAAAGCCGCCGGATAATCCGGCGGCTTTTTTATCTATCGAGATTCATTATATCCCTGATTTTACAGCCCTGTACGGCTTCTCGGGGTCCTGTATGCTATACATAGTCAATATACTATCCTTTAGCGTCATATAATCACCAGCTTTTGATATCACCATTTTCTGCAAACCGTTATGAGTGACTACCAACGGTTGGGTAGCTGAGACTACTTTGCCTGTGGTATCCAATTCTAAAATATAGTACTGGCCCTCGCGCTTATCATCATAGATAATACTTACAGTTTGAGTGTTGTCATCAATAAATTTACCTACCATCTGTTTACCGCGCATCTCTGTTGGGTCAAGTGCTAATATTCTTTTGGCCTGTTCGGGTGTGAAACCTACAAACTCGAAACTTAAAAAATTATTATCGTCGTCCGTAACCGTGTCTTTAGGAGTCACCATACCAGGTTTAGGATAAGTGGCCATAGCATATACGCTTATACCGCCGCTATTGTTGTAATCGTTACCGGGCAGTATAAAATCAACCTGTATCGATTCATAATGCGAGCTATCTTCTTTTATCCGCGCCGCGATATCAACCATCTGGCGCTTGCTTAGGCGGTTTTTGATCATTACACCCATAGTAACACCTACTTTGGTTTTAATTACTTTGCCAATAGTGAAGGGCGCGGTAGGTTTGTTGGATTTGCAGGCAGCCAGTACGATAGCACAGCTAAAAATTACAAGTAGTTTTTTCATAACATAACACCTCTTTATGTACAGAGGCTATCGGCCGCAAATATATTCCAATAAAAATGCCCCGGCAAATAGCGGGGCATTTTTGACATTAGTCTTTCTTTTTGGGTGCCTGATGGGCGCTATCCTTACTGGATGTTTGGAAGGATTTCTGTCCGCCGGCGTTACTTATGCCTTTTGCTTTTTGTGCTTCACGTTGATCTGTAAAAGCCCTGTCGGCAGTACTACTACCCTGGGCATTATCGTGGTTTTTAAAATCCTGTGTTTTCATGGTTATTATATATTTGATTTGCTATACATCATACAATAACTGTACCCAAAGGGCAAATAAGCAAGCTAAAATTCCTATTCCCGAATTATAACGGTAATTTTGCACCTCAATAATTGATACTACAGTATGGCAGGGTTCGAAAAAATAAAGCTTAATAAACAACTGGTACGATCGGTAACCGAACTGGGTTTTACCACCCCCACCACGGTTCAACAAAAAACCCTGAACCGTATTATTGGCGGCCAGGACCTGGTTGTTGTGGCACCCGAAGGAGCCGGCAAAACAACTACCCTGGTGCTTGGTACCCTTAACCGCTTTAATTACGCGCCCGAGGGTGTGCCACAGGTATTGATACTCGTGCCCGAGAAAGACGACGTACTGATAATGATGGAAACCTTCAACCGTATCAATAAAAACACCTCCATTAGTATAGTAGGCCTATACGTAACCCCGGGACTGGAAGCTCAAATGGATGCTTTGGCTGATGGTGCCGACATCGTAGTGGCCACACCCGATCGTGCGCGTGCTATATACCTTAAGTTGGGCCTCAACCTTAATAAAATTGAATTATTTATAGTTGATGATGCCGATCGCATGATCAAAAAAGGATTCCAGTTACCATTGGTTGAACTGGCCAACAGCTTAACCAAAGTACAACGACTGGTATTTACCGATGTGCTGCATGATAAACTGGAAGGCCTGATCATGCCGTTTTTAAAAGATCCGGCTATAGTGGAGGTAGAAGAACTTGATGAAACTTCTATAGAAACTTACGACCAGCTATTATATAAAGTACCCAATTTTTTAACCAAGGTTAACCTGCTTAACCTATTTATGCAGGATGAGGAATTGTTTACCAAGACCATTGTTTTCATCAACGGCCAGGTTACCGCCGAACGTATTTATCAAAGCCTTAATCGCCGCGTAAACGAAGCGGTTGCGTATTTAAACCCTAAGTTTTATGATGTAAATGGCTTTAACAGCGTAGCTGATTTTATGACTACAACAGAAGCCCGCATATTACTAGTGGTGAATGAAAATACAGAAAGCATTGATGTAAGCGGTGTACCTTTCCTGATTCATTTTGATGTGCCTGAGGATACCGACACATTTATAACCCACGTTACCCATAACGCTAGCGAAACAGATACCGATACCCTGGCACTAACCTTTGCTACCGACATGGAACTAAGCCAGGTAAAAAAGATAGAACAAGCTATCGGCAAAAAAATGCAATTAGCCGACCTGCCTGAGGACCTGGTAATTGTAAATGAAAGCCAGAAACTCCGCATTAAACCTACTAAAGAAGTAGACCAGGGCCCCGCCGGAGCATTCCACGAAAAAAAAGCTTCGAACAATAAAAATTACAATATCAGCGCCAGCAAAAAGGCCAAGATGAATAAAGAGAAAAAGCACCGATAGGTGTACAACTGACACAATTCAATGTTATTTTTATTTAAACTTAGTATAAATAAATAATCTTAAATTAATAAGTCATTCATTTTCAAGATATTATCTCCTATAGGATCGTTCGTTAAACTTTATTTTAGATTAATTCTAAATAAATTTTGATTTAGAATTATTGCGCATATCTTTGCTGTCGATAATCAATCTAAATAAAAACAACAATGACCTACTTTAAAAATTCAGGAAAATTCGCGGCGATCGCGTTATTGGCTGTCTCCTCACTGGCGGCATGTAAAAAAGATAAAACCGAAGAACCTGCTAAACCAAGTATCCGTACTTCAGTTAACGCGGCTACATTAACTAACACTACTCCTTACGCCAGCACTTTCGTTGTAAACGGCACTACCACTACAACAGTTGATTTTACAAGCGGTAACCAACGTTACAGAATGTTCCAGGCAATCAACGCCTATGCGGGTACCGCTTCTTCAGCCGTTATCAGCGCAGATGTAATGAAAGCCATGTTTAGCAATACAGGTTCTCCGTTTACAGGTACTTATGCTGATTTGAATGGTACTTCTGTTCAATTAAAAAATACAGTAGCTTCTTCCCTATCAGCTGCTGATGCTGCTACCGTTCGTACTAAGGTTGAGAACGACCTTACTGCAATGGCTACTTTAAGTAGTTCATTTGGTGCTACCGCTTCTGCTGGTGTTGCCGGTAAATTAGGTACACGTATGGTTGACGGTCGTGGTATTGAAGTTGCCCAGATCATTCAAAAATCATTGATCGGCGCATTACAGTATGATTATATCGGTAACGTATTATTAAACACCGGTTTAGATGCTGATAACTACACTTTAGTTTCAGGTAAAAACTACACGCAATTAGAGCACAACTGGGATGAAGCTTATGCCTTATTAACCCCTAGCGCTATTTACCTTGCGGGTTCAACCGATGCGGTTAGAGGTACTACCGAGTTTGCTTTAGGCTCATATGTTTGGGAATACAACAAAACCGACTATCCTAATATTTACTTAGCATTTTTAAAAGGCCGTGCGGCTATTGTTAATAATGACAAAGTGGAGCTGAAAAAACAAGCTTTATTTATCAGAACCGCTATGGAAACTGCAATTGCTAAAGCTGCCGTGGGTTACCTTGAAAAATGGGGTACCAGAGCTACTGATGCTGATCGTGCACACGATATTGGCGAAGGCGGTGGTTTTGTTTACTCTTTACGTTTCTTAAAAGTAAAAGGTGGCGACGCTGCTTTCTCTGATGGCATATTGAATAACTTGTTAAGCTCAAATGCCAATGGTGGCTTATGGGATGTAACTCAGCCTAAAATCAACACTGCGGCAGCAGCTATCAAAGCTAAATTTAGTTTATAGTAAATTTTAATAAAAACATAAAATGGGTTGTCATATTTTTTGGCAACCCATTTCATCATTTTAGGATATGACGTTTTTAAAAAGTAAAAAAGTAGCGGCGATACTATTAGGCGCTATTGTAGCAGGCATATTTGCCTGTTCAAAAAAAGGATCATCACCTGATCCTACTCCCGAAACAGACGCTAAGGCAACCAACAGAAAGCTGATGCTAACCAATATTGCCGATAATATTGTTATCCCATCATACACTAAGTTTAAAGTTAAACTTGACGCGATGGTTACCAAGTCAAATGCCTTTACCACTACCCCGGGCACCACCACCCTTACTGATTTTAGAGCGGCATGGGTTGAGGCTTATATTGAGTGGCAAAAAGTGGAATTGTTTGATTTCGGTCCGGGGCAAACAGAAGCTATCCGCTCCTTATTTAATATATATCCCACCAGCGAAACACAGATAGCTACCTATATTAACACGGGTGCTTCTGCCAATTTAGACGTTGCAGCTGCTTATCCGGCGCAAGGTTTCCCGGCATTTGATTACCTATTAAACGGTGTTGCAGCCAACGATGCCGCCATTGTGGCTTACTATACCGCCCCGACAGACGGTGTTAAGCGTATCGACTACGTAAAACGCTTAACCCAACGTATGAACACCACTTTTACTAAAGTTTATACTGACTGGACTACCACCTATCGCGATCAGTTTGTTAACAAAACGGGTATTGACGCGGGTTCGTCAACATCGGTGATGGCCAATAGCTATATCTTAAACTTTGAGCGCTACATCCGTTCGGGCAAATTTGGTATCCCGTCAGGTGCTATGATGAATGGCGTTGTTGCGGCTAACAAAGTTGAGGCTTTTTACAAAAAAGACATTTCGGCAAGCTTAGCCAAAGCCGCTACACAAGCTACTATCGACTTTTTTAACGGTAAAGGTATTACCTCCGGTACCGAGGGCCCATCTTTTAAAACTTATTTAACGAGTTTAGGCAATACCACCTTACCGGCTACAATCAATACTCAGTTTGGTGTTATTAGTGCTAAACTAGCTACCCTGCCCGAGAATTTCTACGCGCAGATCAATACCAACAACCAAACGATGATAGATACTTATAACGAGTATCAAAAAGTAGTTAAAATGTTAAAGGTTGACATGACATCGGCCATAAGTATCACAATCTCCTACACTGATAATGACGGTGACTAAAGCTAAAGGCGCGGGTAGTTGGGTTAGTTTATACTTATCCAAATCAACCCATGCTGCCCCTTTATCCGTATTCCGTATAGCCACAGGGGTAATGCTTTTATTAAGCATTACCCGTTTTTGGTTAAACGGATGGATAGATACGCTTTATGTACAGCCCCGTTATTTCTTCCCGTTTTACGGATTTGAATTTGTAAAGCCATTGGGTAGCTATACCTACGGACTTTTTTTTATTTGCGGGGCCGCTGCTTTATTTGTTGCCTTGGGATTGTTTTACAGGATAGCTAGTATCACACTGTTTACAAGCTTTACTTACATTGAGCTCATTGATAAAAGCACTTACCTAAATCATTACTATTTCATGAGCCTGGTGCTGTTCATGCTAATGTTTTTACCCGCCAACAGGTATTTTTCAATTGATGCCTGGCGCTATAAAGGCAAGCTGACCGCCTACATACCGCAATGGTGTATTGATATTATCAAGGTAATGGTGTGTATTTTGTATTTCTACGCCGGTATTGCCAAGCTTAACAGCGATTGGCTATTTCATGCTCTCCCACTTAAAATATGGCTACCGGCACGTAACGATATGCCTGTTATTGGCGGCCTGTTTAACTACACCTGGATACATTTTGCCTTTAGCTGGTTTGGTTGTTTGTACGACCTTAGCATTGGGTTTTTACTATGGAATAAATGCACCCGCCTGTTAGCTTATATCACGGTAGTGGTATTCCATGGGCTTACCGCAATATTGTTTCCTATCGGGATGTTTCCTTATGTGATGATCGTTACCGCGCTGATATTTTTTTCGCCGGCCTTTCATTTAAAGATCATCTCTTGGCTTAACAAGATATTTAAGGCGCCTGCCGGGTTTATCGATACCGACAAGCAGTTAATTTACAAAGCCGCTACCCATAAATTACTGATTGGAGGATTTGCTACGTTTCTCTTTATTCAGCTACTTTTTCCTTTCCGTTACCTGCTATATCCGGGCGAACTGTTCTGGACCGAAGAGGGTTACCGTTTTTCATGGCGGGTAATGCTAATGGAGAAAGCCGGCTACGCGCAATTTATAGTGCGCGACGAAGCGGGCAAAAACACCATCATTAACAACAATGACTTCCTGACGCCACTACAGGAAAAAATGATGTCGACACAACCGGATATGATGCTGCAATACGCACATATCTTAAAAGATCATTATATAAAACAAGGGTTTAAATCGCCGCAGGTGTACGTTGATTCATACGTAGCACTTAACGGCCGCATGGGTACCGCATTGGTCGATCCAAAGGTTGACCTGGCCAAACAGCAGGAATCATTTAAACCCAAAACATGGATATTACCATTTACAGATGAAATTAAAGGCTTTTAATACCCTGGTGCTGTGTTTATGCAGCACCATCACCTTCGCTCAATATCGCCTTTCAGGCAAAGTTATATCCTCTAAAGAAAACGCGCCGCTTGAAGGCTGCGTGGTTTATTTAAATGATAACAAAAGCACTGCCGTGAGTAACAGCAAAGGCGAATTTACTTTTAATAACCTTAAACAAGGCGAATACGTTTTACTGGCTACCTACGCCAACCATAAGCAGTGGCAACAGCCGGTCAGCATCACCGCCAATAATAATATTGTACTGAAACTGGAGTACAGCATCAATGAGTTGAACGAGGTTGAGATAAAGGTTAAAAAGAACAACTTCGGCTTTTCGCACCTGGCGGGTGTAGAGAACATGGCCATTTACGAAGGCAAAAAATCGGAAGTCATCATCCCCGAGCAACTGGTAGCTAACCTGGCCACCAATAACGCGCGCCAGATCTATTCGCGCGTGGCGGGATTAAATATTTACGAAAGCGAAAGCTCTGGCCTGCAACTAAGCGTTGGCGGCCGGGGCCTCGACCCTAACCGTACGGCTAATTTTAACGTACGCCAAAATGGTTATGATATTAGTGCCGACGCTTTAGGTTACCCGGAAAGCTACTATACCCCGCCGGCAGAAGCTATTGGACAGATTCAAATTGTACGCGGTGCGGCATCACTGCAATACGGCACCCAGTTTGGTGGTTTGATAAATTTTGTAATGCGTAAACCAGTAGCTAATAAAGAGTTTGAATTAACGGCACGACAAACTGTTGGTTCCAATAATTTCATCGGCTCGTTTGTAAGCGCAAGCGGTACAGTTAAAAACCTGAGCTACTATATATTCGGTCAGTATAAAAAAGGTGGCGGCTGGCGCCCAAATACCCATTTTGATAGTCATACTTTATACGCCAACGTTAATTACAAGCTGAGTAATAAAACTAAAATTGGCTTTGACTATACTCACATGGACTACCTGGCCCAACAGCCGGGCGGTTTGACCGATGATATGTTCAAAGCCGATCCGCAACAAAGCAACCGTGACCGTAACTGGTTTAAAGTAAACTGGAACCTTTATGCCCTGCATTTTGATCATAAGTTTGATGAGAATAATGAATTTAATTTACGTGTGTTTGGCTTATCAGCATACCGTTATTCATTAGGCTTCAGGCCTAACCGTGTAGCCACACCCGATGACGGCAGTGAACCACGCGACCTGATCAAAGGCGATTTTACCAACTGGGGTACGGAGGCGCGTTTCCTAAAACGCTATACATTAGCCAACATGAGCAATACTTTATTAATTGGTGGCAGATATTACCATGGCCGCAATCATAGCGTACAGGGTGAAGGCAGCAAGTTTAAGGATGCCGATTTTAACTTCGTAAATTCTGACCAGTACACGCAGAACGATTACATTTATCCTAACCGTAACACGTCTTTATTTTTAGAGAACATTTTCAGGATAAGCAACAAATTCTCTATCACCCCGGGTTTACGCTACGAAAACATCAATACCAAAGCCAAAGGTTTTTATGCGCCGCTACCGCGGGACCTGGCAGGCAATGTCATCAGCTTTCAGCGCTTTAATGAAACTACCGACAAAAGCCGAAACTTTGTATTGGCCGGTGTAGGTTTAAGCTACAGGCCAAGTGCTACCGTAAATGTTTACAGCAATATATCGCAAAACTACCGCTCTATAACATTTACTGATAGCCGCACAGCCAATCCATCCTTAACCATTGACCCTAACCTTACCGATGAAAAAGGCTATTCGCTTGACTTAGGCATCCGTAGCGAGCAAACCGTATTTTACAGTTATGACGTAAGCGCGTTCTTTTTAAATTACGACAATCGCATAGGCGAAATACAATATGCCAACGCCGCCAACCAGGTGCTTCGCCGCCGCGGTAACATAGGCCAGGCCATAATTGGCGGTATTGAAAGTTATGCCGAAGCCGATATTTTGCGCCTGTTAAAACCGGATGCCGAGAACTGGAACGGTGTTTTGTTTTCGAACGTTGCCGTTATCCGCTCAAAATATAACCGCAGCGAGGAAGCCGCTGTTGTAGGTAATAAAGTAGAATTTGTGCCCGAGCTAAACGTAAAAGCAGGCCTGCGTTTGGGTTATAAAGATTTTAAAGCATCGATACAATACACCCACCTTTCACAACAATTTACAGATGCTACCAATGCAACAGATGGTGGTTTATCAGCTGTTATAGGTGAAATTCCGGCGTACACCATCATGGATGCCAGCGTATCATATCAATTTAAACGCTTTAAGCTGGAAGGCAGCGCCAACAACTTTTTAAATCAATACTATTATACCCGCAGGGCAACAGGCTATCCAGGCCCGGGTATTTTACCTGCTGATAACAGGACTTTTTACCTAACGTTGCAGGTGAAGATATAAGTTAGACACCTAAAACTTGCGCTCGTATAAATTAGACTTACGAAGTTTTAAAAACTTCGTAAGTCTTTCAGATGACAACAAAAAAGCCTCGCCGGCAATCCCGGCGAGGCTTTTTGTATATACAGATTTAAACTTATTACTGTTTCATTTCATCCTGTTTACCTATAAGGCCCATAAATTGGTCTAACTTAGGTGTAATGATGATTTGAGTACGACGGTTTTTCATTTTACCGTCCGGGGTTGAATTATCCGCCACCGGATTATACTCACCACGGCCACCGGCTGTTAACCTTTTCGGATCAACCTGGTAGTTGTTTTGCAAGGCCTGTACCACAGACGATGCGCGTAGCGTACTTAAATCCCAGTTGTTACGAATGTTAGTTTGTTTAATAGGCACGTTATCAGTATTACCTTCGATCAATACGTCGTAGTTTGAGTAGTCCTTGATAATTTTAGATATTTTACCCAATGTAGCAGCAGCTTTGTCTGATATTTCGTAGCTACCTGATTTATAAAGCATGTTATCAGCCAATGAAACATAAACAACGCCTTTCAGTACTTTTACGTCAACATCTTTTAACTCGTCGCTATTTAATGAGCGTGTCAGGTTATTGGTCAACACCATGTTAAGCGAGTCACTTTTACTTTTGGCAGCAATTAACTCTTTAATGTATTTGTTTGATGAGTTGATCTCGTCGGCAAGCTTAGCAATGTTAACACCACCTTGCGCGTTACCTGCTAAACATTTGTTTAAAGCATCCTGTAAAGCAGCACGATTAGCTTTTTCGGAAGCTATTTGTTCCTCTAAACTTTTACCACGGGTACGGCTTACTTCCAGTTCGCGTTGGGTAACATCGTAGCTTTGTTTTAATTCGCGTTGTTTAGTTTCTAACTGATTGTAGTTTGATTGCAGTTCGGCGTATTTTTTATTACTTACGCATCCCTGTGTTAACACCGCGGCGCCAAGCAGCAGTGTAAGCGTTATTTGAGTTTTCATTTTAGTAGGTTGTTTTATCAATTAATTATGATTGCTACAAACCAAACAAGATGCATGCCGCAAAAAATTTCGCGCCAGCAAACCAAAACACTAAAACCTTATTTTTTGAATAATTAATGGGATATTTGCCCTAATAAGCCAACAACAAAATGAAGAAAATTGCAGCAATTATATTATGCCTTTGCGCGCTAAATGTGTATAGTTTAAAGGTCAATGCGCAGGTAAGCCTGCCATCTGCAGGCTTAGATGTACCTTGGGCAGCTACTGAATTATTAGAGCCTGCCGCGCTGGCAAAAGCCACTACCAAGCCGCTAATTTTTAATATTGGTGTAGTTGAAGATATTAAAGGCGCCAAACATATAGGAGCCGGCAAAAATACCGAGAACATAGCCCAACTTAAAAAGGAAATAGAAGGCTTACCTAAAAACACGCCTATTGTTTTTTACTGCGGCTGCTGCCCTTTTGCCAAATGCCCTAACATACGACCCGCTTACCGCGAATTGAAAGCGGCAGGCTTTACAAATATTAAGTTACTAAACTTAAGCACCAACCTAAAAACTGATTGGATCGCTAAAGGTTATCCACTGGCAGAATAATTATTGCTGATTGATCTTGATGCCGGTATTGGCTTGTTCGCGTTCGCTTCTGTCTTCAATCTGGTAATCGGTATCGTACTTGCCAGTGGTTTTTACGCCGTTTTTTAAGGTTAAGCTATAGTTTAGTACTATGCGTTTATCCCAGGTATTTACCTGTACCCAGCCATCAACTATATCCACATCGGTGCTGCCTAGTTTAACGGTACCGGCAAATTTAAAGTTCTGTCGTTCTGAAGGGCTTTTATCGCTGTACCTGTATGTACCAACACTTAAATTCTGCTTGTTAGGGCTTGTAAGCGAGAACCAAACCAACAGGGTTGCTTTTGATAGCTTTTTATTGCCTGCATAAATATCGATCTCGTATTTTGACATATCCGGCTTCGATTCGTTGGCTACCAATATATAGGTTTTATCGTTCGATCCTTTTTTATAAACAATAGGTTCCGCGTTTACACCAGTGGGATATTGAAAATTAGCTTCCGCCGTAACAGTTTCAGTTGGTTTTGTAAGCTGAACGCCGAAACTTGTTGATTTGGTGCCATCGGCATTGGTGGTAGTTGTTGTTTTAATTTGCGCTTTAGCTACGAAGCCGATAAATAATGTACTGATCAGGATTAGGTTTTTCATAAGGATTACTATTGGTTACTTAAAGATAAGCATATCTGTTAAAATACAAAAGGTGCGATATAATAGTATACCGCACCTTTACAAATTTTGATCAAATACTAGTTAGGCATTGGCGCTGCCGATGGCGGCGGCGAACCCGCGCCCCAGCTTTTGTTGGCTATCGGGCCCATCACTAACTCCAGCACTCCCCCATTTGCGATATCGCTATGATTAAACCATGGTTTATTAATGGTAACACCATTCAATTTGGCCGACTGGATATACTTGTTGGCAATAGACGCATTAGGCGCCTTTATTTCAAATACCTTACCGTTGCTTAATTTCATCTTCACGTTTTTAAACATCGGGCTACCTATGTTGTAAGTTGGCGAACCCGGTGTAACCGGATAAAATCCTAATTCGCTAAATACCACGAAGGCTGTCATACCGCCGCCGTCTTCATCGCCCGGTACCCCCATAAGGTCATCACGATACCATTGCTCCAGTAGCGAGCGGATACGTTTCTGCGTTCTCCATGGCGCGCCTGCGTAATTGTACAAATAGGGTATATGAAAGCTTGGCTCGTTAGCCATAGAGAACATACCCACATTGCCGGTATGATCCGGCAGTATCGCGTAGAAATCCCAACGAGACATGCCCATTGGTGTATTATACATGCTCTCCAGCCCTTCAATAAATTTATCGTTACCGCCAACCAGTTGCACCAGGTCACCTATGTTATGCTGCACGTCCCAGCGGTAAATGTAGCCGTTGTTTTCGTCGTAGTAATCGCGTGCGCCCGGGCCACCCGATGTTCGATAATCCAACGGTTCAATAAAGTTACCGTCCTTATCTTTAGGATGAAAGAAACCGGTTTTAGGATTAAATACATTGCGATAATTGTATGAGGCACGCAGATATTTATCAGCTTCCTGGGTTTTACCTAAGGCACGTGCCATTAACGACAAACACCACTCATCGTATGATGTACCTAAGGTAACCGCTATAGGCTGGCGTTTTTCCCAACCACTTACGTTTTTAACTGTTTCTTTTTCGCCGGGTTTTAATGCAGGGAAATAGCCTTTCTCTTTATAAAAAGCATCCAATTCGCCCCCGGCTACACCCGGCGACCATGGAATTAACGATTTCTCTTCAATAGCTCCTTTTGAAGCTGTATAAGCACGTTCTAAACTAAAGCCGCGTAAACCTTTGTTATAAGCGTCTATCATACTGGCAATACCGTGATTTGAATTCATACCCCGCGAATCGCCGGTTACACCGGGGAAGGTTGGCAGCCAGTTTTTCTCGGTCTGCTCGCTCATGACGATGTATGAGTTCAGGATATTATTTTCTTTTTCCTGGTCTATCAGCACGCGTAGCGGATGGTGAGCGCGATAGGTATCCCACAACCAGTCATCTGTATAAAATGCCTTACCACCATCGCTATGCACCTTGCCGTCCGATCCGCTGAAATACTGGCCATCTTCACTAATGTTAACCGGACGCTCAAATGTTCTGTATAAAGAAGTATAGAAAACTGAGGTTTCTTTATCAGGGCCACCGGTAGCGTTTATTCTCCCTAAGGCTTCGTTCCAAATAGCGCGGGCAGTATTGGCAACCACGTTCACATCATACGTTTTAATCTCGCGTTCCAGGTTCTTTTTTGCCTGTTCTTCGCTGATGAAAGATACACCGTAACGAACGCCTAATTTTTTGGTTCCGACTGGATATTTTAATACCAATGCGGCACCTGGCGTGTTTTCCCATTTTAAGCCCGTGCGGGCGGTAGTTCCGGTTTTTTCGGGGGCGATATCCGTTTCTGCATATAAGTATACTTTACCTGTGCGACTTAGTTCTTTATAACCGCTGATGATTTTCCCGTTAGTCTTTAACTCGCCACGCTGGGTATTGATAACGATGTATGGAGCGCCGCTTTTATCAAATGTTAAACTGTAAACAGCACTTTGGTGCGATGGCGCATAATCAACCTGCACATTGGCATCATCCAGGTATGTTTGGTAACGGTAGGGCGTTACTTTTTCCTGATCATAACTTAGCGGCATATTAGGCGTTAAAGCGATCTCATCACCCTGGTACGGATAAAAATTAAAGCTTGATGTGCTGCGGTGCGCCGTAACTATCAAAGGCAAACCACCAATACGATTTGACGTATGATCTGACCGTACGGGGTAAATGCGCATCATACTATTTGGCAAATGCACCGTTGGGTACGTGGGTACCAGCATATGGCTGATATTGCCGATGTATGGATTCACATAATCCACCGGTTGTTTGCCCGTTGGCGTTACTTGTTTGGGTTTGTTTTGCTGCGCGATAGTTGGTGATACATTAAAAGTACATACCAGGCCGGCAAGCGCCAACAAATGCTTTGATCTGATCATGGTTGATATAAATTGGATAGCTAAAGAAACGAAAAATCCGCCAGCAATGCAACCGATGTCAAGACCGGTAGAAGTGTAACCCGGCCAGCGTTAAAACTCGTTTTGAATATTGATCACTGCTTCTACATTACTTAGCGTTAAGGCAGCGCCCGGTGTATCACGCGGATAAAGCTTACAGCTAAAGGTAACTTTTAATTTTATGCTTTCTTTTTGCGCAATGTTGGGAGCTGGTAAGTTGACCATACTCAGTACCTTGAAACTGCTACCCGTCTGGCTACCATCACTTGCGTAAACTTTGTTATTAGCATCGGTATAAATTACCCTAACATTTTTCTCGTTAGCCTTATGTTCAAAAGACGGATTATATACCCAATCGCCAACAGTTGTACTGCCAAAAAAACTATGAAAGGCGGCCGATCTGTTATCATCCAAATTATACTTGATGGTACCGAACTCTATTTCTATTGCCGGCGTTAATGGCGTTCTATTAGTTAATAACGCGCTGATGGCACCTATAATATTCCCCTTGGCATCCTGTGATTTGGACGATGCCACGCCGGGCCCCCAACCCTCGGTAACGTCTATTTGTCGCCAATTTAACGATGTTCCATCAAGGGTTCCTTTAAGGTAATAGTCGCCTATGGCGCCACCGGTTGATCCTGTACCTCCCGTGCCTCCTGTTGTACCTGTAGGGATGGTAACAACACCATTAATATAGTTACCGGGGTCAGTAAAATCAGGTTCATCCTTTTTACAGGCAGACATTACCAATATGATAGCGATAAAAAACAGGAATAGGTTTCTCATACTATAAATATATACCAAAATAGCTAACGCATAGTTATTGAGATGCAACAAACTTGTATATTTTGCCGTCGCTATAATTCAAAATATACAAACCGCCGTTGCTGTCTTCGCCAAAAGATGACAAGGTACCGCCGTTAACCTTCCCGATAAGGTCATTAGCTGTAGTTTGCTTGCCCGCGCTTGTTAGCGCCCATATGTTACCCGAAACAAAATCACCATAAATATATCGTCCTGTAAGTCCCGGCAGGTTCTTGTCACGAGATACATAGCCACCGGTTATGCTTTTACCCACGGTATGGTCATAGGTATAAATGGGTAACGCGAGGCCGTTTTTATCGCAATTGCCACTGTAGCAATCATTACCTTCCATGGTTACCCAGCCATAGTTGCCGCCTTTTTCTATGATATCTATTTCTTCGGTTTTGTCCTGTCCAACATCGGCAGCCCAAAGCAAACCTGTTGTTTTATCAAAGCTAAAACGCCATGGGTTACGCAGGCCATAAGCATATATCTCCTCGCGGGTGTTTGCTACGCCCTTAAACGGATTATCGCCGGGGATAGCATAGGCGGTACCGGTACCACGATTGTTTACATCTATACGTAGTATTTTACCTAGCAGGGTATTTCTGTTTTGCCCGTTTCGGTTAGGGTCGCCCGCGCTACCACCATCACCGGTGGCTATGTATAGATAACCATCGTTACCAAAGGCCAGTTTGCCGCCTTTATGATTTTCAAACGGTTGCGAGAATGTGAGCAGTATCTCTTCGCTGGCTACATCGGCTTGATTAGGATTACCGGCGTTTACTTTATAGCGCGCTATTACCGTTTCAATACCGGGATTACGACGCACATAATTCACATAAAAATAGCCGTTGGTTTTATAATCCGGACTAAAAGCCAGCCCTAACAAACCCATCTCGCCACTTGCCGTAACCTTACTACTTATATCTAAAAAAGTACTTTTAGAGCTTGCAGCGGCATCATTAGCAAATACCTGTATTGTGCCTTTTACCGATACCACAAAAATGCGGTTAGTACCATCGTTAGGCGCGGTCAGTTCAACCGGGCTATTGATCGCGGCTATATTGGGGAATGCGGGTACGATGGTATATTTACCTAATTCGGCAGGTGGATTGGCGCCTGGGGCGGGATCGTTAGAACGGCAGCCGGCCACAACGCAAGCCAGGGCCAATATGATAAATCCGTTTTTCATGGTATTGATGTTACTGTGTTATAAAGCAACGTTAACGCAAAAGCTTTGTTTCTATTAATTGCATATCAATAAATTAATGAAGTTAATAAACAAGCTATTACATTGCTGATAAATATAACTTTTAAAAAAAATCTCTACATTGGAAGAAAATTACGCATATGAAAACCCTAAAACCTTTTCTTTTATTATTAGCACTTTTTATGCTGGCCTTTACGGCGTGTAAAAGGGATAGCAGCACAGATCCCGACGGCAACAGCGCTACCGCCGGTATGACATTTAAATTTAATGGCACAGCACTAAAATACAGCAATGTGCTGGCTACGCACTATAAAACCCAAAATCAGAACACGATACAAATACTTGGCACAGACGGCACTCAAATACTTAATATCAGTGTGCAAAATGTTAAGGAAGGCACGTTTGATGTAGTGGTGGATAATGCTATTCTTACCTATTCAACCGTGTCAGACTATGACCACACTTATCTGGGCACAAGCGGTAAAGTTACCATAACCAAATTTTCTGCCGATGTCGTTTCGGGGACTTTTCAATTTACCGGCGCCACACCTGCAAATCAAACCGGCACAATTACAGAAGGTAAGTTTTCGGCCAAAATAATTACCATTTAAAGAAACTGGAATAAATTGAAGAAGAGGCAGGCCGGTGGTTTGCCTTTTTTTTTGTTGATATTTGAGTGTAAAAAAACGCCCCTCATTTTCATGAGGGGCGTTAAGGGTAAGTAATCGGGCTCGAACCGACGACCCTCGGTACCACAAACCGATGCTCTAACCAACTGAGCTATACCTACCGTGTTGGGAGTGCAAATGTATAAATTTGAACGCAAACTGCAAGATATTTTTTAAAATTACATTTAACCGACTCACACATTTAGAACCACTCTAAATAATGCGGTACCTTTGTTTAACTATGACAGAGCAACTGGTTGAATTGAACGTTACAGGCATGCATTGCAACAACTGCGCGCTTAGTGTACATAAACTGCTGGAAAAGAAAGGGCTGCAAAACATCATTGTAGACTTTGCAGGCGAAGAGGTAAAGTTCTCCAACCAAAACAACGCCATACCGCTGCCGGATATCATTAAAGGTATTGAGCAATTAGGCTTTCGGGTAATTGACGGTGCTACCAATCACCAGCCAAAATTTTATGAAAAAATAGAGAACAAATTTATCTTTTGCGTCCTGTTCACCGCCCCGTTGTTGCTGCATATGGTGTTGCCTTGGCACTTTCTGCATTCGCCATTGGTTCAGTTATTACTATGCCTGCCGGTATTTGCTGTGGGCTGCCTGCATTTTGGCAAAAGCGCTTTTCATTCCGTTAAAGGCGGCGTGCCTAATATGGATGTATTGATCTTTATTGGCTCAACTTCCGCATTTATATATAGCTTGGCGGGTACCTTGCAAAACCTTGGCGAGAACTACCTTTTTTATGAAACATGTGCTACCATCATCACCCTGGTGTTATTAGGCAATGTATTTGAGAAACGATCCGTTAGCCAAACCACATCGGCGGTTAAGGATCTGGTGAAATATCAGCAAGTAAGCGCCAACCGCGTGATTGATGGCACTATTGAAGTGGTTAACGCCAGCGACCTGCGCCCAGGCGATATTCTATTAGTAAACCAGGGCGACAAGATACCTGTTGACGGCGATATACTGGAAGGCAACGCATCCGTTGACGAAGCTATGCTTACCGGCGAGAGCTTACCTGTGGAAAAACAAAAATACGACAAGGTTATAGGCGGCACTATTGTACAACACGGCAACCTGCGCATGATAGCTACCAAAACAGGTTCGAACACCATACTGGCGAAGATCATCGAACTTATGAAAAAGGCCCAGGCAGCCAAACCGCCTGTGCAACAACTTGGCGATAAGGTAGCCGCCATATTTGTGCCTGTAGTTACCGGTATAGCTGTATTAACCTTTGTGCTTACTTACTTTTTAACTGATGTTGGTATGCAACGCTCGCTGATGAACGCCATTGCCGTGCTGGTAATATCATGCCCTTGCGCTATGGGTTTGGCTACGCCTACCGCGGTAATGGTGGGCCTTGGCAGGGCGGCCAAAAGCGGTGTATTGATAAAAGGCGGAGATACCATTGAAGCCGCCGCCGATGCGAAGTTTGTGGTGTTTGACAAAACCGGAACTCTAACTACCGGAAAGTTCAGCATTAAAGATATTAAGGTAGAAACGGATATATCTATCGAGCAGGTGCGCGGCATTATTGTGGCCATTGAGGAACGCTCAAACCACCCTATTGCCCGTTCGCTTGTTGCAGGGTTGGCCGGCTCACCCCAAACCAAACTCATTCTTAAACAAGCTACCGAAGAACGGGGCCTGGGCATGCGCGCCGAAGACGTTGAGGGCAATAACTACTTTTTAGGCACCGGCAAAACAGCCGGCGAGGATGATTTCAACTTATCGCTTTACCAAAACCAGGTATTACTGGCGCAGATAGCTATTGACGATACCATCAAACCTGAAGCTGCCAACCTGGTAGCGCAGCTTAAAAAGATGGGCGTTACCCCCGTGCTACTCAGCGGCGACCGCAAAAACCGCTGCCTTAAGGTGGCCAAAGCTATTGGCATTACCGAGGTACACGGCGAAAAGCTACCCGACGAAAAGCTGGGTGTGATAGACATATACAAGCAAAAAGGTAAAACTATAATGATAGGCGACGGTATTAACGATGCCCCTGCCCTAACCCGCGCCAACGTGGGCGTATCTATGAACGACGCCAGCCAGATAGCCATCCAATCGGCACAGGTGGTGTTGTTGAATACTGATCTGCAGTCTGTTGTGAAGTTCTTGCAGATAAGTAAACACACCTTGATCACCATAAAGCAAAACCTTTTTTGGGCCTTCGCTTACAATATTATAGCCATACCCGTGGCCGCGCTGGGCTTTTTAAACCCTATGATGGGCGCCCTCACCATGGCCTTTTCGGATGTGGTGGTTATTGGTAATTCCATACGCCTTAAGCACAAGCGCATCAATTAATTTTCTATTTTTGCCACACATGCTATGGACTATCGACCATGGGCTATGGACTAAAACATGATAGAAATTTACACAGACGGCGCGTCAAGCGGTAACCCGGGACCGGGCGGATATGGGGTGATACTACGATCAGGCAATCATTATAAAGAACTGTCTGAAGGTTTCCGTAAAACCACCAATAACCGCATGGAACTGCTGGCTGTTATTAAGGGCCTGGAAGCGCTCAATAAACCCAATCAAAACGTAACAGTGTTTTCTGATTCTAAATATGTGATAGATGCCATCGAAAAACGCTGGGTTTATGGTTGGCTGCAAAAGGGTTTTAAGGATAAAAAGAATAAAGACCTTTGGTTAAGATATCTAGATATCAGCAAACTGCACAACATCAAATTTACCTGGGTGCGCGGCCACAACGGGCATCCCGAAAATGAGCGTTGTGACCAACTGGCGGTAGCTGCCGGTAAACAACGCGAGTTACTTATAGATTCTGTATTTGAAATGGGATCGGCCAAAGGTGGTTTGTTATAAATAGGTGCGCCATTTTAAAGTGGCGCACATGGCGCACTCATTTTTTGTTAACTACCTAATATTTAACATTTTATACAAAAAAGCGGCGCACAGTGGCGCAGACTAATAAGTCATTTTATTTCAAGCCGGATAGCCGTTAATTTATTGATAATCAGAAAACTAATTTTTAGCAATTTTTGGCGCATTTTCTACAAGTGGCGCACCCTAAATATTGCAGTGGCTCACGTTACTTTGCTCCCAACTCAATCACCTGCAAGTCCTGTATCAACGCGCCATTGATACTGAAACGCATTAATGTGCGCACTTTTTGCCAGCCCTGTTTACCGGCAGCACCGGGATTTAAGTGCAGGCAATTTATCTTTTTATCAAACATTACTTTTAAAATGTGCGAGTGCCCTGATATGAACAATTTAGGCGGGTTGGCATAGATCTCTTCGCGGATACGCAGATCGTACCTGTCGGGATAACCGCCAATGTGCGTCATCCAAACATCAACCTCCTCGCATTTAAAACGCAGGTTTTCGGGGTACTCAGCACGTATTTCCTTCCCGTCAATATTACCATAAACGCCACGCAGTGGTTTAAATCCCGCCAGGGTATCTACCACGGCAACATTACCAAAATCGCCGGCATGCCATATCTCATCACATTCTTCAAAATGCTTAAAAACAGCTTCGTCAAGGTAGCTATGGGTATCTGATATGAGGCCTATACGAATCATTTTTTATTTCGGATTTCGGATATTCAATTTGGAATTTATTTAGAAGATCGTAAAGAAAGGCTTTAATATCTGTTGATAATCCATAGAATAGACTTTCTGTACAGAATAAATAACAAACTCTTCGTCGGCTTGCTTTGTGCCACTGGTATTTAATACAATAACTTCGCGGTGCGGAACTGAATCCGGGTACGACTTTAACCCGATGATTTTTTGCAGATATAATTGACAACTCGTGGCGATGCCTTTCACCAGTTCCGCAGTTTGTAGCGGCAACACTAACCAACATGAGCCATTGGTATTTAAATGATCCGCCAAATGCTTGACCAGTTTTTCGAAAAAAACAGCATCCGCATGCTTAGCCAAATTACGTTTCTCTCCCGGCGATTCCAACGAATTAATATAAAATGGCGGATTGGAAACGATCAGATCATATTTCCTTAACGGATTATGCCTAAAGAAATCTTCAAAACCAACTCCATAAAGATTCAGCTTATCGGCAAATGGTGAGTTTTTAAAATTGCCTTCGGCGGTACTAGCCGCCGCTTCGTCTATCTCAACGGCATCAATAGTCGCGTTGTTAAACCTCTGCGCTAGCATTAAAGCAATTACACCTGTGCCTGTACCTATATCTAGTATGCTTTGTGGATCAGTGGCATCTGCCAGTGCCCCTATCAATACCCCATCGGTATTAATTTTCATGGCGCAACCGCTTTGGTCTACATCAAATTGTTTGAATTTAAAAATACCCGCCATCCTACCGTTCGTAAAACTCAATAGGTAGTCCGTCCGGGTCGGCAAAAAAGGTAAAACGTTTGCCTGTAAATTCGTCTACGCGTATAGCTTCTACCGCTAGCCCGTATTTTACTACATCGACAATAGCTTCATCAATATTATCAACCTCAAAAGCCAGGTGCCTTAAACCGGCAGCTTCCGGGCGCGACGGACGGGGCGGCGGTTCGGGAAATGAAAACAACTCTATCTGGTACAAGCCCCCCACCTCCAGGTCAAGTTTGTACGAATCGCGCTCAGCCCGATAAACTTCGGCAACGGCTTTAAAACCCAGTATTTCGGTATAAAAGTGTTTGGATACCGTATAATTTGAACTGATGATAGCGATATGATGTATGCGGTTGATTTTTGGCATGCCCAAAAATAACAAAAGGCGAAAGATAAATGGATAAACCTTTCGCCTTTGCCATTGGTTAGCAATTAATCATTGCCTAATGAGAAATTAATAGGGATAGTAAATTTCACTCTCACGCTCTGTCCGTTTTGAACACCAGGTTTCCAGGCCGGTGCTATTTTCAATACACGAAGCGCTTCTTCGTCCATTCCGTAACCGGGGCCTCTAAGTAAAGTAATGTTTGATAAATGGCCATCTCTTTCAATAATAAAACTCACATACACCTTGCCGCTAACCCCGCCATCTAAAGCCATCGGTGGATATTTCAGGTTTTTTTGTAAAAATTTCGCCCATGCGTTGTTTCCGCCAACAGGTTCAGGCATTTTTTCCAGTGTCTCAAAGGGCTGTAACGCGTTAGGATCACCAGTGCCTACACCTGTTCCCCCGGTACCAGTTCCGGTGCCTGGGTCGGCATTTGTTCCACCTTCTGTGCCTTTAGATTCAACGTTCGAAATAACAACATTTTCTAACTCAGCGATTTTCGGCGGTTCAATTACCGCCGGAGTTTCCACCGGTCTCATCGCTATAAATATTTTAGTGGTTTGCTGCGCTGCCGGTTTTGCTGATTTTGGCTTTGGTTGTTCTACAGGTTTTTTTCGCTCAACAGGCGGCTTGGCTAGTTCAACCACTATTACCTTGTCTGTTGGGATAACAGCGGGCAGCGGTTTTACCCTAATAGCCATACCATAAGCGGCTGCAGATATGGTAATTGTACAAAGTGCAATTACCAATGCCTTCACCGTGTCTTTGTCATGATTTTTTCTTAGTTCGTAAGCGCCATAAGCTTTGTTTCTGTTAGCAAATACAACATCGAGCCACTCGTCATTGTACAAATTAAATTTTGAAGTTAGCATAGTGTTTGAGATTTAGTTTTATTAGTAAAACGATCTCAAAATATAATTTGTTGCAACAATATTGCATTTTAGTATTATTGCAACAACATTGCATTTTTATTTTTATTATTTCAATTTTGATGTTTTAACATTGAAATTATTTAAACAAATGCAATGTTGTTGCAATTGCCAATTATTTACTTACCGACTCGCAAAGCAACATTTTCACTCTTTTTCGGCGCAAAACGCGCGTTTGCTAAATATTGAACATCAGTTTTGCTAAAATAATACGGCCCGGTATGGTATAGTTGCTTGAGGTAAATACGTTGGCCGCCAAATAAACCGCCGTATAGTTTTTGGTGTTAAGCAGGTTTTGGGCGCTCAACTCAATATCCAGCTTAGTTTTCACGAATTTGTAGCGCACACAAGCGTCGGCAAACATATATTTCAAATCGCTGCTTTGCTGCTGGCGGGTGTAGTAATGATCAACCGAAAAGCTGGTAAACAGATTACTCAACGGGTTATAGTACAGCGTAGCGCTTTGTACCAGCCGTTCAAACTTGCTGCTGTTGGCCACTGCCGATGACTGGCTTGTAGTATGGCTATAATTTGCTTTATAGCTAAAGTTCATTTTGTCGCTCAGCTTGCTTTCGGCGCTGCCATTAACCATTTTAGTTATGGTGTTGTAAGGTAATATAATGCCATTTTGAATTTGGTTAAGCTTAGTGGTTTGATAACTTAACCCAGCCGTAAACGTGGTGCGCATACTAAACGAGTACTTGCTGGCAAAGCCGTTAAACATCCAGGTATCCATATTATTATCAAAAGGCAACACTACACGCTGTTGTATATTATTGGTAACCACACTGGTTGCAATGTTATTAGCGTTTTGGTGCGTATAAGCTGCATTAACACTAAAAAAGAACAGCGTAATAGCCCTTTTATAATTGTAACCCAACACAGCGGTTTGGCTTTTGCGTTCGGTCAGGTCGGCATTATTGGCATACAGGCTTCTGTAGTTGGTGAGTATATAGCCACGGTACACATCCTCTATCCCACCGATATTGTTGCGGTAATTATAGCTCAGGGTTACAAAGTTTTCAATACCGGTTTGGTATTTTATGGAAATCCGCGGATCGAAATACAAGCGGTTCAAGCCCCTTTTTAGCTTATAATATTCATCGTTATAATCTATCTGCTGCAGGCTTACAGGTAAAGCCATGTTTAGCTTTAATTTATTGCCGGGGATATCAATCGAAGCTTCGCCATATACTTTATTTCGGTTCCAATCCAGGTTATTACGCGCGCTATCGCTCACTAAAGCGGTGTTGCCATTATACTGCGTTACCGAAAGATCGGAAGTTAACGACTGTGATTGGATGCTAAAACCCGCCTTATAGCTCTGGGTTATAAACTGGCCCGGTATTTTGTACGAGAAATAGTTATTGGTAAATACCGATGGCACGTTAGCATTTTGTGTTAAGCGCGCATAGCCAACATTATTATTAAATATATCCGGATTTAAACCGGGATCTATTATCCTATTCTCAGGTTCGGTAAAACGATTGATATAGCTGTAAACCTCCATAATGCTGTTGTTTTTGAAGGTTTTCATAAAGTTGAATTCGTTACTCAGATCGGTTAAATTATCTTTAAAAACCTGGTTTACCGGCACACCGTTGGTCACCAATGCCGAGTAAGCCGTGTTGCGCGCATAATCTGTTTGCAGGCTGTTGTTAAGGTAAAACTTGCTCTGGTTCATGTTAAGTGTTAACTGGCTGCGTAGTATATCTGGCCGGCGCTGGTTGTACTGGGTTTCCGCGTAGCGGATGGTATCGTTAGGAAGATAGATCTCGCTGCTTTTACGATAATCCTGCCGCTGGCCATCATGCAGGTACGATACGTTAGCACGCAATTGCACATCTTTTTTCAGGTTCACCAGGTTATTCATATTTAACAAACCCGAGCGGTTGAACAGGTAACGGTTACGCGGCAGATCAGGATCGCCCGCTGTACCCAAAGACAATAACGTACTTGGCTGGTCGTTTCCAATGTTTGACAGGTAGTTTGCCCGGTTGTGGGCTATAAGATCTGTACCTACATCAAAGCCTACGTTATTGCCTTTCAAATAATTAATGCCTTTGTATTTATCCTTGAACATCATGGCATTCAGTTCGCCGTAATAGTTACCCGGCAGTCCGCCACCAACAGTCTCCTGCCCTACCAATTGTATTTTGGCGTCCTTTTTAATGGTGAGATTTAAGGCTACGTCATCGCTAACTACCTTGTTTTGCAGCATTTTTATAGGCTGATGGTTTTCCATCACCTGCACCTGGTCGACAACGCCGTTAGGGATAGTATTTGTAGCTATATTATACTTGTCATCCAGTAAGTTATCACCACCAATATAAAGATTTGATATAGCCTTACCATTATAGCTTATCTTACCATCCTTGGCCACATCAATGCCCGGCAATTTTTTGATCACATCGCCAATCACCCTGTCCTGCGGACTACTAAAGTCAGAAACCTTATAACTCGTAGTATCGCCACTGGTACGCAAAAAAGGTCGCGTGTTTTTGATCTTCACATCCTGCAGCATATTCACCGACGCGCTTAGCTTAAAATTATAAGCCTCATTAACGTTACTAACCGATCGTGTTTGTTTTTTAAAACCCAGGCAACTTACCTCCAGCTGCAGGCCCGCTTTATCAACATCCGCCGGAATGCTTATGCTATAGGCACCTTTATCGCTCGTTGTAGCGTAGGCAACAATTAAGTTGCCCGCGCTTTTAAGGTTAATACTGGCATAGCCAACGGGCTTGCCCAAACTATCGGTAACGGTGCCTTTAATGTTTTGCGCAACGCATAGCATGGGCAGCAGCATCCACAAAATGAACACTTTGCCCCCTTTGGCAAGGTCTATCATTTTTTCTCGGGTAACTCTAAAGGATTATTGATAACCGGGCCCCCGCTGTTTTGTATACGGATGTTATTACCTCCGCCGGGGCCACCAGGGCCGCCCGGGCCACCTAAACGCACACCCTGGCTTGCCATTGCGGCCTGTGCAAAAGCTGTGGGGTCTTTACGCATAGCATCCTGTAGCTTAGCAAACTCTTTTTCTGATGTTTTTACGGCATCAGTCGGTACCTTGATAACGTTAGGGTCTTCGTTGGCATCTTCCATACCAAACATGCGTACAGTTGGCATGCCTTGTGCTGCGGGTTCTTCTTTAGGTTTAACAAATGGTTTTGCTTCTTCCAGGCCATCAAATTTAAATACAACTTCTTTGTTAGTATCGTAAGCTTCCAGTATTAAACCAGGCAAACCGTTCAACTTCCATGGGCCGGCGCGGAAAGGTAATTCAGGGGCAAACCATGCGGTATAATCCCGTCCTTTAAAATGCGCGGTAGCTTTCTGGCAGCGCATACCGCCAAAGGTGGCGGTATCGGTGCTAATCTTCCAGCTAATGGCCGGCATTTGTTCTTCAATTAAATATGGCGTTATCAGGCGCTCTTTGCGGATAAATTTTTTATCGTTGTTAAACTGGTAATATTCTGTATTGGTTGTAGGCGTGCGGCTTTGCACATTGATACGCACCTGGCCCGATCCTTTTTGCTCGGCCAGTTGTTGTGCCATTTGCTGGCGCATCATGGCTTCCTGTATCTTACGATCGTAGCTTTTGTAGGCACTGGCGCTTCGGCCTAAAAACAGGATCATGTTTTCGATATAGGGCTTAGTACGATCTGTAGTATCGCGCAGGTGCGAAAACTTGTAACGCACGGTCAGTTTAGCCGTGTCAACCTGTTGTGCTTTGGCGCTGTAAGCCACTGAAGCCACCGCCGCTAAAAAAAGTAATTTTGCTTTCATTATTGTGATATTGAATAAATAACCTGAAACAAACATAACGAACAATTCGTAAATCTACGAAATAATCGTAATTGTTTAACAAATTTTAACAGTTCATTTTTTTAACAAAATTTAGTTTTTGCATAAAATCTTCGTTTTTTACTACTTTAGGCTATATTTACGGTACACCAGTTAATAAACATACATGTCATTCCAGGCTTATTTAGAAAACATAAAAACCAAAACCGGCAAAACCGCATCCGATTTCAGGGCGCTGGCCGAAGAGAAAGGTTTCACTCAAAACGGCAAACTAACAGCAACCACTAAAGCAGGCGATATTGTTAGCTGGCTTAAACAGGATTTTGATTTAGGGCACGGGCATGCCATGGCCATATTCGCTTTACTAAAGGGTAGTAAAAACGAGGACAGTATTTAATTTAAAGTGTAATTACCATTGTAATTGCGAAAAACGAATATTAGATTTGTTTTAATACCTGATCAGAATAGTAAATTACATTATAAAAACAGGCGCAAACCCGTTTTAAATACCTTAAGGTAATGATCAGGCCTATTACTTTCACCCCCTTACCGAGGTAATACCAATTTGTATTATTATTTCATACTCCTGCTTTATTACGGGACAATGAAACTTTGTTTTATAACGACATTTTTTGCCCATTAACCGCATAAAGTATACTTTAATATGCCGACGCGCCAGGATAATATACCAGCATTAAGCAATAGCCTTGATGATAAGCTGTTTCAGTTGCTTGTTGCCAATGTGGAGGATCATGGCATATTTATGATAGACCCTAACGGCATCATTATGAGTTGGAACCAGGGAGCCACCAACATTATAGGCTACACTGCTGATGAGGTTATTGGTAAGCACATCTCCATTTTTTACACACCCGAAGACGTTAAGAAAAACATTGCCCGCGATATTTTAAACCAGGCTTTAAAAAACGGCAATTACCAGGTTGAGGGCTGGCGGATATGTAAAGACGGCTCGAAATTTTGGGCACATGTGGCACTCACCACTTTGTATAATGACAAAGGGCACCTTATCGGCTTCGCCAAAATAATACGTGATGTTACCGAACGTAAAAACCGCGAGGACAAGAAAGCGGCCATTAACGCCGAATTGGAAAAACGCGTTAAAGAAAACACCGAAAAGATCATCGCTAATGAACTACGTTTCCGCAAGATCATTGAGAATAGCCATGATGGTATCTCGCTTTTAGATGCTGACCTGAATGTTATTTATCGTAGCCCATCTTCTGAACGCATAAACGGCTACAGCACTGCAGAGCGAGTAGAACTGGAAATTGAAGACCTGATACATCCTGACGACCGCCAACTGGTGAATGATATATTTAAGGAGGTGCACGCAAAACCCGGGTTACCCATCCTCACCTCCTATCGTACCAAACACAAAAACGGCCATTACATTTGGGTAGAATGTTTGTATACCAATATGCTGGATAATACCACCATTGGTGCCATAGTATGCAATTTTAAAGATATCACCTACCGTAAAACTGCCGAGCAGGAACTTAAAAACAAAACCGAGCAGATAGAGAACATACTGGAGCGTATCACCGATGGCTTTATTGCTTTGGATAACGACCTGCGCTATACCTACGCGAACAAACGCATAGGCGAAATGATGGAACAGACGCCCGAAGCCATGCTGGGCAAAAACATATGGGAGCTTTTCCCTGACGCGGCATCGTCCGAGTCGGCGAAGGCTTTTGAGCGTGCGTTAAAGGAGCAGGAGTATATTTATGTGGAGGATTATTACGCCCCGCTAAACCTTTGGCACGAAAACCATATTTATCCCTCACCCGCCGGTCTGTCCGTATTCATTCGTGATATATCCGAACGTAAAACTGCCGAGCTGGAGATACAGTACCTAAACGAAACGCTGGAGAAGAAAGTGACCGAGCGCACGGCCCAACTACAAGTAGCCAACAAAGATCTTGAGTCCTTCTCCTACTCGGTATCGCATGATTTGCGCACTCCGTTACGCGCTATTAACGGCTATGCCAGCATGCTTAAAGAAGACTTTGAAGATAAGCTTGGCGCCGAAGGTAACCGCATTATCAATACCATCAGCGATAATGCTCGGTTGATGGGTCAGTTGATTGATGATCTGTTGTCATTTTCGCGCATCGGTCGTAAAGAGATCAATGTGAATACCATTAACATGTACACGCATGTTAAGGCCTGCTTCAGGCAATTGTTTGAAAACGGGCCACAAAAATACCAGGTAACCATCCATCAGTTGCTGGATTGCGAAGGCGACAGTGCCATGATCAAACAGGTGTGGATGAACCTTATCGGCAACGCCATAAAATATACGTCAAAAACAGAATCGCCCAGTATAGAAATTGGTGTAATACCCGATAAACGCAAGAACACGTACTACGTAAAAGATAATGGCGTAGGTTTTGATATGCAATATAGCGATAAGCTGTTCGGTGTATTTCAGCGGCTGCACCGGCAGGACGAATTTGAGGGTACCGGCGTGGGTCTGGCCCTGTCAAAACGTATTATTGATAAGCATGGCGGCAAAATATGGGCCGAATCTGAACCTGATAAGGGAGCTACGTTTTATTTTAGCTTGCCTTGCAAAAAAGTAGCTGTATCAAAAACAGGAAAGGGCTAAGTGATGAACGATATAGAAATACTGTTAGTTGAAGACAACGTTTATGATGCCGAATTCACCATCCGTTCGTTAAAAAAAGTAAACCTGGCTAACAAGCTTTACCATGTTAAAGACGGTGCCGAGGCGCTTGATTTTATATTTGGCCGTAACGCTTACGCCGCCCGTGCAAATGATAAGCTGCCGAAAGTAATTTTGCTGGATATAAAAATGCCTAAGGTTGATGGCATTGAGGTATTGCGGCAAATTAAAGGCAATGATACTACCTGCAGTATCCCGGTAGTGATCATGACCTCATCAAAAGAAGAACAAGATATAATAACCAGTTATAAATTAGGCGTTAACAGCTATGTTGTAAAACCCGTAAACTTTGAAGGTTTTGCCAAAGCAGTTGCCGAACTAGGCCTTTATTGGCTAATGACAAATCAGCCCCCTCTGTAATTGTTGTTAAAGTTTTTTGAGTATAAATATTTGTATTCCTAATGACTATTCTACAGAAAATTAAGATCTTACACCTTGAAGATGTTTACACAGATGCCGAATTAATAAACAGAGTACTCACCAAGTCGGGTATTTTGTTTGACAGATTGCTGGTTGATAATAAATCGGATTTTGTGCGCGCGCTTAACGAGTTTAAGCCTGATATTATTTTGTCCGATCATTCCCTCCCCTCTTTCGATTCGTTAGAGGCGTTGACTATATTAAAGCAAAGCGGACTTAAAATTCCGTTTATACTCATAACGGCTACAATGTCTGAAGAGTATGCGGTTAGCGTAATGAAGGAAGGCGCCACGGACTATATACTCAAAGACCGCACGCAGCGTCTGCCAAGCGCTATCGAGAATGCCCTGAACAAATTTAAGCTGGAAGAAGAACATCGCAAAGCTTACGAAACCCAGGCGGCTATACTGAATGCTCTTTCCCCCAATATTACCCTACTAAACGAAGCCGGCAAAATAGTTGCTGTAAACGAGTCGTGGAAAAAATCGGCTTTACTAACTAACCTGGGCATGCCCAACTACGGTGTGGGCTACAGTTATATTGCTATTGCCGAAAAAGCCAACGCTGTTGACTCCGCCACCGCGGCAAAAATAGCTAAAGGTATACGCGAAGTGATATTGGGCCAAATACATGAATTTACCATTGAATACTGCAGTAATTTACCTGGCGGGAAACGTTGGTTTCAGTTGGTTGTAGCACCGCTGGCTAATGCTAATGATAAGGGAGCGGTAGTGCTTCACGTTGATATTACAGATCGTAAACTGGCGCAGGAATCGCTGGTACAATCAGAAGCTAACCTACGGTCGGTTTTTGAGAATACCGACCTGTGTATTATTTTGTTGGATGCCGGGCTTAACGTGGTATCATTTAACAGCAATGCCAGTGCTGCCATGACAAAACAGTTCAATAAAAAACTGAAGACAGGTGTCAGCCTCTTACGTTATTTCCCCGCCGAGCGGAAACCCGGGATCAAAAAAGCGCTTAAACTGGTAACCGAAGGCGAAGTTGTTACTTACGAAACTACGTACGAAGACCCGGACGGCTCAACACTATGGTACGAGGTAAAATGGGTAAGCGTAGTTACCGAGCATCGCGAAGACGCCGGCATAGTACTCACCTTTAAAGATATAACCGCTAAAAAAGAACAAGAAAAAGCAAGCAATAACATTACCGCCGATCTGGTACAACGCAATAAGGACCTGGAGCAGTTTGCCTATATCGTATCGCATAACCTGCGTGCGCCTGTGGCCAATATATTGGGACTGCTAAACCTGGAAGCCTTTAACCCCAGCGATGAGGAAGGCAAAGAAGTATTACAGGCGCTATCCTCGTCGGTAAATAACCTGGATAAAGTTATTGTCGATCTGAATAACGTACTGCAGATCAGTAGCCAGTTTAATGATAAAAAGGAAACAGTATCATTTACTGAACTGGTGCAGGAAATTAAGACCGGTATAAGCCAGATGATACAGAAAAACAATGCCAATATTCAGTACGATTTTAGCGCTATTGATGAGATGCTGATATTGAAAAGCTATATGCACAGCATTTTTCAAAACCTCATTGTAAACGCCATTAAATATCGCCGGGTAAATGAAGCGCCGGTTATTACCATCAACAGCAAAATATCGGGCAATACGATTTGTATTATTATTAAAGACAATGGCAAAGGCATTGACCTGGTACAAAACGCCAAGCACCTGTTTGGCTTGTATAAACGTTTTGATAAAACCGTGGAAGGTAAAGGCATGGGCCTGTTTATGGTAAAAACACAGGTAGAAAGCCTGGGCGGCCGTATAAAAGTACAAAGCGAATTAGGCAAAGGCACCCAGTTTGTCATCGAATTCCCGTTGGAAGGACGTAACGAAAGGCATTAACGGTTTTCTTTTTTCACGATACTTATTTCGCCACTGGTTTCCATGCGTATTTCGTCAACAGTGGTTAATGAGTTGGCTTGCCCGTGCAATCTAACATCGCTCATGAGGTCTTTTTTGCTGATTAGGCCGGCTTTCATATTGTCGTAATCAAATTTGCCGTTTTTGTAAAGCTCCATACTTTCGCCCCGTAGTAAACGGGCAAATCCTTCATTAAAAATGCAGATCCATGCCAGCAAACGGTGTAAAACAACCAGGCATAAACTGCAGACAACAGTGGGTAAAAATTCGGAAGCGCCAACTACTGCCCTGCTTAATATGGCACCCAATATTATAACAATGGTATTATCAAAAGCGGAACGTTTACCAAAGGTACGCCTACCCGAAATACGGATAAGGATGAGCGTGATAAAGTAGATGACAAGCCCCCTGGCACTCATTTGGTAAATGGTCAGATCCTTCCCTTCGCCAAATATTTTGATGATTAATTCCATATAGCTTTTATGTTTATTGTATAAAAGCTACCGGCACAATTTTGTTTTTAGTGCACGGCAACAAAAAAGGCCGAAGCATGATGCTCCGGCCTTTAGTTTTGATGTAGGGTGCTATTATTTTTTAGCTTTTAATGAAAACACCCAATCCAATATTTGTGTTATCTCTTCGGCTTTTAAGCTTGGGTGAGCCGGCATCACCGTATCGCCCCAAACACCGGTACCACCGCCTTGAATTTTGGTAATTAAGGTTGAATAAGTTGCCTTATTTTTTTGATACTTATTGGCCACTTGCGTAAATGACGGACCTATAGATACCGCTTCTGTACTGTGACAGGCCTTGCAATCTGACGATGCCATTAAGGCTTTGCCCGCTGCGAAAGGTAATGACGGATCAATTGGCTCTTCGCTGCTTCCTGCCGCTATATACACCGGCTTACTGATGGCTGATGCCAGTTTGCTATCCTTAACCGTTACAGTTGGTTTATATTCGGCCTTTTTTGTGTAGGTATGTGCTACAGTTGGCACGGTAGTAACTTTTTTCACGCCGCCGCCCAGGTTCCAGGTGTAGGTCATTTTATCCTTTTCGGGATCGGTTGCTTTTACTGATAACTGTACCTTTAAAGGCAAATTGCCATAGGTTTTATCCGCGCTAAGCGATGCAATTTCAGGAGCGCGGTTGCCTGCATTGTATTCAATGCGTGATATACCGGCATCTTTATTTTTCTTGAACCAGCCGTCGCTGTTACCATATTCTAAGACATAGATCTTACCGTCAGGGCCCATTTCCATATCGATCATGGAATTGAATTTGGTACCCTCAACAAATGGCTCCATGGTATCATAATCGCCATCAGGTGTCATGGTAACCGCTTTTATCCAACCGCGCACAAAATCGTAAATAAATAATTTATCGTTATAGTAATCCGGTAATCTGCCGGCAGCGGTTTTATAGTTTTCTGAATGATAAACCGGACCCGCCATAGCGTTACGACCACCTGAACCTACCTGCGGGAAATCGGGCGATGCTGCGTACGGGTACCAGATAAATGCCGGTTGTGCAGGTGGCAATACTTCTAAACCGGTATTGTTGCGGGAGTTGTTCACCGGACGAGCAGGATCAAAGGGCTCACCTACTTTACCGGTTGCATAATCATAAGCACGGTAAGGGTAGTTATTACCTACAAACAACGGGTAACCAAAGTTACCGGCCTTACGTGCCTGGTTAACCTCATCATAACCACGCGGACCGTGTGTAGCTAAACTATCATTGCTGGCATCCGGGCCAACTTCGCCCCAGTATAAAAACCCTGTTTTGCTATCCACCGAAATACGGTAAGGGTTACGGTTACCCATTACATAAATCTCGGGACGGGTTTTAGCAGTTCCTTTAGGGAAAAGGTTTCCTTCGGGAATATTATAGCTGCCATCAGGGTTAATTTTTATACGCATGATCTTACCACGCAGATCATTGGTATTACCTGAGCCACGGCGACCGTCATACTGTTCAAAGCCCGGGCGATCATCCAGCGGAGCGAACGAATACGTGTTAGGTATCTTTTTACCACCGCTCGGCTCATCAAACGGCGTAGTGTTATCACCTTGCGACACATAAAGCATATGATCTTTACCAAAGGCGATAGAGCCACCGGTATGGCAGCAAATTTCGCGGGTGGTACCTAACTGCAGGATCACCTTCTCACTTTTGCTATCAATTTTACCGTTGGTGAATGTAAAGCGGGATAAACGGTTTACTGACGTATCAACCGGGCTGTAAAACACGTAAACAAAATGATTCTTCGCAAAGTCAGGATCTATTTTAATACCTAACAAACCTTCTTCGGCATTTACACCCTGCGCTTTAAGTACATGATGATATACCGGGATAAAACCAACTTGCTTAGTCTTCTTTGTGGTGTTACTATACAACAAAATCTGGCCCTTACGCTGCGCCACCAAAATATCAAGATTAGGCAAAATGCTCATTTCGGTAGGTTCATCAAATTCGCCACCAACAGATAATTGTTTTTTGCTGAAGCGATTCGCATCAGGTACGCGCTGAACTTTGGCTTTACTGTAATTTAAAGGTGCATTTTTGCCGATGGCATATTTAATACCGCCTAGCAAATGTTGTAAAAAGAAATCTTCGGTAAAAGATTGTTTAGTGTGACCCAAACCTGTGTAAAACACGCGGCCGCCTTCAAAATCATGATACCAGGCGATTGGATGGCTGGCGCCCATAGCGAATTTTTTATCGCCTTCGTTATATTTCAGGCTTGATTCTTCCAGGTTGATCAGGATGTGAAGGTCTTTAGCTACGTTTTTGTAGTGATACCATTCGTCCCAGCGTTTCCATTCGGTGGGTAACATACTGGTTGAAATATGAGTTTTATCAACCACGGTTAAAGTAGCATTCTGTTGTGCGGGGTGATGTGCGAAATATCCACCCACCATACGGCCGTACCAATGCCAGTCGTATTCGGCATCTGCAGCGGCATGAATGCCCACAAAACCGCCACCGGCTTGTATGTAGCGTTGCAGATCGGTTTGCTGAACATTGTTTAGCATATCGCCGGTAGTACTTACAAATATTAGCGCGGCGTATTTTTTCAGGTTTGATTCTTCGATCTTTTTTGCATCAGAAGTGGTGTCTACCGCGAAGTTATTTTCATTACCTAGTTTGGTAATAGCGGCAGCACCAGCCGGGCGCGAATCATGCGGGAAACCCGCAGCTTTAGTAAACACCAGTACACGAGGCTTTACCTGCGCATTGGCCAAACTAATACCGGCCAACACCACAAGTAAGGTAGTGTTTAAAAAACTAAAAAGTTTTAATTTCATTGATAAAGGAGTTTTATTGGTTTTGATTTTCGGGTATGCTTATTAAGCACCGCTAAAAGTATTCAAATACCGATAAAACTCCTAATATCTTTTTAAAATAGCAATCGATTGTTTACGCTATCGTTACCGCCAGCCACCGCCAAGCGCACGGTATAGGTCGGCAACGGCGTTTAATCGTGCTGTTTTGATGGATGCTAATTGTAATTCGCTTTGCAAAACATTGCCCTGCGCGGTTATCACTTCCAGGTAGTTAGCCATGCCGTTTTTAAATAACTGGTTGGCATTACCTGTGGCTTGCTGTAATGTAGCTACGCGATTAGCGGCAATATCCTGTTGCTCTTTCAATTTATCAATACGTACCAAGGCATCGCTCACCTCGCCTACCGCGTTTAATACGGTCTGGCGGAATTGCAATACAGTTTTTTCGCGATTGATCTGCGCAACGTTATAATGGGTACGCAAAGTTTTTTTGTTTAATAACGGCTGCAATACGCTGCCCGATACCACACCAAATAATGATGCCGGTATGTTAAACCAGTTATCCGCTTTGAATGAGTTTACGCCGCCGCTGGCAGTTATACGCAACGCGGGATACATTTCGGCTTTGGTTAGGCCCACATTAGCGTTAGCGATAGTTAAAGCCAGTTCGCTACTTTTAACGTCGGGCCTGCGGTTAAGCAAAGCTGATGGCACACCGGCTGATAAATTATCACCGAAGGAGACATCGTTTAAAGCAGCCGTGCGGGCAACCTTATCGGGTAACGAGCCGCTTAACACGCGGATGGCATTTTCCTGCAACTGGATATCCTGTTCAAACTGCGGCACCAGTTGGCTTGCGGCCTGTAACTGTGCCTGTGCCTGCTGCACAGCCAACAAACTTACCTGCCCGGCATCAAACTGTAGTTTGATAATACGCAACGTGCTATCATTTAAACGCACATTTTTTTGCGCCGTAGCTAACTGTGCGTCCAGCATTAACAGGTTATAATAACCTTGCGATACGCCGGCAACAACGTTGGTTTGGATCAGCTTACGGGCTTCCTGCGTTTGCAGGTACGCAGCCAAAGCGCTTTTGCTTTGGTTACGTATCTTGCCCCAAATATCGGCCTCCCATGATAATGAAAGATTGGCCGAGTAATCTTCGATATGCTTACTACCCACGCCAAACGCGCCAAGGCTTAAGCCGGTAACGCTGTTATCGCTGGGGCGATTACTGCTTGCTGTAACGTTGGCGTTAATGGTAGGTACGTAGTTCCATTTAACCTGTTTAAGCAATTGTTGTGATGCTTCAATGTTTTTCACCGCTATCTGCATATCGTAGTTTTTTGCGATAGCACTATCAATTAATGTTTGTAGTGTAGGGTCGGTAAAGAAAGTTTTCCAGGGTACATCAGCAATGCTGGTGGTATCTGTAGTAGCGTTTCTGAACACCGCAGGCGCAGCGTCCTGCGGTGTTTTTACATCCTTGCTCACCTTGCAGGCGCTTAGTAAAAGCGCTGCAAGTGTGATTAGGGATATGTTTATATAGTTTTTCATTGTCTTATACTTTATAAATTAAACCAGTTCGGGCTCGTGTGCAGGTACGTGGTTGTTGTGATGATGATTATGCTCGTCGTCGCGGTTTAAAACGGCCAGCGGTACGCCGGTTATTTTTTCCTGTAAACCCTGGAAGATCACGAATAGTACCGGGATGATGAACAAGCCCAATAATACACCCGAAACCATCCCGCCCGCGGCACCAATACTGATAGAGTGATTACCTTGTGCCGACGGACCTGTAGCGATACTCATCGGGAATAAACCGAATACGAAGGCCAGCGAGGTCATAACAATTGGGCGCAGCCTTGCTTTTGATGCTTCGATAGCGGCGGATACCAGTGATAGCCCCGCGTTTCGTCGCTGCACCGCGAACTCTACGATCAGGATGGCATTCTTCGCCAGCAAACCGATGAGCATGATGAGCGCTACCTGTACGTAGATGTTATTTTCGATACCAGTTAAGCCTAGCACCACAAACACACCTAAAATACCTGTAGGGATTGAAAGGATAACCGCCAATGGCAGGATATAACTTTCATACTGCGCAGCCAGCAGGAAGTAAACAAACACCAAACACATCAGGAACACGATGGTTGACTGACCGCCAGAGCTGATCTCCTCGCGGGTTTGGCCCGAGAATTCGTAAGCAAAGCCTTGTGGCAATTCTTGTTTAGCGGTCTCCTCAATAGCCTTGATCGCGTCGCCCGAGCTAAAGCCAGGTTTTGGTATGGCGTTGATCTGGATAGAGTTGAACAGGTTATACCTTGAAGCAGTTTCTGAGCCAAATACGCGTTTAAATTTCACCAGTGTATTTACCGGTACCATTTCGCCTTTGTTATTTTTAACGAATACCCTGTCGATAGCTGAGGCATCGGTACGGTCGGCGATATCAGCCTGTACCACCACACGATAGTATTTACCAAAGCGGTTAAAGTCTGACGCTTGAGCAGTACCAAAATAAGCCTGTACAGTGGTTAGGATATCTTTAACGCTTACGCCTAATTGGTTGGCTTTTTCATCGTCAACTTCTAACTGTAACTGCGGGTAATCTGCTTTGTAAGATGTAAACGCGAACGCGATCTCCGGACGCTGCATCAGTTTGCCTATAAAGCCGTTGGCTATACCGCTAAACTTGTCTAAGCTACCGTTGGTTTTATCCTGTAGCATTACATCAAGCGCTTCCACGTTGCTAAAGCCCGGCACCGTAGGGAAACTAAACACGAAGAACGTACCACCCGGTATACCGGCTAATTTGCCCCTTACAATGTTCTGGATCTCGTCGATATTTTTAACATCGCCACGCTCCTCATTAGGTTTCAACAACAGGAAGATAACACCGGCTGATGGGCTGCTAGACTGGGTCAAGAAGTTAAAACCGGATAACGCGGTAACAAACCTTGATGAAGGCATTGTTTTCAGCTGATCTTCGGCCTGTTTAAATATTTTGTTGGTACCATCAAGCGATGTCCCTGATGGTGTAGAAACCGCTATCGCCACGAAACCCTGATCCTCTGTAGGGATAAAGCCAGATTTGGTAGTACGTACCAGGTAAACGCTGGCAACGATTACTAACGCAAGGCCCGATACAGCAACCCATTTATTTTTGATGAGCGATTTTACACCGATGATGTATTTATCAGTCATGTAATTAAAACTGCCGTTAAAGCCCGCGTAAAATTTCTCTACGAAGCCTTTTTTCGGTGCGTCATGACTTTCGCCGGTATGTTTGTTCTTTAAGAACAAAGCTGCCAATGCCGGGCTTAACGTCAAAGCGTTAACAGCCGATATTAGGATGGCAATAGCCATGGTCAATGCAAACTGGCGGTAAAATATACCTGTCGACCCCGTCATGAAACTAACCGGTAAAAATACTGCCGCCATAACCAGGGTAATTGATATAATAGCACCGGTTATTTCATGCATGGCCTGCGATGTTGCATCCCGTGGCGAAAGGCTTGGATTGTGCTCCATTTTGGCATGCACCGCCTCCACCACCACAATGGCATCGTCCACCACAATACCTATGGCCAAGACGAGTGCAAATAGCGTTAACAAGTTCACCGAGAAGCCAAACAAGTTCATGAAAAAGAATGTACCTATAATTGCCACCGGAACCGCTATGGCCGGGATCAGCGTCGACCTAAAGTCTTGCAGGAAGATAAACACCACGATAAACACCAATATAAATGCCTCTATCAGGGTATGTTCAACCTGGCTGATAGATTCGTCCAAATCTGTTTTAGTACGGTAGAACTGGTTGTATTTGATACCAACCGGGAAATCCTTCGATGCTTTTTCAAGCACCTTATCAACCGCTATCTGGATCTCGTTAGCGTTTGAACCTGATAATTGGATAACACCGATGATAACGCCATCGTGACCGTTAAGGTGACTGGCGCTGGTGTATGAATAGGTACCCAATTCAACACGCGCCACATCTTTTAAATGCAGTACAGAACCATCGGCATTAGCGCGGATAGCGATGTTTTGGTATTCTTCGGGTTTGGTGAGTTTACCTTTGTACTTAATTACATACTCGAAAGCTTCGTTACTTTGCACGCCAAGTTTACCCGGGGCCGCTTCCAGGTTTTTGTCCTGTATGGCTGCCATTACTTCGGCAGGGGTAATTTTGTAGGCTGCCAGCTGACTTGGATTTAACCAAACACGCATCGAGTAATCTTTAATACCACCAAACACACTTGCAGAACCCACACCCGGGATACGTTTAATTTCGGGAATGATATTGATCTGTGCGTAGTTGGCAACAAAGGTCTGGTCGTACTTTTTAGGATCTTCAGTGTAGATCGCTATGGCACCAATAAAGCTATTTTGCTGTTTGGTGGTAGTAATGCCATATTGCAGTACCTCTGCAGGTAACTGGCTTGAGGCTTGCGAAACACGGTTTTGAACGTTAACCGCCGCCTGATCTGGGTTGGTACCCTGTTTAAAGTAAACCGTGATACCCAGGGTACCGTCGTTACTTGCAGTTGAGGTCATGTAGGTCATGCCTTCAACACCGTTGATGGCTTCTTCTAGTGATGGGGTTACCGAACGTAAAATAGTTTCGGCGTTAGCGCCCGGGTATACAGCAGATACCAGCACCGCAGGCGGCGCTATATCCGGAAATCGCTCTAAGGGCAATTTAGAAAGGCCAAGCACGCCCACTATCACCAATAATATGGAGATAACGGTTGCCAGTACGGGCCTTTTGATAAATATCTTAAACATGGTTGTCTTTTTTGAGAGCCAAGAGTCAAGAACCAAGAGACAAGACGAATGTCCTATGGGTATTAAACTATGCTATCTTGATTCCTGGCTCGTGATTCATTCTTAAAAATTAGTTCTTAGCTACTTTCTCAGTCGCTTTTTGCGGAACGATAACTGCACCTTCCTGTAGTTTGTCAATGCCGCTCAGTACAATCTGGTCGCCGGCTTTCAGGCCTTCTTTTACAATGTAGTTGCCGCCGTTTTTGCCTTCAATAACTATAGGCACGCGTTTAACTTTATTGCTGTCCGCCAGCGCGAAAACAAATACTTTGTCCTGCATTTCTATAGTGGCCGATTCGGGTACTACTACTGCGTTGTTATGCAGCAGGCTTAAACGGATCTTACCGGTATTGCCCGAACGTAATAAACCCTGCGCGTTTGCAAAACTGGCACGAACGGTGATTGCCCCGGTGGTTTTATCAAACTGACCATCGATCATGTCAATTTTGCCCGCTTTAGCGTATTCGCTGTTATCAGCCAGTAAAAGGCTAACCGGCGGCAGGTTATTGATCTTGTCTTTTAAAGTGTTGCCGGCGTATTGCGATTTGAAGTTCACAAAGTCTTTCTCGCCTAACGAGAAGTAAACATGCACGTTATGCACGTCAGACAGTTGCGTTAAAGCTTCAACATCCTGTGGCGATACCAGGCTACCTTGTTTTTTAGTAAGCCTGCCGATATAACCGTTAACAGGCGCTTTTACCAACGTATAACCCAGGTTAATTTGCGCGGTAGCTACGTTTGCTTTGGCCGATTCGATATTGGCTTTAGCTATCTGGTTAGCTGCCTTAGCGGTTTTAAGTTGATAATCTGATACCACTTTGTTTTGTACAAGCGGTGTCAATTTATCTATTTCTAATTGTGAGTTTACTAAAGCCGCTTCGGCAGCGTGCAGACTAGCCAATGCGTTGTTTACCGCGGCGCGGAAAGGCTGTTCGTTAATTTTAAACAACGGCTGACCGGCAGATACCAACGCGCCTTCGTCAACAAAAACGCGGTCTAATGCGCCGCTAACCTGCGGACGGATCTCCACATTTACGGTGCCTTCTATAGCTGCAGGGTATTCCTGGTAAGTGGTCACAGTAGTTTGTTGTACCGCTTCAACCGGTAATTGCGGCGGTGGTGGTGCTCCCGGCGCAGCGGCCGGCGATGATGAACAACTATTTAATAAGGTTAATGATGCTAAAGCTATCGCGATAGCGATTACACTGTTAATTAATTTAACGGTGTTAAGTGAGTAAGGACGTGATGGACTTGTCATGATGGTATTAATTATTATTGATGTTTATGGTAGATTAATTTGTTGTTGACTTTAATTTAACACTGTTAAATACTTTAACAATGTTATTGTATGTGTAAAAAATTTTATTCTATTTAGGACTTGTTATCCTTTTATAGATCTGATGATCCCGCTTATAGCATTCATCAGTATTTGTTGGTTGGTTTCGTCGGTATTACCGCGGTCAACCATATTTATAGAGATCAGGCCGTGTATAACCGACCAAAAAGTATAGTATAATACACAAACCTCGCTTTCGGTACCCACCTTTGGCAGCATCAGCTCCACTATCGAGTCCCAAAATAAATCAGTCGGGATCTCTGATTCCGGTAGTTTCTTAGCCAGCTCACAACAGCTGGTTTCTACACCGTACATCAGCTTGTATAGCTCGGGTTCGGCAAAGGCAAAGTCCCAGTAGGCTATCCACATTGCTTCCAGTTGCTTTTCCGGCAGGCGATGTTTTGCTTTGGCTTCTTCCAGTTTTTTACCTAACAGTAAAAAACCTTTTCGAGTAAGCTCCAGCAAAATGGCGCTCTTGTTAGCATAGTATTCGTAAATGATAGGCGCCGTATATTCAATCTCGTCGGCTATCTTACGCATACTTAAGGCATCCCATCCCCCCTCTTTCACAATTTTAAGCGAAGCATCCAGGATATTACACCTGGTTTCTTCTTTTAAACGTGCTATTCTATCTTTACTTGCCATGCTATTACGCTTATTAATTTATTTAACAGCGTTAAGCAAAGGTAATACGAGTTTTTTAATAGCGTATCATTTATTTGTCATTTACTTAACGGTGTTAAATTTCTTAATGGGTGCATAACGTTTTGCGTAAATTAGCTATCGGGTATTAGTTAAAAGCCTGCCTGAACTCTAGCGGCGAGAGCCCGGTTTTAGCTTTAAACAAGCGACTAAAAGATTGCGGATGATCAAAACCTAACTCATACGAGATCTCGCTTACGGTAAGATCCGTGGTCGAAATCTTTTCCTTAGCCTTCTCCAGCATTTTGTCCTGTATGTGCTGTTGGGTGTTGCGCCCCGTCAGTGTTTTTAAGAGTCCGCTTAAATAGTTTGGCGAGATATTTAACTTTTCGGCTACGTATTGTACACTGGGCGAACCGAAGGCTAGCAGATCTTTGCCATTAAAATAATCGTTTAGCAGGTCTTCCAACCGGTCGAGCGTTTGATTACTCTCTATCTTACTGGTTAAAAACTGGCGATTATAAAATCTGTCGGAGTAATTTAGTAGCGTTTCTATATGCGATATAATAATATCCTGGCTAAACCTATCCATGTTGGCATCATATTCGGTCTGGATGTTTTGAATGATGTTGATCATCGTTGCCTCCTCCTTTTCGGTTAACACCAGGGCCTCATTTACCGCGTAATCAAAATATTCATACTTCCTGATGGTTTTGGCCAGTGGTGTGTTCCACAAAAAGTCGGGGTGGATATAAAGGCCCCAGCCGCTCACCTGGTGCGCTTCATCGTATTTTGGCGGCGCACCAAATACCTGCCCCGGCGCCATAAAGTACATCACTCCTCCGCCGGCATCATAATGGTGCTGACCATACCTGAAGTTAGTTTTTTTGTGCCTTTTTAAAGTTATGGTATAAAAATCGAGCGTACGGGTTGCGGCAGGGTCGCTTGCCTCCCAGCGGATATCTGCCATATTGATCACACTAATTAAAGGATGCTCGGGCCTTGGCAATCCTGCTAAGTGATGATACTCGCCTATCGTTTTAATTCGTTGTAGTTCTGTTGCTGACATACTATCTTGAATACCTTGTTGTTTTGATACAACAAAGGTAATGTCAATACGCACCAATAAAGTAACCGGATTTAAGCTAGTTGTAACAAAATCTAAGAAAGGGGGATATTTATGGTAGTAATAGTTCAAAAAAAGAAAGAGACACAAAATATTGTGTCTCTACATAAAGGATAAATTGTAGAGACGCAATATTTTGCGTCTCCGGAGTGTCTTAGCCCTGCACCGTCTTCAACAGCTTCCTCACATCAAAACCTTTATTAGCCGCCAACGTCACCAAATGATTATAGGTTTGTGAATCCATTACCGGTTTACGACCTAATATCCATAGGTATTTACGGTTAGGATGCCCAACCAGCGCATACGAATAATCATGCCCTAACCCTATTATCCAGTACTTACCTTTAAACGGCCAGAAAAACTGCACCGCTAGTTTAGCGTTGGTTTTGGTATCGGTCACCGTGGCTTTGCCGGTTATGGTTTTAGGTTTACCGTTTTTAATGCAGGTATTGGTTACACGTATGCTGCCATCGTCATTTTTAGAGTAAACCGCAACGGTATGGCTACAACCGCGTTCAAAGCTTTGCGGGAAGGCCGCTATCTCGTACCATTTGCCCAGGTACTCGTCCAGATCGACATATTGTACGGTTGCCAGTGGCGTATTTTGAGCGCTAACGGCCAGGGCAGCAATGCTTGCCACACCTAAAACTGCCGCTCCGGCTATGATCTCTTTCTTCATTTTCATATAATATTAACGCAGGGGGTCGACGAAAGTTTATCCAGCAATTAAAAAATGAGGATATTTGCCGGCATGACGGTAAGTATTTTAGGCTGCGGCTGGTATGGTATGGAATTGGCCAAGGCGTTGGTTAACACAGGCATTAAAGTAAAAGGATCAACCACTACGGTAGAAAAACTACAAACCATGGCCGATGCCGGAATTGAGCCCTTCCTGATAGACCTGGAACCCGACAATAAAGTTTACGACGTCGCTTTTTTTGAATGCGATGTACTTTGGATATCCATCCCGCCAAGGGCACGTGCAGGGCAAGGTGCCGAATACCTGAACAAAATAGGCTACCTTATCCCCATCATTCAAACCCATAACATTAAGCAGGTGGTGCTTATAAGCTCTACCGGGGTGTATGCTGATAATAATATCGAGGTAACGGAGCTGGATATTCCAGATCCGGATACCGACTCAGGCAAAGTATTATTTGCTGCTGAGACTTTGTTAAACGAGCAAAGCACTTTCACCACTACCATTGTCCGTTTTGGGGGATTGATAGGCCCCAATCGTGACCCGGGCCGTTTTTTTTCCGGCAAAAGCGGTATGGCGAACGGCGAAGCGCCCGTGAATTTGATTCATTTAACTGATTGTATTGGTATCAGCCTCGTTATATTAACTCAAAAAGCATTTGGCGAAGTTTATAACGCTGTATCGCCACAACACCCTACACGGCAGGATTTTTACACACAAGCCGCTTTGCGAAGTGGATACGAACTGCCGGTATTTGTTAATGAGAAGAAAAATTGGAAGCTGGTGAGCAGTGTGAATGTGCAGAAGATATTGAGGTATGAGTTTGTTGAGGCATTAACCATCACTGCCAAATAAGTAGAGACGCAATACTTTGCGTCTCCTTTAGGACATTTAAGCGACAATATATAAACTTCATCCCTATCATCCGGGAGACGCAAAACATTGCGTCTCTACGTTAACGATCCAATGATGTAATGACTAAGTTTTTTACTCCACCCCTTTCACATTCATCTTTAACATATAAAGCGTTTTGGATGAAGCGATAAATAATATATCCCTTTTCTTACCACCAAAAACAACATTACCTGTCCAGCCACCTTGAATTGGGATATTGGCTATCTTTTTCCCTTCGCGCGAATACACCGTAACTCCTCTGCCGGTGATGTAGATATTGCCCTGATCATCCAAAGTCATCCCATCAGATCCCTGGCTGAATAGCAGGGTTTGCTCGCTTAAAGTAGCGTCCGGGTTAATGGTATAACGATACGTTTTTTGCGCGCCGAGATCAGATACATACAAGTACTTACCGTCGGGCGTACCTACAATGCCATTTGGCTGCTTCATATCGCCAATTACTTTAACGGGTATTTTGCTGCCTTTGGCGAGGTAATAAACATGCTGGCCATCCAATTCTGATTTCTTGCGGGTCCAGTAATCGCGTTGGTAATATGGGTCGGTCATGTAGATGCCGCCTTTTTTATCCATCCAGATATCATTGGGGCCGTTCATTTGTTTGGCTTCTACGTTATCCAGTAACACTGTTACTTCCTTTTTGGGGCTAATAGACCATAGCTGACCTTTTTCATCGGCACAGACTATCAAATTGCCCTTCTTATCAAAGTAAGTTCCGTTAGCCCTGCCGGTTTTATCTATAAAAACAGATAGTTCGGCTTTCTTCACATCATACTTCCAGATTTTATCATTGGGCTGGTCGGTAAAGAAGACGTCGCCGTTCTTATCTACCGAGCAGCCCTCGGTAAAGGCAAATTGGTTAGATATTAAGGTAGGCTTGGCCAGCGTATCAAATAAAGCATGTTGCGCCGACGCGGTAAAGCCTATACAAATGGCGGCGCTCAGGGTTAGGGTGTGTTTTATAATGTTCATATTGGGTTTTATTGGTTGATGTTATAATGTAGCTTCTTTAAATAAACCTATATCGCTTAGCGCCACGCAAGCGGCAGCTTTAGTTACCCGCAGGCGCACTTTGCCGGTAGTCACGTCCTGCGGCAAACGGATCAGGCGGTTACCGCCAATACTGGTAGCGGTAGCTATCTGCTCCCATTTGCCATTGGTAAACGCGTCAAAAGCCACCGCATCAATCCGTTGGCCCAATTTTATATTCTCGCGCAAGCGGATAACATTGAAAGTCTTAGACTGGCGCATGTCGATGATTAGTTGGGGTGTGGTTACTTTATCGTCGGTGGCCCAGTAGCTGTACCTGTCGCCATCTGTTAAGTTAACAGGTCCATATTTTGCCTTATTCGCTCCGCGGATATTGCTGGCGGTTAGTGTGGCGCCTTTAGCGAGGTTATTGGCGAAAGTGTTTTTGATGATGGTGCCGAAATCGGTCAATGACTTCACATCATTATCGTGCAGCAAACCTAAACGGTTTGGCGAAAGCCCCAGGTCAAGGCATGCGCCTCTGCCTACGCTTTTATAATATAGGTCTAACAACGTGGCGGGAGATTTTACTTTATCATCCTGATCGGCATGGTAAAACCAGCCGGGGCGCAGGGCTACGTCGCATTCGGCAGGCATCCAGTACTTGCCGTCGCGATGGCCCTCGGTACCTTCTTTATCCAGAACAAAACCGTTACCAGGTTCTTTACCGGCTTCGGGCGCGTGTGGTGTGTAGGTTGCCCAACACGTTTCGCCCGCTATGCCGCGCTCATTACCCACCCAACGCACATCGGGGCCAACGTCGCCAAAAATAGTGGCACCAGGCTGCAGCGCGCGGGCTATGCCCCAGGTGACATCCCAGCCATAGTAAGTTGAGCGGTCTATTTTACGGGTTTCTTTGGCACCGCCATAATAACCATCGCCACCGTTAGCGCCATCGTGCCAAACCATAAACAGCTGACCGTAGTTGCCGTAAAGCTCTTTCAATTGTTTGCGGTAAACATCAGTAACATACTCGGGCTTGCCGTAAAGCGGGCTATTCCTATCCCACGGCGAGCAGTATACGCCCAGCTTCATGCCTAGCTTATCACAGGCCTCGCGGTATTCCTGCATCAGGTCGCCTTTACCATTTTTGTAAGGGCTTTTGCTGATGTTGTGTTCGGTAGTTTTGGTCGGCCAAAGGCAAAAGCCATCGTGGTGTTTGGCAACTACGATAATGCCTTTAAAACCGCCTGCTTTAGCAGCGCCCGCAATTTGCACGGCGCTAAACTGCGTTGGGGTCATGTCGGCAGGATTCTCATCGCCAAAACCCCACTCCTTGTTGGTATACGTATCCGGACCAAAATGTATCAAACAATACATCTCTGTTTCCTGCCAGCGTAGTTGGCGCTCGGTAGGTAACGGTCCGTAAGGTTTTGGAGCAGGCTGCGCCCTGACCAAGAAACTTAAGCTGGTAAGTAAACAAACGACAACGAATTTATTCATGAAAGCACTTTAATTGGTATTACTAATGTAAGCCTTTTTGTAATAGCATAATGATCTATCGCAATTGTATTAGGCTTTTTACCAAAAAAGAAGGCGCTATGTTTAACGCATGCCAGCACTTATCTCTCGTGCCGCATCTAAGTGCTTTTGCAGTAAGGGTAATGTTTTTTTGGCGAATGCCTGGATTTTTGCGCTGGTATTATGCTCAACACTCTTATAAAGGCCGATAGCTTCCTGGTGATGGGCTATGGTAGCATCAGTATATGCCCTGTCAAATTCTACACCTAGTTTGCCTTCCAGTTCCGCAAGCATGCGCTTATGTTCAGGCTCTATTACATTGGCTGTCATTACATTTTTATCGCTGGCTATCTGCTTGAGTTGGTTAACGGCCTGGGTATGATCGTCAGTAATTTTTTCGGCTAAGGCTATAATAGCAGGGTTTGTTGAGTTTTTCAAGGCAATGGCTGCAGCTCTGATCTCGGTGCGGCCTCCTTCGAGGCCCTCTTTTATAAAGTCTAAAGCTTGCTTGTCAACCAGGGTCATCCCGTTGTAGTTCTTTCCTTTTTTGCTGTCTTTACAAGATGGTAGCGTTAACGATAACACAACAACAAGGATTATATATGGCAGACTTCTCATTATAAAGGGTTTTGCAAATACAACAATCAAGCGAATGATCGGTTTGCAAAACCCTCGTAAAAATTAAGTTTTTTAAACTATTGTTAATTATGCCAGGTTACGACCGGCGTTTACTATGCCGTAAACTGTGCGGATAACCAACTTGTCATAAACCTCTTTTAATTCAGCATTTGGGTTGTTGTTAAGGCATTGCAAAGCGTAATGTTGCACAATTACCAGCGGCAATACAATACGTTCACGTATGGCTATCGAGCGGCGATCAACCGGCGAATCCTGCATTAACACTTCCGTACCCGTCAACTCAAGCAGCAAGCTTTTGGTTAGTTCAAACTCGTCTTTTAACTGTTTCCAAAACTTGCCGAATTTTTCGTCTTTTTCTAAATATGCCGTTACCCTGAAATCAGATTTAGACATGGACATGATGCAGTTATCCAACATCGTTTTAAAGAAACCCGATTTGTGATACAGATTTTCAATTTCGGCCCAGTTACCTTCATCTTTCATTTTCTTTAAAGCGGTACCTACACCATAAAAGCCCGGGATACTTTGCTTCAACTGGCTCCACGAAGTTACAAAGCTGATAGCACGAAGATCTTCCAGTTTTAAAGGTGCGTTTGCGTTACGCTTGGTAGGGCGGCTACTGATATTGATCTTAGATAACAATTTCAGTGGGCTAAATTTCTCCAGATACTCCACAAATAAGTCATGCGTACGCAGATCCATAAAGCGTTTATGGCTGGCTGCCGCCATATCAGATATCAGCGCCTTTTGGCCTTCGCTCAATACATCATTCGGGTCAGGCTTTAAAGCGGATACCACCCCTGCATTAATCAACTGCTCCATATTAAATCGGGCAGTTTCTATGGACCCATATTGCGAACTCACGGTTTGACCTTGTATAGTTAACTGTATATGATCATTAGCAATCTCGCTACCCATTGATGCGTAGAAACGGTGTGTTTTGCCACCACCACGTGCCGGTGGGCCGCCACGACCGTCGAAAAATGCCAGATCGATATTGTATTTACGCGCCATGGCGGTCAATTCAACTTTGGCGTTGTAAATAGACCAGTTGGCCATCAGGTAACCACCGTCCTTGGTACTATCAGAGAAGCCAAGCATTATCGTCTGCGCATTACCACGGCGTTTTAAATGCTCGGCGTAAAATGGATGAGTATATAGTTTTTCCATTACTTCGGCCGCAACTTTCAAGTCGTTCACGGTTTCAAATAATGGCATAAAATCGACAGTTAATGTCTCGGCTTCCCAACCGCTCCATAAAAACAGGTTCATCAGCTGCAAAATATCTGAAGCCTGCTGGCAATTGCTGATGATAAAACGTTGACAAGCTTTTTGGCCATTAGTGCGTTGAATTCCCTTCATCAACCTAATGGTATTCAGCGTGTCTTTGGTTAGTTCGTCCGCATCATCAGGGCACTTAAAGTCGATGCTATTGAACGTGATAGCCTTTAATTTTTCAGCTTCGCTTAATTTTAAATAACCTTCAGGCAAACCGGTATCAATTTTACCGGTAGTATATTTTAATACATCGCGCAGCACACGGCTATCCTGGCGCAGATCCAGCGTAGCAAAGAAACAACCGAACAGGCGTACCTTTTGTATTAAATCCTCCACTATATCAACAAACAAACTATCGTGGCTGGTTATCAAAGTTTCGCGCACGGAACGTAAAAGGCTTAATAATTCGCCTTGCAGATCTTTAGCGTCATCTTGTTGCTTGTTAAAAGCATTCTCGTATAGCAAGCTTTCCAGCGTAGCCATAGTAGTTTCAATACCACGGAAAGTTATACGGCGTTTCAATACCCTGAAATCACGATAATAACAACGGAAGATTATCTGGCGCAACAGGCAGGCCACATCATGAGTGGTTTTAGTGTTTACGTTGGGGTTACCGTCACGGTCGCCACCCGGCCAAAAACCAAGCTCCAATATCTGTTTGTCCCGGCTCTCGTCAATATCAAAATCATCCTCAAGTTTGGTCTGGATGGCTGATATAGCGTGATAAAATGTATTCTCTAAAAACCACACCAAACTAACAGCCTCATCAACCGGTGTTGGCGATGTTTTATTGAAGAAAGGCGTTTTACCCAGCTGTTGAAGTAAAACGTCTATATTATTGATATCGTTTGTTTTAAGCGCATCAATCAAATCGTTCATAATACCTAAAACAGTGCTAGGATAAAACTGTGTAGGATGCGCGGTAAGCACAAGGCGTAATGAAAAATTCTTCAATTTTTCGCTGATGGCTTCGTTTACATTCTCGCTGGTAGATGCTGCCTGTAATAGGCCTTGTAAGGTGCCTACGTCTTCTGCACGACCGATTTTACTGAACGATGAATCCTCAATAGCATCAAACAATACTACCTGTCTTTCTATATATTGTATAAAACGAAAAAGGCGGTTTAATTGTTCCTGATGATCAATATCCGGCACATATTTTTTGAAAAAAGACTCAATGATCTGTGTAGGAGATTGCTGCTTGATAGCACCCTTTTCGCAATGCGAACTAAAGAATGGTAATAAAATACCCGTATCTTTTACCTGGTAAAAGGGCAGCGTTTGAAACAAGCTGTTATATAACTCAAAACGGGTAACAACTTCATTATTAAAAGCTGTTTCGCGATGGCTGAGTTTTAACGTTGAGGACATAGTTAAATTTTATAATTGAGTAGATAGTTAGTAAGAGGTATCAGTTAATGTCGACTAAATCGGTGTGAATTTAAATAAATATCATCAAAAATTGAATTATTATTAAAAAAAATAGTACTTGCTACTAATATTAATTATAAAAATACCATAACAATAAAATTTTTGCAAAACAATATCTAAGCAATTTTAACGAGATTTGTAGTGTGGTAATTCAACGTAAAGAGGTTAAGAGTTTCTTTTTCAGTCAGTACTTTTCTGATGGCCTGCGTATGTCACTAGGTATACTCGCTCCTGCCCTGATACTTACCCAGTTTGATCTGTTTGATATGGGGATTGCCATGTCATTAGGTGCCATTTGTATTTGTGTGATTGATACTCCCGGGCCTGTTGTACATAAGCGTAACGCTATGGCTATTGGTAATTTGTGCATGTTTATAGTTGCTATAACTACGGGCTTCGCGCGGCTTGATCCTTATACTTTAGGTTTAGAGGTCACCGCTTTTTCTTTCCTGTTCTCCATGTTTATTGTGTACGGCAATCGTGCTGCATCAGTGGGTACAGCGGCTTTGTTGATCATGATATTTATGATCGATAAAGCTATACCGCCTAATGAAGTTTTGGAATACAGCGCCACTATTTTGGCCGGCGGGGTATGGTATATGCTGTTTAGCTTGATTTTCTTTGGCATTCGCCCCTATCGTGCCACGCAGCAGGAATTAGGCGAGAACATTAAAGAGATCGTGAAATTTTTGCGTATTAAGGCCGATTTTTATCTGCCTGATACCAACTTCGATGACAACTACCATAAACTGGTGCTGCAACAAATTCGCGTTAGCCAACACCAGGATGCTGTAAGGGAATTGCTGTTTAAAAGCCGCGTAATGGTGCGCGAATCAACCAATGCCAGCCGCGTATTGGTTTTAATATTTGTTGACCTGGTGGATATGTTTGAACACATCATGGCCACCCATTACGATTACCAGCAAATACGCGATAAGTTTAAAGATAGCGGTATTTTGAGCGATGTGGCCCACCTGGTACACCAAATGGCCAACGAGCTGGAAAACATCGGCTACGCCGTACAATCAAACACCGATTATAATAAACTGTATGATTTTATGCCCGCGCTTGAGCAGCTTAAGCTTAAAATTGACGCTGTAGGCAATGAGCAGGAAACCAGCAACCTGGTATTAAAAAAGATATTGATCAATCTGCGTGACCTGAACCAGGAGATCAAAAACATATTTAACTATTACAACTCCACATCTTCAGATATACTGGTTGAGAACTGGCGCGAGGTAGAATATTCAAAATTTGTTGGTCACCAGGATTTTGCGCCGCATATTTTCTTTGATAATTTTTCGCTGGATTCAACAGCCTTTAAGCATGCTTTAAGGGTATCGCTGGTATGTTTAGTTGGTTATTTGGCTGCTAAAGTACTGGCGCTGGGGCACCATAGTTATTGGGTATTGTTAACCATTATCGTAATCCTTAAACCGGGTTTCAGTTTATCCAAGCAACGCAATTATGAGCGTTTAGTGGGCACTATAACCGGCGGCATAATTGGGGTGATTATATTGGTATTCATCCCTAACAGCAAAGTGCAATTTGCATTCATGTTGCTGTTTATGCTAGGCACTTACAGCTTTTCGCGTTTAAATTATGTGGTGAGTGTCATTTTCATGACGCCATACGTGCTTATACTATTCAAAATTTTGGGTATTGGGCACATGGACATTGTGGGCGAGCGTATAGTGGATACGGTGATTGGGTCAAGCATTGCCTTTGCGGCCAGCTACATTATATTTCCTACCTGGGAATTTGAATATATTAAAAAAAGCCTTGCCCACGTTATTTACGCCAATGTGAACTACCTGGTAAAAATAGCCGAAAGCATTACCGGTAAAACGGTAACCACAACGGCTTACAAACTGGCCCGTAAGGAGGTTTACGTACAGTCGGCCAATTTATCGGCGTCGTTCGAGCGGATGACATCCGAGCCCAAAAGCAAACAGCGTAATATTAAGGATATTCATAAGTTTGTGGTGTTAAACCATATCCTGTCATCATACATAGCTACCGTAGCTTCCGAAATTACGATCAAGGGCATGCACAAAGCTACGCCGGACATTTTGAAACTGGTTAAGAAAAGCATTAATACACTAAACGAAACCAGCAAAAAGTTAGACGGCAAGCGTTGCGAATTTATTGGCGAAAAAGCCGAGCCTACCGGGGAATTTAATCCAACGGTTACAGATAATCTGGTTAAAGAGCAATTGGGCTTTATTAATAAGATAAGTGTGGATATTGCGAAAGTGACCGATAATGTTTTAGCATAGAGGCCTAATCACCAAACTTAAGGACAACCCCTAAAAATATGGAAAAGGATATAATTCCATAAGTTATCATTATATAACTGTAATCGATATCCGACCGTTTCTCATACAAGCCAATGATATTATCTTTTCGCCTGTAAAAAATATACGTTATCGCTCCGGCAATTAAATAGGATACCAAAAAAACAACAGCTATTCCATCGATGTGAACTAATAGTTTTTGGCGTAGAAAGTGATTGCATAGCATTACTACAGAAGCAATATTTAAAAAGAGCAACAAGTGAAATGAACTATACTTCCGGCCAGGACGTTCTCTACGTTGCAATACAAAAAATATTTGGTCTAAAAGGTCCAACATATTATCATAAGAGTTCCGTAGCCAAATTAGCCAACTCGCTTCGCTCCCCTTTTTGTAAGGTAATGTGCGCGTAAAGCGGATGATCTTTAGCTTTATCAATCAGGTAAGATAAACCATTACTCTCAGCATCCAGGTAAGGTGTGTCTATCTGGTAAATATCGCCTGTAAAAACAAACTTACTGTTCTCGCCTGCTCGGGATATAATGGTTTTAATCTCGTGCGGGGTGAGATTTTGAGCCTCGTCAACAATAAAGAATATTTTACTCAGCGTACGCCCACGAATGAAGGCCAGTGGCGCTATAGATATTTTATCGTTAGTCACCAGTTCGTCTAACTTGCTCTGCATCTTTTCATCCTCGGCAAACTGATCTTTAATGAATTTCAGGTTATCCCAGATAGGCGCCATATAGGGGTCTATTTTTGATTTTACATCGCCGGGTAAAAAGCCGATATCTTTATTACTTAAGGGTACTATAGGCCGGGTAACGTATATCTGCCGGTAATATTTCCGTTGCTCTAACGCTCCTGCCAAAGCTAACAGTGTTTTACCGGTACCGGCATTACCTTGTATGGTTACCAGTTTAATATCCGGGTTTAATAAGGCATGTATGGCAAAAGACTGCTCAGGGTTTCGGGGCTGAATATTCAATACCGGCTGCTCAACAACTCGCTCCAGTTGCCGGGTCTGGCTATTGTAGAAAGCGGATGAAGTGGCCTTTTTACCTTCAAGAATATAAAAATGGTTACCGGCATCTCTTGATAACTTTATATCTTCAGCAGGAAGACTATTTTTTTTATTCAACTGCGTGATAACTTTATCAGTAGCAGGTATTGTGGTCTTACCACTGTATAACTCATCCAGGTTTTTTACTTTGCCCGTTTCGTAATCTTCGGCATGCAGGTTAAGCGCTTTGGCTTTCAAGCGTAGGCAGATATCTTTTGATACCAGTACAACCTTTTTCTGAGAATATTCCTCCTGTAAGCCTATAGCTGCATTCAAAATACGATGATCTACTTTAGCCGAACCAAAAATCTGTTCGGCATTAGCTGTAGTGGTCTTAACATCTACCACTACCTTAAACTTGCCTTTGCTCTTGCCATTTAAAGGTTGCCACTCATTCACCAGGTTCTTGCGCGACAGGTCGTCTATCAAACGGATAAAACTCCGGGCCTCAAAATTACGGGTATCATTACCGCTTTTCATGTTATCCAACTCCTCTAGTACCTGTATAGGAATAGCTACATCGTGCTCATGAAAATTTTCGAAAGCGTTATGATCATATAAGATCACCGAAGTATCCAGTACAAATATTTTTTGCCCGGCACCCGGCTTGCTTTTATCTGGCGTATCCATATTGCTAAGTTAAGGATTTGCTGATGTCGACGAAAATATTAACCGTTAGTTTTATATTTACGTTCAGCTAAACCGTGTCAATGAAAGCTCTTAAGATCACACTTTTTGCCACCATCGTTTTATTCGTGGTGGTCAATACACAATATTACTGGGAAGCAACGATACAAACCGGTGGCATGCTTTTGTTCCTGTTTTTTATATTATTATTTCTGGCATTAGTTGTAAGTGTCTTTCAACAACTTGGTTTTCTGATATTACGTAGGGAACTCCGCATAACCCGCATTTATTTTATGATACCGATAATAGTGTTGTTAAGTATGATCTTTATTGAACCGGCAGGAATGATAGACCTTGAAAAGCTGGAAGGCAAAGATGTTCTGATAGCGTCAAGGGAAGGAGCGCTGGATTGCACAACTACAATAAAATTTAAGAGCGGTGGCAAATGTATTTTAACTAACGTTTGTTTTGGTGTAGGACGTTCAAGAGGCAAATATTGGCTGGAGAATGATACGATAAAGTTTGAGACCAATGCTGATATGCCTTTCACATTTGCAGTAATAGAGTCAGATACACTACAAAAGGTGCAATATTTAGTTTTACATCGGATGTCAAAAGATACATCTCAAAACAACAACAAGCCCTTTCGGCTAAACTTAATCTTAAACAAACTAGTCAAACAGGCGCAAAAAACCAACTAAAACAAAAACGGGAGTTCGCCTCTTTCGATTTGAATCTCCCGTTTTCAACCCTATGATTAACCGTAGTTACTCATCTGGCATCAAGTTTTGTGTATAGTGACCGACCTGATCTCATCTTTGTTACAATGCAACCGCGTCCCTATCTATTCCTTCCGAATTATTGATGGATCTGCTGTTTTGCAGTTGCCGACTGTTCATTACCCTTGCGGGCATTAACCGTCATAGTTATCTGCGCAACGCTGATCATCTTCGTTCTTCACGAACCGCGATAGTTCAACCATTTGCTAACTCAGATTGCTTCAAGGTCATTAGTTGTGCCTGTATTCTCCGTAAAAAATATTCGGCTCTCGTAATACCTCTTTAGCTGCTTTTCATTTTCTAAATCTCCGTAGAGTTTCTTCATTTTCAATGCAACTCAGGCTTTCCCGTGATCTTTAGCGCTTCCGAAGATTTGCCCGATTCACTTTTTGTTATTCCTGTAAGGCTGTCAAAGTACGTCGTTCTTGATATTATCAATATCGGGACAAAAACATACCTGATGCAAATTTTTTTGATGGTTTTTATTAACCGGTTGTTAACAAAAAACCGTGAGTTGTTAACACATCAAATTCATCTGCCAATTCGAGAAATAGCAGAAATTTTATACGAGCTACTAATAGGTGAATAAGATTTCTCGTCATTCTTCGTCGAAATGACCATTTGAATTTAAGGTTATCAACATCTCCCCTTATTCACATCAGGCCAACAAAACCTATTTTTTATCTCGTGAAAAAAGCGCAAAAACCGGCAATCTTAAATTTTCTCTGTCAAATGCCGCCAATATCTTTTAGGTATATGGCGCAAATGCAGCTTCGTATTTTTCCTGGCGGGGATGTTTACGCTATGAAAATAATTCTTCCACATGTGCTGGTAAATGGCTTCATCCTCTGTATAAGCTGTTATAACGTTGGCATCTGCAACGGCCGAAAGATCAAGCGTGACGTATTGCACATCGTGTAGGTTATAAAAAATGCCATAGCTGCGTTTCAAATCGTATATCATCCATTTCTGGTCGGCATAACGGTTTTTAAAATGGCGGATAAGTAAAGGCAGTACATTAAAATCGGGCGATATAGCGGCGTAGTAAGTGTCATCTTTAAGCTTCCTAAACCGCACAAAAGCTTCCATCCGATGCTTTTCGCGGCGCATCATACGCACCACTTCGGATACACGCAGCACATATTTATTCCCGTAGTCCTCCTCTATATTCCTTTTAGAGTCGAAAACATAGCGGATAAATCCCAAAACGTTCGCTTCTTCCCCATCAATTTCGGCCAGATGGGCTACATATAAACGTTGAACTGCATTTGGTGATAATTTTTGATGCAAGCCTTTTAGCACCCGGCGGGCATTGTTCTCATCCGTATAAATGTTTAAAATATCCTCAAACATGGCGCTATTATAAACGTCGTTTTTACGCAAGCATACCAAGTTCAGCTTACGCTGATAAATTTCAAACACAGCGCATAACAGGCCCTCAAAAGTGCCATCATAAAACAGGGTTGTCATCATGGCTAAAACAGGTTGAGTTGGTTAGGCTTGTTCTTTAAAAACTTGCTCTGCGATTCGGCCAGGATGAACTGTTTGATATTGGTGCCGGTAAGGTCCCGCCGCTCAAATTGCGGACTATTACAGGTTATAAAATATCTTGCGCGATTAACAGCCACTCCTATCTTTTTTAGCTGCTCCCAATTTAACTTACCAAACTTGCGTGCACTCACAATTTTTTGTGCGGATAGTACGCCTATGCCGGGTACCCGTAAGATCAACTGAAGATCGGCTGTATTTACGTCAATAGGAAATACGTGCATATTGCGAATCGCCCAGCCTAGTTTAGGGTCGATATCCAGGTCGAGCAAAGGTTGTTCGGTATTTACTATCTCGTTTACATGGAAACCATAAAAGCGCATCAACCAATCAGCCTGGTACAAACGGTTTTCGCGCACCATGGGCACCGCGCTGTTTAAAGCAGGCAAACGTTTATCGGCCAAAACCGGAACATAGCCCGAATAATAAACCCTTTTTAAATTAAAACTCTTATAAAAATAATTAGCCGACTGTAATACCTGTTGATCTGTATCAGGAGTAGCGCCAATGATAACCTGTGTACTTTGCCCGGCAGGTGCAAATATCGGCGCTTTTTTAAAAAGCTTCTTTTCGTCCTTACGAAGTATGATCTCGTTCTTCAAAAATCGCATAGGATCTATCATGTCCTGCCGGTTTTTTTCGGGAGCCAGTAGTTTCAGGCTTTCTTCTGTAGGCATTTCCAGGTTAACGCTCAGTCTATCGGCATACAGGCCGGCTTCGCGCATCAATTCATCGCTGGCACCTGGGATAGATTTTAAATGGATATAACCGTTGAAATTATGCTCGGTGCGTAGTTTCCTGGCTACTTGTACCAGGCGCTCCATTGTATAATCCGCATCCTTAAATATCCCCGAACTTAAAAACAGACCCTCGATATAATTGCGACGGTAGAAGTTAATGGTAAGATCAACCACCTCCTGCACGGTAAAAGCCGCACGCTTAATATCATTGCTTTTGCGCGATACACAGTAGGCACAATCGTAAATACAATGGTTGGTCAGCAATATCTTCAGTAACGATACGCAACGCCCATCTTCGGTATAACTATGGCAAATACCGTTACTGGCATTACCCAAACCTTTGTTCTCATTTTTTCGCTTGCTCCCGCTTGATGCACACGAAACATCGTACTTAGCAGCATCAGCCAAAATGCCTATTTTCTCCTGTATCCTGTCTACATTCATACCATTTCAAAAATACTAATATTTTTAGTATTTTATATTTTGAATAGTAGATTTTTATATTCTTAAAAGGGTTATTAGCTAAGTCAACATTTGACTTACGAAGTTTAATTCGGTGTTGTTTGCTTTTCAAAGGCCTCATTGAAGGCTTCGTCGTTTAAAAACTTCTTAAGTCTTAGCAAAGCGAAACATTATTCCAGCCCACCCGTTCCTCATAAAACTATTATTATGAGCGAAAAACTATATACCGCCGTTGTAACCGCCAAGGGCGGTCGAGATGGCCACATTAAATCATCAGATGGCATAATTGACCTTGACCTGAAAGCGCCTAAAGCCATGGGAGGCGAAGATGGTTACCCCAACCCCGAGTTGCTATTTGCCGGTGCCTGGGGTGCTTGTTATCTTGGGGCATTGGGCTCGGTTGGTAAGCGCGATGGGGTTGATGTAAGCGAGGCTACTGTTGATGTACATATTAGCTTTAACCAGGAAAGCCAGACCAGTTACGCTTTATCGGCAGAGTTACATGTACATGTACCCGGAGTTTCGCAAGAGCAGGCACAAAAACTGGCGGATGCAGCGCATAAAGGTTGCCCTTATTCAAAAGCCACACGCGGTAATATTGACGTAAAGGTAATTGCCGATTAACAAATAGCTTAGAGACGCAAAATACTGCGTCTCTAAGTTTTTAAGAGCAACGCCCGGTAGCTGTAATGCGTATATTTATATATGGATGTTAAAGAAGTTGAAAGACTGATAAAAATAAGCAGGGAACACCCGCTCATGCCGGATACCTATATTCCCTGGCAGCTTGAACCGGAAGTAGAGGAGATATTTTTGCCCGAGGTTTTGCACTCTTTACAAGGCCTTCCCATTTACGATACCCTCACGCCTACCCAAAAGCTGGAATTGGGCCGGCACGAACTGGTGCAAGTTATAGCATCCTACGCCTGGGGCGAATGTTTGTTTTGCGTTTTCATGACGCGGCATTTGATTACCCTGCGAGCAAGCGACGTAGAACATCAATTTTTGATTCGCGAACTAATAGAAGAACTTCGTCACCAGGAGATGTTTGCCAAAGCTATCGCGAAGCTGAATGGCAAGCCCATTAAGCAAAGTGGATTACATAAATTCTTTGGCGAGTTCAGCAATAAATATCTGCCCGCTGATTACCTGTTTATGGGTAGCGTTGCTGTAGAGCTGGTTACCGATGTATATGGCAACTATGCCCGTAAAGCGCCTGACATTTATCCCGTGCTCAAAAAAATGTTCGATCTGCATAATATTGAAGAAGCACGGCATATCCTGTTTACAAAAAGCCTTCTTAAAACATATTCCTCAAAAGCCGGGTACATAAAACGCACTTTATATAGTTATGTAATTCTATTCAACATACTGTTTGTGCGTACGATGTACGTAAAGCGGGAAATCTACGGTCGCATCGGCCTTGCTAACCCTGACGAAGTATACAAAGCAGCCCGCAAAAACTTTAAACAAAAGTTCGCCGACAAATGCCTACACGATATTATGGATTTTGTTGACAGCTGGAAGGGCTTTAATATGCTAACGCGATTCGCGTGGAGGTGGGTGTTGGGGGCAAAGATTTAGCAAAATGGAAAGGGTGTCATGCTGAGCTCTGTCGAAGCATGTGCGAAGGCCTTGCCCTCATACTTCGACAGAGCTCAGTATGACACCCGTCTCTTTATTCTTGATAAATTTATATTACCTCATTAATACTCATCTCTTTAATAGCAGCATGCTCGGGCCGGCCGTTTTTAAAGGCTTTGCGTGGGCTTAAACCTAACAGTTCAAACATCGCCATATCTTCATCAAAAGTTGGGTTTGGCGTGGTTAACAATTTCTCGCCGGCGAATATCGAGTTGGCTCCTGCCATGAAGCAGAATGCTTGTTCTACCGTGCTCATTTCGGTACGGCCTGCAGATAGTCGCACCACCGTTTTAGGCATAATGATACGCGTAGTAGCTATCATACGCACCATGTCCCAAATAGATACACGAGGCTGATCGGCCAGCGGCGTACCTTGCACCGGTACCAAAGCATTAATTGGTACTGATTCAGGATGCGAAGGTAGATTTGACAAAGTTTTCAGCATCGATATACGATCTTCGTTCGTTTCGCCTAAACCGATGATACCACCGCTGCATACAGATATTTTAGCTTTACGTACATGCGCTAGAGTCTGTAAACGGTCGTCATAGCTGCGTGTGGTGATGATACGTTTGTAATCATCTTCAGAGGTATCCAGGTTGTGGTTGTAGGCGTATAAACCAGCATCTGCTAGGCGTTGTGCCTGGCTTTCAGTAAGCATACCCAAGGTACAGCAAACTTCCATATCTAAAGCATTTACTGCGGTAACCATATCTAATACCTTATCGAAATCGCGGTTATCACGTACTTCGCGCCACGCGGCACCCATACAAAGCCTTGATGCGCCACCGGCTTTAGCACGTTGGGCAACAGCAATTACTTCTTCTTTAGGCATTATGGCATGTACATCAACGCCGGTGTTGTAACGGGCCGCCTGCGGGCAATACGCACAATCCTCAGGGCAACCGCCTGTTTTTATTGATATCAGCGAGCTGATCTGTACCTCGGCGTAATCCTTATTTTCACGGTGGATAGATGCCGCGCGATAGATCAGATCTAGCAGTGGCGTGTTATATATTTCGGTGATCTCTTCTTTTGTCCAGTTGTTTCTAACTTCAGTCATAGCGTGCTGTTTGAAGGTTCAAATTTAAAATAAAACCTTGTTACAAGGTTAATGATGCAACAAAAACTTACTTGCTAACCATAAAGGCAGCAAAAAGCCTATACAATCTGTAAAGGTAGTTATTATGATAGACGACCCGACTGCCGGGTCAATTCCTAAACGTTTTAGTATTAGGGGAACAGATGCACCGGTTAATCCGGCTACGATCAGGTTACCTGTCATCGCCAAAAATAACACCAAACCCAATAAAGGGTTAGAGTCATACCATAAAGCAAAGATCAACACGATCAGGCCATTAGCCGCGCCGTTGATCATCCCCACCAAAAACTCTTTTAATATGGTACGGTATGCCTGGTTATCGGTCAAATCGCTTAGTGAGATACGCCTAACGGTTACCGCAAGTGCTTGAGTAGCCGCGTTACCGCCCATACCGCCAATTATTGTTAAATAAGCTACTATAACAGGTAGCTCCTTTTCAATACCACTATAATGGCGTATAACCGAAGCTGCTAAAAACGCCGTACCCAAGTTTACTATCAGCCAGGGTAAACGGCTTTTCACCGCGTCTTGCCAGTTACCGCTTAGCTCCTCGTCTTCTGATACACCGGAAATCTTCAAGATATCCTCGGTGTTCTCCTCCTCCATTACGTCAATGATGTCATCAACCGTAATGCGGCCCAACAGCTTCATGTTATCATCAACCACTGGCATAGTGGTTAGGTTGTATTGCGATATCAGCTTCGCTACCTCTTCCTGGTCAACATCGGCCTTTACAAAAACCGGGTCGGGTTTCATCAGGCTGCGCACTTTGATGTTAGCGTGGGCCTTGATGATATCTTTTATGGATACAACACCCTGCAAAGTGTTGGCATCATCAACCACATAAATGGTGTAGAACTCCTCCATCTCTTCCGACTGGCGGATGATCTCGTCCAATGCCCCTTTTTTATCCGAATTGATATTAACACAAATAAGCGCCGGGTTCATCAAACCGCCGGCAGTGTTTTCATCATAACTTAACAGGGCCCTGATGCTGGTAGCATCCTCCTGGTCAATATCCTTTAATATCTCGTGCTGCTCGTCTTCATCAAGCTGCGAAAGGATGTCGGTCGCGTCATCATAATCCAGCTCCTCTACGATCTCCGAACGTTTCTCAGGATCAAGGTTGATTAATAACTCACCGGGACGGGTTTCCTCGTCCATTTCGGCAATAACGTCTGAAGCTATTACTGTTGGGAGGATGTTGATGATACGCTCTTTATCATCCTGCGAAAGTTTTTCGAATAAGATAGCGATCTCTGAAGCATGGTACTCCTTCAGAACTACCTCTAATTCAGCATCATCACCATCAAGGGCTGTTTTAATGCGGAGGAGGTCGGTTTTATCGATATCAAAAGATTGCATATGCGACTAAAATACGCATTTATACGCATAACAAACCATGAAATTTGGATTTATGAACTAAGCGCTGTAGTCGTATTTGGCGCTGAGGCCGGTCAGTTTATCGGCCTTCATCAACACCTCGTTAACCTGCATTTTACGGATGGAAACTTGTATACGGCAATCATTATCAAATTGCTGATCGAGGACTATCAAATTAGCTTCCTTGATCAGTCGCATTACATCGTTCATTAGCAGGTAGTCAAAGCTGAAGGTATAAACATCGTTAACAGTCTTTTCAATTATTGTAGCCTGCGCTAACGCTTCTTCGGTAGCCTGCTTGTAAGCATTGATGAGCCCGGGTACACCCAGCAAGGTGCCGCCAAAATAGCGTACCACAACCACTAATATATTTGTGAGGTCTTTGGACAGTAAGGTATTTAATATCGGCCTGCCGGCGGTTCCCGAAGGTTCGCCATCATCATTTAGCTTGAAAACCGCGCGGTCAATACCCAGGCGCATGGCCCAGCAATGGTGGTTAGCTTTAGGATGTTGGGCTTTGAGCGAATTAACTATATCCTTAATATCTTTATCAGAAACAATAGGATAAGCAAAGGCCAGAAACTTGCTGCCGCGATCGCGAAAGATGCCTTCAACCGGCTGAGCGATGGTACGGTAAGTATCGTTAAACAGCATCTGGTTAGTAGGTAGAATAAGTTATGATGATAATAGATACCAGGGCCAAACACAAGCCAACCTTATTAAGCGTTGTCAGCTTCTCTCTGAAAATGAACAAACCTACCAACGCGCCAATGATGATCACCCCAAGATTCATGGCCGAAAACACAGTTGACGGCTGCGACGAGAGCGCCTGGTGAGCTTTCAGGTAAAACAGGATATTACCAAAGTTTACGATACCCAACACCCAGCCTATCAAAATATGAGGCAGCGAGAACCTGGTCATCTTACGTGCCAGCTTAACAACAAAACCAACTATAGAAAAAAGGAACGACAACACGTATACTATAAACAATGATGTGGTATACGGAACGGCTTTAAAAGCAGCTATCTGCTTAAACAAAACATCAATAACGCCGAAGCCCAAAAACACTACTAACAGGAAAATCCATGAATTTGACTTACCGCGCCTTGCCCCTTCTTTGTGCCAGGGGATTGAACACACAATAGCCGCGAAGCCAACAACAATCCCAACACCTTTTAGAAAGCTTATAGCTTCGCCAAATATAAAAACGGCAGCCAGTATTGGGATGAACAGCGATAGCCGCTGCGCAACATCTGTACGTACGATACCGGTTGACTTTACCGACGCCGCCAGCATTACAAATATAGCAGGTAACAAAATACCTAAGGATACATAATTATAGATGGGTGCATTCTGCAGGCCGCCAAGTTGTGGTTTGAAGAATAACCAGGTGAGCACAATAGCCATGGAATAGTTCCACATGATGGCTTGCATCATATCAACCTGGTAGCGTTTGGATAGCTTTAGTAATATAGAAACCAGTACACTGCAACAAATACTCAATAAAACGTAAAGCATCAGCCGTTATTTAAAATGATCTGTAGTCGGTCGGGGCCTGAGGCTAGCTCCTGTGCAATAATACCGTTTATTTGTGGTGATGCGATGCCCGACAGCAAATTTTCAGGACCGGTAAACACGCGTGCCTCATCCCAAAGGTCGGCTTCTATAAAGCCATTCAACGTTGCAGCACCGCCTTCTATGATCAGCGACTGCACATCCTGCAGGTACAACTGAAACAAAATATACTGCGGCACAAAGCGCTCGAAGTCCTCTAAAGCAATGTACTTGTTCTTACCATCCACGTCCATTTTAACTTCGTTGAAGATAATGGTTTCTACCGATTGATCGAACACATGTAAGCCTGGATCAAGTTCAAGGCGACGATCGATCACCACGCGCTTAGGTGACCTGCCTTCTACTAAACGTACATTCAATTGCGGGTTATCAATGGCAACGGTGTTCTTACCTACCAGTATCGCATCCTCTTCGGCGCGCCATTGGTGCACCAGCTTGCGCGATTCGGGGCCGGTTATCCAGTGCTGGGTATTATCATGCGGTGCGAAGACGCCATCGGCGGTTTGGGCCCATTTGAGTATGATATAAGGCCTTTGCTTTTGTACACGGGTAAAGAAACGGCGGTTCAACCATCGGCACTCTTCCTCCAATACTCCAACTACCACCTCTATATCGACAGCCTGCAACTTCTCTATTCCCTTACCATCCACTTGCGCAAACGGATCGCGGCAGCCGACGACTACTTTTGGAATACGGTGTTTAATGATAAGATCGGCACATGGAGGCGTTTTGCCATAATGGGCACAGGGTTCGAGCGATACGTAAATGGTAGCTTGCTTCAACAGTTCCTCACCGTTAGCATGATCAGCCAATACCTGGTTTATGGCATTCACCTCGGCATGCGGGCCGCCATATTGTTGATGGTAGCCCTCGCCTATCACCTTGTCATCAAGCACAACAACGGCACCGACCATCGGGTTCGGGCTAACGGCACCTATGCCTAAAGCGGCAAGATCAATACAGCGTTGCATGTAAAACTGGTGATTGGGCATCCGGCAAAGATAGTGATTAGGTGCTAAGGATGGCCCTGCAAATGCTTAACTTTGACGCCATGGAGACCATTGGCGACGTATTTAAGGCTTACCGGCAAAAACTCAGCGACTTATACCCAACACAGGAAACTGATGCCCTTGCCTCAACGGTTTTAACTGAGATCACAGGCGCTTCAAAAGCCATCATCAAGGCTTTCCCCGAACGCGAGTTAAGCCTAACGCAACAGGAAGTGGCTAACCTGATACTTACCCAACTGCAAACTGGCAAACCTTTACAGTACATCATAGGCCATACCGACTTTTACGGGCTTCGCTTCATGGTTAACCCGGCTACACTGATTCCGCGACCGGAAACGGAAGAGTTGGTAGAATGGGTGCTATCGTCAGTTAGCAGTTGGCAGTTGTCAGTTGGCAGTCTTAATATTTTAGATATTGGGACAGGCTCGGGCTGCATCGCGATAAGCTTGAAGAAGAACCTGGCTGGCGCGACTGTCTCTGCAATGGACATATCACCCGAAGCATTAGCCACTGCTAAACAGAACGCCGAATTAAACGAAGTCGAAGTAACCTTTATTGAACAAGACATACTAAATCCGAAATCGAACATCCGAAACGGCGGAGCCCTCTTGAGCACCTTAGTAGAGCAAACAACTGCGAAAAATTCGAAATTCGAAATCATCATCTCCAACCCTCCATACGTAACCCTGGAGGACAAGAAGCGGATGCACACCAACGTAACCGACTTTGAGCCGCATACAGCCTTGTTTGTACCTGAGGACGATCCGCTGATCTTCTACCGGGCTATTGCCGATTTTGCTTTGGAGCGACTGGCGGATAATGGACTGTTGTTTTTTGAGATCAATGAATCGCTGGGTACCGAAACCGTAGAACTACTGCGATCAAAAGGATTTTCAGACATTGAACTGCGCCTGGATATGAGCGGCCGCGACCGGATGATCAAGGCCGTAAAGACATAGGGTGCGCCACTTTTAAAGTGGCGCACTTGGCGCACCTAATTTTCACAAGTTATTAATAATCAATAATTTACACGAAAAAGCGGCGCAAAGCGGCGCACTTTATAAAAAATACATAAATATTTAAATATCAATATTTTATATGGATTATATAAACTTAAATTATTAAAGCGGCACCAAAGTGGCGCACCTTTTTTACGGTTTTTCATCCTGAGCATAGCGAAGGATCTATACATTAAACAGGTAACACAAGCTTTTGTAGCTTGCAGAAGATCCTTCGCTATGCTCAGGATGACAACATCGTTGATTGCCTACCAATCGTTTGAAATGGCTAAAACATGCCCTTTATTTGGCCCAAATAACCCTCACTTCTTCAAATCATAACCCTTAGCTTTGGTTTATGAATCATCTGCTTAACATGAACAACGTCGGTATTGTCGTAGCATCGCTTGACAAAGCCGTCGCTTTTTTTTTAGAATTAGGATTAACCCTCGAGGGACGCGGCAACGTGGCTGGCGAATGGGCCGGGCGTGTTACCGGTTTCCCCAACCAAAACGTTGATGTTGCCATGATGGTAACACCCGATGGGCACAGCCGCCTGGAATTATCGCAATTCATCCAGCCCGAAGTGGTTTCTGATCATCGCGACGCGCCGGTCAATTCGTTGGGCTATTTGCGGGTGATGTTCCAGGTTAAGGACATTGACGGGCTGGTGACCAAATTAGCAAAACATGGTGCCGAACTGGTTGGCGAGATCGTAAACTATGAAAACGTGTACAAGCTTTGCTATATCCGGGGTGTAGAAGGTATCCTAATAGGCCTGGCGGAGCCATTAAATTAAACCTATGCGTACCATAAGCTTTGCCCTAAACATCAGCCTGGATGGTTACTGCGACCATACCCTCGGCAACCCGAGCGAAGAACTGATGGATTATTTCACCGGCCTGATGGACGATGTAGACCTGATATTTTACGGCCGGATCATGTACGAAATGATGTTCCCTTACTGGGCCGATGTTGCCCGGGATCATTCAGGCACACCGGCAGAGAACCGCTTTGCCGACAGGTTATGCGAGATAGACAATGTGGTAATATCAAAAACGCTGACTTCAACCGGAAACGGCAAAACCCGCATCATTCACGATGATCCCATCACCGAACTTCTCCGGCTGCAACAGCAGCCAGGTAGAAAGATATCTGTAGATACGGTCAGCCTCCTGCCCCAGCTTATCGCCGCCAATATCATCGACGAATTTCATCTTGTGATACACCCGGTAATTGCCGGTAAAGGGCGTCACCTGCTACCAAACGGCAGTTTAAATGAAACACTTTCTTTAAAACTGGTGGGCACTAAGACTTTTGATAATGGCTGCATAGCATTGCATTACACCCGTTAAAGCGGGTTTATTTGGCTAACGCCAGTCCTTTCTCTTTGTAAACCGTTGGCTAAAGCCAACGGCAATTATTGAATGCGTGATGAAAATCACCAGCTATATTATCCGCTGTGTTATTAATTGCTGTCGGCTTTAGCCGACGGATTGAGTAATATTCAAAAAGGCTTTAGCCAAAACTATCCTGTTGTTAGGCTAAAGTCCCCTATCTTGCTTTAATTGCCTATCTGTTACTCATCATTAATCACTCAAGATCGTTGCATCACTTCTTCACCGAAAACTTGTAAACCGTTTGAGAACTGAAGGTTTGCCCCGGCTTTAAAATCACATTGGGGAATGATGGCTGATTTGGCGAATCCGGATAATGTTGAGTTTCCAGGCAGAAAGCACCGTATTGTACAGATGGTTTTCCGCCTTTACCAATAAAGCGCGGGCTTAAGTGATTGGCGGAGTATAACACTACGCCCGGCTCGGTGGTATAAGTTTCCATGTAACGGCCGCTTTGCGCATCATAGGCGGTTGCAGCCAGCGCCAATTTACCGGTTTTGTTGCGCAGCGAATAGGTTACATCATAGCCATTACCTTCGCGCAACTGGGTATTTTGTTCTCGTATCCTGCTGCCCATTTTTTGTGGCGAGGTGAAATCAAACGGTGTTCCTTTTACATCTAATAGTTTACCTGTCGGGAACGGGCCTTTAGTGGCTTCCAGGTATTGATCAGCCAAAATCGATAACTCTGTACCCTCGGCGCTTGCATCTTTGCCTCCCGAAAGGTTAAAATACGTATGATTGGTTAACACCACCGGCGTTGCTTTATCAGTAGTAGCGCTGTAGGTAAGCATCAGTTCGTTGTTGTTGGTCAGCGTATAGATCAGCATTACTTTTAAATTGCCCGGGTAGCCGTTCTCACCATCTTTGCTTAGGTAGGTCAATTTCAATGCCGCTTCCCTGCTGCTTAGCAATTCCTCAGCATCCCAAATTTGCTTATCAAAGCCCTGCGGACCGCCATGTATATTTGAGGCCAGTTTGTATTCGGTACCGTCAATACTAAACTTAGCGCCTGCAATGCGGTTAGCCACGCGGCCAACAGTGGCACCCATTAAAGCATTCATACGGCCGGTATAGCCTTTTAACGAATCAAAACCTAATACCACACCCGCAAACTTTTTATCGCGATCGACCGTGATAATATCGCTGATGGTGGCACCATAGTTCAGTACCTTAACCTGCATACCATTGCTATTTTTCAGCGTATACTCATACACTTGTTTACCATTTAATTCACCGAAAGGCACTTTTGAAATGGATGGTTTATCGGCAGCAAAAACGCTGATCGCCAAAAGCAGAAAACAGGTTATTGATATGAGTTTTTTCATGGTTTAATATTTTGTTTGTGTTTAGTATCAATAAGATAAGCCCAGCAATTTAGCCGGATTTTTACGGGCCATTATAGCTATTTCAGCATCGTGTATACCATTAGCTTTCAATATCTCAATAAAGTTACTTAAACCTTCGGGATGCAGCGGGTTATTTTGCTGACCGAGGTCCGAATCTATTAAAAAATGTTCGGCACCAATAAGCCTTATCATTTGCACATATTTGATAATGGTAAATGGTGCCGGTTCCAGGCCTGCAGGCTGATAGCAAAGTTCGATGATGCCCCCCATTGATGCCATTAGCTTTAATTGTTCGGCATCGGCACCCAAAGCAATAGCGTGTGTGGCAACAATATTTTTTACGCCTGCCATCTGCGCGGCACCAATAATTAAAATAGATTCGCGGGGCGATGAGTGGCCAGTTTCCAGCACCAGGTCGTTTTGGGCGATGATGTCTAAAACTTCTTTCAGTTCGGGCACTATTTTACCGTTCTTCACCACCGGGATAAACTTTCTTGGGCCTCTCACGTTGGCAAAGTTATTCTCGGCATCGGTAGTCGGCAACCAAACCACCTTACCACGATGACCCGTAACCTGGGCCATCCTGCGTACTGCTTCGGGATTTATACCGCCTACTGCCCTGTTCAGTACAATACCGCCGAAAACTTCCAGCCCCTTTACCTCTCCCATTACCAACTCTGCCCTGTCTGCCGTGCTCATATAATGGTTTTTAAGCACCAGGCCACGCATGCCGGCTTGTTTGGCCAATCGCGCCAACTGCAAATCATTAATAGCACGAGGGATTACGTCAGGCGCTGTATGGCAGTGAAAGTCTATAACACCTGTAAGTTCACCGGTATCTAAAACAAAAGGTAACAAGCTTATTTTCGTCACGTTTGTTGCTTTGTATCGCGCACCTGTCAAGGATAGCATCAGCAAACAGCCGGTTAAAAATAAGCCAGTTACCTTAAGCTTCATTTATTCTATTTTTTGGTTAACGAGAATGGTTTATCATCAGCACCTAAACCACGTTGCTCGTTAGGGTTTGCGCCCATTTCCAGTTTCAATACACCGCCGTTTAACAGATCGGCATGGGTGATGAAGTTTTTGCTATAGGCATTGCCGTTAAGCGACGCGTTTTGTATGTATACGTGATCCTTATCATTTGCCGGAGCGTCTATCACGAACTTTTTACCGTTTTCCAGGTTCAAGGTTATCTTTTTAAACATCGGGCTGCCGAATACATATTCGCCGGTGCCCGGTGTAACGCTGTAAAAACCTAAAGCGCTTAGCACATACCATGATGATGTCTGGCCCTGATCTTCGTCGCCCGGGTAACCGTTCTCGGTAGCATTATATAGCTTGCTCATTACATCACGCGCGTGGAATTGTGCTTTCCATGGCTCGTTAGCATAGTTGTATAGGTAAACCATGTGCTGTATAGGCTGATTGCCGTGGGCGTACTGGCCCATGTTGGCCATCACCATTTCGGTCATCTCGTGGATCATGCCGCGGTAGGTACCCACTTTAACTTTGTTAGGTTCGCTGAAAACAGAATCCAGTTTAGCGGTGAAGTTTTTATTGCCGCCTATCAGGTCTATCAAGCCTTGTGTATCCTGGAAAACAGACCAGGTATAATGCCATGAATTACCTTCGGTGAACGGGCCGCCCCACTCTATCGGGTCAAAATTTGGCGTCCATTTGCCGTCAATATCTTTACCTCGCATAAAGCGGGTTGATGGATCATATACGTTGCGATAGTTATACATCTGGCGGGCAAATACATCCATGTAAAATTTATTACCTGTCATTTTAGCCAATTGGTATGCACACCAATCATCATATGCATATTCCAACGTTTTAGCGGTTGATTCACGGTATTTTGGGTATGGCACATAACCCAGGTTATAATATTCTTTAAAACCATCCCTGCCGTTAGCCGGTCCCCACGGACCTTTATTGGTAGCTTCGTGGTAATAAGCATCCAAAGCCTCTTTAGGATCAAACGTACGTAAACCTTTTGCCCAGGCATCCGCCAGTAAAGAAATAGCGTGATTACCTATCATACTGCCGCCCTCGCTCGGGAACGACCATGAAGGCAACCAGCCGCACTGCTTGTAGGCATCGATCAAAGCGCTTACATAACGGCCATGCATCTCAGGCGCTATTAATGAATTTAATGGAAATTGCGCACGGAAAGTATCCCAGAAACCGGTATCGGTATACATGTAACCCTGGTGCACAGTACCATCATACGGACTGAAATAATAAGGTTTACCATCGGCACCTATCTCATAAAACTTGCGTGAAAACAAGCTGGCGCGGAAGAAACAGGAATAGAAAGTCTCCATATCCTCTTTGCTGCCACCCTCAACCACAACTTTACCTAATGATTTATTCCAAACCGCGGCGGCTTTAGCTTTTGTTGCTTCAAGGTTTTTATCGGCACCTAACTCGTTTTTAAGGTTCAATTCGGCTTGTTCCTGGCTGATGTAGGATGAGGCGGTTTTAACCTGCACTTTAGCGCCGGCAGCAAATTCTACATAAGCACCTTTGCCCAAACCTTCGGCGGCGATTGAATCGGCGTGTACGGTATTGGTTTTGTTCTCCCAGGTACCGTAGCCTTTAATGGCTTTATCAAACTGTACAACAAAATAGCTTTTCCAGCCGCGTTTAAAACCTTCGCCGTTGTTTACAAAGCCGGTGATGCGGCCTTCTTTAGGGTAAATTTTAACACCGCTTAAACGGGTGTAACCATCCAGCACCAAAAAGCTTTTCTTCCCCGATGGGTAGCTGAAGCGTAAGTGGGCGCCGCGCTCAGACGGCGATATCTCTGTAGTTATTTTATTCTCAAAAGTTACCTTATAATAATTCGGCTTCGCTATTTCATCAGCGTGGCTGAATTTGGCTTCGCGTTTGTTTTCGTCAACAACCAATTCGGTCATTGGCATAAGCGAGAACACAGCGTAATCGCGCGTCCATGAGCTGCATTGGTGGGCTTGCTGAAAGCCGCGGATCTTATCTAAAAAATACTGGTATTTCCAGCCGTCGCCGTTTTTTCCTGTTTGCGGTGTCCAGGTGTGCATACCGAAGGGTAGCGCCGTGGTTGGGTAAGTGTTGCCGCGGGTTAACTGGTGTTTTGAGTTGGTACCCTGCAGGGTGTTAACGTAGTGTACCAGGTCGCCGGTTTGTGCGAAAGCGGTGTTAGCCAGCAGTAGCGACGTAAGAATTAAAGGTTTGATTTTCATTGTGAATAAATTGGCCTATGCTTTGGTTTGGTGCATGTTTTTATCTGTTTCAATAATAAGCATAATGCCTATACATTTACTTATTGTAATAATTTACTTACTAAAGGGCAAAAAAATAACCGGGCTGATGGGCCCGGTTATCATTGTGCGTTAATGTTTAAACTTAGTTAGGCCTGATCCAGATATTACGGTAGCTTACCGGCTGGCTTTTATCACCATGGGATTGCAACCTTAATGACGCTTCACCATGTTTAGTGTAAACGTGTTTCACAGTGGTTGATGTGCCGCCTTGTATAGTATAATTGCTTTGCACCAATACACCGTTAAAGAAAACGGTTACACGGGCAGGTTCTTTTACCGTGCCATCCTTGTTAAACTCTGGCGCAGTGTAAGCTACATCATAAACGTTCCACTCGCCTGCTTTGCGGGCCGGGTTAGCCAAAGGTATAGCTTCGCGATAGATGCTGCCGGCCATGCCGTTAACATAGGTTTTGTTTTCGTTATTATAAGTATCCAACACCTGCAGCTCGTACTTACCGCCAAGGAATATACCGCTGTTACCTTTTGATTGTCCGGTTAGGGTAATGCCTTCAGGTATTTTCCATTCGATGTGTAACTGGAAACTGCCGAATTTGCGTTTGGTTTCAATATCGCCTACGGCTTTGTTAACAGTGAAAATGCCGTCGGCTACAGTCCATTGCGCTGCGCTGTTGCCACGGCCTACCCATTCATCAAGGTTTTTGCCATCAAACAAAACAATAGCGTCTGAAGGTGCATTACCTAGTGCCGGAGCCGGGGTAACTACCGGTGGTGCCGGTTCAAATATCTCGGCATTGGTTGGGTTAGCCGAAGGTATGTTGGCCTTCTTAATAGCATCGGGTATTGTTTGTGCTAACGCGATGCTTGTTGCGCCTAAAAGGGCTACAGTTAAAAACTGTTTTTTCATATTTATTCTTTTTGGGTTATAGAGGTTACTGACGCGCAAGGTAAATATTAGCGTATTTATTTGCCAAACTGTTACAGGCTTGTTACTTCGCCGTTTTTTACCATGAGCTTGGCGGAGAAAATCATACTCCTATCCAACCTGGCAGCAATTGTTTCTTTAATCACAGCCGCGTTGCGGGATACTTTTTTATCGAAGACCTTTTTACCGTTTATGGTAACCGATATTTTTTTGTCGAGGTTAAGCAAGTTATCATTTAAATAGATGTACAATGTTTCGTCCTGGTTTTCGATGATGTTGATGTTATTACCATCAACCGCTACACGCACTTTTAAACCTTGCTTGGCGGTTTCTATCGGCGTACCTAACCAGTAAAACTGTTTGCGCAGGATGTCATCCTGTATCCAGATCACGTCCTTAGGCAAAGCGTTACGGGTGTATGAAGCCATCCATGGTACAGCAATAGTGTCTTTACGTCCCATCCAGTGCGGCATATCCGGGTAAACATGCGCGTCGTGAATAAAGCTGCCTTTATACTCGTTAGCCAGGCTATCCAAACGTTTGCCAAACTGCGCTACCAAGTCGTTACGTTTATAGGCCGCGTCTTTTCCGCCCACAAAAACAGCGTAAGGCAGGTTCTTTAAATTCAATATCTGCGCATCGCCCGGGTGACCGGCCATCATGGAAGCAGCCGCCCAGTAATCTGCCAAACGCGGGCCTAACTGAAACACACCATCGCCCCCGGCAGAGTAGCCCATTACGTATATCTTATCTGGATTTACGTCTTCCATTACAATAGCGCCTTTTACTACCTGGTCAAGTAATTCATCCATTGGGTAATCATGCCACATGTTCCAGGCATCTTTAGGGCTGCGAGGCACGAAGTAAACGCCTTCTTTAGGCTGATAGAGTTTCTTTTGGTTCTCCCATTGGCCATCGTTCACCTTTGCGGTTGTGCCGCCACCGCCATGCAGCGAAATATACAAACTGCGACCACCCGCAGGCTTTTCGCCAAATATCTGGGTGGTAAACTTCATGGTGTACTCTTTGTACTTAATTTCCTTAGCCGCCCAATCAATTGCCGACTTTGCTTTTTGCGCTTGTATTTGCGCCTGTAGTTCGGTAGCAGCAATTTCGGCTGCCTTCTTTTTACTCAGGTTGCTTTGTGCCGATGTGGTAAGGCTGTATAGTATAACAGCTATGAGTAACGTAAATCTGGTCATTTGCATTTTAATATCGTGTGTAAACTAGTTTCCGTGATAAAGGTAAAGCGCGCCATAGGTCCAGTTAGGGCCTGCCAGGCCGGGATAGTTAAACCTGTCCATCATTAGCGCTACATATTTAAAAGGATGACCTTCTGGCAGCTGCACCACATTAGGCCATACGCGCGAGCCTGAGGTAGCGTTCCATGGCGGCAAGTCCATTTTAAGCGTACCAGCTTCCTTTAAATCAGGATAAGTGTAAATAAATATCTTATTTTCTGAACTACCTGAGAAACAATACAACTTACCATCAATACGCTGTATAGATGTACCGGTTGAGTTATGCGCCACCGGACCGGCGATTTTTTTATACCCGCTGTTCCAGGTGTTTGATTCCATAATGATGGCTTTGTATCCGCCTTGGTTCTCGCAGGTTAATATGCGCCATTTTTTAGCGGTTGCGTCATACAAAATGTGCGGATCCTCAATATCACCAACAACACCAAACGGTTTGGCGCTCATGACGGAAAAGCCGAAGCGTGGATCGCGTTTACTTTCGATGGCCAGGAGTTGTTTCTTTTCGTTTTTGATATTGGCGTAAGCGCTAAAACCAGTAGTGATGCCACGCCATATTTCGTTTTTACGATCATAATATATATGCGAAGCTACCTCATTACGCAGCAAGCCATCATTACGATCAAACAGGATAATACCTTCCAGCTTCACATCAAACACCGTTGGGTTCATACTAAACACACCTTGCATATGGTGCGGCAATGCCCGCCCGCGGATGGACATAGTATACCATAAACGGCCTTTATCCAGCATGGGTTCGCCATTCTCGTAAGTAATGGCGCGGATATCCGCCAGGCCGTTACCGGTAGTTAAAGCAGCATCTGCCCTGTTAATATCAACCTGTCCATCCTTGATTTTAACAAACAAATTGGATTGGAAGGAATTGATTCTTTCTTTGCTTCGCAGATCTAAATAGTTACTGAAATCACTTTGACCAATAACTTTAGGCAACTCGCCATCCTGAATATACAACACCAGTCCGCTGCCCAGCATTTGTAGCATGAGTTTACCTTTTAAGTTGGCGGGCTGTTGCGCGTTAACCAATATCGAGGTATCAGTTAGTGTAACCGCGTCCTTAACAATTTTAAGCCTGGCGCCTGCCAGCGTATTGTTTTTAAAACCGGCGGTAACAAAAAACTGCTCCTTCTGCCCTGCATCCGAAAATTCGAAGCCCAATTGACCGTCGCCAGATATAGCGCCTAAATCAATAGTATAAGTAGCAAAAGGATTAAACCCACCAAACCAAATAGCTGTTTGCGTTTCGGCGTTTGATTGTATGATGAGCGTGTTGTTTTTTACACCAACTGCCGCTTGTTCTTTATAATAATGCCTGGCGGGATACATCACAGGCATACCCACAACTTTAGACGGATCAAGTTGAGCCAAAGGAATATATTGATCCTGATCAAACACCATGCGTTTAACGCCCTGGCGTACAAAATTAATATCAGCCGGTGCTTGTTGGCTTTGAGCCGATGGCCCGGCAACAACAAATGCTGCTAATAATATAAATGAGCTGAGTATTTTATTCACCGGTTTAATTTTGATTGGTATTAAATTACGTAGGTACGGTACGAATTTAAATAAATAGCCTAATACCCGCTAACAAATCGGCGCTTAACAATTCAATAAAATTGATGCAAGGTGTAAAAACCTTAATTTAGTCGGTAATACGATCATCGCCTTATGAAAAAAACGATTGGCTTAGTTATTTTGCTGTTGGCAATTTTTATTAACGCGCAAGCGCAAAACATAGCGTGGAAGTTTGCCCACGTGTCTGATATACACATCGGCAGCGGAACTTCTGAAGAGGACCTGCGCCGTACCATTGCCGACATTAATGCTAATCCCGAATTACAGTTTGTAATACTAACCGGCGACATCACGGAATTTGGTGCCGACCATGAGGAACGTACAGCCAAAGCCATGTTAGATAGCCTGAACAAGCCCTTGTATATAATCCCTGGCAATCATGATACCAACTGGTCGGAAAGTGGTGGTAATACCTTTAAAACTGTTTTTGGTGCCGAGACCTTCGCATTCAAAAAAAATGGTTTTTTGTTTTTAGGTACTAACTGTGGGCCCAATATGCGCATGAGCCCCGGGCAAGTACCACGCGAGAATTTGGTTTGGCTGGATTCGGTATTGGCTGCTACACCAACGGATATGCCCATCATATTTGCCAACCACTACCCTATTGATTCGGCTTTGAATAATTGGTACGAGGTTATTGATCGCCTTAAAACACACAACACCCAGCTAATTATTTGCGGGCACGGACATAATAATTCTTTTCATGATTTTGAGGGTATTCCAGGCGTTATGGGGCGTTCAAATCTGAGAGCCAAACAAGCTATCGGCGGATATAACATTGTCACTATCGATAGGGATTCTGTTTTCTATAACGAGCGTCGCCCCGGCGAGCAAACCTTGCCCACCTGGACAAAAACACGCCTCTACACGCATTCTTTTAACGATGCCGGCAAATATCGCCGACCTGCTTATGCGGTTAACGATCGCTTCAACAACGTTAAAACTGTTTGGAGCATACAGGATGACAGCGATGTTGGCGCGGGCACGGCCATAGCAGGCAATATGGTGATAACAAGCAACACGGCAGGCTGGATAAACGCTTACAACATCAAAACCGGTGCTAAGCTGTGGGGCACTAAAACCAACGGCAAAATTTACAGCACGCCTTGCGCTGAGGGTAAATACATACTGGTAGCAAGTACCGATAAAAACCTTTACTGCCTTAGCAAAACTGATGGCAAAGTATTGTGGAAAGCGGCTGCAGATAAACCCATCGTTGCCTCGCCCGTTGTAAATAAAAACCGGGTATTTTTTGGTGGATCTGATGGGCATTTCCGATGCTATGAACTCTCGACAGGTAAACAGTTATGGGATTTTGTCGGCGTAAAAGGCTTTGTGGTAACACGGCCTTTATTGCATGATGGTAAGGTTTATTTTGGTGGCTGGGGTAATAATTTTTATGCTTTAGATCAAGCCACCGGCACCTTGGTTTGGAATTGGAATGACGGCAACACCAATCGCATGTTTTCGCCGGCGGCTTGCGTGCCGGTTATCAGCAACAACCGTTTATTTATAGTGGCGCCTGATAATTACATGACCTGCTTAAATGCCTTAACCGGCGAGCTGATATGGCGTAAAAAAGATCCGGCCATCAAAGTGCGCGAATCCATGGGGATATCTGCTGATGGTAAACTGATCTACGCAAAAACAATGGGTGGCGACGTGGTGGGGTTTTCGGCAGAAGCTAACACTATGGATGTGCAATGGAAAAGCAGCCGCAATATGGGCTATGAAATATCACCGACAATGGTTTCTGAATATAAGGGTTTGGTATTTGGATGTAGTAATTCTGGAATGATATACGCTTTTAGCCGTAAAGACGGCTCACTGGTTTGGATGCACAAGGTATCAAACTCCTTGGTCAATCCGCTTAGCTTTTACAACAAACAATTAATAGCTACTACCATGGATGGAAAGATCGTTTGTTTGAAATACTAATCCTGTCGCTTTAAGCAAATATTAACATTACGTAAACAAATTAATTACCTGTAGCAGTAGGGTTTCAATGTGCGTATTCTTGAAAAACGTCACGTATGAATTTAAGATCTACTATCTACCTGCTTTCATTATCTTTTTTGTTTACATTATCTTTTTCTGCCTGTAAAAAAGATGTCATGTTCGGCTCTCCTTTAAAAGGACAACTGTTAGGCAGTTGGACATCTACACCACAAGATTCAAGATATCAACAAACTGTTTTTTTTGGCGCCGATGATTCGCTTACCATTCATAATCTTTATTTGAGCACGCCTAACAGCGCTAACACGCTTAAAGGTACTTACCATATTGAAGACAACAAACTAAGTGTTGTCGCTTATACAGTCACTTCCCAGGACGGAAACAAGGCACCGATAGTTGCCGCTATAAACTATAAAATATTTGACAAGGCAACGATCAAAATAGACGCCAACGTACTAACCATCGACTATATCAGCTATCCGCTGGACGGGCCGGTACCAACGCAACAAAAATTCATTAAAAACTGATCGCGACAGTAAAAAAAACTTGCGCAATAAACCGCTTTTACGACCTTTGTAGCCTATGATAGACTATAATCCCAAAAGCTGGTTTACGTTCATTTTCCGCGTACACAAAGCCGATACCTTTCGCAAACTTGCGCCGTTGATGCTGGGCATTGCGGCCTATTCGGCATTAATAGTATACTTGGAAACGTCGGTTTTTAAATTGGGAGAAAACAGCCATATACGCAACATAAACCTGGTACATGCTTTACTAACGTTCGTAATATCCACGCTGTTGGTGTTTCGTACCAACACGGCTTATGACAGGTGGTGGGAAGGCCGGCGCTTGTTGGGTTCGTTAACAAACACCAGTCGTAATTTAGCCATCAAATTAATGGCGATAACGTTGCCTGATACAGACCGCCAATTTTTTGCAGAAGCCATCCCAATGTATGCCGATGCGCTTCGCAACCACCTACGAGACGAACAATACCTGCCCCAAGAGAGTTCACAATTGACCGTAGATCATGAACAACATGTACCGAACCAGGTAGCCGCTGCAATGACTGCACAGATTTACCGTCTTCATCGCAACGGTGTAATTGCCCGCGAAGAGTTGTTATTGATCGGTGCCGATCTATCAGCCTTGACCGACATATGCGGAGGCTGCGAACGTATAAAAACTACGCCTATCCCCTTTTCATATAGCGTGTTTATCAAAAAATTCATATTCTTTTTTGTGATGACGCTGCCTTTTGGCTGGTCGTTTAGCCTGGGTTACCTGGTTGTGCCTTTGGTTGCCTTTGTATTATTTGTACTGGCCAGTTTAGAGCTGATTGCCGAAGAAATAGAAAACCCGTTTGGCTACGATGCCAATGATTTGCCCGTTGATAGAATATGCACCAATATCCGCAAACACGTTGGCGAGTTAATTGACAACCATAAAGTGTAATAGGCAGCAATACTTTGCCGGAATTATCATGTAAAAATGCCGAGACCTTGCCATAGCATTCGGTTTATATCCTATTTTGCGTTGATTTTAATTCCTGTTTGATATAATCAATGTATTAATGACTAACAATCAACTGGCCACTAAGCCACACTATCCTATTTTAGACGGCCTTCGCGGTGTAGCAGCGCTCATCGTGGTAACGTTTCACCTGGCAGAACCATTTTCGACCGGTAACATCGATAAATTTGTTAACCACGGCTATCTGGCGGTGGATTTTTTCTTCCTGCTGTCTGGTTTCGTGATGGGCTATGCTTATGACGATCGTTGGAACAAAATGAGTGTTGGCAGTTTTTTTAAACGCCGAATCATACGCCTTCAACCTATGGTGGTTTTGGGGATGACGCTGGGTGCTATCGGGTTTTACTTTACAGATTCTACCCTATGGCCACTTATACATACTGTACCGGTTTGGAAAATGTTGCTGGTGATGTTGGTGGGTTATACCATACTGCCGGTACCATTATCACTTGATATACGTGGTTGGGAAGAGATGCACCCGTTGAACAGCGTGGGCTGGTCGTTATTTTTTGAATACATTGCCAATATCCTTTACGCGGTATGGATCAGGAAGTTTTCTAAAACAGCATTAACCGTACTTGTGATCATTTCTGCCATCGCGCTAGCACACCTGGCCATAACCAATGGTGACGTTAGCGGTGGTTGGACGCTGAATGTGCCGCAAGTGCGTATTGGCCTAACGCGTGTTATGTTCCCCTTCTTTGGTGGTTTATTGCTTTCGCGGGTGGCCAAGCCGACACAAATTAAGCATGCCTTTTTATGGTGCAGCCTGCTGTTAGCTATAGTGCTGTATATGCCGCGTATAGGCGGTGCCGAACATCTTTGGATGAATGGCATTTACGACGCTGTTTGTATGATTATTGTTTTCCCGTTAATAGTATACATAGGCGCAAGTGGTTTGGTACAAACCCGGACAGAAAGCAAAGTTTGCAAATTTTTAGGCGATATATCCTACCCGCTTTACCTGGTACATTATGCCATCGTTTATTTTTACGTAGCCTGGATAAGCAATAACAAGGGCATGACGCTTACACAAGCCTGGCCTTATGCCTTAGCGATTTTTGTAGGCGCCATTGTTTTAGCTTACGCCGTGTTGAAGTTGTATGATGAGCCGGTTAGGAAGTGGTTGCGGCAAAAGTTGGGATAAATAAAACATCATAAACCAATAAAGCCTCGATACACATCGGGGCTTTGTTATTTATGTGCGGAAGAAGGGACTCGAACCCCTATAAACAACAAAGCCCCCCGATTTCTCGAGAGGCTTTGTACCCAGCGCCGGAGTCGAACCGGCACGGTTTCCCACAGGTGTTTGAGACCAGCGCGTCTACCAATTCCGCCAGCTGGGCATGCTTGTCTGAAAATGTCTTTCAACCCTCAGAAGCGGGATGCAAATGTATCTAAACTCTCTTTAATTCGCAACAGATATTTTTGCCTAAAGTAAATATTTGCAATTTCGTTGAGGCGACTTTCTTTGGCTGTATCGTTAATTTGTTCGTAATCGGCGGTCAACTGCGCCAGCTCTTCGTTTATATCCCCCTCTATTGCAAGCACTTCGTTGGTAATATTAGCCAGATCATCAGCGTCGTCAATTTCCATCAGGCGTTCGTTAATGTCCATCATCTCCATTAAAAAATCTGCAGGCAATTGCGGTTTTGCGCCATCAGATACCAAATTATGCAGGCGTAAAACATATTCCAGGCGCTTATTGGCGTCGGATAATGTTTGATAGGCCTTATTATTTAGCGTAGATAATTCGAGTATTTCCTGTTGTTTAGCCTCATCCTCGTTGGCATAAAAATCCGGGTGATATTGCTTGCTTAACTCGTAAAATTTCTTCTTCAACGCAGCAGCATCGGGAGCAAATGATTCGGGTATGGCGTAAAAATCGAAATAGTTGATCATGAAGCAAAAGTAGGAGTTTAGTAATTAAGGATAGCGACTAATATTAAGCGCAAAGTAAAATTAGATGATTGACATAGAAGCTAAACAACAAAGGGGCCGCTAATACGGCCCCTTTGCTATAATTGGTTTGAATATTTTCTATCCTTGAACAGTTGGATCTTCCGCTTCGTTAATGATATCATACGGCGATCTTTCTTTCTTAAATATCGCAGCACCTATAAGCCCTATAACAGTACCTACTACCGCGCTCCAAATAGCGGCGCCAAATGCCATGGTAACCACGCCCCATGAACTATGATAAAATGACATGGCCTTATCCATCTGCGATTGTGGCGCATTTCCCTTTTCCATTTCTGCCGATATAAATTCCAAAAGTTTATCGTACTGATCCGGACTTAAAAATTTATAGTACAAAAAAGTAAATACAGCCACCAAAAGCCCTGCAAAAACCGAATATCTGAAAGCAGTAGAAAAGCCCTGGCCAAAAGTCATATATCCGCCTAGTTCGTCTCTAAACTCCTTTTGCGCTAAAAACAGGAAGCCAAAATAGGGTAATAACGTAATATATTTAAGCGATGACGCCGGGTCGGCATCTAAAAACTCTAACGCGTAAGTTACAACTATAGCTGCCGCGGTATAGATCAGCGCCCATTTGGTAGCTACTTTTGTAGCATTTGGCTTAGGGGCCCTTGCCGTTAAATTCTCTTCCATTGTTAATTGATTTAAAGGTTATATAAACGATTGCAGTATGGCCAACACAGCCATATCGTATTCCTTGTTTACGGCCTTATCGGCTATCATGTTCTTTTCATCATCCGTTACATCCGGGTTTTGGAAGAAACACATCATTGGATAAAACAGATCCTTCAGTTCAGAATCTTCCGGTAAGCTCGCAGCTACTTTGGCTATCTCATCTACGGGGCTTTCCATTAATATCTGGTTGGCAATTACCGGTTCGTAAATACGGTATTCGTCCTGGAACTCGTCCTCATCAACCAGCAAAAACTCTTTTAAATAATCGTCCAGTTCGGGCTCAATGTCCTCGTCCTCGCACTCGTTAAGATATAGCAGCAGGTTAAGCAGTTCGGTACCTCTGTCCAGCGTATCTTCTTCAATTTGCTCCCACTCGGGGCTATCAAGGTAATCTTCTTCCAGCTTTTTTACATCGGCGCTAAAAAAATTGATCATCAGCATATCAAACAAGGTTTCGCGCAGCACCTCCATACGTGGGTTATTGTCGAAAACTTCATCTAGAGCGTCGGCTTTCTTCAGGAAGGGAGCATCAAGTGCAAATACCTTTTCAAAATCGGGCAGCAACTTGTTGGCGCTAAAATCGCTATAGGTCGAAAATGCCTGCAAGGCAGCCTTAAGCGCGGCTTGGATTTTTGGATCGATCATTTTAGTTATTCGATTTAAATACTTGTTTATTGTTACAGGTTAACAACACTTTACCTTTTAAGGTTTGGCCTATAAACGGCGAGTTGTTTGATGCTGAATAGTTATTATCGTTAGTGTAGGCCCAATCCGCGTTCGCGTCAAGCACCACTAAATTAGCCTGCTCGCCAGCTTTTATCGCCGCCGCGTCAACATTTAAAATAGCGCGCGGATTAACAGCCAGCTTCTGCACGATCAGTTCAATAGCTAAACCGGCCTGAACCGCCAGTGAGAATGCCGTTTGCAAACCTATCATACCAAATTCCGCCACTTCAAACTCCACCGCTTTAAACTCTATCTCGTGCGGGGTATGTTGCGATACAATGGCATCAATGGTACCATCATTTAAACCCGCTATAAGCGCGTCAACATCCGCCTGTATACGCAAAGGTGGTTTTACTTTATAAAGGCTGTCAAAGCCCAGTAAAGCTTCATCGGTCAACACCAAATGGTGCGCTGCCACATCGCAGCTTACCTGTAATCCTTTTTTCTTCGCTTCGCGGATCAACTCCACCGAACGCGCGGTTGACACCGTGCTGAAGTGAATTTTTGAACCGGTATATTCGGCCAGGTACAGGTCGCGGGCTATCATCAGTTCCTCGGCCAGGGCCGGGATGCCTTTCATACCTAAATAAGTACTTACTTCACCCTCATTAACTTTAGCCTTTCCAGCAATGGCAGTGTCTTCAGGATAAGAAAACACCAGGGCTTCAAAGTTTTTACTGTACAGCATCGCTCGTTCCATCAAACCGGCATCCTGTACAGGTTTAGTACCGTCGGTAAAAGCTTTAGCGCCGCTTAAGTACATGTCATACATTTCGGCAAGATCCTTGCCCTCGCGTTTGTAAGAGATGGTTCCTAAAGGATAAATGCTAACCAGGTTTCCTTGTGCGCGGTTGCGCAGGTATTCTACTTCGGTTTTAGAATGTACCGGCGGTTGGGTGTTAGGCATTAGTGCTAAGCCGGTAAAACCACCCGCGGCGGCAGCTTGGGTACCGGTTGCTAAAGTTTCTTTAGTTTCCAAACCAAGTTCGCCAATGTTGCAATTCAGGTCGAAAAAGCCGGGAGATACGTGTTTACCTTGCGCGTCAAACACTTCAACATCGGCATTAATGCTTGATGCTATCTCGGCAATTACACCGTCTTTAATTAAAATATCAGCAATTTGTTGGTTAAATGTAGAGTTGGGATCAACGATGGTAGCGTGTTTAATGAGTAAATTCATTAGCGTTGCTTTATGTGTGGATTGGTTTTGATCCGTCGGTTTGCAGTAGCACCGTGTTATCGGCTTTAAAGAAGCGTATCAGCAGTATTTCGGCAGCCAGACAAATCAATGCCAAAATTATACAAAGTTTCCATAATTGCACACCGAAATTTGTTTCATTCACCACATCTTTTAACGAAACTTTGGTAGTTTGTATAACACTGCTTGCGCCGGGTACTATTTTTTCCATATCGGCAGCTGTGTAATAGCTCATGTCCGATTCGCTGCGGTTATCATTAAAAGCCATAACCGCTACGGTGCTATCCTGTTTTTTAAGATCGTACAAGCCGGTTTCCTGCAATTGGTCTGATACGTATAACAGCGTGCTTCCTTCCTGTTGCCTTACATCAGGTATGATGCTTTGATTGCCTTTTGCCAGTTTTAACAATTGTTTTTCGGATGTTTGAACCGGGGCTGTCTCAATCACATCATCATGCCCAATGGTATAAAACAAAGGCTGGTCATATCCGCTTAACAAAGCCACCCTGAACATGATAGGCACAAACAAGGCATGGCGTGGGAAATTACTATTTTCCTCAACCAATGGGACCGCCGATAAATATACCCTACCCTTGCCAGTATTATAAACCGATAAAAAGCTTTTACCGTTTTGCAGAGCCATTAGGTTTTCGCTACGGCTACCTGAATTTGCGCTTAACTGGAAATATTTTTTTACTACCGGCAGATCAGGATTTTGCGGGAAGCTTTCGAAAATGCTTTTAAATACAGCGTTCTGCAGGTTTAGTGCCGATACTTTGGTATTCTCTTCAACTATCTTTTCCGGATAAGCCGCGCCTAGTCCTTGCAGAAATGAACGGTAACTTTGCAGATCGCCGTCCGTTGCAGGGAATACTACCAGGTTGCCGCCTTTAGTGACGTATACTTTTAATTGTTGAGCCAATCCCGGCGAGATAGCTTTAACATCGCTTACAACAATAAGCGGATAGGTGGATAAGGATGCGTAATCAACATTACCATCGGGCACCCTATTGGCCGCAAAAAACTGATCAGCACCAAAAACAGCTTTCAGGAAACTGTTAGGTATCCCGCCATCAATTAACAGCACCGGCATTTGCTGTTTTACATTAAAACTGAAGTAAAACTTATTATCAAAAGTTACCGGGTTATCCTGCAGCGTTATTTCGCCATTCTGCCAGCCGGGTGTCTGGCCCGAGAAAGTCAGCGTATCCGTTTGTGTGCCGTTGGCATCAATAGTAAAGCCGCCTAAAGCTTTTTGCTCACCATTAACCGATAGTTTTAAAGGTATTTTGGTTGATGCCTGGCTGGAATAGTTGTGCAGTTTAACAACCAGTTTCTCCGGTTCGCCGGGGCGATGGATAGCACTTAGCAACCATACAGAATCAACCGCCACATTGGCCGGTGTATTTGTTTTTAGTTGGATAAGATTAACGTTGATACCCGTATCCGTTTTTATTGGGTTGCCCTGGGCGATGTTTTTTTGAAAATCAGAAACTATATATATCGACCTGTCAGTCCCCGGTTGCATACTCAACAGGTTTTCCTGCCGACTGATAACCTGCGCCAGACTACGGCTGCGCGGACTGATCTTCACGGCATCCACCGCGTCATTAAATTCTTCCTTACTCAACAAACGCTGGTGCTTACCCTCAAAATCCTGCGTAAGCAACTGAAAGCGATCGTTCATGCTATATGCCGAGGCTATTTCTTTAGCCCGTTGCTTAGCTTCATCTAATAAAGCCCCCTCGCGGTTAAGGGTCTGCATTGAGTAAGAATTATCTACAAATACACTCACTGTCCGCTGCGCGCCCAAATTAGCCGTGTTTTGACCAGGTATATAAGGCCGTGCAAAGGCCAGCACCAAAAACAAAAGTGCCAGCAAGCGCGCCAACAATATCAAACGCTCCTTTAAATTGCGGCGCGACGACTGCTGTTCCTGTATATCTTTTAAAAACTGTACGTTGCTGAAATATACCTTTTGGTATCTGCGAAAATTAAATAAGTGAACCAATACCGGGATGGCCAGTGTTGCTAATGCAAATAAAAAGGCGGGATATAAAAATTGCATTCCGGTTTTGTGTTGTTATTTGTTCTGGCTCATTATTGTTGTGGCGGGATGCTATCCGCGCCTGCGTTTCTTTTTGGTACTGGTAGTTTTTTTCTTTTTGCTTGATGTTGATTTTTTAGCTTTTGGCTTTTCCGACGTTTCTTTTTTAACAACCGGTGCCGGTTCAGCTTTATCCATCTGGGTAGAATCTTTTTCCAGCGTGGTTATCGAAAAATTGTTATCCTGCAAACCATATTCAAAACGATACTTACCGCCCGTTAATTTACCGGTTTTATCGTTAGATGTATACGACGGAAACTCGCGGATCAGCTTACCTTCTTTAATATAGAAATTATCATTACCACGATAGTTTTTCTTTGAAGATGCCAGTTTCGGGAAATCCAATTCGCGTGCTTTGTTATCATTAAACTCATAAGCATAAATATGTGTAAAGTTTATGCTGTCGGTACCTTTAGCTTGTATAATAAGTTCGGGATTGCCGTCAAGATCCATATCCGAGTTATACACATCGGATATCGCGCCGTCCAGGTCGCCGGTTGTTGTAGTGTATTTCTTTCCTGTCGAATCAGAATGTAATATCAGATAAGAGCTTTCATTACCTGCGCCCCTTCCCCAACTTACCACGTCATAGTATTGGCCCGGTGATACCTCCATTAATTTATGAAATTTGAACGGAGCCATTAAGGTCTCTCCTTTTGGAGTTTGCGCGGCTTTAACGGCGGGCTTATCATTACCTCCGCATCCGTAAACTAATGCACAAGCAGCTAAAGCAAAAAAATAGAACCTGGTTTTCATGTTAGTTAAATAATATATCCGGTGATAATTCGCCCATTGGCCTGCCCGGGATAGTCATGTACACGCGCAAACTGCCCGTAATACCTGTGTTAAAATATTTTAAAGTAAAGCGGTGAAATCCTCTTTGCAAAGCAACAGAACCGTTTTTGCCAACCAAAGGATGCTTACCATCATTATCAACCACCGGCTGATCATCTATCAATAAAACCGAACCGTCATCCGAAGTGGTCGAAAAGCCATAAACACCATCCGTATCAATACGAATATACCCCGTGTAAATAATACCAAACGAAGGCAGCTTTTTAAATGGTGTTACATTGAAACTTTTAATGATCAATGAATCGGCTCCTAACGATGAAAGTTTAAAATCATTAACCGAAGTATATTCGCCCGGGAATAATTGGTAACGCAAGCCCGGGTTATTAACCGTATAATCTACAGCCGGTAGCATCGACTTATTGTACACCACAGTTTTGGTAACCACACTACGCTTGCCGGTTGGAGTTACTACGATGGTTTGCAACTCGCGGTATTGATCAGGCGGTATGGTGTATATTTTAGGATATTCGTATACTATATCTGTTTCGCGCGGCGTATAACCATCCATGGTGTAATATATCTTGGCACCTTTTACTGGTGGTTTCAGATCAACTTTTATTTCGTTAGCAAAGTAAACCGTGTCTTTAGCCCCGATAGCCTGCGGCACGCGGAAGAAACGATTCGTTTTTTCTATCCATGCAAGGTGTGCCGGCATGCGGGTTTCAGCAAAGTCCTGGTAGTTTTTGTTGGCTAAGGGAGTCCATGCAATTTCGGCAACCGCCATTAATCGCGGCAGCAACATATACTCCACTTTGTTTTCGGTTGCTATATACTCGCACCATAAATTGGCCTGTACGCCTTTGATGAATTTCTTTTGGGCTTCCGGCAATTCTTCAGGAACCGGATCATATCGGTATATTTTTTGCGGAGTTGAGTTTCCACCGATAGTAAGCGGCTCGGTTGTTAATTTGCCTTGCGCGTGGTCAAGGTACAAACCCTGGTTGCCTGGCGTCATAATTACATCGTGGTTTTGTTTTGCTGCCGCGATGCCACCTTCCTCACCTCTCCAACTCATTACTGTTGCATTCGGCGCTAAACCACCTTCCAATATCTCATCCCAACCTATAATACTGCGACCTTTGGCGTTTACAAATTTCTCGATACGCTGTATAAAATAGCTTTGCAAACCATGCTCATCCTTCAGTTTCAGCTTCTTGATCAGTTGCTGGCAGAAAGGAGATTTTTTCCAAACTTCTTTCGGTGCCTCATCCCCACCTATGTGGATATATTTGCTCGGGAATAGTGCGATAACTTCAGTCAACACGTTTTCCAGGAAGGTGAAGGTTTCCTCTCTCGGGCAAAAAATATTTTCAAACACGCCCCAGGTGCCCTGCACTTTGTAACCGCTTCCAGGTTCGCAGCCTAGTTCCGGGTACGCAGCCAGCGCAGCCATGGCATGACCCGGCATTTCAATTTCGGGCACTACAGTTACATAGCGGTCGGCGGCGTATTTAATAACGTCTTTGATCTCCTCCTGGGTGTAAAATCCACCTACCGGGGTGTCATCATATTGCTGTGGTTTGCGGTCGTGATAATTACCCAGAACGGTGGCATCTCGCTTTGAGCCAATCTCGGTAAGCTTTGGATATTTTTTGATCTCTATCCGCCAGCCCTGGTCATCTGTTAAGTGCCAGTGGAAGGTATTCAGTTTATAATGTGCTATCAGGTCGATATATTTCTTTACAAATTGCACCGAAAAGAAATGACGGCAAACATCCAGCATTAAACCACGGTAACCAAAACGCGGGTAATCCTCGATCTCCGCACAAGGCAATTTCACCGAACCGGCCCGCTCCAAAGGCATCATTTGAATTAATGACTGCACCCCATAAAACACACCAGAGCCTTTGGCGGCTATTGTAATTTTACCAGGCGTAATAGTCAGGCGATAACCTTCGGCAGGTAAACCTTCGCTGCCGGCACCAGTAATTACAATGCTGCTGGCCAGGCTTTGCCCGGTGTTTTGCTTTAGCGCCACTTTAAGCATGGCGGTGTTTTGCAGGTAATCGTTTAAAAAGGCTACGGCTTTGTTATTCAGGGTATCGGCTAAAAGCACAGTTTCCTGGCTTAACACAAAGGTGCCTGCCGATTTTTTAACCGATACCGGCGCCGGGATAATTCCCAGATTGGGGTCTGCATCCTGGGCTTTGGTGGTGGTAACAGAAAAAGTAAAAGAAGCTATTAATATCAGGATGGCCTTTTTGTACATAGATCTCGCTCGGTATAGACTAAATCGGTTTTAAAGATTGTGAAGTTAAAAGAATAATGAAAAAATAACGCATCGCCACTGTAAAAATTATGGCACAAAAAAGGCCGCCCGGTAAGGCAGCCTATATTTTGTAAGCTTAAGTTATGTTATGCAGTTACCACATGTTCTTTGGCAGCAAGGTAACGCTCGGCATCAATGGCGGCCATACAGCCTGTGCCGGCAGCGGTAATTGCCTGGCGGTAAATATGATCCTGCGCATCGCCGCAGCAAAATACGCCTTCCACATTGGTTTGGGTTGAACCCGGTTTGGTAATGATATAACCGGTTTCGTCCATAGTTAACCAATCTGCAAATATTTTGGTGTTAGGCTCATGACCAATAGCCACAAAGAAACCGGTTACGTCAAGCACGCGCTCTTCGTTGGTGGTTCTGTTTACAACTTTTACGGCGTTAACGCTTTGGCCATCGCCTAAAATTTCTTTGGTTTCGGTTTCGTAAAGCACTTCAATATTATGGGTGTTAAGCACGCGGTGTACCATGGCTTTTGAGGCACGGAACTCATCGCGGCGAACGATCATGTAAACCTTACGGCAAAGTTTAGCCAGGTAAGTGGCTTCTTCAGCCGCGGTGTCACCGGCTCCTACTATGGCAACGTCTTGACCTTTAAAGAAAAAGCCATCGCATACCGCGCAGGCAGATACGCCGAAACCGCTATATTTTTGCTCGCTCTCTAAACCTAACCATTTTGCTGATGCGCCGGTTGAGATGATCACCGTGTCGGCCAGGATGGTTTTGGTTTCGTCAACCACTACCTTGTGAGGCAGGCTTGAAAAATCAACAGAACTTACGTAACCGAAACGGATATCGGTGCCCAAACGCTCGGCCTGGTGACGAAAATCTTCCATCATCTCAGGGCCCATTACGCCTTTCGGGTAACCGGGGAAATTCTCAACGTCGGTGGTTTGGGTAAGCTGGCCGCCGGCTAACATACCGGTGTACAATACGGGTTTCAAATCAGCGCGTGAGGCATATATGGCAGCGGTGTAACCCGCAGGACCTGACCCAATGATCAGGCATTTTACATGTTCGGTAATTTCAGACATTTTGTTAAAAAGTGAAGAGCAAAAGTAACATTAATTGCGCTGTCAGGCAATAGGCATTGGTCACCATATTGCCATTACATAGCCATACCAATGTAAGCGCGCGGTGGCGCAAGTGTAGCGGCGTATGCGTAGCACGCTACACCGCTACACCCTATGTAGCATGCGCTACACCTCATCATCCCGGGAACGTTTCCGTAAATAGGCTTGTAACAAGTTCAAAACATTTGGTTAAGTGTTGATCATTTTAGGGATTATTGTTGCTGCTAAAAGAATAACCAATTTACTCAACACTTAACATGAAGACACTTTACCTGCGTGGCGCTGCCCTGCTGTTTTGCTTAGGCAATACCGTTGTGGCCCTGGCCCAAACATCCGGCATCACATCCGGCGCTATTTACACTTTAACTTCAAAGGCTAACAATAAACAGCTGGATATAAGCAATGCTTCGATAGCTAACGGAGCAACAGCTAATACCTGGACAGATACACATAGCGACGCCCAACGCTGGATAGTTAAACTTGCCGGTAAAAACCTGTATACGCTTACCAATGTTGGCAGCGGCAAACTGTTACACGTTGGCGATACGCCAGCTGATTCGGCCAAAGTTGATCAAAACGACGATACAAACGGCAATGATGTAAAATGGACCATCAAAAAAGTATCAGCCGGCGTTTACACGCTGCAACCTGCTGCCGACGCGGCTTATGCATTAAACCTGCATGCGGGCGGCACTGCCAATGGCACCAAAGTTAATTTAGCTAAAGCCGGAAAAGTGCCTGCACAGCAATGGTTGTTTAAAAAGGTGGATGCGCAGCAATCGCCCCTTACCCTACCCGTAGCTAACAAAGCGTTTGACGACTGGTATAATACTTTTAAACTGGAAGAGCGAAAAGGTTTTTGGGACCAGGCCGAGATGATGGAAGTTGTATTGGATGCTTATGAGGTTACCAAGGACCCTAAATACAAAACTAAATTTGATGCCTTGTACACCAACTTTATTGCAAAAAACAAAGAAGACTGGATGTACAATAAATACAACGATGATATTAGCTGGGCAGTGTTGTTCTGTGTAAGAGGCTATAATATGTTCGGAAATAAAGCTTATTTGGAGAAAGCTAAAGACCAATACGACAAGATGTTTGCCCGTGCCTTTACCAATAGCTATGGCGGCGGCTTGATCTGGTATGAAACCAAAACATCAAAAAACGCCTGTATTGAAGGCCCGGCTATGGTAGCGGCCTGCTATTTGGCGCAAGCAACCGGCGATAAAACTTATTATGATAAAGCCATCGCGCTGTATAGCTGGTCTAAAATTTACCTGTTTAACCCGGCTACCGGCAAGGTGAATGATAATATCGACCTCAACAAAACTACCGGCAAACTGCGTGGCAGCGATTGGAGTTCCACCTATAACCAGGGAACTTACCTTGGTGCAGCGGTGATGCTGTATAATTACACCAAAGAGTATACTTATTTAGAGGAAGCCGAGCGCATTGCCAAATACGCGCGCGATGTAATGTATAAAGGCGGCGTGATGAACAACGAAGAAGGCGGCAACGACCTGCCCGGCTTTAAAGGTATTTTTGCCCGCTACGCGCGTATGTATACCCTCGAAACTAAAAAAACCGACTTGGTAGACTGGTTGCAACTAAACGCTAAAGTGGCCTATAATAACCGCAACGAGCAAGGCATTATCCAAACCAATTGGGGCACACGCACCGGCGAAACCAAGCCACGCGGCGCGTTTGGAGCTTCAACAGCGGTATCATTGTTCTTCAACACTTATGGGATGACGAAATAGTGATCTACCATGATATAAAACAAAAAAAGCCGCTTGTGATAGCGGCTCTTTTTGTTTATGCTTTTGCTGTCGCGAAGCCATCGGGTAGCCCGTCGTCATTATAATTAAGCCATTCTACAAATAGCAGGTTGGGTACCCAGCTTAAAAATGCGATGATGACATAGTTGTTTTCGAAATTGATGCCCGAACCCAATACCGAAAACAGGAAGATATACAGGCGCAACGTTACCGCCGCAAATGCCAGCGCGTAGCTTCTGCGCATCATTTTAACATGGCTGTTTACCCTTCCATTTTTGATGTGTACAAACGCCATCACGGTAAACAATACCCACAAGGTGTTTTGAATAAAGAACGAGGTGGTTACCCACGTCCCCCGGCCAATAAAGCACGTCATGATGTAAGCACCGGGTGCGGCAAAAAACAATACGCCCCATACATACAGGTTCCCGAGCAATTTGTGGAGCGGCCTGTTTTGGTAAACCTTTTTAATGAACTGGAAAAAGCCGGCCAACAAAATAATGCTGCTGCCAATAATGTGTAAGTAAAAGCCGGGCAAATACCAGCCGGTTTTAATGGCCTGTTGTTTCAGATCCAGAAAAGCGCCGTGGTCTTTAAAATCATAGTATTGCAAAAAGGTAGCGATACTTAATATCGCTACCCAAAAAAATGCAAAATACCATAGCCAGCGCCCTATATGCTTCATTTAGCAGCTAACGCGACAGCTTTGCCGGCGTTAAGTTTTTTGTTAATAAAATCAATATTATACTTGTCTATCACCGTTAATGAGTCGTCAACATTGGCGTTGTACTTTCGCTTGCCATCTTTGTCATAATCGTAAAATTCCGACTCCTCAAATACAGCTTCCCAACGCTTGTCTTTAAACTTATAGCCGTAACTGGCATAAATTTCGTTTTTCATCATACGTAGCATTCCAGGCGTTACCTTGCTTACTACACGCTCCCCGCCTTGATTTTTAAGGATATAGCACCCGTTTAGATGATCGTCCGTCATTTGCACATATTTGGTAAAGCCAAATATCCGCCTGTTGTTCAATTCAACCAGGCTATTATTTTTAATAACCATATACTGATAGTAAGGCCCACCGGTAATCATTGTTGTATTATCATATAACAAGCTATTTAATCTGCTACCTATTTTAAATTCAAACAGTGAATCATTTACCATCCTAACACCATTTATATCACAAATGCCTTCCAACCGTACCGAGCCCTCGAAGCTATGATCAGGCCAAAATGATGACTGGAACACCCTGTTCTTTTTTTTATCTACGATAACAACTTTGGTATTATCATAAAACTCCGAACGGCCATCAACAAAATAATCTCTGATTGCATAAAAACTGACCGTAAACCAATTCTTATCCTCCGCGCTTCCCACTTCCTTTTTCTCCATATCTTTTACGGTATACGAACGAGGATGCCCGCTGACATAGCCAACATTCTTCCGCAGAGGGTTATCCAGTTGCTTTATGGCTGTTACCAAGCCCAGGTCTACTAAATAAGACGGAGCCATATACACACTTTCGTGCTGCTCGCGCGAATTACATTCTATCAAACTGCTTTTGGTATTCCCTACGATATTAAACGCTTCAGAACGCTTTAACGTCGGGATAACGTCGGCTAGTTTTACATCGGTTGCGTTGGCGGTAGTGTAATCTTTCTTTAGCCACAAAAAGTCGCTTCCTTTGGTTAGTAAGGCAAGGTTCTCTTCATGATCAACCGGGTAAATATGGTCATACTCCACTGGTATAACTACTTTTCCTGTTAAATCATAAAAGCCCCTTTTCGAATCTTTTTCAACCTCTATCAATCCGTCAAATGTGGCGCCCAGGTTATGTATCAGTGCATACTCAACCGGTATCACCAGTTTTGTATCAGGACCTACCAAACCCATTTTACATTTCTTTACCGAGTCTGCCCCATAATTATACATATCCCAATCACCGTTTACCACATAAAAATAGGTTTGATTGTTTACGTGCGAGAACCACACCACCGTATCGTACGACGCCTTGAGGCGGTCGGCAGTTTTAAATGCGGCTAAAGTTATTGGCTGATAGATGTCAGAATCCTTTAATGTTTTTGATACAATAAAGTTTTCGTAGCCGGTGTAGGTATCTATAAAGTGGTCGATATCTATTCTTTTTATTTTGTACTTGCCCGGCGCTTCCTGATATAGGTTAAGTAAAACAGAGGTTTCTTTGGTTTGAAACGGATCGTGCTCAAGATTTACCGGCACCTTAACAATCAGGCCACCCGTGCCGCTGTTGCTTATTTCAGCTATATCAACCAATAAGGCAATTTTAATTATAGGGGGCTTGCCATCTACTACGCCTTCTTTACCGCATAGCACGTCCACAAACTTTTTTATATAACTATTTTGCTGCTCATTATCAAAGCAAGCCAATACAGAATCTGTTCTGCCGGCTATAACATAGCCATTAAGTTGCGTCAAAAAAACCGCGATATCGTCGTTTGGCGCTGTCCCGGAATTTCGTCCTTTAACGTAAAAAAATATACCGGCAATCAATACAACAACTATTGATGCGATAAGGATAATAGGTTTGGTTTTCATACTATCAAATATATATTTTGTTTGGATATCCAATCCACTTCGCCCTAAAATAAAATTGGCATAGGTTAAGCTAATTTGTTAATTTGGGAGTATGAAATTAACTGAACTTACTATTGCATTAAATGGCCGCCGTAAAGCTACTACCTTTGCCGCGGCCCTGTTGCTATTAAGCAGCAGCACCTTTGCCCAAACGCCCAATAAAGCTGTTATTGACGGTATTATGGCCGAGGGTATGAACAACTCGCAACTGGAGCAACTGGCCCATGAGCTTTTAGATGGTATTGGCCCGCGTTTAGTGGGAAGCCCGCAAATGAAAAAAGCTAACGATTGGGCCGTTGAAAAATACAAAAGCTGGGGCGTTACTGCCCGTAACGAACAATGGGGCGAATGGCGCGGCTGGGAACGTGGCGTATCGCACATTGATATGATATCGCCCCGCGTAAAATCATTAGAAGGTACGCAGCTGGCCTGGAGCCCGGGCATGGGTAAAAAAACAGCTGTTGCGCAAACCGTTGTATTGCCTGATCTGGCGGATTCTATCGCTTTTAAAAACTGGCTGCCTACTGTTAAAGGTAAATTTGTACTGATATCTGTTTGCCAGCCAACCGGCAGGGATGATGCCAACTGGAAAGAGTTTGCTTTACCTGAGACCTTTGAGAAAATGAAAGCCGCCCGTACCGCCGCTACCGCTGCCTGGGCCAATCGTATTAAAAAAACAGGTTTAACTGCACGTACCCTTCCGGTAGCTTTAGAGAATGCGGGCGCTTTGGGTATTTTCACCAATAACTGGTCGGCTGGTTTTGGGGTTGATAAAATATTCAGCGCTTATACTAAAAAGGTGCCTACGGTTGATATTGCTTTGGAAGATTATACTTTGTTGTACCGCCTGACCGAATCGGGCAACGCCCCTACCATCAGCTTGCATACCGAATCAAAAGAACTAGGCAAAGTGCCAACCTACAACACCATTGCCGAAATTAAAGGCAGCGAAAAACCTAACGAATACGTGATGCTATCGGCACACTTTGATTCGTGGGATGGCGGCACCGGCGCTACTGATAACGGCACGGGAACGCTTACCATGATGGAAGCTTTGCGCCTGCTGAAGAAATTCTACCCTAACCCAAAACGCACGATATTGGTTGGCCATTGGGGCAGCGAAGAACAAGGATTAAACGGTTCGCGCGCTTTTGTGGAAGATCATCCTGAAATAGTTAAAAATCTGCAGGCATTGTTTAACCAGGATAACGGCACAGGCCGTGTTACCAGCCTGGCGGGACAAGGCTTTGTAGAACCGAAAGACTATTTAACCCGTTGGATAGCGGCGGTGCCCGATACCATAAAAAATCGTATTAAATTATCATTCCCTGGTCAGCCGGGTGGCGGCGGATCGGACTTTGCATCATTTGTTGCTGCGGGTGCTCCGGGCTTTTCATTAAGTTCGTTAAACTGGGCTTACGGCACTTACACCTGGCATACTAACCGCGATACTTATGATAAGATAGTATTTGACGAGGTCCGCAATAATGCCATACTGGCCGCTATTATGGTTTACATGGCCTGCGAAGACCCGGCTAAAACTGTGAATACTAAAACTGAGGGTTTGAAATGGCCTGCACAAACGAAGGCTACGCGGAAGGGAATGTTGGAATAAAAGTTATACGTTTTACGATTACTTGTAAGCGTTGGTGTTAAAAAGAAAACGGGTGTTAGTCAAAAACTAGCACCCGTTTTTAAATTAATGCAATATCAACGTATCACGTAAGACGTCTAACGTACAACCCTTCTAAGCTGAGTTTCTTTTCGGTTCCAGCTTTACTACGCTGGGTACTTCCGTATCTGTAGGGGGGTTGAATTTTGGTTTAGCCTTACCCAGTACTTTGGCTTTGATCAACTCGTACACAAACGCGGGGCCGTAATATAGGTAACGCCTTGCCATACGTTTTGGCTCTTTCACTAAACGAATGAACCACTCCAGGCCAAGGTTTACCCAGAAACTTGACGGGCGGGTAACGGTTTCGGCATAAAAATCAAACACAGCGCCTATCGGGGCTATAATGGTAGCATCCAGTTCATCACGGAATTTGTAAGACCATTTTTCCTGCTTAGGGGCCGTCATGCCTACAAACAGTACACTCGGTTTAAAATCGTTAACCACTTTGATCATCTCCGCATTCTCCTCATCACTAAACTGCGATTTAAATGGCGGCGAGTAAGTGCCTACTTTTATCTTGGGGAATTCTTTAGAAAGTTTCTTTTTGATCTTAGCCAACGTTTCGTCTGATGCGCCCAGGTAGAAGCATTTGCCCCCTTCGGAGTTTAGCTTTTTTAATAGGTGTTCGTGCAAATCGGCACCGGCAATTTTTTTGATGGTCTCGCCGTTCAGCATACGGGCCGCAGCCACTATTCCTACTCCGTCAGGCAATAAAATATCTGATCCCAACAACGCGTTCTTAAACTCCTCATCCTTCTCTGCAATCATATACGAATATTGATTTACAGTGCTTATCAGACTCTTTTTATCAAAACGTAAGTTGCTCAAACTGCTATTAAAAATAGAATAGTCGAGCACATCTACAGTGGAATAATCGAGGATTTTCTTGAGCGTAAATGTTGTCATTAGTTTTTTTGGTAGTTCGTCGTGTTTATAGTTAAACAAATACCAGACCTAAATTCAAAAATCAAATAAATTATCTAATAATACGTAAAAAATACGTTTTAGTGCTAAAACAATATGGTTGTAGGCCATCTCGTGTTTAACAAGCTCTCTACAAGCGGGGTCTTCATTACCCAATCTGTGCCCCAATTCTCTGCCTCATTTCTACGCTAAAGATACACAGTTATACAGATATGAAATATACTTAACAATATTTTAATGATCTGTATTTATTGCCATAATCTAACTAAACGCATATACCGTTATAAAAACGAAAGGCCGGTTGTTTGCCGGCCTTTCGTTTACTGATCTATATTTTTTAAAAACTATTTCCAGATTGAGTTTTAAAGTTAAAATCGTTCAGATTAGTAATAGCACCGGTTACGGTATTATTAATTAGCGTTAGGTTAAAAATTTGATTGGTGTTACCGCTTATACCCCAAACCCGTGAACCGCCGGCGGTGATATCATTCCCGTTTATGGTGTTATTGCTAACTGTGGTGTTATCGGTACCTATCATGATACCTGTTTCGGTACCCGAACCGCCGTTTGCTGAACTGCTGTAAGTGATAGTGTTATTATCCAGCGTTAAATTTTGGGCACCTGCGTTGTGTGGCAGTTCTGTGTAGGATTCAATTCCTCTGCGATCCTGCTTGTTTGGTGTGGTGAAGGAAATATTGTTATCCACCACATCAAGCTTGTAATCTGGTGATGCACCGTCAATGTGTATGCCTTTAGCTACCGGGTTTTTAATAGTATTACCTTGAACAACGCTTTGGTGAGTGTTATCGCCAAATACAAATATGGCTATCTGGGTACCATTAATAGTATTATTAGTTACTGTTGAACCATTGTGCTGCGCCCTGGCTGCCAGTGAGTCACGTACGTTAACGATAATACCCACCGCAAGGCCCTGGCTATCGTTGATAATATTACTATCAATGGTTTGATGACGGTTAGATGCCGATTCGATGTAATAGGTCTGGCAATCGGTTATACGGTTACCTACCACTTTTGAGTTAACACCTACTACTGATATACCCATACCGTCGGCTTTGTTTGCGGCATCTTTGCCGGTACCGGTTATGGTGTTATTACGGATGATAGTGCCATCGATATTTCCCCAATCCTCAATACCCATGATGCCGGAGTTTTCGATCGTATTATTAACGATCACGTTGCCGGTGCAGTAGGTTGATGTATTGCCATGGCCTACTATACCATCGTGCGGGGCATGTTTTATGGTGTTACCGTCTACCGTAGTACGGCTTGCACCGTCTTCGCAGTATTCAATGCCTACGTTATTCATTACGTTACCTTTGATCAGGTTATCGCTTGATCCTTCGCCGCTAACCCATACGCCCATTAAACCATTACGGTTATATGGCAGGGTAAATGAGAAGGTGTTGTATTTAATAACAGTATTTGTGCTGTGATAAACCAAAATAACGGAATTATACCAATTGCTTAACTTATAAGCTTTGGTTGATTGCGCGAAGGTTAAATTGTTTATTAAGCAATTATCATCATTAGTAAGGTTGATGTAACGACCGTTGCTTAATAAGGTTCCGCTCATGCTATTGCCGCCTTTTAAGGTGGCGCCGGTGGCAGCATATATCTTAACACCCGAACGCATATCAAGCGTTTTGTTAATAATAAATGTGCCTTTTGATAGTGTGATAACGCCCTCGGCGTTAATGGCGTTTTGGATTGCTTTGGTATCGTCGGTAATACCGTCGCCTTTGGCGCCGTATTTTTTTACATTTACCGCGTTTGCCGGCACGAGCGTATCTGCAGGTGAAGGGACCAGGATTGGTACGATTGTTGATAAAGTATTATCAACGATGCCGGTTAACGGATCTAATGGTAATATTCCGTTTAAACTAAACTCCTGTTTTTTGCAAGAGCATAATGAGAACAGAATAGCCAAAATTAACATAGGGGTATAATTCTTAGCCATAATATTGTAACTGTCTGACCTATTACGGTATAGACTGCTGCAAAGTTACAGCTATGTCCTTTTTTTTCTACATTTTTTTCTAAAACACAACCGTTAGTTTTGTTTATTTCAAAATAGCGTATTTTATCAAACTAATAGTTAATTCGTTTTATCCCAGCTTGCTACATTGTAGGCACCGTCCCATATTTTAATGAACAAAGAAGCTAAAATACCAGGCACTTTGCGCTTTTGATTTTGAATTTGAGGAATGGCTGCGAGTAAGCTTTTCCCCATATTTTCATAATTCATCTGGTTGATGAGCTGTAAAGACGTCGAGCCCATATTTTTTTTTGCAGCTTCATCAAGGTTTATGAACTTTAAAATTTGGGCGGCCATCTGTTCAATATCCAACGGGTCGAAGCTGTAACCGTTCTCCCCTTCTTTTAATAATGGTACTGCGGCGTTTATCTTATTGCTTAGCAAAACAGGCAGTTGGGCCGCCATTGCTTCGTTTACGACAAGGCCCCAGCTTTCACTTAAACTGGCTAGTAAAAACGCGTCAGCATTAAACAATTGCTGCGGAAGCTCGTTGTTGGGTACCATGCCCGCAAACTCAATCCGTTCTATGTTAAGCTCGGTCACCAACTTGTTTAGGGTGTCTTGCTCGGGGCCGGTGCCTATTATCTTTAGTTTGTAAGCGCTGCTATTGGTCTCTACAATTTTCCACGCTCTAAACAGGCGTTCCAGGTTTTTAATATAAACCAACCGGCCTATGTATATCAAAGTATTATGGTTGAACCGCTTTTCGCCTTCTACTTTAAAAAGCTCGTTATCGATGGTATTGTAACCATAGAACGTTAAGGTACGCGTATTGAAAAGCCCCACATATTCACTATCATAATCGGGCGATGGCAGCCATAGCGCATCAACCTGGCTTGTTATGGTATTTTTTACGAAGTTGGTAACGAAACTGCGTTTCAAACCCGAAGGTTTGCCATCATCAAACATCACAAACCTTTTGTTATTTTTTTTACACCAACGCAAACCTAACGCGCCTGCAAAAAAAACTATCGAGCCACCTATGATGATATCAGGATTGATCTCGTCAAGCTTTTGAAACAGCTTTTGTTTGATATCGGCCTTGGCAAGCTCTTCATGGCTATTATTGGGGAACAGGCAATTATCGCTGTCAAGGGCGTCAAAAGCATAGGGCGAACCTTTGCCAAACAATTCAATAGACGCCAGTTTAATATCATGCCCCGCTAAAAGCTTACGCAGGTAAGCGATGCGGCCTTTCCAGTAAACACGCAGGTCATTGTGAAGTATCAGAATGGTCATACAGCCTATGGTATTGATTTTTTATACTTATCCCAAATACCCGGGAACAGCGTTTTCATCCACAGTTTAAAAAATGCCTCAGGGTAATATAGCGGGAAAAACTTACGGATGTATTTCAGATAGCCTTTAGACTCTAAACCCTTAGGGCTATGCAGGAAAGCGATACGCTCTTTCAAAGTGCTGCCCGGAGACAGCCATGAGTTACCATGATCAAACTCGCAAACGCCATAGTAACCCGGCGCTACCCAAACTTTCGAGCCGTGGCGTTTGGCGTTAAGCGTGTAATCGTAATCGGCAATTCCGTGTATATAGTCGCCGGAAAGGATACCTATTTTCTCCACAGTGCCTTTGTCAACCATCATGATGTTAGCATTACCCAGGTCGCATTCCAGCAATTTAGTATCATCCGGTTCAACCCAAACAGCGTCGCCATTGTAGCCGTTCAGCAATTTACGTCCACCGTAGGTGATACCTGTATGCTCAAAGTTTTTAACCGAACCGACTACTACGTTATCTTTGTTGGGAGACAGTTTATAGGCTTCTAACAACCTCGCTACAGCACCTTCAAACAGCTTCACATCATCATTAAACAAAATATAAAAGTCGTAATCGTCATGCTCGCGCACTTTGCCCCATAACTGACGCATGCCGCCTGCCCAGTACAAACGACCGGTACCTATAATCAAGTGTACCTGCGGAAAATGCTCGCGCACATGATCGGCAGTACCATCCGGCGACTGGTCATCCAGCAAAAAGACATCCATTTTATACTCGGCCGGTAAAACCTGTGATGTAACGCTTTCTAAAAAAGACGTGGTTTTTTTTATCCGGTTGTATGAGGCTGCCATGGCAGCTATTTTTAAAACTTTATTTGCCACTTTTTTATCGTTATACTTTGTTTAAAACCTGGTTATAAATAAGCAGCAAATCGTTGCTTATTTTCTCGACGTTGTGCCTTACTAAACCTCTTATGCGTGCGTTTCTGCCTAATTTGGCGGCCAGTTCATAGTTATTGGCCAGTTCCATTATAGCGCCGGCCATAGAGTACGGATCGCCATCCTGTATCAAAATGCCATCTTGATTTTCATCAATCAGGCTATTGGTACCGCCGGCATGGGTTGCTATACATGGCAGGCCCATCAGCAGCGCTTCACATAAACTATTAGGACTATTCTCGATGTGCGATGTGCCGATATATATATTAGTAGTCATCAAATGTTCGACCAATTGCTGCTCGCTAAGGCCGCCCATAAATAAAATATTTTTTGACAAAGGTTTGCCGGTGCTTTTTAAGGCAATATTAATGATCTCATGATCGGCAGGAATACCTGCTACACGCCATTTAAATTTAATGCCGTTTTTCTCTAACAGATCGGCACTATACATTATCGTTTCGATGCCTTTATACAGGTTGGGCCCGTTAATAGTCATCAAATTCAACTCATCGCCGGGCTTGCAGTTCCACTCCTGTGTGTAAAAGGCATCGCGCAGTATCTCATCATTATGATAATAAGCTGCTTTGGGTGCTAACACTAGTGATACCCGCCTATCCCAGGCCGTACGACCTATTAAATGTTTTGAATGCTTAAATATCTCCAACTCGCGCTCGCGCATTTTGGTGAACATATTGAATACGTTATTATAAGCACGAAAGAACAGCTGGCTTTTAAGGCTGGCATGCTTCATTACATCCCACCAGGTTATCTTGGAGTAAAAACGGTAATGATAAACGGTTATAATACCTTGTAGGGAAATAACTGTTGGTATATCGGTATATTTTTGGATCAGCCCGAATGCGCCTTCCGAGCCATGTACATGTATTACATCCGGTTTTACCTGGTTTATGATCTGTACAAAACGGTCAACATGCTGCTGCGGTTCCAGCCTGTTAAATACCCGGCGGGTGATCTTTGACCATTCGCCGTGAATCAGATCTTTTACGGGATAATAAGTGGTATCGCCATACTTAAAAGGCTCCATGTCTTGGTCGTGATAAAACACAACCGAAAGCTCAACCTTGGTCTGCAGGCTTTTCTCTAAGGATTTGATCCAGCCCCCGCCCATCGGCTTATCATTCAGATACGATTCGGCTAATGATGGGTATAAAGAAAACCACAGTACTTTCAAAATATAAATATTTAATGGTTACAAATTATGCGGCTAATACCACTTTTGCCTCACTGTCCTCGTCCACTTCGTCATTAGCCGGTTTTACGTAATAATATAAAAAGCAAAAAGCCGTAATTATCGGTAATATAAATATCGCTTCAGAAAAACCTTGTATTAAAATCAGCAGGATACAGTAGAACACCTGTTCAAAATTATAAACAAAGTTCTTGAAAAACAACCCGGCTCTACGCATAACAAATGCTAATCCAATTACGCCGAACCTTGCAAAATAATCAATCAAACCGTTAGATAAACTGATGTTTTTCATCAACGGGATACTTTCATCGTAGATGTTGGACATACCCCATATCAGGTGCTCCCTAAGCGCATGGTACAGAAACAGAATACTCGAGAAACGGTTGAGCGGCATAGTTATACCCATTTTGATATAATAATCAGCCAGGAACTCAATACGCGTTAAATCCTCCATATCCTGGTGGTAGGTCTCGATGATCTTTCCGGCCAAAAACGGCAGCGTGGTAGCAGCTATAACACCTAAGGGGACCGCTATAGCCATTACGGTTGACATTTTGGCTCCCCTGGCCCTAAAGTATAGCAAAAACACCACTACCAGGCCAAGATACGTGGTGGTAGACATAGTAGTAATTACCGCGAACACAACTAGTTTGGCGCGCTTATCAAACTGAAAGTTATTATACAAAAAGTGCAGAATAAGGCCCAGGTTTAAAAAAAAACCAAAAGCGCCGGGCTCCCATGAAAAACCGGCATTTTGAAAATGGTGTATGGGGATGTAGGTAAAAATGACAAAGTTGGTATAGTCATACCCCATATCGGGCGGCAGGTTTATGGCGCGGCCGATGGAATACAGCGCGTCGCCGGCTACAACCTGCAAAAAGAAAAGCGGTATGGAAATGATAGCGCCGTCAACTATAAGCCGGGATAAATAATATAAGGCCTTGTCTTTTAAAACCGCGCAGAACAGGAAGGCCGGCAATATATATTTAAACAGGTACACAATGTCGCTCACTAAAAAACGCACCGGCAAGTGTACTAAAAAGGTTGACCTGAATAAACAGTAACCGATATAGATAAACGAAAATTGCGCAAACAGGCGGATATCACGCTTGGTAAACCTGTTATACTCCAGCCCTACCCAGATAAATATAAAATCAAGTATAAACCAATTGATATTATAGAAATACAGGAACGTAGCTTTTGCCGAAAGAAGCAGGAAAAGAAGCGTTACAAAGTAAAACATAACAAATGGTTAAAAAATTCAATTCGCGAAGCTTAAACAGCATTGCCTGTTTCGGGCGAAGCTGCTGCGTGCCGCTCGCGTAAAATTACAGCTATTTCTCGCCGCCACATTACAACCTGTATGGCACTCCACAATATACTTGCATAAACAATAGAGCTTAAACCCCAGTGCAAATGATCAATAAAGAATAAAACTACAGGTATATGCAGTACTGCTGTAATAATTGACACTATTGATTGCATTTTAACCTTACCTGTACCATTTAAAACAATGGTATATACCTGCGTAAACAAACTGATAGCAAAGTAAATTGCCATATCAATACTTAAGTCAAACGGCACCACAATGGCATCCCCCACCCAAATTTTAAATACCGGGTTTACCAGTAAAACCTGAACTACTATAACCGCCACAAATAGTATAGCTATTTTAACCAGCTTTTTAATACCATTCTCTATCCACACAAAATCTTTCAACGCATAGGCATTGGTAAATGCACTCCAGTAGCTCGCCAATATAATGTTAATAGCCATCATGGTGGCCGAATAGTATTTATATAGCGAAACATATACCGCAACCTCGTGTCCGCCAAATTCGCGCGCTACTATCAGCTCTGTGGTTGAGTACAGGAATACGCCCGCAATCTGTACGATAAAGAATCCTATGCTTAACTGGAAAAGCGACTTGCTTTTTTTCAAGTCGACCAGGCTAACAGCGGGGCTTATATTTTTATATCGCTTTGCAAAAAGAATAAGGGTATAAACAAATAGTACAAAAACCGGCAAAATGGTTTGCGCTATAGCCAGGTAAACCATTGATCCGTGCAAATACTTAGCACCAACTATAATAGGCACTAGCGGTATAAAATTGCAAATCAGTTGGATCTGGTTGGCTTTGTATATTTTTTGATCACCCTGCAGAATAGATGAAATAGGTTTTAATATAAACTGAAATGATAAGCCCCCGAAAACTACAATCAATGTGTAAAGTAGTTCATCGTTATCCAGATGCGTGTTAAAAACGCTGTTCCAGTTTATTAAATGCGCTGCTATGGTAAATATTATTACTATAGGCACTATAATAAGTGTTAAAATAGCATAGGTAGACGATACGGCAACTTTGGCTTCTTTATACTCTTCTAAAGCTATATACTCGGCCACTTTATTGCGCAAGCCATTAGCCAGGCCAATATCTAATATGCTTATCCAGCTTACTGTAGAAGATATGGCCAGCCATATACCATACTTGTTAGTATCAAGTAGTTTTAATGAATATGGAACGATAAGGTAAGAAACCACAACGCTGATGGCCCTTATCAGGAAGGATACGCCTATATTAAAATTTACACTGCCTGTGCGCGCTTTATCGCCGCCTAATAACCCTTGTAAGTAAGCTTTACCTGATTCTATAATACCCATTAACCATTTGCTCTGTCGGGAAAGTAATCCCGGTATCCATCTCTAACTTTATCAACACCATTAAATATGATACCCATATTCGGCAACTGCTGATCTTCGTATAATTTCGTAATAAATGGTAATTCGGTTTTTGAGGTGAAATTTTTACGTACCAGGTACAAGGTAATATCGCACAAACGCGCCACTATGGTTGCATCGCCAATAACCTCTAACGGCGAGGTGTCTATCAGGATGTGATCATAGTTAAGGCGAAGCCAATCTATCAGTACTTCAATACGTTTACGATCAAGTAATTCAGAAAAGTTTGGCAAAAACTGTCCGGCTGTAATAATGTCCAGGTTTCGGTATGTTGACGAGTTTTGTATCACTTCCTCTTTTAACGAAGCCCAGTTTAAATAGTTACTCATACCCGGATAATTTTCGGGCAAATTAAATATTTCGCCAATGGCCGGCTTATACAGGTTAAGCTCTAATATAATAGTACGCTTGCCCGATGTGGCCAAAGCCACCGCCATATTACTAACCACAAAGCTTTTACCCTCGCCCGATACGCTTGAAGCTATCATGGTTACCCTACCCTTTGCATCGGTACCGTGCAGGTAGTGCAATTGGGTACGCAGGCTCCTAAATTGCTCAATGATCATAAAATTGGCTTTCGGATGCTCGGTAACTATAGGCGATCGCAGCCTTGCAAATTCAAACTCGCCGATAACTGGTATCGGCAAACCTTTTTCTACCTCGCGGCGGGTGTATATCTGGTTTTTAATAACATCGCGCAGGTAAATTAAAGCCCCCGGTATTAACAGCCCCAATACAAATGCCGCTGCATAGGGCATCAACGCTTTTGATCTGTTTGGCGGTAAGGTGTAAGCCACATCAACCATACGGGCGTTGGCCAAAGTTGACGCATAGCTTAATGATACCTCCTCGCGTTTTTGCAGCAGGTACGTATACAGGTTTTCTTTAATGCCGGTTTGGCGCTTAAGGCCGGTTAATTGCCGTTCCTCGCCCGGAATGCTTTGTATCGAGCTTCTGTTAACGGCGCCTATAGATTGCAACTGTCGTTGTTGCGCGGTTAGCGAATTCCTGATATTCTTGATGTTTTCACGGATGGCCGTGCGGGTAACGATGATCTCGCGATTGATAGGATCGAATATCGGGTTTTTTTCAGGCGTAGTAGCCAGCAGCCGGCTCCGCTCCTGTTGCAGGTTAATAAAATTTTGTACCGAGGTGATCAGGTTTTGATCAGATATATTAATGGTTGATGGTACGGCACGTTCGGATACATCCGGGGCATTAATATAATCCTCGATAGATTTGATCACCCGTAACTGCACATTAACGTCATTTAACTTAGCCTCGTTGGCCTGCTCGTTTTGTAGGTAAACCTGCGATTGCGCGTTAATATCAGTTAAGCGCTTATCGCTTCTGAAGCGCTCAACTTGTCCCTCGGCGTTGTTTAGTTCAATGGTTAACGAGTCAAGTCGTTTGTCGATAAAATCAAGGGTACTTTTAGTTAAGCGGTTTTTTTCGGCCGTTTCTTCCTGGTTGTAAACCATGATCAGGGTGTTGGCAAAATCCTCGCCTTTTTCCGAATCTTTATCCATCACTGTTATCTCAACAGTTGATGCCATTTTATCTTTCAGTGCCACATCTACAGCTCCCTGGTAACCATCAATAGTGGCTGTCTTATCACTAATGGTAATGCTGACGGTTTTACCTACATAACGATTAAAAAACCTGGTAGGCATCAATTTCCAGCTGCCCAGTGCGGTACGTATGGTATCGCCAAAGCCACGCTCCTGGCCTCTTAACTCCGGATCGTCAGAAGTTTTCAGCATGAAGGTTTGCTGGTCTATAATTTCAATAGTGAGCTTCTGGCTGGTTCTGCCCGATTCTTTTACATACTCAAACTTTACCGGGCTTTTACCATACAGGTTTTCATTAGCCGGTTTTCGTTCTAAAGTATAAGTTGCCCAAAGTTGCAGTTTATTAACCACCATCTCCACCAGTCTACGAGATTTTAATATCTCCATCTGGTTCTCCACCAGTTTAGGCGGATTGGTCAGATCAAGCTCCTGCAAAGTTGATCTTAAGGCGTTTGAGTTATCATGGCCATTATTCTGCAGTTGCATGGTAGCTTTGATCTCGTACACAGGCTTAGCTACCCGTTTATAAGCGTACGCTAAGGCCAGCATAATAATAACGCTTACTATAAAAAAAGGCCAGTAACGTAAATACTTCATCAGGTTGCCCCGCAAATCAAAATCATCTTCGGCTATAGGGGGCTTGCGTGTAGAATAAGAAGTAGTTTTTTGCGACGCCATATTTAGCTATATAGAATACTACTGGTTGTTATTGATTAAATAAGCCGAGAAAATAATTGCTGCTGCCGATATGCCCGTAAACACCAGGGATGCAAAACGATACGCCCTATCAAACGGCGCGTATTTAATTCTATCCGGATCGACCACGATCACATCATTGTTTTGCAGATAATAATACGGTGAGTTGAATAGTTTTTTCGAGGTCAGATCAACAGGGAAATACTGGCGTGTGCCGTCATACTCGCGTATCAGCATCACGGTTTTACGTTTACCGGTAATGTTCAGGTCGCCGGCAAGGCCAAGCGCCTCCATAATGGTTATACGTTCGTTTTGTACGTTGTAAACATCAGGCCGCAACACATCGCCCAAAACAGATATTTTAAAATTAAGTATACGTACGGTAACCATTGGCTTTTTGGCGTAGGCCTCAAGCTCTTTGCTAATTTTATCTGCAAGTTCATCGGTGGTTAGGCCGGTAACTTTCATAACACCCAGGTAAGGTAACTCCACCTCGCCTTTTGACGTTACTTTATAGCCAAAAACCGGGTTAGTATTACTACCATCGGCACCTAAGCGGCTGTTTGGCCTATTGGTATTGTTACCACCTTCGGTATTACCGGTAACGCGACTAAGGTTTGAATTAAACAGAGCCGTTGCCTCTGGGTTTAAACTGTTTACGTTGATACCCAACTGATCGCCAACCTGTATTTTCAAGGTATTGTAATTGGTGATCTCTTCCTCGGTTTTCTTTTTATGATCAAGGTCTTGAAAGTATGGGATACGGCTATAAGGACCGCATGACGCGCAAAGAAAAATTACTGCTACTAAAAGAATTTGGGTAAAGGTAGATCTCATCATCGTCAGTATATATATATAGTCGTTTCGAAAGTAGGCAATAAAAAGCGAAGCATGTAAGGGTAGTTACCAACAAACAGCCAGTAATTAACATTTCTTTACACGCCTATTTTACGTTACAACGTACAAGAATGATGCACGAAATAAACTTTACTGCGATAATTTAAGGGCGTTTAGTACTGCTGTAATCATATGCACCTGTAACACAAACACATCTTCGACATGACTATTGGCTAAAAAACTTTAAACATTACAACGTACAAAGAGTTTTGCACTTGTTAGATTTAACGGTTGTAGATTTACTTCCCCGCTATTTGTGAAAAATAGTTCTTAATTTGTGCGCTTAAACCATTATATGCTTATCGTTAGCGAGCTATACATTTATCCCATCAAGTCATTAGGCGGCATTAAATTGAATACTGCCGTGGTGACCGATCGCGGCCTGCAATATGATCGCCGATGGCTGCTCGTTGACGCCAACAACCGCTTCCTCACGCAACGCGAAAACGCTAAAATGGCCCTGCTTAAAACGGCTATTACCGACGAGCATTTAGTAGTGACAGACATTACAACAAACACTTCAGTTAAAATACCGTTAAACACTTATAAACATGAAGTTATAAATATTACTATATGGGATGACACATGCCAGGCAAACCTTGTTGACGAAGAGATCGATCAGTGGTTTAGCGCAGCCCTATCCATAGGTTGCAGGCTGGTTTATATGGCCGATAACAGCCACCGTTTTACCGACCCAAAATATGCTCATGAAGACAGCATCACATCGTTTAGCGACGCCTATCCTTTTCTCTTGATCGGCCAAAGTTCGATGAATGAATTGAACGGCAGGTTGGAACAAGCTATACCGATAGATCGCTTCCGCCCCAATATAGTATTTGCGGGTGGCGAAGCTTTTGAGGAGGACCTGATGGATAGCATAAATATTAACGGAATCAGCTTTAACGGGGTAAAACTTTGCGCCCGTTGCAATATTCCAACTATAGATCAGGATACCGCTATCAGTAGTAAAGAACCAACCCGTACACTAGCCCGGTATCGTGTTAAAAACAAAAAGATCATGTTCGGGCAAAACCTGGTACATGCAGGTACGGGTACGATATCCGTTGGCGATGAGCTCATTGTTAATAGCCTGCATACCGAAGACCGCTTTATCCTCACATCCTAAAAATGAAACCAACTATAACTATAGAATACTGCCCAAAATGCCGCTGGCTGTTACGTGCCGCCTACATGGCGCAGGAGCTGCTGACTACTTTTGAGGATGATTTAAACGGTGTTACTTTGAAACCAAGCGAGGTGTCGGGCCGTTATACTATTTTTATTGACAATGAAACTTTGTTTGACCGTAAACGCGAGGGACGTTTCCCCGAAATTAAGGAGCTGAAACAGTTGGTGCGTGATACTGTTGACCCGGGGAAAGACCTCGGCCACTCGGACAAAGCAGATAAAACCTAAAAAAAGTATACCTAATTGGTATTTTTAATTGTATTAAAATTCTTTACATATATTTGTTTTTATAACATAGATAAATGCTGTCGAAAAAAACTAAGTATGCCATTAAGGCATTAGTAATTTTGGGGAAGAACGCGGACAAACCTCCCATGCAGATCTCGAAGATCGCGGAGCTTGAACATATCCCAAAAAAATTCCTGGAGCAGATATTACTCGATATGCGTAATGCCGGCTTTTTATACAGTAAAAAAGGCGCCGGTGGTGGTTATGCCTTAAATAAAGACCCCAAAGAAATTTTCCTGGTGCAGATAATGCGCATTACCGATGGCCCTATTGCTATGCTGCCTTGCGCCAGCTTAAATTTTTACCATAAATGTGATGAATGCCATCAGGAAACCACCTGCGGTATACGTGATGTTTTTGTTGAAGTGCGTGATGCCTCATTAAAAATACTGACCGAAACCAGTATTGCAGATATCATTTCACGCGAAACCAACCTTACCTCGCTCAACTAACAAAATCTCACAGAATTGTTAAAATCGTAAAATTTTACAATAAATTCTACCATTTCCATATACTATATATATCTTTGGGGATGCGATCCACCATTGCATAGTTCGTTGTGCGCAATTAGCTTTTGTGATTTTCACATTTTTGCCGCATGAACTATAACTAAAAAGAAGATATAAGAGAATATGCAAAGCTTCAGAACAGAGCTTGAAAACCCGGTTGTTGAGAAAGACATTATAGATCTTGAGAAAAAGATAAGGGAGTTTCGTGAAGGAAAGATACATGACGAGAAATTTAGAAGCCTTCGTTTAGCACGTGGTATTTACGGCCAGCGCCAGCCCGGTGTGCAAATGATCCGTATAAAATTACCTTTTGGTAAGGTAACCTTTAAACAGCTACTGCGCATATCCGAGGTTAGCGACAAGTACGCCAACAGTAACCTGCACCTAACTACCCGCCAGGATATACAAACGCACTACGTTAGCCTTGACCGTACGCCCGAACTTTGGGCTGAGTTAGAGCAAGATGATGTAACATTGAGAGAAGCCTGCGGTAACACCGTACGTAATATTACAGCCTCACCTACCGCTGGTATAGATCCGAAAGAACCGTTTGACGTGTCGCCTTACGCGCATGGCGCGTTTGAATATTTACTGCGTAACCCGGTTAACCAGGATATGCCTCGTAAGTTCAAAATTGCGTTTTCGGCAAGTGATGAGGACACAGCATACTCTTACGCGCACGATTTGGGCTTTATACCAAAGATAAATGACAAAGGTGAACGCGGTTTTAAAGTAATGTTAGGTGGTGGCCTTGGCGCGCAGCCTATTTTGGCGCATATTGTTGACGACTTTTTACCCGAAGACCAACTGGTGCCTTACATCGAATCGACAATCCGCGTGTTTGATCGCTACGGCGAACGCAACAACCGTAATAAGGCCCGTTTAAAATATGTGGTGCAGAAGTTCGGTATTGAAGAAACTTTGAACCTGATCAAAGCCGAGCGCGTTGCCAATAAGGTGAAAACCTATAAGATAAACACCGAAGCGGTAGAAGTACCTGTATTGCCACCGGCTATTGAATTTGGCGAAGTTGTTATTAGCAATCCACTAGGTTATGAGCAATGGTTGGCAACTAACGTTTTCGAACAAAAGCAAAAAGGCTTTTACGGCGTATATATTAAAGTAGAAACCGGCGATATTCCAACTGATAAGGCACGCAAACTGGTAGCCCTGTTGCAACCATTAGCCGGCGACGAGATCCGTATCACGCAAAACCAGGGCTTATTATTAAAATATGTTCGCCCTGAAGCTTTCCCTACCCTATACAATGGCCTGGCCGAAATTGGTATGGCAGCACCGGGTTTTGATAGCGTAGCTGATGTTACTACCTGCCCGGGTACCGATACCTGTAACCTGGGTATATCAAACAGTATGACCTTTGCACGCGTATTGGAAGATCTGATCTACAATGAATATGAGGACCTGATCTATAATCGCGACATTAAAATAAAAATCAGTGGTTGCATGAACTCATGCGGCCAACACAGCATGGCGCATATTGGTTTCCACGGCAGTTCGTTAAAAGCGGGTGCAAAAGTGTTGCCATCAATGCAGGTTATGCTGGGCGGTGGTACCGTAGGCGACGGCGTTGGCCGCGCCGGCGACCGTGTGATCAAGATCCCATCAAAACGTGCTACGCAGGTTTTACGCGATCTGTTAGATGATTATAAAGCTAACTCAATCGAAAACGAGCTTTTCAACGACTACTATGATCGCCAGGGTAAAGACTATTTTTACCAGATGCTGAAACCATTGGCCGACCTTACCACTCTTACCGAAGAGGATTATGTAGACTGGGGCCATGTGGAAACTTATGAAAAAGCCATAGGCGTTGGCGAGTGTGCCGGTGTTGTGATTGATTTGGTTGCTACCTTATTATATGAAAGCGACGAGAAACTAGGCTGGGCAAACGAAGCTTACGCTAACGGTGCCTGGGGCGATGCTATTTATCACTCATATAACGTATTCATTAACTCGGCTAAAGCTTTGTTGTTAGATAAAGGCATTAACATAGGTACCCAAGCCGGTATTATGCGTGAGTTTGATGCACAGTATGTTTCGGTTGGTGATTTTGAACTGGCTGGCAGCTTTAATGAACTGGTAATGCAGATCAACCAAAATGAACCGTCTGAAGAATTCGCGTCAGCATACAAAGCACAGGCAACTCAGTTTTTAGAAAACGTTAAGGCTAAAAGAGAAGCTGTTTTACAGTCATAATAATTGCATGTCTATGGCATCTCTATCCGAAAATAAGGAATTGCTGACTGCTCCTGCCGAAACCCCGGCAGGTAACCAGTTATTCCCCGTTTTCCTGAAACTAAACCAGCTGCATACTGTGCTTATTGGCGCAGGCAATGTTGGTTTGGAGAAACTGACCGCCGTTTTAAATAACAGTCAAAACGCCACGGTAACTGTTATTTCCGAGCAGGTTTTGCCCGAGGTACAGGCACTAGCTGATAAATACTTAAAGGTAAACATAGTTCAGAAATCATTTACGGATGATGACCTGGATAATGCCGACCTGGTTATAGCAGCTACCAACGATAGCAAGCTTAATCAATACGTACGCGAATCGGCACATCAGCGCAAGCTACTGATAAATGTTGCCGACAAACCCGAATTGTGTGATTTTTATCTGGGCTCCATCGTACAAAAAGGCGATTTGAAGATAGGTATATCAACCAACGGCTTATCACCAACGGTAGCTAAACGCTTACGCGAGGTATTGGACGAAAGCATTCCATCCGAACTGGATACTACCCTGCAGCAGTTAAGCCAACTACGCAACACCCTTACCGGCGATTTTGCACACAAGGTAAAAGAGCTTAACCGGGTTACGTCTATATTGATAGAGCCTAAGGTTGAGCGCAAAAACCTGAAATGGCTGATATGGTTGTCTATCATTTTTTCGATAGGCATTGCCGTAACAGCGTTATGGATGAATGAGCCTGAGTTTAGAACCTATGCCCAACAGATCGACCCGCATTTTTATTACTTTTTAGCGGCAGGTTTTGTGTTTGCTATGGTTGATGGTGCTATAGGTATGTCATACGGGGTTACTTCTACCGCGTTTTCCATATCGATGGGTATCTCGCCTGCCTCGGCAAGTATGGCGGTGCATTTATCCGAGATCATGAGTAACGGTATAGCCGGTTGGATGCACTACCGCATGGGTAATGTAAACTGGAAATTGTTTAAACTGCTCATCTTACCTGGCATCCTGGGTGCCGCGGTTGGTGCAGGTTTAATTTCATCATTGGAGCATTACTCCATGTACACTAAGCCTTTGGTTTCGGTTTACACTTTAATATTGGGTGGTGTCATTTTATCAAAAGCTGTTAAAACACAGAAAAAGAAATCAGGAGATAAGATCAAACGCATATCATTATTAGGCTTAGGGGGCGGTTTTATTGACGCCGTAGGCGGAGGCGGCTGGGGCTCTATCGTACTGTCATCGTTGATCGCCGGTGGCCGCCATCCTCGTTTTTCGCTGGGTACAGTTAAGTTAACGCGATTCTTTATCGCCATGATAGGCTCACTTGTATTTTTAACTATGCTAAATGGCGCGCCATGGAGCGCAATAGCCGGTTTAATTATTGGTAGCGCTCTGGCAGCCCCTATCGCCGCCAGGATATCAAACCGTATATCGGTAAAAGTGATCATGGTGGCTGTAGGTATAATTGTGATATTGGTAAGCTTTAAAAGTATCTTTGGCTTTATTAGTAAAGTAATATAATGAACACGTCAGCAGAACATATAAAACAACTAACAGCAGGCCTGCAACCTGTTGAGGCCCTGAAAAAACTGGCCGAACACTTTGCTGGTGAAATAGTATTTTCAACAAGCTTTGGTTGGGAAGACCAGGTGATAACCCACATGATCTTCGCCAACAATATCCCCATAAAAGTTTTTACGTTAGAAACCGGCCGCTTATTCCCCGAAACTTACTATGTTTGGAACCGCACAATGGAGATGTACGGTCAGCCTATTCATGCTTACTATCCAAACAACGATGCTTTGGAGCGCATGGTAAATAGTAAAGGCCCTAACAGTTTTTATGAGTCGGTAGATAACCGTAAAGAATGTTGTGGCATACGCAAACTGGAGCCTTTGAACCGTGCCCTGGCCGGCAACAAATGCTGGATAACCGGCATACGTGCCGAGCAATCGGTAAACCGCCAGGATATGCATAATGTGGAATGGGACGAAGGTCATCAGCTGGTGAAGTTCCATCCCATCTTCGACTTTACGCTGGATGATGTAAAGGCTTACGTTAAACAATACAACGTGCCCTACAACACCTTACATGATAAAGGTTTCCCGAGCATTGGCTGCTTGCCTTGCACCCGAGCCATCCGCGAAGGGGAGGATTTTAGAGCCGGCCGCTGGTGGTGGGAAGATCAAAGCAAAAAAGAGTGCGGTTTGCACGAGTTGATCATAGACGAGAAATAATTATTGGATTGCCTTACCGCAATTCAATCCCTCAATAATTAATAACATACATGAGTAACAACAAACAACTGGACTATTTAGACGAGCTTGAAGCAGAAGCGATACATATTCTGCGTGAGGTAGCCGGCCAGTTTGAGCGCCCCGCGCTTCTATTTTCGGGTGGTAAAGATTCCATCACCCTGGTACGTTTGGCCGAGAAGGCTTTCCGTCCGGGTAAGTTCCCATTCCCGCTGGTACACATTGATACCGGCCATAACTTTATTGAAACCATTGAGTACCGCGACAACATGATAGCCCGCCTTGGCGAAAAGCTTATTGTTGGCCATGTGCAGGACTCGATAGACCAGGGTAAAGTGGTTGAGCAGAAAGGTAAAAACGCTAGTCGTAACCCTTTGCAGACCGTCACCCTGCTGGATACCATTGCCGCCAACAAGTTTGATGCTTGTATAGGTGGTGCCCGTCGCGATGAGGAGAAAGCCCGTGCCAAGGAGCGTATCTTTTCGGTACGTGATGAATTTGGCCAATGGGACCCGAAACGCCAGCGCCCTGAGCTTTGGAACGTTTACAACGGCAAGATCCACAAAGGCGAAAACGTTAGGGTATTCCCTATTAGTAACTGGACCGAGCTTGACGTTTGGAACTACATCCGCCGCGAAAAAATTGAACTACCTTCCATCTACTTCGCGCACGAGCGTGATACCATTACCCGTAACGGCCAGCTAATGGCTGCCCACGAGGTATTGAATATGGATGAGCAGGATGTGATCACCCGCCGTACCGTACGTTTTCGTACCGTGGGCGATATGACCTGTACCGCGGCAGTAGCATCTGACGCGTTTTTAATTGACGACATCATAAACGAAATAAGCGAATCAAAAATAAGTGAGCGTGGCGCCCGTATGGACGACAAGGTATCTGAAGCCGCAATGGAAGATCGCAAAAAGGGAGGATACTTTTAAGCCATGGATATACTAAAATTTTTAACTGCAGGTAGCGTTGACGATGGCAAAAGTACGCTAATAGGTCGTTTGTTATATGATAGCGACTCGATCCTGCTTGACCAACTGGAAGCCCTGCAGGCATCAAACCGCAAAAACGACGACGGCACCATTGACCTTGCCATTTTAACCGATGGCTTGAAGGCCGAGCGCGAGCAAGGCATCACTATTGACGTTGCTTACAAATACTTCCAAACCGATAAGCGCAAGTTCATTATTGCCGATACCCCAGGCCACATTCAATATACCCGTAACATGGTTACAGGCGCTTCGAACGCTAACCTGGCCATTATATTGATCGACTCGCGCAAAGGTGTAATTGAGCAAACCATCCGCCACTCCTTCCTGGTGTCATTACTAGGCATACAGCAAATTGTGGTAGCCATTAACAAAATGGATATGGTTGACTATAGCGAAGAAACTTACAACAACATTGTGGCCGACTATAAAGCCCTTGCAGAAAAGGTAGGCCTTAAAAACGTACACTACATACCGGTGAGCGCGCTGAAAGGCGATAACATTGTTAACGACTCAACCAACATGGCATGGTACCCGGGCAAAAGCTTACTGCACTTCCTGGAGACGGTTGACGTGGCTGTTGATAACAGCACCGAGCACGCGCGTTTGCCTGTACAATGGGTTATACGCCCGCAAACTGATGAATTGCATGATTACCGTGGCTATGCCGGTCGCGTGTCAAGCGGTTCGTTTAAGGTGAACGATAAGGTTACCGTATTGCCTTCGGGCTTTACATCGACCATTAGCAAAATAGAGGTATTCGATCAGCAGCCTGAAGAGGCAACGGCAGGCATGTCGGTAACGGTACATTTGGAGGATGAGATAGACATTAGCCGCGGCGACCTGTTGGTGAACAGCAGCTACCAGCCACAGGTTTCACAACTGATTGAAGCCGACCTTTGCTGGATGGATACCCGCGCACTGGATACCAGCCACACCTACTTCATCCAACACAACAGCAAAGTAACCCGTTGCAAAATACAGGAGACGCTGTACAAAGTGAACATCAACACGCTGGAGAAAGAACAAAGCGAAGATTTCAAACTAAACGACATCGGCCGCATTGTGATCAAAACTGCCGATCCGTTGGCGTTTGATGCCTACGAAGAGAACAAAGCTAACGGCGGCGCTATCATTATTGATAGCCGTACCAACGTTACCGTTGGTGCTTTGATGCTGCGTAATGTAGCTGATTAAGCGTTAACAGCACAAGAAAAAAGGCGACCTGAAATGATCAGGTCGCCTTTTTTGTTTAGGGTGTTCCACTTTTTTGAAGTAAAACACGTGGCACACCATATTTTACTTAATTAATTGTATTTCAGATAATTAAATACAAAAGCGAAACACCCTGGCACACCCCGCTAAAAACTTCAACTATTTAATAATCAATAACTTAATTTTTTATAGATTATTTACGGGTGTTCCAAAGTGGCACACCTAAAATTTACTTTCCGTAACAGCTACTGACAAAACACTGTCACCATAAATAAGCGAGAATACTCTGACCTTGCAGCACTCCCCAATTTTATGAGCCAGTATAACACCCCCCATCACTATTATGAGCGACCGCTCGAGATCGAACTCATTCGCTCTGCCGCCCGCGGCACCATCACCGCCAAACAAAATCAACAATTAAATAATCTGCTACGTAGTCCGGCTGATAGTAAGGATGCTTTTATTATTAAGCCTGCGGCAGATTTCCTGGAAACCGATTCCGGCCAGTACGAGGCCCCAATGCTTTTCGGCGATTTTTGGTACGAGGGCGAACTATGCATCCTGTTTGCCGATACCAATGTAGGCAAGTCTATACTCGCCGTTCAAATTGGCGATGCGCTGAGTCGTGGGGTACCTATCCCCTGCTTTAACGCTACAAAAGCGGCAACTGTGCTGTATTTCGATCTGGAACTGAACGACCGGCAATTCGCGCAACGTTACACCAGTTCTGTTTACGGCAAGCACCAATTTGCCGATAACTTTTACCGGGTAGTTTTCAACCCGGAAGCCATGGGAGCGCATAAGTTTGACAACTACCACGACTATATTAATAACGCGCTCGAAAACATGCTCATCACCAGCAAGGCCCGGGTATTGATCATTGATAACATTACCTGCTTACGCACCGGTACCCAGGCAGCAGCCGCGGCGGTAAGCCTGATGCAAAAGCTGCAAACGCTCAAAAATAAGTACAATCTTTCCATCCTGGTATTGGCGCATACGCCTAAACGCAACCCATCCAACCCCATTACCCGCAATGATCTGCAAGGCAGTAAAATGCTCATCAACTTTGCCGATAGCGCCTTTGCCATCGGCGAAAGCCAGGCCCATCCCTCCACGCGTTACCTCAAACAAATTAAGCAACGCAGCGGCAAACAGATATATGGTGCAGGCAATGTGTACCTGTGTCAAATTATTAAACCCTACAACTTTCTCCAATTCGAATTTACCGACCTGGCCCGCGAAGCGGATCATCTGCTGCACATCACCCAGCAGCAACGCAAAAGCCTGGAAGACCGGGTAATGGAATTGCACGGGCAAGGCAAAAGCCTGCGGCAGATCGTTGCCGATACAGGGAGGCCTTTGAGTACGGTGAGGAGGTTGGTGAAAAGGTTGGGTGAGGAAAACTAAATATTATATCATCAATCTAAATTATTTCTGCAAAACAAAATTTGCGATGTACGCTATGCAAATAATACCCAATATGTAGACAACAACTATATACAATGTCCCTTTTTTTTGTTTTACTTTCAAATTATCTACTTGAATTTTCAGACTAAAAAAAACAATCAATGTATATATAAATGAAGACCAAAGTCTTATTCCAAAATTATCTAGCGAGAATTTATTTACCCAATGCTCTTGGAATGGGATACATTTTATTTTATAAACGTATTTATTGAGATCATGTAAATACAAATATGTAATGGTGGTAAATAAGCCTATAAAAAACAATGTCCACAGAAAAATATATTCTTTATTGTAACCGAAATTCCACCATAGTTGCAGAAACAAGCCTAGCCAATTGTATCCTTTCGTACTCCATTTAAATCTTTGATACTCAATATCCAGTAATTTATAACTTTCAACTTGTCCATTATTTTTAAAGTTATTTAATAGCTGCTCATACACTGAGACCTTTTGTTCGTATGAAACGGAAATTTTCCTCGAATCAAAATCATTTAATTCTACAGAATCAGGCAACAATAATTTAAAGTGGGTGTAGTCAATATGAAGCTTAGCGATATTAGAATTTAACAGATTGATTAATATTCTACGAGGTTTGTTAGTTTTAATATCGAATCGTGAATTGTGAGTAAAATTTGCATTAGTAAAAAACACATCATGTTTTAAATCTAAGATATTCGAAAATAATATTGTATCAGGGAATACCGTGTTATTAAAATCAAAGTAAGTACTATCTGTAGTATGCATACTATTAAAATTCAAAGTAGCCTTTTCTTCAAATAAGGCGTTTTTAAAAAATGCATAGGCATAAAATGTGGTAAAAAAGAAATTTACACGACTCTCAAATTTAACGTCTCGAAATTGCACTACCTTGAATGACGATACATTGAAATCTACCTTTCCGTTGAACACACACTTTTGAAAAATGGCTATTTGCTTGAATCTCGAAGTCGAAAAATCTACTTTTTTTTCAAATATTGTTCCACCGAAATCTACATCGGAATCAAATTGACATGAATGGAATTTTACATTTTTTTTAAATATTGAATTTTCGAAGAAAAGATTTTTTCTAAAATCTGACCAACTAAAATCCGCAGCATCAAAACAACGAGTATAATCAAAATCAGTTTCCGTCTGGAATACGCAATGGTCAAAAAAAGCTGATTTTAAGAATTTTGAATATCGAAAATTGCATTCTTTCCCAAAAAAAGTTACTCCATGAAAAGCAGCCTCGACATTATATTTTTTTTGATATCCTAAATTTCGCCCTGCAGAAATCGGAGATTTTACCGGAAAAGATATGTCTCCTTGACAAAAAGCTTCGGTGATATTAAAAAAAAACAGTAATGACAATAAAATATTTTTCATAAAAGTTTTATTATATAAAACTAATAATATTTTTTTCCATCAAAATGTCATTAATAGCCCCCGTTTGTTCAAGCATCCACACCTGAACACAAAAAATTTTAACCGTCCACGCTTACACGCAAAAAAAAGCGGGCCGGCAACTGCCGAACCCGCTTTCACTATAAATCAACCTAAAGAAAAATCTTTTTATAAAGTATAACGTAAGGTTACACCCAGTGTACGTTGGTCGCCCAATACACCTGCGTAGTGACCCGCGTTACCACCTGCGGGTAGCAACTGCTCAAAATAGTTTTGGTTAAGCAGGTTGCGGCTCCAAATATAGGCACCAAAACCGTGTACTGCTTTAAAGCCTAAACGTGCGTTAAGCAAGCCGTAACCGGCAATGTTTAAGTAAGCCGAAGGCGAAGCGCTTGATGAGAATGATGAACGGAAAGAACCATCAACCGCCAGGAAAAATTTTGACGCCGGGTTGTTTAAAAACTTAGCATCGGTAGCAAACTCGCCGCCTAATGAGCCGGCCCATTTTGATACCCCCGGAAGTACACCACCCGAGATGTCTTTAAACGGAGGCAACAAACCGGTTTCTTCTAACGGAAGCGGCGCGTTGGTAAACTTCACGTATTTGGCATCGGTGTAAGCAACGTTACCATAGAAGGTAAAGTTTTGATCAACGCGGTAGTTACCATCTAACTCTGCACCTTTTACGTTTACTTTTTCGGCATTGGCAATGTAACCACGGTTCACGGTCAAATCGGCCGATTGAACATTGGTTTGGTAGTTGTCTATATCAGAATTATGGAAAGTTAAATTCAATATCAGGTTGGTAATTGGGGTACTTTTAAAACCTAACTCATAATGACGTGTTTTTTCAGGTTTGATAACCGCGTAATCCAATATAGTTTTACCGGCTTCAGGCGATGGCAAACCGGCTACGTTTACACCTACCGGCTTGTAGCTGGTTGAGTAGGTAGCAAAAACGTTAAGTCTGCTATCCGGGCGATAAGCCGCGGTTATAGAATAGGTAAAGTTCTTCTCGTCGGTGTTAGTAGTATAGTTTTGGCTGCTGTATACACCATTTTTAATTTTCACCAATTCGGCTTTAACCGCTGGGCTGTAAGCACTGTTGGCTATATCTAAACCGCCTCTGGCCTGACGATCATAAAACACATCTTTTTTATCATAGTTGATACGTACACCAGGTACAATGTGGAAGCCTTTGGCAAACTCGTAATCAACACTGGCAAATGCCGCGGCACTTTTTGATTTGATGGACGCGTTAGTATAAATACCGTAACCTTCTAACAAGCCCGGAGTAGCCCAAAGCTGATCATTAGTAGTACCCGGAGTGTTAGCATTATTACCTGTTGAGCTTTTTGAGAAACGTGCTTGTGCAGCGCCTGATTCCTCGGTACCGGTGATTTTCACTTCCTGGTCAAGGTAAAATAAACCTACCACGCCGCTTAAACGTTTTGAAAATTCGCCGGCGTAGCGTACCTCTTGCGACCAGTTTTTATGCTTGGCCGGGTTTTGTGACTTGGCCAGTACAGGTAAGCCGGTAAAATCACGGTCGTTTGATGGGTCCCAGTTCCAATAACGGTATGCTGTAGTTGAGGTTAATGTTCCCGGGCCAATTTTAAAATCGCCGTTTAAGGAAAGGCCACCTAATTGGTTGCCTGATCTCCACGGCGTGTCATGATCTATTTTACGATCGAAAGCATTCAGGCTTGGCAGCGAGTAACCCAGATCGGCAATAATAGCGTTAAACTGGCGATATGCTGCACGTTTAGTAGGCGCAACACCTGCAACTACCTGGGCGTAACCGTCGGGCTTTTGATCAGATACATCACCCGATAAAGTAATGGCTATATCCTGCGTAGGCTGAAATAACAATTGTGCACGTAAACCTAAGTTATTTACATCGTTAGTAGCACGGCCGGTGCGTACGTTATCAACCAAACCATCGCGCTGCGTACCCGAAAATGAAACACGTGCAGCCAAAGTTTTGCTTAACGGCCCGGTTACCGAAGCTTTAGCTTGTATGTAACCAAAATTACCAAAGCTGCTCTCTAAAGCTAAACCCGGGGTAAAGCTGGCTTTGCGGGTAGTAATGTTGAAGGCGCCCGCAGCCGTATTTTTACCAAACAAGGTACCTTGAGGGCCCCGTAATACTTCAATGCTTTCTACATCGATAAAGTCAAGTGTAGCGGCAGCAGGGCGAGCGTAGTAAACACCATCTACATAAAAACCAACACCCGGATCCAAACCATCGTTAGTTAAACCAAACGGTGAACCAATACCACGAATGTTTATACCGGTATTACGCGGGTTTGAAGTGTACAATTGCAGCGATGGTACAAACTGCTTCACCAGGTTTACGTTAAACGCGCCGGCCTCGTCAATTTGCTTACCACCTACTACCGATACCGGGATAGGCACGTCCTGCAAGGCCTCGCGGCGGCGGCGCGATGTTACCACGATCTCGGCCAACTGGTCGTCTTCAACCAGGGTTAGTTCTATCGGGGCATCTTTAAATTCTAATATCTGAAAATCCTGTGGCTTATAGCCTACAGAACGTATTTGGATATAAAACGGCGGTTGTTGTTTTGGGTCTATGCTAAATTTGCCTTCATCATCGGCGCTTACAGCTATTGAGGTTCCCCTAACCAGCACGGTTGCACGTGGCAGCGGCTCGCCTTTTGAATTTTTCACAGTACCGGTCAGTTTATTTTGCGCGTAAGCCGGCGCGCTTATGAATAAGGTTAATAGTAAAAGTTTTACCGTATAGGATACAAGTTTCATTGTCAAATAATGTGTAGGATGTTGAGTAAAATATTTTAAAGATTGAATAATGAGATGGTGTTGTTCAGCAACAACAGCAGGCAAGGCTTTGCATTAGTGGAGCGGTGATCTGTTTTAAAGTATACATAATATGTATTGTCTATAGAATTACTAGACAAAAGTAAATAAATAAATCAAACCACAAGTTTTTTTTGAAAATAATTTGTGGAGGGGCTTTTCTAACGGTTTCAAGATAGGCGAAGAATCATTAATAATTCTTCATTTTTATATCATAATAAATCAAAAACAATTAGAATAATTCATTTTTTGTCTTTCTACGCCCGTTACCCTACTATACAAGGGTCAAAATCTGCCACTTTTACTATATTTCATTTAATTTCTATCAAAAACATAGCAAAACCAGTAATTTTTATGATATTTATGGCGATTTTAATATCGTTTCTAATGTCATTCAACTACAAGCGGATAGTCATCAAAATTGGTTCGAACGTGTTAACGCAGACCAATGGTCTCCCCGATCAGCAGCGGATTAGCGCTTTGGTGGAGCAAATGGTGGCTATTAAAAATCGGGGTATTGAGGTAATTCTGGTATCCTCGGGCGCGGTTGCAGCAGGGCGGAGTTTGATCACCGTGTCTGATAAATACGATGCCATTGCCGCCCGCCAGTTGCTGGCCTCTATCGGGCAGGTAAAGCTCATTAATATATATGCTCAGCTGTTTGAACAGCATGATATGCTATGTTCGCAGGTGCTGGTTACTACGGAAGATTTCAAGGGCCGCCAGCACTACCTCAACATGAAAAACTGTTTAGAGATATTGCTGCAACACAATGTTATCCCGATTGTAAACGAGAACGACGTAGTATCCGTGACAGAATTAATGTTTACCGATAACGACGAACTGGCCGGCTTAATGGCATCTATGCTGAACGCCCAGGCTTTGGTTATTCTAACTAACGTTGATGGTATTTATGACGGCCCGCCGAATGAGGCCGGTTCTGCTCTGATAGAAGAGGTGAATGATAATGGTATTGATTTCGCCTCGTTTGTAAGCACAGGTAAATCTCAATTTGGCCGTGGCGGGATGATCACCAAATCAACCATGGCACAAAAAACTGCACGACTGGGCATCGCCGTGCATATCGCCAACGGCACTATAGACAATATATTAACAGACGTTTTATCCGGCGAAGCCCGACATACGCGCTTTGTACCGGTAAAAACGGCTTCGGATAAAAAGAAATGGATAGCGCACTCCGAGAAATCGGCCACTGGTGTGGTGCAGGTTAACGCGGGGGCCAAACTGGCGCTTACTTCTAACGGTAAAGCTATTAGTTTGCTGCCGGTTGGTGTAACCGATGTATTGTCGGATTTTAAAAAGGGCGAGATCATTAAACTGGTGGATGATAACCAACACCTCATCGGCCTCGGCATAGCCGAATACGGTGCAGACAAAGCCAAAGAAACCATCGGCCAAAAAAACCAGAAACCGCTGGTGCACTATGATTACCTTTATTTACTAGGCTAACGCGATGAACTATAATACCTACTTTGAGAACGCCCAACTGGCAGGCCGGAATTTCAACCTCGCTCCTGCTACCATAAACCAGATTTTGACAGATCTGGCCACCGAAGCCATCGTGCAAACCGCTTACCTGCTTCAGGAAAACCAGAAAGACCTGGAGCGCATGGATAGCAACAATCCAAATTACGACCGCTTAAAACTAACCGAAGTACGGATACAGGATATCGCTAAGGATATCGTCAATGTTTCTCGTCTGGAAAATCCGCTGGGCCATATTCTGTCTGATAAAACATTACCTAACGGTTTACAGGTATCTAAAGTTAGCGTGCCACTAGGTGTGGTAGGTGTTATTTACGAGGCGAGGCCGAATGTTACGTTCGATGTTTTCGCCTTGTGTTTTAAAACCGGCAACATCTGCATATTAAAAGGCGGCAGCGATGCTGATTTTTCTAATCGCGCCATTATAGCCATTATTCACAACGTGCTGCAAAAGCATGATATTGATGTCAACGTAGCACTATTGCTCCCTAAAGAACGCGACGCCGCTGAGGCTTTGATGCAGGCTGTTGGTTATGTGGATGTGATCATTCCGCGCGGCAGCCAAGGCCTGATAAACAGCGTGCGCCAAAATAGCAAGGTGCCTGTAATTGAAACCGGTGCGGGTATTGTGCATACTTATGTGGATGAATCGGCGGATTTGAAGATTGCGACGGATGTGATCTTTAACTCTAAAACACGTCGCGTAAGTGTCTGTAATGCATTGGATTGTGCTATTTTTCATTCGGCAAGATTAAGCGATCTGATCGCGATAGCAAAACCATTGGGTGACGCCGGTGTAACTGTTTATGCTGATGAAGCGGCCTATACATCATTGACAGGCAACTACCCTGTTGAACTGCTACACCCCGCCAACGCCGACCATTTTGGTACCGAGTTTTTATCGATGAAAATGGCCATCAAAACGGTGGATACTTTTGAGCAGGCATTACACCACATTGCCGCTCACAGCTCGAAACACAGCGAGGCCATCATTACAGAAAACGCCGCCAATGCCGAAACTTTTTTAAACCGGGTTGACGCGGCAGCCGTTTACTGGAATACATCCACTGCCTTTACTGACGGTGCCCAGTTTGGCCTTGGTGCCGAAATTGGCATCAGTACCCAAAAGCTCCATGCCCGCGGCCCTATGGGTTTGCAGGAATTGACCAGCTACAAATGGCTGATACGCGGCAATGGGCAGGTGCGCGCTTAATTATTGAACCTTTACTTTTCCACTTATAAACCAAACCAGCCCTTCCGTACCAATCGGAAGGGCATTTTTTGTTAGGCTGTAGCCGAAAAAATTTCCGTATAATGTATTATTATTATCCAAACGCATTTTGTTATGGACATCATCGCAATAAATCCCGCCAACGGCGAAACTATTGGTAAATACAAAGCACACTCGGGCAAACAGGCCGCTAAAAAAATTGAGCAAACTCATGAGGCCTGGCTAAAGTGGAGACACACGCCGCACAGTGAACGCAGCAAGCGCCTGTTAAAAATGAGCAAAGTATTGCTCAGCCAAAAGCAGGAACTGGCGCACCTCATGGCACTCGAGATGGGCAAACCCATCCAACAAGGCGTAGCCGAAATTGAAAAGTGCGCTTCTGTATGTGATTACTATGCTAAAAACGCAACTATCTTTTTAAAAGATCAATTGATACAAACCGAGGCCAGCAAAAGCTTCGTCACTTTTAAGCCCATTGGCGTGGTACTGGCCATTATGCCCTGGAACTTTCCGTTTTGGCAGGTGTTTCGCTTTTTGGCACCGGCATTAGCCGCGGGTAACTGCGGAGTTTTAAAACATGCCAGCAATGTGCCGGGCTGCGCGCTGGCTATTCAAAAAATAGTGGAAGATTCCGGGTTCCCCGAAAATGTATTTCAAACGCTGTTAGTGGGCAGCGATAAGATCAATAAGGTTATCGAACATCCGCTGGTTAAGGCGGTAACCCTTACCGGCAGTACCAACGCCGGTCGAAAGGTAGCCGAAAAAGCAGGTTCGCTCATCAAAAAAACAGTGTTAGAACTGGGCGGCAGCGATGCCTACGTAATACTGGAAGATGCCGACCTGGAGCTGGCCGCCGAAACCTGCGTAAACAGTAGACTGATCAATGCCGGGCAAAGCTGTATTGCGGCCAAAAGGTTTATTGTGGTTAAATCAGTTGAGAAACAGTTTACAGAACTCTTTCTCCAAAAAATGAAAGCCAAAAAAATGGGCGATCCGTTGGATGCGGCTACAGAGATCGGCCCGCAGGCACGGGTTGATTTGCGGGATGAATTGCATAAGCAGGTGAAGCAATCTGTTAAAAAAGGAGCCAAATGTATTTTGGGTGGCGAGGTGCCTAAAGGTGATAATGCCTTTTATCCGCCTACCATCCTTACCAAAGTAAAGAAAGGCATGCCGGCTTATGATGAAGAACTGTTCGGTCCGGTGGCGGCTATTATTTCTGCGAAGGACGAGGCCCAGGCTTTGGCCATGGCCAACGATAGTATTTTCGGTTTAGGCGCAGCCGTGTTCACCCAAAACAAGAAGAGGGGAGAGTTTATCGCGGCTACGGAATTGGACGCCGGTGCCTGTTTCGTCAATTCATTGGTGAAGTCTGATCCGCGTTTGCCGTTTGGAGGTATCAAAGAATCGGGCTATGGGCGAGAGTTGGGCATGTTCGGGATACATGAGTTTATGAATATTAAGACGGTTTATGTGGCGTGAGAAAATACGAACCCTTTAAGATACGGAACGGCCCGGCCCTGTAAGGGCCAAAGCTCGGTAGCTCATTACCATATTATAGATAGCGTGTGCCGTAGGTACACAACCTATCAAATGGGGTTTCGCACCTACGGAGCGAAATTGCTTTTCTCATGGTGTTTCTACCAAGCTTTTGCTCCTAACGGAACAATTTGGGGTGTTCAATTCAGTAATTATTCATTTATTAAATATTTATTATTCAGGCTTGATACAACGCTTGTTAAAAGTACAATAACTTCATATAAAATACATAAGTATTTGATATACAATATATGTTTCTTTTAAAGAAAATACCTCTTAAGAACAATTTTCACATACTTTCACCCTTCCAACACGCCTTTTTACCATCTGCTGACCAAGCCTTTATCAACATAAAAAGCAAAGCCGTATCTTTGCAGCCATTATGAGTAAACACGGAAGGATATTAGTGGCAATGAGCGGTGGCGTTGATAGTTCGGTAGCAGCAGTGATGCTGCATGAGCAGGGCTATGAGGTTATCGGCCTTACCATGAAAACGTGGGACTATGCCTCAGCCGGTGGTAGCTCGAAAGAAACCGGTTGCTGCAGCCTTGATAGTATTAACGATGCCCGCGCGCTGGCAGTTGGTTATGGCTTCCCCCACTACATTCTGGATATCCGTAACGAGTTTGGCGATTACGTGATCGACAACTTTGTTGACGAATACCTGGCCGGCCGCACTCCTAACCCATGCGTGCTTTGCAACACCCATATTAAATGGGACGCACTTTTAAAACGCGCCAATAAACTGGATTGCGAATTTATAGCAACAGGACATTACGCCAATATCCGTTTACAGGATAATGGCCGTTACGTTATATCAAAAGGTAAAGACGAAAATAAAGACCAGTCGTATGTACTGTGGGGTGTTTCGCAGCAAAACCTGGCACGTACCAAATTCCCGTTAGGTAGTTTTTCGAAACCCGAGATCCGCCAGATGGCGCTTGATATGGGCCAGATTGAACTAGCAGGTAAAAGCGAGAGCTACGAAATATGCTTTGTACCGGATAACGACTACAGAGCCTTTTTAAGACACAAAGTAGAAGATCTGGATACACGCATAGGCCCGGGCGACTTTAAGCTCACAGACGGCACCGTAGTGGGCAAACACCAGGGATATCCTTTCTACACTATCGGTCAGCGTCGTGGTTTGGGCATTGCTTTGGGGCAGCCTATGTTTGTTACTCATATCGACGCGCATACCAATACCGTTGTTTTAGGTACCGAAACCGAACTGCAACGCAAACAGGCCTGGGTTAAAAATCTGAACCTGATCAAATACGAAAGCATAAAAGAACCCATTAACGCCATTACCAAAGTACGTTATAAAGATGCCGGCACCGAAAGCAGCATTGTACAAATGGGCGAACACATGAAGGTTGACTTTACCCACATGGTATCGGGCATAGCGCCGGGCCAGTCGGCTGTGTTTTATGAGGGTAATGATCTTTTGGGTGGCGGCTTCCTGATGTGATATTGTTGTTGTAAGGTTGTAAAGTTGAAAGGTTTGAATGTTGCCTTGTGAACTTTAGGTGTGAGAGCTTTCTTAAAGTTTTGATGTCGGTATTCAGCCTTAAAACCTTTCAACCTTTCAACTTTACAACCTTCCAACTTTACAACAACCACCAAACAATCCTAATTAAAAGTTTGTGTTTCGCATACTTTATCCTTTATTTGCAAAAAAACACAGACTAGATGGCTAAAAATTTATTGATAGTAGAATCTCCGGCGAAAGCAAAAACCATTGAAGGATACCTGGGTAAAGATTTCACCGTGAAGTCGAGTTACGGCCATATTCGTGATCTGGTTAAGTCGGAAGACGCTATTGATATAGCTAATAATTTTCAACAAAAATATGAGGTACCTGCGGATAAGAAGCAGGTAGTTAGCGAGTTAAAGAAATTAGCTAAAGAAGCCGAAACGGTATGGCTCGCATCCGATGAGGACCGCGAGGGAGAAGCCATATCATGGCACTTATTTGATACTTTAAATTTAAAGGAAGCCAATACCAAGCGTATCGTATTTCACGAAATAACCAAGCCGGCTATTATGGCGGCAATTGAAAACCCGCGTCAAATAAACTATAACCTGGTAAATGCGCAACAGGCACGCAGGGTATTAGACAGGCTGGTGGGCTTTGAGCTTTCACCAGTTTTGTGGAAGAAGGTTAAACCATCCTTATCGGCCGGCCGTGTACAATCCGTAGCTGTACGTATTATTGTTGAGCGTGAGCGCGAGATCAATAAATTCCAATCAGAAGCAGCATTTAAGATCGTCGCTATCTTCGGTAGCGGCAGACAAGCTTTTAAAGCTGAACTGGCCGAGCGTTATAGTAAACAGGAAGACGCCGAGAAGTTTTTACAGGATTGTATTGGTGCCGATTTTAACGTTAATTCGTTAGATACCAGGCCAACCAAACGCTCACCTGCAGCACCGTTTACTACCTCAACCCTGCAACAGGAGGCTAGCCGCAAGCTGGGTTACTCTGTATCGCGTACGATGCAGATAGCACAGAAGCTATACGAATCGGGCCACATCACCTACATGCGTACCGACTCTGTTAATTTATCTGACACGGCTTTAAATGCTGCTACACAGGAAATTATATCTGCCTACGGCACGCAGTATCATCAACAAAGAAAATATAAAACCAAAAGCGCAGGCGCACAAGAGGCTCACGAGGCCATACGCCCTACTTACTTTAATAACCATTCGGTAAGCGGTGAAAGTGCGGAAACACGCTTATATGAATTGATCTGGAAACGCGCTATCGCTTCGCAAATGAGTGAAGCCCAGTTTGAGAAAACTACCGCTAAGATCGGCATATCAACCCGTAAAGAGGAACTGACCGCTAATGGTGAAGTAATGAAGTTTGACGGCTTCCTGAAAGTATACCTTGAATCAAACGATGACGAGGAAGATACGCAACAGGATGACGACAACGCGATGCTGCCGCCACTAAGCAAAGGGCAGCAACTCGACTTGCAGGAAATGAGCGCTACCGAGCGTTTCTCTCGTCCACCGGCGCGTTATACCGAGGCCAGTTTGGTAAAGAAATTAGAGGAGCTGGGTATAGGCCGACCATCAACCTATGCCCCTACCATATCTACCATACAAAACCGTGGTTATGTAGTTAAAGAAGAACGCGAAGGCAGGCAACGTAACTTCCGCGTATTGACACTTAAACAAGGCACCGTTACCAAAGAACAACGTACTGAAAACACAGGTGCCGAGCGTGGTAAATTATCTCCTACTGATATTGGTTCGGTAGTGAATGATTTCCTGGTGCAGCACTTCCAGGGTATTGTTGATTTTAACTTCACCGCCAAGGTGGAGAAACAGTTTGACGAGATAGCCCAGGGTTTGGAAGAATGGACGCATATGATCAGCAATTTCTACGCGCCGTTTCACCAGGATGTAGAGAACACTATTCAAACAGCTGATAAAGCTACCGGCGAACGCGAGCTGGGTATCCACCCGGAAAGTGGCGAGAAGATATCAGTACGTATCGGTCGTTACGGTCCGTTTGTACAGATAGGCGAGAACGCGAGCGACGACAATAAGGATTATAAGCCACAGTACGCCAGTTTACGTACAGGCCAAAGCATAGAGACCATCTCGTTAGAAGAGGCCTTAGAACTGTTTAAATTGCCTAAAAACGTAGGCGAATATGAAGGCAAGGTAATGAAAGTGGCCATAGGCCGTTTCGGACCTTATATCAGCCACAACAGTGCATTCGTATCATTACCAAAAGAAATAGACCCACTGGATGTTACCGAAGAACAGGCTATTGAACTGATATTAGCCAAACGTAAAAAGGATGCTGAAAAGCTGATCAAAAGCTTTGACGAGGATCCTGCTGTTAAAGTACTGAATGGCCGTTGGGGCCCGTATATTGAGTTTGGCAAGCAAAACGTTAAAATACCAAAAGACATAACCGACCCTACCACCCTAACTTACGCCCAGTGCAAGGCTCTAGCCGATGCTGAAGCCAAAGCGCCTAAAAAAGGTGGTAAGAAGTTTGCTAAGAAGAAGTAATTGGCGTTTAAAGGTTGTAATGTTGGAAAGTTGTAACGTTAACTTTGCAACATTACAACCTTTCAACTTTACAACAACAACCATGATAAAAGACCTCCCCGATAACGAAGTAAAGGATATAGCTGTTGCAGTGGCGCTTGAGGGCGAGGGGCCGGAGAGCAAAACGTGGTATGTTTATTTGATCAATCTAAAAAAGGAGGTGATCGAAAACGTAATGATCACTTCAAAGGGTTATGGCGATAAAGATGGCGAACAGGTTAAAACCTCTACACTTCGCCACATGTTTCCGTTGGTAGAACCAGGCACGACAAAGGTTATTGAGCCTATTGATGAGCAAACTTTTGGTTTAACCAACGAATACTGGGTAAGCTATTACATTGGCACACAGATATACGACAAGAAATTCATCTTCCTGCCTGAGAGTATTGTGGAATCTAATTTTATTAAGCTACCGGTGGTGAATAAGCCGGGGGTGATGATTCGGTAACACTATTTCATGTATTTCATATACTTATACAAATCCAATAACAAAACGTCATTTTCATAGATAGTTATATCGTAATTACCTTTTGATTCAGGACATAGTTGGATGCCACCACCACCGCCTAAAATGGCCCAGTTAAATGGCGAATCACATTGTGCTACAAATTTTAAAGTAGTTTTAGGACTTACCATAAAAAGTATAGGTTCAGGTTCTAGTTGCACCGTATATGGCTCCTCCTTATCATGACAGAGAAATTCGATTACCGCTTCTGGCATTTCCTGTTACTTTTTACGTAAATCAACTATCAAACTTCTCCAACAACTTCAACAGCGTTTCAAAGTCTTTAGGATATGGGGCATGAATGCTGAGTTCTGCGCCGTCCAATTTTTTAAATGTTACCTGATACGCGTGCAGGGCAAAACGCTTCATGATGGGCAGCTCTTCCTGATCCTTGCCCAAACGATACTTACGCTTGATCTCTGACAGGTAAACCGGCTTACCTTTATACATTTCATCGCCCGCTATTGACGCACGCTGTGTAGCTAAATGTATACGAATTTGGTGCATGCGCCCGGTAACCGGCCTGCACTCCACCAAAGTATAATGCTTAAAAAACTTTAATGATTGAAACCAGGTCTCGGCACGTTTGCCTTCCTGTCTACTGATAGTTACGCTGCCTTTGCCTACGTTTAGTATCGGCAGATCAACAAACAGGTTATCAAAAACATGGGTGCCATCAATAACCGCGTGGTACACTTTATTTACCTGCCGACGCTCAAACTGCATGGATACTGTACGATATGCTTCCGGATTTTTAGCTATAATCAAGGCACCCGAAGTTTCTTTATCCAATCGGTGGCATATCTGCGCGTCGTCGCTGTAGGCCTTGGCCATACGTAATATGCTTATCTCGCTGCTGCCCTCTCCCCGCTCATCAAGCGAGCTGATAAAGGCCGGCTTGTTTATCACGATCAGGTCGTCGTCTTCAAATAATATCAGGTCAGTAAACTTGGGTATTTTCATGTGGCTGCAAAAATACGGTTAATTTCAAGACTTACGAAGTTTCTAAAACTTCGTAAGTCTGCGCGTTGTAAAACAAACCACAATTGGCGTGGTTATTGTATTTCAAAAAACATCTATTAACTACCTAAAATAAAAACATAATGAGTACTAACGCAGACAGACCCGAAGAAAAAGGCTTTTTCGAAAGGGTTAAAGAAACAATAGAGGAACTTTGGGAAGGCACTAAAGAAACCGCCGAAGATGTTAAGGAAACCGTAGAAGAAAAATACGAGGACCTGACCAAAAAAGCAGCTCCTGCAAAACGCACCGTAGCTAAAAAGGCTACAGCTGCCAAAAACACTGTAAAAAAAGCGGCCGTATCCGCGACAGCAAAAACTAAAGCTGCTGTAAAGGATGCTACTGTAAAAGCCAAAGCAACCGTTAAGGAAGCTAAAACAAAAGCTACCGAGGTAAAGTCCAAAGCTGATAAACAGGTGAAGGACATTGCTGCTAAAGCGAAAACTGAAGCTAAGGAAGTAAAAGCTAAAGCCGAAACAAAAGCCAAAGCAGTTACCGATAAAGCTAAAACTGAAGTCGCGGCAGCAAAAAAAGCAACTGCGCCAAGAGCTACAGCCACTAAAGCTAAGAGCACGGCTACAAAAACAAAACGTAAGCCTTTGCTGTAATGCCTAATGGCTTATAACAAAAAGGCCCCGATAAATCGGGGCCTTTTTGGTTATGCTTCAAATTTATAACCTACGCCTTTTACGGTAGATATGATATCGTCGCCCAGTTTCTCGCGTACTTTACGGATGTGTACGTCGATGGTACGATTGGTTACCACTACCGAGTCTTCCCAGATGTTTTTCAGGATAACTTCGCGGGTGTATACTTTGCCGGGTTTTGAGGCCAGCAGGTAAAGTAATTCAAATTCTTTTTTTGCTAAAACTACTTTCTCGCCATTTTTGTAAACCAGGTAGGCTTCGCGGTCAATCACCAGGTCGCCTATTTCCAGTTTATTGTCGATAACTTCTTCGGCAGGGGCATTTCTGCGTAGTATCGCGTTTATACGGCTAACCAATGCGCGTGGCTTAATAGGTTTGGCAATGTAATCATCCGCACCTACATTAAAGCCTGCAATTTCTGAATACTCTTCGCTGCGTGCAGTTAAGAATACCATAAAAGTGCTTTTAAACTCGGGCATAGTGCGCATAATCCGACAAGCCTCGATGCCATCCATTTTAGGCATCATAATATCGAGTACGATCAGATCAGGTAATGAGCGTTTAGCTTCGGCAACGGCTTCTTGGCCATTGCGGGCCAAAAACACCTGGTAACCTTCTTTTTTAAGGTTATATTCAATAAGCTCTAAGATATCGGGTTCGTCATCAACGATCAATATTTTCTGTTTAGCAGTGGTGCTCATGGATAATGTGATTTTTATGCTGTAAAAGTATACGCTTAATGAAAGCTTACAGTTACGCCAATATTAACAAATTGTTAAATATCACATTATTTTAACATACTATTGAATCTTATTAAACGTTTTGTTTAAAAAAGCTTCAAGATCAGCACCAGTCACATTTTTGGCTACAATAACGCCCTGAGGGTCAATTATGAAGTTTGACGGGATAGCCAAAATATGGTACAACGACTCGGTTGGCCCTTCAAAACGTTTCAGATCCGAACCATGCGCCCAGGTTAATTTATCGTCGACTACGGCTTTTTCCCAAGCGCCTTTTTCCGAATCCAGCGAAATACCCAGGATATTAAAACCTTTGTCTTTGTACAGGTTGTATTGCTTAACCACGTTCGGGTTTTCGGCACGGCAAGGGCCACACCATGATGCCCAGAAATCCAGCATTACATATTTGCCTTTATAGTCTGATAGTTTAATAGCTTTACCATCAATGCCTGCAATATCAAAATCAGGCGCTTTATGACCGATAGAGATAGGTTTAGCTATCAGCATTTGCTGCACAAAGCGGGTTACCGAAGGATTTCCTTTAAAATACTCTTTGCTGTTCAAAACATCGCCGTAAGCAACCATGTCTTTTTCAAAACGCATAGGATCAAGCGTGCTTACGCCATAAAAAGCGGCCAGTGATGATTCATTTTTCTTAGCAAAATCTAAAATGGCGTTGCCGGATTCAGTTAAGTTTTTAAGGTATCCCGGCATCAGTACTTTCATCAACGAATCAGATTGTTTGCCTGTTCGCTGTACAAACTCCTGGTATTTTGCAACTATCTGGTTGTTTTTCTCTACGTAGATGTTTGTGATCTTGTTTAGCTCTTTTAATTTTTCAGATTCATCCGAACCCTTTACTTCATAAACATGGGCTTTATCATTCAGATCGGTACTAAACTCAACCTCCTCGCCATTTTGTACGATCAGGTCGAAGCCACTCTCCCCTATGCGTAATTTATACAGGTTAGCGTAAGGTGTAGCGCGTTTAAATTGAAACTTGCCATCTTCGCTTAGGTTTGACGAGTCTACAGCCACTACCTGCGTGGTATCAGCCTGCAATAAGTATATTTTTGTTACCTGGCCCGGGTTTTTAACCGTTCCGTTAATAGTGAAATCTGTTTTGCTTTTGCATGATGCTGTTAACAAAGCCAGCGCACCTAGGCCGTAAATTACTGAACGTATTCTCATTTTGATTCTTCTAATGCTTTAATTAATATCTGGTTTGTTTTCTGCGGATCGATCTTGCCTTTTGAAAGCTTCATTACTTCGCCCATAAACAAACCCAAAACGCCTTTTTTACCTTTTTGGTATTCTTTTACCTTGTCAGGAAATTTTGCTATAGCGGCTTTAATAAATTCGTCTACGTCGTTACCGTCCGCGGTGATCAACAGGTTCAGCTCTTTAGCTAACTCCTCTGCCGTTTTATCCGGCGACCTTAACAAGGCCGGAAACAACTTATGCCCCGCTACCGAGTTGTTGATAGCACCAGCATCCACCAATTTAATGATACCGGCCAGTTGCTCAGGCTGCAAATGCAGATCATTTAAGTGTGTACCGGTTTCGTTCAAATGCGATTTTACCGGGCCCATCAACAAGTGCGCAGCCGCTTTGTAGTTTTTGGTATGCTTTATCAGCTCTTCAAAATAAAAGGCAACCTCTTTGTCAGCGGTAATAACCGAGGCATCGTAATCTGACATACCCAGGTCAATATATTTTTTGTGCAACTCGTGCGGCAAGGCCGGCATCGATTGGCGGATGTTTGCTACGTAAGCCTCATCCAGCTTTAAAGGCATCAAATCAGGCTCGGGGAAATAGCGGTAATCGTTCGCCATTTCTTTTGAGCGCAGTACCGATGTTTCGCCGGTGTCGGCATTAAAGTTTAAAGTGTTTTGATCTATGTGACCGCCGGCTTCAATAACAGCAACCTGGCGCGCGAATTCATGCTCAATAGCACGTTGCACGTTACGGATAGAGTTGAGGTTCTTCACTTCACAGCGATTGCCATATTCGGTAGCGCCGCGCAGGCGTACAGATATGTTGGCATCGCAACGCATGCTGCCTTCTTCCATGTTACCGTCGCATACATCTAAATAACGCAGCAGCTTACGTAGTTCCGTCAAAAACTGACCGGCTTCTTCGGCGCTGCGCATATCCGGTTGGGATACAATCTCTATTAGTGGCACCCCTGCCCTGTTCAGGTCGATGAAAGAATCATCCGCATGGTTATCATGCATACTTTTGCCTGCATCATCTTCCATGTGGATGTGATGGATGGCCAGATCTTTGGTAGTTCCGTCGTGCAGTTTAACAGTAACGTAGCCGCCTAAACATACCGGGTGCTGATCTTGCGTGGTTTGAAACCCCTTGGGCAGATCGGCATAAAAGTAATTTTTGCGGGCGAAGCTATTATTAAGGTTGATGGTACAGTTACAGGCCAGGCCCATTTTAACGGCATACTCTACCATGCGTTTGTTCATACGCGGCAAAGTACCCGGATGGCCTAATGATATAGCACTTACGTGCGTATTTGGGTCGGCGCCAAATGTTGCAGAATCTGGTGAAAAAGACTTGCTTTGGGTTGATAGCTGGGCATGCACCTCAAGGCCAACAACCAATTCGTACTTTTCACTCATTTCGCCGGTAGTAGTACTCATAAGTATTAAAGGTCAACAATAAATTACGTCAACGGGAGCCAAATATATAAATTTCAGCTTAACCCCAGTAAAAACGTAGCTGTTAAAAAAAATCCTCTCCCGATTTTACGGAAGAGGAATATGATGAAGTTTTAGAGTGAGGTAAAATTAAAATACCTGGTCGAATTGGTTCACAGAGTCCTTACTTTCTAATACAGAGTGACCCATTAAAAATTCATCAACCTTGCGGGCACATTCGCGGCCCTCAGATATTGCCCAAACAACCAATGACTGGCCCCTGCGCATATCGCCTGCAGCAAATACTTTGCTTACGTTGGTGCGATAAACACCTTCTTTAGCGTTAACATTCTTACGACCGTCAACCTCAACACCCAGGCTTTCCAGCATACCAACATATTGTGGGTTAAGGAAACCCATTGCCAGGAATACACGCTGACAAGGAATCTCGCGCTCAGAACCTTCAACCTCAGTAAATTTAACCGGGCGGCCCAGGAAGTCAACTTCCCATTCAACGTCGGCTATACGTAAAGCACGCAGGTTACCGTTCTCGTCGCCTAAAAACTCTTTGGTATTGATACCCCAGTGGCGCTCAACCCCTTCATCATGCGATGTAGTGGTTTTTAACAGCATTGGGTAAGTTGGCCAAGGCATGTGCTGTGTACGCGCCTGTGGCGGCTGAAACATCACCTCAAATTGTTTGATAGATGCTGCACCCTGGCGGTTTGATGTTCCTACGCAGTCAGAGCCGGTGTCGCCACCGCCAATAACTACTACATCTTTGCCTGTAGCCAGGATGTCTTCAACTTTAATTGGCGAATTACCAACACGTTTGTTTTGTTGTTTCAGGAAATCCATGGCGAAATGAATACCTTTCAACTCACGGCCCGGGATAGGAAGATCACGAGGGATAGTTGACCCGCCCGCTAAAACTACCGCATCAAAATTGCGGGTAATTTCATCAGCAGCTACATCCTTACCTATTTCGGTATTAGTTTTAAATACCACACCGTCTTTTTCCATTACTTCGATACGACGATCGATAACAGTTTTCTCCAGTTTAAAATCAGGGATACCATAGCGTAACAAGCCGCCAACTTTATCGTCGCGCTCGTAAACAGTTACTTCGTGGCCGGCTTTAGCCAATTGCGCGGCAGCCGCCAAACCGGCAGGACCTGAACCAACCACTGCAACAGTTTTGCCGGTTTTGATCAATGGCGCGGTCGGTTTAACCAAACCTTTTTGGTAAGCTATCTCGATAATGTGTTTTTCTATTTCTTCAATAGCTACCGGTGGTTTGTTTATACCCAATACGCAGGCGCTTTCGCAAGGTGCGGGGCAAATACGGCCGGTAAACTCAGGGAAGTTATTGGTTGACGATAATATCTCATAAGCATCTTCCCATTTCTCTTTATAAACAGCATCGTTAAACTCGGGAATAATGTTACCCAGCGGGCAACCCGAGTGGCAAAAAGGTACACCGCAGTTCATGCAGCGAGCCGATTGCTTATTTAACTGTTCGTCAGAATACAAGCTTTCAAATTCGTTGTAGTTTTTTACACGTTCTGCAGGAGGTAATTTGTGGGGCATTTCCCTATCAAATTCCATAAATCCAGTTGCTTTTCCCATCTAAATTATTTGCTTGTAGTTTGTAATTGTAATTTTTCAATAACCCTCTTGTACTCTTTAGGATATACCTTGATAAACTTGGTCGATGCTTCGCTCCAGTTTTTGATGATATCCTGCGCCAGCTTACTTTTAGTTAAGGCTACGTGTTTACGCAACAGGGTTAATATTTCTTCTTCGTCTTTGGTTGATAGCGGATCAAGGTCGACCATCTCCGTGTTGCAGTTTTCGGCAAAAGTACCGTCAACGTTGTACACCCAGGCTAAGCCACCGCTCATACCTGCCGCGAAGTTACGGCCTGTTTTACCCAGGATAAGCGCGCGGCCACCGGTCATGTACTCGCAACCATGATCGCCTATACCTTCAACAACCGTGGTAGCACCCGAGTTACGTACTGCGAAACGTTCGCCGGCCATACCTCTTACAAATAACTCACCTGAAGTAGCACCATAAAGGGCTACGTTACCGATGATGATGTTATCCTCAGGAACAAAAGTAGAATCGGTATAAGGATAGATGGCTAACTGCGCACCCGATAAACCTTTACCTACATAGTCATTCGACTCGCCTTCCAACTCAAAAGAAACACCTTTGGTAGAGAATGCGCCGAAGCTTTGGCCGGCAGGGCCTTTGAATTTATAGTTAATGGTATTATCAGGCAAACCTGCTGAACCGTATATTTTAGATATCTCGTTTGATAGCAAAGCGCCAATAGTACGATCTGTGTTCACAACGTCGTAGCTGCCAAATACCGGGGTTTTATCAGCCAATGCAGGTTTTGCATCTTCCCATAATTTCCAATCGATGATCTCGGCCATGCCATGATCCTGCGACTCGCTGTTATATAAGGTTAAATGTTTATCGTTAGTTACCGGATGCAACATGCCAGAAAGATCAACTTTCTTAGCTTTCCAGCTTTTAATGTTGTCCCTTACTTTCAGGAACTGTACGCGGCCAACCATTTCGTTAATAGTACGGAAACCTAGTTCAGCCATTATCTCGCGCATCTCTTCTGCCAGGAACTTGAACAAGTTAACTACGTGCTCTGGTTTACCAGAGAATAGTTTACGCAATTCAGGATCCTGGGTAGCAACACCTACAGGGCAGGTATTTAAGTGACACTTACGCATCATGATACAACCGCCTGCAACTAAAGCTGCTGTTGCTACACCCCACTCTTCGGCACCCATTAAACAGGCAATTGCCAAATCGCGACCTGTTTTTAACTGACCATCGGCCTGTAATACCACACGGCTGCGTAGTTTGTTGCGTACCAATGTTTGGTGGGCCTCGGCCAAACCAAGTTCCCACGGTAAACCCGCGTGCTTGATAGAGCTTATTGGCGATGCACCTGTACCACCATCATAACCTGCTATCAGGATAACATCGGCGTGTGCTTTAGCAACACCCGCTGCAATGGTACCTACGCCTGCTTTTGATACCAACTTTACGTTGATACGCGCCTGGCGGTTAGCATTTTTAAGGTCGAAGATCAGCTGGGCCAAATCCTCGATAGAATAAATATCGTGGTGCGGCGGCGGAGATATCAAACCTACACCAGGCGTTGAGTGACGGGTTTTTGCAATCCAGTCGTCAACTTTATCACCAGGTAACTGGCCACCTTCGCCCGGTTTTGCACCTTGCGCCATTTTAATTTGCAATTCGTCGGCATTGGTCAGGTAATTTGATGTTACACCAAAACGGCCAGAAGCCACTTGCTTGATAGATGAACGCATAGAGTCGCCGTTAGCAAGCGGTGTGTATCGGATCTCGTCCTCACCACCCTCGCCGGTATTGCTACGACCGCCAATGCGGTTCATCGCGATAGCTAAAGTGCTGTGCGCCTCGTGTGATATGGAGCCGAATGACATCGCACCCGTAGCAAAACGCTTCATGATGCTCTCTGCCGGTTCAACCTCGTCTAACGAGATCGCTTCGCGATGATGAACAAAGTCAAGCAAACCACGGATGGTGTAATGCTTCTCGGTTTGTTCGTTTATCGCTTTAGCGTAGTTTTTATACACATCATAGCTGCCGCTGCGGGTAGCATGTTGTAATAAGTGAACTGTAGTTGGATTGAACAAGTGTTCTTCACCACGGCGTTTCCACTGGTAAATACCGCCTTCAGGTAATAATTTGCTTTCGCTGGTTTGCGCGCCAAAACCGATGCGGTGTTTGCACAGGGCCTCACGGGCGATCTCGTCTAAACCAAGACCACCGATACGGGTAACCGCGCCGCTGAAGTATTTATCAACTACGGCTTTGTTCAAACCTAATATCTCAAATACCTGCGAACCATGGTATGACTGTAAAGTTGAGATACCCATTTTTGAGAAGATCTTCAACAAACCATCATTGATGGATTTTACATAGTTCTTTAACAGGTATTTTTTATCCAGCTTGGTGTCAAGCACGCCGCTGTCTTTCAAATTCTCGATAGTCGCTTGTGCCAGGTAAGGGTTGATAGCAGTAGCACCAAACGCTAATAATGTAGCGAAATGGTGTACTTCCCAAACATCGCCGGCCTCGGCCACGATACCTACCGCGCCACGTAAACCTTTTTTGATCAGGTGGTGGTGTACCGCAGATACAGCTAATAATGAAGGGATAGGCGCGTGTTCCGAATCCAAAGCGCGATCTGAAAGGATCAATACCTCGAAACCATCGGCAACAGCGTCTTCCGCGTAGCGGCAAATGCGCTCGATACCTTTTTGTAACGAACCCGGGTTACCGTCAGCATTAAAATACGTTTGCAGCGTTTTAGCATGGAACATGCCGGTGTCAATACTACGCAGTTTTTCTAACTGGTGGTTTTTAAGTACCGGGTGCTTAAGCGTTACGCAATGGCAATGCATTTTATCCTCGTCCAACAGGTTGCCGTTGTTACCGATGAAGGTAGCCAAGCTCATTACCAAACGCTCACGGATAGGATCTATCGGCGGGTTGGTAACCTGTGCAAAGAATTGCTTAAAGTAACTTGATAAGTGCTGTGGTTTATCAGATAAGATAGCCAAAGGCACATCGGTACCCATTGAACCGATAGGCTCTTTACCATCAAGCGCCATTGGCTTAATGATGGTCTCGATATCCTCGCGGCTGTAACCAAATACTTGCTGATAACGGAAAACCGCGTCGGCACTCAGGTTAGCAAAGGCTAAACGTGGCTCTTTAAGGTCTTCCAGTCTTATTTTATAGTTCTCTAACCAACGATCATACGGCTGGCGGGAAGCTATTTGTTGTTTAATTTCTTCGTCGGTAATGATCATACCTTTTTCGGTATCGATCAATAACATTTTACCCGGCTGTAAACGGCCGTTCTGTACGATGATCTTAGGGTCTATCTTAACAGCGCCTGTTTCAGAAGCAGCTATAACTCTACCATCGCTGGTGATAGTATAACGCAACGGGCGCAGACCGTTACGATCAAGCACCGCTCCAACCAATTTACCATCGGTAAAGCTGATCGCCGCAGGGCCATCCCATGGCTCCATTAAAGTAGCGTGAAACTCATAGAAAGCTTTCTTGATCGGGTCCATTTGCTCGTTGCCATCCCAAGCTTCAGGGATCAGCATCATCATTACGTGTGGTAATGAACGACCAGTATGTTGTAATATCTCGATGATGTTATCTAAACAAGCAGAATCCGACTGGTTGTTATCAATAACCGGCAATAACATCTCCATCTCTTCGGCTGTAAAATAGCTCGAAGCATATGACTTTAAGCCTGAGTAGAACCAGTTCAGGTTACCGGTCAAGGTATTGATCTCGCCATTATGTGCTATCATTCGGAATGGCTGAGCCAGCTTCCATGACGGAAATGTATTGGTTGAAAAACGAGAGTGAACCAATGCCAGACCAGACTTTAACCGCGGATCGTTCAAATCGTTTGCATAATACTGGCGTACCTGGTAAGTGGTTAACTGGCCTTTATAAATAATAACCTTGCATGAAAATGAAGGGAAATAAAACATATCACGTGCGCCCGGTAAGGTCTCGGTAACAGTTTTATTAATATAGCGACGCAAAACGTAAAGTCTACGCTCAAAATCTTCAACATTGGTGATCGAATGCGGACGGGCAACAAACAGTTGCTCTACTTCCGGCTCGGCACTGCGTGCAGTTTCACCAATAACAGATGAATCAACCACTACTTTACGGTAACCTAAAGTAGGTATGCCCAACTTATCAACCGCGTTATCAATAATGGTGCGGCAGGCTTTTCTAAGTGCAGGGTCTTTTGGTAAAAATACCATACCTACACCATATTCGCCGGGTTGAGGCAAGCTTATCTCTAGATCCGAGCATTCCTCCATAAAGAATTCGTGCGGTATCTGGAATAATATACCAGCACCATCGCCCGAGTCAGGGTCACAGCCGCAGGCGCCGCGGTGTTCCATGTTAGCCAACATGTTCAGCGCGTCGTCAATAAGTTGGTGATTTTTATGTCCGTCGATATGAGTTATAAAACCTGTACCGCAAGAGTCGTGTTCAAATTCGGGCCTGTACAAGCCTTGTTCACTTTCAGTTTGATCCATCGTAAAAATTAAACCGTGTTATAATAAATTTATAGTTGTGGTGTAACCACGAAATTACAGAAATGATAAAGCATTTTAAAATATTAGCAAACTTTTTAAATAATCTCAAATAACATTGTATTTATAAGTCCTAAAATTATCAATTTGTTAATAATTAGGTTACAATATTATGAATCGGCAAAATAGAACTTGCCGAAAATAGCCTCACTTTAGTCTTTCTTTTCGCATTAAACCTATCCTAAATTATTAAATTTTGGTGATAATTACCAGTATTGTTTAATTTTTTATGGTTTAGAGCGGATACTAAAAACTGGTTTTTTATAATTATTACCTTTGCCAAAAATTGAATTAAATGTCTGCAAAAAATAAAGCTGTTTTTTTGGATCGCGATGGGGTGTTGAACCGCGAAATGGGTGATTATGTACGTACCCTGGAAGATTTTCATATCCTTGATAACTTTGAGGCTCTTAAAACTTTACAGGACAAAGGCTACCTGTTAATTGTAGCTACCAACCAGGGCGGCCTGGCCAAAGGCTGGTATACCGAAGAAACACTTGGACAAATGCACCAGCAATTGCGCGATGCCTATGCCCCTTACGGCGTTAAGTTTACAGACTTTTACTACTGCCCGCACCACCCCAATTTTACCGGCGACTGCGATTGCCGCAAACCTAAACCCGGTTTATTGGTTAATGGAATTGAAAAATATAACATCGACCCATCACAATCATACTTTATAGGCGACCGCGAGCGCGATGTTGAAGCCGGCACCGCTGCAGGTGTAACCGGGATTTTGATAGATAGCGACCAGCCTATTAGTAGTGTATTGGGGATGATAAAATAAAAACCCACTTGTCATTTCGACGAGGAACGAGGAGAAATCTTATACTAGCGACCTGTCCCGCGTATAAGATTTCTCGCTACGCTTCGAAATGACACGAATTATTAAAGCCCATGCCTATAACCCGCTACCTCAAAAGTCTTGATTCCTTCATTGCGGCCTTTATAGGGTTTTATATAATACAGCTGTTTACTGCTTACAGCGGCATCGGCATCTCGCCCGATTCAATTATGTACACCAGTGCGGCGCGTAGCTTGCATGACGAGGGCACTTTCACTACTTTTAATGGCTTGCCACTGGTTGATTTTCCGGTATTTTATCCGCTCTTTCTTTTTGGGGTATTCGGCATTACCGGCTTTGATCCTATCGCGGCAGCACCTATATTAAATGGCTTGCTGTTTGGCGCAGTAATTTTTTTAAGCGGATGGATAATGGAGCGTTTTGTAAACGTTACCCGGATTTACAAAATATTGGTGTTGGCGGCTATTGTGCTTAGTCCGGCGTTGTTGCAGGTTTATACTTATTTATGGTCTGAGACTTTATTTATACTGTTAAGCCTGGTGTTTATCATCGCCTATAAACAATACATTATTAAGCACAATATGGCTACTTTGTTGCTGATAGCTTTTATTGCAGCCATTGCCACCATCACCCGTTATGCCGGGGTTACTATCATAGGCACAGGCGGTTTATTATTATTGTTTGATAGACAATTGCAGATAAGAAAAAAAACGATTCACGTGATTACTTACGGAGCGGTTTGTATTTCGTTATTGGTAGCTAATCTTATTCGCAATAGTATACTTACCAAAACGGTGACCGGGCCCAGGGAACCATCCATAACGTCATTCGGCAAAAATATGCAATATTTTGGCGAGGTGATGTGCGAGTGGCTTAACCTGTCGGTTAAAACGGCGACTACAGTCGCTTCACCATTAGCCTGGCTGATATTAGCGGGATTGGTAGCTTTATGGATATATAATACCATCCGTAAACGCACCAGTGGTTACGAGCATATCGCATTAACCTTTGCTTTAGTGTATGGTTTATTCATAGTAATATCGGCTACCTTTTCACGGTACGAGCGTATTAATCCGCGTTTGTTATCGCCCATTTTCATTCCCTTGGTATGGAGTTGTACTTATTGGGTTTTAAATGCAATAAAAAACATCCGCTTTGAAAAACCCAAGCGTTTTATTGCCTGGGGAGTGTTTGCTGTCGCGATGCTGACCTTTACCGTTAATGAATATTATGCAGACCACGACCGTTATTACGATCAAAACGAATACGGCAACCCGGGTTATACTGATGACGACTGGAATAAATCGCAATTCGTAGTTTTCCTTAAAACACACAAACATATTTACAAGCCCGGCATCCCAATTTATTCCGATGCTAACGAAGCAGCTTACTTCACGGCCGGCATCAGGTGTAAACTACTACCCCATCATTTTTTCACCAAAAAAATCGAAGCCTTTTATAATGTAAAACATTACTATTTAATATGGTTTAACGCGCTGGATAACCCTGAATTGATCAGTATAAAAGATATTGAGCAAAAACATAAACTTATGAAACTACACGAATATCCGGAAGGGGCCGTTTACGAGGTTTTTGGCGAATAATGGCTTTTAACAATATTTCATTATTCATAATACCCTGCAATCATTTTCATCAAAAAAATCCTAGTTCGTTTTGATTTTTTAAATAACTGACTATATTTGCAGAACTAATCTATAGTTTTACTATATAATAAAAATGGGAAACTTACAACTACATCATCTGCATCTGCACCATCACCACTATGTGGTGAATAGATAATGTATGTTTCTACGCGAAATAACAACCCCCGTTTGTAATTTTTATTATATTTTTTCCTTTAATCATAATTTGTGAAGACACTTAAAATAGCGATCCAAAAATCGGGTCGACTTAACGAAAAATCTGTTGAGTTACTAAAAAATTGCGGCTTAAATTTTGAGAATTATAAAAGCTCGCTGATCTCTCCTGTTTCTAATTTTCCGCTTGAAATATTATTCCTTCGTGATGATGATATTCCTGAATACGTGCAGGACGGCATAGCTGACTTGGGCATTGTAGGCGAAAACGTTATTGAAGAAACTGAAGTTTCTGTTAGCTACCTGCAGCACCTTGGCTTTGGCAAGTGCTCATTAAAAATTGCGGTAACTAATAACAGCGACATTACCGCGTTAAGCGACCTGGGCGGGAAAGCTATAGCTACCACCTACCCGGTTATATTAGGTAAATTCCTTAAAAAACAAAAAATAGAGGCTGATATCCGCACCATTTCCGGTTCGGTAGAGATCTCTCCGGGTTTGGGTTTGAGCGACGCGATCTGCGACCTGGTATCAACCGGCGGCACGCTAAAAAGCAACGGACTAAAACCATTTGCCGATGTAATGTCGTCTGAAGCTATTTTAATAGGTTCAAAAGGCAGTGAGAACAACCCTTTGATACAGGAGTTGATCCAACGTATACAATCGGTGTTACGTGCAAAGGAAACTAAATACGTAGTATTAAACGTTGAGAAAGCGAAACTTGACGGGGTATTAGCATTATTACCTGGCGTTAAAAGTCCATCGGTATTACCATTGGCCGAAGAAGGCTGGGTTGCCGTACATACAGTTATCCCGGAACGTGATTTTTGGGATCGCATAAGCCAGCTGAAACAAGCCGGCGCGCAGGGCATTGTGGTAATGCCTATTGAGAAGATAATATTTTAGTAGGCAGTTTGCAGTGGGCAGTTTGCAGTGTATGCAGCTTGCCAACTGCAAACTGAAAACTGCCAACTGATATGGAGACATACAACTATTCAAACTTAAGCAAAGCCGATATAGCCAACCTGGTACAACGCAACGTTGATCCGGCTAACGAGATACGCGCCATTGTCGAAGACGTTTTAGCTAACGTACAACAACATGGCGACAAAGCTTTGTTAGATTATGCCGAAAAGTTTGACAAGGTTACTTTAAGCAAACTTTACCTTGATAAAACCGAATTGGATGAGATTGCTTCTGTAATTACCGAAGAGCAGAAAGCCGCTTTACAAACGGCTTATAATAACATCTACAAATTCCATCAAACCCAGCTAAAAACCGAGGACAAGGTAGAAACCATGCCCGGTGTTACCTGCTGGCGCGAGTTAAGGCCGATAGAGAAAGTTGGCCTGTACATTCCTGGCGGGACAGCTGTATTACCAAGCACCTTTTTAATGCTGGGGATCCCTGCACGTATTGCCGGTTGCCATGAGATTATAGTGTGTTCGCCACCGCAGAAAAATGGCAAGGTGAATGCCTTTATTGCTTATGTGGCTTTGTTATTAGGGGTTGATAAAATTTACCTGGCGGGAGGCTCACAAGCGGTTGCTGCCATGGCTTTCGGTACAGAAACTATTACTAAAGTTGATAAAATATTTGGACCTGGAAACCAGTTTGTTACCAAAGCTAAAACTATTATACAATCAACTACAACAACGGCTATCGATATGCCTGCGGGTCCGTCGGAAGTTTTGGTAATTGCCGATGAGACGGCTAACCCAGCCTTCGTAGCCGCTGACCTGCTAGCACAAGCCGAACACGGTATTGACAGCCAGGCCATATTGGTAACCACATCGGCCCAAATAGCCGAAGCAACCTTGGCCGAAGTAGAAAAACAAAACGCCGTATTACCACGCGCCGAGATCGTTAAACAAGCGTTGGAAAACTCATACATCGTCATCACCCGAACACTGGATGAGGCGATGGATTTCAGCAACCAGTACGCGCCCGAGCACTTGATTTTAGCTACCGAAAAATGGCAGACCATTACCGATAAGATCATCAACGCGGGATCTGTTTTCCTGGGTAATTTAACCCCTGAAAGCGCGGGCGATTATGCCTCGGGCACTAACCATACCTTGCCTACCAGCAGTTATGCAAGAGCTTATTCAGGCGTTTCGGTTGATTCGTTTGTGAAGAAAGTAACATTTCAGCATATCAGTCCGGAAGGGATACAAAATATCGGTCCTGCGGTTGAGATACTGGCGGAGCTGGAAGGTTTGCATGCGCATAAAAATGCGGTGACGGTTAGAATGAAATAAATAAAATTTAATCCGTCATTGCGAACAACGAAGCAATCGCACGGGGAAAAGTAAAGACTTGTAGAGTTCGCGATTGCCACGCTACGCTCGCAATGACATAATGAAGAAGACAAATGTTCGACATTAATAAAATATTAAGACCAAACATTAAAAACCTCACCCCTTATTCATCCGCACGTGATGAATTTCAGGGAGAGGCAAGTGTGTATTTAGACGCGAATGAAAATGCCTTCGGTTCGCCGTTGGACGAGCAATATAACCGCTACCCTGATCCATTGCAATACAACGTTAAAAAGCGTTTGAGCGAGATCAAAGGCGTGCCTATCCGTAATATATTCATTGGCAACGGCAGCGATGAGGCTATTGATATCCTTTTCCGCAGCTTTTGTAACCCAGGTGTGGATAATGTAATTTTAGTACCGCCTACCTATGGTATGTACGAAGTATCGGCTAATATCAATGATATCCAAACCAAAAAAGTACCGCTAACTGAAGAGTTTCAATTAGACCTGGAAGGTATATCAGAAGCTATCGATAAAAACACCAAACTGATATTCATCTGTTCGCCAAACAACCCTACCGGCAACTCTATCAATCGTGATGATGTGGAAACCTTGCTGGCCAACTTTAGCGGTATTGTGGTGGTTGATGAGGCTTATATTAACTTCAGTCGCCAAAAAACATTTATACAGGAGCTAACCGAGTATTCAAACCTGGTGGTGTTACAAACCCTGTCAAAAGCCTGGGGCCTCGCCGGTTTGCGTGTGGGTATGGCTTTTGCCAGCGAAGAGATCATTGAAGTGATGAACAAGGTAAAGCCACCTTACAACATGAACGAAGCATCGCAGCAACTGGCGCTAAAAGCTTTAGCTAATGTTGACCAGGTGAATGGCTGGATCAAAGAAACATTAACCCAACGTGATAAATTAGTACTGGAACTGAAAAACTTCGATTTTGTGCTGGATATTTACCCATCCGACGCTAATTTTATCCTCGTTAAAACAACAGATCCGAAAGCGATCTATACCTTCCTGGTTGAACATGGTATTATCGTGCGCGACCGTTCGAAAGTAGAGCTTTGCCAGGGCAGCTTACGCATAACTGTAGGTACGCCGCAGGAAAACGAAATGTTGTTAAAAACCTTACAGAATTTTAAATGAGCAATCTGCAAAAAATACTCTTTGTCGACCGCGACGGCACCATGATCAAGGAACCTGCCGATGAGCAGATAGATTCGTTCGCTAAGCTTGAATTTTACCCGGGCGCCATACCTAACCTGGCCAAAATAGCTAGGGAGCTGGATTTTGAATTGGTAATGATCACCAATCAAGACGGCTTGGGCAGCGATAAATATCCGGAAGATACCTTTTGGCCGGTGCATAATTTCATACTGCAAACTTTCGCTAATGAAGGTGTAAAATTCAGTGCCATCTATATCGACAAAACATGGCCCACAGATAACGCTCCTACCCGCAAGCCGGGCACAGGCTTACTTACCCAGTATTTTGATACGACCAAATACGACCTGGCCAATTCATTCACCATTGGCGACAGGCGTAACGATATTCTGCTAGCCAAAAATCTGGGCGCAAAGGCTATCTGGCTAAACGATGAAAGAAATCTTGGCGGCCACGAAGCACAAAACGTTGGTGATATCGAAAGCGTTATCGCTTTAGAGACCACCGACTGGAATAAAATCTACGAATTTTTAAAATTGGGCGAACGCGTTTTCGAAAGCAAGCGCACCACCAAAGAGACCGACATCCACGTAAAAATAAACCTGGATGGCACCGGCGAAGCTAAAATATCAACCGGTCTGCATTTTTTTGATCATATGTTAGATCAGATCGCCCGCCACGGCAGCATCGACCTGGAGATAACTACCAAAGGCGACCTTCATATCGACGAACATCATACCATTGAAGATACCGGCATTGCCTTGGGCGAGGTTTTCGCGATAGCTTTAGGAAACAAAAAAGGCATTGAGCGCTACGGTTTCTGCCTGCCAATGGACGATTGCCTGGCACAAGCCGCCATTGATTTTGGCGGCCGTAACTGGCTGGTATGGGATGCCGATTTTAAACGCGAAAAAGTTGGCGATATGCCAACCGAGATGTTCTACCACTTCTTTAAATCATTCAGCGATGCCTCAAAATGTAACCTGAACATTAAAGCCGAAGGACAAAACGAACACCATAAAATTGAAGCTATCTTTAAGGCCTTTGCCAAAGCCATAAAGATGGCCGTAAAAAGGGATGTAAATAAGATGGTTTTGCCGTCAACAAAGGGACTTTTGTAAATAGAATCAAGAGCCAAGAATCAAGAGCCGGGACAGGCTATTTTGATTCATGGCTCTTGACTCTTGATTCTCAATAAAATGATAGGTATAATACGCTACGGAGCCGGTAATATATTTTCGCTTACAGCAACGCTGGATAGGCTGGGCATCGCCTACGGCATGGTGCATACGGTGGAAGATCTGGAGCAGTTTGATCGTTATATCATTCCGGGTGTGGGTCATGCAGGCGCGGCCATGCAAAAATTGGAGCATACCGGTTTGGTGCCTGCAATAAAGGCCCTAAACAAACCAACGCTGGGTATTTGTGTGGGGATGCAGTTAATAACCGCCCATTCCGAAGAAGGTGATGCGGATATGCTGAACATCTTCCCCATAAAAACAAAGAAATTTACCAGCGACGCTACACACAAAGTACCGCATACCGGGTGGAACCAGGTGTTTGCCGAAAAGGAGAATCCCCTTTTTGAAAATATTCCGCATGGGTCACACTTTTACTTTGTACATTCATACTTTATTGAATACAGTAACGTATATACATTAGCATCAACAGACTATAACCTGAAATTTTCGGCATCAATTTGGCAGAACAATTTTTATGGTGTACAGTTTCACCCCGAGAAATCAGGCGTTTACGGTGAAACTTTATTAAAAAACTTTTCAAAAATATAGAACACATGTACATAATTCCTGCAATAGATATTTTGGATAAAAAGGTAGTGCGTTTGCGCGAAGGCGATTACGAACAAGTTACTACCTACGATGTGACGATTGAAGAAATGATTGAAAAATATCAGTCAAACGGCACAAACTTTATCCACATCATTGATTTGAATGGTGCTAAAAACGACTTTTCTAACCAGCAATACCTGTTTGATGTTATTAAAAAAACAGATATGCAGGTGCAATACGGTGGTGGCATCCGCAGTATTGATAAAGTTAAAGAATTGATAGACGCAGGCGTTCACCGGGTTATTGTAGGCACTCAGGCTATTACCAACCCAATGTTTTTGGATGAGTTAAGCAAAGCCGTTTGCGGTCGCGACAAATGTTCAGACCAGGTAGTTATTGCTATCGATGTACTGGACGAAGTGATCAAATACTCAGGTTGGATGGAAAGTTCGCCAATAAAACTGATGGATTATGTTGACAAATGCTTATCGCTTGGCTTCTTCCGGTTTTTGTGTACCGATATTAATAAAGACGGTAAATTGGGCGGTGCAGGTATCGAGCTTTACAGCAAACTTCTTGACCACTCTCCTTTCATTAAACTAATCGCCTCAGGCGGTGTAAGCTCAATGAAAGATATCGAAGACCTAAGCAAACTGAAAGTAGAATCGGTTGTGGTTGGTAAAGCTATATACGAGGGCAAAATTACAGTGGATGAAGTGAAACACTGGAATTTAGACTCATTAATGTCAATTTAGCCCCCTAGCCCCCTTTAACAAAAATGTCATTGCGAGCGTAGCGTGGCAATCGCACGGAGAAAAGTTCGCGACTGCCACGCTACGCTCGCAATGACAAACACAAAACTATGCTAGCCAAAAGAATAATCCCCTGCCTTGACGTTAAAGACGGCCGCACTGTAAAAGGTGTGAACTTTGTTGACCTGCGCGATGCCGGCGACCCGGTGGAGCTGGCCTGGAACTACTCGCAACAAGGTGCCGATGAGCTGGTGTTTTTAGATATAACCGCTACCCACGAACGCCGCGGCACCACCATTGATATGGTGAAAGCCGTAGCCAGGCAAATCAATATTCCGTTCACTATCGGTGGCGGCATCAGTAAAATTGAGGACGCTGATGCTTTGTTAAATGCTGGTGCTGATAAAGTTTCTATCAACTCAGCAGCTGTACGTAATCCGGCTTTGATTGATGAATTAGCGAGAGCTTTTGGGGTACAGTTTGTTGTGGTAGCTGTGGATACCCGCCATAATAATGGTACCGATATAGTATACTTAAACGGTGGCCGCATTGCTACCGAACTGGAGACGCTAAACTGGATAAAAGAAGCCGAAAGCCGTGGTGCCGGTGAGATACTATTAACCTCGATGGATCATGACGGTACCAAAGGCGGTTTCGATCATGGTTTATTGAAGACAGTAAATGATGCGGTGAATATCCCGGTTATCGCTTCAGGCGGCGCGGGTTCTGCACAGCATTTTGTAGATGTGTTTGAGCGTACAAATGTGGATGCTGCTTTAGCGGCATCGGTGTTCCACTACGGAGAAATATTGATCCCTGACCTGAAAGAGATCTTAAGAGGCAGGGATATTGAAGTTAGATAATAAAAATGAATATAGATTTTAGCAAAACAGACGGTTTAGTACCCGTAGTGATACAGGACGATAAAACCCTTGAAGTATTAATGCTGGGCTACATGAACCAGGAAGCTTATGATAAAACCGTTAAGGAAAATATCGTCACCTTCTTCTCCCGCTCAAAAAACCGTTTATGGACAAAGGGCGAAACCAGCAATAACTTTCTGCATGTTAAAAGCATCCATATTGATTGCGATAAGGATACTATCCTGATCAAAGCCTCACCCGATGGCCCTACCTGCCACACCGGCGACCGTAGCTGCTTCAAAACAGAATACAATCAAAACTTCATCCTGCAACTGGAGCAAATAGTAGCCGACAGGTACGAAAACCCACAAGAAGGATCATACGTTAACAAACTACAACAAAAAGGCCTCAACAAAATAGCCCAAAAAGTAGGCGAAGAAGGCGTTGAAACCGTTATAGCCGCCTTGGCCGAAACCGAAACAGACCTGATCAACGAAGCATCGGATTTGATGTTTCACCTTATCGTTTTACTACACGAAAAAGGTTTGACACTGGAAACTATAGCAAAGAACCTGGAACAAAGACATAAATAAGTCCAGAGTCTTTATGGACTATGAGCTATGGACTATCGACTAAAAAATGATCACCGTACAAAAAACCGCTGAACTTACCGGGCATAGTAACCCTATTTTTGCGTTAGCACTATCGCAGAAGCCGGGTATATTGTTTACCGGCGGTAATGATAAAGGTGTGGTGGAATGGAGTTTAAAAACAAACTCATTCATCAAGGTGATGTTCCCTGTGGCTACTTCCATCTATAGCATTCATTGCCCTGAGGGCTATCCTTTGATGTTTACCGGATTGCGCAGTGGCGAAGTGTTGGTGTTTGATTTTATTAAGCAGCAACTCCTGACGCCTTTACGTGTGCACCGTAAACCTGTGTTCGATATCAAATCGGTTAACGGCAAAAAGGAACTGCTTATCGCTTCCGAAGACGGTACCGTTACTATTTGGAGTTTGGATACTCTGCAGTTGCTGCACACGCTCCAGGTATCTACCGATACCGTTCGTTGCATCAGTATATCGTCCGATGAAAAACAGGTAGCTTTTGGCTGTCGCGATAATACGGTGCGTGTTTACGATCTGGAAGATTACACACCGATCAGTGTATTACAAGGCCATACCATGGCTGTTTTCTCTTTGCAATATTATCCTGCCGGAGATTACCTGGTATCAGGCAGCAGGGATGCCCAGGTGAAAATCTGGGATACCACCTCCTTCGAGCTAATTCAAAATATCCCCGCGCATCTTTTCGCGGTTAACCATATCGCCTTCCACCCCACTCAACCTTATTTTGCTACAGCCAGTATGGATAAAAGCATTAAGCTTTGGGGATCGGATGATTTCAAGCTTTATAAAGTCATTAGTCGCGAAAAGGGTTACGAGAGCCACCGCCTGTCTATAAACAAGGTTGCGTGGAACGAAAATCAGCTTATTTCTTTGAGCGATGATAAGCGCGTTATTCTTTGGGATATAACACTTTAAACTACCCAATTTTTCTTAATTAACCTATAGTTAATCAAAGCGCTTGCTCAAAGATTAAAAGTGACCATTCTTGTTCATTTTGTTCATTACTGTGCATAAACAAACCATTCCTTAATTCAGTCGTACAACAAATTAGAATAAACTAATTTCTCGGTAATTAATTTTTTATCAGAGACGAAAGTTTAAAACTAAGGTTTTGTATGAAAAAGTGGTGGATTTTTACGGTTGTATTTGGTGTACTTGGCTTGTGTTCAAATTGTTCGGCAGCTGACATTATTTGGTTAGGCACAACCAATTCAAATTGGAACACACCGTCCAATTGGTCTCCCGCTACTGTTCCGGGAGCTACCGACAATGTTTACATAGGTTACACCCTATCATTTAACAACCAACCTACCGTAAACGTAACTACTACGGTACAAGATATAACCATTGGCGTTTTAAAAGCTGTTACATTTACTGTTAACAGCGGCATTACATTAACCACCCGCGATTTTATACAACGTCACTCCACTACCACTAATACATCTGTTACAAACACTATTACAGGCCCAGGCACCATATCCTGCAGAGGATTTTACGCCGGTGACGTTGGCGCTCCGCCTGCACCCTTCCTGGGTATTGTAAATGCAAATTTAACCAATCTAACAACTGTCAATCTATCAATACAAAACTTAAATGTGAGCGATAACCTATTTGTTAACACCGCGTCATCAACAGCTACCGTAGGAGGTAACACTTCAGGTAATGTGAACAACAATACTTTAAATATACTGAGCGGTACGGTAAAAGTAACAGGGCACATCCAAGTAAGCCACTCAAACTATATAAGCCTGCCCAGCTTCAACATAACTATTATCACCTATCCGGCGGTTTCAAACAGCGCCAAACTTCTACTTAACCCTACAGGCAACTCTACCGGTAATATTGCAACCCTAAGTATTGGGGGTAACTTTTATAGTGGTGCCGCAGGCGCAACTTATGATTTTTACGGCCCCGGATCAGGTACCTCAACTTTAATTTACGCGGGCACTTCGGCCCAAACTGTTTATACAAGCCCGGCCTCATTTGATACTTCGCCCAGCGTTTATCAAAATCTAAGTTTTTCGGGCGCTGGCGTTAAAACCGTTCAATCTGGCAGCACCACTATAGCAGGCGACTGGAACTCAACAGGCGGAAAAGTAGATATTACAACCAATGGTGCTGCATTAACATTTAACGGGGGCGCGCAGGCTTTAACTGATGTTAGCAGCGACAGCGGTAATGGCGTAATATTTGCCAATGTTAATTTTCAAGGTACAGGTACTAAAACCATGAGCGGAAAGTTTGCAGTTGCCAGCGCCAATGTACTTACCATGGCCGGTACAGCCACGCTGGCTTCGGCCGGCAATTTAACACTTAATTCCGATGCTACGGGTTCGGCAAGCGTGGCTGTAATGCCTTCGGGCACTGCTGTAACAGGCAATGTAAACGTTCAGCGTTTTTTTAAAGGCAGCAGCACCAATTTGAACAAGCGGGGCTATCGTTTAATTTCATCGCCGGTTTACAGCGGTAGCCCTGGAGGTTATCGTTCATTCGATCTGAATTATTTGTTAAATGATTCCTACGTATCAGGTTCTGGCGGAAGTGCCGGCGGATTTAATGCCCCTAGCGGCACTAACCCAAGTCTGTACCTCTATCGTGAGGACATTGCTTCAAGTAATGCCACATTTACTTCGGGCAACTACAAAGCCATCACCAAAATCAACAATACTAACGCTTACGATATCGGCACCCAAAACAGATTTAAAACCGCTAACACAAACGACACAACTACCAATATCCCGATAGGCAACGGTGTACTTTTCTTCTTCAGGGGCAACAAAACCGATAATGCTACACAAACAGGTAGCAAAGTTGTATCACCTTATGATTATCCGGAAGATGTAACCTTTACACAAACCGGCACCCTCAATACGGGAAGGGTTAATGTTAAGCTTTGGTTTAGGTCAAACACTTACTTATCGTACACCAATAACGCAGCAATAGCAAACTCGGTTATACGTGGCTTTGCCTTAGTGGGCAATCCCTACGCGTCAACTATCAACTTCGAGAAATTTAACCGCAACGGTAGCAGTTCTACCATTTATGGCGGAAACTTTCCGGCTGCCTCAACTACCCAAGGCAAAATATGGGTATTTAATCCTACCACGAAACAGTATGATAGCTACGTACAAACATCAACCCCAACATTTCCTGCCGATACGACAAGCACAGTACGACCTGCCGGAAGTTTATACACCGGGGATGCCAGCAACATGATTGCCAGCGGGCAAGGCTTTTTCATACGCGCCACAAGTACCACGCAAACGCTTAGGTTCCACGAAGCAGCAAAAACAACTACACAGCCTACAGCCGCCAACCTCATCAGGATAATGAGCACCCGAAGTGAGCTGGCATCATTAAACAATACGGTGCCGATAACTCTTAAACCAATACTGCGTTTTAAGATCATTAAAGATTCGCTTAACACCGACGATGTCGTACTTGCCTTCAATAACAAAACAGGCACAACTTTCAATGAAGATGACGACGTGGAAGACCTGGGCGGCAACGGCGCACTGGTAAGCCTGTCGCTAATGTCAAGCGATAATATCAGCGCGGCTATTAAACAAATGCAACTACCGGCAACAGGACAGGTAGTTATACCTTTGGCTGCCGACGGTACAAATACCGGCATATACCAGCTTAAACTGGCCGAAATGCAAAATATGCCGAAGGATTATGATCTGTGGCTAAAAGATGCTTTTACCAACGATTCGCTCGACATAAAAAACAACGACACCTACAATTTTAATATTTACAAAGACAAAGCTGCCTCATTCGGTTCAAAACGCTTTACACTGGTAATACGTAAAAACCTGGCGCTTGCTATGCGTGCACTTGGTTTCAATGCGCAAAAAACGGTCGGAGGCTCGCGCTTAACCTGGACTACCGAAAACGAAGCTACTGATTATCGTTTCAACGTAAATCGCAGTTTAGATAATGGCTTATCATACCAAACCATTGGCCAGGTACAATCATCAGGCAGTGGTAGTTATTTATATGTAGATATTGACCCGGTTAAAGGAAAAAACAAGTACAGGGTTAGTATTGAAAGCTTAAAAACAGGGCTGGTAAACTACACCAACGATATTACATTGACCTACAGCGATACCGCGGCCAATAACGTGGCAAACATCACCGTGTTTCCTAACCCTACCGCGCAAGTCGTGAACGTTAAAATTCCGGATACGAACACCAAGACCAACGAATCATATACTATCAGCATACTAAGCAGTTCCGGACGGATCATGAAACGATCGACCACCAATGAACTTACCTGGCAGGAAAACGTAGCCGAATTGCTACCAGGCACTTACGTAGTACAAGTAACAAATAACCGCGACAATAAAATTGAAGGAAAAACCAAGTTTGTTAAATTGTAAGGCGATACTTTAAAAGTAACGCCTTACAACGGTTAGTTTATGGGTATATTTCTTTTGCTCTTCAGAATAGATGCCCTTATCATCAATTACATCAATTTTCACTTTACCCGATGCATGGATGATATGTTCTTTATTAAGCAACATGCCTACATGGGTTATTTTACCATCGGCGTTTTCAAAAAAAGCCAGATCGCCCATTTTGCCTTCGCTTAGGTTTATTTCCCTGCCCTGTTCGGCCTGCATGCTGGCATCGCGCTTTAATTTAATGCCTTTTAGTTTAAATATAGATTGTGTGAAACCCGAGCAATCTATACCGAAATGTGTGCGCCCACCCCATAGGTATGGCGCGTTAATAAAAGTTTTGGCAATCAGGTCAATATTTTCGCTCTCGCCTATCTGGCCTATAATCTCAAACTTCTCTTTATCAATATAGCAGGTAGTACCATTTAAAAATGCTAATGAGCTGCCAACAGGCAGGTAAAGCACACTATTATCTCTTATCTTCCAGGCCTGGGTAATGGCCCTGTAGGTTAATCGCGGTTGGTTTAATTGCAATTCCTGGTAAGCTATATGGCCCAACATTACAAACTGTAACCTACCTATCCAGCCTTTATATTCATCATAAGCGGTTACTATCTGTACCCAGTTTTCCTTCCACTCTAAAATTTCAAAAGCTTCGCCAAACAACAATTGCGACACCTGTTCGCTGCGCTCACTTGGTTCGGCACGCATGGGTACTATAGCTAAATTGCAAATTCCGTATTCCATATTAAGGTATATGGTGGTTTGTACGTCAATAGTTTTTTAAATGTTTCAGGCAACAAAAAAGGGAATACATTACGCATTCCCTTTTCTTTATACTTTTAAACTGATTATTCGTTTATGTGTAACCAGTCTTTTTTTGCTAAAAGCTCTTCGCGGGTTTCGCGTATATTTTCGTCGTCTACACAGCAGTCAACCGGGCAAACAGCGGCACATTGTGGCTCGTCGTGGAAACCAACACACTCAGTACACTTATCAGGCACTATGTAATAAATATCGTCAGACAACGCCGCCTGGGTGTCTTCGGCACCAATGGTAACACCATCGCCAAAATCAATAACTCCCCTTAAGCCGGTACCGTCTGAAAATCTCCAGGCCGCACCCGCATCATAAATTGCATTATTTGGGCATTCGGGTTCGCAAGCGCCGCAGTTTATGCATTCATCGGTGATTATAATCGCCATATTTCTTTATAATTCTTATATCTAGTTTACCTTTGTGGCAAACAACAAACTTGTGCAAATATAACAAAAAAACGTTTTCAGAGTTTGTACAGTTAACATATATATGTCAAAATTTAGCCCTATACAACTTACATACGCCTTTACAACCTTAGGAGAACGCCTGGCTACCCCTACCCAGGAGCTGACGCATATCATTAATACCGAACATAGTTACAATGCCTGGTTTACCCCGGCAAGCGTTGAAAAAGCCATTAAAGCTATCACGGTAATGCTTTACGCTACGGATATTGAGCAATGGCTATCACACTATGATCTTACCAAAAACAACACCCCAAAAAAGGTTGGATTGATTCTTGCCGGCAACATTCCGCTGGTTGGGTTTCATGATGTGCTGAGCGTTTTGGCCAGTGGTAATCATGCTTTGATCAAAGCCTCTACCCAGGACGCCCGCCTGATTAAGGCTGTTTTGCAAATACTGATTGATATTGAGCCAGGCTTTGCCGATAGCTTTACATTTGTTGACAGGCTGCAAGGCTTTGATGCCGTTATCGCCACCGGAAGTAATAATTCTTCGCGCTATTTTGATTATTACTTTAGCAAGGTGCCTAACATCATCCGCAAAAACCGGAATAGTATAGCGGTATTAACAGGCAAAGAAACCGAACACGAAATATTCCAGCTGGGGCATGACATTTTTGATTACTTCGGCCTGGGCTGCCGCAACGTATCAAAAATTTTAATACCGAGGGATTATGAGCTGGCTATCTTCTTTGAAGCCATAATGCCATTTCAGCCAATCATCAATCACCACAAATACAATAACAATTACGATTACAACAAATCAATATACCTGGTAAACAGCTACAAGCATTTTGATAACGGCTTTTTGTTACTGAAGGAAGATAACGAGCAACTAAGCTCGCCACTTGCTGTGTTGTACTTTAGCTATTATGATGACATAGCCGCTGTGCAACAGCTTATTGATGCTCAACAGGACAATATACAATGCGTAGTAAGCAAAACGCCACTTGCAGTTAGCTCCCAGGTAGTTGAACCGGGCGGCAGCCAGCAACCCAAACTTTGGGATTATGCCGATGGTGTAGATACGATGGATTTCTTGGCAAATCTTTAAAATAACAATACCTTTGAAAAGTGGTTGTTAGCTCATTGAGCCATTAGTCGTTTCACCAATGACTTAATGACGCGAAGCGAATGACCAATGACTAAAAAACATGTATATTATAAAAGTAAAAGGCGTTGCCAAAATACCGGATTATGTGCAGCTGCGCGATGACAAGTTCACTCTGCTGGCCTATTTCAGGGTTGACAGGCCCGACAAATCCCTGGATAAGGTTGGCCTGGCGGATAAGGCCGATTATATAATGAACGTCATTAAAGACCTGCCGTTTGGACAGATATTAAAATTAGAACTATAAGGATCATGATAGGAAACTCTATTATAAAGCTAAACAACGTTAGCATTTTTCAACAAAAACATCTGGTACTGTCAAAAGTTAACCTGCATATTGATAAAGGCGATTTTGTGTGGCTTATCGGGCAAACCGGCTCGGGTAAAAGCAGTTTACTAAAAGTGATCTACGGCGATCTGAGTGTGAACGATGGCACCGGCCACGCCTGCGGTTACGAGTTACAAAAACTGGCGGATAAGGACATCCCCTTTTTACGTCGCAAACTGGGCATCGTATTCCAGGATTTTCAATTACTGACAGACAGAACAATCGAACAAAATCTGCAGTTTGTGATGCGCGCCACCGGCTGGAAAGACCCTAAACTAATAGCAGACAAAACGCTTGATGTATTAGAGAAAGTTGGCCTGCGTTCAAAACTAAAGAAAATGCCTCACGAGCTTTCTGGTGGTGAGCAGCAACGTGTGGTTATTGCCCGCGCGTTGTTAAATGATCCTGAAATTATCCTGGCGGATGAGCCTACCGGTAACCTTGACCCGGATACTTCAGAAGAGATTGTATTATTACTAAAACAGATCAGCCAATCGGGCACCGCTGTAGTTGTAGCCACGCACGATTATCATATTATCCGCACTTTCCCATCGCGCATTATCAAATGCGAGAATGGTAAAGTTTTAGAAGACGCTGAGATCTAATATGCCATTGGCAGTATAACAACTGCCAAAGCATACATCCCACTGACATCCCTACCTGTTAAATAACGAAGTGCTGACAGCTTGTCCATTTTATTACAATGGCAAGGTACTTGTTTGGCACTATTAGCTATGAATTTTAACGACATGTTGAAGAAAAAGAAGACCACTGACTCAGAAAATCCTGAAGTTACGCCAGAGAACGTAGATACTACTGCCACGGAAGCAAACGCTACCGAAGAGAATGCTAAAAGTGCAGAAGATGTACTAAAAGAAGAATTAGCATTAGCTAACGATAAATACTTGCGCCTATATGCCGAGTTTGATAATTTCCGTCGCCGTACCAGCAAGGAGCGTGTAGAGTTGTTGCAAACTGCCGGCAAAGAGGTTATCGTATCATTGATCCCCTTACTGGATGATTTTGAGCGTGCCGCCAAAGCCATGGAAAACGCTACCGAAGTAAGCGCGGTTAAAGAAGGCGTTAACTTAATTCAAAATAAATTAAACAGCATATTAACGCAAAAAGGCTTAAAACCTATGGAATCAATAGGCCAGGCGTTTGATGCTGACATACATGAGGCCATAACCAATATACCTGCGCCTAACGATGCCATGAAGGGCAAAGTGATTGACGAAATGGAAAAAGGTTATTACCTTAATGATAAAGTTATCCGCTTCGCGAAAGTAATTGTAGGAGCGTAAGGGAGATATCGGATTTCGGATTTTCAATTTCGGATTTAATTGAAAGCAGAAATACCGATTAGCATAACAAATAAAATAAATCCGAAATCGAACATTCGATCCGAAATTAATAAAATGTCAAAACGAGATTACTACGACGTACTGGGCGTATCAAAAGGTGCCGATGCTGACGAGATAAAAAAAGCCTATCGTAAGATGGCTATCAAATATCACCCTGATAAAAACGAGGGCGATAAAGACGCGGAAGAAAAGTTTAAAGAGGCTGCCGAAGCTTACGAGGTATTGAGCAACCCCGAGAAACGTCAGCGTTATAACCAGTTTGGCCATGCAGCCAACGCGTCGTCTGCCAGTGGTGGCGGTGGTTACGGCGGCGGCAGCATGAATATGGACGACATATTTAGCCAGTTTGGTGATATTTTTGGTGGCGGAAGTCCGTTTGAAGGTTTCTTTGGCGGCGGCGGAGGAGGTGGCGGCAGGCAACAAGGCGGCAGGCGTGTAGCCCGCGGCAGCAACCTGCGCATCAAGGTAAAACTTACACTGGAAGAGATAGCCAACGGTACCGAAAAGAAAATAAAAGTTAACAAGCAGGTTTCCTGTAAAACCTGCGATGGTACAGGCGCCAAGGATAAATCATCATTTCAAACCTGCAAAACCTGTGGTGGCCAGGGAGCTGTGCGCCGGGTAACCAATACCATTTTGGGCCAGATGCAAACTACCAGCACCTGCCCTACATGTAATGGCGAAGGTTCGGTTATTACTTCAAAATGTACCGTTTGCCATGGTGATGGTGTTGTGCGTGGCGAAGAGACCATCAGCATCAATGTACCTGCGGGCGTAAGCGAAGGCATGCAGCTAAGCATGAGTGGCAAAGGCAACGCTGCCCCACGTGGTGGTGTGCCGGGAGACCTGATCATCCTGATTGAAGAAGTTCCGCACGAAACTTTGAAGCGTGATGGCAGCAACGTGGTTTACGATCTGCATATTACTTTTATTGATGCTGCTTTAGGTACCAGCATTGAAGTACCAACCATTGACGGTAAAGCCAAAATTAAAATTGAACCGGGCACCCAGGGTGGCAAAATACTGCGCCTTAAAGGCAAAGGCGTGCCCGAGGTTAACTCCTACCACCGCGGCGATCAATTGATCCACATCAATATCTGGACGCCGAAAGCGTTAAGCAACGAAGAGCGAGCATTGTTAGAGAAACTGCAAAACTCGCCAAACTTCAAACCTCAACCGGGTAAAAACGAGAAGAGTTTTTTTGAGCGAATGAAGGAATATTTTGAATAAGACCTGAAGACGAAAATCTCGGAAGAATATATAATAAAGAGCCCTGGATATTTTCAGGGCTTTTTTGTTACCTTCAATTTGTAACTTAAAACATCTCAACCTAATGACAATAACCCGTACCAATACACACCTTATATTTATTTTAAACATCCTTCATGTCGTTACTCAAATAACTATTAGGTCCCTAAACCTTCAAGATGTAGCCGTTAACGAAACACTTTACACTTCGTTGTCTTATTTTTCACAAGTCTGTTACCTATGTACACTCATCTACCTTGTCATAGCTTTTAAACATTTTAACGGGTCAGAGAAAATCGTGTGGTTATATCTCTACCTGGCCTTGCATCTTGTAGCAATTTTGGGTACTACATTTATGTCTTATATTGTTGAACCCGAACATGCCTATTACTATTTCGCGCCGCTTAACTTACTGATCTTGATCGTAAATGTATATTGCGGCTTATTATCTCTAAAAATGAAATATAAAACGCTCGGCAACGCGTATGCTTTATTTTTCTTTTCATCCATTTTTGTCATGATTGCGACCATGCTAGCGCCTTTGATAATTATTACCCTATTTAAAATGGATAATTTAATATATGTGAGGTATTTTGGATTCATTACTCTGCTAGCTAGCCTGCTCATATTTCTTATCCTGCAAAGAATCTCGACACAACTAAAAACTGATAATCAACTCGTGTTTAATGAGACATTATAAAACCTTTTACCCAATTATAAGTTTAAGAGTGATATGAATAAATCGGTTGCCGTTATGGACCTCGGCACAAACACTTTTCACTTATTGATTGCTGAGGGCAGCGCAACTGATTACCGCGAACTGGTGCATGAACATATTGCCACCAAATTGGGCGAAGGTGGTATTAATAAAAGCTACATACAAGACGCGGCTTTTGAGCGTGGCTTACAAACCATGCAATTGTTTAGAAAAGATATTGACGAGAATAATATAACAGAAGTACGTGCCATAGCTACATCGGCCATACGCAATGCGGCTAACGGGCAGCATTTTATAGAGGAAGTAAAAGCCCAAACCGACATACAAATAGAGATCATCACGGGCGAACAGGAAGCCGCTTACATTTATAAAGGCGTAATATTATCTGGTGTTTTAGGTGCCAAAACCGCCCTGGTGATGGATATTGGCGGTGGTAGTGTAGAGTTTATTCTGGGCAACAACGAAGGGATTATCTGGAAGCAAAGTTTTGAAATAGGTGCCGCCCGCCTGATGGATAAATTTCATGACGTTGATCCCATCCCACAGCAATCTATAGTCGAACTTCAAACTTATGTAGAAGGTCAGCTGGCTGATCTATTTGCCGCTACGGCCCAACATCCGGTGGAGGCTATTATTGGTTCATCGGGCGCGTTCGAAACCTTTGTTGAGCTGGTTGAATTGCAAAAAGGCCACGCCTTCAACATTAAAAAAATTAAGAACTACACTTTTGATACTGACGATCTGGTATCCATAACCGATACGCTCATCGAATCAAGCCACGAGCAACGCAAACAAACACCCGGCATTATACCTGTCCGCGTGGACATGATCGTGGTGGCCTCGCTCATTACCCGCTTCATTATGGAGAAATTGAGCATCAGCAAAGTTTGCATGTGTACCAACTCGTTAAAAGAAGGTGTACTGGCGGAGATGCTTGAACCACATCACACTTTCCCCGAAGGGAGGGACTAACATTAAAGTCTCCCCTTCGGAGAGATTTAGAGGGGTAATTCGTATCTTGCCTTTACTTAACTGACACGCATGAAATTACACCACCTTGCCATTGGCGCGTTATCGCTATTGGCTACCTTCAGCTCGCAGGCCCAACGTCGCGAACGAAATACTTCCAACGATACCATCAGCTCCAATTATTACCCGCAGGCTTTATTCGCCCCTGGCTTTTATACCGAAAAGGGTAATGAGTTTCATTCTGCCAACGGCGACCCTGGGCCTAAGTATTGGCAGAACCGCGCGGATTATGTGATTAAAGCCAATATTGATACAGCGAGCAAGGTTTTGAGTGCTACGGCAAATATTACTTACGCCAATAACAGTCCGGATGCTTTGCCTTACCTATGGCTGCACATGGATCAGAATATGTATCGTAAAGATGCACGCTCCAACTTTGTTACCGGCAACCAGCCCAAAGCTGCCGACCATACCAATGGCTACCAGGTTGAATCGGTTTCTCTTATTCAAAACGGCGTAACCACTAAAGCTACGTTTGTAGTAACCGATACGCGCATGCAAGTGCGCCTGCCGAAGGCCCTATCTGCTAAAGGCGGCAAGATCAATATCCTCATCAAATATCATTACACCATTCCAGGCGCATTTGGCGGTCGCACAGATTTCGCCGATACCAAAAACGGAAAGATATATGAGATAGCCCAATGGTTCCCACGCATGTGCGTTTATGATGATCTGCATGGCTGGGACACGATGCCTTTTGTTGGCAGCGGCGAGTTTTATTTAGATTATGGCGATTTTGATTACAGCGTTACCGTACCCTGGGATATGATCGTAGCCGGCTCGGGCGAGTTGGTTAACCCCGCTGAGGTGCTTACAGCCAAACAACAAGCCCGATTAGCTGCCGCGAAAAATAGCGACAAAACTATCATGATCCGTACGCCTGAAGAGGTTAACGCTCCATCATCCCGCCCGGTAAATAAAGGCACTCTTACCTGGCGCTTTAAAATGCTGAACACCCGTGATGTAGCTTTTGGCGCTTCCAGGGCATTTGTTTGGGACGCGGCGAGAGTTAACTTGCCCGGAGGCAAAAAGTCGCTGGCGATGAGTGTTTACCCTGTAGAAAGTGTTGGTAATGATGCCTGGGGAAGATCAACCGAATACCTGAAACATTCTATAGAATATTTTTCTGCCAAATGGTTTGTTTACCCATGGCCGGTGGCTGTTAATGAAGCTGGTATTGCAGGGGGCATGGAATATCCGGGTATTTTGTTTGATGGCATCAACGACAAAGGTAAGGAGTTGTTTTGGGTAACCGCGCACGAGATTGGCCACAACTGGTTCCCGATGATCGTAGGCTCCAACGAACGCCGCTATGCCTGGATGGATGAAGGTTTTAATACGTTTATTGACGTATATGCTTCGGACGTGATCAATAAGGGTGAATACGCGCCTAAGCGCGATGGTGAGTATGCACCGGGCGGTGGTAATCCGGCAGATGAGATCATTCCGTCCTTAACAGATCCGGCTTCGCCAAGTATCATGACGCATCCTGACGCTATTCCCGAAAAATATCGCCATCCCCTAACCTATTTTAAACCGGCCTTTGGTTTGATCTTGCTGCGTGAGCAGATTTTAGGTAAAGACAGATTTGATTACGCTTTTAAAAACTACATAGCTAAATGGGCCTACAAACATCCGCAACCGCAAGACTTCTTCCGCTCTATGGACAATGCCGCAGGCGAGGATCTGTCGTGGTTTTGGCGCGGTTGGTTCTACAATAATTATAAGCTGGATATAGCTCTCATAAGCGCCAAATATGTTAACGGGGATCCTAAAAACGGCATTGAAGTGGTGGTAGCTAATAAAGAGCCTATGGCTATGCCTTTTAGTATTGAAGCGAAGCTGAAAGATGGCAGCAAACACCGCATGAAACTACCGGTGGAAACCTGGCTGCAAAATAAAGCGACGACGTTCATCATCCCAACTACAACCGAAGCCGAACTGGTAAGCGTTGACCCCGACGCGGCTTTGCCTGATGTGAACAGGAAGAATAATAGTATCAAGGTGAAAAAGTAGCATTAAGACTTACGAAGTTTTTAAAACTTCGTAAGTCTGGCAGTATAAAACAAAGGGCTGGTTCTTCACAGAACCAGCCCTTTTCACTTATTAAACCGTATCAATCAAAAATTCACTTCCTGGTAAGCATGACCGGTGACATCGGCCACTGCTTTATAAGTTACCGCGCCATTGTAGGTATTTAGACCTTTTGCAAGAGCGGCGTTGTCGGCCAATGCTTTTTGGTAGCCCTTGTTAGCTATCTGCAAAGCATAACCTAAAGTTGCGTTGGTTAATGCTATGGTTGATGTGTAAGGCACAGCGCCCGGCATATTACCTACCGAGTAGTGTATCACATCGTTTTTAACATAAGTTGGATTTTCGTGCGTGGTAACACGATCGGCGGTCTCAAAAATACCACCCTGGTCAATAGCCACATCAACAATAACTGATCCGGGTTCCATGGCTGCAACCATAGCTTCGGTAACCAGTTTTGGCGATTTAGCGCCAGGGATCAATACCGCACCAATAACCAGGTCAGAACATTTAACAGTTTGCGCGATGGTGCTGCTGTTTGAAGCTAAGGTAGATATCTGGTAGCCGAAAATATCATCTAACTGGCGTAAACGCTCCAGGCTGGTATCAAGTATGGTAACCTCGGCACCCAAACCAATTGCTATTTTAGCCGCGTTGGTTCCGGCTACGCCGCCACCAATAATGGTAACTTTAGCACGACGTGCTCCCGGCACGCCACTTAGCAATACGCCTTTGCCGCCATTAGGTTTCTCTAAAAAGCGCGCTCCTATTTGTACTGCCATACGGCCTGCAACCTCGCTCATTGGGGTTAGCAACGGCAATGCACCGTTAGGTAATTGGATGGTTTCGTAAGCGATGCCGATAACACCTTTTTCAACCAATGCGGTGGTTAGCGCCGGCTCCGCAGCAAGGTGCAAATACGTGAACAGGATAAGATCTTTACGAAAATACTGAAACTCGGCAGCAATAGGTTCTTTCACCTTCATTACCATCTGCTGTGCCCATGCTTCGGCGGCAGTATCAACCAGTTTGGCACCGGCTTGCTCATAAGCGGCATCAACAAAGCCCGAACCTGCGCCCGCGCCTTTTTCAACACTTACCTGGTGGCCGGCGGCTACCAATGCCTCAACACCTGCAGGCGTAGCGGCTACACGATTTTCGTTGTTTTTAATTTCCTTAGGGATACCAATGGTCATAGTATATTTATATAAAATGTAAATAACCGACCATTATAAGGGGGCCCATTACAGGCCCCAACCAAGCGCATAAATTGGTTTTAATACCTGGTAATAATAAGTCAGTTAATACCACAAAATTAGGTACAAAAACGGTAGCTGCATCTCGTTACAAATAATAAAATTAATTGAGAAGTAAATTTAAGAAACACCAAATAAGTGCTTATCTGCACGTTTAAAATGTGAAATTTAATTTCACAAACAACTTAACATCCAGAGGGTTGTTAACATAAACATAATATTAAATAAATATATACATAACCTAAATTTGCGCCAACAAACAACAAAAGATAACCTTATTGTATTCTATTGATATATGAAAAAAGACAACGTTAAAGCCCAAGCCAAAAAACAACGCAAAGAATTTAAGAAAAGCCTGACCGATAAATTGGCCGCTCAAATTAAAGCTATAGTTGCCGAATTAGAGCCAAATTTGAAGAAAGCCGAAAAAGCTATTGAAAAAGCCGCAAAAAACCTGGCTAAAAAACTATCAAAACAAGCACCTGCCGCAAAAAAATCGGCACCTAAAGCTGCAAAACCCGCTGCACCTAAAGCTGTCGCTAAGATAGCTGCCCCGACTGCACCTAAAACTGCCGCTTCGGCTAAAGCTGTTGCCCCGGCCGCCGCAAAACCTGCTGCACCAAAAGCCGCCCCAGCTAAAGCTGCTGCGCCTAAAACTGCTGCCCCGAGCGCAAAAGCAAAAGCGCCGGTAAAAAAATAAATATTGTGTGATTTTTATAGAAATGGCCGATAAGCAGGTTAAAACCGGCTTTCGGCTATTTTATTAAACCGGCATACCATTGGCCGGATGCCTTTACAATACGCTCCTGCGTTTCAAAGTCAACATGAATAATACCGAAGCGCGGCTTATATCCTTCGGCCCATTCAAAATTATCGGTAAGCGTCCATATAAAATAACCGCTAACCTCGCAACCTTCGTTTTTTGCTTTTAGTACTTGTTGCAAATAGGCTTGCAGATATTCTACACGTAGCTTATCATTCACCGCTCCTTCATTCACTTCATCCGGGAACGCGGCACCGCTTTCAGTAAGGTATATTTTTCTGATCTGCGGATAGTTGTTATACTTTTTGAGCAGATGGTATATGGAAGCCGGGTAAACTTCCCAGCCCATTGTTGTAACCGGTACGCCGCGGTTTTCGGCCTTTACTAAACTAGCGCCTATATAAGGGGTGAAAAACGAGTACTTGACGATCTCGCGCGTATAATTCTGTAGCCCGATAAAGTCAAAATCAAAATGCAGGTTATCCTCATCACCAGGCAACATGTATTTGGCCAAACCTTTTAAAACAGGCAGGTCATTCATTGGATAACCAAGGCCTAATATCGGTTCAATAAACGTACGATTAAGCAATGTATCCACACGGTTTGCAGCGGCGATGGTGCGTGGTTTATCATTATAAGGCTCAACGTGCGAACAGGAAAAAGTGGTACCAATTTCCGCATCCGGCAATTTGCTTCGTAACACTTTAGCCCCCGAAACCATACTTAAAACCGCATGGTGTATAGCAGGCAGGAAGTTTTTTAGTCCCCGGCGCCCCGGCGCGTGTATACCGAAAAAATATCCCGCACCGGTAAAAACCATTGGCTCGTTCATCACCATCCAATGTTTTACACGGTCGCCAAAGGCATTGGCACATATGTCAACGTAATTGGTGAACCAGTTTACTACTTCGCGGTTTGTCCAGCCGCCCTTGGCTTCCAGCGCTTGCGGCAGGTCCCAGTGGTATAGCGTTAACCAGGGCTGGATACCCTGGCTTAAACAATAATCAATAACTTTATTATAATGAGCTATGCCTGCCTGGTTTACCGCTCCTTCCCCATTGGGCAATATACGTGGCCATGCTATAGAGAAACGGAAGTTAGGAATATTGAGTTGCTTGATGAGATCTATGTCGCGCTGGTAGCAATTGTAAAAATCGCAGGCTACATAGTGATGAGCGTTTTTTAATACCCGGCCTTTTTGGGCTACAAAAGCATCCCAAACAGAAAGGCCTTTACCATCAACATCATGGGCACCCTCTACCTGGGTGGCTGCAGTTGATACGCCCCAGATAAAGTCGTCGCCAAAAAGTTGCTTAGTTAACGGTGTGTCGGGAATAATAGCTTTCATGTGTTTGGGCCAAACGCGCGGCCCAAAAGTATGTTATAAATGCCTTAACGAAAAATTTTCGCTAAATGAATTAGTGGATAAATGATGAACGCATGCTTCTCAAAAATATCCATTCGCGTAAGCTGTTAAATAAATTGATGATAACTTTCATGATTTTTACTTTTTGTTAATACTAAGATACATCAGCTATATAACCCCATGATGTGTTAATTGTTACGTAATTATGAAGTTTATTAAACCTGTTTGGCGTACGTTTTTTGCCCTTTAGCTATTACCTTTGCAGCACAATCCCTGTTGCCATGAAAAAACATTTTATCCGCCTTTTTGATTACGACCGCTATTGCAACCTGCGCATTGTCGACGCGATCACAGCCAACAATACGCCGGAAAAACCGGCTCAGCTATTTACACATTTATTAACCGCCAGCGAAGTATGGCTTAACCGTTGTTTGGGTCGCCCGGCTAATAATGTTGAGTTATGGTCGACTGACTTCCCTGAGAGTTTCGATTATAAAATAAACGAGATCCATAACGATTGGATAATGTATTTAGAAAGCTTAAGCGAAGCTGATTTTGACAAGAACATCAGCTACCACAGCATAGCCGGCGATCCGTTCAATACTCGCTTAGAGGATATATTGATCCATGTGATCAATCACGGCACTCACACCAGGGCGCAAGCCGGACAACATCTTAAACTAACCGGCGTTGAAACTCTGCCACCTACTGATTACATTTACTACGTACGCAACTTATAATATGATGAGGAAATTTTTAGCTATAGCCGCAGCAGTAATAACCTTGAGCGCCTGCAATAACGACAAAAAACAGGAAGAAGCTCTGCTTAAGGACGTAATTAAGTTACACGACGAGGTAATGGGCCAGGAAGAAAAGCTGATGCAAAACAAAATGCAGTTGGATACTTTAATGCTTAACAGTACCGACACTACCGAAAAAGCGGCAATGAACACCATCAGCCAAAAATTGGTTAAAGCCGACGGCGAAATGGAAAGTTGGATGCAGAACTTCGATCCTTCCCAAAAAGGCAAATCGCATGAGCAAATTGTGACTTACCTGGAAGGTCAGAAAAAACAAGTGATCGGCATTGATTCGCAGATTACGCAAGCGGTTAAAGAGTCTGATACCTATCTGCTTAAAATAAAGAAAAACTAATGAGAAAATACTTAGCCCTTGCCACAATTGCTTTACTATTTACTGCTTGTAAATTTAACGATGCTACACAAAAACTCCCCATATCCGGCAACCGCGATGTGGTAACTAAAATGGTTGACGGCAAAGAAGTTACCGATACCGTTTACAATACTATCCCGGCTTTTAAAACCGTAAATCAATACGGTGATAGCATCAGCAACAAAAACCTGGATGGCACCATTTACATTGCCGATTTCTTTTTCACCACCTGCCCTTCGATATGCCCTATTATGCACCGCAATATGATGAGTGTTTATGAGGCTATTAAGGATGCTGAGGATGTAAAGATCATATCATACACCATTGACCCTAAACATGATACCGTGGCTGTACTAAAGCAGTATGCAGATAAATTGGGCATAACTGGTAATAAATGGTGGTTACTCAACGGCAAAAAAGAAGATATCTACACACTCTCTAAAAGCTACTTGGTTACAACTCCTGCCGAGGACGCCAAGGAAAAATACATCCACGATGGCTACTTTATTTTGATCGACAAACAAAAACGCATCCGCGGACAATATGATGGCACCGTGCCCGAACAAGTCGAAAAGCTAATAGCTGATATCAAAATACTTCGTGCCGATCCTGAGCAAAATGCAGTCAAATGAAAGTAAAAGCAATTACCGGCATTTTCATTCTACTCTTTGCATTGGCCGCCTGTCAAAACGAGGGCGACATTGAATACATGCGCTATTATACCGCCGGCAAACTGGTTTACCAGAACAAATGCCAGAACTGCCATGGCGGGGACGGACAAGGCTTACAGGCCCTGATCCCACCACTGACGGACACTGCTTACCTGAACAAAAACAAACATCAGCTGGCCTGCATTATCAAACACGGCCTGAAAGGCGACATCAGCCTGGCTGGCAAATTTTACCAGGGCGAGATGCCGCCGGCTGAACTTTCGCCGGTTGAGATTGCCGAAGTGCTTACCTATGTTACCAACTCGTTTGGTAACAAAATGGGGACGGTTACTACCGATGCTGTTAATGCTGATCTGAAAGGATGTAAGTAAGACTAAAAACCCTACCTTTACCCCTGCAAAACGTTCTATCGCTGCTGCCTTCGGGTGGTTGAGGAAAGTCCGGGCAACATAGAGCATCCTGCTTCCTAACGGGAAGGCGCCGACAGCCGGCGACAGCAAGTGCCACAGAGAATATACCGCCCGCTTCGGTGGGTAAGGGTGAAAACGTGAGGTAAGAGCTCACGGCTTTTCCGGGCGACCGGAATCGCGGTAAACCTCAGGAGTTGAAAAACCAAATAGGTCCTGAAAGCGGGGTTGCTCGCTCCCTGTCCCGGGTAACCGGGGCAGTCAGGATGGGTAGGTTGTTAGAGTCTGCCGGCAACGGCAGAACAAGATCAATGATAGAAGACGTCCGCCAGTAATGGCGGATGTTACAGAACCCGGCTTACAGCTTTGCTGCTGTACAACGCCTCTTCCTTTTGGAGGGGGCGTTTTTTATTTGGGCGCGATAGGGCGCAGTGTAGCGGCGTATGCGTAGCACGCTACAGCGCTACACTTGGTGTAGCATGCTACACTTCTGATTATCAACTACATAATAAAAACAACATCATCACACTAACATGCCTGCTACACGCTTCATATTTATCATTAGGTATAAATTTTCCCTTGTGTGTAGCATTGCCCGCTACGCTACCGTTTTACCTGTAAAACCATTAAACCACACTTATGAAACAGTTTTTAATCAAATTAAAAATCGTTAGCTACACACTATTAGCGTTTGTAATAATTTCTTTATCAGCATGTAAAAAAGATGCTTTGAAGGTTGATAAAGAAAAAACCTACGTACAATCAAATGCTGAAATTACAAACCATTTAATGGGTGGTGGTGTATGGCTTAGCTTAAAACCCGGCGGAAAAGCGGATATTAACCCGGGCGGCGATATTATTTGGCAGGCACGCTATGATATCAGCGGTAGTCGTATCACCGTTAAAGTAGAAGATATGGCCTGGACCTTTAAATTCACTATTATATCCGACAATGAATTACGTGGTGAAAACGGTGAAGTATTAATACTGAAACTGGATTAGATTGAGAACGTCCTGCCTTCTATAGCTAATCCCGTTTCCGGGAAAACACTTTGACTTTCCCCAAGCAGCTCATCCAGCGTTTTATAGCGGGCCGAAAAATGGCCTATAAGCAGTTTTTTTGCGCCGGTGGCTACTGCTACCTCGCCGGCTTGCAGGGCGGTGGTGTGATGCGTTTCCAGCGCTCTGTCCAACATATTGTGCAGGAAAGTGGCTTCATGATATAGCAGGTCGGCATTGGCTATTTGCGCGTAGTAGCGCTCTGTGCATTTTGTATCCGAGCAGTAGGCGTATATTTTTGGAGTGTCCGAATCGGTGGTGAGCTCTTCGTTCTTCCAGGTTTTGCCTTCGTTATTGGTATAGTCGGCACCTTTTTTTAAGGCGGTGTACAGTTCAATGGGCACTCCTATCCTTTCCAGCTTTTCCTTCATCAGTTTGCGCAAGCGCTTTTTCTCTTTAAACAGGAAACCTGTGGTAGGGATACGATGATCCAGCGGAATGGTCTCCACCGTTACATCTTCGTTGGCTATTAATACCTGCGATTGTGTAGCATCTGTAGCAACAAAATCTAAAGGATATTGAAGGGTAGTTTCAGAGTATTTTAGTTGAAGCTCAATGATCTCCATCAGCGCCGCCGGGCCAAACAACTTAAGCGGCTTTTTGCGACCGTTTAAATGCAGGGATGATAGCAGCCCCACCAGCCCCAGGTAATGATCGCCATGCAGGTGACTGATGAAAATATGATCAATACGACTGGCCTTAACGTCAAAACGCAACATTTGCTGTTGCGTTCCTTCGCCGCAGTCTACCAGGTACAGGCGCTCGTTAATATTGAGTACCTGTGCGGTTGGGTTGCGGTTATAAATGGGTGTTGCAGAACTACTGCCTAAAATGGTTACCTCAAATCTCATAGCAGGTAAACAAATTAGGTACTATCTTGCTTCTTTTTTTAATTCTTTTTCTATCTCTTCCATAAAAATAATGTCAATAGCTTCTTCGCATTTCGGCACTATAGTTAATACGTTCTCTAACTGAGAGATAGTTACCAGGCGTTGTACCGCGTCATTTAATCCCGCCAGGATAAATGAACCCTCGGCGTTTTTGCATAAACGATGACCAACCAATAAACTGCTTAAACCTGATGAATCGGCAAACTTAACCTGCGACAGGTCAAGGATGATATTGCGCTGGCCTTCGGTGTTGATCAAAATCAATTCTGATTTTAACTGTGGCGTAACCAATGAATTCAGTTTAGACTCATTGAGTTTAAGCAATATATATTTCTCGTGTTTATCTACTGTAAATTTCATTGTTGTAAATTATTGAAATGCTAAGATATAATATTATTTACAAATAAAACTATAGTGCAGACAACGCTTTTGTAATGGCGGTTTCTACCCTATCCAATACGTTAGCAGCATCGGGCTTCACAAAAGCTTCGCCGGTTATTTGTTCGTAAAGCTCAATATATCTTTCAGATATTGATTCTACTTTCTCAGGTGTCATCTCAGGCACTACCTGCCCGTCTTTACCCTGAAAATTATTTTCGATCAACCATCTGCGTACAAACTCTTTTGAAAGCTGTTTCTGTGGTTCGCCACTGGCTTGTCTTTCAGCATAACCTTCGCTGTAGAAATAGCGCGATGAATCCGGCGTGTGGATCTCATCAATTAAATAAATGGTATCGCCCATTTTGCCAAACTCGTACTTGGTGTCCACCAAAATCAAACCTTGTTTGGCAGCTATTTCGGTACCGCGTGCAAACAGTGCGCGGGTATAGTTTTCTAACTTAACGTAGTCCTTTTCAGATACAATGCCTTTAGCTAAAATATCTTCTCTCGAAATATCCTCATCATGCCCTACAGCAGCTTTTGTTGTCGGGGTGATGATAGGCTCCGGCAGTTTATCGTTCTCTTTTAAACCTTCGGGTAAGTTTACGCCACAAACCTGGCGCTTGCCGGCAGCGTACTCACGTGCAGCATGTCCCGCCAGGTAACCACGTATTACCATTTCTACTTTAAACGGTTCGCAAATGCGGCCGATGGTAACACTAGGATCGGGTACGTTCACCACCCAGTTTGGCACAATATCCGCGGTAGCAGCCAAAAACTTGGCCGCTATCTGGTTTAGTACTTGTCCTTTATAAGGTATTGGTTCCGGCAGCACCACATCAAAAGCAGATATGCGGTCGCTCACCACCATTACCAGGTATTTATTATCAATAGTGTAAACATCCCGCACCTTACCTTTATAAAAGCTGGTTTGGTTAGGGAAATTGAATTGGGTTTCTTTTATTGCATTCATTGTGTTTTAGATTTGAGATGTGAGATTTGAGATGTGAGACCTTAGCAGGTTCAGCTCTCCTCTCATATCTGTTTGATGGAGATGCGATATCTAAAACATCAAACAACCCGAAGCTGTCTCATATCTCAAATCTCACATCTCATATCCCTACTGTATATCTCCGTACGCAGCCAAAATCTTACGTACCAGTTTGTGGCGCACTACGTCTTCGCCGCTTAGGTATACTATGTCAATACCTTTAATATCGGTTAGTATGCGCAGGGCGGTGTGCAGGCCCGATTGTTGTTTTTTGGGTAAGTCTATCTGTGTTACGTCGCCGGTTACGATGAATTTTGCCGATGGGCCCATACGCGTTAAAAACATTTTTAACTGCATATCGGTGGCGTTTTGTGCCTCGTCCAAAATTACGAAACAGTTATCCAGCGTACGACCGCGCATAAATGCCAGGGGAGCAATTTCAATGGTACGGTTTTCCAGGTATACTTTCAGCTTTTCGGCTGGTATCATATCGTCCAACGCATCATAAAGCGGACGCAGGTACGGATCTATTTTTTCTTTCAGATCGCCGGGAAGAAAACCCAGGTTCTCTCCTGCCTCAACCGCCGGGCGGGTAAGGATAATGCGTTTTATCTCTTTGTTTTTTAAAGCGCGAACGGCCAAAGCAACGGCGGTATAGGTTTTACCGGTACCGGCGGGGCCGATAGCGAAAAGGATATCGCTTTTGTTAATACTGTCAACCATTTTGCGTTGGTTGGCAGTACGGGCCTTCACCATTACGCCGTTAGGGCCAAATACAATAACTTCGCCGCTGGCAAACTTGTCAGCAGTGGCATCAGGCGAAGCCGATACTTCTACCTTCGATCCCAGGATGCGCTCCAGGTCCTGCACGTTCAAATTCTCAAACTTTTCTATGTGCTGCAGCAGGTAGTTAAATTTTTCTTCGAAAATGACCAGCTCGCGTTCATCTCCCAACACTTTAACCTCACTACCACGCGCAACTATTTTAAGTTTAGGGTATTGCTTTTTTATGATCTCAAAATGATCATTGTTCGGTCCCCACAAAACGGCGGGGTTTACATTTTCGATAGATAGTTTTAGCTCGTTCAATCGTAATTTGATTATATTGTTGCCGACATTTGTGAATTAAAAATTGAATATTTGCAGCGTCTAACGCTTGTACAAGATTAGCAATAAATATTTAAAAAACTTAATGGCAATAATAACTTTAACTACTGATCTGGGCGATAAAGACATCTATCAGGCCGCCCTGAAAGGAAGCATCTACAAGCTGCTCCCAACAGTAAATATCGTTGATATTACCAATAACGTTTCTGCCTTTAATATACAGCAAGCCGCGTTCATTTTAAAAAATAGTTTTTATTATTTTCCGGATGATACGGTACATCTGATAGGCATTGATACCGTTTTTAACGAACATACCAGGTACCTGGCTGTGCGTTACAAAAACCACTATTTTGTTGGGGCCGATAACGGCATTTTCTCGCTGATGTTTAACGCTGAACCACAGGAGATTGTAGAGATCAACATTATGCAGGATTTGAAGTTTTTGCATTTCCCGCTGGCGGATATTTTTGTAAAAGCGGCCTGCCACCTGGCCAAAGGCGGCGCCCTTAACGAGATTGGCTTACCGGTTAGCGGTGTTGAAAACAAAATGAACCTGCAACCCGTTATTGAGAAAAACATGATCAAAGGCTCGGTTATTTACATTGATTCGTTTCAAAATGTGATAACCAACATCACCAAGGAGTTTTTTAACCGGGTGCAGCAGGGCCGTAAATTTGTATTGTACTTTAAGCGTAACGAAACCATTAATCACCTGAGCTGGCACTATAACGAGGTGCCCGAGGGCGAAAAGCTTTGCCTGTTTGGTATTAGTGACCACCTGGAGATTGCCATTAACAAAGGCAATGCCAGCGGTTTGCTGGGCCTTAATTTGGGCGACAGCGTGATCATTGATTTCGCATAACATTTCACATCACCATGAAAAAACTTGTACTGCTTGCTTTGCTATGCTTTTTGTTTACTGTCGCGAAGGCCCAACCCAATGCCGACTCGTTAGCCTACGAACTACAGCGCAAAAAGATAAATAATATGCTGAGCCTGCGCGATCAAAAATTTGGGCAGTATGATGTAAGCCTGAGCCAGCACACCGGCATATTCGGTTTACAAACCAAAAAAGATATACGCCGCAGTAACGAAATATTGATGGACATTGTGCGCACCGATAATGAGTTGTACAAGCAGATAAAAATATTGCTTGATCATCGCACCTTTCAGCAAACCGAAGCGATAGATAAAAGCAAAGAAAGCGAAAAAGCTGCTTTGGGGTTAATGTATACCGTTAACCGCCAGCGCGATCAGATAGATAAATTAAAGGCAGAAGCCGAAGAGTTACAGAAAAAGAAAAAACACTCATCCAAAAACTATACATTGGTTATTATTTTGTTAGCTATCGTGATAATTATTTTGGTGCGAAAACTACAAAAATCCAAACAAACAGGTGCCAATAGTGCAAACGGCCCAAACCTTTAAAAGGTAATACTTACACATGAAGTTAACTATACACGGCGCGGCCCAGCAGGTAACCGGCAGCATGCATTTATTAGAGGTTGGTCAGTACAAAATATTGGTTGATTGCGGGCTGGATTACGAGAAAGATAAAAACGTACAAAGCAACGAGAATTTTGATTTCGACCCCGCATCGATAGATGTAGTGGTGCTAACCCACGCGCATATCGATCACTCGGGCAATATACCTACGCTGGTACGCCTGGGCTTTGAGGGCCAGGTGCTGTGCACCCCACCTACTGCCGACCTTACCGAGCTTTTACTATTTGATTCGGTAAATATTTTTTTGAGCAAGGCCGCCAAGGGCAAAAAATTTGGCAAAAACCGCGGCAAGTTTAACAGCAGCGTGCAGCCCCTGTATTTACAGAAACACGTAATGGATGCCATGGAGCGCTTTGTCACCATCGGCTTTAATAAACCATTTCGCCTAAATGGCAATGTTGAACTAACCTTTGTGCCCGTTGGCCATTTATTAGGTGCCGCCGCCGCGATATTTAAAATAGACGACAACGGCACTGAAAAAACCATAGGCTTCACCGGCGATATCGGCCGCAAAAACTACCCGGTGATGAATGATCCGCAGCCATTGCCTCCGGTTGATTTCCTGGTATGCGAATCTACCTATGGTGGTCGCGTACATACTACAGGCAAATCTGTTGAGGAAACTTTGGTTGAGGTGATTGATAAATGCTGCGTGAAAGAACAAGGCCGCCTTATCATCCCGGCTTTTAGCATAGGGCGTACGCAGTCGCTGGTGTTTTCGTTAAACAAAATATTTAGCAGCGGTTTACTGCCGCCTGTAAAGGTTTTTGTAGATAGCCCAATGGCGGGTCGCGCTACGCAGATCTATCGTAAATACCATAATTTGGTGAGCGATGAAGCCAAGGATTTTTATAACCACAAAGGTGATGAGTTTGATTTTGATAATCTGACCTATGTAGAGAGCCTGCAGGATAGCCGCCAGGTATCTAATTATTACGAGCCTTGTATCATCATATCATCTGCCGGCATGCTGGAAGGCGGACGCATACAGGATCACCTGTTTTATAATATTCAGAATTACTACGCTACTATCCTATTCATCGGCTATTGTGCTAAAGGAACTTTGGGTCACCGGTTATTAAGGGGCGATTCCATCGTACACATCAAAGACCGCGATCTGGCTGTTTATGCTACTATTAAACAAACAGACGTGCTGAGCGCCCACGGCGATCATGATGATTTGCTTAACGTGGTGCATAACCAGGATAAAAACAAACTAAAAGGTGTTTATTTAGTGCATGGCGAAACTACCAGCATGCAATTACTATCAGATGCTTTGACGGCGGATGGTTATAGTGTGACAATACCGGAGAAGGGTGTGAATTATACCTTGTAATTATTTAAACCAGTTTGCAAATAAGATGACAGTTGAATTCTTTTTAGAGAAAATAGGTTTCCGCAAAAATCAGAAATGGATTTTATGGGGTAATGATATGTCTTATGAGCTTTACCTGGAAAAGGTCAAAGGATTTGAATCTCCTTTTGATTTTGGAAAAGATGTAAGTGACATGGAAGACAAATATTTTATTATTATTGGTCGAATTCTTCTGGAAGGGTACAAAGCGAGACCATTTATAGCTGCCGACTATTTGATGGCGGCAAAAAACAGATTAAACGAAGTTGAAAAACAGCAAAAACAAAAGCCGGACTGATCACAGTCCGGCTTTGTTGCAATTATGAGGGTGTAGTTTTAGTTTTTAAAGTGGCCGATGATCAGGCTGGCCAGCTCAACACCTATACGCTCCTGTGCTTCGTTGGTAGCCGCGCCAATGTGCGGGGTTAACGAAATTTTAGGGTGCGACAAGATCTCGGCACGTGGGGTTGGTTCGTTATCAAACACGTCTAAAGCCGCGAATGATACCTGGCCGCTGTTCAAGGCGTCGATCAAAGCCAACTCGTCGATCAAGCCACCGCGTGAACAGTTAACCAGGCCAACGCCTTTTTTGGTTTGGGCCAGTTCTTCGGCACCTAAAAGGGCTTTGTCAACAAATGGTGTATGCAGGGTGATGAAATCAGCAGTTTTGATGATCTCATCTAATGTTGCTTTTTTAACAGTTACTTTGGCTGTAGTGCCGCCGCTTCCTAGTACAATTTCAACCTCTGGGTTAAACTCGAACAGGTCATAAGCCAATACATCCATACCAACGCCGATAGCTATTTTAGCCACCTCGCGGCCAATACGGCCAAAACCTACAATACCTAAAGTTTTGCCACGCAGCTCAACACCTTTAGCATAAGCTTTTTTCAGGTCGTTAAATTTAGTGGTGCCTTCAACCGGGGTACGGCGGTTACTGTCATGCAAAAAGCGCACACCGGTAAACAGGTGACCGAACACCAGCTCAGCTACTGACAATGATGAAGAAGCAGGCGTATTATAAACGCCAATGCCTTTTTCTTTAGCGTAGTCAACGTCAATGTTATCCACACCAACACCACCACGGCCAATCAGTTTCAGGTTAGGGCACGCGTCAATTAAAGCTTTACGCACTTTAGTGGCGCTACGCACAGTAATGGCATCGTAGTTTTGTAATTTAATAGGCAGTTCGTCCTGCGGTATATTGTTAGTATCAACCTCAAAACCGGCATCCTCTAACATCTTTTTGCCGATGGGATCAATACCATCGTTAGCTAATATTTTGATCATCTGTTTGGTCATTGAGTCATTGGTCACTAAGTCATTGGTCTTCTTAATGACCTAATGACGCAATGACCTAATGATTATTAAACTATTTATTCTTTTCAGCAAATTCTCTCATCGCGTCAATCAGCACGTAAACGCTGGTTATTGGCAATGCGTTGTAAATTGAAGCGCGGAAACCGCCTACGCTACGGTGGCCTTTAATGCCTACGATGCCTTTTTCGTCGCATAGTTTCAGGAAAGGTTTCTCTAGTTCGGCATTCTCCATCACGAAGCAAACGTTCATATGTGAGCGATCTTCAACCGCGCAAACAGCTTTGAACAGTGGGTTACGCTCAATTTCTTCGTATAGTACAGCAGATTTTGCTTCGTTCTCTTTTTGAAGGGCAGCAACACCACCTTTTGATTTAACCCAGTTCAAGGTTAACATAGAAACGTAGATAGCAAACACCGGTGGGGTGTTATACATAGAACCACCTTCAATTTGCACCTGGTAGTTGTACATGGCCGGGATCTTACGGTTGGTTTTACCCAGGATCTCGTCTTTAACAATAACTAAAGTAGCACCTGCAGGGCCCATGTTTTTCTGCGCACCGGCGTAGATCAAATCAAAATCGGCCACGTCAAACGTACGGCTGAATATGTCTGACGACATATCGCAAACCATAGGTACTGGCGATTTAGGGAACTGATGTAACTGCGTACCGTAAATAGTGTTATTAGATGTAATATGGAAATACGCTGCGTCTGCAGGTATTTCAAAATCCTTAGGGATATAAGTGAAATTAGCTTCTTTCGAAGTAGCAACAACAGCCACCTCGCCAAAAAACTTAGCTTCCTTTAGTGCTTTATTGGCCCACACACCGCTTTCCACGTAAGCAGCTTTACCACCTTCAGGCAACAGGTTATACGGCGCCATTGCAAATTGCGAACTTGCACCGCCTTGTAAAAACAATACCGAGTAACCTGCAGGTACGTTTAACAGTTCCTTCACCAATTTAACAGCTTCATCCAAAACACCTTCAAACTCGGGCGATCTGTGCGAGATCTCCAGGATAGAAAGTCCGGTACCGTTAAAATCAACTACAGCGGCTGATGCCTGTTTTAAAACTTCATGTGGTAAAATGCCGGGTCCGGCACCAAAGTTGTGTTTCATATGATCTAATATTGGTTAAAATTGCCAATTAATATTAGCAACTTCATATTTTATGGGGGCAAAGGTAATTAATTTGACAAATTAAACAGACATTAATTACATTTTTTTTAACAAATGCGTAATAATGTATTAGTATTTGCACATTTTGCCAATATTAAATTTTAAGGACTTATAAAATGGCAATTATTAACAAAGTAATAATGCTTATGCGGTTTTCATTGCAGAAATTGTAGCCATAGGATCAGCCGATTGAAATACCGCGCTGCCGGCAACAAATGCATTAGCACCGGCGGCTATTAACTTGACAATATTATTACTGTCTACTCCCCCATCAACCTCTATATGAAGGGAGGGATTAAGCACGTTACTCATTGCTTTAACGTCGCGTATTTTCTTGTAGGTATTTTCAATAAAGCTTTGTCCGCCGAAGCCCGGGTTTACAGACATGATCAACACCAGGTCAAGGTCGCCGATGATATCTTCCAATACAGCAACCGGTGTGTGTGGGTTAAGAGCCACTCCCGCTTTACAACCCAATTGCTTAATGGCTTGAACGGTACGGTGCAAATGTTTACAGGCTTCGTAGTGTACCGTTATAACCGTTGCACCCGCGTCCGCGAAACCTTTCAGGTAACGGTCGGGGTCAACTATCATTAAATGCACATCGAGGGGCTTTGTAGCATGCTTTTTGATAGCGCTCATCACCGGGAAACCAAACGATATGTTAGGTACAAACAATCCATCCATCACATCCACGTGCATCCAATCAGCTGCGCTGGCATTAAGCATTTCAACGTCGCGTTGCAGGTTAGCAAAATCGGCAGCTAGTATTGATGGGGAGATTAGATGGCTATTAGTCATTGGTCAATGGTCATTAGTTGTCGCAAATATATTAAATCAAAACCCCAATGACTAATGACTTAATGACGAATGACAGCTTTAGTCGCAATTTTGCAATAGATCAAGATACTTCCTCATCAGCACCAGATCGTAGTTTACTAAAGAATTGTAGGCTTCGTTAACCAGTTCGGTCAATATAGAGGCACCAAGCTGCCCGCCACCGTTGGGGATGGACTCGTAATAGGCAATAAGATCTTTCACCCTTATAATTTCATATAATAACTCCTGCACCAGGTCTGCTTCCGGCACATTACGGGGGGTACCCGAATTGGTGTTATTATTCAGAAAATCTAAAGGATCACTTGGCGTAGGGGTCATTTCAATATATAAGGATCGCTCTTTCAGACTTTACATGTTTTAACTCCTAACTTATACAAACCTTAGCAAAGTTTGTTTTAAGCAAATGTTAAAAAAGTTGAACCAAATCCAAATAAAACATCAAAAGCCTTATTGCTAAGGCTTTTGCTGTTATTGTAACAAATTAATTACTTAGCCGGTTGCTCTGGCTTAGGTAATAAAACTTTACGCGAAAGTTTCAATTTACCTTGCTTATCAACGTCAAGCAATTTAACACGCACTTCGTCGCCCACCTGGAATATTCCGTCCATGGTTTCAAAACGTTTGTGGTCAATTTCTGATATGTGCAGTAAACCATCTTTGCCCGGCATGATCTCAACAAACGCGCCGAAAGGCATGATAGATTTCACTTTACCTTCGTAGATCTCGCCTACTTCAGGGCGTGCTGCAATATTTTTAATGCGGGTAACAGCAGCATCAATAGCGGCTTTGTTATCTGCAAATATTTGAACGATACCCTGGTTGCCAACTTCCTCGATAGAGATGGTAGCACCGGTTTCGCGTTGCATTTCCTGGATAATTTTACCACCGGGCCCGATAACTGCACCAATAAACTCTTTGTCTATTTTAATGGTAATGATACGTGGAGCGTGTGGTTTGTAATCTTCGCGAGGCTCGGTAATGGTTTTAGCCATTTCGCCTAAGATGTGTAAACGACCATCCTTAGCCTGGTTTAAAGCGTTGGTTAATACTTCGTATGATAAACCGTTGATCTTTAAATCCATCTGCACAGCAACAATACCGTTTTTGGTACCGGTTACTTTAAAGTCCATATCGCCCAAGTGATCCTCGTCACCCAAAATATCAGAAAGGATAGCGTATTTAGTACCCATTTCGTTGGTGATCAAACCCATCGCGATACCCGATACCGGGTTGGTAATTTTAACACCCGCATCCATCAAAGCCAATGTACCCGCGCAAACGGTTGCCATTGATGATGAACCGTTAGATTCTAAAATATCAGATACTACACGGATTGTGTAAGGGTTTGAATCATCAGCAGGTAAAACACGTTTTAACGAACGCATAGCCAGGTTACCGTGACCAATTTCACGACGACCGGCACCACGGTTAGGACGAACCTCACCGGTTGAGAAACCAGGGAAATTGTAGTGTAACAGGAATTTTTGGTAGCCGTTGATGAACGCGCCATCAATCATTTGCTCATCATCCTTAGCACCTAAAGTAACGGTGGTTAATGATTGTGTTTCGCCACGGGTAAATACCGCCGAACCGTGAGCTGCAGGCAAGTAACCCACTTCGCTCCAGATAGGACGAATTTGAGTAGTGGTACGGCCGTCTAAACGTTTACCTTCATCTAATACCAGGTTACGGATAGCGTCATATTCTACATCATGGTAGTATTTTTTGGCTAATGATTTGGTGATATCATCAATCTCGCCCAAAGTAGCTATATACTCATCACGGATAGCCTTAAATTTAGCAGCGCGCTCATCCTTAGCTGAAGCTTCGGCAGCGGTTGCATAAACTTTATCATAAGTAGCAGCGTAGATAGCTTTTTCAAGCTCGTCATTACTATGCTCATGGCTGTAAGTACGTTTCTCAGTTTTGCCAACCTCAATAGTCAACTCTTTTTGAGCTAAACATTGAATTTTGATAGCTGTGTGGGCAAATTTAATTGCTTCAACCAACTCTTCTTCCTGGATCTCGGCACTTTCACCTTCCACCATGTTGATGTCGTGCTCGCTACCTGCAACGATGAATTCCAAAGTAGCGTTAGCTAGTTGGCTTAAAGTTGGGTTGATAACCAATTGGCCATCAATTTTAGCTACACGAACTTCAGAAATAGGACCGTTGAAGGGGATATCAGATACAGACAGTGCCGCCGAAGCTGCTAAACCTGCCAATGCATCGGGCATAATATCTTTATCGGCTGATATCAATGAAATCATTACTTGCGTATCAGCGTGATAATCTTCAGGGAATAATGGGCGTAAAGCGCGGTCAACCAAACGCGAGATCAAAACCTCATAGTCTGATAAACGGGCTTCGCGGCGTAAAAAGCCACCCGGGATACGGCCTGTAGCCGCGTATTTTTCTTGATAATCAACAGAAAGCGGTAAAAAATCTACGCCTTCTTTTGCCTCAGGCGATGATACCACAGTAGCCAATAACATGGTGTCACCCATTTTTACTACTACTGATCCATCCGCTTGTTTGGCCAGTTTGCCGGTTTCGATCTCGATGGTTCTGCCATCGCCCAGATCAATAACCTTTTTAATTACGTTTAAACTCATCTTTTTTGTGTTGTAATGTGCTTTTCATCTTTTAGAGCACATCGTTTTTTATATTGTGTGTAATTTGTTTCAAAAAGTAAAAAAGCCATCCAACTAAAGGCGGATGGCTTTTTGTAAAAAATAACTTAAAGTTACTTGATGATATCTCTTAAACCTAAGTTTTTGATGATAGCACGGTATCTCTCAATATCTTTTTTGTAAAGGTAAGCTAGCAAACCACGACGTTTACCTACCATTTTTTGCAGTGATAACTGGGTTGAAAAATCGTGTTTGTTTTTTTTCAGGTGAGCAGTTAAATGTGCGATACGGGTTGTAAATAATGCAACCTGACCTTCAGTTGATCCTGTATCCTGAGGACCCTTACCATGTTTTGCGAAAAGCTCTTGCTTTCCTTCTTGACTTAAATACATTACGTAAATAATATTAAAGCGTGTATAATAATTAATTAATTGGGTGCAAAGGTAAGTAATAAATTCAAAAGTAAAAATTCAAAATTTAAAAGCCTTTCGGTTGTCCGTCAGCGGGTGTAGCCTTATGATAAGGTATGGACGATTTTACTCCCGGAAGCATGAATCGCTTCAAATGGTCGGGCCTCTTACCTAACTTATAAAACTGGATGCGCATTGCACTTTTATTTACAAAAACCAGCAAGCCTTCCTCCACAACCTTACCGTCTTGATAAAGGTTTATTGTTATTGGTTGCCTGGTGAAATCAACAACATATTTTAGTTTCCTTGCTCCCTCCCTGTTGTTGTAATAATTCACAACACTATCGTTTACAAATGTAAGCTGATAAGTATCGCGCGCATTTTTGAAACTAAAGATCCAAAAGCCAAGCAAATCATTAAACGAGTGTGGGCGCATGGCTGCACTTGGCTGTTCGTGCTTTATTCGCTTATAAACTTCCACCTCCGGGCTGCTTGTATCTGCTTTAGCCGGTATCCTTTTACTCCTTGTGGTAATAAAAACGCTGTCATTAAGAAACTTATAATAATAGGTATCATAGTTAGGATTAGCGCTGTTGATATCGGTAGTAGTTTTAAGTTCAATAATGTCGTTACTTCCTTTGCTCGCGAACCGAATCTTATTTTTCAAGAATCCGTCATTACTTAAAAACGCCCCGGTCGATTCGCTGAAGAAAGCCAAATTTGATTCCTTATCGCGGGTGTTTTGCCAACGGCCTATCAGGTGTTTAACCGTAAAATGCTGCGCATTGGCTAACGCGATATTAAAGAATAAAATGAAAGTGAAAATGACTTGTTTGATCATGTGATATTGAATTCAGGTTTTACCAAACATACAAAACACGTTTAAATAAAATACTTAATGTTGATATTTGTTAAATGACCACAACTACCAACTACGCCACCTTTCAAACCGAATACCGGGTACGCCCTGACGATATAGACATGTACCGCCATGTGCACAACAGCAAATATTTTGACTATGTGCAGGCCGCCCGTTATGATCATATGGAGCTTTTTTACGGCATGGCCATGGACAAGTTTACCGAACGCGGTTTTGGCTGGCTGGTGCGCAGTGTTTACATGGACTACAAACGCCCGTTGCTGTTAGGCGACTACTTTACCGTCGCCACCGGCATTGAAAGCATTGACGAAAAAGTGTGCCGCGTAAAATTCGCCATTACCAAAAAAACGAACAACAAATTGTGCTGCGATGGGTGGTTTGATTTTGTAATGATAGATATGAACAGCGGCAAGGCACTAAAAATACCCGATGATGTTGTAATACATTATCAATCATTTACAAACTAAACAACCGTCTGTATTTTATTAAGAGGCAATAATCTTGCTGATGTATCTGGTTTGTTACAATTCTTTTTTCTTTGAAGTAGAATTAATTTCACAACTTTAAATCGCACCCTTAAACTAAATGAACCATATCACATGCCGCAATGTTTTTTGCTTAGTAAGGGTAAGTTAAATAATTATAATCCGTTCAACAACCATTTTAAAGCCCTTCCTGTACTAAAAATGCCTGTTAACCGCCATCTACAGCCCGGCAATTTACGTAAACAAGGTATGCTCAGCTTTTTTATAAAACCTGATTTAAGCAATGCAGTAAAAAGTCTTGCTCAAAATGAGGGTACAAATTCTGAAGTAGTATACCTGGCGGCATTTAAGGTCCTCCTGCATCGCTATACCGGGCAGGATGATATATTTTTAACGCAGGCTTTTATACAACAACATAACGGCCAAACATCGCAGCCATTATTTAATGCCATACGAACCCGGTTTGATGGCAACACAGCTTTTACAACTTTACTAAAAAACCTTAGTCAAACCAGGCAAAGCGAGGATGGCCGCGAACAATTAACATTTGAGGCTTTAACACAATTTGTAACAAGCATGCAGGCGGGTCTTGAAGTATTTCAAACCCTGTTCATGTTCGATCAGCCACAAAACCTGATATCGGCCGAGGTGCTTGAAGAAACTATCAAACAATTTACAGACTTTACCCTTTGCTTATTTGTTAGCGAAACCAGTGCCGGGGCCGATGTACAGATCTATTATAACGAAGGCAAGTTTAACAAAGGTTTCATATCAGCCTTTGCGCAGCATTATACCACCCTACTAAAAGCCATAGTTGAAAAACCAGCTAAAGCTGTAGGTGCCTATCAAATACTAACCGACCAGGAATGGCAGCAAATTATTGTTGACTTTAACAATACCGTTGTACCCTACCCTAGGCATAAAACACTGTTTCAGTTATTTGAAGAACGCGCCGCTTTAGCACCTGGCCAGGTTGCCCTGCGCAAAGGGAATAAAAAAATAACTTACGCGCAGCTAAACGCGGACGCCAACCAATTGGTGCATTTTTTAATCAGCAAAGGCGTAAAACCGGCAGATAATATTGGGCTGCTGGTAACGCGCGATTTTGAGATGATCATCGGTATGTTGGGCATACTAAAAGCCGGCGGCGCCTATGTACCCATTGATCCGGATTATCCTATAGACAGGCAGGAATATATTTACAATCAATCATCATTAAAACTGGTTGTTGCCGATAAAAGCTATCCGCTAAAATCTATACTTACCGAAAATGAATTTTTAACTATAGATTTTGATGAGCTTAAAAACTTTGCCGATACTGACCCTGCTTTAAAAATAAGTAGTGATCAGTTGGCTTATACCATATATACTTCAGGTTCAACCGGCAGGCCTAAGGGTGTAATGATAGCTCATCACTCTGCGGTAAACCTGGTGTTGTGGGTTAACAAGCATTTTAATGTAGGGGCCGATGATAGCCTGCTATTCATTACCTCTATGTGTTTTGACCTGTCGGTGTATGATATCTTTGGTATACTGGCAGCGGGCGGAACCCTGGTTATTGCCGAACAAAACGAGATACAGGATGTAAAAAAACTACAGCGCATGCTGATAGACTATAATATTACCTTCTGGGATTCGGTGCCCACCACCATGGATTATCTCATCAAAAACCTGGAACTTACCAATATCAAATACAACTGTAAAAGCCTAAAAACCGTTTTCATGAGCGGCGATTGGATACCTGTCGATCTGCCCGATCGTATTAAAAAATTCATGCCCCAAACGCAGGTAATAAGCCTGGGTGGTGCTACCGAAGGTACGGTTTGGTCAAACTTCTTTCCCGTTACAAAAACTGATAAAAACTGGCCAAGCATCCCTTATGGCAAACCACTGGATAATAACTTCTTTTATGTACTAAATGAGCACCTGCAGCCCGTACCTTACGGTGTTGTAGGCGATTTATATATTGGCGGTGCAGGGGTATCAACAGGATATGCTAATGAGCCTGAAAAAACGACCGCTGCTTTTATCGCCGATCCGTTTAATAAACAACCTGGCGGGATGATGTACCGCACCGGCGATTCGGGCAAAATATGGCCTGATCTGAATATGGAGTTTATCGGTCGTAAAGATAACCAGGTAAAAATTCAGGGTTTCAGGGTTGAGTTGGGTGAGGTAGAAAGCGTACTGAATAGTAGCGATATAGTAGACAGCGGCGTGGTGTTAGCTAAAAACGATGCTGATGGTAAAAAACGCCTGGTAGGTTATGTTGTGCCTAAAGGTACTTTTAACCGGGATGCGCTGTCATCATACCTTAAAACCAAACTGCCTCAATACATGGTGCCGGCGGTTTGGATAAACCTGCCCAATCTGCCACTTACAGCTAACGGTAAAATTGACCGTAAAGCGCTATCAGACCTTGAGGAAACAACAAACGAAAAAAACAAAGTACAAGCATCCACCCCTACCGAAAAAATGGTTAAAGCTGTATGGTTGGATTGCATGGAGCTAAACGACCTGAGTATAACCGATAACTTTTTTGACCTGGGCGGACACTCGTTAATGGCCGTGCAAATTTTAACCGAGCTGGAAAAACAAACCGGTCTTAAACTGCAACTGGCTATCCTGTTTAAATACCCCGACGTAAGATCACTTGCCGGGTTTATTGATGGTAATACTAAAGCCGAAGAGGTACATAAATGCCTGGTGCCTATAAAACCTTCGGGCACTAAACCGCCCTTATATTTAATACACGGCGAAGGCCTCAACGTATTAAACTTTAGCAAACTGGCAGCTTTGCTTGATAACGAGCAACCGGTTTTTGGCCTGCAGGCTCTGGGTTTAAATGGTATTGACGAGCCATTTGATAACATGCAAGCCATTGCCGGGCAATACCTGGAGGAAATTTTGCGGCATAACCCAAACGGGCCATACATTTTCGCAGGCTATTCTTTCGGCGGTTATGTAGCTACCGAGATGGAGCGCCAGATGGAAAGCATGGGCAAAAAAATTGATATGCTTATTATGCTTGATACCGATGCCGAGCGCCCGCAGCCTAAGCCATTGTATAAGTTATGGTATCGTAAATTAAAACGCAATGTGATTGCGTTGGCCGGTAAATTACGTACCGCATTGCTTAGCCTGCCGGGCGAGCCTATTTACAAACCCGAAAACTACTATAAAGACAACGAAAGCTTTTTTAAGCAAATAAACAGCATCCAGCAAAAACACCACATCGCTTTCAAGAACTTCAGGATGCAGCCATTTGATAATAAAGTATACCTGTTTAGGGCAAACATATCTGTACACTATGCCGATGATATGGCTTTGTTTGGCTGGAAAGAATTTGCGCGTAAAGGTGTGGAAGTATTTCATGTCCCCGGTGATCATCGTTCCATGTTTGAGCCGCCGTACGTTGGCACGCTGGCTAAAACCATGCAGAGCCTGCTTGACCGCCGTAACAATCCCTTTTAAAGCCACTTAAATGGAAATACAACCGCTTACTATTGATAAACTCGACGACTGCGTTGACATTTTTATAAAAGCATACAACGGTTCGCCCTGGAATTGCGATTGGACCCGCGAAAAAGCCGGCCAATACCTGTCAGAGTATACAAGCTCGTCTTATTTTACAGGTTTTTTGTTGTATGATGACCAGCAACTCATCGGCGCAACACTTGCACATACAAAAACCTGGTGGACAAGCCAGCAACTGGTGTTAGACGAGTTTTTCATCACGCCCGAAAAACAAGGCATGGGCTACGGCAAAAAACTAATGAAACACTGTGAAAGTTATGCCAAACAAAACAACCTGGCTATACTGTTTTTAATGACCAACAAGTTTATGCCATCCTATAAATTTTATGAAAAAATAGGCTATACCACTGTAGAACAATTTGCATTTATGTTTAAGCAGGTTACCTAAACACAAACAAAACAACCGGCGCCCCTATACCCCCTGATTAATGACAAAAACTATTACGGACAGGCTTAACCTGTTCAACTCAAAATTCATTCTGCGCGAAAACCGCTTTGTGTGGTTAGATTATGATAAAGGCATCAGTATTATATTGGTGTCCTACGGGCATGCCTTCTCCCTGCTTACCGCACACGAAGTGGATATGACGCGCTACCCTGTACTAAACTACCTGGCTGTATTTTTATATGGTTTCAGGATGCCTTTATTTTTCATCGTGTCGGGTGTGTTGATATCGCGCAGCCTGGCAAAACGCGGTTTAGGCGCATATTTGATAAACCGAACCAATAACATTTTATATCCCTTACTGGTGTGGGGAGGCATACAGGTAACGCTGGCTTTACTTACCTCGCACTATACGCACTCGGGCGTTAGTCCAAAATTCTACCTAAACTTATTAATAGAACCACGGGAAGTGGGGCATTTTTGGTACCTCAATGCTTTGTTTTTTATAGGAATGACATATGCGATATTAAGGTCTAAATTAAACTTATCAGCATATATACAACTGGTAATTGGTGCTGGCTTATATTGCGTATCCAGCTATATACATATCAATGATATCAGGGCTGGTATGCTAACTGATATCTGCCAGTTTTACATTTTCTTTGCTTTGGGCGATGCCATATCCAACATATTCCTGAACCAAACCTATGTGGATCGTTTTACGTCCTGGAAGATATTTGTGCCTTTGTTAGTACTGTTTTTGGTTATGCAATACTACTTCGCCGAACTTAATATCAATACCTTACCGGAAGGTATTAACTACGTAGAACACAAATTGCCTTGGTTCTACTTTTTTGAGGCTTTAGTCGGCTGCGCTACCTCTATCAGTTTATCTTTTTTATTGCAAAAGTATCGTGTGCTGTCTTTCCTTCGTGTAATAGGTTATCACTCGTTGTTTATCTACTGTATGCAAATAGTGGTAATGAGCGCCTTACGTATCGTGCTGCAAAGCATCCTTAAAATAAACGTGGCACCGGTATTGTTCTTCTCCATCTGGATAGCTGGTATTATTATCCCCATGGTAATGTACACGCTATTTTTAAAGCTGAGGATGTGGTGGTTATTCACCTTTAAGCGACCCAATCAACATTACGCGCTTATCCAGCAGGCACAATTGCAATAAACAAAAATGGCTCGCCGATAAGCGAGCCATTTTTGTATCAATTAAGTTTAAAACCATTAGTTAGCTTCGACATAATTTTTAAAGTTATTTAAGATAGCCTGCCAGCCGCCTTGCTGCATTTCAAGCGGGTTTTGGTCTTCCGGGTCGAAGGTTTCAATAACGCGGGTGGTATCGCCCTCGCTTACAAAGGTAATTTTTACCGTACGGCCATCGCCCATGGTGTAAGCCATAAAGCTGTTTTCCTGCACATCGGTATAAGTTCCGCCAAAATCAAAGCTAAAGCTGCCGTCTTTTGCAGCCATAGTGGTTTTAAAAGTACCGCCTACGCGCAGGTCGTTATCGGAGTAAGGTGCGTGCCAGTCTTCTGATGCCTGGCACCATTGGGTGATATGTGTAGGTTCTGACCATAATGCCCATACTTTCTCTATCGGCGCGTTAATAGTAGCTTCTACGGTAATTGTTGGTTTTGCTGCGGTTTCCATTTTTTTATTTTTTAAGGATGATCTGTTTTGATTTGATTAGCAATTCAAAGGTACAGCCACCTGTTTAAAACGCGAAGGTGCAAACAGGACGAATGTGGGGTGCATTTTGCAACCTGATTTGAGCCTGCCGGGGTGCGCCACTATATTAAACCCATATCAGGATATTTTAAATAACAGCTTGAAAATAAACAATTTAACTATTTTTACAGGGTGCGCCGCATTGCGCCGCTTTTTTGCATAAAAAATTAATATTCAATTAGTTATAAAAAACGAGTGCGCCACATGCGCCACTTTAAAAGTGGCGCACCTTATTACATCGCCCCCTCTATCAGCCTGCCATAAAAATCCTGAACGCTCATACCAGCAGCACGCACCTGTTGTGGTATCAGGCTATTGGCTGATTGGCCTGGCGTGGTGTTTATCTCGATAAAGTAGAAATTATTGGTTTCTTCCTGCAAAATAAAATCAACGCGCACCATGCCGCGGCAGTTAAGGCGCATATAAACCTCGGTTAGTATCTCGGCTATTTCTTTATTCTTTTGTGGGTCGATGTCGCCCGGGGTTATCTCCTCGGTTACGCCGGTAGTGTATTTAGCTTCGTAGTCAAAAAAGTCTTTCGAGCTTTTGATCTCGGTATTAGGCAACACCACTATCTTACCATCCAGGTGTACTATACCCTGGCTAAACTCGCGGCCTTTAATAAACTCTTCAACCAATATCTGGTCGTCCTCGTCAAAAGCGCGGGTAATAGCATCGGGCAAACCGGCAACGTTGTAAACCTTGCTCATGCCTACACTGCTGCCCCCGTTATTGGGTTTAATAAATAAGGGGAAATGAAGTACGGCAGCAATAGCGGCAATATCATGCCCGTCGCGTTTCATCAGTTTTAACGAACGCGCGGTGTGCAAACCATGTATACCGTTTACAATAGCCTTGGTGTAAGCCTTGTTCATGCTAATGGCAGACGTTGTAGCATCGCAGGTATTGTAGGGGATATTTAACAGATCGAGATAACCCTGCAATTTACCATCCTCGCCCGGCGTGCCGTGAACAGTGATAAACGCGAAATCGAATTTTATCTTTTCGCCCTCAAGGGTAATCGTAAAATCATTCTTATCAATATCTGTTTGCGTAGCACCGTCGGTGTAAAACCAACGGTCGCGGTTTATTAGTATGGTGTAAACCTTATATTTCGCCGGATCGAGGTTAGCGGCAATATTTTTAGCGCTGTTAATAGATACTTCATATTCGCCGGTAAAACCGCCGGCCAGTAATGCAATGTTCTTGATGCTCATACGGTCAAATATAGCTAAATTTAAAAGTCGTGCTAAACAAAAATGCGCACCATTAATACAAGCGCTTATGCCTTACCTAATTGCTTTATTTAAGCCCGTCAAACTATATAAATTAAAAATTTTAAGCTATGTTTGATACTTAATTAAGTAGGATTTACTTAGTAACAAACAATGAATAAATTTACAGCCTATATAAAAACCAAGTCTTTCCGTAACACGCTTTTAATGGCTATAGGCTCTGTTGTCGCCGTAGTTTTAATAGCATTTTTTAGCTTAGGTTGGTATACCGACCATGGCGTTGGCGTACCGGTACCCAAGCTAAAAGGCCTTAGTGCCGAACGTGCCATAGCTTTACTGGAAGAGCAAGGTTTTACCGCCCAGGTAGATTCGGTTTACCAGGGCGATGCAGAGCCGGGCACCGTAATTGAGCAAGACCCCGATCCCGGAACCAATGTTAAAGAGCACCGGGTGATATATATTACGGTTATAACACGCCAGGCGCCGCCGGTTGCTATGCCCGAAGTTGAGCAACAGCCTTTCGTCAGCGCAGCCGCCATACTATCAAACTACGGCTTAAAAGTAGGTGACACTACCTACCGTGCAGATATTGCCCGCGATATGGTGCTTGAAGTGCGCCTGGGTGGCCAGATCATCAAAGCTGGTACCAAAATACCTAAAGGTTCAAAACTTGACCTGGTATTAGGCGACGGCGCAGGTGCCAGCGAGGTGGAGATACCTGATTTTACCGGTCGGGATTTGGATGAGGTGCGTTTTGTTATCCCGCGTTCGGGCTTAACTTTGGGTAATATTACTTACCGGGGCGCCATTACCGATTCAAGCAATTTGGTAATTGTTAGCCAAATGCCTTTACCGACAGATTCGGTTACCAAGGCCAGCATAGGCACCCGTGTTAATTTAACAGTTTCGCAAGGCGGTAATTAAAGGCACATGAAAGAGATGGATGCCGTTGCATTGCAAGGTAAATTACACGCCGGAGAAGAGGTGATACTGCTTGACGTGCGCGAAATTATTGAATATCATACTTATAATATAGGCGGCACAAACGTTCCCTTATCTACCCTTGAAAACAATTTAACCAAACTGGCTTATAACAAAACCGACGAAATAATTGTTATATGCAGGGCCGGCATACGCAGCCAAACGGCACAGGCAATTTTAATACAAAACGGCTACCTTAATGCAACAAATTTAACAGGCGGTTTACTGGCCTTACAACGACATCAACAACAAAAACATTCATAAAATAATCATGGCTACAAAAGCATCATCAGGCGGAACGTTCAGGAAATTCATCATTGCCCTGGTAGTTTTGATCGTTATTGGTTTAGCCGGTACGGGATTCTTTTATTACATCAGGTATTTTGGCCCCAATGTTACCGGTAAAGAAGATTACTTATACATACGCACAGGCGAAGGCTACAACGAAGTTTACCAAACCATCCGCGAAAAAGGCATAGTAACAGATACAACTTATTTTGATTGGGCTGCGCATAACATGAAATATATTGGCCGTGTTAAACCGGGCAAGTATCGCCTGCAGGAAGGTATGAGCAACCGTAAACTCATCAATATGTTGGCAGCCGGTAACCAGGAGGCTGTTACTTTAAAATTTCAAAACATCAGGCTTAAAGAGCAATTTGCCGGCTTTGCATCTAAAAAGTTAGAACCCGATTCGGCAGCGATTATCAGCTTACTTGATTCCGCTGATTTTGTGAAACAGTTTGGCTTTACTACTGATAATGTGTACAGCGTATTTATGCCCGACTCGTACGAGATATACTGGAACACCACACCCGAGAAGCTTTTTAAACGCATGTACGCGCATTATGAAAACTTTTGGACCACAGAACGTAAGCAAAAAGCCGTCGACCTTAATTTAAACCCCGTCGAGGTATCTATTTTAGCTTCAATAGTTGATGCCGAAGCTTTACATGATGACGAAATGCCAACTATTGCCGGTTTGTATCTTAACCGCCTTAAAAAAGGCCAGAAACTGGAATCAGACCCGACAGTTATATTCGCAATGAACGATTTTACCATAAAACGCGTACTAAATCGTTACCTGGTAAATCCATCGCCTTACAACACTTATGTGCATACCGGCTTGCCTCCGGGGCCCATCATGATGCCATCTGTTAATGCAATAAAAGCGGTACTTGACCCAAAACCAAGCGACTATATTTACATGGTTGCAAAGGAAGATTTTTCGGGCTATCATAACTTCGCGGCAAACGTTGCTGAACACAATAAAAATGCCCAAAAATTCCGTAAAGCGCTTGATGAGCGTAACATCAAAAAATAATGTTTGAAAACAGTACTAAGATAAGGGTACGGTATGCCGAAACCGACCAAATGGGTTACATGTACTATGGCAACTATGCCCAGTTTTTTGAAGTTGGCCGTGTAGAAATGCTGCGTACGCTGGGCCTAACCTATTCGGGTATGGAAGCTTCGGGCATTATGATGCCCGTGCTGGAAATGAAGTGTAAGTACCTTAAACCGGCTCGTTATGATGAAGAGATCACCGTTAAGGTTATTATGGATAAAATGCCGGGTGTTAAAATTCATTTCAGATACGAATTGTTTAACGAAAAACTGGAACTGATACACTTAGGCGAAACCTTACTGGTATTTGTTAACATGGCCAATAACCGCCCCTGCCTGCCTGCGCAAGACTTTTTAGACAGGCTGAAACCATTTTTTGAGTAATTTAGCTACTAATGAAATGGTTGCACCGTTTTCTGTTTCGCCACGTAAGGCCATACCATAGCCTGGTTAACGGGACTAAAAGAGTTATGTTGCCCGGTTTTGGAGGCATGTCGTTATACGATGCCTTACGCGAAGTGATCAATGAGTTCCTGGAAGATTCTATCCTAACCCGTGCATCCTCATTAGCCTATAGCTTTATGCTGGCGCTTTTCCCTGCAGCACTGTTTTTATTTACGCTGATAGCTTATATACCGGTTGATAATTTTCAGGATAAGCTATTGGAGGTATTGCAGTCCATCCTGCCAACCTATACTTACCTTGCATTTGAAAACACGATAGAAGACATTATTAAAAACCAAAATGCGGGTTTATTATCGGCAGGTTTTGTTACCGCCCTTTACTTTGCCACCAATGGCGTAAGCCGATTAATGCAGGCCTTTAATAATTCATCGTTAATATTAGAAAAACGTACCTGGTTTAAACGCCGCGTAGTGGCTACTACCCTAACGGTAGTTATTAGCTTTGCTTTAATTGTTGCTATTGCGGTGATGATAGCCGGCCAAACCGTAATAACCTATTTGCAAAGCCACGTTGCCAGCCAAAGTCATTTCTGGCTGTACCTACTTGCCTTATCGCGCTGGATAATTATTGTGGTGATATTTTTTGTGACGATAGCTTTGCTTTATCGCTACGGCCCTTCGCATAAATTAAAATGGGGATACATCAATCCCGGATCAATATTGGCCACAACACTTGCAGTATTATCGTCATTAGGATTCACCTATTATATCAACAATTTCGCTTCCTACAATAAAGTATATGGCTCCATAGGCACCATCATCGTGGTGATGATATGGCTATATTTAAACTCACTTATTTTGCTCATCGGGTTCGAATTAAACGCTAGTATCGACCTTGCCAAGCGCAACATTAAGGTGCAGAAGCCGCGTTTTAACTCATTTAAAACAAAAACGCCCATCCATTAACATCTTTATTTCTTTAACGTTCAATCGGTTACGATATCGTTAAAAAAACTTTAAAAAAAACGCAATTCAAATTTGTCAATTCGCTCCGGATTTGTACTTTTGTCCCCGGAGAGCTGGCAGAGTGGTCGATTGCGGCAGTCTTGAAAACTGTTGACTGTAACAGGTCCTGGGGTTCGAATCCCTAGCTCTCCGCCGAAAGGAAATAACCAAAAGTTATTTCCTTTTTTTATGCTTTAAACTTTCACATTTGCGCAGGCTGTTTACTATCTAAAAGCTGATATTATGCATATTTTTGATCTCGGCCATTACAAAGGTGCTATGCGTGCTGCCGATACTTTCGACAGAACCTAGTTTATTAAAAACAAAATCCTGGTAGTGCTTCATGTCTTTGGCGAAAACCTTCATTATAAAATCGTAGTCGCCGGATATGTTATAGCACTCAACCACTTCGTCTATCTTCATAATATCTTGTACAAACTGGTGCCCAATATTTTTATCGTGTTGTTTTAACCTGATATTGCAAAAAACAATAAAGCCTTGCTGAAATTTCTCCGGATCAAGCAGGGCGATATACTTTTTAATGTATCCGGTGCTCTCCAGCCTTTTTACCCTTTGCAAAACAGGTGTTGGCGATAGATTTACGTGTGCTGCCAATTCCTTAATAGTATGGCTGGAATTGCTTCCCAATATCCTTAACAATAACAAATCTGTTTGATCTAAATTTTCCATGCAGTATAAAAATCTTTTATGATATGTGAAACACCACCAACAAAGATAAAAATACTAAATAAAATTTAAATAGTAGATCAAAACACCTATTTTATAATTTTAAATAGCTAATAAATCTATAAATATAATTTTGTATAAATTTATTAGCTACTTATATACTTGAAAATATGCTAACGCAAAACCTGGGCTATCCGCGCATTGGTGGCCAACGACAACTAAAAAAAGCCTGTGAAAGTTACTGGGCCGGCAAAATAACTTCCGGTGAACTAGACGAGACAGCCAAAAAAATAAAGCATGATAACTGGCAAACGCAATTAGATGCGGGCATTGACCTTATCCCATGTAATGATTTTAGCTTTTACGACCAGGTGCTGGATATGAATTTGTTATTAGGCGTTGTACCGCAACGTTACACGCCGGTAGCCGACGTAAAAGGTAATACAGAACGTGACCTTTACTTTGCCATGGCCCGTGGTTACCAGAAAGACGGATTGGACATTACCGCCATGGAAATGACCAAATGGCTGGATACCAATTATCACTACCTGGTTCCTGAATTTATGGCTAAACAAACCTTTAAATTATCTTCAGAAAAAGTATTTAATGAATATAACGAGGCTAAAGCTGTATTGGGCGACAAAGCTAAACCGGTATTGGTTGGCCCGGTTAGTTACTTAACGCTTGGTAAAGAAAAGGAAGACGGTTTTGAGCGTATCGAGCTGATCAAAAGCCTGGTACCCGTGTACGTAGAGATCATCAATCGCTTAAAACAACAAGGCGCCACCTGGATACAACTGGACGAGCCTTGCCTGGCGCTTGATCTGTCAAAAAAAGAAAAGGAGGCCTTTGAATTTGCTTACCGGGTTATTGCCAACCGTGTAAGTGGCGTAAAACTACTGGTGGCTACCTATTTTGAAGCATTACTTGATAACACCCAAACTGCTGTAAACTTGCCGGTAGCTGCACTGCATATAGACGTGGTACGTGCACCAGAACAACTGGACGAAGTGCTGACGTTGATACCGGACGCTCTGATCCTGTCTGTAGGCATTGTTGATGGCCGCAATGTATGGAAGAACAACTATGAAAAATCATTAGCGCTGATCAATAAAGCAGTAGAAAAACTGGGCGCAGATCGCGTCATCATCGCGCCGTCGTGCTCATTATTACACAGCCCTATTGATCTTGACCTGGAAACAGCCATCGACCCGGAGATCAAAAACTGGATGGCCTTTGCCAAACAAAAACTTAACGAAGTAGCAGAGCTGAAACAGATAACTGAAGGAAACAACGATCTGTTGCAAGCTAATATTGCCGCTATTGAAAGCCGCCGCACTTCACAAAAAGTACATAAACAAGCGGTAAAAGATCGTGTGACTGCTATTAGCGAAGCTGACGCGACCCGCAAAAGCGCGTTCCCCATCCGCCAGCAATTGCACCGCGACCGCTTTAATCTGCCTGCCTTCCCTACAACTACCATTGGATCATTCCCGCAAACAGATGACATCCGCCAGTTACGTGCCAAATTTAAAAAAGGCGATCTGACTGCCGAACAGTATGAAACCTCTATCGAACAAGCTACCATCGAATCCATTTGCTGGCAGGAAGAAATTGGCCTGGACGTATTAGTGCATGGTGAGTTTGAGCGTAACGACATGGTTGAATACTTTGGCGAGCAATTGGACGGCTTCCTGTTCACTAAAAACGGCTGGGTGCAAAGCTATGGCAGTCGCTGTGTTAAGCCACCCGTAATTTTCGGCGATATAAGTCGCCCTGCTGATATGACCGTACGCTGGAGCAAGTTTGCCGCAGCACAAACCAACAAGCCGATGAAGGGCATGCTTACCGGTCCGGTAACTATTCTGCAATGGTCATTTGTTCGTGATGATCAGCCACGCGATGTAACTACCAACCAGATAGCTTTAGCTATACGCGACGAGGTGGTTGCTTTAGAAAAAGCAGGCATTGGCATCATCCAGATAGATGAGGCCGCTATACGCGAAGGCTTACCGCTACGTAAGGCCAAACGCCCGCGTTACCTGGATTGGGCTGTGAGTGCTTTCCGGGTTACCGCCAGCGGCGTGGAAGATGAAACCCAAATACACACCCACATGTGCTATAGCGAGTTTAATGATATTATTGAGCACATAGCCGCGATGGATGCAGACGTGATCACGATAGAAACTTCGCGGTCGCAAATGGAACTGTTACATGCATTCGCGCATTTTGAGTACCCGAATGAGATTGGCCCGGGTGTTTACGACATCCATTCGCCCCGTGTACCTACTACCGAAGAAATGGTATCCCTACTGGCAAAAGCTGCCGACCTGCTACCAGCACAAAACCTTTGGGTTAACCCGGATTGCGGTTTAAAAACCCGCAAATGGCCCGAAACCAAAGCCGCGTTGGAAAATATGGTAGCCGCTGCTAAAGAGGCACGCGAAAAAATAAGCGTAGCCGATAACGCGTAGCTATTTTATTAACGGCTGCGGGCAAGGTAGTCCGCAGCCATTATTTTAATAAATAGAGGCGATTAAAATTAAAACTATGGCGCAGGTTTTTGTAAGTTTGGCCCACCATATTATTTTGGTTAGTACCAAAAAGTATTATTTAGATCATAATTAGTTTCAATATGTTTTTGCAGAAGATCAAATCCGGCCAATCGGGCATTTTAACTTACGGTATCACGCCACCAAAAGCTGAGACCGGTCCCGAGCGTGTGGCGGAGATAGCAAAAAAAACGCTTGACAGGCTTATACCATTAGATATAGACGCGTTGGTGGTTTATGATGTTCAGGACGAATCGGCCAGGACATCAGAAGAAAGACCGTTCCCTTTTTTAAATGCGCATGATCCACTGGGCTTTGCAATGAACCATCTTCAGGAGCTCAATATCCCAAAGATCATCTATCGCCCAGCCGGTAAATTCACCGCCGAGGAATTATCAGCGTGGCTGGAAGAACTTCATCAACATCAATTTTACCCGGTGTTTGTAGGCGTACCTGCGCCTGATTTTAAAGTAAAAACAACGTTAACCGAAGCTTACCAGCTATGGAGCAAGCACCAGGATACTTCTGTAATAGGCGCTGTTACCATTCCGGAAAGGCACGCGGTATTAAATGATGAGGACAAACGCATTCTGGATAAAGTGGCCAGCGGTGTTTCTTACTTCGTGTCGCAGTGTGTATTTAATGTAGACTATGCCAAAAAGATAGTTGAAGACCTTTGCCAAACCTGTACAGAACAACAGATTTTACCACCCACCGTCATATTTACATTAACAGCTTGCGGATCGCCAAAAACGCTCAACTTTATGGAATGGCTGGGCATTCACATCCCGGAAGAACTAAAAGATGAATTGCTTAGATCTGAAAACATGTTGGATGCATCTGTTAAAGTTTGCCTGGACAATGCAGCCGAACTAACCGCTTATTGTGCCGAGCGTTGCATACCTTTCGGCTTCAATATCGAAAGCGTAGCTATCCGCAAAGACGAGATCGAGGCTTCTGTAGCTATGGTTGATCAGATCGGAAAAATGCTGATCGAAAAGGGTATACGCAAATCTAAAACAGAATACGTGGACAATTAATACCTGTTAGATAAAATACCATATAAAAAGGGCGCCGGAAACGACGCCCTTTTTTATACCGTCTGCTTGTGGTTATTATTTATTGTACAACTAACGAAAAACGCTCATTATCACCGAGGGCTTCCTGCCAAAGTACCAACTTGGTAAGGTTGGCCGGGTTACCCGCTGTTACGTTAACGCAGCTTGATGGTGCGCATTTTGGTTTAAGCTTGTAATAACCATCATAATCATAAACCATTTTAAACATTTGCGCGCCGTTATTGGCTTGTGTAGTCCATATTTCAACCGGAGTATTATTGGCGTTACTTCCGCCTGTAATATCAAGCGAAGTTGCGGTGTTATGCTGAGGCACCAGGCGGTAATAACCATAACCCAATGACAGCAGCCTGAATTTTTGATTACCTCCGTTATTCCAGCCGTATATCTCGGCCAATGACCCGGCTGTAGAGCCTGCTATATCAATCGCACTGCCATCATTTATTTTGGGCGTTAAACGATAGATAGAGTTATCGGTAATGCCGTTAGGCTGTGTGGTTGGCGTAACCTGTTGCATGATCACCCCTCCTACGCATTCTAAAGCTGTGGTAATGTTATCCGATGGTGTGGTTGATGTCCAGTTGTTCCAGATCAGGTTTTTGTCGGTACGGCGCACGTTCCAGGCAGCGTTGGCATTTTGTTTCATCCAGGCATAGTAAGTGCTCCACAGGTTATTATCACGTACAAACTCTCCCAGTCCACGCACAAATTCTGACTGCCAGGTGCCCTGTCGCTGTCCATTGGTCATGATACCGCCTACGGTTTTGTTGTTCTTTACATAATCAACCGAGCGTTTGGCATCATCATAATAGGTTGAGTTACCGGTAAGCCTGTGCAAGTGATTAGCCGCGCCAACAAACGCGCCGATATTGTACACATTTGCCGAATTACTCACTACACCGCTTGGTGATATATTCTCATACACCGCGCCTGTTGATGAGTTATACAAGGTAGCCTTCACCCAGTTATAAATGGCGATGGTTTTATTGAGATAGGTTACATCTTTGGTAGCCTCATAAATATAGCAGCCCAATATCATCTCCGGGTTATTGCTCAGGCCCGATTTAGACTCGTGATCGACATCCCACCATAAACCGCCCCCCAGTTCACTCGTCCAACCGCGATCGTAGCTGCGGTTAAAGGCATACTTGGCTTGATTTAAAAATGTTGCATTTCCGGTAATTTGGTAACCACGGGCGAAGGCTATACCAGCCCATTGCAGGTCGTCATTAAAATCGTTCCAGTTCCAGTCGTATAAGCCCCCGCTACCCTGGTTTTGTTGCAGGAAGGTATTAAGCAGATTAGTAAGCAGTGTTTTGTGCGCGGCGCTTTTAGTGCGCAGGTAAACATCTTCCACCATTTGTATATCCAGCGCCTGGCGCCAGAAATAGTCTTTGCCGGGCACATTCAATGCCTCTTTGTAGTATTGTGTACTGCCGGACGTTACCAGGAAACTGGTGTTATAGGCGGCAAAAGCGGCATCGGCATTAGCGTTAACATCAACCAATACATTTACCGAAAGTTTTTTAGCGCTTGTAGCGACTTCTTCCCTAGTTGCTGGGGGCGGCATTTCTGTTTGTGTTTTTTTACAGGCTGCCAGGCTTAAAGCCAGCAAGGTTGCGCAGGCAATTGGCTTGCGCCAGTAGTGCATGTTAAGTTTTCTTCTCATAATTTGTTTTTTAAGGTTATATAAAGATTTACAGACAGTGCATAACAATTGCCAGGGGACGCAAAAGGACCAGAAGATCAACAGCTATTTATATCGGGGAATACATACAAATAACTATGATTAACGCTGGCAACGTTTGCACAATCGTCTATATTTCTGTCACTTATATTCAAAAGCAACACAAAAAACCCCGGTAGGGCTACCAGGGTTTAACCAGTTGTATAGATCCCGGCTGAGATCATTCGGAGAGATGTTTATATCAATTTGTTTTTCTACCGGCAAAGTAACAGCGCCAGGGGCTGTGACCGTTTTCACGATCGTCTACATTTATGTCATTTACATACAAAACGAAACAAAAAACCCCGGCGGGGATGCCGGGGTTTTACCAATTTATCCATCTCGGTTGAGACCAAATGATGAGCTTTGTATACGGTTATTCTTCTGCATAAAGCTCGCCTTTAAAAAAGAACTAATACCGGATACAAGGGCAAAATAACGGCTGTAAAAGCTGTTCATGTTTTCACGATCGTCTTGATTTATGGTACTTGCGTTCAAAAACAAAAAGCCCGGCATTTCTGCCGGGCTTTGCCAACTTATTACGGTGTTTATGATTATTTCTTTTCCAGTAACGTTATGGTGTAACTAAACGAAGCGGGTTTAGCAAACACCTGGTACTGCTCCAGCGGGCGCGGACCGCAGCCGTTTGAGCCTACCCCCAAAGTTTTATGGCTGATGCAAAGCACGGTACCTTTACTTTTTGGCAGATCGATCTTGTATTCAACCGGGTCCATCTCTTCATCGCTATAAGGTAATGCGGAAACCTGTAATAACGAATCAACTTGTTTGATGCGTAAACCCGCTCCTTTAGCAGAAGTGAGGTTTGCCCAGCGTACATCCTCATGATTGCCTTGCTCCATTGGTTTTTCATAGCCGGTCATTTGTTGTAACACACTGCTACTGTAATGGCCCACATTGAAACCGCTTTTACGGTCGGCGTAGTTTTCCATAGGGCCGCGGCCCAGGTAGTCAAATTTATCCAGCTTTTTATCCAGCAATAGGCGTACGCCCATCCTGGCCAATACCAGTTTAGGGTCGCTAAAGCTTACATCGTTATCAGCTTTGATCTCTCCTTTTCCGTTGATGGTATATAGGGCCTGGTGTTTAACCCAAAAGCTTTGCGCGCCTTTGCCGGTTAAGCCTACTTTTATTTGTATAACATTAGGCGCAGGTTGTGTAGTACTTACTTCGTCAACCGTCCAGCTTAGTTCTTTCAGGCCGTTTTTAACCCAGTTTTGGTAGGCCCACATATCATCTGTCTGGTGTGGGGCACGCCACAGGTGCAATGCCGGGCCGCCGCCATCGCGCAGCAAATCCTCACCAGCTTTTTCCATTTTGATGAAGGTGCCTTTGGCTTTATCAAACTCCAGGCTAAAGCCATTGCCTTTTATTTTAATATCATTTTTTGAATCATTTAAACTAAGGTTGCCACCTTGCGACCTATCCACCACAGCCGGCACCGGCACACCCAATTCAAACTGCTGCGAAGCTACTTCAAAGCCTTTTGCAGCCCAAAGTTTATCGGTTGATAACTGGAAGAACACACGAACAAAATACTCCGCTCCTGCTTTAGCTTTAATTACGTAAGGTAATTTAATATCCTTCTCCTGCCCCGGGTTTACAGAGCCCGCCAACAGGTTGCCTGATGATATAACCGCACCATCCTCACTTAACTCCCATTTAGCGGTAAAGCTGCTCAGGTTAGTAAACTGGTAGCGGTTTTTTATGCTGAAGGTTTTGCTTTTAATATCTTTTGCTTTAATAGTGATCCATTGGTAGGCATGTTTCAACTCAGGGAAATGTGGCTTAGGTGTTCTGTTTGAAAACACCACGCCTTTATGAATAAAGTAATGATCATTCGGGTAGTCGCCGAAACCTCCACCGAAGGCGATGATAGGATGCTTAGCATCGCGGTTATTGTACAGTCCCTGATCCTGCCACTCCCAAATAGCGCCACCAAGTAGAGCTGGGTATTTATCAAACAAGTCATTGTAAAGATCAACCGAACCCATCGAATTAAACATGGCATGTGCGTACTCGCACAGGTAAAACGGCTTGGTTAGTTTATCATCTTTAGCAGCGTTCTCCAGGTTTGGGGTGCTGGTGTACATCTGGCTGTCAATATCCGCCGGGTTTCTGTCTTTACCCTCTCTGTCTTTACCTGTACCAAAACCTTCGTAGTGGGTTGGCCTGTCATCAATTTCTTTAATCGCTTTTAGCGCGGCGCGAAAGTTGGTACCACCACGGCCATTTTCATTACCTAAGGACCAAATAACCACCGAAGGATGATTTTTAAAGTTTTGCACGTTGGCCACATTACGATCAACTATCGCGGCTTGAATTGTAGGTACTTCATTAAACTGGTTTTGCTGCGCGTGGCACTCCACATTAGCTTCGGCCACCAAATAAATACCGTATTCGTCGCATAACTCATACCAAAGCGGGTCGTCACTGTAATGGCTGGTACGTACGTGGTTGCTGTTGGTTTGCTTAATGAGCTGAATATCTTTCACCATTTGCGCCTCGGTAATGGCGTGGCCATCATCGGGCCAGTTTTCGTGGCGATTAACGCCTTTTAGTTTGATAGGCACACCATTCACCAAAAACAAACGGCCCTTGATCTCTATCTCGCGGAAGCCGGTTTTTGCCGACATGGTTTCAATTGTATTTGCACCATCGGTTAATGTAATTACCGAGGTATATAGCTTCGGCGTTTCGGCAGTCCATTTTTGTGGGTTGTTTACATGGAATTTAAGCTCCACATTAACCTCTTCGCCGGGCTGTAAAGCAGGCAATGCTTTTTTAGCGCTGGCACCACTAACCGCTACCGAACCATTATACAAAGCCACGTTTACCTGGCGGGATTTAGTTGCTGTAGTCCCGTAGTTTTTAATTTTAGTATGAACAATTACATCAGCATTTTTATACACCGCGTCCAGGTCGGTTTTGATAGAAAAATCGCGGATATGCTGTTGTGGTGCACTCCATAGGGTGACATTTCTGAATATCCCGCTCAGGCGCCACATATCCTGGTTCTCTAAATAACTGCCGGATACGAAGCGGTAAACCTCAACGGCAATGGTGTTTTTACCGGCGTGCACATACTTGGTCAGGTCAAATTCGGCAACGTTACGGCTGTTTACACTGTAGCCTACTTTTTTGCCGTTCACCCATAAAAAAAAACCGGCATCTACCCCGTCAAAACTCACAAATACGCGACGGCCCACCCAGTTGGCCGGCACATCAAAATCGCGGCGATAACTGCCTACCGGGTTACGCTCGGTCAGGGTGCCGTATTTTTGATTCTTCGGCTCGGTCATCACCCTCGGGTAATCACTTTGAAATATCAGCGTAAAGTTGCTATAATCAGGCGTACCATAGCCTTGCACCTGGAAAGACGAAGGTACTTTGATGTCCTTCCATTTTGATACATCGTAATCTGTTTTATAAAAATTAACCGGGCGCTGTTGCGGCCAGGCCACCCAATTAAATTTCCACATACCGTTAAGACTGCGCGATAAGGTTGAAGCAGAACGTTTGGCTTTTAAAGCCTCCTGCAAAGTTGCATAAGGCATTAAGGTAGCGTGTGCCGCTTCTTTATTGATACCGATATTTTCAGGATCTTCTATTTCGGTGGGTACTTTTGCCGTATCCTTAGCAGTTAAGGGCATGGCGTACATAACCTGGGCTTCGCTTATCTTAAAGCAAAAAATCAAAAAAAGCGCACCTATAAGTTTGGCGCCGCTTCTCCTTAAAACAGATGTATTCATGTTAATTTAAATTGACAGACAGGGATATAAAAATATAAAAGATTTTACAGTACGTAGTTAGTATCACCAACAATAGTGACATTTATTTACTCAAACGTTGTCATTGATTGCCCGGCATTGGTATCACTTTTTGGGAGGATTATTGCCCCTGTCTTTTTGCCGCGCAATTTCATTTACAAGCAAGTTTACGTTTTAAATAAAAATGGCCGGTAAGACTGCCCCTACCGACCATTTTTGAGTATTAGAATGCATTCAATTCGGCCACCTGCGCGTAAGCGCCGCCGTATGACGAATTGATCGTCATTTTAAAATAGCGGAAGTTTTTACCGAAACCATCCTTAAAAAATACCTGCTGCAGGTTTTTGTTATTAGCCAGGTTAACGGTACCCGCGTTTACCCAGGTAACATTATCCTCGCTTATCTGCACATTAACTTCGTTTGGTTTGCCGCCACCATCGGCCTGGCGACCCAGGAACGATAAGCCATGGAAAACTTTTGTTGAACCGATATCAATAACCAGGTAATGCGGCGGGCCCGGCGATGCGCCTTGCCATTGCGTATGCCAGAAGGTATCGTTCTTACCATCTAAAGCAAATATAGCACGACCGTTATTGGCACCCTCACCGTTAGCTTCCTGCGATGAAAAGCTTAGGATAGTCCAGGTGCTACGGTCATAGTTAGGATAATCGGCCAGATCGGGCTGCGCCTTCACCAAAAAGTAGGACGTACGCAAAGCCTCATTAACTTTTACCGTTGTATTAACAATACTTATTGGTAAAATGTAGTCTGTTAAAGCCGGCATAGCGCCTGCACCTTTGGTTTTCAATGTAACCGTAAACGGCGACGTGCCTACGGCACCTTTTGCTATACTACCACTCAAGCCAGATAATGTGTAAGTTCCGTCGGGCAAAATAGGATAATTGGTGCCATTTGCCGTATTATAAGTGGCAACAGCATCCGTATTAACCTTGAAGGTTACCGGTACATCTTCCGTAGGGAAACCGTAACCGCCGTAGACAGCACCGTAAGTAAATGTCTGCGGAGCATCGCTTATTTTAAAAAGCCTGAGCGTAGGCGGATTTACAGCCTGTGGCATATAAACTTTGGTGTAACTGTCAATTGGCTGATCAGGCAAAGGCAAAGTATCCTTGCATCCCGCCAAAGCTACACTTCCTGCTATGCCTAAAAGCAGGGTATACTTTGAAATATTTTTAGTGAACATAATGCTTAATTTCTTATTTGATTATCAAATTAATTACCATCCCGGGTTTTGAACAGCCAGCTTGGCGCGGTCCATATCGTACTGGCTTATCGGGAACCAGTATGACGCCGGTGCGCGGAAGATATGCTGCGATGCTACTACTCTTTTGTAAAAAGTATTATCGTCCTTATTGATATCCATACCGTGCATTTCGCCCATTACCTGGCCGGCAATTTTCCAGCGCCTAACATCAAACCAACGTTGCGACTCGAAAGCCAGTTCAACCCGGCGTTCCTGGCGGATACGTGTACGAACGTCTGCCTGGCCTGACGGCGCAGGTAAACCCGCCGAACCGTATTGCGGTATTCCAGCCCTATCTCTTATCAGGTTTACATATTTCAAAATATCAGCATTACCCGGATCGTACTCGTTCAGCGCTTCGGCATAGTTTAAGTATACTTCGGCCAACCTGAATAGTGCCAAAGGACGTGTCTGTTGGGTACCATTACCACCCGAACCATTATTAGTTTGCATACCTACGTTTTTACGCACCAGGTAGCCGGTTTTTGTCCAGTCGGTAGCGTGGCCGTTTTTACCATTAGGGCCGCTTGCGTAAAATGACAGGGCCGCGGCAGCTTTCATGTTACCGCCCTGGTAAATACAATTTTGGTATGCTACAGAGCAATAAAATCTTGGCTCGCGGTTTACATACATGTTTGATACCTGCACCGCATTTTGTGTTGTGAAACCAACTTCGGTGTAAAGTGGCGACTCTGAAATAGTGCGGCCATCGTTCATAAAATAAGCGTCAACCTGCTCCTGGGTTACACCAATACCATTCCAGCCACCGGCTTGCCTTGGTATACAGTGAACATCCCAGGTAGTTAAACTATTGGTTTTTCTAACAAAGATCTGCTCCGAATTCCATCCGGTAAGGAATACGCCGTTGTATGACTTCTGCGGATCATTTGAAGGGTCTTTATACAAAGAATAAATACCTAGATCAATCACCGCTTTGGCAGCATCGGCCGCTTTTTTCCATTTCTGCTGATCGTAAGTTTGGTTGATCAGCACTTTGCCATCCTGGTTTTTAAAGCCTGAGTAGTCTGTATTGCCATTATACAAAGGGCTTGCCGCATAAAGCAGTAACCTTGCTTTAACAGCCAGTGCCATACCTTTGGTTGCACGGCCATATTCCACATCACTTGGCTGCCCATTACTTTGCGGTATCAGCGGAAGTACCGCGGCTGCTTTATCCAATTCGCTGCTTACATAGTTAACACACTCGTCGTACGAACTACGTGGTATTTGCATCTGGTCGGCGGTAGCATCGGCAGGTATTTCTTTTTCGCCTGCTAAAATCACCGGGCCATATTGCTTCATCAACAAAAAGTAATAGTAAGCGCGTAAAAACCTTGCTTCTGCTTTGTATTGGTCGATAAGTTGTTGGCCGTTTAATGCCAATATTTCTGCATTACCATCAATATGGTTCATAAAGTAGGTAGCCGAACGGATACCTTTATAAAAATAGCCCCATCTGTCAAACAATGGATTACCGGCGCTGATGTTACCGATATTTAACGCGTAGATAGGGTATTTTGACCAGGTGACATCGATCTCATCACAATTACCTACCCATGGGTTATGGTTGTTACCGCCATCCCATTGCTGCGATATATCGTCAACGTAACTATACACGTTAGCCAGGTATTGCTCTGAAGGGCCCTTCTTTTGGAAAACCTGTTCAATAGTAACACGGTCATTAGGTACCTGATCAAGGTATTTTTTACAGCCGGTATTAAACAGTAGTGCTGCTGTTAGCACTACACTGCTGTATTTTATGATTGTACTTTTCATAATATTTTAAGTTTATATAGCTGTTATCTGAAAGTGCATTTTAAGCCCAGGTTATAGGTTTTAAGCATTGGGTATTGTGCGCCTTTGCCATCACCCAGCTCTACGTCCCATAATTTAAAGCTGCTTAGCGTCCATAGGTTATAGCCAATAAAATAGATGCTCATGTTTGACATACCGGCATGTGATAACCATTTAGAACCTTTAAAATCATAGCTTAACTGTGCAGTTTGCAAGCGCATAAAAGCACCATTTTTAACCCACCAGGTACTGTTGGCATAGTTCATATTATCATTACCGTAAGTAAGGCGCGGATAAAACGGACGAGGATTGGTTGTGCCCGGTGTCCAGTGATCGGTAATTTGCGCTAACAGGTTACCGCGCTCGCCACCCTGGCTAAATGGTTGGAAACCATCACCATTTAATGATATATCAACACTGCTTATCCCCTTAAACCAGCCTGATAAGGTAAAGCCTTTATAGCTGATAGTAGGGCCAAAACCGTATACAATGTGCGGCATGCTGCCGTAACCAATAGGGCCCTGGTCATAAGTATCAATTTTACCGTCGCCGTTTAAGTCTTTGTACTTAATATCGCCGGCTTTGTTGGTACCTGTTTGGTAGGCGCTGTTGGCCACATCGGCATCAGATGTAAATAAACCCAGGTCGGTATAACCAAAACGCTGGCCCACCGGTCGGCCAATACGCTGCTGCCAAGGATAAGGCCATGGCGCGTTAGCATCATTTATATTGATGGCATTATTGTAGGTGAAGTTACCTTTGAATACCAGGAACCAATCGCTGCCCAAACGTGTATTTACGTTAAGTGATGCATCGATACCACGGTTGTGGATCTCGCCAAGGTTGGCGTTAGGTAGTGATAGCAAACCTACGTTGTTAGGCACATCGCCACGCTGGCGATAAATACCGGTACGATTTTCCTGGAACGCGTCAACCGTTAACGTAACATCGTTATTTAAAAAGCCCAGCTCCAAACCTAAGTTTTGCTTTTTAGCTTTTTCCCAGGTTACATTTACGGCATAAAGGCCAATATCCAAACCGGTGATGCTTTGGTTGGTAGCACCCTGGCCGTAAGTATAACTGCCATTACCGCCCCCTACTGTGCTTATGTAACCAAAACGCTGGCCGCCAATATTGCTATTGCCGGCTACACCGTACGAGTATCTCAATTTAAATAAGGATACTGTGCTTTTTAATGGTTTGAAGAACTGCTCCTCCGAGATCACCCAACCACCGCTAAATGAAGGGAAGAAACCAAAACGATGATTTGGTGCAAAGGTTTCAGAACCGTTATAACCAAAGTTGGCTTCAAACAAATACCGGTTATCATAAGCATAAGTAGCACGACCGGCCAGGCCCATGTAACGGTATGGTATAGAAGCGATGAAATCGCCCGCGAAAGCATCCTCTTTATCCGACTGGTTATACAGTACCATACCGGTAACGCTATGCTTGCCAAAGTTATTTCTGTAGTTGATAGCCGCCTCGGTATAAAACTGCCTGGTACCGCCGTTTGCACGGTTGTAACCCAGGAAGCTGGTACCAATCGAGGTTTTATCCAATATCAGTTTACCATTAGCATCCCTACCGCTGGCCAAATAACCGTCAACCGTTTTTGTACGGTTTATGGTGTGGGTGTTCAGGTTATCAAAAGAGAACATCGCGGTAGCTGATAAACCTTTCAATATCGAACCCAGATCCTGCGTTACGCGGATGTTGCTCCATAACTGACTTCTAAACTCGTTTACGTAACCACTTTGGGTAAGCAGGTTGTAAGGGTTTAAAATATCGCCGGTACGTATCTGCGCGTTCAACCCGTTTGAGTATACCGGTGGGATCAATATCGGCGGAAGTATGTATGCCGAATTCCAGATGGAAGCGGTTGAGCTACCCGGATAGTTACCATTGCTTATCCAGCCCGAGGCGCCAAAATCAACTTTTGTACTTTTGGTTACATTTAAAGTAAGGTTTGATGTAAAGTTGTAACGGGTATATTTAATGGCCGAGTTATAATTGGCTAAACCATCGGTTTTAAACAAGCCGTTCTCATCATAATACCCCATTGACAGGTAATACTGCGCATTCTCCGAACCTCCGTTAGCGTTTACACGCGCACGGCGGTTTTGACCGAATTTATTGAACAAAATATCAAACCAGTTTACATTAGGATATAGGTCGGGATCAACCTGGCTGGCTGTCTTTTGGATCCTATCCGCAGTGTATTTCGGGTTCGGATCGTTAGGGTTACTGTTTTTGTAGGCTTCGTTGGCAATGTTCATATAAGTAACACCATCAGCAAACTGAGGTATTTTAGTAAACTGGGTGATACCCTGGTCATACTGGGCATTGATCAACGGTTTACCTATTTTACCTTTTTTGGTTTCGATGATGATAACGCCATTCGCGCCACGCACACCGTAAACCGCCGTTGCCGACGCATCTTTCAGGATACTGAATGAAGCGATATCCTCGGGGTCAACGTTAGCGAAATCACGCTCTACCCCATCAACTAATATTAATGGTTTACTGTTGGTAAAGGTTGATATACCACGAACATAGATCTCGGCACCATCATAACCGGGCTCACCGCTACGCTGAACACCAATAATACCTGCCACGCGGCCTGCTATCAAGTTGGTCAGGTTAGCAACGGGTTGTTTTAACTCTTCGGCTTTTACGGTGCTGATAGCAGCAGTGGTACTGATCTTTTTCTGCTGACCATAACCTACGATAACCACATCATTAAGCGATGTATTGGCTTCTTTTAAAGTTACGTTTACCACTTTATCGCCGCTTACTTCAATTTCCTGGGTAATGAAACCTATGAATGAAAAGACAAGCGTACCGCTGGTATTTGGCAATTTTATAGAGTAATTACCATCCCCGTTAGCCAGGGTTGCAACATCGCTGCCTTTAAGCTTTACGGTAACGCCCGGCACAGGCTGGCCTTTTTCGTCAACAACTTTACCGGTAACGGTTATTGGTGGCTGCGCTATTGTAGTTTTATGTAGTATTGATATGGAGGTGGCCGCGCTGGTTTGAAGCAACGCCACCGCTATAAGCAGGATCGTAAGTTTTGTAATCCGCAAAAATTTTAATGGGATACCACGATCCCTTTTGCATGGGGATGCAATTGAAAATTTATACATTTGATTAAGGTTAGTAATAATTGGTTGTATGAATAATCGGTTATTGACCTTTAAAGCCGAAAGGAACTAGTCCGGGAGCACTCTCACCTGCTCCTGGTCTTTTTTTGGCTAAAGCATCATAAGGTTAAGTAGCTGTTAGTCCATCACAATCCCCTCCCTCCCTGCAATTTCAAAATGTGTTTATTCATGCGTATTGGTATTGGTTTATAACTAAATACGTTGCACCTCATCATAACCGTGACGGCAATGACGGAACAGCGTTTATAAATGGTTGACACAAATAACCTCCATAAGCGCGCACACATGTTTGCACTTTTATCCATATTTATTGCACTTTAGTGTATATCTGTATAAACGTGCTTTTAATTGGCTATAAAGGATAATTTTGTAGCATAAACCAGTGGCTTGCTGATCTTATTGCCTGATGGATGGCTGGCCGTGAAACCAAAACACCTATAAATGAGTTCAGTTGAACACATACCTTATGCCTGCGCGTTTCGGAAGAAACGTTTTTTATACTATGCACTTTTGTGCAGCCTTTTATTGATCGGTTACCAGGCCTCGGCACAACCTTTCGCTTATCAATTCAATCATATTACTGTAGATGAAGGTTTATCGCATACCGATGCTAACTGCATTATACAGGACGCCAAGGGATATATATGGATAGGCACTTTGTTTGGCATAAACCGGCTTGACGGGTATAATGTTAAACGCTATTATAATAGTAATGAGCCCCTGCAAAACGCCTATAAAAACCGTGTTAAATATTTGCTGCCGGATAATAATGGCCTGATATGGGTAAGTACCGAAGGGGGCTTACAACAGTTCGATTCAAAAACAGAAAAATATACCGAGTTCCCCGTAGAGGGTGTAAACAACCAGCCCACTTTCGTTAAACTTATAAAAGCCGAAACCAACCTTATCTACAACCTTTCCGACGGCTACCTTAGTTTATATGAAATAAAGGATAAGCGACTGGTACAACGACCATTAACCATTCCCGGCAACATCAAATTTGAGGATATGCGGCAGGACGATAAAGGAAACATCCTTCTGGCAAGCAGTACCGGCGTATTCCTGTTAGATAAAAACAGAACGTTCAGGCGCTTGCAGATCAAAGGTCTACCTGATGGAGGGGCTTCACACATCCACATCAATCGCCGACGGCAGCTTTTAATAAGCCGCAATAACAGGCTATACGCTATTAAACAAAGCGGCAAGGATGTTTATGAGGTAAGCCATACTTACACCAATCCCGATGGTATGAATATGGTACAGATAGGCGAAGAAAATAACGGCCATTACTGGATCAATGGCGGCACAGGCCTTATCAACCTTGATGATAACCTGCAGCCATTACAAGTGGTGACCAACCAAACACCGGGCGTTGGCCTGCGCACCCGTTCAATTACCGATCTGTTTATCGATCGTTCGCAATGTTTATGGGTAAGCGCTTACGGTGGCGGTGTTAGCTATCGCGATCTGAACGAGAAAAAATTCCTCACCTTCCAACATCGTGATGCGGATGCAAACTCCATAAGTGCCAGTAATGTGCGCTGTATTTTAGAGCAGCCCGGTAAAGGCTTGTGGATAGGTACCGAAAATGGCCTTAATTTTTATAACTACCAATCTAAACGCAACACGGTTTATAATCGAAACACGGCAATCGCCATCAACAGCAATAACATTTTATCGCTGGCGCTGGATGATAAGGGTAATGTGTGGGTGGGTTCGGCTGATGGCATCAATATCATCAGTGCCAACCGTGAAACCCTGATGAGGCCGGCTGGGTATAACAATTTCCCAAAATACTCTATAGAAACAATCGCCCGGGATATTTTTGGCAATATGTGGTTTGGCAATCACGTAAACAGGTATGGTGTGATCTGGACGGATAAGCAAAACACCAAACAGGTAAGATATTATGGCGAGGGTTATTTTATTTTACCCGACGAAAAAAAGCCCGAACTTTTTGTATCCAGCACACATGGGTTAACAAGATTGTTTGTGAACAAAGCCGGGCAAATACTTAAAAGCTACCATTACAGGGCCAACAAGGGCAAAGGCTTAAGTTCAGATTACACCTATCCCATCGGAAAGCAAAACGACAGCGTTTACTGGGTTGGTACCATTGGCGGCGGTTTAAATAAGCTGACTTTAAAAAGCCACAACACCTATACAGTTAAATACTACACTGCAAAAATGGGTGTATTTAATGATGTGGAAGCTTTGGAGATTGACAACTCCGGTCGCATTTGGATGGGCGGTAACGGCCTGTTATGCTTAGATCCCAAGACTAACCAACTAACACGGTACGATAAAAATGACGGCTTACAGGGCAATAGCTTTAAAGTAGGCGCCTCGTACAAAGCTACTGATGGTAAGCTTTACTTTGGGGGCACAAACGGTTTGAATTATTTCGATCCGGCTGTCATCAACTTTTCAAACCAAAAGGTACACCCTATTTTAACCGATCTGCTCATTAATAACAAAAGGCCGCACTATGATCAACCCGATTCGGGCGAAAACTGCCTGCCGCAGATCATCACCTACACTAAAAACCTTGAGCTTGATTACCAGCAAAATAACTTCATGCTATCGTTTAGTGCCATGCATTTTGGCAACCCCATGAAATGCCGTTATCGTTATAAATTGGTTGGTTATGATACCGATTGGAAATATACTAATGGCAGCAATCCGGGCGCTTTTTATAGCAACCTGGATTATGACGACTACCAATTTATAGTAGAAGCGACAAACCCTGACGGCGTTTGGACTAACGAACAAGCTACCGTAGCTATAACCGTAACCCCGCCATGGTGGAAATCTACATTCGCCAAATTAGTTTATTTCTTATTAGCCGTGGGCGGATTAGCATGGATCTATATTTACCAGGCACGCTGGTACCAACTTAAACGCGAGCTGGCTGTACGCGCGGTGAACGAAACCAAACGCGAAGAAATGCATCAGCAAAAAGAAATACTTTACCAGCAGCAACTACAATTCTTCACCAATATATCGCATGAGTTACGTACACCGCTCACCCTAATTTTAGGTCCGCTGGAAACGTTGTTGAATAATCACACAGACCGCTCGTTAACCGGTTCCTTCCAGTTAATGTTCCGCAATATAAAACGACTGGTGAACCTCATCAACGAGTTGATGAACTTCAAAAAAACGGCTGATGGCGCTATCAAACTTCAGGTTCGTAAACTCAATATCCTTGATTTTTCCAAGGGGCTTTTCCGCGAGTTTGAGCAATTGGCGCTTAGTAAAAATATCAGCTTCCAGTTTGATCATGATGAACTGCCCGGCGGGCACCAGGAGCCTTCTAACTTTTTCGACGCGCAGGTACTGGAAAAAATATTGTTCAACCTATTAAGCAATGCCCTTAAGTATACTGATAACGGCGGCACTGTTACCTTCCGGATATTTTTTGATAAAGATGATTTTCAACCATCGTTCAACGCCGGCTTCCAGTTGATCAACGACCAGTATCGTGCCGGCAAGTATGTTTACTTCCTGGTAGCGGATACCGGCATCGGCATATCCCGCGAATCGATAGGTAATATATTCGACAGGTATTATCAAATTGGCACCAATCACCTTGGCTCGGGCGTTGGCCTGGCATTGGTTAAATCGCTTGCTATCCTACACAAAGGCGATATTTCGGTTTACAGCGAGCGTAACGAAGGCACACAGTTCCTGGTTGCCTTGCCTTGGGGCGCAGAAAATTATAGTGGCGAGGAATACGCGGGGACGGATGAGCATATTTCATCGCGCCTGGAACGTACGGATGTTTTACCCCTGTCGCCAATGCCGGGTAACACTGCAAATGAAAATCCGCTAACCGAAAAACTGGACAAACATATTTTGCTGGTAGATGACAATGCCGAGCTTCGCGCTTTTCTGAAACAAGCACTGGAGAAATTCTATTTTATAGTTGAGGCCGGGGATGGTGAAGAAGCCATTAAAATGGCAACCGAGCGTTCGCCCGACCTTATCATCAGCGACGTGATGATGCCCGGCATGAGCGGAATTGAGCTTTGCCAAATGATCAAAGATAAATTTGAAACTAGCCATATACCTTTCATTATCCTATCTGCCAAAGACGCGCTGGAGACCAAAATAGAGGGTATGACATCGGGGGCCGATTTTTACTTCGCCAAACCTTTCAGTATCGATCTGCTGCTGCTAACCGTACATAATCTTTTCCAGCAAAGCCAAAAACTTAAATTAAAGTACACGCGCGATTACCTGACATCGGCCACAGAACTGGTACATACCGAAAAAGACAAGGAATTTATTGATAAACTATTAAACCTAATAGAAAGCAATATTGAAGACCCCAACCTGGATGTTGATTTTCTGTGCGATCATCTTTATATCAGCCGCAGTAAACTTTATCAAAAAATTAAAAGTATCTCAGATCAGTCTATCGGCGATTTTATTAAAACTATCCGTTTAAAGAAAGCCATCCAACTGATGACACATGAAGTGATACCTTTTAATGAAGTGGCTTACCGCAGCGGATTTCAAAGCCAGGGTTATTTTTCGCGGGTATTCAGGAAAGAGTTTGGCAAATCGCCTTCAGAATATATGCGGGATTTAAAAAGTGACTAAGCCAGCGCAGCCTATTTAAACATACGTGTAAAAAACATGCCCAAGAAAAATGCGACTGCAATCAGTATCCAGTAAACATATTGCAACAGGCGGGTTTTACTAATTTGCTGCTCGGCATTATCCAGGTCGGTTTTCAGCGCCAGCTTCTCGTTCTGTAAGCGCATATTCTGTTGCTGAAGTTTGGCAAGTGTGCCCCCTACCTGCATGGGCTTTTGCTGTTCCAACTGGAAACGTTTGGTAAAGCCACCTTCCTTTAAAAACTTTTCACCTTTTGGTTTCAAAATAAGTTTGTCGGGCAGCTCAAAGTTGTCTGGCTTACCTGCCTCGGCAACCAGGCCCTCGCGAGACAGCGCCTGTACCATGGCAAAGGCAGTCGCCTCATCGCCATCAAACAACTGCATTAACTGATTACGCGTAAGGCTATCCGGAACACCAAAAGCTTCCAGCACTGTGTCGAGCATTTCGCATTCATACTCATTCAAATCCGTCATGCCCGCAAATTTCCGACAAATTTTATAGCTGCCAAAGAAAAATTTAGGTTATATGCCATTATTATCGCTTACACATTTAACACTCGTTTTATCGTGTCTTTATTTGTGCTTGATAAAAAACCTAATTTCAAAAGAATAACATTCGTTAGCGGCCTGTTATTAAAGCAATTAATCTATATGTACAAACATTACAACTTAGTTTAAAATAAATTTCCGATATTGGCGCTGTAATTTGATATTACCAATATAAACACATCTGCTAAAAACTAAACTTCATGCGTAAATTTCAGCCAAAAGTTACCCAACTGCTGGTATTGTTGTTGATGCTGGCAATTCCCGGAATGCTATCGGCACAACAAAAAAAGCAACCGGTTGATTATGCCGACCCTATGGTTGGTACATCCGAATCGCGCTGGATGTTGAATCCCGGTGCTTCAATGCCTTTTGGCATGGTGCAACTAAGTCCGGATAACCAGGGCACCGATTGGAAAGCGGGCTATGAGTATACACTAGAGAGTATTTCAGGTTTCAGCCATATTCATGCCTGGACAATGGCCGGACTGTCGGTAATGCCAACAACCGGCATGCTAAACCCGGCAATACATGCCCCCGATGCACCAAGTACTACGGGCGAAACCGCGGGTCATCGGTCGCGCATTAACAAACAAACCGAGAAGGCTAGTCCCGGCTATTATGCCGCCGACCTGATCAACTATAACATCAAAGCCGAAATAACCAGCACTACCCGTGGGGGATTTTTTAAATTAACTTTCCCCGAAAGTAAAGACGCGCACGTGATGTTTAACCTGCTCTTCCCGGCCGAATATCCTTTTTCGGTATTGGACGCTAAAGTTACCCGCGTTAGCGATACCGAGATTGAAGGTTACTCTAAACAACAAAGCGGTAACTGGATGAAGCTGGGCGGATGGAACGACTATACCGTGCATTTTGTGGCACGTTTCAATAAGCCTTTCAAAAACTTCGGTGGCTGGAAGGGAAAAGTCATCAGCAAAAACATAACTACTATTGAGGGTAAGGATGATATAGGTGGCTACGTTGATTTTGACACCAAAGAGGGTGAAGTGATCATGCTGCAAACAGCTATATCATATGTAAGTATTGAGCAGGCCCGCTTAAACCTGAATACGGAACTAAGTCCGTTTAAGTGGAACTTTGAAGCGGCTCGAAAAAACGCCCGCGATACCTGGAACAACCTCCTGGGCAAAATTACTGTTGAAGGCGGTACCGAAGTGAACAAGAAAAAATTCTACACCAACATGTACCGCGCGTTTAGCGCCCGCAGCATTTTGAGCGACGTAAACGGTAAATATGTTGACGTATGCGAAAACGTGCAACAACTGGCGGATCCAAACTCACCAGTATTCGGTTGCGATGCCTTTTGGAACACCTTCTGGAACCTGAACCAGGTATGGACACTGGTAACACCGGACATTGCTAACAAATGGGTTAAATCGCAGTTAGAAATGTACAAAACCGGCGGCTGGTTAGCACGCGGACCGGCTGGTATGGAATACTCGGGCATTATGGAAGCATCGCACGAGATCTCGCTTATCACCAGCGCTTACCAAAAAGGTATCCGCAATTTTGATGTTAAGCAGGCGTACGAGGCTATGATCCATCAGCAAACTACCAATGGCATTAAGCACCCTTGCAGCGGCTTGGCGGGCAATTATGATTTGGATACTTATATGAAGCTGGGTTACATCCCGCAAACCGGTCGTACTTCTAACACGCTTGAATTTGCTTATGACGACTGGTGTGTATCGCAAATGGCCAAAAGCCTGGGTAAAACTGATGATTATAACGCTTTCACTAAACGCGCCAATAACTTCCAGAATATATTCGATCCGGAAACAAAATACATGCGCCCCAAATCAAAAGATGGCAAGTGGCTGGAGAAATTCGACCCGCTAAGCCCGGGCGGGTATACCGAGGGTAATGCCTGGCAATACACTTTCTTTGTGCCGCACGACGTAAATAAAATTGTTAGCTTAATGGGTGCCGATGAGTTTAATAAACGCCTGGAGTTTGGTTTCAACCAATCGTCAAAACTTAGCTTTAATGCCATTGGCGACCGTATGGAAGACGTTTATATTAACCACGGTAACCAGCCTAATATGCAGGCGGCTTACCTGTTTAATTATTCGGGCAAGCCTTGGTTAACACAACACTGGGCGCGCGAGATCATGAACAAGTTTTATGGCGATAACCCTTACAACGGCTGGCCCGGCGACGAGGACGAGGGCCAGATGGGTGGCTGGTTCACCATGAGCGCCATGGGCCTGTTTGAGGTTGATGGCGGCGCGGCGGCTAAGCCTATTTATGAAATTGGCAGTCCGCTTTTCCCAAAAGCTACCATACATTTGGATAACAAATATTACAAAGGCAAAACCTTCACCATCGAAGCTAAAAATGTATCAAACATCAACCGGTACATACAATCAGCTACGCTGGATGGCAAGCCGCTTAACAAACCATGGTTTTACCACTCCGAATTGGTTGACGGCGGCAGCCTGAAACTAATAATGGGGCCAAAACCAAATAAAAACTGGGGCAGCAAACCGGCTGATGCCCCACCCTCGATGTCTACCGTTAAATTATAAATAATGAAAAGAACGTTTTTAACGCTGTGCATCATCAGTGCACTTACTACAACAACCTTCGCGCAAACGGGCCAAAAAACTATCTGGGCCGTGGGTCAGCAAAATAATTCGAGCGACGAGTTCGCGTTGGCACCCGATCAGTTCAGGAAGTTTATTGAGCATGATTTTGGCTATGAGGATAGATTTTTCCTGGTGGGAGCTTCTAAAGAAAAACAGAATTTCCCTTACGTGCTACCCGGTCCAGTTGATACCTGGGGCGGCACCTGGGGTACAGCCGGTTGGCGTACCAACCATATTAATATATTGTTTGATGTAAAAAGCCAGGCAGCCAGCAAAGGCTATAAACTGGTTATCCATTTAGCCAATTACGCCAAAAAGTTTTTGCCATACGTAAAAGTAAGCATCAACGGACAGGATCAATATTTTCAGCTAAGTGCCGATGGGTATGATGTTAACAAACAACCTCACCCCCGCCTTAATGAGGCTACGGTTGACTCAGTAGCTTTAAAAGGCGATAAAACATCGGCTACCCCTAAAACAATTGAGATACCGGTTAACGCCAATGTTATTAAGCAAGGCGGCAACAGGGTGCATATTACGGTACTACAAGGTTCGTGGATAACGTTTGATGATGTAAAACTGCTTGGCCCGGCAAATACAGTATTGCAAAAATCTGGTCAGTTTTATGTTGATGATGTTACACCTGCAAAGTATGAACTACAGGAAGGAACAAAACGTTCGCAGCCATTACTGATCAACACCCGCCATTTAAATGGCACACCAAGGCTGAGCGTAACGCTAGATGGCACTAAAATATTTGAAGAGCGACTGGAAAAAGGCTCTTACGAATTTGAAGCCCCAATGCCCGCTGTCGCGACTGCAAAGCAGAGCCGCTACCAGGTTTTGTCTGATGGTAAGGTGGTTTATGCAGGTACTATAAAACGTTCGCCGCAGAAGCTACAAACTCTGGCCAACTATGTGGATACCCGCATGGGTACTGCCCACTCCCGCTGGATGATAGCGCCTGGCCCATGGATGCCGTTTAGCATGGTAAAAATGAGTCCGGATAATCAAAACGCCGGCTGGCAGGCTGGCTACGAACCGTCTTTTGAAACCGTGGGCACCTTTAGTCATATCCACGAGTGGACAATGGGAGGTTTAGGCATTATGGCCACCAACGGCCATTTAAAAACCAATGTGGGTGATGAATTGAAACCCGGTTCAGGTTACCGCTCGCGGATTGATAAACGCAGCGAGGAAGCCCCTATTGGCGAATATAAAGTTAAGCTGACTGACTATAACATTAAAGCAGAAGTAACCGCCACTACACGTTGCGGATTTGAACGCTTTACCTTCCCTAAAGACAGGGACAGTTCGCGCGTACTGGTTGACCTGCACATCCCTACCGAATACAATTACGTGCTGAAAGAGATCAACGTAACCAAAGTAAGCAACAAACGCATTGAAGGTTACGCGCACCAATTCTCAAAAGGCGTGTGGAGCACCCAAGCAGATCAGGATTACAAACTTTACTTTGTAATTGAGGTTGACCAGCCTATAAAAGCTATTGGCGGTTGGGCAGATGGCAAGACTTTGACCGGTAACACTTACAACGTAAAAGATATTAAAGACGCCGGTGTTTGGTTGCACTTTGATACTAAAACCAATCCGGTGGTACAGATCCGTTCGGGCATATCTGTGGTGAGTTTGGCAAATGCCGAGCTAAACCTAAAAACTGAGATCACAGACAAATTTGGCTGGAGTTACGATGCGATCAAGCAAAACCAGTTAAACGTTTGGAACGATATTTTCAACCGCGTAAAGATAACCTCGACCAACCGTTTAGAAAAACAACGCTTTTACAATGCCATGTACCGCTCGGTTGCCAGCCGCAACACCTGGAGCGACGTTAACGGCCAATGGCGCGGAACGGACGACAAGGTAAACCAATTTAAAGACAAGGACGACGTGGCCTTGGGCTGCGACGCTTTTTGGAATACCTTCTGGAACCTTAACCAGTTTTGGAATCTGGTAACCCCCGAGTGGAGCAAGCGCTGGGTTAACTCGCAGCTGGCTATGTACGATGCCAATGGCTGGCTGGCCAAAGGCCCGGCGGGCATGAACTACATCCCCGTAATGGTAGCCGAGCATGAGACGCCGCTTTTGGTTTCGGCTCATCAAATGGGCATTACCGGTTTTGATGCCAATAAAGCATTGGAGGCCGCGGTAAAAATGCAAACCACTCCGGCCCAAAAACTCTTCAAAGGATTTGTGGGTAATGACGATTTGGTGGCCTACGAAAAATACCATTACGTACCATCGGACAAGGGACGTTTTTCAAACTCAATGGAATATTCTTTTGATGACTGGACGGTCGCCCAACTAGCCAAATCATTGGGTAAAACTGATATATATAACAAATTTAACGACCGCGGGTACTGGTGGAAGAACGTTATTGACACCGCCGGCTACTCGCATATGAAACTGAGCAGCGGCGAGTGGGTTAAAGATTTTGATCCGTTCAAGAGCGGGGCCAATCACCACTACGTGGAAGGCAATGCCTGGCAACTAACTTTCTTTACCCCGCAGGACGTGCCCGCACTGGTTAAACTGGTGGGTAAACAAAAGTTCATTGATCGCCTTGAATGGGGCTTTAAGCAGAGCGACCCGTGGCGCTATAATGGTATGAACGACCAATACTGGAACTACCCGGTGGTACAGGGTAACCAGCAATCCATGCACTTCGCGTTTTTGTTTAACTGGGCGGGTAAACCTTGGTCAACGCAAAAATGGAGCCGAAGCATCATGGAACGTTATTACGGTTATGGCGTGGCCGATGCCTATTTGGGCGACGAGGATCAGGGACAGATGAGTGCCTGGCTGGTAATGGTGGCTATGGGCCTTTTCCAAACCGATGGTGGCACCGCTGCTAACCCTGTTTATGAAATAGGCAGCCCGCTTTACCAGAAAATCGAGATCGACCTGGGCCAGCGTTATGGCCGCGGTAAAAAGTTTTTGATCGAGGCTAAGGGCGCATCTCGCGAGAATATGTACGTGCAGAAGGCCACCCTTAATGGTAAGGCATTAAACTCGTTCAAATTCCCGGCTTCTGAACTGCTGAAAGGCGGCTCGTTAATTTTGGAAATGGGCGCAAAGCCAAACGAGAATTGGGGCATACAATAACCCTTATTACACCCATGCAATTGAGGCGCAGTGTAGCGCCGTATGCGTAGCGCGCTACACTGCTACACCTGGTGTAGCGCGCTACAGCACTCATTACCAAATACATAAAAAATGGCGCTATTTTTTGTAGCGCCATTTTTTGTACCAGTATTTTTGATCGGATCTAGTCCTTCGCGGCCACTTTTTCCTTCGTATCATCTTCTGCTAGGTCACGGATGTATTGATCTTTCAGGTGGTCGTAAAACGAATGCTTATCAATCAAAATAGATACCAGGCTTGATACCATGCCCGCCAGTATCAGGTAAAATATTACGTTGTGGCGGTCGGTCATCTCCAGCACCAAAATAGCTGACGTAAATGGCGAGCGCGTTACGCCAGTTAGCAAGCCTACCATGCCCGATAGTACAAGCAAATTAGCATTACTGTCTGACAAACTGAACCAGCCTGCAACCATCGAACCTATACTTGCACCCGCTGTTAGCGCCGGTGCAAATATACCGCCCGCGGCACCTGTTGTAAACGATAACATCGGGCCAATAATTCGTAATATCGGCATGTACCAAACGCCATATTTATTGGAGGTGAACAGGGCCGTTTCCATGATATTTTTGCCCGAACCCATGGTGTTTTTATCTACAAAATACGCTAATGACGCTAAAGCGAAAGCACAGCCTAAGATGTATACCACGTTTTTCCAGGTAAGTTTTAGTTTAGCTTTGCGGCGCATAATAATCAGTATAATTTTGGCCATCGCGCTTCCCAGCAAACCCGCTATCAGTGCAACCAAAATAACGCCGCCAACTATAAACGGCGACATGGCACCTATTTTAGGATATCCCAAATACAGGTATGGCCCCAATATACCCTGCGCGGTTAAACCTGCTATGATAACCGACGAAAATATAGCTGTTTTGAAGTAACTAAAATGCGTTTTGGTCAATTCCTCTATAGCAAACACAATACCGCCTAAGGGCGTATTAAAAGCCGCTGCAAGGCCCGCTGCCGCGCCAGTAATGATCATGTTGGTTTTGGCTACTTTTGGCCACCACTCGGGCAAATAACTGTTTACTTTACGAAAAACCGAGGCCGCTATCTGTATGGTAGGCCCTTCCCGGCCAATTACACCTCCACCCATAGCCATTACCAGGCTCGATAATATTTTTACTACGATGATACGCAGGCTTAGCAGTTTTGCAACCACGCCGTCATTGCGTGGGTTGGTTATTTCTAAAGCAGCAATTACCTGTGGTATACCGCTGCCCCGGGCGTACGGCGCAAACTTTTGCACCATCCACCACGATATAATAAAACAGGTTGGCGTTACAATGAATATCATCCAGGCATGGTGCTCAAACACCATAGCGGTAACTTCTTCGGCCATTAAAAACAAACGGGCATAAATCACCGCTATCAGGCCGGTTATTACTGATGCCACCCAGAATGGGATAGCCTGCAGCATGTTCTTTTTCAAATCATGATCGCTAACGCGATCATACACGGTTTTAAATTGACGGCGTGCCCTCACAGCGGGCCGTTTAAATAGTATGGGTATTTGCATAGGAAGTACAAAAGTAAACACTTAGCTTATTAAAACTATTTTTAAGCTGTATATTTGCCAAATGATCTCATCGCAACGCTATGACCAAAGAGGCGTATCGGCCTCTAAAGACGACGTACACAACGCTATCAAAAATATTGACAAGGGTATTTTCCCACAGGCGTTTTGCAAAATAGTGCCCGATATATTAACCAACGACGAAGCTTACTGCAATATTATGCATGCCGATGGCGCGGGTACCAAATCGTCATTAGCCTATACTTACTGGAAAGAAACCGGCGATATTTCTGTTTGGCGCGGCATTGCGCAGGATGCGATCATCATGAATTTGGACGATTTGCTTTGTGTAGGCGCTGTTGACAATATCCTGTTATCATCAACCATAGGACGTAATAAAAACCTGATACCGGGCGAAGTTATTGCAGCTATCATCAACGGTACCGAAGAAATCTTGGCCGAACTGCGCGAAGCCGGTATAGGCATTTACAGTACCGGTGGCGAAACTGCCGATGTTGGCGATTTGGTGCGTACTATTATTGTCGACTCGACCGTTACCTGCCGCATGAAGCGTGAAGATGTAATATCTAACCATCGCATTAAAGCAGGCAACGTTATTGTGGGCCTTGCATCATACGGACAAGCTACATACGAGAGCGAATACAACGGCGGCATGGGTTCAAACGGATTGACCTCTGCCCGTCATGATGTGTTTAATAAAACCATCGCTCAAAAATATCCTGAAAGCCATGATGGCGCTATACCGCATGAGTTGATCTTTTCGGGATCGAGATCATTAACTGATAAAATAGATATTGGCAACGGGCAAAGCATTGATGCCGGCAAGCTGGTACTTTCCGCTACGCGTACCTACGCCCCTATTATTAAACAAATACTGGATAAATACCGCAGTCAGATTGATGGCATGGTACATTGCAGCGGCGGCGCGCAAACCAAGGTGCTGCACTTTGTAGATAATGTGCATATTATTAAAGATAACCTGTTCCCTATCCCACCGCTGTTTAAGCTGATACACGAGGAATCAAAAACAGATTGGCAGGAAATGTATAAGGTGTTTAACATGGGTCACCGTATGGAGCTTTATGTGCCCCAAGAAATTGCTCAGGACATTATCAGCATATCAAAAAGCTTTAATGTTGACGCACAGATTATCGGTCGTGTCGAAGCGGCTGATAAAAAGCAGGTGACTGTAAGATCAGAATTTGGTGAGTTTGTATATAACTAAAAGAAATACGCTATAATTAAAAAAGGCCGCTTCATTTTAAAGCGGCCTTTTTTTTGGACCTCTCAGCAGAGTCTCCTGAATAGGGACCTGCGCGTGCTTGCCCCCTGATCGCAGGGTACTATATCCGAGAGACGCTGCTCATACGAAATGCTTCGGCAGGATCAAACGAAGCCTTTTTTACGCCATAAAAAAACCCGCTTCAAATTGGAAGCGGGTTTTTTGTTATGATATCACTTTTATAATTACGGAGCAATTACAAAAGCAGTACCGTTGTATACGTAAGTTTTTGTAGGTGTAATATTAGCACCGTTATAAGCAGCATAGGTCATTACAAACTTTTGGTTTGGAAGGCCGGTTACATATTTGTTTTTTAACAGCTGTGATATACCTTCGGTTATCTGGGCATCAGTCCAGGTAGTTGTACCACCCTGGATGTTGAAGTTACCAAATGAAGCAAGGTTAGCCATAGCAGCAGCGCTACCTATGTTAGGTATAGCGGCTATAAAGTTATAGTCGGCTTTAACCAAAGTATAACGTACTGTATTATCAGGTACCCAAACGCCGTTGGTTTTTGCAAAAATAAGCGGGGTAGCAGCAGCAGGCTTGGTAGTCCAATCGGTACCGTTGTAAGTTAACACAACAATACGCTCAAAGTTGTTAGGAGCCGAACCACCTGCAAAATAACGGTAGCTAACGTATTTAACATCGCCTGCTTTTGCAGTAACAGAAACTGACGGATCTGCTTTTAAAAGCGTATTTACATAGCTTGGAATAAGCGGAGCATCAGCAGCAACAAAGTTATTGTTGTTACCACCTTTACCTAAGGCGGTGTATTGGGCTGCAGTGATGTGGTATATTCTAACCCAGGCACCACCCATGTACAGGTATGAGTGCGTTTGAATGCTTGATGCACCCTGGTCAAAAAAGTTAAAAGTAATTACAGCTAACCTGTTTTCGGTCGTACCAGGATATTTCAAACCTAAAGCAGTGATCATTTGGGCAGCGCTTAAGTTAGTAAACGCCGGGTTGATTAATGCGTAATCGGCAGGTTGAAAAGTGTAAGCAATATTTGCATACAATGAGTCAACCGGTTTAACAGCAACAGGTTGAGTACCGTAGGTTACTGTAACTGTCGATCCTTCATTATAATTAGTGTACTTTTTAGCCAAAATTGTCGGGATGCTGGCTTTAGCATCATCCAGGGTTTTGAAGTATTGCGCCGTTTTAGCGTAATCTGTGGTTGGCAATAAATTGTAATCAGCAGCCGCTAAAGTTAAATTAACAGCTAATGCCGGTTTTGGCAAATCACCTAATTCTTTATAGGTGTTATCCATAGGGTTACAGCCGGCAAACGATAATGCGACAGCTACGCAGGATAATAAATAAATAATTTTTTTCATACTCTTAATATTTTCAATTAAAATTTAACTCTCAAAGTAGTAGTGATCGTTCTGCCGATACCGTAGAAAACAACGTTGTTAGCAGCTTTTCCTGAGTTGGCAGCATCTAACGCGTCTGCAATGTAATTAGTATTGAACACGTTGTTCATGTTACCTATCAATGACGCGTTTAAGCCGGCAAATTTGAATTTAAACACAGCATTTAAATCAAATAAGTGGTATGACGGCATTTTCCAGGTGTTAAGTGGCTGCGCAGTAGCACTGCTATTTGATACGCTGGTGTAAGCAAAATCGGCGTAGTAGTTAGTATAGTAGTTCCAGTTACCACCAATTTTCAGGTCAGAGCTAACGTTAACATCTAAGTTTAAACCACCGGTAGTTTGTGCCTGGTCGCCAACTTTCAAACCTTTTAGGTTATAATAAGTAGCACCACCTACAGGTTGGTTAGTTTCGGTAAGTACTTGTACCGGGCCTACGCTGTTAGTGTAATACCAATCGCCTATAGAAAGCTGGCCTGATAAGGTTACGTCTTTAACAGGACGCAATTTAAAGTCAAACTCAACACCCTGGTGCAACTCATTTATGCCGTTAATGTTAGCATACAATTGCTGGCCGGTAACAGGATCAGGTTGTGATCTTGGAGCGGTTGATCTGTCTCTGTAGCTTGTTCTGTATAAGTTAACGTTAGCGCTGAATATTGCACTGCGGTAACCGTAACCCAATTCATAGCTTAATAATTTTTCGTTTTTAGCTACCGGGTTTAACACGTTGGTGTTATTTAAGTAAGCAGTGTTAAAAAACGGCGCTTTGGTTAAGTAACCTACGTTAGCAAAAACGTTATGGTGATCATCCAGGTTGTAGTTAGCACCACCTTTAGCCTGGTAGCCAAAGTAATGTTTAAACGGCGTAGTTTGCATTGGGTCACTATCAAGATAGTTGAAATGGTCTATCCTTTTGTATGAAGTGTTTGAACCCGCAACTGATATAAAACCGGTCAGATTATCTTTTGAATATTCTGCTTGTAAGAAACCACCTTCCCAGGCAACGTTACTATCGTTATTGTAAATAATTTTATCACCTACCCTGGCATTTTTTACAGGGTTGTTGATATCACCGTTACCAACGCTAACTCTGTTATCAATTAGGTATTTAGCACCTAACAAGTCGGTAACTTCGGTAAAGTGACGACCGATGTAGTAACGGAAGTCGATACCAGCTAACAGGTCAATTTCAGGAGTTAGTTTCTTTTTGTAAGTACTGATAGCACCATACCACTCGTGGTCGTTACGTGCAGCACGTAAGTAGTTAATTGCCGAACCGTCAGGGTTTGCTACGTTAGCATCCTGGATAGCATCAAAATCAATTGGCGAGTAAGCATCACCTGTTCTAGGCGCGGCTGCAGGTGCAAGGTTTGATGAACCACCGCCACCGGTACCTTTTGATGCGTATAATACTGTTGATAAACTTGAAGTTTCGTTTATCGTCCAGTTATGGTTTAATGATATAATTGGTTTGGTGTAGAAGTTATTACGCAGTGTTAAAAACTGGCCGTTTCTGTAACCCCAATCCGAGTTGTATTTAATTCCTTGCGGAGCCAGACGATAAGACTCGATAGAATTTTTGGTTGAACGCTGACCGTGAGTTTGCTGCGCACCAATTAAAGTTAATGATAAGGTATGGTTTGCGTTTATAACTTTAGAAGCGTTAAAGAAATAGTTATAACCAACAAACTGCAAACCGTCCGCGTTACCGTTACCTTCGGTTTTAGCTGCTAAAGCCGAGAAAGCCCAGCCTTTTTCATTTAAACCGGTTGATAAGTTGATAGCAGTTTTTAAATAACCATCGCTACCGATTGATTGTGCAACCGAACCGCCTTTAACAGCATCAGTTGTACGGGTAACTGTATTAATAGTACCACCTAATGAAGGCACAGCAACTTTTGATGCACCTAAACCACGTTGTGCCTGTACTACCGAAGTAACATCGCCCAAAGCAGACCAGTTTGACCAAAATACAGCACCGTTCTCCATATCGTTAATTGGCACACCGTTAATTAAAACCGCAACGTTGGCTTGCTTAAAACCACGGATGCTTAAACGCGAATCGCCAAAACCACCACCTTGCTTGGTAACCATTACACCCGGAACAGATTTTAGTACCTCAGGAAACTCTTGGTTACCAATTTTCTCTTCGATAAATACCTGGCCAACGCTTGAAACAGCGATAGGGGTTTTTCTATCAACAGCTACTGAATTTAAGCTGGCTGATATACTTACCTCTTTTAGCGAACCTGAAACAGGCTCTAAACTAATGGTGCCCAGATCGGCACGGGTAATGGTAATTTCCTGTGTTTTGTAACCAATGTAAGTAGCTACCAATACGGCGCTGCCACTGGTTGAAGCATTGATCTTGAACGAACCGTCAAGATTAACGGCACTTGCCTGTGATGTACCTTTAATAGCAACGGTAGCGCCAATTAGCGGCTCTTTGGTTGCAGCATCTACTATACGGCCTTTAACCTGCGTTTGAGCAAAGGTTACCGTTGATAGTAAAAGCATTGAAAAAAATAACACAGAACATCTTTGTAAAAAGTTCCTCATACTTTGTTTTTTTAAATGTTTTAAATTAACTAAAAAATTGCAGTGCAAATATAAATGTAATCCCCTGTCTTAATGTTAAGTTAACATTAATAAATTCAATTATTTTTTAGGTTTTTATCAACATTTAACATACATATTGCATTAATCATAAAAATCAAACCTTTGGTGTGTAAAAATGGTACCATTTTATAATTTATTAACCCACAGTTAACCTATGTTTTACGTAGACTTTATGGGCATTTTATGATAGTATGATGATGTAATAAATCGCATCTATTTTCTGCTTTCAGGCCTTTTACTTAGCTTTGGCTTTCAAAACATAAAAACAAAACAGAATCTAACAGTATGAACTACGATGTAATTGTTATAGGGTCGGGCCCGGGTGGCTATGTAGCCGCAATTCGCGCTTCCCAATTAGGTTTAAAAACCGCAGTAGTTGAAAAAGAATCATTAGGCGGTATTTGCCTTAACTGGGGTTGTATACCAACCAAGGCTTTATTAAAAAGCGCCCAGGTTTTTGAATATATAAATCATGCTGCCGAATATGGTATAAAAGTGCCAACCGGCGAAGTTGATTTTGAAGCTGTAATTAAGCGTAGCCGTGGCGTAGCCGATGGCATGAGCAAAGGCGTTCAGTTTTTGATGAAGAAAAACAAAATTGACGTTATAAACGGTTTTGGTAAAATTAAAGGTAAAGGCGTTGTTGAAGTAAAAGGCACCGATGGCACCAAAGAAGTTACCGCTAAACACATCATATTAGCTACCGGCGGCCGCTCGCGCGAGTTGCCTAACCTAAAACAGGACAACAAAAAAGTTATCGGCTACCGCCAGGCTATGATGTTGCCTAAACAACCAAAATCATTGGTGGTTGTAGGTTCGGGCGCTATAGGTATTGAGTTTGCTTACTTCTATAACTCTATAGGTACACAGGTTACTGTGGTTGAGTATTTGGATAATGTGGTTCCTTTGGAGGATGAGGAAGTATCAAAAGCATTGGGCCGTATCTTAAAGAAACAAGGTATCAATATCTTGACCGGCTCAAACGTTGAATCTGTTGATACCAGCGGCGATCTTTGTAAAGTAAATATTAAAACTGCATCGGGCACCGAGGTTATCGAGGCCGAGGTAGTACTTTCTGCAGTAGGCATTTCAACCAACATCGAGGGTATTGGCCTGGAAGAAGTTGGCGTTAAAACCGACAAAGGCAAAGTATTGGTGGATGACTTCTACAAAACCAACATTGAAGGCGTTTATGCCATTGGCGATATTGTTAAAGGCCAGGCTCTTGCTCACGTAGCATCTGCCGAAGGCATTATCTGTGTTGAGAAAATTGCAGGCCACAAACCTGAGCCATTGGATTATAACAACATCCCGGGTTGTACTTATTGCAGCCCCGAGATAGCGTCTGTAGGTTATACTGAGAAAGCTGCCAAGGAAGCCGGCTACGAGTTGAAGATCGGTAAATTCCCGTTCTCGGCATCAGGTAAGGCCAGTGCATCAGGCGCTAAAGACGGTTTTGTTAAAGTGATATTTGACGCGAAATACGGCGAGTTCCTGGGCGCGCACATGATCGGCAACAACGTTACCGAGATGATCGCCGAGATTGTTGTAGCACGCAAATTGGAAACAACCGGCCACGAAATATTAAGAGCAGTACACCCTCACCCTACCATGAGCGAGGCCATAATGGAGGCAACAGCCGAAGCTTACGGCGAGTGTATACACTTGTAAATTTTAGTCAAAAGTCTTTAGCCGATAGTCAAAAGTTAATTATAACTTTAGCTATCGGCTTTTTTATTCACAAAAAATCGGACTACCGACTTTGGACTAAAGACTCCTGACTAAAACCTATGAAACTTCACACCATTGACACGGGCTTTTTTAAACTGGATGGCGGCGCTATGTTTGGTGTTGTACCCAAATCCATCTGGCAAAAAACCAACCCGGCCGATGAAAATAACCTATGCACCTGGGCCATGCGTTGCCTGCTTATTGAGGACGAAGGGCGACTGATATTGGTTGATACCGGCATTGGTAATAAACAGGATGCCAAGTTTTTGAGTCACTATTACTTGCATGGCGATGCTACAATGGATAGCTCGTTGGCAAAACTGGGCTTTCACCGGGATGATATTACCGATGTGTTTTTAACCCACCTGCACTTTGACCACGTTGGCGGTGCCGTTGCCCGCGATGGCGATAAACTGATTCCCGCCTTTAAAAACGCCACCTACTGGAGCAACCAGGATCACTGGAACTGGGCCGTGAATCCTAATGAGCGCGAAAAAGCTTCATTCCTGAAAGAAAATATATTACCGATAGAAGAAAGCGGGCAACTAAAACTGATTGACGCGGTGGACAATATTAAATTTACCGAGAATGTGCGGGTGCGTTTTGTACACGGCCATACCGAAGCGATGATGCTGCCATTGATCAATTATAAAGAGCAACAGATATTATATATGGCTGATCTGTTGCCTTCAGTTGGTCATTTGCCCCTGCCCTATGTAATGGCCTATGACATGTTTCCGTTGCAGACTTTGGCAGAGAAGAAGACCTTTTTACACGAAGCGCTTACCAATAATTACATATTATATTTTGAGCACGACCCGGTAAATGAGTGTTGTACTTTACAGCAAACCGAAAAAGGAATAAGGGTAAATAACGTTTTTAAATTAGATGAGATATAATTCGCCTACAAAAATCATGCTATTGTTAGCTGAATATAAGTAATATGTAATCTTTTTTTTTATACATAAAATAGGCAAACTTTTTCATATTTTTGCACGTTCAATTCTAAAACATAGAAGAATCGAGGTTTATAACTAGATGAGACAACTCAAAATAACCCAATCCATTACCAACCGTGAGTCACAATCACTTGACAAATATCTTCACGAAATTGGTAAAGTAGACCTAATCACAGCTGAAGAAGAAGTAATTTTAGCACAAAAAATAAGGGAAGGTGATCAAGCAGCCCTGGAGCGCTTAACCAAAACCAACTTACGTTTCGTAGTATCAGTAGCTAAACAATACCAAAATCAAGGCTTAACATTAGGCGATCTGATTAACGAGGGTAACCTGGGTTTGATTAAAGCAGCCAAACGTTTTGACGAAACCAAAGGTTTCAAATTCATCTCGTATGCCGTTTGGTGGATCCGTCAGTCTATTCTGCAAGCTATCGCCGAGCAATCTCGTATCGTACGTCTGCCATTGAACCAGGTAGGTTCACTTAGCAAAATAAGCAAAGCTTTCTCAAAACTGGAGCAAGAGTACGAACGCGAACCATCGCCCGAAGAACTTGCCGACATGCTGGAAACCACTGTTGACAAGATATCTGACACCCTGAGCAACTCAGGCCGCCATGTATCAATGGACGCTCCTTTTGTTCAAGGTGAAGAAAACACTTTGTTGGACGTATTGGAGAATGCCGAGCCAAACACCGACTCGATATTGATCAACGAATCATTATCTGAAGAGATCAAACGCTCATTGTCAACATTAACCGAGCGCGAGCGCGAGATTATTGTACTGTTCTTTGGTTTAGGTACCAATCACCCACTTTCGTTAGAAGAGATAGGTGAGAAATTCAACCTTACCCGCGAACGTGTACGCCAGATCAAAGACAAGGCACTGCAAAGATTACGTCATACCAGCAGAAGCAAAATTCTGAAATCTTACTTAGGTTAATCCTTACATAAAACATTGACTTCCCCCGGTTAACAGCCGGGGGATTTTTTTTGTCTGCTCCTCTCCTGCTTCCCTACACAATAAATTAACGTTTCGGTTGTTTAGTATATCATCACAACGCAATCATTGAAACGCCTAAGCACACTCGCGCTACAATTTTATCAATCCATTTGGTTATATAACCTGGCCTGTACAATCGTCATTATTTTTCTGGGTGCGCTCGCCGCAAGTAGTATTACCATATCCTTCATTTTATTTACCCGTGTAATGACGTTCGCGTCTGCCGCCGGCTTATATTACTTTACAGCTAAGGATAGCTACTTTTATTATCGCAATGCGGGCTACAGCGCAAGACGAATTCATCTTGCGGCCTTATTGGTTGACCTGCTCCTATTTTCCACGCTTTATCTTATCATTACCGTATGCTTACACTAAAAGTTGATAGCGTACAGCTGGCATTTGACGACCGCAAGATTTTACAAGGCGTTTACATCGACTGTAAACAAGGCGAAGTTGTAGGTCTGCTCGGTCGTAACGGATGCGGCAAATCATCGCTGCTCAAAATAATCTTTGGCTCGTTAGGCTCGTCATACAGGCATGTAAGTATTAATGATGTGTTTATACATAAAGGCTACCATAAAAACCAGATCGCCTACCTCCCGCAACACAACTATCTGCCAAAAAACATACGCATAGGCAAACTGGCGCCGATGTTAGTGGACGAGCAGTATTGGCAAGCCTTTACCGCTATCGACACCTACAAACATAATCTGCATAAAACAGCCGATGAACTCTCGGGCGGTCAATTACGTCAACTGGAAATGCTGCTGGTGCTATACAGCAGGGCCAACTTTATTTTACTGGACGAACCCTTCACCCATATAACCCCGGTACAAGTTGAGCATTTTAAACAGATCATCGAAACCGTAAAACAAACCAAAGGCATCATCGTAACCGACCACCAGTACCGCAATGTTTTAGATGTAAGCGACCGGATCATCCTGATTGAAAATGGTTACACTAAACCCATCAACCACGTTGACGAATTAATTACTTATGGCTACATTAGCAAAGTAAACCAGTTTTAAGCCTATGACTATTCCTATATACCAGGCCGATGCCTTTACATCGCAACTATTTGGTGGCAACCCGGCGGCTATTTGCCCGTTAACGGAGTGGCTACCTGACGAGGTAATGCAAAAAATTGCTGTGGAGAACAACTTAGCCGAAACCGCTTTCTTTGTAAAAACCGACAACGGCTACCTGCTGCGTTGGTTTACGCCCGAATATGAAATAGACCTTTGCGGCCACGCTACGCTGGCTACCGCCCATATATTGTTTACCGAATTGGGCTATCAAGGCGATACCATTCATTTTGAAACCGTAAAATCAGGCACGCTAACCGTAAGCCGCGACGATGATAAGTATGTGCTTGATTTCCCTTCGCGCCCTCCTATACCTATTGAAATGCCAAATGGCTTGGTTGAAGCCTTGGGTGGCTCACGGCCTGTAGCGGTATTACGTTCGCGCGATTATTTTGTGGTTTACCAGTCGGAGGCTGATGTGCTGGAGATAGCGCCTGATTTTTATGCTTTATCAAAAATGGACACCGTAGGCATAATTATAACCGCACCGGGTAAGGATGTTGATTTTGTATCACGTTTCTTCGCGCCGGGTGCCGGTATTCCCGAGGATCCGGTTACCGGTTCGGCTCATTGCAATTTGATACCGTATTGGGCAAAAGAATTAGGTAAAACAAAGCTACACGCCTACCAACTGTCCGCCCGTAAAGGCGAGTTATGGTGCGAGTTAAAAGGCGAAAGGGTATTGATGAGTGGTAAAGCGGTAACTTATTTGAGGGGCCAAATAACCATTTAAAGAAAGCAGATAGTTTAACAGCCTGAAAAACCATCAGCTATTCCGAATAATTTACAGAAATAAATATCATTTACCGAATTTATTCAACCTTAAACCACAAAAAATTTAATTTTTACGAAACCATACATTAAGCTGATTTTAACTTTAGATTTGTGTAAACAACAAAAAGTTTAACCTAAACATTAAAATCATGAAACACAAAGAACGCTGTGGCTTTTTGGCCGGAACCTCTAACTTTTTCAAAGTTATCTTAGTTTGTCTATTTGCGGTAGCATCATCATCGGCTTTCGCTCAGAAATCCGATTTGATGGGCAATAACTCTTCTACTCAAAGTTTAAATGAATCATACACAGAGGCCGAAATCATGGAGGAGTCAGACTATCTGGAGGAATATCCACCATATGATTACAATGGCATACCATCACAGCCATGGCTGATTGCCCGAAACAGATATTTTTTGTGGTTTATTTGGGCTATTGATAAGGTACAAGGCGACATTACCACAGGGATTCGTGCAATAAACCTGTCTGTGTATCGGGAAGGATATATAATTGGAGACTTTGCTGTAACCTCTAAAACCGGGTATAACGTTTGGGAACCTGGCAGTTCGGTTTATGTAAGCATAGTGTGTGAACAAACGTGGAATCTCGGCGGTGTACCTGTTGGCCGCACGTATAGTAATGGGTATACTCATTCGTTACCGCTTTAATATTTATTGGTATGTTGAAAATCCTTATTTTATCATTTTTAGCTTCGTTAGCGCTAAGTAGCTATTCTCAAAATTTCACAGATAAGGAGAAGATAGACGCAACTATAGCTTTTGATTTTACGGCCCATAAAGGTGAAGCTAATTTTAAACTTGCGGACACATTATTAGTTAGAAATTCCTTTGTTTTGGAGCCTACAAAAATATTGACTTTTAGAGGGGCAACCAATCATACTACTGGTATTACTACCACAGAAGCGCCTTTCGAAAAACTACAGTATTACTATTTAACGGATTATTTAAAACTGCGGGGAATGAAATTTAATGTAGATTCGCAAGTTACGCGGGAGAATATTAAAACATATACCAATAAGTCAAAAAGTTTGGGGTATCCAATTTCTTTAGAGCCTTTTTTCTTCAACAATGCCTATCAACCCGGCGATTATTCAAAGGTTTCCGATACCGTCTTTAACGGACAAAAGTGTTTTATAATAATGGCTACTAAAAAAATATCTTTTAATGATAACAAAACCGCGGATACAATATTATTCACAAAAATAATTATCAATCCTAACATTAAGAATCATAGCTATCCGTTTATTAGCAACGCCATAACTAAACAATTTGGTGGAGCCATTGTGTACACGCACTTTTACTATCAAAGTGGTATGGACTGTGTATTTACATACAAATACGCAACTGGCATTCCATCAGCTTACAAACAAATATTTGATAAGTATCACTCTCTTTATATTGCTAACGAGGATTTGTTTAGTCAATTGAAGTAGACAGAGCAACGGGTGTTTACGCCAACTTCAAGTTTTTAAAAATAAATGCTCCGAATGGGGCATTTATTTTTAAACATTAACCTTTCGCCTTTTACCTTAAAATCCTTATTTTGAAGCCCCGAATTTACACAGGGACGGATAAAGAATAGATGCAGCTTACCAAATTAGAGATCAAAGGTTTTAAGAGCTTTGGCGATAAGATCACCATTAATTTTAATGAGGGTGTTACCGCTATTGTGGGTCCTAACGGCTGCGGAAAATCAAACGTTGTTGATGCCATACGCTGGGTACTGGGTGAGCAAAGCACCCGGATGCTGCGTTCGGAGAAAATGGACAACGTTATCTTCAACGGTACCAAAAGCCGTAAGCCCGCCAACCTTGCCGAGGTTTCGTTAACGTTTGACAATACTAAAAACATCCTCCCTACTGATTATTCGCAGGTTACGCTAACGCGAAAACTGTACCGTAGCGGCGATAGCGAATACCGCCTGAATGATGTACAATGCCGTTTAAAAGATATTACCGACCTGTTTTTGGATACCGGTGTAGGCTCTGACTCGTACGCTATTATCGAGCTGCGGATGATCGAAGAGATCATATCCAACAAGGAAGGCTCGCGCCGTAATTTGTTTGAGGAAGCATCTGGCATCTCCAAATATAAGCTTCGCAAAAAACAAACCTTTAATAAACTGCGCGATACCGAGGCCGATCTGGAGCGCGTGGAAGATTTGCTGCACGAGATCCAGAAAAACCTGAAGATGCTGGAGAACCAGGCCCGTAAAACCGAGCGCTACTACCGCATTAAAGAGGAATATAAAACGCTGAGCATCAAACTGGCTTCGTTTAAGCTGGCTGCTTTCGGCGATTCGCTATCGCGGATAGAAGGCTTAGAGTTAAAGCAACGCGAAGAGAAAGCAGGCATTATTACCCAGATGGATAAGCTGGAAGCCGGTTTACAGCAGCAAAAACTGGATAGTGTTACACGGGAAAAAAACCTGTCTATCCAACAAAAAGCAACCAACGAGTTTGTAAGCAAGATACGCGCTTACGAAAGCGAGAAAAAAATAAAGAACGAGCAACTTAAGTTTCAGCAAGATAAAGAGAAACGCCTGAACGACGAACTGGAACGCGACCGCAATCAGCTGAACCACGTTTTGTATAACATTAAGCGTTTATCGGAAGAGAAAATTCAGGAAGAAGAAAACCTGGATGCGCTATCAACCAAAGTAGCAGACCTCAAAGTAGCCGTTGATGAACTGCGCTTAGAACAAACCAGCGCGCGCGACGAACTGAACGAGTTAAACACCACTACCAATAACCTGCAGAATCAGGCCTACAAGGCCGAAAAGGATATAGACATACTGCAAATACAAGAGCAGGCGCTGGAGCAGGAAAGCCAGCGTAATATGGAAGATGCTACCAACAAAAAGGTGGAGCTATCCCATTTTAACGAAGTAGTGGCAGACTTGCAGGAACGTACTTCCACAGTAGAGAACGCTTACAACACAGCCGTAGAGTTGGAAACCAAACTACAGGAAGAAATAACGACCATTGATACCGAAGCCGGCAAGGTTAAAGAAACCATCATTACCGAGAGCCGTAAACTTGACGCCAAACAAAACGAATACAACCTGACCAAAAGTTTGGTGGATAATCTGGAAGGTTTCCCGGAGTCTATCCGTTTCCTGAAAAACAGTAACGACTGGGCCAAAAACGCGCCGCTGTTTAGCGATGTGCTTTTCTGCCGCGAACAATACCGCGTGGCCATTGAGAACTACCTGGAGCCGTTAATGAACCACTATGTGGTTGATACGTATGACGACGCGGTTAAAGCCATTAATTTACTAAGTAACGCCGCCCGTGGCCGTGCTCAGTTTTTTATCCTGAGCAATTTTGTGGAGGAAGTACAGGGTTTCGGCTTTAAGGATGAAGGCAGCAGTAACCGCATACCGGCATTAAGCGTTGTTGAGGTTGATAAAAAGTATCAGCCGCTTTGTAATCACCTGCTTAAAAACGTTTACCTGGTAAATGACGAAAGCGAGTTAAGCAGCAATAATATCAGCGAAGGTTTGGTTTTAATAGCGCAAAGCGGAAAATTCAATAAAACCAGGTATACCATGGCCGGTGGTTCGGTAGGTTTATTTGAGGGAAAGAGGATCGGCCGCGCCAAAAATTTGGAGAACCTGGCTAAGGAGATCAAGAAACTAGAAGTGGAGCTGTTTGAGCTGAAAACCCGCTCCAACAGTCTGCAGTCAAAATCGGTTGAACTAAAAGCTGCCGGTAAAGCTGCCGAGATCAAACAAACACAGGACGAGCTGAATCGCTTAAATACCGAGTTGATCACCGTTAAAACCCGCCAGGAGCAATACGAAACCTTTATTGAGAACAGCCTTAACCGCAAGGATGATATTGCCAAAAAGATAGCTGGCATTAAGGAAGAAATGGCCAACCTGCAGCCGTTGGTGCTGGAGCTTAAAGAGCGCAAGCAGATACAAAGCGAGTTATTGCAAGATAAGCAAATCGCTTTTGCCGAGATCAACGAGATGCTTACCGTACGATCTAACGCTTATAACCAGGAAAATATCCGTTTCCATCAGCAACAAAACAAGGTATCAGGCTTGCAAAAAGATTTGGACTATCGCGACAGCCAGCAAGAAAACCTGGAAACCCGAATTAAGCAAAATGCAGGCGAACTGGAAGGTGTAAAGAAAGCTATACAGGAAAACCTGCAAATGTCAGACACATCTGACGATAGCCTGCTGGAAATGTACAGCCAGAAAGAAGAACTGGAAAAAGCCACCCAGGAAGCCGAACAGGATTACTATAAACTCCGCGGTGCCATTACCGAAGTAGAGGATAATATAAGCGCCCTGCGCCGCAAAAAAGAGAATAGCGAAACGATTGAAAACGAGCTGAAGGATGAGCGTAATAACCTGCGTATTGAGCTTAACGCGCTGAAAGAACGTCTTTCGGTTGAATTTAATATAGATATACAGGAGCTTGCCGAAAACGAAGTTCCCGAAGGCGAGAATGAAGATCAGCTAAAAGAACGCACCGAAAAATTAAAAAATCAACTGGATGATTTTGGTGCGATCAATCCAATGGCGGTTGAGGCCTATAACGAGATGAACGAGCGTTATACCTTCATCCAGAATCAAAAGAAAGACCTGGGTGAAGCTAAGGCTTCCCTGCTGGCCACTATTCAGGAAATTGATGATACCGCTAAAGAAAAGTTCATGACCGCCTTTACTTTAGTGCGCGAAAACTTTATTACGGTATTCCGTTCGCTGTTTAATGAGCAGGATTCATGCGACCTGATCCTGACCGAGCCTGATCGCCCATTGGAATCAGACATTGACATTATCGCGAAGCCGAAAGGAAAACGTCCGCTATCGATAAACCAATTATCGGGCGGTGAGAAAACATTGACGGCTACGGCTATCCTGTTCTCGCTTTACCTGTTAAAGCCCGCGCCGTTCTGTATTTTTGATGAGGTTGACGCGCCGCTGGATGATACCAATATTGATAAGTTTAATAACATTATCCGTAAGTTTTCATCACAATCGCAGTTCATCATCGTGTCACATAACAAACGAACCATTGCCAGCACCGATATTATATATGGTGTGACAATGGTTGAACAGGGAATTTCGCGTGTCGTCCCGGTAGATCTGCGAGAGTTGGCCGACTAGCTAAGCCGTCAACTATTAATTTTTAAGCTTTACAGGCTTATCATAAAATAAACCACTGTATTTGCTGTCAACTAAACTTTTTGCTGCTTCGTTGGCTTGTTCGGCTGTAAAAGTGCTTTTGGCTGTTGATTGTATTTGTGGCGAGTTTGACTCGAATGTGCCAAGGTTTACATAATTAAGCGCGTACTTTAATAAACGCTCATTAGCATCACCAAAATCTTTTGTGGCATCATCCACGTCATTTTTGCCGGGGTAAGCGGCCGAGCCGGGCGTCATACCGGCATAATAACCACCTTGTCCAAGCGCATTTTTTGTTTCAAACTGCGGGATATACATCTCGTACTTATTGATCTTGATATCAAAAAAACCTACCGGCTTGCCAAAAGTAGTTGTACCAATAATTTTAACATCGCTCATAGCCGCTTTAACGTTATTAATAACCAACTCGCTGGCCGATGCAGTGTTACCACTCACAATAAAAAATACCCTGCTTACATTAAGCGACCCGATTTTAGAGAAATTAACCGCGTTACCCGCCACCGAAAAATCGATCTGGCTGTAGTTATAAGGCTTACCGGTATTGGGGTTTACCCGCACCTGGTTAGCCAGTATAGTACCTTTCCCGCTTGTTAAAATGTCATTAAAATAGGTATTGTACATTAAAGTACCTGTTTTTGTGGCCGGCACTATGAGGTTACACAGGTGTTCGGCAGTGCTTACGTAGCCACCACCGTTATACCTAAAATCAACTACCAGGTCGGTAACGCTATTATTGGCAAAATAGTTAAAGGCTGCATCCAACGGGCCATCAGCAATAGCATCGCTGGTAAAGCTGTTAAATACAATATAGCCAACCTTGCGGCTATTGGCTGTAGTTAATACTTTATAGGTAATAACCGGGTTTATGCTATAATTAGCAATGTTTAAAGTAATGCTTGAGCTTGAAGCATCAGCCTTTACCACGGTCATGGTGATGGTGCTGCTATTGGTATAGGCATTAATTACAAAGTTAGTGTGCGGTCCCGATGAACCGTCAAACGAGAGGTTGCTGTTACCGTTAATAACCGTTATCCTGTCGCCACGCTTTATACCAGCCTTATCTGCCGGCGAACCCGCGTACACATATTTTACCCTCAGGTCGTTGATATCATTATAAACAGGTGCAAAACCAAAATCGCCTTGTGTAGCATTTAGCTTTGAAGCAACACCGGCTACATCAATAAACGAGTACTTAGCCTCGCCCGGGTTGGGTGTGTAATATTCAAAAGGCTTTTGCGTATCAGGATTGATCTTGTATTGCGATATAGCGTTAACTTCTTTTTGTAAGGCGCTCAGGTCATCGCCCGCCGAGATACTACGCGGTTTAAAAGTGCCGTAAGTTGGCAGCGCATCGTACCAATAATAAGTTTGCTTGGCATACAGGTAAACCGAATCGCGCATCAGATCAAGCGCCGACCCATCTTTTGTTGGTTGCGAACCATCATCCCCTCCATTGTTATCCGGGTTCTTTTTATCTTTTTTACAAGATGTCGTTAAACCCAACATCGCTATCATCACACAAAATAACGCTCTTCTCATATTACAATTTAAACGTTTTAACGTATTAACATTAAATATGTTATAGCAAGTTATAAAAACTGATTCACGTTAATGTAATCAATTCCTAAAGCTTCGGCACATAACTTATCAGTTTCGGCATTTTCTATCATCACCAGGTCCCTCCTGCTTAAACCGTGATCTTTCATCAATAGTTCCAGTGCGTCGGTTTCCGGCTTGGGTTTGGTTTCGTTGGCAAAGTAGCAGGTTAAATAAGGCTCAAGCTTGTTCCATTCGGTTTGCTTGATCTTATTCAGTTGCAGGGCCAGCTCGCCATTTGTTACTATAAATATACGCTTTCTATCTACAACAATAGCCTGCATCAGATCCAGTATTTTTTGGTAGATGAGCAGCTTAAGCGGCAATTTGGCCGTAAGCACCAGGTTGTCAAAAGCTGCGCGGTATCTTTCAGCCAGCGCGAACTTCTCTTGTGTACGGTCAAATACCACGTCCTTCCCTTCTGCTATATACGTAGCGACCATGAAATCCGTTACAGCTTTCGCATCAATTAATTCGGTATACTCAATGGCGCCCGCAAACAGGTAATACACCTGGAACCAGTAATCCTTTTCAGGATAGATCACATCATCCAGTTCAAATATAAAGGCGGTTTTATGCGGGGCGATGTCGTTATAGGTCATTATCGGTAATATGTATTTCGATGCCGTATTCTTTAAACAATAGCATCGATTCGATCAGCAATTTGGCTTCGGTTATATTAAGGGGATAAATAGCGGTCACCCCGTTATCCAGCGACAAGGCCAGCATCTGGTGCGTGTACGAACTCGAAGCCGGATCAGGCAAACGCAGCACTGCGCCGCTTTTGATCATAAAATCGGGCATGGGCAGGTAGTCGCCCAGCACCACTTCTTCGGTGATCGTTTTTTTAAGCTGATGTGCTTTGGCAGAACTGGCGCCGGTTATCAATACACTCATTTAGCTAACAATTAGTCCGTCTTTCATTACCACTTTGCGATCGGCTATATTGGCCAGGTCCTCGTTGTGGGTAACGATGATAAATGTTTGGTTAAACTCGTTACGCAGTTTAACAAACAGTTCGTGTAACTCGCGGGCGTTGTTAGAATCGAGGTTACCTGAGGGTTCGTCAGCAAATATCAAAGCCGGCTTGTTGATCAGGGCACGGGCCACGGCTACACGTTGCTGCTCGCCACCTGATAGTTGGTTGGGTTTATGATGGATACGATCGCCTAGCCCAAGCATATTCAACAGTTCGGTAGCGCGGGCTTCCGCATCAGCTTTGGATACGCCGGCTATGAACGCCGGGATACATACGTTCTCCAAAGCGTTAAACTCCGCCAGCAAATGGTGAAACTGGAATATAAACCCAATTTGCCGGTTACGGAAGTCGCTAAGCTTTTTATTATTTAACTGGCTTAACTCAATACCATTAATATATAGCTGACCCGAGTCGGGCTTATCTAGGGTACCAAGTATATTAAGCAGAGTGCTTTTACCGGCACCGGATGCACCTACAATGGTAACTATTTCGCCTTTTTGTACCTCAAGATCAACACCTTTAAGTATTTGGAGCTGCGCGTATGATTTATGGATAGCTGTTGCTTTTAGCATGGGGTCAAATTTAGTGAATAGCGGTTAGAGATTGGTGATTAGTTACTTAATTTTATAAACTACCTTTCTTCTATGTAACATTTTTAGTTAAAGCAAAAAACTAATCACTAATCTCCAATCACTAATCTCTGTTTTCGAAACAAATCATTAGATTTACCGCAAATTCTTCGAAAAGCATGAATATTCACGAGTACCAAGGTAAAGCCATATTAAAAAGTTTTGGTGTTAGAGTACAGGAAGGCATTGTAGCCGATACTGTTGAACAAGCTGTTGAGGCAGCTCAAAAATTAAAGGAAGATTACAACTCGAGCTGGGTTGTTGTTAAAGCCCAGATACATGCTGGTGGTCGTGGTAAAGGTGGCGGCGTTAAACTGGCCAAAAACCTTGACGAGGTTAAAGAAAAAGCAGGCGCCATTTTAGGCATGCAACTGGTAACCCCGCAAACCGGCCCCGAAGGTAAACTGGTACGTAAAGTATTAGTTGCGCAGGATGTATATTACCCGGGCGAAAGCGAAACCAAAGAGTTTTACATCAGCGTATTGCTTGATCGTGCTAAAGGCCGTAACATTATTATGTACAGCACCGAAGGCGGTATGGACATTGAAGAGGTTGCCGAGCACACGCCGCATTTGATATTTAAAGAAGAGATAGATCCTAAAGTTGGTTTACAGGGGTTCCAAACCCGTAAAATAGCTTTTAACCTTGGCCTGTCGGGCGAAGCGTTTAAGGACATGACCAAGTTCATCGCCGCTTTATACAAAGCTTATGATGCTACCGACTCATCAATGTTTGAGATCAACCCTGTTTTAAAAACATCTGATAACAAAATATTAGCTGTTGACGCCAAAGTAAACCTTGACGACAATGCCCTATACCGCCATGCTGATTTTGCAGCTATGCGCGATGTTACCGAGGAAGACCCTACCGAGGTTGAAGCAGGTAAATCAAACCTTAACTATGTAAAGCTTGACGGTAATGTGGGTTGTATGGTTAACGGTGCCGGTTTAGCTATGGCTACCATGGATATCATCAAAATTGCCGGTGGCGAACCTGCTAACTTTTTGGACGTGGGCGGTACCGCTAACGCGCAAACTGTTAAAGCCGGTTTCAACATCATCCTGAGCGACCCTAACGTTAAAGCTATCCTGATCAACATATTTGGTGGTATAGTACGTTGCGACCGTGTTGCACAAGGTGTTATTGACGCTTACAAAGAAATTGGTAACATACCGGTACCAATCATCGTTCGTTTGCAAGGTACTAACGCTAAAGAAGCGAAAGAACTGATCGACAATTCGGGCTTAGAGGTGTTCTCGGCTATTTTGTTAAAAGAGGCGGCTGAGCGCGTTAAAGAAGTGTTGGCATAGCCGGTGATCAGAGATCAGTTTGACTTTCTGACGTATATAAAAGGGGCTTATGGCCCCTTTTTTTATGGTCTAATATATCTAGGGTGCGCCACTTTTAAAGTGGCGCACTTGGCGCACTTATTTTCCATAAAGCATTGATAATAAAGAATTTAATTAAAAAAGCGGCGCAAAGCGGCGCATTCTTTATTAATTTTAAGTATTTGATTATCAATAACTTATTACATCCCCACAAAATTGATTATTAAAAGTGGCGCACCAAAAATTAATTGACAATTAAATTACATGTTTAAACATCTATTGTATTATCTTTGTCTCAACAAATAAGAAAAACATAAAACAATCCTAATCATGGCAACTACAAAATGGGTATTAGACCCAATGCACTCAGAAGTACAATTTAAAGTTAAACACTTAGTAATATCTACCGTAACCGGCTTTTTTAAAAGCTTTGAAGGCGCGTTAGAAACCGAAGGCGATGATTTTGCTAACGCGAATATCACTTTCTCATTAGATGTAAACAGCATAGATACTACACAGGAGGCCCGCGATGGCCACTTAAAAAGCGCTGAGTTTTTTGACGCAGAGCAATTCCCGAAAATCACTTTCCAATCAACTTCGTTTGATGGCGAGGAATTGAAAGGCGACTTAACTATTAAAGGCATCACCAAACCGGTTACTTTAGAAGTTGAGCACGGCGGTACCGCTACCGATTTTTACGGTAACACTAAAGCCGGTTTTGAAGTAACAGGCAAAATCAACCGTAAAGAGTTTGGTTTAACCTGGGACGGCGTAACCGAAGCAGGTTCAATCGTTGTTGGTGAAGACATTAAATTGATCATCAATGTACAGTTTGCAAAACAAGCGTAATTAGTGATCAGGAATTAGTGAGTAGAGATTAGTGCGATCACTTATATAGCAGAGGCCATCCGTTAATTCGGGTGGCTTTTTTGTTTACGTTGCACCGGCTAAAACACTCGCGCAATTTTATAGTTATATTTACTGAAAATTGGCTGCAGGCTTTTCTTCAGCCATCTCATCACACCTGCCACATGTTAATCAAAATATACCCCGAAAATCCAAACGAGAAAGCCATACAACAGGTAGCCGAAGTGCTGCGCAAAGGCGGCCTTGTTATCTACCCTACTGACACGGTTTATGGTTTGGGCTGTGATATTACCAATCACCGGGCTATTGAGGCTATTTGTAAGATCAGGAATATTAAGCCCGAGAAAGCTAATTTTTCTTTTGTGTGCTATGATCTGAGCCATATTTCGGATTATATCAAGCCTATTGATAATACCACGTTCAGGGTATTGAAAAAGGCTTTGCCCGGGCCGTTTACGTTTATATTTAATGCCAGTCACGCAGTACCCAAACTGCTAAGCTCCAACAAAAAAACGGTTGGTATACGTGTGCCCGATAACAATATTGCCCGTTGTATTGTAAAAGAGTTAGGCAACCCTATCTTATCCACCTCTATCCACGATGAGGATGATATCATCGAATATTCAACCGATCCGGAACTGATCTACGAGAAATACCAGGATCTGGTGGATATCGTAATAGATGGTGGCTATGGCGATAACGTCCCTTCAACAGTGGTTGATTGTACAGCAGGTGATTTTGAGATCATTCGTGAAGGTAAAGGAGATCTGGAAGTGTATTTGTAGTTTGCCAAAACTTACGAAGTTTATAAAACTTCGTAAGTCTATCATATCTTGATAACATTAGCCACCAATTTAATGTTAGCCGCCGAAACCTGGTGATGTTTTGCCAGCTCGGTCCATTTTTGTAATGAGTGAGTTGTACGCTCAATAACTTCGTCAACTAAATTCCTTGATAATTTGACATCCTGCCCAAGTTTTACCAGATGGCTGATTTTTGGATGCCTGCCCTCTCCCATCACCGTTGTGCTTTGTTCGCCATTGGGGCCGGCAGAAAAAGTAAGGTCGTACGCCGGGGCCAACTTCCAAACGCCATTTTCATCCATCAGGAAACTGAAATTTTTAGCATGGTCATCGCGGTTATGTGCTAACACGTTGAATACGGCCAACCGATACATTTTCTCCACTTCACGAATATCCCTGGTTAATGCACCCGTTAAATTGAGCAGATCTTCATAATCCAGTGAGGGGGTTCTAAAATCGCTATGCAATAAACCACTTGCTGTATGCATGTGCAGGCGTTTGTTTCCATCCCTGTCAAAACGTTTAACAGCAAAGTAGCCTGCTCCCTTTTGTGATGAAAAAAGATGCACCTCCGGCATCAGCACGCCGGCTTCTTTTGCCATTAAAGCATAAACATATTCAATGGCTCCGGCATCCTGCCCAGCTTGTGTATTACAAAATTTAACCAGCCAGGGCTCAAAACCTTGTTCAACCGTTTTTGAGCCATAGGTAATTTGCTTACGGTCTTCACTAACAGCAATAAGCGCCTTCGGACGCGCGCCGGCGGATGAACCATTCAAGGCCAGCAGTTCTTTGATCACTTCTTCCGAACTCCCTTGTAATACCTCCGCCGTTTGTAATGCCAGATGGTCAAGATCAATTTGAGACTGATTATCTGCAGGACTGTTGTCGGGCTCATAAACCAATGCGCCCATGCCAGATGCGCCAACATGCGCCAGGCGATGCAGCAGCGAGATACTTGCCGGTAAAACACCTTGCGAACGAAGCAAACGATCAAAAAGTAACCGCCCCCAGCCATCCGGCAAACTATCGCTAAAAACCCCGGCAAGCCCTTCAAACGGGCGCTGCGGTAATTGGATAAGACCGTTTTGTAAAGGCAACTTAAATGGAGAAATTGCTAGTCCTTTTGAGATGAAGGCATTATCATATTCAAAATAGACAATGCCGTCGCGCATGGCCAGACGCCCTACGGGCTGAATATCCGAGCCGAAATCCAGGCCAACTTTTACTTCAGTTACCGGTACGCTCATTTTTTATTCCCCCTTTTTCGGGAAGTGCTTCCCGTATCTTTCAGCACATCATCTATCGAGGCGAAAACTGGCTTTGAGGGCTTCAGTACATCAATAATATCTTCTATCCCACCAATCACCATCAAAAGTTTCAAAAAAGATTCCAGTGAAATCGAACCTTTTTGTTCAAACTTACGCAATGTGGGTAGCGGGACACCCGCGCGTTGCGCCAGGCCTTCCTGGGTTAAGTCCATAGCCAAGCGCCTGGCCCGAACATTCTCGGCAATTTTAACCTGCGCTTTTGATGTTGAAATAAGTGATAACATTGTATTAGTTTTTATTTAAAATAACATTTAACTAATATTATTGTATCACAAATATAAGAAATTAAAAAGGAATCTCATTTGATTTATGTTGATCTGTACTAACAACACTTTCCCAACACGTCATAGCGAACGTAGTGTAGCTATCCCCTATAGATAAGGTAGGCGCGCGAACACCCTCAAGAGAATTACTACGCTCGTTCCTCGCTCGTAATGACGATATGGTTTGAAGATTGGTGTAAGTACTATCCTTTTATCGACTTTATAAACGCCGGTATCTTCTCTAAATAACCTTCCTCGCCCAATAACTTCACAAACTTACTGCCCACAATAGCGCCGTTAGCGTACTGGCAGGCTTTAGTGAACGTAGCATTATCAGATATACCAAAACCGATGATCAAAGGATTACTAAGCTCCATAGCTTTTACGCGGGTGTAGTAAGCCTCGATGTTATCAGAAACATTCAGATTGCCACCGGTAATAGATGATGATGACAACAGATAAATAAAGCTATTGCTCAATCCGTCTATCTTACGGATACGATCAGGTGATGTTTGCGGTGTCACCAGGAATATATTGCTCAGGTTGTTTTCTGTAAAGAATTTAGAATACATCGATTCATACTCATACATCGGCAGGTCAGGCACGATCACGCCATCTACGCCACATTCCGCGGCTTTCCTGCAGAAACGCTCTACGCCATATTGCACAATAGGGTTTACATAGCCCATCAGCAAAATAGGGATCGATACACGCTGACGCAGATCTTTCAATTGTTCAAACAACAAGTTCAAGGTCATGCCAGCATCCAACGCTTGTTGCGAACTAGCCTGAATAGTGGGACCATCGGCCACGGGATCAGAATACGGGAAACCTATCTCCAGGAAATCGGCACCGGCCTTCTCCAGCGCTTCGGCAATCTCTACCGTGGTATCAATTGCAGGATAGCCTGCGGTATAGTATATCGAAAGAAGATTCTCTTTTTTAGTTGCGAAAAGTTGGTTGAGACGGTTCATTTTTTTGAGTCCATAGTCCATGGTCGATGGACCATAGTCATTTTGTTACTGATAATAATAAGTCCAATTTAACCATGGTCTATGGACTATCGACCATCGACTACCTAGTAGCCAAAATATTTAATGTAAGTATCCAGATCCTTATCGCCGCGGCCTGACAGGCAGATCACTACGTTATCGGTTGGTTTAAATTTCATTTTCTCCAGTTGTGCCAGCGCATGCGATGATTCGATAGCCGGGATAATGCCTTCCAGTTGGCAGCACAGCAAACCAGCCTGCAAAGCTTCGTCATCGGTTACACTGGCGTACTGCGCGCGCCGAATCTTGTACAAATGCGCATGCTGCGGACCAATACCCGGGTAATCCAAACCTGCCGAAATGGAATATGGTTCAACAACCTGCCCATCTTCGGTTTGCATCAGTATGGTACGGCTGCCGTGTAATACGCCTTCCTTACCCAAAAAAGTAGTAGCCGCCGAGTGGCCGCTATCAACACCTTTACCAGCTGCTTCTACCGCAACCAACTGCACGCTTTCATCATCCAAAAAATGATAAAACATACCCATGGCGTTGCTTCCGCCACCTACGCAGGCCAAAACATACTCAGGTAATTCTTTACCGGTTTGCTCCAACAGTTGCGCTTTAGCTTCTTGTGAGATAATAGCCTGGAAACGAGCCACCATATCCGGGTAAGGATAAGGGCCAACCACAGAACCGATGATGTAATGTGTGTCAACCGGGTTTGCTATCCAATCGCGCAGGGCCTCATTGGTGGCATCCTTAAGCGTTTTACTGCCCGATGTTGCCGGTACTACTTTAGCGCCCAGCATTTTCATGCGCGACACGTTGGGTGCCTGGCGGGCCATATCAATCTCACCCATGTAAACTACACATTCAATACCCATCAAAGCGCAAACCGTAGCCGTAGCCACGCCATGCTGACCGGCACCTGTTTCAGCTATAATACGTTTTTTGCCCAGTCGCTTAGCCAATAGTATCTGCCCAATGGCATTGTTTATTTTGTGCGAACCGGTGTGGTTCAGGTCTTCACGTTTCAGGAATATATTGGCACCATACTTTTCCGAATAACGCTTAGCGTAATACAGCGGCGAAGGGCGGCCCACATAGTCTTTTAACAGTTTATCAAACTCGGCTTTAAACTCCGGATCATTGATGATGTTGATGTATTGTTGCCTTAGTTCCTCCACATTTGGGTACAACATTTCGGGCACGTAGGCACCACCAAAATCGCCATAATATCCCTGCTCGTTAACTCCGTATTTCATGTGTAGTAATTTGTTTTATCGTGTTAAACGCCTGCTTCAGTTTCTCAACATTTTTAAGCCCGGGCGAAGTTTCAAATTTGCTATTTAAATCGACACCGTAAAACTGCGGATGCCTTATATTTTTAATTTCTTCAATATTATCCGGCCCCAGGCCTCCGCTCAGGAAGAATGGGACGTTCAAAGTGTATTTATCCAGAATTCGCCAATCAAAAGTCTTGCCCGAACCACCGTGTGCCGACGTTTTGGTATCGAACAGAAAATAGTCGACTTTGTTGGCGTAGGCTGCTAATTGGCCGAAGTCAAAATCCTCATCAACCCCAAAAGCTTTCCAAACCTCTACCCTGTCGCGAAACGATCGGGCAAAATCCGGGCTTTCGCTGCCGTGCAATTGTATGGCGTTGAAACGGTGTTTGGCTATTAGCTCATCAATTACCGCCTTTTCCTCGTTTACAAAAACAGCCGTTTTATAAATATCAGCCGGCAGGTTATCCAGGTCTGCTGCCGCGATGTCGCTCACAAAACGTGGCGAACGGTTGTACAGGATAAAACCCAGGTAATCGGGCTTTAAGGCTGCTATGGCCTTAATATTATCCGCATCGAGCATGCCGCAAACCTTAATTTTCATCTTAGCCTTCGATTAAACTTTTAAAGCTTTGCAGCGCTTTTTTCCGTGTTAGTGATTCCTCGGCCTCATAAAAACAATCGGCAAAGGTTTTATGTGGGTTGATGGTTTGGATAGCAAGCGCCGCGTTTGCCAGTACAACATTACTTTGGGCATCGGTGCAATCGTAATTCAGCACATTCATAAATATGCCTGCCGATTCGGAAACGGTACTGCCGCCTTCAATGTCTTTTTCGCTCAGCCGCTCAAAGCCTAAACCTTCAATGGTATGGATCTTTTCGCCGGCTGGTGTAAATGTCTTAAAATCGCAGGTTAATGATATTTCGTCATAACCATCCAGCGCATTTAGTATTGTATATTTTCTGTCAGATCGTTGGTACAAATAAGCATACATCCGCGCCAGCTCCAAATTATAAACACCTACCAGTTGGTTTTTAGGCCTGGCGGGATTAACCATGGGGCCCAGCATATTGAAAAAGGTTTTGATACCCAGTTCGCGGCGAATGGGTGCCACATGTTTCATAGCCGGGTGGAAAAGCGGCGCGTGCAGGAAGCAGATGTTTGCTTTATCTAAACTGCGTTTCAGCTTATCCATATCGTTGGTAAACTGGTAACCCAAATGCTCCATTACATTTGACGAGCCGCAGCCTGATGACACACCGTAGTTACCATGCTTGGCGACCTTATAACCAGCTCCCGCTACAACAAATGATGCGAGGGTAGATATATTAAAAGTGTCTTTACCATCGCCGCCGGTGCCGCAAAGGTCTACCACTTCGTTGCCCTCCAGGTCTACGGGTACGCAAAGGTCAAGCATCGCGTCGCGGAAACCTTCCAGCTCGTTTACGGTAATGCTGCGCATGCAGTAAGCCGTCATGAAAGCGGTTATTTGCGAGTTATTGTATTTGCCTTGCGATATGGCGGTTAGTATTTCTTTGGCCTCATCGCGGGTGAAAGTTTTGTTCTCAAAAAGATGGTTTAATATCTGTTTCATATCAGGGGGTCCCTAAAAGGGATTGTTTTAAAGCCTTAAACGATAATAATAAAAAAGGGTTACCTGTATGGCAACCCTTCGTTAATATCATATAGTATATGGTACGGTATTGCCTTACGATCTCTCGTTAAGCCACCACCAATTGTTATTTAAGTCTTTAATTTTCATTACGTGCAACAAATATGAATATCGTTTTTTATAAATGCAAATGGAATGTTGATTTAATCGATAGATTATGTTAATGGACCTAGACTATTTCAAAAGGGGATCTTTTTCCTTCGCAAAAACATTATACACCAGCTTATCTAAAACAGCCGGCACCAGTTTGCTTAGCAGAACAGTAAGTTTGCCCTGTCCCGTCATCACTAATGTCCTGGCACGTTGCTCTACCCCATCAACAATCAGCTTAGCTACCTCTTCCGATGTCATCATTTTTTCTTCGTGCAGGGTGCTTTCGCCTTGTTGCTTGCCTTCTTTGTTTAGGGCCGTGTTACGGATGTTTGACGCGGTAAAACCCGGGCAGGCGGTCATTACATGCACGCCGGTTTTTAAATTCTCTACACGTAGCGAATCCAGGAAACCATTCATCGCGAATTTAGATGCCGAATAGCCCGAACGTCCCGGCAGGCCCTTATAGCCCGCAATAGACGATACACCTACGACGGATCCTTTTGATTTCAGCAATTCGGGCATGGCAAATTTGGTGCAATACACCATCCCCCAAAAGTTAACATCCATTAGCTGTTTTAGTACTTCCACATCAGTATCCTTAAACAAAGCCCGCATAGAAATACCCGCGTTGTTGATCAAAACGTCAATCTTTCCAAAAGTGATTACAGTTTGTTTAATGAGGTGTTCACAATCGCTTTCGGCGGTTACATCGCATTGCACGGCAAGGGCTTTGATGTTGTATTGTTTTTCCAGCTCCTGCGCTATTTCGCACAGGGTAACGTATTGCCTGGCGCCTAAAACCAGGTTAGCGCCGCGGCGGGCAAATTCATGGGCTAAAGCTTTACCGATGCCCGAAGAAGCGCCGGTTATAATAACAATTTTATCTTTCAACTTCATATTGTGCCTGGTACAGCTGTATGCCTGCCGGTACTTTTATTTCTGGCAGTTTAAACAGGTACTTTGTGGCGAAGATAATCATAGCACCATAAAAATGCTTGATATATTGCCAGCTAAATTTAGACAGCAGCCGGCTTTTAAAGTTGATGATATATGTTTTTGGAAAATAGTAATTTTTGTAACCGGCTAAACGCATACGGTATGAAAGATCAACATCATAGCCGAACATAAAAAAACGTTCGTCAAACAAACCTACCTCGTTCAATGCCGAGCGGCGCATAAACATAAAAGCACCGTTCAACACATCGATCTCCGATGTTTGAAACTCCTCTACCCACTCTTTATGATTACGATTGGTTAAGCGCGATTTTACGAAGTGTTTAGCCAAACCGGTAAATTTAAAAAACGCTGCCCAAGCTTTGGTTAGTCCGCGTTTTGATTCGGCCAGGAAGCTACCTTGCGGACCCAACATCCTTACGCATAATCCGCTGGCATCATTGTGCGCATCCATAAACTCTACGGCCCTATCTAAAGTTTCCTTGCCGCAAATAGTATCCGCATTGACTAATAAAACATACGCGCCTTTGGACATTTGTATACCTTTGTTAGCGGCTTTGGCCACGCCTTCATGAACTGTATTAGCTATTACCTGTAATTGCGGAAACTCCGATTGGAGCATTGTTATGGAGTTGTCGGTTGACGCGTTATCAACCACAATTATTTCGTTATTGATATTGCCAGCGGCCTTTATTAAAGAATTTAACGACAGCTTAAGCAAATCACAATGGTTATGATTTACAACAATTACAGATAGTTTCATACATTACTTGGTTAGTGAATTTTCATATGGAACACGTGTAGCGATAGACCGCCCGAGGGTGATCTCATCCACATACTCCAATTCACCTCCAAAAGCTATGCCACGGGCAATGGTTGAAATACTAATGTTGAAATGTTTTAATCGTTTGTGCAGGTAGAAGATGGTGGTATCACCTTCCATAGTTGCGCTAAGCGCGAAAATTACTTCTTTTACATCGCCGGCGTTAATCCGTTCTACCAGGCTATCCACTTGCAGATCTGACGGCCCAACGCCATCCATTGGCGATATTAAGCCACCCAGCACATGGTAAACGCCATTGTACTGGCTGGTATTCTCAATAGCCATCACATCGCGGGTATCCTCTACAACGCAGATCAAACCACGATCACGCTTATGCGATGCGCAGATCTCGCATTTAGGCTGATCGGATATATTGTGGCAAACCTCGCAAAACTGTATTTCGTTGCGTAATGTCGAAATAGCGTGGCTGAATTTCTGAACGTCCTGCTTATCCTGGTTTAACAAATGCAAAACCAGGCGTAAAGCGGTTTTCTGCCCTACTCCCGGTAGTTTTGAAAATTCGGCAACGGCGTTCTCAAGAAGTTTTGAGGAGAAATTCATTTTGCGAATTTAATAAATAATGGGTAAATCGCTTAGGGTTGGCGGCAATAATAGCACGCCTCTCCCACGCGTCATTGCGAGGTACGAAGCAATCTCTACCAAGTACAGGCCAGGCAGGTTTGATTAGCAAGTGAAGAGATTGCTTCGTACCTCGCAATGACGATGTAGACCAATTAACATTATAAATATATGTCACCCGGAATATTACTCTCTTTTATTATAGGTTACTTTCTTGTCTTACTGATTATTTCGTGGCTGACATCACGCAATTCATCAGACAACGACACCTTCTTCGTAGCCAATCGAAACTCTAAATGGTATTTGGTAGCATTTGGAATGATAGGCACGGCACTGAGCGGTGTTACCTTCATATCCGTACCGGGTAAAGTTGGTGCGCCAAGCGGCGACCAATTTGCCTACTTCCAGTTTATATTGGGTAATGCGGCGGGGTTTATTGTTACAGCTACGGTTTTACTGCCTTTGTATTATCGCATGAAGCTTACCTCCATCTACAGCTATATAGAGCACGCTTTAGGCACCTGGAGCTATAAAACCGCTGCCGGAATATTTTTGGTGAGCCGTACCATTGGCTCGGCGTTTAGGTTGTATTTAGTGGTGATCGTGTTACAGCATTTTATATTTGACAGTTATGGAGTGCCATTCGCGATTACCGTGTTGATATGTTTGTTATTGATATGGGCCTACACCTATAAAGGCGGCCTAAAAACCATCATCATTACCGATAGCTTACAAACCTTATTCCTGGTATCATCGGTTTTCCTGTCGATATATTTTATCTGCGACGCGTTGAACTACAGTATATTTGAAGCTGCCGAAGCGGTTAAAAATAGCAGCTACTCTAAAATATTTTTCTTTGATGATTTCATGACCAGCAGGTTTCATATCACCAAACAGTTCATCGGCGGTATGTTCATAACCATCGGCATGACGGGCTTAGACCAGGACCTGATGCAGAAAAACCTGAGCTTAAAAAACATCCGCGAAGCGCAAAAAAACATGTTCAGCTTTATAGCGGTATTTGTGGTGATCAATATATTCTTCCTGTGTGTTGGCGCGCTGCTGTACATGTATGCCACCAAAAACGGTATCGCTGTTGAAAAAACAGATTACCTGTACCCTACCATCGCCTTACAACATTTAGGTTTGGTACCGGCCGTAGTTTTTATGTTGGGACTAACCGCGGCTACCTTCGCTACTACAGATTCGGCCTTAACCGCACTAACCACATCTTTCTGCGTCGACTTCCTAAACTTCAACAAAGGCAAGGACGTGAACAGCCCTAAAATGGTACGCACACGCCATTTGGTGCATATCGCTTTTTCGGGGTTGATGTTTTTAACGATCATCATTTTCAATTCCATTAATGATAAAGCGGTGGTAACGGCCATATTCGCGGTAGCATCCTACACTTACGGGCCTTTACTAGGCTTATACGCTTTCGGCTTGTTTATGAGTGGCCGACAGGTGCGCGATAAGCTGGTGCCTTTCATCTGCCTGGTATCGCCGGCAGTATGTTATTATTTAAGCAACAACTCATTGGAGGTATTAGGCTATAAATTTGATAACGAACTGATACTTGTAAACGGCCTGATAACGTTTATAGGGTTGCTAATAACTTCAACAAAGAAAACCGAACAAACCGCAAGCATCGCGTAAGCAAACACAACAACATTTTTATTGTATAATATAACGACTAAGGATTCTTGACTAAAGACTCCCGACTAACAAGAAAGACATGACCGGCGAAGAAAAAATAAGAAACGCTTTTGAAAACAAAAACTGGCAGGAAATTAAGGTAACCGACTCCTGGCAGATATTTAAAATAATGGCCGAATTTGTTGACGGCTTTGAGAAACTGGCCAAAATAGGCCCCTGCGTATCCATCTTCGGATCGGCACGTACCAAGAACGAGAACATTTACTACAAACTGGCCGAAGATACCGCCCGCCTGCTTACAGAGCGCGGCTACGGCGTAATATCAGGCGGCGGTCCGGGTATTATGGAGGCCGCCAATAAAGGCGCCTACGAAGCAGGTGGTAAATCAGTGGGACTAAATATCGAGTTGCCGTTTGAGCAATTTCACAACCGGTATATTGATCGTGATAAAGTGTTGGAGTTTGATTACTTTTTCATTCGCAAGGTAATGTTTATGAAATACTCGCAGGGCTTTATTGTGCTGCCGGGTGGGTTCGGTACGCTGGATGAATCTTTTGAGGCGATAACTTTGATTCAAACCGGTAAAATTGCCCGCTTCCCTATTGTGTTTGTTGGTAAAGAATATTGGGGAGGCTTGTTTGATTGGATCACCGAAAAAATGCTGGAGCAGGAGCATAACATCCACCCGGATGACATGAATTTATTCCGCGTGGTTGATACGGCCGAAGAAGCTACCGAGCACATTTTCCGTTTCTACGACAAGTATGTGCTGAAACCGAACTTTTAATCAGCACATTCTACATACAAAAGCGGCTTGTTTATACATGCCGCTTTTTTTGTTTAGGGCGAACGATAAACTATCATTACTTTTGCGCCCTTATGGACAAATCTGGCAAGACAAAAAAACAGGCTGCTTTAAGCTTCATTTTCATTACGTTATTGATAGATGTTACCGGCCTGGGTATCATTATCCCGGTAATGCCCAAACTGATAGAGAACCTTATACACGGTGGTTTGGCAGATGCTTCGCGCTACGCGGGTTTGCTGGCCCTAACCTACGCCGTAATGCAATTTTTGTTTGCCCCTGTGTTGGGCAACCTTAGCGATAAATATGGTCGCCGACCGGTACTACTGGGCTCGTTGCTGGGCTTCGGTATTGATTATTTGTTTTTGGCGTTTGCGCCAAGTATAACCTGGTTGTTTTTAGGCAGAGCAATTGCCGGTATGTTCGGCGCCAGCTTTACCACAGCTTCTGCTTATATAGCCGACGTAAGCACACCTGAAAAACGTGCGCAAAACTTCGGGATGATTGGCGTGGCCTTTGGCGTAGGCTTCATAATAGGCCCTGTAGTCGGTGGCTTGTTAGGTAAATTCAGCACACACCTACCCTTCATAGCTGCGGCCGTTTTAGCGTTGCTGAATGCTTTATACGGTTACTTTGTACTGCCTGAGTCGTTAGATGCTGCACACCGCCGCGAGTTTGACTGGAAGCGAGCTAACCCGCTTGGCTCATTAAAACAATTAAATAAATACCCTGCTGTATTGGGGCTTGCTTTATGTATATTCCTCTACTCGTTGGCCGGTCAGTCTGTACAAAACGTATGGACGTTTTACACTATTGGTAAATTTGGCTGGAACGAGGCCTGGGTAGGTTATTCGTTAGGCTTTGTAGGTTTAATGGTTGCCGGTGTGCAAGGCGGTTTGATACGCGTTGCCATACCCAAACTGGGCCAACACCGCGCCATTTGGATAGGCTTATTGATTTCTACCTTGGGCTTAATATTATTCGCGTTTGCAAGCGAAGGATGGATGATGTTTGCCTTTATTATCCCATACGCTTTAGGCGGTATAGCCGGCCCGGCGCTGCAAGGAACCATGACGCAAGCCGTACCTGCCAACGAGCAGGGCGAATTACAGGGCGGGCTAACCAGTTTAATGAGTCTGAGCTCGGTATTTGGCCCCTGGGTAATGACGTATTTGTATTATCACTTTACCAGGCCGGGTGCAGCCGTTCATTTCCCAGGCGCTCCTTTTATTTTGGGCGCGGCCTTAATGATATTTGCCACACTATTGGCAGTACGCAGCTTTAAAAAACACTCCTCTATTTAATTCATATTAATTGTAATTATTTTTAAAACTTTTTACGACTCCTAAACCTTTCAGTAAACATGGATAATCCGCCTGAAAAAAAGCGTTCTGCCGCGCTTGGGTTTATATTTATAACAATATTTATTGATGTGCTGGGTATAGGCATTATCCTGCCTGTATTTCCTAAATTATTGGAAACTTTAGGGCATATAGATATCAGCAAAGCCACCGAATACAGCGGCTATCTTACCTTTACTTACGCCTTAATGCAGTTTGTATTTTCGCCGGTATTAGGTAACCTGAGCGATAGATATGGCCGCCGGCCCATCCTGCTGGGTTCCATGATAGGTTTTGGTATTGATTATATGTTTATGGCCTTTGCCCCTACCATTTGGTGGTTGTTTTTAGGGCGAACCATAGCCGGTATTGCGGGCGCCAGCACTACCACCGCCACCGCCTACATTGCCGACATAAGCACAGGCGATAAACGCGCCGCCAACTTTGGTTTAGTGGGTGCGGCATCGGGTCTTGGCTTTATTTTGGGTATTGGTATGGGCGGTTACCTGGGCGAGATCAGCATTAAATTCCCATTTATTGCTGCCGCGAGTTTTGCTTTGCTGAACGCGCTTTACGGTTTCTTCGTACTCCCCGAATCATTGGCTAAACAGAACCGCCGCAGGTTTGAGTGGAAAAAGGCCAACCCCATAAGTTCATTAAAAGGCTTGATGCGTTACCCTGCTTTAAGCGGATTGATTGGCGCGTTTACCTTAGTTTACATCGCCCAAAAAGCGGTAGAATACACGTTGTCATTCTTCCTGATCGAAAAGTTCGACTGGTCGTTAAGCAGTATTAGTAGCCTGGGGATATTTATAGGTGTGCTGCTGGTAGCCATACAAGCGGGGCTGATCAGGATAACAATTCCGCGTTTTGGGCAGGAGAAAAATATCGTGTTTGGCTTACTGTTTTATACCATTGGCTTAACGCTCTTGGCTTTCGTAAACCGTGGCTGGCTAATGTATGTGTTTATGATCCCGTATTGTTTGGGTGGGATATCCGGTCCGGCGTTACAGGGGTTGATAACAGGCAAGGTTTCCCCACGCGAACAGGGTGAACTACAAGGCGCTTTAACCAGCTTAAATAGCGCTACTATTATTGTCGGTCCACTGATTATGAGTTTAATATTCTCCTACTTCACGCACAAACAAGCTTTGGTTTACTTTCCGGGTGCACCGTTTATTTTAGGAGCTATTTTAATGCTGATCAGTACTTTTTTAGCAGTGCGAAGTTTTAAGAATGCGCCTAAATCAGTCGAGGCCACTCACACCACCTGATATCACGAATTTCATCATATCGGCAGAATTGCGGTCGCATGGTTTTATTTTGTCTGACGGAACGATAACAACCTGCCCGGCGAAAGAATATGATAAAGGGAAGTATACAGCAACTTCTCCCGGTAATCCCAGTTTAGCCAGGTCTTTTTGCACTATAAAGCCAACCTTTTTCAAGCCGAACTCATTTACCTGCACAATTACAGCTTCGTTAAATTTCTTCTCGTCGCCCACAAAGGCTTCGGTGAGGTCTTTTATTGAGGAGTATAGGAAATTGAAGAAAGGCAGGCGGTTTATCCAGCGTAGGAACCAGCGTTTGATCGGATCGGTAATAACATTGGTTACCAGCACGCCGGCAATCAAAATCACTACAATTACGTTCAAAATACCCAATCCGGGTATGTACATGGGCTTTCCGGTTTTGCTATCCACCCAAAGGGCCTCGCTCAAATTAAGCGCGTTATCCAGGCTGGCCACTGCCCAAAATATTAAAAACGCCGCGGCACCCAAAGGCACCACCACGATCAGTCCTTTGAAAAAGTAATTTAAAAGCGCGCGTGCTATCCTCTTCATATCAGCAAAAAATTATTACTCGTAAAAATACACCCTTTTTACCCTTTGCGAGATATTTGTTAAAATTTCATACGGTATGGTGCCTATCTGCGCGGCCAGTTCTTCAATACGGTGTTCGTGGTTGAAAACTATGACCTCATCGCCGGTTTTTACATCAACCCCGGTAACATCTATCATACACATATCCATAGATACATTGCCGATGGTTGGCACTACTACCCCGTTCACCATCATTTTACCAACGCCGTTACCAAAGGCACGCAGGTAGCCATCAGCGTATCCAATGCGTACCGTAGCTATCTTGCCATCATCCACCATCACGCCCTTACGACCATAACCCACAGTATCACCGGCAGGTATCTTTTTAACCTGCGATACACTGGTTTTTAAACTGGTAATAGGTTGCAGGGCACTATCGCTGGCAGGCACGGCGGCATCAATGCCGTACAGGCCTATACCTAAACGAACCATATCATACTGCGCTACATCCCAACGACTTATGCCTGAAGTATTAGACAAATGCTTTATAATACTATAACCCAGTACCTCTTCTATTTTCTTATAGGCTTCCTCAAATCGGCGCTGTTGTTCGCGGGTGAAATCGTCGTGTTCGGCAGCCTCGCTGGCAGCCAGGTGCGAAAAGGCAGATACAATACGGATGTACTTATTTTCTTCCAGCAGATCGCATAGCATATCAATCTCGTAAGGCTCAAAACCCAGGCGGTGCATGCCGCTATCAATTTTAATGTGCACCGGATAACTTGCTATATCGTTGATCTGCGCGTAGCGGATAAACTCATCATACAGATCAAAACTGAATAATACCGGTTCCAGCTTATACAGGGTTATCTTTTCAAAAGCAGACTCCTCGGCATTTAAAACCACAATAGGCAGTTTAATACCGGCCTGGCGTAGCGAAACACCCTCATCAGCATAAGCCACAGCCAAATAATCAACCTTATTATATTGCAGCATATTAGCCAACTCAAAGGTACCACTGCCATAGCTGAATGCCTTTACCATGGCCATGAGTTTAACGCCGGGTTTTAGTTTTGACCGATAGTAGTTCAGGTTGTTTAGCATGGCGTTGAGATTGATCTCCATTACCGTTTCATGGTTCTTTTGCGCCAGCGCACGGCTTATCCGCTCAAACTCAAAACTGCGCGAACCTTTGATCAATATAGTTTCGCCCCTGAAGTTGAGTAATAATAAGTTATTCAGCAACTCCGTTGTATCTGTGTAAAAATAAGCCTCAGCCAGATCGAAATAAGCCTTCCTGGCTGCAATAGCTTCTCCCACACCAATAAACTTGTCTATTTTTTTACTGCGGATAAGATCAGCCACCTGTTTATACAACACATCGTCATTTAAACCCGACTGGTAGATGTCAGACAATATCAAAGTCCGTTTTTGATGCTGATTTTGCTGATTCAGGAAGTTAAGCGCTATCTCGAGCGATTGGATATCCGAGTTATACGAATCATCAATAATAGAACAATTGTTGATGCCGGTTTTCAACTCCAAACGCATGCTTACCTGCGTAAGGCGCTCAATACGGTCGTCAACTTCGCTAGCATCGTAGCCCATGGCCAGCATGGTGGCCCAGCAGGTTATCACATTCTCTATAGACGCCTGATCCAGGAAAGGCACCAAACACTCTATTTCCCTGCCCTGGTAATTCGCACGCAGATAGTAGTTGCGTTTTATAGCCGTTTCGCTGAAAACATACAAGTCGGCTTGCTCAAAATTGCGGCTCCAGGTAAATGTTTTTTGTGCGGGGATGCTATTTTTATAACTAAGCAGTTGATCGTAATTGTGGATCAGGAGTTCGCAATGTTTAAATAGTTTCAGCTTTTCCATCACCTTTTCTTCGGTGCTGGCAAAGCCTTCGTTATGCGCGGTACCCAGGTAGGTAAACACTCCGATAGATGGCTTAATAATGGCTTCTAAGCGTTCCATTTCGCCCGGCAAGGAAATCCCGGCCTCGAATATCCCCAGGTCATGGCTCTCGTCAATCTGCCAAACCGAAAGCGGTACCCCAATTTGCGAGTTATAGCTTTTAGGATTGCGCACAATAGTTTTATTGGACGACATGAGTTGATACAGCCATTCCTTCACAATGGTTTTGCCATTGCTGCCCGTTACACCTATGACCTGCAGATTAAACTGATCGCGATGATGGGTAGCCAAAGTTTGCAGGGCTGTCAACACGTCCACCACGACAAGGAAACTGGCCTCGGGAAGCTTAAGCTCAGGACCTTGCCTTACCACAAAATTTCGCACCCCGGCAGCGTAAGCTTCGGCAATAAACTCGTGGCCGTTGCGCCTGCCGCTTAAGGCAAAGAACAAACCGCCCGCAACTGTGGTAATACGGCGGCTATCGGTAAGCAAAATGCTGATGTTATCATCATTAACAATCTCGCCTTCGGCATTAATAATTTGCTTTACTTCTGAAATGGAATAGTGCTTATTGAATATCACAGTACTAAATTGAGTATATTTCTGTAGATAGAAGAATTTTTAACGATTTTTGACTTTAATGGACGAACCTAAAAAGCAAAAAATTACCGATGAGAAACAAGCCCTGGCCAAGGCCCAACACTATTGCGCCTATCAGGAACGTTCGCAACAGGAAGTGCGCGACAAATTGTACGAGTGGGGCTTATATAGCAACGTGGTTGAGCAAACTATATCGTACTTAATAAGTGATGGCTTTTTGAATGAGGAACGCTTCGCCAAAACTTACGCCCAAAGCAAGTTTAGGCAGAAAGCCTGGGGTAAGATCAAAATAAAACAGGGACTTAAACTAAAAAAAGTGCCCGATGTTTTGATAAAAAAAGCGCTGCTCGCCATTGACGGCGATGATTATTATGCCACCTTGCAACGCATTATCGAAAAAAAGACTGCCCTATCTACCGAAAGAGATGCCTTTAAACGCCGTTACAAGGTGCAGCAGTATGCTTTAAGTCGCGGTTTTGAAAATGATTTAATTTTAGATGTTTTGAAAGCCAGCGACTTGTAAAAAACATTACAAAAAAGTAAAAATAACATTTGCACAATATTAATTTCTCCCTATATTTGCACTCCCGCAAACGAGATAGGCACACAGCTAAAAACGAAGGCAGGAAAATATAAAAACACCAACGCGAAAGTAGCTCAGTTGGTAGAGCACGACCTTGCCAAGGTCGGGGTCGCGAGTTCGAATCTCGTCTTTCGCTCAAATCCCTTCCGCAAAGAAGGGATTTATTGTTAAAAGACCATCCCGATTAAAATCGGGACAAGCTCTGCTCAGATGGTGGAACTGGTAGACACGCAGGACTTAAAATCCTGTTCCCGTTAAAGGAGTGCGGGTTCGATTCCCGCTCTGAGTACAAACGCTCGCAAGTTGCTAAACACTTGCGAGCGTTTTTTATTTAAATTCGTATAGACTTTTTCGCCAGAACTCGTATCAGATTTTTAAATGGCGACCAGTTCACGGCGTAAAGTCCCCCCCCCGCATCCTGATCAATTCATTGAACGATATTCTAACGGCGTTCGCCCCACTTGTTTTTTAAATAACCTGGCGAAATGTTGCGGATATTTGAAACCAAGGTCAGCCGCGATCTGACTGATACTTTTGGTGCTATCGAACAATTGCTCTTTGGCGATATCGATCAACTTGAACTGGATATACTCCTGTGCTGTCTTACCCGTTTCTTTTTTGATCAGGTCGCCGAAATAATTGGGGGAAAGATTTAATTGCTCGGCGCACCAGGCTACGCCCGGCAAGCCTATGATTTGCGGCTTGTCTGTGATAAAATACCCGTTTAGCAACTCTTCGAAACGTTCAACCACCCCACGCGTAACATGATCGCGGGTCAGGAATTGCCGCTCATAAAAACGAACGCTATAATCCAGAAATAGTTCAATATTAGAAACGATGAGCCTTTTACTGTGCTTGTCAACACCTCTGTCTAGTTCATAATCTATTTTCGCGAAGCAGTCCAGCACGATCTGCCTTTCCTTTTCAGAAAGGTGTAAGGCCTCGCTGAACTGGTAACCAAAATAACTGAAATCACTCGTGCGCTTGCCCAGCCCTGTACCGTGAATCAGGTCGGGATGAAAAGCTAACACATGGCCTTTGGGTTGATAGATCTCAGGGTTGTTGATACCTGCCACTTGGCCCGGTCCCATGAAAACCAAAGTTCCTTCCTGGTAATCGTATGTTGTGCGCCCATACATAAGGTCGCCGCACTTCACATCTTTTAAAAATACAATGTAAAATCCAAAATACATTTTTGAACCAGACCTTGGATCGGCTTTAGATAAATCGACCACACTCACCAAAGGGTGCCGGGTTTCATTGTTATTAAAAGCATTGTATTCACTGATCGTTTCAAATCTCCTGATCTCGTCCATAGCAGTATTTATTTTCTTCGAATTTACGTGATTATCAACCGTATCGGTAATCCTGCCATCCAAATCAGTAATAATGGTTCAAAGTCCAGTAATCTGTATCCTATTTACAGCGCTAAAAGGCCTGACTTTTGTATCGCTATGAATATGAAAACATTAAAGTTAAACAACGGAATAGAAATGCCCATCCTTGGGTTCGGTGTGTTTCAGGTGACAGACATGGCAGAATGTGAGCGGAGTGTGCTTGATGCCATTGAAACCGGCTATCGGCTCATAGATACAGCAGAATCTTACGGTAACGAAGAAGCGGTAGGTAAAGCGATCAGAAAAAGCGGCGTAGCACGTGAAGATTTGTTTATCACCACCAAACTCTTCATTAAATCAAATGGGTATGCAGACGCTAAAACGTCCTTCGAAAAATCCCTCAAGAAACTTCAGCTCGACTACCTGGATCTTTATTTGATCCACCAGCCATTCGGTGATGTTTACGGGGAATGGCGGGCAATGGAAGAATTGTATAAAGAAGGCAAAATACGCGCCATCGGTGTCAGCAATTTTCAGCCTGACAGGTTGATCGATCTTATCATCCATAACGAGGTCGTTCCGGCAGTGAACCAGGTAGAAACGCATCCATTTCATCAGCAACATGAGGCCCAACAGTTCATGATCGACAATAATGTGCAGATCGAATCCTGGGGACCGTTCGTCGAAGGGAAGAACGATATTTTTAAAAATGAATTGCTGAAAAGCATCGGCGAAAAGTATAACAAGTCTATCGCTCAGGTTATCCTGCGCTGGCTCACACAGCGTGGCATTGTGGCGATACCCAAATCGGTTAACAAATCACGTATGGCCGAGAACCTGGATAGCCTGGATTTTGAACTAACCAATGAAGAAATGGAACTGATCAAAACGCTTGACAGCGCCACCAGCGCCTTTTTTGACCACCGGGATCCCGCCATCGTGAAGTGGCTGGGTGAACGAAAATTGAATAACTAATAGCTATTATGAAAAAAGCTTATGTTACAATGCTCTTTCTTTTTGTTGCCGTGCAATATGGCAGGGCACAAACAGCATCCAATGGCGGATTTTTCACCGGCTCTGCTACCGTGGAAAGATTTGAGACGCCTGCGAGCCTCAATTGCGGAGCGGCTAAGGTTACTTTTCAGCCCGGTGCCCGTACCATCTGGCATTCGCATGCAGGTGGCCAGTTCATCGTGGTAACTTCAGGCACGGCCTGGTACCAGGAAAAAGGAAAGTCCAAGCAGATCGTCCGTCAGGGCGAAGCTGTTGTATGCCCGCCAAATGTGATGCACTGGCATGGTGCTTCGCCTGACGGCCCCATGTCGCATACCGTAGCAACACCCAATTTAGATAAAGGCGGCGCTACAATGGGTGCGCCAGTAACAGAACAGGAATATAAAGCAACAAACTAAACGATTAAATATGAAAACAACTATGCTCACACTCCTGCTAGCGGTTACTTTGGTTACAGCAAGTTTGGCACAAACCACAGATGTCAAACCCGTTACAACCAAAGCGGAGCAGGAACTACTTGACCTATCCAAAGCTAAATGGGGCTGGATGGCCGATAAAAAAGTAGACACCCTGGCAAACTTCTTTATAGATAAAGCCACGTTCGTCCATATGGGCGGCACCTGGGGTAAAACCCAGGAATTGAATACCATTAAAGGTGGCTTCATCTGGTACAAAAAAGCCGAGGTTTATTCGGCCACGGTAAATCTATTTGGTAACACGGCTATCCTTTTCAACGACATTGATCTGGTAGCGGTGGTTGGCGGCAGAGAAGTGATCAACCCGTTTATGGTGACCGAGGTTTACCTAAAAGAAAATGGTAAATGGCGCATGGGCTCGCTTACCTTCTCACATCTCTCACGTCCTGTTAAACTAAAACCTCAAAATTAATATGAAAAAGTTACTACTATCGGCAATACTGCTGACCACTTCTCCAATGCTGTTCGCTCAGCATACCCTGGAAAAGATCTGGGAATCGGATACGGTTTCCATCAAGAGCCCTGAATCTGTCTTGTTTGATGCAGGGACAAGATCGCTTTACGTTTCGAGTATGGGCTCAGGCACTGTGGCGCAGCTCAGTCTTGATGGAAAAGTCATCAGAGGCAATTGGGCTACCGGCCTGCGTAGCAACATGGGTTCTGCCATTTACAATGGTACATTTTATACCAAAGAAGGCTCTGGCATCGCGCTGATCGATATGAAAAACGGAACCGTCATTAAACGCATTCCAATTGAAGGCGCGATGTCTTTGAATGATCTTGCCGTAGACGACAAAGGGATAGTTTATGTAAGCGATACGCGTGCGGGCAAAGTTTATAGAATTGAAGGAGATGAAGTAAGTCTGTATGCCGAGAATTTACCTGGCGCAAATGGATTGCTGCCTTTGGGCCCTGATCTGTACGTAGTAGCCGCAGCCAGCATCCACAAAGTGAATGCTAACAAAGAGGTCACTAAAATAGCTGACGGCTTTGAGAACGGCCTTGATGGGATAGTTAAGGTTGCCGATAACGAATATGTGATCAGCAACTATCGTGGCATGTTGTATTACCTGAAAGCTGATGGAACGAACCAAGTTTTGCTGGATACCCGCGACAAACGTATCATGGCTAACGACATTAGCTACGATCCTAAAACCAAAACAGTATACGTGCCGTCTTTTAGCACCCATCGCATTATCGCTTATCAACTTAAATAAAACATTATGAAAGCCATTAACCTACTTCCGATAGCCGCTATCATAAGCGGCGCCGTGTTCCTTGGTAATACAACATACAAAACAAATAAAGCGGTACCTGCCGTTACCAAAGCAAGTGCAGACCTGCCACTTGATCAGATCAAAATGCCTGCTGGTTTCTCTATCAGTGTTTATGCTGAAGTGCCGGGCGCACGATCGATGGTCATGTCGCCTAATGGTACGCTATTCGTGGGTACGCAGCGATCAGGAAAAGTGTACGCGGTGAAAGATAACAAACGCTGGGAGATCGCTTCCGGTATGAACAATCCAAATGGCGTGGCTTTGAAAAATGGCAATTTATATGTTGCCGAGATCAGCAAGGTCACTCGCTTTAATGACATTGAAAAAAATCTGGAAACACCAGGCAAAGGCGAAGTGATCAACGACAAATTCCCGACCGAATGGCCGCACGGCTGGAAGTATATCGCTTTTGGGCCCGACGGCAAACTTTATGTGCCGGTTGGCGCGCCGTTCAATATAGGTATGCCTGATGAAAGACATGCCCGGATATTCCGCATGAATGATGATGGTACGGGACTTGAAACATTTGCCACCGGCATCCGCAACTCCGTGGGTTTTACCTGGCACCCAAAAACAAAAGAGATGTGGTTTACGGATAATGGCCGTGATCAAATGGGTGATGATGTGCCGTTTTGTGAACTAAATACTGCCCCCAAAGCAGGGATGAATTTTGGTTATCCTTACTTCCATAGTGGCACCATTAAAGACCCTCAATTTGGCGGCGAGCACCAGGCTTCCGAATTTACGGCACCGGCTCAAAACCTTGGGCCTCATGTAGCACCACTTGGGTTGAAATTCTACACCGGCAGCATGTTCCCTGACGAATACAAAGAGCAATTATTTATTGCTGAACACGGCTCATGGAATCGTAGCAAGAAGATCGGTTACCGGGTTAGCCTGGTAAAAATGAAAGATGGCAAAGCGGCGGGCTATGAAACCTTTGCCAGCGGCTGGCTGGATGACGCGACTCAAAAAGCATGGGGACGCCCGGTAGATGTTTTGTTATTGGCCGACGGTTCCATGTTGATATCAGATGACGTAGCTGGTGTGATCTATCGTATTACCTATAAAAAATAGGATGCGCAACACACTACTACTGATGTTGGTCTTCCTTTTGCCAGTGATGGTAAAAGCGCAGCAATTAAGCGGCAAGACGATCTACACACAACGTTGCCAGACCTGTCACCAGGTGGATGGCGCAGGCGCTCAAAATATAATCCCACCACTTATCAAAACAGAACAAGTGTTGGGCAGCAAAGCAAAGTTGATCAACATAGTGCTAAATGGGATGGATGGAGAGATCCAGGTCAATGGAGATCTGTATGCCGGTGAAATGCCTGCGCATAGTGACCTGAAGGATGCGGAGATCGCCGCTGTGCTGACCTATGTGCGAAATAGCTTTGGTAATAAAGCCAGTGCGGTAACAACGGCCGAGGTAAGAAAGGTCCGCACCGAAAAGAAGAAATAATCAAGATTTTGATTGGATAATCTTCCCGTCGCCTATAACATTTCATGCGATTAGATGCCCTAAAAGCTTGATATCCTCTAAAAAGTAATTCGAAAGTTGTAACGTTTGGTGTACAAAAATTCAAATCGAACTAAAGCCTGGTACAAATGCCGGGCTTTTTTGTTTCGGTTCGACTCTGGCGCTGGGTACAAAACATCTCAACATAACATTACCTGTTTCTTTGCCTCATCTTAAAAATATCATTTGCAGAATATCAATTTCTGTCTATATTTGCACTCCCGCGATTGAGCAGATGGCTTGTGTGGATGCGAAGTGGGAAAATCAACACCAACGCGAAAGTAGCTCAGTTGGTAGAGCACGACCTTGCCAAGGTCGGGGTCGCGAGTTCGAATCTCGTCTTTCGCTCAAATCTTCTTCTTTAAAAGGAGATTTATTTTTAAAAGACCATCCCGATTAAAATCGGGACAAGCTCTGCTCAGATGGTGGAACTGGTAGACACGCAGGACTTAAAATCCTGTTCCCGTTAAAGGAGTGCGGGTTCGATTCCCGCTCTGAGTACAAAAGCCCCAAGCCTGGGGCTTTTTTATTTTACAAGCTTTATAAATCGCGATCAATAACGTGATAAGGTAAAAGACGCTGACGGTTATTTGTTGCTTTCCGGTGCACCATAATCATACTAACGCTTATTATTCTTATACAAGGCCTCTCTCGCTCCGCCATTTGCAAACAATGCTCTCATTCGCTCCTTCTGCCCCCTTGTAAACATATACATATTCTCATCGGCCACATAATCCATAAAATTCATGGTCATGGGGCTTGGCCCGCAATCTACTGATAGTTGAAGGCCTGTTTTAGTATATACACCACCATTAAAACAAGTAGCTATAGTTTGCCCGGCCAAAACGGTGGCGTTAGGCTGACAGCCTGGCGGCGTGTCGTCTACCTCGTCAGACGGCTGGGCGTAGATATGGTATAAATTTAGCCAATGCCCTATTTCATGTGTTGCCGTGCGTCCTAGTGTTTGGCGGTGATTCAATGGAGCTATCGTCCCAAAACACCTTGGATCAATAACTACCCCGTCAGCACCAGCTGGAGCGCCGGGTAATTGTGCGTAACCTGCTAATATTACAAACCCATTGCCGTCGCTCAAATCGGCCACCCATATGTTAAGGTACTTATCGCGGGGCCAGGCATCATGCCCGCCTTTATTGGTATGATAAAGCGGTAGTTTTTCTAAAGTATCATTTTGTGCAGTTACCCTACCGTGCCAACCCAGCAAATTACTGCGAGTACGGGTAATGCCGTTGGTGGGATTGCCGTTAGGATCAATAGAGGCCAGCTCAAATTCAATACCTACATCTGCCGCCAGGTCTTTATATACAGCCGGTACTTTAACATTATCGGCATTAAGCATTCTGAAATCTTCATTCAAAACCCGCATCTGAGATCGGATCTTTTCATCGCTGACATTAAGCTGATCGTTTGAATAAATTACATGAACAACTACCGGTATCTTGATGATATCATCCTGTTGAGATGGATTTCCAGGTTCTGGAGATGATGATTTGTTTCCCTTTTTACACGAAACAATGATTAATAACAAAAGAAAAACTACTATAAACTTCGCGGATCGATCGGGAGTGACTATCATTATACTAATTGGTTGTAAACATGATACGTACCTATCTAAGTAAATGCTACATAAAGCCGAATACAAAAAAAGGGCCACCCCATACACAGAGCAACCCTTATATAAACACATTTATGAAAGGCTATTTTATGGTCAAAGTCATCCAGGCGTTTGGTTTTAGTTCGGGGCATGAATCAATAGTTTCTTTTTGAGCCGCAAAGCTGCCGCCGGTGTTATCGGTAAGGCCCAGGTTAAATCCTATGACAGCGTTGGTAGCCGGCTTACCGCCCAACACAATCCATGGGATAGCAATTTCTTGCGTATACCCTTTGCTTGCTGTGCTGACGAAGGTTTTAACAGTAGCAGCATCGCGGGTTAACCAGTTGCCGTTGTTGCCTTCTTTAACCACCACCTTATTGTTGGCACTTACAAAAACTTTGAATACCCCTGCACCGGGCTGGCTGTAGGTTTGGGTTTTGGCGCTTACTAAAACTGTTATGCCATCACCCTCTTCTGTATTGCTTGCATTATTAACAGAAGCATCCATAACGTTAGTTAATACGTAAAGATTGTCGTTATCATAAGTGATATTGGCTTTTGCATTCGTCAGGCTTTTATGGCCTACAAAAACAGGGAAAGTGGCAGCCCAGGCGCTTTCATCAGTTTTGCCATCGATAGTTATTTTTTGGCTTACGGCATTAAGTTGGGGGATTACGTAGCCTTTTATCATCCAAACCTCGGTAGCATTACTGGCAAAACCATTGGTTGATGTTAGGGCAATTACCACATCATCTTCAATAACATTTACGCTATTCCACAAGCCCGATTTATTGCCGGGGATATTAAAGGGTACGCTTTTGCGATTGAATGACCGCGCCTCGTCTGTGCCAATTACAATTTTTTGTTCGGCATAATCCAACTTTGTCGTGCTTGCAACAGTGCGGTCATCGGTACCCTGGTAGGATAAAACTGTTTCGCCGGTTGATAGTTGCCTGATGTAAGGTGCACCGGCATGTATGTCATTGGCGAGGTTCTCTGTTAAAGCAAAACTGCGTTTATCGCTGCTGGCGGAAACTGTTGTCGCCCAATTATCGGTTAACGAGTTGCGTATGATAGTTGGTTTAAACTCGCCTCCTGCATTATCCTCTATAGCAAAAACAATGTCTTTACCATTTTTTAGCAGTAAAGGTGACGGCATACCATCACGAAAAGCTGCCCTGAAACTCGCGATCTGTGGCGCCGACCAGCTTAGTCCATTATCAGTGGAACGTACAACCGAGATATTTTGCTCGTTGGATGATTTGTATACACCTTCGTCAGCAAAGAATAGTTGTATCTCACCGCTTGGTAATTGTACGGCAGCGGGTTCCCAGCAACCGTTATTAAAGGTGTAATCGGCTTCATATACTAATCTACCGTCAGTCCAGGTAAGGCCGTTGTCATAACTTTTTTTGGTGCGTATGCCGAAGTTTCGTCCCGGGGCAATGTTAAAAGGGCGCGGGTTATACATACAGAGTATCGATCCATCTTTTAGTTGCAAAATATCAGGCACCGCCATGTTTACATCGCTAGTTTTGGCATCAACAATTATAGGCGCCGACCAGGTTGCACCTTTATCTGTACTTTTTACTACAACTACTGATCCGCCTGCTTCGTAAGTACAAATTAATGACTTATCCGCCAGTTGAATTAAACGTGAATAACCATTATAGCCTGTTGCCTGCGATATTTTTTTCATGGTACTGTAATCCCATGCTATGCGGATACCACCTGTATAATTTTGATTGGCTGTTTGTTTTTCGGGTTCTTCGGTAACAGGGGTAACAGGTTGCTCGGTATTTTTAGGGGTGGATTTTTTACAGAAGCAAAATGAACTAAAGCAGGCAAACACCAGTAAGGTATTGGCAAGTATTTTTCTCGTTTTCATAGGAATAATATCGGCCACATGGCGACCAACGTTTATAATGGTTATATTGGTTATTGTTGATCCAAATGTAACCCGTAGCCCGGTTGACCTAATCCAACTTTCGTTTCATTCTTTCCAAAAATTGTCTCAAAATCACTTTTTCAATATATATTCGGATGGTAGCATACCAAACTGTTTTAAAAAGCTACGGCCAAAATAGGTTTGCGAGCTATAGCCCACCACATCAGATATCTCGTACATTTTCAGTTCGCCTTCGCTAAGCAACTCGGCGGCTTTTTTTAACCTGGCCAGGTTTATCAGTTCGTTGGGCGACATGTCTGATATGGCCTTGATCTTACGGTATAAAGTAGGGCGGCTCATGTTCATCATACTTGCCAGGTCTTCCACCTCAAGATCTTTATTATGCAGATTTTTCAGGATATGATCATTTAACTTATCCAGGAACAGTTCATCCTGCCTGGAGTGCGCTATGGTTTTGATGTGTACCAATGGCGTACGGGCAAAATATTGCTTAAGCTTACTTCGGTTTTTTAACAAACTCTCTACCTGTGCCTGCAAAAATTCTGATGAAAAAGGTTTTTCAATATAGGCATCGGCACCTAATTCCAGGCCGGTAATTTTTGATTGCAAGGTATCTTTGGCAGTTAACAACACAATGGGAATATGCCCAAACTCGAAGCTTGATTTTAATGTTTGGCAAAGTTCAAAGCCATCAATACCATCCATCATTACATCGCTGATGATGAGATTAACTATTTGTTCTTGCAGGATACCTAAACCACGTTCGGCACTTAATGCGGTTAAAACCGTGTATTTGTCGTTAAAATCATCAACCAGCAAATCCAGTATTTCTTCGCTGTCATCAATAACCAATATGGTTGCCCGCTCCAACAATTCATTACTGTTCTCTGAGGTCATCGTCATCGTTTTTTCCATTTGCCTTCCAGGTTAAATTCAAATAAATGGTGTACCGGCAGTTTTAAAACAAAAGTGTTAAAGCCATCCTTCGGTTCGGCAATTGTCAAACTGCCGCCATGCAATTCGGTAAGTGCAAGGGCTATTGCTAAACCAATGCCCGTGCCCGGTGTATGTACATCTTCGGCCCGCCTAAAAAACGGCTCGAACACTCTTTTACGTTGTTCTGCCGAAAGAGGTTTATTATCGCTGCTCACGGCTATCTCAAATTTGTCTTCTGCCTCGTTTACTGCACTAAGCTTTAATACCACCTCGCTTTTGGCATACTTGATACCGTTATCCAACAGATTGCTTATTATTTTGGTGAAAGCTTCGGTATCCACATATGCTAATTGAATTGCTTTCTTTGGTAACACTATCTGGTATTTAAGGTTTTTATGCTCGGCAGCGGGATGAAAATTACCCCATATCTCCCGCAATAGGGCTGCCACATTAACCTTCACAAAGTTTAATGAGAAGCCCTGCGTTTCGGTACTTCTAAAATCAAGTAACTGGTTGGTGAGCGATAGTAAACGTTGCGTGTTCCGGTCCATGGTTTGCAGGCTTTTTTCAATATCCGGCAGTTCGGCAGCGCGTTTAATTACTTTATCCATCGGTGCCCTTATCAGGGTGAGCGGAGTACGTATTTCGTGCGCGACATTGGTGAAAAAATCAATTTTTGCCTGGTATATCTCCTTTTCCTTTTCGGCCTCAAATTTTTCGCGACTACGTTGATGCTGTAGCTCCAGCTTCCTTTTGTAGCTTCTGCTGATAATTACTACACAGGATACGATCAAAACAGAATAGCATAAATATGCCCATGAGCTTTTCCAAAACGGGGGCACAATTTGTATAGCCAGGCTGGTTTCGCCGGTTGTCCAATCCAGGCTGCTGTTTGATGCTTTAACTTTAAACACGTAATCGCCCGGTGGAAGTTCAGTAAAAAATGCCCGTCTGTTCTTTTTGATATAGGTCCATTGCTGATCCAGCCCCTCCATTTTGTAGGCGTACTCTATTGATCCGGGAGAAGTATAACTCAGCGCAGAAAAATCAAGACTGATGGTAGAACTACGATAATCTAACGTAATGCTATTGGTAGAAATGATTGACCGGGTAAGCGCCGATCCTTTTTGATAAACATTCAATTCCTTGTTATGAACCTGGAAACCAGTTATATATACCGGTGGTACAAAAGTATCTCGCGTAAATTTAGAGGGATCAAAACTGATCATTCCTTTTACCGAACCAAAAAAGAATTTTCCATCGGGGGCTTTGTAGGCCGAATTGTAATTGAATTGGTCGGTAAGCAGCCCATTGGATTTATCGAAGACCTTTACTTTTTCGGTACGCATATTAAATGCGGCCAAACCTCTTGAAGAGCTTATCCAAAGCTGGCCCTGGTTGTCTTCCAACAAACTGTAAAGCATATCGCTTGGCAAGCCGGTTTTGCTGTTATAATGTTTGATCAATTTACCCCACCGGTCGCATTTAAACAACCCGGATTCTGTAGTGATCCAGATCAGGTGATCGGTGCTTTCTATAACGCCGGTAACCCTGCTGCCAACTATGCCTTTAAGACCCGGAAGAGGCAGCGTTTTACCTGTTTTAAAATTAAAACAATACATACCATCGCGATACGTACCGGCCCAGATATCTCCCCGGCTGTCTTCAGTTAAAGCGGTATAAAAAGCCCGCGACGGTATCGGCATTACCTCAAACTCGTCTTTAGGCCGGTTATACTTATACAAACCTGCCGCCGTTGCTACAAGCACGCTTTGGTTAGCGGTTTTATACATGCAATAAATGAAGTTGTTTTTTAACTTGCCAGGTTCCACGCCGCCACTGTAATGACGTACTACCTTTTCGGTACGCAGGTCCATAATATCAAGCCCGTGTTCAAACGTGCCTATCCATAGTTCGTTGCCTACAGCAAGTAATCCGTGTATGTTGGAGTTGGCCAGGTTTGAGCGCCCATCCAACGGGTGATAATTCACAAACTTCCCGGTGCGTTTATCCAGTTTATTTAAGCCGGCATCTTCGGTGCCTATCCACAGGTCGCCCTTATAATCTGTACATATTTCGCGCACCGCGTTGCCGCTGATGGAGTTTTCGCCAATTTTGGGAAAGGTTTTTTCAAAGTTGGTATGCTGCGCGGGGAAGTAATTAACCCCACCAAAATAAGTCCCCGCCCATATGCGCCCTTCATGGTCTTTGCAAAGGGTGTAAACCGCATTATCCGAAAGCGAGTATGGGTCGTTGTAACGTTTCCTTAGATTGATAAACTTATTGGTCTGCTCGTTATAAATAAATAAACCCGTCTCGGTAGCTACCCAGATTTCGTTAGCAGAGAGCCGCACAAAATCACGCGCAAACACTTCAACGCCGGCATTTTGGCGATTAATAACATCGGTGTATTTGCAAAGTTTAGTGTCGAAAATTTTAACCCCTCTGCCCGAAGTACCGATATACATTTTGCCCGGTGTATCATGATATAATTTATCTATCCAACCCTGGTCGGCAACTTTAAATGATGTGAAGCTCTCCGTAACCGGCTCATATTTTTGAAGCAAGCCACGATAATGGCCCACCCAAACATCGCCATCGGCCATACATAGCGTGGTGGCATCAAACTGATCTGGATAAACGACAAGTTTTTTTTGGGAAGTGAACTTATACAGGTCACCACCTTGTACAAACCACAGGTCATTTTTTTTGTCTTTTAATATAGATTGAATTGGCCCGAGCCCCTGAGTTGGTAAACGATAGAATTTCTCGGTATCATGATTATAACGGTATAGCCCCTGCTCTGTACCAACCCATAAACCTGCTGAATCCTGGTATAAGGATGAAATAGAGTTATTGCCGATGCTATAAGGGTTACCCTGCTCCTTGCGGAAAATTTTGAAATTATACCCGTCAAAACGGTTAAGCCCATCCTTGGTACCAAACCACACAAAGCCTTTTTTATCAACCAAACTACAAACCACGGTGTTGTTTGACAGCCCGTTTTCAACCTGGTAATGGGTAAAATAGTACGGCTGGGCCACGGCCAAACGGCACAGGCAGCACAATAACATGGCTGTTAAATGTAGGTATCTCACAAAATCAGGTTAAACTGGAGGTTTATTAAAGTTAAGCTAAAAGTGAAGCATTTTAATCGTATTAACTAACCTTTTGCCCAAGGATTTAAAAATTGAGACGCAATTTATAATTATTGAAACAAAAGTTAGATAGGCCCAAAGCCACTGCCCTTCATCTTTGAAAGGTGCTGAAAACCGGCGTCCTGCCGCCCAGCAACATCCAATATTAAACTTAAAACCAATATGAAAAGAAAAGTACTTCACCATGAAGAGGGACTGTCGTGTTTCGATGCGACCCTACCTCTGCGGACGAGGACGGGCCTCTCTCCGTTTAAACTACTCATTTGCCTGGGCGCGTTTTTATTATTCGCGTTTAATGCATCTGCCCAAAGCACCGTAACCGGTGTAATTACCGGCGATGATGGCGAGACCATACCCGGCGTAAATGTATCTGTTAAGGGAACCAATACAGCCACAGTAACCGATATTAACGGTAAATATTCTATCAGCGCAGCGGCTAATGGCACGCTGGTATTCTCGTTTGTAGGCTATGGTACACAAGAGGTGCAGATAAACAGCCGCCAAACTATAGATACCAAGCTATCAAACAGCACGGTGCAGTTGAATGAACTGGTTGTGGTAGGTTATGGTACTCAACAGAAAAAAGATCTTACCGGCGCCATCTCGGTAGTAAAAGCCAAGGATATCCAGAAAAGGCAGGCCAACACGCTGGCCGAGGCTTTACAGGGCCAGGCTACAGGTATTAAAGTACGTAGCGGTGGTGGTGCGGGCTCTGAAGCGCAGATCCAGATCCGCGGTATAAAAAACTTATCAGGCACTAACCCGCTGTATGTAATTGACGGTATGATATCAACCGCCAACCGCGACTTTAACGCTGCAGATATTGAAACCGTGCAGATATTAAAAGATGCGTCGGCAGCAGCTATTTATGGTTCAAGAGCAGCGAATGGTGTAATTATCATCACAACTAAAAAAGGTAAAGACGGCCCGATGAAAATTGAGTTTTCGGGTAAATCAAGCATACAAACCATTCCCCGTTATAAACTTGCCGAAACTGACGAGTTTGCCCGCTTAAACTTTATGGCCTATGATAATGCAGGCGTAGCCCGCCAGCAATTAAACCTGGGTGTAAACACCAACTGGCAAAATGAAACCTTCCGTACAGGTAACATGCGCGATTATAACTTAAGCTTTTCGGGCGGCAACCAGGGCGGCGGATACCTTGTTTCGGCAAACTACTTTGGTAACAAAGGAACAGTGATCAGCAACGAATCTGACCGTTTAAGTTTACGTGTAAATACACAAGGCAAAAAAGGCATTTTCACCATTGGCGAAAACATTGCTATCACCCGTTACAAAGTTGACGAGGTGAATGGCAACCCTATAAACGAGGTTTTGCGTATGCTGCCAACCATACCGGTATTTGACGCGGCTAACCCCGGCGGTTATGGTTATGGTAACGAACAGAAAGCACGTACGTTTGGTACTAACCCCGTAGCGCTAGCCGACCTGAATAATACTATTAACGAAAACACCCGTATACGTGGTAACTTATTTGGCGAATTACAATTTACCCCATGGTTAAAATACCGCTTAAACTTAGGTTTGGATAATAGCTATGATCATGGTAAAAACCTGCGGAAACAAGGTAACTGGACATTGAACCAACCTTTTGACCCGGCCATACTTAACGAAAATCGTAACGAGTACATCAACACCCTGATAGAAAATACGCTATCGTTTAACAACAGCTTTGGCAAGCATACGGTGAACGCTGTGGCGGGTCAGTCATACCAACGCACACAATCGGCAAATATAACCGGTACCAAGCGTAATATTTTATATAACCCTAGTACCAATACCTATTATGATGTTTTAAACAACGGTAACGAACCACAAACAGGCGGATCAAAAAGCCGTAACGACCTGATCAGGTATTTTGGAAGGGTTGAATATAACTACGATGACAGATACCTGTTAAACGGTGTTATCTCGGTAGATGGTTCATCATTGTTTGGCCCTGCCTACAAATTCGGAACGTTCCCATCAGTATCGGCAGCATGGCGTGTAAGTAAAGAGAAATTCTTCAAATCAAATTTGATAAACGATTTGAAAATTCGCGCCAGCTATGGTAACGTAGGCAGTAACAACATTAACGCGTATGAGTACAATACGCTCATCAATACAAACTCTACCGTAGTATTTGGCCCGGGACAAACTGTACAAACCGGTGCAACCAACGTTGTGTTAGCTAACGATAACTTACGTTGGGAAACCCTGCAACAACAAAACTATGGTTTCGACGTAGGCATACTGGATAACAAAATAACGTTTAGCGCCGAATACTACATCGCCAAAACCAGAGACGTTTTGCTTAACTACCAGTTGCTATATACAACAGGTTCAAGCGGTAACCCGCGTGTAAATGGTGTATCGCTGCAAAACAGTGGTTTCGAGTTTACGGCGACCTATCGTGAAGATAGAAGCGCATTTAAATATGGCGGTAGCTTAAACTTTACCACCGTACGTAACAAGGTATTTGATTTGGGCTTTACCCAAAACAAAACTTTTGTAGGCAATACCGTAACCGAAGAGGGCCAGCCAATAGGTATGTGGTATATGCTGCAAACTGATGGCTTATTTCAAAGCCAGGCTGAAGTTGATAATTACAAAAACTCCGCAGGTAAGGTTATACAACCGGCTTCAAAACCGGGCGACATCCGCTATAAAGACAACAATGGCGATGGACAAATTACCAACGATGACAAAGTTGTGGTGGGCAACCCATGGCCTAAGTATGAGGTTGGTTTAAACCTGAACGCATCATACAAAGGCTTTGAGTTTTCGATGGACTGGTTTGCATCAGTAGGTGCTACGGTTTATAACGGTCCGCGTAGTTTGGTTGAAAGGTTTGACGATAACTCAAACTATACAGCAGGCATACAGCCATGGACGCCAACCAACACCAACACCACCGTACCGCGTGCTTATTATGCATCAACCACAAACTCACGCGGCGATACCGATCGTTGGTTAGAGGATGGCAGCTTTGCCCGTATGAAATACATTGGCATTACTTACAACCTGCCTACCAGGTTGGTTAAAAAGATAGGCTTTGAAAGGTTACAGCTAACCGTATCTGCCCAAAACCTGCTAACCATTACCAAATATAAAGGTCTTGATCCGGAGTTTAGCAACGGCAGTATTTACGAAAAAGGTGTTGACGGTGCGTCATTCCCTAACCTGAAGACCTATTCGTTAGGTTTAAATTTTGGATTTTAATCAATATTAAAAGTCATGAAAAAAAGTATATATACATTATCAGTCCTGCTGGTGTTAACTTTTGCCACATCGTGCAAAAAATCACTCCTGGATCAAAACTCACCAAACACCCTTACAAAAGAGGAGTTTTGGAAATCAGAAGGCGACGCTGTGAAAGGCGTAAACTCCATTTATCATATGTTTTATCAAACAGGTGGTTTTACCCGTTGGATGAATTTTCGGTTGGATCTTACCTCCGACGAAGGCTTTAGCAACAGCCCATGGATAGAGCTTGGCGATTGGACACGTTTTCAATACATTAATTATAACTTTTTAGAAGGTAACGTTAACACCTATACCGATTTTTATAAAGCGGTATACCGGGCTAACCAGGTGTTGGATAACGTGCCAAAAATTACCTTTACCGATCAAACCAATAAAACGCAGCTATTGGCACAGGCTAAATTTTTAAGAGGCCTATGGTATTATTATGCTGCCATTTTATGGGAGAATGTACCGGTTATCACCACATCGCAAACACCATCAGATATGCCGCCGGCCGGAACACTGGCACAGGTATGGGCACAAGTTGAAAACGACCTGAAAGATGCCACCGTTGGTTTGCCTGCCGTTTGGGCGGGTGCCGAAAAAGGAAGAGCCACCAAAGGCGCAGCATATGCCTTACTGGCTAAAGCCTATATGCAGCAACGTAAGTGGAGCGATGCTAAAACGGCGATGGACTACCTGGTTACTGGTGACGGTAAGCAATACTATGGCCTGGTTGCTAATTTCCAGGATAACTTTAGGGCCGAGAACGAGAACAATGTTGAATCTGTTTTCGAGATCCAGTTTTCTGATGCCAATAAAACAGGCGAAGGTGATGGTCAAAACTCAAACATGGGTTCAAACCGTGCACAGTTTTTTGCGCCGAGAAGTATTGGCTGGTCTGACGGACAAGCACGTTTTTGGTTGGTTAACTTGTTCAAACAAGAAAAAACCACTACCAATGCTATCGATCCGCGATTAAGATACAGCTTGTTTTACCCTACCCAGGAAGCTGATTTTGGCGACAAAATATATGGCAAAAGCTGGCAGTGGAATGCTGACGAGGCCTGGTTTAAAAAAGGATCGCGCGATTACCTGCGTACTAATGAGGATTACTTTAACCAGATCAATACCCGCTTGATACGTTATGCTGATGTATTGCTGATGTATGCCGAGTGTTTAAATGAGCTTGGCCAAACTGCTGCGGCTTACCAATATGTTGACCTGGTACGTGCCCGCTCAAAAATGGCTGCCCTGGCTGTAGCATACCCGGCAATTGGTACAGATAAGGATCTGTTTAGAGAAAGATTAAAAACAGAACGTGTATTGGAGCTATGCGGCGAAAACCTGCGCTGGGCTGATCTAAAACGTTGGGGCGAACTGGAAACCGCAGCCAATGTAGCAAAAGTAGCTTTACGCGATCCGGACTTTAATAACTTTGTTGTTGGAAAACATATTCGTTTGCCATTACCTGCTATAGAAGTGCTTAATAATACTAACTTGCGTCAAAATCCAAATTATTAAACACGATTATGAAACTACGTTTTTATTTAAGCGGCTTATGCTGCGCAGCAATGCTATTTGGCTGCAAACCTTCGGCAGAGAAACAGGATCAAGGTACGACTGATACCGTTAAGGTATGGTCTGCAACCCAGGCAAATGATTGGTATAAAAAACAGCCCTGGCTGGTTGGGTCAAACTTCCTGCCAAGTACTGCTATCAACCAGTTAGAAATGTGGCAAAAGGACACTTTTGACAAACCTACTATTGACCGTGAACTTGGCCTTGCCGAATCGTTGGGCATGAACACCATGCGTGTATTTTTACACGATTTGGCTTATGAGCAGGATTCGACCGGCTTTATTGCCCGTGTTGATACGTTTTTGCAAATAGCAGAGAAGCATAAAATAAAACCAATGTTCGTGTTTTTTGATTCATGCTGGGATCCGTTTCCGAAAATCGGCAAACAACGTGATCCGAAACCATTCACGCACAATTCTGGCTGGATACAAAGCCCGGGCCAATTGGCTTTAAAGGATTCTACGCAGTATCCTCGACTAGAGCACTATGTTAAGGCAGTAGTATCACACTTTGCTAACGATAATCGTATCATAGCCTGGGACGTTTGGAACGAACCTGATAACATGACCGGTGCATCATACCAAAAAGTTGAGATACCAAATAAAGTAGCTTTAGTATTGCCTTTATTGGAAAAAACTTTTACCTGGGCGCGTTCAGCTCATCCTAGCCAGCCGCTTACCTCAGGTATCTGGGCAGGTGATTGGTCGGCAGATTCAGTTTTAAAACCTATCGAAAAACTGCAATTAGAGCAGTCAGACGTAATATCGTTCCATAATTATGATGGTGCGCAGGAATTGGAAAAACGTATCCAATGGCTACAACGCTATGGCAAACCGCTTATCTGTACTGAATATATGGCGCGCCCTAATGGCAGCACCTTCCAAAGCTCGTTACCTGTAGCTGTTAAATACAATGTGGGTATGATCAACTGGGGGTTTGTAAACGGCAAATCGCAAACTATTTTCCCTTGGGATAGCTGGACAAAAACTTATACAGCAGCGCCACCGGTATGGTTCCATGATATATTTAATACCGATGGTACGCCTTACCGTAAAGAGGAAACGGATTTAATTACAAAAACTGTTGCTGATAAAAGAGCTGCGGATGCTAAAGGCAAGTAATAATTACTTAATAAAAATCTTTTAATAACCCACATCCCTCCTCACCTTTCTCGTCCGGGAAAGTTATAAATTGGTTGGCTCCGACATATCTGTCGGAGCCTTTTTTTGTTTTGACGTAGCACGAAAAATATATTTCAAAACGCTTGTAACATACACACAGCACCATACTCTAAATATCGATTTTACAGCCGAGGTACTACAAAAATGCTGTAATCATCGTTCCCGACCCGCACCTTAAGGGTCACGCTAAACAAAATCATTTTAAAAAATTTCTAAAAGAAAATGGAATCATTATTCACTTTTTGGTGGGTATTGCCCGTTGTGGCTGCCCTTGTACTTTACAAATTTGTGTTACGTGTATTTTTTGGTATGATCATCGTGCCCGACGACCGTATCGGCCTGGTCGTTAAAAAATTCGCCCTCTACGGCAATAGCCGCCTGCCCGACGGCCGTATCATTGCCACCAGCGGCGAAGCAGGTATGCAGGCGCAACCACTGGCACCGGGCCTTTACTGGCGCATGTGGCCATGGCAATACGCCATCACCATGGAACAGTTTACCATTATTGAACAAGGCAAGCTTGGGCTGGTAAAAGCTAAAGATGGCGCGCCGATGGACACCGGCCGTGTGCTGGGCAAACCTGTAGACTGTGATAAGTTTCAGGATGCCAAAGCTTTCCTGGACAACAAAGGCCAAAGAGGCCCTCAGGCAGCGTTCTTAACCCCGGGTAGTTATCGTATCAACACCTTTTTGTTTGAAATTGTAATGGTGCCTGTAACGCAGGTGCACGAAAATAAAGTAGGTATTGTAACCACTTTGGATGGTGAACCACTGGACAAAGGCGAGATTGCCGGTGGCCCGGTTGAAGGCCACCGCAACTACCAGGACCCAATGGCTTTTATTCAGGCAGGCGGCAAAAAAGGCCTGCAGGAAGATGTTATCCTTGCAGGTACTTATTATCTTAATCCATGGTTTGTAGTGGTTGAGCAGATAGAAATGCTGCACATACCAATCGGTTTTGTGGGTGTGGTAAACTCCTTCGTAGGCCCCGAAGGTAAGGATACCAGCGGTATGGCCTTTAAACACGGTAACATTGTGGCCCGTGGCGAAAAAGGTGTTTGGAACGATCCTTTAGACCCCGGTAAACACCCGGTGAATATTTATACGCACACTGTTGAAGTTGTACCAACAACTAACATTGTGTTAAACTGGGCCAATAGCCGCACCGAATCGCATGAGTTGGACAAGAACCTTTGCACCATCAGCGTGCGTTCATCAGATGGTTTTACATTTAACCTGGACGTGTCGCAGATCATTCACATCCCGCATAACGAGGCACCAAAGGTTATTGCCCGTTTTGGTAACATGAAGAACCTGGTATCGCAAGTGCTGGAGCCTACCATTGCCAACTACTTCCGTAACTCAGCGCAAAAAAGTGGTGTGATCGAATTCTTGACCAACCGTTCGCAGCGCCAGGAGGATGCCAAAAACCAGATAGCAACCGTGCTGAGCGCTTATAACGTTGAAGGCGTAGACACGTTGATAGGTGATATTGTGCCGCCGGAAGCCTTGATGAAAACCCTAACCGACCGTAAAATAGCCGAAGAGGAAAAAATGACCTACGAGATACAGCGCCACGCGCAGATAGAACGTAAGGAATTTGAAAGCGCCCGCGCCGGTGCTGATATGCAGCCTGAGGTAGTAAAATCAACCCGCCAGGTTGAGATAAACACCCAGATGGCTGCCGCGAAAGTGGCCAGCGCCAAAGGTGATGCCGAATCAAAAACTATTAACGCTAAAGCGGACGCCGAGGTACAAACCATTAACTCAAAAGCCAATGCCCTGGCCACCGAGGTAAACGGTAATGCCGACGCCGGTAAAATAAAAGCCATAGGTTTGGCCGAAGCCGAAGTTACCAAACAAAAAACCGAAGCCATGGGTACCGAACAATACGCCGTAGTGCGCGTAGCGGAAGCCCTGGCCCAAAACGGTGTAAAACTGGTGCCTGAAATATTGGTAAGCGGTAAGGAAGGCGGCGGTAACGGTATTATTGACGCGTTGATCGGTAGTGAAATGTTTAAGAAGTTGAAGGAGGATAATGAGAAGAAAGTGGCGTAAAATTTACTAAATAGTTAATAACCCATTGCATTTACATTGCAATGGGTTATCGCTTTAACTCAGTGCTAACATTATGTTCAAGCTCTTTGCTAACTATTTGCTTTTCTCGCTTTCTGTCGATCTTTCTTTTATTCGATTCAGCCCTAAGTATATAAGGTAACCTGGAATCGCCACTAAAATGCATGTTAGTCGACGCTAATCGCGAGCCTTGTCTTAGCATAAGGCCGTTAAAAACACAATCATCGTACGGGCACTGATGCTTAGAATATGTCCCGAAGTTTCTGTCTTTGATGCGTTTATTAGCTAAAATTGCCTGCTGGTTTCTTTTAACATCTTCCCAGGCTTTATTAACGTCTGCCTTCGTCAACTCTTGACCCAGTGTAGAAACTTCAACAAAAACCTCTGGATCTTTTAGCTGCAAAAAGTCAAAGGTTTTTTTAAATTTTGTGTGGGCGAGTTCCCTGACAGCCATCTTTTCGTCAATGTTCAAATTGTCGTTTTCGATAATAGAGCGATACAGCCCGAGCGTATTAAAATCCTCATAACTTTTATAATTCTCAATATAAAAGTCGTACTCGCCTAACGTTAATTGATTAAACTTTCGCCCTATTTTCATGATGATTAAATAACTATCTCGCCACCAAAGCCCCACCCTCAAACACGATACCATCCCAACCATTAGCCATAAACTGGCGGATATTTTGATGATCAACCGCTTGTGGCGTATCCAATACCGATTGATAATGCTCGGCAAATAACAACAGTGTATCTTCCTTGCTCAGGTTGTTAAGGTGGGCGAAAGAAAACACCTTGGCGCTGCCTTGATTTTGGGTTGCTTCGTTATAAGTTTCGCCGTTTTTAAAGGCGGTTGGGGTGTGCAGGTAGTAGTTTTCTATAAACTTAATTACATCTGCAAAAGCTATCTTATTTTGTTTCAGGTCGAAAAAAAGACCGCGTAGTTCTTCAGTCATGGTATAAATTATTTACCGCCGAAATTACGATTTAATACGCTATGGGTATGCTTATTTTTCCAAAGTTTCGCGCTTGCTCCAACATTCGTCCATCGGGCCGCCTGTTGATTTTTCGCCTTTATGGCGCCAGTCGCCGTCAACAAAAGCGTATTGAAAGTTGAGGGTTTTGCCTACACTCTCCGGTGTTTTGGTAAAGAAGTCTACGTGTTCGATGTACTTGCCGTCCTTGGCTGTATAAGTTCCGCCGCCGGCGTTTACAAACTCTTTGGTTTTTACGTTATAGGCAATCCAATGAAAGCGCGAACCCGATAGCACTTTCATCGTTCTGCGCGGAAAGAATGGTGCAGGGCGTTTGCTCACCTTATCATTCGCATAATTACCGGTGATGATCCAGGCGCCGCTCAGGTCGGTTTGTTTACCGTCGTCCGCTTTAGTCCATATTTCGTTTGAAGGTAACAGGGTTAACTTATCCTTGGCCAGTTTCATTTGTACTATCGTGATCTTACCGGTTAGGTTAGTATCAACGGTATTCCACTCCATGGTACGCATTAATTTGTCATCCTTAATGTACCACGTACCACCATACGCGCCAATAAACTTTTTACCCGGGCCATCATATATCGCCACAGAAAATACTTTATCACTCACGATCATTACCGAGCGCTTTTCGGCCGGGCCCTGCTCCCAGGCGCCTTTAATTTCTTTTGGATCAACGTCTTTAAACTTTAGTGAAGTAAAAGTGATGGTACCTGCTATAGCTACTATAGCCAACAGTAAAAATTTAAGCGTGGTTTTCATGAGCTGGTGGTTTACTTAAGCATAGCTAATTTAAAACAAAAAACAACAAAAAAGGCCTGCTATTTTCATAACGGGCCTAACACTCACAATTATATATTTATTATTTCCGGTTAAGGACTACTTAAAGGCTTTGGCTCCAAGCCTGAACATGGTATATATCGGCCACGCCAATGCCAGCCATGAAAACCAATGCCAAACACCGCCATGAGCCATAATAGCCGATATTAAACCGAACATGGTAACTACCGACAACAGGATGGGCATGCCCCATACTTTGTAAAAAACACTTTTATCGGCCATAATCTTCAGCGTTTACAAGGGTTAATGATTCTGCTTTATTCATGGCACGTGCCAGCTGGGCTGCTTTTGCTTTGCGACGGGCAATCCACAGGTACAGGCCCGTTATTAATACGATTATTGCAGCGATATCAAATATGGCCCAGATTACTTTTAAAGGCAGGCCACCGTAATCGCCGAAGTGGAAGGGTTGCGATATGAATAATGTTTTAAGATACCAAGGCAGGTCGCGGATATCGGTCAATTCACCCGTTTTCGCATCAATAAGCGCAGGTTTTATGATACGCGATGTAAGTGGCGTTACTCCTTTCATAAATACTGCATAATGATGCTGACTTGAGTACGGTGTACCCGGGTAAGCCACGAAAGAAACATCCATACCGGGCGCAGCCTCTTTAGCTTTTTCAAGGGCAGAATTTAAGGAACTGAAATCCCCGGTTGGCGCAGGTTTATCTTTATAGGCGGCTACCATTTCGGTCAATTCATTAACTTTCCAGATGCCTACCAATGGCTCAGCCAATGTATTGATAACCCCGGTTAAACCAACTACCGATGCCCAGGCCAGTGTAACTATACCCAGCAGGTTATGCAAATCCAAATAACGCAGGCGCGACGATTTCTCGGTACGTATTACACCGAAATCGAATTTCTTCATAATAGGCCCGTAAAGCACTACACCTGATATGATAGCTACGATGAACATTAAACCCATCAAGCCCAAAAACAACTCGCCGGGCAGCCCCATAAACATGTTTACGTGCAGGTAATACATCACCAGCATAAAAGTCATTTCACCGGTCTCGGCCTCCAGGAGCTTCCCGGTGCGGTCGTCCATGGTCACAAATACGTTGTCCTCGTCGGGTGCTGTTGCCGATTTGCCCATGGTAAAACCCATTCTGTGCGGCTCATCTTCATCCCAATAGGTATACTTAATAACATTCCCCGGCTTTGCGGCAAGGGCGTTACGTATTACCGAATCTTTTGATATAGCCGGCGTTCCTGCAGCCAGGGCAGGCAACGCTTTCTCATCGCCGAAGGTATGCTCAATCTCTTCGGCAAAAATTAAAGGCAAGCCCGTTAAGCAGAGTAGTAATAAAAATACAGTGCATATCAGGCTCGTCCACTTATGTATCTCGAACCACTTTTTTATGGTGGATGCTTTCATTTATTATCCCCTACCTCGTCTAAATAAAATTAAAACTTAAATGCAAAGCTTGCTGTAAAGTTTACAGGGCGCTGCGGATTTATCGACCAATAACCAATATAATATTCTTTATCCAAAATATTGTTGGCGTTTAAGGTAAATCTAAACTTGTCTGCGTTGTAAAACGCGCTTGCATTTAATAACGCGTAGCTTGGCAAATCAAACACGCCTGTTATAGTATTATCAACTACTCTGTACGCGCTTGCATAGTTTCCGCCTACACCAAAGCCAAAATCTTTCAAACCGCCGCGGGTAAATTTATAAGTTGCCCACACGTTGGCCTGATCCTGCGGACCCTGACCACCGGCTGCACGGCCCGGCTCATTGTAAAAATCGATGCCTGACGGATCGCCAACTGTTACTGTTGACTCGTTGTGGCTAAAGCCAGCTATCAGGTTTAAACCGGTAGCCGGGTTTGCGTTAATGTCGATCTCGAAACCTTTGCTGCCCACTTTACCGCCCTGGATAGTGTTATTAAAATCGGCAGGATCGGTATAAGTACGATCTTTTAATTTGATGTCATAGTACGATACAGTGGCGCTCAACCTATCCTCGAACAGGTTGGTTTTAACACCAAGCTCAAACTGATCAGCTTTCATCGGTTTGAATGATTTTACAGTACCGTCTGAGTTTGATCCCGGTTCTACGTTAAAGAATGCGTTCATGTAGTTTGCAAATATCGATACCTTATCCAATACCGGCTGGTAAACCAGGCCCATTTTTGGCGATAACGCTGTTTGCTTGTAACCGTCGCCATCAACATTAACATCGCCATGCGATACAAAATGATCGGCACGTAAGCTTAACATGGCCGATAAAGCCGGTGTAAAGTTGATCACATCTGATACATAAGCGCTGTAAGTGCTATTGCTTAATTTATTACCAAACGGCTGTGCGTTGGCCAATAAGCTATCAACAAATGCTTTGGTTGGATAGCCGCCACGATCTGGGTTAAGGCCGTAATACTTTGAATCGCCCTGTGGGGTAACTGTACGGAAATCAGCGTAACCAGAGCCATTACCAACCACGTTGCGGTTATAATAATCTAAACCTACTAACAAACGGTTTCTTAAACTACCAATTTTAAAATCGCCATTAAAGTTTTGTTGGATATCGATGGTATTGCTAGTCGAGTTTTCTTTAGTAATTGATTGTACAAACTCATTTTTACTTATAGAGTGGCCGGTAGCGTCCACTTCGTGACCATAAATGTAGCCATAGTAGCCGTCGGATTTTATCGTTCCGCGCGAAAGCACAGTTTGCGACGTCCAGCTGCTTGACAATTTATACTGCATTTGCGCCTGCAGGTTAAATCTCGGGTTTTTAATCGTTAACTCGTTACTGGTAAATGATAGCTTGTTATTTAAACCCATTTGGTTAACCGATGTATATTCCAAAGGCTCATCCATGTTATAACCGCCCCTGTTTGAGTGGAAGAATATTGGAGCGGTTGCTCTTTCCAGCTCTAATATTTCCGCCAGGAAATTAAAAGTTAACCTATCATTCACTTCATAAGTTAAGGCCGGAGCTACGAAAAAGCTCTTTTTAAAGCCGGCATCCTGGAAGCTACCTTCCGAGTGGTAAGATGTATTGATACGCAAAGCGATCTTTTCCGTTTTGCTTAAGGGCGTATTTACATCAACCGCAACACGGTTTAAACCAAAGCTGCCGGTATTGTATGTAACCTCGCCGCCGGTAGTGAAATAAGGCTTTTTAGTAACTGTGTTGATAACGCCGCCAAAGCCGTAAAATGCAGCTCCAAACAAAGTACCCGACGGCCCTTTAATTACTTGTATCTCCTCAACGTTAGCCAGATCCAACTCACCCGCGGTAAAGCCAGGTAAGCCGTTATACAATGATGGCTGTGCCTCAAACCCGCGTAGCGCGAAATAGGCAGCACCATCGCCAGATCGACCGGTTGACTCCCAGGTACGGTTAATGCCCGGAATATTACGAAACGCATCATCATAACTGGTAATGCCTTGTTGCTTGATAGTTTCTAATGATACTGAACCATAAACTTGTGGATTCTCTAAGTTCTTAAGCGGCATTTTAGCCACTACAGCATCCACTTTGTTTTTGTTGCGCGATGATATGGTTACTTCTTTTAATTGTGCCGAGCTCTCTTTCAGCACTAAGTCGGTAGTGGTAGCTGCACCGGCCGTTACGCTAATGCTTTGCTCCTGTTTTTCTAAGCCTATCAGGCTCGCAACCAGGGTATAGGTGCCCGGCGCTACGTTTCTAATTTGATAGTTACCGTTCTTATCAGTTAAAGCGCCTTTGCTGGTGCCTTGCAGGCTCACGTTAACAAACTCGGCCGGGTTGCCGTCTGATGTTTTTACTGTACCGCTCACCCTGCCGTTTTGCGCAAATGCAGCGCCGGTAAGCAAGGTAAACAATAAGGCTAGATGGTATAATTTCTTCATAATAGTATGTGATATTAGTGTGGCGCAAAAGTATTGTTTATAATCGTTCTAAACAATACTATTTATACTAAGTCTTGATAAAGTTACATTATCGACTTGTGAGACCTATGCGACATAATATTTTTTAGGGTTGATGTAGCAAAATGGTGTTGATGATCGTCTTAGGATGACAAACAACATTTTTTAATATATCTATCACAATTATGCGTTTAAAATCAGCACTTCTTTTAGCAGTAGTGGCATGCTTTACAGCCTGCAAAAAATCAGATCAGCAAGATCCAACACCAAATCCTACCGGCACCGTAAGCATCAACGGAAAAGATTATAAAACCGTCAAAATTGGTAACCAAACATGGCTGGCCGAAAGTTATGCCGGAACCGGCGGCATGGTTTACGGCCCCAATGCCAAACCAGAGTATGGTAAGTATTACACTTATGTAGAAGCCAAAGCAATTGTATTACCTACAGGCTGGCGCATACCAACCATGGATGATTACAAAACCATGGGCCAGGCAAATGGCGTAGTTTTCACTCCGGGCGTACAAAACACACCCGCCTTAAAAAAGCTAATATCGGCCACGCGTTGGACTAACGCTCAAGGCAGCAATGCCTCGGGTTTTAATGCATTTCCGGCTAATATGATCTTTCAGGGGCAGCAGTCGCCGGATGGTGACGTGGCCGAGTTTTGGACGGCTACCGGCGAAACTTTCAGCATAATGGAAGCCGGTACCAACGGAAGCAGCCTCAATGTGCAATTTTTTAGCAATAGTGCTCAACCTGAATACCGTTTCCCAATACGTTTTGTAAAAGATTGATGAGTGATCAATAGCCCTTTAAAAGGTAAAGCCCTTCCGGATATGGGTCCGGTCGGGCATTTACTCAGGGCAACTAATTCAGGTTTTTAATATTTTATAAAATATAAAACATCATGTTGTTTGATGATGCCGGTACCTGCTCGGCAGGTTTGGCGTACTCATCTTTAAGCAACTGGTGCAAATCGGCCTCAATTTTTCTACTAATGGTAGTTGTAGGGGTGTCGGTTGGCTTATTTTCAAACGGATCCTGCAGGTGGATAGCCATTTTCTCGATCAAAAAGAATGACGATGAAATAGCTACCACCAGCGGTATTTGAAATATGCCGAAAAATTCCATAATGCTGAACGGCAGCAGCATTACAAATAAAAGTACCAGCATGTGTATATACACACTATAGGTTACCGGGAACACCGTATTCTTGATCCGCTCGCATGCACCCGAAGCGTTGGAAAACCGGTTTAATGTTTCGTCCATAGCAACCTGCTGGTATTCGTTTATCCATCCCATGCGCAGTAAAAGGCGCAAGTCATTTCCATGTTGTTCTAACAGCCCCAGGGGCACATTATTCATGGGTTGGATGGCATGTCTTTCTTCCTCAGAAATGTATTTTGATAAGCCCTGGTGAGCGTTTTGGCCACGCAAGTGGTGGCTTAAGCTGTGGCACCAGGCCATTTGGCGTTTTATCAAACGTTCGCGCATGGCACGTTTATCCTCGTCGTCATAACTATTATCAACAAAGGTTAAAACCTGGCGGGCAAATGAGCGCGAATCATTAACGATAGCGCCCCAAAGTGTACGAGCCTCCCACCATCTATCATAAGCCTGGTTTGACCTGAAGGCCAACAGCAAGGATATAATGGTGCCTAGTATGCCTGGTATAGCAATAGGTATAGATACGCCCGGGAAACCGTAAGAAGTATGTGCTATGTATACTAAAGTTGAATATAAAGCCAGTAGCGCCATCTCCATCTTCACCTTGCCAATTACATAGCTTACAGGGATATTTTTTTTAAGTAGCATAGTAAACAGAATTTAAGGTTACGCATATTGCTCGGTCAGCTCGGCTTCTGCCTCGACTGGCTCTGCAACTGTTAATACAGGTTGTGGTGCAGGTTGCAATTTTTCAACTTTGATCAATAACTCCGGACACCTACCGGTTAATACTGATGGATGCACACTGGTTTTATTAAGCATCTTGTACTCGTAAACCTCTAAATGCAGTATGGCATCAACTTCGTAAGCATCCAGGAAGTTTTTAAATACGGCTACGGTGTTGCCGTAGAAAAACTCCATTTGGATATTAGCTATCTGGCTGTATTCTTTTCTCAGGTCGGCACAGGCGGTATAAAATTCCTGCGGAATGTGGCGATATTCGGCCGAGCGGCGTGAAAGCATCAACAATTCGCGCACACAATCGGTAACACCCATCATGTGTACAAACAACAGGTTTATTTCTTCGGGATAGTACTTGTCAACCAATGCCGGAACGGTCTCCAGCGATTTGGTATTGAAATCAGTAGGAATAAGAATTGTTTTCATGGCATTTAATTATTTAAAGCGTTTAATTGTTTTGATACAATTTTAGCCCGCGATAATTAAGAAGCTATGAGAGAGTTGTTAGAATGTTATTAGAATTTATTTTTTATACAATGGCAGAAAAATCTGTATTTCGGTACCCTGCCCTACTTCTGAGCGTATACCGATAGTACCCTTGTGCAGGCGAATAATATTTAGCGTAAGCGGCAAGCCTACCCCATGTCCCGAGTAATCGTGCGTGTTGGATGCACGGAAGAATGGTTCAAAGATATGTTGCACCTCGGTGGCCGGTATGCCTATGCCATGATCGGTAGCGGCAAATACGATGTTATTATTTTGCACGCTAAGCTTAACAATAACCAGCGCGTTTTGCGAATATTTACACGCGTTGCTGATGATATTGGTGAATGCCAGGTTAAGCAGGTTGCTGTTACCTAAAACATATAAATTGTCGGCCTCGGCTGGCAGATCGCTAAAATCAACTTCGATATCACTTTTGGGGATGATCTTTTTAACAGCCTCTACAGCCACCATCACCATCTCATCCATCCGTATTTGCTGCCAGGTTTGTTTCTTGCCGTCGAAACCGGTTTGCGCAAGCGTGAGCAAGCTATTAAGCATCTGTATCAGCTTATCGGTTTCTGAGTGTATGGCGGTTAAGGTATGACGCGCCTGCTCATCAATTTCCGAATGATGTAGCGCCAGTTCCAGTTCGCTGTTGATAATGGTTAATGGGGTACGTAACTCGTGCGAGGCATTACTTACAAAGTTGTTCTGCGTTTCAAAGGCTGTTTCAAGCCTGTTCAACATATTGTTAAAGGTTGATGTGAGCTCGGCTATCTCATCTTTACCGCTCAATTCATCAAGCCGCCTGTGCAGGTTATCAGATGTAATGCTATTCACTTCATGAGTAAGCTTCCGCACCGGCGCAAACATATAAGCCGAAAACACCTTTCCCACAAAAAAAGCGATGATAAGCGAACCCAAAAATCCTATCAGTAATATCTCCTGCAGGTCCTGAATTTCCTGTAATCCATAAGGGTTTTGGGCGCTAACCACCACCATGTACTTACCTTGCTCGGTAGTTACTATTTTACCGGCGTAAAACTTGTTGCCCTCTTTAATAGTAGCGCGGTTGTTGGCTATAATATCTCGGTAAAAATCGCCGGGCAGGCTGTCTCTTTTAAAATTTCCGTTTTTATCAGCTTTAATTAAGCGGTGCCTTTCGGCTTCCAGTACTTCCAGGTATTTGTTTCTAACTTCCTGGTAAGCTTTATTATTCTCGCCGGGTAGCAGGTTTACCTGGGCGGTAATATTTACGCGGGCTTCCAGGCGTTTAAAAAAATCGCGGTAGTTAAACTGGTATTCAAAGTAAAGGATGAAAGCATTAAGGAGTATTAAAATGCCCGTTGATAGCGCCAGGAAAAGTAAGGTTATTTTACTTTGAATTTTCATTCAGCATCCTTCATAATATAGCCCATGCCAAATACGGTTTGTATGTAGCGGGTTTGATTTTTTTTATCCAGTTTTTTACGAAGGTAATTTACATAAACATCAACCACGTTGGTACCCATATTAAAATTAATATCCCAAACGCTCTCCAGTATTTGTATGCGCGACAGCACTTTCTTTTGGTTTTTCATAAAGTATTCCAGCAAACGGTATTCGGTTGGCGATAGATTAACGGTCTGCCCATCGCATTTAACGATCTTGGCATCGGCATCTAACTCTACATCGCCCAATTTGTATACGTGCGTAAGGGGCTTAAAATCGGTATTACGCCTGCGTAGCAGGGTTTTAACACGGGCGGCCAGTTCGGCCATTTTAAAGGGTTTGGCCAGGTAGTCGTCGGCTCCGCTTTCCAGACCGGTAACGATATTTTCTGTCGAATCCAATGCGGTTAGCATTAGTATAGGTATCTGGTTGTCAAACTCACGTACGCGTTTACAAAGTTGGATACCATCAATTGAAGGTAGCATTACATCCAATATCAGCATTTCAAACTGATGATCTTTGATCATTTGCAAACCGGTAAGCCCATCAATTGCCACGCTTATTTCAAAACCGTACTGCGCAAGGCCCCGTTTTATTACCGACACTACATTAGGTTCATCCTCTACCAATAAAACAGCCATGCACAATTATTTTTATTTAACTTTTACTACTTTAAAATCTTCAAACACCACGTTAAAGCTTTGCTTACCCGGTGCCGCAGCAACCATGCCTATCATAGCCTTAACATTAGGTGGGAAATAAGCCAGGCGCAGCATATCAAACTTCTTGTTATCAAACGAGTATTTAATCTCAACATAATCGCCTTTGCGCAACAGTTTTAACCAAACCGATTTTGGGCTGTCATGCCTTGGCACTACCGACCAGTCGGACACCTCGCGGGTAACAACGGCGCTTACATTCTGCACGCCATCAACGTATTCAATACCGGTTTTTATCCAGTTTTTATTATCTATCCTCACCATTAAACCGGCCTGATGAAAAAGTTCGTTATAGGCACCTGTTATTTTAACACTAGCTTCAAAATTGCCTGCCTGCTCGGTATAGTAAAACGGCCCGTTATCGCGTATAAAACCATAGTGCGTTACACGCCAGTAATCGGTATTGGCATCAACCGTCATAGTAAGCGTGTTACCATTAGCGGTTGATTTTAATGGTTTACTATACCATTTCATTGCAAGCGTTTGCGCCATAGTTACGGTACTTGCTAAGGCAAATGCAAGTGTTAATAAGGTTGTTTTCATAATTGGCAAATATATTTGCTGTTATCTTCACAAAACCGCCCTGTTTATCCAACCAATGTCATTTTCGTAATTGGGCCATAAAAAGTTTTTTGGCAAAGTAAAATTTCGGCCACTAAGCGCTAAAAACTTCATCTGTTAAGGCATAAAAGTGCTGATAAAGCGCAAATTACACGTCAGATGCGCTTAACCGCTCAATTAAACTCAATAATGATTAGAAAGTTTTAAGAACAACTTAAAAAAGAAACTAATAATTAGCTATACCTAATTTTATTAGTTTTGTGAGATATCAAAATATTTTGAGATGAATACTTTATCAGAAGAGAATTACCTGAAAGCTATTTTACGTTTGTCGCAAAAATCAAACGAAAAGATAACGGCTACTGCCATTGCCGAAGCGCTGGGTAATAACGCGGCATCTGTTATTGACATGATACGCAAGATGAGCGATAAGCAACTGATAGAGTATGACAAAAAGAAAGGCGTACGCTTAACTCCGCAGGGACTAAAAGATTCTATACTCATTGTGCGCAAGCACCGCCTTTGGGAGGTTTTTTTGCTGGAGAAATTGGGGTACCATTGGGATGAAGTACATGATATTGCCGAAGAACTGGAGCACATAAGCGATGCTAACCTGGCCGACCGTTTGGATAAGTTTTTAGGGTTCCCTGAATATGATCCGCATGGCGACCCCATCCCAAAAGCAAACGGCAAACTACCTAAAACCTACACCGTAACCCTGGCCGACGCCAAAACCGGTTCGCCCGTACGTGTGGGCGCTGTGCGCGATACCAGTAACGCTTTTTTACAATACCTGTTAAAGCTGGGTATTGGTATAGGTTCGCAGATTCAGGTTATGGAAAAAATAAGCTATGATGGTTCATTGGTGATCAGAATCAATGATCAGGATAGTGTTACTGTGTCGCAAAAGTTTAGCGAGAATATTTTGATCAGCTGATCCTATTTTTATCGGTTCATTCGGGGCATTAGTCGATACCCGGTCTCATCATCGCTTAACAATAACTTAATATTGTGGAGTAATTAATGATAGCGATATTCGATAACCAATTTATCCAAATGACCACGTCTAAATTTTCGGCCTTCGTAAGGCCCTCGCTCCTGTTGAGTTTATTCATCGCGTTAAGCATAATAAGCTGCAAAAAAGGCACTAACAATAATCCTGACGATGGTGGCTCTACATCAACCACAGCTACTATTGATAGCACAGCCATTACTACGGGTACAGCCGAAGGATCGACAGAAAAAGCTGTAAATGCCGATGATTTGGTAGAAAATTCAACATTCACCAGTACAGTAACCATTGTAATGGGTACAACAGCTACCATTACCAACCCCGTAGCAAGCGGCCTGGCTATTACCCAAAGTAATGGCGATGTGGTTATAAATGCTACGGCCAGCAACGTGGAATATGTGGTAAGCGGCACTACTACCAGCGGTTCTGTAAAAATTTACAGCGATAAAAAATTCAAGTTAACACTTAACAATGCCACCATTACTAATAACGACGGGTCAGCTATCAACATACAATCGTCAAAACGCGCGTTCATCGTGGTAGCTGACGGCAGCACAAATACACTTACTGATGCTGTAACTTACGCAACATCAACCGAAGATATGAAGGGTACCATATTTGCCGAAGGCCAGGTAATTTTTAGCGGTAACGGCACCTTAAATATCAAGGGTAACAATAAGCACGGCATAGCCAGCGATGATTATGTGCGCATACGCAGCGGCAACATTAATATAACCGGCGCAGCCAGCGATGGCATACACAGCAATGACGCTTTTATTGCCGATGGCGGAACCATTAATGTTACATCAAGCGGAGATGGAATACAAGCCGAAGAAGGTTATGTGGTGATAAACGGGGGTACTTTCAATATAAAAGCTATGGATAAAGGCTTATCAGCTTCATACGATGGCACCGATGCCACCATTACACCTTATGTTACCATTAATAACGGCTCAATAACTATTAATACAACCGCAGGTGAAGGGATTGAGAGCAAAAGTTTTATGACTATTAACGGTGGCACTATTGTTAATAATAGTTATGATGATGGTATTAACGCAGCCAAAGCTATTTACATAAATGGTGGCTATGTGTATTGCTATGCTAGCAATAACGATGCATTCGACTCAAATGGTACGATAACTGTTACCGGTGGCCGCATAGTAGCCATTGGAGCGTTAGGACCCGAAGCCAGTTTTGACTGCGATGCGCGTCAATTCAAAATTACCGGCGGCACCATTATTGGTATTGGTGGCGCAACCAGCGCCCCTACAACATCAGTATCAACTATACGTTCGGTGGTAATGGGTGGTGGCAGCGCCGGGCTAATACATATTGAAGCTGCCGATGGTACCGAGGCATTAACCTTTCAAGCGCCACGTGCATACAACACCTTATTATTTGCAAGCGCCAAATTAAAAGTAAGCACTACTTACAACGTTTATACCGGAGGCAGCATTGCAGCAGGTACTAATTTTAAGGGCCTGTATAGCAGCGGCGTTTATACCAAAGACACTAAAAGCAGTACCAGTTTTACCACTACTAACATGTTAACACAAACCGGTGGTAGCATCAGCAAAAATTAAAAAATGTTATTAATGAAAAAAGCCCGGCCAATGTGAGGCTGGGCTTTTTTTATGCTGAAAACATCTGTTTACCGTATAATGGTAATATAACCTGTAGTGACCTTACGCCCGTTTTTTGGGTTGATGATGTAATAATATATGCCTGTGGAAAGATCAGCCCCACGGGTTCGTCCATCCCATGGTATGGGATACCCGACTGATGCGAATACTTTTTGTCCGTAACGGTTGAATATATCTACCGTGCAGCCGGGATAGGTGTTTAGATATTTGATATCCCAAACATCGTTTATCCCATCGCCGTTAGGCGTAAACGTATTGGGTATAACCGGAAATTTGAGTACCGTAATTAATGTCGATTTTTTAACAAAACAACCTTCGCTATTGGTAACGGTAAGGGTATAAACCATGTCAATAGCGCCCCCGTTTAGCACTGGATTAAGTATGTTTGGATTACTCAAACCCGTAAGCGGAGACCATTGATAGGTTAAGCCCTGCCCGGTAGCTTTGGCCTGTAACGTAGTGGTACCCCCTTCAAGCACGGTAAGCACATCTGGCATATCAATAGTTGGCGATGGCTTAACCGTTATTTCCCTTATCAAAGTGTCTGCACATCCCGTACTGGCGTAAGTATAAATACATCGTATTTGCCACTTGCCTACTCCTGCCGTCGCGGGATTGAACATGCGGGTGGTATTGTTTACCCCAGGACCTGAAAAAGTTATATTGCCGCTCAAGCCGTTATTACTGTTATCGTTGGCCATTAATAGCAGTTGGTCTGCATTCTGGCATATTTCGGCCGGCAAATTAAATTGCACAACCGGTGCCGGCGACACGGTTATATTATTGGTAGTCACATCAAAACAGTCATGACCCGAATACGCTATCATGTATATTTGATAGGTGCGTGCGGTGTTACCGGGTACATAAGTATGGCGGTAAAGCTTATCCTTATAGGGGGCATTATCAATTTCATTTGCTGAGGTATCGCCCTGATAATCGTAATAGATCTTTATGCGGGTAATAACGCCGAATACACCACTAACGAATGAAGTGTTCCTGAAAAAAACTTCACGACTATTACATAACGAGTTTTTGTTTAATACCTCGATGCGGGCCACGGGGTCGGACCCGTTTACGTTAAAAGTCTGTGTCAACGTCTCTATACATCCCTGGGCTGAGGTTACAGTAAGCTTAACCTGGTATGGTTTTGCTTGCGTAAATTGGTGGGTTGGATTCTGATCGTGATTTACAGGAGTACCATCGCCAAAATCCCATTCGAAGCTTAGCTGGTTAATATTTCCGCCCGGAATTGTACTGGTATTGGTAAACGTGACTTGATCTTTAATGCATGATGGCGGTATGGTAAAACCTGGTACAGGTAATGGGTGTATGGTAACCGTTTGTGACGTACCATTACGACACCCCTGATCTGTTACAACAGTTAAACTAACATTATACTGGCGCGCCGTTTTAAAAGTATGCTGAATAGGCTGATTATCATAGGCCGGGACTACCGTACCATCATCGAAATCCCATATCCAGGATTTTATGTTGCCATCCACTGTAGTTGACGCGTCCTTAAAAGTAACTGCCGTGTTAACGCATTGAGGGGGTGAATAATTAAAGTCTACCGTCGGTAGCTCCGTGATATGTATAATTTGAGGAACGGCCTCGGTCTTACAACCTGTTGAGTTGGTTACTACCAATTTAACTCTGTAATCGCGGGCAGCCATAAAAGTATGACTCGGCGAGCGCTCGTTGGAGGTGGTACCATCATCAAAATCCCAGAAACAATTATCGGTAACATCGCCGCGTTCGTCCGAGAATAACACTTCCGACCGTACGCAATTAGTCAGATTGGCTTTTATCTTAGGATCGGGAAATCCCACTACATTCACCACCAATCGATTGGAGGCAACCACACACTTGCTTTGATCGATAACATCCCTTGCACCCGATACTATGCGATAGCGATACATACCTATCGCGGGTAAGGTTTTTATTGGAAACGTGCCGGTTGTGGTTGGAGCACCCACATCTGTCCAGTCTCCATTATTTACCTGCATTTGCAATTTTTGTACATAATCTGCGGGCAAAGCGGTAGACGTTGAGATAGTCAGGTCCCTGGTAAAAGCAGCACCTTCGCAAAGGCTCACAGAACTACTCCCCGAATCGAAAGCTATGTCTACAGTTGGACCCAACGGACGAAAGGTAATATCATCAATACCAACATCATTCCCTATTCCACCCGGCGCTATGTTAGTCATTTTTAATACCAATGGCTCGGTATTGTTTGGCGCGGTAAAAGTAAACGAATACTGTTTCCAGGTATTATCTCCGCTAGTTAACGGTCCGGTTGGTCTACCCGGGCCTAGTTTAATACCGGATAGGGTTTCTACAGTAAAAACAATATCGGGCCTAACATTATTGTTAGGATTGGTAATCATGTTTTTCACCCATGCAGCAAACTGGTAAGTGGTATTACCACACAGCCCTGTTATAGACCCCTGATAAAACACGCCCGCTTGGCGACTGGCGTTTACCAACATAAAATAGCTTCTTCCGTTGCCGGTGGTGTGGTCGGTACTTAAAAACCAGCCGTTGTTAATACGGTTGCCGTTGGAGCTTGCGGTTGTATTCACAATTGCATATTCGCCATCGTCAGGCGATTGGGTTACATACTTGTAATCTGTGGTAGCCTCAGCCGGGTCAAGCGGGGGCCAAACTGCGCAATGCCCTCGCCAAAGGTGATATTGACGATAGGGTCTCCTAAACTTTGCGCGTATGCCGGCCGCACCATTATAATTAACAGAACTGCAAACAAGGCAAAAGCCTTTACGGCATTGATTATTCTGATAAGAAAATAGTGCATCAATTAGTAATTGGTTTTTCTGACCTTAAATTTATCAAAAAAACCAATTACACGGCAATAAAAATCAGCTTTTAAAGGGTTTAGAAGATGATCCACATCATATCGATGGTGATGATGACGGCTACTACCCAACCTAAAATTTTGACACTGGTTGGCGGGCCCGGATAGGGATCTTTGTCGCGGAATTCCATATAAATTAATTAGAGTTATATGGGCTTATACGGCAACAAATAACACAAGGTTATCATTCAAGTTAAAAAAATTTCAGAGAATACAAAATATAAGGCGCAGTGTAGCGCTGTATGCGTAGCACGCTACACCGCTACATTTTTTGTAGCATGCTACAAAACTCATAACCAGCATCTTATTTTCAAACACCGCCAATTACTGGTTTTGCCTTTTACGCTACTGCGGCGGTGGCGCGGGCTTGTCACCGGAAGGGTCACCGGGACCACGGGGGCGCATACGTTGTTCTATTTCGCGATATTTCTTAAATTGATCGGCGGCGAGTGCTTTTTTTATCTGCTCATCACGGGCTTTTACCAGTTTATCTACCTGTGATTTCTTTTCTATAGGTGGCGGCGTGGGTGGGCCGTCCTGCCTGCCGAGCAGCTTTTCCATGTCGGCAAAAAAGCTTTTATAGGCTTGTTCAACTTTTTGTGTTTGGGTAGGTTTAAGTGCCAACTCTTTCTCCAGGCGTGTGGTAAGCTGCTTAAGCCGCATGGCCGGGTTTGGCGGGCCTCCCGGCGGCGGGCCTTGTTGCGCCATGGCCATGGTGGCAAACATTATGGTTATTAAAAGAGTTCCGAATAGTTTCATGGTATTATTTAATATTACGGGCAATAGTTTCTAACAGCAACTCCATATTAAAAGGTTTGCCAATAAAATCATCGGCACCGGCTTCGCGGGAAGATTGCTCCACATCCTTACTGGCCGATATGATCACCACCGGGATATGGCGCGTAAGCTCATTTTGCTTCAATTGCCGGCACACTTCCCGCCCATCTGTGCCCGACATCCAAATGTCCAACAAATACAGATCAGGCAGTTCATCCATTATTAAAACCGACGAACCATTCAGCGTAGCACTTACTTCGTATCCTTCAAACTCCAATAACATTAACAACGAATCTAATATCCCCGAATCGTCGTCGGCAATCAATATCTTTTTTGCCTTATCCATTAATTTGTATCTGCATGTAAATAAAACAACCTGGGGTTGTAAAAATAATAAGGCGCTAAATTATTAAAATCTGCCAAATAAAAAACCCCGATACTTTTCAGCATCGGGGTTTTTTGTATGATTAAACTGTTGAAATTACTCAGCAGCAGGTGCTTCTTCAGCGTCAGCAGCTTTTTTCTTAGGGGCTGCTTTCTTTTTTGGAGCTGCTTCTTCAGTTGCAGCCTCGGCAACCGGAGCTGCTTCAACTTCAGCTACAGGAGCTGCTTCAACAACCGGTTTAGCGGCTGCTTTTGTTTTCTTAGCAGGAGCTGCATCTTCTGCAACCGGTGCTGCTTCAAAAGGAAGTACAGAAACGTATGAACGATCATCAGCTTTCTTTTTGAAAACTACCTGACCATCGATCAAAGCGAATAAAGTGTGATCTTTACCGATACCTACGTTTTGACCTGGATTGTGTTTGGTACCACGTTGACGAACGATGATGTTACCTGCAATAGCTGGCTGACCACCGAAAATTTTGATACCTAAACGTTTGCTATGGGACTCACGACCGTTACGTGAGCTACCGGCGCCTTTCTTATGTGCCATTTTCTTTTTTTGTTATACGTAGTACGTCATACGTAATACGTTATGTTTTCAATATTGCTACGTACAACGTAAAACGTCATACGTCAAACCTTAATTATAAAGAGATACCAGTGATCTCGATTTTGGTAAACTGCTGACGGTGACCGTTTTTCTTTTTGTAACCTTTTCTTCTTTTCTTTTTGAAAACGATTACTTTATCACCTTTTAAATGAGACACGATCTTAGCCGATACTTTAGCGCCTTTCAAATCAGAACCTAATTTGAATTTACCTTCGTTTTCTGCTAACAACACATTGTCAAATTCAATACTAGCGCCCTCGTCACCTTGTAATCTGTGTACAAAGATCTGCTGGTCTTTAGCAACTTTAAATTGCTGTCCGGCTATACTTACTATTGCGTACATGGTTTGTTATTTATGTTTTTAAAATTTCGAGGTGCAAACATAGGCAATTGCTTTTCAAAAAACAACACATTTTTACTTTTTCTGCTTACCCTCTTCGTCGGCTATTACATTCTTGATCTCTTTGATCAAACGCTGGTTGGCATCTTTCAATTTTTCAGGTCCTTCAAAAGCCTCATCAAATAACACACGTTTGGTTTTGCGCTTGTATTTAAACTCGATTAAATAGTGTAAGGAGTTTTTAGTTTCCGGACGGTCAGACAACTCTTGCGTAGGGAAATCCCAAAAACCCAGGTCGGCAGCCTTACGGTGCAGGTATAGCAGGTCGTTACTGTTTAGCTTTAAAGTTCTTTTTACTAAGGAGTCGCGGTTATCAACAAACTGGTACTCTCCTGTTTTTGAATTGTACTTGTTTACCAAACTATCGCCGGGACCATATTCAAAGCGGATACTTTCAAACTCCACAAATTTATAAGGCGCGTTTTTCACCATCATACCATAATAGTAAACGCAATACGCCATAAAGGGAACAACAATACTTAGAATTAGAAATATTCTTTTTGAACGATTTGAAGACATATTATAGATGTAAATTATTCATTATTATCCGGAAGCTCTCCTTCCCATTTACTCACGACGCCCGTAGCCATAGCATTACCTAAAACGTTAGTGGCCGAGCGGCCCATATCCAACAAAGGATCAATACCTATAATAAGGCCTAACCCAGCTTCCGGGATATTAAACATGGCCATCGTACCGGCAATTACCACCAACGACGCACGTGGCACACCGGCAATACCTTTACTAGTTAGCATCAGTACTAATAACATGGTTACCTGTTGCGCTACCGAAAGATGTATACCATACGCCTGTGCCAGGAACAACGAAGCAAAGGTCATATACATCATAGAACCATCCAGGTTGAACGAATAGCCCAGCGGGAGCACAAAGCTTACAATTTTGTTGCTGCAGCCAAAGCGCTCCATTTCTATTAGCACACGTGGATACGCGGCTTCGCTGGTTGAGGTACTGAAAGCCACTAACATGGCATCCTTAATACTGCTAACCAACCTGAAAACACGCGTACGCAATACCATAAAGCCTGCGAAGATGATCACAGCCCAAAGCACTAATAGTGAGAAATAGAACTCGCCGATGAACAATGCGTAGGTTGATAATATGCCCAATCCTTGTTTTGCTATGATAGCTGTAATAGCCCCAAAAACCGCAAACGGCGCCAACTGCATTACATAGCCGGTTATTTTTAATATCACATGAGCGATGGCGTCCATGGCTTTGATCACTATCTGGCCCATATCGCCGATCGCTGCTGTAGCCACGCCGAAGAACAGGGCGAACACCACGATCTGTAATATCTCGTTATTGGCCATCGCCTCGAAAATACTTTTCGGGAACACATGGCTGATGAAGTCTTTTAACGATAGCGCCGTTTTTTGGATGCCGGTACTCAGGTGCGAATCGGGCAGTGTAAGGTGCATAGCTTCACCCGGTTTAAACAGGTTTACCAATACCATACCCAATAGTAGTGATACCAGCGTGGCGCTCAGGAACCAGAGCAGGGTTTTGCCCCCTATCCTACCCACAGCTTTAATATCGCCAACCTTTGCCACACCTACTACCAGCGTTGTGAATACCAGCGGAGCCACTATCATTTTGATGAGGCGCAGGAAGATATCACTCAGGATACTGAAATACTGCACCTTTTCCTCGCGGGCCGTATCGTTTTCCTTGCGGATAGCGATCTGTTCGGCTTTTTGCGCTTTCAGATCTTTGTAGACAGCGGTTGTGGTATCAGTGGTCGCGGCAATTTGGGTATTAATTGTTTTGAGGGAAACCTCCGCGGCACTAATTTTGGTGTTAAATGTATTAATTACATTAACATTGTACAGATAGCCTACTATAACGCCCGCTACCAGCGCTATAAATATGTAGAGAGTTAGTTTACTTCGTTGCATTTATAAATATAAGGGGGCAAAGCTACAAAAATTACTAATTGCTAAAATATAATAAAGCATGAGCACAAGCACCTATGGCTTACAGGATATAAAAAAAGAAGTACAGCACCTTTCGGGCCCGCAGGTTACCGAGCTGTTGCTGCGTTTGGCGCGCCACAAAAAGGAGAACAAGGAACTATTGGCTTATTTATTATTTGAGGCCGGTGACCAGGCCGGCTTTGTAGAGAAGGTGAAGGCCGAGGCCGGATTTATGTTTAGTCAGCTGCCTGTGCGGAGCTATGAGTCGGCCAAATATATGCGCAAGGTGTTGCGATTACTGGGCAAGTACACCAAATTTATAGCCGCCAAGGAAGCCGAGATAGAGCTGCTTATTAACTTCTGCAACAACTACCTGCAATATGCCGACAGGCGCGCCACCTACAAACCTTTGCGCCTGATACTGACCCGGCAGCTTGAGAAAATAAAGGGCCTTATAGGAAAACTGCACGAGGATATGCAGTATGATTTTGTGAACGACTACAACGCTTTGCTAGACGACGCCGAAAAAAAATTAAGCTGGTTTAACAAGAATAGTTATGTGTTGTAACAAACGCCTTATATTAGCGTCATAATACCAAACAAACCATTAACTGTACGTGGCCGAGAATAAGGAAGCAGTATTTAAGCAGATATTTGAAGCTAATTCAAAAAAGATATACCATTTGTGCTATGGTTATACCGGCGACGATGATGCCGCTAACGACCTGCTACAGGAAACTTTTTTGAAGGTGTGGCAAAACCTTGACAAGTTCAGGAACCAGGCCATGATATCTACCTGGATATACCGTATAGCCGTAAATACCTGCCTTACCTACCTACGATCGGAAAAGCGACAAGCCAAGGATGAACTGACCGAGCTGATAGCCGAAACCAAGGTTGAAGAAATATCACACAAAAATGAGCAGGTAGCTTTGTTGTACAAGTGTATATCAAAGCTCGAAGAATCAGAAAGAATTATTATAACCATGGTACTGGATGAAGTACCCTACCCCGAGATTGCTGATATATCAGGCATATCTGAAGGGAACCTGCGCGTGAAGATTCACCGCATTAAACAGAGATTGACAGAATTATATAATCAGTATGAAAGACTTTGATCATCTAATATCAGTTTGGCAGGACCAGCCAAAGAAGGATCAGCTTTCAGTGGATGAGGTGCTGAAGCAGGCGAAGAAGGGGATAAACAGCATGAGCCATAAATTATTATGGAACATTGCCACTATGGTTATGTCGTTAGTAGGTTTATCATTAGTACTGTTATTTTTTGTATTTACCTCATGGGTAACTTATGTAGGTATGGTTATTATACTAACTACCATGGTACTTTATGTAAGCATGATGATACGCGACTACCGCTTACTAAGCGCGCAGGATGTTACTGACAACCCTACTGCTTACCTGGAAAGTATTAAAGAATACCGCCGCAACCGCGCCAAGGTTTACGGCTGGATGTATTATTTATATGTAGTGCTCATCAGCGCCGGTTTGCTGCTCTATTTTTACGAAGTATTGCAAAGCGCATCCACCGGTTTCAAAATAGCGGCGTATGGCCTTACCGGCACCTGGTTACTGTTCTGCACCTTTTACCTTAAAAACCGCTTTGTTAAAAGCGAGCAGGATAAGCTGAATTTGATCATTGACAGATTGGTTCGTTTGCAAAGTCAGTTTGATTAGAATTACAAGCAAGGTGCGCCACTTTAAAAGTGGCGCAAGTGGCGCAGTCATTTTTTATAAGTTTCTGTAAATCAAATTTTTATTAAAAAAAGCGGCGCAAAGCGGCGCACCCCGCTAATTTTATAAATTATTGAATACCAACATTTTATAAAAAATATTATATTTACGCTATCAAAAGTGGCGCACCCCAAATTCAACATTTTTAACCTTATTTCCTCGCCGCTGTTGTATCAGCATGTGCAAACTCCCGGTAGCTTTTTTTGATATACACCCACATATCATAACCCGTCATCCCCCTTGCTTCACTCACAGACGGCCGGTATTTCACCATAAAATTGCTCAGCGAATCACCTTTCAATCCCGTTAGCGCGGTTATCCGCCCTTTTGTAAATACCATATCAACATTGGTTTCCGCCTCATCCGCTAAAAGCCGCTTTTGGAGTTTCAACATCGGGTCGTTGTTTTTCTTTGATATTAAGCTAAGTACCTGCAGTAGGTTAACGCTCACCAATTCGCTCGTGTTATTGGGTCTGTCGTTCCTGGCATAGGGCGACCGGCTGATAAAAATATCCTTCAACCCCATCTGTTTATATTTAAAAACGGTGTCATACCATTTGCGGTTCAATACCGAATCGGCTTTGTAATTGCGCGTCGCCTTAATGGTAACCTTGTTCAGCATAATACTGTCGGGCTCCAAATAAACCGTTAGCTTTTTACCTATGGTTGTAATACCATATTTGTAATTTTTATAGCCTATAAAGCTTACCACAATGGTATCGCCCGGGATAATGTTAGGCAAGCTGAAGTTTCCGCCAGGCGTAGTAAGCGTAACCTTATTATCAGCCGAAACCGAAGCATACGGCACCGGCTTATTGGTTTTACCATCTAAAACCACGCCCTGCAGGCTTTGTGCTTTAAGCGCTATCGTGGCTGAAATCAAAATTAAGGTTACCAAAAACTTCATGGCGTTAAGGTTATCGGGCACTAAATTATAGCTAAAACTACCCCCTGCTCAATTTTTAACATTCATTAACGCTTCCCAAGGCGCTATCATTCAAAACATTAAGTCTTCTTTATTTTTATTTGGATTTATTATAAATAAGGATTTACTTTGCGGCATGAAAAAAGCACCCGGCTTATCATACATCAGTCTACTACTAATTTCCTTCGGCGAAAGGCCCCACAACCCTGCCGTCGAAACACCAATAACCCCATCCTTTAATTAATCAAATTCACACCAACATGGATCAAATTCGACTTATAGACACAGGTGAAAGGCAACAATCGACGCGTTCATTCAAACAACGCATCATGTTCACCCTGGCCCTGCTTGCTACCTTCTTTAACATCGCGTTAGCACAAAACCCACAAACCGGCGCTATACAAGGTACCGTTACCACATCAGATGGTAAAGCTGCCGAATACGTATCGGTAGGCATTGTAGGCACCAACGCAGGTGCATCAACCAACGATAAAGGCTTTTTCAAAATAAACCGCGTTAAAACCGGTACTTATACTTTAACTGTTACAGCTGTAGGCATTACCGCCCAGCAAAAAGAAGTTACCGTAACCGCGGGCTCAACTACCTCAGTTAACTTTTTGCTTGATGTGAGCGAGAACAAACTACAGGAAGTAGTAATTAAAGACCGCAATAATGGCATCAAGATAGACCACCCGTCACAATCGCTACGTTTGAACGAGCCGTTGCTGCAGATACCTCAAAACATCCAGGTAATATCAGGCCAGTCTATCACCGATCAGCAGATCATCAGCGCCAGCGATGGTTTGATACGTAACGTGAGCGGTGCTGTACGTTTAGAGCACTGGGGCGATATGTATACCAACATCAGCATGCGCGGTTCGCAGATCCAGGCCTTCCGTAATGGCTTTAATATTGTAAACTCTTATTGGGGTCCGCTTACAGAAGATATGAGCTTTGTAGACCATGTTGAGGTTGTTAAAGGCCCTGCAGGCTTTATGCTGGCCAATGGCGATCCGTCGGGCTTATACAACGTGGTTACCAAAAAGCCTACCGGCCAAACTAAAGGCGAATTTGGCTTTACCATGGGCAGCTATGGCTTATACCGCACTACTTTAGATCTGGATGGCAAACTGAGCAGAGACGGCAAATTACTGTACCGCTTAAACCTTGCGGCACAAAATAAAGGTTCGTTCCGCACCAATGAGTTTAACGACCGTTATTCAATTGCGCCGGTAATTTCTTACCAAATTGACACGGCTACCAAAATAACTTTGGAGTACGTTTATCAAAAAGCAAAAATGTCTGACGTTGGTTCAATGTACGTATTTGATCACGATGGCTATGCCACCCGTCCGCGCGAGTTTTCTGCTTTACCGCAGGGCCTGCCGCCAACAAATATTAATGACCATAGCGTAAGCGTAAACTTACAGCATAAGTTAAACGATAACTGGAAATTTACGGCACAAGGCGCTTATTATAACTATTACATGCTGGGCTCATCACTGTGGGTAGCTTCAGACTCAGTACAGGCTAATGGCAAATACCAGCGTAGCGCAGGCTTTTGGGAAGCTAAAAGCGAAATGGGTTTAGCACAGGCATTCCTGAATGGTAAATTTACTACCGGCCCTATCCAGCACAACGTATTGACCGGTATTGATATGGGTACCAAAAAATACATTGCCGATTTTAACCAATCGCACGCCCTTGACAGCGTAGGTGGCGAGTTTGATCCCAATGATCCTAACTACCCTAATGGTGGCAACCCGCCAACAAACGGTTACCCTAATTTTGACAGAAGCCAGCCGCTGGAGCAGCGTGCTTATTTTTATACTTCAACCTACTCGGGCCTGTATTTCCAGGATGTGTTAGGGTTTATGGATAACCGCATCAGGTTAACCCTTGCCGGCCGCTACACCTATGTTAAACAGGACAATAGCCTGGTAGGTAAACGCTTTACCCCAAGAATTGGCCTAAGTGTTTCGGTTGATGATCAAACTTCTGTTTACGGTTTGTACGATCAGGCATTTACCCCACAGGCCGCAGCCCGTTTAGTAGGCGGTGGCAGCGTTAAACCACTTACAGGTGGCAACCTTGAGTTTGGTATCAAGAAAGATTGGGCAAACGGCAAATGGAACAGCACTGTATCGGTATATCGCATTGAGAAAAACAACGAAGCACAGGCCGACCCAAGCAGCACGCCAGCAAACCCGGTTAGCTTTTTGTTAGGTCAAAAAGTAGCTAAAGGTATTGAGTTGGATATCCGTGGCGAGATTTTGCCGGGCTTAAACTTAACTGCCAATTATGCTTTAACAGATTCGCGCGTAAGCCAGATCACAGCAAACACACCAGCCGGTATTGCCGTGGGCGATATTGTGCCGGGCTACTCAAAACATGTTGCTAATGCCTGGTTAAGCTACAAAATACAAAACGGCGTGCTTAAAAACATTGGTATTAATGCCGGCGCCAACTTCCAGGGCGACCGTGTTACCGACACCTGGAGCATCGGTTTAAAAAAACTGCCAAACTATTACAAGTATGATGCTGGCTTATTCTGGGAAGGCCGTAAAATGAGAATTACCGCTAACGCGTTTAACCTGTTAGATACTTACCTGTACAGCGGTTCGTACTACTCATACCAAAAAACATATTACTACCAGGCAGAAGCAGGCAGAAACTACCGCCTGTCTGTAAACTACCGTTTCTAAACAAATTGCAAATACTTTCTATCAAAAAGCTGCGGACCAGATACGGTTCGCAGCTTTTTGCATTTTGGGGAAATCTTTAAGGGTGATTTTCACTCCTGTAAAGAATATTTATCTTATTTTGCCGCCAGCAAATAATTCCCTTGAAAGCCAAAACCTATAACAACATTGCCACTATAACCAGGTTCATCAGCATTGGGGTATACATTATTTCGTTAACCCAACAGGGATTTTGTACATCAAACGCCTGCGGCGATCATTGGACAGGCTTTTCAATTGTTGGGCTGGGCGCCATAGGTGGCATTTTAAGCGTGGCGGGCTTAACGTGGTATGCTAATCCGCTGTTGTGGGTGGGTTGGTCGCTAACCAAAAAGAACGCTAAAAAATCTTTCCTGTTTAGTTTAGGTGCTTTGGCCGTTGGCTTATCATTTTTATTGTTTGATGAAATAGCAGATCGTAAGCCCGGCATCACCGTACCCATCACCAATTATAAAGAAGGGTATTGGCTGTGGATTGGCAGCATGGCTTGCATGGTTTTGGGTATGCTTATACTCACCATCAGTAAAAAGGAAGAAGAACTAAACACACACAATATTTTTTATTGATGCACGTATTAGGTCAGGCATAAAATCATAAGCCATTTTTTATATTTTTGCATGGGTTCGGCAAAAAATCATCAGCCATTACCCCTATCGCTTATAAATGGATATATCAGTAGTAGTACCTCTGTATAACGAAGTTGAATCATTACCCGAACTTACCGCGTGGATAGCCCGCGTAATGGAGGAAAACCATTTTACTTACGAGATCATTTTAATTGACGACGGCAGTACCGACGGTTCGTGGGAATTGATCCATCAGCTACGCTTAGATAATCCTTTTATTCGTGGCATTAAATTCCGTCGTAATTACGGTAAATCAGCCGCGCTTAATACCGGTTTTGAAGCTACACAAGGTAATGTAGTGATCACCATGGATGCCGACCTGCAGGACAGCGCAGACGAGATACCTGCGCTTTACAAAATGATAACAGAGGATGGCCATGACCTGGTAAGCGGCTGGAAAAAGAAACGTCACGACCCGCTGAGCAAAACCCTGCCTACAAAGTTATATAATGGTGTTACCGGCTACATATCCGGCGTTAAGCTAAACGATATGAACTGCGGCCTTAAAGCCTATAAGCAAAAGGTGGTAAAAAGCATTGAGGTGTATGGCGAAATGCACCGTTACATACCGGTTATTGCCGCCTGGGCCGGTTTCCGTAAAATTGGCGAAAAGGTAGTACAACACCAGGCCCGCAAATTTGGGGTGACCAAATTTGGCGGCATACAAAGGTTTATCCGCGGTCCGCTGGATCTGATTTCTATCATGTTCGTTTCCAAATTCGGCAAGCGCCCTATGCACCTGTTCGGCGGTATAGGCGTGGTTAGCTTTTTGGCCGGTTTAATATGTACCGTTTGGATCATAGTAGAAAAACTATACGCCATAGCGCATAACGAGCATTACCGTGATGTTACCGCCAATCCATTATTTTTTATTGCACTGGCGGCTATAGTTATCGGTTCGCAAATGTTTTTAACAGGCTTTGTGGCCGAAATGATATCCCGCAACTCGCACGAGCGCAATAAATATCTAATTGAAGAAGTGATCTAGTGAATGTGCAGATTTGCAAATATGCAGATGTGCAGATGGCCTGTCGCTTTTATTGAATTGAAATCTACTAATTGATAACATTAAAAAATCTGCACATTTGCACATCCGCATATCTGCACATCTAACATATGTTTTTTTCCATCATTATCCCTCTATATAATCGCCCGCAGGAAATTAAAGAACTGCTGGAAAGCCTTACCCTGCAAACCTACAAGCAGTTTGAGGTTTTGGTTATTGAAGACGGATCTAAACTAGACGCTGCCGATATTGTGCAAAGCTTTACAAGCCAGCTCGACATAAAATACTACGTTAAACCCAATGCCGGTCAGGGCTTTGCCCGCAACTACGCTTTTGAGCGCGCCAATGGCGATTACTTTATCATATTTGATTCGGACTGCCTGATACCGGCCAATTACTTGGAGGTAGTAAAACACCGGTTAGATACCGACTGGCTGGATGCCTACGGTGGCCCGGATGATGCGCATGCCTCGTTCACTCCTACCCAAAAAGCCATCAGCTATGCCATGACCTCGCCTTTTACTACAGGCGGTATCCGTGGCAATAAAAAAAACATGGGCGGCCAGTTTCATCCGCGCAGCTTTAACATGGGCTTATCCCGCAAGGTATGGGAAACCGTGGGTGGTTTTATTATTACCCGCCTGGGCGAAGATATTGAGTATAGCATCCGTATCCACTCAGCAGGTTTTAAAATTGGTTTGATACCTGATGCTAAGGTTTATCATAAGCGCCGTACCAATTTCCGCCAGTTTTATAAACAACTACACTTTTTCGGGAGATCACGTATTAACGTGTATAAATTTTTCCCTGAGCAATTAAAGCTGGTTCACTTTTTCCCGGCAGCATTTACGCTGTTTGTATTTTTTGCCTTAGTAACTAATATTTTCTGTTGGCCGCTGGGCTTTTTATGCAATATTATTCTGGGTATTTTTATTTTGTTGATATTTTTTCATTCGTTAATTAAAAACAAGTCGTTAAAAATTGCATTTTTGAGTATAATAGCCTCGTTAATCCAACTGATCGCTTATGGTTTTGGCTTTATGCAGGATTATTGGAAACGTGTAATTTTGAACATCGCTTAATAGTACCTATGTATCACCCTTTTTCTATAGCAGAAACCACCAAAACTGCCTGGGATATTTTCAAAAAAAACTTCGTTACTATTATAGTATATTCAATAGCTTCTGCTTTTTTGTTGGGTGTGCTGGGTGTAGTGGTAAGCTTTTTTATACCACAGGAAGAGTTTAACGGCAAAATGGCGGTATCGGCTATCATGATATTTATTCAAACCTATACCACGCTTGGTTTATATAAGCTGATATTTACCTTGATTGACAGCGAATACTATGAGTTTGAATTTAAACAAATATTACCCGCGTTTAAAAGCATACTAAGCTACCTTGGCGTGGTTTTCTTTATCGCTTTTATCGTTACCACCTTTCACTTCTTTGTATCACAACCGCTTGATGATTATCCGAATATACAATGGTTTATAGAGCAGGTTGCCGTTATTTTTTCGTTATTCATCGCGCTGCGCGTCATGTTTTTCATCACTTTTATAGTTGATGACCAGTCTGGTGGTTTTGAATCGCTGAAACAGAGCTTTCAGCTTACCAAAGGATACTTTTTTAAAGTACTTATTATGTTGCTTATCATATTATTATTGATCGCATTACCGGCAACATTGGCGCAGTACTACCCTATTATCTCGTTGGCTATTGTGTTTACCTATCCCTTTGTTAATATTTTGCTGGCCGTTACCTATCGCAAACTCATCTACAGCCACCAGGATGTTGATGATGATATTGCCGAAACCAATTAAGTCATGGGTTTAAAGGCCATATTAAGCAAAGTATTTGCCGCCTGGGTTAATACCAAACTCAACCGCATACGTACCAACGCGGTTGCCCTGCAGCAAAAAACTTTTGAGGGTTTAATAGCCCAGGCTAAAAACACGGCTTTTGGTAGCGATCATCAATTCGCCAACATTAAAACCTACGAAGATTTTAAGAAGTTTGTACCCATACGCGATTACGAGGAGCTCACGCCCTACATTAAACGTGTGGTTGATGGCGAAGCCGATGTAATGTGGCCGGGCAAACCCACCTATCTCACCAAAACATCGGGCACTACTTCAGGCGTAAAATATATTCCTATCAGCAAAGAAAGCATGCCCGAGCATATTACTGCCGCGCGCAATGCTTTATTGAGTTATATCTACGAAACCGGCAAAGCTGATTTTCTGGATGGCAAAATGATATTCCTGCAAGGCAGCCCTGTATTGTCCGAGAAAGCGGGGATCCCGACTGGTCGCCTGTCGGGGATAGTGGCGCACCATGTGCCGGGTTACCTGCAAAAAAACCGCATGCCCAGCTACGAAGTGAATTGCATTGAGGATTGGGAGGAAAAGGTAGATGCCATTGTTGCTGAAACCGTAAATGAAGACATGCGCCTGATATCGGGCATACCGCCCTGGTGCCAAATGTATTTCGACAGGCTTTCGGCTGCATCTGATGGGAAGAAGATCAAAGACATTTTCCCCAACTTTAAACTGTACGTATACGGCGGCGTAAATTATGAGCCTTATCGCGCCCGCATACAGGAGAGCATCGGCTTCGCTATAGATACGATTGAAACCTACCCTGCATCGGAAGGTTTTATCGCTTTTCAGGATTCGCAGAAAGAAAAAGGTTTATTGCTGCTGGTAGATTCGGGGATATTTTACGAGTTTATCCCTACCGAAGAATATTTTAACGAAAACCCGACCCGCGTTAGCCTGGTCGATGTGGAACTGAATAAAAACTACGCACTGATATTAAATACCAATGCCGGCCTGTGGGGCTACAGCATTGGCGATACGGTGAAATTCGTTTCTAAAAACCCTTACAAAATTGTGGTAAGCGGGCGCATTAAGCATTATATCTCCGCCTTCGGCGAACATGTTATTGGTGAAGAAGTGGAGCATGCCCTGTTAAGCGTAGCCAATGAGGAAGGTATTGACATTGTAGAATTTACCGTGGCGCCACAAGTCAATCCCCAACCGGGCCAATTACCTTACCACGAATGGTTTGTAGAGTTTGGTTCGGCACCTCAGGATATGCAGGCCTTCGCATTAAAAGTTGACAAAGCTTTGCAGCAAAAAAATATTTACTATTTTGATCTCATTGATGGTAACATTTTGCAACCTTTGATCATCCAAAGCCTGAAAAAAGATACATTTATTAATTACATGCGCAGTCAGGGTAAACTTGGCGGGCAAAACAAAGTACCCCGTTTGGCTAACGACCGGAAGATAGCTAACGAGTTACAGGATTATATTTTGTGAGGATAAGCATTGAGCAGTAAAGTTAAAAATATAGCCATCCTTGGCTCCACAGGCAGTATAGGCACCCAAACATTGGAAGTGATCGCTGAAAATCCATCATTATTCAGGGCTTATGTGTTAACCGGCAATAACAATGCTTTTTTGCTGATAGAACAAGCCCTAAAATTTAACCCCGTACATGTTATTATCTGTGATGAAAGTAAATATGCCGAGGTTAAACAAGCCCTTGCCCATACCAATGTTAAGGTAGCCGCCGGCATCGAAGCTATTAAAGATATTGTTACCGATGCCGCTATCGATATTGTGTTAACTGCCATGGTTGGCTTCGCAGGTTTAGAGCCTACCATTGCCGCCATAAAAGCCGGCAAAACCATCGCGCTAGCAAACAAAGAAACCCTGGTTGTAGCCGGCGACCTGATAACCGCCCTTGCCAAAAAACACAACGTAAACATTTTACCGGTTGATTCGGAACACTCGGCTATTTTTCAGTGCCTGGTGGGCGAGGAAAATAATCCGATCGAGAAGATAATTATTACCGCTTCCGGCGGCCCGTTCCGTGGTAAAACGGCTGAGGCTTTGGCCAACGTAACCCGCGAACATGCACTAAAACACCCTAACTGGGTTATGGGCGCTAAAATAACTATCGACTCTGCTTCGTTAATGAACAAGGGTTTGGAAGTTATTGAGGCTAAATGGCTGTTTGATCTGCATGCCGACCAGATAGAGGTTGTTGTTCATCCGCAGTCCATCGTTCATTCGCTGGTGCAGTTTGAGGATGGATCGATAAAAGCGCAGCTGGGATTGCCCGATATGAAGCTGCCTATACAATACGCGCTGGCCTATCCTAAACGTTTAAAAAACAATTTTAAACGCTTTGATTTTATGGCCTACCCTAACCTTACTTTCGAAAAACCGGATACAGAAACGTTCCGTAATTTGAATTTGGCGTATCGGGCTTTGCGTAAAGGCGGCAACATGGCTTGCATAGTGAACGCAGCTAATGAAGTTGCCGTGGCAGGCTTTTTAGCCAACCAAATTGGCTTTTTGGCCATGAGCGACCTGATTGAAACCTGCATGGAACGTATTGAGTTCAAATCAAATCCGTCCCTTGCAGATTATTTGAATACTGATAAAGAAACACGCATATTTGCGCACAATTTAATAACAGAAAGCGCTGTAAGAAGCGCCATAATTTGATTTTAATAACAGAATGGGTATAGTAATAATGGTTGGCCAGTTAATACTGGGGCTATCAATTTTGGTGATATTGCATGAACTGGGCCATTTTTTAGCCGCACGCGCTTTTGGTATAAAGGTTGAAAAATTTTATTTGTTTTTTGATGCCTGGAATTTTAGCCTGTTCAAATTTAACTATAAAGGTGTTGAGTACGGTATAGGCTGGCTGCCACTGGGTGGCTATGTTAAAATATCGGGCATGATAGATGAATCTATGGATACCGAGCAAATGGCGGGCCCACCACAACCTTGGGAGTTTCGTTCAAAACCGGCATGGCAGCGTTTAATTGTAATGCTGGGTGGTGTAATTGTAAACATTATACTGGGTATCTTCATTTTTTGGATGCTTACCGCGCGTTATGGCGAAACCTATCTCCCTAACGCCAATGTTAAATATGGTATAGTACCAGGGGAGATTGGTAAAAAAATGGGCTTGCGGGCGGGCGATAAAATTACCGCCGTAAATGGTAAACCTGTTAAGTATTTTGAAGAGTTAATGAGTACTAAAGTATTGTTGGATCATTCGGTATTGACGGTTGATCGTAATGGCAAAACTTTAGACTTAACTGTTCCTGCAAGTATTATTAATGACCTGGCGGACTATGGCAACAATGCTATCGAGCAATTCATCAGTCGCCTGCCGCGTAGTAAGTTTGCGATTGATTCGGTTATGCCTAAAAGCGGTGCGTTAATAGCCGGACTGGCTAAAGGCGATAGTGTATTAGCTGTAAACGGTAACAAGATCACTTTTTATGATGAGTTACAATCAGCAGTAAAACAAAATGCCGGTAAAAACATAACACTTGATATTAAACGTAATGGCCAGCTTAAACAACTTACAGCCGCGGTGAATAAGGATGGTATGCTGGGCCCCAAAGAAGGCGGTGCCGGTATAGCCCCAAGTTTTGATCTGCCTAAAGAGGAAACCATTACTTACGGTTTCTTTGGCTCGTTACCTGTTGGTGCCGACAAAGCCTGGGGAACTTTTTATGACAACATTAAAGGCTTTTCAAAAATATTTAAAGGCGAGGTTAAGTTTAATAAAGCTGTTGGCGGCCCTGTGGCTATCGCTAAAATGTTTGGTACCAAGGTTGATTGGATACACTTTTGGGGTATGGTAGGCTTCCTGTCAATGGTGCTGGCATTTACCAACCTGTTGCCTATCCCGGCACTGGACGGTGGTCACGCGGTATTCCTGATCATTGAGATGATAAAAGGCAAGCCACTTAGCGATAAGTTTTTAGAGCGCGCGCAGATAGTAGGGTTTGTTATGCTGATAGCATTAATGGTATTTGTTTTTGGTAACGACATTTTCAAAGCAGTTACTAAGTAGATAACCTGATAGATACAAAAAGGCGCCCATAAGGCGCCTTTTTTGCTTTATGGCCTAAGGGCACCCGCTAAATGTCCCGATCACACCTAACGGTTAAGGTATCATCTTCTTACCTTTACTTAACTCAAAACATTACCGCTATGCAAAAAATAACTCCGTTTTTATGGTTCGACAATAATGCCGAGGAAGCCATGAACTTTTACACTTCGCTAATTTAAAGATTCCAGCATCGGCCAAAAGCACATGATGGGCGACAAACTGCTAACCGCCAATTTCACACTAAACGGCCAGGAATTTATGGTATTGAATGGCGGCCCCATATTTCAGTTTACTGAGGCCATATCACTATTTGTAAAATGCGCCGACCAGGCCGAGGTAGATTACTTCTGGGATAAACTTACCGCCGATGGTGGCCAGGAAAGCCAATGCGGCTGGCTGAAGGACAAATTTGGCCTGTCATGGCAAATAATACCCGACGAATTGGGCAGCTGCCTGTGGGGCCCGGACGCAGCGGGATCGCAACGCGCCATGCAAGCTATGATGCAGATGCGTAAGATTGATGTAGCGGCCTTAAAAAAAGCTTATAACAACGAGTAAACATCAGGAATTATTCCATATAGTAAATATTAGCTATCTGCATAAAACAAAACGCTGCTTTGTATACTTTATAGAGCAGCGTTTTGGTTAACCGCATGGCCCTTAAAAGCGCTATGATCGTTTTTTATGAAGTTTAGCTGTACCTACTCTCCTATTAATACCACTTTCCGAAAAGTATATTCAGTATTAGCGTTACTGATGTGCCTTGGTTTTACACGCGTGGCGCTTGCACAAACCCTGCCGGTATACGAAGATAAAGTGGTTGATACCACTAAAAAAAGGCCCACGCCTTTAGACCGCCCCGGTGTACATCACTTCCATCGGGCAACGGCACAGTTGGCTGTGGTGGAGGTATTGCCATGGGTTTTCAGCAAATACATTACGCACCAGGACTATGCCGATATTAGCTGGGGCACCACCTGGCGCAACATCAGACCCAACAGCTGGGAATGGGATCAGGACCCTTTTCAAACCAACCAGTTTGGTCACCCTTATCATGGTAGTTTGTTTTTTAATGCGTTCCGCTCAAACGGTTATAGTTTCTGGCAATCAACACCTTCAGCATTTGTGGGTAGCTATTTGTGGGAAACCTTTGGTGAAAAAGAAAAACCTGCTGCCAATGATTTTATCAACACAGGCTTTGGTGGTGTGATACTGGGTGAGATGACGCACCGTTTCTCTAACATGATCGTCAATAACCGCGGCCGTGGCTTTAAACGTAACGCCAGCGAAGTAATAGCCTTTGTGGTAAACCCACAAAACGGCCTCAACCGCATCATGACCGGTAAATGGGGAAAACGGTTACCTAACACTCGCGAACGTGATTCATCGCAGGTTAGCGTTGAATTTGACCTAGGTTCGCGCCGGTTTACGGCTGATAATAAAAATACTATTGGTTGGTACGGCCGTGCTAAACTATTATACGGTACCGCTTTCCAGGAATACCGTGTACCCTTTAGCAATATTTTGATCAATGTTGAATTTGGTAAGGATGACAGTTCGTTTGTAAATGCCATAAACGTTTATGGTTCATTAGCAGGCTGGCGTATCCGCTCCAATAAAGACATTCATCACCTCGTTGTGTTATCTGCCAATTACGATTACCTGCGCAACCAGGCTTTCTTTTTTGGGGGACAGAGCGTGAAAGCCAATTTACTATCAGAATTTGCCTTACCCGAAAAAATAAAGATAAACACCAACCTGGGTATGGGCCCTACCGTGCTGGGCGCAGTACCCAACCCCTACCTGATGGGTGGCCGCAGGTATGATTACGGCATGGGTGTAGCCATAAATGGTGGCGGAAAAATAAGTTGGTCTGACAAAGTATCCTACGGCATTAACTATCGCGGTGGCTGGCTCAAAACCGTTAGCGGCGAGCATTCAAACTATTTTGTGCATACCGTATCAAACGAGCTTACCGTAAAAATAATTAACGACCTGTCTATATCCGGCGAAGGAGGTTATTTCCGCCTGGAAGGAAATTATCATAACGAGCATCCGGATGTGACGAAAAATTATCCTTTTGCACGCCTGTCTGCACGGTATTCGTTCGACCTATCGAATAAGGAATAAATCACGCGCTCACTGATTTGCCAGCTTTTTTTCAATTCTCCTGTCGGGAATGAACCAGATACACGCTACCAATACATAAAGCGCCAAGCTGATACTACTATTAACGAAGGCTAATACTATACCTATCAAGTAAAAAAGCAAAGATAGCCTGCCCTTCCAGTCGGCCCCTATAGCTTCTTTCAGCACTGAATTTTCGCCTTCGTGTTTTATCAGGAAAAAAACCAGGATAGTATAAGCTACAGCGTTCATTACCATAACAAAACCATATAAGGCAATTGGCCATTGTTCATGAAAATGGCTCTCGCCCATCCAGTTGGTCACAAAGGGGATCATGGATAGCCAAAACAATAAAAACATATTAGCCCAAAGCACCGGGCCGTTTATTGATTTAATGGCGTGCAGCATGTGGTGATGGTTATTCCAATAAATACCCACGTACACAAAGCTTAACACGTAGCTGGCAAAAATAGGGAGCACGGGTTTCAGGGCTGCCAGGTCATGCCCTTCGGGCACTTTCAACTCTAATACCATTATGGTTATAATAATGGCTATTACCCCATCGCTAAAAGCTTCCAGCCTTCCTTTGCTCATCATAAGTCCAAGTTTATCTTTAAAAATATTAAGAATGTTACACAATTGGGGAAAAATAAACGCAACATGCTGACCCATTTACACGTTTAAACACCATAACCAAAAGCCATAAATAAATCAAGGATTAATATCGATTGCAGATTTGGAAATGCTGGGCGGCTTTGATTTAGAAAAAGGTAATTTTTTGCACGATTAGGTTAAAAAATACTAATTCTATTTTGTTTGTAACAAAGTAGTTGCAAATGGCATGGTTATGCATATATTGTAACAGAAAACGGTACCCCTAAGACCAATTATAATTTAAACTAAGAGATGAATAACGAGACCCAATCACCATTGTTACTTACCAAACTATCGGTAGTAATTTTAGCTATTGTTTTTTTATCGGGTGTGGTAGAGTTTGCCTGCCTGGCCTTTTATGCTCACAAAAATAACTACTCGGTGTTTAATGAACTTAAACCCGCCAGCAGTGTGCAAACATCGCAAAAAAGCAGCATGATATTTACTGCTCCTGCGAAGTTCAAAAACGTTAATTAATAGTCAGAATAATCGGTCGGGTACATAAACACGGCATCAATTTTTGATACATTGTTTTTGTACTCGTCCATTTTACCCAAGGCAGCAAATTTAGCGTCGGCTCTAAAAGCTTTCCATTTATCCAGGTTATCCTGTTTGCTGTTAAAGGTTATCATATACATCAGGTTAGGCATGCGGCTGCCTGCAATAACTTCGGCGTAAAACACGGCGTTAAAATCAAGCGCTTTAAAAATACCGATCTCATCGCCCGCGTTAAACATCTTTACTTTACTGATATTATATTTTTCGCTGGCGCTTTCGTAGCTGCGCAGTTCATATACCCTGTCGGCTTTTTTAGCGGTTAGGTTTGGTAAACTTGGCTCGGGCGCATCTATAAACGCGCGTAGTACGATGGTTTCTAAACGGGCATAAGCCGGGTCGTTATAAGCGGCGTTCAAATAATCTTTACCGGCTTCGAGGTATTGCTGGTCTTTAAGCAGTTTGGTATCGGTATTTTCAAGGTCGTTCCAGGTGCGGTAAGGCACATAAACGTATACTTTCTTGTCGATACTATCCTGGGCGATAGGTTTAAACACACCTACGTTTTTAACACCTGCTTTGTGCAGCGCAGGCAGGTAAGCGTTTTGCAGGTAAGCGTCAAGGCGGTTCTCCTGTGCTTTGGTTTTAAAGTGGTATACCTTTAACTGGTAATAATACTGCGTAGCAGCCTGAACATACAAGCCCGAAAAAAGGCAGCTTGTAAATACAAATACCGCGATGCATACCACCGGGCAATTTTTATAGAATCGTTTCATATTTATGTGAGGTTTATAATTCGTTACTACTTTTTAAGCGGGGCAAACTTACGATCAATAATACAAAAACAGCGGTTACCAATTTTAATAAATTAGCATCAACCCCAATATTGAGCGTAAACGCCAAAACCAATTGAAATATTACAGCCCCTGTCAACACCAATACCAGGCTTAGCCATACCGATGATATGCGCAGCCAGCCTATCAAGGTTTCGGCGATGATAACAGAGCCGAGGCCAATGATCACAACACCTACGCCCATATTCATATCGGCAAAACCCTGAAATTGGGTAATGAGATAACCGCTTACGGCTGTAAGGGCGTTTGCTAAAGCGAGGCCGATGATCTTCATACGGTCGGTATTTACACCTAATGCACGAATCATGGATTCGCTATTACCTGTGGCACGCATGGCCAACCCGAAATCTGTTTTTAATAAGTAACCTATCAATAAAGTCAGCACCGCTACAAACGTCAGCAATACTAAAAAGGTATTATGATTTGGGTTAGCAATCAATTGTATTGATGTGAACAGCGACGACGTATCGATCAAAGGCAGATCAGACCGCCCCATCATTTCCAGGTTTACCGAATACAGGGCCGTCATCACCAAAATACCAGCCAACAAGGCATTTATCTTCAATTTGGTATGGATGACACCTGTTATCGCGCCAGCCAAAGCACCGGCTAAAATAACCGCGGGCAACACCAGGTAGCCGGGCAAATGTCGCGTTAGCAAAATAGCGGCTACAACCCCACCTAGCGTGTAACTGCCATCGGTGGTAATATCGGGTATATTAAATATCTTCATCGAGATATAAATACCCAATGCCAAACCGGCGAAGCCAAGTCCTTGTATTAACGCGCTGAGGTAAAAATCCATTATTTTACAGCTTCAAAATTTGCCGGTACGATGATATTATATTTTTTTACGGCATCCGGGTTGTAAACGCGCTTGCGCACTTTCACCATTTCCGGCTTCAAGCCGTCGGTTTTGTGGGTTTTTAAATATTGAGCAGCCTGCTCGCCGGCCTGGTAGCCCCACTGGTAAATATCGGCACCAAAAGCAGCTACCGCACCGCGTTGCACCAAACCGGCTTCGCTGGTAAATATCGGAACGTTTTTTTGATTGCAGTTTTTAAGAATGGTTTCGAAAGCGGCAAACACGGTATTATCCGGATTGGCGAAGAAGGCATCAATATCTTTATCTAACAACGATTGTGTTACCAATTGCGCGTCCGCGGACGTATTTAATGGCAAAGCGATGAGGGTGATGTTTAACTGATCAGACAATTCCTGAATATGCGCCATGGCGTCAGCCGATTGTGGTTCGGATTGATTATAGATCATGCCGATAGTCAGCTTCGTGCCTTTTGGCTTTAGCAGTTTGGGGATGATGCTAAACGATGTATCGATATACTGCAGATCTTCCATGGTACCGAAAAGGTTTGCCGGGGCGTTACCCTTGGAATCGATAACCTTCATACGCTCGGGCGTTGGCGATACCATTTCGAACACCGGGATAGTTTTGGTTTTCTGCACAGCTGTTACCGTGGATAGCGTGGTACAGGTAGCCAGTAGGTCAACCGGGACCGAAACAAAGTAATTCACTATCTGCGTCAACGTAGGGATGCTGCCCTGCGCATTGCGGTATTCTATTTTAACGGTGTTTTGCTCTTCGCTGAAACCGTTCTTCTTCAAAGCATCGGTAAAGCCGGTACGGGCTTGCGATATGGTGGCGTCTTCAAAAGCATCAACAAAACCAACAACAGGTACGCCGTCTTTTTCGGGTGAATTGCAGGCAGATATAGCGAGTATTAAAAATAGTATAGGCAGGTATCGTTTCATCCCACTAAGGTAAATATTACGCTTGATAAAATTGCCTTTAAATATCCTCCAGGAACCTGGCTGCAGCCAAAAATAAGTTAGTTACTCCAACATCATAATTGCGCATTAATATTACCCCGTACTTGCTATCTTCTTCAACCATAAACTGCGATGAATAGCCGGGAATTAGTCCGTTATGACCGATTAAATTAATGTCCGTCCGAGGGTCCACAGACAGCCCCAAACCGTAGTCTTTACCACCTTTTGGCGCTATCTTCATTTGGTGGATGCTGGCTTTGCTTAGCAACCCCTGCTGGGTAACAAAAGTGCTCACAAATTTGGCCAGATCTGCCGGAGTAGAATACAATGCTCCGCCGGGTATACCGTAGCCAAGCCCCTGGTGTTGCGCTAGCGGCAGTTGGGTATTTACTTTACCTTCCCTATTATATGTACCCTGTGCAATACGGGGCTTTTGGGCATCGTTCGGTGTAAAAAAAGTGTTGGTCATGTGCAGCGGGTCTGTTATGCGCTCTTTGATCATTTGTATGTAAGGCTTAGCGGCTGCACGCTCCAAAGCAAGGCCAACTATACAAACGCCTATGTTTGAGTATAACCACTGCTTACCCGGCTTTGATTCAAATTGTAAAGAAGTTAAGGCGGTCACTAGTTTCTTTTGCCAGTTACTAACAGGGCCAACATTACCGCTGTACATATTTGCGTCGCGTTTTAAGCCCGCTGTATGCGATGCCAATTGTCTTAACGTAAATTTGGTATCCTTGCCATAGCCAATTATGTCAGCCACTTCGGGCACGTATTTTTCGGCAGGGTCATCCAGGCTCACCTTCCCTTCCTCAACCATTAACATTAATAAGGTTGCGGTAAATGTTTTGGTGATAGAGGCTACCCGATAAATGGTGTTGGTATCGGCCAATTGCTTAGTATCGCGGTTGGCGTAGCCGAATGCTTTTGCCCAAATTACCTGATCATTTTTCATCACCAGCACGGACATGCCGCCATTTAAAGCATCGGCTGCCAGGTCGGCTTTTAACTTGCTTTCCAATTTCATTATTGCCGCAGCTTCCCTATCTGTGTAGTGATATTGGGCCAGGCAAATCAGCGGAAATGCACTTACTGCAAGGCAAATAATTGCTATTAGTTTTTTCACAGACGGCCGGGTTTACAAGCGCTTAGTATCAGGTTCATTGCTTAAATATAGCGTCATTATTATCAACTCTCAAACCTGTTTAACAGAGTTTTTACATATTTTAGCCGATACATGACATCTATCATTTCTAAACTACCCCAGGTAGGCACCACCATATTTACTACCATGTCGGCCCTGGCAGCCGAGGTGGGCGCAATTAATTTATCACAGGGTTTCCCTGATTATGACGCATCGCCCGAATTGATCGAGCTGATCAGCAAAGCGATGAAAGACGGGCATAACCAATACGCACCCATGGCCGGTGTTACGGCTCTGCGCGAGCAAATAGCTTACAAAACCGAAAAGCTTTACGGCGCCAAATACAATCCGGATACGGAGATAACGGTTACCGCCGGTGGCACACAGGCCATATTTACAGCTATTACCTCAGTTGTTAATCCTAATGATGAGGTGATCATCTTCGAACCGGCCTTTGATTGTTACGCCCCGGCTATTAAACTGGCTGGCGGTGTTGTTAAATCATTGGAACTACAACCGCCCGATTACCGCATTGCCTGGGATATGGTAAAAAAACTCATCAGCAACCGCACCAAGTTGATCATTTTAAACTCGCCGCATAACCCTACCGCCACCATTTTGCGTAAGGAGGACATTGACGAGCTAAGCGCTATTGTTAAAAACCAGGACATTTTGATCCTGAGCGATGAGGTTTACGAGCATTTAATTTACGACGGCGAAACCCACCACAGCATGGCACGCTATCCTGAATTGGCACAGCGTAGTTTTGTGGTAGCTTCCTTCGGGAAACTGTTTCATGCCACGGGGTGGAAAGTTGGATACTGCCTTGCTCCGGCATATTTGATGCAGGAATTTAGAAAGGTGCACCAGTACCTCGTATTCAGCGTTAACTCGGCTATGCAAACGGGTATGGCGGCGTATTTGAAGGATGAAAGTACCTATACTTCGCTCCCGTCATTCTTTCAACAGAAGCGCGATCATTTTAGGAAGGGCTTATCGGAAACTAAGTTTGAGTTGCTGCCCTCTTATGGTTCCTATTTCCAATCAGTTAAATTTAGGCACCTAACAGATGAGAGCGACGTAGACTTTGCCATACGCTTAACCAAAGGGGCTAAAGTGGCTTGTATACCCACTTCTGTGTTCTATACGCAGGGTACAGATCACCGTGTTTTGCGATTTTGTTTCGCCAAAAAGCAAGAAACTTTGGATGATGCCGTTAATAGATTGATAAGTTTTAAACTTTAAAGCTAAGTTTTACGTAAAAGTTAAAGCCGAACCAATAAAACATGGAGAATTTAAAGATCACCGTATTTCAAGGATACCTTTTTTGGGAAAAACCCGATAAAAACTTACAAAACATAGGTTTACGCCTGCAAGGCGGTATCCGTGAGAAAACAGATCTGATCATTCTGCCCGAAATGTTTACCACCGGCTTCACCATGAACGCAGCTGAACTGGCCGAACCCATGAACGGCACCACCATGCAATGGATGGAGCAAATTGCCAAAAAGTATGATGCAGTGATAACCGGCAGTCTTATTATCACCGAAAACGGCAAATATTATAACCGCCTTATTTGGATGCGCCCCGACGGTAGTTATGAGCATTATGATAAACGCCACTTGTTTGCCATGGGTAAAGAACACCATACTTATACGGCCGGCAACGATAAACTATTGGTTGAACTAAAAGGCTGGAAAATACGCCCTGTTATTTGTTATGACCTGCGTTTCCCGGTATGGCTGCGTAATGTTGATAAGCTTTACGACCTGCTTTTGGTTGTAGCCAACTGGCCCGAACGCCGCGCCCTGCACTGGCGTACCCTGCTGCCCGCCCGGGCTGTGGAAAACCAAAGTTATGTAATTGGTTTAAACCGTGTTGGCCACGATGGCAACGAAATTTATCATTCGGGTGACTCCACCTGTATCGATCCGAACGGAAATACCGTTTATTATAAAAGAGATGAGGAAGATGTGTATACTTTTTCTATTATTGCAGAAGAAGTTATCAAAGCACGCCGTGTAATGCCTTTTTTAAAGGATGCTGATCATTTCGACATAATAGACTAGGTATCCATACAAACACTATTCGTATCAATGAAATTATTAGGTAGAGCACTGCTTATTGCCTGCTGTTCGGTTATTACCGTTTCATCATCGGCCCAAAAAAAGAAAGACTACTCCTTACTTGTTGATCCGTTTATAGGTACCGCAATTACCAATAACCACTCTCCCGGCCCGGTTTTGCCGTTTGCAATGCTACAAGCCGGCCCGGTAACCAAAATCGGGACATGGGAATGGATAAGCCGATATAATTACAGGGACACTATAATTTACGGCTTCGCCAATACCCATTTAAGTGGCATAGCCAGGCCAGATCAATGCGACGTAGTATTTATGCCAACCACCGGGCAGCTGCAATTTAAATCGGCAGAATTTGCTTCGGGTTTTAAAAAGAAAAACGAGAAAGCATCGCCCGGTTATTACCAAACCAAACTTGATAAATATGGGATTGATGTTGAATTAACGGCCACCAGCCGCGCTGCCATGCATTTGTACGATTTTCCTTCTGGACAACAGGGCAACGTTATTATTCATCTTAGCCAGCGCCGCGAAGCCAAATCAAGCTATGAAGTTGTGAATGATCATGAAGTGAAAGGTAAAGTTTCCGTGTTTGATAAAACCCTATACTTCTATACCAAATTTTCCAAACCATTTAAAACCTACAAAGCAAATGTAAACGGCATGGTAACCGAGCAATCGGCAAAGGCCGATGGCAATGATATTGAACTTGCCGCACAGTTTGATAACCCCGGCGAGCTTATTGTTAAAGTGGGGATTTCGGCTGTAAGCTATGAGGGTGCACAAAAAAACCTCGACACCGAGATGCCGGGTTTTGATTTTAAACAAGCTGTAAAAAATGCTAAAGCTGCCTGGAACCAGGAACTGGGTAAAATTGATGCAGAAGGCGGCGCACCCGGCTACCAGCCCGCAGCCGGCACCGGCAGTACCAGCGATATGCTGATTGATGCTACCGGACGAAAAAAATCAAATCTGCCTGACTATGCCAAACAAAAAGCGACTACCTTTTATACCGCGCTTTACCATAGCATGCTATCGCCCAACATTAACAGCGATGTTGATGGGAAATACGTGAGCGACAATAATCAGCCGCCGGCATTAAAGCCTGTTTATGCTGCCGAGGGTTTTACAAACTACAGCTTTTTACGAAGCACTAAAAAATTCCCGGTTGGCTATCCCTTACTTACGCTTATTGATAAAAAACGCACCGCGGAAATCATCAATAGTTTTTTAGCGTGGTATGATCATAAAGAGCAAAATAACGCAAGCGACCTGATGCAGATGAACCTGCAAATAGCGCCTATTATTGTAGATGCCTACAGCAAAGGTATGCGCGATTTTAATGCGGAGAAAAGTATAGCTGCCATGAAATATTTCAACGACAGGTTTGCCGAACAATCGCTAAGTCCGCATGCTGCAATGCCGCCAAGGCCATCAATAGGTCAGCCTGATCCAAAATATGCGGTTTCGGCCGAGAGTACTTTACACATAGCTTATGTGGATTGGTGCATTGCCCAAATGGCAAAAATGATGAACAGGCCGGTGGATTATAACATGTACATAGCAAGGTCGCAATACTGGAAAGATACCCACGACGTTAATAGCGGCTTTATGCAAATGCGGGGTAAAGGCGGCTTTTCTGCTGTTGGGCCTTCAGCATCCGGCGGCGATTACACCGAAGGAAATGGCTGGCAATACGCCTTTGCAGTACCGCATGACATAGGTACATTGATAGACAGGGACGGTGGCGAATCAAAATTTGCAGCTAAGCTTGATGAACTATTTACAACTAATGCCAATAAAAACGATAGCAGCCGGATAGGCGAATATAACCATAGCGTTGCCGCAGTACAACTGGCACCTTACCTATACAACTTTACATCCGAAGCCAACAAAACACAGTTTTATCTCACCAAAATAATCAGGGGTTTATACAGCGATAAACCGGATGGTCTGCCGGGTTTCGATTTTAACGGTAACCTGTCGTCATGGTACGTAATGAGTTGTTTGGGTATTTACAATATCGCTCCTGGGCAATCGCAATATCAAATTGGCATACCGCAGTTTACCAAAACAGTGCTTAGTTTAGAAAATGGTAAGAAATTCACCATCCTAAATTCGGGCATAGCCATTAACTGGAATAACATTTACCTGCAAGGCATCAACCTGGAAAAAAAATCATACAGTAAATTGTATTTAAACTACGCTGATATAGCCAAAGGCGGCGAATTTGAAGTATATACCGGTACTTTGGCAAACCGCTTAACCATGCAGGACATGGAAAAACCAATATCGCGCGTTAGCGACAACCTGATAACACCCAACCCGGTTATAACACTATTGCAAACCTTCGCCCCGCCATCACTTATCGAAATAAAAAGCAACGATACCGAGCCAAATAAGATTTATTTTACTACCGATGGTTCAACCCCGACAACGGCCTCAAAGTTGTATGATAAAGCTATCCCGGTTACGCCAAAAATGGTAGTTAAAGCCATCGCTGTAAAAAATGGCAAGGCAAGTTTTGTTAGCGAGTTCCGTTTTGAATAAATTTGTTCAAATAATTGTTGCTGCAACCAGTTTCCCCTAAAATTTAATTACACAATTTACGTTGTACTAATTATTTATCAGGTTATGATATTGAGTCATAATTTTACATCTTTACCGCATGTTTAGACGCATAAAAAACAGGTATCTTCGATACTTTGTCATACTTATATATTTTGTTATCCTGTTTTTTTGCAGCATCGAGCTTAACTTCCTGTGGCTGTTCGGCTATTCGCCGGATATGCATGACATTAAGCAGCCCGAGCAATCGGTAGGCTCGCAGGTATATTTTGCCGATGGTAAACTCATCGGTCAGTATTATAAAGAAAATCGCTCGCCTGTTGAGTTCAAGGATATTTCGCCAAGCATCATCAATGCGCTAGTTGCTACCGAGGATGTTCGTTTTTACAAACATGGCGGTGTTGACTTCTTTTCGTTTGCCAGCAGTATGGTGTCAACTGCCAAAGGCGACAAGCGTGGTGGTAGTACGATTACGCAGCAATTGGCCAAAAACCTTTTCGCTACGCGGAAACGTAAATCGCAGGGTTTGTTTAGTCATATCCCGGGTTTGCGAACCGTTGTTTTTAAGTTTAAAGAGTGGATAACCGCTTACAAAATTGAGCGTGTTTATTCAAAGAATGAGATATTGACGCTGTACCTGAACACAGTACCGTTTGGCAATAACTCCTTCGGCATCAAGATCGCTACGCTAAAATACTTCAACAAAAATCCTGATGAAGTTACGCCGGCAGAAGCCGCCACATTGGTAGGCATGCTTAAAGCAACCTCAAACTACAACCCTATCAATTATCCTGAGCGTGCCATAGAAAGGCGTAATACCGTGTTGAGCCAAATGGAGAAATACGGTTACCTAACCAAAGCTGATTACGCAACTTATACCAAACTGCCAATCGGCCTTGATCTGAGTTATATTGACAACGATTCGCACGGCGACTCATACTTGCGCGAAGCAGTGAGCCGCTGGTTAAAAAAATGGTGTGAAGAGAACGACTATGACCTGTATAACGATGGTTTGAAGATCTACACTACTATCGACTCTCGTTTACAACAGTATGCCGAAGAAGCCGCAGAGGAAAAAATGAAAATGTTACAGCGCCGCTTTGATAATATATGGGGTGATAAAAACCCTTGGCGCGATTCCAAAGGCGTTGAGATCAAGGATTTTGTGCTGAAAGCAGAAAAACGCTTACCTATTTACAAACTGCTAAAAAAGAAATACAACGGCGATACCACGCTGATAAATCAATACTTTGAGAAGAAGAAACGCATGAAGGTGTTTACCTGGAAAGGCGAAAAAGACACCACCTTCTCCAGCATTGATTCTATAAAATATTACGCCCGCATATTGAATACGGGCATGATGACCATTGAGCCATCAACAGGTAAAATTAAAGTTTGGGTAGGCGGCATCAACCATAAATATTTCAATTACGACCACGTAAACCAAGCCAAACGCCAGGCGGGTTCAACCTTTAAGCCTTTTGCCTATTTAACCGCTTTGGATAATGGCTACACACCATGCGATAAGTTTACTGATAAACGCGTATCGATAAAATTTAAAGACAACGGCAAGGACGAAGTTTGGGAACCCAACAATGCCGACTTTAATTTTACCGGGCGCGAGATGTCATTACGCTGGGCTATGGGCCGTTCGGTAAACTCTATTACCGCGCAGCTAACCGAAGCTGTTGGCTGGGATAAAGTGGTTGAATATGCGCATAAAGTGGGTATCGAAAGTCCGTTGAAATCGGTGCCATCGGTATCATTAGGTTCTAACGATGTTTCGGTATACGAAATGGTGCGTGCATACAGCACATTCCTGAATAAGGGCGAGAAAATAGACCCGCTGTTAGTTACCAAAATAACTGATCAGGACGGCAAAGTATTAAAAGAATTTACGCTGAAAAGCGAACGCGTTATAAGTGAAGAAACCGCGTGGCTGATGCTCTACATGTTTAGAGGCGGTATGGAAGAACCGGGCGGCACATCACAGGCCCTGTGGGAATACAACGGCCTTTGGAAAAGCAACAGCAACCAGATTGGTGGTAAAACCGGCACATCGTCTGATTATGTAGATGGTTGGTACATGGGTATCACCAAGGACCTGGTTACCGGTGTTTGGGTAGGTGCTGATGACCGCAGCGTACACTTCACGACGTCTGAAAGCGGCGAAGGATCGCACACGGCACTGCCTATTTTCGGTAGGTTTATGGAGAAAGTTTATGCTGATCCGAACTCGGGATATGGCTATGGGCCGTTTCCTAAGCCCTGGACGAAGATCAGCAAATCATATGATTGCCCTTCGCCACGCATTGTGATAGATACTACTTTTGTTGACAGCCTGGATATGGAAATGGACACCACCAACGTCATAGCTCCGCCACCTGCTGAAACTGAGGGAACTGTGAGTCCGCCTTAACAAAATTTAACAAAAACATTTGGCTGCTATTAATTAAATTAGCAGGTACATATTAAAACCTTATGAGTAAACTTTACTCCTCCATGCATATAGCGACTAAATACCTATTGGTAATATTTTGCCTGATCAGTTCGCTTTTAATAACAAACCGTGCCAGCGCGCAATACTTTGGGCAAAACAAGGTCCGCTATAAAAACCTGAAGTTTAAAGTTTACAAAACCCCGCATTTCGACCTGTATTATTACATGAAGAACGATAGCCTGGTAAAACGCATGGCCCAGGAAAGCGAGCTTTGGTATACGCTGCACCAGCAGGTTTTTAGGGATACGTTTAAAAAAGCTAATCCTATTATTCTTTACGGAAACCACCCCGATTTTCAGCAAACTACTGCTATAGATGGCGAGATAAGCGTGGGCACCGGCGGTGTTACCGAAGGTTTAAAAAACCGCGTTGTAATGCCTATAATGGAGCATAACCAGATGACGCGCCACGTGCTGGGTCATGAGTTGGTTCACGCTTTTCAATACCATGTATTGCTGGATAATGATGATGCCAGTTTTGAAAACCTTAACAATATACCGCTGTGGATGATAGAGGGTATGGCCGAATACCTGTCGCTGGGTAAAAAAGATTCGTACACCTCTATGTGGATGCGTGATGCTTATTTAAACAATGATATCCCAACCGTACGTGCGCTAACCGAAAGCAATAAGTATTTTCCATACCGTTACGGCGAGGCATTTTGGTCGTTTTTAGGGTCGACATATGGTGATACGGTAATTGTGCCTTTCTTTAAAAACACGGCCCGCTATGGCCTACCTTATGCCATACGCCGCACTTTTGGTTATGATGATCGCACACTATCAAACCTTTGGAAAAACTCGATAGAAAACACTTACAAGCCATTTTTAAAAGATACGGTTCAAACACCAGTCGGTAAGGCTATCGTCGATGAAAAAAATTCTGGTAAAATGAATGTGGCACCGGCTATCAGTCCGGATGGTAAGTACATGGCCTTTTTATCAGAACGAAGTTTGTTCACTATAGACCTGTTTTTAGCTGACGCCTACACGGGGCGAGTCATCAAAAAACTCACGAGTAAAGTATCAAACACGCATGTGGATGAATTTAACTTTATCGAATCGGCCGGTGCCTGGTCGCCGGATGGGAAGAAATTTGCCTTCAGCGTGTTTAACAAGGGGCGTAACCGCATGGTGGTGGTTGAGGTGCCTAGCGGTAAAGTGGTGGGCGATATCTCTATGGAAAAAGCTGAGCAATTTGGTAACCTTTCCTGGTCGCCTAACGGCAAAGAAGTTGTTTTCCAGGGACTATCAGAAGGCCAGGGCGATTTGTACCTGTATAACTTCGACACCAAAAAAGTAACGCAGTTAACCAATGATAAGTTTTCAGACTATCAGCCAAGCTTTTCAAGAGACGGTAAGAAAATAGTTTTCTCAACCGACAGAACCACTTACGACCAAACCCTGACGCACGAAATTACCTTCAATCTTGCCGAATACGATCTGGAAACAGGCAAAACTACCGACCTGAATATATTTAACGGAGCCAACAACTTAAACCCGCAGTATTCATCAGATGGTACGCAGATTTACTTCCTTTCAAACAAAGATGGTTTCCGTAACCTTTTCCGTTATACTTTAGCAACCGAGAAAATTGAGCAAATGACCAATTTTTTCACAGGGATTAGTGGCATTACCGAATTTTCGCCTGCGTTAAGCGTATCAACTAAAGATGACATTGCTTACTCTTACTATCGCGCTCAAAAATACACGCTTTATAATGCCAAGGTTGGCGAGTTTTCGCCAACGGTTGTTGAGCCCGGCAAGGTTACGTTTGAAGCGGGTATACTCCCACCCGCTCGTTCTGTAGGTGTTGATCTGATCAATGCCAACCTTAACAACTTCCTGGCCTACCAAAAGTTTCCTGCTGATTCTATAAAAAACATCCCATACAAACCCAAATTCAAACTGGATTACCTGGCGGGAAATGGTGTTGGTGTATCAGTCAGCTCATTCGGCACCGGCTTATCAAGTGGTGTACAAGGCGTATTTAGCGATATTTTAGGCAGAAACCAGATCTATGCCGGTTTAGCTATTAATGGCGAAGTGTATGATTTTGGCGGACAGGTACAATATATTAACCAACAAGGCCGCTGGAATTTTGGTGTAGGTTTATCGCACATACCTTACCAGTATGCCAACTATAGTATAGTGCCCACCAACGCAACTTCGGGTGCACCTACCAATTCTACACTGGAAGAGCGTTATGATATAGTGCGGGTGTTCCAGGATCAGGTATCGCTGTTTACGTCTTATCCTATTTCGCGCAAGGCCCGTGTTGAATTTGGAACCGGCCTTGCAAAATATTATTACCGGGTTGACAGGTACAGCACATATTATGATAATAATGGCTTCGTGGTTGATTATCGAAAGCATCGTATAAGTAATGACGATTATAACAACGATCCTTTTAATCAGGGCGGCTCTTATTTAAGGCCATTTACCATTTACCAGCTTAGTACATCGTTGGTTGGCGATAATTCTTTTTTTGGTATTGCATCACCATTAAGCGGCTATCGCTATCGTGTTGAGGCTGAGTATAACTTTGGCAGCTTTAAATTCTTTTCACCAACTATTGATCTTCGCGAATACATACGTACGGCGCCCGTTACCTTTGCCGGCAGGCTATATGGTTTTGGCAGATTTGGTAATGCCAGCGGCCTGTACCCGCTATATATTGGCTATCCGTTCCTTATCCGCGGTTATGAGGCACAAACGTTTTATAACAGCTCGGGTACACCAAGTAATGGCTTTACCATTGATCAATTAGCCGGTACCCGCAATGTGGTGGCTAATTTTGAGGTTAGGCTACCATTTACAGGCCCCGAGAAGCTATCGGTTATCAAATCAAAATTCTTTTTCTCTGAACTGAACTTATTTTTCGACGCCGGCCTTGCCTGGAACTCGGGGAACCAGGTAAAATTCCAGATGGCGCCTGATAAAATAGGAACCACAGCGGCAGGTGCAGCTATTTATAATCCTAATCAGCGTGTACCTGCTTTAAGTACGGGCGTTTCGCTGAGGGTAAATTTATTGGGATATTTTGTGTTAGAGCCGTATTTTGCATTCCCGCTTAACCGTAACGATGTTAATAAACCTGTATTTGGCTTAGGATTTACACCAGGCTGGTAAAACAACAATTCCCCGCAAGTGCAATACATTGGCATGCTTAATGCTGATGCAATTAAAATGATGAGAAAACTATTATTTACCGTTGTTTGCCTTTTAAGCAGTCATTGGTTGTTGGCACAGGATACACCGCCACCGCCAAAAGTTGACTCAACAAGTTTGGATAAGCCACGTAAGGTCTCAAAGTCCGACTTAAAGCCTATTGAAGGCACTACCATGATCCCGGCAGTTGACATCAACGCCAACATTATGTACTCCAAAAATTTAAGCAGATTTTATGATGCGATAAAAAAGGCTGGCCTGGCCGAAACCTTTAGAAGCAAAGGGCCGGTAACTATTTTTGTGCCCGATAACGAAGCCCTGGGCCATATGCCCAAAGGAAAACTGGATACTTTATTGCGGCCCGATCACAAGTATGACTTGATAGCTCTCATCATGTATCATACCCTGGGTGGTAAAGTTACGGCGGGTAACATAGGTAAGAAAATAAGCGCCGGCAAAGGTAAAGCTATATTAACTACATTAACCGGAAACAGGTTAACAGCTACTTTTGATAATGGTAAGAATATTATACTAACTGACGAATACGGCGGCAAATGCCTCATCAAACGCGCAAACCTTGATCAAAACAACGGCATGATTCATTTGGTTGACGCGGTACTTATCCCCAAATTCAAAAGTATTTAATACTATATAGTATAGTACCTAATTAAGCTGCAACTTTTCCTGCTACCCTTTTAACAGCCGGACGCAATTGCGGGCGTGTACGTAATCCGCTTTCAAAGTTTAATGCAGCAGTAAGGTCTACCCAATCCGGGTTAACAGGTCTAATCATTTTTTCTTTCTGCGGACGGGTATAAGCACTTACCGTTTTAAAACGCTCCATTGCCATCTCCTCATTATTGATCTCTTCAAAATATACTAATCTGTTTAGCTGTTTTGAATTATCGAAGAACAAAGTAGGCATATCGCTGTAAAATTTAAGCGTTTTTAACAAGTCAGAGCATAAGCCTACGTGTAAGTTATTCCTGTTTCTGTCGGTGATGATATAGATAAAGCGTTTCATATTGATAATAAAATTTTGCCGGTTAAAAAATAATTACTAATTTTATGAGCATAAAATTACTAACAATTTTAGCAATTCCAAATTTTATGGCAAAAATTTCATCAAATATTAAATTTCTTCGCAAAAAGAAGGGACTAACACAGCAGCAATTCGCCGATCAAATAGGTATAAAGCGTTCATTAGTAGGCGCATATGAAGAAGAACGTGCCGACCCAAAATATGAATTGCTAAAAACAATAGCATCCTTCTTTGAAATTAGCATTGATGACTTTATTAACGAAACCATTGACGAAAAATGGGCGCCAAAACCAAAAGCGGGCGAAAGTAACCTGAGGGTACTAGCTATTTCGTTAGATAAGGAAGACAATGAAAACATTGAAATGGTGCCACTTAAGGCCAGCGCAGGCTATTTAAATGGTTATGCCGATACAGAATATGTGGCCCAGTTGCCAAAACTTTATTTGCCTATGTTTAAGCAAGGAACCTTTCGTGGCTTTGAATTAAATGGCGACTCGATGCTGCCGCTGGTATCGGGCACTACCATCATCGGCGAATATGTAGAGAACTGGGGCGATGTTAAACCCGGCGAAACCTATGTTGTAATATCAAAAAGCGAAGGCATTGTATACAAACGTATAGGCAACAAATTTAAGGACAATAAAAAGCTAAAGCTGGTATCAGACAACCCTGTTTATGATCCTTATGAAATAAGCGGAGAGGATATACTGGAAATATGGAAGGCAAAAGCCTACATATCAACCCAATTGCCTGAACCTACGCCCGAGCCTACTATGGAAAGCCTGACTGCCATGATGGCCCAGATGCAGCGCTCGATAGCAAACCTGCAAAGCAACAATTAAGTTACAATTGGGTTGGATTAAACCTTAGGGTGATATCAGCATCAAACAACCAAATTAAAACTTAAGATGAAAAAATTATTGATAGTAGGCGCTTTTGTATTAGGCCTTAGCACAGTTAGCTTTGCACAAGCCAAACGTAAGCCCAACCCGGAAAAACAGGCAGAAAAATTAAAATCGGCCTTAGCACTTAATGACGATCAGACCGCCAAAGTAAAAGTTATTTACCAGGCACAAGCTAAAACATTAGATAGCTTACAAACCGCGCTTGGTGAAAACGCCGACAAAAAAGCGATGGCAAAACAAAGAAGGCCCATTGTTGAGGCTAACAACGCAAAAATTAAAGCGCTTTTAACTGCGGAACAAGCTAAAACATTTCAAGAGCAATTACCTGCCAGGAAAGGCAAGAAAAACAAATAATCATTTTTAATGAAGAGATATTTTTAGCCGATAGCAACATTTAAGTTACAGAAGCTAAATTAAACCTTAGGGTTATATCTTTATCAAACAACCATAAAATTAAACTGTAAAAAAAATGAAAAAGTTATTATTAGTAAGCGCTTTTGTATTAGGAGTTAGCGCTGTAAGTTTTGCCCAAGGTGGCGGTAACGGCGGCAATGGTGGCGGCGGCGGCAGAGGCGGCAACCCTACGCAACAAGTAGAAAGATTAAAAACAGCTTTGACCTTAACCGACGACCAGACTGCTAAAGTGAAAGTTATTTACGAAGCTCAGGCTAAAACTTTTGATAGCATGCGTACCGCCGCTGGCGAAAATGCCGACAGAGCTGCTTTAATGGCTAAAAGAGCACCTATCACCGCAGCTAACAACGCTAAAATTAAAGCCTTGTTAACTCCGGAACAAGCTGCTACTTTCCAAAAACAATTGGATGCACAGGCAGAAAGAATGAAACAACGTCAACAAGGAAACTAATTTGTTGATCTGAAAAATAAAGAAGCGACTCCCGGGTCGCTTTTTTATTACAGCAACATTTAAGTTACACGCTGGATATTTAATCTTTATCGTTTTATCTTTAGTGTAACACTAAATTAAACAATCCTAAAAATGAAGAAATTACTTTTAATAGGTGCCTTGGTATTAGGCATTGGCACTTTGGCTCACGCGCAAGGTGGCGGCGGTGGCGGCCAGGGCCGTGGACGCATGAATCCAGAGCAACAAGTTACAGCCATGAAAGAGTCGTTAAAATTAACCGACGACCAGGCTGCGAAGATCAAAGTTATCTTAACAGCTCAGTCAAAAACGATGGACAGCCTAATGACTGCTGCAAATGGCGACCGTGCTGCTATGCGGGAAAAAATGATGCCTTTGCAAACAGCTACTGCTACTAAAGTAAAAGCTGTTTTAACCAAAGAGCAGGCTGATGCTTACCAAAAACAACAAGACGAACGTCGCGCGAGATTTCAACAAGGCGGCGGCGGTGGCGGCGGCAACTAATTGTATACTTAAAATAGACAATCATATTTAAATCAGACAAAATGAAAAAATTACTTTTAGTATGCGCTTTTGTAATGGGCATTAGCGCGGTTAGCTTCGCACAAGGTGGCGGCGGCGGTGGCGGCAGAGGCCGTATGAATCCTGAGGCACAAGTTACAGCTATGAAAGAGTCGTTAAAATTAACCGACGATCAGGCTGCAAAGATCAAAGTTATTTTAACTGCAAATGCTAAAACCAGGGACAGCTTAATGACTGCTGCCAATGGCGATTTTGCAAGCGTTAGAGAAAAAATGATGCCTTTACAAACAGCTACTACCGCTAAAGTTAAAGCTGTTTTAACTAAAGAGCAGGCTGATGCTTATCAAAAACAACAAGATGAAATGCGCGCACGCAGACAACAAGGCGGTGGCGGCGGTGGTGGTAACTAATCATCAATCGTAACAAATAAAAAAGCGGCATAGTCCGCTTTTTTATTTGCTTTTATTTTGCATTTTTAATTAACCAATAATAAACAACCAAACATGAAAAAATTATTACTAGTATGCGCTTTTGTAATAGGCATTAGTGCTTTAAGCCACGCGCAAGGTCGCAGAACTCCGGATGAGCAGGTTGCTCAGTTAAAAGAACAAGTTGCAGGTATTACCCCTGACCAGGCGGCAAAGATCAAAGCTTTGTACGAAGGCCAGGCCAAACGTATTGACAGCTTAAGAACAGCTAGTGGCGCTGATGCGGATTACCGTGCCATGATGCCTAAAATGATGCCGATAATGACCGCCACAACTACCAAAATCAAAGCATTATTAACAACAGAACAAGCTACGGCTTTCCAAAAAATTGTTGACGCACGTAACGAGCGTATGAAACAAATGATGCAAGGAAACTAATTTTCCATCATTGAATTACAGGAAAGCCCCGATAAAACCGGGGCTTTCTTTATTTTAGCAGAAATTTCTACTTCATTGGCATCCGCAGAAAACTATATCAAAACCAGGCTTGAAGCCAGGCAAACCGACGGCTCCTATCGAAAGCTAAAGCACGAAAACGACTTGATCGACTTTTGCTCGAACGACTACCTTGGTTTTGCACATTCGGCTACGCTTAAAAATTTGATAGATGTAGAGATAGCCAATAATATAGCTTTAAATGGTTCTACAGGTTCGAGATTAATATCGGGCAACCTGGCTTATACTGAAGGTTTAGAACAACAATTAGCCACAATATTTGGCAGCGAAGCAGGATTGTTATTCAATTCAGGTTACGATGCTAATGTAGGCTTACTATCCTCCCTTCCGCAACGCGGCGATACCGTTATTGCAGATGAGCTGATACATGCCTCGGTAATTGACGGTGTGCGGCTGAGCCATGCCAATCGGTACACTTTCAAGCATAATGATTTGGAAAGCCTTGAAAGCAAACTGCAAAAAGCCAAAGGGGTAATTTATGTAGTGATAGAAAGTATTTATTCTATGGATGGCGATACGCCTCTCCTAACTCAGATATTAGAGCTGACCGAATTCTACAACGCCAACCTGATAGTTGATGAAGCCCACGCGGTTGGTTTATATAAAACCGGCATCGTCGCTGCGTTGGGCTTACAGGAGAAAGTATTTGCCAGGGTGGTGACATTTGGTAAAGCGTTAGGTGCGCATGGTGCTATTGTGCTGGGCAGCGATCTGTTGAGGCAATACTTAATCAACTTTGCACGCTCGTTTATTTACACTACGGCTGCACCATTTCATCAATTGGCTGTTACCAAAGTTTCCTGTAATTATTTGCAGCAAGCGGATGCGGAGATTGACGCTTTACAAACCAATATCAATTTATTTAAACAACAGGTAAACGTTGGCGAAGCGCTGATTAAAAGCGACAGCGCTATACAATGCATCCTTTTAAATAGTAATGAAAAAGCTAAAGCCGCTGCCGCAGATTTAAAGCAGGCCGGGTTTGATGTTCGTGCTATTCTGAGTCCGACGGTAGCCATAGGAAGTGAACGGATACGCATATGCCTGCATGCTTATAATACAGCCGAACAGATCACAGCTTTGGCTAAGCAGATAAATATTTTAATACATGCGTGACAAACCACTATTTATAACCGGCATTGGCACCGGCATTGGCAAAACCGTTGTATCGGCAGTTTTGGTGGAGAACCTGAAGGCCGATTACTGGAAACCCATACAATCCGGTGATTTAGAAGATAGCGACACACTCAAAGTGCGTAGTTTGGTTGCTAATGCGAAATCTGTTTTCCACCGGGAAAGTTACCGTTTAACGCAGCCTTTCTCACCTCATAAATCGGCAGCTATTGATGGGATAACGATCGATCCGGCTAAGATCATCGCACCCGAAACTGATAATCAATTATTGATAGAGGGTGCCGGCGGTTTGATGGTGCCTTTAAATAATAGTTTTTTAATGATAGACCTGATACAGCAACTAGAAGCTGAAGTTGTGCTGGTGGTTAAACATTACTTAGGCAGCATCAATCATACCTTATTATCTTTGGAAGCTCTGTACAGCCGCAACATCCCTGTTAAAGCAGTTATATTTAATGGTGACACTGATGTAGATTCGGAACAATTAATTACCTGCTACGTTAAATCAGGAAAGATATTGAGGATACCTGCTATCGTTGAGCTTACAAAAGAAAACATCAGCAGCATTAAAATCGACCTATAAAATTCATCGCTATGAAAAACATCACGGTAATTGGTTCGGGCACTATGGGTAACGGCATTGCGCATACCTTCGCCCAGTATGGCTTTAATGTTTCGCTAGTTGATATTAATACCGATGCATTAGCGCGTGCACTGAAAACAATAGGCAATAACCTGGATAAGCAGTTAAAAAAAGGCACCATTGATGAAGCAGTCAAACAGTCGACCTTAAACCACATAAAAACCTACACCGACCTGGCCACAGGTGTTGCCAACGCCGAACTGGTGGTAGAAGCCGCTACAGAGAACGAGGATATTAAACTCAATCTTTTTAAACAGTTAAGTAAATTATGCGGAGTAGATACCATTCTGGCTACCAATACCTCATCCATATCCATCACCAAAATAGCAAGCGTAACTAAAAATGCCGCCAATGTAATAGGTATGCACTTTATGAATCCCGTACCGGTGATGAAACTGGTGGAAGTTATCCGAGGCAAAGAAACCAGCGATGCTACTACTCAAACCGTGATGCTGTTATCGCGACAGCTGGAAAAAACACCGGTTGAAGTGAACGACGCACCCGGCTTTGTAGCTAACCGTATTTTAATGCCTATGATAAACGAGGCTATTTATACCCTGGCGGAAAATGTAAGTGGCGTGGAAGAGATCGATACGGTAATGAAACTAGGCATGTCGCACCCCATGGGACCGCTGCAGCTGGCTGATTTTATTGGGCTGGATGTTTGTCTGGCTATTATGAATGTGCTGTACGAAGGCTTTAACAGCGCTAAATATGCGCCCTGCCCGCTACTGGTTGATATGGTGAATGCCGGACAATTAGGCTATAAATCCGGCAGTGGCTTTTATAAGTATACCGCCGGCAGTAAGGATTTGATAGTGGCCGATAAGTTCGCGAGATAATATAAAAAAAGCCGCTTACTAAAAGCGGCTTTCTTATTTCTGTAGGTTTGATTATAGTTTGACGATCTCCCCCGTCTTAACCGATTCATCGCAGGCAAAAGCTATTTTTAAGCTGTTAATGGCATCTTCGGTCGGGTGTGTCAGATCGATATCTTCTTTGATCGCTTTCAGAAAATAGCGCTGCTCACGGTTGCATAGCTCCTGGTGATCGGGTTCGTCTTTGAGGTTTACCCATTCGTTTTCCCGGGAAAATTCGTCGTTAGCATCCAGATCGGCGTAGTGTACTTTCAGGGCTTCGGTTTTGGTGTGATCGTCCACATTGTCCGAATTACCTTCTTTAGCCGCGTTCTTCGCCATGATAGATACCGAACCTTTTGGCCCGAACACATCTTTAATAAAGAAAGCGTTATCGCTTACCATAGGCCCCCAACCTGCTTCGTACCAGCCTATCGAGCCATCCTCAAAACGAATCTGCAACTGGCCGTAATTGTAGTTCCAGTCAGGGATATCATCTGTTAGCCTCGCGCCTATTGCACTAACCTGCGTAGGTTTTGAGCGGGTCATCTGGCACATTACGTCGATGTAGTGTACGGCGCAATCCACTATCGGGCTCAGGCTTTTCATCAGGTTGCGGTGTACCGTCCATTTTGGGCCATGGCTTTGCTGGTTAAGGTTCATGCGCATTACCAAAGGCTTGCCCATGGTTTGGGCCAATTCGGTGAACTTCTCCCATGAGGGATGGTATCTTAAAATATACCCCACCAGCAGTTTCTTATTCGCCTTTTTAGCAGCTTCCGCTACACGGATAGAACCTTCTACCGTATCAGCCAAGGGCTTTTCGATAAACACATGGCAACCATATTCAAACGATTTTACCGCATATGGTTCATGTGTATCAGGATAGGTGGAGATACAAACCGCGTCGGGCTTGGTGGCCTCAATGGCCTCATAAAAATCATTATATAGATCATAACCACCTCCTAGCTTTTCGTTAAGTTTATGCTTGCTTTGGCCGGTTGATACCAGGCCGCATATTTCAAACCCATCCAGGTTGTGATAAGCCGTAGCATGGGATGCCCCCATGTTGCCGCAGCCTACCACTAGTACTCTTAAATTATTATTTGCAGACATATTTTTGTGTTAAACACCCAGGCTCCAGCCTTTACGGTATTCGCGTTTTACGTATTGATTAACTTCGTCAAAGTTAGTTACTTTCATGTTCGCTTTATCCCACAGCAACTTGATATCGCGACCAGGATAACTAATGCGACCGTCGGCAGCCTCGCGCGGGGTATCATAACCACGTATGGCCAGGTTGGCTATATTCAAAGTCTCTGTCAGCGGACCAGCAACCTCAAAATCCGAACTCAGTGCGATCTTACCATAACCGGCCATAGCAGCCTCGGCAAACATGGCATAGTGGCCGTCTTCCTGCCCCACCACACGTGGTATGGTTATTTTGGTTTTGTCTTCGGCGTTGCGTTCGGTTGGCAGCAGTTTTGGGTCTTTACCATACACACCGCAGATCATGGAGCCTTTGGTACCGATGAAAAGCACACCATTATCACCAAATGCCTCATTCGGACCAAGCTCAGGGGGGCGTTGTGGCTTTATACCACCGTCCATCCAGTGCACCTGCAACTCGCCTTTGGTTTTTTTAGTTTTGGCGAAGGTCATGATAATATGGCTTGATGGCGGGCAGCTTTCCGGGTAAAATCCGCGCTGCGACTCGCCCGTGAATACGGTACCCACACTACATTCCACGCTCGTCGGTGTATCCAGTTCCAGTATCCGGAAAGGTGGTTCCATCAAGTGGCAGCCCATATCGCCAATAGCACCGGTTCCGTAATCCCACCAGCCACGCCAGTTGAAAGGTACAATCTTCTCTACATAATCTTTATATGGCGCGCTGCCTAACCACAGGTCCCAATTTAACTCCTTAGGCACTTCCGGTTTGGCGGTAGACCATGGAATACCCTGCGGCCAAATCGGGCGGTTAGTCCATACGTAAACCTCTTTTATTTTGCCAATTTTGCCGGCATCATACCATTCCTGCAACCTGCGCACACCATCGCCAGATGCACCCTGGTTACCCATTTGCGTAACTACTTTATAGCGCTTGGCAGCTTCGCTTAACATGCGGGCCTCGTAAATATCATGGCTCAATGGTTTCTGCACATACACCGCTTTACCCAATTGCATAGCAGCCATGGCTATCATGGCGTGGTTATGATCCGGGGTTGATACGGTTACGGCATCAATGTTTTTATGCTCTTTATCCAGCAGCTCGCGGTAGTCTTTATAATACTTCGCCTTCGGAAAGTTTTTAACAGACGTAGCCGCGCGGCGATCATCCACATCACATAAAAATGCCACGTCGGTTTTGCCGCCTTTGTATATCAGTGCAATATCGCTTTGGCCCTTGCCGCCCGCGCCAATACCGGCCAGTTGCAGGCGATCGCTTGGTGCGCGATATCCTTTGCCGCCCAGTACAAAGCGTGGTACGATCATAAATCCTGCCGCTGCCAAGGCTGATGTTTTAATAAACCCTCTGCGTGAGTTGTCGGCGCTTGATTGCCCTTTATCTTCAGTCATAATTAAGGTTTTATATTGTTGTTATTTTTTAGTTCTATTTGGTTGGACTAAGTTCTTTGATACGGATGTTGCGAAACTGCAATTGATCGCCATGCCCCAAAAAGCCAATGTGACCGCTGTCACGTTTCAAGCCCGGGTGATCTTTTTTATCCGGTGTGCCGTTTTCGCGGAAGGTGGTGATGTCGCCATCCAATATCACGGTGCCATTCAATATCACTTTCACTTTAGGGCCCTGCACAATAACCTCCTCATAGTTCCACTCCCCTGTCGGTTTCAGGAAACCGCGTTTCGCTGCCAGCGTGCCGTAAATAGAGCCGTGATATTGATACTCATGCAAAGCTTTATATTTCTCAGCTTCGTTATCCAATATCTGTAGCTCCATACCTGTGTACGCCGCATCGCCCTCCAAAGGCGCGCGTATGCCCAGGCCATTATTGGCACCCGGCGTTAACTGAAATTCAAAACGGAATACAAAATCGCTGTACTCCTGCTTGGTGAACAGATTGCCACCCTTGCCACCATTTTTTGGGCGGATAGCCAGATTACCGTTCTCTATCACATAGTCAACCGTATTGCCTGTCCAGTTAAACATGTTGGTGCCGTCAAACAGCACTTTAAAGCCATCAGCTTTCTCCTGCGCGCTTAGCTCGAAAGGTTTGGCGGCGGGTAATTCTTTAATATAAATATCGCGATAAGCCACCGGCGAACCATGTGCCTGCAACTCTATCTGTTCTTCGGGGAAAATAGGTTGTTTTCTGTCCCAATAATTTTCCAGCATCACATTATCGGTAACTAATTCGCCGTTCAGCCAAACGGTAACCCTGTCACCTACCATTTTAATGCGGAAAGTATTCCATTCATCCAACTTATTATCAGCTACCATAAGCGGTTTACTTGGGTTAACCTGGTTATTATACAAACCACCCGAGCCTACCTGCGCGCCCACACCGGTACGCGCCAGATCCCATATCTGTACCTGTGGCGCGCCACGCAGGTAAATACCCGCATCACCCTGGCCTTTTTTATCATCGATGATCTTCCAATCGACAAGCATTTCAACATCTTTATACTTCTTTACAGTAGCCAAATTATCGCCATGGCTTTGAAAAACCAGCTCACCGTTTACTACCTTCCAGCTGTCTTTAGCTTTTGCATCAGCAGCGGCTTGCGCGTCGGCTAAGGTTTTAGCATCCATCTTGCTGCGTTTTATGGGATCGGCTACCAGGCCTTTCCAGCCGGTTAGGTCTTTACCGTTAAATACCTGTATAAAGCCTTTGTCAGCTTTCATGCTGCTGATGTATTTGCGTGCTTTGGCCTTTGCTTCTTTATCTTTTGTAAGTGATGCGGCTTTGGTCAGGATCTGCTTTACCAGCTCGCCGTCATACTGTCCCGCCAGGGCAACGCTCAAAACCGTATTAGCAGCAGCTTGCTTTAACGCAGCATTATCTAAAAACCTACCCGCAAACAAAATCGTGTTCAGGCATTTGGCCTGTTGCATATCGGTAAGCAGGTTCTGTTTTTCGGCAGGTGTTTTGGCAGCATCAAAAGCGGCTCGTAGTTGTAGCAGCTTCTGCTCGGGTTTAACATCGCCTTCGGCAGAATAAGATATGGCTTTATTCGCCTTAGCATCGCCCACATTAAAGGCCGAAGCATTAAGCGTAGCCGATAACAGCAGCAGTAACGATATACGTTTGATCATGAGATTTCGAGGTGAATGTGTTTGGCGGCGATCGATTGCAAGCGCCTTATCAAATTTAGCCAAATAATTAAAAAAAGGAAGTTTTGTTAGCAATTATGTATATACATATTAGTCGCTCAATTTTGTTATTACGTATGCCTAATATTTGTATTTTTAGGCATGCATCACCTCGTAATACAATATACCTGCCTGCTTATTATTATAGTTTTTATGGTTATGCTGGCCGAAAAGCTAAAAATAGCCTACCCTATTTTACTGGTATTGGTGGGCCTGCCGCTGGGTTTCGTCCCTTTTCTGCAAGGCATCGAAATAAAACCCGAACTCATTTTTGTTATCATACTCCCACCGTTATTATATGAAGCCGCATGGTACACCTCCTGGAAAGACCTCTGGAAATGGCGGCGTGTAATAAGCAGCTTTGCATTCCCGGTGGTAATTATCACATCCTGCGTGGTAGCTTTTATTTCAGCGGCGCTGATACCTGGCTTTACTTTGGCAACCGGCTTTTTGTTAGGTGGTATAGTATCGCCACCCGATGCGGTTTCGGCAAGCGCCATATTGAAACGCATTAAGGTACCCAAACGCTTTGTAACCATTGTGGAGGGCGAAAGTTTATTGAACGACGCTTCCAGTTTGGTAGTATTCCGCTTTGCGCTGGCAGCCATCATGACCGGTACATTCGTTTTTCACGAGGCAGCTCTTGATTTTGTGTTGGTAATAGTAATGGGCACCCTGGTAGGCCTGGCAGTCGCATTAGTATTTTATGCTATACACCGCTGGCTGCCTACCACGGCTAATATTGATGTGGTACTTACTTTTATAAGTCCGTACGCCATGTATATCCTGGCAGAAGAGTTTCATTTTTCGGGCGTATTAGCCGTAGTGAGCGGTGGCTTGTTTTTATCCGCGCGACGGAATGAATTTCTATCTAACAAAAGCCGCCTGCAAGGCATCAACGTGTGGGAGGCCGCCGCCTTTGTGCTTAACGGCTTTGTTTTTATATTGATAGGACTCGAATTCCCGGTCATCATTAAAAACCTGGGGCCCGATGGTATTGGCCTGGCCTGCAAATACAGCCTGATCATTATTGGTGCATTAATAGCCACTCGTTTTGCCAGTACTTACGGCGCTATTGTGGTAACCATAGTAATGAGCAAGATCATCACCGTAGCCGACCCATCACCCGGCTGGCGAGCGCCCATCCTGCTGGGCTGGACAGGCATGCGTGGTGTGGTGTCGCTGGCCGCCGCCCTTAGCATCCCTATAGCATTAAAAACCGGCGCCCCCTTCCCCAACCGGGATATGATATTGTTTATCACCTTCAGCGTGATACTGGTTACGCTGGTAGTGCAGGGCCTTACCCTGCCCGCCATGGTAAAACTGGTAAATATGCCCGACCCTGACCTGGAATTTCCCATCGCGCAGCAAAAACAACTGGTTCGCAAAAAACTATCGCACTTAACACTGGACATATTAGAAAAGGAATACAACGAGCACGTAAAATCAAACGGCATGGTTAAATCGCTCAAGCTACGTTACGATACCGATATGGAGTTATTGAAAGACTGGGAGAAAACCGATAACGTAAAACGATCTGACGATTTTTACAAAGACTATCGCAAGATCATGGCCCATTTGCTAAAAGAACAACGTGCGCTGTTGCAAACCTTAAATAAAAAGGAGAATATCAGCGATGAGCTTATCAGGCACCAGATGGAGTTATTGGATCTGGAAGAAGAAAAACTCCGCCAGCATTTTGAGGCTGAATAAAATTTGAAACCCACTTTGTAATATTTAGCAATAAACAGCATCTAAATACTGTTAATTAATATATTTAACCATTATTTACCTTACACCCAACAACCATTATGGGACTTTTTAGCAGACTGTTAGAAGAATTAATAGACGTTATAGAATGGGTCGACACTACCCAGGATACTTTGGTGTGGAAGTTTCCGCGCAATAACAACTCCATTAAAATGGGTGCCAAACTAACCGTGCGCGAATCGCAGGTGGCCGTGTTCATGAACGAGGGCCAGATTGCCGATGTGTTTACACCCGGTATGTATGAATTGCATACGCAAAACATCCCTATCCTTACCTCGTTAAACTCATGGAAATATGGGTTTAATAGTCCGTTTAAGGCTGATGTGTATTTTATAAGCACCCGCCAGTTTATGAACCAGAAATGGGGCACCAAAAATCCGGTGATGATACGCGACGCGGAATTTGGCCCGGTGCGTTTACGTGCCTTTGGTACCTTTGGCTTTAAAGTGAACAACGCCAAGATGTTTTTAAGCGAAATTGCGGCAACGAACCCGCAGTTTAATGTAGAAGATATTAATGAGCAGTTACGCAATACCGTAGTATCCCGCGGTATGGATGCCGTGGCCGAATCAAAAATATCTGTACTGGATCTTGCCGCCAACTACAATGAATTAGGCACTTTCCTGACCGAAAAAACACAGGCCGATTTTGCCGAGCTGGGTTTGCAACTGACCAAATTACTGGTTGAAAATGTATCCTTACCACCCGAAGTGGAAGAAGCACTAGACAAACGCAGCCAGATGGGCATATTGGGCAACCTGGGTGCTTACGCGCAATTCCAGGCCGCTAACTCTATGGAAAAAGCTGCCGAAAACACAATTGGTGGCAACTTAGGTGCCGCAGGTATGGGCCTTGGGGTTGGTGCTGCCATGATGGGCCAGATAGGTAATGTTTTCCAACAAAATCAGTTTGATCCGCACACCACTACAGGTGCAGGTACGCCTCCGCCGTTAAACGTAGTTGAATATCATATAGCTATAGACGGCAAACCCGACGGGCCGCACAGCTTAGCTGCACTTAAGGGCATGATAGCCAGCAATACCCTAACCAAAGAAACTTTAGTTTGGAAAAAAGGAATGGCCAACTGGGCCACAGCCGGTACGATTACCGAGTTGTTTGACCACGAGCCGCCACCGTTAGCATAATAATTTAAACCTTTCCTTTTTCACAAATGAACGATACTGTAAGCCCCGGCGCTGTAAACCATTCGCTTAAATGCAATGGCTGCGGCGCCTTGCTATATTTCGCCCCCGGCACCAAAAACTTAAAATGCGACCACTGCGGCGAAAGTAACGCTATTGAAACAGCAAATGACGATCATCGTATTGTATCAGTAGACCTGGAAGTATTTTTAGCCGGGATTGACCAAAACAAAATTAACAACGGCAACAAGGTGGTTAACTGCAGCAACTGTGGTTCGCAAACGGTGCTGTCGGCTTTTGTCACGTCGGATAAATGTTCGTTTTGTACCGCACCACTGGTGCTTACGCCACAGGACGGGCAGCAATACCTGCCGCCCCATTATATCCTCCCCTTTGCTATAACACAGCGCGAGGGTATTGGCTATTTCGAAAAATGGCTGAAGGGATTATGGTGGGCACCTAATGACCTGACCAAAAAAGTAAGCGGAGCTTCATCGCCCCTAAACGGCATTTACTTGCCACACTGGACCTACGATACCGACACCATAACCGACTACACCGGCGAACGTGGCGACTATTATTACACTACTGAAACTTACACCGAAGAAGTGGACGGCAAAACCGTAACCCGCACGCGCCAGGTTAGGCATACCGCATGGTCATACGCCTCGGGTACAGTTCGTTGTAGTTTTGAGGATCTGATGGTGCCGGCAAGCAAATCATTACCCGGAGATACTTTGGTTAAGTTGGAGCCCTGGGCCTTTAATCAACTGGTAAAGTTTGATGAGCGCTATATGAGCGGCTTCCGATCTGAAACCTACCAGCTAAGCCCCGAGCAGGGTTTTGATATGGCCAAACTGCAAACCCAATCCACCATCCACTCGGCCATTTGCAACGATATTGGCGGCGATGAGCAGCAGGTAAACGGTACCGATACTACTTATAACAACAACGGCATAAAATACCTGATGCTTCCGGTTTGGGTGAGCGCCTATAACTATAACAACAAAATTTACCAGTTCACTATAAATGCCAGTACCGGCGAGGTTATAGGTCAGCGGCCTACCAGTTGGATCAAGATCGTTTTATTTGTGTTGATGTGTTTGGCAATTATTGCTGCAATAGTGCTGATTGTACAAAATCAATAAGATCAAGCGGCCATCATTCGGATAACTCTATCCAAACCGGGCAATGGTCGCTGCTTTTTTCCCAGCCGCGTACGTGTTTATCAACCGCGGCGGCTTTCAGGCGTTTTTCCAGTATTGGATTAAGCAGGAAGTGATCAATACGCAAACCGGCATTACGGCCATACGCGTTGCGGAAATAATCGTAAAAAGTATAAATGGTTTCTGTTGGATGCAGTTTGCGGATGGCGTCCGTCCAACCCTGGGCTACCAGTTTATGGAAGGCCTCACGCGTTTCCGGGCGAAACAGGGCGTCTTCAGTCCAGCGTTCGGGTTTATATACGTCAGCCTCGGTTGGCATCACGTTATAGTCGCCGCAGATCACTACGGGCAGATCATGTTTTAATAAACCTTCGGCATGGGTGGTCAATCTGTCAAACCATTGCAGTTTGTAATCAAATTTAGGACCGGGCGCGGGATTTCCGTTAGGTAAATACAGGCACCCCACCACCACATCATCAACCATAGCTTCAATATACCGGCTATGCAGATCTTCCGGGTCGCCGGGCAGGCCGCGACGCAGTTCCTGTATGTTTCCGCTGCGCGATAAAATAGCAACACCGTTCCAGCTTTTCTGGCCGTGCCAAATTGGGGTATAGCCGGCTTCCTTGATGGCATCCAAAGGAAATTTTTCATCGGGCGCCTTTAATTCCTGCAGGCAAGCCACATCGGGTTTTGTTTCATCCAGCCAGCGCAGTAAAACAGGCAGGCGGCCGTTCACGCCATTAACGTTGTAGGTTGCTATTTTCATGGTTTTAGTTTATATCTGTCAAAGATATAATTACCAATCTTTAGTTGTAATGGATTTTTTCTTAACCTCTTTTACTGCAACCTGCTCATTTTTCATATACGATTGTAATATCGATCTCAATTCGCGGCTGTTTTGCAGTACCTTTTGCACGTAACCATCATAATCGCGTTTTGAAAGCTTGGTTAAACCTTTTTCTAGCGGAAGGTTCTTGCCTTGTGAAGGAACGTAATTAGCATACCTGTCGCGTTCGTAAGGAACTATCACAAAATCTGTCAACCAAAAACGATATTTATCCGCCTTCGTTTCAACAACTATATTAAAAGTTATATTGGCATCTTCGTGATTGGCCAATGCAGATTTTTTTGACACCAGTACACCACCTTTACCTTGCAGGCTCTGATTGGCTCTATCTTCTTTTACCAGTTTTAACCTATCTGCCGTGTAAGCTGTCTTAAAAAAACTTAATGTCCGCTTGTACAAGGTATCGGCCGGCGATGAAGCCTGGGTTATCACCTGGTAATAAATGAGTTTATTATTTTCATCTAGAACCAATGAATCTGCCTGTGCAAATGCCGATGATGCCGATGCGATGAGTAATAATGCTACTAGTATCTGTTTCATAATGTAAATATAAAAAGCCGCCTCAAATAAGAGGCGGCTTTCATAACAATCACAATATATTATTTACCTAAAATTTAGAATGCGTAAACAGCAGCTAAAGATACCTGGGTAGCTTGTTTAGTTGCAGCACCTTTGCTATCGGTAAAGGTAGCATTGGTTGAATTGTTGTCTAACCTAACCTCAGGCATGATAGTAAGCGGACCTGATTTGATGTTAGCTGTTAAAGTAAAAGCAGCAACTGATGAACCTGCAGCCGGACCGAATGACTGGTAAGTACCTGCCTTGTTCTTGAAATACTCAGCACGTAAACCTAAAGTTACGTCGGTAGCAACACCAACTTGCGGATATAAAGCTACACCTGTGTAGCCACCGCTGCCTGCACCTGAAGTAGCTTTGTAATCAGCCGCGTTCAAACCAATTTTAAACATGTCATTTACTTGATATGATGTGGTTAGGTCTAAAACAGTACCTGAGGTTATAGTCTCATTGTCGCCATGTAAAACATTAAAGTAAGCATTCCAGCCTTCAACAGGTGATATGAATAATTGCGCACCAATTGTATTTACACGTTTTACTGCGGTGTAAACATTCCACTGGTCGTTAAACGCACCAACCATCAAGCTCGCTTTTGGCGAAAAGCTGTAAGTGGCTTTTAAACCGGCATTTTGGAACGGACCGTTAGTGAACATGTACGAAGTTGAGTAGTTAAAGTTACCAACCGGACTAATTACTTCATAACCAACAAATGTACCCATATAACCCATAGTGAAGTTCAATTTATCAGTTGCATCAAATGATGCATATAAGTTTTGAATGTGGTATGAATCGCCGTTTCCACTTGGCAACAATGATTGCTCCTGACCACGCGGACCGAAAGAGATCTCGCCTACGAAAGCCACTTTACCAACTTTCTTTTTCAGGGCAATATCAACCATACCGATTGAAACTGAGTTGTAATCGCTGGCAAAGCTGGTTGGGATGTTGTTATGGCCTGAAAAGTCATACTTGTAATACGTGTCAACCGAACCGCTTATCGTTAAAGGCGGATCAGCCGGCTTATCCTGTGCTTTAACAGTAACGGCACCCAATGTGATCAATGATAATAGTAAGATTTTTTTCATGATGATTAATTGATAAGTGTTTGATTTAATTGTTAGTGATTAATTTTTAGCTATAATGATCAGTTAATAGTTCTTTTTTAGTGTTTCAGTCTGTATTAAAATATACTTTCTTAAAAATTAGTCGATTATTTTATATCATTTGATAATTAAAATCGCCTTTCATTAATATTTTCATAAAATTAGAGATGTTTTAATTTAAAAACAAGACATAAATTAAAAAAACATCAAAAAACATGTAATTTTTATTAAAAATATAAATTCATACTGTTTTATAATTGAAAAATTGAGTAATTTTTAATTTCAAAACGACACAAAATATAATTTAAGCAATTTTTAAAGTATGAAAACATCGAATTTTAGACATATAAAATCAAAAAAGACTAAAAATTTCTTCCCATAACTATGATTTTCATCATAAAAATCATTGCAAACTTTAAAATCCTTGAAAATTTTAAAAATGAAGGGTGATTTTCTATTACAATTTAAAAAAATCAACAAAAACCCAAATCGGTCATATTTCCTGCTTTTTTTGGCCGATATTTTAAACTATAATTCTATTTTTGGCTAAAACCATTAATAAAGCAACCATGCCTAACATTAGATTTCAGGCCCTACAGGCTGTATTGAACAGAACTATACCGGAAGTAAAGGCCCCGTCACAAAAAATCTCTGATTTTTATGGAGCCAACGTTTTCGACATTAAGAAAATGAAAGAATACCTGTCTAAGGAAGCTTACCAGGGTATTGTTAATTCGGTAGAGAAGGGCGAACCTATTCCCCGCGATATGGCTGAACAGGTAGCAACTGCTATGAAATCATGGGCTATGGCCAAAGGCGCTACGCACTACACGCACTGGTTTCAGCCATTAACGGGCACTACTGCCGAAAAACACGACGCGTTTTTTGAGCCGGGACCGGATGGCACCGCCATTGAAGTATTTTCGGGCGATGCATTGGCCCAACAGGAGCCTGACGCGTCGAGCTTCCCGAGCGGTGGTATACGTAATACTTTTGAGGCCCGTGGCTATACCGCCTGGGATCCTTCGTCACCGGCATTCCTGATGGCGCGTACGTTGTGTATCCCTACCGTATTCGTATCATACACCGGCGAGGCGCTGGATTATAAAGTACCGTTATTAAAAGCCGTTAGTATACTTGATAAAGCCGCTGTTGACGTTTGCCACTATTTTGATAAAAGCATTGAAAAAGTAAATGCTTCATTAGGTATTGAGCAAGAATACTTTTTGGTTGACCGTGCCTTATTCAATGCACGCCCCGATCTGCACCTTACCGGTCGCGCGTTGTTTGGCCACATGAGTGCTAAGAACCAGCAATTGGAAGATCATTACTTTGGTTCGATACCTGAACGCGTATACGCCTTTATGCAGGATATGGAAACCGAGGCCTTATTATTAGGTATACCTTTAAAAACCCGCCATAATGAGGTTGCGCCTTCACAATTCGAGTGCGCGCCTATTTATGAAGAGATAAACCTGGCTATTGACCATAACCAGCTATTAATGGACCTAATGGACCGTGTGGCTAAGCGCCATAACTTTAAAGTGTTGTTGCACGAGAAACCTTATGCGGGTATTAACGGCTCTGGCAAGCACAATAACTGGTCGATGATCACCAATACAGGTAAGAATCTGTTATCGCCGGGCAAAACGCCTAAGAATAACCTGATGTTTTTAACCTTCTTTGTAAATACCATCAAAGCGGTTTATGAACATGCCGATCTGTTGCGCGCGTCTATCGCGTCGGTAAACAATGATCACCGTTTGGGCGCTAATGAGGCGCCACCGGCTATTATTTCGATATTCCTGGGCAGCCAGTTAAGCGATCTGTTGGATGAGATAGAAACATCGCGCATCAGCAAAAAAATAAAGGACGATTCATTATTATGGCAAGGCATCCCTAAAATACCACAAATATTAAAGGACAATACCGACCGTAACCGCACCTCGCCTTTTGCCTTTACGGGTAATAAGTTTGAGCTACGTGCCGTGGGTTCATCAGCCAATTCGGCCAGCCCGATGACAATTTTAAATTTGATCGTGGCCGATCAGCTTAAAAAATTCAAGTACGATGTAGATAAACTATTAAAGAAAGGCGAAAAGAAAGACGTTGCCTTATTAATGGTTATAAAAAAATACATCAAGGAATCAAAAAGCATCCGTTTTGAAGGCAATGGTTATAGCGAGGAGTGGGAAAAAGAAGCCGAACGCCGCGGCCTGTCAAACTTTAAAACTACGCCAAAGGCTTTGGATGCGATGATCTCTGAAAAATCAGAGATCCTGTTTGCCGAAACTAATCTATTCAGTAAACGTGAGGCACATGCCCGCCACGAAATTTTGCTGGATAGTTTCTATAAGAAATTACAGATAGAGGCCCGTGTAATTGGCGAACTGGCTAACAACATTATCATCCCGGCGGCTATTGATTACCAAAGCAAATTGGCAACCAACGCCCGCGATTTGAAAGAATTAGGTTTAGACGCTTCGACCTACCAGGTACAGCTTGACCTGATCAAGCAGATTGCAGAGCACGTTAACATCGTAAAATCAAACGTTGACCAAATGATCAACGAGCGTAAAAAAGCGAATGCGATTGATGATCTGCGCGATAAAGCCATCGCTTATGACGAGAATGTGAAAAGTTTCTTCCACACCATACGCTACCACGTTGATAAACTGGAGCAACTGGTTGACGATTCGTTATGGCCGCTGCCGAAATTCAGAGAGTTACTATTTATATAATTCGGACGCTAATTTTTTGAATTGGTTCGAATTTCACGAAATGAGGAAGCCCCGCTTGTGCGGGGCTTTTTTATACTTTTAATTTCGTGGGTGAAACTGGATGATTGTTCCTTTAAGATATTCCCTATCCAAATGCGTATAGATCTCGGTGGTAGTAATACTTTCGTGGCCGAGCATTTCCTGTACGGCACGTAAGTCGGCCCCGCCTTCTACCAAATGGGTAGCAAAGGAATGGCGTAAGGTATGCGGGCTAACTGTCTTTTTTAATCCAACTGTAGCCACCAGGTCTTTTATCAATAAGAAAATATATACCCTGGTTAATCTACTACCGCGACGATTTAAAAACACGTAATCCTCCTCGCCTTTTTTTATTGGTACGTGTACCCTCACCTGTTCTATCCATATCTGCAACGCTTTAATGGCTGATGTGCCGATGGGCACCAGGCGTTCTTTATTTCCTTTACCTGTAACCTTTATAAATTCAATATCAAGGTATAGGTTGGATAGTTTGAGGTCGGTTAGTTCGGATACGCGCAGTCCGCAGCCATATAAAACTTCGATGATGGCTTTATTGCGCGGGCCTTCAGGTTTTGACAGATCGATAGCGGCTATCATTTTTTCTATATCGTCGTAACTCAGTGTATCCGGTAGTTTGCGGGCAATTTTGGGCGACTCTAACAGTTCCGACGGATCGGCAGTTATCAGGTCTTCCATCAACATGTATTTATAAAACGCTTTAATCCCCGACAGGATACGCGCCTGCGATGACGGGATCATACCCAGTTCGGCCACGAAAGTGATGAAACGGCGCAGATCTGCCAGCTTAACCTTATCGGGGCGCAATGGTGCTTCAAGCGTTTCGCTGTATTGATACAGCTTTTCAATATCGCGTGTATACGCTTCTATAGAGTTTGGCGACAGCGATTTCTCGAGTTTTAAATATGCCTGGAAACCTTTTATTGCCGATAGCCAATCCAATTGATTTTAGTTTTAATGATTTATACTTAAGTTTGATGGAATGAATATACTAATTATGAACGGCCCAAATTTAAACTTATTGGGCGTACGCGAAAAGTCAATTTATGGTGATAACAGTTTCGAAACTTATTTAGAAGGTTTAAAGGCGCGCTATCCGCAGGTTAATATCAGCTACTACCAAAGCAATGTAGAAGGCGAACTGATCAATAAACTGCATGAAGTCGGTTTCAGTATTGATGGCATTATATTAAACGCCGGTGCTTATACGCATACTTCGGTTGCTATTGCTGATGCTATCGCGGCTATTACCAGTCCGGTGGTCGAGGTGCATATATCAAACGTTCATAAACGCGAAACTTTCCGTCATCATAGCTATATATCGGCCAATGCGAAAGGTATTATTGTAGGCTTTGGTATGGATGGCTACCGTTTGGCTGTTGAAAGTTTACTGGCCAAGTAAAACATATCTGCCTAAAAATTGTCAATGACCAGGATTTAATGATTTCAAGGGTTATCCTAAAATCCTTAAGTCCTAAAAATCATAGTCTTTATGCCCAACCTGTTCAAAATACCCGCTTTATTGTTTTTTGCATTGCTGGTATTGGCACATCCTGCCGGGGCACAAACAAAAAAGAAAAAATATCGCACCAAGCAGGATTCCCTGCGCGCGGCCATACATAGCCGCGATTCGCTACTGCACGGTTACAAAAAGGTAGATACTTCCATCAATGGCGTCCTCAAAAAAATTGAAGATTATAACCTGGCGCTTAATGATGTTAAAAGCAATTTAAGCCGTGGCATCGATACCGTTGAGCTGGGCGAACTATTGCCAAAACTAGAGGGTAGACTAAGCACCATCCGTGGGCTCATCAATAACGACCGCTCGGGTACCTTGCGTTATTTGTATGCCATCCGGGGTTTCCTGAACCGGATAAACGAACAACTGGACGTTAACCAGGATCAACTCAAAGAAATAAACGAGCGCCTGGTACAAAACCAAAACGAGCTGGAAGCCCTGGCCAAAGATCGTTCCATTAATATTTTACCAACTGATAGTATACTGCGCGAAACCTTCCTGATACAGAAGGAAGCGCTGTACCTGAAATGGGAAAGCCTCGACTCTACCAATAAAAAACTTATCCTTAAAATTGGCCACCTGCAAAACCGCATTACCGCGGTTTATATTGCCATACTGGATGAAACCGACCGCATTAACCTTAAAATAAAAGATTTCAGCATACGCGCGTTTACAGGCGAATATGATAAGATCTGGAAAATGCGCCCCGAACCTAAGGGCAGCTTTAGCGAGGCATGGAGCAAAACCGTCACCATGAACCAGCGCCTGTTCAACTTCTTTATCGGGCGCGATGTGTTAATACACCTGGCCGGCGTTATCCTGTTCACCTTGTTTTTTATGTGGATATTCACCAATCGACGTAAAATAACGCGTCTTAAAGAAATACCCGACAGCGTGCTTAACCAAACCCGCTACGTGGTAAAACATCCGGTGCTTTCTACCTTTATTGTAGCCTTCGTGGTGATACCTAATTTTTACGATCATCCGCCTATTGTTTTCCTCGAAGCTTTTTTCCTGGTATTAATGGTAGCTGTACTTTGGCTGGCGCGATATGTTTGCATACCGCCGGTGTTTAACTATCTGCACCAGCTATTTTGGATAACCGTATTATACAGCATCAGCAACCTGTTTATACAAGTATCCGATGTCGACAGGATCGCTATTCTTATACTCGCTGCCGTAGCAGTTGCGCTGAGCATCCGTTTTTTACGCCGCGTGGGCGAAGTGATCGATGGCCTGCCTCCTTTTACACGTATTGTAGTACGCATATTTATTGTATTGCAAGGACTATCGTTTGTTTGCAATGTATTTGGCAGATTCAGCCTCGCTAAAATATTCGGCGTAACGGCTGTGTATAATCTTTGGCTGGCACTGGCATTGCATTTTGTGGTACAGATCATCATGGAAGGCTTGTTTTTACAACTGGAAGCCAACAAAAGCAAAAACAGCTTTGCATCGTACATTGATTTTAAATTACTGCGCGATAAGTTTCGGAATATATTAAACGTAATAGCCGTAATACTATGGCTAATCATGCTGAGCCAGAACCTGGATATTGAGGATGCAGCTTATAAATACATCAGCGAGTTTTTGAGCAATACGCACCAGATAGGTTCTACCGGCACCTCGTTCACCTTTCAAAGTATTATTGTTTTTGTGGTGGTGTTATGGCTATCAACCATCGCGTCAAAAATCATCAGCTACTTATATGAAGTGGCCGGCAAGCAGGATTTTGATCTTTATCAAAAAAAGAACCGCACCTCTACTCTACTTATCCGTATAGGCATCATCAGCATAGGCTTTTTACTGGCTGTGGCGGCTTCCAATTTCCCGCTGGACAAGTTGACGATAATTATCTCTGCCTTCGGTGTGGGCATTGGTTTTGGCTTACAGAACATTGTAAACAACTTGGTATCAGGCCTAATACTGGCCTTTGAAAAACCGGTTCAGATAGGTGATATCATTGAAGTTGACGGTCGATCTGGCACTATTAAGGAGATCGGCATCCGCTCAAGCAAAATAGCTACGGCCGATGGTTCGGAAGTTATTGTGCCTAACGGCGATCTGATATCGCGCCACGTAATTAACTGGACGCTGAGCAATGATAACCGCCGCGTAGAATTGATCATTAACGTAGCCTATGGCTCGGATATTGAAAAAGTACAGGGTTTGTTGAAAGAGATATTGCTAAAGCGTGAGGATATCATGAACGACCCGGCACCTTTGGTGTTTCTGTATCTGCTTAATCAAAGCTCGGTGGATTTCAGGTTGTTATTTTGGGCTGATGATATTACCCACTGGCAGGAATTGAAGAGCCATGTGTTAACAGATATTTACAATACCTTTAGTCGCGAGGGTATTGAAATACCTTTCCAGCAGCGCGATGTGCATTTGCATTTACCCAGCGATGAGCAATTGGGGATTAACCTTTCCCGCCAGGAAAAAAAGCCTGATGAGTCTACTCAAACTTCGACTGATCAAGACTTGAAAAAGTAGTACGCTTTTTCACAAAAAAGTCCCACACAATGCTGCGGTAATACATACCTGTAAGCTTTTTGGCGTAGGTCATTTTCATGGTTTTGTATTTGAGGGAAGTTGGTGTTTCCTTTTTAAATATATGGCGGATAAAGTTTTGATGCGCGCGGCTAACGGCCCAGGCATCTTTACGCTTACCCTCGCTTAAAAAGCGCGCCAGCGCCAACAGATCCAATATATAACGGAAGATGATAACGCCTACCGATCGCCAAAACGGCAAATTCTTTTTCAACAGCAACAGGTTGTTACGAAAGTTCAAATACGTTTTAAATGGATTCTCGGTATTTAAGGTGCCGCCGCCTAAGTGATAAACTACCGACTCGGCACAGTACATAACCTTGTAACCACGGTTCTTTAAGCGCCAGCAAAGATCGATCTCTTCCATATGCGCAAAAAAGCGATCGTCAAAACCGCCGGCTTCTTCCCAGCAATGCTTTTTAATGAACATAGCCGCGCCCGATGCCCAGAATACTTCCTTCGACTCGTTGTATTGCCCCTTATCCTCTTCTATTTCGTAAAACATGCGGCCCTGGCAAAACGGGTAACCAAAACGATCTATCAATCCGCCCGCGGCACCGGCATGCTCAAAATGATCTTTCTGATTATAAGCCATAATTTTTGGCGCTGCCACGGCAATCAGCGGGTCGCTTTCCATCAGGTTAATAACCGGTTGTATCCAGCCGGGTTGAACTTCTACGTCCGAGTTTAGTAAGATGAAATAATCGGCCTCTACCTGCTCTAACACACGATTATAACCGCCTGTAAAGCCGTAATTCTGGCCTGTTTCTATAATGGTGATGCCTGGGTATTCCCGGCGGATAAAATCAACAGAGGCGTCGGTAGAGCCGTTGTCGCCCACCACAATCTCAAGATTGGGATAAACTGATGATAGTACCGAGGGCAGATACTGGCGCAGGTGCTCAATACCGTTCCAGTTTAATATAACAATGGCTACTTTAGGCGTATTACTCATTTATTTATTTCTATCCTCCGGCTTAAACTTCCACCTGCGGTGCGACCATAGCCAATATTCGGGTTTTGCTTTTATTATTTCGTTAAGGTACTTCACGTGCGCTTCGGTTATTTCGTGCGGCTGCGCTTCCCTGGCATTCTCCACCAAAGGTACAATCTCGTACGTATAATGCCCACGTTTAACCTTCTTCATATCATAAAAAATCACCACCGAATCTATGAGCTTGGCAATCTTCTCAATGCCTAAAAAAACGGCTGTGGGCTGGTTTAAAAATTCGGTAAAGTAATTAGCTTCCTCGCGCACGGGGGTTTGGTCGCCGGCAAAAACGGTTACGGTCAACTCATTTTTATTGGCCACCATAGTGCGTAGGGTTTGCTTCATAGCCACAGCTATGCCGCCAAATTTAGAGCGCACTTTAATAAAAAATTCGTCGAACACCTCGTTGGCCAAGGGTTTGTAAATAACAAACAGCGGGTTATCAATGCTAAACTCCATACCGGCCCATTCCCAGTTGCAATAGTGGCCGGCCACAGCGGTTATGCTTTTGCCTTTATCAAAATAATGCTGTACAATTTCGGGATTAAGGGCTACTACGCGGCGCTGCATTTCTTCTTTTGAAATGCTGATCATTTTGATGGCTTCCACCAGCAGATCGGCCAGGTGTTTGTAGTATTTACGTTCAATGTCGTCGCGCTCGGCTTGTGTTTTTTCGGGGAGGGCGTTGGCCAGGTTTTCCTTTACCACCGCGCGGCGGTAGCCAGTTACATGATACAAGATCACGTATAAAACATCAGATACAAGGTATAAAAACCAAAAGGGCAGCAACGACATCAGGTACAAAAAGAAGATACCTAACCTTGAAAGCCCTTTTTTTATCATTATTTTCGTCGAGTTTTATCTGCAAACATAAAATATATGATTGAAAAAGGTGCTGTACTGCCAATGTTTTATCTTCCGCCGGTGGCTTATTTCTCACAACTAAATAATTATAAGCCTGATATACTGTTTGAAAGCGAAGAACACTTCCCAAAACAAACATACCGCAACCGGGCCAATATCTATTCGCCCGACGGTATGTTAAGCTTAGTGGTACCGGTGGTAAAAGGCTCAAAAGTGCATACCAAAAGCAAGGATGTAAAGATAAGCTATGATTTTAGGTGGCAGCGCGCGCATTGGATGAGTTTAGAGTCATGCTATCGCCGCTCGGCTTATTTTGAGTATTATGAGGATGATTTTAAACCGTTTTATGAAAAGCATTTTGAATACTTGTTTGACTATAATGAACAATTGTTGCAGCTATTGCTTAAGTGCATAAAAATACAAACGCCCCTGCAACATACCGAAACCTACGAAGCTACCTACCCGGCCAGCGTAGCCGACCTGCGCCATGCCATGAGTTCGAAAAAAGAAATTAATTACGAACAAAAGCCGTATTTTCAGGTATTTGAGGATAGACAGGGCTTTTTAAAAAACCTGAGTATTGTGGATCTGTTGTTTAACCAGGGCCCACAAACTATAAACTATTTGTAAATGAAACACGGCATTAAAAAAGTAGCCTACAAAGCTATAAAACGCAACGTGGGCGAGCGCCCCGGCACCATCAATATTGATGAGGCAGCGTTGAAGCCTATTATTAAGGTTTACTCATATAATGCCGATGAGTTGATAACTTCTGAAGGGAAGGATATTAAAGTTGCTATAAAACAACTTAAAAGCTGCACCAAGCATACCCACTGGATACAGGTACAGGGCCTGGGCGACGCGCAATTGTTTAACGATATAGGTACGCATTTAAATGTAAGCCCCTTGGTGTTAGAGGATATTGTAAACACCCACCAACGCCCCAAGTATGATGATTACGATGAATATGCCTTCGCGGTAAGCCGAATAATACGCTTTAATGACGAAAAGGAATTGATCAACTGCCAGTTTTCGGCGCTGATCAAAGATGATATGATCATCAGCTTTGAGGAAACGCATGATGATTATTTTGATGCAGTAAAGGCCCGGTTGGCCAGCGGGAAAGGTATCATCCGTACCGCGGGCCCGAGCTATATGCTCTACGCGCTGAGCGATACCGTGCTCGACCATTATTTTATTATGCTGGCGCAGATAGGTGAAACGTTAGATGCTGTGGAGGATCGGCTTTACGCCCACGCCGATAAAACCATTATGTACGATACCCAGCAACTTAAACGCAGTTTTATTATTCTGCGCCGTGCTATATGGCCGGAGCGGGATAAGATAAACGAGATGTTACGGGCTGATAACGGATTGATAAAAGCCGAAGTTAAACCCTTCCTGCGCGATGCCTATGACCATTGCGTGCAGATAATGGACCTGCTGGAGAATTACAAGGAGATCACCTCCTCTATCATAGATCTTTACCTAAGCATGGTTAGCAACCGCATGAACGAGATCATGAAGGTACTCACCATTATATCGGCCATATTCATCCCACTAACCTTCATAGCCGGTATTTACGGCATGAACTTCGCCAAAGTTGACCCCGTTACCAACAGGGTAATGCCCGATAATATGCCCGAATTGTACTCGCCCAATGGCTATATTTATGCGTTGATAGGTATGGGCATTATTGGCTTTATCCAGATCATTATTTTCTGGAAAAAGGGTTGGTTCACTAAGCTTTGATTGTCTTTACTTTTTCTGCGGAGTGTAAATGTATTCTATCGGTAATTGGTCGCCAATGCGTCGGCTGCCCCAGTAGCCTTGCAATAGCAGGCTACGCGAATTGGTAAAACTACCGCGTTTATCAATATCGGCATCTATGGCAAACATGGAACCCATATCGGCCAGGTCAATGGTAATATTCTCGCGGTCTGATAACTTGTCCTCTTTGGCGGCTTTCTTTTTATTATACTCTACATACAGGCGCTGCTTGTAGGAGAAATTCACAAAATTACTGTCCAGCCTTTTTATCAATTGCAGCGGGTAAACAGGGTTGGGTTTTATCATGATAGGTAAAGCCGGACTAACAATTACATAAGTTAAAAAACCTTGCTCGCGACTGGTATTATCATAAATACCACGCAGGTATTGCATAAACGAACCCTCATAAGCCTTGGCCCTGTTGGCCTCCCATACTTGTTGTTGTTTCGGGGTACCGGTCATGGGTACAAATACCGATTCGCCGTCGTAATAAGTTCTGTCCATCGCATTATCATATTGAAAAGTGCGCAGCAGGTACTTTACGGTATAGCCCAGGTTTTTATTCTCTATTTCTAAAAAATCATCGGTAGTAGCGGTAAGCAGGGTCTTTGTGGTGGCAAAATCTATAATATCAGGATTTTTAATCACGCAAGCCTTAGCATTGGGCGAATCCCCCATAAAATAACGAAGGAAAGTTTTCAGGTATTCCGATTTCTTCGCGCCCGATCCGATAGTTACCTGGTCTAAAGCAATAGCTTTCTCGGCAAGTACTATATTAAGCGATGCTGAGCCATCCTTTACAATAACATTTTGCTTGACCGAAGCATAACCCAGCATATTCACCACAACCTGGTAAGTGCCGGGCGCTATGCCATTAAACTCAAACTCGCCGCTGGCAGTGGTAGCGGTCGCCTTTTGCGACCCGGCAATAAACACAGTGGCCGATTGCAGCCTTTCGCCTTTGGTATTTTTAACAATACCGCCTATGCTGTAGCTTCCCTGCGCGTTGGCGTTAAGCCCAAATAGTACGATAAAAGCGAGTAAGAATATATGTTTCATGATTCGGTTTTGATTTGAGACTGTGATAAGCCCGCCGGGTTTAAATATGGCGATTCTTCATCATGTAAAAAATAAATTACATACTTTTAATTGCGATGGCCCAGTTTAAAAAAGATGTTGAAACGTTTTACGCCACCAGCCGTGCGGCCTGGCGCGAATGGCTGCAGCAAAATCATGATAAAGAGCAATCTGTTTGGTTATTACAGTATAAAAAAACATCCGGTAAACCTACACTATCCTGGAGCGACGCCGTTGATGAAGCGCTTTGCTTTGGCTGGATAGACAGCGTAAGGAGATCAGTTGATGAGGAAACTTTTGTGCAATACTTCGGCAGGCGCAAGCCTACCAGCGCATGGTCAAAGATCAACAAAGCTAAAATAGAACAATTGATAGCCGATGGCCTGATGACAGCGGCAGGCCACGCTACCATCGCGACAGCAAAACAAAACGGCAGCTGGGTTATACTGGATGAGGTGGAAGAGCTAACCATCCCCAAGGATCTGACCAAAGCCTTCAAGGCCCACAAAGGCTCGTCACAATATTTTGAAAGCCTGAGCAAATCTGTAAAGAAAATGATGCTGCATTGGATAACAACCGCCAAACGGCCGGAAACACGCGAAAAGCGGATAAATGAACTGGCAGAACTAGCCGGGCAAAAACAGCGGCCGAAACAGTTTATGTAATATTATCGCTTAGGTGTTTGATATGCCTTCCTGATCTGCACCAGCAAAGTATTCAGTCCGTTGGTTTTAATTTCGTAGGTAGTTGATAGCAGCATACCCAGTTTTCCCGGCGGGAAGCCCTTAGCCTTAAACCACTCCAGGTAATAAGCCGGCAAATCGCAGATCAATACTCCCTGGTGCTTCCCGAAAGGCATTTTGGTATTCACAATATCTATCAGTACCTGTACATCCGGCGTTACCTGCTCCATAGCGGTAAATATAATATATTCCTTACGTAAACATGACCGAGGCCGCAAACAGAAACACCTTACAAGCGTTTATCTTTATACAATATTATATATAGATCTATCTTATGGAAGCACAATTCACCGCACAGTTAACAGGCTCGGATGGCACTGTTAGCGGCATCGTAAAACACATAACCCATGGCGGCTATCGCAACGCCTATCAATTCACTTCTATTGACGACACCCTGCACCTGGTGATCACTAAAGAAGCCGACGGCATCTGGAAACGCATTGACGGTACAGAACCCTACCTATCGGGCTGGGTTGATGAATTGGCCGAACAGGTTGACAAAGTTCACGCCTAAGCGCTATTTTTAAAATATGGAAAAAAGAGAACTTGGCCGATCGGGCATTGTGGTAAGGCCGTTCGCCTTTGGCAGCAATGTTTTTGGATGGACAGCAAACGAGCAGGAATCATTCGCCCTGCTGGATGCTTTTGTTGATAGCGGGCTTGACCTGGTTGATACTGCCGATGTATACTCCAAATGGGTACCCGGCAATACCGGCGGCGAATCGGAAACCATTATAGGCAACTGGCTCAAAAAAAGCGGCAAGCGCGAAAAGATCACTCTGGCTACCAAGGTAGGTAAGCCCATGGGCGAAGATAAAAAAGGGCTATCAAAGGCCTATATCACCCAGGCTGTTGAAGCATCGTTAAAGCGCCTGCAGACCGATTATATCGACCTCTACCAATCACATGATGACGATAAAGGCACACCGCTGGAAGAAACCATGGCCGCTTTTACCGAACTGATTAAACAAGGCAAAGTACGCGCCATAGGCGCGTCCAACTTCACGGCCGACCGTATGCGCATGGCCGAACAGGTAAGCCACATCAATAACTTTGCCCGTTACGAAACCTTGCAACCCGAGTATAACCTGTACGACCGTGAAGGCTACGAAAAAGAGCTGGAACTATTTTGCACAGAAAACCATGTAGGCGTAATAACCTATTACTCGCTGGCCAGCGGTTTCCTCACCGGCAAATACCGCAGCGAGGATGACCTGAAGAAAAGTGCACGCGGCGGCGGCGTTAAAAAATACCTGGACGACCGTGGCTATCGTATTTTAGCCGCGTTAGATGAAGTTGCCGCGCAATACAAAAGCACACCGGCTGCCGTTGCCGTAGCCTGGGTAATTGCCCGCCCCGGTATTACCGCACCTATAGCCAGTGCAACATCAGTTGAGCAGCTTAAACAAATAACACAGGCTGTTGATTTAAATTTGGATAAAGAAACGGTGGAGATGCTGAATAAGGCAAGTGAATATTAAAAATATAAACGTTAGTCATCCTTAACTACGCTTAGGATGACAGCTTATTTCCTCATAAAACAACAAAGCCACCCAAGCGGTGGCTTTATTGCATAATATATGATGGGGGAAATTGCGCTTATCTGCCGCGGCCGAATGAACCCGGGCCGTTGTTGCTGGCAAAACGGGTTTCGCCAACATTGCTTCTGCCACGGTCATCACCTCTGCCGCCTCTGTTATCATCCCGGCCTTTACGGTCATCGTTGCCGCGTCCGTTGCGGTCTTGCTGCCAGTTGCGGTCGTTGTCACGGCCGTTATATCCTCTGTCCATGTGTTCGCTGCCGCGTGGGTTGTAGCCGCGGTTATCGTTACGGTTATCATTGCGGCCGTAAGCACGGTTATCAAATCTAGGTTCAGGGCGTGAGCGGTCTACCCTAACATCATAACGGCGGGCCATTTGGTTACGTTCGTAGCGTCCCCAGTCAAAAGCGGCACCTCTGTATCTTTCGCGGTATACGCGGGCATTTAAGTATGGGCGGTAAGCATGTACTTCAACCCTACGCACATTGCGCCAGTTATAGTTGCGGTAAGCACCCGGTAAATACGGGGCAGCAACCCAGGTTATGCCATCATTGTAGTAATATTCCTCGTCGGCTCTGCTATAATAAGCGTCAACCTCGGGCAAATAATAATAGTCATCCGCATAACTTACTGCGGCAACCGGTGCAGCTACTGATGCCTGAACAACCGGCCTCATGCCGCCGCCAAACTGTACACCTATTTGAAATACCTGCGCTTTTGCACTATTGATAAATAAGCCACTTAACGCTATTGCTGATAATAAAGCTATCTTTTTCATATTCATAAATTTTATACACTTATGACTATCAAAAAACAGCAGGGTTTAATCAATCGCTACAAAAATACTTTGTATATACATGCAGATGTAAAATATAATTTTAATTAATATATAATAAACAGAATTATATTTCGTTAAAAACGTTTTAGCAGAGTGCGGAAATAGCTCCCGCACCCGTTTTATGCTAATAAATAATTGTACTTTGCAAGTTGCTGTTGCTTGGCTTTTACGCGTGCAATGTTCTCTTCAATATCATCAACCTCAATTTTGTTAGTGGCATCCAATAAAGCATGCTGATAGTTTACCAGGGCGTCATCCCAGCGCTTACGCTTCTCGGCAAACAAGCCAAGCAAATCATATATCGCTGCAGTATTAACACCCGGCGTAGCTAAAGCTTGCTGGGCAACATTGTTAACCAATTTGTGCATGTTTAAAAACACAATGAGTTTAAGATAATGCACATAAACATCCGGAAACGATGGTTCAATATCAATACACAATTTAAAGTGATAACCTGCGGTTTGATAATCTTCCATATTATAATAGTATACAAGGCCAAGCTGGTAATGCGCGCGGGCGTAACCATTATCGTTTGCTACAATTTCGTTCAGTAATCGTAACGCTTTAGGGGTCTCGCCATAGCTCAATTCATCAACTGCCTGTAAATACTTCTCTTCGACAGTGTAAAAAGTGTCCATAAAAAATTATAAAAATTAGCCTCAATAAACGAGGGCCTGTATTAAAAAAATAAAAATTAATGTGTAAGCGGTACTCGCTATACGAAGTGCGGGAGAGTTAGTGCCAGGGCACGACCATCCTGCTGCGGCGCAATAGGCCCCATTTGGTGTTTGCAGTATGATCTTTTAAATAGCATTGTTATATTTTTTTACAAAGATGCAAAAAAATATAACAATGTAAAAATGAGCGGGTATTAAGCCTGCGTTAAGCAGCTTTCCTGTCAATAGCTACAACGGCTATCATAAAGTTATTTTTCAGTTCTGTTTCAGATACGGCCACGCTAAAATCATCATAGCGTACACCGTTATCTGTAGGGTAAAGCGTATATGCGCGCTTAGTAGCATCATAATCGCCCAATTCAAATATCTCGTCTTGCTTTTTGCCCTTGATCTTTGCACCACTAACCAGTTGGTACGCATCAAATATATTTTGGAAATTGTTGTTCATCATAGTGCTTTGATGAATACAAGAATGGGGCCAAAATTTTGTTTAGATGGAATGAGTGATTGAGTAAAGGATATATTCTTTGCCGCTATAGCTATAGGGCTAATAAATTATTGATTGGCGTGATAGCCTGCCGTCGTTGTTGTTGTATTGCGTGTAGAAAAAAGAAGGGTGTCACCCTGAGCCCCGTCGAAGGGTGAGCGTAAAGGCCTTTGCACTCATGCTTGGCCCCGATAGTTGATTAGTTGTGTGTGCGTGTGTACTGTCGTTAATTGTTCGTTTATAAGAATGTAATAAATGTTACTACGAAGGTTTAACAGGTAATGATTGAATAGTAAAACAGGAAAGAAACTAACCTATAATCTCTAATCACTTTTATGGCGTTGCCTTCGGCCCGTGCTATCCAGGGCTCCGCTATCGCTTCGGCCCCTCCTTCGTCGGGGCTAAACCCTTCCTATCACTAACGCAAATCCACTCTCTCACTCACTTATTACCTATCACCCAAACCATTCAAACAGGTCATTCTGCTTTAGCGCTTCTTTTCCTTTTGCATCGTGGTCTTTAATAATAGTGCCTTCGACCATTTGAATTATTCGGGAACCATAAGTATGCGCATCTTTCAGGTTATGTGTTACCAGTATAGTGGTAAGCTTAAACTGTTCAGTAAGTTGATTAGCAGTACGCATTACCACATCAGCCGAGCGTGGGTCGAGGGCGGCGGTAGGTTCATCCAACAACAGTATTTTACAATCATCCATCACACTCATCAACAAGGTAAGCGCCTGCCTTTGTCCGCCCGAAAGCGTGCCCATAGGCTGTTCTATCTTATTTTCGAGACCCATGCCCAACGTAGCTATTTTATTGCGTACCTGCTGCTTAAAAGCCTCGTTAACGCCAATAGTTAAACCCTTGTCCTTGGTGCGTATAGCCGCCAGGCGAAAGTTATCCAGTATACTTAACTCCGACGCCGTACCACTCATGGGGTTTTGAAACACGCGGGCAATCCATTTACTGCGGTCATGATCGGCCAGTTTGCTTACATCCGTATTATAAATACTGATACTACCCGAGCTTGGCAACACACTGCCCGAAATCAGGTTCAGCAACGTTGTTTTTCCCGAACCGTTTGAACCTACAATTACCACAAACTCTCCCGCGTTGATACTGAGGTTTACACCATTTACAGCATTTACCTGGTTAGGTTTGCCGGCATTAAAGGTTTTGTGGATGTTGTTTATTTGTATAGCAGCACTCATATCACCAGCCAATATAAACAAAAATAGCGATGGGTTTAAAACCCATCACTACCTGTATAATGATATAACACTAAACCTTATGCAACATGTTTGCCCGCTTTTGATTTATCGTTGAATAACAAAATAAACAACACCATTACCGCAACGGCTATACCGGCAGGTATTAACCATATGGTATGCCAGTCATGGCCGGCAGGGCTGTTGTACGCGTCAGATATTAAACCGGCTATGTAAAAACCAATTAACATACCAACCCCATAAGTTGCCAGGGTTATCATACCCTGAGCTGCGCTTTTGTATTGTGGACCAGCTTTCGAGTCGGTATAGATCTGGCCGGCCACGAAGAAGAAATCATAGCAAACACCGTGCATAGCAATACCTAATATCAGCATAAAGCTTAACTCGCCGCCGTTACCGTAGGCAAACAATAAATAACGCAGGGCCCAGCCTAACATACCCACCAGGATAGTCCATTTAATACCAAACCGTTTAAAGAATAGTGGTAAAGCAAGTATAAATGCTGCTTCGGAGAACTGACCGATGGTCATTTTTAATAAAGGCTGTTCAACTTTCAGGTCTATCAGGTAGTTACTCGCGTTTGAGTAGTAGAACGCCAGTGGGATACAGATTAAAATAGACGAAATAAAGAACACGAAGAAGTTCCAGTCTTTCAACAATTTCAAAGCATCTAAACCCAATAACTGCGATATCGTAACTTTTTGGCCCTTTAATTTTGGTGGCGTAGTTGGCAAAGCAAAGCTGAATAAACCTAACAGCAATGACGAAGCACCGGCCATCAGGAAAGTATTTTTCAGTAGCCCCTGGTCAACTGATTCAGGAGAATCCCAACGCAGGATGAAGCTTATTAAAATGTTGGCTACTATCCAGCCTATGGTGCCCCATACCCTAACACTCGAAAACTGCTTCTCAGGATCAACCATCTGGTTAAACGATACCGAGTTTACCAGTGCCAGAGTTGGCATGTATAATATCATGTAAGCCAAAACATAAGGGTAAAATGCGTCGACACTTGTGGCATTATACATTTGGTACATTAATACGGCACCAACTACATGTAATATGGCCAGTATCTTTTCTGCATTAAAATATTTATCAGCAATTAAGCCAACAATGAACGGAGCGATGATAGCTCCCCATGATTGAGTAGAGAAAACAGCACCTATCTCGGCACCGGAAGCGCTAAGGTTTTTTGCTAAAAATGGACCTAGAGCCACAAACCACGCTCCCCACACAAAAAACTGCAGGAACATCATTAATGACAATTTAATTTTAGTAGTAGTATTCATTTATATTAGTTTAAAATTGGTTTAAAAACACAGGGGCTAAAAATAGCAATATCCCGTTAGGATTAGCCTCGTGTAACGAATATTTAACCCTTATGTGCATAAAAAAAGGCGATAAGTTTATCCTTATCGCCTTTTTTTATGTTTTTAAGCTAAAATACTACAGCTGCACGGCAGCTGCATCCTTTTTGGCTTTGCCTTTCATGTATATAACCAGGCCGGCAAAAGCCACGATCAATATACATGGAATGATCAGTGTCGCGTTCAAAACCTCACGCCCCGCGAAGGTATTGTCGCCATTGGCTTCCTTAACAATGCGGTCGTAAAAATCGCCCATAAATATGGTATAAACAGATACCGCGAACATGCCTGCGCCACCCATCAGGTTCATACCTAATGCACCGCTGGCCGGTATGTTGGTATTAACAAAGCCCAGCATAGTTGGCCAGAAAAAGCATACGCCCATACCAAATATCACGGCTGCCGCAAAAATAGTAGCACCCGAGGTATGGCTCAGCATATATAAACCCGTTGCGGCTAATATGGCCGATATCAACAACACTGTTTGTGGGGTGAACAATTTAAGCACCGGTTTGGCAAAGGCGCGACCCAATACCATAACACCTGTTTCCAGGGTTAATAATAACAACGCGTTCTCTGATACGTTTTTCAATAACACGTCTATCCACTGGCCGGTAAACAGCTCGGTAATAGCAGTACCAAACATGCAAATAAACATAAATATAAACAGCGGACTAGCCACAGCTTTATACATACCCGCAGTAGTTACCCCCGAGGCCACACGTTCGGTAACCGGGAAATCCAGTTTGGAGAACAGGTAACCGTAAATAACAGTCGGGATAAGCATCATGCCTACCTGTATCTGCCAGCTCAGGCCAAATTGGTTAAAGAACGTAACGATCAGCGTACCTATCACAATCCCCCCCGGGAACCACAGGTGAAAGTGGTTAAGCTTGGTGGTTTTCTCATCAGTATACAAACTGGCAACCAGTGGGTTACAGGCCGCTTCAACTGTACCGTTGGCCAAACCAACCAGCAAGGTAGATATGTACAACGTCCAGAAGCCCCCGGCAAATATGGTTAATAAAATGCCGGCCAGGTGGAATATAAAAGCCAGCACCAGCAAGCGTTTCATGCCAATAACATCAACAATAAAACCGCCTACAACAACGGCTATCGGGAAGCCATAAAATGCGGTAGCGGTGATAGATGCCAGTTGGGCCTTATCTAACTGAAAATCTTCGCCAAGCTTGCCCAAAATACCCGCACGGATACCAAAGGACAATGACGTAACTAACAGCGACAAGCAACTTGCCCTGAATAGTTGGGTACGATTAATTTGCATTGTGTTTTTTTAGTTTAGTTTATAAAATGGTTGGCTAAATATAAACTAATGCTTTAATAAGTTGAAAAACAAAGTGGTTATATTTTTAAACAATGCGCCTACAATGTTTAAAAATATAACCACCTGAATATCGGCCAATCAGCATTGACCGGCAGCGCAAAAAATTAATCTAAGCCTAATAATTTACGGTTAAACGCTTCGTCTGATCCTGCGGCAGCGAAATCATCAAACGCTTTCTCAGTCACGCGAATGATATGATCTTTGATGAAAACCGCGCCTTCTTTGGCGCCATCTTCCGGATGTTTAAGGGCACACTCCCACTCCATTACGGCCCAGCCACTAAAGTTATACTGCGCCATTTTACTGAATATGGATTTAAAATCAACCTGCCCATCACCTAATGAACGGAAACGGCCCGCACGGTCAACCCAATTCTGGTAACCGCCGTATACACCCTGCCTGCCGGTTGGGTTAAACTCCGCATCCTTAACGTGGAACATTTTGATACGCTCGTGATAGATATCGATGTACTCCAGATAATCCAGGCACTGCAACACAAAGTGCGACGGGTCATACAATAAGTTACAACGCTTGTGGTTGTTCACCTTCTCCAAAAACATCTCGAAAGTTATACCGTCATGCAGGTCCTCGCCGGCGTGTACTTCGTAGCAAAGGTCTATGCCGTGTTCTTCGTAAACGTCAAGGATAGGTAACCAACGTTTAGCCAGTTCGGTAAAACCTGTCTCTACCAAACCTGCAGGGCGTTGCGGCCACGGGTAAACGGTTGGCCATAGCAGGGCACCGCTAAAGGTAGCCGCAGCGTTCAATCCTAAATTTTGCGAAGCTTTAGCCGCATATTTTAATTGTTGCACTGCCCATTCCTGGCGTGCTTTGGGGTTTTTCTTTACTGCATCGGGTGCAAAGGCGTCAAACAGGTCATCATAAGCAGGGTTTACAGCTACCAGTTGGCCTTGCAGGTGGGTTGATAGTTCGGTGATCTCAAGGCCGTGGCTGTTTACCAGGCCTTTGATCTCGTCGGCGTAGGTTTTGCTTTCGGCGGCTTTTTGCAGGTCGAAGTAGCTGGTTGCCCAGCTTGGTATCTGCACGCCTTTAAAGCCTAAGCCGGCCGACCACTTGCAGATCTCTTCTAAAGTATTGAACGGCGCAGTATCGCCTAAAAATTGGGCTAAAAAAATTCCGGGGCCTTTTATTGTTTTCATAATTGGTTTTTATACGTTAAATGGTGTCCACTTTAAATCTGATTTACCTGAGGCAATTACATTTTCAATAAATGCCATACCGCGCACGCCTTCCCCAATGCCCGGATAATCCAAAGCTTCGGGTGTTGCTTCTTTGCCTTCAATTTGTGCCTGCACACTCAGCGCGAAATTGTGGTACAAGTTAGCAAATGCTTCCAAATATCCTTCGGGGTGCCCGGCAGGTGTACGGGTGTTATGCGTAGCAAATGAAGATACATATTTACCGCCGGTGCGATAGACCTCCCATGGCTTACTATCCATTTTAACCAGCAAGGTGTTCGCGTCCCATTGCTGCCACTCCAGGCTACCCGTTTCACCATACACGCGGATGCGCACATTGTTCTCTTCGCCGGTGGCTACCTGGGTTGCCGTTAGTACCGCGCTTGCGCCGTTATTTAGTTTAATGAGTACCGCGCCATCGTCGTCCAATTGGCGGCCTTCAACCACTACGTTAATATCGGCACAAAGCTGTGTAACCTGCAAACCGGTTACATATTCCATCAGGTTAAAGGCATGTGTACCAATGTCGCCCATGGCACCAGCAATACCGCTTTTACCCGGATCTGTACGCCATGTGGCTTGCTTATTATCTCCCCCTTCCACAAAATTGCTCAACCAGCCTTGCGGATATTCTACATACACCTTGCGCACTTTGCCAATTTTACCGGCTTTAACCAGCTGTTTGGCTTCTTTTATCATAGGGTAGCCCGTGTAGGTATGAGTTAAGCAAAATAATCTATCGCTGGTATTAACCACTTTCTCCAATTCTTTAGCCTCGGCTAGCGAAAACGTCATCGGCTTATCAAGCACCACGTGGAAGCCGTTTTGGAGCGCCATTTTGGTTGGCCCAAAGTGCACATGGTTTGGCGTTACTATGCTTATTACCTGTACCCGCTGGTCTTCGGGTAATTGTTTCTCTTTTTCTATAAGTTCTTCGTACGATGCGTAGGCCCTATCGGCAGCAACACCCAGCTCAATACCACTTGCTCTTGACTTTTCGGCATCGCTGCTAAACGCGCCGCATACCAGTTCATAATCTCCATCAATACGGGCCGCTATACGGTGTACGGCACCAATAAAAGCACCCTGGCCGCCGCCAATCATTCCTAATCTTAACTTCATAAGGTATTTTACCTACCTGCAAAATCCGGGAAGAACTAACAGGCAGTTTGTTATCGTTGTCTCTATGTACTAAATCGGTTGATCCTGTTCAGAATCCGGGGGCATTAAACCCCAATGCAGCTTTTTCAGTGCGCCCAAACTTAGTAAACTTATTCATAAAATTATCCATACATATAAATTAGTTACTAAGCATTTTTGAATACGACTTCCCGGGACTAAAACAAAACAGGCCCGACAATAGCCGGGCCTGTTTTCTTATTCAAAAAAAATCTTCTACATAGACTTCACCACAAGCAAAGCCTCTTCCAGATCGTGCACTTTTACAACCTCGGGTTTGGCAGCTTCAATGCCGCTTATGTGCGGATCATAATATTCCGCGTAAAACTGCGCTTTATTATCACGATAAGAGCTTACGGCGCCTATCATACTCATAAATTTAATGTAGTACCAGGCACCATCAACCTGCCAAGGCTTAAAGCCCGAACGGGCGCTGTTTGGATACAGGTGGTGGTTGTTATGCCATTCGCCGGCTACAATACCCGGCCAAACCTGGTTTATTGACATATCCTCGCGGTTAAAATCAATACCGTGGCGGCGTTTATCTTCGCCCTTGCCGTGGCCCTCGTAATTAAAGGTACGTACACCTACGCCCCAAAATCCGGCTGCGCCAAATACCGCGAACGCCAAACCAAAACCACCCAACAGGTAACATACCACAAACCAAAAACCCCAGTTTAAAGCAACGCCCATCAGCGTGTGGAAAGGATTAGCCAGCGTACCCCATTTTTGGTACTGGGTATATGTGTTCACTTTAACACCGGTGTGCTTCATTAGCTTCACGCAGCAGTTATAGTCCTTCTCGCTCAGGTTGCGGGCTATGGGCTGGTGGTTCACATCCGCCAGGAAACAATATAAAAAGCCGCCCGAAGCGTTATATGGGTCGCCCGGTTTGTCTGACAGCGCGTGGTGCACGTGGTGCGATACAGCGTAGATCTCTTCGGGGATCATTTTTAGCGTAAGGTTTTGTGTAAAGAAACGCCAGAAAGCATTTTTAAACTGGTAAGCACCATGCGTGCAATACCTATGGTGCCAAATTGTACCATGCGTACCCATAATGATCATGCTATACACAAAGGCAACTATCAATAATTTAATGGTGAAATATTTGAAGAAGAACAATAATAGCATGGGTGTTAGCACCACTATCATCATCCAGCTCATAAAGCTGAGCCAGTTTTTTTTATCCCGGAAGACATTCAGCCTCGAAAAAAACTCTTTGAAAATTTGTTTAGGGGTTGGTTTTGCCAGTTCACCGTTCTCGTCCGTCCATCCATAAGCAGGTGGTTCCAGCACATTGTTTAAAAATGCCATTCAGTATTTTTTGGGATTAAATCTTCGTTTAAATCAAGTTTGTAATTGGATTGTAATATATGAATAAAATACTTGTTACAGTTTTTTATTTTTTATAAAAAGCACAACCATTTGTGATTAAACGTTAATTATTGATTAAAATTACCCGTTCTCCAATTAATAAATTTTCGCATTCATCAAAGCCATCCGGTACGGTAATATTACCCACTTCCTGTTTATAAGTTTGCTTGATCTCTTTTCGGCGTTTGGCCTCCACAAAGCGGCGCACCTGATCGCGTGTTTCCAGTATCAGTCCCGGTATAAGCGCCGGTTTATTATCATCATCCTTGGCTACCATAGTAAAGTAGCTGGTATTGGTGTGTTTTACAGTATTGGTTTTGATGTTTTCGGATACAACGCGAATACCCACAACTAAGGAAGTTTTACCCACATAGTTTACCGACGCGATGAAGGATACCAGTTCGCCAACTTCTACCGGCTGCAAAAAATCAACCGTATCAATTGATGCCGTAACACAATAATTGCCTGCATGCTTGGCTGCGCAAACATAGGCCACTTTATCCATCAGCGACAGCAAAATACCGCCATGTATTTTACCACCAAAGTTGGAGTATGATGGGATCATCAATTCGGTTATGGTAGTTTCGGAAAAACGGACGGATTTAAAAGGTTGTTCGGTAGGTGTTGAGGCAGACATTGTTTTTGTGTTTTGGTGATGTACAAGTTTAAGCATCTAAGCGCTACAATTACAACGCGTATGTAATATTTTACAGCCAACACATTACAGCAACGCAAAAAGCCGTTATTAAAAATTGAAGATTACGGCTATATTGCCCATCAATACAAAATAAACCCGTGAATAAATTACTAATCCTATTATTTAGCCTGCTTTACGCCGGCAATACCCTGGCCCAAAAAGTTATTGAGCGTAAAAGTAACCTTACCGGCATGGTGCAGGAGCGCTATCAAACCATTATTGAAACCGACAAACAAATAAAACAAGGCCAGTATAGAGCTTTGTTTAACGGTAATGTAGCTGTGGCTACCGGCAATTTTAAAAATGATGCAAAAACCGGCGTATGGCGCTTCTTTGGCACAGATCAAAAGTTATTACAGGTATTTAATTACGATGATAATACACTGGTGTTTGAAGAGCGGGAAGGCGCGCGGTCAAACTTTAGTTATTTTGTTGACCGCGAACTGCGGGATAGCGACAGATCGACCAAACCGGTACGTATAGGCGGGCGCTATTATGGCTATTTGCCTTACCTGCGTTTGTTTAGGGTGCCCAAAGGTTTACAGATAGTTGATGCCGGCGAAGTTAGTGTAGTGATGGAAATACTGGTGAGCCCTTTAGGTCGCCTGGCCGATTTTAAGATACACATGCTGTTTGATGGCGAAGAAACCATACAAAACGTAGGCACCGAACCTTTTACCGAAGAGGACAAGAAATTTTTGCCCGCCACCCTTAACGGCGAACCCATAATGAGCCGCATCATGGTGCAATGTTATATTAATGCTAAGGGTGAAGCGGATATATAATAATCTAAAAGCGTCATTGCGAGCAATAGCGTGGCAATCCCCGACATGATAAGCATAAAGTATATCTGCTACTCGGGGATTGCCACGCTCGTTCCTCGCTCGCAATGACGCTTTCTGTTTATTTATAGAGTTTTAGTGCGCGTGATGACCATCAGCACCATGTGCGTGGCCATGCGACAATTCCTCGGCGTTAGCCGGGCGAACGTTCAATATTTCACCTTTAAAGTGTAACGACTGGCCAGCCATTGGGTGGTTAAGGTCAACAATTACCGAATCTTCGGTAACCGATACTACCTGGCCCTGGAAACGGTTGCCATTGTTATCCTGCAACGGCAAAATCTCGCCTACGGCCGGCATTTGTTCGGCACCCTGGAACATTTCTTTCGGCAGGTTAGCTACGGCTTCATCATCATATTCGCCATAACCTTCTTCGGCAGATAAAGTAAAATCATAATTATCGCCGGTTGATAGGGTGCTCAGGTGCTCTTCAAATTTTGGTAGCATCTGGCCTACGCCATATAAAAAAGTTAATGGCTGTTCTTGCGTAGCGCTTTCTACCAATTGCTCGGTACCATCCTGGTCAACATACAGGTCGTAAGTTAATGACACTACGTGCTGTGCTTCAATTTTCATTATTTATGTTTTTGTGTTTCGTAATTAGCGGCACTACAAAGTACCGTCGCTTTTATAAATACAAGGTTTTAGCCCTTAATTTGTTTTAATGCTGCCGCGATATTATCGGCAGGCAGGCTGCAGGTTTTATCCTTACAAACAAACACTTGCGTGTGGGCGGCAAACTTGTCGCGCAGCAAAGGTAAACTTCCTTGCGTACCGCCCAACATTATTTTATCCGGAATGTAAGTTTTTTCCAGTTCCTTGCGGAAAGCTTCGGCAGCCGGCCCTGTTATTGCTACTTCGTTCACCCCGAAAACCTCATCCAGTAACAGCATACCCCAGTTAGAATAAGCCGAGCCATACTTAGCCATATGCGGCAAAATATTGCGCAGTTGCTGGGCCGAAATATTGTGATATTCCTCGTTATCGTACAACAAACCCAGCTTTTTTAAATTGCGCGCCATTACCGAGTTTGATGATGGGATAACGTTATCCATAATTTCTGATTTACGGGCTATCAGTTGTTCCTGATCATCGGTATAATAAAATACGCCGCCTGCTTCGTTGTAATAGTGGTCGATAGCATGATCGGTTAACATTACGGCATGTTGCAGCCATTGCTCATTGAAGGTTACTTCGTACAGGGCGATGAAGGCTTCGATGATGTGGGCGTAGTCGTCTAAAAAAGCGACGCTTCCGCCGGCGACCCCACCCTGCCCTCCCCGAGGGGGAGGGTTACCTTGCGCACTATCCCCTTGCTGGCTACTTGAATTATACACTCTGGATATCTGACCGTTTTTAATGAGGCTGGTCATGATGAAGTCGGCGTTCTTCAGGGCCAGTTCCAGGTATTCCGGGTTATTGAATGCGCGATAGGCTTCGCAAAGGCCTTTTAACATGAGGCCGTTCCATGATGCCAGTATTTTATTATCCAGCCCGGGGCGTACGCGTTTGGCGCGGGCGTTGAATATTTTTTGGCGCGAGGCGGAAATGCTTTCCAATAGTTCCGTTACCGGGATGCCAATGGCTTCGGCCAGTGCCTCGTCTGTGCCGCGTTTAAACGGTATATTAGTTTGCTCTTCTTCCCAGTTGCCTTCGTCGGTTATGTGGTAATAGATGCAGAACAGCTCGGCTTCTATACCTAATATCTGCTGTATCTCTTCTTTGTCGAATGTATAGAATTTACCTTCTACGCCCTCGCTATCAGCATCTAAAGCCGAGTAAAATCCCCCTTCGGGTGATGATAGCTCACGTTTTACGAAGTCGATAGTTTCGGCTACTATTTGTTGATACAGCGGGTCTGGGTTCCAGGTCTGGGCCTCGGCATACAGGCTTATCAGCTGAGCGTTATCATACAGCATTTTTTCGAAGTGCGGCACATGCCACAAGCCATCTACCGAGTAGCGGGCAAAACCACCACCCACATGATCATAAATACCGCCGTAGGCCATTTTTTGCAGGGTGAGTTTCGTCAGCCCGGCTACCTCATCATTATGCATTAAATGGGCATAACGCATTAAAAACTGCCAGTTATTGGGCATCATAAACTTAGGCGCGGTGCCCAGGCCGCCCTCTACCCTGTCAAAATACTTTTTCCAGTTGTTTACAATGGTATCCAGGTCGGCTTTGGTGTATTCGGGTTGTTCGGCGATGAAGGGGATGGTTTCGTATTTTTGAATGCCGTCGGTTAAACGGGTGGCGTATTCCTGCGCGTCTTCGGGTTTTTGCTTGTAATAATCGGCCAGGTTAAACAGCAGGCTTGTCCAATCGTTTTTGCGGAAGTAGGTACCAGCGTAAATAGGCCGCTGATCGGGCAGGCAAATACAGTTCAAAGGCCAGCCACCACGACCGCTGATCAGCTGCACCGCGCTCATGTATATCTGGTCAACGTCGGGCCGCTCTTCCCTATCCACCTTAATACAAACAAAATACTCGTTCATAACAGCGGCCACGCTCTCATCCTCAAAACTTTCGTGCTCCATTACATGGCACCAATGGCAAGCTGAGTAACCTATGCTTACCAATATCAGCTTGTTTTCGTCCTGTGCCTTTTGTAAAGCTTCAGGCCCCCAGGGGTACCAGTCTACCGGGTTGTTGGCGTGTTGCAGGAGGTATGGGGAGGTGGAGTTTTGTAGCCTGTTCATGGGTAGCAAAAATGGCGTTTTAATTGCACTTTATTGTTAGAGCAAATTGAGGGAGGAAAAGTTTTTACAAAAGGCTTGCACTGCGGATAAGCAGACTTACGAAGTTTTAAAAACTTGGTAAGTCTCTCCTACGTTAGTCCGGATTTGTGATCCCGGACTTAAGAGCTGCGGATTTGTAATCCGCGATAAAGGTTACCATTTAAAATTTCGGGTATTAATTAAAAAGTTATGGAAGAGCGAAAAACAGCGGCTGTTGTGTTGGGTATACTTGCTTTGATAGTGATTGGGTATTTGGTTATTACACCAATTATTAAAAGAAACATCACACAGACTTTGGCATTTGGCAATTGTGTCGTAAAATTCAATTACAGCGATGACGAACAATTAAATTATGAAATAGAAGACGCTCAAAATAACAAACTTGCGCTATGCCTTTGCGAGAGTTACCAAAAACGTCCAGACAAGTTGGCTAGGAATAAAATATTTAAAATCTACGACCAACACGGCAATCATTATGGCGATTTGCCTTTAATCAATAATATAGACAGCCTTGTAAAGTATAGAGAATCTGTATTTGATACTTTGATCATCTGGGAGTGACTTCCGACAAAACAGCGCCACCAAAAAAATCAAGCATCTGGCAATGAGCGCTGTAGCGCGCTACACCAGGTGTAGCACTGTAGCGTGCTACGCATACGGCGCTACACCTGCGCCATCGCCCGCGGGCAAAAGTGGATATTTTCATGTTAGTCCGGATCTGTTATCCCGGACTTGAGAGTTGCGGATTTGCAATCCGCTGTGAAGGTTACCATTTAAAGCTTTTTGTATTAAATAAAAAGTTATGGAAGAGCGAAAAACAGCGGCTATTGTGTTGGGTATACTTGCTTTGATAGTGATTGGGTATTTTGTAATACGTTCTCATAAAGAGCAAGTGTTAACTGAAGGAAATTGCACGGTAAAGTTTAATAGTCGCGACCAAGAATTTGGCGATCAAATTGAGCGTGCTGCTAATAATAAATTAGCACTATGCCTTTGCAATACCTATAGAACGCGACCTAACAAAGAAATTGAGAATCGTATTGTTGAAATTTACCACCAATACGGCAGTTACAGCAAGCTGGACAGTTTACGGCAAAGCAAAAATCTGGACAGTATCATAAGGCATAAAGACGCGATATTCGATACGGTAATTATAGCAGAGTAATATTCAGTATGTTGTGAAATTTAACAATCTTCCGTTTAAATCCCTATTTTGCCATTGCAAAACATCACTATCATGACAAGACCAATCCTCAAAACCATATTCTTCGGCACAGCACTAATCTTGGCCTTTACCCTATCCGCCAAAGCGCAAACCAAAACCCAGGACCAAGTAAACGCCGATTTGGACGTTTATCGCAAACAAATAGACTCATTAGATAAACTACTGATACAGGTTTTGGGCAACCGCCAACGCGTAGTGAAAGAAGTAGGCATTTATAAAAAGAAAAACAACGTACCGCCCCTGCAACCCGCACGTTTTAAACAAGTATTGGAGCGCGCCGTTGAGGCTGGTAAAAAAGAATCGCTGTCCGCCCAATTCATTACCGAAATGATGAACGCCATACATGACGAAAGTTTGCGAATTGAGGGTGATAATACCCCGGTAAAACATTAAATAATGAGGACTGACAAAACAGCGCCACCAAAAAAATCAAACATCTGGCAATGAGCGCTGTAGCGCGCTACACCGGGTGTAGCACTGTAGCGTGCTACGCATACGCCGCTACACCTGCGCCATCGCCCGCGGGCAAAAGTGGATATTTTCCTTTTCGGGCTTTGGGCGCAAAATCTTAATTTCGCCGTTCACGTAACGAGGAACAGCATTGGACTATTTAGAGGGATTAAATCCGGAACAGAGGGCGGCCGTATTACAAATTAAAGGCCCGGTAATGATCATTGCCGGCGCAGGATCGGGCAAAACGAGGGTAATTACCATGCGGGTGGCACACCTGCTGCGCAGCGGGGTTGATTCGTTCAATATCCTGGTGCTTACCTTTACCAACAAAGCCGCCCGCGAAATGCGCGAACGTATAACCCACGTTGCCGGCCCCGAGGCCAAAAACATCTGGATGGGTACCTTCCACTCTGTTTTCGCCAAAATATTACGTGTAGAAGCCGATAAACTGGGTTACCCCAGCAATTTCACCATTTACGACACCGACGACAGCAAAAGCGTTCTGCGCGCCATCCTGAAAGAGATGAACCTGGATGATAAGTTGTATAGCGTGAACCTGGTGCTTAACCGGATCTCGGCTGCAAAGAATAACCTGGTATCATGGGGCGAGTATCAAAAAAATGAGCAGATCCAGGCGGATGATTTTTCAAGCGGCCGTGGCATGCTGGGTAAAATATATGAAACCTATGCCCAACGCTGTTACCGCGCCGGCGCCATGGATTTTGATGATTTGCTATTCAAAACCAATGAGCTGTTAAAAGCATACCCCGACACGCTGAACAAGTATCAGCATAAGTTTAAATATTTAATGGTGGATGAGTATCAGGACACCAACTTCTCGCAGTACCTGATCGTAAAAAAACTGGCTGCTGTAAACGAGAATATTTGTGTGGTGGGCGATGACGCGCAAAGTATCTATGCCTTCCGCGGTGCCAACATTCAAAACATATTAAACTTTGAAAAGGATTACCCTGACCTGAAAATATTCAAGTTGGAGCAAAATTACCGTTCAACCCAAAATATTGTAAACGTAGCCAACAGCATTATTTCCAATAACAAGGAGCAGCTTAAAAAAAATGTATTCTCCGAAAAAGAAAGCGGCGACAAGATCAAGGTGATGCGCGCTTTCAGCGATAACGAAGAAGGCAAACTGGTAGCCGAAGCTATCATGCACGAGCGCACCACCAAAGGCATGAAATGGAATGATTTTGCCATTCTGTATCGTACCAATGCACAGTCGCGCTCAATGGAGGAGGCCTTGCGAAAGCTAGGCACGCCTTATAAAATTTATGGCGGCTTATCTTTCTATCAACGTAAAGAGATCAAGGACCTTATAGCCTATTTCCGCCTAACATTTAATCCGAATGATGAGGAGGCGCTGAAACGTGTTATAAACTATCCAAAGCGCGGCATTGGTGATACCTCGGTAGATAATATTATTGTTGCTGCCGATCATTTTAAAGTTACGCCTTGGGAGATCATCGTAAACTCGGGCCAGTATCTGCAGCGTGCACCGTCGGCTTTGCCGGCCTTTGCCACCATGATCCAAAGCTTCCAGGTGTTGACTAAGACGCAGAGCGCTTATGAGGCTGCTTTGTACATAGCACAGCACTCAGGATTATTAAAGGATCTATACGAGGATAAATCTGTAGAAGGCTTAAACCGCTATGAGAATATCCAGGAGCTATTGAACGGTATAAAAGAGTTCAGCGAGCGCGAGGACCTGGAAGAAAAAGGCCTCGACGTATTCATGCAGGATGTGGCTTTACTTACCAACGACGATAAGGATAAAGACAAAGATGCTGACACGGTATCCCTCATGACTATCCACTCTTCTAAAGGCCTTGAATTTCCGCAGGTGTATGTGGTGGGTTTGGAGGAAAACCTTTTCCCATCACAAATGTCGCTTAACTCGCGAACTGATCTGGAGGAAGAGCGCCGGCTGTTTTATGTGGCCTGTACCCGTGCCGAAAGCAAATTAAGTATCAGCTACGCTACCTCACGCTTTAAATTTGGTACACTTATCAATTGCGAACCCAGCCGCTTTTTGGATGAGATAGATGCCCGTTACCTGGAGCTTGACTTTACCGCCCGCCCGGCTGCAAAAGAAACTTATGATGACGAGCGTACTGCATGGACCCGTAACGATAGCTTCTCAAAACCCAAGCCTAAACCCACTTCGGCGCCGCCTAAGACAACTTCTATGCTGGCTAAGGCGCACGTACCGTCGGCCAATTTCAAGGCTTCAGATACCAGTAATTTGCAGGTAGGTATGGAAGTGGAGCACGAACGCTTCGGCTTTGGTAAGGTAATAAGCCTGGAAGGCAATAAGCCGGACATTAAGGCCACCATCTTTTTTAAAGAGATTGGTCAGAAGCAGCTATTGTTAAAATTTGCTAAACTGAGTATTATCCAATAATTAACTAGTTTCCCACTTTTGAGGAACTAGTTCCACAATATTAATTTAAACTATACCCCATTCCCCACGTTTTGAACCTGTTTATGCTTTATAATTAACATGGCATACTAATTGGATTAAACCTCGCGACCCCTTTCTTCACAATTAATTTATACTATTGACATGAGCGAGAATTTAAAAAAGAAAACAAACAAAACTGTAGGGAAAAACATCCGTACTTTCCGCCACCAACATGGCTGGAGCCAGGAGGATGTTGCTAACCGTTTGGGCATTTCTATCCCGGCTTTTTCGAAGATAGAAACCGGCGTTACCGATATTAACTTATCACGCCTGGAGCAAATAGCCAACATTTACGAAATTGATGTAGTGCAAATCCTGTCAATGGATGCAGAGCAGGCTGAGCAGCAACCATCTAACTTAAGTATCGTACAAAAGAAACTAACGGATCGTGAGGCTGAGATCGTGAATTTACAACGTAAAGTTATTTTACTTTATGAAGAATTGCGCAACAGCAGGGTTAGCGTTTCCTAAATTCCGTTTAATAAACACTACAATTTTTATTTATTCCGCGCCCGGCGTTGCAAATTAACAGTGCGTTATTACTGCGTTTTAAACTTAATTACACAGCGGCAAACACGTGTTTTTAAGTTTTAAGCCAGAATATTACAGTTTGGATTAAAATTTGCAACGCTTTATGCTCTAAAGTGATATATCATGTTTAATTACCTTATATCAGTATCAAAAAATCAAAACTACACCACCAGCACCATACACGATGCCGGGAGCCGTTTAAAGGTTAAAGCTTTTGATTTAATAAACTCGGCCTTTATACCGAGCAAAGGCGAGGTAAGCTTTTTTGTAACTGCCGGCAAACAGAAGCTTGCGTTTGAGACACGCGGTTACAACAAGCACCATGAAGTACTTATTTTACAGATGATATCATGGTATTGTATTTATAACAAACTGCCCGAGCCACAGATACACACCAAGTGGCCGCACTTAAGCGAAGCTATTTAAGAGCCCGCTTTACCCGGGTCATGGAGCATATCGCTCATTTCGATGATCTTCTCATCAATTTCTGATACGCATTTATCCATCATGGTAATGCATTCCTGCTTATCAACCAATCCTTCTTTTTCTAAATTCATCAGGCCTTTTAAAGTGGCTATAGGTCCGCGTATCTGGTGCGAGAGGTAGGATGAGTATTCTGACAGCTTTTTATTCTTTATCTGCAAATCCTTGGTACGTTCATCAATGATCTCTTCCAGGTGATGATTGATCCTGTCCAGATTGTCCTTTTGCCGGGATACTTCGGCATTCAGTTCCTGCAGTTGCAGGTTGGTAGTAGCCTTGCGCCTTACATTGTTTATCAGTAAACCAACAACTATCAACAACAAACCCGCTACAACAGCCACTGCCCAAAATTTAATGCGTGAATACTCGGCAGTTAAACGAGCTTTTTCGTTTTGTATAACATGATCTTGCTCCTGCTGTACGAAATTAAGTTTTGTTGACACCCCTGTTTTATAACTAACGCTGTCTAGTTGGTAGATCTCGATCAGGTAATTTAGCGCTTTTTCGTAATTCTTACGTTTGCGTTCCAACTCATAGGCCGAGTGTTTAAACTCATAAATATCCTTCTCGTTACCTATGATCTCTGAATAATTTTTTCCTTCCTGTATATATTTTTCAGCCTCATTAAAATTGCTTTCCGCAATATAAATATCTGTTAGCGTCATATTAATGGCAGCGATAGCGGCATTCATATCCAGATCTTTGGCGCTTTTGTTGGCCTCAAGCAATAATTTCTTTGCTTCGGGATAATTACCTTGATGATAATGGATCACTCCCAAATCCGCCAAACATTGCACCAAGTTTTCCGGATCATTCAGTTCCTTAAACAATTGATAACTTTTGGTATAGTAATCAAAAGCATTTTTATACGTTTTTTTACGGTTGTAAACATTGCCAATGTTAAGGTATAAAGAGGCAATGAGTTTCTTGTCTTTATATTGCTCGGCTATCTTTCGGGCCTGGTTAAAATTCTCCAGCGCTTTGTCGTAATCAACCATTTGGTAAAGGTTACCAATGTTGTTATAAACTTTGGCCACACCACGGTAATCATTCAAAGCTCTATAGGTCTCTAAAGCAATAAAATAGCTGCTTAATGCACTATCGGGTCTGTTTGAATAGTATTCGCCTATACCTTTAATACGGTATGCTTCGGCCACGCCACGTGTATAGTTTAGTTTTTGAGCGAGTTCTAAAGCGCGTTGGGCATCTCTAACCGCTTCCCTGGGATTTGAGAAACGATTGTTATAACCGTTTATATTCAATTTAATTACTTCGCTGGTATCGCCGGCGGCAACATCGCTTGAAACATTTGCGTAAACAGTTAATGAAAAGAATATTAAAAACAGGACAGCGTAAATTTTCTTCATCAATACCTATTACGTTTTTATACCTATTACGTTTAATTGCGGTGAAAGTTATGAATATTACATTAATATCCTAGTTGCATATAAAAATAGTAAATATTTGTTGTTGATAATATTTTTTTAATTTTCTTTGTAATTAACGAAACCTATTTACTTTTGTACCGTTAAAAGATTGAAAATCAAATAACTATCAGAGTAGATTTTAGAACAGAATATTTAACTAAACAAAAAAATTATACGGAAAATTAAAAGGTGAACATATATAAAAACGAGGTTTAAATAGCGTCTAAAAACGTAAACTTTAAAGAGGCTAATCGTAAAAACATGTTCTTATTATTAACCTATAATTAATACATAAAACTATTAAAATATTATTATTACTATTAATATAAAAATATAACCATTATGAAAGCTTTAATCTTAGCAGCCATCATCGTAATTTTTTCAGGTGTATTAACTTCTTGCCATAAAATGAACCTTAAAAAATTAAAAACAGCAACAGCAGTTGTAACAAATTTTTCAAACGTAGCAAACAGCCTGGCAACTGCCGACTAAACTGAAACGTAACCAAACTATTAACTAATAATACAATACCCCGTACCCTTAAAATGACTCAGATCATGAAAAAAATATTTTTTGTAGCGGCTTTAGTGTTTACTACCAGCGTTTTAACCACCCTGATCAACAATGCAAACACTACACAGACAACTCCGACAACTAAAATTATTGATCTGATATCGGGCGAACGTAACCTATTGGCCACGGCCGACTAAAAGAAAAGTTTTCATAATAATAACGATACATATACCAATCAATTAATCACGTAATCAAACATTTATAATACCATATAATCATGAAAAAATTAATCATCGCAGCAGCTATCATATTATCAACCGGCATCACTTCTACTTCATTCGCTAACACTGGTCGCGACAAAAACAATTTAGGTACTGCTGACCGTGGTGACAAAAACAACCTGGGTACTGCTGACCGTGGCGACAAAAACAACTTAGGTACTGCTGATCGTGGTGATAAAAACAACTTAGGTACTGCTGACCGTGGTGACAAAAACAACTTAGGTACTGCTGATCGTGGTGACAAAAACAACTTAGGTACTGCTGATCGTGGTGACAAAAACAACTTAGGTACTGCCGACAGATTTTAATTATCAATCATACAACACACATAACAACACAATAGATAACCCCCATATACTCAACATAACATGAAAAAGCTAATCATCGCAATCGCAATCATATTTTCAACCGGTATCTCTTCATCATTTGCTGCTACTACTATAGACAAAAACAACTTGGGTACTGCTGATCGTGCTGACAAAAACAACTTAGGCACTGCTGACCGTGCTGACAAAAACAATTTAGGCACTGCCGATCGTGGTGATAAAAACAACTTAGGTACTGCTGACCGTGGTGACAAAAACAATTTAGGTACTGCCGATCGTGCTGACAAAAACAACTTAGGTACTGCTGACCGTGGCGATAAAAACAACTTAGGTACTGCCGACAGATTCTAATCATCAATCATATATAATCCATAACAACTACAATACTTACCCCCTGCTATACAAACAATACAATGAAAAAGTTAATCATCGCAATCGCAATCATATTTTCAACAGGTATCTCTTCATCATTTGCTGCTACTACAGGCGATAAAAACAACTTAGGTACTGCCGACAGAACTATCGATAAAAACAACTTAGGCACTGCTGACCGTGGCGATAAAAACAATTTGGGAACTGCCGACCGTGGCGATAAAAACAATTTAGGCACTGCCGATCGTGGTGATAAAAATAACCTGGGTACTGCTGACCGTGGCGACAAAAATAACCTAGGTACTGCTGATAGAGCTTAATTATATATACAAACCGAATACCCCATTAAATCAATCGACATATAACATGAAAAAGATAGTAATTGTAGCCGCATTAGTAAGCATAGCAGCCTTAGCAGCACTAACCGTAAATGGTAAAGAAAGCAAAGCAGTGAAAGCTGAAGTTAAAATAGCACATACCGAAAGCGTAACCCCATCTGCAGAAACAACTACCCTGGCCACTGCCGACTAATTGCCCCCTTACCGGGTAACTATCATTTTTTTGCTAAGTAGTTGCCCGCCCACCTGCATGCTGTAAATATATATTCCTGGGTCAACCCCATTTAAAGGCACCAAAATTTCCTGGTAGCCGGCGTTTTTATAAGCATCAAACAAATTACGAACAAACCTGCCTGCCATACTGTACAGGTTAATTTGCACCCTACCCGCCTGCGACAAACTGAAGCCGATCTTCGTACGGTCTATCACCGGGTTAGGATAATTCTGGCTCAAACCAATAACCAACAATTTCTCGTCAATAGCGTGGTTTATCGCATCAAACCAAACAAAGCTTATTAATTTATAACCCGCCGCGTTAGGGTGGACGGCATCCTGGTACAGGCTAAAATCGCGGCCCAACGCCCGGTTTATATCCGCCAGGTAAACACGATAATCTCGCGCCAGCCTGCGATAAAGGCCGTTTATCTGGCTTACATACAGGTTTGTTGTACGTAGATTTTGATTATTACGATCGTTAAAAAACTGTATAGTACCTATAATAGGTATTAGCTTATTTTTTAGCGCTGTTTCAATATAATAACGCATATTCTTCTCCACCACATCAATAGTCGTGGTTTTGGCCGTAAGGGCCAGGGCATCATTAGCGCCAATTAGTATCAATACAAAGCCTGTGCGCCCCGCGATTGCGGCCGGGAAACGGGATAAGCCTTGCGTTGTGGTTTCGCCGGGAATGGCGTTTTTGGTTACCGTGGTAATAACGCCTGTGTAGCATGATTCGATATTGTTAGTCAGATCTGTTTGAAAACCCACGCCACCCACACCGGCAACCGTACTGGCGCCAAAGGTGGTTACATTGATACTATCCTTACCATAAAAGCGTGCCGCCGCGCTGCAACTTGGCATTTGCGCCTGCACCGTGGTAAGCTTTAAAGCAAGAACCAGTAAAACAGAAATTATCTTACGATAACTCATTTAATCAACAATTAAAACTAACGTCAACAAATATATTACAACGCATCTAAATTTCAACAACCTGCCGCAGCTTTGTAAAAAAGTATAAACATCAGCTATATTTGTTCAAAATTGATGCCTATGCAAGCTATTAAGCAATATATTGACGAAAATAAACAGCGTTTATTGGATGAACTGTTTGAATTATTACGTTTTCCATCGGTAAGCGCCGACCCAAAGTATAAGGCCGATGTGTTAAACACTGCCGATTATGTGGCGAAAAAGCTACAGGATGCGGGAGCCGATAACGTAGAAATTTGCCAAACAGCAGGTTATCCTATCGTTTATGGCGAGAAACTGATCGACCCCAACAAACCTACCGTACTGGTTTACGGCCACTATGATGTACAACCTCCCGATCCGCTGGAACTTTGGCATACCCCTCCTTTTGAACCAACCGTGCGCGATGGCAAAATTTACGCCCGCGGCGCCTGCGATGATAAGGGACAGTTTTACATGCATGTAAAAGCATTTGAACTGATGATAGCCAACAACACCCTGCCTTGCAACATTAAATTTATGATTGAAGGCGAGGAAGAAGTAGGTTCATCAAACCTGGGCATATTTGTAAAAGCCAACAAGGAACGTTTAAAAGCCGATGTGGTGCTGATATCAGATACTTCGATGATCAGCATGGAGCATCCTTCGCTGGAAACCGGTTTGCGTGGCCTATCATATCTTGAAGTTGAAGTTACCGGCCCTAACCGCGATCTGCATTCGGGTGTTTATGGTGGCGCTGTGGCAAACCCGGCTACGATACTGGCTAAAATGATCGCTTCCCTGCATGACGAGAATAACCGTATTACCATCCCCGGTTTTTATGATGATGTAGTTGATTTGACCCAACAGGAACGCAAGGAGCTAAACGCTGCACCTTACGATGAAGCCGAATACAAACAAGACCTGGACATTGCCGAAGTTTGGGGCGAAAAAGGTTATACCACTTTTGAACGTACCGGTACCCGCCCTACTTTAGAAGTTAATGGTATTTGGGGCGGTTACATTGGCGAAGGTGCTAAAACCGTACTCCCATCAAAAGCTAACGCGAAAATTTCGATGCGATTGGTGCCTAACCAGGGTTCGGACAAGATAACGCAGCTGTTTACAGACCACTTTCTGAAAATAGCTCCCCCATCGGTAAAAGTAAAAGTAACGCCACACCATGGCGGCGAACCGGCAGTGACCCCGACAGATAGCATAGCCTATCGCGCAGCGCAAATGGCCATTACCGAAGCATTTGGCAAGGCCCCTATCCCAACCCGTGGTGGCGGCAGTATCCCTATCGTATCATTGTTTGAAGCTGAACTGGGTATTAAAACCGTGCTGATGGGTTTTGGATTGGACAGCGACGCACTACACTCGCCGAATGAGAAATACGATATATTTAACTATTACAAAGGGATAGAAACCATCCCATTGTTCCATAAATACTTCGCGCAACTAAGCGCCGAATAGTTAATATTTAACTTCGAACACATGCTGCCCTGAGCCTACATTAGGTATCAGGGCGCTTTGTTTTTGGGCTTTTATTTTAAGGGGCTTTCCATCCAGTAACAAGGTGTATTTTTTGCTGTTTTTTATAGGGAGATATACCTGCGCCTGTGTATTAGCCGGCACATTTATAGTGGCTGTAAACGAAGTTTCATTTTGTTGATAGGCCGCATAGATCACACCTTTTATAGTGGGCACATCTATATGAGCGGCCTTCAGGTTGGCTATTTGTGGTTTTACGCTAAAGCTTGTCCAGCCCGGCGTTAACGGTTCAATACCCATTAGCTTGCGCGATATGATGTTGCCCGCAGCGGCTCCCCAGGCGTGGTTCCAGTCCTGGTTTGGTTTGTATTTATTGTCCCAGGCTTCCAGTGTGATGGTGCTGCCTACGCGCAGCATGTTGTACCAGCTACGGTCGCTGCGCGAGGTAAGCAAGCTGAAGCCATAATCAGCGTCGCCGGCATCATAAACAGCATCCAGCAAAAATTGCGAACCATACACGCTACAGGCCATCCCGCGCGATTTGATAAAAGCTTGTACCTCGGCCTTGTATTGAGCGTCAACCAAGCCAAATGCCATGGCAAACATATTGGTATGCAACGAGGTATGATCCGTTTCCATGCCATCCCTATAAATATGACGTTTGCTATCAAAGAAGGCTTTTTGATACGCTTTCCTTAAGGCCGAGGCTTGAGCGGTGTATTGCTTTGCATCGGTGGCATTGCCAATATCTGCCGCCAGTTTAGCCAAAATGAGCAATGCTTTGTAATGAAAAGCGTTTACTACCGAATTGTATTTGGTAAACACAAAACCATCTGTTTCGGCACCGTGGGGCCAGTCTACAATATCTTTTAGCTGCCCGTTAAAGTGGATAGAGTTTAACACCTCTTTACTTACTTTACCGTTAAGGGTACTAATAAGCCCGGTTGAATCGGTTAGCGTTGATAGCGTTTTGGCTTTCAGATCGGCGTAGTGGTATTTTGCCGACGATATATCGCCGGTGTATAAATAATCATTCCAGCCGATAAGGACAGATTGTAGTATCCACTCAGTAGGCCAGGTTGGATGCGAGATCAGATATTCGTGCGAACGGCGGGCCAGTGTATATTCCTTATCCACTGCGTAATGACTGAGTTGATTAATGTAGGCATCGGCTTCGTAAGGAATGCGCTCACGGTCACCATCCACATAAGTACCCAAAAATGAGGTGGCTTTCATGGAATATTTGCAGAGTTCCCAAATAGCGTTTAAGGTTGAATCAGAACTACTGAAGCTCAACTCATTATCATTAAAATGGTAGTTAACTGCTCGCTGTATAACATTGGGAGTTTCTAAAATATATCGGTAACCCTCTACTTCGCAATATCTGAATGGTGTTACTTCACCAATATAGTCGGGCATTTTCATGGCTGCTGGGCGGGTGTTTATCGCGTTTTTATCAAGTGTTATGATATAGTTATGAAAACCTTTATGCAATGGCAATTTGTACTGCGCGTAGCGGATATTACCCGGCGGCTTACGATCGATCAAACTATCTTTAAGTATTTCGCCAAGGCGAACTGTAACGGTGTCGTTATCGCCATTGGCATTCAACCGTAATTGCAATTGGCCAAAGGCCACTTTGCCAAAGTCAAAACGATGGATATGGTTGACATATTTGTGTGATACCGGTATTAATTCGGATACCTGCAGCGGGTAATCAGGCGTTTTATGCTGAATCAAAGCCGTATCGGTATAAAACACTTGCACTGCCGAGTAAATGCTGGGATCATGCAACTGCGTCCACACCCGCACCTTCCAATAATAGGCTGATGATGGCTTTAACTTCGCGCCATTAAAAACCACACCTGCGGATAGTGCAGAGGGTACCTTCCCCGAATCCCAAACATTCCCTTTATCCGCATAAATAGCCTCTTTACTATCAGCCACTAAAATTTGATATGCGGTTTGCATGGTGTTGAAGCCTGTGCTCCTCACCTCCCAGCTAAAAGCCGGGTTGGCGCTACCAATTAAAACCGACTGCACATTTTTCTTCAACAGGTTCTCGGGCGATGACTGTATTATGTAGCCGTTGATGGATTGATAGCCCCCGGCAGCCACCAGGTCGCACATTAAACCGGTGGGGGCAGGCAAACTTTGGCTTTGGGCGAATAAACGGCAGCTTAGGATTAATACCGCCGCAACAGTATAAATAAGGTTTTTGAACATCGGGTAATTGGCTTACAGCTATAAAAGTAAACTATACACCAAAATATTCACACTTTTCCAAAAAATTATCGTCAGCATCGGCGCCTATGCCTGGGGCATCATCAATATCAAGATGGTAGCCATTATAGGTAACGCCGCCAACGCAAGGGTCTTCCAAATGGCCAAGCATACAGGTATCCATATCGTAAAAATGAATATTGCTGCAGCTGTATACAAAATGCAGCTTGGCGCTTAAGGCTATGCGGCTTTCCAGCATGCCGCCCATCATGCAAGGTATGCCATGGCCCGCGGCTGTGTTATGTATCTTCCGGGCCTCCAGCAATCCGCCTGATTTTGACATTTTGATATTGATATAATGGCATGATCCGCTCATGATCTGCTTACGGGCATCGTGGTGGTTGTACACGCTTTCATCAGCCATTATTTTTACGGGGGACAGTTGCATTAGCTTTGGCAGCTCATCATCATGCCAGGTGCGCATGGGTTGTTCGCAAAACTCAATGTTATATTTGCCTAAGGCCTGCAAGGCAAACACCGCGTCGTCAAAACTCCAGCCCTGGTTGGCGTCTATCCTTATTTTCATACCATCGCCTACGGCTTCGCGAATTTGTTTGATTCGCTCTACATCTTCTACAGCATTCTTACCCAGTTTTACCTTTAATATGGTAGCGCCTGAATTTTTAAATTCTGTAGCCCGCGCAGCCATATATTCGGGGGTGTTTATGCCAATGGTGATATCCGTTTCCACTTCGCGCTTCGCACCGCCTAAAAACTTGTATAATGGTAAGCCGGCGTTTTTGGCGGCTATATCATGCAAGGCAATATCAAAGGCGCTTTTTATGGTGGTGTTGCCGGCACTAAAGTCATGCAGTTGCTGCATACGGGCGGGAATATCCAGCGGATCCTCACCTTTCCACAGTAGTGCAAACTCTTTAGCCATAGCCAGGCAGGTGTCCTGCGTTTCGCCTACGATCATCGGGAAGGCCGAGCACTCGCCCACCCCATAAAACCCGGCGCTGGTGTGTACGCGGATGAACACATTTTGCGCATGCGTCATGGTGCCGGTAGCTATGGTAAAGGGCTCCATTTTTATACTGAACCGGTAGATATCTATTTTAGTAATTGTTAGGTGTGGTGCCATGTAAGCGAAAATACAGAAATCAAACGGGTATCATGTCCATTTAAAATAATTTGGATACTATCACATTTAAGCTATATTTGCGTTAGTACTGTTCCGGTACTTTCAATTTTAGCCTCGTTTGCCCTATCACGCAGGGAATTTGTCTGGCTAACTTAAAAATTCATAAAAACGTATTAATTAATTGCCTTAAATAAACATGGCCGAGAATTTTGACTATAATTCTACCAGGAACAAGTTGATCCTGTCTGAATATGGCCGCAACGTACAAAACATGGTTAAGTACATTGTTGCGCTGCCAACCAAAGAAGAACGTAACCGTTATGCCCAGGTGGTGATAGACCTGATGGGCTTTTTAAACCCGCATCTGCGTGATGTGGCCGATTTTAAACATAAGCTTTGGGATCACCTGCATATTATATCAGGTTTCCAGATAGATGTTGATTCGCCGTACCCAAAACCGGCCGAAGACGCTATACTATTTAAACCCGAACCTTTGCGTTACCCAAATCAGCGTATACGCTATAAGCACTATGGCAAAACTATTGAGCTGATGATAGAGAAAGCCAAAAGCATTGAGGAGCCCGAGCGCCGCAAACACATGGTGCAAGCTATTGCCAACTTTATGAAAATGGCTTATGTGCAGTGGAACAAAGATTCGGTAGCTGATGAAACCATCCTGGCCGACCTGGTTGCCTTATCAAAAGGCGAACTTAAGATTGATGAGGGCATGAACCTTAATCGGGTGGAGTACCGCGCACCGGTAAATACGCAAAGCAACAACAACAACCGCGGCGGCCGTAGCAACAACAACCAAAATAACCGTGGCGGTAGCGGCGGCGGTGGTGGCCGAAGCAACAATAACCAAAACAATGGTCGTAATAACAATAACCAAAACAACCGTAACCGTAACAACGGTGGCGGCGGTAAAAAGTATTAAGCCAAAGGCTTGCAGGTTGTATTAAATGTTGATAAATATGACTTGCGAGTTTAGACTGATGGTCGGGCAAATCAAAAATATATTTATAATCTTTGCATGGTTATTGAACAGCTGTATTAAGCTTGTTTAATTAAACCATTAACTGTAAACTATGAATAACGCATTCGAAATAATAGGTGGTAAACCATTAAAAGGCGAGATCACTCCGCAGGGAGCAAAAAACGAAGCATTACAGATACTTTCGGCGGTATTACTAACCGAAGAGAAAGTAACCATAAGCAACATACCTGATATTAAGGACGTAAATAAACTTATTGAGCTTTTGGGCGATATGGGTGTTATCGTAAACCGCCTTAATGAGGATACTTACACCTTTGAAGCTAAAAACATTGACCAGGATTTCTTCCAATCAGAAGCCTTTAAATCAAAAGGTGGTGGCCTGCGTGGCTCTATCATGATCGTGGGACCACTGTTGGCACGCTTCGGCAAAGCATCTATCCCAAAACCGGGTGGCGATAAAATTGGCCGTCGTCGTTTAGATACCCACTTCCTGGGCTTTGAAAAACTGGGTGCGCAATTTAATTACAACCCTGAGGATGGTTTCTTTAATGTAGATGCATCCAACCTTAAAGGTACTTACATCCTGTTAGACGAAGCATCGGTAACCGGTACGGCCAACATTGTAATGGCGGCTGTATTGGCTAAAGGCACTACCACCATTTATAACGCGGCTTGCGAGCCTTACCTGCAGCAGCTTTGTAAAATGCTTAACCGCATGGGCGCCAAAATTAGCGGCATAGGTTCAAACTTGTTAACTATTGAAGGCGTTGAACGCTTAGGTGGCACCGAGCACCGCATGCTGCCGGATATGATCGAGATCGGCTCGTTCATCGGTTTAGCGGCCATGACCGGTTCTGAGATCACCATTAAAAATGTACAATACAAAGAACTGGGCATCATCCCCGAGATATTTAAACGTTTAGGTATTAAACTGGAACTGCGTGGCGATGATATCTTCATCCCTGCACAGGAGCATTACGAGATCGAAACCTTCATTGATGGCTCTATCATGACCATTGCCGATGCGCCATGGCCGGGCTTTACCCCCGACCTGTTGAGCATCGTGTTGGTAGTGGCTATACAAGCCAAAGGTTCGGTACTGATCCACCAAAAGATGTTTGAAAGCCGTTTGTTCTTTGTAGATAAACTATTGGATATGGGCGCCCAGATCATCCTGTGTGATCCGCACCGCGCTACTGTTATAGGGTTAGATAAACAAGTACAGCTACGTGGTATATCGATGACCTCGCCAGACATCCGTGCGGGTGTGTCATTACTGATAGCGGCTTTATCCGCCCAAGGTAAATCAACCATTTACAACATTGAGCAAATTGAGCGTGGTTATCAAAACATTGATAAACGCCTACAAGCTTTAGGCGCTGATATTAAACGAGTGTAATTTTTAGATATGCACATCTGCATATGAAATTGAAAAAAGGGGATCATAACTGATCCCCTTTTTTTGTGGAGGGTGCGCCACTTTTAAAGTGGCGCAGGTGGCGCACCTTATTTTTATAAGATTTTGATTTATAGATATTTATGCAAAAAAAGCGGCGCAAAGCGGCGCACCCTGTTTATTTTATAATTATTTGATAGTCAATAATTTATAAAACCACCGCCTTTACACTTTAAAAAAGTGGCGCACCCTGTGGCGCATTAAAATGTTTGGCTAAAGCCATCTTTGCTTGCAATTTATCCGTTGGCTAAAGCCAACAGTAACGAGGAATTGCGGATATGACTGTGGGCTCCGGCAGTTTACTATTGATAAAGACTAATCGGCCATTGACTAATGACCAACATCGCCCCGCTCATCACTATCATCAAACCATCTTCAATAATAGTTACCGTACTCATGGGCAGGTTAAACACTGCGCCAAGGCATGCGCATTGAATGCTGCGTTTATTAAGCACCGTTTGCAATACGCCGATAATACTTATGCCCATCACTACAAATGTTATCGCGTTAGCCAAAACAGGCAATATATTAAGTGCGAAGGCCAGGCCTAAACCCAGCTCAATAAAAGCGTATATATAGGCCCAGGCTTTAAATCTGCGAGCTATTACGTCGTACATCATATAACTTTCGGCAAAGCCTTGCAGGTTAAACATTTTGAAGAACGAGAACACTAAAAAGAACCCGGCCATAAATACACGCATGGCGGTATTTAAATGAAAGCTTCCCGCATGGAAAGACGCGATAGCTGTAACCGCTGTTATGTAAGCAAATATGAGTAAGATAGGCTTATAGGTTTCCAGCCAGCCGCGTTGTCGTTCCACATCGTCTGCAATTACCGGCATAGCATGGTGCAAAGGGGGCTTCTCCTCTATCTGGTATTTGGGATATGGCAATAAGGCGTTTTTGAAAACGTATACATCCACGTGTTCATCCATGGTAATAGTGGCTTCACCGTTTTGCAGGTCGATAGCTACGTTGGTTACATTGGGGATGCCTGATAGCAGGCTTATTACTTTGGCCTGGCAGCCGGTACAGGTCATGCCTGATATTTGATAAGTATGTTTCATAGCTTTAATTATTTGCTACAAAATTACCTCGCCGGTAAGCCATAGGCTTTACAACATTTTGTGTTTATGTTATGAGATTTACAGGTCGTCTATAGCCGTACGCTTGCCCGCCCTGATAGTTTTAAAATAGCCCGGCGTAAGCCCGGTTTGCTTTTTAAATTGGGTGGATAGGTAGGCCGCGCTGCTGTAACCTAGTTGATAAGCTATCTGGCTCAAGCTTATCTCATCATAAATAAGCAACTCTTTTACCTTTTCAATTTTCTGGCTGATAAAGAATTTTTCGATGGTATTACCTTCCACTTCCGAGAAAAGATTGCTTAGGTAATTATACTCGTAATTCATCTCGCGCGCCAGGTGGTCAGAGATGTTTACGTTAAGGGGTTCGGTATTATGGTGGACAAGATTAACGATAAGGTTTTTGATTTTTTCGATAACGCGGCTCTTACGGTCGTCGATAATTTCGAAGCCTAATGTTTCCAGTTGCTGGTTGATATGCTGTAATTCGGCCGTCGCGGGGCTATCCACCAGTACAACTTCGCCCAGGCTAATTTGCTGTACCTTTTGCCCCGCGTCTTCAAACACTTTCTGTACAGCCGTTACGCAACGGCGGCAAACCATATTTTTAATATACAACTTCATCTGCCCAAAACTAAGCAGAATAATTGTGATGATGCTATGCCGACTTTTTTGATGTGGCAACGATGACAATGCCACCAACCAATAGTATCCCGCCAATGTACGGTGGCCAGTTAACGGTTTTCTCTCTATCGGCTGATATTTCTATCGGGCCTGCATCAACCACTTTTTCTTTTTTGGTGTAAGTAAAACCTGTCCATACCAGCATAATAACGCCTAGTATTATAACTGCAATCCCTATTAATCTGCTCATAAGTTCTGTGTTTTGCTATTACAATGTTGGGCAAGGTTAAATTGTTTTAAATTATAAAAACGTTAGGCTAACAGGTGCCCCGTAGGAGCAAAAGCTCGTTAGAAAAATCATACCTCATTATTATTCGCGCCGTAGGTGCGAAACCTTGTTCGATAGGTTATGTACCTATGGCACATAATAACGATGGGTAACGGATGCAGCTACCGAGCTTTAACCCCTACGGGGTTACCCGATTGGTTATCATCATAAAAAAAGGACCGGCGCCCTTGGGCCGGTCCTTCAACATACTTTGGCTATACTACTATTACCGGTTGCTTAACACGGTTTTTATAGCGTCCAACTCAACCATAGTATATGTCTTTGTTCTGCCTGCTGACGCGTCGCGAACTTTTTGTACATCCTCCGGCAATACCACCCGGGCTTTGTTGCCAAAATCGCTGCGTACATAACTTAATACCGATGCTATGTAATTATTATCGTTACCGCCCAGCGCCGGCATGGCGTCGGGATAAGCGGTGCCGCGGATAGGGCCGCTCAGACCATGTAGCAATACGCGTATCAATTTCTCAGGATTGGCATTGTTTACATCAACATTACCTGCCAGTGGCGGCGCCACCATACTGCTGCCTGCCGATGCTATGCCTTTTGCATCGGCACCATGGCAGGTTATACAAAGCTGCTTGTAGATTATAGCACCTTGTGCCACCAGCTTAGCACCTTGCTCGCTCATGGCGCGTTGCCTGGCTAACTGCTCGGCTTTGGCGCGTAGCCTGCCCTCGTAGTTACGTTGTGATGGGCCAAGCATAGGGTCGTTTGGATATTTTTGTACCAGATCGGCTATGATGGCCTTTGACTGGGCCGAGTTTACAAAACGCATGGTTAACAGCAGTTGATAGCGTACATCGGCGCTTGGATCGTTAACCAGTGTGGCTAGTTTGGTGATGGCTTGATTATCTTTCTTCATGTAATCCTCGCCCAGCCAAACAGCGGTTTTGCGTACGGCAGCGTCTTTATCCTTTAATGCCGATGCAAATATTTCGGCATCCATGGCGTCTAAACCGTTCAAGGTCCACAAAGCGTGTATCCGCGCCAGCTGACCGCCACCTAAAGCGAGTGTACGCAAGGCAGGCACCACCGATTTATCGCCACGCAAAACCAATAGCTTTTGCGCATTATCGCGCCACCAGCCATTAGCGTTATTAAGGTGATTAACCAATTGCGCGCTGCTTTCATCCAGCAACTGCGGTTTGGTTTTTAAAGGCTTATAATCATCATGCACCAGACGGAATATACGGCCGCGACCAATGTTTTTATCTAATCCTTTTTGTTGAATTTTGGGGCGAAGGTAGCTATCGGCCTTAGTCCACTCGCTTTCCTGTATAATGCCGTGGTACATATCCACAATGTACAGGCAGCCATCGGGCCCTGTAGCTGTATTTACGGGGCGAAAGTTTAGGTCATTCGAAGCAATAAACTCCGATTTATCATAAGCATTACGCAGCGATACTTTGCCGTTGGTATTAGTGACCTTAGCGCGGCGGATCAGGCGGCCCACAGGCTCGCAAATCAGCAGGTCGCCTTTCATATCGGCGGGCAGCATATCGCCCCTGAAAATGGATTGACCGCAGCCGGCTGTAAAATGGTTAAGTGTACTGTCTGTTAAACGCAGGCGCCCCAATCCGCCTTGCACATCGGGTGTGGTAACAATAGGCCATACGGGGATAAAATCCTGGTCATAACGATCGCGCACATCAAACTGCCCGTAGTGCAGGTTTTGCTGGTACATGTAGGCGGGGTCTTCGCCTCCGGCAGATGAGAAGAATAAACGGCCATAATCGTCATTAGCCAAACCCCATTGGCCGGCGGTGCCGTCGATCAACGTATCCGGAATCACTTTATCGTTTTTAATGGTATACCTAACCGGGTCGTATGTTAAATACATACGGTTATCCAGGTTCCATAGCAGGCCGCTTTTTTGGTGCTCCAGGTTATTGGTGTTACGGCTATTGTTTTCGTAAACGGTGGTTCGCTTATCCGATTTCCCGTCGCCGTTAACATCCTGGAAACAATAAACACTTGCCGACCAGGTTAAGCTCACCAGCAACTTGCCTTTCTCCAACGGTTGCAGCGTGCGTGGCATCAACAGGCTGTCGGCAAATATGGTAACCTTATCCATAGCGCCATCGCCATTGGTATCTTCCAGCAGTTTTATTTTACATGATGGCGCACGCTGGCCGCTGCCGTTAACATCCAACATATAGGTATTTAATTCGGCTACATACATACGGGCGTTTCCGTCCCAGGCAATGGCTACAGGTTGGCTCACCATAGGTTCGGCAGCTACCAGTTGTAAATGATAACCTGGCGGGAGGTAAATATGTTTCATCTCCTCCTCGGGCGATTTGGGTGTTGGATCAGGGTGCATATCAACCACTATCCGCCCCGCGGCATCACGCTGCACGGCATAGGGTGTAACAAACTTTTGCGCGGTTTTACAGGCAAATATTAACGCCGCAAATGCACATACCAGGCCCAATGGCCATTTGTAATTGTTTATCATGCTCAATGTATAAATAACAAATACCCAACCTCAGCAAAAGCGCCAAATACCGCTATGCAATCGATGCCAAAAATTGGTAATAAAAAAACCTGATCAACAGGCAATAATTGGTTAAACAAAAAACCGGTATAGTAATACATACTATACCGGCCTGTATGCCTTATAAAATTACAAATTTATCGGCATGTGTAATTCTTTTTTTGCTTTTTATTTAAGCGACAAAATGTAGACTACCATTTTACGCACATCGGCAGCTGCCAATTGTGGGTGTTCAGGCATAGCCATCTCGCCCCAAACTCCGCCTCCGCCTTTGATAATCTTTTTGGTAAGCAAAGTATAATTTGTGGCTGTTGCAGGATATTTTTTTGCCACATCAAGATAAGCGGGACCTATTACTTTACTATCAACCTTGTGGCATCCTAAACAATCTGATTTCGAAAGCAATTGCTTCCCGGCCACTATATCAGCCGCGCTTGGTTTTGCAGCTGTTGTAGTAATAGTTGTAGTCTTTTTAACTGTAGCAGTTTTTTTGGTTTGCGCAAACGAGTAGTGTGCTATCAGCATAGCACATATGAAGCCGCTTAATAGTGTTTTGTTCATTGTAATTAAAGGTGGTTGTAAGGCAAAATTGTTTTAGTGAAATAGATAGGTAATGATATAAAAAAAGCCGGTATAATACTATACCAGCTTTTATATAATTAATACTTGCTCTTTATTTAAGCGATAAAATGTAAACTACCATTTTACGCACATCGGCAGCTGCCAATTGTGGGTGTGGCGACATCGGGATCTCGCCCCAGTTACCGCTACCACCATCAATAATTTTTTTAGTAAGCAAAGCGTAATTGGTTGCTGATGCAGGATATTTTTTTGCAACATCAAGATAAGCCGGGCCAACTAATTTGCTATCAACTTTATGACAGCTTAAGCAATCTGATTTTGAAAGCAATTGTTTACCCGCAACAATATCAGCTGCGCTTGGTTTTGCACCTGTTGTAGTAACAGTAGTTGTTTTTTTAACTGTAGTAGTTTTTTTGGTTTGGCCAAATGAGTGGCTAGCTACAAGCATTGCACAAATAAAGCCGGTTAACATGATCTTCTTCATCGTAGTTTATTGCGTATTTATAATTTCAGTTTATACCCTTAGTGTTTTTTTGACACCCGATTAACAAAGTTAATTATTAGGCGTTCAAAAGCAACACGTGCTGCTAGTTAAGAATCGTTCTTAACAACATACCAGTTTGACTGATAATGAGCAAAATAGTTTAATGCTTAGCTATCGCGACAGCAAAAAACCACCCATTTAGCTGAGTATGAGCCCTAAAATTTATTGAATGTGTACTACAATTGTTACCGTTAATGCTCAAAAGCCTGGCGTTTAACCAAGCCACCCCTAACCTCGGATACCGAATTGGTGATGATAAACGCGTTAGGGTCTATCTGCTTTACACGGGCTACCAAACGCTGCACATCAAGGCGCGTGATTACGGTGAAGAGAATGTCAATATCCTTATTCTCGAACACGGTTTTACCAAAGCCGCGTTCGCCTTTGTAAACGGTAACGCCTCTGTGCAGGTGGCGCATAATAACGTTCTTGATCAGGTCGCTTTGCGGCGATATAATGGTGACGGCCGTATACTCGTCAAAACCTTGAATAATATAATTAATGGTTTGCGATGCCGCGAGATAAGTTAATATGGAATACAGTGCAGACTCCAGTCCCAGGAAAAAAGCCGCTATACCAAATATCACGATATTAATGCACAACACAATTTGGCCTATAGAAAGAAAAGAGCGCGGGTTAATATACACCGCCAAAAGCTCGGTACCATCAATAACACCGCCACCACGCATGGCCAAACCTATCCCGGTTCCTAAAAAGAACCCGCCGAACACCGCGGTAAGCAATTTATCCTTTGTAAAAACGTCGAAATGAATAAAATGTACCGAAACTGCCAACGTTAAAATAGCCACCAGCGATTTTATAGCAAAGGTTTTATCAACCCGCTTATACCCCAACCAGATAAAAGGAATATTAATAATAAAAATCAGCGGGCCCAGCGACCAATCCGTCAATGAACTTATCAATAGGGAAATACCGGTTACGCCGCCATCAATAAAATCATTGGGTATTAAAAAACCTTTTAAACCTAAGGTGGCGCTTAGTATACCGGCCAGTATCATAATTACTTGCTGGGCTTGTTTTCGCGGGCTAAGTCGTCTTTTATTCATATCACTAGCTTAGTTGATGCCCTGAAATATAGCAAAAAGTGCTTAAACGGCCCAATTTAAGGCATAAAAGTAAAAGCTAATGACAGTTAACCAATTGCCGACGGCATTTAAACACAACTGTTACTAACACCATAACTACTGATGTTTAGGTGGTTACAGACCAACCCGTCAATGTGGATAAAAAATTATCGTTTAAATAAAATTTAAATGGCCGCCCAATTGCATTATTACTTCATTTAGCTATATTAGCCTAAGTAATTAATGAATGTTTAAACGCATTAATTAAAGCACCTATCCCCTGTTTACAATTATATGAAGGAGCTGTTTTTGCGCATACCCCTGATTAAAATATTTTTTAGCTGGCTGCTACTGGCACTGGCTATTCCATGTTTTGCGCAAACCCCTCAAATTGATGAGCTGAAAAAACAACTCGCGCAGCCCAATCTGCATGATACTACACGCATTAGCTTGCTAAAAAAAATATCGGCCTGGTATACTGCGTCCGATCCACAAATGCGGATGCGGTATGCTAACGAATATCGCCTGATTGCCGAGAAGATACACGATTACCGTTCGGTGGTTGACGCGTATAGCGCCATAGGCGTATCGTACGGCATGCAGAGTAAGTTTGACAGCGCCATATATTACTTCAACAAAACCCTTGTACAGGCCGAAAAGCTTAAGTATGATGTAGGTATCGGAAAAAGTTTGGCCAACATTGGTTTTGTGTACGACCGGCTGGATAATAAGGCCGAAGCGGTTAAATACTTTTTCAGGAGCCTTGAAGTTTTTAAGCGTGCAAACTACCTGCGCGGTATTAACCAATGCTACACTAATATAGGTTCGATATACTTTGACCTGGGGCAGCATAAACTGGCCCTAAGTTATTTTAGCGAATGTTTGCGCAGCTACACCGCTGCCAAAGATACTACCGGTATGGGCTATGCGCTATTCACCGTAGGCAACTGTTACCAGGCCATGGGCGAAGATGCTAAAGCATTAGACACCTACAATAAAAGCCTGGCTATACGCACCAAAGTTGGTGATTTGAACGGCGTTGGGCTGGTACACCGTGGCCTGGGTTTAGTTTACTATCACCTTAAGCAGTATGACACCTCGATGGTGCATTTTGAGAAGGGCCTGGCTATTATGAGGCAGATAGGCGAAAAGTACCAGCAAGCGGCTATTTTGATGCCTGCCGTTGATGTTTTACTAGCCATGGGCAACACCGAAAAAGCCGAACGCTATGCTAAAGAGGGTCTCCAGCTGTCGCGCGAAGCGAAAACCAAAACGGGAGTAAGCGAACTGCTGGCTAAGATGGTTATGGTATACAAAGCCAAAAATGATATCCCGAAAGCGTTCAAGTACCAGTCAGAATACGTTGAAATGCAGGATAGCGTATTGGCCGACAAATTGTTGAAGGATGTTAACTTAACCGAACTTAAACGTGCCCGAACAGAAAACGCTGATTTAATTAAGGATAATACCCTCAAGTCATCAGAAAACAGTAGTTACCTGGCCAAGATCGATCAATATAGTAACATACTCATTGCGGCGGCTTGTGCGCTGGCGTTTTTCACGCTGGTGATGATCATCCTGTACAAACGCAACCAGGAGAAACTGGCCACTAATAAACAGTTACTTAAGCAAAAAGAAGAGATAGCACAGATCAATAAAGAGCTTGAATTATTGAACGAGGAGGTGAACGCACAGATGGAGCTTACACATTCACAAAATATTGAACTGGAAAGGCTCAATAGTCTGAAAAATAAGTTCTTCTCCATCGTTTCGCACGATCTGCGGTCGCCTATCAATACCCTGCAAACGCTTTTCAGCATTTATCGCGAAGGAAGCATTAAAGAAAAAGAATTACGCATGCTGCTTATTAAACTGGAAGACACTATTTTAACTACCGGTGCCTTTTTGGATAACCTGTTAGAGTGGTCGAAAAGCCAGTTGGAGGGCATTAAAATAAATCCTTCAGACTTTAATGTGAGCGAATGTATTGCAGATAACCTGCACCTGTTTGAAAGTAAGATAAGCCTAAAAAACCTTAAGGTTAGCCATTTAACCAATCACCCGGTTATGGTGCATGCAGATAGAAACATGATAAACCTGGTGGTGCGTAACCTGCTGTCAAACAGCATTAAATTTTGTGATGACGGGGATGAGATAAGCCTTGCATCAGAAGTAAGGGATGACGCTGTAATCATCACCGTTAAAGATACCGGCCCTGGCATAAGCAAGCAGGATCAGGAAAAACTATTCAGCCTGGAGCATACTTTAAGCACCAGTACGCAAGGCGAAAAGGGTAATCACCTCGGCCTTATACTTTGCCGCGATATGGTATTGCAAAACCATGGGCAAATAAGCTTTGAGTCTGAATTGGGCAAGGGCACCACGTTCACCATCAGTCTGCCCGCTGGCCTTACCGAAAGCTTTTTGAAAGCCAATCTTTAAACTTTCAGTTTTTGTTTACGTTCAAGCATTTCCAGGCATCTGGTTATGCGGTCTACAATCGCTTCTTCGGTTTTTGCGGCGGCTACCCAGTTGGTAAAAGCTTCCTGATCAGCTTGGGCGTAGCTTAGAAAAACCCGGTACGCTTCCGGGTTATCTTTAAGGCATAATATTAGCTCATCGCTTATTTCGGTATCGTCAAACACATAATCAGCAAACAATTTTACCCGCACCCATGCACCGGCTTCTTTAGCAATAGCTTTACGGATAGCGGCTTTTATGGGCATAAAACACTTACCATTAGCCATGGGCATTACGGTGCATGAATGCTCATAATTATCAAGATAGCCCTTTACTTTCATGCCGCCAAAAGGCGCTTTTTTGTTGCGGATGGATTCGGGTAGAATAATGAAGGTCCAGCCGCCCTTGCCGGGCATGCGCTCTAACTTATAATCATCATCAATGAGTAATTTACCGTCCACCGTTTTGTAATAGCTAAAACTTTTCCCGAAGCTAATTAATTATACTATTAAATTGCACCTGATATGCCAAAACAAAGCGCCGGAATTTTATTGTATCGAAAAACGAATAGTGAAATACAGGTTTTCCTGGTACACCCGGGCGGGCCTTTTTTTAAAAATAAAGATGCCGGCGTGTGGTCAATCCCGAAGGGAGAATTTGAGGACGACGAGGACAAACTAATGGCCGCCAAACGCGAGTTCCATGAAGAAACCGGGCAAGCGATAGACGGCAATTTTATCTCGTTAGCGCCCATAAAACTCAAAAGCGGTAAAACAGTGTATGCCTTTGCTGTTCAAAGCGATATTGACCACACTACCATTGTTAGCAACCTTTTTGAAATGGAATGGCCGCCACGATCAGGCAAAAAGGCTTCATTTGTTGAGGTTGACCGGGCCGGGTGGTTTGGGGTAGATGAAGCGAAAGTTAAAGTCAATGCAGCGCAAGTGGGATTCATAGATGAGCTAGAACGGATAGTTACGCGTTAAAGTGCAAACTTCGCCCCCTCACCCACGCGTCATTGCGAGGAACGAAGCAATCTCTACGTAGGACAATCCGTTATGAAGAATAATAGCGGTAGGCGTACTGTATGAAAACGCCGGACATTGATTGGCATGTGAAGAGATTGCTTCGTTCCTCGCAATGACGGGTTTATGATTTTTACATCGCTCTCCTATTCTTCACCCAATTACTCTCCCCTCCTGTAACAATTTCAAGTGCGCTTTTTTCGGCACTTAACAGTTGCTGCATAATAAGGGCTGCTATGCGGGCCTCGTGTTCGATATCACTTTGCAACACATCAGGCGTAAAATATTTCTTAACAAAATGCGTATCAAACCTACCTGATCTAAACGCCTCGTGCTGCATTACAAATTTACCGAAGCCCAACGTAGTGGTAATACCTGTTATCTGGTATTCATCAATGGCACGGGTCAGGCGTTCAATAGCCTCGGCCCTGTTACTGCCATAAGCGATGAGTTTGGCTATCATGGGGTCGTAGTATATAGGTATCTCCATACCTTGCTCAAAGCCGTCATCAACGCGTATACCGGGACCTTTGGGGGTTACATAGGTTTGCAGCGTGCCAATATCCGGCAGGAAGTTGTTGGCCGGGTCCTCGGCATACACCCGTAGCTCCACAGCGTGGCCTATAATATTCAGGTCCTCCTGCTTAAAACTAATCGCCTCGCCACGGGCAATGCGTATTTGTTCTTTCACCAGGTCAATACCGGTTATCAGTTCGGTTACGGGATGCTCAACCTGCAGGCGGGTGTTCATCTCCAGGAAATAAAAATTAAGCGCGTCATCCATAATAAACTCCACCGTGCCCGCGCCTGTATAATTAACAGAACGGGCCACATCAACGGCACATTTACCCATAGCGGCCCTAATTTCAGGCGTTAGCGTGGCTGATGGTGCCTCTTCTATCACTTTTTGATGGCGGCGTTGCACCGAACAATCGCGCTCGAACAAATGCACAATATTACCATGCGTATCCCCCAACACCTGTATCTCAATATGCTTAGGCGATGATACATAGCGCTCTATAAAAACAGAACCATCACCGAAAGCCGAAGTAGCTTCGGAAACCGCCAGCTGCATCTGCTCCTCAAAATCATTAACAGCTTCAACAATACGCATACCCTTACCACCGCCACCCGCGGCAGCTTTGATCAGGATGGGAAAGCCCACCTCTACAGCACGTTGTTTTGCTAAGGCCACGTCGGTTATCGCCTCCTCGGTACCCGGCACCATGGGTATGTTATACTGCATAGCAGCAGCTTTGGCCGATAGCTTATTACCCATAACCTCCATAGCTTCGGGCGATGGACCTATTAAGATCAGCCCCGCTTCACGCACCTGCCGGGCAAAAGCGGCATTCTCGCTCAAAAAACCATAACCGGGATGTATGCCCTGCGCGCCGGTTTTGCGGCAGGCATCAATTATCTTTTCGCCAATAAGGTATGATTGGTTTGATGGCGCGGGGCCTATATGTACAGCCTCATCGGCATAACGAACATGTAAAGCATCCCTATCCGCGTCTGAATATACGGCTACTGTTTTAATACCCATTTCGCGGGCCGAACGCATTACCCGTAATGCTATTTCGCCCCTGTTTGCTATTAGTATTTTTTGCATGCTAAACAAATGTAACAGAATTGTTGAAAAGGTTTTGATCCATTAGTTTGTATATTAATTTTTTATTTCGCCAATAAAACAAACGTCCTCTTAGTGACGTTTAAAACCTGATAAACCTGAATATCTGAGCTATGAAACATCACCAGCTTAAACCCGTAATGTGGTTTAACCAAAAATTTAGCACCAAGGATAGCTTGCAAACCCTGGTTGTTTTGGCGTTTATTGCCCTGCTGGCAATTACCAAGTGTTACATGCTTTTGACGTAACATCTAAAATATAAAACTAAAAAGCCCGATAGACTTTCTATCGGGCTTTTGTTTTATTTGCCTGGGCCTTGCGCCGGCGGTGTACCACCTTGTGCTGGCCTTTGACCACCTTGGCCTGGAGCACCCTGACCCGGAGGAGGGCCACCCGGACCACCACCACGTTTTGGTATGCTTACCTCGATGTGGGCAACACCATGGTGGCAAGTATTACAGTTTACACTGGTAAACTTGGCCACACCTAACGAGTCCTTTTCGTTGGCTTTAAAATATTTTTTGTTAAGCGCTACCGTCATTTTATACATATGGCGGGCCATTTCTTTTTCTGGTTTGGCATCGCTTGCGTAGTCCATTTTATTGGTTGTTGTATTGCGCACATGGCAAAAATTACAGCGCACACCCAACGAAGCAGTCCAATCATCCATAATATGATCAACCTGTCTGAAAGTTAGTTTTTTAGGCAATACCTTTAAATTGGTCACCGGCGGATCAGGCGGACGTTGTTGAAAACCCATGAAAGCCAGCATAGTTACACCTGTTAGTAACACTGCAGCAGCTTTAAATTTTTTGTCGAGGCGCATAATTGTCATGTTTAAGTCATTAAAAGTAGATATATGTTTTGAATGTTGCAACAAATGTTAGCTATGAAATAAAAATAATACAAAAATAAATTTGCATAACTACGAACAATTCGTAGTTTTACGGAATAATCGTATATCAATGGAGAAATTATCATTACAAGAAGAAGAAGCCATGCAGGCGGTATGGAGCAACGGCGAAGGTTTTATTAAAGATTTTCTGGATCATATGAACGAGCCTAAGCCCCCTTACACCACCCTGGCATCGACCATAAAAAACCTGGAGCGCAAAAACTTTGTAAAAAGCGAAAAACTGGGTAACTCTTTCCGTTACAAGGCGTCTATAAAAGAGGAAGAGTACAAAAAACGCTTTATGAGCGGTTTTGTAAGCGACTATTTTGAAAACTCGTACAAAGAACTGGTTACCTTTTTTGCCAAGGACAAAAAGATAAGCGCCAACGAGTTGAAAGAGATCATTAAACTAATTGAGAACCCTAATTCATAAAAGCCATGCCTGAGCTGTTTGTTTTTTTATTAAAAGTAAATGTGGCGCTTATTGCGTTTTGCGCAGGATATTTTTTAGTGCTTAGACGCCTTACGTTTTATACGCTTAACAGGATGTACTTAATTGTTGCCATCCTGTTCTCATCGGTATACCCCTTAATTGATATTAATGCTTTTGCCCTGCGCCACGAGCAGATAGCCCCGGTACAGAACGTAATTGTAAGCTGGAAAGCCCCTGCCGAAAACCTGGTTAAACCATTGATTGACTACTGGTATTGGGCCGAAGCTATTTTTTGGCTCGGCGCGGTGGTGTTTGCTGTAAGATTGATCATACAGCTGGCATCGTTGTTTAAATTGTATAAAGCGTCGACTCCGGGTGTTATACAGGATCATGAGGTGCGTATTGTTAATGCGGATATAAGTCCGTTCTCCTTCTGGCAAAGCATCTTTATCAACCCGGAAAACCTTAAACCGGGCGACCTTAAAAGTGTATTACAGCATGAACAGGTACACGTTAAAGAATGGCACACACTGGATGTGTTGTTAACCGAAATAAGCGTAATATTTTACTGGTTTAATCCGGGTGTTTGGCTGATGAAAAAAGCCGTGCGCGAGAACATCGAGTTTATTACCGACCGCCGCATACTTCAACAAGGCGCCAACAGTAAAGAATACCAATATAGCCTGCTTAACGTAAGCGTAGCCGCCACTACTTCAACCGGCATTATTAATCACTTCAATTTTTCGACATTAAAAAAACGCATAAAAATGATGAACGCTAAAAGATCTTCGAACGCCAACTTAACGCGATATGCGTTTTTGGTACCAACCGTGGTGCTACTGCTTTTTGTAGTAAGCCTGTCAAAAGCTGAGTTGGTTAAACAAACTAAAGTTGCTTATAAATCGATACAGGCATCGGTGCAAAAGCTGGATATGAGTGCCCCGGCCAAAACCGAAGTAGTTGTTGCTAAGCCAAAAAAAATCGCAAAAGCGTCAAAAATAGATACCACAAAAAAAGAAGTTAAAGTATCGCGCATTATCATCGATGGCAAAAAACTGGATGACAACTTTGTTTATAAACTTGATACAGATGGCAAAGATACCGGCAAACGTGTGATAACCCTGGTTGCCCGAGCCGTTAAAAATGGCAAAGATTCTGTAGAAACCTACGTTATCAACGGTAAAAACGTAACTAAAGAAGAATTTAAGAAACTGGTGCCCGACTTTAATTCGAACGTGAGGATTTTAGTAGACGAACCCAACCACAATAATTTATCTAAAGTGCGTATAAATGGTAAAAGTTTTAACTTTTCAACTCATAGCGATAACATACGCATTGATACCGGTAACAGACGTATAACCGTTGTTCGTGGCAACAATAGTAATAGCAATAGCAGCTCTAACTCTGATATTTTAATTACAACAGACCTGGCAGCCAAAAATGCTGTAAGGCTTAATGATACTTATTTTACCTATAATACCAGCGATGAAAACATTGATAACTTTACCGATAAGTTGATCATCATAGATGGTAAAGAAGCCGACGAGAAAGCCATGAAAAAACTTCCGATATCTGACATTAACAACGTGAGCATAAAACGCGGCAATGCAATGGTTGAGAAGTATGGCGATAAAGCAAAAAAAGGCGTGTTGTTTATCACCACAAAAAAAGCTAAAAAATAAAAAGATCAGTTAATTTACTTAGCATAAGGCCACGCCGCTTGGGTGTGGCTTTTTTGTTTTAACTGGCTTCGGCAAGCTTTTCATGTTCGAGTATTTGCAGCAGGGCTTTTTCGGCAACGTTTAGCTCGGATGCTTTGATGTCTTTATCCTCGTCGAGCGCTTTTATGTAGTTGAACAATGTGCCTTCCTCGTAGCTTTTTATTACTGTTGGATGCACATAGTACTTTTTACAAACGGTGCGGGTATTGCCCAGGTTAATGGCTACCTCATCCAACACGCTTACTATCTTTTTACGGCATTCGGTTATGTTTTCATATTCGCCGGCTTCTTTAAAGGCATAAAGCGCGCTTATGCTGCCTGCCCAGGTACGGAAATCCTTGGCGGTAAAATCTTGCCCGGTGATTTCTTTCAGGTAAGTATTTACATCGCCCGAACCTATCGAGCAACGCTTACCTTCCTCATCATAAAACTGGAATAGTTCTTTCCCCGGGATATCGCGGCATTGCTTTACCAGGCTTGCCAGTTTACGACTTTGGAGGGCCACTTTATGAAACACCCCTTTCTTACCCTTAAACTCAAATTTAAGGCTCGCTCCTTCTATTTTAACATGCCTATCCTGCAAAGTAGTAAGACCAAATGAACCATATAATTTTTTATACGACTCATTCCCTACCCTGATGCTGGTTAACTCCATCAGGCGCACTACTAGTGCCACTACTTTTTCATAGCCGAGGTTTCGTCGGGCAAGGTCTTTATCAACCTGCTCACGTATGGCTGGTAAATAAGAAGCAAAAGTTTGCAGGCGATAATATTTTGATTGATTGCGGATCTTATTCCAATCGGCATGATAGCGGTATTGCTTGCGGCCCGCGGCATCGGTACCCGTAAATTGCAGGTGGCCGTTTTCATAGGGCGATATCCAAACGTTGGTATAAGCCGGCGGAATAACCAGTTTGGTAAAGCGGGTTATTAGTTCTTTATCTTTCACCAACTTACCATCGGCATCATAAAAACTCCAGCCCTTGCCGGCCTTTTTGCGGGTGTAGCCGGGTGTTGAGTCGGACACGTAGCGCAGGCCCACGGCTTTGGCGGTTACTTTCGGGTCGCGCCCAATTTTCTCTAGTTTTTTTACCAGTCTGTTCATCAAACATTACAACACTAAGTTTTGCCATAAGTTTGACCATAGGCTGACCAATTTATTTAAACACAATTCCCAATTTAGAGGTTAGTCTCACAACACAAACCAACAACTATGAAATACAATCTTTTAGGAAACACCGGGCTTTTCGTGTCCGAAATTTGCTTTGGCACCATGACCTTCGGCGGCAGCGAAGAAGGCATTTGGGGCAATATTGGTCGCCTGCAACAGGATGATGTGAACGACATGATCAAAACCGTTGTTGATGCGGGAATTAATTTTATTGATACTGCCAACGTGTATTCATACGGCAAATCAGAAGAATTGCTGGGCCGCTCCATTACCGACCTTGGTCTTAACCGCAACAGCCTTGTAATTGCCACTAAGGTGCGCGGCCGCATGAGCAAGGATGTGAACGATGTAGGCCTGAGCCGTTTTAATATATTCCAATCGGTTGACGCAAGCCTGAAGCGTTTGCAACTAAATCATATCGACTTATTATATGTACACGGTGTGGATCTGCTAACTCCTATTGAAGAAACCGTACGTGCACTAAACGATATTATCCTAAGCGGCAAAGTACGCTACATAGCCATTTGCAACTGGCCGGCCTGGATGGTAATGAAAGCCCAGGGCATTGCCGAAAAACAGGGCTGGAACAAATTTGTAGGTCTGCAATACTATTACTCCATAGCCGGCCGGGATATTGAGCGCGAAATTGTACCCGTGGCGGCTGATCAAAACCTGGCCATAATGCCCTGGAGCCCATTAGCAGGTGGTTTCCTGTCGGGAAAATATACGCGTATTAACGAAACGAGTGGCGACTCGCGCCGGGATAAATTTGATTTCCCACCGGTGAACAAAGAAAAGGCTTACGATATTATTGACGTAATGGGTGATATTGCCAAACAGCACAATGCTTCGGTAGCACAAGTTGCACTGGCATGGGTACGCCTGCAAAAAGGTATCATCAGCACTATTATTGGCGCAAAAACCATTGATCAATTGAAGGACAACCTAAAATCGACTACGATAGAACTTTCAACCGAGGACCTTAAACGCCTTGATGAAATAAGTGCTTTACCTAAAGAATATCCGGGATGGATGGTTGAGCGGCAAATGGGTGACAGGATTATCAAATAACCGTAGAGACGCAATATTTGGGGTCTCTCGCTTTTTATGAGGATGTATAGGAGACGCAAAATATTGCGTCTCTACATTACATTGATTCAATAACCTTCACTACGTACTCAACTTGTTCGGGATGCACGTCCAGGTGCAGTACAAAACGGATGCGGTGGGTATCAGTACTCATACATTTAATGCCTTTAGCTTCCAGTTTTTCAACTATAGCAGCGGCAGGTTGCAGGGTATCGAAAAGGATAATGTTGGTTTCTGCAGGTAATACATCGCTTACCCAGTTGGCTTTGCTTAAGGCTTCGGCCAGTATTTGCGCGTGGGCGTGATCTGTTTTTAAACGCTCCACATGATGATCCAAGGCATAGCTTGCTGCTGCAGCCAAAAAGCCAGCCTGACGCATGCCACCACCTAATACTTTGCGTATACGGCGGGCATATTTAATAGCAGCCTTATCCGCCAGTAAAACAGAGCCTACCGGGGCACCTAAACCTTTGGATAGGCAAACTGAAATACCGTCGAAATACTGACCATAATCTGCCGCCTTATCGCCTGTGTGTGCAAGGGCGTTAAATATGCGGGCACCATCAAGATGCAGTTTCAGGCCTTCATTTTTGCAAAGGCCGGCTATAGGCTTTATCTGATCAAGCGTATAGCAGGCACCACCGCCTTTATTTACCGTGTTTTCTAAAACAACCAGGCTGGTATGCGGATAATGAATGTTATCTGCGTTAATTTCCGGCGCTATCATTTCGGGCGTTAATATGCCACGGTAGCCGTTCAGCAAGCGGGTTGATACTGCCGAGTTGAAGGCAATGCCTCCACCCTCGTAACGGTAAACGTGCGCGGTTTGGTCGGCAATGAGTTCATCCAGGGGTTGGGTAAAACATTTTATGGCTATTTGGTTGGTCATGGTGCCCGATGGGCAAAACAGCCCGGCTTCCATACCAAACATTGCGGCAGCTTTTTCTTCTAATGCTGTAACCGATTCGTCTTCGCCAAATACATCATCGCCTACTTTGGCGCTCCACATGGCCTCCAGCATACCCGGCGTTGGGCGGGTAACGGTATCACTTCTTAAATCAACTATCATATATTAAATGTGCCTAAAATTACGTTATTTGTATTTAATTATGAGGCCAATCATCCTAATTTTAAGCTGTACGCTGCTGTCAGTATCCGCATCGGCACAAAAGTGGTTCCCGGGACATTTTTATGATGCAAAAGGTGTAAAAAACGTTGGCTTTATAGCACCTGCCCCATCGGGCAAGGGCCCTATAAAAGATGAGGCCTTTATCGAATTTAAAGAAACCGAAAAAGACAAGAAACCCATTAAACTAAGCGCCAGCGATATTCGCTCGTTTGTTATTGGCATAGACAGTTTTATTGTTGCCTACCCTCCGTCAGACGGCTGGGCAGCAACTAACCTGGGCTTTTTACGCATTGCGTTTGACGGGCCTTTAAAATTATACTCTTCGCGCGGTGGTTTTGGCGGCAAAAAGAAAGTGGCCGTATCGCCGGGTATGTCGGCAGGTATCGGTTCTGGCGGATACGGAAGTGGCGCTGGCGGTAGCCTGGCGGTTTCTATAGGCGATGGCGGGGCCAAAGACAGGCTTAACTATTTATGGGGCGAAAACGCGGCCAAATTACAGCTGCTTACCAACGAAAACTTTATTGATGTAATGAGCGAAGTTATGGGCGATGAACCCGCTGTTGTTGAAAAAATACGCGAAAAGAAATTCGGGCTGGGCAACGTTGAATCGTTGATAGATTACTTTTATAAAGTAAGGGCCTCAAGGCGCAGGCCTACCTTATAAAAAAAATACCTGCATACGAGTTACATGTGCAGGTAATAGTGTTTTGCCTAATAGGGGTAACAGTAACAAAACTGTTACAAATATACAACCTGAAGCGATATTTCCAAATAATTGGCAATAAGTTTTTGGTAATTAGTTAAATAGCCTGTGCTATTACAAAACCGCCCGCCCAGGCCCATTGAAAATTGTAGCCACCCAACCATCCGGTAACATCTACACATTCGCCGCCAAAATACAGGCCAGGCACTTTTTTAGCTTCCAAAGTGCGCGATGAAAGCTCGTCGGTTGATACGCCACCACGCATTACTTCGGCTTTATCATACCCTTTATCGCCGGCAGGCTTAACTTTAAACTGGTGGATAAGCTTATCAATATTTTCCAGATCAGCTTTGCTTAACGAGGCCAGGTTCTTCTCCAAAGGCAAATAACCGTTCAACGCCTCGGCAAACTTGCGGGTATACAATCCCGACAGGAAATTAAGCAACGTTCTTTTACCGCCGGCCATACGCTCAGTTTGTATCAACTCACCAATATTTTGGTTAGGTAACAGGTCTATATAGATAAATTCACCCGGTTTCCAATAAGATGATATTTGCAAAATGGCGGGCCCGCTTAATCCCCAATGGGTAAACAAAATATTCTCTTCAAAGCTGGCCCTATCATTCCACACGCGGCAAAAAATACTGTTCCCCGATAGCTGCCCATACCATTGCTGATCTTTGCCCGTAATAGTTAGCGGTACCAGCGCAGGTGCGGTATCCACTATTCTCAAACCAAACTTTCGCGCAACGCGCAAGCCAAAATCGGTAGCGCCCATTTTTTGTATAGGTAGGCCACCGGCGGCTATAACCACTTTGGGGGTGTGCAAAATCACCTCTCGCCCATTACTTTCATAAGTAACAGTAAAGCCACTCTCAATTTGCTCGATGGCCTTTACATCGGCACCACAGCATATCTCCTGCTCCAGGTCATGACACAGATTTGTAAAAACCTCAACTACATCCTTAGCCTTATTACTCTCCGGGAAAAGTTGCCCCAGGGTTTTCTCCTTGCCTTCAATACCATAGGTTTCAAAAAAACGAATGGTATCATCCACCGTCCACTGCGCGAAGGCCGATTTTACAAAGTGCTCATTTTGACCTATAAATTGCTGATGCGAGGCGTATAGGTTGGTGTAATTACACCTTCCGCCGCCGCTTATTAATATCTTGGCGCCCACTTTATCGTTCTTCTCCAGTATTAACGTACGCTTACCTAAAAAGCCGGCTTGCACCGCGCACATCAGTCCGCAGGCACCGCCGCCAATAATTATAGCATCAAAATGGGTTTGTTTTATTAAATTTGCTGGCATGGCTGACATTTCGCAAATATCAGAATTTGGCAAGATATTGATCTTTATTATTACAGGTTCGATACTGGTATGTGTCATTTTTTTTCTGAACCGTGTTATCGCTCCCAATAATCCGAACCCTGAAAAGCTAACATCATACGAATGCGGCGAGGAACCAACCGGCAATGCCTGGCTTCCATTCAACTCGCGTTTTTACGTTATCGCGCTTATATTTTTGTTGTTTGATGTGGAGATGGTTTTCATTTTCCCATGGTCGACAGTATTTGGCAGCAAGGAAATTATGACAGCGGCCCCCGCCTGGGGATGGTTCTCGCTGGTAGAAATGTTTATATTTTTAAGCATATTAATACTGGGCCTGGCCTACGTTTGGCGCAAAGGCGACCTGGATTGGATACGACCAAAACCAGCCATTCCTACTACAAATGTTACCATCCCATCGTCATTGTACGATCAGTTAAATAACGAACAAAGTGTTTACACCGTAAGGAAATTTGGTGTTGCAGAAGAGCCTGTAGCAGTAGTTGCTACACCCATTACCGAAGCTGCACCGGCCAGCGACACAGCACCCATACGCAAACCTATGTTTAAACCTGCCTTTAAAAAACCTGCCGATGAGTAATGATATAAGCAACGAAGGTGGCGGCGTAATCGTCACCAAATTAAACGACCTGTTAAACTGGTCGCGTTTGTCGTCATTATGGCCCATGGGTTTTGGTATTGCCTGCTGCGCGATAGAAATGATGGGCGCTTATGCTTCTACTTATGACTTGGATCGTATTGGCGTCTTCCCGCGCCCTTCAGCCCGCCAGGCGGATGTGATCATTATAGCAGGTACCGTTACTTTTAAAATGGCCGAGCGCATAAAACGCCTGTACGAGCAAATGCCCGAGCCTAGGTACGTTATCTCGATGGGTTCGTGCTCCAACTGCGGCGGCCCTTACTGGCAGCATGGTTACCATGTGGTAAAAGGTGTTGACAGGGTTATACCTGTTGATGTTTACGTTCAAGGCTGCCCCCCACGCCCCGAAGCGCTGATAGGCGCTATTATAGAACTGCAAAAGAAAATTGAAGGCGAGCAACTGATCAAAGTTTAGCATGGCGACGAATATTACCTATCAACAAAAGGCACTTAAAAATATAATCTGGATAGCCCTCGTAACCGGTACACTGGACGCCATTGCAGCGCTGTTGATCAATTATAAAGTTAAAGCCGAGGTCATTTTTAGGTTTATAGCCTTTGGCGCCTTTGGCAAAGCTGCGTCTACTGGAGGTGTCGAGATGGTTATTGCCGGGGTGGTATTTCACTTTCTTATCGCCTATGCTTTTACGGCGGCGTTTTACCTGCTGTATCCATTTTTTAAATCCACATTCAAAAACAAGTATGTCATCGGCCTGCTGTATGGTTTGATCACCTGGCTTATTATGAATCTGGGTGTAATACCGGCCAGCAAGATAGGTTTCCATCCTATGAAAATTGAGAACATTATTACCGGCATGGCCGCTTTAATTATTTGTGTGGGTTTGCCGGTGGCGATTATAGCGGATGCGCATTTGAGGAAATATTCGAAATAAATAAGCCAGGCCGCACTAATCTTCGCTAAATGGCATTTCGCTATGCTTTTTGAAAGATTTAGGCTAAACTTGCAGTACGAAATGAAAGCATTTTACGGAGACCTTAAACTCGGAATTTTGGGCGGCGGCCAACTAGGCCGTATGCTGATACAACAGGCTATAAACTACAACGTTACGGTTAAAATACTTGACCCGGATCGCGAGGCCCCTTGCCGCAAATTATGTGATGAATTTGTGGTAGGATCATTAGCCGATTACGATACGGTTTACAAATTCGGTAAGAAAGTTGACCTGCTAACTATCGAAATAGAAAAGGTAAACGTTGACGCGCTGGAACAGTTAGAAAAAGAAGGCGTGCTGGTTTATCCGCAACCGCGTGTTATCCGCTTGATACAGGATAAAGGCTTGCAAAAGCAATTCTTTAAGGAAAACAACATCCCAACCGCCGAGTTCCAGATCATATCATCGCCCGCCGAACTGGAGCAAACGAGCATTCCATTCCCTTACATACAGAAATTAAGGCGCGACGGTTATGATGGTCGCGGAGTTTATAAAGTAGTTGATAAAACCTATCTGCCCAATGCCTTTACCGAACCAAGTTTGGTAGAGCGCCTGATAGATTTTGAAAAAGAGATAGGCGTGATCGTAGCCCGCAACGAAAGCGGCGAGGTAAGCACCTTCCCGCTGGTAGAAATGGAATTTAACCCGGAAGTTAACCTGGTTGAGTTCCTGATATCACCATCAACCCTGCCATTTGAAGTACACGAAGAAGCATCGCGCATAGCAAAAAAAATAGCCGAGGATCTGAAAATTGTAGGCCTGCTTGCGGTAGAAATGTTTTTAACCAAAGATGGTAAGATATTAGTTAACGAGCTTGCCCCACGCCCACACAACAGCGGCCACCAAAGTATTGAGGGTAACGTAGTATCGCAGTTTGAACAACATTTGCGCGCTATATTTAACCAACCCATGGGCGATACCGCCTGCCTGAACAATGCGATTATGGTGAATGTGCTTGGCGAACCGGGGCACGAAGGCCCGGCAGTATATCAAGGCATAGAGAAAATATTAAAATGCCCTGGCGTATATGTACATTTATATGGTAAGGCGCTAACTAAACCTTTCCGTAAAATGGGGCATGTTACTATTGTAGATGCGGATAGGGAAAAAGCGATTGAGAAAGCAAGGTTTGTGCAGAAGACGTTGAAAGTTATTAGTTAGATTAGTCAATAGTCCATAGACGATCGTCCATGGATCATTTATACATTACACTATGGACTATTGTCCATGGTCTATCGATAATAAACAATGAGCCAACCTAAAATAGGAATCATCATGGGCAGCAAATCGGATCTTCCGGTTATGCAGGATGCCGCCGACGTATTGAAAGAACTGGGTGTTGACTACGAAATAACCGTTGTATCGGCACATCGTACACCCGATCGCATGTTTACTTATGCTCGCGAAGCTGCTGGCCGGGGTATTAAGGTGATCATCGCCGGTGCCGGTGGTGCAGCGCACTTGCCGGGCATGGTGGCTTCGTTAACCCACTTGCCGGTTATTGGTGTGCCTGTTAAATCAAGCAATTCTATTGATGGCTGGGATTCTATCCTGTCTATCCTGCAAATGCCTAATGGTATCCCGGTAGCTACCGTAGCTTTAAATGCGGCCAAAAACGCCGGTATTTTAGCCGCGCAGATCATATCGACCGCCGATGAAAAAGTTGTTCAAAACCTTATTGCTTTTAAAGATGATTTGAAGAAAAAGGTGGAGGAATCGGCTGCTTCGATGGAGAGTGGTAAATAAGCCCAGCGATTGTTATTCAGCTTCTTTTACGTAAATTTGAGATAGATCAAATATCATCAATATGGATACCTTGAAAAAACAGTTTGACGAGGCTGAATTGAAACTGCTCAAAGAGGCGTTAAAGCGCACTTACAAGGAGCGCTTTGAATTTACTACTCGCCTGTACAAGGTGCAGCAAACAATGAACAAGGCCACATTTACCCATAAACCCTTTATACGGAAATAATTTGTGGATGTTTTTGACGAAGAAATACTAAACTTCTGGAGAACACTCCAAACTTATAATGTTCAGTATATTATGGTTGGCGGATATGCCACCAACCTACACGGGTATCAGCGTTTTACAGGCGATATGGATATTTGGCTAAATGACACATTGCCAAACCGGCAAAATTTACGCAAAGCATTTATTGACTGTGAAATGGGCGACTACCCCATGATCGAATACATGCAGTTTGTACCCGGCTACACCGAATTTTCATTAAACAACGGCCTTACTTTGGACATATTGACAGAAATGAAAGGCCTTGAGAATTACAGTTTCGACGAATGCCTGCAGTTAGCATCAATAGCTGATATAGAAAATATAAGCATTCCCTTTCTTCATATCAACCAGTTAATAATAAATAAAAAAACTGTTAACAGGCCTAAAGATCAAATAGACGTTACAGCGCTTGAACAAATTTTAAAGCTGCGTCAAAATCCTTAATCGAACGTAATCACCTGCGGGCCCGATATCCTATCCACATGGCAATTACAACCGCCTGATATTTTAAAGGTAGCTATTTTGGTTTGCCCGGTTGTGGCATAAGTGGCCGATACAATTACCTCATCACCTTCTGTAGATAACTTACTGCGCTTGCTGTCATCTGTGATGTAATAGTAACCTGTTTGGCCAGGCACCTGCTGTTGGGTAGATAATATACTTTCCTTAGTACGCTGATTGATAGCCGTGAAATTTTGAACCGTTACGGCAGCGCCGTTTTTATCTTTAAACTGCACACCTATCATGGCAAAGTTAAGTGTGCAAACCTGGTTGGCGGGGCAACCAACACCGTCTTGCTGCTTTTTGTCGCAACCTAAGCAAGAAATAATAAGGGCTAATAGCGTTAATTTTTTAAGCATGATAATTGGTTTTATAATTCCGTTTACAACAAACCAATCTTCGCTGCCCAATTAATTCAATTGTGGGTTCTCCGGAAAATTGGCAATGTGGGCAAAGCGGCTGCCTAAGCTTATCACCACTTCCTTCCACATGTTTTGTTCTGAAACGGAGAAGATGGTTGAGGCGCTACACTTCTCGGCAATTATCCATGAGTTTTCTTTGATCTCATCATCCAGTTGGCTTGGTGTCCAGCCGGAATAGCCCATAAAAAACTTGATCTCGCTTTCGTTGAGTTGATAGGCTGATACCAGCTCTTTAACCTGCTCAAAATCGCCTCCCCAATAAATACCATTACAAATCTCAATACCACCTTCAACTTTATCAGGAGCGCAATGTATAAAATGCAGCGTGTTAGCGGCAACCGGACCGCCAACAAATACCGGGATCTCGGAATAGGAAACATCGGGCAAAACATCGCCCAGCAAATATTCACTTTGATGATTTAGGATAAACCCCATAGCACCGGCATCCGCATACTCGGTAAGCAGAATAACCGAACGCTTAAAGTTCGGGTCCATCATAAACGGCTCGGAAATTAATAAACGTCCTGCCGCTGCTTCAATAGAATTTAACATACAATTAGCTTTCTGTATAGACTGGTTTAACAAGCCAAAGTAAAATATGTTCAACCTGCTAAATTTCAAATACAATATTAAGTATTTACGGTATAATTAATTTGTAAGTTTGCAGTACATGAATAAAGAAGATTTACAAAACCTGCGACAGGATTACAGCACTGCTACGTTACTAGAAAACAACACCAAAGCCGACCCTATTAAACAATTTGAAGCCTGGTTTGACGAAGCTGTAGCGGCCGAAATACATGAGCCCAATGCCATGACCTTAGCCACGGCTACGCACGACGGCAGGCCTTCTGCCCGTATCGTTTTGTTAAAAGGTGTAACCAGGGATGGTTTTGCTTTTTACACCAATTACCTTAGCCGTAAGGGTAAGGAAATAACCAAGAACCCACTAGGCGCCATCACCTTCTTCTGGGGCGAATTAGAGCGCCAGGTGCGTATAGAAGGCACGATAGAGAAGTTGAGCAAAGAGCAGTCGGAAGAATACTTCCATTCGCGCCCCCGCCTTAGCCAAATTGGTGCTTTGGCATCTGCACAAAGCCAGGAAATTGCCGACCGCAGCATATTGGAAGATAAAATGGCTAAACTGGAAGCCGAGTATGGCGACAAAGAAATACCCAAACCATCATACTGGGGTGGCTATATTTTAAAGCCACGCTATGTTGAATTTTGGCAGGGCCGTCGCAGTCGCCTGCACGACCGTATAGTTTACAAGAAGATAGATAACAAAAGCTGGAAAAAAGTACGCCTTGCCCCATGAGTTTTGAGGATATTAAACTTTTATTGGTTGATAAATTTGGCGCCGAAGTAATTGTTGGCGCAGAAACCGGCGGTTTACAGCCTGCCCTGCTTATAGCGCCTGATAGTATTGTTGACGTTTGCCTTGAGCTACGCAATAACCCGAAAACCTACTTCGACTTCCTATCATGCCTTACCGGTATTGATTACGGTGTAGAGGCTAACCGCTTCGGTGTGGTTTACCATTTAACCTCTATCCCTTACAAATTACAGCTAACGCTTAAAATAAGCGCTGAGCATAACCGCGATAGCATTAATCTTCCAACTTTTAAAAGCATAACATCCGTTTACAAAACTGCCGACTGGCACGAACGCGAAGCTTATGACCTGGTAGGGATATTTTTTGAAGAGCATCCGGATTTGAGACGTATACTGCTTCCTGACGATTGGGAAGGCTATCCCCTCCGCAAGGACTATAAAACAGCAGAATACTATAAAGGAATTAAAATTGATTTTTGATAAAACCATGTCATTGCGAGCGTAGCGTGGCAATCGCACGGAGAAAAGTATACGATATGCATAGTTCGCGATTGCTTCGTCGTTCCTCCTCGCAATGACAAAATAACATATCTAAAGTGACCGAAGCATTAAAGGCATATCAAGATAAAATCGCAGCCGCCAGCGTTGAGGACATGGTACTCAACATGGGGCCGCAGCATCCGTCAACCCACGGGGTTTTGAGGTTGGAGCTGATTACCGATGGCGAGATCGTTAAAGAGGTTATCCCCCATATGGGTTACCTGCACCGCTGTTTTGAGAAACATGCTGAACACCTTACCTATCAGCAAACTATTCCGTTTACCGATAGGTTGGACTACCTGGCTTCCATGAACAACAGCCACGCCTGGGTTATGGGTGTGGAACGTATGCTGGGTATTGATCAGGATATCCCAAAACGTGTGGAGTACATCCGCGTATTGGTTTGCGAAATGAACCGTATCGCCTCGCACCTGATAGCCATTGGCACTTATGGTATTGACATTGGCGCCTTTACCCCTTTCCTGTGGTGTTTCCGCGACCGCGAACATATTATGGGGATGCTGGAATGGGCTTCAGGCTCGCGCATGTTGTATAACTACATATGGGTAGGCGGCTTGTTTTACGATTTACCGGTTGGTTTTGAAGAACGCTGCCGCGAGTTTGTTGATTACTTTAAACCTAAGATGGTAGAGCTTAACCAGCTGCTTACCGACAACCAGATATTTATTAGCCGTACTGCCAACGTGGGCGTGTTACCGCGCGATGTGGCCATTAATTACGGCTGCTCGGGCCCTATGCTGCGTGGCTCGGGACTGAAATGGGATCTGCGCCGTATTGATAACTACTCGGTTTACCCGGAGTTGGATTTTGATATACCGGTTGGCCAGGGCCTGATGGGCACCGTAGGCGATTGTTGGGACCGCTACAAGGTGCGTGTGGACGAGATAGAGCAATCTGTAAAAATAATTGAACAATGCCTTGACAGGCTTCAAAATGAGCTTAAACGCACGCCTGAGTTTGACCCACGCGCCAGACTTCCGCGCAAGCTAACACCCAAAGTGCAGGATTACTACGTACGCTGCGAGGGCGCTAAAGGCGAACTGGGCTTTTACTTCATGCACACCGATGCACGAGCCGAAGTACCCTTCCGCGCTAAAGTACGCGCGCCTAGCTTTAATAACCTATCGGTACTGCCCGAGATTGCTAAGGGAGTTATGATAGCTGATCTGATCGCTATTGTGGGTAGTATTGACTTTGTATTGGGGGAAGTGGACAGATAGAAATTCGTCAATTTGCAACTGTTTAAACCCAACAGGGTGCGCCACTTTAAAAGTGGCGCAAATGGCGCAGCAAAATTTCATAAAATACTCACAATCAAAAAATTACGCGAAAAAGCGGCGCAAAGCGGCGCACCCTCTTAATTTTATAATCTCGTGTTTATCAATTATTTAATTTTTAACATCTGATGCCCTTTTTAAAAGTGGCGCACCCCGATGTAATATGTAGCTAAGCAATATTTTGCGTCTCCTTACGAATCAGTCATTCCTGTCCTCACGAGCGAGCTACGAGCGTGGTGATCCCCTTTAGAAAGTTCGCGCGGCTACTTAGCGCAAGGGGATTACTACGTAATGACGAACTGGTGGGACAAAAAAAGGCGCCCCGATACCGGGGCGCCTTTTATATTTCAGAAAAATTTATCTTCAGTTATAAACCTTAACCATAAACACGTAGTTTTTGGCTTTCTCCATTTTGCGGGCATCGTTCATACCGCTAAGGGTGTTTTTTTTGTTTAGCACCACTTTTTTGGTTAGCGAGTCGGATGGGATGTTTTTAATAGCTTCTAACAGGTATTTTGATTTGATGGCAAAGTGTTCACCTTCAACCTGCGATTGCTTGGCATCGGTTATACCTATCAGGTTGCCTTTGCTGTCCCAAAGCGGGCCGCCGCTGTTACCCGGGTTAATAGGGATAGTGATCTTGTAATGAACGCTATCGCCATTTACACCTGTTTTAGCTGATAAAAAGCCAGGATTGTAGGCCGCGTTACCATCAGGGAAACCGTAGGTTGATATTTGCTCGGCAATATCGCTTTCGCTCTTTTTAAAGGTGTAAGGGATGCTGGCCAGGTTGGTAAACGATGGATCAACGATACGCAGGATAGCGATATCGTGCTGTGGTTCGGTGTAAATTACACGGGCTTTAAACGATTGGCCTTCGGCATTTTGCACGTAAACCGAATCAGAACCTTGTATAACGTGATAATTGGTTGCCAGCAAGCCGTCGGTAGTGATGGCAAAGCTGGTACCGCGACCGCTGTATTGATCTTTAATAACCGGGGCCGATTTTTTTATGCCGCGTATAGATGCTCTTAAGTTTCTGTTTGATTGATCAAGTTGATCAACCTTTTGGCTCAAGGCAACAATTTTAGGATCGGTATTGTTATTCAGGTTACCGGTAATGTATAATACAGATAATACCGCAAATATGGCTACCGATGCAGCGACGGATATTTTTGAATGGTGATTGCGCCATAACTGAACGATCCATGACGGGTGCGCCATCAAATTCTCTTTCAGCGTATCAACATCCAATTCGGCATGTATGGCATTTAAACGGTTCTCCAGTTCAATACGCTCGCTGTACTGTTTTAATAAACCTAAAAATTGCTGATGCTCAATAACCTTAGCATTAACTTCGGCATCCGCTTTACGCAGGGCCTCAAACTTTTTACGCTCGTCGGCTTTCATTTCGCCGTTAAGGTAACGTTCAATTACATCTAAAAGTTGATTCTCGCTCATAGCTCTTAACTCCTTCTTTACTGTTGCTGAAAAAACAACTTCTTCAGCCTTTGCAGGCATTTATATTTTTGTGTTTTGGCATTATCGGCATTGGTATACCCAAAACGCTCACAGATCTCCTGCATAGATCTGTTATTGATATAAAAATCTTCCATAATGGTTTTACAAGGTTCGCCTAAAAGCTGGAGTGCGCTCTCCATTTTTTTAAACTGTATATCCTTATCATTATGTAGCTCTACGTCCTCATCTTCAACCGGCAAAAAATCCTGGAAATCTTTAATATCCCCGCCGTACCGGTTTATATGGCTAAGCCTTTTTAACCAAAGCCGGCGGCATATAGAGTATATGTAAGTTTTAAGCTTACTGCTTAACTCAAAATCGCCGGCCTTAACTTTATTATAAAGAACGATGATAGCTTCCTGGTAAATATCTTTTGCATCATCCTCATCGCCGCTATTGTTTAGTATCAGTTGTAAAACCATCGGAAAGTAGGCAGTGTAAAGGCGCCGTAATGCACTTTCTGAATTGTTTAGTATACCAAGAATAACTTCGCTATCTGTAGGTGTTGCGTCTTTAAGTTCCTTATTCACTATCCTTTATTCAATACTTAATACTATTAATACCAAATTGTAACCCATCAATGGCAACAAAAATTCTAAATTAAATAAATATGACAAAACGGGCCCGAAATATTTTTTTAAAAGATTTTTAAAAAGGTGGGTTACCTTTTTACTTTTGCAGTATTAACACCTGAATATTCACACTAAAAATTTAAAAAAACATGAAAAATTTCAAAATTGCTGCTCTTGCTCTAGTTATCGCTGCTTCTTTCGCTGCTTGTAAAGGTAAAACTGAAGAAGCTGCTACTGACACTACTGCAACTGACACTACTGTAGTTGATACTACTGTTAAAGTTGACACTACTGTTGTTGATACTACTAAAGTTGACACTACTAAAAAAATGTAATTAGCATTTTTTTAAGCTAGTTATTAGCTTATTAGCAAAAGGTAACCTGTTATTTTATAAATATTGGGTTACCTTTTGTTGTTTATGGTATTAATTAGCAAAACTATATAGTCACTTTTAAAAAATTAAAACATGAAAAATTTCAAAATTGCTGCTCTTGCTCTAGTTATCGCTGCTTCTTTCGCTGCTTGTAAAGGTAAAACTGAAGAAGCTGCTACTGACACTACTGCAACTGACACTACAGTAGTTGATACTACTAAAGTTGACACCGCTGTTGTTGATACTACTGCAGCTGCTGACACTACTAAAAAAATGTAATTGATTACGTTTTTAAACAAAAAAGCCTCCCGAAATTCGGGAGGCTTTTTTGTTAGGTAGTGTTTTGTTTACCTTTCTACCGCTGCATCACGCAGGGCTTTAATTTCATCGTGCGATGCCTGTATAACCACTTGCTGATCATTCAGTATATCCCTGATGTAAGCCGGCAGATGTTCTTCGGCCAAAGCGCTTTTGTAGGCTTTAAGGATGGCGTCTTCGCCAAACTCGCAATCTTCCAAAACTGTTTTAGGGCTGCCACCGGCAAATTTAGCTTTTACATCCAACCAGGTACGGTGTATGGCACCGCTTATGCTGCTGCCCGTTTCGGCATCCTGGCCCAATACCTGTACTTCTTTTGAAAGATCCGAACGCAGTTTTTGGCTCTCGGTTATTTTTTCGGCAAATATACTTTTCAGTTCGGCATCATCTTCAACGTCTTTCAACGCGTTTTCAAATCCTTTAATACGGTCGTTATTGATCTCTATCAGATCGTTTAAAATTGACACTGTTTCTTTGTTGCTTTCCATGGTTTTTGTTATTTTTTATCTTCACTATAACCTATAAAAAGCTTGCCAACTTTAATTAAAATTCAAATTAATTTCAAAAAAGTAAAATCGACAGCATTTAGCTCCTAAACTTAGAGATAATCCAAATGATGAGGGCTATTACTATAAATACCGCAATGATGCCGGTGTAAGCGCCCGCTTTAAATATATCGCCAATAACAGAACAGCTGCTCAATGTCATTACAGCTAAAAGGAATACAAATAGGTTTAATTTTTTCATGTTGTTTTGTTTAGATAGATTAATTAAGCCCTTAACAGCGCGCAGTAAAAAATTGTTTGTGTTGTATAGCAATACCTACACCCAATAAAGTTTTTATTTTTTATAGGGCGATATATTGCAGATGGTTACTTTTACCGCCATGGCAGTTACCCTATTCTACATTCAACAGGCAACAGTACGTTCATTAAACAAAACCATTTTCAGCAATCTGAATTTTGAAGTTGAAAAAGGCCAGCATTGGGCCATTGTTGGCGAGAGCGGAAGCGGCAAAAGCGCTTTGCTACATACCATAGCCGGTAACTTAAATGCCAGCGGCGGCGAAGTACGTTATCATTTTTTTGAGGAATACCTTAAACAACAGCCGCAACATACCGATCACCTCACCCATCACAAACTTATAGCGATGGTTGAGCCTAAGCATCATTTCCGTAACCTGTCAAACACCACAGAATTTTACTATCAGCAACGCTATAACTCATCCGACTCTGAAGACGCGCTTACGGTGGAGCAATACCTGCATACTATTAAGCCATTGCCTCAGCTTAACATTTTCTGGGCTTTTGACAAGATCATCGCTACGCTTAAGTTAAACGAGCTTAGCCATAAGCAGCTCATCAAACTATCCAACGGCGAAAGCAAGCGTTTGCGAATTGCAGCGGCACTGATCAAAAATCCGGTTTTATTGTTGCTGGATAGCCCGCTAACAGGGCTTGATGTACAATCCCGCCAGGAGTTTAACGTCATTATTAACGAAGTGATTACATCCGGGATAACCATTGTGATGGCTACTTCGCCCTATGAAATACCGGATGCGATAACGCACATAGCCGTTTTAAAAGATGGAAAAATAACAGCAACTATGTTGCGCGCTGATTTTAAACCCGAAATGGTGACCGGCATTGACAATGACACCATTGATAAAGAAGAATTAAAAGCTTTACTGAATAGCAATACCGCTAAAGATAACTTTCAGCACATCATCAGCATGAATAAGGTTACTATACGTTATGGCAGCAATACGGTGCTCAACAATATAAACTGGCAGGTTGCCCCTGGCGATAAGTGGGCGCTGCTTGGTCACAACGGCGCGGGCAAATCAACCTTGTTAAGTTTAATTAATGGCGATAATCCGCAGGCGTATGCTAATGACATTGTATTGTTCGATCGCAAACGTGGCAGCGGCGAAAGCATTTGGGATATTAAAAGCAAAATAGGATTTGTATCCCCCGAGTTGCACCAGTATTTTCCTACCGATAACAGTTGTTTACAGGTGATAGAATCGGGATACTATGATACGCTGGGTCTTTTTCGCCAAAGTAGTAAGGAGAAATCCGCCATTGCCCTGCGCTGGATGAAGGCCCTGGAGATTGACCAGTACGCCCGCGTATTGCTAAAAAACATCCCTGCCAGCGCCCAGCGCTTATGTTTATTGGCCCGCGCCCTCATCAAAAACCCACCACTGCTTATTTTCGACGAACCCTGCCAGGGCATGGACACGCATCAACAGCAGCATTTTAAAAAACTGGTGGATACCATTTGTAGTTTGAGCAAGGTTACGCTAATATACGTTACCCATTACCAGCATGAAATACCGGATAGTGTGGATAAGGTTTTGAAGTTGGAGAAGGGGGAAGTGGTTGGCTAGTTTTTGTCATCCTGAGCATAGCGAAGGATCTTCTGAGCGCGACAGGTTTTCTTGAAGAAGATTCTTCGCTATGCTCAGAATGGCAAAAAAAAATAATATTGTTGTAAAGTTACCTATGAATATTTTTCACCTCTCTGCTTTAACCTACCAACTCCGTATATTTGCCCTATGAATACTGCCGATCTGTTACAGCGTGCTTCGCGGTTTGAATTTTTGAGTATTGAGGAAGGGGTTTACCTGTACCATAACGCGCCCACGGCCGAATTGATGTATGTAGCCAACGAACTGCGCAAAAAGCAGGTGCCGCATGGCAAAGTAACCTGGCAGATTGACCGCAACGTTAATACTACCAACGTTTGCATAGCCAATTGCAAGTTCTGCAACTTCTTCCGCAGGCCGGGGCATGAGGATAGTTACATTACGGATATTGATACCTATAAACAAAAGATAGAAGAAACCTTCCGCCTGGGCGGCGACCAGCTTTTATTGCAAGGCGGCCATCACCCTGATCTGGGTTTGAAATTTTATACCGACTTATTCAGCGAGCTGAAGAAATTATATCCGACACTGAAACTGCACTCTTTAGGTCCGCCGGAAATTGCGCACGTGGCTAAGTTGGAGGGCATGAGCCATTATGATGTGTTAAAGGCCATGAAAGAATCGGGCCTCGACTCATTACCCGGTGCCGGTGCCGAAATTTTGAACGACCGTGTGCGTCGCCTGATATCAAAAGGCAAATGCGGTGGTAAAGAATGGCTGGATGTAATGCGCGCTGCCCACCAGCTAAACCTGCCCACATCAGCTACGATGATGTTCGGACACGTAGAAACGCTGGAAGAACGCTTTGAGCACCTGGTATGGATCCGCGAGGTACAGTCAGAAAAACCGGAAGGTCATCATGGTTTTATCGCCTTTATCCCCTGGCCTTTCCAGGATGACGGTACCTTGCTGCGCAAAGTGCGCGGCATAACCAATAATGTAACCGGCGACGAATACATCCGCATGATAGCGCTGAGCCGCATTATGCTGCCAAACGTTAAAAACATACAAGCTTCATGGCTTACTGTAGGTAAACAGGTTGCACAGATATGCCTTAACGCTGGCGCTAACGATTTTGGTTCGATCATGATCGAAGAGAACGTGGTATCTGCCGCAGGCGCACCGCACCGCTTTACGGCCAAAGGTATACAGGATTCCATCATCGCCGCCGGCTTTGAGCCACAGTTGCGTAACCAAAAATACGAATGGCGCGATACGCCTGCCCAACTGGAAGAACAGGTTATTACCTACTAACATAAAAAAACGCCTCACCGAAAACCGGGAGGCGTTTTTGTTATCAGGACAATTTTAAACTTATTTAACACCAAATATGGTTACCAGTGGTACCACTTGTGCCGGGGTTAATGGTTCGTCAAAGCTTTCGGTAGCTGCGTTAGAGCCAATACCGCCTAAACCGGTAATAGTTACACCGCCTTGAGTTACATTATCTTCGCCTGCATAGTTAGCATTTATTGCTGCTATGTTGGTATCGTTAGCGCCGGTTATCCATGGTTTGGTTGATGCACCACGAGCTCTGCGTACCTGGCGGATAGCCGAAGCATGACGCGCCTCTACCGAGTGAATATTTAAAGCTGCTGTTAAAACCACCTGGCTTTGTGGCAAATTCATTAAACTTGGGGCCGCGCCTTTATAAGCACGTACACCGGTATCTTCTAAAGCCTGGGCCACAGCGAAAAAGGTATCGGTATTGGTAAATACTCCTGCAAACGGGCCTGTGCCGGTAACGCCTAAAGTTGCGCTATAACCGCCCGAAAAATCATAAGCACCATTGGTACCCTGGCTTGTTTGGGCTACCGCCGATGCACCCAATACTCCTTTCAGGAAAGTTACGTGTGCATTTTCATGCGCCTGGATGCTGGTTACGTAAGCTCTTTCGGATGTTGAAAGCGTAAGACCTGCTGCGGCCGCACCTTGATTATAAAAAGCTGCTTCCAGGTACTCTAATTTTAGAGCGTAGTTTAACGTATCAACCACAGCAGTAGGTAATGACTGCCCGTAAGCTTTTTTAAATAAGGTAGTGAACGCAAAAGGTAAGGCCGCTACCGCTACTTTACTGCCGAAGCTGGTAATGTTTCTTATAGCCGCACGGCGAGGGCTGATCCTTTCAGCAAAGTCCGGATCTGCTTTATCAATTTCTTCTATTATGTTTAGTAAATTCATGACTGTGCTGTTTTAAAATGATACGTAACCATAGTTTGATGCATTCACTTTTGTTTTCAAAAAAGTGTTTGCAATTGCCAATGCTTCGGGGATGGTTTTTTGTTTATCCATTCCGCTGCCATCCAAAATTGTATTGTCGGCAAAGCTTCCCGGGCTAACCAGGTTGCGTATATAAGCCGCGTGGCGCGCCTCTACCGAAACAATTTTACCGGCAATGGTCAGGTAATCTGCGCTTTTAATTAAATAACCAGCACCGTTATAAGCTTGTACGCCGGTATCTTCAAAAGCCTGCGCTACGCCTAAAACTTTGGCACGGTTGGTAAAGTCGATAGAACTAAAATCAACTTCCAGATCCTGGATGGCATTAGTACCTAAGGCCTTTTTGAAAAACTCGCGGTGACCAACTTCATGGTCGCGGATATCAGTCATTAGGGCTATTTCAGCTGTGCTTGCGCCGCTGTACATGCTGGCAACCACTTTTACGTAAAAAGCGGCTTCTAACTGCTCCAACGCGTAAGCGTAGTTTAAAATGGCGAAGTCGCCGGTTGCGCCGATATCAATGCCTGTCATTGGCATATTGTTATTGTTTTTACGGCAAGAGCTGGCTGCGGCCATAACGCCCAAACCCGCAACGCCCACCCCGGCATAACGTAAAAACGACCGGCGGGCCATGTTTACATCACCTGTTTCAATTTGTGGTTCTGTTTTCATAAGTAAACAATTAAAAATTAAGTTTATTAGTAGTAGTTTCTTGTACGTACGCAATTCATCAGCCACAGTTTTCAATTGTCATGTAAAAGTCAACCCTTACAGGAATGTTAATTTAACTTTAAGTATAAAACATTCCTAAAATGGTTAATTTTTGATAGTCATATTTAAAAACCGGTTTACATTTTACAGTTGCATCGCCCTCAAAAAAGACTAATTTTACTAAATATGGTACAGCCCGAACTTTATATAGAAGCCCTGGTATTCGCTTCCGAACAAAGCATTCGTATTGAAGAGATATTGTATTGCCTGCAAGCCGCCTTTGAGCGCGATTTTACAATTGAGGAAGTAAACGAAAGCATTGCCCAGATAAAAACAAAATACGCTGCCGATAATATTGCTATTGAACTGGTGCAGATTAACAACGGGTACCAGTTTTTAACTAAAAAAGCTTATCATCCGGTTATTAGCCTGCTACAGTTACAACGCTCGAAAAAGAAACTGAGCCAGGCCGCTTTAGAAACCCTTGCCGTTATAGCCTACAAACAACCGGTAACCAAAACCGATGTTGAACAAATACGCGGAGTTAACTGCGATTACTCGGTACAAAAGCTGTTGGAAAAAGAATTAATTGCCATTGTGGGCAAGAGCGAAAGCATTGGCAAGCCTATTTTATATGGCACCAGTCCGCTATTTATGGATTATTTTGGGATAAACAGCCTGCAAGAATTACCTCATATAAAAGAACTTACAAGTGCCGAAAACGCCATTGGCGAGGAGCAGGAATAATTTTTAAATGTTTTTTCATTAAAAATGATTTTTAGTTATTTTTACTATTAATAAGATAGAGCTTATCAACAAGCCGCTATCAAATTAAAAAGAGCTTATAACCAGATACACTTACAAAAACAACAACGCAATGGGAACGCCAAAAAAAATTGACAATAAAAAAATTCCTAAAAGCACCGAGGAAGATGATGATGATGACGATTCACTAGAATCAACACCGAAAAAGAAAGTTGTTGACGAAGATGAAGATTTTGACGGCAACCTGGATGATCTGGGCATAGAAAGCTATGACGATGATGACGACGACGATTATTAATTAATATTAAATACAGTATTTTTAAAGCATTCAAGGCCCCGGCCCTGGATGCTTTTTTTATATTTACCTATAACAAACATCCACCTATGAACATTATTGAAGTTAATGATAAAGCTACCCGAAAGGCATTTTTAGATACCGCGCGCGTTATCTACAAAGATGACCAAAATTGGGTTTGCCCCCTTGATAATGATGTAGAGGCGGTATTTGACCCGGCTAAAAACAATTTTCATAGTCACGGTAAATGTATACGCTGGGTAATGAAAGATGATAGCGGTAACCTTATTGGACGGATTGCCGCGTTTATTAATGATGAAAAGGCTTACCATTATGACAAGCCTACCGGCGGCATTGGCTTTTTTGAGTGTATAGAAGACGAAGAAGCCGCTTTTAAACTATTTGATACCGCCAAAGCCTGGTTGCAGCAAAACAGAATGCAAGCCATGGATGGCCCTATTAACTTCGGCGAAAACGATACTTTTTGGGGCTTACTGGTTGAGGGATTTAATCCGCCATCATACGGCATGAATTATAACCCACCCTATTACAAGGCTTTTTTTGAGCACTACGGGTTTACCAAGCTGTATGAGCAGATAACCAACAAGATTGATGTTTTAAAACCCTTCCCCGAGCGTTTTAGCAAGATAGCCAAATGGGTGAGCCAAAAACCAGGCTATGAATTTAAGCACCTTAAAGTAAGCCAGATAGACCAGTTTGCCGCCGACTTTATGGAGATATATAACGATGCCTGGGTTGGCTTTGAAAACTTTGTACCTATTAACCACGAAACCATCATCCAAAGCTTTAATAAAATGAAGCAGATAATGGATGAGAACCTGATATGGTTTGCCTATGTAAACGGCGAGCCGGCATCATTCAACATCATACTGCCCGATGCTAATCAAATGCTTAAACCCCTTAACGGTAAGCTTAACCTGATAGGCAAACTGAAGTTTTTATATTACCGCTGGAAAGGCGTTAGCCGTATGCGTGCTGTGGTAATGGGCACTAAGCAAAAGTTTCAAAACCATGGTTTGGAGTCGGCACTATTTATTAAGGTGGGCGAATATGTATTGCCGTTAAATCAATACAAAGAATTGGAACTATCCTGGGTGGGCGATTTTAATGAGAAAATGATAGCTATACACCAGGCAACTGGCGCCACCTTTGCTAATAAGCATTTAACAATGCGTTTGTATTTCTAGCTAACAAAAAAAAGCGAAAAGGTAAGCACAAAGCTTTTTGGAACAGGGGTATTTACACTGTAAGCCTGGCGCTTACGCTTTCAACTATAAATCTGGTTTAACTAAGCTGTCGCTTTGTTATGCCTAAGCTCTTCAAACAGCTCAATAACCTTTTTCTGCAGATCGATAATCTCAATCTCCCTGTCAGTCAGCTTTTTATTAACAACGTCAAGCTCGTTCACAAATTTTTGTTCTTGCTCTAAATCATTAAATGTAAGCAGTTGCACTACAGACATATCAAACAAAGTAGATATTTGCTCCAGGCGCGACAGGTTAATATCAGTTATACCGGTTTCAATTTTCGAAAACGCGGGAATTGATATATCTAACCTCTTTGCCACATCCTCCTGGCTCCATCCTTTTTGATGACGTAATAGTCTGATTTTTTTTCCTAATGATTTCATTTTATGTTACAAAATAAGGGTAAGGGTTTCGCAATAGTTAATAAAGTTACTGCTTTTTATTTTATTTCAAATATTATAACAATAATTTATTTTTCAAACCAACCAAATCAATGCCGCCAAAGTTGCCCGAACTCATCATTAACAGGTTGGCATTTTCTAATTTAACCGACTCTAACTCACCCAATAAGGTGGCTGGATCATTAAAAAAGGTCAAATCGTCCTTAGCAAATGCTACTTGCACCACTTCGGTCGGATAGGGCTCCATCTTTTTTTGCTCAAAAGTTTTCTTATCAATAAAAACTATGGCAACGTCGGCTTCGTCCATGGTGCCGGCATATTCGGCTAAAAAGTCTTTATTCAGGCTGCTAAAGGTGTGCAGCTCCATGCAGGCTATTAATTTCCTGTCGGGAAACTGTGCTTTCACGGCGTGGATAGTGGCCGTAAGTTTTGATGGCGAATGCGCAAAATCTTTATAAATGGTTGCCACATCGTTTTTACCAACTAACTCCAACCTGCGGGCCGCGCCTTTAAACGAAGTGATGTGCCGGTAAAAGTCGGCAGTATTAATACCAAGGCTTTCGCACACCAAACGCGCGGCCTGCATATTTAACAGGTTATGATCGCCAAATACCTGTAAAGGGTATTTTTCTCCTTCGGCGATGATGGTGGTTACTCCGTTCTCAATCACATACTCGGGCAAAGTATAAGGCGTTTTTTGCGTAGCCGATGTATCTTCGGCCACTACTTTAGCCAGCACCTCATCATCCACACTGTAAAACAGTTTACCGTTAGGCTGGATGGTATCAATAAAAATTTTAAACTGGTCGATATAGCTTTGAAAGGTTGGGAATACGTTGATATGATCCCAGGCTATGCCGCTGATAACGCCAATGTTGGCTTTATACAAGTGAAACTTAGGCCGCCTGTCAATCGGCGATGCCAAATATTCATCACCTTCAATAACAATGATTGGCGCCTCTTGGGTTAGCTTAACCATGGTTTCGAAGCCTTCCAGTTGCGCACCTACCATATAGTCAAAATCTTTACCGGCAGCCTGTAGCACGTGCAATATCATGGAAGTGATGGTAGTTTTACCATGGCTGCCTCCTATTACTACGCGTTGCTTGTCTTTTGATTGTTCGTAGATGTATTCGGGATACGAGTATACTTTAATACCTAGCTCCTGTGCTTTTAACAGTTCAGGATTATCAATACGGGCGTGCATCCCCAGGATGATGGCATCCAGATCAGTCGTTATCTTTTCAGGGAACCAGCCATTTTCGGCAGGTAAAATACCGTGCTTTTGTAAGCGCGATGCCGATGGCTCAAACAACACATCGTCTGATCCGGTAACTTCAAATCCTTTTTTATGCAGCGCTATGGCCAGGTTGTGCATGGCGGCGCCGCCAGTAGCTATAAAGTGAACCCTCATATTATTTTACAAATTTTGCTGCCACCCAGTCTTTATCAGTTTTATGAGTGATGTATTTTAAACCGTATTTACCTGCTTCGTCTTTGATGATATCCAGGTCGGGCGTTTCATAAAACCCGCTGAAATAGATCTCGCCCCCCGGCTTAAGCGCCTGGTTGTAGCGTTCCATCTGGTCAATCAAAATATTACGGTTGATATTAGCCAGTATGGTATCATACTGCTCATCAGGGATGGCTTCTTTTGAGCCGCAAAGCGCGGTAATATTGCTGATATTATTCAGTTGCGAATTTTCGATAGTGCTTTCATAACAAACCGGATCGTAGTCAATTGCCACCAATTCGGCTGCGCCTAACTGTGCCGCCATAATAGCCAAAATAGCTGTACCGCAGCCCATATCCAACACCTTCTTACCTTCCCACTCGTTCTCCAATATCAACTTCAGCATCATCGCCGTAGTTTGATGATGGCCCGTGCCGAATGACATTTTAGGATCGATAATAATCTCGTACTTAAACTCTGGTCTGGGTTCATGGAAAGTAGCACGAACGAAAACCTCATCGCCAATGCTGATCGGTTCAAAATTACTTTCCCAAACCTCGTTCCAGTTTTTTTGCGGGATAAGTGTGGCTTCATAAGCAAAAGAGAACATTTCCCTGTAAGGAGATAATGCTTCTTCTATCGCTTCGGTATTATAATCCCCTTCGGGAATATAGGCTTTAAAGCCGCTGTCAATATCTTCAAAAGTATCAAAACCAACCTGGCTCAACGCATCTATCAGCAGGTCTTGCTGGTAGTCTTCGCTAGTTTGGGTGGTGAAGTGTAATTCGTAGTAATTCATTGTTTATTCTTCAGTTTCCTTATCGTCCGCCACGGCATTGGGTTGACGCTTGAATCTCTTACGGTCCAAAAGGTATAACAACGCAAAATTTATCACCCAGTAAAACACCTGTACGCCCGCCATAAACAGGAACGTGTGCATTAAATGCTGGTAGCCGGTTATTGGGTCCCATATAATATAGGAGATACCAAAAGCTGCCAGCAGGCACACCAAAAGCATTAATCCAAAAATAAGTATGGCGCGTTTGGGTTTGGCTAGTATACTTCCCCACAATGGCATCACAATTATCCATTGGGTAAGTACGGCGATAAGCATTTGTACCGGAGCAAATGTTTTGTAATAGGAAATGAGGCCCTTAACCGAGTCCTCGCCCATAGCATCGGTACCTACTTTACCAAAAAAAAGGGTAAATTTAATAAAAAGGGCAAACACCCAAAAAGCCAATAAAGGGAATAGTATATTTCTGAAAAAACCTTTCGCAAACCTACCCATTCCCTTTGAATCAAATTTTTAGTTGGATGCTTTAATAATTGTTAAACCTATAGGCACAATCAAACTCAGCATAAGCGGAACCACAAATGTAACTACATCTAACCAATTTTGCTTTCTACCCTCCTCTTCGTCATACAATGACAATCTGTTATAGGTCGGCTCCATGGCATACTTTTTCAAATATAAATATCTAAAGAAAGCATAGCTTGTAACATATACAAAAGCAGACGTAAATACTGCGGCTTCCGGTGTTTGTATGTATAACCCCAAGACACCAAAAATAAAAGTAACGATAGATAATATTCGTAGTCTTTCGCTACTTCTTAATTTTTTGTAAGAAACAAGCATAAATAGAATAAACACAGGCACTAAGCCAATATAAACGTATGTCATTCTATCGATGCCAGTTTATTTAGTTAAACGCTTTAACAATATCGGTAAAATCGCGCGATTTTAGTGACGCGCCACCTATCAAACCACCGTCAATATCTGCTTGCGCGAATAGTTCGGCAGCGTTTTTAGGGTTGCAGCTACCGCCGTATAAAATGGTAGTGGCATCGGCAATTACCTGGCTGTATTTAGCAGCAATTTCCTGGCGAATAAACGCGTGGATCTCCTGAGCTTGATCAGATGTTGCAGTTACGCCTGTACCAATGGCCCAAACCGGTTCGTAAGCAATTACCAACTTGGCAAACTGGGTTTCATCCAAATGGAAAACACCTTCAACCAATTGGCTTTTGATAACATCAAAGTGGGTACCGGCTTCGCGCTCGGCTAATGTTTCGCCAATGCAGAATATGGGTTTAAGGTCATTAGCCAGTACGGTATCGGTTTTTTTAGCCAACAGCTCATTGCTCTCGCCAAAATACTGGCGACGCTCTGAGTGTCCCAAAATTACGTAAGTTGCACCTACAGATTTGATCTGCCTAGCAGAGATCTCGCCTGTGTAAGCACCAGACTCGGCCTGGTGTGCGTTTTGCGCGCCGATAGAAATTTTTGCATAGCCTTTACCTAAAGCTGCCAGGCTATGCAAATGTATAAACGGACTGCAAACTACTACTTCCTGCGTACCGGTAGCTTCGTCTTTTACCATATTGATAACTTCGGTAAACAAGGTAAGGCCCTCGTTGTAGTCCATATTCATTTTCCAGTTACCGGCAACAATTTTTTTTCTCATGATTGGTTTTTTTAGTCGATGGACCATAGTCGATAGTCCATAGTTGTTAATGTTTATTGTTTTATTGAATCATGGATTATTGGCCATGATCTATGATCTATTTAAAAATCCTCTCTATACTCTTCCGTCAGTTTAAATACTTCTTTCAGGATGTTACGCTCTTTGTCGTCAAATACCCGGTCGCGGCGTACATATACTTTCTCGGCCGTGTCGAACATTTTTTTGATGGAATAGGTTTCGTAACCACCGGCACCGCCCCAGGCGTAATCGGGTATAAAGTTCAGCGGCATGCCTGATCCGAATACGTTGGCGCTTACGCCCACTACCGTACCGGTGTTAAACATGGTATTGATGCCGCATTTAGAGTGGTCGCCCATGATTAAACCGCAAAACTGCAAACCTGTTTTACGATAATGCTGCGTGGCGTAATCCCACAGCTTTACTTCGGCGTAATTGTTTTTTAGGTTAGAATTATTGCTATCTGCGCCAATGTTACACCACTCGCCCATTACCGAGTTACCCAGGAAACCATCATGGCCCTTTGACGAGTAACCCCATATAACAGCATTACTGATCTCGCCCCCTACGCGCGAATGTGGGCCAACAGTGGTGGCTCCATATATTTTACCACCCATTTTAACCTGCGAATGTTCGCACAGCGCAAACGGGCCACGGATGTGAGTACCTTCCCAAACTTCGGTATGGGCTGCAAGGTATATGGGGCCGTTGTTGGTGTTAAAGGTTGAACACTCGGCAACGGCGCCTTCCTCGGCGAAAAAATCATTACCCAGGATAACGTTGGTTGAGCTTATAGTTGCGCTGGTGCGGCCTTTGGTTAATAGTTTGAAATCCTTGCGCAGCTCAATATCGTTTTTGCTGAATATATCTTCGGGGTGTTTGATGGCTATGACGAAAGGCTCATATTCGATCTCGGTTTCAACCGGATTGCGGCTGGCTATTAAAACCTCGCCTTGTTTAAGAGCCTCGCCATCCTGCAGGTTACGCACGGCTTCCAGCAGGCTTTCATCCGGGCATATGGAGCCATTGATGTACAGATCATTCTCCCCGGTTACTTTCGGGAACTTTTCCTGCAAATACGGTTGGGTTTGGAACGAAAATTCGGCACCAAGATGTTTGGCCCATTTTTCGGCGATGGTTAAAATACCGATGCGCAGATCGGCAACCGGGCGGGTAAAGGTAAGCGGCTGTAAGGTACGATGCGCGTTATCGTCGAATAGGATAATTGCCATACCGCAAAAATAAAAAAAGTCCCGACTGCTAGGCCGGGACTTGTAAATATTTTATTAACACCAGAAAATTATTTCTTGGCGTAACGGCTGCGGAATTTATCGATACGACCTGCAGTGTCAACCAGTTTCATTTTACCGGTATAGAACGGGTGCGAGGTGTGCGAGATCTCTAATTTGATTAATGGATACTCGTTACCGTCTTCCCATTTAATGGTTTCGCGAGTGTCAATGCATGATTTAGTCATGAAAGCATAGTCGTTTGACATGTCTTTGAAAACAACTAATCTATAGTTTGAAGGATGCAGATCTTTTTTCATCGTTATTGTTATTTCTTTATCAGGTCGAAACTTTCAATAACCTACATTGGCTAATTGGTTTCGTTACTTCTCTTCTTGTAAAAGAGGTGCAAATCTATTAAAATAAGTTAAAAGTAAAAAGCCAAAATTAAAAAAAATTATCGGGCCGCTTTTGCGGGGCTCCGATAAGGGCGCAGTGTAGCGGTTTATGCGTAGCGCTACAGGTGCTACACTTTTTAACCCGCACCTACTACACTAAGCAAAGTTTTGATTAACAATAATTTATATAAAAAATTAGTGTACTGGTTAACTCATACAGTAGTACACGTATTGTGGTGACGCATGATCACCTCAATATCGTCACATAACCGGAAATGGGTTTCTCCTTATCATTAACAATGATCATGTAGTAATACGTACCTGTCGGGATATCTTTATTTTTTGATTTTCCATCCCAGGGGTGCGGATACGCTTTTGAATTAAACACTACAGCGCCGTAGCGGTTATAAACAGTTACGCTGCCGGTTATAGTTAGCTTAGGCATATCCCAGGTATCATTAATACCATCGCCGTTGGGGGTAAAAGTATTGGGCACCAGCGCAGCTGATGGTGGTGGCTGGGCCGTACCATCGGGCAGTACGGTTATGGTGAAGGTTGTGGGCGTGCTGCCACATGGCAAGGTAGTTACGGGTGTTACCGTAATTTTAGCCAAAATGGCTTTATTGGTTTTGTTTATAGTTGTAAAAGCGGCAATATCACCGGTACCGGTAGCCGGCAGGCCAATGCCCGGCGCACTGTTTGTCCAGGTAAAACCATCGGCTACGCCGGTAAATGCTACGGCCGTAGTTGCTTCTCCCCCTTTTACATTTTGCGAAGCGACCGGATTTACATTGGCCGATTGATTGACCGTGGCCGATACCGCGTATTTATCGGTCATGTCTTTTGATGTAAATACAACGTCGCCGGTAATATTACCCACCGTGGCCGTACTGGTGGTACGGATGAAAAGCGTAGTAGGCTTTACCATATACTTTGTGGGGATCAGGGTTATGCTTCCGGCATAGTCCTTATCAAATGACCGGGATATTTCAAAACCCGGCGGCGCGGTAATCGTAAGATCGCCTTTTTGATAAAGCCCTTCTACCGACATTTCTAACACAGCGGAAGAGGGCTTGCCCGAACAGGTGGTGATACTACCTAACAGATACCTTACTTTAACCCGCGGTGCCGGATAAATCGTTATTGTCCATGGCACGGCGTAGCAGGTTTGTCCATCAATAACAAAATTACCCGCCGCTGTTGGTGCATCCTGTACTTCTACCAGGGCAATTTCTTTGTTAGTGCGTGTATTAACAACCGATACATTATTACTTGCCGTGTTGGGTATATAAACGCTTTGCCCATCAACACTAAGGCCTATGCCCCGCGACCCCGAACCACTTAAATTAACACGGACGGTATTTTTTGTAACCAGCTCGGTAGCTAAAAGCTGATGCGTGGTTTCATCCAACGTATAAAGTATGCTGTTACTGGCGTTTAAAGCAAGCCCATGTGGCCTGTTACCTACCGGGATGGTTTCAAGTACCGTATTGTTGATAGTATTAATAACCGAGACCGAATTTGACCCGGAATTAACTACATAAACATTCCCACTTCGCCCTATGGTTATACTCTCGGGTTGTACGCCAACGGGTATTTGTGTTATTATGCTATTGGTTTGTGTATTGATAACCGTTACCGTTGATGGCGCGCTACTATTTGGATTGTTATTACTAACATAAAGGCGGTTACCGTCGGCGCTGATGCAGATGTCATAGGCACCTGCAATGCCGGGGATGGTTGTTATAGCATTGGTAGTTGTATTAACAGCCGATACGCTATTATCCAGGTAATTAGGAATATAAAGGCTTGTGCCGGCTCTGTTAACGCAAACACTAACGGCGTAATGCCCAATGGGAATAGTTTTTTCTACTTTCCGTAATAAGGTGTTTATAACCGAAACAGACCTGGACCCTGAATTTATCACAAATAACTTGCTGCCGTCAAAGCTGAGCGCCATCCCGACAGGTTCTATCCCTACAGGTATCTCAGTACCATCGGGTTTATTGGTAATAACATCGATAATACTTACACTATTAGAAAGCCTGTTACACACAAAAGCAAAACCCGAAGGACCGGGAAGGTGCGTTGTGTGAGCCACTATCGGCTCGTCGCCTTTATTTACGGCCCAGTAGCGCGTTTCATTAAACTCTCCAAATTCGGGCAAACCAATTTCGGGTTTATCGTTTACAAAGTGTGTATACAGGCAACCGGTACCCGATCGGCGGATTCCAACTTCGACTAACAGATCACCGTCCCAATGCACTACCTGAGCCACTGCTTTATCAAAAAACAAGCAGCTAAATAAACAAATAAGGGCCAAGGCATTTTTCATTAAAAGACAATATAAGAAATAGTACGATAATGTAATAACCGGCGAGAACCGAAAACCTGCTTTTAGCAGCATGTCAGGTTTGGCTTTGTGATTGTATACTATCGCCTAGGATAATTACTTTCTCCTAAATAAACATCCTTAATTCTGCGCCTTAACAGGTCATGAAGTTGCTGCGTTTTTCCAGAAAGCTTGTTCCAATCGCAAACTGATGAATATTCTATTTTCTGTGATTGCTGCCCATAATTGATCATCACTTCCAGATCGCCGATAAATTCGGTACAAAATTTCGTCGTTTCTACGCGATGCTCGACAATATCTTTAGCTAAATAGTAAATACTATCACGCTCTAATGCAGTAAAGTTTGTTTTTATAGTATCTACTTTTATTGGCCCGGGCGGAGGAGGAGAAAAGATGCTGCCTGCGTGATAAACTTTTACGGTAGCTGTATCATTATAACTCCGGATGGTTATGAGCACCCGGTTTTCTGACTGAATAGTTATGTGATGCCATAGTTCCAGCGATTGCGCCTGCTTAGCTGAATTATTTTTGCAGTTGCAAGCGACGCCGATCATCAGCGATACCAACAGCAACACCCAGTTGAAACATATCTTCATATTTTGATTACCTCCTGCACCAACTCCACCAACACCCCGCCCACGCTTTTAGGATGCACAAAGCAAACCAGTTTATTATCTGCGCCAGGTTTAGGCTCATCGCTTAACAAAACAAAGCCTTCGCTTTTTAGTCGGGCCATTTCGGCTTTAATATCAAAAACTTCAAAGGCTAAGTGATGGATACCCTCCCCTTTTTTGGCAATGAATTTGGCTATGGGGCTATCGGGGTTTGCGGCTTGCAGCAGTTCTATTTTATTCGGGCCGCTCTGCAGGAAGGCGGTGGTAACACCTTCGGTGGGTACTTCTTCGGTCTTATAAATGGTGGTGTTCAATAGTTTTTCATACAGGCTGCCGGCGGCTTGTAAATCGCTTACGGCGATGCCGATATGTTCTATTTTGTTCATGTACAAATATGGGGAATAAAATATGGAGTTTTCGTTTAGCGGATTGCAAATCCGCGGTTCTTGGGTCCGGGATTAAAAATCCGGACCAACGTAGAATAATAGCACAGCCCGCTATTTCAACACCTTAGCTATATCCTTCTCCAAATCGGCAATACCATCGTTTTGGGTATTAGTAAGTAGTATTACAGCCTGGTTAACCTGCGTGCGCCTGCTTATAAAAGCGGTATATCCAACTATATTTCCTTTATGGTAATAGGTGTCCATAATCCCTCCACGTTCGCGCACAAACCAGCCGTAACCATACTTATCGTTTATCTGAGGTTTAAACATCAGTGCTTTGGCCTTCGGCGAAAGTAAACTATCGCCATTCAAAGCCTCGTGCAGGCGATAAAGATCGCCGGTGGTTGAATATATGGACCCTGCTCCGTTTACATTCTCAAAAGCAAAATCAACCACCACAGGTTTGGTTTGCTCAATAGCTGTATAGCCAATAAAATATTTACCTACCTGGGCGCTTGTAGCTACGCCGGTTTGTGTTAAATGTGCCGGGATCATTATCTCTTCTTTAACCAGGCTGGCATAAGTCTTCCCGGTAACAGCTTCCGCAATTTTGGCTAATGTTACATAACCCGAATTAGAATACTCAAAATCACTCCCCGGTGTAAATTCTATGGGGGCTTTGTTTAGCGAATCGACAATATTAAAACCCCGCTGCTTACCTATTACCTCGTTAATGCCCGATGAATGGGTTAATAGCTGATGAATGGTGATTTTACCGACATCGGCTTTGCTTATATTTAAATATTTATTGATAGGATCGTGCAGGCCAAGCAATCCCTTGTCTGCCAGCCGAAGAATAATGATAGCGGTTACGGGTTTTGATAATGAGCCGACCAAAAACCTGGTAGTATCATTATTTTGAACATCGCCCGCCGCGTTATTTTTACCGAAACTCTTTTTATAAATAACCCGTCCGCTATCGGCCACCAGCACGTTGCCGACAAATTTTTTATTTTGATAGGCCTGATCCATAATGTAGGCTATTTTTTCGGTGTTGGTTTTACCGGGGTTATTGTTGCAGGCCGTCAAAATAATGCCTAAGCTTGCTATACCAAGAGTTATTGTTTTGATTTTCATTGTGTTTTGGGTTATGATGGTGAAAATTAATTATCAGCCAACAAAACATGGCAAGGAAGCCGGGGAATGCGGCTAATTATTCGGTAAGTGGCGGGATTGCAGGGGCTAAAAAGGGGCAATAAATAAAAATGCCATTTCGACCAATGGGAGAAATCTATACACTAGCCGAGCCGCGTGCTTAACGTGTGTATAGATCTCTCACTATCGTTCGAGATGACATCCTAATTTAATTCATCAACCATGATTCATCAACTATGAACCATGAACTACAAACTCAATTATTACTCCGCTCCGATATCTCCTTATCCTTCTCCAAAAGCTCCAACGGCACATCGCAAGGGTAACCAAACAGGCAGCGCTCTTTAATAATAGCGGCAACCTCGGCGGGTACGTATTCTTCCCAGCCGGTGGCGCCTTGCTTTATCAGGGCCAGTACGTTGTCGGTTTCTACGTTCAGGTTGTTTTCGTTAAAGTGGCGTATGTCCTCAATTTTGTTGTTGGCAATGAGGTAGCGGTATAAGTCTATGAGGTGTGCCGGCGGATGGAAGCGCAGGCAGTTCCATATCACACCATTACGTAGGGTTGGGTAAATAAACAGTTTCACTTTACGACTAAACAGCGTAGCAAAAGATTCCAAAATACCTCCCGGCAGGTTTTGATAATGCTCTTCAGAGAAAATATATTCCAGGTTGGGATAGCCCAGCACCACGCCCAGTTTTAACTTGGTAATTTTAGATAGATAGGCTACCAGTTTATAATATTCGTGGAAATTGGATATTAGCACGGTTTGGCCTAATGAGCAAAGGATATCTACCCTATCCAGGAAATCTTTTTCGTCAATTTCGCTGGTTGGGTCGGCATCGCGCTCTTGTAACGATTGCAGGGTTAATTCGGTAACTACCTTAACATTTTTCTTATCAACATCGGCCTCCTGCATAAATTGTTTCACACCGGTTTTGAGCATGTCCATATGTACGTTAATGAGCGGGCGGAAACGACCCCTGATCACCACAATATGCTTTTTATACAGCGCATCGGTAGGTTGCAGGTTCTTACCATCCGGACCAAACACCGCGGCGTCCGAAAATCCGTATTTCACCAGGTGCAGGCTCATCAGGCGGTTATCCACCTTGGCAAAGCTTGGCCCTTCAAAACGGATCATATCTATCTGCACGCTGTCTTTTGATAGGTTATCCATCAGCGACAGCAAAAACAGCGGCGGGTATTCATTATAGTAAAAGCAGGCATAAATAAGGTTCACCCCTAAAATACCTACGGCCTGCTGCTGCAGGTTATTATCATTATCAAGCAGTTTAATGTGTATTACTACATCGTTAAACGGTCCGTTAGGTTCCAGCTGGAAGCGTACGCCCATCCAGCCGTGGCCCTCGTTGGTTTTATTGTAGTTAAGCGCGGCTACGGTATCGCTAAACGCGAAGAAGGTAGTGGCATCGCCACGTTGTTTGGAGAGGCGCTCCTGTAACAGGCCATACTCATGGTTAAGCATGGAGATCAGGCGTTCTTCGGTTACATAGCGGCGGCTTTTTTGTACGCCGTAAATAGCGTCGGAAAAAGCCATATCATAGGCCGACATGGTTTTGGCTACAGTGCCCGATGCGCCACCTGCTTTAAAAAAATTTGCTGCAACGTCCTGTCCGGCCCCTATTTCGGCAAACGAACCATAAACTCGGGGGTCGAGATTGAGCGCTAAGGCTTTTTGTTTGGTACCGATATCTTTGTTATGAATGATGCTCATACCCGGTGTAGATTAAGAAGATATTGTTACCATAATAGCAGTAACAACGGCGCAAAAATACGAATTTAAAAACAATAAGGCGCAGGCACTTACCGAAAAAGCAAAAACATGATTTTGCGCAAACATTGGCATCATTTACAAAGCCTTACCAACGGCTTTGCGAAAATTATTAGTTTAATATGACTATTTAGGTTATACTTTTAGATACGTTTCCGCAAAACTTACTTATCTTTGTATTATATTATATTTTTTAAAAGATGAATCTTCCAATCTATCTGGATAATAACGCTACTACCCCAATGGACCCACGCGTGCTGGAGGCCATGATACCTTACTTTACTACTAAGTTTGGTAATGCCGCAAGCCGTAACCACCCATTTGGCTGGGTAGCCGAAGAAGGCGTTGATTATGCCCGCGAGCAAGTGGCCAAATTAATTGGCGCAAGCGAAAAAGAGATCATATTCACCTCTGGCGCAACCGAATCAGACAACCTTGCTATTAAAGGTGTGTTTGAAATGTATAAAGAAAAAGGCAACCACATTATCACTACCGTTACCGAGCATAAAGCTGTTTTAGACGCTTGCAAACACGTTGAAAAACTAGGTGGCCGTGTTACTTACCTGCCAGTGAAAGAAGACGGTTTGCTTGACCTTGCGGTTTTGGAAGCTGCTATGACACCTGAAACTATCCTGGTATCGGTTATGTACGGTAACAACGAGATCGGTGTTATACAACCTATAAAAGAAATATCAGACATTGCACACAAACATGGTGCTTTGTTTATGACCGATGCTGTACAGGCTGTTGGTAAAATACCTGTTGACGTTAACCGCGACGGTATTGACCTGCTTGCCTTATCGGCACATAAATTTTACGGTCCTAAAGGTGTAGGTGCTTTATACGTACGCCGTAAAGGACCACGTGTTAAAGTTACTGCTCAAATGGACGGTGGCGGCCACGAACGCGGTATGCGTTCAGGCACGCTTAATGTACCGGGTATTGTTGGCCTGGGTAAAGCTGCCGAACTGGCTAACGCCGAAATGGCAAGCGAAGCCATCCGTCTATCAGCTTTGCGCGATAAATTGCAAAACGCGTTAACCGTATTAGAGGAAAGCTATGTTAACGGTAACGTTGAGCACCGCTTACCACACGTAGCCAACATCAGCTTTAAATATGTGGAGGGGGAAGGTTTGATGATGGCGATGAAAGATCTGGCCGTATCATCAGGTTCGGCTTGTACTTCAGCTTCGCTGGAACCGTCATACGTGCTGAAAAGCTTAGGCTTGTCAGACGACCTGGCTCACTCATCTATCCGTTTCGGCTTAGGTCGTTTCACCACCGAAGAGGAAGTTGATTATGCAATAGAAGTAACCAAAACAGCGGTTACCAACCTGCGCAACATGTCGCCGCTTTGGGAAATGTTCAAAGAAGGTATCGACCTTGACTCGATTGAGTGGGCGGAACACTAAGAAGATTTGAGATGTGAGATATGAGATTTGAGACTCCTATTTTACAGATCAACTAGATAAACAGAAATAAAAATCACCCGATTTGGGAAGCCGGATTTGAGAACATCTCATATCTCACGTCTCAAATCTCATATCTAAAAATAAAATGGCATATTCAGATAAAGTAATTGATCATTACACTAACCCACGCAACGTTGGTACTTTAGACAAAAGCAGTCATAAAGTAGGTACCGGCCTGGTTGGTGCCCCTGAGTGCGGCGACGTTATGCGCCTGCAAATTGAGGTTGGCGAAGATAACGTGATCACCGACGCTAAGTTTAAAACTTTCGGCTGTGGTTCGGCTATCGCTTCATCATCATTAGCTACCGAATGGCTGAAAGGTAAAACTATTGACGACGCAATGAACATAGACAATATGGACATCGTGGAAGAACTGGCCCTGCCACCGGTAAAAATTCACTGCTCGGTTTTAGCCGAGGATGCTATTAAAGCTGCCATTAACGATTACCGCGTTAAAAACGGCATGGAAGCTATCGAGCTGGAAAAATCACATCATTAATATCAGAAGCAAGAATCAAGAGCCAGGAGTCAAGATTGAATACTTGATAGTCTTAACTCTTGACTCCTGATCTTATAAAAAACAACTGAATACTCATAGTCTTGGTTCTTGACTCTTGATTCTAAAAAGAAATGGTAACTGTAACTGATAAAGCAAAAAGTAAAGTAGAAGATCTGATGCGCGATTCGGGGCTTGATGCTTCGTATTTTCTGCGGGTATCTGTACAGGGTGGTGGTTGCTCAGGCTTATCATACAACCTTGATTTTGATAACGAAGAGAAAAAAGGCGACCAGTTTTTTGAGGATAAAGGCGTACGCATGGCACTTGACATGAAATCATTCCTTTACCTGGCCGGCACCGAGCTTGACTTTAGCGACGGCCTAAATGGCAAAGGCTTTAACTTTCATAACCCTAACGCAAGCCGTACCTGTGGCTGTGGCGAGAGTTTCTCTGTTTAATTAAGATTACACAGATTTTGATATTGATTACACCGATCCTGGATACAGGGTCGGTGTTTTTGTTTGCGATGCTTCTGTTTCTTTGGTAAGCCCAAATGCGCCGTAGGTGCAAAAGCCCGGTAGAAAAACCAGATAACGAAATAAATGCATGCCGTAGGTATGCAACTTAAGTTACGTACCGACGGCACGTTTAGGTGGAGATATACTATTTGCTACCAAGCTTAAACCCCTACGGGGGTTGGGTCAGTGTCAACTAATCGGTGAAATCTAACCCTATCTGTAACATCAACCCTCAATCGGTGAAATCAATCAAAAATCAGTTGAATCTAAAACAAACACCGTCATGCTCCTCGGCCCATGCGCTCCTATTACTAACGATTGCTCGATATCCGCCGTTTTGGATGGCCCGGCGATGAAAGACGCGAAGCCGTACGCCGGGATTTGTGCTATCCTATCATAAGCCTCGTTCATGCTGGGCACAATATCTGTAGCTTTTATAACTACGGCCAGGTGTTGGGTGATAAATGGCAACACACGTATACCCATCAAATCTTCGGTAACCCAAACCGCGCCGTTCTCGGCTACGCCGAAGTGAGCTTTGATCACGGCTAGTTCTACATCGTAAAGGGTATGTGGGTCGATATCTTTTTGCAGGTGTTCGAAACCATTTAATTCCTCAACAGGCGATACCATACGCTTGCCGGTGTATTGGCTGGCGCAGATGTTTGTTATTTCATCCCAGCTTTTTACCTTAATTAACTTACCGCCTATGTTGGTGAGCGTTTGTACAAACTGCTCATAAGCGCCGGCATCACCATATTGAAACCTGCCCAGATCAGGCAAGGCCGAGTTTGCGGGTTGGTTGGCTTTTACCGCCGCTAATATGTTATCCCTGCTGCTCATTTCTTACCTCGGTTTTGCTGGTACCATTCGCGGAAGGATTGCTCGGGCGGGGCCGGAAGATCACGCTGTTTGTACCAGGGGTTTAGTTTATTATTTACAGCAAATGGCATGTATTTTAGCGTAAGCCTCCCCGCTTTGCCGGCCATACGGTACAGGGTTGGCGATGATAACGTAGTGCTCATGATTTCCATACTGAGCGTCTTGACTTTTGGAGCGAGGCCTTTTTTAACTAATACCTGTCGCCATTTATAGAGTTGATCGTGAATATCTATCTTAACCGGGCACACATTGGTGCACGATCCGCAAAGGGTTGAGGCAAATGGCAGGTCTTTAAATTTCTTCATATCCAGGTTTGGCGCCAGTATAGACCCTATCGGCCCCGCTACGGCATTATGATAGCTGTGCCCACCACTACGCCTGTAAACCGGGCAGGTGTTCATACAAGCCCCGCAACGGATGCATTTTAAAGAGTTTCGGAAATCTTCTCTTCCTAATTGTACCGTCCGTCCGTTATCCACCAACACAATGTGCATTTGCCGCCCGGGACGGGGACTTTTAAAATGACTGCTATACGTAGTTATAGGCTGCCCCGTAGCGCTTCGCGTTAGCAAACGTAGGAAAATACTCAAATGCTTTTTCTGCGGGATCAGTTTCTCGATTCCCATGCTGGCGATATGAATATCGGCCAAATGCGCGCCCATATCGGCGTTGCCTTCGTTGGTGCAAACTACAAATTCGCCGGTTTCCGCTATTGCGAAGTTTACACCGGTTAGCGCGGCACGGCGGGTGATGAATACTTCGCGCAGGTGCTGGCGGGCGGCTTCGGTTAGTACCTGTGGGTCACTTTCATGGGCTGGTGTGCCTAAATGCTCGTGAAACAGGTCGCCTATCTCCTCTTTCTTTTTGTGGATGCAGGGTAGAACGATATGGCTTGGTGGTTCTTTAGCCAATTGAACAATACGTTCGCCCAGGTCAGAATCTATTACTTCTATACCGTGCTCCTGCAGATAATCATTCAGGTGACATTCTTCAGTTAACATGGATTTGCTTTTTACCATGCGGGTGATACCGTGCAATTTAAGCAGGCTATGAACAATTTGGTTATGCTCTTCGGCATTGGCGGCCCAATGTACGGTGACGCCGTTGGCTGTGGCTTGCGCTTCAAATTGCTCCAGGTATTTGTGCAGGTTACCCAGCACATTATGTTTAATGGCCGATGCCGCGTTTCGGAGATCCTCCCACTCGGGGAGGGTTTGTACAATGCGGTCGCGTTTTTGGCGTACCCACCAAAGGGTTTCGTCGTGCCAGTTTACGCGGTCTTCGTCGCGGTTAAAATCGTCGGCCAGTTGGGCGTGTTCTTTCGTTGTAGGCTCCATCATTCCGCGTTTAAAATTTCGGCAATATGTATCACTTTTACCGGGCTACCCTGGCGCTTAAGGATGCCTTCCATATGCATCAGGCATGACATATCGGCCCCGGTAATGTATTCCGCACCGTGCAGCTCGTGATCAGCAACTCTATCTTTCCCCATCTTAACCGATACAGCTTCCTCGGTTACACAAAACGTGCCGCCGAAGCCGCAGCATTCGTCTACACGTTTCAGGTCTATCATTTCTATGTCCTTCACCATATTCAGTAAACTGCCCGGTTTGGAAAACGATGGTGCCACCAGTTCGCTCATCGAACTTAAATGCAAACCACGCTGTCCGTGACAGCTTTGGTGCATGCCCACTTTGTGCGGGAAACTGGCGTTCAAATTCTCCACTTTTAACACATCCGTTAAAAACGAGGTTAGCTCATATACTTTATGGCCCATATATTCGGGACTATGATGATCTTCACTCAAATGCTCCTGCAAATACAGCACACAGCTGCCTGCCGGCGATACGATATAATCCAGCCCCTGAAAGTTTTTGATAAACAGATCGCTGCAACCTTTAGCTAAATGCTGAAAGCCCGAGTTGGCCATGGGCTGCCCGCAACAGGTTTGGTTTTGGGGGTACACTACTTCCACACCCAATTTCTCGAGCAATTGCAGGGTAGCGATAGCCACCTGCGGATAAAACTGATCTACATAACAAGGCACAAATAACCCTACGCGCATCATAAATTTAATATCGTTGTGGTATATACGAGTGGAACGCGAAGTAATCGAGTTCCACTAAATTGGTTGGCATGGCTTTTCTGTTCCAGTGTTTATGCATCGCTATTGCAGCGCCCAGCGCGGTGGCCTGCGGCATGGATGACGCAAAGATCTCCATATCCGGGAAAGCCACGGCCAGCAAATTCATGTACACCTGGTTTTTACCAAAGCCGCCGTCAACAAAAATACGTTTAACAGCTGTGTTTTTAAGGACTAAGTTGGATGATTTTACCTGCTGGCGCACTAAATCGTAAACCAAATGGTGATAAGCCTCTTCATCATAATCGTACCAGGCCAGATCAACATCGGCAAAAGGTAGCAAATCGCCATTTTTTACTTTACGAGGATCGGATTTTAGCGTACTGATGGTCTCCGGGTTAAACTCCACCCATTTGTATTTACTCACGTGATGGCCGTAATGCGCGGCCAGCCGCTTTGTTTGATCCTCGTGCTGTTGGCCCGCAAATAAGCGCGATGCTTTAATAGGATTCCCCTTATAATCCATATAGCACAGGCAATCCTGTTGTAATTCATCAGCCGTTAGCGGTGTGTTGTTGAACGGATTTAAGCTGATGCACCAGGTACCGGTTGATAACAGCATAAAAGGCTCCTTAAAATTAGCCAGGTAAGGTATCAGCGCTGATGAACTATCATGTAGCCCGTAACCTACCGCTACTTCTTTATCATGGTAAGTTGTTTGTATCGCGTCCTCATTATCAATTACCGGGGCCAGCTTTTCGGCTATGCCTTCCTGTTGAACCCATTCATGATATTGATTTTGATCAAAATCCCACAGGTTAGTATGGCAACCGATGCTGGTAATATCGCTGGCGGCCTTGTGAGCCACCACATAGCTCATGTATTGCGGCAAGTGCAGGGCGTATTTGGTTTGAGCGAAAATATCAGGCTGCTCGTGCTTGATACGATAAACCTGCATCCCCGAATTCAAGTTCCCCAGCACCGGCGACGCGGTTTTACGTGCGAAGGTTTCCTCGCCGCCGTGATCAGCATAAAATTTGGCTTTCAGTTCTTCGGCTAAAGGCTTGAGGTAATTATACAGTGGCGTTAATGGCTTGCCTTCTTCATCTATATAAACAAAACTGGCACCGTAAGTAGCGAAGTTTATGGCACGCACATCATACTGCTCCATAGCAAAAGCCTCATTCAACGAACTTACTAGCGAGCTTTCCAGCGCCTCCAGATTATCGCAGGCAAAACCGTCCTCATCCTCGATCTCGTTGAACTTGGCCGAACGCTCGAACACAATTTTATAATCCTCATTGAACAGGAAGAGCTTTTTGTTGGTTTTCCCAACATCAAATATGGCAGCAACCGGTATTTTCATCAGTATTACAAACCGGTGGCTACAGTTTTAGAGCCTCTTTCTTTTATCAGGTTATCGCGTACCGCTAAATTGCGATAAGCATTTATAGGCTGCAAAGCACCGCCTGTACGTAATCTTGCCTCAGCAACCAGCGGACGAACATCCGTCCGGTAAGCTTGCTGCAATACCTCTTGTGCTTTGGTTACATCGTTACTTAACTGCGCTTGCACCAGTGCCGCCCTATCAATCAATAATGATTGCGCGTACGCTATCTTGATGGCTTCTACCGATTGCAGCAAATCCTCTATCGGATCTTTCACGTTGTGTGACGCGTCTATCATCCAACCCAGATCGCGGGCATGGTTCATATTACGGTTGTCCATACCTTCTACCAGTTCGTTAAATATCAGAAACAGCTGGTATGGGTTAATGCTGCCCACAGTCAGATCGTCATCACCGTATTTTGAATCGTTAAAGTGGAAACCGGCCAGCTTACCTTCCGCCAGTACTAAGGCTACAATTTGCTCAATATTGGTGTTAGGCAGGTGGTGACCTAGGTCAACCAGTGTTTTAGCTTTATCGCCCAGTTTGTTGGCCAACAGGAATGATTGTCCCCAATCGCCGATGGTGGTCGAATAAAAATTAGGCTCGTAGGGCTTGTATTCTATCCAAACCTTCCAGTCATCCGGCATGGCGGCGTAAACGGCTTGCAAGCTCTCTAAGGTATTGTTAAACGCGTTGCGGAAGTTTAATTGACCAGGAAAATTTGAACCATCCGACAACCAAACCGAAAGCGCGTTGCTACCCAGTTCAACACCGTATTTGATAACCTCTATGTTATGTTCAACGGCCTGATCGCGCACCGCTTTATCTACATGGTGTAGCGAGCCGTATTTATAGCTATGTTTTTGCTCCGGCTGATCCTGAAAAGTATTTGAATTAACCGCGTCAAAACGTAAACCTAATTGTGAAGCCAAAGCTTTGATCTCTGAAGCGTTTTTTGGGATATCCCAGGGGATATGCAGGGAAATAGAATCGCTCGATCTATTCAGAGCATGGATAACACCTACATCCTCTATCTTCTCCACCAAACTACGTGGCTCGCCACCGCCCGAAAAACGACCGAAGCGTGTACCGCCGGTGCCCAGGGCCCAGCTTGGTATGGTTACGTTAAAGGCAGCTAATTTGGTTAAAACCTCGTCAAGGTTTTGCACATCGGCAGCTACATATTCAAAAGCACGGGTATGATTCTTCAGTTGCTGATGGTTCAGTTCATCAACTTTATATTTTTCTATCTGCATAATTTATAGGTTATAACGTACCTGCCCAACAATTTAGGGAAAATTGGGCAGGTACGGGTAGATTTTTTTGTTAGCTATTAGCGCACGAAGCCGGCAGCAACCCCACCGTCAACATTGATCACATTACCGGTTGATTTGTTGAGCAAGCCACCTGTTAAGGCGAAACAAGCATTAGCAATATCCTCAGGCAAAATTACCTGGTTCAGTAAAGTGCGTTTGGCGTAATAGGCTGGCAATTCTTCCACGGTAATACCGTAAGCCTTAGCACGGCCTTCGGCCCATCCGCCGGCCCAAATGTTGCTGTCGCTAATTACCGCGTCGGGGTTCACTACGTTAACACGGATATTATCTGCACCCAGTTCGGCAGCGTTCAAACGACTCAGGTGCAGTTGCGCGGCTTTGGCACTACCATAACCTGCGTTATTCGGGCCGCTAACCAAAGCGTTCTTGCTTACAATATTAATAATATCGCCCCCGGTGCCTTGTTTTTGCATCACCGCCGTTGCCGCCTGCGTAACCAAAAACTGCCCCTTCACCAATACATCATACAGCAGGTTCCAATCCTTTTCGGTATGGTCGGCTATGGTTTTGGAAATAGACAGGCCCGCGTTGTTTACGATCAGATCCACACCGCCAAAAGTTAAAGCCGCTTTATCCATGGCCGCTTTTATCTGTTCGGCATTAGTAACATCCAACACTGCGGTGGTGCTTACATCTTTACCGTATAGTTTGATAAATTCTTCGGATGCACCTTGCAGGCGCTCCTCGTTCATGTCGTTCAAAATAACAACCGCGCCTTCGTCAACAAATTTCTTCGCGATAGCTTTACCTATACCTCCCGCGCTGCCGGTTACCAGGGCTATACGGCCCGATAGGGCTTTAGGCTTCGGCATACGCTGTAATTTTGCTTCCTCCAACAACCAATATTCAATATCAAAAGCCTCCTGGCGTGGCAGCGAGGTATAGCTTGATATCGCTTCGGCACCTTTCATTACGTTGATGGCGTTGGTGTAAAACTCGGCGGCTACACGGGCGGTTTGTTTGTCCTTAGCAAACGTAAACATACCCACACCCGGATATAGTATCACTACGGGGTTAGCATCGCGCACAGCAGGGCTGTTGGCGTGTTTGCAGGTGTTGTAGTAGTCGGTATACATTTGGCGATACGCCTCAAATGCCGGAGCCAGTTGTGCTTTTAAAGCCGTAACATCGCTCAGGTCAGCATCAGGTGCTAAGTCTAATACCAGCGGACTGATCTTCGTCCGCAAAAAGTGATCGGGGCAACTGGTGCCCATCGGCGCCAAACGCTCCAAGTCATTTGAGTTGATATACTCCAACACACGCGCGTCATCCGTAAAATGCCCTATCATTTTAGTTTGACTGGAACAAAATCCGCGCAGTACAGGCGCCAAGGCGGCAGCCTGACTGTTGCGGTTGTCCAAATCTAAACTGGTTATCTTTTGACCGCCAAAAACGGGGCCCTTTTTGCCATAATTTTGCTCCAGGTATTCGGCGCATTTTTCAATTACCTCCAGGGTATTGATATAGCTTTCGTAAGCCGTATCGCCCCAGGTAAATAAGCCGTGCGAACCCAGCATTATACCACGGATACCGGGGTTAGCGTCAAGGCAGGCTTTTAACTGCAGGCCCAGGTCAAAGCCCGGGCGCTGCCAATTAACCCAACCTATTGTGCCGCCAAATAACTGGCGGGTAATTTCTTCACCGTCTTTTGCTGCCGCGATAGCAATTGCGGCGTCGGGGTGCAGGTGGTCTATGTGTTTAAATGGTAGGAAACCGTGTAGCGGCGTATCTATAGAAGGCGCTTTTGAAGCCAGGTCGAAAATACTATGGTTAAACAGTTCCACCATTTCGTCTTCGTGCTCAATACCACGGTAAACGTTTTTAAGGCTGCGCAAACGGTCAACGTAAAGTGCTGCCAATCCGCTTTTTTTCAGGGTGCCAATATCACCGCCCGATCCTTTGATCCACATTACTTCCACATCGTTACCTGTCAGCGGGTCTTTATCAATAACCTTGCATGAGGTGTTGCCGCCGCCGTAGTTGGTGAGGCGCAGATCGGCTCCTAAAAGGTTGGAGCGGTATATTAAAAGGGCCACTTCATCACCGGCCAGTTCGGCGGCTTTGGCATCATCCCATAAATAGCTTACGTGCTTAAATTGTTGCGTTTGAGTAGACATTGTATTGTTATTTATTATTGTATTATCCTTTTATTGAGTTGCCATATCCTACGATAACGACCGATAGGATGATGGTTAATATTCCTACTATTACTGTTGTAAAGGCTTTTTTGCTTACGCCTTTCCACTCTTTTAAAACCAGTCCCCACATGTTGGCAATCAAAATAATGAAGGCCATGTGCAGTATCCACGAGCTGGCGCCGTTGCCCAGCTTACTTTCGCCCATACCATAAAAAAAGAACTGCAAGAACCACGTTGTACCCGCCAGCGCCGAGAAGATATAATTCTTCAGCAGCGGCGTTTTACTATCAGTATAGTTGCCAAATGTTTTGTTACGCGCATTTAAAATCATGCACCATATAAAATTGGTGGTTAAACCACCCCAAAGTATAACAATGTAGGTAACGTTGTTTTTGTACAGAAAATTAACGCCATCAGCGGCAATGCCTTCCTTCGCTTTCCAAGCCACGTTTGCAGCCTCGGCCATCGATGCACCGGCATCAATCCCGAAGGCGAAACAAGCGCTTAACACACCCGATATAATGGCCACGGTTATACCCAAACCAAAACGGTAATCCTTATTCTCTACCGGGTGACCGGCCTTCGCCAGATCTTTCTCTTTCAAAGTACCTGCCCTACCGCATATAATAATGCCTATTACGCACACCGCGATACCCAGCAGCACCATTTGCCCCCAATGCGTAGTGGCCAAAGTAGTGAGGCTGTCCTTACCATCCTGCGGGGCAAAATTGTAATACACCGCCGGCACCAGCGCGCCAAACACCGAGCAAAGGCCCAGTATGATGGTACTGCCTAATGATACGCCGAGGTATCGCACCCCGAGGCCGTAGGTTAAACCACCAATTCCCCAAAGCAAGCCAAATATGTAAGTGATGGCCAGGGTGCCACCTGCGGTGCTTTTAATAATGTCGGCAAAACCGGGCACCGTTAGCCATGCGGCTATGGGCGGTACTATGAGCCATGAAAACAGGCCGCCAACTATCCAAAAACTTTCCCAGGCCCATCCCTTTACTTTTTTGTAGGGGATATAAAAACTACCCGAGGCAAATCCCCCAATAAAGTGGAAGATCACTCCAAAAATTGCTTGCATAAAATAGGTTTATAATGGTGGTTTAATAACACAACTAAGCTACACACTAAGGCCGCGGCTACTGTCATGCACTGTCTTGTTAAAACGATTTATTTTTGTCCCTGCTGGGATAATTAACTGGCTTATAATGTTATAAAGATGCCCTATGGATGTAATGAAACGGGATCTCGATATGCTGCCGCGAATCCTGCAGCACCAATTGGGCGGCGGTTGTACCCATGGCCCTGAAATCGGTGGATATGGTGGTGATGCCGTTGAGCAGAATTTTTTTCAGCGGCGTTTCGTTGTAGGATATTACGCCCACATCCTTACCAATTTTTAGTTTAAGGGAGGTGATGCGTTCCAGTAACGTTACCAGGTCATCCTCCATTAAATTAATAAACACCTCGCCTTTGTTAATGGGCTCGTTGGCAATATCGCTCACGATGTGATGATTGAAGGCGTACTGCCTGCAAAAGGTTTGAAAGCCTTTTACTATCTCTACCGGATAATAGCCCGGCTGCGGGAAAATAATTTTGATAGTATGGTAATTACTCAGCTGCTCGCGGGCCTCGCTCAGGGCGTTGTAAATATCGCGCTCAAAGTTTTCGTAAGCAGCGCTGTAGTCGCCGCTAAGGCCGGTCACTTTTTTATCCAGGAGGATGAGTTTATCCTTGGGGATGGTGTCCAGAATTTCTAAAGCGTTCTCTTCACCTTCCACAAAATGCGGGATGATGACGTAGTGCGAATAATCGGTATTGGCATTGCTGATGAGCTTTTTAAAAAGCCTGATATCATTGTTGTAGATGTACAGATCAATCGCCACATCATCACCCAAAGCCGCCGCGAAGGCATCATAAACCAGTTTTTTATGCGCGCTGAGTTTATTGAACAGCAGAAAAATGCGCAGTTTCTGGCGGAAATCGGTATTGGTGATATAATAACCTTTACCCGGCACCGAGGTAATAACGCCTATTTTTTTAAGGTGCTTATAACTTTTCTCAGCCGTATCGCGCGATATATCCAGGTGATAGCTTAGCTCGTTGATGGACGGCAGCAGGTAATTTTTGCTAAGCTTGCCCAGTTCCACCGCGTTCAATACCTTATTGGTGAGTTGCAGGTACTTGGGCGTAGCTGCATACTCATCAATAGTAATGATATCAAAAAATGAAACCGGCTTCGTCATCGCTTAACAAATATAAACAACTAATACTTTATCACATTCAGCTTCACCGGACCAATTAAACCCGATGGCTCCAACCTGCTATTAGGGCGATACGGATTAATAGTAAGCGAAGTTTTACGCTCGGCTTCGGGTAGTTTGCTGTCGCCGATGAGGCGGTTAACCCAGGTATTGGTCACGCGGATCTCGATATCGTTCTTGCCTTGCTTCAGCGCTTTGGTGATATTGAGGGTGTAAGGATAGGTCCACACGCCGCCAACCTGTATACCGTTTACGGTTACTTTGGCTAAGGCAGTTACGGTGCCGAGGTCAAGGATTACCTGTTCGCCGTTTGCCGGTTTATCAATATTGAACGAGTTATTGTAAAGCGCCGTGCCTGAATAATACTTGATAGCATCATTCTCATTCACTGACCAATCGGTTAAAGTTTTAAACTCCACAGGTGCCGCGGGGCCGCGCATCTGGCTGTCAAAGTTCACCGTCCACGGCTTATCAATAGTTACACTGCTCAAAGCCTCCGGAAAATTAGGCTTGTAGATCATGGTGCGGAACTGCGGCGCGGTTTCCCTGAAGATGATAAACGTACTACCGGTAGATTCCAGTTGCAAAGGCACTTTGGTGATGCTGGCCGTTGTGGTATAAGTAGGCAGACTGCGGGTTTCGCCGGTTAGCGGATCCCATAACTCAGGTACCTTGTTACCTACACGAAAGGTGGCTTCAAACTTAACGGGATGATCTTTTTGGTTTGACAGGAAATAGATCTCGCCATTACCAACATTGCGGTGAATGTAAAGTATGGAATCGCCGGGTGTTTTGAAATCGGGTTTTACTTTGATCAGGTCCAATAGTTCCGTCAAGCTCATGCCGCTGGCTACCATCCCCTTGCCTATGCGGTTGGTTTTTATGGTGCTGCCATTAATTTTACCCCACAGCTGTGCGGCTAAAGTTTGAACTTGTTTATCTGCTGTCGCGAAGTTTTGTAAGCTTGGCGAGCGTGATGGTTTCGGCCCAAGTGCTACCGCGCCTGCTTCAACCAAAGCTTTAATTTTCGCCAGCATTTCCGGGCGGATGGTTTCCAATTTTGGGAGCACCAGTACGCCGTAGCTTAAACCGTCGGGTAAGATTAAGCGGCCATTTTGTACGGTAACGCGGGTTTTTAAAACCTCACCGTTAATGTAATCGAAGGAATACCCTTTTGGCATTTCAGGGTCTTGCACACCGGTCATTTTGGGAGCATCCTCACCTATAAAGTAGGCCACATCAGCTACGTACCTGCCTTGCTGCAACATCATATTGCAACGTTTAATGTATTGCACAAACACATCCATCTCCGGGAACCAGGTGTTGTTGCGGTTAAACTCGTTACCGAACCAGGTGTTCAGGCCCGGCAATTTATTAACATCAGGCTGGTGGATGTAAACGTGTAGCAAAGTGTTGTTAATACCTTCCGTAAAGAACCTGTCGGCACGCTGTTTCATTTTGGCGGGGTAGCGCGAAAAAGCCGGATCACCGCTGGTAAAAGATTCTGCCGACACTTTTGTCTTCCCATAAATATGCGCGCTTGATGAAGCCGCACGATTTTCAATATTCCCCAAATCGCCTACGCTCCAAAACTCGCCGCCTATCTCATCGCTTTGCCCGCCATACTGCAAAAATTCCCCTGGGAAACCCCAGTGACCGTAGTTCTCCAACCAGGTTTTTAAACCATTTTTATGGCTGATATCGCGCAGGCCGCCTACATAATCATAAGCCACTTTATCAGCTATCATACGGCGCAAATCCCACAAAAAGCGGTCGGATTGATCGGCGCTGCCAACTACTTTGCCTTGCAGTACGGGTAGGTATGGGGTTGGATCGTAGCCGTAGTTTAGTTTAAATTTATCAAACAGGCCGTCGGTCCAGTTTTGGCCGCCGGTTTCGTAGCTGTCCTGCACTACCATTTTCCAGGTTTTTCGGTCAGCAGCGGGTATGCGTTTTACTATCTGACCCATAAAAGCGTTAAAATGCGCTTCTATATGGGCTTTGCTCATTTTATCGGTCTCCAAACCTGTACCCTCCGGTGCCGCAGGACCATTTTGTACGTTGGTTGGCGCCATGCCGGTGCGCTCAATGATCCAATTGCCGGTCGGTGCATTCCATTTCAGGGTGCCATCGGCGGTCATGTATTTACTGATATCTACAACCTTAGCCGGGTCGATAACCAGGCTTTTATCCTTAACCACCGGCTGCGCGGGCCACAGGTAAGCATCCCAGTAAGGCAGCGGGGTTTGCCAGGTTTTGGCCAGCGTTTTCTCAATATAATTCTCCACCGCCGGGGTGCTTGATATCTTAATTTCGGCTACGCCGGAATTTTGCTGCGTGTTGTTAAATACGATGCGGAAGGTTTTCGAGCGAATATTTGGTATACTAATAACCGCCGGGCCATAAGGCGTAAAGCCCACATTCAAATTGCTGTTACTGCGATCAATATTAAACTTTTTTATGGTAGCATAGCCTTCTATTCCTTTTACCTGTATCTGGCCTTCCAGCTTCATGGCTTGTTTTAGCGGGGTGATGGTAACGCTATTGGCTGTATAAATGTCGTTAACCTCCACATCAAACACGTACTTTTCGCCGCGTTTAAATTTGATGCCGGTGTTATCGTTATGGTCTATTATTGAGTTTAAATCATCCCAAACCGGTGTTGAAGTAAATTTGGTTTTCAGGTCAAAAATATCCTTCGCAAAATCATCAGCAACCGGGTAGGCAATAACTTTTACATCCTGAAAATCTTTAGCTGGCACAAGTAAAACTTTGCTAACTGCCATGGGCCCTTTCACCATCACTTCCGAAGACGTTAAGTAACGCATAGACTGCCCCGGCTTTACCCAAGGCCCGCCCGACTGGCTCCAACCCGGGCCATTAAATATGCCTATCTCAATATTCAATCGTGTAGCGGTTTTTAAGGCGGTGTGCAATACCTCCCACCATTCATCGCTGAACATTTTTACCTTGCCGTAGGGTTCGCCTAAGCCTATGTTGCCTATAAAAGCGCGGTTAATGCCTACGCGTTTCATGGCTTCCAGGTCGGCTACTACGCCTTCTTTGGATATGTTATCATTTATCCAATACCAGTACACGCTGGTTTGAATATCCTTTGGTGCGGTGATGAAACCGGTTTCAATGGCTTTCATAGGCGTTGAGGTGGCTTGCTTTGCACTTTGCGCAAAAGGCTTAGCCGCCTCTAATAGCAACAGCGCTGTACCTATCAATTTAGGCAGATGTGATCTGATCATGGCTGTTTATCTTATTTGATACACATAAGTACCCGCCACCTGTTTAAATGATGACGGCGAAGCAACAAGTTTTCCATCTGCATAAACCTTTTTACCAACCTGTGGCAGGCGTATGGTTGCTGTAGAGTTAGCCGGGATGGTCACCGTATAATCCACACCATCGGCAACGCGCTTCCAGTTAGATACGATCTTGCCGTAGGGGCCAACATGTGATGATTCAAAATGATCTAAGCCGCTAACAAAGTTTGGTTGCAGTATCACATTTTTAAAGCCCGGTGCTTCAGCATCAGCTTTAATGCCGCCAACGCCTTTGTACAACCAGGCACCAATATCACCAAACATGATATGGTTTAGTGACAGATCAGATTTAGCTTCGATGTTCCAGTTTTCATACAATGAAGTAGCGCCGTTTACTATCCACCAGCCCCATGATGGGTAGGTTTCCTGTGCGGCAATTTTGTAAGCTACATCAGCATAGCCGTTATCGCTTAAAGCGGTTAATATGGCTTTGGCACCTAATATACCGGCATCCAAATGGAAGTTATCTTTGCGCACCTGGTCGGCCAGGTTGGCGGCTACTTTGGCTTTGGCGTTTTCGGGAACAATATTCCAGAACAGTGGTACGCTTAGCTCGGTTTGATAACCTTTATCATACATGCCGGTTTGGGCGTTTAAATATTTAGCGTTGAAAGCGTTTTTAATTTTTAAAGCCAGTGCACTGTATTTAGCTGCATCGGCTTTGTTGCCGAAAAGTGCTGCTGCCTTAGCCAGCACGGTAACATCAGCAAAGTAATAAACTGTAGATGTAAACTCCACCGGTGATTTTGATTTTACCGGCACCCAGTCGCCCAGGCCCCAGGTGGTGAGGCCGGTTGGGTATAGCTCGTCAATATGATCAACGTAGCGTTTTATGGCACCGTAGTTATCGTTCAGCGTTTTGCTATCGCCATAAAATAGATACAGATTCCACGGAATAATAGCTACTGTACTCGTCCAATCCGGGCCATTACCCCACTCATAGCCCCAGCCATCGGTCGGGATGATAGAAGGCAGCACACCATTTGGCTGCTGTTCGTCGCGGTGATCGGCCATCCATTTTTCGTAAATGGTGATGCCGTCAAAACCATACAAACCTGTTTCACTGGCTATGATGGCGTCGCCTGTCCAGCCATTTTTTTCGCGTTGCGGACAGTCGGTTGGGTAACCAAAAAAGTTGCTCAGGTAAGATACATTGGTAGCCGCCCAAATTTTATCGATAGTGTTGTTTGATGATGATACCTGCCCTATCGGCTCCACATCGCTATGCATAAAATAGCCGGTAATACTTTGCTGATTGATCGTGATGGGCTTATTACTGATTACCTCCACATATTGAAACCCTTTGTAGTTAAACCTCGGCGAAAACGATTCTTCACCTTTCCCCGCCAGGGTAAAAATATCCACCTGGAAAGGGTCGGTATCATCAGTAGGGCGATAGTGCACATCAATATTACTCATATCAGCTTTGCCGTTTTTATCCAGTTTCTCTACATGTTTTAGGCGGATAACGGTACCTTTTTCACCGCTAACGGTAATTCGGCTTACGCCCGATATATTTCTGCCCAAATCAAACAGGTAAACATTCTCACCTTGTTTGATCATGCTTTTTGCAGGGATAGTTTCGACAGCACGCACCGGCTGCATGGCTTGCGAAACAATGTTGTTAGACGGTGCCGAACGCGGGATGGCCCTGCCCCATTTCTTCTCATCAAAATCAACGGTATTCCAGCCGGGTTGCTCCAGTTGGGCATCGTAGTGCTCGGCTGTATAAATACTGTTGAATACAATAGGACTTAACGAAGTGCGCCAGTCGGTGCCTGATTTAATGGTTTCGGTTGTACCATCGGTGTAAGTTACGCGCAGATCTAAACAAAATGTAGGGCGGTTACGCCATGGAGCCCTGTCAAACCACCACACTGCTGTGCTTTGGTGATTGTACCAGCCATTACCTAATAAAACGCCAATGGCGTTTTTGCCGTCTTTCAGCTGTGCGGTAACATCGTGCGTTAAATACAAAGTACGCCTGTCGAAACGGGTATACATCGGATCCATACGGTGGTTACCTATCTTTTCGCCATTGATATATAATTCATACAATCCGCCTACAGCAATATAAGCGCGGGCGCTTTTTATTTTTTTTGCGGCGCTGAAAACATGCCTGAAGTACGGGGCAGGTTTAACGGCAATACCTTTATTATCACTTATCCATGCGCCTTTCCAGTTACGCTGATCCATCATACCGGTTTCAAAGTTATTAATGGGCGATGCGATCATTTTACCGGCAGCATTCCATACCATTACTTTCCAGTAGTATTTGGTGAAGGGCTGCAATGCTTTACCATGGTAAGTAACCAAACTAACTGCAGAAGCCATTTTAGCGCCCTGGTAACTATCGGCTTTGCCTGTGCTTAAAGCCGACGAATCGGTAGCCACCAATAATTGGTAAGCGGCTTGTCGCGCGCCGCGGCTATCATCAACCAATACCCAGCTTAGGCGGGGATGTTTGGCATCGATACCCAAAGGGTTTACAAGGTATTCGCATTTAAACGATGTAACCATAGGCATGCCCGCGCTAAAGGCATTTAACGATAGTAATGCGGCTGCCGCAAACAGCGAAACACGTTTGATCATAATGGTAGTTTAAGATAAGGAGATGAGTACATCCCCCCATAAATATATTCGGAAATATTGGTTAGTACAGGGTTTACAGGGCAAATTTATTGTTAGCCTGCATTTAAGCATCATGTACTGTCATGGTTAGCAATTAGTGTGGGGATACTTACCTGATCATCCTGTCCAAATGGGTATAGCCACCATCCACATATATCAACTGGCCGGTTGTATGGCTTGATGCCTGCGAAAGCAGGAATACTACTGTATTAGCAATCTCAAACGTAGTGGTCATTCGTTTCCCTAGCGGGATGTTTTGTTCTATTTCTCTCTTTTTTTCTTGCGGGTCGGGCAACGTATCAAGAAACGACTCATAAAGAGGCGTCCAGCATTCGGCTACAATTACAGCGTTAACGCGGATGTTATAAGGCAGCAATTCAACCGCCCATTCGCGGGTCAGGGCGTTGCGCGCACCGTTTGACGCGGCGTAGGCCGATGTATTCCCCTGCCCGGTATCAGCCACTTTAGAGCCAATGTTGACTATGGCACCTTGTGTTTTCTTTAACTCGGGCAAGGCGCATTGGGCCATCAGGTAGTAATGCACCACGTTACGATGCAGGCTATGCATAAAATCCTCGTAGTTTCCATTTTCAAGGCTAACGCTGTCATTCATGCCGGCATTGTTCACCAGGCCTTCTATCCTGCCGTATTTAACTATTACTTTCGCTACGGCTTTATGGCATTCGTCGGGGTTGGTTAATTCAGCTTCTACCTGAAAAGCCTCGTGGCCTCGTGCCTGCAGATCGTTCAACAGGATAAGGTTATCCTCCTTTTTGCGCCCAATGATAACAGGTATCGCACCTTCATGCGCCAGCAAACGCACAATACCTTCGCCAATACCTTTAGCACCACCTGTTACTATAACTACTTTATTTTTTAATTGCAGATCCATTCTTCTCTTCTCATTATTTTTTTACCGATACTTTATAGCTTATAAAACCTCACCGCGTTATCGCCCCAAACAGCTGCCTGTTCATTGGCATTGAGTTTGGAAACGTACCTTTCGGGTATGCTCAGCGTTTCGCTATAAGTGGCGGCTACGCGGCATACCGGCCAGTCTGAGCCGTACATTACCCGGTTGATGCCAAAAGCTTCGAAAACAACATCCATATAAGGCACAAAGTCCTCGTATTGATGGTTTTTCCAGTCGCCCTCGGTAACCATACCCGATAGTTTACAGCTTAGGTTTTGATGTTGGGCAAGGTTTTTAATTTCCTTAGCCCAGTTGTTAATATGCCCGTTTTTGATGTCCGGCTTCGCCAAATGATCCAACACAAAAGGCTGATCGGGAAAGGCGGCTACAAACTCGTTGGCATAATTGATCTGATCGGCAAATATTAATAGGTCATAGGTATAACCATACTGTTGTAGTTTGGCTATACCATTCTTAAAGTCATTATTGAGCATGTAAGCTCTGTCGGCTTCGCCTTGTAATATGTGGCGGAAACCTTTTATACTTTTAAACTGTTGGTAGTAGGCCAACCGGTTTTCTATATTCTTCGCTTTAAAATCAACCCAGCCTACTACGCCTTTTATAAAATTGTTATTTAATGCCTGCTCTATCAGGAAATGATTCTCGGTTTCGGTTTGATCAGCCTGCACAGCTATGCAACCTTGAAAACCGTATTCGTGCAATATGGGTTCCAGATCGTCGGGCAAAAAATCCTGCCGGATGATCTCCATATCATCATTGATCCAAGCATGCCTTACCGGGTCATAATTCCAGAAGTGATTATGCGAATCAATTCTTAGCATAAGCTTTTACAACTTGTTTCGCTTCGCCCAGGCCATCAATGCCTAATTCCATCACATCGCCCGGATTCAAATAAATGGGTGGCTTAAAGCCCAGACCAACACCCGCCGGCGTACCGGTTGATATTACATCGCCAGGTAGCAAGGTCATGAACCTGCTTAGGTAAGCGATCACTTCGGGCACTTTAAATATGAAATTGGAAGTGTTACCGTCCTGCATCATTTTACCGTTTACTTTTAGCCAAAGGCGCAGGTTATCTACATCCGCCAGTTCATCCGACGTAGCCATAAATGGGCCCATCGGCGCGAAGGTGTCGCAGCCTTTACCTTTATCCCATGTACCGCCGCGCTCCAGTTGAAATTCACGTTCTGAAACATCATTATGTAATACATACCCGGCCACGTAATTCAAAGCATCGGCTTCATCTACATAACTCGCTTTTTTGCCGATAACTACGGCCAGTTCCACTTCCCAATCCGTTTTCACCGAATCACGCGGGATCACCACATCATCATTCGGACCAATCAACGCGGTGGTAGATTTCATAAACACCACCGGCTCGGCAGGCGGCGTAGCGCCTGTTTCCTTTGCATGATCAGCGTAATTTAAGCCGATGCAGATGATCTTTGATGGGCGGGCAAATGGACTGCCTAAACGCTCATCGTCGCTTACCTGTGGTAGTTTGCCTTCGTTAGCTTTCAAAAACTCTTGCAACCTGTCCAGTCCGCCGGTTTCGAAGAATTTTTGGTTGTAATCTTCGCCGAAGGCTGATGTATCGTAGCGGGTATTGTTAATGATGATGCCCGTTTTTTCGTTTCCGGCAGCGCCGTATCGTATTAATTTCATATTATCATATTTAGTTCCCCTCTTGAGAGGGGCGCGATGGCCGGTGCAGCTGCACGGGGTGTGTTCGTCTCGCGAAAGCCCCCCTTCCCCCTCTCAAAAGGGGAATCGCACAAGCCCGGTGCACTTAATTCTAACTATTCAATTTCACAAATCCCCCATCCAAAGCATAGTCGCAGCCTGTTACAAATCCGGCTTCATCGCTGCATAAATACAGCGCTAATGATGCCACTTCGTCCGGCGTGCCCATGCGGCCTATCGGCTGGCTTTTGCTTAGTTTATCAAATATTTCTTCTTCCCGGCCGGCATAGTTTTTGGCAATAAAGCCGTCCACAAAAGGGGTGTGTACCCTGGCTGGAGATATGCTGTTGCAACGAATATTTTGGTCGATATAATCCCGCGCCACAGATAAGGTCATGGCCGCTACGGCACCTTTGCTCATAGAGTAGGCAAACCTGCTGCTCAAGCCAACAATAGCAGCTATGGAAGCCATGTTAAGGACAACGCCCTTACCCTGCTTCTTCATCAATGGGATGGCGGCAAACAGCGAATTATAAACGCCTTTAACATTTACGTTGAATACACGCGTAAAATCCTCTTCGCTGGTGTTGTCAGCTTCGCCTATGTGGGCTATGCCTGCATTATTAACCAATATATCAACCACACCAATAGCATTATATATGGCCACCACATCTTCCTGGCTGCTTACATTACAGCTGTGTGCTTGTGCCAAACCGCCGGTGTTCATGATCTCGTCCACAGTTTCCTGCGCTGCAGTAGCGTTTAGTTCGATGATGTGCACCACCGCACCTTGCTTAGCAAACAGCAGGGATATGGCCCTGCCTATGCCGCTGCCGCCGCCGGTTATTACCGCTGTTTTATCTTTTAAACTAAACATATCTTATAGTTCGAATATCTTGTTCATCAGCACCCATTTTTCGCCTGGCTTTGCGCCGGGTAGGGCCTGCTGGTATTTCCACATTAATTCTTCCCATTCCTGCACTTTGAGGTCGGCAGCATCCATAGCGCCTTTTTTATCGAAGCTGAAACTATCGTCAACCTCCATGATCATAAACAGGCGGTTAAACACGCGGTATATTTCCAACGTTTTAATACCTGCGGCGGTGATGCTTTCAACTATCTCGGGCCAAACGGCTTCGTGATGCTTTTCATATTCAGCAATCGATTGCAAATCTTCTTTCAGATCAAGGGCCAGGCAATAGCGTGTCATCGTCATTATGCTCTTTTAACTTTGTGACCTTTAACGGCGAAGTAGAATATTACCGCTAAACAGAACATAGGCACTACGTAAGCCGTTTGCATGCTTCCGGTTTTGTCTGATATCATGGCCATCAGCAAAGGCCAGATACCACCGCCGATGATAGACATTACCAGGAATGATGATGCGATCTTGGTCTCTTCGCCCAGGCCTTTTATGCCCAAAGCAAATATGGTAGGGAAACCTATGGACAGGAAGAACGGCACGGCCATTAACGAATATAAAGCTACATAACCGCCGGTTGTTACCGCAACAAGCAATAAAACCATAGCAGTAGCTGCGTATATACTCAGCAATTTGGCCGGTGCTATATAACGCATAAAAAAGGTACCGCTAAAACGGCCGACCATAAAGCCGCCCATAGCTATCAGGCCCAGGTAAATGCCTGCTTGTTTCTCGCCTATCTCAGCCACCTCTTTCGCGAAGCGGATGAAGTAACTCTTTACGCATACCTCGCCGCCTACGTAGCAAAACTCGGCTAATACGGCCCAGGCCAAATGTGTATGTCTGAAAACTTTTAAGGAAAAATTGGTGCCTGGTGTATGCGTGTCAACCGCGCTATCGTCTTCTTTAACGTCGGGGATATTGTTAAACACAAACAACAGTATCAACAAAACCACGCCACCGCCTATTACAATGTAAGGCAGTTTAACGGTATCAGCCTCCGACTGTAAATAAGTAGCCAGTTGCGTGGCCGACATGTTCTTCAACTCCTGAGGCGTATGCTCAACTCCCGACAGGATAGCCAAACTGCCTATAGTTGGGGCCAATAAAGCGCCCAGGCCGTTAAACGATTGCGCCAGGTTTAAGCGTTGCTCTGAACTCTCTTTATCGCCCAATAAAGTGATATATGGATTGGCTACCGTTTCTAAAAACGTTGCACCACTGGCGCTGATGAACAGAGCCACCAGGAAAAACTCATAGCTATGCGCACCCGCTGCCGGCACAAACAGGAATGCCCCCGCCGCGTACAATATCAAACCTAAAATAATGCCTTTTTTGTACGAGTATTTGTGCACAAACAAACCCGCCGGTATGGCTACCAGGAAATAAGCAAGATAAACCGCCGAATCAATAAACGACGACTGCGTATCGCTTAACTGGCAGGCTTTTTTTAAGTGCGGTATCAACACGGGGTTGATATTGTGCAAAAAGGCCCACAAAAAAAACAACGACGTTACCAGTATTAAAGGCAACAAGTATTTATTTTTCGACATACGTTAAGGTTGGTTTATGTTTGGCAAGGCCAAAGTAATACAAAATATCTAGTTACTGAAATCGATTGCATAAAATATTTTCACCATTATTTTATGGCAGATCATAAACGGTTATCCCGTAAACTTAACAACAATGCGCTCCAAAACAAAATTTGGTTGTAACTCACTCGATTGCATAAAATAAAATATGATGTTTAGCTAAATGCTGTTATACTTGCAGGCGTTAACCAATTTAACAAGCCATCTGCGTATTGTAACATATTAGCCTAAATAAAAATTTAGCGCGGTTTATGCTTTTAGGCGATGTTTAATAGATTGATATTAACTATTTTAGGAAACAATTTATAACCAATAAACCAACCAATTAATACAAATATGAATTTCATTAACAAAATGATGAGCTGCCTGCTGGTGTTGCTGCTATTATCTGCAACTACATTTGCGCAAGGCAAACTCGATCTGTCTTCGCCTAATGGCGAGATCAAGGTATCTGTAAGCCTTGGCGACAAAATTTACTACACCGTTTCAAGCGGTGGCAAGGAGCTGTTAACCAAAAACCACCTGGGCTTAACCCTGCGCGACGGCGAACTGGGTGCAAATCCAAAACTGGCTTCATCAAAAAAAGCTACTGTCAACGAGGTGATCAAACCTTATATCGCCCTGAAATTTGCTTCTGTAAAAAATAACTACAACTCTTTACTGCTAACTTTTAAAGGTAATTACGCAGTTGAATTTCGCGCGTTTGATGATGGTGTGGCTTACCGTTTCATTACCAGCAAAAAAGGTAATGTTGAGGTTTTGAGCGAGGATGTTGCTATAAACTTCCCTTCAGATTACTTGCTGCACTTGCAACAGACCGGCGGCTTCAAAACTTCATCAGAAGAGGCTTATACGCACGTGGCTTCTACCACATTCAAATCTACCGACAAAATGTCGACCATGCCGGTATTGATAGATACTAAATCAAACTATAAGATATTGGTAAGCGAATCGGACCTGATCGACTACCCGGGAACTTTCCTGAAAGGTAACGGCGAAAACGGACTTACCGGCACCGCGCCTAAAACTCCGCTTGAGTTTGGCCCGGATGGCGACCGTAGCGTTAAAATTTTAAAAGAGGCTGATTACATTGCCAAAACCCAAGGAACCCGTAACTTTCCTTGGCGCTATTTTGTGATCACTAAAGATGACAAGCAGATCATTGAGAATACCATGACCCTGAAACTGGCCGCCAAAAGCGTTATTGCCGATCCGTCATGGATCAAGCCAGGTCAGGTAAGCTGGGAATGGTGGAACGATGCCGCGCCTTACGGTCCGGATGTAAACTTTGTATCAGGTTACAACCTGGATACCTACAAATACTACATCGACTTTGCTTCAAAATTCGGCATCAAATACATTATAATGGACGAAGGTTGGGCAAAAAGCACCACCGACCCATACACCCCAAATCCTAAAGTTGATTTGAAAGAGCTGATCCGCTACGGCAAAACTAAAAACGTTGATATTGTACTTTGGTTAACATGGTTAACTGTTGACAAGAATATGGATCTGTTTAAAACCTTTGCCGACTGGGGTATTAAAGGTGTTAAAATTGACTTTATGGACCGCAGCGACCAGTGGATGGTTAATTACTACGAACGTGTAGTTGTTGAAGCGGCTAAACATAAACTGTTTGTTGATTTCCACGGCGCGTTTAAACCATCGGGTATGGAATATAAACACCCTAACCTGATATCGTACGAAGGTGTGCGTGGTATGGAGCAGATGGGTGGTTGTACGCCTGATAACAGTATCTACTTCCCATTCATGCGTAACGCAGTTGGCCCTATGGATTACACCCCGGGCGCCATGATCAGCATGCAGCCTAACGCTTACCGTGCAGCACGCCCTAACGCGGCCAGCATTGGTACACGTGCTTACCAATTGGCGCTGTTTGTAGTGTTTGAAAGCGGCCTGCAAATGCTTGCAGATAACCCTACCCTATACTACCGCAACCTGGATTGTACCGAGTTTATGACCCAGGTGCCTACCACATGGGACGAAACCAAAGCCCTTGCCGCTACCGCCGGAGAAGTTGCTGTAGTAGCTAAACGTAAAGGTGCTAAATGGTTCATCGGTGGTATGACCAACGGTAAAGAAACTACCCGCGCTGTAGATATCAATTTTGATTTCCTGGAGAAAGGTAAAACCTATACCATGACTTATTTTGAGGATGGTATTAATGCCGGTCGCCAGGCGATGGATTACCGTAAGAAAACCTTGCAGGTAAAAGCGGGCGATAAGTTTACTATAAATATGGTGCGCAACGGCGGTTTTGCTGCTGTTTTGAATTAGGCTTTACTACTTAAATAAAAAGCCCGGTCTGTTTTTCAGGCCGGGCTTTTTTGTCATTGCTTATATCGTAAAGTATCTGTTGCTTGGACATACAACGTTCCATCTTCACTTTTACGAACTATTCCTGTGATGGAAACATTTCTGCCAACCAACTTACTAACCCAGGTTTTCCCTTTCCCAAACCAGTACAGGTCTCCACTAACGATCACTTTAAATTCTTTATGCGTAGAATCACGACCGATGTCATAACTGGCAAAACCTGCGTAACTTGAAGTTCCCACTGATATCAGTTTCCCAGTAACTATCACTTGTTTATTAAGATAATTCTTTACGTTTTTTTTATTCGTCTTTAATACAGGCGACTGTGCGAATGCCGTTGTAGTCGTGATAAAAAATATAAAAGCTACCCAGATTTTCATTGGTCTAATATCTACCATTCCATCACCACCTTCACCCCTTCCGGGCTATTGTCAAAATTCAACAGGCTGGTTTTGGTTACTTCGTCCCATTCTGTTCTTACCCATTTCAAATCCGAGCCATCGGCGCCTGTCACTTTTATATTTTTAGGCTCAACGGGCAATAACACGCGCATGGCATTAACCGTATTTAGCGGGCTTTTAGCTATAAACGAATAACCTTTGGCACTTACCTGTTCATCGTACACACGGGCGGCTGTGGCTATAACCTGCGGTTTTTGCGGGTTTGGTGCTTTTGCTACGTTGTATAAATAGCTTTGTTCTCCCGGGTTTACTTTCTTTTCGGTAACAACCGGCAGCGTAGGGTCAAACAGGTCTATAAACTTGCCTTTAATGGTATAGGGTTGGTTGTTTACACCTTCGTCCAGTACAGAAATGATCTCGAACGGGCCACGGTTTAAATAGAAACTGTTTTTATAAACCACTTTTTTACCATAGGCTTGCTGGTAAAGCGCCTCCACCTTTTGGCGCAGTATACCGTCGCGGTCGCTTTCCATTACGTACTCTTTCGGGTCCTGGCGGATGATGCAGATCTTGCCTTTGCCTACGGTGTAAGTGCCCGCTTTGGGGTTTCTGCCGATGCCCAGTTTCTCAAACAGGTCGTCAGCCGGGCATTTATAGGTTTTGCCATCTTTGTTCCACCATTCCTGTACGGTTTGGAATGGATCATCATCCCTTCCCGAATACACAATAATACCACCGTTACGCACCCATTTAGCCAGATCCTTATGCGGTGCTTCGCTTAAGGGCTTCATGTTAGCGTATGACATGAGCAGGATGCGCGTGTCGGCCAGTGCCTTGGCATATCCGGTGTTTTCCAGGTGTACGATATCTACCGGCACACCTCTTTTCAGGAAAGGCATCGCCTCGCCAAAGAAGTTTGACAACAGCGGATCCATCAACTTATTGTTGGTTGGATACCTGTGGAACATCCCCGAACTCTCATAAAAATTTGAGAAATACGGGTTTGCCCAAGCCTTGCCATCATCATGCGTTGGCAGGCGCTGAAACATCATGCTGTTACCCATCAACACACTAATACCTTGCGTACCTGATACTTTGTTAGGCGACGTTTTGATATCGTTCAAAGAATTGATCATCACCAGTAACTGCGTTGAGTATGTTTTAGGCATACCGGCACGCTCGTTACTGGTGCGACTGGTAAAATACCGGCCATCAAACACCCTGTCCGGCCACGGCATTACCTCATAGTTATCAATATCCGAGTATAGCAGTTCGGCGGTGAACGTGGTTTGGTAATTATGTTTATAATCGGCCCAATCGCGCCGGGTATCTTCTACCGGGTCGTTCTCAAAAAACAGTTTGCGGTTGGTGGGAACGGTCATGCTGCGCATGCATCCGTATTCTAAAAAGGCGGTCTCAAAACTGCGTTCTTTGGCTATGCCGTTAAAGTAATTGGGTTCGCGGGCCGTACCTGTCCATGACTGTACAATGTAGCCATCCACACAATCCAGCGAAGCCAACGAAGCCTCAGGACTTACAATTTCCCACATGGAATAATTGATGAGCGAGTGCGTAGGCACATAGCAGCGCACGTTGATGCCTTTGCTTTTACCATACTCCTTAGCATAGGTAAAGGCCTCCTTCAAAGCCCGGTAATACAGGTGGTATTTTAATTTGTTGGAGAGATAAGTGTTCTCTGCCGACTCATGCTGAGGCCGCCAATCAAATCCATAATAATCCTTCCACTCCTTTTTAAATGCGGCACTATAACCTGCACGCGCCCAGTATTCGGGTTCCTCCAAATAAATAGCGTCGATGCCGTTATCAATCACTTTGGTTATGATCTTCTCTTTAAAATATTTCAGGAAGTTCATGGTAGGCACTATGTAGGGCGTGGTTTTGCCGTTGCCATGCCAGATCGTATCGCCGGTCATTTCAACCTGCGCTTCGTCAAAATGGGGTTTACCATCCCATCTGCCTAAAAAATAGTCCTGGTAACCGCCCCAGGCGATGCCCGTCATGAAAGCGGCCTTGTAACCCTTATCGCGCCAGGAATTTACCCGTTGCTCAAAAGTTTGCCCGCGCCCGTCATTAGCGCCATAAACAATGGCTACGTCGGAGCGGAAATCAGTCGTAGGTCGCCATGCAGCGCTGGTTTGGAAAGTTGTTTTCTCTTTACCACTGTTAGGTACCGGTTTTTTAACCTGGGCCTTACTTAAAGCAGGCGCCAAACAAAAAATGACCAGCCCTAAACGGCTGATCATTTTAAATGTATAGTTGCTGTTGAACATCTATGTAATATTATTTCAGATCATATTTCTTTTCCATCCAGGCGTAGCGGGCCAGTATCTCTAACATACCGCCTTGCTCCACCAGGTTTTGCGCACCTTTTTTATCTTTAAATACGCCCATTTCGTTCTTCTCGTTGGCGATGGCATAATCCAGGCATTTTTTGAAACCTTTAATGTACTTGGTGTCTTTATTCACATTCAGCAAATGTTGGTAAGCACGCAACAATACCGCATTGAACCAATAACCGTCACGGAATTTCTCGCCGCCGTAGAAGAACTGCAATGAGCTATCGGCAATCGCGTTAGCTTCATCCAGGTATTTTTTGTCTTTGGTGATCTCGTACAGGTAAACATATGATTCAAGCATCGTACCTGTGTTGTAGGAGAAGGTTGCTTTACCAATACGGTTATCGCCTTTGGTGCGGATATTATCCCAGTACAACTTATCAGGGCGTTGTAGTTTGGAGTTTGTCCAGTTTACAATTTTGATAGCGGTATCTAAATAAGCTTTCTTTTTAGTAGCCAGGTACATTTGCAGGGCTACCAAAGCGCCCGGACCATTTGAACAGGTATTCTTTGAACCTGTGTCGCCTTCTTTCCAGTAGATGCCGCCGCCTAGAACCTGGTCATAACCGGTCATCATAAAATCGTACATCATTTTGCCTAATGTGTAGTGGCTATTTTTTCCTGTCCGCGCAAAAGCGTCGAGCGAGGTAATGCCTATCCATTGGTTATCATCATAATAACGTTCGCCGGGTTTAAGTTTCATAATGTAGTCTGAAAATCCGGGTGCAGGTTTTGCGGGGTCGTAATAGTTATAGATATTTCTATGCAAAGGCCCCATCATATCAACCTTTGGATCCAACTTCTCGATCTCGTTAGCCGCCTGGTACATGGCACAAAGCGACCACAGGTAACTATAGGCACGCAGGTAGCCATTTTTCACTTCGCGCTGCGCGGAATCAAGCACTACAAAATAGTAACCCGATTTTTTATCGTAGAAGTTTTTTTGTATAGCGGCTTGCAGCGATTTACGTTCCTGGTTATAAAAGCCATCGCCTTTGCCCTGTGCCATTGCCGAAAACGACATTACAGCCAAAGCCAGCACCACCAATATGCGTTTGGTATTAAATATCATAAGTATTGTATTTAAAATTGGTTATTAATCTATCGCTAAAACTGCAAATTATTTCGCAATTTTTATGTTTTGTATCGTTATTGTTGTGCAATCGATACCGTTACCGATATATCATTTTAATGGTGGGACGGTTTTTAGAAAACTATAGCAAAGTCCCCTTACTGGCGTGGTAAATAAAGTAAGCGTTCAGGATCGCGTAAAGCCCTAACAACACCTGCGCTGCAATGAAATCAAAGCGGCGGGCGCGCTCGATTTGTTCGCGCTTGATTAACCTGAGGGATATAGCTGTAGAGATAATAACCAGCATAATAAACAGCAAGGTAAGCCCGTGTAAAGTATCAACCAAAGTAAAGGCCGTCGACTCAGGTAATGCCGAATCTATGATATACTTATTACCAATAACCGCGAACAAGGCGCCCACGCTCAAGCCGAAACGAGAATCAATACTATCGGTGTGGATATAAAAGCACATGTAGGCGATAATAAAAGCCACGTACATGCCCAAAAACATTTTCCAGAAAAGGCCCATGGCATCCCTGTCAATCTGCAGGCGCATTTTAAAGTTGCTGTATTCTACATGCGGTTTGGTAAGGCTTTCGTCTCCGAAGGTAGTTTCGTAAGCCTTAACACCAGTAGAAATATTAAGACTATCGATATACCATCCACGCAGGGTAAAGCGCGGGTCGAAATGTTTGCCGGGCGTATCGGCTTTAAAAACTAAAGCGTCTTTATCAAATTGTGAGTTTTCTATGGAGAAGCGCAGTTTCTGCCTGTCGAACGGAAAGTTATCTATCGCCCATGAATCTTTCATTACGCAATCCAGCTTCATCAGCATATAAATTTTACCGCCTGTGGAGTCGACAGTAGAAAAGGATTGCGTTACCGTTTTGGCCTGCGGTATTTCCAGGTTATGCAGAAAGTCGAAATCTTTGTTTTTGTACTTAAGCCACAGCCATAGGTTTATGGTGTATTCCTTGTCTTTAAAATTGATGTCGTGTATACTGGTAATATAAACGCCGGTAGTAACCGTATCCGGTGCCTGTGCCGATGCAGTTTTAAGGGTACACAGCATCACTAATAAAAGCAAAACAAGGTTGAGTTTCACGCAGTAAAATTTACAAATTATTAAGCATAACTCAAAAGCTGTAAATATGTTTGATTTTGCTTGAACGTAAAAAAGCCGGCGCAATGGCCGGCTTTTATGGATTTAAAAATTAAGCTACCTTACTTAGGCAGCAATATGCCATTTATACCGTTTACAATGCCATTGGCACCCACCAGGTCGTACAAAACAACCTCGGCAGTGTTGCCAGCCGCATCGGCTATTTGCAGCGTTTTTTTAGGGCTTACAGATAAAGTTAATTGCTGACCTGTAAGCGTTGTAACCGTGGCCTTGCCTTTACCGGCGCTTAGGGCTTTAATAATATCGGCTTTGCCGTATTTACCATTAACAACATGGCCTTTTAAAATGATGGCCAGTTTTTCGGGATCTTTCATCAAACTATCCAGTTTACCGGCTGGCAGGTTACCAAAAGTATTATTATGCGGCGCGAAGATGGTATAAGGGCCGCCTGTTTTTAAGGTAGCTTCCAGGTTGGCTGCTTTTACGGCCTGTGCGGCCGATGAATAGTCGGCGTTGCTGTTTAGCGCGCCAACTACATCAGTGGCAGCGGTGGCGGTATCGGCGGTTGAGGGTTTTGTTGTGGTTGTTGCTTTTTTGGTCGTATCGGTTTGTGCAAACGACTGGCTTGCAGTTAAACCTAGCAGGGTTACAGCTATAACTAAAATTGACTTCTTCATTTTACTTTGTTAAATAAATTACTCTATTAATTAAGTATAGCTATGTCTTATATCTGCTCCGTTTCTGTTAAGTTTTAATTGATGTGTTATGTATTAAACTACAATAATGGGGCCATTATTGTTTGGGGGAAGGCGGTTTTTGGTGCTTTAGTGGCTTAAAAACGGCTGTCATTTCGACGAGGTACGAGGAGAAATCTTATACAAGCGCATGACTACGAGCATGATGTATAAGATTTCTCGCTAGCGCTCGAAATGACATCGTGGTGAAAGATGTAAACTACAAATTTAATTTCCCCTGGTAATAATCCAGGATCTTTGTCCTCACCATATAATCATACTTAGCGTTAATGAGGTTAACATTGGCGCGGTCCAGGTTACCTTTTACTACCAAAAATTCTACAGAATTTAGCGCGCCTGCGTTAAAACGGGTTTCGGCAATGCGGAAGGATTCGGTAAAGGCCGCCGACTGTTGTTGTAGTACCTGGTAACGCTCAAAAGCGGAGGTCATGTTAGCGTATGCCTGGTCGACATTTACTTTTAGTTGTACCTGGTTTGCCTGCTCGGCAAAACGTTGGGTTTGGAGGTTAATTTTAGCCAGAGTTATTTTGTTACGATTCTGGAAGTAGTTCAATATCGGGATACTCAAACCTATGCTGACATTGGTACGATAGTTATTACGGAACTGGTCGCTGTAGCTGATGTTTTGGTTGGCATAGTTAGCCTGCATCTCGTAAACGGTTTGCCGGCCACCCGGCGTTTGTATAAACTGATTCGTAGCTACCGCGCTCGAATCGCGAAAGATTGACCGCTGTGCCACGCTTGAATAGTTTGTGTTCAATCCGCCGGATAAAACCAGTGATGGATATAACGAGCCTTTAGCCGCGGCTACGCCCTTTTCGGCACTTTCGCGGCGTAGGGCACCCGCCTTGATAAGCGCGAAGTTTTCCATAGCGGTATTGTAAATTTGGTCGGCGCTTTGATTGTAGGCCTGCGTGCCGTCGGTTAACTGCCGCTGAAATTTGATATTGCTTTTATAGGTAACGTTCATCAGTTGCAACAGGTTAAGTTTGGCCAGTTGCAGCGTGTTGCGGGCATTGATCACGTTTAACTGGTCGGTAGCCAGCTGACCTTTCAGATCAAACATTTGGGCAGGTGATACCGCACCTTCCTTATCCAGCACTTCGGTACGTTCGGTTTGCTTTTGCGATACCTGGGCCTGCGTATTGGCCTGCGAAAGCTGATCTTCGGCACTTAATACCTGCAGGTAGCCCACGATTAAATTAAGCGTAAGGTTATTTTTTGCCTGCTCAAAATCCATTTCGCCGGCCTGGAATGCCAGTTTGGTTTGCTTGATGCTATTTTGCAGCTGCAAACCGCTTGACAGTATTAAACTGCTATTTAAGCCATAATTGGCAGAGGTAACGGGCTGGTTTACGTAACTATTGGTAAAGGGGTTAATGCTCCTACCCTCGCTAATGCTGTGGTCAACCGAACCATTTAGCGTTGGCAGCAAATTTTCGCGCGCCTGTTGCCAGTAAATGCGACTGGCTTCCATCTGGGCCTCGGTTTGTTTGATTACCAGGTTATTTTTAACGCCGATATCAATACATTGCTGCAGAGTTAAAACGGTATCGGTTATTTGCTGCGCGAAGGTAGTTTTTCCTGACATCAGCAACATTAGCACTAAAACAGCTACCCTGTTTATCTTTCTAAACATCTTAAACATTTTTTGATGATTCAACAGCACCATCCAACAGGTTAATAATGCGCGTACCGTATTCGGCGTTCTTCTCTGAGTGGGTAACCTGTATAATGGTCATGCCCTCTTCCTTATTCAGTTTCCTGAAAAGCTCCATGATCTCTTCTCCTTGCTTGGAGTTTAAGTTACCCGTAGGCTCATCCGCCAGTAACAACTTTGGCTTTACAATTAAAGCACGGGCTATGCCTACCAATTGCTGTTGCCCGCCGGATAACTGCGATGGGAACAGATCTTTTTTTCCTACTATCTGGAAACGATCCAACATATCGCCCACCAAAGCTTTACGCTCAGACGATTTGATATCGTGATATAAAAGCGGCGTTTCAATATTCTCATACACATTCAGCTCATCAATTAAATGATAAGCCTGGAAAACGAAACCAATGTTTTGCTTATACAATGCTGAGCGTTGTTTTTCTTTAAGTTGATGCACGGCCTGGTTCAAGAAATAGTGGTAACCATCCGAAGGTTCATCCAGCATACCGATGATATTTAACAGCGTTGATTTGCCCGAGCCCGATGGGCCCATGATGGATACAAATTCGCCTTCGTCAATATCCAGGCTGATGTTGTTAAGCACCGTAACCTTGTTGCCGCCGGTGTGATAGTATTTAGATATATTTTTGAGTGATAACATGTGGTATATGTAAATATGTTGTTTACGTATTGTTATACAGCAATACCATACCAAACAAATAAAGCATTGATTATAAGAATTTTAAGTTAAAAACAAGGCTAAAAACCTGTTCGCTAACGCAACAGCAAGTGTTCGGTTTTGATACAGTTTTTAAAGTCAATAGTCCATGGACATAGTCGATGGTTTTAACAACCTACCCTACTATGAACCATGGACTATGGTCTATCGACTATGGGCTCTCCTTATTCGCTCCGTAAACTTTTTATAGGATTGGCCATAGCCGCTTTGAAAGACTGAAAGCTGATGGTTACAAAAGCTATTACCAACGCTACCATAGCCGCAAGCGCAAATACCCACCAGTTTAAATCTATGCGGTAGGCAAATTTTTGCAGCCATATATTCATGCAGTAATAACCAATAGGTATCGCTATCAGCGCCGCTATAACAACCGGTTTCAGCATGTCTTTTGATAGCAGCAGCAATATGCTATTTACCGATGAACCCAAAACCTTGCGCACGCCTATCTCTTTGGTGCGTTTAGCGGCCGTGAACGATGCCAGGCCGAATAGCCCCAAACAAGCTATAAATATAGCCAAACCCGAAAATATGCTAAGTATGGTTTGCTGGCGCATATCGGCTCGGTATGCGGTGTCAAACTTATCATCCAAAAACTGGTATTCGAAAGGATATACCGGGGCCACTTTCTTGTATTCGGTTTGTATGGCGGCCAGTGTTGCCGGTATATTGCCTGCCTTTATTTTAACCATAATAACCCTTCTATCCGTGCCCGGTGATATCACAAGGCCATCCATGCTTTCTTTAAGCGACATGAAGTTAAAATCCTCAATCACACCCACAATTTTACGTTGCAGCGAGTCGCGCACCGGGTTTTTAACCCATTTACCTATGGCTTGCTGAGGCGTGAAGCCAAACTTCTGAGCAGCCGAACGGTTGATGATCACGGACTGGGCCGTATCTGTACCAAACTGTGCCGAAAAATCGCGACCGGCAATGATCTTCAAGCCAAGCGTTTTTACAAACTCAAAATCGGCAAATTCGGTGCGGGTTTTAATAATATCACGCTGCCCCTCAACTTCATGGCCTTGCACATCAAAAAAGCCGCCCGGCTCGCCTGATGCTGCTACTACAGATAGTACATTGCTATTATATTTCAGATCATCTCTAAACACTTTGCGCTGCCTGAAAATATCATTGTTATCTATTTTAATTACTACTATCTGCTCTTTATTATAGCCAAGCTGCTTGCTTTTTACGTAGTTCATTTGCTTCATGATAACGATGGTACCGATGATAAGTATCACCGATATGCCAAACTGTACCACTACTAACGATTGCCTTAAAAACACGCCACCCTTACCTAAGCGCAACTTTCCTTTTAACGATTGGATCGGCGAGAAAGCTGAAAGGAAAAACGCGGGATAACTGCCGGCCAAAAAGCCTACGACAAGCACCACACCTACTAAAAACAAATAAATAGGCCAGCTATTCCATGATACGGTCAGACTATAGCCCAAAAGCTCGTTGTAATAAGGCATCAGCAACAGCAGCAAACCCACAGAAAGCACGCATGATATCAGCGCCAGCAATACAGATTCGCCGATGAACTGCACTATTAAATGATCGCGCAAGGCGCCAAGCACTTTACGCAGGCCTACTTCTTTTGAACGCTCAACCGCGATGATGGTTGAGAGGTTCATGAAGTTAATACAGGCTATCAGCATTATTAATACGGCTATGGAAAGGAAGATGAATACCACTGATTTATCACCATGCCTAACATTGTCAAATGCCGACGAGCGTTCAAAATAAATATCGTTTAAAGGAGTTAGTGAGAGGTCAAAATGGGCACCCATGCGGGCCATATCCCTGCCCATATATTTTTGCATAAAGGCGGGGAATTGCTTTTCTAGCCTGGCCTTATCGGTATGTTCGTTTAACAAAACATAGGTAAACAGGCCGTTGTTTATCCAAACATTGAAACCGGGATTACTGGAGAAATTAGCTATCGGCATCACCATATCAAAATTCAGGTGCGAATTTGAGGGTACATTTTTAGCTATTCCAGTAACTTTTAGCTGCAGCTCTTTATCCATGGTAATTACCTTACCAATTGCGTTATCCACGCTACCAAAGTATTTTTCGGCGGTGTTAACGGTTAGCACTACGCTATTGGGTTTGGTTAATACATCGGCCGCATTACCCTTTACCAGTGGGAAGGTAAACAGGCTAAAAAAACCGGGATCGGTAGCGTAAATATCTTTCTCATTAAATGCTTTATCGCCAAAAGTTACCAGGGCATTCATGGGCGATACGCGTACGGCTTCCTTAATATCTGCAGGATAATCATTTAATAAAGCCGGCCCGTACGGGCCTGATAGGTAAGGCACCAACGGCTTTGTAGGATCATACCCACGCATAACACGGTAAATATTTTTGCCTTTAGTTTGAAACTTATCCACGCTAAACTCATTCATGATATACAGGAAAATCATGAGGCACACGGTAATGCCGATGGTTAAACCCAGGATATGAATAAGCGAGAAAGCTTTACGCTTGTAAAGGTTTCGCCAGGCTATTTTGATATAATTCTTAAGCATGATGTTGGTGATTTATGGAGATGAATTATTCGCTTCGTAAACTTTTAACGGGATTGGCCAGGGCTGCTTTAATGGCCTGGAAACTTATAGTGAGTAATGTAATGGCAACCGCGCCAAAAGCAGCCGCGATAAACACTGCCGGACCAATGGTTGTACGGTACTGGTATTTAACCAGCCAACCCTGCAACAGGTAATAAGCCACCGGCGAGGCGATGAGGCAGCTAATGAGCACCAGCATCACAAAATCGGTTGATAGTAATACCCAAACCTGCGTTATTGATGCACCGAGCACTTTGCGTATACCAATCTCTTTGGTGCGTTGCTCGGCTACATAAGCTGCCAACCCGAACAAGCCTAAGCATGATATAAATATGGCTAATGAGGCAAATACGCCCGCCAGTTTACCTACCAGTAACTCCAGGGCAAACTTATCGTTATAGGCATCATCCGCGAAGCGATAGCTAAACGGATAAGCCGGGTTATACTTATCAAATATTTGCTGTATGTGCTTAAGTGATGCCTGCACGTTAACGCCGGCTTTTAACTGATAGATGGTGTAGTTGCCACGATAATGGTGACTGAATATAGCTGCCTCTACCGGTGTATAAGGTGATTCCATCAGCGCGTTCTTTACCACGCCAATAATTTCGACACCGCTATCGGGGCCACCGTTCCACGCTAACTTTTGGCCTATAGGGTTTTTAAGTCCCATGCGTTGCACTGCTGCTTCGTTTACCAGTACTTTGTTGCTATCCTGCTCCCAGGTGCCGGTAAAGTCGTGCCCTTGCAAAATGTCCATGCCTACGGTTTTAAAATAGCCTTCGGATACGCGGACGGTAGCTATGTTTATACTTTCTTCATCAGCCGGTTTATTGGGCCAGTTTTTAACGGTGGTATGCTGATAAATATCGGTAACCGGGCCATGGGCGCGGGCCACGCTGTTCATTAAACCGGTTTGCAACAGATCGTTCTTTAGAGCATCATAATTTTTGTTCAGATCCTCGCTCATGTCTGTCATCACCACACGGTTAACATTATAACCTATGGGGCGTTCTTTAACATGCTGTATTTGCTGGTAGATAATAGCTGTGCTGATGATCAATGCCACCGAACAGCTAAATTGTGCCACCACCAAAACCTTGCGCGGCAAAGTAGCCGCCCGGCCAACCTGTATAGTGCTTTTTAAAACCTTAACCGGGTTAAATGATGACAGATAAAAAGCCGGCCTGCTACCCGCCAATAAACCGGTAAACAAAACATACCCAAGCATAATAGCCCAAAACACAGGGTTAGTGAAAGGTATGCTCACCAAACTGCCCGTAAGCGTGTTAAATGATGGCAGGGCCAACTGCACCATAATAACAGCCAATACAAACGACAGGAAAGCCATCAGTATAGATTCGGTTAAAAACTGAAGTACCAGGTCGCTTTTTAGCGAGCCCATGGCTTTGCGTACACCAACCTCGCGGGCACGTTTTTCTGAGCGGGCGGTACTCAGGTTCATAAAATTAATGCAGGCTATCAGCAATACCAAAGCGCCAATAATGCTGAACATGCGCACATAATCTATAAAACCACCTACTACAACGCCGTTTTCATAGGTGCCATACAGGTGCCATTGTGTTAGCGGCTGCATGATCACTTCGGGTTGCGAAGGGCGCATAATTTCGCCGTTGTTCAAAATGATAGGTTTTATTTTGGCTGAGATCTTGGCGTAGTCGACACCCGGTTTCAGCATTGCAAAGGTTTGGAAAGAATTATTCCCCCAGTTGGTGCGCGCCTTTTTTACCCAATCCTGCGTTTGATCATAAAAACTGAAAGGGATCAGATACTTAAATGTAAAGGATGAGTTTGAGGGAAGATCCTTAAGCACAGCAGTCACCTTTACGTTATGCACGTTATCTATCTTAACTATTTTCCCTATCGGATCAGCATCGTTAAAAAGTGCTTTAGCTGTTGATGCGGTTAACACAATAGAAAAAGGATCCTTTAAAGCCGAAGCAGCGTTACCGCCCAGCATCGGGAACTGAAACATCTTCAAAAAATCTGAACCAACAGCCGGGCCCTCCATAAATAACTTCTTATCGCCTACTACCAGGCCGTGAGAATCATCCCATCCGGCTTCGGCTATATATTCAAATTCGGGATAGTCTTTTTTCAGCACATCCGATATGGGAAGCGACAGGGAGTTTTGCGTATGCTTGCCCGCGTGCTTGCTGGTAAAATTAACTTTCACCTGGTACAGGCGGTCGGCATCGGGCAGGAAACGATCATACGAGTATTCGTTAAAAACCCATAAGCCTATCAACAAAGCAACCGCCATACCAACGGCAAGGCCAATAATATTCAATGCACTGTAGGCTTTGCTTTTAACTAAGTTTCGCCAGGCTATTTTTAAATAATTTTTTATCATAACAGGTAGATCTTGATGTACGATGTTATTCGCTTCGTAAACTTTTAACCGGGTTGGCTATTGCCGCTTTAATACTTTGAAAGCTGATGGTAAACAGCGCTATACAAACAGATAGCACCGCAACTAATACAAACACCCCGGCGCTAATATCAATACGGAAGGCGAAACCCTGCAGCCATTTGTTCATAGCGTACCAGGCCAATGGCCAGGCAAGCAGGTTGGCTATTACTACCAATTTTAAAAAATGTCCTGATAGCAGCAATACTATGTTTTGTACCGTTGCACCTAAAACTTTGCGCACGCCAATTTCTTTTATCCGCTTCTCGGCCGAATATGATGCCAGGCCAAATAAGCCGAGACACGATATCACGATAGCTAAACCGGCCAGCACGCTTACAATTTTGCTTACCTGGCTATCAGCTTTATAAACCTCGTTGAAATGGTCGTCCAGGAACTGGTACTCAAACGGGCGGTCGGGAAAGTTTTTTGTCCAGGTAGCTTTGATAAAGGCAAGTGCCTCGGTGGATTTATTACCATTTATCTTGACAGATAAGTTGCTGAAACCCCATTCATCCTGGTTAACCATAAACATGGTTTCAATTTTATGATGCAAGGAGTTAAAGTTGAAATTGTGCGATATGCCGGTAATGTAACCCAGCGAGTCGTTACCAAATTGTTGCCCGATTAATGAGGATAGCGGCGTGTTTTTTGGCTGATCTTTTAACAACTCATGCGCCAGTTCTTCGTTGATAATATATTCTCGGCCATTGGCTGATTTTTCGGAAGAAAAATCCTTCCCTTCCAACATTTTAATATTGAAAAGCTTGAGGTAATTATCATCAACAACTAACTGCGTTAGGGCAAGCTCCTTCTGTGGGCCGTTTTTAGGTTTATAAATTACCCCTGTTTGATCAAGGTGACTACCCAAAATATCCTGCGCAGCAGTAACACCTGTAATAAGCGAGTTGCTTAATAACTCATCGCGCAATACTTTGTATTTATCGCTGGTGTTGCCATCAAGCGGTACGGTAACCACCTGTTCACGCGTAAAACCGGGATCTTGCTTTTGCATAAAGCGTAGTTGTTTAACCACAAACACGGTAGCTATCATTAAAAACACCGCGCTGGTAAATTGGCCAACAACTAACACATTGCGGAAAGTGCCTTTGCTTTCGCCGCCATCCCGGCCGCCTTTAAGTACTTTTATAGGGTTGAACGAGGAAAGATAAATAGCCGGGTAGATACCCGATACCACACCCACCAACACTGTAAAACCAACCAATACCAAGGCCAGTAACGGGCTGTTCAGAAAGTTTAGCTGCAATTGCCTGCCACTTAAATTATTTACAAAAGGCAAAGCTGCCCAAACCAGTAACACAGCAAAACCGAGCGCAATAAGCGACAGCAATATCGTTTCGCCTAAAAACTGCACAGCCAATTCAGACTTACCCGCACCTATTGATTTACGCACACCAACCTCTTTAGCCCTTTCGGCCGATCGGGCGGTGGATAGGTTCATGAAATTAATGCAGGCTATGGTTAATACAATAAATGCGATGATAGCAAACAGGTTGGTTGATTTTTCGTCGAACTTCTGATAGTTAATATAGTCAAGCCCTATATCTGTGGCTTTGGCATGTACATCTTTCAAAGGCAGAAAAAACAACTCGTAAAACTTCGTGATATCTTTTCTTCCCGAATATTTTAGCATGTAGGCGGGTAGCTTACTTTCCAGGCTGCGGGCATCTACCCCATCAATCATTTCAACGTAAGTATCCAGCCAGTTACCGCCCCAACGGTTCATCCATGGTTTGTAAGTGCTGCTAAATGAGAAAGCAGCATCAAATTGCATTTGCGAGTTTTGGGGCACATCGGCCATTATACCGGTAACAGCAAAAGTTAAAGTATCATTACCATAGTGGGTAATAGTTTTACCCATCGGGTCGGCATCGCCAAATATTTTTTTGGCTGACGATTGGGTGAGGATGATGCTGTTGGGTTTCTCGAGCGCGGTTTTGCGGTCGCCTGCCAGCAATTTAAAATCAAATATTTGCAGAAAGGTTGAGTCGACCGCGTAGGCCTGGGGCAAAAACATTCTTTTATCGCCGTTTGTAACCTGGTATTTAGGGTTCCATTTTACACGGGTAAAGTTCTTTATCTGCGGAAACTCATTCTTCAACGTTGGCCCCATCGGGAACATAGACAGCCCCACCTTTTGCGATGATACCATGCCCGGGAAGGTTTGCACCTCGTTTAACCGGTAAATATTTTTAGTATGAAAATCATCAAAGCTCTTTTCATAAAAAACGAACAGCATAATAACAATGCAAGCGGCCATGCCTACGGCGAGCCCCGAAATGTTAAGCGCAGAAAAAACCTTGTTTTTCCAAATGTTGCGCCAGGCAGTTTTTAAATAATTTTTTATCATGCTGAGGTTGAGTTATTCGCTTTTTAAACTTTTAACAGGGTTTGCCAACGCGGCGCGGATGGTTTGAAAACTCAGGGTCACCAATGCTATTAAAACCATTAGCACGCCGCTGACCGCAAACACCCACCAACTGATGCTGGTTTTATAGGCATAGTTCTGCAGCCATTTATTCATGGCATACCAGGCTATCGGTAAGGCAATAACGAAGGCTATGAGTACCAGTTTCAACAGGTCTTTTGATAAAATGGAAACGATATTGGCTACCGATGCACCAAGCACTTTACGTATACCTATCTCTTTAACCCGCTGCCCTGTAGTATATATAACCAGGCCCAACAAGCCCAGGCAGCTTATAAATATGGCAAGCCCGGTAGCCCACTTCAGCAGGCTGGATGTTTGTTGCTCCTTTTCGTAAAATCCGGCTATTTGTTGATCAAAAAAATTAACTTCAAAATCTCTGTTTGGGTAAACGCTTTTGTAAGCAGTTTCAATTTTTGCGATGATTGCTTTCCAGGTAGTGCCGCCCGGTACCTGCGGTGCCAGCGCCATGTGCACCTCATAGCTATCATTGGTTGAGCCTGTAAACATTAAAGGTTTTATAGCCTGCCGTAACGATTGCTGGTGAAAATCGGCCATTACGCCTACAATAGGTATTTGGTTACGGCTCCATTCCAGATTCTTGCCAACGGCGTCGCGGGCATTTTTGAAGCCTAAAATATGGGCGTAGGTTTCGTTAATGATAGCTTCGCGGGGGGTGTCGCTTTGCATAACGTTGCGCCCGGCTGTTAACTTGATGTGATATAATTTAAGGTAAGCTGTATCGCCCATTTTAAACTGCACATCGGTTTGCACCTCTTTTTTACCGTCTTTGAAATTAACCTGGCCAGATGAGGTGCCGCCACTGGCCGGGGTATTGCTGGCTATGCTCATCATATCAATACCCGGTATTTTCTTTAGCTCGTTTATCAGTACGGGGCGTTTATCGCCGGTGCGATGAAACCATGGGGTACTAAAGTTAATAATGGCTTCTTTTTTAAAACCGAGGTCTTTATTAAGCGTGTAATACATTTGTTTGGCCACTATAAAAGTGCCCATTATAAATACTTGCGCTATCATAAACTGAAACACGGTTAACGATCTGCGCAGCCATGCCTTACGTGTTAAAGCGCTGTTAGCGTAGGCCTGGTCTTTAAGTACTTTTACAGGGTTATACCTTGACAATACCCAGGCCGGGTAAAAGCCTGATAACAGGCTCACCACAACAATCAATATCGCCAAAAACAATAGTACATGGGGCTGGTGCAGCAGGTCGAGTTTAAGTTCTTTAGGCACAAAATCAGCAAACGATTTTAGTATAACCGGGGCCAATAGTACCGATGCAAGTGTAGCCAGCAGGGTAACCAAAAAAGTTTCGGCCAAAAACTGACCTATCAATTGTTTTACCGAACTACCCAGCGTTTTACGAATACCAATCTCTTTAGCGCGCTGCGATGCCTGTGCGGTTGATAGGTTGATAAAATTAATACAGCCTAACAGCAATAAAAACGCGGCTATAACCAGTAAACCGTAAAGCGTGGCCCTGTTACCCATTTTGTAGGTGTAATTGCCATAGCGTTCATCAAAATGCAATTCGCTTAAAGGTTGCAGCACCCAGCTTGACTTAAAGCCACTGCGCTTTTCTATGTTCTTATCGTTTATTTTAGCCAGCTGCGCGTTAATTGATTGCGCGGTTGTGCCGGGCGTAAGCTTTACATATAGTTGGCACGAGCCGTTGGTCATTCCCCATATATCCCAACTGGTGGTTACGGCAAGGTTGCTGTGCGGTATGGTTGTAAGGGAGACGAAGTCCTGGAAAACGAAGTCGGTGTTTTGGGTAAGGTTGGCAACCACGCCGCTTACTATAGTGCGTACGCTGTCGTCATAAATAACCTGTTTGCCTATAACCTGGTTAGGTGTAAGGCCCGGGAAGTAAAGCTGTGCCCTTTTTTGGGTAAGCACAACCTGGTTCGGGTCCCTAAAGGATGTTTTCGGCGATCCGGCCAGCCACTGGTAGTCGATGAGTTTGAAGTAATTTTCATCGGCAAAAGTAACATCGATTTGTTTCTTCAACACCATTGGCTGCGCGCCATTATCACGCGGAACAGTGATTTTGGTATTGTAACCCATTACCTGGAAGGGGGCTACAATGCTAATACCTGTACCATTTTTGGCCAGTGCCGGGCCAACCGGTTGTGGCACGCCCGCGTTGTGATAAGGTTCGCCCGAATAGCTTAACACAGAAACTACACGATAAATGCGGTCGCCATCCTTCTCAAACTTATCAAAAGTAAAATCATGCTGAACGATGAGGTAGATCACCAAAGCTGCCGCGATGCCTACTGAAAGGCCTGCGATATTGATCAGCGAGAACACTTTATATCGCGTTAAGCTGCGCCAGGCGGTTTTAAAATAGTTTTTAAACATAGGGTGCCATTGTTTATGATTGATGATCTATTCGCTGCGTAAACTTTTTACCGGGTTTATCCACGCGGCTTTAATGGCTTGCCAGCTTACTGTTATTAAACATATGCCTACGCTAATAAGCATGGTAACTACAAATACCCATATGCTTAATGATGTATGATAAGTATATTTTGACAGCCATTGATCAAGATAATGCCAGCTTATTGCCGAGCCGATAATAAATGATATCAACACCAGCTTGATAAACTCCTGCGATAGCCTGAACCATAGGTTGCCTGTACTGGCCCCGAGTATTTTGCGTATGCCAATCTCTTTTTTGCGCTGCTCGGCCGAGAATGATGCCAGGCCAAATAAACCGAGGCATGATATCACAATGGCTAAGCATGTAAATGCTGCCGCCATGGTGCCCAATAGCTTTTCGGTTCTAAACTTCTGGGCAAATTTCTCGTCGATAAATTTATAACCGAACGGATATTCGGGATTATATTTTTTGTAGACGCCGGTTAAACGGGCCAGGCTGGTTGATGCCGATTGGTTAGGGTTAAGTTTTAAGCTTATGGCGCCTGTCCAGTCTTTCATAAAACCGATAATAGCAGGTTTTACAGGTTCGTACGGCGACCCCCATACAAAGTTTTTCACCACGCCAACTACGGTGCGGTGTGCGCCCTGCCACCTTACCTGCGCGCCAACGGGTTGTTTTAAACGCATCATGGCAACAGCGGCTTCGTTTAATATAATGGATGTAGAATCGGCCGGGCGATCAGTTGCAAAATCGCGCCCTTGCGCAAGCACCAGGCCATAAGTACTCAGAAAGTGATAGCCGGTTGCTATTTGGTCGATGGGTATTTTTTCTTCGCCGGGGCGTTGGCCGGGCCAGGTTACGCCCCAGGTGCTGCTTCCGTAATCCGTAATAGCGCCTGATGACATCACGCCATCGGCAATAGCGCCGGCGTTAATCGCATCTAAACGGAAGGCATCAAACTTGCTCATATCCGCCAGGCTGCCGTCAACCTCTAAGGCGATTACGCCTTTACTGTCATACCCTACCGGGCGATCTTTAATATAGTTAAGCTGCTTATAAATAAACAGGCTTGAAAGTATCAAACAAATGGCAAATGTAAACTGCACTACTACCAGCACCTGGCGTGGCCTTACGGTGGTTTTGGTGGTAATAAGCTGTCCCTTTAACACTTTAACCGGGTTAAACGACGACAGGAACAAAGCCGGGTAACTACCGGATACTAAACCCGTAAATACCGTTACGCCAATTGCGGCACCCCAGGCCCACAAGTTGTTTAACGGCAACTGCAGCTTGAGGTTAATAATGTCGTTAAACACCGGCAGTAACATGGCCATTAAAACAATTGACAAGGCAAAAGCCAGGAAAGCCATCAACAACGATTCGCCCATAAACTGCTGAATAATAGCAAACCTGCGTGCACCTATTGCTTTACGCACACCTACCTCGCGGGCGCGGCGTTCTGAACGGGCCGTGCTTAGGTTCATAAAGTTGATGCAGGCAATGATCAAAATGCCTATTGCGAGGCCTAAAAACAGGCGCACGTATTCAATTGGGCCGCCCACCAGTTTACCCAGTTTAAAATTGTTATACAAATGCAGGCTCGAAAATTTATAGAGAAACATTTGGTTCTCTTTATTGGTCGGATCGTACTTAGCTACAATGTGTTTTAGCTTGGCATTTACCTTATCCAGCGAAGCATCGGGTTTCAACATTACAAATGTGCCAAAAGAATAGTTACCCCATGATGAGGTTTTTAGCCAGGGTTGCATAGCCTCGAAGGTGTTCCACGAGATAAGCATTTTAAATTTGAATGATGAATTTAGCGGATGATCTTTTATTATAGCCGCTACTTTAACAGGGGTTTTATTATCATACTTAATTACTTTACCTATTGCATCTTCGTTACCAAACAAGGCTTTGGCACCCGATTCGGTTAGCACTACTGATGATAACTCTGATAAAGCGCTGCGCTTATCACCCTTCACAAAATCAAAACTAAATATATTGAGGATGCCTTCGTCAGCAGCCATCATAGGCAGTTTGACAGCGTTATTGTTGTAATTTACCAAAACATCATAACCACCATTATTACGTGCAACTTCTTCAATTTCGGGGTAATCTTTTTTAAGGGCCGGGGCCAGTGGTACAGGAGTTGATGAACTTGTAAATACCTCACCCTCGCTTGGCTGATTGCGCAGTACTTTATAAATGCGCTCGTCATTAGCATGATATTTATCAAAACTAAACTCATTGTAAACGTACAGCAGCAATAAAAAGCTAATGGCCATACCTATGGCCAGGCCGCCAATATTTATTAAGCTGTAAAGCTTTGCTCTTAACAGGTTTCGCCACGCGGTTTTGAGGTAATTCTTGATCATGTAAGGCTATTTTGTTACAGCGTATAACAACAATATCATACCAAACATTAATACATTGATTTTCAATGCATTAAAAAATAAAAACCGAACACCGGTGTTCGCCATTGGAACAGCAGGTGTTCGGTTTTGATACAGTTGCTTTAACGTCCATAGTCCATGGACATAAAAGTCAATAGTCCATGGACCATAGTCGATAGATAACAAACCTACCCTACTATGAACCATGGACTATCGTCTATTGTCTATCGACTATTACTAATTAAAAGCCAGCATAATGCTACCGCTTCCGGCGCGGGCCTCTACGGGTACGCCACCTCCGTTAAGAGTGCCATCCATATCACGTTCTGTTTTGCTGCCGCTAAAGTTTTGCAGCCCTGTAGAGCTAATGCGATTTGAGTGCAGTTTAAGGTTAAGGCCTTGTCCGGCAGGCAAGGTTAAACCAATGCCGCCGCCCGAGTTGCCTAATTTAACATACTTGCCTAATTTGGTTATTTTAGCCGTTATGCTACCACCACTGGTTGAAGCATCAAGGCTGCCTGCTATGTTTTGTAAATTAATGCTGCCACCGCTGGTGTGTACAATAGTTTCGGCGGTGATGTTGTTACCCATGATAGAGCCGCCGCTGGTTGAAGCATTAACCGTACCCTGCAAATTGTTTAAAGCCAATGAACCGCCCGAAGTGCGCAATTGCAAATTGCCTTTACAACCTTCGGCATGTATGCTGCCGCCGCTGGTGCTTAGGTTTAGCTGATCACTTGAATTAGTTACGCGTATGCTGCCGCCTGAAGTTTTGCCTTGTATATCGCCGCTTAGCTGGTCGAGATTCAGGCTGCCGCCACTGGTTGAAAAATCCTGCTTGCCTTTTAAATTACGCAGGGCAATACTACCGCCGCTGGTGTGCAGATCGGTAGTAATGTTAGGACTAACAAATATCCTGAATGATATGCTCAAGCCTTTTTTCCAGTTCATAGAATTGCTTTTCTGCTTCGCGACAGCATTTATCACGCCGCCTTCAACGCCTACGTTTAACTCATAATCGGCATCTAAACGCTTTTGTATTTCTTCTTTAGAAATGTTGTCATTCCCGTTTGACGACCTGATATATACCTCCACCCGGTTCTCGCCGCTGGTTTGGCCGGTAACCGTAAGACTGCCTCCTGAAGTGCGGGCAACCAGTTTCTGTACATTCGTACCGCTCAACGACTTGGTCATGTACGGCGTTTCGTTTTGCGCTTTTACAGCTGTAAAAGCAACAGATAACATGAATAAGGCTACTAATTTTTTCATGGTAATATTGTTTAGTGTATTTATTGGTTCAAATTATTATTCGCTGCGCAGGCTTTTTACCGGGTTGGTTAAGGCTGCTACACTTGCCCTATAGCCTACCGTTACGGCGGCTATAATAAAGGTAGCTAAAATAGCCATTACAAATATGCCCGGACCAATAGGTATCCGGTATTCAAAATCTTTAAGGTAATTGTGCATGGCCCACCAGGCCAGCGGCGCGGCTATTAAAAACGCGATGATGAGCAAGCGGCAAAACTCTTTACCAAACAGCCACAACACATTAAATATGCCTGCACCTAATACTTTACGTACACCGATTTCCTTGGTCTTACGCACCGCCATGAACGATACCAGGCCATACAAACCTAAACAGCCTATAAAAATGGCTATCATGGCAAAGCCTTGTATCAGCGTTGAGGTGATCTTGTCCATTTCGTAAAACTTGGCTACGTTATCATCCATAAACTGGTATGAGTACAACTCCTCCGGAAAGTTTTCGTTCCATATCTTTTCAATAGACGTCATTGTTGCCTTCGCGTTGCGCATATTTATTTTTATGCCGATGTTATCGTACTGGTTTACGTCTGGCATCATCAATATTGGCGAAATTTCTGAGTGGAAAGAGTAGTTATAAAAATCCTTAGCAACACCTACAATTACACCCTTTACACCGCGACCATTTGCTGCCACAGTTTTACCGATCAGGTCTTGTGGTTTAAGGTTTAGTTTCTTGGCAAAGGTTTCGTTCACCACAAACTCACTTACACTATCTGCCGGGAAGAAATTTCTGCCGGCAACCAGTTTCAGGTTAAAGGTCGACAGGTAATTGGCATCGGCATATTTCATGTTCACGCTCCAGTGCTCATCCTCTGCGCGGTTATCAAATTGCAAGCCGGTGCTATTGTTTGAGTTTGCCGCAGGTGGGCGCCAGCAAAAAGTAAGCTTCTCCACACCCGGGAGCTCTTTAATGCGTGTGCCCAGGGTTTGCATTTTCATTTTATCGGCCGGAGGGATGGGCACTATTACAGTTCCATCCTTATCAAAACCCAGATCTGTACTTTGCGAATATTTTAACTGTGCCACCACGATGATGGTACCAATGATGAGCACCTGCGATATAGAAAACTGCACCACAACCAATACCCTGCGCAGTGAAAAACCACCCACATGCTTTTGCGACAGTTTGCTTTTAATAGCCTCAATAGGCTGAAACCTGGCCAGCACCAACCCAGGGTATGATCCCGAAAGGAAAACAACTATTACGGTAATTGCAACTATAAATGCACTTAACACCAACCAATTGAAACTCATTTGCGATTGGAACAGATTGTTCAACGCCGGCAAACCAATTTCGGCTACGCCAACTGCTAACAATACAGATATCAGCGTGATGATAGCTGTCTCAGCAATAAACTGCCAAAACAGCTGGCGCGGTAAACTGCCCAGCACTTTGCGTATGCCCACTTCTTTAGCGCGGTTAAGCGCCTGCGCGGTTGCCAGGTTAACAAAGTTTACACAAGCGGTAATGATGAGAAACAGGCCGATAAAGAACAGTGCCCACAGATATTTGGTATCGGTATAACCGCCCAGCTCGGGGTTAAAGTGAATGTCATTAAGTGGCTGTAACTTAAACCGCCATATCTTGGCATCCCTACCCTCAAAATGTTGTTTTACCAGTTTACCCATTGCAGCATCAGTTTGTTTAAGGCTTACACCCGGTTTTAGCAAAGTAAATGCTTCGCTGCCGCTGTAAACGCCGCCCCAGTTGCTTTCGCGGCCCTTATCGGTGTACTCGTCCATGTTGGCGTATGATAAAAGGATCTCCTGTTTACGATCAGTATTGGCGGGCAGGTTTTTTAGAATACCGGTTATCGTAAAATTCACCTTATTATCCAGGCGGAAAACTTTGCCTATCGCATTTTCTTTGCCAAAATACTTTTCGGCCATTTTCTCTGTAATAAGCGCTTCATTAGGCTTGGCCAATAGGTTTTTCTTGCTGCCTTTTATTACGGGGAAGTTCAGGATATCAAAATACTCCGGCTCGGTAAAAGCAACCCCGTTTTCTTCCCTAAACTTTTTAACGTTTTCTCCATTCAGCGTGATCAGGTTGTTGCGGAAGTTGATCACGCGGGCCGTTTTTTCGGCCAGCGTAAAGTTGTCTCTGAAAGCCTTACCCAAAGGTTGCGGCACCCCTGCCGACCGGCCAACGCCATCGTCATGCCATTCGGTGTACATTTTAAAAATGCGGTCGGGGTTTTTATGGAAGTTATCAAAGCTCAGGTGATAGCTTATCAGCGTAAAAATGAGTATGGCGCAGGCTATGCCCAGGGCTAAACCGGTAACACTGATCAACGCGTAAGCTTTGTTTCGCTTCAGGTTTCGCCAGGCTATTTTGAAATAATTTTTTATCATGGTTTAGAGTTTTTCTGTTTAGGTGCTGATGATATTTTATTCGCTTCGCAAACTTTTTACCGGATTGGCTAGCGCGGCTTTTACCGCCTTATAACCCACCGTTGCCCAGGCCACTATTACGGATGCCGTTACCGCCATAATAAATACGCCGGCAGTTAGCGGTATCCTGAACACAAAGTTTTGCAGCCAACTGTTCATCATATAATAAGCCACCGGTGTAGCTATTAAAAATGATAAACTAATCAGCAGCATAAACTCCTTAGAGAACAGGTAAACTATACTGCCTATTGATGCACCCAACACCTTGCGCACACCAACTTCCTTAGTGCGCTGCACCACCATAAACGATACCAGGCCATATAAGCCAAGGCATGAAATAAATATGGCTATGCCCGCAAATATTTTATACACCAGTGCCAGTTGGTTTTCCTGCTGATAAAAATCGGCTATGTTCTCATCCAGGAAATACCCGTTGTAAGCATATTCGGTATAAGCTTTTTCCCATTTATGTTGCACGGTGGCCACGGTTGCTTTAAAATTGTTGGTATTAAATTTAACCGCCACTACGCCCTGCTGCCTTTTGCCCGGCAGTATAATTACCGGTTTTACTGCCTCGCGCAGCGTGTTGGTTTTAAAATCTTCTATTACACCTACAACCTGGCGCCATTTGCCGCCGCCCAGTTTTACATCTTTGCCTATCACCTCGTTCACATTTTGTATGCCCAGTTTATTTACAAAGGTTTTGTTTACCACTATTTTGGTAGTGGTATCGGTAGCGGGATAAGGGCCGCCGGCCATAAAGCGCAGGCCAAAAGTTTTAAAGTAATCGGCATCGGCAAATTTCAGGCTGGTTTGATAACCCTTATCAGATGCTGCATGATCATAAAAAAAGTTGGTAGACCAGTTATTTTGAGAAGACGGCTGATCGGACATAAAGGTTACAGCCTTAATGTTAGGATTTTGCAACAAATCCTGCTTAAAGCTCTCGGCCTTTGCCAAACTTATACTATCTGTACTGCCCGGCACAACCAAAATGGCCTCCTTATTAAAGCCCAGGTCGGCCGAGTTTACAAAATTCATTTGCCTAACGGCTACAATAGTACCGATGATCAACAATTGCGAAATACCGAACTGCGCCACTACCAAAACTCTGCGCAAAGGAACGCCACCAACCGACGCCGCGGTAATTTTATTCTTAATAGCCAATACCGGCCTGAAGCCTGAAACCACTAGCGCGGGGTAAATTCCTGATATTAACACTACAGCCAAAGCGGTCACCAACAAAAATGCAATGGTTGCCGGGGTTATCAGCTTAATGTTGTCTGGCACACTGGCAATATTTTTAAGGTAAGGCAGGGCCAAATAAGCTATCGCAATAGCTAATACCAACGCAAATACTACAATAAGCCCGGTTTCGCCCAGAGATTGTTTGATCAATTGTACCCGGCTGCTGCCTAAAACCTTGCGTATACCAACTTCTTTTGACCGTCCTACCGATTGCGCTGTGGACAGGTTAATGAAGTTGATAGAAGCCATTAAAATGATCAATACTGCTATTAAAGATAGCGTACGAATGGTTGCTTTAGTAGTGGTATGATCGCCCAGGGTAGTACCAAAACGGGTGTCAAAATGCAGATCGGCCAGGGGGTGCAAAAAGTGTTTAATTATATCGGCCTTTTTTTGTGTATAATGTTTATTGCTGAATATTTTAAGCTGCGCGTTTACCTGATCTACCGATTGGCCCGGCGCAGGCATCATAAATATCTGGTGGTTGCTGCTGTTATTGCCCCACGAATCCTCTAAATAATACGAAGCCAAATTAGGTTTCAAACTGCCATAACCAATTAATACTTTAAGTTGTATATCGCTATTGGCAGGTGTATCTTCTAAAATACCAGCCACTTTTAGGTTTATCAGGTTATCTACCTTAATAGTTTTACCCAAAGCATTCTTCCAGTCGCCAAAATATTTGGTGGCGGTGCTTTTGTCAAGCACGGCATTACTCGGTTCGGCCAAAACACTGGGGTCGCCGGCCAGCCACTCGTACTTAAATATTTTAAAAAACTGGGGCTGCATAAACAACAAGCCCAGGCCTTCCACAAACTTTTTATCGTCATTACCATTATTGGCCGGCACAGTTACCTGGCCGCCATAGTTGGTTTGCAGGGTAGCAAATGTAGCGCCGGGGAAATCAACCGCCAAAGCATCCGACATAGGGAACGGGATACCATCGCTGTATTGTGTAACGCCGCCGCGGTTCTGCACGTTAACAATGCGGTAAATATTATTGTAATTGGGCTGCGACTTGTTAAAGCTCAGCTCAAAATTTACCACCACAAATATTAACAGGCAGGCAGCTACACCAATGGCCAAACCGGCTATATTAATAGTTGAGTAGGCTTTATGGCGAACAATATTGCGCCAGGCTATTTTAAAGTAGTTTTTGATCATGGCAGGTTTGTGTTATTGCCTGTGGCCCCTTTATTACAAAGGGGCCCGGGGCTAATTAACTTAAGTATGATTGATCTAGGGTGGAATGCTTATTATATCATGATATTTTCCATCACCGTCTGCCCGTCTAACAAACGGATGATGCGATGGCTGTAGCGGGCATCGTGCTCGCTGTGCGTTACCATGATGATGGTGGTACCTTGCTCGTTCAAGTCGGTTAACAGTTCCATTACCTCGTTGCCGTTGCTACTGTCCAGGTTACCGGTAGGCTCATCCGCCAGTATCAGTTTAGGGTTATTAACCACCGCGCGGGCCACGGCCACACGCTGTTGCTGACCGCCCGATAATTGCTGCGGATAGTGATTACGGCGGTGCATGATCTGCATTTTATCCAACACCTTTTCTACACGTGCCACACGCTCCGAAGCAGGTACACCGGTATAGATCAGCGGTAGCTCCACGTTTTCAAACACGGTAAGCTCGTCTATAAGGTTAAAGCTTTGAAACACAAAGCCAATGTTATGCTTGCGCAGATCAGCACGTTTGCGTTCGTTAAAATCGGCCACTTCAATACCGTTAAACAGGTAGCTGCCACCATCCGGATCGTCCAGCAATCCCAAAATGTTTAACAAGGTTGATTTACCGCAACCCGATGGGCCCATTATGGCCACAAACTCACCTTCTTTAACTTCAATAGATAGTTTGTTCAACGCAATGGTTTCCACCTCTTCGGTGCGATAGTACTTTTGCAGGTCAGTTATTTTTATCATGTTGCCTCCCGCCCAAAAGGGCTATATTTTTTTAAATTGTGATCAGTATTTTAATTTCGTCTTTTTAATTCTTCAAAACCAGCTCCTGTATATCCCCAAAGGTCTCGTAGCTTGAGGTTATTACCTTGTCGCCCGGTTTTAAGCCTTGCAGCACTTCGTAATAATCAGTGTTCTGGCGGCCTAGTTGCAGGTCAACCTTATAAGCCGTTTTGCCGCTTTCGCTCAGTTTGAAAATCCAGTTACCACCGGTTTGCTGGTAAAAGCCTCCTTTAGGTAATAAAACCTGGCGGCTTTCATCGCTCAACGCCAATAGTATTTGCAGGGTTTGGCCGCGGCGTATACCGGTAGGCGCCTGGCCTACAAACTCCATATCCACCTGAAATTTGTTATTAGTCACTTGTGTAAATACCTTCTTTATTTTAAGCGTGTAGCTTTTTCCGGCAAAGTCAAACGTACCGGTAAGGCCGGTATATACTTGCGACAGGTAATGTTCATCCACATCAACACGTACTTTAAAGCCCGATAAAACGTCAACCTGGCCCAGGCGCTGTCCTTTGCTTTTGTTTTGTCCTATCTCGGCATCAAGCGAGGTTAACTGTCCGTCAACAGGAGCACGTACTACCAGGTCGCCTACTTTTTTGCGCATTACGGCCAGGGCATTTTGCGTACGATCGTATGATTGCTTCGCCTGCTCCTGCTCCAACCTGGTCGAAGCGCTATCTTGCTTTAAGATCTGGCTGGTTAATTTTTTGCGTTTAACCTGGTACTCATAGGCAATTTGCGATTGCCTGAACTCTTGCGAGCCGATAGCTTTTTTCTCAAAAAGGCCCTTGTTCAGCTTATATAAACGCTCGGCTTCATTATAGGCATTATCCACATCGGCCATTTGGTTTAGTTTGTTTACCGTGTTTTGTTGTGCCGCGTTGCGGGATATTTGCATCTGCGTTAACAGGTTAAATACCGAAGTTTCCTGGGTGGCAAGGCTTAGCTCAAGATCGGTGTTAGATAGTTTCATGATCGGGTCGCCGGCTTTCATAGTGGTACCATCTTCAACAAAAACCTTTTCAACACGACCACCTTCAACGGCATCTAAATAAATAGTGGTAATGGGCATTACGCTACCGTTAACCGGTATAGTAACCTGGAAAGGGCCCTTGGTAATTTCGCTTACGGTCAGGCGTTCGGTATCAACATCCAGTTTACTTTTACCCGATGTAAAGTAGATGCTGGCGGTAATTAATATAACCAACCCTGCAATGCCGCCTATGGTTAACAGGCGTTTGGTATTCCATTTTTTCTTTTCTATTTTTCTGTCCACTACGGTAAATTATGATCGTTTATGTACGGTACAATACAAAACAACGTGCCACAATATAAGTAACTGTAAATCAAAGCCATGTGCAATAAATTATAAAAAATAGCGTACGCTTCTGAAACAGCAGGTGTACGGTTATGATACAGTTGTTTTTAGCTTAAAATACGCAAAATTTTGTATTACAGCACTTTACGCCGTTTGGTGATATTATTGAGTATTTGGCAGCAAGATATCTGTTATATTTAATTGATTTTTTAACCTATCATAATGCAACTAAAAAAAGCTACCGTTTTAATTGTTGACGACGACCTGGACGTGCTGACCGCTGTAAAGCTATTATTGAAAACCGAAGTACAGGAAGTTATTACCGAAAAAAATCCGGAAAACCTGAACAGCATATTACTGCGCAATAACGTGGATATTATTTTGCTGGATATGAACTTTAATAGTGCCATTAATACCGGCAACGAAGGTATTTATTGGCTGCGCAAGATCAAGGAATGGAAGCCCAATGTTATTGTAATTATGATTACGGCTTACGGCGATATTGACCTGGCCGTACGCTCGTTAAAAGAAGGCGCAGCTGATTTTATTGTAAAACCATGGCACAACGTTAAGCTTACCGAAGTAATAACCGACCTGCTGGATAAAAAAGACGGCGAGAAAACACCCAAGTCCTCATCAGCTAAAAACAATGGCACTACTACCCAACTGCTAGGCGACGCGCCGGTGATGCAGGATATATTTTTAAAGGTGAACAAAATTGCCCCCACCGATGCCAATATTTTAATACTGGGCGAAAACGGTACGGGTAAGGATCTGATTGCAAAAGCCATTCACGAGCGTTCGTTACGTGCCAATAAACCATTTGTAAAGGTGGATGTAGGTGCTTTGACGGAAACCCTGTTTGAAAGCGAGCTATTCGGCCATAAAAAAGGGGCTTTTACCGATGCACGCGAGGACCGTGCCGGGCGTTTCGAGGAGGCTAACGGCGGTACTTTGTTTTTAGATGAGATAGGCAATATTTCGTTAAGGCAGCAGGCTAAGTTACTAACCGTGTTACAAAACCGCCACGTAACCCGCCTTGGCAGCAACAAACCTACCGAGATTGATATACGCCTGATATGCGCCACCAACCTGCCTTTGCAGGAGCTGGCGAATGATGACAGGTTTAGAAAGGACTTGATCTATCGTATCAACACCGTGGAAGTTACCATGCCGCCATTGCGTAAACGCAATACAGATATTGTGTTGTTGGCTAAACACTTCGCGGGCATTTATGCCACCAAGTACCTGAAACCGGCCATTACATTTGACGACAGCGCCCTGCAAAAACTAAACAGCTACCACTACCCCGGCAACGTGCGCGAGCTGCAATACACCATGGAGCGTGCCATCATCATGGCCGACAGCAACGTGCTTACTGCAGCCGACTTGATATTTTCATCCATAGAAACCACCGCCGCCGAGCCGGAACCTTTAGACGATATGCCGCTAAGCATGGTAGAAAAAAACACCATTTTAAGGGTGATTGAGAAACATAACGGCAACATAACCCGCGCCGCCAAAGAGTTGGGCCTTACCCGTACCGCCCTGTACCGCAGATTAAGCAAGTATGATATTTAAAGGCTACGAACTGCGCACACTGTTGCGTACCATTGTTTTATTTATATGCCTGCTGGGCGTAAGCTTTATTATTGTGCGCGGCGAATATGTGTTTTTGCTGATAGGTATTCCTCTGGTTGTTTATGTAATCATAGATTTCCTGCGTTTCCAGAAAAAGGCGCAGTACGAGGTGGAGCAATTTGCCGAATCAGTACATTACCGGGATTTTTCGCGGCATTTTGATGTCGGCCGTGCCCCTACCGAGCTAAAACCATTGCGCAAAGGTTTTAACGATATTAACAGCACTTTTAAAGAGATAAGCCGCGAACGCGAAACACAATACCAGTATTTGCAGAAAATATTGGAACTGGTAGATACCGGCATCATATCGTACGATCAGGAGAACGGCGAAATTGGCTGGATGAACGAATCTTTTAAACGCATTTTTGATATCCCCTATCTTAAAACCATCCACTCCCTGCAAAAACGCGATGAGGCTTTGTATGCTGCCGCGATGAGTATTAAAACCGGCGATAGCAAGGTGGTATCCATATCGCGCAATAAGCAGGTTTTTAAAATATTACTTACCGTAAGCGCCATGCGTAGCGATGGTAAGATCTATAAACTCATGGCTTTCCAAAACATTAGCGAGGCCTTGGACGAAACCGAATCAAAAGCCTGGCAAAAGCTGTTGAACGTAATGACGCACGAGATCATGAACTCGGTAGCGCCTATTTCTTCACTGGCGGATACCTTAAAAAATCGCTTGCAAACTTACAGTCGCGAGAAAAGCGGCAGTGCCGATTTTGAGGACCTGGAGCTAGGTATTGATACCATTAAACGTCGCAGCGAGGGCCTGCTTAAATTCACCGAAAGCTACCGTAACCTGAACAAGATCACCAAGCTCGACCTGAAAAAAGTGCTGGTGCGCGATATGTTTGAGAACCTGAACAGCCTCATGTCGCCAACGCTGGAGAAGAAGAACATTGAATTGAACGTAGTGTTGCGCGATATGCAAATGGCCGTGCAGATAGACCTTAACCTGGTAGAGCAGGTAATGATCAACCTGCTGGTTAACGCCATTGAAGCGGTTAAAGACCGCGCGGAACCGGCCATAACCCTAAGTTCAGAACTATCTGCCAACGGCAAAACCCTGATCAAAATAGCGGATAACGGCACCGGCATACCAGCTGATCTGGTGGATAAGATCTTCATCCCCTTCTTCAGTACACGCAAAACCGGCAGCGGTATTGGCCTGAGTTTGTGTAAGCAAATTATGATGCTGCACGAGGGGAATATCCAGGTGCAATCGGTAGAGAATGAGGGCTCGGTTTTTATTTTGACGTTTTAGTTAAAGGCCGGCTATTTTGATACCGGCATCTTTAATGGTTTGCAAAATATTTTCCTGTATCTGCAGCTTGGCATCCTGGAAACCGTGGGCATTTACCCAAACATTGATGCCGATACTGTAGGTATCTTTATCCAGCGCGGCTACGCCGATGCGGCGCTCCGGTTCTTTCAGGCAATCTGTAGAGCGGTCAATAGCCTCCGAGATGGCGGCTTTAACCTCCTTAATATCAACAGCGTTCGGAAACTTCATTTCGATATCCAGCCGGCGGTTACCCTCGCGACTAATATTCACAATGATCTCGTTAGATAGTTTGCTGTTGGGCACAATAACTGTACGGTTATCAAAGGTGCGCACCGTAGTGTAAAATATCTGGATGGAAATAACCGTCCCCTCCTGCGATTGGGTAATAATATTGTCGCCCACCACAAAAGGTTTCAGCAGTAGTATCATGATCCCGCTGGCAAAGTTTTGCAACGTGCCGGATAGCGCCAAACCTGCCGCCACACCAAAAGCACCGACAATGGCGGTAAGCACAGTAATTTTGATACCTACGATCTGCATCACCGACAGAATAAGCAGTATGCGCAGTATCACGCCTACCATACTCAGCAAAAAGTCTTTTACGGTGGCATTAACTTCTTTAGCGTGCAGGGCGGAACGTACCCAATTCAGTATGAGTTTGATGAGCCAAAAGCCCACTATCAAAACTACAATGCCCGAAAGAACGGTTAGCCCTGACTCAATAACCCAGGCCGAGGCATCTTTATAAATCTTTTCAAAATCCATAATAACATACTCCTATTCCGGGTCGCCACGATAGGCGGCCTCTATGGGGGCAATCTCCATCTTTTTCATTTTCATGAAAGCCTTCATCACCCGTTCTGTTTTGGCCTTTTCGGGGTCCTGCATCATCTTATCCAAAATGATTGGGACCACTTGCCATGAGACGCCAAACTGATCTTTCAGCCAGCCGCATTCCTGGTAGGCCGGGTCGCCGCCTTCTTTCAGGTTTTCCCAGTAGTAATCTATCTCGTCCTGGGTTTCGCATCTAACTATAAATGAAGTAGCCGGGCTAAATTTGAAATCCGGACCACCATTTAAAGCGGTGAAACGCTGTCCTTCTATCTCAAACTCCACAGTCAGTACCGAACCATCGGGTTTATGGTGTTTTTCCGAACCCTCCTGGCCGTAATAGGTGGTAGCCGTAATGCGCGAATCTTTAAAAATACCGGTATAAAAATCTGCGGCAGCTTTTGCCTCGGTATCAAACCATAAACAAGGGGTTATTTTTAGCGACAGTGCCATATCTTCTTTTTTAATAAAACCTTCCTATTAAAAAGTATGGCGCAGCAAATTGTTTGCGCAAATTTTTAATCATCGCGCAGCAAAGCCTGAAAATGTAGGAAAATTGGAGACTATTTTTTACCGCCGGCCATCAACACTTCCAGCTCGTAACCCTGGAACAAGCCGCTGTCGATAACACCGGTAATGGCTTTAATATCGCGTTCCATACCAGCGTGGATGCTGTTAAAACGTGCGTCAAAAATAAAGTTGCCGTTCTCGGTAATTACGGGGCCATCTTTACCGGTCGCGGGGCGTAATTCCAAATCAATGGCACCTAATTCCAGCAAAGCGCTTTCTACGTAACTGATAGCATCCGGGAATACCTCAACCGGCACCGGGAACTTTTCGCCTAGTGTTTTCACCAGCTTGCTATCATCAATAATAATGTAGTTTTTAGCGCTTGAGGCGATGAGTAACTTCTCTTTAAATAAAGCACCGCCACGGCCTTTAATGAGCCAGTTGTTGGGGTCAACCTCGTCGGCGCCATCAAACAGCCAATCGGGTTTATCATTGCTGATATTGCTGATCGGGAGGCCTAAAGCAGCGCAGGTTAAGCGAATTTCTAAGGAAGTTGGGATCAGTTTAACGTTTAGCTTTTCGGCTTTCACACGTTCGCCAATAGCTAATAAAGCCAGCAAGGCGGTTGAACCTGAGCCTACGCCAATTACGTCGCCGTTTTTAACCTTTTGGGCTATTTGATCGGCTACTTCCTGTTTCGATTCGCGGTTGCTGATGTTGCTGCTCCACGATGTATTGGCTAATAATTGGCTGTTCCAGTTCATTGATGACGATGGTTAGAGGGCCTAAAATTAGCAATATTATTAACCATTGCCAACTCGCCCTGCTTCATCGGCCGCGCCGCCTGTACTGCGTTTGGCAGCTTTGTAAGCCTTACCAAAACGGTAGGTGAACGAGAGCGTGAACACACGCGTATCCCGGCGTAAAATAAAATACTCGGTGGCGTTAGGGAACGTAGTGAAACCCTCCATAGCTTGCGTGTAAAACAGATCGCGCGCGCTAAACTTGAGCGTACCCATTTTTTTCAATACCGGGCGGGATAAACCTACCGACATTTGCCCCGTTGGGTATAACAATTCCTGCACATCATTACGTGCCCGCGTGGTGTAAAAGCCCGAAAGCTCGGCGGTATATATTTTGCCGATAGTGAACTGGTTATTGGCATTCAGGTTAAGCTGGTTAATATCCGAAGTAAAATTGTTGCCGTTGATACCTTTGAGTTGCTTGTAATTATAGTTAGCCTGCGCGGTCAAGTTCCACCAGCTAACCGGGGCTAACTGCACCGTAGCCGCTACGCCAAAATTGTGCGTTTGGCCCACGTTGCCCTGCGTATACAACAAAATACCTTTAGCCGCATCATTTAAAAACAACTGCGAAAAATAGTTACGGATGTTGCTGTAACTAACTGTTGTAGTTAACCAGGTTTTGTACTGATGACTCAGCTCAAAATTCCAGGTGTATTGTGGTAATATGTAGGCATTCCCGGTTTGGTAGGTGTATTTGTTAATGATGAAATAAAACGGGTTAAGCACCTGGAAAGCCGGGCGGTCAATCCGACGGCCAATGCTCAGGCTCAATCCGTTTAAACTATCCAGTTGGTAGCTGATGTAGCCGCTTGGGAAAAACTGGCCGTAGTTGCGCGAGAATGAGGTGTCGCGCTGCTCAGCGTTGCCCAATTGGTGGGCGTTGTAGTTGGTGTGCTCATAACGCAAACCCGCCTGCATGCTCAACTTTTCGCCCTTTTTCTCGTACGATGTGTAAGCCGCGTTTATGCTCTCTTTATAAATAAAATGATTGGTTTTGCCATTATCAACCTGCCAGTTTCCCCCTAAAAAATTCTCATATAAAGCGCTGTTATCGGTTTTGGTATGGGTTGATTTTAAGCCTAGTTGCCAGGTTTCATTTTTGCTTGGACGAAGGGTATAATCGGCTTTGCCGGATGCGATGTTGATGGTGGTTGGTATACCGGCGCGGTATTGTTCGGTATAACCGCCGGCAGCCATTAAATGATTGGTAAAATCCTGGTCGCTGTTGATATTGTAGTGCAGGTAATCCAGGTCCACAGCCAGATCCTGCGTAGCAGAAACCGCCGAACGCAAATTCAAATTCACATTCCCGTTGCGGAAGCTATTAGCGCTTTTATTATCAGTAAATATGGCCGAGTCTACCCCACCTCCCTGGTTTAACCAGGTTGCCGTGGCTGTACTGCCGCCTTTACGGTTAACTGCTGTACCACCCAGTACCAGGCCGATGGTAGTTTTAGGTGTTACGTAATAATCAATCCCCGTTTTAAGGTTATTGTTCAGGAAATTGCCTTTAAAGTATGAAGGTTGATCGAGCGTTGAGGTTGTATTTCCAGCCGCGTCCAAATACTTTCGCGACGCGTAAATATCCGTCAGGTACTCTACATAGTTCAGGCTGTAGTTAAAAAAGGTATTGATATTGCCACTGCGATAGTTAAGCAACAGGTTATTGTTGTTTTTTGGATAAACGCCCTGCGCCAGCGAAGTAGTGAATGTACCGTTAAAGCCTTTCTGCGTGTTCTTTTTGGTTTTGATGTTGATGATACCCGCATTGCCTGCTGCATCATATTTAGCCGATGGGTTTGTGATCAGTTCAATTTGCGACACCTGCGACGAATTCATGCTGCTTAGCATGTTATTCAGATCGGCGCCTGATAGGTAGGTTGGCTTATCATCTATCATCACCATAACCCCGTTTTTGCCCTGCATGGCAATCCCGCCGTTCCTGTCTACCTGTATACCCGGCGAACGCTCCAGCACTTCCAACACCGTTAAACCAACATTACTTGGCGTGGCATCAACATTTAGCGTGGTTTTGCCGGCCTGGTGCAGCATAATAGGCGTTTTGCCTACAATACTTACTTCACTCAGTTCTTTCCCTTCGGGGATGATAGTAAGCGTTTCGGCAGTTTTGGTGGAAGGGAATGTGTAAGGGGCATTTATTTGTGGCTTGTAGCCGGTGTAGGTTATAGCGAAAGCATACGTGCCTGCCGGGATCTTTTCAAAACGCGCTACGCCTTTACTATCAGTTATGGCAGTTTTTACCGGCTTTTCATCGCGCAGCAACTTAATGGTGGCACCGTCAACAGGTTGGGCCTTTTCGTTAACAACGGTAATTACAAATAAAGGGGTTTCGGTTGCCGACTGGCCATAGGCCACCGCAAAAACCAACTGCAACAGCAGTAAGCAAAAAGATCGTTTAATATGCATTGTTACATAAGACGCTCTTTTTGCTCATGCGTTACAGAGAATTATTTTACATATGTTCGGCAGCCATTACTTCCTCCGGTTTTACCGGGGATTGCGCGGCTCGCCTACCTATCATTTTACTTACGCGGAACATTAAAATGATACCTATTATGGATACTACAACTATAGTGTATCCCACAATATCATAATGCTCCAACGGACTAAACTTAGTTTTCTGCACCACGATCATGCCCGAAACGGCGGCTGCCACCCCACCTGCTATTTGTTGCAGCGACGAGTTGATACTCATAAACGCGCCCCTATCGGCAGCATCGGGTATGGCGCTGGTTAAGGCTATTGATGGTACCATACGGCCCATGATACCCATCATCATGGTGATGTTGAATATAATAACCGCCCAAAATGGGATAAATGATTGATTGGTGTAAATAACCACCACGGTCATCAACCATATAGACGCGATAGCGAATAACTTGGCTTTATTTACCTTATCACTCAGTTTACCCATTAGCGGCATGATCACCAGTGAACATACACCCGATATCATGAACAGGATTGGTAAACGCTCATTTGATACGCCGAGGTTATTAATAGCAAAGGCACTACCAAAAGGCATCATCATAAAACCACCGATAGATAGCAATGCAGTCGCGGTAAATCCTATCCGGTAATCCTTTTTAGCTACGGTAGCCAGTAAGTGCTCCACCGGCGAGCGGTCGCGCTGTAGGGCCAGGTGGTCTGTAACTGGGTTCATTTTAGCCAGTATTACCAACGCTATAATAATGGCTAGTCCGGCGGTCATCAGGAAAGGTGCTTCCCACCCCCATAGGTTGGCCAGCCATAAGCTGATAGGCACACCCAAAACCTGGCTGGCGCCAAAGCCCATTTGTAAAAAGCCCATCACCCGGCCGCGTTGCTGCAAGCCAAACAAATCGGTAACTATAGCCATGGATATAGAACCAATAACCCCGCCAAATAAGCCGGTAACTATACGTGCTACCAACAAAAAAGTGTAAGTATGCGCTAAACCACAGGCCACGGTACCTATAATAAAACCGGTGTAAAAAAACAACAATAGCTTTTTACGATCGTATTTATCGGCAAAGCCCGCGGTTAATAAGCCCGATATACCTGCGCTAAATGCATAGCCTGATACGGCGATGCCAAATTTTGATGGTGTTAGGCTAAGATCTTTCATCAGCATATCGCCCAGTGGCGACATGATCATAAAATCCAGGATGACGCTGAACTGGGTCATCGCCAGTAAAAAAATAACTAATTTTTGATACCCCGTAAAGGGGGTTGAGGTTGAGTCTTTCATTTGTATTGTGGGTGCTTGTTTGTTTGTGTTAAATAAGCTCGCAGCATTCGTAGCCGCGCGCAGTCATTAATTGTATTATGGTTTGATGTTTCAGCTTTTCGGATATAACGCGCAGTACTTTATCGCAATCTTCACTATCCAGGTTCCAGTTGTCGGCACCCAGTTCTTTCAGCATGGCGCACAGCGCTTCGCGGTCTTCGGGGGTGTTGATATTGGTTTTAAAAAGCAGTATGTGATCTAAATTTTCCATATGTTGTTATTTAGAGATCGGCAATTATTTATTCATTTTTAAGGGCCTTGATAACCAGGTCGAAGGTTTGCCAAAGCATCTCCTCGGTAGCGGCAAAAGGCTTCCCGCTAAAACTTTTTCCTTCATGGTGGAAACGTACTAACGAGTAAAGTGGCGCATACGCTACACTCCAAAATACTTCCACCGGCATTGCCTTTATTTCGCCCCGCGCAAAAACATTGCACGAGAAGGCTGAGATCTGTGTTTTAAAGGTTTCCATCACATTACCCATAAACTGTTCATGGTATGATGAGCTGCGCAACTGTTCAAAAAACTGCGTTACCGTTGGGTTATTCATGCTATGGTTGAACCTGTTTTGCCATTGCACGCGCAACCCCTCTTCAAAAGACGATTCAGGATTAAAATTATTGAGCATTGTTTCCGCCATTTTTGCCCCTTCCTCTGTAGCTATCTTCATGATCAGGTCGTCCTTATCCTTAAAATAGATATAAAGTGTGGCCACAGATATATTGCATAACTTGGCTAACTTATTCATGCTAAAGCCTTCCATGCCATATTTCACCATGGCTTCCATTGCTTTTTGCTTTACCAGTTGTTCTTTTTCTAAATCTCGTTTACGCATTGGTACAAATATAAATGAATGTTCATTCATTTATGAAATTTAATTTTATTTAATCGTTAATTATTACCCCGCACGTCATTACGAGCGAGGAACGAGCGTAGTAATCCCCTATAGAAAGGTTACTACGCGCTCGGGGATAACTACGCTCGCTATGAAGTGTGAGGCGGTAATATGGTGTATACGATTCTCCTCGTCCTCGTCGAAATAACAGTTTTTTTCAAAAATCAGGGTGCGCCACTTTATATCAGGCTATTGAAAGCTAAATTTCAGCTAACTGATAATCAAATAATTAAGAAATAAGAAAGGTGCGCCGCATTGCGCCGCTTTTTCTTATAAATATCTAATAATAAAATAGTTACAAAAAACAGGTGCGCCAAGTGCGCCACTTTAAAAGTGGCGCACCCCTACTCCTACTATCTATTATAATAAGGGTTGTACTCTAAAACAAATCAGCAGTTCGTCCTATTAATTTTAAACCATAGCTGATCAAAGATGAAAAGACTTTACTGCACCCTCAACAGTACCACCCCACTGCTTATTATTCCTGATATAATTGCGCATGCTGATGACCATCTTATAGTAAGCCAAACCTATCATGTGTTTTTAAACGTCGGCGATGATAGTAATCAACATTTGCTTAAAGAAAACAACGTACCGGCAGACTTTAGCCACCCACATTACTATGGTAAGATCATATTTGAGCAACCGGGCAAGGTGTTTACCTACCTTGACGCCGACCTGCACTTAACCCGAAGTGAGATAGAGGAAGTAATTGACTGTATTACCCATCTTCGCGATAATCCGCACCTATGGCAAACGGGCGGTTTGTAAGTTGCCATCCCACAAAAAAGCCCCCGCTTAAACAAGCGAGGGCCCTTGGGTTTATAGCAAAAAACTGATCAGGCGTTCATGTAGTATTGCGGATCGATGGCAATGCCCATCAGCTCGTTATAGTGCTGGTTAAGCATCTTGTTCCACCAAAAGCAATACCTGCGCGGGAAGACGATCTTCTCGGTGTGTTCGCGCTTCAGTAGGTTTTCCATAGCTAACAGCTTGTACATTACCTTGCGGGAATGGTCAACCACCGCATGCGAGCGTTGGCTGTAGCCGTATATCTTGTTAATATCGCGGTTGGTTCTGCCTTGCAGAATGTGTTCAAATATTTCGATGTGCAGTTTTGAGAATTTCTTGGTTTTCAAAAATGGTCTGCTGGTTTCGGCTAATGTGTATGTATTTTGTTGCATGATCTTAAAAGTCTTGTTGTAAATACCTTGTTAATTATCCTTATTCCAATTTCAATACGGTGAATTCTGTACGGCGGTTTAACTGACGGCCTTCAGGATTATCCTTACCATCAGGTAATGAGTTTGGCGCTATAGGTTTGGTTTTACCATAACCTTTGGCGAAGATGCGCTCGGTTTCTATACCCTTGCCGATGATATAATCCACGCATGATTGCGCCCTATCCTGGGATAGTTTTTGGTTATAAGCATCGCTACCGATGGAATCGGTATGAGCCGATAGTTCTATCTTGATCTTAGGGTTATCTTTTAACAGTGTTACCAGTTCATTCAACGTAGTTTCAGATTCCGGTCTTAAGCTGGCACTGGCAAAGTCGTACAATATGTTTTTGATAACGATTGGCTTATTCACCTCAAACGGCTGTAAGCAAATATCCGGACCAACCAAGGTATCGCCTTTCATAGCGCCTTTGGCAGGCACTGGTACTACTTTGGTAAAGTAGCCCGATTTTTCTAATGACAAGATATGCGGACGGGTGGTAGTAACGCTGAATGAGTATTTACCATCTTTACCGGTGATCTGCTCGCGCACTACTTGCTTGGTTATCGAGTCGATAAAGCTCACTTTGGCGCCTACCAGTACCTTTTTGTTATCGCAGTCTATCACCAGGCCGCTAAACTCGTGGCGCTTGTCGAACATCTCGAACACTTCCAGGCAGCAGTCCGACTCACGATCTGATGTGATATAATATTTGTTCTTAACACTGGCATCCGGATAATAGTACAGGTCATCCTTAGCCGAGTTCATCGGGAAGCCCATGTTTATCGGGGTACCCCAGTAGTCAATATGGTCTATGGCTTCAAAGTAGTCAAAGCCGCCTAAACCGGTGAAGCCTTTTGAGCTGTATACTAAACGCTTATCAGCATCGCTAAAATAGGCGGCCTGCTCGTCGGCTGAGGTATTGATGGTTTTACCTAGGTTCTTAGAGCTGGTAGGCATGCCTTTGCTATCCAGATCGGCCACCCAGATATCGTCGCCACCCTGGCCGCCAGGTTTGTTTGAGGTGAAGAACATACGGCGACCATCCTGTGTTATGAATGGCTGGATAGACTTGAAACCATCCACGTTGATATTGCCGTTCAGTTTTACAGGTGTTGCCCATGTGCCGCCTACCCATTCGGCCACGTAGATCTGGTGGGTTTCTTTAGCACCTTCTTTGTACCAGCGGGTCATGTACATCCGTTTGCCGGTTGGATCGAATGATGGGGTACCGTACTCAATATCTACTTTGCCACCATCTTTCTTAAACTCTATCATTTCGGGTTTAACCGTACCGCCATCGGTAAGGGTATAGATGCGACTCAGGCGTTCCTTTTTATCCTTGATCATACGTGATGACGTGAAGTAGTAATTGGCATCTCGTTTCACGATAGAATAATTTGAACCGTCCGAGTTCCAGGCATCGCGCAGTTTGTTTACGCTGATGAAAGCCGGGTACATTTGTTGGTCTTTAGCGAAGCGACAGTTGGCTATTTCCTTTTTAGCTAACTCCAATAAAGCAGGCTGAGCAGTATAGCTTGCAGTAAACTGTTCTAACTGTTTGATCGCTTCATCATAGTGCTGATTGGCGCGTAGACATACACCGTACCATAAACGCGCTATCGGGAACTTGCCCTCAAAATTTTGGTTAAGCACGCGGTAGTACCATGGCTCGGCCTCCAAATAATTCTCATAGTTGCGGTACGATTCGCCCAGCATGAAAGAGATTTCGGCGTCGTCGGTCTTTTTAGGTGGCTTGCGGCTCTTCATCTCCGAACGGTAAGGCAGGGCTACCGCCGAGTCAATGGTGATACCGGCTGCGGCCTTACGATAGAAGTAGGCTGCTTCGTAATAATCTTTGTTTTTAAAGGCTTTATCGCCCAGTTCTTTAAACGACACAACGAGCTGCTGGGCACCTGCGCTTGCGGCTAGTAGCAATATGGTTAGTGAGAGTAGTAGCTTTTTCATACAGGGTAATGTTTATGTATTTAAAGACGTGGACAGATTGGTTCGGGTTCGTTGATACGTTTTTTGAATACGTAGCTGATAGAAAGCTCAATACCACCCAACGAGTTGGTGGCCCGGTTAAGCGATGAGGTATTAAAATCGTAGCTGGCGCCGATGATCAAATTCTTTACGTGGTAACCTACGTTGGCAATTGCCGCATCCTGGAAACGGTACATGGCACCCGCTATCAAACCGTTATCATTTAACAATTTGATCTCTGAATAAGCACCTATGGCCTTCTCCTGTGCTTTTTGTTGTTGGATGAAGATGGCATGAGGCGTTATATCAAAAAAATCTGCGGCATGGATACGCACACCAGCCTGAAAGGTATAACGCAATGGCAGCTTGGCATCAATTCCTGCTGCCGCGAACGGATCCTTAGGGCGGGATAAGTGGCCCACGCTAAACCCACCGAAGATGTTGGTTTTCCTATCGGGCGTACCATCATAGTAAAACACACCGGCGCCGGCATCAAATACGGTAGCGGTAGTATTCATGAAAGCCTCGTTTGGTGGCAGGCTTGGGTTGTAACCCATGGTTGGGTCGTACTGGTTACCTAGTTGCAGCTTGCTTGGGTCGAAGCTTCGGTTTATCACACCGGCCTGCAAGCCGAAGTGTACGCGGTGGTTACCATCCTCAGATACTTTGATACCGTAACCAAAATTCGCGTAAGCCGAAAAATAGTTAAAACCCACATCGCCCGATGCCTGGTTCAATACGTTGATGCCGGCACCGGCATTATCCATCGGCCTGAAATCGGCCGATATAGCGGTGGTTTTGTAGGCGTTGCTTAGCGCTGCATACTGGTTTTTATAGTTGGCATTTACCCGGCCATCCCCGTTGGTTACCCCGGTCAGTGCCGGGTTTAACCAAAGTGGGTAAGCATAGTATTGTGAGAAATGCGGGTCTATCTGCGCTTTTAGTTCGGTGGTAATAGCTCCTTGAAGTATTACCATTAATATGATCAGTTTTTTCATTTAAGTAGAGTTACAGTTCCTTTTTTGGTAACGGTTTGGCCATCGTTCATTGTAGCCTCAACATAATACACATATACACCTACCGGCTGCATGCGGCCCTTAAAGGTGCCATCCCAACCATCAGACAGCGAGTTTCCGCGGAACATCAACTCACCCCATTGGTTGTACACAAACAGCCTTGCGGTTTTGATATTGGTACCATACACGTACAGGATATCGTTTTTACCGTCGGCATTCGGCGTAAAGGCATTCGGCACATAAATGGCGTTGCCCATTGGGTTGGTGCTTGTGCCGGTAACCGCAGTTGAGTTGGCACCCGGCTGGCAAGCATTAACCGCGCGAACGATAAGTGTTACGCTTTGGTTAGGCTGTAAACCTGTCACTGTATAGGTGGTGGCGGTTATGCCGGTTGTAAACGTAGCACCATTATCAAGGCTTACGTCATAAGTAAGCGCGCCGGCTATGGTGTTCCAGGTAAATGTTACCGATGATACCGTAGTTGTGCCAACGGTAACCGATGGAGCAGGCAATTGCTGTAGTATAGTTACCGTTGCAGGTACAATAGTTGATGTACAACTGTTGCTATTGGTAGCCTGAACATAGTAAGTAGTATTAGCACTTAAAGCAGGCGTGGTAAAGCTGTTGCCGGTGGCTACTAAAGTAGTCGCTGTGGCATCGCTGTACCAGCGGATGGTAGTACCCGGGTCAACATTGGTTACAGTTAAAGTAGCCGTGCCGTTAGGGCAAATGCTGGTATTAGCAGCGCTTAACGTTGGTGCCGGAGGCAACGGTACAATAGTAACCACTACCGGTGCACGCATAGCGCTGGCGCAACCAATGCTGTTCACAGCCTCGGCATAGAAGGTAGTGGTGGCGTTAAGCGCAGTTGAAGTAAAGCTATTACCAGTACCCACTGCTGTGCCACCTGCCGATACAGTGTACCAGTTATAAGTATAACCGGCCTGCGGATTAGCGATAGTCAACGTAACCGTAGCACCTGTACAAGAATTGATTGCATTACCGTTGGCCACAACCGGAGTAGGCGGCGGCGTTTGGGTAGTTACCTGTACCTGTACCAGGTTGCCGCTTGTACAGCCTGTTGTATTAGCCGATGCTACGTAGAAGTTAGTTGTAGCAGTTATAGCACCGGTAATATAAGTTGTACCGGTAAATAACAGAGTAGTGCGTGAAGGCGAATCGTACCAGTTATAAACCACGCCTGCTACCGGTGAGGTGATGCTTAACGTAGCGCCGGTACCGAAGCAAACGGTAACGTTATTAGCGTTAACTGTCGGATCGGCAGGTATTGGGTTAACGGTTACCGTAACCGCAGTACGGGTTGACGAGCTACAGTTGCCCGCGCCCGATGCTTCTACATAATAAGTAGTGTTAGCGGTTAAAGCAGGAGTTTTAAACTGGGTACCGGTGTACAACAATGTACCGTTGGTAGCCGCGGTGAACCACCTGTAAACTAAACCTGCTTGCGGGTTACTGATAGTAAGCGTAGCCGAACCACCCGCGCAAACGCTCAGGCTGCCCGCAGATGCATCAACAACCGGCGGGTTAGGTACCGGGTTAACGGTAATATCTGTACGGGTACGGGTAGCACTGGTACAACCCTGGCTGTTAGCAGCCTCAACAAAGTATGAGGTGTTAGCTGTAATGTTAACAATATTAAATACAGTACCGCTATATACTAAAGTACCGCCTGTTTGCGCGCTATACCAGTTGTAAGTGATACCTGCAACAGGATTAACCACGCTCAGCGTTAAGCTACCACCCGAACAAGTTTGCGTAGCGGTAGCACTTAGTGTTGGCGCGGTAATTACGCCACCTACAGTTACGTTGACGGCTGTACGGCCGCCGTTATTGCCGCAGCTGGTAGTTGTGTTAACAGCCTCAACATAGTAAATAGTGTTAGCGCTGATGTTGCCTGTAGTGTAAGTAGCACCATTACCAACCGCTGTACCGCCGGTTGCTACAGTATACCAGTTATAAGTAACACCGGCTTCCGGGTTGAGTACTTGAAGTACCGCTGGCGAACCTGTACATACCTGGACGTTTGACGATTGTACGCCCGGTTTTGATGGCCTTTGATTAACCGTTACAGTTGCAGTAGCACGTGATGGGCTTGTGCAGGTACCGTTAGCTATTTCGGCATAATAAGTTGCATTTGCAATTGGAGCTACCTGGTAGTTTGCGCCGGTAAACAATAGATTACCCCCTGTTGGCGCATCGTACCATTTAACGGTAGCTCCATTTGCATTTGATACAGATAGTATGACGTTATCTCCGGCACATATCTGGTAAGTATTTTGTGTTAACGTAGGCACATCAGGTGATTGTGTAACGTTAGCGGTAGCTGCCACCCTGTTAGGGTTAATACAGCCATTTGAAGTACGGCTGCTTTCCACATAAACAGTTGTAGTAGCAGTTAAAGGTCCTGTTGTATAGCTTGTACCGGTAAACAATAATGTACCGCCCACAGGTGCGCTGTACCAACGGTAAGTTAAGTTAGCGCGTGGGTTACTCACGGTAAATGTAGCGGTGTTGTTTGAACAGATGTTGACCGTATTGGTAGCTACCACTGGTGCTTCAACCTGTTTGCTGGCGTAATAAATATTAGCCTGGCTCAATACAGATGCACCTAAACTACGTAGTCTGATCTCCACCCTATCATAAGCTGCACCCGGCGCGAAGCGGATCAGGGCTGCTTGTCCGCCTTGTAATAGTTGGATGCGGATCAAATTGCTGGTTAAGTTGATGCGATCGCCGTTATAGGTAGCACCGTTAAACGATGCGATCTGTAATTGATCCAGAACACCTACGGACAACAGTGGTACCGGCAAACTGATCTTCACAGTAACCGTATCACCAAACTGACCCGGGTCAGCAAAAATGAGGCGTTGTGCTACGTATGAGTTTAACACTGCCAATGGCAGGTTTAACTGCGTAAAGTTGGTGGTATCGGTATCAACCGAATTGTTTGGTGTTGATACAGAACATAGCAAACAGGCTAAGCCACTATTCACGTCGGTTGATTGCGTTGATGCAAAATCGCACGATGTAGAGAATATTGGGTTAACGGTAATAGTTATCGAAGTACGTGTAGGGCTGGTACAACCGGTTGCGGTTAAACTGGCTTCTACATAATAAGTAGTGTTTGATGTTAATACCGGGGTAGTGTAAACAGCGCCGGTAAATATTGGCGTACCACCTGATGAAGCAGTATACCATTTAAATACTGCACCCGGAGTAGTAGATGTAGCAGTGATCTGCGCGGTTTGACCTGATGAGATCTGGCCACCCGGAGGCACAACTGCCAATACCGGTGCAACCGGAGTTGGGTTAACAACCACATCAACTTTTGCGCGGCTTGGGCTGGTACAAGTACCTGCCGCGGCTTCTACATAATAACTTGCATTGGCAGTAAGTGCCGGCGTGGTGTATTGCGCGCCTGTAAATACCGGCGTACCACCTGTAGCGGTAGTATACCAGTTAAAGGTTACACCCGGTTGGGTTGATGAAGCGGTCAACACAGCCGGCGAACCTGAACAGGTTTGAACAGTAGCAGCCGCTACGTTTGGCACTACCGGTGTGGTAGTCACATTCGCAGTAACCTGGGTACGGCTGGTGCTTGGGCACGCGCCTGTACCAATGGCTTCAACATAGAAGCTGGTGGTTGCGGTTAATGGATCGCTTACATAAGTAGCGCCGGTAAATACCGGGGTACCGCCTGTTGGCGCGGTATACCAGGCAAAGGTAACACCACTAACAGCAGTAGCGGTAAATGTTGCCGGCTGACCAGAACATACGGTAGTATTCGGCACCGCCACAACCGGAGCAACCGGAGTTGGTGTAACCGTTACAACTACAGGTGTACGTGTAGGCTGGGCGCAACTGCTGCCTGTGCGGCTGGCTTCTGCATAATAAGTTGTGGTACCGGTTAACACCGGTGTGGTAAACACAGCACCTGTAAATATAGGCGTACCACCTGTTGCCGATGTGTACCATTTAACGGTGACATGGCTAGGTACAGTAGCGGTTAAAGTAGTTTGCGATCCCTGGCAGGCAGTAACCGATGGCGCGGCTATAACCGGCGCAGGTACTTCCTGGTAAGCGGCATAAATGTTTAGCGCGTTCAGTAGGTTAGCAACTACCGAGTTCAGGCGGATCTCCACCCTGTCAAAATCAGCGTTAGCTTTAAATGCTACGCGGAAACGGCTGGTACCACTCAGCAGGTTAATGTTCAACAGTGAACCATTTACATCGAAGCGATCATTATTATAGGTAGCACCATTATAAGTGGCCAGGCTTATCTGCGACAGCACACCTACACTGGCCAAAGTACCCGGGATACCCAATTCAACAACTACGCTATCGCCCACCCTGCCGGTGTTGGCAAAACGCAGGGTTTGTTGTGCATAATTGCCCAGTAAACTAACCGGAACGCTGATCTGCGCGAAAGTATTTCTATCGGCATCAACAGAGCCGGTTGGATTGTTAACCGCGCAACCAAGGCAAAGCAGCCCGCTGGTAGCTACTGTTTGATCAATAGCCGCGTCGCATGGTACAGGGTTATTAGCAGTTGAGTTTACGGTTACAACACCGCTTGCTCTTGTTGCAGATACTGCGCCTGTTGCTGTAACTACAGCTTCGGCATAATAAGTTGTATTGGCAAAAATGGCCGGTGTATTATAAGTAGCACCGGTATAAATTATAGTACCACCAGTTGGTTGTGTATACCAGTTAAATACCGAGCCCGGCGTAGTAGACGAAGCTGTTAAGCTGGCCGATGTGCCTGCGTTAACCGCTTGCGTTGGCGGCGTAACAGTAACATCAGGAATAACCACCGCGTTAACGATCACATCAACCTTAGTACGCGTTGGCGATACGCAGGTACCTGCAGATGCCTCGGCATAATAGCTTTTGGCCGCGTTAAGCGGAGGTGTGGTAAAGGTAGTACCGGTATAAGCTAATGTACCGCCGGTAGGTGCATCGTACCAACGAATGGTAGCGCCGTTTACCGAAGTAGCTGTAAAGCTGGCGGTTTGTCCCGCAAAAATTGTACGGCTTGTTGGCGCGACAGATGGCGCGGCCGGAGGATCGTTCACCAAAATAGTGATTGGATAACGTACCGGGCTAACGCAGCCGTTGCGGGTATATTCTACATAATAAGTTGTATTAGCATTTAACGGGCCGGTAGTGTAAGTAGTACCTGTTTGTACAGATGCACCGCCGGTTGGCGTGGTGAACCAGGCATAAGTACCATTACCCGGACCGGTGATAGTCAACGTGGCGGGTGAACCTTTACAAATCTCCGGATTCGCGTTAGCAAAAGTTACGCGTGGGTATTGTTGTATAGCGTAATAAATATTCAGCGAGCTTAACAACGTAGCTACGCCCGAATTAAGGCGAATAGCTATCCTGTCGTAAGCGCCTGTGGCCGGGATATAAACAGCGTATCGGTTACTGCCTCCACTTAACAGGCGTAATTTAATGGCAGCATTATCTAAAGTATAGGTAGGTAATGCGGTAACACCATTATATAAGGTTACACCAATGCTGCTCAGCAAACCAACATCCGCCAGGTTAACCGACGATTGGAATACCAGTTTAATAGTATCGCCCGCAAAGCCTGCTTGCTGGAATTGCAATTGCTGCTCGGCCCAGCCACCAGCTAATCCGATAGGGACGTTTATGGTTGATGCGGTGGTCGTATCAGCATCAGTAGCCAGCGGACCATTATTTATAGCGCAGCCCAAACATAAAACACCACTTGTGCTGCTGGCCTGCACATTGGCAAACGTACAAGGCGAGTTATTATTAATTGTAACGTTAATAGTTATCGCGGTGCGATTAGTAGAGATACAGCCACTGGCGTTCACTGCGTTCACATAGTAAGTGGTAGTTGTGAACAAAGCCGGTGTAGTAAAATTTGCACCGGTATGTATCGGCGTATTTGCTGTCGCGGATGTGAACCAGTTGTAAGTGATACCGGTTTGGGCGTTGCTTACCGTGATCGTAGCAGTTTGGCCGGCACTTACGGTGGTGGCATTAGCCATCAATGTCGGATCAGCAGGTTTTGGTTGTACGGTGATAACACTTTGACCACGTGCACTGCTTACACAACCTGTGGCGTTGACGGCTTCGGCATAATAAGTAGTGTTGGCATGTAAAACCGGGGTGGTAAATGTAGTGCCGGTATAAACTGGCGTACCACCGGTAGCGGTGGTGTACCAGTTATAGGTAAAGCCCGCGGTTGGCGAAGCGATAGAAAGCACCGTTACATCGCCATCGCAAATAGTAGCCGATGAAGGCGAGATAACCGGCAATGCAGGCAGCGGACTAACAGTAGCCGTAACCGCGGTGCGGGTTGTGCTTGGACAGGTACCGCCGGTAACAGCCTCGGCATAATAGGTAGCGTCGGCATTTAATGGGCCGGTGTTGAAGCTGTTGCCGGTAAATATTGGTGTACCACCTGTAGCGGCAGTGTACCAGTTAACCGTAACACCTGCAACCGCATTAGCAGTAAACGTAGCCGGCTGACCGGGACAAACCGTTATAGCGGCGGTAGGTACTACCGGTGCCGCAGGTATAGGATTTATGGTAACAGTAACCGCAGTCCTTTCGCTTTCATTGGTACATCCCGCCCTGCTGGCAGATACATAGTAAGTAGTAGTATTTGCTAGAACCGGTGTGGTATAACTGGCACCTGTAAAGAACGCGGTACCGCCTGTAGCAGCGGCATACCATTTAAAGGTAGTGTTTGGTACCGGCGTGGCAGTTAAAATAGCTGTACTGCCTGCGCATAACTGCACGTTGCTAACTACAGCGTTATTATAGTTAATAACAGGTTTTGGCAGCACACGCTCTGTTTCATATATATTCAATGATGATAGTACGCTGGCTATGCCACCGCCCAGGCTAACTTGTATTCTGTCGAATATTTTGGTTGGCGCAAACGTTACAGTGAATTTCTGGATGCCGCCACTTAAATCAAGCAGGCGCAGGTTTAATAAACCGGTGTTGATGGTTTGGCCATCGTTATTAGGTGAATTACCGTTTAAAGTAGATACCGTAATATTATTTAATACAGTAGCTGCAATTAAAGCCTGCGGTACACCCATGGTAACACGTACCGAATCGCCCACTACAGATAGTTGTTGATATACTAAGGTTTGTTGAGCGAAGGCGCCCACCGCGCCGATACCGGCGTTCAGGGTTGATGCCGTGTTCAGGTTACCGTCCATAGCGTTTTGCGGGTTTGTAACGCCACCCACATTTACGCCAAGATTTAACAACCCGGCCGATATACCGTTGATCTCTTCAACCGCCTGGTTACAGGCAATAGCATCGGGGCCAAAATAAAACGCGTCATATAAATATATACTGCTTAAGGCCCCCAGCAGTCCGCCGTTAAGCGTTACCCTTACCCTATCGTATAGTTGCGTGGGTGTAAAGGTTAGCAGCACCTGGTTGTTATTACTAACCAGCGACGCCAGTGTCGACGCCGTGAGCGGCGTGCCAATGGCGGTGTTGCCATTGTAGGCCTGAACAGTGATGCCGCCCAGCGCCGTAACATCGAGCAAATTATCGCCACTTCCTAACTTTACCGAGACGGGCGTGTTCGCCGGCACTTTGGCGGCAGCAGGGAAAATTACCTCCTGCCAAGTTTGTGCTCCAATGCCCAGGGTGACATTAATTTGTGAACGAGTTTGTGAATTTCCGTCGGCAGCATTGGCCGGATCGGTTACGATACAGTTTACACACAGTAAACCTGCCGAACCTGTACGCTGGCTGGTTGCACTAAGACGTTGTGCATAGGAGTATATTGTGCTTAAACACAATAATAACATCAGCGAGCCGTAACGATAAAGAGTAGATTTTATTTTCATGCAGATGCGTTTTTAATGGCATCTAAAATTACGTACGGTCCTGTCAGGACGATTACTACACTTTGTTCATTTACCGGCCGGGCTGATCGAGGCTAACCACTATTGTTTGTTTTGTTCATTTCCGTTCATTTAAATTTTTAATTTATACGGTTTGTGGCCTTAACGGTTGATTAAAACGGGGTTTTATTGTAAAAAAATCAATAGACTGTTATTTTTTTTTACAATCTTGAATGAAACAAGAGCAACCAATTAACTGTAATTTTTAATGACCAACAAATGATACCAGGGCTAAAACCCTGTAGTTTTATGATATTGCAATATTTAATTGTAAGATAAAAAATTTATTTAATACGGAAATTTTTTATACTTTTGCGTCAATTCCCTAATAAAAAAAAATGAAAATAGACTATTTGGTAACGCGGTTACACGTGAGGATTTTGGGTGGTGTGAGGTTGAGTAAAAGCTGTCAAATACGTTGTTTAACGCAATTAGCATAGCTGTTCATTTCTGTTCACAGTTATTTTTTTTATGCAGATACATTTAATTTTAAACAGATAGAAGTGGTTTTTATTGTGTTTAGTGCATTTAAAGCCCTTTTTTCGCAACCCAGCATCGCCCCGTGCTAGTGCCGTTACAAAATTTCATTTTTTTGAAAAGCTATGCTATCACACCATTTTAACTTGTTGAAAAAACTCGTTCTTGACAAGTCTGATCTAATAAATTTCACTTCGGCCGATTGTAAGATAGTTAGCGCATTGATCTTTCAAAAGACCAAAAAACGAATAAGCGAAACTACGCTTAAACGTGTATACGGTTTCGCGCACAGCAAATTCAAACCTTCACAGTTTACCGTTGATGCCCTGGCACAGTACTGTGGCTATACCAATTGGATGGCATTCTTAAACGAGTACGAAACACAAAACGGCTCGGGCAAAACCGCCGACTGGCTTAACCTGAGTAACGATGCTACCAAGGTTACCAACTTCACCCTCCGTGCATTACAAAACCGTTCAGGCATTCCGTTCAAGAAAACCATTAAACGCAAGTTTGTGGATGAACACATGAACAGCTTCCTGGCTTCAGACTATATCGCTACTGCTTTAATAAGCCCTTCAGGTTATGGCAAAACCATCGCATTGTTACACTGGATAGAGGAGCGCATCGCCTACAATGCCGAAAACAATGTAAGCGATATCATCCTGTTCTTTAGTACACCTTCATTAATGTCGGTGCTATCCAGCGGGCAGGATATTCATACCTGGCTCCTATCCCTATTAGGTTACAATCGCACCGAAATACTGGATATGCTGCTTAACGGCAAAGAAAAAAAGCCGGGCAACTTTTTCCTGATCATTGATGGATTTGACGAGCATATGTTTAAAAACGATCAGTTTCAGTTGGTGCTTACGCAAATTGTGGATGTGCTGTCGTTGTACCAGTCTAGCGAATCATTTAAATTGATATTGACCATGCGATCTGATACCTGGATCAATAACAAACATCATTTAAATATTGATGAGAAAACATGGTTTAACGGCTTCATTACCAACCACGATCATTTTAGCAACGTGCCCTTATTGAATGTGAACGAACTGCACGACTTGTGCTATACCATCAATCCGCTGGCTAATGTGGTTATAGGCCCCGAGGCCATTGATCTGTTGAGCAACCCTCTTTACTTCCAGATCTATTACAAGCTTAACAAAAACAACTTCTCGCTTAATAACATCACCGGCTTATACCGTTATGATATTATTTCGGCGTTCATTCTTGATAAAATTTACCTGGATAAATACTCTTCCGAAAAAATACTGCTGCTGTTTGACCTGGTGAACATGATGAACCTGAAAGATGGTATCTATCATATCAACAAGATTAAGGCAGATGTAGTATTAACTAAATACAACCACGCCTACCATGAGCTACTGAGCCTTGAGTTTTTATCGGAGTTTAATAAAAGCGTAGATCTGCAGCACAATACCTATATCGAGTTTGGCAACCATGACTTTTTAGAATACATAGTAGCTCAAAAACTACTGGCGGATAACGATAACCGCTTTAACCTGGCGTTGATACAAAACGCCGACCAATTGGTTAATGCCGACCTGAAGCTGAATGTTATTAAATGGTTTTTAATATATGCTATTAAAACCGACCAGCAATATAACCTTAACCACCTGGTAAAAGCAGAACTATCGCTCAACAAAAAAGCCGAGCTTATTGTATTTATGGGCGATATTTTTGAGAAAGAATATAACTCGGCAGTTTATGGCAACAACAGCAAGCACCAATTCAGGTTCAATATTGATAACGAACTGTTCAGTTATTTCTTCGGACTGGAGTTTGTATCTGCGGAATACGAAAAGACGCTTCAAACCCTGCTTAAGTTCGATCTCACAAACGATAAAAAATTACTATTAAAAGTTAGCCTGGCCATTATTAGTGTAACCAAGCTGGATATGAAGGCGCTGGATGCACATCTGGCCGATCTGCGTAAAATGCCGCAGGTTGATCTGTTCAGGTATCCTATCAGTCCGTTAAGTTGTTTGGATACTGTATTTCATTACCTTAAATATGGCATTATTAAAAAGGATGCCCTGGCTGAGATCACCAAGTTTTGCTTTAACCCGCCTACCGGCGGCGATGCACTGAAGCATAATATTGCCAACGATATAATGTACATCCTGGCCGGCTACACCTTGCAAATAGCCCAAAAGCCACGCAAGTTGTTGCGCTATGTGCAGATACTGAACAATATTTACAAGGATTTCTCTGTGTACTCAACCGAGTATACTTTCTTCCTGAAAGCCTTGATAGCAGATACATACTTTGTGATGGATGACAAGAAAAACCTGATAGCTACCTACAAATCAATACTAAAGCTGGGTAATTATTATGATGATTCTTACACACCGTACATCACGCTGCATTATCATGCGGTAAAAATAAAAACGGCCATCATAAGCCAACAAATTGATGCTATAAACGCCGAGTATAAATGCTTTGCTTATATAGCCGATAAATACGGGTATAAACTGGCCAAGTTCTATATCATATCGTTATTGCTCAAAAAAAATCTGCTATCAACCACTACCGAGTTAACCCAGTTTTACAAGCAGTTAAACTATGAGCACTCAAAACTCATGATAGAATCAAGCGTTACCGAAATATTTGAGAAACTTAAATAGCTAAACCGTTTTGGTTTTGGTATTTATAAAGCTGAGTATTTTGTGATGCAGTTCGTTCACATCAAAGGGTTTTGATATAAAGTCGTTCATTTTGTGATCAATGCACTTCTGTCGTTCCTCTTCAGTAGCATGAGCAGTTACTGCAATAATAGGTAAATCGGCTACCGGCCCATCCATATGCCTGATGATGGTGGTTGCTTCATAGCCATTTAGCTCGGGCATATCCAGATCCATCAATACTACATCGTAGGTATTATTACGTACCTTTTCAATAACCATATGGCCGTTTACAGCTACATCAACATTAAAGCCCCGCTTTTGCAAAACGCGGGTTATCAATAACTGGTTCAGGTCATTATCATCTGCAATTAACACACTGGCAAAAAAAGCCTTGGTATTAAGCAGGCCGGGTTTGTTGTATGCAGGCGTTTCGGCATTGGCATTTACCGGCCCGGTTTTGCTAAATGGTAATATAAACGCAAAATCAGATCCGTTTGGCGAACTGTTTTTAATAAATATATCGCCCCCTAATAATGCTGTAAGCTGCCTTGAAATGCTCAGGCCCAGGCCAATGCCGCCAAAAGTTTTACTTTTGCCCACCTGCTCAAAGCTTTCGAATATTTTAGCCTGCTTTTCAAGCGGCACGCCAATGCCGGTATCCTGTACGCTAAACTCAACCCAGGCCGTATTTTCATCTTGCTTAATCAATGATACTTCGATAAAAACCGAGCCTATAAAGGTATACTTAATGGCATTGGTTATCAGGTTTATTAAAACCTGCCCCATGCGCATTTCATCGCCATACAAAACATCGGGTATCTTATCATCAACCCGGTAATTAATAACCAGCGATTTTTTATTGGCTTCGTTTTTACTCATGGAGATGGCAGTATGCACCACCTGCTGTATGCTGAACGCGCGCTGGTCAACCGTAACCTTGCCGGCCTCGATGCGCGACATATCCAGAATATTGTTCAACAACACCTGCAAAAACTCGCCCGATTTAATAATGGCCTGTATATATTCCTCCTGCTCCTGCGTCATATCCGACTCTTCCAGCAAATGCGCGAAACCCACGATAGCGTTCATCGGTGTGCGTATTTCATGGCTCATGTTGGCAATGAACAACTGCTTCACTTTCTCGGATGCTTCCGCACGGTTCTTCTGCTTTTTGGCGCGGGTTTCGGCCTCTTTCAAATCGGCTATGGTATGCTGCATTTTATCCGTCATTTGGTTAAACGCAGTGGCCAGCACGCCTATCTCATCACGCGAGAACACTTTAACCCGGGTATCAAACAGCTCTTTTGATACTTTTTCGGCACCGGTAATGATCTCTCTAAGCCCTTTTTCAATACCACGGCTAATAGATATCGCTATTACTATACCGGTTATCTCCACGGTAAGCGCCAGCCCGATCAATATGCCTAGTATCAATTTTTCAAACCAGCGCGAGCCTTCGCCCAGGGTGTATGAAAACCCGTCCTCGGATGGGGTGATCTGCGTATTTATTTGTTCGATGTATGCAAGAGCCTGTTTGGTTTCGGCATCGGTTATTTTGCCTGATTGGATCTTTTTATGTAGTTCTTCGCCTGCCGGGATGAGCTTCATCAACGAGGCTTCGGCCTGTTGCCAGTAGTATATGGTGCGGGCTATATAATCAATTTTATTAAAGCGCAGCATGAGTTTGATCATGCCGTCGATATCGTCCGGGTGATTTCTTCCCTCCAGGAAACCTTGACGGGCCATTTCCAGGTCGGGTTCGGGTTTTTCAAGGGCTTTACGGGCTTTGCCATCGCCCAGCGGAACTTTTAAAAACTGTTGATAGGCCCGGTAATCTTTCTCATCATGGGTATAGGCATACAACCGCAAATTAGAAACGGCGTCCTTCTGCGCTTTTGACCACAGCCCCTCCCCACCCACAAATGAACGGACTGCCGACAAACTGGATATGGCAAAGCCCAGTGTGAACAGTTCCATCAATATCAGCAAAGCCATAATTCCGATAGTGAAATACAGCTTCCTGGATATGGGTATGTCTTTAAACCACTTTTCTAAAAAAAATGATCTCATAGTTATTAGGGGATGAGGGATTAAACTTATAAAAATAAAATAATACTCTATTCATTTTTTGTTCATAGCTAACAACCTGTAGTGGTGTTGTTCACAGTTGTGCAGGCCTGTGCACAGCGTTCATTTACATACATAGCCCACCAAACCAAACTGAACCCGAATGGCTAAAAAAGGCACTATTTGCTGTGGTAAATTTGGGAGACAATGAAAATGCCGTGCATAAAAGCATAAAATGAACGGCCACTCATTTACCCCCTAAATAGCGTAAACAATGCCCATAATACCTAAGCTAAAAGGCCTTTTGTGCCTGTTGATTGTATTCATAATTGCATCCCCGGGCGGGGATGTTTTTGGGCAATGTAATATCCCTGTTCGATCATTCGCTACAGTACAACGCACTGATGTTGCCGGAGCATTCACTTCGGTAAGCAACGCTGCCAATGCTGTTAGCGGCGATATGGTCAGTCATTCTACCCTTAACAGCGGCGTAGCAGGTACAGCAAAGCAATTTCTTGATTTTGGCACTACGCAAACCGCCGGTACTCCGGTAACTGTTAAACTATCTTTCCCGGCAGGTTTACTTTCAGTTTTTGGCGGCGTAAAGGTGCAACCTTATACCAACCTGCATAACTTTTTTGGCTGGACTGCCGATGCCGCCGGCAAAGCCTATGAAGATGCCACACTCTTGGGCCTGCTTAACGGCGCAGGTACTATGGAAATAACCATTATACCGCAGGATGCGGGCGGTACACCTGTACCCTACACCGGTGTTTGGGTTGAACTATCGGGCCTGGGCGTGGCACAAAGTGTTGATGTTTACGGTGCTTTTATCAATACAACGGGCAGCACATCGGTTGCTTGTAATACACCGATTGATGTGCTTTCGGGTATTCGTACCACCGTTGTTGGCGGTATAGCAACAGCGACAGGCACCGTTACCAACGAATGGAGCGCCATAGACAACGACCCTACCCTTGCCACCTACGCCGAAATGCAGGTTGGCGCCCAGCTATTGAGCCAGGTTTTTCATACCACTATATTCAACACCCAGTCGCAACTGGGCGATAAGGTTAAACTGGTACTGCAGAAACCCGGCGGCGGTTTGCTTGACCTTAGCCTGATAACTGATTTTACCATACAGCTTTACAATGGCACAACGCCGGTAGGTACCGGGGTCAAAGCAAGTTCGGGTTTGCTGTCGCTTAGTTTGTTGCCCGGCAGCACGGCCGGTAATGAAAAATACGAGCTGATCTTATCGCCCCCGGCCGCATATGGCGTATTTGACCGTGTAGAAGTACAGGTAGGCGGTTTAGCTACTGCGGGATTAGTTCCCGGTCTACGCATTTACGATGTCAAAAAATTAATAGCTGATCCAACTACGAACATCGACGGCGCAGCAGCCACTGCAACTACCATATGCGAGGGTAACACATCTACGCTGGCCGTTAACAACACACAAACTTGTACTACATATAAATGGTACGATGCGGCTACCAATGGCACATTATTGCATACCGGTACATCGTACACACCAACAGCGGCAAGCTTAAGCACTTCAAGCCCTAATATTTATTATGTAGAGGCTAGTCGCGATGGTTGCACCGAAGTAACAACACGCACACCTGTAACTATCAACGTAAACCCAAGGCCAACTGTCGCCCCCGGCACCGCAGTACCTGTTTGCACAGGTGTTACCGCCACCACTGTGCCGTACACAAGTACACAAACTCCTACTACGTACAGCATAACCTGGGATAGCACCGCTGCATCTGCGGGGTTTACCAACGTTAACAATGCCGCGCTACCGGCCAGCAATATCAATATAACCATGCCTGCAGCAGCCTCCGCAGGCACTTATAACGGAACATTAACTGTAAAAAATGCCAACGGCTGCGTGAGTACAGATACGCCTGTAAGCGTAAAGATTGACGCACGCCCGGCACAACCTACCATAGCATTAACAAATTAAAATCAAATAACACCATGAAACAGAGCCCTTTTATCATCAAATTGCTTCTTGGCCTTTTCCTTTTATTAGGCGCAAGTAAAGCCCGTGCACAAGTTGCCGCATTAGCCGACTTAAACCCAGCAACGCTTGCCGCGTACTGTACCGGCGACCAGGTAAAACTTACCGCAGCCTCGCCCGGAGCGGCCAGCTACATCTGGAAACGTTATGAAGGTACCAATACCGCAGGCACCGCTACTACCCTTGCCGGCACTACAGCCAATTTGGTTGATGTACCACCGGCTGTAGGTTATTACACCTATACATCAACATCGGTAAATACCGAGGGTTGCGAGTCGGCTACAGCGTCTGATCCGGCTATTGTGTATGTATTGCCTGGTATAACAGCTGCTATTGTATCAAACACCCCGGCAACTACACAGTATTGTACCAACGCGGTGCCTGCAAGTTTAACGCTTACAGCAACCGGCGGCGAGGCAACCACCGTTACAGAGAACTTTACTTACGTGTACCAATGGTATAAAAACGGCGTGGCTATTACCGGCGCAACAGGCCAAACCTATACCTTAAACAGTACTGACGACAGCGCGGTAGGTACAGGCATTGCTTACACCGTACAAATTAACTACCCTGCAGCTTTAAAAACCTGTAGCGCGGCAACATCAAACGCTATCAACTTTAACGTAATAGCATTGCCAACCAAACCAACTATTACTATCACCCCATAATTAATGCTACTAAAGGGCCACATATTATTTAGCCTTTCTGCTTTTATGGTTTTATTAACGTATTGCCTGACGGGAAGCGCCAAAACCGGCGCCCCGTTGGCCAATGCCGACCAAACCATAAATATAGTAGAAGGCAAATCGGTTACACTGCGCGCCGATCAGGCCGGAGGTGTGACCTATCAGTGGCTAAAGGATGGCGTTCCTATTACCGGTGGTACACAGCGCACATTAGTAGTTAACACTACAGGCGCTTACCAGGTACAAACCATTAATATGGGTAGTTGCGCGTCCGAATTATCAGATCGGGTTGTGGTCAATGTAATACCGGCAACTTCAACTGCCGACATGGTAATCGGCATTACCGCCAATCAGCCATCAAAAAACGCGGGCGAACCCATTGTATATACCATCACCGTTATCAATAACGGCCCAACAACAGCTACCGGCATCAATGTTACAGATGTTATGCCACCTGATGTAAAATTTGGCCAGATGACGCCTACACCAACGGGTACGGCAAATTATAACAATGTTGACCAGAATATAAAATGGACCATCGGCCAACTGCAACCGGGAGAATCGGCTACACTTACGTTTACCGTTACCCCATTAAAACCGGGCGACGTGACCAACACGGCCACTGTTACAGCGGCGCAGCCAGATGCCAATATGGATAACAATACGGCTACTGTGTTGGTAACCTCTTCAGGTTTAACTATACCAAACGTGTTTACGCCTAACGGCGATGGTGTGAACGACGCGTTCTTCATTCCGGGTTTATCCGCCTACCCTGCCAACGAGTTTACGGTGATGAATCGCTGGGGCGCTACCGTATTCCAGAAAAAGAATTATCAGAGCGACTGGACCGGAAGCGGTTTGAACGAAGGCACCTACTTCTACATCCTGCGCATACAATCCCCTTCGGGTAAATGGGATTCATACAAGGGCTACATTACTTTACTGCGAACAAAAAAATAATACGGCCATGAAAAAGTTAATTTTAATTGGTGTTATCATCCTAAAAACACTTGCCGCACAGGCACAACAGGATACACAGGTAAGTCAGTATATTTTTAACGGGATATATATTAACCCGGCATACGCGGGGCATAAGGAGGAGATCTACGTACAATCGTACTACCGATCGCAATGGGTAGGTGTAACCGGGGCACCGCAAAGTTTTTCGCTTGCAGCGGATGGTGCTATTAAAGAAAAGAATATGGGTTTGGGCTTAACTCTGAGCAGCGACCGCGTGGGTGCTCAAAATAACTTTTCAGCGTACATCAATTACGCCTATCGCATACGCATTGGCGAAAACGAAAATTCACGGCTTTCATTTGGTATAGCAGGCGGCATTACCCAGTTGGGAATTGACGGCTCGCGCCTGAATGCTATACAAGGTAATGATCAGGCCATACCTGTCGCTTCGCAAAGCACCGCTATACCCGATGCTAATTTCGGTATCTATTACTCTAACGAACGTTACTTCCTGGGCCTGTCAACCACTAACTTCCTGGCAAGGTTCGTTAAAAAAGATAATCCTGATAACCTGCTGGTACCTATCCCCCAGCCTCATATTTATTTAACAGGTGGCGCGCTCTTTAATTTGGACGATTACAGCGGTGTAAAATTGAAACCTATCTTCCTGATCAAAGACGATGTAAAAGGCCCTACGACGATGGATATTGACGCCTTCCTGCTATTTAATGAACGTATGTCTGTCGGCGCGTTTTACCGTTCAGTCATTAAATTATATAACAAACCAAACCTGCAAACTAACCTAAGCACCCGTAACGCTTTTGGCGGTGTGATCGAGTTTTTTGCCACGCCTTCTATACGCATTGGCTATTCTTACGATCATTCACTAAGCGGACTTGGCTTTTATAATAACGGCAGCCACGAACTTTCGGTTGGCTTTTACCTGAGCAAACCTAACAACGGCGACTACATCGGCAACCGTTGCTATAAGTTTTAACAACGTCATTTCCCGTACTTAACAATAGCTTTATAATTATTTATCATTTAACTTTGCACCATGGGTAAGTTTACGGTGCCTGATAAAGTGCTGTACGTTTGTACAGGCAGCAAGTGCAGCAAAAGGGGCGGAAAAGAGATGTATAAACTGGCAAAATCATACGCCAAACATCACAAAGACGAAGAGATAGAGGTTATAGAAACAGAATGCACAGACCGTTGCAAATTTGCGCCAATCTGTGCATTACAGCCAGGTAATACCTGGTTAAAAGAATATCATCCTAAAGAAGTATTAAAACTTCTGGGTTTTTGATATTAAGCTTCGCTATCGTATTTAATACCGCCAACGTGCTTGTCAATCTGCCATCTGCCGGTACCTTCTTCGCCAATAACTTCGAATAATTCCAGGGCACGACGTGCTTTGTATTCCTCTTCACGTTGTTCTTTCAGGAACCAGTTTAAAAACTCCATGGTCACAAAATCCTGAACTTTAAGGCAACGACCGTAAATGTTGTTGATAGATTGGGTAACAGAGATCTCCTGATCCAAAGCTTCTTCAAAAACTTCGCGGAAAGAGTTAAATTCCTGTTTAATATCGTTTACATCCGGAGATATAGCGTTACCGCCCATATCTAAAATGTATTTGAAGAATTTCAGCTGGTGTTCTCTCTCCTCTTCAGCTTGTTTAAAAAAGTAGTCAGAAGAATAGTCATAACCATTACGGTTACACCATGATGCCATTGACAAATATATTGATGAAGAATATGCTTCCTTTTTTACCTGCTGGTTCAGCAGTTGCTCAATTTCAGTTGAAATAAGCGATTTAATACGGATTAGATCTTTCATGATGCAAATAATTTAAACAGGATAAACCTGTAGCGAGTAATTATAGTACAAACATAGTGCTATAAAATGCCGACCGTATAAAATAAGTGCAATATGAAATCAGTCTAAATCACGCCCGGTAAGCGGTATAGCCTGTCGTAGATGATGTTATTGAGTTCTAACATCGTAAAAGTACCTTCTAAAATTTCTTTCAGGGCGATGATCTGTACCAGGGTTAGTACGTAGGTATGATCGCAGGCACAAATGAAGATGATCTCTACATCGGCCGTTTTGTCGCTTTTAAGCAGCACCTGCTCTATGTCAACATTGTAAACAGCTTTGCGTAGTTTTAACAGGCAGCGGTAGTCAAACTTGGCCAGTTTACCGGCAAAATCAACATACCAGCAACGCTCGGCATCATGTTGGTAGATAGCGCCGCGGGTGGTGCTAAATACTTCGTTCATGGTGGCTATTTGGGCGTTAACTATTGTCTGCATCTTCGGTAACAAAAATGCCGTTTATTTATAATTAATCCAAATAAAATTTCAATTTATTATTGCGCTGATGTACAACAAGTTACCACACAGTACGTCATTACGAGTGAGGAACGAACGTAGTAATCCCCTTCAGACTGGTCGCACGCATACTCATCGCTCGGGGATAGCTACACTTCGTTCGCTATGACGTGGAGAGCGGTCGAGTCGTAACCGTGCTCCCTCCTATCCAACATATCATATTTATTCCCCATCTTTAAACACATGAAAAAATATTACCTGCTCGTTTTTCTGTTCGCCTTCGGCCTCGCTTTATCGGCCATAAACCCGCATGATTATTTTACCTGGGTGCTTGAAGTTTTCCCGGCGGTGATAGGACTCGCCGTATTACTGTTTACGTTCAAAAGCTTCCGTTTCACTTACCTAACTTACGTAATGATACTGGTGCATTGCTATATATTGTTTATTGGCGGACATTACACCTACGCTCAAGTACCCTTGTTTGAGTGGATAAAAGACACCGTCCACCAAACCCGTAACAACTACGATAAAATAGGCCACTTTATGCAGGGCTTTGTACCGGCCATGATCATCCGCGAGCTGTTTGTACGCAAGCAGGTGGTGCTTAAAAAAAGCTGGTTATCCTTTTTAACTGTATGCGTTTGCATGGCTATAAGTGCTGCCTATGAGTTTTTGGAATGGGGCGTTTCGCTCGTTTCCGGTGAATCCGGCGATTCATTCCTGGGTACGCAGGGTTATATTTGGGATACGCAGTCGGATATGTTGTACGCCACTATTGGTGCTATTTGCATGGTAGCGCTTTTTAGTAAAATACAGAATAAGAATATCGCTACGCTAAACGGCTAAGCCTACAGTTTCTCAAAAATAGCATCAATAATAGCCGCCGTATTATCCGGATAGTTTACCTTGATGGGTTTGCCATTATCCAACCAATCCTGGATAGTTTCGTGGTGCTTGCTTTTTAAACTTTTTATAACAGGCACACCCATTTCTTTCAGCGCCGCTGCATTTAACTGCTGCTCGTATTGGTTTTTCATGGGGATAACCAATAACTTTTTCTGCATAAATAAAGCTTCGGCAGGAGTTTCAAAACCGGCACCGCAAAGTATGCCGGCGCTTTCGGCCATGCTTTTAATAAAGTCTTTATTGTTAATGGGCTGTATCAGCACGTTTTTATGCTGATGAACTTTTTTATTATGCTTTGAAAACACGTCCCATTGGATGTGCTTAAACTCGGTAAGGTGTTTAATTAATCGCTTATCATCATAAGCCGGCAAATAAACGGTATAATGGCCACGGTTAGTTATTTCCTGCTCGCGCACTTGCTGGCGGATCACCGGGGTGTTTATGTTTTTATCAAATGATTTAAAATGGAAGCCGTATTGCGAAGTTACCGGCGCGTAGTTTTTCAATATCAGGCGACCGATAGCGTCAGATTCAGATGGCTTTGGCGCTTTTTCGTGCAGCACTGCAGCCTGGTGACTTAACCCTATACAAGGCTTATCTTTTAAATAACATGCCCAGGCAGATACCGGCTCGAAATCATTGATCACCACATCATATTTATCAATAGGTAGCTCCTTAATCTCGTTAATAAACCTGCGAAACTTTGATTTGAAAAATGATTTCCACAGATCAACCCCACCCGACTTACCGAAAATGAAACCGAAACCATAGCATTTATACTTTATCGGGAATGGTACGCTCAGATCGCCCTGTATACCGCTAACCAACACATCAACATCACCCTTTTTTTGCAGCAATGGCACAATATCCATCGAGCGACTTAAGTGTCCGTTGCCCGTGCCCTGTATAGCGTAAAGTATCTTCATTTTATCAAATTTATATAAAAGCCCTTAAATAAATAAAGAGAGCGGGGTATTAGCTCTCTTTATTCTGTAATTAACTGATCTTATTAGCCAATGAAAAAAAGAACGATCTATTTAAAACTTCAATTGGATTAACGTTGCAAAAGTAAAATTGGCATATTAATGGCAGGTTAAGTTTGTGTTAGGTATGAATAACATTTATTAATGTGATTTTAAATAACTTAACATATACTTTTATAAACAGGCAGATATGTTGATATACAGAAAATTAGCTTTACTGATCATTATTTTAAGCAGCGCATCAACCGCGCATGCGCAATCAGAATGGGTAAAGGTTACCGAGAAAGAGGGTATAACAATCTACAACAACCCCAAATCGGCCGAAAAAATAAAACCCATAAAGGTGGAATGTACGCTTAATGCAACAGCCGCGCAACTGGTGGCTGTGTTGTTGGATCTAAAAAGTTATACCGACTGGGTTTATAAAACTAAAAGCACTACGCTGGTTAAACAGGTATCAACCTCAGAAATATATTACCACAGCGAAGTTAACGTACCCTGGCCCGCTCAAAACCGCGATTTTGTGGCCCATTTAAGTATTACACAAGCTGCGGATAAAACGGTTACGGTTGATGCGCCATCGGTAAAAGGGATGGTGCCCGTCAAGGAAGGCATTACGCGTATTTATGAATCAAAAGGCAAATGGATCATCATCCCGCAGGGTAACCAGGTTAAAGTGGTTTATTACCTGCAGATAGATCCCGGCGAAGGTGCGCCTACCTTCCTGATCAATCTTTTTGCTACCGACGGACCTATGCAAACCTTTAAAAAATTGAAACTACAGGTACAAAAACCGGCTTACAAAAACGCGGCTTTATCGTTCATCAAAAACTAAATGCATGTTAGCGTGGCTGAAAATATATGCCCAAAATTTTTGAAAAAAATGATGACCTTAGCTGCTTCAAATAACAACGCCGCTTAATGAGTAAACTAACCGAAGCCAACGCCCGCCGTTATACCCTCAATCTTATTATCATTACGTTTTTGGTGCGCCTGCTTATTGCAGCCTACACCGGCATGGGCAACGGCGAATCGTACTACTTCCGCGGCGCGTTGCATTTCGACTGGAGTTATTTTGACCAACCTCCCCTCTTCTTCTGGCTGGGCGGTATCAGCATAAAATTATTGGGGCTTACTAATTTAGGTTTGCGTTTACCTACGGTATTGCTATTTGCCGGCTCAAGCTGGTTACTTTATTTGTTAAGCGAGCGGCTATTCAACGCCAAGGCCGGCTTTTGGGCAGTTACTGTAATGAACCTGAGCGCGTTGTTTACTATAGGTGTAGCGGTTTGGTTTCAGCCTGACGGACCATTGGTTTTCTTTTGGCTGGCAGCCACCTGGTACATAGTTAAAGTGCTGGGCATAGGCGGACCAAAGCTTGACCCCATTAAAGATAAAGGCAAAGTATACCGTCTATGGCTGATCATCGGCATTATGATGGGCCTGGCAACATTGAGTAAATACCATGTTTTATTTCTGTTCGCGGGTGTTTTCTTGTTCATTGCAACCAATAAAGATCAGCGCCATTGGATCACTCACCCTGGGCCGTACCTGGCTATATTCATCACCCTCTTGATGGCTACCCCTGTTTTGTGGTGGAACTATAATAACAATTGGGTATCTTTTGTATGGCAGGGCTCGCGGGCCGGCACCAGGCACGAGGCTTTCCAGTTTCATGTGGATTGGTTTTTGCGGAGTATCCTGGGTCAGGCCGCATGGTTGCTGCCATGGATATGGTGGCCGACTATCAAGCAATTATTCATTAGCTGGAAACAGCGTTTTGAGGCCGCCTACGGCTTTAACTTTTGGATGGCGGTGTTACCTATAATTTTCTTCACCGTATTAACCCTGTGGGCCGATCTGCAGTATCATTTCCACTGGCAGGCGCCGGGTTACATGATGCTGTTTATGCCGCTGGGCTTCGCTATTGACAAAGCTTTGAATGGCGTCGATGAATACCGCAAACGCTTAACCCGCCGTTGGCTTAATTTTTCTATTTACTTCACCATTATAACCATTGGCGTACTAGGCACGCACTTGGTTACCGGCTTTTGGCAAAGCTATGGCCCCAAATGGGTGGCCGGCCTTGGCGGCGGCAAAATTGACCCCACTATACAGGGCGTAGATTATGACGGCATCATGACCCGCTTTGAGAAAGAAGGCTGGTTAAACAACCCCAAAGTATTTGCAGGCAGCACCCGCTGGTGGCTGGCTGGCAAGGTAGACTGGGCCCTGCGCGGAAAAAAAGACATCATCTGCTTTAACCGCGATGCACGTAACCTTCCCTTTCTTGTCGACCCGAAAACACTATTAGGCAAAGACGCCATCATCATCGGCGAAGCCAGCGCTTACGATGAAACCATAAACCAGGACGGCACCCCATTCTTCGACAGCATAACCAAAGTGGCCGATATCCCCATCATCCGCGCCGGCGTGGTTGAAGAATACTTACAGGTTTTTTATTGTAAAAATTTCCATCAATCGGCTACGCCATTGCCTGATTACCCGTTGTACAGGCAGTTGAATGGGTTGGTGCCTTTTGGGAAGTGATGATGAAATCGGCCAATCACTATTTGTTATGTTTGTTCATTGCCTGTTGTTTATTAATGGCGTGCAACACGAAGTTTGACAAAAAAACTTGGACGACAGGCGCAGTTGATGGCTTTCCTCCACCCTCGCGGGCCAGAATGCTAAAAGACTTAACAACCAACCATAAATTGGTGGGATTGACCTGTAAACAACTAATTGACAAATTAGGGGAACCTGACTGGAAAGACAGCATTGCAATAACCTATAAAATTGAGCTTGAATACGACATGATCGACCCCGACTACACCAAAAACCTTGAGTTTGCATATTCAAAAGACTCTGTGATACGCTCATTCAAAGTAGTGGAGTGGAAAGATTAAAACAGAGATAATGAATTACATCCTAGGCATAGACATAGGCACCGGCAGCGTTAAAGCTGTTGCTGTTGCGCAGGGCGGCGAAATACTGGCTACCACGCAGTACCACTATCCTACCCAAAGCCCGCAACGCGGCGCCAGCGAACAGGATGCCGAATTAATATGGCAGCAATTTGTAAAATGCGTAAACCAGGCTTGCGCTGATCTGAACGAGTCGCCAACGGCCATCGGCCTAAGCAGCGCCTTCCATAGCCTGATCTGTGCTGATAATGCCGGCAACGCGCTAGGCCCCATGCTAACCTGGGCAGATACCCGTGCGGCAAAACATGCCGAAACTTTAAAAGCATCAGCCGAAGGCGAAGATATTTACCGCACATCTGGGACGCCTATTCATCCCATGTCGCCGCTGTGCAAATTGTTTTGGCTGCATGAGTACGATGTGGATTTATTTAACCGTACAGAGAAGTTTATTTCCATTAAGGAGTACATCTGGCATAAGCTGTTCGGCGTATTTGAGGTGGATCATTCCATCGCTTCGGCAACGGGCTTATTTGATATAGCGACGCTGGATTGGAACGAGAAAGCCTGTGCCGTGGCGGGGATCAGCAAAGCGCAATTATCGGCTCCTGTTAAAACTACTTACCAGCGTAAAGATATTAACGCGGCAGTCGCTCTGCAATTAGGCATTCCCGCTTCTACACCTTTTATTGCCGGCCTTGGCGATGGTTGCGCAGCCAACCTGGGCAGCAATGTTTCCGCCGAAGGAACAGCCGCCTTAACCATTGGCACCAGCGGCGCGGTGCGGATAACCGGCAACCAGCCTGTATTTGATTACAGCGCTATGATCTTTAATTACCTGCTGGATGAAAAAACCTTCATCAACGGTGGTGCTGTAAATAACGGCGGCAACGCGGTTAACTGGCTGCTCAAAAACTTCCTGAACAAAACAAACGTAGATCCTACAGACTACGAGCGCCTCTTCGCGGATATTGAAACCGTCCCGGCAGGTAGCGATGGCCTGCTATTTCTCCCCTACCTGCACGGCGAACGCGCGCCCATATGGGATGCCGGTGCCAGCGCTTCATTCTTAAACGTACGATCGGTACATACGCAAAAGCATTTTCTACGCGCGGGTATTGAGGGTATATGTTATGCTTTAAATGATGTGTTGACGCATTTGGAGCAGTCATCGGGCACTACCATTAACCAAATTAACATTAGCGGCGGTTTTATATCATCCCCTACCTGGGTGCAATTACTGGCGGATGTGACCGGTAAGAAACTGGTGGTAGTGCAGGAAGAAGACGCATCAACCCTTGGCGCCGTATATTTGGCCGCAAGGGCTTTGTATGGCGTCGGGCATAGCTTTAAAAACACAGACGAACACATCACCATTATTGAGCCGGATGCCGCAAAGCACGAGACTTACCAGGGAGGTTTCAAGCAGTACAGGGCGTATTACAAAGCTTTAACCGCCATCGCCCGCTAAAACAAAAAGTGCCACCCCAACGGATGACACTCTGAACTATAAAACACCAAATTAAACTTAAAATTCAAACCACAGCGTGCCGCTTACAGGCTCGCCGCTTAGCTTATTTTTCTGGCTTTGCGGGCCCATGGCCTTGGCATCCTGAAACTTAGTGCCTATGGCGCTTATGCCTTGCAAAAAGCTAATGTTGCCTTTAGGCATAGGCGGCTCTACACGGTCGAGGGTAGCGTTGGCGCGGTCTTGCTTGTATACTTGTAAAAACGTGTTCTTGTTATCGCTGTACACGGTGAACGGTGCTTCCTTGTTCTCGATGGTTACCCAGTTAACTTCCTGGTGGTAGCCTTTAAACTCGGGATAGATCCAACTTTCGCCTGTAATGCCGTTGTTGTAGGCTTTGTGCCATACGCCAAACTGCTGGCCGCGCAGGCGGTTGCGCCAAACTTTGTAAGGGCCTCTGCCCAACCATTTCATGCCGGTAACTTTATCCTCAGGGTAGTTAAAGCTTATACCGTGAAAATCCACATCGCCGCTTTGCTTGTAGCTGTATTGCAGTTGCGCGGGTTTACCCCAGGCAAAGGTCCAGCGTATGTGCAGGGTGGCATCGCCTTCGTATTCGGCATCGATGATCTGGTTGCCGTTTTCTTCTTTGTGGGTAAATTGCTTCAGGGTGGTGTTAACGCCGGCCAGTACCGGTCCGTCCGACAGGGAAATGGTGGTGTTGCCTTTAACCACCTTAGCAATGTAGCCGGTAGTTTTATCAAAATAGTATTTTACGCGATTAGCGCTAATGATCACATCATTACCTTCTTCGCTGGCCGTAATAGGCATTTTTATCCACGGCGTTGCTGTTTTAGCAATTGACGCTGGCGCGGTTATTGGCCAGCTCCAGGTAAATATCTCGTGCTTATTCCTGTCGTAAGCGGTTAAATATAATGCGTCATTTTTATTCCATCCGGCAGGTAAATTAAGGTTTAGCGTGCCTTGCGCGCCGGGTGCCAGGCTTAATGCTGCCGGTGCGCCCGTTAAAGTAACCGTAGCAGTAGTTGTTTTCGCTGCCGCGGATGGGAACTTAACCAGCTTCCATTTAAAAGTGCAGGCATTAAGGTTGGTAAACGAGTACCGGTTTTCTACTGGTATCTTACCATCAAACTTCGCATCGATAGGCTGTGGGGTAATATAAACCGGCGACCAAATTTCTTTTATCGTATAATAACTTGCTTCTTTTTCGCGGTGCGGACCAACAATACCATCCGGCGCGTGGTTGCCATCGGCATCGTAAGCGCCGTTTTTATCTGTACGGATTATCGCTTCATCACCCAACACCCAGATAAAGCCGCCCGCGTTGGCCGGATACAAGGTCATCGCGTTCCAAAAATCTTCCAAACCGGCTCCTGCCCCACCATCGTACAGGCCGTGCATAAATTCGGTTGGAAAAAATACGCCGCCGTCTTTATCCTTTGGTAAGGTGTTGGCCACATAGTTATAGTCGGGGTAATGTTTTGTGTTGGTGTTGTTAAACTTTTCCCAAGGGTGAATTACGGTACGGTTTTGCGGATCGTATAGCTTGTAATCATTATCCAAACCACGGTTCCAGCCGCCTTCGTTTCCGTTATCCCAAAACAAAATAGCCGGGTGATTCACATCGCGTACCACAACTTCTTTAACCAGCTTACGACCAACAATAGTATCGTATTTAGCTTGCCAGCCTGTCAACTCATCCAACACATATAAGCCTATCGAATCGCATATCGCCAAAAAGTCTTGGTCAGGCGGATAATGCGACATACGAACAGCGTTCATGTTCATATCTTTCATCGCCTTCGTATCCATCAAGTGTATAGCATGGCTAAGCGTGCGGCCGCTCTCCGGCCAGAAGCTATGGCGGTTAACACCTTTCAACACTATTTTGGCGCCGTTAACATATAGGCCGTCGTTTTTACGCACCTCAACAGTACGGAAACCAAATTTTTGCTTCTGGGTATGCAGCACCACACCACTTTTGCTTTTAACGCTGATGATAGCCTGGTACAGGTTAGGATACTCGGCGCTCCACTGTAAAGGCTTGTTAAAGCTGGCGCTCAGTTGCTGAAAATCGGCCCCGCTATTAGCTTTTACGCTGAATGGTTTACCTATGTTCTCTCCGTTTAATTTTTGCACCTGGCCGGTAATTAGTTCGTCGCCTTTTAAGTTAGCCGCATAAACATCCATGGTAAATGCACCGTCAGCAGTAGCATTCACAGCCATACGGTCAATATAAGTTTGCGGGGTGATCTCTAAATAAACCGGGCGATAAATACCGCCGAAGATCCAGAAGTCGCCATTCTCGGCTTTATTAACCGAGGCGTTGGCAGACACCTTATCAACTGTAACTTCCAGTTGATTTTGACCTGTTTTCACCAGATCTGTAATATCATATTTAAAACGGTAGAAACTGCCCTGGTGTACCTCACCGGCCTGTTTGCCGTTTATCATCACCTTGGTATCGCGCATTACGCCTTCAAACACAATAAAAACGCGTTTACCTTTCCAGGCAGGCTGCGTAGCGAATGTAGTTTTATACTGGCCCTGTTCTTTAAACTTTACTTTGTCGTGTCCGTAATTGTAATTGCCAAAGCCTTGTAGTTCCCATTGAGAGGGTACAGGTATTTTTGTCCACGAGCCACTTTTACGGCCTTCGGTGCAGAAGAAATCCCACAATACGGTATGATCTTTATCGGTTCCCGACAGGTATTTTACGATAGTTTGTTGCGAAAACGTGCTTGCCGCGCTCAGGAGCATCAGGCATAACAGGCTCAGTTTTTTCATGTTTATAAATTGGTTATTCGTTGCTAAACTAATCATTACAACCCAATTTGCGCAAACACAAAACGCGGGAACGATTGCGTAATGCAGATGTTGCAGAGCTGGTTTCGCTTCGCTATTTTTAAATTATGATAGGTTTGAAATTACTGGATATCGCTCTCACCATAGTACACCTGCTTATTGTAAGTTTTAACCTGGTGGGCTGGATATGGCCACGCACCCGCCGCGCGCATTTATACTGCGTAGCCATTACCGCCGCGTGCTGGTTTTTACTGGGCATATGGTACGGCATTGGTTACTGCCCGGTTACCGATTGGCAGTGGCAGGTAAAAGCAGAACTAGGCCAAACTAATCTGCCAAATTCGTTTATTGAATATGTAGTGGAGGGGATAAGCGGTGCGGATGTACGATCGTCTGTTATTGATGTGTTTACTGCCGGTGGGTTTTTATTGGCGATTGTGATGACGGTATATTTTAATTTTTTTGCGGGAAAGAAGTCCAGGACATAGGCTTGAGGAGCTGGACGTTGACCGACGGTTTCACCAACCTGTCATTGCGAGCGCAGCGTGGCAATCGCGCGGAGAAAAGTAGCCTACCAAGCAACGTGCGATTGCTTCGTCGTTCCTCCTCGCAATGACATAAAAAAAGATATTTACTTCAACATCACCCTCGTAGCTCCATATCCAAACTTCTCCTTCTGCGCATCCATAAAAGTTTGCACTTTGGCATGCTTGCCCAGCAGCTTGTGTATCTCATTACGTAAGGTACCGTTACCCGCGCCGTGGATAAACACTATTTCGGGCAATTGATGAACGATGGCCGCATCAAGGGTTTTATGGAAATAGTCCAGCTGTATTTTTAGCATCTCGGTGCTGTTTAAAAACTGATGATCGTCGCGAAGCTTTTCTATATGCAGATCAACCTCTTTACCGGGTTTGTTTACGGCTACTTTCTCTTCGGCGGTTTTAAAAAAGCTTTCCTTTAGTTTATCTGCGTCGATGACTAATTCAGGTTCATCTAACCGTATGAGCCAACCCAATTGATTTAAAACCGGGATATTCTTTTTAGTGCCCGAAAAATCCTTCGCCTTAAATTTATCATTAAAGGCAATCGGTGCCGCCGGTTCAATATTTTGCGTGGTGTAAGCCAGTATATTGATGATAAACTTTGGCCATAGCTGCAGATCAGCCAGCTGTGCCGAATATATTTTCGTGGTTGCCTGCGGAGCCGTAATACCGGCATATTCTCCTTTAAAGCCCTGCTTATCTGTAGTTAGCGAAGCCAGCAACTGGTACGATGTATCGTTAATTAAATGAAAATGCACTACCGAATTTGCTTTGGCATCGGCCACTACACCCAGGTAAATACCTTTGCGTTTAAATTCAGCGGATGATACCGCTGTTTCCTGCACAGCTTCGGTACCTGCTGCGGCCGGCGCTTTGTAGCCGTGTACTAAGGTTACTTTGTTGGCGGGTACAGGTATTTCAAACCCATCTTCAATGGTTACCCCTATCATCTGCTCATCAATAATGCGGGTTATAAAACCCTCCATCTTTTCATCTATAAACCGTACAAAGTCGCCTAGTTTTAATTTCATGGGTGTGTGTTACATGTTGAGCCGCAAAGCTACACTATATTAGTTTATGCTAAAACATACTACCTCTTGAAACGTATTAGTAGTGAATTTAACACCAATACAACTAATAGCTATAATGAAAACACATACCTCTCCCTTAAACAACGATTTATTACAAAAGGTGTTTATGCATAACCTTAACCGCATTTATTTTGCCAAACGCTACGCCGATCGTGAAATGGGGCGTTTAATTGAAATGGCATCTTTTAAAACCCTGCAACAGGGAATGGCAGAATATGCTGATGACTTAAAAAGGCAAATTAAACGGATGGATCAAATTTTTGAGACGTTTAACGAGACCCCTTCGGACGAGAATTGCAACCCTTTGCGGGCTATTGTTAAAGATGAATATTGCCTCTCTGATAACTTTGATATACCAATGTTAAAAGACATGGATATTATATGTTTTATGCAAATGCTTGAACATATAAACATGGCATCGTACAGGTTGCTCAGAACCATTGCGAAAGCGCAAAAAAACACCCAGGTGCAGCAGTTGCTTAGAGAATGTTTTGATGAGTGCGTTGATAACGACCAGTTGTTCGTACTCATTTCTAAAGAATACATCGGCGCCTGATCAACGTACTAAAAATCAAGCTATTAATATACAAAAAATAAAGCCACCCGCTTTCGCAGATGGCTTAGTTATAGCTATTTAATACCCCTATTAAAATAACCTACTGTAAAGTTGAAGGTTTTTTTTTAAACCTCCAAACGGTTTAGTAAACTATTATTAAATACTGACGAATAAGTCAGTATTTATGGCGTTAAAATTAACTTTTTAACCCTTTCAGGCATATTTTGCATTATAGCAATGCAATCGATAACAAAAAATGGCCCTCCTTTTCAGGAGGGCCATTTTTTTCATTACTTAAAAGTAAGCGCTTAGCCTAATAGTACGGCTTTAACAGTATCTAAAATTTTGAATGAGTCTTTTGAAGTTGGTGCTTCTGAGTAAACACGCAATACCGGCTCAGTGCCCGACGGGCGGATCATTACCCAGCTGCCATCTTCAAAGAAGAATTTAAAGCCATCCAGGTCATCCATTTTGGCAACCTTTAAATCGCCGAAGCTGGTGTACTTACCTTCTTTGCTGTTGCTGATGATCTGCTGTTTCAGTTCTTCGGTAACATGCAGGTCGTAACGCTCAACGGCAAATTTGCCTACAATGTCGTAAATCTCCTGTACCAGGTCGCTCAGGCTGCGGCCGGTTTTGGCCATAAACTCCCAAACAATTAAGCCAATCCAAATACCATCACGCTCAGGGATGTGGCCAACGGCAGCAATACCGCCTGATTCTTCACCACCAACCAGGAATGGTTTGCCCGAGTTAACAATCAGGTCGCAAATGTATTTAAAGCCAATTTTGGTTACAGTGTTATTTAAACCGTAAGCATCGCAAAGCTTCTGTATTTTGCTGGTACAACTAAATGTTGAGTAAACCTCGCCGTCTTGTTTTTTCACTTTATACATGTAGTGGATCAACAGCAACAGGATGTGGTGCGAATCCACAAAGTTGCCATCCTGGTCATACAAACCAATACGGTCGGCATCACCATCGGTAACTAAGCCTGATGCGATCTCACCGTCTGATAGTTTGATCAGGTCCTCAAACTCGGTCAGGTTACGCTGGATAGGCTCAGGTGCCTGGCCGTCAAAACCCGGGTTAGCATCGCAATGTAAAAAGGTAATATCAGGGAACAGGCGACGCATTACGTTCTGGCCCGCACCGTACATAGCATCGTAAGCCCAATTAAGGCCGCAGGTGCGGATAAGGTTAAGGTCGAAACTGTTTTCAACGTGGGCTACATACATGTCTTCCAGGTTTACGTATTCAACCAGGCCGTCTTTTTGATAATCGTCTAATGATTTTAACTCACCGGTAAAAGTTTCCGGGATCAGGTTTTCTACCTTTTCAATATCGGCAGGAACAGCCGGACCACCAAAATCGGCTTTAATTTTATAACCGTTGTAGGCAGGCGGGTTGTGGCTGGCGGTAATAATAATACCGGCAGAAGCATGTTTACGCACCGTACCTAATGATATCATTGGGGTTGATACAAACTGGTTTTCGGCACGGAAAACTTTAACGCCTTGCGACGCCAGCACGCGTGCAGTGGTATCAGCAAACAGCGGACCGGCAAAACGTGGGTCGCAACCTACAACGGCAGTAGGGTTTTCAAAATTATCTTTAAGCCATAATGCGGTTGCATAGGCCACGCGTTTCACATTTTCAACGGTAAAATCTTCCGCGATGATAGCTCTCCAGCCATCTGTACCAAATTTTATTTTTGTCATTTTACTATGATGATATATAGTGGTTAAAATCCTAATTTAGGCGCCTCAAAGTTGATACAAGAATATCAATCATTTGTGGTAAACAGAAACAAAAAATGAAAGTTTTAAAATTCGGCGGAACATCGGTAGGAAGCCCTGAGCGAATGAAGAATTTGCTGGGCATTATTGATGCTTCGGAAAGACAGATCGTGGTGCTGTCGGCCGTATCGGGCACTACAAACAGTTTGGTTGAAATTGGACAGGCCTACCTGGCCGGCGATAAACCTAAGGCCGCCGGTTTAATTGCCGCCCTGAAGGCCAAATACGAAACTTTTATTACCGAACTTTTTGCCAAACCAGATTTTTTAGCAGAAGGCAAAGAGGTTATTGACTATCATTTTTCGCTGTTGAGCAATATTGCCAACGACTTATTTACTTCGGTAGAGGATAAAATAATTTTGGCGCAGGGCGAGTTGCTATCGACTACGTTATACCATGTTTATTTAAAGGAGATAGGCGTACCCTCGGTATTATTACCTGCTTTAGATTTTATGAAAACCGATGAGGATAGCGAGCCGCTGGTTGAGCATATCACGTCGCATCTTATCCCACTATTAGAAAAACACCCGGATAATAAGCTATTCATCACCCAAGGCTACATTTGCCGTAATGCCTTCGGCGAGATTGATAACCTGCGCCGCGGTGGCAGCGATTACACCGCGTCATTAATAGGTGCCGGCATCAACAGCGAAGAAGTGCAGATTTGGACCGACATTGACGGCATGCACAATAATGATCCGCGCATTGTACAAGGTACTAAACCTATCGCCCAGCTATCATTTGATGAAGCTGCCGAGCTGGCTTATTTTGGTGCTAAGATATTGCATCCGCAAAGTGTTTTCCCGGCACAGAAATATAAAATTCCGGTTAGGTTGCTGAATACGATGGATCCGCAGGCTAAGGGCACCTTGATTACTTCAACCAGTGAAAAGAACCAGATCAAGTCTATTGCGGCTAAGGATGGAATTACGGCTATCAAGATCGTATCAAGCCGTATGTTGCTGGCTTACGGTTTCCTGCGCAGGGTGTTCGAGGTTTTTGAGCGATATAAAACTTCGATAGATATGATCACCACTTCGGAAGTGGCGGTATCTTTAACTATTGATGACACGACATACCTTGACCAGATATTGGAAGAGTTAAACAGCTTTGGCGAGGTGGACATTGACCACGATCAGACTATTATTTGCGTAGTGGGCGATTTCGCGGCAGACAAGCAGGGCTTCGGCTCGCGCGTGCTGGATGCCTTGAAACACCTGCCATTGCGCATGATATCATACGGCGGCAGCAAGCACAACCTATCTGTACTGGTTAAAACTGAGGACAAGGTGGAGGCACTGAGGAGCTTGCACAGCCGATTATTTTAATAAATAATACGCCGTCATTGCGAGGAACGAAGCAATCTCTACATAAGCTTAGCATTGAGATAAATTCGACCGGCAAACGGCAATAAATATAATGAGGATAGCTGACCCGCATGTGCAGAGATTGCTTCGTTCCTCGCAATGACGTAAAAGATTATGTTCAACCAAGATACCGTTACCCGTTTTAACAACATCGAAACACCATTTTATTACTATGATCTGGATGTTTTGAACCAGGCATTACAGGCTTGCCATGCGGCTTCGGCCAAATATGGCTTTCATGTGCACTATGCCTTAAAGTCTAACTTTAACCCTAAGGTTTTGCAAGCCGTGCAGGCCATAGGCTTTGGCGCCGACTGTGTGAGCGGTGGCGAGGTGAAAGCTGCTATTGACTATGGTTTTAGCAAGGACAAGGTGGTGTTTGCCGGCGTGGGTAAATCAGACAAGGAAATAAACCTGGCTTTAGATGCCGACATATTCTGCTTCAACGTGGAATCTGTACAGGAACTGGAGGTTATTAATGAGCTTGCTATCGCTAAGGGTAAAACCGCCCGCGTGGCCATCCGCATAAACCCTAACGTTGACGCGCATACACACCACTACATTACCACCGGATTGGATGAAAATAAATTCGGCGTTAATACCTGGCAGTTGGATAGCGTGGCCGAAACTTTACGCGCCTGCAGCAACATACAGTTTATCGGCGTTCATTTTCACATAGGTTCGCAGATCACTGATCTGGAAGTTTATAAAAGCCTTTGCATCCGCATAAACGAGATACAGGACTGGTTTGAGAACCACGGGTTCACCGTAAAGGTACTCAACGCCGGCGGTGGCCTTGGCGTTGACTATTACAACCCGGACACTAACACCGTTTCTAACTTTGAGGGTTACTTCAAAGTTTTCAAAGACTTCCTGAATGTTAAACCCGGTCAGGAGGTACACTTCGAGCTGGGTCGCGCGCTGGTGGCCCAATGCGCATCGCTGGTGGCCAGGGTGCTTTATGTTAAGAACGGCCAGAAAAAGAACTTCCTGATCCTGGATGCCGGCATGACCGAATTGATGCGCCCAATGCTTTACCAGGCATATCATGAAATTGAGAACATTAGCCGGAAGTCGGAAAGTAATAACTTAAACTACGACGTCGTTGGCCCTATTTGCGAGAGCACCGACTGCTTCCGCAAGGATGTGAGCCTGCCTGAATCATTCCGTGGCGACCTGATTGCCGTACGCACTGCCGGCGCTTATGGCGAGGTTATGGCATCGGGTTATAACCTGCGGGATAAGGTGGTAAGTGTTTACTCTGAATAGATAATAAAAAAGCTGGGATCGTGTCCCGGCTTTTTTGTTAGAACCTATATCCTGCCCTCATCATAAAGGCACTGCCTACCTCAATGGTGCCAAAAAAATCTCTCAGCTTCATGTAATACGCCGCTTTTGGATAAATGTTACGGAACATGCGGGCCGTGGCCGAATCCTCGGTGTACTTAACGTTGTTAATATTGTTATTGCCAAAGGTGGTGCCCAGGTAACCACGGATGCCATGCTGAAATTCCACATTATTTTGGTTATGGAATATCACCTCGGTGGTTAGGCCAAGGCTGAAGAGATCGCTGCGGCTATCAACGTAAAAGGCGGGCTGGTTGGCTACCAGTTTACGGTAGGCCAGGTAATCGCCAAATTCATGGCTGAAGGCGGCCTCAACACCGATGAATCTGAAATCAACCCTACCCTCGGTTACAAAGGCATTTGCCGAAAAACGTCCGCCTACGGCGCCGAAAAACTTGTCACTAAAGTAATTGGGGGCAGCTTTGTCACTCGAACCGTTCTGGTAATCGCCGAAAGAGGCGAAACCACCATAGGCAACGTTAAAATTATTGAAACGATGACCCTGGCTCAGGTTAACCTGGCCGCTAATGATCAGGTCATTAAAGCTGCTGTTGGCGTGCATGTCCAGTCCGCCGGAAACATAGGTGGATGAGGCCTCCTTATCAAACGAGGCTGGTTTGGGCATATACGCAATATCGTTATGGAACAGCGCCGGCGAGTACACCCGCGAGCAGGCACTCAGCATCAGCATCGCGCAACCGCATATAAATGGTAACTTTATCTTCATAGGTCAAATTTTAAATTCTTCTTCACTATATAACGCGCAGTGTAGCGGTTTATGCGTAGCGCGCTACACCGCTACACCTGGTGTAGCATGCTACACCACTCATTATCAATATATTAATATTTTTAATACTACACCTGTTTCACTTATTTAGCGTACTATTTTGTAGCGCTAAGCTACAGGTTAACGCGCAAGTTCATCAAAAAATTCACCGTTAAAACTATCGGCAAAATGCAATATGTTATCATACTTCGCAAAACCAGCTATAGAGTGCGTGGTGGTTAATACCACGGCTTTCATCCCTGCATTAACTGCCGATTCTACACCTTTTGGCACATCCTCAAATACAATACAGTCTGTTGGGTTAACTTGTAATAGTTCGGCGCATTTAAGGTACGTTTCGGGGTGTGGTTTACTGATCAGCACATCATCGGCACTTACTACGGCTTTAAAGTAGTGGCGGATGTTAAGGTTATCCAACACAAAATCAATATTGAATGGTATAGCTGCAGATCCTATCGCCATTAAAATACCTGCCTGGTGTGCTTGCTCCAAAAACTCGGACAAACCGGGTAGCAGGCGTAAATGCGGCAGGTACTCCCGTTGGTATTGCTGTTCCTTTAACATAGATAGGCGGTCCATCTCTTCGGCTGTAAACCTGCCTGCTCCAAATACGCGGGTTATCAGTTCGGGGTTTTTACCGTATAGTTGCGGGGCAAGCTCGTTGGTGGTAAAGTTAGTACCTAACTCCTGGTTAAACATGTTCGTCCAGGCACGGCCATGATAAGCCATGTCATCTATCATGGTTCCGTTTAAATCAAATAAAAATGCACGCATTGTTAGTATATGTTTTTGTTTGGTGGCACTGTGTAAGTCAGGTGAGCTGCCTCCGCCCGCAAAAGTAACAAACCCTTTTATCTACCCAAAAAAACAAGTCTTTAAAACCGACGTTGAGCAACCAATTGCTTATTAATAAAGTATTAACCTATAACTAATAATTGTATTATAAAAGTTACAAGGTTTACAACGTTATTAAGTCGAAATTTAAAACCATATGATATATAAAAGCGTAGCTATAGTTGTAAAAAATTTATTGGTGCTTACCCCCTGTCACTGCATCTATGAACGAACTTAACCGACTACAAGCTGTACAAAGGTTTAAACACCTTGATGCCGCTATCACAGCCGATCTGGAAGAGATCGTTAAACTCGCCGCGCACCTATGCAAAACGCCGGTTGCACTAATTACTTTGCTTGATGATGACGTGCAATGGTTTAAAGTGCGCACGGGGGTTGATATCGAATCGACCGACAGGAGCCTGGCCTTTTGTAATTATACCATACAGCAGGATGGCCTGATGATAGTGCCCAACCTGGCGGTAGACCCACGCTTTGTAGACAACGCTTTGGTTCATCGCGACCCGCATGTACGTTTTTATGCCGGAGCTTCGCTTAAAACTAATGATGGCCACGCTATTGGCAGTTTATGTGTTGTTGACCTGGAAGCACGCGACCTTGATGAACACCAGCAGCACGCGCTTAAAGTACTGTCAAAACAGGTAATGAACCTGATGGAACTTAACCACAGCCTTACCGAACTGGAGCAGCGCCACCATGAAACCAAGCTGCAAAAAAAGATCATTGAAGAATCGGAACTAAAGCTGAACGCCATATTTAACAGCAGCCGCGACACGCATGTGCTGGTGAACAATAATCTGGAGATACTGGCCTTTAACAATGCCGCTGAAGAGTTTGCGCAGGAAAACAATGGCAGCGGCCTGATAACCGGCGATTGCCTGCTTAACCATGTTACCCCTAACCGCGTTGAATCTCTTAAAAAATTATTTGCACGTGCTTTTAAAGGCGAAACGGTGAAAAAAGAATGGATACTAAATGCCGATACCCCTCAGGCCCGTTGGAAAGAGGTTGTATTTGTCCCTATAAAAAATAAAGCTGACGAGATCATTGGCGTGGCCCTCAACTCAACCGACGTTACAGAACGTAAAATGCAGGAGGACCAGATCAATATCCAAAACGCCGCGCTTACCCGCATTGCCATCATCCAATCGCACGAGTTACGCCGTCCGGTAGCGTCGCTGTTAGGTATTATGGCCCTCATCAAATTGGAACAAAGCAAAGCAGCCCCCGAGTATTTTGAGATGCTGGAGCTTACCGTGCAGGAGCTGGATCAGAAGATATGCGAGATCGTAAAGGATTCGGAAGATACGATCAATGGGTATATGTCGGTAGCCTAGTTACCACTCTCGACCTCCCTTTTGGGAAGGATAAATATTATTTATGTCATTGCGAGCGTAGCAATCTCCGCATGCTAATTGTACAACTTGTATGCGGAGATTGCTTCGTCGTTCCTCCTCGCAATGACAAAACCTTGTTTCTACTCTACACTACAGTGCACTTTTCCATACACTCCAAACCGATTAAACTATCTTATGGTATCTTCCCGGTATTGGCATTGTTGTTGTATAAACCTATATAGCTACAAAAATGAAGAACATTATGAAAGATCAATCAAAAATTATAGCAGCCTTATTGGTAGGCGCGGCCGCAGGTGCGGTATTGGGTTTATTGTTTGCTCCGGATAGTGGTGAAAACACCCGCGGAAGTATTGCCGGTTACGCCGATGACCTGGCCGGAAAAGCTAAAGACAAAGCCCGTTCAGCATCTGATAGCATCAGAGACTACGGTAACAGTGCCTACGAAAAAGTAAGAGCCAGGTTTAATGGCGCTGCCGATGACCTGTATAACTACCGCGATGGCGTAAGCGACGAGATACGCTCAAAAGGCGAAGATATTGCCGATGATGCCCGCGACCATGTTGCCAACGCTAAATCAAAAGTTAAAAGCGCTGCCAATGATGTGAACGACGCTATTCAAAGCGCATAAACAAGTCACCTTATCCCCGCAAGGGTTTCTATAAATAATAAGAACAGTTAATTTTTAATAAAATGCCCCTAACGCGAGGTTAGGGGCATTTTTTATAGCGCATACGTAGCGCGGACTGTCATGCTGAGGCACTCGAAGCATGCGGGAAGAGGCCTTTGCGCTCACCCTTCGACGGGGCTCAGGGTGACACCTAACAGGCAGAGCTTCCTTTTACTTCTTCTCCGACACCTCCATCAACTCCTTTAAATACTTCCCCCAAATAGTGGGGTTAGAATGTGTGCCGTGGCCGGATGTCTCATCCGTTATGGGCAGCAGGATGTAATGGCCTTTGGCTACTTTTTTAATCTCGCGTTCCATAATGCCCAGTTCGGGTGGGTTCACTTCGTCATCTGCCGAATTAATGGCAAACAGCGGTGCTTTTATTTTTGACAGATGCGGCGCAGGGTTATAATAGCGCGAAGCATCAAAGGCATAGATCACATCGTTAGCATCCAACGTAGTTTGGTAGCGTTTCCAGGTGCGCTCCACAATAGCATCCTCCAATTCGCGGGTTGGCGCAGCCTTCTGCATCTGCAGCGGACTGCTACCCATAAACATCAGCACCGCCGAAGCGCCTATCAGCCCTTCTTTGGGTTGTTCTTTGTACTCCCCTCCCATCCAGGCCGGGTCGTTCTCTATCAGGTCAATGGCCAGTTTGCGGGTCATGCGGTTTCGGCCCGCAATCTCAACGGGGTTGCTGGCCAGCGGCATCAGGGCATCCATAAAATCGGGATAGGTATAGCCCCAAACCCAGGTATGCATGGCACCCATTGATGTACCCATCACCAAACGCAGGTGTTTAAGGCCCAAATGCTCGGTTATAAGCAGGTATTGCGCCTTCACCATATCATTATAAGTATATTTCGGAAACTTCATGTGCAGGCCATCACTGGGCTTGCTTGATTTGCCATGACCTATACCATCAATAAATATCATATAATACTTAGTAGCATCCAAAGGTGCGCCGGGGGCAAACAAAGTATTAGAGAACCGCGCGATAGACACCAGTCCCTGCGAATTACCGGTAGTGCCATGCGTTATTAAAACGCCGTTATCTATGTTTCCCTTAGCATCCTTATGCGGTTGCCCTACGGTGATATAGTGGATGTTCATTTCGGGCAGTTTTTCGCCGCTTTCGAACAGGAAATCTTTGGTTTTGTAGTCGCCTTCTATGGGTTTGGGGTAATTGGTTTGGGCTTGGGTGGTTATGGCTGCTGATAGTAGCAGGATGAGGAAGGTGTTTTTGAGCATGATGGATCGGGTTTTGTTTGTGTAATATACGAAAACCTGCAAGTGTCAACAAGCACGTCATTACGAGCGAGGAACGAGCGTAGTAATCCCCGACAGGAAAGTCACGTGCATACCGTTCTCAATGGGATGGCCACGCTACGCTCGCCATGACGTAGTAGGTGGGAACAAAAAAAGCCCCCGATAATTCGGGGGCTTTCCATATCAAAAATGAGGTATATTATAATTTACCGATCTCTTGAACTAAATCGATCAATTTGTTTGAGTAACCCCACTCGTTATCATACCATGATACAACTTTAACAAAGTTATCGCTCAAAGCAATACCTGCTTTTGCATCAAAAATTGAAGTACGTGCGTCACCTTTGAAGTCTTCAGATACAACTTCGTCTTCAGTGTAACCCAGGATACCTTTTAATTCGCCTTCTGAAGCTTCTTTCATAGCAGCTTTAATTTGCTCGTAAGTAGCAGGAGTTTTTAAGCGGGCAACCAAGTCAACAACAGATACGTCGGCAACAGGTACGCGGAATGACATACCGGTTAATTTACCTTTCAACTCTGGCAATACCAAACCTACAGCTTTAGCAGCACCGGTTGATGAAGGGATGATGTTCTGGTAAGCACCACGGCCACCTCTCCAGTCTTTTGCAGACGGGCTATCAACAGTTTTTTGAGTGGCAGTTACCGCATGGATAGTGCTCATCAAACCTTCTTCGATACCAAATTTATCATTTAATACTTTAGCGATAGGCGCTAAACAGTTAGTAGTACATGAAGCGTTAGATACGATAGTTTGCTCTGCTTTTAACAGTTTATGATTTACACCCATTACGAAAGTAGGGGTATCGTCTTTAGCCGGCGCGCTCATCACTACTTTTTTGGCACCTGCGTCAATGTGTTTTTGAGCAGTATCCAGTGTTAAGAATAAACCGGTAGACTCGATGATAACTTCAGCACCAACTTCATTCCATTTAAGGTTTGCAGGGTCTTTTTCAGCAGTTACACGAATAGTTTTACCGTTAACAACCAAATGGCCACCTTCAACAGCAATAGTACCTTTGAAAGCACCGTGAGTTGAATCGTACTTTAACATGTAAGCCATGTAGTCCGGGTCAACAAGGTCATTAATACCAACAACTTCAATGTCGGCTCTTTCAACAGCAGCTCTGAATGCCAGGCGTCCAATACGGCCGAAACCGTTGATTCCTATTTTCATGATTTTTTAATTTTTATTTGAATAATACGTTAATAGATTGTTTATAGGCTCTTTTATGATACTTGTAATCTCCAATCCTGACTCGGCAGCTACCTCGTGCAGGTAGGTTTGAAATGCAAAAGCGACTGATCCTTCAAAATGCAAAGAAGCACCCGGATGTTGCTTATGTAAAGGTAACAAGTATGTGGTTATTAGTTTACTAAATCCTGTTTTTATGACGTTAGCAAGATATTGATCTTCGTGATTCTCCATATAAAAATCACTGAATGAACTCAGGAACAGGGCCGGTTGTTTTTGGCGATAAACTTTCTCCAACAGGTTACTGCGGTCGGCATCAAATTGCTTTACAAACTTTTTGCGCAGATGCTCGGGCAGGGTTTCGTTCATAAAGCTTTTTACCAGCTGGCGGCCCAGCCAATTGCCGGATCCTTCATCGGCCAAAATATAACCTAAGCCATAATTGTTAGGTTTAACCTTGCGCCCATCGTACCAGGCAGCGTTACTCCCGCTTCCGCAGATGCCTACAATACCCGGCGAGTTTTTGCAGCAGGCAATGGCCGCGCCCTCAATATCATGCGCTATGTTTACCTTGGCAAATTTAAAAAAGCCTTCAAAAGCTTTTTGCACCACCGCTTTCAGATCAGTTGATGAAGCGCCGGCACCAAAAAAATATACCTTCTTTATTTCTTCGGCGTGGTGTATCAGGTTAATGTTTTTGTTGAATAGTTGTGTGATGTGTTTCTCATCATTAAAATAGGGATTGATGCCATTTGTTTTAAAAGAGGCAACAGTACGCCCCTTGTCCGACAGTCGCCAGTCGGCATGATTTGATCCGCTATATACAACTGCTATCATTTATATAGATAACACGTCAACCATTTTCAACAAGTCTTCTTCCAGTTTAAACTCGTGGCCGCTAAGAGCCTCTTGCAACGATGTAATTTTAATGTGGTTAGCTTCTAAACCAACCATTTTTTGCGAGTGACCGGCAATTAAAGCATTAACCGCCGCGTAACCTAAACGGCTACCCAATACGCGATCGAAACTGCTTGGCGCGCCACCACGTTGTAAGTGGCCCAGTACGGTAACTTTAATATCGTAGTCAACCTCTTTTTCAACAGCTTTGGCCAGGTCGTAAATACCGCCGCTCTTATCGCCTTCGGCAACAATTACAATACTGGATGATTTTTTATTAGCCTGCAATTGTGCTATAAGTTCTGGGATAGTAGTAGACTTTTCGGGCATTAAAATAGCCTCAGCACCGGTTGAGATACCCGCGCGTAGCGCGATAGCACCCGAATCGCGACCCATAACTTCTACGAAGAACAAACGATCGTGTGAGTCAGCTGTATCCCTGATTTTATCAATAGCCTCGATAACGGTGTTGGTAGCGGTATCGAAACCCAGGGTATAGGTTGAGCCGTACAAATCGTTATCAATAGTGCCCGGCACACCCATTACGGCAATGTCGGGATATTTTTGCGAGAAACGCAGCGCGCCGGTAAAAGTACCGTCGCCACCTATTACTACTAAGGCATCAATGCCTTGTGCTTTGGCATTCTGGTAAGCGGTTTCCATGCCCTCGTCTGTACGGAAAGGCAGGCAACGCGCGGTTTTAAGTATGGTACCGCCCAGGCTCAGTATATTGCTAACCGAGCGACTGTTCATAGCATACATATCATTTTCGATCAAGCCTTTATAGCCTTGTCTTATCCCTACAACTTCTATCCCGTTATACAAAGCAGTGCGTACTACGGCCCTTATGCAGGGGTTCATGCCGGGTGCATCGCCTCCGGAAGTTAATACGCCAAGTTTTGAAATTTTATGCATGGTTTATAATGATATTATTTTGCGAATATAAGGTGTGAAAATTACACCATTAAATTTATTTTTATTTATTTTTGATGAGTTGACATTGTATCGTCAAAATTATAAACTTTAATTTAAACGTCATTTGGAAGAAAAATTACCCGCGTTTGAGTCAGTATTTTCTATTGACTGCTTAATTTTTGGATTTGAAGCCGGTGAGCTTAAAATTTTATTAATTGAACGTAATGAAGAGCCTTTTAAAGATAAGCTGGCCCTACCCGGCTACATTGTAAAACAGGATGAAAGCCTTGACGATGCCGCCGAACGTATCCTATACGAGCTAACCGGCCTGCGCGATCTGCCGATGAAGCAGTTCCACACTTTTGGTGAGGTGAACAGGCACCCGCAGGGCCGCGTTATTACGGTAGGTTACTATGCGTTGATACGTATTGCCGGCCAAAAAGAACTGCGCCCTATTACACAATACGCAAAACGAGCCTACTGGCACCCGGTTAACGAACTACCTAAACTGGCTTTTGACCATACCGAGATATTCACCAACGGCTTCGGCAAAATACGCCGCAGGCTAAACCACCAGCCCATAGCGTTTGATTTGCTGCCCGAAAAATTTACCCTTACCCAACTGCAAAGCCTTTACGAAGCCATCCTGAACAAAAAGTTGGACAAACGTAACTTCCGCAAAAAAATGCTCAGCTACGGCTTTTTGAAAGAACTGGTTGAAAAACAAAAAGGCGTATCCTACCGTGCGGCCAAGCTGTATAAGTTTGACAGGCGCAAGTATGCCAAGATCTTCCAGAGCGAATTGGCGGGGGAAGTGTAGGGTTTTAGAATCAAGAGCCGGGAACCAAGAATCAAGATTTTTTGGTTTGTGAAATATTAAAAAAGCCGTGACTGCGTCACGGCTTTTTTTGTGTCCGAAAATTCAAGGCATAAAAAAAGAGCCAAGACATACATCTTGACTCTTGACTCTTGACTCTCTAAAACTACGCCTCCGCAGCTAACTCCATGTGGAATTTCACCAGGCTATCTATAGGCGAGCGGATAATGTTGCCTACGGTCATGCCGTTTTCGGTGGCAACTTCTTCCAGCACGTTGCGGAAGTTATAACCTACCGAACCTATGCAGTTGAAAGTATATTTTTGATAATCAGGGTAACGGGTTACCAGGTTCTTGAAGAAATCTTCGAACGAGGTTTTAACGAGGTTACGTGAGTATTGAATGTTTACATTGTTATCATACACAAACTTGCTGAAGCTTGCGCAGAAACGGTTTGGCAAAGGCTGCGTATAAACCGCTTCATTGATATCATCAGGCGTTAATTTAAAGGTCTCCCAAAACAAATCGCGCACCGCATCAGGCATATAACCGCGAATGTAGTCGGTCAATAATTTTTTGCCGATGTAGCAACCGCTGCCTTCATCACCCAGGATGTATGCGCCCGAATCAATGTTTTGTACAATATCTTTACCATCATAAATACAGGTATTGGTACCGGTACCTAATATGGCGGCGAAACCCGGCGTACGGCCCAGCAAAGCGCGGGCTGCGGCCATCAAGTCATGCCCTATGTTAACTTTAGCATTGGTAAAAACAGCGCTCATGGCGGTTTGAACGTGTTTACGTTTCTCGTCTGTAGAACAGCCTGCACCGTAGTAGTTTACTTCGGTAATTTTGTCTGTTTCCAGGTCAGTTGGTAAACTTTCGTTTAGCGAGTTGATAATGTACTCAATACTTGAAAAGTAAGGATTGTAGCCCTCGGTATTGAAGTAAACTTTCTTACCATCGTCGGTAAGTAAACACCAGTTCGTTTTGGTCGAACCGCCGTCAGCAATAATGATCATACCTTTAAGTTTTTAAAATAGTGCTCTAAAAGTATAATTTCTTATTGTAATTCATACAATAAGGTGCAAAAAAGTTACGTTTTTATTCGCCGGCCTGTTATTTATCACATCAAAGGGGGCTGCTTAAAAGCTATTTTCGGCTAAACATTATCTCATAATCAGCTGTAATAACCACCCGTGGGTTGTAAAAACCACCATTACCATCGGGGGTATCAGGGTTACCGCTGTATACAACGTGTACAAATAACAATAAGTGTCCGTTTCTAACGTCGTAAGTGGTGTACAAGGGCTTAGCCAGTAGCGTACCTATAATGCTGGTAGTACCTTGAGCCGGGTTAATGCTGCTCAGACCTAAAATGTGGGTATTGTCAAAACTCCTGATCACCAAACCGTCAGCCTCTTTGGCAGTAGTGGTGTAGTTCCAGGTGCTGTAAAAGTTAAAATCGTAAGGTGTAGGCACGCCCATGCCGTTAAAGCGGGTCATGGTTTCGGATATAGCAATGCTGTTATCGCTGGCAAATGTCATGCTAAATGAGTACGGAAACTGAATAAACAGGTTACCGTTTATCGTTTGCTTCATTTGCGTGCTCACGCTATCGTAAGTGGTTTTAAACGTGGTTTTATAATCCTTGTTATTAATATTAATAACGGAATCTATCGTACCGTCAATTTTGGTAACCTTCCATCCGCCTAAAATATTAAAGCCTTCACGCCCTTCTTTAGGGGTAGCACCCTTTTTTTTGATGCAACCGGTAAGTGCACCCAGTACGGCAATAAACAACAGGTATTTGCTAAAGTTCTTCATGTAAGTTCAGTTCTTATCTGCCAATTAATAACAATACGTATACCAATAGCATAAAGTTTTAACATTGTTATAGGTAAAAGGGGGGTGCTAAGCACAAATTTAGCTATTTTACAACATTTAGTGCTAACATTTTTTGCAAGGCTATATACCGGTTTTACTAACGCGAAGGGTAATTGGGGAATTTATGCATCACCAAAGCTCCCCAATTGCCATAGCTACCTACCATACAGGTAATGCGGGTACTGCCATTGCATATCCTTGCTTACCTTAATGGTATCGTTCTCCTGGCTCAGTTTTTTTAACCTGTCGGGAAAACGCAAAGGGTCGTTGGTATCGGCCATCCATTTCAATAACTGGTAAAGCAGGCGCTTTTTAACGGCGGCGTATTTGGGGTTGGTTGATAGATCGTTAAACTCCCATGGGTCCTGCTGCAAATCATACAGTTGTATTTTGTTGGGATGCAACCATTCGGCGTAAGTTTTTTGTACCTGCGGCGATGCGGTTTGCAGTTCATTCATAGTTGGGCTGCCACCCAACGGAGATTTAGGCCCGGCATTTAAATAGCGCTGCGCCACAATATTGGTAGGCTTATCCAACAGCGAGTAGATCAATTTATACTGCTTATCGCGTATGGCGCGGCGCGGATTGTAAAGGTCGGTTTGGTCGATATTTTTTTCAGTATAGAGGTATTGCCTGAAATTGCCGTCGTGGTTATTAAAAAGCGGCAATAAGCTTTTACCCGGCAGTGTTTTATCGGCAGGTAAGCCGGCTACATCCATCAGCGTGGGCGTAATATCAATGCTTGATATCAGCGCGTTGCTTACCCTACCCTGCTTAATTTTGCCCGGCCAGTTTACCATAAAAGGCACTTTGGTACCAGCCTCGTATACATCGAACTTACCGCGGGCCATTTCGTCGCCGTGGTCTGACAGGAAGATCACCAGCGTATTACGCGCCTTGCCGCCGGCTTTCAGCTTACCCAGCAGCTCACCTACGCATTCGTCCAAACGCAACAGGCAGTTGTACATGGCGGTGGTGTATTCGCGTATCAGTTTGTTATCGTGCTGCAGGTAGCTAAAAGGTTTAACCTGCTGCTCGGTCACCGCCTGCTTCGGGCTGCCGTCAATCTGGTTAATAAAGGGCCAGTGCGCATCGGGGTAATTCACCATTAAAAAGAAGGGCGCTTCGCCATCACGCATAAATTTATCGGCATAATCCGCGTAGCGATTCATATCCTTACGCTCGTAATTGGGGCTTGTAAGGGGGTGATAGCCTATCGGGAACTCAGATTCGGGCATTACATGCAATTTGCCTATCATACCGGTGCGATAGCCGGCATCTTTCAGCCGCGCGTAAATGGTTTTAACCGGCATGGCATATTTAAAACCGAAGGTAGTTAAGCCCAAATGCCCGGTTTGGTGCGGATACAATCCCGACAATATACTGCTGCGCGACGGACTGCAAACCGACTGCGTTACATAAGCATTGTTAAAACGGAAACCACCAGTAGCAATCCTATCCAGATTAGGCGTTTTGATCACCTCATCGCCATAGCAGGAAAGGTGCGGCCCGTGATCTTCGCTTACTATCAATAAAATATTGGGCCGTTCATCCGCAGGCTGCGCGCCAAAGGCACATACCAACACAAAAAGTGCAAGCCCGGCCAGGCCTGTCAAGCCTGTAGCCAGGTAAATTTTCCATTTCATTGCCGTAAGCTTCCCTCGCGTTTGTTTACTATTTTAAAAACCAGGGTGTTACAAATTTAGGCGGGAAGCAGGCTTGATGGTAATATTTTATTTTGGAATGGTGGTATTAATTTCGAAAGCATTACCAATGACTGGTTGAAGCTTTTAACTTCGACCTAAAATACGTCAAGCTTTCAGCTTAACGTCGAAACGCGGTCTCGAAGCATATTTACGCGTTTTGGAAACCAGGGACAACGAAAGGATTAATATGTAATTTAGAAACTTACAACTTAAACTATATTACAATGAAGAAAATAATCTTAACACTAGCTGTAGCCTTAGCTAATTACTCAACGTATGCGCAAACCAACACATTTCCTTCAAGTGGAAATGCCGGTATCGGAACAACGGCTCCAACTAACGCACTTACGTTCGCATCATCAGTAGGAGGAATTGACAACTACAATACTGCGAATCAGACAACAAACTATGAACGAATGCGTCAGCAGTTTATTTCTAACAGCTACACATTTAGGACCGAGGCGGCTGGTACTGGCACCGTTAGAAACTTCTCATTTTTAGGTGGAAACGTTGGGATTAACACTAACAATCCCGGAGGAAACCTTTCGGTAAACCAGACAACTGATGCGATAGCGGGAGTAGTGATAGCAACACCAAGTAGCGCAACGGGAGGTATAACTTCATTGCAGTTTAACTACAATGGTGTGAGCACACCCACCACCAACCGTGTCGCGCGTATTAGTACCATTACTCAATCTGGTGGCGGAGGAGATCTGACGTTTGAAACAGCACCCAGTACTTCAGGGGCATTTTCTTCGAAGATGACCATTCTACGCGGTGGTAACGTTGGCATTGGTACATCGTCACCAACTAATCTACTGCATATTAGTTCGGCTTCAAGCGGTTTAATAACAGGGGCTTACATGCAAAACGTAACGTCATCCACAACCGCGTCTATCGCTCTTGACTTTGGTATAGCAAGCTCGGTTAATTTAGGTCTGGTATCAGGAAGGATTGCGAATGTAAGAACAAGTAGCACTAACCATGATTTGGTTTTTTCAACTTATCAAGGCACTCTCAAGGAGATGGTTAGGATTGTTTCAAATGGTAATGTGGGTATTGGGACTACTGATCCTCAAGGTTACAAACTAGCAATTAACGGTAGTGCAATAGCCACTTCTATGACAGTAAAACCCTACGCTAACTGGCCTGATTTTGTATTTAAAAAAGATTACAAACTTGCTACATTAACAGAGGTTAAAAACTATATCGAACAAAATCAACATTTACCCGACATGCCTTCTGCAAATGAAGTGAACACCAACGGGATTGACTTGGGCGAGATGAACAGACTGCTCACTAAAAAAGTAGAGGAATTAACCTTATACGCCATTGAGCAGCAACAGCAAATTGAACAACTAAAGAAAGCTCAGGAAACAAGGATATCCGCTTTAGAGAAAGCATTATTGAATATGGGAGGTAACTAAAAAGGGGGTTAATCGCGGACAGGTTTTCCCTCTTGCACTCGTTTGCAACGAGCGCCTAACATGGTTTAGCATCTGTGATGCGACGGGCGATAAAATCGCAAGCCCAGCTTAAGCACTCGTTACAAACGAGCGCAAGTTTTTGGTAGCTTTAGAATATTAAATGAAACATGAAATATCTGTTTTATAACATTTATAGAAACTTATTGAAAGTTAAAACGAATGATACGCCCATTGCTAACGCAATGTTCATACTTAGCATATTTCAATTCATTAATATCCAAACGGTATCGTTGTTTTTACAGCCTGCTGGAGTAAATTTTACGCTCGGAGGGCAACATGTATATTACCCAATTCTAATTGGACTATTTTTATTTGTAATTAATTATTTTCTTTTAGTAAAAAACATTTCAAAACTTAAAGAAAAGTATCAACACGAAAGCAATAAGCAAAAATTGAAAGGTAATATAATACTGGGCGGATATTTGGCGCTATCGTGTTTACTTTTATACATGGCAGTGTAATGCTCCGCGTGCACCCTTTTTTACTTCATTCGCTCAACCAAGAGGCAGAAGTCAAACCTAATCCATCCTACCCTGTTACTACATAAAACGACAGCCATGGGTCTCGACAGATTTAAAACCGCGCAAACCACCGACTACCCCATCGCGCTGGCCGAAATAAAACGCGGTCGTAAACGCAGTCATTGGATGTGGTACATTTTTCCGCAGATTGCCGGGTTGGGAATGACGGACACCTCACGCCGTTATGCAATTAAAGATATCACTGAAGCAAGTAACTACCTGGCCGATAAAATGCTTGGCCCCCGCCTGGTCCAGATCAGCGAGGCCCTGCTACAACTGCAAACCGATGATGCAAATACTGTTTTTGGTAGCCCGGATGATATGAAGTTACGATCAAGCATGACTTTGTTTGGCGCGGTGCCCGGCGCTTCGGCGGTTTTTGGGCAGGTGCTGGATAAATTTTATGGTGGCAAAAAAGACGAGCGCACACTGGCCATTTTGGAAAGTAAATAACAATCGTTAAAAACTTAAAAGAAAATAATTTTCATATTTAGAAAAATCAATCAAACATCCTTCCCCGTTGCTTGTTGCTAATTGTATAAAACAAACAAAAACCTACTATTATGGAAACGAGCAATTTTAACCCTCAGCAAGAGGAGCAGCAACAACAGCAAGGCCAGTCGACTAATTCATTTAACGTTGGCCAGGACAACAATGCCGGTTACAATGACCAGGACATCCAGGGATCGGACTTTGCCGAGACCGATGACCTGGATGACGACCTGGAAAACAACGACAGCACTTACGAAGAGGACGACAGCGAAGACAGTGACTTAAGTGACGATGACGATTTGGAAGATGACAGCGAATTGGACGAGGACGACAGCGACCTTGAAAACGACGACATCCCCGAGGCTGATGAGACCGACGACAATACCAACTACGGCACATCAACCGGATTAAGTTAAAAATAGCTTAAAGCAAAATCATCGGGCGGCCATTTGTGCTGCCCGTTTTTATTTACGGCAGATGTAACAACAAACCAATTAGCCATCAGTCTGTTATCATTAAAACCACACACGCTATGATACTGGAATATTTAAAACAGGAATTTGAACAGGAAGTAAATAATACCCGCAAACTACTGGAAATGGTGCCGGCAAAAGATGCGGATTTTAAACCCTCGCCCATATCATGGAATATGGGTCAGCTGGCACAGCACATAGCTACCATTTACTACTGGTATGTTGGTGCCTGTACTATGGATGAGTATGACATGAGCACCGGCAGCCTGGAGCGCGGCGAAACCAACGACCTGCCCGCCACCCTGGCCCTGTTTGAAAGCAATGTAGAAAAAGCCCGCGCCGCGCTAAACACCCTTACCGAAGACAGCCTGCAACAAAACTGGACCATGAAAGCCGGCGGCAAAGTAGTGCTTGGCCCCATACCCCGTGGCGCCGTTATCCGCAACGCGCTGTTTAACCACGTATACCACCACCGCGGCGAAATGATAGTTTACCTGCGTGCTACGGGTAACAAGGTGCCCGGTTTGTATGGCCCTACTTATGAAGATGAGCAGGCAGCAAAATAGCGCTTACAACAAGCAAAAGGCCCCGATGGTAAACCATCGGGGCCTTTTTATTAAAGCTTTTATTATTGTCCTAAATCTGACTATCTTTAGCAAAGATGCAGAAGTATACACATGACTTCTGCATTAAGTATAAAACCAAACCTTATCATGAAAAAAATCATCATCACCGCAATCGCGGTTTTTGCTACATCGCAATTTGCGCATGCGCAATGGACCAGCAGCGGAGGCACTATATCACTAACTACATCAACAGACAATGTAGGCGTTGGCCGCATTAGCACTGCCCGAAAACTGGACGTACTATCAGGAACAGGGGTTACGCCTTTTGCTGCAGAGGGCCCTAACGGGTTTATTTTGGTTGATAATATAGGCTCTGGTCAAAACTTTTACAGGGCAAATGCTTACCATCAATTTCAAGGTACCTCGGGCATTGCACTAATGACGATAAATGCCAATGGCAAAGTAGGTATTGGCACCACATCACCAGGCAGCTTATTATCTTTAAACAGTGATAACCAAACCGATTTGCAGTTAAACAGGGCCGCATCAAAGTATGCCAGGTTAATATTCTCTACCGCAGGCGCTATTAAATGGTATGCAGGTATGGATAATGACCGTACGCCGGGCGCTGAAACTTTTATTATTGAAGACCCAACCGCTGTAAGATTTGCAATAAACAGTGACGGGAATGTTGGTATAGGTACTAGCACGCCAGGTTCCAAGCTCGATGTTTCGGCAACGCTTGCTACCGATAATGCGGCGGGTTCTAATCTTACGATAACAGGGTCTACGGTAAATGAAACTTATATCGCCCAAAAAATTACGGCAACCCACACTAATACGAATACAGGAGGCGGACTAACAGGGCTTGATATGACTATTACCAATAGCGGAAGAGGCATATATGCTACTAACGGAATAGTGGCCCGGGTGATTACAGGCCCACGAAATAGTGGAAGCACAGTAAAAAATCAGTATGCCGGTTATTTTCAGCTTACAGGCTCTTCGGCAACAAGCTCGACGGCCACCTTTCAAAATTATTATGGTATACGAGCCGGGGTAAACAACACTACAGCCATAGGGGAAGGTGGAAATGTTTACGGCGGCTATTTTGCAGGCTCGGGTGTCACTTCCAATAACGTATACGGCGGCTATTTTACGGCATCAGGCGGCACGCACAGTTATGGTATTTATTCTGTCGCCCCAAAAAACTATTTCAGCAGCAACGTAGGCATTGGTACCGATCCGGGCGATGCCATGAATTTATTCATAGATAAAAACATTACCGGTAATACAACAGCGGTAGGTATTAACAATGCCGGCCAGGTTCAACCTGATGTAACTACGGCAGCCTATATGTTTCGGTCTATTGCCAGGGTTGCAAGCGGTGTTACGTTAACTAATCTTACACACTACCGGGCCACAAAAGGCACTTTTAGCAGTCCCCCCACTGCGCAAATGGCTTTTTATGCAGATAATTTAAGCGGTGCCACAAACAACTATGCGTTTTATTCTAATATGAGTGCAGGCACCGGGATATGGAATTTATACATGACCGGAACCGCGCAAAATTATATTGCGGGCTCTGTTGGTATAGGTACAAGTACCCCTGATGAAAAACTTACTGTAAACGGTAATATCCACGCCAAACAGGTAAAGGTTGATAACAACATCCCGGTACCTGATTACGTTTTTGCGCCCGATTACAAGCTTATGCAACTGAAAGATCTGGAAAGCTATATCAATAAAAACAAACACCTACCCGAGATCCCATCGGCCACTGAAATTGAAAAAAACGGTTTGATATTGGGCGATATGAACCTACAGTTATTAAAAAAGGTGGAGGAATTGACCTTATATATCATTAAGCAGGATAAGGTTAACCAATCTTTACAGAAACAAATTAACAAGCTAGTTGCGGCTAAAAGCAAAACCACGCGGAAAAGCAAAAATTAAGGTTGATTTGATTTATACCAAAAAGCCTCAAGACATACATCCCGAGGCTTTTTACATAAAAGTAGTGATCCCATTTGGATTCGAACCAAAGACCTACAGATTAGAAATCTGTTGCTCTATCCAGCTGAGCTATAGTTAAACGCTGTTTTTGACACTTTTTACCGAAAAGTGCACCAAAAGTGCACCGAAAATGTCAATTAATCAATTAAACTTCACTGAACCCTCTATCGTTACAACTAATGACCTTAAACATCGCTCCTTCATATCATTCTACTTCAACGGTAGCCCACAAAGGCAATATCATGGGAAATGTGTAGGCCAAGAGATAAACCCGAACCGCGCAAAGACAACAAGTGAGAAACATCACCTTTTAAACAAGTTAAAGTATGAAATTCACAAAGCTCTTGAAGCTGGAACCTACCCATACGTAGCACCTAGTACCAATGTAAAAGTTGCCGAGTTTAAACCTGAAGATGAGCGTGCGGTTAAGCTACTGTTTGAAGTAGTGAAAGATAAAATCAGGTCGGACTTGAGTAAGAAATACAAGCGTAACCTGAAAGTCGTTTACAGAGAATTTAAAAGATTTATGTCAGAAGAAGAACTGAGCAAGCCCTTGAAAACGATCTCCACCACGCGGATTGAAGCATTTCTTAATCAATTCGCATCTTCAGGCACATACTATATGAATAAACGAAGAGACCTGGGGGTGCTTTTTAACTCCGCTGGTAGGGCTTTTGAACAACCTGTAGTAACGGTGAAGATGTCCTCCAAAAAGAAGTCGAAAGCACAGCTTCATAAGCCTTATGATAAGGCTCAACTTAAACCAATATTTAACTATCTAAGACAACATTATCCGAAGCTACATCTTTGTTGCTTGTTAACTTATAGCTCTTGGCTACGGCCTCATGAAGAAGTTAGATTGTTAACTTTACAGCATTTCAATACAGACTTGACACAAATTATTTTATCAGGTCATGAAAACAAAGGAGGTAAAGTGAGAGTAGTCTACGTTCCTGATTACACTCGGGACGTTCTCGTACCATTCCTATCAAAGATAATGCACAACTGCAACATCTTTACAAACTCCATCAAGCCATTAAATGAAAGTTATTTCAATACAACATGGTCGCGGGCTTTCAAACAGATGTTCGATATTGGGCTCATTACCGAAGGGCAAACAATTTATTCATTCAGACATACTGCCGCTGTCGAAACTTACAGGAGAACTAAGGATGTTTACTTGTTACAAAAGTTATTGGGACACTCCTCAATACTGGTTACGTTAAAATATTTACGAAGCTTGGGCGAGTTTAATTCTGATGAATTGAGAGATGCAGCGCCGACACTTTAGATAAACATTAGGACAGGCAACTACGTGCTTTTTTTAACTTTGAATGTTCATAATAGAAATCAATGTCATCAGCTAACCTTTTATATCATTCATTGAAACTTGTAATAAAAAAAGACTTCCTAAAGTGGTTGTATGGCCATCGCTTTATAGATACCATAGGGTTATCAAAAGATGAAGAGAGTTATAGTAAATTGTGGAGTAATCAACCGGAGAATAAAGCTTTGGTATTTGAGGGAGCGTTTGGCAATAAGTTTAAGTCTTATGTTGAAACTGATAAGTTTAATAATAGCTACAATGAACTATTGCACAAAGTTGGTTTAGCCAATAAACACAAGGATAACTTATTATACTTAACGCTATTTGATTACATTGACACTGAACATCAAAGTCTCGCCTACAACACCCTTATTAGACTTCAGGATTATGCCAAGTTTATTATTGACTTTGCTTTAAACTGCTTGAAACATCTTGATGAAATGTTAGAGAATGAGAAGTATGTACAAATCTATAACATCTTCACGCGAGAGTACATCTTTGTAACTAAAAGCTTTATAACAGAATTGAATGCGTTGCATGATGAAGACTTACTTGATTATATGTCAGATGAAATAATAAGATATAACATTATTAACTTTTACGATTTGAAGTTATATGTACCATTAACTTTTAACCTTTATATTTCTAGCAGTGCGAAAATGGAATTTAAGTCCATTGACGGGTCTACAATACCATATGTCACACTGCCAAATCAAATCAGACATGAGCTTTTAAAACATACAATTGACATGATGTTAAGAGAGCATGAGCGGTATAAAACTGAATTCTATAGTAGAATAATTGAGGGAACCCTTCCAATAATGTTTTATAAAGACATATACACCCAAAGTTATCGCAAAGACATAGGTGGTAATAGCCTTAAAGCTGTTTCGATTGTTCTTAAGGATTACTTAAAGCAGTATACGAGAGTGTCAAAACCTTCTGCTATAGCTCATTTCATCTTTGAGTTAATCTGCTTACTAAAAGGTTTCCAACTTCCTAATGATATTCAGTTGCCTGAAGATCCAAAACAACTAAGAACTTTCTACCTCAAACATGGCTTCAATAGTGAAATGATACGCTACTACATTAGAGATTAAATACCTGTCGTGTAAATGAATATTCAAAGCCTTACAACCAATAGTTGTTAATAATAATTAATTACACTGTGTAACAGGTAGTTATTCGTTAATTCAAGTTTTTTTCTAATATTTCTTAACATCGTCAAAGCCCTGTTTTGATTTGAAGTATCAAAGGCAATTAATAACGGGAACGCTAATGATGTCGAATAAAACTCAATCACCTGGTAGGCGACCCCAAAAAACGACTAGAGTGGACGAAAGACCATGAAAAGATGGCTACAAAGAAGAGGCAAAGCCTCAATTAGTGGCAGTAAGATGTTAGTTACTGCTAAAATGTTTTTAGGGAAGGAAGGCTCCTTGCAATTTATTTCCCCTGATCAGCTCTTCCAATTCAACGACAACAGCCGTGAAGATGATGTGAGCGAGATGAGTGCGTTCTTTGATCTTGCAAAACTTGGTTACAAGCCAATCATTACTCGTAAAACTCGAATTGATCAAGGCGGGAATGTTTACAAGTTTCAGAACTTTAACCGCAATGGTAATTCAGACGGTGCCAAAGTTATCTTGATTGGCAAACTTGCAGAATTCATCGAAGGACTGTATGATAGCAAATACGCTATAGACTTCACCTATGATGACCTCATCGAGGAGGCGGAGCAAGCCTAACAACTCTAACCCAGGGGCACGCCCGCTCCTGGGTTTCTTTCTAACTATTTATTTAATTATTTGACAACACATCGTCTGTGTTGACTGGAGAACTTATATCAAACATGAAGACTTTTAAATTATACAAAGATCAATACATAAGAGACATTGAGCCTTTCAAATCCTTCGGTATTCCCAACAAAAGTGTGGGATATAAAACTTTGCCTGGTTGTGGAATCACATCTTATGCGATAGAATGCATGAAGCAAAATCTTCTGCTAATGCTCGCTAACGTACCTGTAATAAAGGATAAGGTTGCGAAACATAACGCAAAATTTCCTAACGATCCAATTCTGGGTGTTTACAGAGACACAGATGTTGATGATATTGAGGTTTACCTGTTAAAAGATACGCCTTACAAAAAGATTCTTACCACACCGGAGGGCTTCATGAAGAAAGTTCTTAAAGCGTTTGGCGAAGACCGCACCGAGTTTTACAGAAACTACTTTTTTCTCTTCGACGAATGCGAGAAAGCAATTACTGATGTATCATATAGAGAGGCAATTGCGGCACCATTTGATGAATTTTCTAAATTTGATAATAGGGCGCTAGTATCAGCAACGCCCCTACCATACTCAAGTGACCTGTTTAAGGATTTCGAACATTATGTAATTGAACCTCAGTTTACTTACAGCAAGACCATTAAAGTTATAACAACCAATAACGTGCTCGCATCTCTTAAATCGTATTTGGAGGCATTGGATAGTAATCAAATTTGTTTGTTCTTTAATTCGACAGTTGGTATCAAAGCTGTTATTGATGGTCTTGGTATTAAAGACGACTCGGCAGTATTCTGTGCCCAGAAGAGTGTTTCTAAGTTACTAACGATGAAGTTTAAAGACGCAACATCAGACTTTAAGGTTGAAGAAATGAAGAAATATAACTTCTTTACCAGTCGTTACTACTCTGCATTAGATATCGAACTTGACACCAAACCAGACATTGTCATATTGACTGACTTGTTCGCCGCTGAACACAGCACCATCGACCCCAAAACTGAAGCGATACAGATCCCGGGACGGTTTAGAAATGGTTTTAACAGTTTAGCGCATGTAACAAATTTCAATTCTAGTATTGAAGTTATGAATCAAACAGATGCTCTTAATTACCTGGATGGCTCACTTGATCTCCATGAACATATAGTCAATCTACTCGAATCGAGTAAACAAAAGTCAAGTGTTGATATGTTACGTTTTTTCAAAAAGTTTTCTCCAATGGCTAATTTCTACTCCAATGGTAAACGAAATCCTTTTATGATGGACAATGCGTTAAATAACCACAGGGTAAACGGTTATTATCAAAGTGAAACAAATTTACTGCAAGCATATAACGCTCTCGCTGACCACTTTGCCATAACACATCAACCGGAACAATATCCGGTAAGTGACGAAAGCCTGCACCTTCTCAAGTCTGATTTATCCAAAAAGGAACAAATGCGAGAGGCAGCAAAACTGATAAATGATTTGACATGTGAGGTTAAGCCAAATTTTTTTACAATAAGGCTCCCTTACATGGAGGAGCTAAGAAATTCATTAATTGAGTTATACCCGTTTCTCCCGGAAGCAATACGATACTTGGGATTAGCTGGTTTAGAAGCAACAAACTATGTAAAGTCAGCTATAACTAAAGCTATTACTAAAGAAAAGCGTACCAGAGTGGATAGAGATTTTGCTCCATTCGTTCATGCACATTTTGCGAGTATAGATTCAGTTGTCGAAACGCAAATGGTCGAGGATTTGAAATCACTTGCTTCGGAGCATGATTATCCCTACAAAGTAACTGGCTCGCTTATAAAACGGTTCTTTGAAGCAAAACGGACCTCAAAAACTAAAGTCAATACTTGGAAGATAGGCGAACCTATCTGCTTTGGGTCAACTCAAGAATAATGAAAAACTTCTATTTATAGATGCATGATAAAACTTGAATTAACAATCATTCTATCTAACCTTAACTCAAGAATTATCAATAATTAATATTTGTAGAGGTTGTTTAAATCCTGAATTAACAAAGGCTGCCATTCGTGGCCTTTGTTGTTTGAACAACATCCTCAAACTTTTCTTTTACAAGGTTGCCTTTTAAAGCAAGTAGTCCGAATGTTGACCTATGCAAGTTTATCTTTTCTTTGTTCATACGCCCTATTATGCTTATCTTTATGTATAATAAATAACTGGTAGACAGCTTCTTGATTCACGTGTTTTCTTTTTTTGTAGTTTCTACCAGTTATTTATATTAGATGAGTTGCCCTCCCAAGATCACTACAGCACTACTCTGCTCCACACCAGATTATCAAGTGAAAGAAAAACAATAAATAGGAAATGGGCATAAGCACAAACACAAACGATTTGGATAACACAACATCCACAATAGATAAAGACGAGCAAACAGTATTACTTGTAGAGTATGACATCCCTGGCGTAAGGATTGGAAAGAACCTTAAAAAGCGCTACAGACTCCAAGACATATTTGATATCCTTTTGATTGCAACCAATCAGGGGTACTGCGATGGTGGAAGTAGCGGTGAAGGATCTATGACCGTATGCTGCATGGTGAATAACTTTGACGAAGCAAAGCAAGTAATTGAGAAGGCCCTGAATGGCACAAAGTATGGAAATTATACACGCATTGTTGAAGAAAACGCTGCATATTGGAAAGAGCTGTTTCCTCATCAGTTCCCGGACAAAGTTGTTAGCAGTGAAGTTCTATAAGTAAACTCCTGATACATAATAATAAAAGCTGCCTAGTGCAGCTTTTATTGCTTTAAAGAGTTGCCAACACTTTACTTTATAAGGGAATCATTCGAGACGCTACACTGGCTAAGCCTGTTGAAGTCCATTTTTCAAATATATTTTTTTTTAGGGTGCACCTCAAACCCACCCCGGGCTTCTATCTTTAGTTTGCTTAAATATTTAAAGTAATTCTCATATCAGAAATCTTTTGTGTCTTGTAAGCGCATACTGCGCTCTGAAATCAACCCCTCACTTGTTCTCGATCTAAAACAGAAAGTATTTGAAGCTTTCAGGCGGATAGCCTGGGTCGAAAGCGCATCATACCAAACCCAAGGGCATAACTCAGCAAACAGGCTAGCTTTCATACTATCACTGCTGCCCGGTCTGCTTTCGACCAACTTCCGCCAAAGCTCAAATCCAATCAATCATTAACCCAAATCAAGCAACATGCAAAGAACTCAATCAATTCAACAATCAATGTGGCTGCGAGCAGAGACCACACTCGACACTACCTATGAGCAAAAGGCAGCTAACCGTGAGGTTGAAATGGCCTATCATAAAGCCTTAGGTAAGCTTAAACTGCTTTACAAACGTGGTACTTATTGGTTTTATGAGCGCAACCACAAGGTGCATCCAAGTTCACAGAAATGCGCGATTCACGACTTTCGCACAGCAGACGTGATGTTCTACTTGGCTTGTGATGACTTATGCGTCTACAACATTTGCTATCGGATATTCGATAGTGAAATCGAAGCTAAAATCCAAGCTATCATAGATGCCATCAAGCCGCAGTCATGCGTTTCATTATCAACCAATGCTATTCACCTACAGGAAGTGTTACAACGATTCAAAAATGAATCGAAGTTCGTTACCCGGAAGGATTAGTAGACTTCACACTCTTATCAAGGCCTGACATTACACGTCAGGCCTTTCTTGTATATAAACCTCAACAACTTACACCAAATGAAAGAATTCAAAACCTTTGGTAACATTCTCCAACAACACTATCCATTACCAAACCAGCGAGGCACTAAGCGTTGGATTCTCGCACAGCGTAGGCATTGTAAAGTGCTTCATCAAACAGATAACTATTCTATTGAAGTAGCTTATATCAGAGTTCTGAATTATGTTAAACAGCGCTGTTTGCAAGTTGGTGAAATTTACTATGAGCGCGATTATCGGCAAGACAGGTCGGAGGGTCTAGCAGGGATGCACTGCATCATCACTCCACATTTCTACTGGAGACTTGACTGCGAGTTTACATTCAATTATGTTGTCAGCTTCGTTTTTAATAACTGCATTTATGAGCATGAGATTAGAAAGCTACTTGCTGCATATCCTTTGGATAGAACAGCTACGGAGAAACAACTTTCGCCTGACTTCAACTCGTTCTACAACTCAGTGCTAGCGATTCAAGAACCTGAGCACATTCATTCCTTTACAAGGTAATCTTTCGAGACAGCCTTATACCATATTACGCAAGCTTGGCTTAATCAGCCAGGCTTGCTTCATTTAACAACCAATCATTAACTATTAACTCAACTTACAATTGGAAACACAAACCAACGAGCAGGACTCATCGAAAGTCCACGAACAACTTGACATTGAAGGCCATTCTAAAAAAGCTGTTTCATGCAGAGCGTATAAAACTATAGTCGACAACATCATTGCTTTACTTGCTAGCGATGAGTGTCCAGTTGAATACTCAAAGTACTTCCAGGTCAAGGAAGATACCAATGGTTATGAGCCGGAAATGAGGTATCACTTCTACTCACCGTTGCTAACACTTTCGATTAGCGACTACTATGGAGATTACTGGATTCTGTACTCAATCGACACAAGTTTGGGCTGTCCTTACTTCAACGCGGCGTTGGTACGGGTTATTTACATCTACACATGCGTAGATCGAACCGGGATAAACATCGAAAGGAATGTTGCGGTAATCTTTCATCGTCCTAATGGCTATCAGCAAGTGGTGAGTGGCCTTTCAGGCGCACAGGAAGTAGTGCTAAAGGATGCAAGCAAATCAACCTATGACACAGAGGATTTACCTTATTAACCATGAAACAACTAAACAACAAATCAGCAACATCCCCTTATAATAAGGAGGTCAAGGCAACATACTTCAAAGTCCTTAAAGAAGCCAAAGCCTTACTCGCAACGCTAGAACGTGACGAGTTACGACATTCATTAATTCGTGAGGACCGGCTAAGCTCCACACCAAGTAGAGTTATACATGAGTTTTGCAACCCACTTCTGTACCTACGCTTAGAAAGTTATGCAGATGGTAAGTTTGGGGTTCGATACGGGTTCGAGCCTTGCGAAAGTTATAGTCACATAACAGCAGCATTTGTTCGCTTTCTTTACAAGGTCACTATGCAAGGAGCAACGTCAGAAGACATCGAAAGCAGTATCAACACAGGTTTCTTTGTGCATAATCCTGATGAAATGTACGAATACTTGGAAGAGCGGATGAAGCACCACACGTTCTATTTGATACCTTACAAGCCATCAACAAGCAAAAGAAAACAAATGATGGCAGTGGCTTAGTATCACAACAGTTTATTAACTTTACAACCATAACAAAGGAGGAAACCGCAAACAGTACTACACTAACATATAGATAAAAGATTGAGCGTTGCTTAATTTGTTCTGCACTAGAAATCGGGAAAATTTCAAACATACAGGAACAAATGAGTTCAACGTCCATGCGCGAGAGCGTCTGGGCGAAGACTTGTTTGTTGTATGTGGGCTTTTCCCGAGCCTCTAGTGCGCAAATGGAGTTTAGTCCAGGCGCTCTTGTGTTATAAACTACCGATAAGGACTACTCGGTACCTAACTTCAATCACAACAAATGAAAAGATTATTAGTCCTACTGATCCCTTTCTTTCTAATCATTTCCTGCAAGAAAGACAGTTCAAGTTCGCAAACACCATCGGGAACTATTGACCCTACCGATATCAAACTTCAATCTCTAACGCTAGACCCCAGTGCTATAACACTGAAAGTTAACGAGACCAAGCAACTTACTTTTACGGCACTACCTACCAATGCATCTAACAAGGTAATAGCTTATACTTCTTCGGACCAATCTATAGCTTCCGTATCTGATGTAGGCTTGGTAAAAGCTATTAAGTCTGGAACAGCTACAATCAGCGCGACCAATGTCAAATCAGGGCTGGTTGCACAATGCAAAGTAACCGTATCGCCTATTCTTGTCAGTTCAATAACAATCAGTATTGAAACTATCTCAGGTTCAACATTGGGTTATACCAAGCAACTAACGGCTACTGTGCTACCTGCAAATGCCGCCAATACAAAGATTACTTGGTACTCGTCTGACCCAACTAAAGTAAGTGTTAGTTCCGATGGTTTGATAACTGTTCTCGGCTATGGTATGGCTATCATAACTGCCAAGAGTAACGATGGCAGCAACATCACTTCCAATACTTGCACTGTAACCGTAACTAAGTAGTAGTCATGAGTACAAATTTAGATTTGACCAAGCACTTTACAGATTGCAAGGTCTTATTCCCACTTAACGCTAGTTGCGCTAAAGTGCTTAACGAACTCTTTGTTATTGGGTTAAGTATCAATCAATTTGAAGACAAGTACAGAGGTAGTACTAAGTCAAACATCAGACTTAATACACCAAGTTATCAATCGAGCGTTCAGTATAACATTGCAACGGACATCTGGGGACCTAAAGAATTTGTAATAGTAAACAAAGGTGGAGGTGATTACGAAGCTGGACTCGTCTACGCCATACGTGAAACTTCCGAGTTTTGGACTGTTGACAACTACCTAAGTAAACTTCCTGATTGTGATTTGGTCTTGGATAATCCGGGTAACAAGATGTATAGGCTTTGGCCACCTTACACGACTTGGGAGCGTACAAGAGAAATAATCATTGCTACGCAGCGCCATACCGAAAAGGCCACAATGGTAACTGTATTATTGAACTTCTAGTGCCTCAATTCTATGAAATACAATCCAATCACTAACACACTCTTTGATGATAAAATGGTTGTGCTGAAACAACTCCATTGTCCAATAGCTAAGCGGTGGGACGAATTGGTAAATGAACCGCATAGCCAAGACAGGCTATGCGGTTCTTGCAATCACCATGTTGTCGAAACCTCGCTTTTACAAGGGGAAGCTGTCGAAACCTTGCTCAAACAAAACCCACACACATGCTTGAAAGTTGACTTAAATCAACCTAACATTACAATTACCTATGATAAATAATTTATTAGCTCTATTCATTAAGAAGCCAAACGATTGTAATGAAGGTAGCCTGCGCATTATCAGAACCGCAAGGTCAGTTGACGACATAAACGAAGCCATTAAGCAGGGTTACTGGCCGCTAGTGAAACCTGTACAGCCATCAGCGAAAATACATGGTAAGTATGCAATATTTCAGAACCAATCAACTGGTGAGATCAAAGTCGTTAATGATTACAGGGAGTCACATGAAGAGGGATATAAAACTGTTATCGACTTCACTTCATACTATCCTTACACCTTTGAAAATCCTTATGCAGCGTATCTTATACCATCTGATATCAAAACTGGTGAACAAGTTTTGTTAGAGGATCTTATTGAGGATATAGTTGGCTCACACTGGAACCAAGGAGATGTTTATCGTTTAAAATCCTGTAAAGCTACTTGGGATGGTAAAGAGTTTGTATTACAGCAAGTACCAAATAGAGAGTTAGCTGTAATTGGATAATATTATTTCCGCGTACTTTTCAATGGGTCAATCCTTTTTTTGACGTCTATGGCGTTCGACGTTTTTATTAAACTCAAAGATGAACAAACTACTCAACACCCACATTATCATCACAATTGCTAGCGATAAATCAATCGTTTGCCAATTGTCTTTAGTAATGATGATCTTTATGAATGGATTAAACAATATTGCGAATAAAAGGCACAATATGGCTATTACACTTTGCTGTTCTTTATACTTAATGTAAGCCAGCCATGCAAATAAGCTTGTAACAGCAATTCTCATGAATTGATAATAAGCATAAGGCATATTTAACAAGCATAGAAGCAACATTAAAGCTATTGTTGCTTTAAGGGCGTTCGAGTGGTTCATGTTCTTGTGGGTCATAGTAAACAGAATCTACTTTCAACGAAATGACATAGGTTGTGTCTCGCAAGTTGAGTTTAACTTCTTTATTTTCTTTTGCGGTTTGAAGAAACCGTTCATCCTCATGGCTGTAATAATAAGCAAACCAAGAGCCTAATACAATTGAGATGAGCAACCAAATGCCACCAGAGCTATCTTGGGATTCTTTTTTCATAATTAGTGATTCACGTACTAGAATCTATCTTAACATATTACGCTCTTTTAATATATGCGAACCATGCCTCGCTTGTCAGAGTCTAAAGACCATTGAACTTGCCAAGTCTTGCCATTTGTATGGTCTAATAGGATGAACGTATATATATTAGTAGTAAGATAAAGGCCAAACCTATCATTGCTTTCTTCTTCAGCGGATACTAATGCAGTAGAATTGATTTGTATTGTTGTGCGGTCTTTCTCGCTACCATGTTGCACTTGCCATACAAGTCCATTTCTGGTATTTAATTTAACAAAGTTCCAAATGTTTGTAGTTGGGAACAGTCGATAAGCAGCACTACCTACATATTGATTAGATGTCATTGATATCTTTTGCTCGGACTGTGCAAATGACCTTGAAAAACATAGTGTCAATGTGTAGAAAAGTATAAGGCTTATAATGAGTGGGTTAATACGCATGATTGTGGTATTTTAGGTTTAAGCAAATATAAGAGTAATCGACGTTGCAGCAATACCTCAATAATTTAAGCTGTTAAAAGATTAAATTTACGTACTTTGATGCACCTTATCACATCATGGAGCAACATCATTTCAAAAGCCTACTTAGTCAAGTAACCACTTTAAACAATCATTACAAAAGGATTAATGAGTTAACGGGAGAGAACTTTAATGTCTTTCGCATACTCAAACTTGAATCCTCAGAAGTTCGGATGCATTCAGCCTTCATCGCTGAACTGCTCAATCCCAAGGGAAGCCATGGGCAAAAGGATACGTTCCTACGTCTCTTCATAGATCAGTTTTGCTTCAGGAAAAACGAGTTTGACACTACCAATTGCCAGTCTAACGTTGAACTACATACTGCGTTTATAAGTGAAGATGGCGCCGAAGGTGGACGTATCGATGTGATAGTTACAGATCAATACCACAATAAAATTATCATTGAGAACAAGATATATGCAGGAGACCAAAATCAACAACTGTTGAGATATCATAACCATGACACTAAAGCAGATTTGTTTTACCTTACTTTATACGGGAAGGCACCCAGCGATTCCAGCAAGGGGAACTTAAAAGAAAACATTGATTTCAAATGTCTATCTTATAAATCTGATATTATTAAATGGTTGGAAGACTGTAGAAAGGAAGTAACGGTTTACCCAATAGTGCGTGAGTCTATAACTCAATACATCAACCTCATCAAGTACCTAACCAATCAAACCATCAATCGAACCATGCAAAAAGAGCTTAATGGCATAATAAAGTCAAACCTTGAAGCCTCCTTTACAATTTCTGACAATCTAGATAATGCTTTAAATGAAGTTTTGAAAGACTTTACTCCAGAATTAGAAGGCGTGTGTCAGTCGCTAGGTTTAAAATGTTCAAATAAGGTCAACTTCGAAGAGCGATATACTGGCTTTTGGATATGGAAAGAGAACTGGAAGTATGCCAATATTGGATTTCAATTTCAAAACTATGACAAGGAGTTGATATATGGTATTGCAGCCAAACGGAATCCTGACCAGTTCCCTACAGACCTTAGAAAGCAATTAAACATTTTGGCTAACAATACCAAAAAGGTAAACGGCTGGTGGCCTTGGTTTAATTATGTCGAGGCACCCTATGGCAATTGGAGCAAGTATGAAGCATGGAAAGCAATTGAAGACGGCTCTATGTTATCTAATTTTAAAGAGAAAATCTCTTATCTAATAAAACTTACTGACGGGATAAGTTTATAACCTATCGGTCCAACATTCCACAGAGGGACATTGCTTAAATATAACAAGCCCTCGCTTACCTTACCCTCTTTCTGTTGCTCACATAGGGATAAGGTAAGCTCTGCTTATTCTTGTCTATCGCACAGGGCCTTTCACGCACAGGAAATAAGGCGTTTCGCATTCCTTACACTCACAATCTTTGCACCAAGTTGCGTTCATGGTAATAAGCTTATCAGCACATTACCATTCACCGGCGGTTGCCGACTTGTCACATCGCTTGTCATGAGTGAGCAGAATGCTCCACACTCACTTTCTCTCGATTTCAGCAACTCTCACTTATGCTGCACATCACTTGGTTTGCAACCAGGTGATGCTTGCAACGTTCAAGATGCGTAAATCGAAGCGTTCGTATTGTCTGGCTCGCCTACGCCTAAGCAAGAAGCTGCTCAACTTTCACACAGTTTGAGGTGGCCATGCGCACAACCTGTTGTCAAACTATCCGCCAGTTGTTTGTCGCAGATACTGAACAGTCGCGTTTTACGCTTTCTCTGCTCAGACTTCTTGCTTTGCTCGCAACCACCTGCGTTGCTCTTCGGTGGTTTTGGACGGCTCGGTTTATTGTTTACCAGTTCCAGAAAGTGCCATCTGTCAACATTTTTTTGTTTTGCTTGAAATCACTATATTAGACTACCAATATAACCTTATGGCAACCTCAGTTATATCAGCTTTTAGTGAATTTAATAAAAATATAGTAAATCTAGATCCCGACCGAACGACAAAAGGTCGAGCTAGTAGGGATTGGCTAATTGAGCAACTATTAAAGCTTCCAGACAGAATTGACGACTTTCCGAATTTGTATGAAGGAATGCATATAAAGTATGGCTCCTTTGCGAGAAACACTAAGATTAGACCTTTAGATGATATTGATTTAATGCTGACGTTTAGAGCGGACGGTGCAACCTATCTTATGGAAAGTTATGGCAAAAAGTATATTCTTTCAGCTCCGGAAACTTCGATAAAACTAAGAAAGCTTTGCAACAATGATGGAACAATCAATTCTATAAAAATGGTTAACAAAGTTGTATCCGCTTTGAGTGGTATTGAGCATTACAGATCAGCAGATATACACAGGAGACAGGAGGCTGCTACGTTAAACTTAAGCTCTTATGAATGGAACTTTGACATTGTTCCTGCTTTTTATACAGATACAGGTTACTACCTAATTCCCGACGGAAGTGGTGGGTGGAAAGCGTCGGACCCTCGCATTGATCAAACTCGCGTAAAAGATCTAAATACGAAGCATAAGAGCAGGCTTTTGCAAACGATTAGAACCGTTAAGAATTGGAGTAAAAGGGCAAAGATACCTTCTATGTCATCTTATTTGCTAGAAAATTTGATTCTTAATTACGCGGAGTCGACAGACGAATTGAGTGAATATATCGATGCTAACCTTATTCTGTTTTGGAAATACCTGAAGACCGCCGTCTATGGAGGCGTTCAAGACCCTAAGGGCTTTCAAGGGAACCTGAATACTTTGACATATGAAGAGATGACGATAATTTCCGACAAAGCCTCCAACTGCTACGAACAAGGCAAGTTAGCTTGGAGTTATGAGGTTGACGAGAAAGATCAAGAGAAATCTATAACTAAGTGGCGGCAAATTTTAGGCGATGACTTCCCAGCATATGGATAGTATTGGTGCACACATAGTGGTTGAACAAAACAAAGCGCAACGTATAGCAGAGTTGAGTGCTCAAAGGCAAATCTATTCCGAAGCCAAACAACTGTTTTATGTTCAATTGGTAATAGCTGTGCCTATCCCAATCATGATTTCCTTTATTCAAGTATTCTATACAAATGCCGCCAAACTTAGTTGGGTCTTTGCCTTTTACAGTATTGTCGCAAGCATTACAGAGATCTTTATTGAGGGTGAAATTGCCAAAAAGAAACAAGTCGCAGCCGCAATACAAGAGCAGTTTGACTGCAATGTGCTAAACATACCTTGGAATAAAGTTTTGGTTAAAGAAAGACCAAAGCCCGAAGCTATATTTAAAAGTTCTACCAAGTTTAAGTCTAAGGCCGACCTGAGTCGGTTATATGATTGGTACTCTCCTGTTTTAGTAGAAGTTGCGACAAATGCGGCAACTTTGATTGCCCAACGGGCTAATTGCACCTATGACTTTTCACTTAGAAAAAAGTTTAACTACATTATACTTAGTTTAGCTTTGTTAACCCTAATATCCACCATATGGACAACCCTTGCGATTGGCCTTACGATGCAAACATTCTTTTCCAATATTGCATTGCCAATGTTGCCAATAACGCTGGTTGTTATTAAGCAGATACGTTTAAACAATGAGTCATTAAATAATTTGGAAGAGCTTAGAAGCGTAGTAGAATCTTGTCTTGAGAGTATTACACGACAGTCAAACCTTTCAATAGATGTTATTCGTCAGATCCAGGACAAAATTTATTGTAATAGAACATCCAGCCCATTAATGCCCGACATACTGTACAGTATGTTGTGGGGTAAGTTGGAAGAAGAAATGAAATTTTCTACAGAGGCGAAAATAGAGGAACTGTGATAACATCTCAAGAATTCTCTCCCCAAAGTTAGTTTCACATCATCACATAGCCGCTTCGCTTCAAGGTTGTACAACAAACCGGGGTATCCATGAATGGAGCCTCCACAGCTTTGTTGTCTCCACCTTGCCTTAGTGATGCTGTTCAGCAGTCCGTTTCTTCGAGAATTCACTCGAACTAAAACTTACTGCTATGACAGAAATCAAAGAACTATTTACTGAATTTAACCGCTACGCATACGGACAATCCCTTCACAACGCATTCACTGACATGCTTGATTGGATGCTGTTACCTTTTAAAAGGTATGACAAAGCAATTGAACAAAATGAGGCACTCGAAACCTACCAATCTCATCCAAAGGTTGAACACCTGGTTAAACTTATATCGCTGATAGGTGAACTGTCAGAAGGATTCCGCGACCCGCTTGGTGAGTTGTTTATGCAAGCTATCAGCAACGGTCACAATGGTCAGTTCTTCACGCCAACTCCAATAGCGGATATGATGGCTATGATGCAAGTGGGTGATTCCATTGAACCAGGTAAGCGAGTTAGTGATCCAGCTTGCGGTAGTGGCAGGATGTTGCTTGCAGTAGCTAAACTTAATCGCAGTAGCTTGTTGTACGGTGCAGACCTTGATATTACGTGTTGTAAAATGGCGTTGCTCAACATGCTGCTTAACTCACTTAGTGGGGAAATAGCTCACATGAACACACTTAGCAATGAGTTTTATAGAGGCTTCAAGGTTGGTACAGTACTGTTTGATGGGTTCCATATGCCTTATTACAAAGAATTCACAGAACCTGAGTTAAGTTACATTTGGTTACGACCTTTAAAAGTTCAGGAGGTTAAGGCAAAGTTTAATAAATCTTTTAATCCAACACGTTCAAATGTGTTCACTGCCGAACAAGGGTCGCTATTTGATTAGTAGCGACCAACAAGTATATTTACTGTTAAATCTGTTAACTTAGCAGGTCACATATACTATAGTATGGCAAAAGCTAAAACGACCAAACCCCAAGACAATAAGCCAATGGAACAAATACTGTTCCTCACGGCTGATAAACTCCGTAAGAACATCGATGCAGCTGAGTATAAGAGTTACGTTTTAGGATTGTTGTTTCTTAAGTACGTTTCTGATGCTTTTGATGTGCTTCATCAAAAGATTGTTAATAAAGAAGGCGATTACGCCTACGATGATCCCGAAGACAAACTGGTGTATAGTGCTGAGTATGTGTTTTTCGTTCCTGAGAAAGCAAGGTGGAATTATATAGTGTCCAGAGCCAAACTGCCTACCATTGGTGAGGAAGTTGATACAGCGATGGACCTTATTGAGAAGGAAAACCCTAAAATCAGGGGTGTTCTGTTTAAGCAGTTTGCGCAATCTAAACTGGATAAAGTCACCCTCGGAGAGCTTATTGACCTAATTAACAACATGGATCTGGGTACGGAGGCCGCACAGCGTAAAGATTTGTTTGGCGTGGTTTACGAATATTTCCTCGGACAATTCGCTTTAGCGGAAGGACGTAAGGGAGGGCAGTTCTATACACCACGTTCAGTTGTTTCACTACTGATAGCTATGCTTGAGCCAAAGCATGGTAAAGTCTATGACCCTTGCTGTGGTAGTGGTGGTATGTTCGTGATGTCTGAAAAGTTTGTTGAACAACATCAAGGCCGTTTGGACGACATTACCATCTACGGGCAAGAAAGCAATCAAACAACCTGGAAGCTTTGTGTTATGAACCTCGCTATCCGAGGAATCGACCCGGAGCAAGTTAAGTGGAATAGTGAGGGTAGTTTCCTCAAGGATGCACACCCTGATTTAAAGGCAGATTATATTATAGCAAACCCACCATTTAACGTATCAGACTGGAGTGGCGAACTTCTTCGCCAGGATGGTCGTTGGAAGTACGGAATACCGCCCGTAGGTAACGCCAATTATGCGTGGCTGCAACATTTTCTATATCACTTGGCACCCAAGGGAAAAGCAGGGATTGTGTTAAGTAAGGGTGCTTTAACCACCAAGTCAGGTGGAGAGTATGAAATACGCAAGAATATGGTTGAAGCCGGTGTTATAGATTGCATCGTCAATCTTCCGACAAAATTGTTTCTGAATACTCAAATCCCTGCTTGCCTCTGGTTTTTAAACCGTGATGAGAACAGATTACGTAAAGGTGAAGTGCTGTTTATAGACGCGCGCAATTTAGGGCATTTGGTGAACAGACGAACCCGTGAATTTAACGATACCGATTTAAATGCTATCTCTGAGACTTACCACCATTGGTTAAACAGTAGGGACGAGTATGAAGATATACCGGGCTTCTGTAAATCCTCATCGGTTGCTAATATAACGTCAATGGATTATGTACTTACACCTGGACGGTACATTGGTTTACCAGATGAAGAGGAGGATTTTAACTTTGTCGATACACTGTCAAATCTTCAAGCTGAATTAGAGAAGCAAATGGAAGAAGAACAGGTCCTTAACGAACGCATTAAAGATAACCTTTCTAAGTTGATGGAGGTGGGAGATGAATAAATGGAAAGAATATCGTTTAGAAGATATAATGGCTCCAGCAAAGAGCTTTTATACTCCAAAAGCGGGAGACAATTTTCCCTACGTAGGTTTAGAACACATAGAACAGCAAAGCTTACGCCTAAATAGTGTTGGAACGTCGGATAGCGTAACCAGTCAAAAGCTTAAGTTTTCAGCTGGCGATGTATTATTTGGTAAGCTTCGACCTTACTTTAGAAAGGTAGTAGCTCCCGCATTTACAGGAGTGTGCTCGACAGAAATATGGGTATTAACTGCTAAAGAGCCTGTCATGCAACGGTTTCTTTACTATCTCGTTGCCTCATCCGATTTCATCGAAACATGCAATGCCGGAGAAAGCGGAACAAGGATGCCAAGGGCCGACTGGAATTATATTAAAAACACTACTTGGCAAATTCCACCTAAGAATGAGCAGCAAGAAATTGCTGAAGTCCTTACCAGCTTGGATGAAAAAATAGACCTGCTGCACCGCAACAACAAAACGTTGGAAGCTTTAGCAGAAACGTTATTCCGTCAGTGGTTTATTGAAGAAGCTGATGATAGTTGGGAAGAAAGATCATTATGTGAGTTTTTAGAAATAAAAGGAGGCTTTACGTACAAGGGCGAGTATATTGGAAATGGAGATGCATTACTACTTGGTATGGGATGTGTGTCATTCAACAATAGGTTTTTATTGTCAGGAGCTCGTCCATATTCTGGACAATGCCCTGAAAAATATATGGTAAAACCAGGTGATCTGGTGATTGCCACAAGGCAACAATCAGACAACTTACCAATTCTCGGATTTCCAGCAATTATACCCGACGACTTCATCGGTAAAAAAGTAATCGTTGGAGCTAATTTATACCGAGTAAGTAATAAATCATTATTCAGCAACTATCTTCTTTATCTTCTATTAAAAACCAGAGAGTATAAAGATCATATTGTCGCATCTGCAAAGGGTTCAACTGTTAGGATGATAACGAAAGACGCAATTGAGTCTTATAGGTTTGCTTTACCTCCTAAAGAAGTAATAGATTCATTAGAACAGGTTATTACTCCGATAAATAATAAATTAACAGCAATTACAAGGCAAATCCATACTCTCACGACACTGCGTGAAAATTTACTACCTAAGTTATTAAGTGGAAAAGTAAAGGTAAACAACCCCGTAATAGCATGACACGCATAGTTGAAAATGACATAGAGCTTTGGGTCATAGAAGTATTGCAAACCAAAGGCTTTACCTATATCCACCCGAATCTGCTTGACCCGGATGTTGATACGTCCCTTCGTAATGGTTTTGCCGATATCGTCATTGAGAATTATCTTCAACGAGCTTTAGCATTAATAAATCCAACAATACCGACCAATACACTTCAACAAGCTGTTAAAGAAGTACTAAGAGCACCCGGGCATGGCGATTTGATGGAATGCAACCAGTACTTTCATACCTTGCTTGTAGAGGGAGTTGATGTAACCTACACTGAAAAAGGAGAAGAGCGTACTATTAAAGCGAAGCTAATTGATGATGTAAACTCGGACAACAACCTATGGCACGTTACGCATCAAGTAACCATAATTGAGAATGGGCAGCATAAGCGGCCCGATGTGATATTATACCTCAATGGCTTGCCCATAGTTGTACTTGAGCTAAAGAACGCAACAGATCATAACGCGACTATTGAAAAAGCTTACCACCAGTTACAAACGTACCACCGTAGCATTCCTACGCTGTTTAACTATAACTGCTTCGAAGTAATATCTGATGGGTTAGAAGCTAAATTGGGAACGATAACAAGTGATATATCCCGCTTTATGTCATGGAAGACTTCGGACGGCAAGACAGTAGCATCTAACAAAACGAGTGAACTGGCCGTACTGATGGATGGGTTATTGAACACAGAGGTTTTAACTGATCTCATTCTGAACTTCATCGTATTTGAAAAGACAAAAGTAGAGGACTTAGCTACAAAGACCGTTCGTATTGAAACAATCAAAAAGATAGCAGCCTATCATCAATACTACGCAGTTAAGAAAGCAATTATATCGGCACAGGAAGCAAGTACAGATGGCGGTAACCGCAAAGGTGGAGTTATATGGCATACCCAAGGCTCGGGTAAATCCCTTTCTATGGTGTTCTTCACCGGACTATTAGTTAAAGCCTTAAACAATCCTACAGTAGTTATCATTACAGACAGAAATGATTTAGACGAACAGCTATTCGACACGTTCGCCAACTGCTCTCAGCTATTAAGGCAAGTGCCTGTGCAGATTGACAGCAGAATAGCCCTGATAAAAGAGCTAAAGAACCGACAATCCGGAGGTGTGTTCTTTACAACTATTCAAAAGTTCCTACCCGAAGATAACTCCAACCAATTTGAGAAACTCTCTGAAAGACGTAATATCATCGTTATTGCTGACGAGGCGCACCGTACCCAATATGGGTTTGAGGCTAAGGTTAGGTACATAAAAGATGAAACCGGAACAGAAGTAGGCAGCGAAACCACGTATGGATTTGCAAAGCATATGCACGATGCCTTACCTGGTGCAACTTTTATAGGTTTCACCGGTACGCCTGTAGAGAGCAACGATAAGAACACTCAAGCGGTGTTTGGCGAGTATGTGGACATATACGACATTGAACGTGCCGTGAAAGATGGAGCAACAGTGCCGATCTACTATGAAAATAGGTTCGCTAAACTAAAACTTGATAAAATCTTTACTGAAGAATTAGAGAACAAGCTAAGCATGGTTGCCGAAGATATACCTGAGTATGCTGTCAATAAGGCAATAGAACGTTCAACGCGACAAGAAGCAATTATAGGTCACCCCGAAAGGTTAAAGATGGTTGCTAACGATATTCTTACTCATTTTGAAAGTCGGGCAGAGGTATTTACAGGCAAAGCTTTAATTGTTGCGATGAACCGCAACATTGCAGTAGCCCTATACAACGAGATTGTAGCCCTCAAACCTGAGTGGCATGATAACCGTGATGAATATGGAGGTATAAAGGTTATCATGACTGGTAGCTCGTCCGATGAAAAGCATTTGCAGGATCACATCCGCACCAAAGCTAAGCGTGGCTTAATAGCTGCCCGTTTAAAAGAGAAACGTGACCAGTTGCAAATGGTGATTGTGGTAGATATGTGGTTAACAGGTTTCGATGCACCAGTATTGCATACGCTATACCTCGACAAAGACATGAGCGGCCACAATTTAATGCAAGCCATAGCAAGGGTTAATAGGGTGTTTAACGACAAACCAGGTGGTTTGATAGTAGATTACGTTCCAGTTACAGGGAACTTAAAGACGGCCTTAAAAACCTATACAGAAAACAACGGCAATGGTGCCATCACACTTGACATTGCAGAAGCAGTAAATCTAATGCTTACGAAGCTCGAAGTGGTAGAACAGATGTACCATAAATTTGACTATCAATCATACTTTAAGGCGAGCACTGGCACTAAGATGAACATCATTTTAGAAGCGGAAGACCATATCCTTGGTTTGGAAAATGGTAAAGAGCGATACATTAAAGAAGTTACTTCATTAGGCCAGGCCTATGCACTGGCCAAGTCAGAACCGGAAGCTAAAATTATTACAGAGGAAGTAGCATTCTTTCAGGCAGTCAAGGCAAGGTTAGCGAAGTTTGATATAGCCGTTACAGGTCAAAGGCGTAGGGAGTTTGAGAATACCATTAAGTCAATGGTAGAAACTGCTATTGCTACTGATGGCATCGTTAACCTTTTAGACCAGGCTGGCTTAGATAAGCCAGAGGTTTCAATCTTTAGCGAAGACTTCATGAACGAAATCCGTAACATGAAGCAGAGAAATGTGGCTATTGAACTGTTGAAGAAGCTATTGTCAGACCAAATCAAAATACGGTTTAAGAAGAACCTTGTTATTAATAAAGGCCTTACCGAGAAGCTAATGGCCGCTATTAACAAGTACAATAATAAATCTATAACTGCCCTTGAAATGATGGAGTTGTTGCTCGAACTGTCCCACGATGTTAATCGTGAAACCGAACTGGGTAACTCTATGGGCTTAACCGATACCGAGAAAGCCTTTTACGATGCCCTTGCTTGCAACCAATCAGCAATGCACATGTTAGGAGATAGTAAGCTGCTAATCATAGCTAAGGAGCTAGTACAACGGGTAAAACGAAGCACGACTACTGACTGGACAGCCAGGCAATCGGTTAAAGACCGTGTTAAACTTGAGGTTAAACGCGTCCTGCGTTTCCATAAATACCCACCTGACGATGAAGCCCGTGCTACTGATACAGTGTTGGAGCAAGCTGAAATGTATGCTAAGGAATTAGCCTAAACTAAACATGAATTGCAGATAACTGTTATCGTGTTATGGAAAGGATAACATTTGATCAGTTACCTGAAATGGTTGCGCTGATCCTGGAAAAGTTAGAGCGGATTGAGACGCTTATTGGTAAGGGTGAAACTGTTGTAGAGCACTTTGGCAAGGAAATGTTAACTGCTAATGAGGCAGCAGCATTTATGGGTGTTTCTAAGTCAAAGTTATACAAGATGAGTCATAATCGAGACATGCCAATTTACAAACCAACAGGTGGTCGTATCTACTTTAAGAAGGATGACATTGTTGCTTACCTTCAACACAATCGAGCCATGAGCCGTGATGAAATCGAGCAAGAGGCAATTAATTACATAACAAAGTCAGCCACAAAACGAAGTGCGCAACGGTTCAAGTAGAAATATAGATATGCAAGAATGTACTGTTAGCCCAGAGTTTTTACATACCGAGTTACTTCAAGAGTATATTCATACTTTTTATGGATATGGCAGTTGGTCAGTCAGCAAGTTTTGGTTTATTGGCATTGAAGAAGGTGGCGGTAATGAACAACAAGATATCGTAAAAAGGCTTAGCAGTTGGGTGAAACTCGGCAAAACAGATTTGATGGATTGCAAGCTACACCACCAAAACACAGGCTCGTTTCCAATGGAACCTTTATTAAAGATGCATAGTCGAACCTGGACGCGACTAATTATAGCTAAGTTGGGGTTTCAATCTATAATTCGAAGCCCGGAGGTGATGCTTGACATTTTAAACAATCAGTGGGGACAATTGTCTTCTGATAACTTACTTGTTGAATTACTACCCTTACCGTCTCCAGGAGTTGACTATTGGAATTATAAATATTGGGTAGACCTTAGCTCAGACCTGCGTTTTCTTAAAGATAGGTTTACATACAAGTCCCAAGTTATCCTACAAAGAATCACTTACATCAAATCAAAAATAGCTGAACATAACCCTCCAGTCGTGCTATTCTATGGTAAATTAATGCAGGAACATTGGAGTGAAATCATTGGAACCAACCAATTAGAAACCTTTGACATTTTAGAGAAAACACGATATAGGATAAAACATAAGCTGATTGGCAAGACACTTTATGTCCAGTGCCCTCAGCCTACTTATATCAGAGGTTATGCCTTTTGGACAGCGTTGGGTGTGAAGATAAAAGAGTTGGTTGATACGACCGCACTGAATTCTTAACACCCCAAAAGGACCAATTACTTTTTTAAAAGGTAACTTTGATATCCTATTCTTGAATCAATTTTAGTGCTTGCCTAATACAGTAACTTTTAAAAAAGCAGGCAAGTGCAGTCAAATACTCAAAGTACATTCAAACAATAGACACTAATTAACAAAGGGTATATACCTCATATTAAAAAGTGTCCAACCTAACTCAGGATTATAAAGACCTCTATATACAGTAAAAATTCAAATTTCTTGAGTTGAAACTCCAATACATTATATTAGCTATCCTAAACCGCGCATATGTTTAAATATCTACTGGTAGTATCATTAATCACAACTTCTATTAGCGTAAACGCTCAACAATTTGTAAACGTTGTTGACCAAACAGTTGTCATAAACTCAATGTCTAGCCCTGTTGGTAGCACGCGAGGTGTGGTTAAAGTAAATTTACCACCTAACACAACTTCATACATCTACAGGTTATCAGTGACCCCAAAAGACCGTAGAGGTGATGCATCAAATCTGATAATGTTGTTAAATCAAGTCGCCCCTAAAGAAATCGTAGTAGGTTTGACATTAACTCAGTTTGTTGTTAAGAGTGCAGAAAACTTATCAGTGGACGCATTTACATTTACTAATGTGTACGACGCAGATGCATTCGCATTAAAACAAACTGATTGGCATGCCTGCAATGAGAACTTGAATCTAGTCAACACCTGCTCGTCGTCAGCTTCATGCATTAACCCAATAGTTTATTTCGGATTTAGAAATAATAATGTGATAACTGGTCTTAACGTACGTTTGGAAGTTGTCGCGATAGTCGACACAGAAAGCACCTCAAAGTTCAGTTATACAGTAACCAATGCAACCAAACAAGATATAGCGTTTCAGTTAAGTACTAATAACGTCACATGGGAAAAGGCTGAGCTACGACCTGGATATGACAAATACATCACTATACCTAATCGATTACTGTACTTTAAATTATTTACAAGTGCTTTCAACTTCGTCAAGTATGAAATTAAGCCTGACGATCACTATAAAGTAATTTGGAATCCTAAAGGTGTATTAGAGTTGGTGAGGTTCTAATTCAAGATTTCATCGACCTCTATAACTAGTAATTTTTAACTTTTCTTGAATTAAACATTTAGAATAATTCCCTTATAAGAAATAGGTTTGGGCTAACACTACATAAGTCAATTCAAACTTTTAGTTACCTCTATAGATAGTAATTTTTGATATTTCTTGAATTAGCAATATCTTGTCACAAACTAAATTTTATCAAATGAGACTTAACTACGCGTGGCAAAACTTTCACAAAGCATATCAGTGTATAAATTCTAGAGGGACTAATTCACAAAACCTAAAATTCGCATTAGGTGAACTACATACTCTCACACCTGCCGACCTACCAGAAGATCTTCAAGAGAGTTTCAGAGAATTTTGGGAGCAGATGACAAGCGTCCAATCAAAAGGTGAAGAAGGAAAGATTTCTGCTACAGTAAATAGTTTGTCAGATGCAGAAGTTCAAGTTGCTATTGATAAAATACTATCAATGCATGAACGAATATGTCAGGTAACGGGTAATCCGCGTTAATTCAAACATTTAACTACCTCTATAAAGTAAGAAATTCCATATTTCTTGAATTGGAGATTGGGGAGAGAAAATACATAATTAAGCAAGCAAAGTTAGGACTGGTGCTTCTGAAGCGCATGAAAGACTACGGCATAAACTCACAAGCCAACACACAATCCATTTATTCCGTTTCCTTTCTTGCTTTATCGCACCAAACCTGAGTAGGCTGTATAATTATTTATTCACGTAAACGTATAACTATGAAAGACCCTCCTACTGTTATCTTACTACGTAAAATGCAATGGTGCACTTAAAAACTGCACTGAAACTGCACCGAAACTGCACCGATTAGTCTTGAAACTTCAATTTTTTGTAGATTGCAACAATCAGCCTACATAGGGCAAATATTTAATTAACCTATTTACAAATACTGCACTTAGCTGTAGAACAGTGCTTTAAAACAGAAAAAGCCTTTCTGAACTAACAGAAAGGCTTCCAATTCCCGGTGATCCCATTAGGATTCGAACCTAAGACCTACAGATTAGAAATCTGTTGCTCTATCCAGCTGAGCTATAGGACCGCGCAAATAAATTGCGGTGCAAATATGCAAATTTCTGCTTAAAATCCGAATGGAATTTAAAAATTATATATCTTTAAGCAGCAACTTGTTATCTGTTTACAGGTTGCAAATTACAAGCCAATTTTACTTTTTTGATCAATATCAGGGTATGAAAAAACTGTTACTGCCGGGCTTTATATCCGGTTTAATGTTATTTGTGGGCATTGCGTGCGCGCAGGCTCCGCTATCAACTGTAAAGCTGGATATTAAACTGGTGGCCGATAAACTGGCCTACCCTACCGCGTTTGCGGCGCCTAATGATAAAAGCGGTAGGCTGTTTGTTGGTGAACAGCGTGGCCGGATACGCATCATCAAAAATGGCGTTTTACAGGCCGAACCTTTTTTGGATATTACCAAAGATGTGCTGATGATGGCCAGTGCCGACGAGATGGGGCTGCTGGGCTTGGCCTTCCACCCAAACTTTGCTAAAAATGGTAAATTTTATGTGTACCACAGTCGTAAAATACCTAAGGCGCCGGGCCTTGATCACCGCGGCGTTTTACGCGAGTATACTTTGGCCGATCCGAAAGCTAATAGTACAGCCAACGCCACATCGCGCGATGTGATCACTATTGACGAGACCGACTCCAACCATAACGGCGGCGATATCAAATTTGGCCCCGATGGTTACCTGTACCTAGCCCTTGGCGATGGTGGCGCGTACAACGACCTGCACGGTGAGTTTGGCAACGCCCAAAACATGAACCAGCTGCTGGGCAAAATATTACGTATAGACGTTAATCAATCGCCATACGGCATCCCGAAGGATAACCCTTTCATCGGCAAAGAAAACCATAAGCCCGAAATTTATGCCTACGGCATGCGTAACCCTTGGCGCATCAGTTTTGATAAGCTTGACGGCAGGCTGTTTGCCGGGGATGTGGGCCAGAACAACTGGGAAGAAGTGGATATCATTACCAAAGGCGGCAACTACGGCTGGCGCGTGCGCGAGGGAACCCACGTAAAATTCCCGAACGACCCCGACCCTAAAAACTGGATCAACCCCATTGCGGATTATGGCCACAACGAAGGCATCAGCATAACCGGCGGTTTTGTGTACCGTGGTAAGGCAATCCCGGCACTGGCAGGCAAATATATATTCGGCGATCTGAACGGCACGTTGTGGACACTGACTGACATTAAACGCAGCATGTGGCCGCGCGAAAAACTATCCATCAGCAAAGCACCCGGCACCTGGCAGATATACAGCTTTGGTGAGGACCAGCAGGGCGAATTATACATACTGGCCAATATGCCTGAGCAGCAAACCGGCGCGGTTTACAAAATAGTGGCGGGAAAATAAAAGATTAACCTTTAGATGATGACGCCCTTACAATAAGCTGCGGCTTAATGCTGATAACTTTTGGCGTTACCACCTCTTCGGTATTATCCATTTCGGCAAAGTAAAGCTCGGCAATGGTTTTACCCATGTGGAAACTAAACTGATCAATACTGGTTAGCGACGGATTGGTAATTTCGGTAAAGGCTTCGTTAGCGTAGCCTAAAATACCCAGTTGTTCGGGCACGTTTATGTTAAGCTCCTTAGCAACCTCTAAAGCCCCAAGCGCCGAGTAATCAGACGTTGAAACAAAGATAGCGTCGGGCGGGTTGGGCAGGCTTAGGAGTTTTCGCGTTGCTTCGGCGCCCAGTTCTTTTGTCCAAACGTTGCCTATAATAAGGCTTTCGTCAACCGGTATGTTATGGTTTTTTAACGCCTGTAAGTAGCCGTTTTTACGGTGTTTAAAAATATTGATGTTTTGAGGGCCTTCCAGCAAGGCAATGCGTTTATAGCCACGCTCAACCAAATGGTTTACCGCCTCTATGGATGCCTGTTCATTATCGTTAATCACTTTCAGGGTTTCCAGGTCATCCGCTACGCGGTCAAACTGGATAAGTTGTATCCCCTGCTCCATTACATTTTTAAGGTGGCTGTAGTCGTTACTTTCAACCGATACCGAAATAATGATACAATCAACATGCTGGTTCATCAAGGTGTTAACGCAGTTGATCTCTTTGCTATGCGATTCGTTAGACTGGCAGATGATCAGGTTATAGCCTTTTGCATACGTAGCATCCTCTAAACCCGCAATAACGTTGCTAAAGAAATTGATATTGATACGCGGCACAACCACCCCGATGGTTTTGGTTTTGCCCATACGCAGGTTACTGGCCAGTGTGTTGCGCTTATAGTTCAATTCGGCAGCCGTTTTTAAAACCAGGTTCTTGGTTTCTTCATTAACGTTTTTGCTATTATTGAGCGCACGCGATACCGATGAGGCTGTAATATTGAGCTTCGCCGCTATATCATAAATGGTAATTCTCTTCTTTGGCTTCATAGGCAATCACAAATATGTAAAAATTTCCCACTCAATCGCTTTCCTATAAATAAAAAAATCTATACAATCGATTGCAATTAATAAAAAAATTATACTTTAGCCTTCATATAAACCAACGCTTAAAAACCTGCTGTTTTCAATTAAAAAAATTGGGGTGTTATGTTATTACTAGGAATTGATGTAGGCACCTCGTCTATCAAAGTATCTGTGGTTGATGCCGCTACGCAAAAAAGCGTGGCCTCGGCCCAGTATCCCGATACCGAATCGGCCATTACCGCGCTGCAACCGGGCTGGGCCGAGCAATCGCCGGATATGTGGTGGCAACACGTGCAAAAAGCTATTTTGCTGTGCAACGCTACCGGCAAATATCAGTCGCATGATGTAGCTGCCATTGGCGTAACCTACCAGATGCACGGCCTGGTATTAATTGATAAAGATCAAAAAGTACTTCGCGACAGCATCATCTGGTGCGATAGCCGCGCGGTTGAACTAGGTAAAGGCGCGTTTGACGCCATAGGCCATGAGCAATGCCTTTCGCACCTGCTCAATTCGCCCGGTAACTTTACGGCCTCAAAATTGGCCTGGGTAAAGCAAAACGAGCCGCAGATTTACGCCCAAATAGATAAAGTAATGCTGCCCGGCGACTACATCGCCCTAAAACTTACCGGCGAGCTGACAACTTCCATATCTGCCCTATCCGAAGGTATCTTTTATGATTTTGCTAACGAGGATATTTCGGCCGACCTCTTAAATTACTATGGTTTTGACAGGTCATTTATCCCCGAAGCAAAACCGGTATTCTCCAGTCACGGTGAGCTAAGCGCGGGCATGGCATCGGCCCTCGGCCTAAAACAAGGCATCCCGGTAGCCTACAAAGCCGGCGACCAGCCCAACAACGCTTTATCTGTAAACGTACTAAAACCCGGCGAAGTAGCCGCCACGGCAGGCACATCAGGCGTGATATACGGTGTAAGCGATGAACTGACCTATGATCCGCAATCGAGGGTGAACACTTTCGCACACGTAAATTATCTTACCCAACAAAAAAGCCTGGGCGTTTTAATGTGTATTAACGGTACCGGCAGCATGTACCGCTGGGCCAAACATACATTTGCTCCTAATCTGTCATACGTACAACTTAATGAGTTGGCAGCAAAGGCGCCTATTGGCAGCAACGGTCTGCTGGCCCTGCCTTTTGGTAATGGTGTTGAGCGAATGCTGAGCAACCGGACTACCGGCGCGGTATTTAGCGGTATCGACCTAAACAACCATAACAACACCCATATTTTCCGCGCGGTTAATGAGGGTATTGCCTGCGCCTTTAGGTACGGGCTTGATATCATGCGCGAAAACGGCATGAATCCATCGGTTATCCGTGCCGGTAGGGCCAATTTATTTTTGAGCGATGTGTTCGCCCAATCATTTGTAAATGCTACGGGTATCCCGGTTGAGCTTTATGAAAGCGATGGCAGTGTAGGCGCGGCTTTAGGCGCGGGCATTGGTTCGGGTATATACGCATCGGCCACTGAAGCCTTTACCGAAATGAAGCCCGTGCAACTGATAGAACCATCGGCCACCGCCAAATTTGAGCCGGTATACCAGGCCTGGAAACAACTTTTAAATAAACATTTAACATCCATATAAACCTAAAAAAGACAACAAACACAATGGCAGGAGTAGTAACCGGGCAAACCGAATTTTTTAAAGGAATTAGCCAAATTAAATACGAAGGACCAAACACCGACAACCCATTTGCCTTTCGCTGGTACGATGCGGATAAGGTAGTGGCGGGTAAAACCATGAAAGACCACCTGCGTTTCGCGGGCGCTTACTGGCACTCGTTTGTGGGCAATGGCGGCGATCCGTTTGGTGGCGCTACGCATATTTTTGAGTGGGATAAAAAGGAAGATGCTGTGGAGCGCGCCAAAGACAAAATGGACGCGGCATTTGAATTTTTAACCAAAATGAACCTGCCATACTACTGCTTCCACGATGTGGATGTGGTTGATTACACCAACGATATTAACGAAAACGACCGTCGCCTGCAGGCTTTGGTTGAATATGCTAAACAGAAACAAACCGATAGCGGTGTAAAACTGCTTTGGGGCACAGCCAACCTGTTCTCGCACCGCAGGTACATGAACGGCGCGGCTACCAACCCGGATTTTCATGTATTGGCGCATGGCGCGGCGCAGGTTAAAGCGGCGCTTGATGCTACCATTGCTTTAGGCGGCGAGAACTACGTTTTTTGGGGCGGCCGCGAAGGTTACATGACCTTGCTAAACACCGATATGAAACGCGAGCAGGATCACCTGGCGGCTTTTCTACACGCGTCAAAAGACTACGCGCGCAAAAATGGTTTTAAAGGCACCTTCTTTATCGAACCAAAACCTTGCGAACCGACCAAGCACCAGTATGATTATGACTCGGCCACTGTATTGGGCTTTTTGCAGAAGTACGACCTGATGAATGATTTTAAACTGAACATTGAGGTTAACCACGCTACCCTGGCCGGCCATACCTTCCAGCACGAGTTGCAGGTAGCTGCGGATAATGGTTTGTTAGGATCTATCGATGCTAACCGTGGCGATTCGCAAAACGGCTGGGATACCGATCAGTTCCCGAATAATATTAATGAGATCACCGAATCCATGCTCATCATTTTAGAAGCCGGTGGCCTGCAAGGCGGCGGCATAAACTTTGATGCCAAGATCCGCCGTAACTCAACCGACGCGGCCGACCTGTTTCACGCCCACATTGGTGGTATGGATACCTTTGCCCGTGCTTTGATCACCGCGGATAACATCCTCCAAAAATCAGACTACAAAAAAGTACGTGCCGATAGATACGCCAGCTATGACAGTGGTAAGGGAAAAGAGTTTGAGGCCGGAAAATTAAGCCTGGAGGACCTTAGAAATTATGCAATCGATAACGGCGAGCCAAAAACCATTAGCGGAAGACAAGAATATTTGGAAAATGTGATAAACCGCTATATATAATTTGAAAAAACCATGATATAAAGTTATAATTGCCAAACCAAATATAAACTTTACGAAACATGAACAAATTGACTAACGGCGACTATGCAGTATTTTTAGTATACTTCCTGGTCGTTGCTATTTATGGCTTCTGGGTATACAAGCGCAAGCGCGATGCCGATGCCACCTCGAAAGATTACTTTTTAGCCGAGGGATCATTAACCTGGTGGGCAATTGGCGCATCACTTATCGCATCAAACATTTCGGCCGAGCAGTTTATCGGTATGAGTGGTTCGGGCTTTAAAATGGGTTTGGCTATTGCTACCTATGAGTGGATGGCTGCTGCTACCCTGGTTGTGGTTGCTGTTTTCTTTATCCCGGTGTATCTTAAAAATAAGATATTCACCATGCCGCAGTTTTTGCACCAGCGCTATAATGGCACGGTAGCCATGATTATGGCGGTATTCTGGTTGTTGCTTTACGTAGTGGTAAACTTAACTTCTATTTTGTACTTAGGTGCATTGGCAGTTAGCAGTATATCAGGCGTAAGCTTCCAGGCTTGTATATGGGGATTAGCCATTTTCGCTGTAATTATCACCCTGGGTGGTATGAAGGTAATTGGTTATACAGACGTTATCCAGGTGTTCTTTTTAATATTAGGTGGTTTAGTAACTACTTACATTGCTGTTAATTTAGTGGCCGATCATAACGGTGGCGGTGGTATCATGAAAGGTCTTTCGGTAATGAAGGAACAGGCCTCCGACCACTTCCATATGATATTTAAGAAGGACGAGCCAAACTATATCGATCTGCCGGGCCTTTCGGTACTGATAGGTGGTATGTGGATCATCAACCTGAACTATTGGGGTTGTAACCAGTACATCACTCAACGTGCCTTAGGTGCCGATTTGCCTACTGCCCGTGGTGGTATCCTGTTCGCGGCTTTCCTGAAACTGTTAATGCCGGTTATTGTGGTATTACCGGGTATTGCGGCTTACGTATTGTACAAACAAGATCTTTTCCAAACCGAATTATTGCAAGGCGGCGAGGTTAACCCTGACCGTGCTTACCCGGTATTGTTAAACCTGTTGCCATCGGGCTTAAAAGGTTTATCATTCGCGGCACTGACAGCTGCTGTGGTAGCATCGTTAGCGGGTAAAGCAAACAGTATCGCTACCATCTTCACGTTAGACGTTTACAAAAAATTCAAACCGGAGATAACCGACAAACAACAAGTACAGGTAGGTAAAATTACCGTAGTTGTTGCCATGATATTGGGTATCCTTATCTCTCCTTTCCTGGGTATCGATAAAAAAGGCGGTTTCCAATACATTCAGGAATACACAGGCTTCGTATCTCCGGGTATCTTCGCCATGTTTATCCTGGGTTTCTTCTGGAAAAAAACGACTTCAAACGCGGCATTATTTGCAACTATCGGCGGTTTCGGCTTATCGGTATTGTTTAAATTCCTGCCGAATATGGTCGACCTGTCGTTCCTGTCATCTACAGGTTTCTCGGTAGCTAATGCAGCCGGGGTTTACGAAATTCCGTTCATTGACCGTATGGGCTTTGTATTCCTGATCTGCGTTATCGGTATGTACATCATCTCGATGATCGAGAACTCAAAAGGCGCTAAACAACACGCGCTTGAGGTTGACACCAAAATGTTTAAAACCACCACCGCTTTTGCTGTGGGTACGTTAATAGTTTGCGGTATACTGGTTGCAGTTTATTCTGTTTTCTGGTAGGACGCGCTATAGACTTACGAAGTTTTTGAAACTTCGTAAGTCGAAATAAAAAAGGGGTTACATTGTAAATCATGTAACCCCTTTTTTATTACAAATGGTTAAATAAAACGATAATTTTACCTATATATTCCATATTTCATGGCACGATCAAAACGAAAAACTCCATTTTTTGGAATTACTACTGCAACATCTGAAAAACTCGACAAAAGACGTTGGAACCAAACTTTTAGGAGGATAGCTAAGATTAAAATAGCTAAAGGAGCTGAAGTGCCTGAAAAGATTCAAGCTGTTACCAATGTATGGGATGGTTCAAAAGATGGCAAATATTATCGCAAGAATCATAGTGTTAAAGATCTGCGCAAATAAATAAGTCAAACAGCTTACTTTTTATTTCCCTCTCTCCTAAACCATCTCCCCTGTTTTGATGTTAAGCAAGAAAACATCACAACATGAACAACTTTTTTAGAGGTATTATAGCAGCCTATGGCGCCAAAAAACTGGGCGGGGGTTGCTTTTCAACCATTGTAATATTTATTATAATTTACGTGGCTTTGGGGCAGTGTAACCAGCGCTCGCACGCAGCTACGCGGCCTGCTAATATGAAAGCGAAGCAGATAAAGGTTTGCGTGGCGCCGGCCGGTATAATCGCTCACTCGAACCGCTAGTACCAGAGACGCAAATATTGCGTCTCTACGTTAAAAAAAGGTGCGCCACTTTTATCGGAAGCAAAATCACGCAAAACACAAGTAACTGATAATTATGCACTTACAAATAAAGCAGGGTGCGCCGCATTGCGCCGCTTTTTTGCATAAAAAACTGATAGTTAATTATTTACAAAAAACAGGTGCGCCACATGCGCCACTTTAAAAGTGGCGCACCCCGGTATTAAAAATATCGAATACGATTTCGCATTTTTCCTTTAAACAAATTGGGTATCCGCTCCAAAATGATGTTTATTTGTATCAGTAAAACCAATTGCAACACTTAAACATTAACTCATATAATGCTTAGTAATTTAGAGCAAACTTTCCGTTGGTACGGTCCGCATGACGCGGTTACCCTGGCCGATATTAAATTTACCGGCGCTACCGGTATTGTTAACGCCCTGCACCAGATACCTACTGGCGAGGTTTGGCCGCTTGACGAGATCAACAAACGCAAAGCGATGATTGAGGCCGCGGGCTTCCGCTGGTCGGTTGTGGAGAGTGTGAACGTGCATGACAGTATTAAAACAGCAGGCCCCGATCGCGACAAGCACATAGCCAACTATATCCAAACCCTTAAAAACCTGTCTGCCGCGGGCATCAATGTAGTTTGCTACAACTTTATGCCGGTGCTTGACTGGACCCGCAGCGATATTGATTACCGTTTGCCAAACGGCGCTTCGGCCCTGCGCTTTGAGGCCCGTGCCTGGCGCGCGTTCGACCTGTATATTTTAAAACGCCCCGAAGCCGCTAACGAATTCACCGAACAGGAGCAAGCTGACGCCAAAGCTTACTTAGATGCCTTGAGCGAAGACGAAATAACCCTGCTCACCAACAACATGATGGCCGGTTTGCCAGGTACCCGCGATGTAATGACGGTTGAGGAGTTTAAAGGTTTCCTGGCTAAATATGACGGCGTGGATGCCCCTACCCTGAAAGCTAACATGGCTTACTTCCTGCAAGCTATCATCCCTGATGCCGAGAAGTTGGGCATTAAGATGTGTGTACACCCCGACGATCCACCGTTCCCGATATTTGGTTTGCCAAGGATAGTATCTACCGAGCAGGACCTGAACGATGTGGTTAACGCGATACAATCGCCAAGCAATGGCTTGACCTATTGCACCGGCTCATTAGGTGCCCGTGGCGATAATGATCTGCCGGGAATTGTTGAGCGATTGGGGCAGCACTTCCATTTCCTGCACCTGCGTAACGTAAAGCGCGAGGCAGATGGCAGCTTTTACGAAGACGACCACCTGGCGGGCAGTACGGATATGTATGCCGTAATGAAGGCCCTGATACTGGAACAACAAAAAAGACAAGCCGCTGGCCGCACAGACGTGGCCATACCAATGCGCCCGGACCATGGCCATAAGCTTTTGGATGATTTTAGATATGACACCTTCCCCGGCTACTCGGTAATAGGCCGACTCAAAGGCCTCGCCGAACTGCGCGGATTGGAATTAGGTGCTAAACGCAGCATCTTAGGATAAAAAGAAAAGACCACCCGTCAGAGGGTGGTCTTTTTTGTTTTATAGAGAATATGAATACCTTAGTATATCACTACAAAACTATGCTAAGCAACAACAAACAAACCGTTACCAAATACCTTGAAGCCCATGCACGGCTTGACCATGAAGCCGTACTGGCCTGCCTTACCAACGATGTGATATGGGAAATGCCCGGCGTGTACGGGCGCATTGGCAAAGCGGCATTTGATAAGGGTATAGAAAACGATGAGTTTACAGGCTATCCCATCATTGAAATTACCCGCCTGATAGAAGAAAACAATGTAGTAGTTGCCGAAGGCACCGTTATAGCCAAACGCCGCGATGGCACTACCCTGAATGCCGCGTTTTGCGATCTCTTCCATATGGAGAACGGGCTGATCAAGATATTGACCACCTACGTTATGGCCAAATAAAACAATTAGCGACTTTGCTGTTTATACAAAGGCAACGCACAATCAAATTGCGCCGTACTTATATATATGCCCTATATAGCAGCAACATCTACCATTAATCTACCTTATAAAACGCCACAGCAAGCCGTCAAAGAACGAGCCTACGAGCTGTTCTCGGCCAACTTCGCGGCGGCCGACAGGCTGATATTCGCTTTTGATAATACGGGCATTATAACCCGTAATTTCTGCAAGCCGCTGGAATACTATGGCAGCCCTACCACGTTTGAAGAACGTAATAACGACTATATCCGGATAGCCCTGCAATACTCGGTACTGGCTATTGAACAATGCCTGGCGGAAGCCGGTGTAAGCAAAGATGAAGTGACAGACCTGGTGTTTGTATCCACCACCGGCCTGGCTACCCCAAGCATCGATGCCTTGATCATTAACCAAATGCGTCTTAATCCTAACATTAACCGCTCGCCATTGTGGGGATTAGGTTGCGGTGGCGGCGTGTCGGGCATGGCCAAAGCTAATGTGGCGGCTAAGGCTAATCCTAAAGCGGTGGTGTTGCTGGTGGCGGTTGAGCTATGTTCGCTTACGCTGATCAGGAGCGATTATAGTAAGAGTAATTTTATTGGGTCGAGCTTGTTTTCGGATGGGATTGCGGCCTGTGTGGTTAAAGGCGATGAACATGGCAGCGGCGATAATCGTGTGAGTTGCGTGGCATCGGGCAGTAAGCTGTATTACGATTCGTTGGATGTGATGGGCTGGGATTTTAAGGATACGGGCTTTAAAGTGTTGTTCTCGAAGGATATCCCGGCGTTCATTCATGAGCATATTAAACAAGATATTGATGATTTCCTCGCTAAGCAAAACCTTCAACTAAGTGATATCAAAAACTACATCTTTCATCCCGGCGGCAAAAAGGTGCTGGATGCCTATACAGATGCTTTGGCTATTGAGGGCGGACTCCTCAACAAAACCCGCGCGGTGATGAATGAAAACGGCAACATGTCGAGCGCTACGGTACTATACGTATTGGATAAGTTTATACACGAGGACGCCGAACCCGGTTACGGATTAATGCTGGCCATGGGGCCTGGTTTTTCAAGCGAAATGGTATTATTGCATTTTAACTAAGGCCTTATGTATTTTACGATGTTTATGTGCTTCCTGGTAGCTCAACGCTTATCTGAGCTCTATATATCCAACCGTAACGAAAAGTGGCTGCTACAGCAGGGCGCGGTGCAATACGGGCAGGGCCACTACCCTTTTATGGTGGCTATGCATACGGCTTTCCTTATTTCGCTGATAGTTGAATACTATCTGAGTAAAAACACGCCGTTTAGCTACGGGTTTTTCCTGGCCTTTATACTGGTGCTGAGCTTTAAGTTTTGGGCGTTGTCATCCCTTGGCAAATACTGGAATACCAAAATTTACCGTGTACCCGGCAACGGCCCCTTAAAAAGCGGACCATACAAACTATTTAAACACCCCAACTATATGGAAGTGGTGTGCGAGATAGCCATCATACCGTTGGTGTTTAACCTTTATTATACGGCAATAATCTTCAGCCTGTTAAACGTAGTGATGCTAACAGTACGCATAAACGTTGAAAATAAAGTGTGGGCCAAATAGGCTTATGACAGTTCGGATTTTGAGTCTTTATTCCGTCCGGCTTTTATAGCCAGGAACAGGAACAATAAAAACAAGCCTGTGGGCGCCAACATACTTGATTCGTTTACGTACGGAAAAATGGGATAAGCAGTGTAAACCAGCCAGCCAAAGGCCGCGAGTGCACACAGGGGGTACACTACTGATAATAATTTTCTCATGTTGCTATAAGGGTTTTGAGTGCTATAACGGTAGCACCAATTTAACTTATATATACCTGACAATGAAAATATTGTAAAAATATAGTATTGATTAAAAATCAATACCCAATACATGACATTTTTATCTGAAAAAGATATTTATTGCTTGTACAGAAAACACTTTCAACAATATAACGCCCAAATAGCCAACAAATTACTTAGCCACCCTTTTAAACACTGTGGCTGCCAATGGTGACACTGTAAGGTTAACAGACTGCGGTTTGCCGTGCCATTCTACGCCTTCGGTATACAGCAACTTTTCGTTCACCACGCCGGTACCCCAAAAGTTTAAAGCGTCTGAATTGAACACCTCTTTCCAGGCGCCGGCGGCAGGTACGCCTATGCGGTAGCCTGGACGGGTTACCGGGGTCATGTTTAATACCACCAACAAGTCGTCGCTTTCGTTGTGGCCCTTGCGCAGGTAAACAAGTATAGAGTCAGCCACATTGCCACCATCTATCCACTCAAAACCCGACGCGTCGAAAGCTTTTTCATACAGTGCAGGTTCTGATTTGTATAGCTGATTAAGCGCGCGCACCGTTTCGCTGATGCCTTTGTGGTTGGCATGTTCGGTTACGTACCATGATAGCGCGGTTTGGTAGTTCCATTCGTCGCCCTGGCCAAATTCGCTACCCATAAACAGCAGCTTGGCACCCGGGTGGGTAAACATATAGCTGTACAGCAGGCGCAGGTTGGCAAACTGCTGCCACTCATCACCCGGCATTTTGCGCAGCATTGAGCCTTTGCCATACACCACCTCGTCGTGCGAGAAAGGCAGCATAAAGTTTTCGGTAAATGCGTATATCAAACTAAAGGTGATCTGGTTGTGATGATATTTACGGTTGATCGGATCTTCAGAAAAATACTTGATGGTATCGTGCATCCAACCCATCATCCATTTCATGCCAAAACCTAAGCCTCCCAAAAACACCGGCCGACTAACCCCTGTAAACGATGTTGATTCTTCAGCAATGGTTTGTATATCCGGGAAGTGGCTGTAGCAAGCCTCATTAAATTCTTTCAGGAAGGATATAGCTTCTAAATTCTCGTTACCGCCAAATACGTTCGGTTCCCACTCGCCATGCTTGCGCGAGTAATCCAGGTATAGCATGGAAGCCACGGCATCAACCCGCAAACCATCCACATGGTACCTATCCAACCAAAACAGCGCGTTGCTGATGAGGAATGCCCTTACCTCGTTACGACCATAGTTAAATATGTACGATTTCCAGTCGGGGTGAAAGCCTTTGCGCGGGTCGGCATGCTCGTACAGGTGCGTGCCGTCAAAATTATACAAAGCATGCGCGTCGCCGGGGAAGTGGGATGGCACCCAATCCAGGATAACCCCTATACCCTCCTGGTGGAAACGTTCTATCAGGTACATCAACTGTTGTGGCGTGCCATAGCGCGATGAAGCGGCGTAATAGCCGCTCACCTGGTAGCCCCAACTTGGGTAGTAAGGGTGTTCGGCAATAGGCATAAACTCTACGTGGGTAAAGCCCATATATTTAACATAAGGTACCAGCATATCCGCCAGTTCCTCGTAATTATAAAATGTATCCGGCTGGTCGAAATTGCGCGCCCACGAGCCTAAATGCACCTCGTAAACCGAGTATGGTTTATCTAAACCATTATGATCGCGGCGGTTGGCCATCCAGTTCTCATCCTTCCATTCGTAGTACGTATCGGCCACTATAGAGCCGGTAAGCGGCGGTACTTCCCAGCGAAGGGCAAATGGATCGCTTTTTTCCAGGTCCTCACCTGTTGATGAGTTGATGAAATATTTATACACCTCGCCCACACCAACATTTGGTATATAACCCTCCCAAATACCCGAACCATCCCAACGGCTATATAAAGGGTGCGAACCTCGGCTCCAACCATTAAAGTTGGCAATAACCGACACGTACTGCGCGTTTGGTGCCCACACGGCAAAATAGGTACCCACTACGCCTTCATGTTCCACAACGTGACTACCCAGCTTTTCGTAAAGCTTGAAGTGTTTACCGCTTTGAAATAACGCGATATCAAATTCGGTAAAACGGCTATAAGGAATCACCGCCCTAAACTGCTCTGTAATGGTAAGCGTGCTGATTGGCGCCGATGGTTTTGTAACCTTAGGCTTGATAGCTTTAGCAGGCTTTGCTGTCGCGGACGTAGTTTTAGTCGCCTTTTTTGCTGGCGCAGAGGTTTCCTTTTCGGCTTTTGGCTTAACAGTTTTTTTTGGTTTCGCGTCCGCGGATTCAGGTTTGGTGGTGGATGTTTTTTTTGCCATGGTTGGATATATTCCCGTTTATGGGATGTGGCTCAATGGTTAGATGGGCCCGGTTGTATAACAATCAAATATATCATTATTGTTTGAAGCAAGGCAATAAACGTGAAATAGTTATTGAGTGTTGGCAGACATTAGCATATAAGGTATATATTGGCATAAAAAATCAAAGTGTACAGACTCGATCTAATTTTTGTTGGCGCCGTTTTACTCATATTTGTTTTAAATGTAGTTATCATCAGGTATCTAATTCACAAAGCAATAAGGAAATTTGTACTTCCTAAACTGGCAGCCCGAAACCTAACCTATTTAAGATATCAATGGGCGGGTTTCTTTTCTACAGGGGATTTTAAGCAGCCAATTGGTTTAACCTTTTTCAATGTTCCGGGTCGGCTATCGATATATGTCTATATTTTTTACTGGGACCAGAAAGTCGAACGGCGCTTTACAATTGAGATTGACACCTCCACACTATTTATAAGGAAAGTTATTTTTAGTGATGACCAGTTTAATAACTAAAAAGCCTTACAAAGTTCTTACACTTTGTAAGGCTAATCAAATAAGTCCTAAATCTTAATTTATTTCGATATCTCTATCACCTTAAACTTCTTATTATACTTAAACTCAAGTATGTTCTTATCAGTAATAACAAAATCAGTTACCGTTTTTCCATCAACAATAATTTTTGATGTTTTGAACGGCAAACCTGCTACGTTAAAATTGTAATCTTCGTAGCGGGGGGTATACAAACCTTCCATGCTTTGGTTAATGGCAAAGCTGGTTTTGGTACCCTTAACGGCGAATTTCTTCTCCGAATAAATATCCTGCTCATATGCGAAAGTCTCGCCGTAATCTTCAAAGAAGAAAGAGTTGGCATCGTTCTCGCTATAATAAACATTCAGTTTAACTTCTTCTATCTCTTGCTGGCCAACATATTGCATTACCGGATATTCAGGAATAACCGCGCCTGCTTTAATAAAGATAGGGATAGTTTCCAACGGAGTTTGTACTTCAACCTCACGACCACCTTCAACAACCTCTAACGACCAGAAATTATACCATTTACCATTTGGCAAATAAACCTTACGGCTTTTCTGACCAGGCTCTAATACCGGGCATATCAATATCTTATCCCCATAAGTAAACTCATCCTGGCGGAAGAAGTTACCCGGTTCCAATTGCTCCTGCATTACTATCGGTCTCAAAATTGGGAAGCCGTAACGGTGATGCTCCCAGAAAGTAGAGTACAGGTAAGGGATCAGTTTATAACGCAGTTCGATAAATTTACGGTTGATGGCAGTATATGGCTCGCCAAAGCTCCATGGTTCACGCTCTTTGGTATCGCCCGCCGAGTGCGCACGCATAAACGGCGCGAAAGTGCCTAGCTGGATCCAGCGGGTAAACAATTCGCCATCAGGCTCGCCGCTAAAGCCACCAATATCCGTACCGCAGAAAGGTATACCCGACATGGATAAACGCTGCAACTGGATGTTACCTAACTTCAGGTGCTCCCATGTAGCTACGTTATCACCAGTCCACACCGAAGTATAACGCTGCACGCCCGAATAACCCGCGCGGGTTATGGTAAACGGACGTTTATTTTTCATGATCTTGCGCAAACCTTCGTAGGTAGCGCGTACCATTTGCATACCATAAACATTATGTGCCTTACGGTGCGAACCACGGTAGCCATCATATTGGTGACGAACATCATCCGGGAAGGTACTGGTACCAAACACGGCAGGTTCGTTCATATCGTTCCAAACACCCGCAACACCGGCATCAACCAGGCCCTGGAATAAGCCACCCCACCATTCACGCACCTCAGGGTTAGTAAAATCAGGGAACTGGCAGCGGCCAGGCCATACGTGGCCCTCCATAAAGTAATCATCGCTACGGCGGCAGAAGTATTTCTTCTCTTTACCCTCTTTAAACACCCAATAGTTATCATCAACACGGATACCCGGGTCGATAATTACTACGGTTTTAAAGCCGTCGTCACTTAGTTCCTTCACCATTTTAACGGGATCAGGAAAATATTTTTTGTTCCAGGTAAAGCAGCGGTAACCATCCATGTAGTCGATATCTAAATAGATACCATCGCAAGGAATTTGCTCTTTACGGAATCTGTCGGCAATAGCTTTAACTTTTGCTTCCGGGTAATAGCTCCAACGGCATTGGTGATAACCAAAGGCCCAAAGCGGTGGCATTGGGTGCGTACCGGTTATTTTGTGGTAATTCTTCACCACGTCCATCATATGCGGACCGTGGATATAATAGTATTGCATCTCACCTCCATCGGCCCAGAAACTGGTTTTATCCCGCTCCTGCGAAGCAAAGTCAAAATGCGATTTATAAGTATTATCAAAAAAGATACCGTGCGAAACGCCGTCACTTATACTTATATAAAATGGTATGGTACGGTATATCGGGTCCTGGTTCCATTGGAATGAGTAAGCATCCGTATTCCAGTTTACAAAACGTTTGCCGCGCAGGTTAAGTTCGGTAGGTTTATCACCTAAACCAAAGATAGCTTCGTCGGGGGCGCAGGTTTTGGTACAGAAAACGTAGTAACCACCAAAGGCAACGTTCTCTTCCCAGTGCATAGGCACCGCGTCTTCGCTGGTTACATGGCCGTTATTGTCCGAAAACGAAATAAAGAAATCGGCCTTGCGGATATGGCAGTTAACCACACCTGTAGAAACCTTAAACTCGGTATCACTTTCAAACAAAGTAAAAGCCGTAGCCTTATTAGGCAGCTTTGGCACACCGTACGAAAACTCGTCCAGGAAAACACCGTGAGGTGCTAAACGCACGCGGATAATTTCGTCGGTAACAACGGTTATCTCTACTTTGGCTTCGCCGTCGGTAAAAAAGAATTTGTTTCCTATCTGGTCGGCATGATTAGGTACGCCAAGGTATTTTTTTATGATCGGCTTAATGCCAATAATAGGGTTATTTACGTGCTGAAAAACTTCTTCTTCCTGTGCTACTAATCCATTTAACTCCACTTCCGGATCTAGTGTATTATCTTCCATATATTAATCAATAATTTATTCTCTGCCCATTAACAATTATTAGCTTTTGTTAAAAATGAGCTGGTAGTTACCCGTTCTAACAGCTAATAAACGATTTTTCTTCAATAATTAAGCCATCAACACCGTTAAAATTAGGTTAAGCCTTAATATTTAAAAAGCTCATAAAATAAGGGGGGCGATTATGAAATTTTCGCAATAATGTTGCTCTGCTTAACTACCTTATTAGCCATTACTTAAATCACGTGATTACCTGGCGGGAAAAAACCACCCTAATGCGGGAAACAGCATTAATGTTTTGATGAATTGCGTACCCGCGCAAAATATCATTAGCAATTCATCTTCGTACAATTTATTACAGCATTTCTGCAATTCGCCTATCTTTGCCACGCTATGAGCAAGCCCGATAAACAGAAGGTATTTAATATTAGTAATGAAGAGCAGTTTAATGAAACTGCCTTGCAGATATTTAGATATCAGGCTGCTAATTGCGAAGTTTACAGGCGTTTTTTAGAGGGCCTGGGTTCGAATCCAAATGGGATCACTAGTGTAAAAGACATCCCTTTTTTACCCATACAATTCTTCAAAGCACATTCAATATTAAGTTGCGATGCCGAACCGCAGGTAACCTTCACCAGTTCGGGCACTACGGGTTTGATCACCAGCAGCCATTATGTAAGCGATGTAAGTTGGTATGAAGAAAGTTTCCGTAAGGCATTCGCTTTGTTTTATGGCGATATCAGGGATCACACCGTATTAGCCCTGCTCCCATCCTATTTAGAGCGCCAGGGCTCGTCGCTTATTTATATGGCTGATGACCTGATCAAACAATCGCAAAACCCCAATAGCGGCTTTTATTTATACAATCATGATGATCTGGCAGCGCAGCTGATCAACCAACAGCAAGCCGGTAAACCTACCTTATTAATAGGCGTAACTTTCGCGTTGCTTGATTTTGTGGAACAGCACCAGATCAATTTCCCCGAACTTATTGTGATGGAAACCGGCGGCATGAAAGGTCGCCGTAAAGAAATGATCCGCGAGGAATTGCATGAAATACTATGTAAAGGTTTTGGGGTAGATGCCATACATTCTGAATATGGCATGACGGAGCTGCTATCACAAGCCTATTCTAAAGGCCAAGGCATATTTAACTGCCCGCCCTGGATGCGGGTGATGGCGCGGGATACAAATGATCCATTGAGCTGGGTTACCAATGGCAAAGCCGGCGGTATTAATGTGATAGATCTGGCCAATATCAACTCCTGCTCGTTTATAGCTACGCAGGATCTGGCCAAAGTACAGCCAAATGGCGATTTTGAAGTACTGGGCCGCTTTGACAATGCCGACATCCGGGGCTGTAATTTACTCATAGCGTAAAACTTAATACGCAACTAACAGAAATTATATATTTTTGCACCACAAAATAATTTTGAAAAAATGATCGAGAAATTCTTGAACGACGAACAGGACCCAAAAGCGGTAGAGAAAGTTTACCTGCGCCTGGTAGACCTGTTAACCACCGGCGAAGAAATAATATACATAGCTGTTCAAAAAAAACCAATCGTAAATATATTGCCCGATTGTATAGCTATTACCAATAAACGTGTGCTGTTTTTCACCCCGGCAAACCTTGGCCTGTCTATAAAATTTGTTGATTTTGTTTGGAAAGACGTAGTTGACGTATACACCAAAGAAGAGATCATTGGTGCCATATTCAGCGTTAAAACCACCAACGGTGCCGAAATGGGTGTTGATTACCTGCCTAAAGTACAGGCCCGTAAATTGTACCAATATGCACAGGAACGTAAAGAATCAGAACGCGATGCCCGTCGCCTGCGCGATCTGGAAGAGCAACGCGCCAAATCAGGTTCGGTACAATTTGAAAGCCCATCACAACCTGTTGCTGCAGCGCAGATAGCTACCCCGGTGGCCGCACCTGTAGCCCCACAACCTGTCGCCGAGCCAACACCTGCCCCGGCACCGGCTGCACCGGCCCCAAAAGCAGATGAACTGACCGAAAAACTAAAAAAGTTACGCATGCTGTTTGATAACGGCCTGATATCGCAAGAAGAATACAATCACAAAAAACTGGAATTGTTAAGCGATCTGTAATCGCTGAATACATAAAACAAGAAAGGCCCGGATATCCGGGCCTTTCTTGTTTGTCATCCTGAGCATAGCGAAGGATCTTATACATTATACTTATCGCGCTTACAAGATTCTTCGCTATGCTCAGGACGACAAGCGCTATTTGCTATTTAATCCAACAACCTCGCATCAAAACTAAAAGGCTTTATATCCTTTATCTTAACGGCCGATGCCTTGGCATGCGCCGGATTCAACAGGAAATTAAATTCTTCCTGTACCAAAGCCGACGGCACTTTCAGGAACAAATATTTGCCGTCCTTTAAAAAGTTATTGCCTATCTGTTTTAAAATGTTTTGTTCGGGATATTCGTGCCATTTTTTAGGCAGGCGATCTGCTGTTATTTCGACAAAATTATCAGGGGCCTCAATCGTCACCATCACAAAATCATCCGGCATATTGGTGGGGTTGATGTGTGCAAGAGCTTCTAACACGGCTAATGAGCGCGACGAAGCCATATAAACCATCGCTTTACCCTCGCTGTTCCAACGGCCACCGTATAAACGCGCGCCGGTACCCGTAAGGTCATTAGCAAACTGGCGTTTAACCACCCGGTAAAGTATCATAGCTATTTATTAAGCGAAAATACCGTGCTCAATACGGCCCAGCTCCCTAAAAACCAGATCAAAGCCAATTGAAGTATCTAAAAGCGAAACAGGCGTATCACCACGAAAAGCATGCACAGGCGATTTCATCCAGGTTTTAAACTTATCCATCGAACCAAATACCTCTTCGCCGCGGGTGTACAGGCGGGCTAGCTCAACGGCTTTTTCTGCGTACTCAGTTTTGATGATTTCGGTATCATCATAACGCTGCAAAGTGCGCTCAGAAATGTGCATGATATTGGCAAACTCCTGGAGTGTAAGCGATATTTTTTTAGCCAAACCCATCAAGGCTTGTTTTGAAAAACCTTGACGGGTTGACATCAAAATATCCAGATCGCTCATAAAATTAAACTGCTTGGCATTGCCACCCATTAAACCTGTAAACAGGTTATCAACAGGTATAGCATAGGCTGCCAACGGCTCATTAAGGATATTATCGGGATTTTGATTTTTCATAACAACTACGACATTTATCCAAAAATAAATACATTTTGTCGTAAATCAAAATTATTCAGCAATTATTAAAAAATAATTCTTCTTACCTTTTTGTGCTACCAAAAACTTGCCACCTATCAGGTTATCAACGGTATAAATATCATCAACAGTATTGATCTTGCTTTTGTTGATAGCTACACCACCACCCTGCACCATTTTTTTAGCTTCGCCTTTTGAAGGGAATACTGATGTATGAGCAGCTAATAAATCAACCGCGTTAATCCCGTTCTTTAAATCATTTAAGTTGATCGTAAAATTAGGCACACCTTCAAACAAGCCGATAACCTCACCCTCATTCAACTCATTTAAAAACTCGATACCTGTATTACCGAACAAAAATTCGGACGACTTGATCGCTTTTTCATACTCGGCTTCGTTATGTACACGTATGGTGATATCCTTAGCCAAGGCTTTTTGCAGGATCCTTTGATGCGGAGCCTGGTCATGCTCGGCCTCCATAGCTTCAATAACTTCTCTATCCAGCAACGTAAATATGCGGATGTACGCTTTAGCATCAACATCGGTAGTGTTTAACCAAAACTGGTAAAACTGGTATGGCGATGTACGCGCCGGATCTAACCAAACCGCGCCGCTTTCGGTTTTACCAAACTTGGTACCGTCGGCTTTCTTGATCAATTGGGTAGTTAAAGCATAAGCCTCGCCTGCATCTTTACGGCGGATAAACTCTGTACCGGTAACAATGTTACCCCATTGGTCGCTGCCGCCCATTTGCAGTACGCAGTTATGGTTTTTCCATAAATAGTAAAAATCATAACCCTGCACCAGCTGGTAAGTAAACTCGGTGAATGACATGCCGGTATCGCCTTCCAGGCGTTTCTTAACTGAGTCCTTCGCCATCATATAATTTACGGTGATGTGTTTACCTACATCACGTATAAAATCAAGGAAAGTAAAGTTTTTAAACCAATCGTAATTGTTAACCATCTGTGCGCTGTTGGCACCGCTGTTAAAGTCCAAAAACATTTCCAGTTGCGCTTTTACCGCGTTCAGGTTATGCTGCAGCACATCTTCTGATAGTAAATTACGCTCGGCTGATTTGCCCGACGGATCGCCAACCATACCGGTAGCACCGCCCACCAAAGCATACGGCTTGTGGCCCGCGCGCTGAAAGTGAATCAGCGTCATGATCTGGGTTAGGTGGCCCACATGCAGTGAGTCGGCAGTTGGGTCAAAACCAATATAGCCCGATGCCATACCTTTATTTAAAAGCTCTTCAGTTCCGGGCATAATATCATGCAGCATGCCCCGCCAGCGTAATTCTTCAACAAAATTCATGGTATACTATTATTATACCCGATAGCCATCGGGCCGCCAAAGATAACAGAATAATAAGTTTTGTATAAAAAAGATAATGATGTGATTAAACAAGTTTAATCCAAATTGCGTACAACGGTAAGCTCTCACAATAATAAATATGGTATAGTTTTCGTATTTTAGCTGATAAGGCCATTGGCAACGCACCCCTTTATGAATTTTCTATCGCACTTTTATTTTGATCAAAAGGTTAACAACTGTTACTATATATTAGGGACAGTACTGCCCGATCTTTTAAAAAATGCCGATAAGAATATCATTCTCCATCCCGAAAAACTGCAACACCCCAACCCGGCCATCAATAGTATTATAGCCGGCTGGAATATGCACTTGGATATCGACCGACATTTCCATTCGTCGGAATTTTTCGCCACACACTCGCACCAGTTAAAGCTGGAATTGGGACCGGTTATTGAAGGCTCGCCCGTAAAACCCTTCTTTTTGGGACACATAGCTATCGAACTGATATTGGATAACTTATTGATAACCAACAACAAATTAAAGGTTGATGATTTTTATGATCAGTTAAACGGCTGCGACCATGCTGTAATAGCGGAGTTTTTAACCTTTGCCGGCTTAACAGACAGCTCTGCTTTCTTCCGCTTTTTTGATATATTTAAAAAAGAAGGCTACCTGCATACTTATGCCGAAACCCGGCAAATTGCCTATGCTTTAAAACGCATTTGTATGCGCGTATGGCAAAACCCATTTACCCCGCAGCAGGAAGCTGCCATGAATGCCGTACTATTTGATTATCGCGCGCGGTTGGAACCAACTTTCATGAGCATTTTTGACGAGATAGCACCTAAATTAAAGGCCGCATAATCAGCATTTTAAGTCATAAAATCTATCCGCAGTCAATTCTTCGCGCGGTAAAGCACTATAAAAATTACAAAAAGGCTTAAAAATCAGCATTTAACAGCAAATTAAATTTTTTTTGAAAGAAATATAGTTCTACCTTTGCAGTCCCAATTAAGAGATTGGGAAAAGGAGATAAATTATTTAATGGCAAAAAAACAAGAAGCAGAAAAAGAATTAAAAGCTAAAGAAGCAGAACTGGGTACAGTTAACGCATCTGGCGAAAAAGAGACTATTGAATCAGAAGCTGATTCGTTCTCAATTGAGGACATCAAGTCTCAGATTGTAGTAGCACCTCTGGCAGATTTCGACTGGGATGCTGACGACAAAAAATTTGGTAACTATAGCGATAGCGACCGTGAGAAATTCGAGAAATTGTATGATGGAACTTTCAGCTCTATCACTAAAGGCGAAATTATCACCGGTACTGTTGTTAGCGTTAACAACAAAGATGTGGTACTTAACGTAGGATTTAAATCAGACGGTTTAGTATCTGTTTCTGAATTCCGTGATACACCTGATCTGAAGATCGGTGACACAGTTGACGTATTTGTTGAATCACAAGAAGATGCTAACGGTCAGTTAGTACTTTCTCGTAAACGTGCGAAAACTCAAAAATCATGGGAGAAAATTAATTCGGCACTTGATAACGATGAGATCATCACCGGTTTTGTTAAAAGCAGAACTAAAGGCGGCTTGATCGTTGATATTATGGGCGTTGAAGCCTTCTTACCTGGTTCACAGATCGATATTAAACCAATACGCGATTACGATGTGTACGTAGGTAAAACTATGGAATTCAAAGTTGTTAAAATTAACCACGAGTTTAAAAACGTGGTAGTATCACACAAAGTGTTGATCGAGGATGACTTAGAAAACCAAAAAACTGAAATTGTTGCCAAACTTGAAAAAGGTCAGGTATTGGAAGGTACAGTTAAAAACATTACTGACTTCGGTGTATTCATCGACCTTGGTGGTGTTGACGGTTTATTACACATTACCGATATTTCATGGGGCCGTATCGAGCACCCGAGAGAAGTTTTGGCATTGGATCAAAAGATCAACGTTGTTGTGCTTGACTTTGATGACGAGAAAAAACGTATCGCTCTGGGCTTGAAACAATTGACTCCACACCCTTGGCAAAACCTTGACGAGACTATCCAAATTGGCTCGAAAGTTAAAGGCCGTATAGTAACTGTTGCTGATTACGGTGCTTTCTTAGAGATCATCCCGGGTGTTGAAGGTTTGATCCACGTGTCAGAAATGTCATGGTCACAAAACCTGCGTAACCCTCAGGAATTCCTGAAAGTGGGTGACGAGATCGAAGCACAAGTATTGACTTTAGATCGCGACGAGCGCAAAATGTCATTAGGCATTAAACAATTAACCCCAGATCCTTGGCAAAATGCTGCCGACCGTTACGCGGTAGGTACCCAGCACGTAGCTACAGTTAAAAACATGACCAACTTTGGTGTGTTTGTTGAACTGGAAGACGGCATCGACGGTTTGATCCACATCAGCGACCTTTCATGGAGCAAAAAAGTTAACCACCCTAACGAGTTCACTAAAGTTGGTGAAAAACTAAACGTGGTTGTTTTAGAGCTTGACGTAGAGAACCGCAAACTAAGCTTAGGTCACAAACAATTGGAAGAAAACCCTTGGGATACTTTCGAAACAGTTTTCACTATCGACTCGATACATGAAGGTACTGTGTTAAAAGTGACTGACAAAGGTGCAATTGTTGCTTTACCTTACGGTGTTGAAGGTTTCGTGCCTACCAAACACCTGGTTAAAGAAGACGGCAAAAGCTTAAAAGCTGACGAAGTTGCTGACTTCAAGATCATTGAATTTAACAAAGAAAACAAACGTATAGTTATTTCACACTCACGTATATGGGAAGAAGCTCGCGCTGATGCTCGTGTACAAGACTTTGAAAACCGTAAAAAAGAAGCAAAATCTGCAACTAACGCGGTTAAAAAAGTGAAAGACTCTGTTGAAAAATCAACTTTAGGTGACCTTAGCGTTTTAGCTCAGTTAAAAGAGCAAATGGAAGGTGCTGAAACTAAAGCCGCTACCAAAAAAGCTGCTAAAAAATCAGAATCTGAAGAAGAAGCTCAATAATTGTTGATCTTTTAATATACGAAAGCCCCGCTAGTGATAGCGGGGCTTTTTTGTTTGTTAGAGTTTTGTAGATTTGGCGAGTCGACTATTTAAAAACGAAAAATTGAAACTACGAGATTAAAGTAAATGAGCAGTAAACTAAGATATCTAATATGTTACTTCTTTTTTTTCATTTTGAGCTGCAAAACTGATTTGGAATGCTACAATGCTGATTTAATTGCCTTAAAAAAGACGACTGACTATATAGCTGTAAAGCGAATATTCCAACAAAATGCACACTTAATACAAAACGAAGAAGGGTTTAAAACTTACCGGCCAGCATTTGTAAAACAACTGGTAATCGATGATGCGATTTTTTTCAATAGCAATCATCGTAAATGCTTACTAATGGTGTTACAAAAAACTAAAGACGACATGGAATTTGACCATATAGAGTATTTTCAAGGCTCGTTAATGGGAAACAAATGGATTTTCTCTACCGACAGAATCCGAATGTAGCCGAAGTTACAATGACTGTTCGCAAACGAAAGAAAGGCGGTTTATATTTAAACAATTCATTCAAAGTTCTTTCAGAAAAAGGCAGACAATTTGCATTAAGCGCGGGGAAGAACACTAACTACTCTTGTAAAGTAGACGATGGATATTGGTTTGGGGAAACTGAGCGCGATTGACCTCTTTATGTCCTACCCACTGGTCGAAGTTTACAACTTCGTCCTAAATGTTTTAAGCTTCCAGCTTAACATTGTTATTAAAAACAAAAGGCCTCCCGGGTACGTGGGAGGCCTTTTAATTAAATAAAATTGTGAATTATCAGGTTTAACAATTTGCAAATGCTATAAAACAGCGCCAGCGCCACCAGCATGCCGGTAAAAAACTGAACGCTGTTTTCATATGTCCGGTTTCTTACCGACATGATTGGGTTTAGTGTTGAAATTAAATAGGTTACGTATTGTAAATATATAAAATATTCCCAAAAGGAGTATTTGAAAAATATTTTTATTGATCTTTAAAATCAACTAATCACCAAATCAACCATTCAACTAATCAACTAAATAATTACCTTTGCCCAAATCCACCCATACGATGCAAAATCTAACACTGCTCGACGGTCAGAAATTCCAGATCACTATACAGCGTTTATGTCGTCAGTTAATTGAAAATCATAACGATTTTTCAGACACCGTATTGATAGGCATACAGCCCCGCGGCATATTCCTGGCCAAACGCATAGCTACCGAATTACGCAAGATCTTGCCCGAAAGCAACATACAGCAAGGCGATATGGACATCACCTTTTACAGGGACGATTTCCGCCGCAGGCATGAGCCGCTAATGCCCAGCGAAACCAAGATGGACTTTATTATTGAGGGCAAGAACGTAATATTAATGGACGATGTGCTGTGGAGTGGCCGCACCATACGCGCGGCAATGGAGGCCATGCTGGCCTTCGGCAGACCACAAAAAGTGGAACTGCTGGCACTGGTTGATCGCCGTTACTCGCGACACCTGCCGATAATGCCCGATTACGTAGGTATAGATGTAGATTCCATCGCATCTCAAAAAGTAAAAGTGAGCTGGGCAGAAACCGACGGCGAAGACAAGATAGTTTTGTTGACTGAAGAAGAAAAATAATAAAATACCTATGTCATTGCGAGGAACGAAGCAATCGCGAACCTTGCATATGTGCGATTGCCACGCTACGCTCGCAATGACAAACAAGATATACTAACACAAACACATGGCACAACTAAGCACAAGGCATTTATTAGGTATTAAAGGTTTAACCGAACAGGATATACAGTTGATATTAGAAACGGCTGACCGTTTTAAAGATGTGCTTAACCAGCCTCAGATACGTAAAGTACCTTCGCTGCGTGATGTGACCATTGCTAATATATTCTTCGAAAATTCAACCCGTACGCGCCTGTCGTTTGAACTGGCCGAGAAGCGCCTGTCGGCTGATGTGGTAAACTTCGCGGCCTCGTCATCATCGGTAAGCAAAGGCGAAACTTTGATAGATACGGTAAACAATATATTGGCCATGAAGGTGGATATGGTGGTAATGCGCCACCCTTATGCCGGTGCGGCTACTTTTCTGTCAAAACACGTAAACGCCCAGATAGTAAACGCCGGCGATGGCGCACACGAGCACCCTACCCAAGCCTTGCTTGATGCTTTTTCCATCCGCGAAAAATATGGTGATGTGGCTGGAAAGAAAGTGGTTATTGTGGGTGATATATTGCACTCACGAGTAGCGCTGTCAAACATACTTTGCCTGAAACAACTGGGCGCCGAAGTAATGGTTTGCGGACCAACTACCCTTATACCAAAATACATTGGCGCCCTGGGCGTTAAAGTTGAACATAACCTGCTTAAAGCCCTTAACTGGTGCGATGTAGCCAACATGCTGCGCATACAACTGGAGCGCCAGGATATTAAATACTTCCCTTCGCAACGCGAATATACCATGCTGTATGGCTTAAACAAGCAGATACTGGACGGCTTGGACAAGGAGATCACCGTAATGCACCCCGGCCCTATTAACCGCGGTGTGGAGATCACCAGCGACGTGGCCGACAGCAAGCAATCCATCATACTGGACCAAGTACAAAATGGCGTAGCCATCCGCATGGCAGTACTGTTCTTGCTGGCAGGGCAAAACCCACAATAACATGAAAGCCCTCGCAGCTTTTATATTGGCTTTCTGCCTCGCCGTTACCATCAACGCATCAGCACAAAACAGGCAGCTACGCAAAATAGACTCTGTACTGCGACTGGTTAAAATACATTTCAAGCTAAAAGATGCTGACGAGATTTACGCACTAGCCGGCGCAAATTTTAAAAAAAGCCTGAGCCAGGCCGGGTTTCGTAAAGTTAGCGAGGAACAACTTTTCCCCTTAGGCGGTATTAAGAGCGACTCACTCATTAGCTTTGAAAATAACAGCAGGGCAACTTATAAAGTAAGGTTTGATGCAGTAACGCTACAATTGCTCATTAGCCTTGATGCGAACGACAAAATCGAGCTTTTGCTGTTTCAACCTTATCGCGACCCAAACGCCCGCAAACTGGCCTTAGCCAACACCACCAATCCATTAAAATCATTAATGGATAAACAAGTTGATTCGATCGCCCGCGCCTACATACAAAAAAGCAATACTGTTGGCCTAAGCATTGGCATTTTAAAAAGTGGCAAACTAAGCACCTACAACTACGGCGAAACCGCCAAAGGAAATGGCAAACTGCCTAATGCCAACACCCTTTTCGAGATAGGCTCCATCACCAAAACATTTACCGCTACCCTGTTAGCTTATTACGTTAACGAAGGTAAAATAAGCCTTAACGACCCGATAACTAAATACCTTCCGGACTCGGTAGCAGCCAACCCGGCGCTCAAGGATATTAAACTGGTACAGTTAAGCAACCATACATCAGGCTTGCCGCGCCTGCCGGCTAATTACCAGGCGCAAAAGCCTTTTAACGGGCTCGACCCTTATAAATATTACACTAAACAACTGCTGTTTTCTTATTTAAAAACCTGCAAACTAAACAGTAAGCCCGGCGAGCAATATGCTTACTCCAACTTAGCAGTAGGTTTATTAGGCACCATACTGGAGCGCGTAAGCGGCAAAAACTTCGACCAAATGGTGCTGGAAAATATTTGTCAGCCATTGCAAATAAAAAGCACCTTACAGCATTTATATACGTTGATATCGCCCCGCTTTGCTAAGGTTTATAACGAAACAGGCGACGAAACCCTGCCTTGGGATTTCGACGCGCTGGCCCCCTGCGGTGCCCTACGCTCATCCGTTGCAGATCTGGCCGCCTACGCCAAAGCTAATATGAACCCGGCTAATGATAAATTAGGCAAAGCCTTTCAACTGGCTCACCAAATAACCTTTAATGGCGAACCCAAGCTTAGCCTTGGCTGGCATATTATCAAAGTAAACGGGGTTGAATATTACTTCCACAACGGCGGCACCTATGGTAGCAGCAGCTACCTGGCCTATGATACCAAAAAGCAGTTGGCCGTCATCGTGTTATCAAATGCAAGCGAAACTACCGATGGACTGGGCACGGGTTTATTGAGGAAATTGCAATAACCCCACTGCAAGCCCCGTCGGGGCTCCGTATTTATAGAAAAAACACTAAACGAAAAGGCTCCGTTAGGTACACGTGATTCCTACGGATTCTGGAATATTTTGATCATGTTGCTATAAACACGGTGCTCCTACTGAGCGTTCTTAGCACTCATAACTATTCAATCGTTATACTATCTCCCGGCTTATAAATGTTGTGAAACCGGATGCCCAGTTTATCAAAGTGTTTGGTGTAAGCCTCGTAACGTTGGTTAATAAAAAACTCCTTGGCATAGCCATCGTGCACAGGCAAAATCTGTTTAGGCTTAAGCTGATCGGCAAAACCTGTTATGCGCAGCTCGTTGGCAAAGGGTGCCATGGTTACCATCAACAGCAATTCAACGCCTTCATATTTCAGCAAAGCGTCTTCCATCGAATCTACCGGGTGCAGCACTTTATCGTTTATCAAAAACCCCAGCATCTGCGGTGGCAGGTTATCCAAAATAGGCTCGTGGGCTACATTAAAGGCCTGTATCTTAAACGGACCGATCCAATGGGTATCCTCATTCAAAACCGTGCAATTAACTTCCTCCCTCGCCAAAACCGCGGCAACCTGCTCGTTAGTATAAACGCGGGCACCGCTAAGGCCTGTTATCTGCTTTAGTATATCCACATCCAGGTGGTCGGGATGCACGTGGGTGATGATGATACTGTTCACCTTGGTGAATGTATCAACCGAAACCAGCCCCTCGGCAAACGAAAATTTACCGGGATCTATCAGCAGCTTATGCCCATCCAACTCAAACAATAAACACGAATGCAGGTATTTTGAAATTTTCATAACGGGTGCAAATTATGAAATTGATAACCTTTTTGGGAGGGAAAAGTTTGGTGGCGTATAACCTTATAAGGGCGTTCCCCTTCGGGTCAGGCTTTACGCTCATACTGCGCGGGGCCTTAGCCATCCCCACAGCTGTGGGGACCGGTATCCGCTCCAATCCTTAACGCGGCAGACTCACCCGGTCTACGCTTCGCTGGACCACCATCTCTTCGCCTTCGGCGGAAAGAGGGTGAGAAGTCTTTTCCGCCAAATTCATCATGCTCATCAAAGTCCCTCTCCTTTGAAGAGGGATTTAGGAAGAGGTCGTTAAAGCAGCCCCGTCAACTCCTTCAGCCCATTAATAGTAGCTACCTGCCCTTGTTCAACCTTACCAAAACCGTACGATGCAAAAATGAAAGGCACACCGGCAGTTGCGGCGGCGTTGTAGTCGCCCATGGTATCGCCCACATAAACCGGGGCCTGCAGGTGATGATCTATTACAATGTCTTTAATATTATCGGCTTTAGGCATGCTCTTGGTGCCATAGCATTGGTGACCCAGGAAATATTTTTCCAGTCCGCTGGTGGCGAAGAACATTTCGATGTAGCCGTTTTGGCAATTGCTGACGATATATAGTTTGTATTTGGCTGATAAGTATTGCAGTGTAGTTTCCAGATCGGCATACAGGTCGCCGCCCGTTTTGTGGAGGATATCGAGTTCGGCTTTGCCCGCTATGGCTTTAAAATGTTCGCGCTGCTCATCGGTAAGGTATGGCAGCAGGGTTTCAAAAATAGCTTTGTAGGTAAGGCCGGTTATGGAGTGGATCTTTTCTCGGGTAAAATCCTCCTTGATATAATCAACCTGCTCTTTAGCCGATTGCCAGGCCACCGTTACATTGGCCGAGCTGTCCCAAAGGGTGCCATCTAAATCAAATATAATGCTGTCGTAAGTATTTTTCAGTGAAGTATTCATTGGCGGCAAAAGTAGGGTTTTAGGTGTAGACTTACGAAGTTTCTAAAACTTCGTAAGTCTCTAACGGGTTATCACCACCACTTCCATCTTAGTCAACTCTTTCCCCCTCGTCGCCTTATTTAAAAAAGCAGGTTTTAACCGGCTTATCCAATATCTGTCAAAAGTTTTCAAGGTCTGCATCTGCCAGCCTTTGCTTTTTAGTTCGCCGAGCAATTTCGCGGTGCCATAAAATATAAACCTACCTTCAGGCAGCTTACCTTCACCTTTAGCATTTAACAAACTCACAGGCGTATTATTATAAAACTCCAACGGCCATATCAAATCCTCATCAGTTTGCACCACCGGGAGGCTTTGAGGGTTATGCTCATTGATCCACATACCGGCTTCGCTGCCTGCCTGATATTTTAGTAAAGAGGAATAAAATACCTGGTTAAGATAAATATTAACAATGAAAGCAATCAGCGCTGTACGCAAAATCAGCTTGGGAATCGTTTCTAGTACTATCAGGTAAGGTAGTATTAAAAAGACAAAAAGTAATAAGGCTAGAACAGCACCTATGGCAAAAGTGAATGTTTCGGGTTTATAAAAAAGGTGAAGACTCTCTATCACCAGCAGCAATAACATAAAAATTATTGTCTGCGTGGTGCTGATGGCTTTAATACTGCCCTCCAACTTAACATGATACAGGTACTGCGCCGTAATAATGGCGAAGAACGGAAACACAATATTTAAATAATGCGGCAGCTGGAACTTAGATGCCGAGAACAGCAGGAATGTTAACAAAGCCCCGCTAATGCAATACCATTCGGTAGCCTGCACCTTGTCCTTACCCTTCTTAATAAATTGAAACACTGCCGCGAACATCAACAAGGACCAAGGCAAAAACGCCCACAAAGCGGTATGCAGAAAGAAAGATGGATCGCCATGGCCTTTAATGGGACCAGTATTAAAGAAACGCCCGAACTGGCTATCCCAAAAAAAGAATTTAATGCCAGATACGCCGTGCGTACCAAAAACCAGTTTCTCGGGATGGGCATCAAACTGCACGTACAGGCAATAGATCTCCGGCAGGATAAATATCAACACCAACACAACACCTATCAGCCATTTCATATTAACGAGCTTCTTCCATTGCCTGGTGATCAGCAAATGCCCTACAGTGGCCCCGCCGATGGTTATAAGGGCAAACATTCCCTTGGTCATGATGGCGCAGGCAGTAAAAAGGCATCCCCATAACAATTGCCAATAGCTGTCAATATTGTTGGCTTTATACAAATGATAAACCGCCGCGATGATCAAACCTGTTAAATAAGGCTCGGCGCGCACGTCCATATTGGAGAGAATGATGTGCTGCGCCGTTAACAATATCAGCACGGCCCATAAGCCAATTTGCTTGTTATAAAGCGCCTTGCCAAACAGGTAGGTGTACCATGCGCCCATCAGCAAAAATAGTATGGCGGGCAGCTTATAGGCCCAGGTATTGATACCAAACAGTTTAAACGAAAACGCCGCCATCCAAAACGGGAAATGGGGTTTATCCAACCAATCCGTACCGTACGAGAAGAGTTCAACATAATTGTTACGTTGCGCCATTGTTTTGGCAATGGTGGCGTACAGGGCACCGTCCGGTGCCATTATCGGCACAAATAAGCCGCTAAAATTAACCAGAACGGCCATCCCTATAAAAAGGTATAACCAGCGGTTAGCAATGGTGGGCTCGGCATTTGTCATGTGTGGTAAAGGTAAGCAGAGTTTTGTATTGCCCCTTACTGATTTTTTATATTAAATTTATAATGCCGATATCACCCGGCCTAACCACATAAACTTTAAAACCTGTTATGAAGAAATTATTTATTGCCGCCCTGGCAATGTTATTGAGTCCCGCAGCGCTTTTGGCGCAGTCGGGCAAGGTTTATGATAACCTTTCGCTAACCAGCAAAATATTAAAAAGCGAACGCAAATTTGCTATTTACCTGCCACCTGATTATGAAACTTCGGGCCGCAGCTACCCGGTATTATACCTGCTGCACGGATCAGGCGATAACCAGACCGGCTGGGTACAATTTGGCGAAGTGCTGCATATTGCCGATGCTTCGGTCGCAGATGGCACCGCCACCCCCATGATCATTGTAATGCCCGATGCAGATACCGGTCGGCGTGGTTATTTTAACGATATTAAAGGCGACTGGAACTACGAGGATTTCTTTTTTAAAGAACTAGTGCCCTACATCGAACAAAAGTATCGCGCCAAAAAAGAAAAACGCTCACGCGCCATTGCAGGCCTGTCTATGGGTGGCGGCGGTACGCTGATGTACGCGCTGCATCATCCTGAAATGTTCTCCTCAGCCTGCCCATTAAGCGCGGCTGTTGGACCATTAAGCCTGGAAGATTACAAGAAAACGGCTGCCCGTAATGCACCAAACGCGGCCGACTCTACCATCACCAACTATTTCAATCGCCATAGCGCCATTGCCCTGGTAAACAACATGCCCGAAACACAAAAGAAAGCCGTACGCTGGTACATTGACTGCGGCGACGACGACTTTTTATACGAAGGCAACGCGCTGCTGCACATCGCCATGCGCAAAAAAATGATTGAGCACGAATACCGCACCCGCGACGGTGGCCACACCTGGACCTACTGGCGCGCCGCATTGCCAAAGGTTTTGGCCTTTGTATCGGATGCGTTTCATCAGTATTAAACACAACCCCATCCCCCCTCCCAACCCTCCCCGAGGGGGAGGGCTTTTGACTTTCTGGTTGTTAAACACACAGGGTTTCCAAATGGAAAGCCCTGTGTGTTTTTTATAATTTCTATCCAACATGCTAATTAAAGCCCTCCCCTTTGGGGAGGGTTGGGTGGGGTCACCTACTTCTTCTGCGTAGTCACCACCCTATACCCTACCAGCTCTTCCCAGCGGGCATTAGGCGGTTTGAAGTAAACCAGTACCTGGTATTCATTCTCGGTTTCGAAGTAAGAGCCTTCAAAAGCAACGTCATCCACCTTCCCGCTCTTATCCACCCATACATACATAAAGTCGTACACACCTTGTTTCAGCAGCAGGTCGGTAAAAAAAAGGCCTTTTGTGGGTTCATAGTCCAGTTTGCTGCGGGCATCAATGCGGTAGTCGTTAAACTTGCCTATAACGTGTGCCGAGCCTCCTGCCGGGTTTTTATTGGCAAACAGCGAGAAGTACATATGCGCGTAATCTGCATCGCGGCGCGGGTCATCACCGTCACGGTTGAGGATATAGAAACGACCATCATTATCAAACGAAAACGAATAATTGGGCAGGTTACGCGAGGGATCAGTCAATAGTAGTACGGTATTGGCAGTATCGCGATAGATTCGACCCACGTGGTCGCCGGGTACTTTGAGGGTACGCGTATCAAAATGCCTGAACTCGTTCAGCCCCGCAAAATCAAAATAACTCACATCATTATAAACTAGTTGATTGCCGCGCACATAGGTTGGGCGTATGTTATATTGCCCTGTCTCTGGCCGCTCATTCTGCATCACCAACACACGAATATCAGAGTTGGGGTTTTGCAGCGGCGCCCCTGTAGATGTAACGGTGATATTCAGTTTCTGATTATGCTGCCTTAGTGGCACGTTGCTTGAAGCCACAGCTTCAGCTGCAATGTTTACCTTAGTACCTATAACATACATCCGACGGGTTAATATCACTTTATCCGGCGAACCTTCCTCATAAACCTTTAACACATAATTGCCCGCTATTTTGGGGCTGATGTTTTCGTTAGGCAGCCTTACCTGGTAGTGGGTGTACTTTTGGATGGTGGCCGTTGAGTAAACGTATTCAATGATCCGGTCATCGCGAAACCCCTGCAGGTAATCGTTGGTGTTGATGTTCGAGGGGTTCCACTGGCTGTCGCAGTGTTGAATAGTGTAAGCAAAATTGCGCCTGCCACCGGCCAGGTCATCAAAAGCCAGTTGTACCTGTTCGTTTGATTTAAGTATGATGATAGGAAATGAGGCTTCTTTGTTGGTATTATAAAATTCTACACTGCGAATGCCGGGATCAAACACATTATTGGTGTAGGGCTGCGCATGGCTTGTTATGGCGATGAACAGCAGCGTTATGATGATGGCGAATTTCCTCATAATGCAATATTAATCAAAAAGCACGTCATTACGAGAGAGGAACGAGCGTCGTAATCCCCTTGAGACTTGCAAAGCGTTCACCATTCTCAAGGGGATAGCCACGCTGCGCTCGCTATGACGCATTTTGTGGACTACGCTTCCAGCTCCATAATTTGCTCGGCTAGTTCTTCCCATTTCTGCTGAATTTTTGTTAATTCATCTTTCTTTTGGGCGTATGCGGCGTTGGTGCTATTAAGCTTGGCGCTATCGTTATATACTTGCTCATCGGCCAGTTGGGCCTCTATATCTTTTACCGACGTTTCTAAAACGGCTATCTGCTCTTCTGTTTTAGCCAGGTCCTGGTTCAGCTTTTTTAATCGCTGGGCATTGTTGGCCGATGGCTGTGTTTGCTTAACCGGCTCAGGCTTTTTCTCTTCTTTTTTTGGTTGAGGTGCAGGTGCGGATACTTTAGGATCAAGTTTGCGTTTTGCGGCCCACTCTTCGTATTCCTGGTAAGTACCCGGGTATGATTTGATCTTTTGATCTTCAATAAACCATATTCTGTTGGCTACATTATCCAGGAAATACCTGTCGTGCGATACCACGATCACCGTACCTTCATACTGTTGCAAGGCCTGTATCAAAATATTAACCGAGGCCATGTCAAGGTGGTTGGTAGGCTCATCCAGTACCAGGAAGTTGGCATCGGCAGTCAGTGCCTTTGCTAACGCGACGCGCGATTTCTCGCCACCCGATAATACCTTGATCTTTTTAAACACGTCATCGCCGGTAAACAGGAATGAACCGAGTATCGATCTTAATTCCGTTTCGCTATGTCTCGGCGCGAAGGATTGCAGCTCCTGCAAGATCTGGTTCTCCAGGTGCAAGCTTTCCAACTGGTGCTGCGCGAAGAAGGTTTGCGAAACGTTATGACCGGTAATAGCCTTACCTTCAAACTCTTTATCGGCACCCGCCACAATACGCAGCAGGGTTGATTTTCCTTTACCGTTGGCACCTATCAAGGCAATTTTGTCGCCCTTTTCAATAATGGCTTCGGCTTCGTCTAAAATATCTATTGCCGGGTATTTTTTGGTGATGTGCTCCAGCGTTACCACGTGACGGCCCGACTGCTTGCTGAATTTAAAGCTGAAGTTAACCTCGGGGTTATCATCATCCACATCTTCCACACGCTCCATTTTATCCAGCATTTTGATACGCGATTGCGCCATCTTTGCTTTAGAGGCCTTGGCACGGAAACGCTCGATCAAACGTTCTTCCTGCTTGATTTTTGATTGCTGGTTTTTAAACTCGCCACGCTGAATTTCGGCGCGAAGAGCTTTCTCTTCTAAATAAAAAGTATAATTACCCGCATAAACGTTCAACTTGCCTTTGCGCGACTCAACCGTGCGGTTAATTACCTTATCCAAAAACCATCTATCGTGCGATACGATGATGATGGCGCCGGTAAACGCTTTCAGGTAATCTTCCAGCCATTGTATGGATGGTAAGTCCAGGTGGTTGGTAGGCTCATCCAGCAGCAGGATATCAGGTGCCTGTAACAATATCTTGGCCAGCATCACGCGCATGCGCCATCCACCCGAAAAAGTGCTTAGCTTGCGCTGACAATCAGCATCGCTAAAACCTAAACCGGCTAAAATTTCGTGTGCTTTGTATTCAATGTTATAACCGTCAAGCGCTTCAAACTCGCTTTGCTTGTCGCTTAGCTTGTGCAGCAGGTCTTCGGTGTAATCTGTTTCCAGTTTTTTGAGCAGCAACTCTATCTCATCGTGCAGTTGGTTTTGGCGCTCAAAAGCTTCCATAGCCACGTGGACGATGTTTTTATCAGACGAGTACGACAACAGATCCTGGTTAAGGTAACCCATGGTGAGGTCCTTAGCCATTGATATGGTGCCCGATGTGGGTTTATACTCCCCGGTAATTATTCTTAAAAGGGTGGTTTTTCCGGTTCCGTTAGCGCCTATGAGGCCTATTTTCTCACCGGGTTTAATGTGCCAGTTAGCTTCATCATATAATGCCCGCGCACCGATCTCGAACGTAAGGTTGTTAATAGCAATCATTTGGCCGCAAAGGTACGGTTTTTAAGCGGGGCTTGAAAGCGGAGATTAGTGATTGGTTGATTGGTGATAGGAGCCTTTCAAAAGCAAAAAGCGTGTCGACAATAGCCAACACGCTTTTAATATCTCATCAATACCACAAACTATGGACTATCAACTATGGACCATGGACCAAAAGCTATCCCTTCACCGCCTGCAACCAGGTCTCTGCCATTAGCGCAGCACCTGCTATCGATGGATGCACACCGTCGCCTGTCCAGTAAGCGGCCGGGGCTTTGGTTATAGCTTTATCAAACGCCGCCTGGTAAGATACAAATGGTGTATCGTACTCTTTCGACAGATTGAACGCAGCTTCGCGATATTTATCAAATGCCGGATACCATGCATCGGTAACGGCACGTACGCCGCGTACACCGAACGGGTCGCACAATATCAGCTTCACATTTGGCAGGGCAGTTTTAGTGCGGTCAAGCAGTTTGCGGTAGTCGCCTATGTAGGTTTCGATAGTGCCTTTGTATGGATTGGTGGCGTTAAGCGTGTGCCAGTAATCGTTCACACCAATATGTATGCTTAATATGTTTGGTTTAATATCCAAAGCATCGGCATCCCAGCGCTCGGCCAGTTGGTACACCTTGTTACCGCTGATGCCTTTGTTGTATATTTTCAGGTCCTTATCCGGGTTTTGCAATAATAACTGGCTGGCAGCTATCAAAGCATAGCCGTTACCCATAGCACCATTGTTATTTGGCGACCACGCATTGCGGTTACCACGACCAGAGTCGGTAATCGAATCGCCCTGGAACAGGATGACATCGCCTTTTTCAATACTTACTTTTTTGCCTTTAGGGGCCGATGCCATAGCTTCCTGAACAATTGCCGGGATGCTGATGGCCGCTAATGTGCCTATTGAAGCATGTTTTATAAAACTGCGACGGTTAGATGAATTTTCACTCATAATTGATACTGTGGTTTATTTTATAGGTTAAATACACAAAATGGCTATTAAGGTTAGTTGGTTTGTCTAACCGTAGAGTTGTGCTAATATAGTTATTGTTTGAATTTTAGGTAGGTAATTTTCCATAAAATTACTATTACCTTTGCGCTTATGTATTCGTTACTTAAACCCATACTTTTTAGCTTTGACCCCGAGGCCGTTCACTATTTTGTAACCCGCAACCTGAAGCGCTTTAACCGTTTCCCGGGTGGCGCGGCATTAAGCAGGGCCATATGGGAGGTTAACGATCCGCGTTTAGAGCGCGAAGTTTTCGGCATTAAATTTAAAAACCCGGTTGGCCTTGCCGCGGGCTTTGATAAAAATGGCGAAATGATTGCCGAAATGGCGAACATGGGTTTTGGCTTTGTTGAAGTAGGCACAGTAACGCCCCTACCCCAGCCCGGCAACCCTAAACCACGCATGTTTAGAAGCCCTGCCGATGGCGCGATCATCAACCGCATGGGTTTTAATAATTTAGGGGTTGATGTTTTGGCTGAGCGAATTGCAGCATATCGTGCCAACCAGCCTGAAGCGCATAAAGGGCTTATCATCGGTGGCAACATCGGAAAAAATAAAAACACACCTAACGAGGAAGCGATAAACGATTACATTAAATGCTTTGATCGGCTGTTTGATGTGGTTGATTATTTTGTGGTGAATGTAAGCTCGCCCAACACCCCGGGCTTGCGCGCCCTGCAGGAAAAAGAGCCGCTGATGCATATTTTAAACACCCTGCAGCAACGCAACAACAAACGCAAAGAGCGCCGCCCTATACTGCTTAAAATAGCACCTGATCTGACCAACGATCAGTTAAATGACATTGTGGATATTGTGGTGCATACCGGGATATCGGGCGTTATTGCTACTAATACTACTATTGATAAGAGTTCGCTTTCAAAAGAGGCCCTTAAAGCCGAGGCCGGCGGTTTAAGCGGTTTACCGCTTACTAAACGTTCTACCGAGGTTATCCGTTACCTGGCGGATAGATCAAAACATTCGTTCCCTATCATTGGCGTGGGTGGTATACATTCGCCCGCGGATGCTTTGGAGAAATTAAAGGCTGGTGCATCATTGGTGCAGCTGTATACCGGTTTTATTTATGAAGGCCCGGGATTGATTGGAGCTATTAATAAGAAGTTGCTGGCGGCTAAGTAATTTATAGTTTGCTATATTTATGGTATGGCCAACACCTTTTCGCAGATCTATCTGCAGTTTGTTTTTGCGGTTAAAAATCGGCAAAGTTCGATTCCGCCAGAGCATAAAGAAGAACTGCATAAATTCATTACCTCTTTGGTACAGGCACGTGGTGCAAAAATGCTCGCCATTAATTGCATGCCAGACCATGTACATCTTTTTATAGGTTTAAAACCCAATATTTTGATCTCGGATTTTGTGAAGGAGGTCAAAGTGCAGAGTAATGAATTTATCACCAGTAAAAAATGGGTGATGGGAAAATTTGGTTGGCAAGAAGGATATGGTGTATTTTCTTATTCGCATTCGCATATTGATGCAGTAGTTAAATATGTGCTAAATCAGGAAATACATCATCAAAAGAAAACGTTCAAGGACGAATATTTAGGTTTGTTAAAGAAATTTGATATTGCGTTTGATGAACGATACGTGTTTGATTTTTTAGATTAAGAGTTTTACACGGCACATATGGAGCCTAACATTTGTCTGTATAAATTTTCTATAAACACAGGGCTGCGCTGCAGCCACTTGGCGCGTAACATGCTATCCACTTCGCAACATTTGACCTAACGGCGTTACGCGGCACCTACGGAGCCGAACACCTGTCTCTACACGTTTCCTATAAACACGGGGCTGCGCTGCAGCCACTTGGCACGCAGCATAACTTTAACCATTAAACAAGCGCTCCATAGGAGCATCGTGTTTATAGAACGCCAACGAAACAAAAAAGGCTCCATAGGAGCCACGTGTTTATAGCAATATTAAACCATACACCAAGGCTCCGTAGGTGCCTCGTATGGACCAACATGCAATCGCCCATTACCATCAACCCACGCAATCCCGCGCAACAAAAAAAGTCCCGCCGGTAAACACCAACAGGACTTTAATATCATAAAACTAACGGCTAATTATTTAGCGGCAGCGATAGCCAAAGCAGCATTGTTTTTTGCTATTTGGTTACCTTTTGCTTCGTGAGAGCGGCTTCCCGGCTCCAGGTTAGTTGCATTTTTAAGAAACTGTACTTCTAAACGTGAGAAAGTTTTGTTTCTTCTATCTTTTCTTTTTAAACGTGTTACGCCCATGATTAATGTTATTTAATGTTTTCAACCTCGAGGTCGGGAGCGGATTCGAACCGCTGTAAAAGGTTTTGCAGACCTCTGCCTAGCCACTCGGCCACCCGACCATTTTTAATGAGGTGGCAAAAATAGTAATTATTTATTGCAAGGCAATATTTATTTTAGCTTATTTCGCTTTATTTCTGAACAAAATATCGCGGTAGCTATCGCAACGTTCAATGATTCGGCCTCGCCGGCCCTTGGTATGGTGATAGCTTTGTTCACTAAAGCCTTAACCTCAGCACTTAAGCCGTTGCCTTCGTTGCCCATTACCACCAGGCCTTCGTTGCCAAAATCGGTGTTATAAATATTCTCGCCATCCAACAATGCGCCATAAACTGGCAAGCCGGATGACTGAATCACCTCCCTAATACTAGTATAATGCACATTTATCCGCGACAGCGAGCCCATGGTAGCCTGTACTACTTTGGGGTTATACACCTCCACACAATCTTCCGAGCAGATAATATTATCAAAACCAAACCAATCCGCGGTGCGGATAATGGTGCCCATATTGCCCGGATCTTGTATTCCATCCAGGACCAGCGAGAATTTTTTATTCAGCGCCAGCTTGTTTAAAACGGGCCATTGCGGTATTTTAACTACTGCAATTACATCTTGTGGCGTTTTTAATGAACTTATTTTCTCCAGAATGGTTAATGATATTTCAACAGAGTTTATTTTATGCAATAATTTAAGCAATTTTGGGGCTATTGCGGGCGTATAGTAAATAGCATCAACCTGGTAGGCCGAATTAATGAATTCGCTTACCGATTTTAGGCCCTCTACCAGGAACACGCCATGTTCCTTACGGAATTTTTTATGTTGTAAAGACTGTAATAAACTGATCTGAGATTTTGAAAGCATATAGTACTGAAACTAATATTTACCGCCTTACAATATTAAGTATTCTTCTGCTCATTATAGGCTCGGGTTGTAGTTTAACCCGAAAGCTTGGGCCTAATCAATCCCTGGTACGCAAAATTACCATTAAGGGCATGGATGAGCAGTTTGCCGAAACCGCTGTAAATTACGTTGATAAACAACAACAACCCAACAACGTAATTAACCTGCAGTTTTACTTACTATTTAGCAAAAACGGCAAGCGCAATGTGGGCGAGCCGCCTGCCATACTGGACAGCAACCTGGTGGAGTTTTCGCGCATACAGATTGAGCGTTACATACAAAGTAAAGGCTATTTAAAAGCTAAGGTTACTGATAGCATCAGCATAAAAAAGAAACGCGCCGAACTGATATTCAGCACTGACGAGGGGCCATTATTCAAGATACGTAAGATTGATGACAGTATTGCCGATTACCCGGTACGTGCGCTTTATCGCGCCTCGCGGCCTATATTTTCGCACCTGCAGCCCGGCGGCCGTTTTGATACTGATAGCGTAGCTTATGACCGTGATGCCTTTTACCAGGTGATGCGCCGTAACGGCTATTTTGATTTTTACAGGCAGTATATTAATTATAGTTACGACTCGACCTATAACAGCAGCGTGGTTGACCTGCGTGTAATTATTGATAACCCGCCGGGTAAAACCAAACACCCTATTTATAAAATTAACAATACGCTTATAACCATATCAGATAGCCGTGGCCGAACCGAAGCCGACAGCCTTGGCAGGTTACCGGCTGTACCTAATCCTGATACATTAAAGGTTGATAGCCAATTTACATTTGTCGACTACTCGGGCAAGTTTAAACCGCATACTGTTACCGACTATATTTTCCAGAAAAAAGGAGAGATATTCAACTCGGATCTGCAAACGCTGACTACCTCGCGCCTTTCAGAACTCAACGTGTTCCGTAACGTGCCCAACCCTACCTACACTAAAACAGCCGATAGTACCAACCGCTTAAATATGCGCTTTGACATTGTGCCCTTAAAACAAATGAGTGATCGCGTGGAGGGCGAGTTTTTGTTTGCCAACGGCCGCTATGGCTATAATATTGGCAACACCTTTACCAACCGAAACATATTTAAGCAGGCCGCGGCTTTACAGGTAAAACTTAATTATAGCGTTTTGTATAATATAGGTAATACCGGCACCCGCGGCGTGCAGAACCAGGATTTTAAGATAGGTGTAAGCTTATCATACCCTCGTATCATATCGCCGTTTAACTGGCGGCAGCCGGGCAAATATGGGGTACCGCATACTACATTCTCTACCAACTACTCGCTGTTTTTCCAGAAGGACCTGGTTGAACGTACCAGCTTTGTTAACTCGGTTACCTATGAGTTTGCCGAAACTGCCAATAAACTGCACAGTGTAACACCTATCAGTATCGAATTTTCAAAAGGATCTATTGATACCGGGGCGCGCCGGCAATTAGAAGCGCAGAACCGTTTTTCATATATTTATCTTATCGGTCGTACCATATTTACAACGGGTAGCCAGTACACCTACCAGGTAAACGGTAACCAGTTAAATAAGTATGCCAATTTTATATACTTCCGCGGCTTTTTGGATATCGGCGGTAATATGCTATCGGCAGCCAGCAATATTTTTAACACGCAGCGCGATACGTTGGGTCAGCGTAAAATATTTGGCTATGCCTTTGCCCAATATACCAAAACAGAAGTTGACCTGCGCATTTACCGTACACTTGGGGGCGAACGCCAGTTCATCTTCAGGTTAAACGCCGGTGTTGGTATACCTTATGGTAACAGCAGGCAACTGATATTTGAAAAAAACTTTTATGCCGGTGGCGCTAACGATATGCGCGCATGGCTACCCCGCACCCTGGGCCCCGGCCAGTTTAACCGTGCTACAGCTTACGGTCCGCCGGGCACCTATGATGTACCTAACCAGGCCGATGTACCTTCAAGCGGTGACATTTTGCGTACCCGCCTAAAATACATCGATCAGTTTGGCGAGGTAAAAATTGTGGCCAATGCCGAGTATCGTTATAAACTGGTAAATAACTTTTTTGGGTCGATATTAAAAGGTGCCGTGTTTGTTGATGCAGGTAACGTATGGCGATTGCGCAAAGAACCCGAAAGCCCTAACGGCGAATTCAGGATGAATAATCTATTGCCGTCAACCGCTATTGGCGTGGGTACGGGTTTACGTTTTGACCTAAGCTTTTTCGTGTTCCGACTTGACGCGGCCTTTAAGGTTAAAGACCCACAGTTCTCTGGCTCAGACCAATGGGTGCTGTTTAAATACGGCAACGAAATGTTTCGTCCGGGCGCCTTTAAACGCGCCTATCAGCAAAACAATCGCGAAGATTACGGCTTTATGCAGTTGAACTTTGGTATAGGGATGCCGTTTTAGTGGATGTGCAGATATGCAGATACGTGGATGTGCAGATGCTAATCTAGCTATACAATTTATTAAATTTGCACATCTGCATATACGCACATCAAAACAGCCCTTTCAATCCGTACAGTATACTCTCGAAGAAAGTTGACAGGTTTAATCCGTTATGGTGATTGAAGTATAGGAATATACAGAAGATGACAATGGCGATGATGATAAACCTTTTAAACATATAGCCCAGTAATACCAATGCTATGGGTATGCCTATCAACAGCAGCCAGCTTATGCGTATGGGGCTTAGTTTGCCATCGTGTTTGTAAATGTAGTACAGGCTGGCATGGGTGCCTTCGTCGTTAACATGTTTTACGTAAAAGAAGCTTGATTTATCCAGTTTGCGGTGATAAAATGCCGTACCCTTGTCAAACTTCAGCGTTTCCTGGAAACCGTTTATGGTGAAGCTAAACAAGCCCTCTACCGCTTCGCGGATGTTGTTGTTGTCGGTCGAATCGGTGGCCACGATGGCTACTTCGTCCTGCGCGAAGGGGTTTTCCTTCACCACAAAATTATTTACGTGTACGGTATCGGCCAGGGCCAGGTTTGCCAGCATAAAGGCAAAAACGCTCAGTATTACTTTTTTCATAGGATAGCGAGGTTGATAATTATTAAACAACCCGCACTAAAATTAGTTATTATAATCTTACTTTGGTGCCGGCTTGTTTTAATTAGGCAGGCAAAAATTTTACCATATCTACCATGTTTAAATTTCTGTTTGTTTTTTTCCTGGCGGGATTGAATGCTATACCCGCTACCAATAATGATCCCGACGCCATATGCGGCAAATGGACATCCGCCGAAAAAACCATCACCATACAAATTTATCGCGACGGTAATACCTACAAAGGCAAAATGCTATGGTTTAAAAACAAGGACCAAAGCAAAGCCATGGATGAGTGGACCGACAAGCACAACCCCAGCCCTGCCCTGCGAAACCGCAAGCTAATTGGTATGGATGTACTATACGGCCTGCAATACGATGCAAAAAACAACACCTGGGAAAAAGGCAAAATATACGTAGCCGAAACTGGCAAAGAATGGAACGCCGCCGCCACCCTCAAAAACAAGGACCAATTGCTACTTAACGGCTACTGGAAAGTGAAGTTTATCGGGAAGGAAATGGTGCTTAATAGAGTGAACTAGTCATTAGTCATAATTTGAAACGAAAAAAGCGGCCCAAATTGGGCCGCTTTTCTTTTTTTAAAGCTTTGCTTATGCTTTGCTAAACTCGCCGTTAGCCAAAATTTGTACTTCGTCGCCTAATACAGGTGAAGTAAATTTAGGGCCGAAGGTAAAGTCAGAACGTTTGATCTCGCCGGTTACTTTAAAACCTGCAACTTCTTTACCACCCTGGCCTTTAATGGTGCCACGGTACCAAACATCTAAGGTAACCGGTTTAGTAACGCCATGCAGGGTTAGGTTGCCGGTAACTTTGTATTTGTTAGCGCCTGCTTTAGTAACCGCAGTGCTGGTAAAGTTCATGGTTTCGTATTTAGTAGCGTCAAAAAAGTCGGGGCTTTTAAGGTGGCCGTCGCGTTTTTCGTTTTCGGTGTTGATAGATGCGGTTTTGGCAACCAGGGTAAATTTAGCGTCGCTAAAATCGGGTTTGCTGCTAACGATGGTCGCGTCGAAATCTTTAAATACGCCTTCAACTTCTGATACCGCCATGTGGGTAATGGTAAATTTTAAGTTTGAGTGCGCCTTATCGTTTTTCCAGGTGCTTTGGGCAAAAGTAGTAGCGGTGGCTAATAATGCTACGGCTAAAGTGATGATTGTTTTTTTCATGTCGTGTGTATTTTGTGATGCAAATGTAAACAGATTTTTATATAAATGTTTAAACATTTATTATATGACTTTTGGATGGCTTTGCTGTTTTAACGCCGGCAATATGCCAATAATTGTATATTTACCAAAATGCATTTACATACTATGAAATCAAAACGCCCTGTAGACTCGTTAACCATTATGAACGAACTGGTATTACCCAATGATACCAACACGCTTAACAACCTGATGGGCGGGCGCCTGCTGCACTGGATGGACATAGCCGCAGCCATATCGGCACAAAAACATTGTAACCGCATTGTGGTAACGGCTTCGGTTGATAATGTATCCTTTAAGCATTCCATCAAACTGGGCGATGTGGTAACCATTGAAGCTAAAGTTACCCGGGCTTTTAATACTTCGGTTGAGGTTAGGTTGGATGTGTATGCGCAAAACATACCATCGGCCACTTTAGTAAAAAGCAACGAAGCCTATTACACTTTTGTCGCACTTGATGCCGACGGTAATAAAGTTACCGTACCCGAACTCATCCCCGATACCGATTACGAAACCGAGCTTTATAACGGTGCCCTGCGCCGCCGACAGTTACGTTTGATATTGGGTGGTAAAATGAAGGCTGATGAAGCGACGGAGTTGAAGGCGCTGTTTTTTAACGCTGAGCAATAAGCGATGAAACAGGTTTTTAGCACCATTATTTTAATTTGCCTGATGGTTATCGGTAAACAAAATAATGTAGCTGCTCAAAACAAACCAACATTTTCTATCCCGTTTAAATTAGTTGATAACCGCCCGTTTATCAATATCGATATCAAGGGTAAAAAATTTCATTTTATGCTGGATTGCGGGGCCATTAACCTGCTTGATCTGCAAACGGCCAGGACACTAAACCTCAAGTTATTTGATGCAGGGCTGCAAGGCGGCGCCGGCGCTAACCAGGTTAAAAGCTGGACCTGTAATCTGGGCACCGCACGTATTGGCGCTGCTGCTATGATCAACCAGCGTTTTAGTGTTATTGACGTATCCGAAATAAAAAACAAACTGAAACTCCCCTACCTCGACGGCGTAATTGGCTACAACTTTATGCGTAATTACGTGGTGCAGTTTGATTATAAGGCTGCTAAAATAAACTTTTTTGATACCTACAAAGCTGTAGGTGCAATTCCTTTCGTTTTACAATATGGCCACATCCCCGCCATAAAAGCAGCTATTGATGGTAAGGAAGCTTTTTTAATTATGGATACCGGCGACCGCACGGCATTAACCGTTTTTAACCACTATGCCGATAAACAGCACATTAAAACCCGTTACACTTTATCTGATACTACCATAACCGGCTATGGCATTGGCGGCCCTGTATATGCCCGCACTTTTGTTTTAAACAAACTTACTATGGGGCAAGCATCTTTAAGCGCCGTACCGTCCCGCGTGCCGATGGCGAAAACGGGCGGCTTTAGTCAGACTGATATTGATGGTAGTATTGGCGGCGGTGTGTTAAAAAATTACAAGTTTACCATAGATTACAGCAAAAGCATGTTGTATTTGGAGTAATAAACGTAATTGATCAACTAACAAATACCACCAACCTAACTCCCCAACTCCAATATCCTGTCAAACTCCTCGCGTTTAATACTCATTACCGATAAACGGCCCTGGCGTATTAAACCTATATCTTTTAAAAATTCGTCTTTTTTTATCTGCTCAAGCGTTACAGGTTTATTGAGCGATTGTACGGGCGAAAGCTCAACCACCAGCCAGTTCGGGTCGGTAGTGGTGGGGTCCTGGTAGTGTTCTTTTACAACTTTGGCAATGCCTACAATTTCCTTCCCTTCGTTACTGTGGTAAAACAGCACCAGATCGCCTTCCTTCATTTCGCGCAGGTTGTTGCGGGCCTGGTAGTTGCGCACGCCATCCCAAAAGGTACGGCCATCCTGGTTAAATTTTTCCCAGCTGTATTTAAAAGGTTCTGATTTTACGAGCCAATGTTGCATGTTGATTGTAGAATTTTATAGCGGTAAAGGTGTAAAAAAGTGGTGAGATTGTAAAGGCGAAAATTGCTGTGGGCGATGCAATCGCCAGTGCCATGTTAAGCACTCGTTGCAAACGAGCGCAAGAAAAAAAAGAAAAAAATTATAACAGGGTGTAATGTTTTCCAAATCGGGCCACTAACTGTTGAAAGTACAATGTTAAACTGATAATGCATTTCGTATCTTATCTTGAACAAATTATGACAAGAGGCAAAAACAAACAAAGTGAGTAAAGATTTTTACCGGATATCAATTTTACCTTTTTCGGCAATCATCATCAAGATCTGCAGGGCCTACACCAATTCGCAGGAAGATTTTGAGGATTATTACCAGGAGGTGTGCCTGCAAATCTGGAGAAGTAAAGATAGTTTCCGCGAGCAATGTCAATGGTCAACCTGGGTTTACCGAGTATCGCTGAACGTATGCCTTACGCTGCTTAAAAAGCAGAAAAACAAGGGACAAGCCTATTTTACTTCGGATGTTTTGCCTGATGTAATAACAACCGAAAACAGGGCTTTTGCAAACGAAGGGCTAAACCAGTTATATGTTGCTATCAAGCACTTATCAGAGGTTGACAGGGCGGTTATCCTGTTGTACCTGGAAGAAAAATCATACCAGGAAATTGCCGAGATACTGGGCACCAATGCCAACAACATTGGTGTGCGCGTAAACAGAATTAAAGAACGTTTAAAAAAAATACTCGATGACAAAATCAATTGAAATGATATGGAAAGAGGGCTTCCTGGATGAGAAGAACATGATCGCCCCTCAAATTAATGATCTGTACAACCAAAAATCTATCCACCTGGTCGAAAAACTGAAAAGCATGTACCGGATGAATATCATTATGCTTGTGGCAATGGCCGTACTTTTCCCTATCTGGTATTATTACCTGGATTTTATTTGGGAAGGAATAGCCACATCTGCCCTGCTTTTGCTAACCATAGGGTACAGCTTATTGCAGAAACAAAAAATTAAAACGCTGGACCAAGGCGCAAACAGCCTTGACTATCTGCAATCGTTCAACAGCTTACTTACCGATGCCCTGGTGAGAGGCGAAAAAGTACTACGTTTTTCCTATCCGCTCTATTTTTTGATAGCTGTGAGTACGGTATGGGCATCATGGAATAAAACCCCGCTGGCAGCTAAAGTACCTCAAAGGTTTCCCGAGTTAATGTATATCGGCAATATGCCATTATTCGTACTCATTATCATAGGCGTGGCCACCCTGGTAATATCCTACTTTTCGGGCAGGATATACAGGTGGGATGTGCGGTTATTTTATGGAAGGGTACTACAAAAACTGGAAGAAACTATTGCCGAAATGGAAAAGTTAGCTTCTAAACATTAAAAACAAAACGACATGAACATCATTGAACTAAGAGAAAGACAAAATATCTCTGACAACATTAAACTCAGCAAAAGCTACATTCAACTTGGAGAATTGCTAGGTGAATTAAGAAAAAAGCAATTATCGCTACGCATCATCGAATCTATTAATCAGGATATCGTAGAGTTGAATTCTACGACACTCACAGGTAATGATTTAAGGAGATTAGTAAAACAGAAGCAAACCAAAATGCTAAAATTGGTTGAAAAGGCACATAAAATAATACCCGAAAATTATTACCGTAACCTTGGATTAGCTTTAGGTATATCTTTTGGATCGGGCATTGGAGTTGCTTTTGGAATAAGTGTAGGCAATATGGGATTAATAGGAATAGGCATCGCTTTTGGTTTGATCATGGGGATAGCACTAGGTTCGGCGATGGATAAAAAAGCTTTAGATGAAGGGCGGCAATTAAATATCGAAATTAAATAAAAGGCATCATCATACCACAAAAACCACTATATATCAAAATCAATTAAAAATCTCAAAACATGAAAAAGAACAACAAAACCGTACTTACCTATTACATCATAGCAAGTGCATTGATCTGGGGCTTTACAATTATTGGTTGCGCTTTAACACTTAAAGACAGATTTAGCGAGATATTTTTACTGCTAACCGGCGCGGCGACCGCTCACTTACTGTTTATTTGGGGCACATTACCTGCACAACTGAAAAAACAGCGCGCAGAAGAAGAAGCGGAAACAGGAATATAAAGACAACAACACTAAACTTAAGTATCATGGAAATTCAATGTACCAATACCAAACTATTTGAACTTATTGATGGTTCAGCAAAATTAGGGCAGATAAGCTATGAAGGTTTACTGTCATACAAAGCCAATGCTACTGTGGGTAATGATCAATACGTAATTACCCCGACCGGCTTTTTTAGCACCGCGATGTCCGTCACTAAGAACGACGTTGAAGTTGCTACAATGCAAATGAACTGGAAAGGCCATATCGTAATCTCCTATCAAAATGGGCAGGAATATATATTAAAAGCAACCGGCACTTTCCTGAATAAGTACGTTGTGGAGGATAACGAAGGACAAAAAATAATGCTATTAGATCCTGATTTTAACTGGTCGAAATTCAACTATAACTATAGCATCGCTTACGATGTTAAGCCGCAGGATATATTATTGGTTCTGCTGGCTACTTATTCGGCTAATTATTATGTTTCGGCAATGGCGGGGGCGATGTAAGGCTAAACTGAATTGCTTTTTTTACCAACTCTTAGCTGTCGCACCAAAAAGAATAAAAACAACATAAACGAAGCTAGTGTAAACAACGCAAAAGCCCAATCCTCGACCATATGCGGCCTAAAGCGGATATGCCCATGCGTACCAACTACCCAAACACTAACCGCAAAAAGCCAAACAAACAAAAACGCCAGGGAGATGATGATATTTTTCATGGCCGGTTATCAAATACTATAGTTGCTATCTACCGATTGATTGATCTTATCCGTTAACAAAACAACCAGTTCTTCATCCATAAACTCATATTCGTCGGCAATAAACAGCACCTCAATTTTGGGTAGTTGCATAAAGCTGTACAGTTCTTTGATCTTGGCGCGATGGTCTGTTTCCATTACCAGCACCAGGTCGGCCCAGTTCAGGTCGTTCTCAGATATCTTCCTGTCGCTTTTAGGGCTAAGGCCGGCCGAGCGGATGTTAAAGCGGTTATCGTTTTTAAAAATATGTTCGGCGGTGCGGCTGCGGCGCTTGTTTTTACCGCAAATTACTAACAGGTTGGGTCTGGTCATTAGGTGTAAAGATAGCTAATGTGGCCTATTTAACCGCATACCTCATCACCTGCCTACCCAACTCCCCTTCCGCGTTCATACCTTCAACCACAACACGGTAAGTTCCCGGGCCATCGGCATTAAAATAGTTAATGGTAGTACGGCCGTCTATACCCGTTACAATTTTGGGGCTCCAATAAACTGTCGACCGTACATCGGGCATCGTTTGCGATGTTTCATTCAATTCATACCGTGGCGAATAAAACTCTCGCGCTTTATTAAAACCCTTGGGCGTTAAATTGGCAATGCTTGGGTTATACTTTTGGCGCACATAATCGCGCTTGGTAAATATCATCAACGATACGCCGGCCACACGTGTTGGGCCCATGGGCTTTCTTATCACATCTACCTTATAAACCGACTCGGGGTCTATACCCCCATTCTCCAGCACGCTGGCGGCTTCCTCAAACCTCAGGGGCCTGCCATCCAATATAATGTCCATAGCTGTAAGATGGCCATCAACATAACAGTGCGGATACAGATTAACAGTTGTCATCTCCACAGTACGCTCTTTAAACACAATGCCGTTTAAGCCTTTAACCAGGCAAAGTGTTAGCATGGCACAGTTACTTTCCGTGATGTAATAAGTTTGGTCGGCATAGCCCTCGGGTATCCTAATCAGGCCCTGGTTATTGTAAGGCAGCACTTTAGGTTTGTTGGCATTAATGGTTACCTGGCGCAGGCGGTGCACCTTATCCAGCATATTCAGCTTTTCAAATATCGAATCCTGCTTACGCATATTATCCATATAGGCTTTAAGCGTGGCGGCTATATCAGTGTTTACATCGGCCATGTTCAGGTTGGGTGTCATAACTTGTTGGGGTACGCTATCCAACACCAGCTTAACGTTATCCTTATTTTTAACAGATCGCGCCTGTACCGCAAATTTTATACTATCGGTAATAAACAGGCCGTCAAACTTAAAGCGCCCATCGGCATCGGTAGTGGTTAGTTTATGTACACGAGCCTTTACCGATAATAGCATAATGGCGGCATTGGGGGCTGGCTTATCGCCCAGCGTAGTTGCTATGCCCGAAATAGTGTTAACCAAACTCTCGGGCTTAAAATCCGGCTTCGCCAAAGCATTTAAACCCTGCCAGGTAAAGCGGCGGTAGCCCTGCGTAAGCATCAGGTTATCTAAAGCATTGCTTACTTCTTCGCTTTGCGTAGCGAAATAGTAGTTGGGCTTTTCTACATAGCCTTTCAGGTCCGATGTGAGCAGAAGGTTTGAAAATATGGTACTCTCGGCATCTTCGTTAACGGGCACCTTGGTTTCATCAACCACCGCTATCGAAAAATAGCCCGCCGTAACTTCGCGTTTACTGTCAAAACTTGTCAAATCTAGCGTAACGGGTTGCTTGCTGCTGTAAACGTCCTTATCAGTTTTAAGGCTCAATTGCAAATGATCGTTATTGCTGATAAACGCCACACGCTCGGCCTGCGGCTGGTTGTTGGTTGCGTTAAACAGGGTAAACTGTGCTATACCTGTCGGGAATGATTTTTTAGGCAGGCGCAGCAACGCGGTACCGTTATTAAGCCTTAGTGCGCGTGCTGTTATCACCTCGCCGCCGGTTTGCGCTATCATATTAACCTGCGCGGGCATTACGCTGGTGCCGTTAACGCGTACCAATATAGTATCAGCATGCTGACTAACGTTTAACACATAGCCCTCCATCAAAGCTTTGGGCAGGGTTATGGTTTTGGTTATCCTGTCGGGAAAGGTAATAGTAGCGGTGTAGGTACGGCCTACCTCGGGTTTTAAACTAAAGCTACCCATACCCGCATGCAGGGTTTGCAGGGTGGCTACCTGTTTGCCGGCATCGTCTGTAATCTTACCCTTAATAGCTAAACCCAGGCCATTAACCCCAACGGCTTTAAAACCCACTTGCGATTGCAGGCCTGCAACCAGGTTTCCCCCTTCGGGGAAAAATTGAATATCGCTTTGCAGCAGGTCGGCCTTAACCGGGAAATCGCGCCTCACGGTTTGGTTGGCGTTATTGCTCAGGCTGGTTTTAATGTAGGCGCCGCTTAAATTGGTATTATCGTCGGTAGGTATTTTTAGGTCGATATTGCCTTTGCCATCGGTTTTGCCGGTGCCGCGCCATACGGTTTTACGGTTGATAACAATTTCATAAGTAACATTTTTTCCGCGCAGCGGAGCGCCATTATCTGTGGCGTAGGTAAGCGTGGCAGTTAATTCAGGCTTATCATTAGTTATTTTATGCTGATACGCGGCACGGCTGATGATGTTGTTGCTCACCGGATCGCCTACGGTAAAGGTGCGGTCGAAATAGTAAGCGGCACCGGCATTGCGCATCCATTGGGTGTAAGCCCGCACGCGGTAATTGCCCTGTCGCAGGTCATCCTCCAACGGAAAATCACCCATTACCATACCATTGGTTACGGGCAGTTTGAGGTTTTTGATTACCGAATCGCGCTCGTTGATCAGGTCGACATACAAAGCACCGCTAATGGGCGAAAATTTATGCCTGCTGCCGGATGTTAAATACCCCTTAAACCAAATGGTATCGCCTGCCGAGTAATAAGGCTTATCCATATGCACATAAACCTTCTCCTGCGGATGGGTATCAACCCACTGCTGCAAAGATGCCAAAAGCTTAGCTAAGGGATCATCAACCCCCGGCTTAAAAGCCGACGCGAGCAGCGCTACAACTACAAGGCAGGGTATAATAACTTTGCGAAGGTTTTGCATAGGTTAGGCAACAGGTTTATACTAACGGCCAATTGGGTGCGAGCCGTTGCTGCATAAATTTATAAAATTAGTTTGAAAGTAATGGTACGGATTGTTTCAAATTGAATAACCATAATGCCAATAAAACTAAAATACTGTAACGTTTATGCCTGCTTTTACATCTAACACCAAACAACATAAACTAACGCCATGCGCTATTTTCTTTGCATCATCCTCCCGCCTGCCGCCGTACTTACCACCGGTCGCATAGGTGCTTTTATACTCAGCATTATACTAACCCTGTTTTTCTGGATCCCCGGCGTTATCCACGCCATACTGGTAACTAACGACTATTACTCGGCCAAACGCCATCGCCAATTAGTACGCGAGGTGAAAAGAGGTCGTGCTTTTTAGGTGTAGCGGTAAAAAATCAACTATTTGATAATGAGAGCTGTAGCCTGCTACACCAGGTGTAGCGGTGTAGCGTGCTACGCATACGGCGCTACACTGCGCCGCTTTAGTGCAGTATTTTAAACATGAGTTCTTTCATAAGCCCGCCGTGGTCGGTGTTACTTTCCACGCCCTTGCTTTTGAGGTCGTATTCGCGCAGGTAACTGATGATCTGCATGGTTTTGCCGTAAGGGTAACTGCGCGCGGCGGCCTCATAATCCTTCACAAAAAACGGACTAACGCCCAGCTCTTTCGCCAAATTTTGCTGTGATTTATCGCGCACATAATGGTAAACCAAAACCTTGGTGAAAAAGTTATTCAGGTTGCCCAAAACCAACACAATGGGGTTGTTTTTAGGATTAGCCTCAAAGTAGTTAATGATCTGGTTTACTTTATAAGCATCCCTTTTACCCAGGGCAGCCTGCAGCTCAAAAACGTTATATTCCTTGCTGATGCCAATGTTGTCATGAATATGCTTAAGGGTTATCTCCTCCCCTTGCTGAACGTTAAGCATCAGCTTATCCAGTTCGTTGGCAATTTTGGATAAATCGTTACCCAGATATTCGGCCAGCATTAAGGTAGCCTGCTGATTTACGCGGTAGCCTTTATCACTAATATAACCTTCTACCCAGGCCGGTATCTTACTATCATATAGCGAAGCTGACTCGAATATCAGCCCGCTTTTTTCAATGGCCTTGTAGGTTTTCTTGCGCTTGTCAAACTTGCCGTACTTGTAACAAAAAACCAGTATAGTGCTGGGCAGCGGGTTTTCCAGGTAGCTCAATAATGGGTTGATGGTTTTCTTGTCGTCGCTGTCGCTTCCCCATTTCATTTCCTGGGCCTCTTTTACCAGTACCACCTGGTAGTCGGCCATCATGGGGTAGCGTTTGGCAGCGTTGAGCACGGTCATTACATCGGTATCCTTGCCGTACAAAACGGTTTGGTTAAAACCGCGCTCGGCTTCGGATAGTAAATGATGCTCGACATAGTTACTCACCACATCAATAAAATAAGGCTCGTCGCCGTGTAGCAGGTATATGGGTTTGTACTTGCGGGCTTTAAGGTCCTTGATGATGTCGGTAGCTGTCATTGAAATTCAAAAGTAAAAATTCAAAAGGCAAAAAGGTAGCGTGTTGGTAAGTAAAGTTTTTATTAACCTTTAAAGGCATTTATTAATTTTTACTTTTGAATTTTGACTTAACAAAATGGATCAGCTGGTTCCGCTAAATCTTCCGCCACACCCCTTCAAAATAACCGATCAAAACGGCCAGCTTAGCCTGTTTGATGAGATCCGGAAGCGAAATATTATCATCACCCCCGAGGAGTGGGTGCGCCAACATTTTGTGCAGTACCTCATCAAGCATAAAAAGTATCCCAAAAGCCTGTTGAAACTGGAAGGCGGCCATAAGCTGAACGGCATGCCCAAGCGATCTGACATTATCGCCTTCAACTCATCCGGCCAAAAAATTTTACTGGTGGAATGTAAGGCACCCGGAGTAAACATCGATCAAAAGGTATTTGACCAGGTGGCCCGCTATAACATCGTACACAAAATTGGCTTATTGGCTGTTACCAATGGCCTGCAGCACTATTACTGCCGCATCAATTTCGAGCAAAATAACTATACGTTTATTGAGGAATTACCGGATTACCTGAACATTTAAACATCCTGCAGTGCCGGTACCAGCGCGTGGATCTTCTCAAACAACTCATCAGGTTTAAATGGTTTGGAAACATAGTCGTTCATACCCGATTCGTAAACCCGTTCCTTAATATCAAACAGGGCCGACGCGGTTAGCGCGATGATAGGGATAGATGCCTTCTTAGGATCAGGCATTTTACGGATCTCGACAGCCGCGTCAAAGCCGTTCATTACGGGCATTTGCAGGTCCATCAGGATGATATCGAAGTTACCGTACTGCACAAACTCCACCGCACGTTCGCCGTTTTCGGCTATGAATGGGGTGATGTTCCATTTAGATAGCAGCTTTTTCATTAGCATAACGTTAACAGGGTTATCCTCGGCAATTAAAACGCGTAAGGCACTAAAGCTTTCGGCGGTTTGTTCGATGGACTCTGCAGGTTTTTTAGTTGTTTCGGGCAATACTTCGGTTGATACCGGGAATTCCATATTAAAGGAGAATTCAGAACCCTGACCAACGGTACTTTTAACTCTAATTTTAAGCCCCTGCAACTCCAGCAAGCGTTTAACAATAGCTAAACCCAAGCCGGTACCGCCGTATTGACGGGTAGTGCTGATTGATTCCTGGATAAATGGTTCGAAGATGATATCCATCCGCTCTTTAGGGATACCAATACCGGTGTCTTTAACTGAGAAATTAACAGTGATAAAGTTATGCCGGTCTTCGATACATGAAGCCTTAACCGATATATTCCCTTCCGAAGTAAATTTAATAGCGTTGCTAACCAGGTTAAACACGATCTGGGCAATGCGCGTAGGGTCGCCATAAACCACTTTACGGGCAAGTGCCGTATCAACGTCAAGCTTAAAGTTAAGGCCCTTTTCCTGTGCGGTAAGTATCTGGCCGCCGCAAATGCTTTGCATCAGGTCAACCAGGTTAAGCTTGATGTTTTCGAACACCAATTTGCCCGACTCGATCTTGTTAAAATCCAAAACGTCATTAACAATTGATAGCAGGTTACCTGCCGAAAATTTCAATATCTCCAGGTTCTCTTTCTGATCAGGTCTTGGACCACCCATGATCAGCAAATTACTCATACCTATCACCGCATTTAACGGCGTACGTATCTCGTGCGACATGGTAGACAAAAACTCCGATTTAGCCTCAGACGACTTCTCGGCTTTATCTATCGCTTTTTTAAACTCATCGGTAAGGCTTACCTTTTCGTTGGTTGTGGTGCGTAGCTGCTTGATGGTTTTTACAAAAGCGGTTTGGAAATGGCTCTGTATGTAAACGATCAATATAAAGCAGGAAACTAAACTGATAACCAGGGTTGATTGATCAACCTTTTCAGGCTTCAGATCAATTAAATAACTGTTGTTTGATAGTAGAATAAGTAAAGCAACTGCCGCGATAATGTTAATAGCAGAATAGATCAATCCCGTGCGCTGACCTAACATAGATATACTGAACAACAAGATCAACATCATTACCGACATGGTAACGATATCAATATTTTGTATCACCACGTAAATATTAAATATGTTGGCCAGGGTGGCAACTACCAATATAATATGCGATATGATCTTAAGATCAGGACGATAGGTAAGAAACTTAAACAACAGCGCCGAGGTGGCCACCATAACCCCACAAATAACTCCCAGCAAAGTATGCCCCTGGTACAAAACCTCTAAAAGCAATACCAGCGAAGTACAAAACGCCAACGCCAAGCCATAATATAGCATGCGCACCCGCGCATTGAATAGCGAGAACTGTTCCCCGCTAAGGATACTATTTATAGAGAAGTTGAGGAAGTCGGGTTTATTACTCATGCTCAGTTATTTAGCTTTCGCTATAAATATGATTTCTAAAAGTAGTAATTATTAAATACAGACTACTAATTTTAGTCATAGATATGCAACTGATATACATGCAATTAGTTTGCCAATGCTGCCAAACCCTCTTCTATGATCTTTAATTTTGCTTCTGCGTCGGCCTTTTTCCTGGTTTCAACTTCAATAATTTCTGGTTTCGCGTTAGCCATAAAACGCTCATTACCTAATTTGGCATTAACCGATTTTAAAAATCCGTTCAGGTAATCCTGCTCTTTTTGCAAACGCTCGCGCTCGGCAACCGGGTCGATATTTTCGGTCATCGGCACGTAAAACTCGTCTGTTGATACTAAAAACGCGGTTGCGCCGGCAATCTTATCGTATACCAGATTTAGCTCGCTCAGGTTGGCCAGCTTGCTCAAAATGTTTTGGTAAGCCAAATAATCAACGCCCGAATTTGCTTTAACCGAAAGTGCTAAAGTTTCTTTAGGCGACATTTGTTTATTTTGGCGAATACTCCTTATTTGTGTAATAACTTGTTTAACATTTTCTACATCGGCCAATAAACGGGAATTAAATTCCCCGTTTGATGGCAATTGGGCAACAATACAGCAATCGCCCTCGGCACGTTGGCCAAACAATTCATCATGCCATAGCTCCTCGGTAATAAACGGCATAAACGGATGCAATATCCTTAAAATATTTTCGAAAAAGGCGATCGTCTTTCTGTAGGTAACGCCATCTATCGGGTGCTGAAAAGGCTGGCCATCGGCCGGGTGCTCAAACGCGGGTTTGATCATCTCCAAATACCAGGCGCAGAAATCATCCCATACCAGCTTATAAGTAGCCATTAAAGCTTCTGATAAACGGTACTGCGCGAAATTATCTTCTATCTCCACCAGGCCTTCGTTAAAGCGGCTTTCAAACCAATCCATAGCGGTGTGGTTAGGGCAGGAAATACTGTCGTCAACTTTCCAACCCTTAACTAATAAGAAAGCGTTCCATATTTTGTTGTAGAAGTTACGGCCCTGCAGACAGTAGCTTTCGTCAAACATCAGATCGTTCCCGGCAGGCGAACTCATCAGCATACCTACGCGTACGCCATCGGCTCCGTACTGACCTATAAGATCCAATGGATCAGGCGAATTACCTAGTTGTTTTGACATTTTACGGCCCAGCTTATCGCGAACGATACCCGTTAGGTAAACATTTTTAAACGGCACTTGTCCCCTAAACTCATGCCCGGCCATGATCATACGCGCTACCCAGAAGAACAGGATCTCGGGCGCGGTAACCAAATCGTTGGTTGGGTAATAGTAGTTAATGTCGGCATTATCCGGGTCCTTAAATCCGTCAAATACAGATATAGGCCACAACCATGAGGAGAACCAGGTATCTACTACGTCCTCGTCCTGTGTTAAGTCTTGAGTTGTGAGTTGTGAGTTGTGAGTGAGTTGCTTTGCAAGTTCAAGCGCTTCTTCTTTAGTCTTGGCAATTACGTGCTGGCCGTTTGGCAGATAGTAAGCAGGTATTTGCTGCCCCCACCAAAGCTGGCGACTAATGCACCAATCCTTCACGTTCTCCATCCAGTGGCGGTAGGTGTTGATGAATTTTTCGGGGATCAGTTTTATCTCGCCGTTCAATACATAATCAAGCGCCGGTTTGGCCATCTCTTCCATCTTGCAAAACCATTGCATAGATAGTTTAGGCTCGATAACGGCGTTGGTACGCTCGCTAAAACCAACTTGTGATTTGTACTCTTCTACTTTTTCCAGCGCACCGGCTTCTTCCAACATCGTGGCAATTTTTTTCCGCGCCGCGAAACGATCTTCGCCTACTAAAATCTGCGCTTTTTCATTCAGCGAGCCGTCGTCATTCAAAATATCAATAACGGGCAGGTTGTGCTTCTGGCCCAGCTCATAGTCATTCAAGTCATGCGCAGGTGTTACTTTCAAACAGCCGGTACCAAAATCCATTTCTACGTACTCGTCCAGGATGATCGGTATCTCGCGGTTTATAAGCGGGATGTATACTTTTTTGCCATGCAGGCCGGTGTAACGCTCATCATTAGGGTTAATGCATATCGCGGCATCGGCCATGATGGTTTCGGGCCTTGTTGTCGCAATCGTCAGATCGCCTTCGCCACCAGCAACTTTATATTTAATGTAGAAAAGCTTTTGGTTAACTTCCTTACGGATAACTTCCTCGTCAGATACTGCCGTTTTCCCCTGTGGATCCCAGTTTACCATGCGGATACCACGGTAGATCAAACCTTTGTTATAAAGGTGAATGAAGGTATCAATTACCGCTTCACTCAGATTATCATCCATCGTAAACTTAGTACGATCCCAATCGCACGAAGCGCCTAGTTTTTTTAATTGCTCCAGGATAATGCCGCCGTATTTTTCCTTCCACTCCCAGGCATAAGCCAAAAACTCGGGGCGGGTAAGGTCTTTTTTGCTGATGCCGCGCTCTTTCAACATGGCAACAACTTTAGCTTCGGTGGCTATACTGGCGTGATCGGTACCCGGTACCCAGCAGGCGTTTTTGCCTTTCATACGGGCACGGCGGATCAAAACATCCTGTATAGTATTGTTTAACATATGGCCCATGTGCAGCACGCCGGTTACGTTTGGCGGCGGGATGACAATGGTATAAGGCTCGCGTTCATCCGGCACCGAACGGAAAAATCCGTTGTTCATCCAGTAGCTATACCATTTTTCTTCGGCTTCTTTAGGCAAATATGTTTTTATAGTACTCATAAGATTGCAAAAATAGCGTTTTCGCTGCAAAATTTTGCAGTATACTGCACACACTGCGATTTTTTGCGCTATGTAAATAACATGCAATATTTATTACGCCGATATAATTATTAAATACCTAAATACGTTACATTTGCCTATCCAATAACTGATATTATTATTCAATGAAACTTAAATTCACTCATCTGATGATGGCGGGTGCCTTGTGCATTACTACCTCTGCCATGGCTACTGAAGATCCGAAACCGGGTAAAAAATTTATCGACCCGGCTAATATGGACAAAACGGTTAATCCCGGCGACGATTTCTTTTTATACTCAAGCGGTGGCTGGTTAAAACGTAACACCATACCGGCTAAGCAAAGCGCTTTCGGTTCGTTCCATATTTTAATACAGGATAATACCGACAAATTGCTGGCTTTGTTAAAAGAAGTTAGCAACGCTAAAGGCCAGGTAAAAGGCAGCCTTAAACAACGCGTTGGCGACCTGTATGCCAGCGGTATGGATAGCATTACTATTGATAAACGTGGCTATGACCCAATCAAACCATCATTGGCGCGTGTTGATAAAATTGCCGACAAAGCCGGCGTGTTAACTGAACTTACCTACCAGCGTATGCATGGCGAAGGTGGGGGCTTGTTCAGCTTCGGCGTTGGCCGCGATTCTAAAAATCCATCAAAATATATGGTAAGCTTTGGTCAGGGTGGTACTACTTTGCCTGATCGTGATTACTATTTGAAGGACGACGCGACATCTAAAAAGATCCGCGACGCGTATACCAAATACATTGTAGCCTTATTTACATTGACCGGGACCGATGCAAATACTGCCGCCACTAATGCCAAAACTATTATTGCCATTGAAACAGAGCTTGCCAAAGCACAAATGACCCGCGTTGAAATGCGCGACCCCAACAAAACTTACAACAAACTGGTAACTACCGAATTAAACAAAACTACGCCTAACCTAAACTGGTCAAACATTATGACCATGTTAAAAGTTACGCCGCAGGATACAGTATTAACCACATCGCCATCGTTTTTAAAAACTGCCGATGCTTTGTTTGCAAGTACCCCTGTTGACCAGTGGAAAGTTTATTTAAAATGGAACATCCTGAAAAGCAGAACAGGCTCGTTAAGCGCGTCGTTTGTTGATGCCCGTTTTGCGTTTAACAGCGTATTAACCGGCCAAAAAGTACAGGCACCACGTACCGAGCGTATGAGCAACCTGGTTGACGGCAGCCTTGGCGAATTGCTGGGCCAGCTTTATGTTGAGAAATACTTTACCCCCGCCGCTAAAGCGCGCATGCTGCAACTGGTAAACAACCTTAAAGTTACTTTGGGCGAACGTATTAAAAACCTGGAGTGGATGAGCGCCGAAACCAAAACTAAAGCGCTGCGTAAACTGAGCGCCTTCACCGTTAAAATTGGTTATACCGACAAATGGGAAACCTACAAAGGCCTGGTTATTAACCGCGATGATTACAGCGGCAACCTGCAACGTATAGCCGAATGGGGTTATAATGATAACATTAGCAACCTGGGCAAACCCGTTGATAAAACTAAATGGGGCATGACGCCACCAACAGTTAACGCTTACTATAATGCGCAAAACAACGAGATCGTTTTCCCGGCAGGTATACTGCAGTTCCCATTTTTCTCGCAAAGTGCTGATGATGCCTTTAATTATGGCGCTATTGGCGCGGTTATCGGTCACGAGATGACCCACGGCTTTGACGATAAAGGCCGTTTGTTTGATGCCGACGGTACCCTGCGCGACTGGTGGACCAAAGAGGATAACGAGAAATTTACCGTACGTGCCGAACGTGTTGCCAAACAATACGACGCGCTTACCGTGTTAGATACTTTACATGTTAACGGTCACCTTACCTTAGGCGAAAACCTTGCCGACCTGGGTGGTATTAACGTAGCTTACCAGGCCTTCAAAAAAACGCCGCAAGGTAAATCAAACGTTAAAATTGACGGCTTCACGCCCGATCAGCGTTTCTTCCTGGCTTATGCGCAGGTATGGCGGGGCATGCAACGCCCTGAATACGCAGCGCAGCTGATCAAAACCGATCCGCATTCGCCGGGCGAGCACCGCGTTAACGCGCCGCTTACCAACATTGATGCCTGGTACAAAGCATTTGATGTGAAGCCGGGCGATAAGCTTTATGTAAAACCGGAAGACAGAATCAGAGTCTGGTAAAAACCTCACCCCAACCCCTCTCCATTTGGAGAGGGGCTTTTTTACTTTGAGCCCTATGATTATTCATCAATTTTATGATAAGGGATTGGCGCATGCATCGTACGCGGTGGTAAGGGATGGCAAAATGTTGGTTATTGACCCCAGCCGCGACCCACAGCCGTACTATGATTTTGCCGCCCTCCATAATGCCGATATTACTGCCGTTGTTGAAACGCACCCCCATGCCGACTTTGTAAGTTCGCACATGGAGATACACCAAACTACCGATGCTACCATTTACACCAGCAAGCTGGTTGGTGCAGCCTACCCGCACCAAACGTTTGATGATGGCGATGTTTTGCCATTGGCCGATGTGCAGTTAAGAGCCATTAATACCCCTGGCCACTCGCCCGATAGTATTTGTGTTTTGCTGCGCGATGAGCATGGTCATGATAAGGCCCTGTTTACCGGCGATACGCTGTTTGTAGGCGATGTTGGCAGACCCGATCTGCGAGAGAGCGTGGGAAACATTACCGCTAAAAAAGAAGAACTGGCCAGGCAGATGTATCGCAGCACACGCGAGAAGCTGATGACGCTGCCGCACAACATCACCGTTTATCCGGCGCACGGCCCCGGTTCGCTTTGCGGAAAGACTACGAGTACCGATCTGTGTAGTACGATCGGTCGTGAGGTGGAGCAGAACTACGCCTTGCAACCTATGAGTGAAGATGAGTTTGTGAAGCTTTTACTGGCGGATCAGCCGTTTGTGCCGCATTATTTTGGTTATGATGTGGACATGAACAAGCAAGGCGCGCCCGCTTATAAAAAAAGTGTGGACGCGGTTTTGGTATCGACCACTGCTGAAGGTTTAGCAGCCGGTATACCTGTTATTGATATTCGCCCTAAAGCCGATTTTGATAGCGGCCATACCAGTGGTGCCATCAATTTACAGGACGGCGAGAAGTTTGAAACCTGGCTGGGCTCCATCGTAAAACCTACCGAGCGGTTTTATTTAATTGGCAATGACGAAGAAGCTTTGGCTGTCGCGATTAAAAAAGCTGCCAAAATTGGTTATGAGCAAAATATTAAAGCGGCGCTGATAGCCACCACGGCCAAACCCAATACCGCAGCCCAACTGGATGTGGATGCCTTTAAAGCATCGCCGCAAAACTATACTATTGTAGATGTACGCAACTGGGGCGAGATCAATAACGGGCAGATATTTGAAAACGCGCTGAGCATCCCCCTACCCGAGCTGCGTGATCGCGTTAGCGAAATACCTACTGATAAACCCATTGTGGTACATTGCGCGGCAGGCTACCGCTCGGCAGCGGCAAGCAGTATTGTTGCGGCCCAAATTACCAACGTACCGGTTTACGACCTGAGCGAAACCATAACCGAACTGAAATAGCCTATGGACCAAAACTTACAAATTGTAACCACAGCCGACGGCTCAAAAACCATATTTAACCCACAGGTTGGCGAAAACTACCACTCTAAACATGGTGCCCTGCAAGAGAGTAAACACGTGTTTATAAACGCAGGACTGAACTATTTCCTGGAGCAAAATAACGCCACCGAAGTATCAATATTTGAAGTGGGTTTTGGCACCGGCCTCAACTTTTTGCTAACTGCTGACGTTTGCACCGAAAAGCAAATTAAACTGGATTATTTAGGTGTGGAAGCCTACCCCCTAACAACCGACCTGATAACCGAAACCGGCTACGCAGAATATGCCACAAAACCAACCTGGGAAGCATTCATTAACAACTACCCGGCGGCGCTAACCGCCCCGGTTGAATTGAATGACTATTGCAAACTGCAAATTGCCCATAGCCAACTGCTCGACCTAAAGCCCGAACCACGTTTTGATGTGGTATACTTTGATGCCTTCGCCGCCATACACCAACCCGAGATGTGGAACGAGGAAGCTATTGGCCATACCGTACAATTTTTAAAACCCGGCGGCATATTTGTAACCTACGCCATAACCGGCAACCTAAAAAGGATGCTGAAAGGCATGGGCCTGCAGGTACAAAAAATACCGGGAGCACCGGGCAAGCGGGAAATGCTGCGGGCGGTGAAGTAAATGTGCAAATATGCAGATGTGCGAATGTGCAGATGCTTACCAATTTGTCATTGCGAGGAACTAAGCAATCGCACGGAGAAAAGTTCGCGACCTATCTAGTTCGCGATTGCTTCGTTCCTCGCAATGACATATTCTTTTGAGTTTGTAATTTAACATCAGCCCATCAAAAAATATCTGCACATTTGCACATCCGCATATCTGCACATCAAAAACACATCTGCAAAAAATGGCACTAACTCCACCCATCACGGCAAATAACCCCGCAACCGCTTTTGAACGCCTGCTTACCATTATGGACGACCTGCGTATTAACTGCCCATGGGATAAAAAGCAAACCCTGGAAAGCCTGCGCCATTTAACCATTGAGGAGGTTTACGAACTATCTGACGCCATACTTGGCGCTGATATGAATGAGATCAAAAAGGAAATTGGCGATATAATGTTGCACCTGGTGTTTTATGCCCGCATAGCATCCGAAACGAATGATTTTAATATCACCGACGTATTGAATGCCATCTGCGATAAGCTGATCAATCGCCATCCCCATATTTATAGCGATACCGAGGTAAACGACGAAGCAGACGTAAAACGTAACTGGGAAAAACTGAAGCTGAAAGAAGGCAATAAATCTGTTTTAGGTGGCGTGCCGGTTTCATTGCCGGCCCTGGTTAAAGCATCGCGCATACAGGAAAAAGCCCGCGGCGTGGGTTTTGACTGGGAGGAAAAAACCCAGGTTTGGGAAAAGGTGGAAGAGGAAATGCAGGAATTTAAAAACGAATTTAACGCTGCCGATGAAACCACCATCGACCACGAAAAAGCCGAAGACGAATTTGGCGATCTGCTGTTTTCATTGATCAACTACGCCCGTTTCATCAACATAAACCCCGAAAACGCGCTGGAGAAAACCAACCGCAAATTCATCAAACGTTTTCAATACCTGGAAAGTAAAGCCGCCGAACTTGGCAAAAACCTGCACGACATGAGCCTCACAGAAATGGATGTGTTTTGGAACGAGGCGAAGAAGCTTTAAGTTTAGTATTGAGTAGCAAGTATCTGGTGTCAAGTAAGAGCGGCAAGTTTGTTTCGGATGCCGCCGGAGGTTGTGTGCCAGCCACACCCCCACCATGTCATTTCGAACGAGGAACGAGTGAGAACTACTCTCTTGAGCGCTAACGAAAAAATCTTATACGCGTAACTAAATAAGTGGCATAGTCAGGGCTTGTATAAGATTTCTCTTGTTGGTCAAAATGACATTTTTTCATTAACAAAGGGTGCGCCACTTTTTTAAGGTATAAACTTTTAAATTTTATAAATATCTAATAATCAGCTATTTATAAAAACCAGCGGGTGCGCCGCATTGCGCCGCTTTTTTCTATAATAAATTAACAATCAATAACTTAACAAAAACAAGTGCGCCACTTGCGCCACTTTAAATGGCGCACCCTAGCCTGTTATTTAAACTGTATAGCCCGTACCGGTGATATTTTAGATACCAGCATGGATGGGATGATGAGCACCAGCAGGCATATCACCAGGGTGCCGAGGTTGAGTAAAAGGATATCCGACCAATCCAGCAATACCGGCACAAAGGTCATGTAATACGAAGCCGGATCAAGCTTAAAGAAATGAGTTTCGTATTGAAACCAGCTTAGCCCCAGTCCCAGGGCGTTGCCCAGTAGCAGGCCCAGTCCTATCAGGTAAGCCGCATTGTATAAAAACACCTTCTGTATGCTCCAGTTGTTGGAGCCCATGGCTTTCAGGATGCCGATCATGGCAGTGCGCTCCAATATCATGATCAGCAGTGCCGATATCATGTTGATCAGCGCCACGGCCAGCATCAGCACCAGCATAATTACGGCGTTAACATCCAGTATCTTCAGCCACTCAAATATGGCGGGGTAGTTTTCGGTAACGGTGCTCAGGCGCAGGCGGGTTGGCAGCAGGTTGTTTACATAATCGGCGGTGGCGTCAAGGCGTTCAAAATCGTCGACACGCAGCTCGTAACCGCCTATTTCGTTCGGGCCCCATTCGTTTAGCTTTCTGATATGGGCAATATCGGCTACCACATATGTCTTGTCAATATCCTCAATACTGGTATCATAAATACCCGCCACAGTAAATGAACGGCGGCGTAAGGGATCCTGCACAAAATACATCAATAGTTTACTACCCACTTTAAGGTGCAGGCGGTTAGCCGTAAACTGTGATACCATGATCTGCTTTTTAGCTTTTATACTATCGCTAAAGTCAATAACCTTACCGGCAAGGAGGTTTTGTTTGATAAAGCTCCAATCGTAACCGGCATCAACCCCTTTTAGTATAACACCTTCTATATCGTCATTAGCTTTAATGATACCCGGTTTGGTGGCAAAGGGCATTATTTGTGTGATGAAGTGACGCTTTTTGATCTTAGCTTCCAGCAGGGGATCGCGCTCAAAAGGTGAGTTTTCAAAGGAGGTATTCAGGTCAAATTTAACCACGCGTATGTCGCCGTCAAAGCCGCGGATCTTCTCGCGTATCTCGTGCTTAAAGCCTTTTACTACCGCTACCGAAAGTATCATTACGCCCAAACCCAGCATAATGCCGATGATGGCAATGCGCACGATCAGTTTAGAGAAAGTGCGTTTTGATTTAAACGTTATACGACTGGCAATAAATGAAGCGAAACTCAAAGCAAAGAGGTTTTTTTCGTAACTTAGCAAATATGCGGTTTTACTGCTTAAAATAGTACTTTTTATGACAGCAACTACCATTTTTTCAAGAACAACCCTTGTAGCCCTACTGTTGTTTGGCAGCGCTATGGCCAACTGCTCGCCTGCCGACCAGCCTCAGCAAAATCAGCAAAAAAATAACAAAAAAATAATTTGCGGTGCCGACCAAACTCAGCTATATATTAGCTATCTTAAAGGCAAAAACATAGGCATGGTTATTAATCAAACTTCCGTTATAGGTTCGCGCCGTACCGCAAGTGTTGATAGCCTCCTGAGTTTGGGTATTTCTATCAAAAAAGTGTACGGACCCGAGCATGGCGTACGCGGTAATGCCAGTAACGGTGCCAAGGTTGATAACAGCGTTGATCCTAAAACCGGTATCCCACTTATATCACTATACGGCAATAAGCACTACAAACCAACAGTAGATGAATTGAAAGGCATCAACCTGATGATATTCGATATCCAGGATGTAGGCGCGCGCTTTTACACCTACATATCAACCCTGCATTATATTATGGAGGCCTGTGCCGAAAACAACATTGAGCTGTTGATCCTGGACCGCCCCAATCCTAACGGTTTCAGCGTTGACGGACCAATACTGGATACAGCCAAATTCCGATCGTTCGTTGGTATGCATCCCATCCCTATCACCCACGGCATGACTATTGCCGAATACGCCCAAATGATAAACGGCGAAGGCTGGCTTAAAAACAAGGTAAAGTGCAAGTTGAAGATCATTAAAATGCAAAACTACACGCACGCGTCTGATTACACCTTGCCTATTCCTCCATCGCCAAACTTGAATACGCAGCAATCTATATTGCTATATGCCAGTACCTGTATGTTTGAGGGCACTACATTTAGCTTAGGCAGAGGCACTATGATGCCTTTCCAGATATTGGGGCACCCGTTATTAAAAGGCAAATATCAATATTCGTTTACGCCGAAAAGCATTGTAGGTATGAGCGAAACCCCGCCGCAACAAGATAAGGTGTGCTACGGTGTGGACCTGAGCAAGTATAACACCAGCACTTTTAAAGATGGCAAGATCAACCTGTCATGGCTTATCGGGTTTTACAAGGAATTTCCGGACAAGGCCAACTTCTTCAACGCTTACTTCGCCAAACTGGCCGGTACCGACCAATTGCGCAAGCAAATTGAAGACGGCAAAACCGAACAGGAGATACGCAAAAGCTGGGAGCCCGGCTTAAGCAAATACAAAGCAACCCGAAGCAAATATTTACTCTATCAATAAAAACATAAAGAACACTACTTAAAAAACATATATAGCTATGAGAATTGTATTTATGGGTACACCCCAATTCGCTGTTGCATCGTTAGATGAACTGATACAATCGGGTGCAGATATTGTAGGCGTGGTTACCGCGCCTGATAAACCTGCGGGCCGTGGTCAGAAAGTAAGCGAATCGGCTGTAAAACAATATGCTGTTGAAAAAGGGATAAAAGTGCTGCAACCCAGCAACCTTAAAGACCCTGACTTTTTAGCCGACCTGAAAAAACTAAATGCCGACCTTCAGGTAGTAGTTGCCTTCCGCATGCTGCCCGAAGAGGTTTGGACCATGCCGTCAAAAGGCACCATCAACCTGCATGCTTCCTTGCTGCCGCACTATCGCGGTGCCGCCCCTATTAACTGGGTACTTATTAATGGCGAAAAGGAAAGCGGCGTTACCACCTTCTTCCTGAAACATGAGATTGATACCGGCAACGTACTCTTCACCGAAAAAATAACCCTTACCGGCAACGAAACCGCCGGCGAACTGCACGATCGCCTGATGAATAAAGGCGCGGGCCTTCTGGTTAAAACCGTTAAGGCGGTTGAAAGTGGCCGATATAACGAACACCCCCAATCAACTTTTATTGCCGAAGGCACCGAGTTAAGATCGGCACCTAAGATATTTAAAGATACCTGCGCCATTAACTGGAACCAACCGGTTGTTAACGTATACAACCACATACGCGGCCTTAGCCCCGTGCCTGCGGCGTACACCCAACTAAACGAAAAAACCTTCAAAATATACAAAGCAGACTACAACGAAACTGAGCCCGGCATACAACCAGGCGGATTTGTTACCGATGGTAAAACGCACCTGAAGTTTGCTGCGCAGGATGGTTTCATCAGCGTAACTGATGTGCAGCTTGAAGGTAAGAAACGGATGAGTATTGAAGAATTTTTAAGAGGAGTAAAACTATAAAAACCATGAATCTACCAGGATCAATTTGGGAAACATTAACTATGGAGCAGCAGCAGTGTGTGTTGGAAGCTTACCTTGAAAACGAAAAGGAAGAGCGGCTGAATTCAATATCAGAGTTGAATAGACGGCGGTCTATTATTTCGGGAGATACCGACAGGGCTTATTTGGGAGATAAGACGAGTAATTGAAGTTAACCCTTCCTCACCCCTAATTGTCATTTCGAGCATAGCGAGAAATCTTATACGCCTAGCCAATAGTCGCATGCAAAAGATTTCTCCTCGTTCCTCGTCGAAATGACAAAAGGGAAGAAAAGCCCTACAACTTATTCAACTCATCCATCAACACCTTACTTACTTTATTAAAATAACGACGGATGCCGTATCCCATAACGGTTTGTATCCCCCTACTGGCGTTGGTTAAAAATACCTCGTCGGCTTCAAATAGTATTTCGGGGTTTATCTGGGCTTCGGTTATGGGCAGGTCTATTTTTTTGGCAATATCTATAATTACCTGGCGCATCACGCCTTCTACGCAGCCTTCGCTAAGCGCCGGAGTGTATAAATGGTTTTGATACCAAACAAAAACATTACTGCTGCTGGCCTCGCATAAAAAACCGTTTTGGTTTACTAAAAACACATCGTCCAGGTTGTTCTGCGTTTTGTACAAGCCTGCCATTACGTAAGGCAAGGAGTTACAGGTTTTTATGTTAGATAGATAGTTGGTGGGCTTGGGTATCTCGCTAAAAACATCAACTATCAAGCCTTTAGCATTTAAAAAATAACGCGGCTCATCGGCTGGTACAAACTCCATGCAAAAGCCGTTTTTGTTTTGCGATGGGGTGTATAAACCCTCCGCGTCGCGATATACCGTTAAACGGATGCGGCCATGTTTTGATTTATTGCGGATAGATAGCAATTCGGCCTGCTCTTTTAAAAACCAGGCATCCATTTGCGAGTAACCATCAATTTTAAGGGCCTTCATGCCACGCTGCAAACGGTCAACATGCAGGTCAACAAACTTTAGTTCGCCTTTAAGCATGCGCATGCTTTCAAACAAACCATCGCCATACTTAAACGCGCGGTTTGCCACAGCAAGCACCTTGGCATCAGCAGGTAAAATTTCTCCGTTAAAATTGATAAATAGAGGCATCATGCAATACTAAACGCTAATCTCGTCATTTTGCTCTGCACTGCTACCAACATATTTTTGCCACTTCTGCAAAACCGCTTCAAAATCCTGTGGCAGAGGCGCTTCAAAATGCATATACTTTTTTTGCGATGGGTGCACAAAACCTATGGTTTGCGCGTGCAGGGCCTGGCGTGGCATCAGCTCAAAGCAGTTTTCAACAAACTGTTTGTACTTGCTAAAAACGGTGCCTTTTAAAATTTTATCGCCGCCATACGTAGCATCGGCAAATAGCGGATGCCCGATATGCTTCATATGCGCGCGGATCTGGTGAGTACGACCTGTCTCCAGCTGGCATTCAATCAGCGTAACATAATTAAAGCGCTGCAGCACCTTATAATGGGTTACAGACCATTTACCTTTTTCGGGGTCATCATATATTGACTGCACCCGCCTGTCAGCTATGCTACGACCAATATAGCCGGTAACAGTGCCATCCTCGGGCAGATCGCCCCAAACCAGGGCAATGTATTTACGGGTAATGCTATGATCAAAAAACTGCCGGGCCAGGTAGGTCATGGAGCGTTCGTTTTTGCTGATCAGCAATAAACCCGAAGTATCCTTATCAATACGGTGCACCAAACCCGGGCGGCCATCATTACCCGGCAACGTAGGCAGTTGCTGAAAGTGATATACCAGCGCGTTTACCAGTGTACCGTGATAGTTATTATACCCGGGGTGCACTACCATACCGGCTTCTTTATTAACCACCAGCAGGTCATCATCCTCGTAAACAATATTAATAGGCAGATTTTCGGGATAAACTTCGGTATCGCGGGGCGGATGCGGTAATACTACCGATATCACATCCAGTGGCCGCACACGGTAGGCCGCCTTGGTAACTTTGTCATTAACCAGCACGTTACCGGCATCAATGGCGTTTTGTATGCGGTTCCGCGATGCGTTCTCAACCCGCAGCATCAAAAATTTATCAATACGCAATAACGACTGACCTTTGTCAACCACCACGCGTAAATGTTCGTAAAGGTCCTGCTCTTCCTGTTCGTAAATATCCTGTTCGGTTGCCATTTGCGCAAAAGTACTGGTTTTAAAACTTTTTGCGCTACGAAAATACAGAAGTGCCAAATACACAAATATTTAATATTCATAAATATTTATACTTTTGTTGAAATAAATCACCTTTTACTTTAAAACAATTTTCATGAAAAAACTTTACCCCCTAATTGCAGTCGCAATTTTGACGGCTGTTTCGTTCAAAGCAAGCGCTCAGGACGAGTTTAACCAATTGATCAAATCAAGCCCTGCTGATGCGACCAAATTATTAAGTGCTTATGCCGACCCAATGTTCAAGGGCTTTGGCATTGGCCTTAACAGTGGCTGGAACAACACCGCGGCAACCAAGAAATTTTTACACTTTGATTTACGTATCACTGCTAACGTAGCGATGGTACCGATGTCTGAAAGAACCTTTGATGTTACCAAAATTGGTTTATCAAGCAACCTTAGCGTTGATGCTAGTTCAACAACAAATATTGCGCAAACTTTTGGCGGAAAAGAGGGTGTTGCCACACCAGTTATGCGTATCAACGACGCTAACGGCAATAAAGTTGGTAACACGTTTACTTTACCGGCGGGTATTTCGCAATACGTACCGGCACCAAACGTGCAATTTACTGTAGGTTTAATTAAAAACACCGACGTTACAGCACGTATTACACCTGAAATTAAACTAGGTGACGAAGCCGGATCTGTAAGTATGTTTGGTATTGGTGTTAAACACAACATCATTCAAACACTGGCTAAAAAAGGTACAGTTAAACCTTTTGATTTGGCGATTGCGGTTAACTACAATCAAATTAAATACACCAAAGGCTTAAGCGTAAAACCTGATGCGGGTTCAACTCCTGCTCCGGGTAACAGCGCGGCTGATTTTTCGACCCAGGAGATCTCTGCAACTTTCAGAGGTGTAAACGTACAGGGTATTATTTCAAAAAGATTATTATTCTTTACGCCATTTGCGTCAGTTTCTTATCAAACGGCAAATACCAAATTGGGCGTTTTGGGTAACTATCCGTTACAATCAACCACTCCTGGTCAGGGTACTAACTATGTAGTAGTAAAAGACCCGATCAACATTGATAAAAGCAGCATCAGCGGTATCCGTGGCGATGTTGGTTTCCAACTTAACCTGGCCATCCTGCGCATTTATGCATCGGTAGGTAGCGGCAGTGGCTATGTATCAGGCAACGCCGGTATCGGTTTAGGCTTCTAATACGGTTGATGAATATCGACTTAGAAATTTTCAGCCCCGTTCATCAGATCAAAGATCCTTTGTTTGATGAGCGGGGCTTGTTAGTTTACATAAAACGCGATGACCTGATACATCCCATCATATCGGGCAATAAATGGCGTAAACTTAAATACCTGCTTAAAAAAGCGCAAGTCGAAGGTAAAACGCATTTGGTAACTTTCGGCGGCGCATACTCCAATCACCTGCTGGCCACCGCCGGTGCGGCAGCTAAGTTTGGCTTCAAAGCCACCGGCATTGTACGTGGCGAAGAGGTTGACAACAACATGTTATTTATGTGCCGTTTGCATGGCATGAATTTGTTATTTGTTGATAGAGATAGCTATCGCGATAAGCAAGCACTGTTCACTCAATATTTTGGCGATGATGTTAACGCGATGTTTATCAACGAAGGCGGCGCATCCCACGAAGCCGCCCAAGGCTGCAGCGAACTTGTTGCCGAACTACCCGAAGTTTACGACCACCTGTTTTGCGCCTGCGGAACCGGGACCATGGCAGCGGGTATCATCAACGGCTTACAACAACATCAGTTACCTACCCTACCCAACCCTGTACCTGTATTTAAAAACGGCGGCTTTATTGCCGATGAGATCAATAACCTCCTACTACAACCCGCAGACTATACCCTCCACACCGACTATCATTTCGGTGGCTACGGCAAGGTGAATAATGAACTAACAACGTTCATCAAAAACTTCGTTACCAATACCGGCATCCTCATAGATCCTGTATACACCGGCAAAATGCTATACGCTATTTACGATCTGGCCGCCAAAGACTATTTTAAACCCGGCAGCCGCATTTTGGCCATCCATAGCGGCGGTATTTGGGGTTTGTTGGGGATGAGAGATAAATTTTAGATATGCAATAGTTGATGTGCAAATATGCAGATGTGCGAATGTGCAGATGCCACGCTAAATTTTGTCATTGCTCTAAAATTTCACCTTTTACGCCATCTGCACACCTGGACATCTACTGATCTGCACATCCGCACCGCTATACCAAAATAGCGAACGGTTTAAAAAACAGGTTTAAACAATTTAAAGTTAGTTTTCACTACCTCGGTTCAAAAACCGCTTAAATTAGTATTTCAGGGCACTTTTTAGTAACTTGGCTAAAAGTAATTCGCCTATGTATAAGCTATCAGTATCCCCCGAAAATGTAATTGATTCGTTAAGCAAACATGTGCTGGCGGATGGTTTCGATCTGACTTTTGATATGGAACGCAGCAGCGGTGTGCACATCTACGATTCAAAGTATGACCGTACCCTGTTAGACTTTTTTACCTGCTTCGCTTCGGTGCCTTTGGGCTACAACCACCCCAAAATGCTGAACGACGAGGAGTTTAAAAAGAACCTGATGCTGGCGGCATTAACCAACCCATCCAACTCAGATATCTACACCACCCAATATGCCCAGTTTGTAGCCACGTTTGACCGTGTGGGGATACCTGATTACCTACCGCATGCCTTCTTCATTGCCGGCGGCACACTGGCCATTGAGAACGCCTTAAAAGTTGCGATGGACTGGAAGGTTCAGAAAAACTTTGCCAAGGGCCAGAAAACCGAAAAAGGCCATAAAGTGCTGCATTTTGAAAACGCTTTTCATGGCCGCTCGGGTTACACCTTAAGTTTGACCAATACCGCGCCTGTAAAAACCAAATGGTACGCTAAGTTCGATTGGCCGAGGGTATCGTTCCCGGCTATACAGTTCCCGCAAACAGAAGCTAACCTGGCGGATCTATTGAGGCGTGAGGAGATTTCCATCAACCAGATAAAACAAGCTTTTGCTGATAACCCCGACGATATTTGCGCCATTATAGTTGAACCCGTTCAAGCCGAAGGCGGCGACAACCATGCCCGTAAGGAATTTATGGAGCAGCTACGCATTCTGGCCGACGAGAACGATGCCTTGCTGATCTATGACGAGGTACAAACCGGCGTAGGCTTGAGCGGTAAGTTTTGGTGCCACGAACATTTTGGCGATAAGGCGAGGCCGGATATCATAGCCTTCGGTAAAAAAATGCAGGTATGCGGCATACTGGCCGGCAGGCGGATTGATGAGGTGGAGCATAATGTATTCAACGTATCATCGCGCATTAACTCAACCTGGGGCGGCAGTTTGGTGGATATGGTGCGATCAACCAAAATACTGGAGATAATTGAAGAAGATAACCTTTGCACCAAAGCCGCCGAAAACGGCCGTTACCTGCAAGATGGTTTAAGCGCAATTGCCAGCCGTTACCCTGCCGTTATAGGCAATGTACGCGGCAAAGGTTTATTAACCGCCTTTGATTTTGCCAATACCGAAAAACGTAATACTTTTTTACAAACCGGCATGGCCAATAACGTAATGTTTTTGGGTTGCGGTAACCATACCATACGTTTCAGGCCTGCGCTCATTATCGAAAAGGAAAATATTGATGAAGGACTTGATATGCTGGAAAGCATAGTAAAAGGCCTTTAAATATGTAATAATGTTGCTACAAGTTGTAACAATAAGGGTTGTTTGTGCCTCATAAAAGGGCCATATGCATTAAATTTGGGCTATTACCTTTGAAAAACTGTACTGACTGCTGTTTCCCCTAATATTATTGCAGTGTCAAAATATATGAGAGTAAAATAATATAACCCTGTAGCAGTTATTTTATTATGAGCAAACCTATCGACAAGTTAAAAAAACAACTTATTGAAATTTCAGAAGTTGTTAATTCATTCCGATCTGAAGCAGTTCAAGTAAGAGTTGTGGATAAATTATTAGATGCGATGATCGAATCAGACAGAGGAGATGCCGAAGGCACTGATCTGTTTAAAAAAGCCGGTCGGCCTGTTGCTGCCAGCGAAAGTAGGGCAGCTTTACCCTCCCGCAAAAAACCGGGCGCTACCAAAGTTTTAAATCAGCTATTGAGCACAGACTTTTTCAAAACCGCCCATTCAATAGCCGATATAGCCGAGCATTGTAAAGCTTTATTTGATTCGGAATTTAAAACTTCCGAGCTATCGGGCATATTGTTAAAGCTTGCCAACGAAAACAAGCTTAAACGCCAGCGTAATGATAGCAATAACCGTTTTGAATATGTGAAGGTTTAAGCCTTCACATATTTTATTTTAGGTTAAACAAGTTATCAACCCCTAACATCTTTCTTGAGGTAAAGCCCTCGGCGTACCTGGCTTGTATTACCTTGCCATGTTCGCGTGCGCGTGCTTCTATGATCTGTATAAAATCGGGCGATGAGATATAGGTTTGCGGCTCGTTCTCCCATTCCGGGTTATGAAACTGCGAACCGTAGGCATAAATGCTTTCCAGTTTTTTGTCCCAATACTCACTTACGTCAACCAGTATATCGGGCTTAATATACATATCCTGTATAAAATGCAGCAGCATTTCGGGGCGCCAAGGCTCTTGCACCTGGCCATCAACAACCGTTTCAATTTTGCGCAAACCGGCTAAAAAGTTTGCCGTTTCTACCAACTCATTGGCACGGCCATGATCGGGGTGCCTGTCGTAATAGGCATTGGTTATTACAATTTCGGGTTGATACTTGCGTATGGCCTCAATTACTTTAAGCTGGTATTCTTTAGTGTTTTGGAAGAAACCATCAGGCAGGCCCAGGTTTTCACGTATGGTAAGGCCCAGTATTTTGGCGGCAGCGGCAGCTTCCGCGTCGCGAATCTCGGCCGAACCGCGGGTACCCAGCTCGCCGCGGGTAAGGTCAACAATACCTACTTTTTTACCTAATGCAATGTGTTTTAGTATGGTGCCGGCGCAGCCCAATTCGGCATCGTCGGGGTGTACGGCTAAAACCAGTATATCTAATTTTATCATGGTACTTATTTTTCAGTCGCTAAAAGCTTAGCTATCTTTTTCTTGATTTTGGAAGATGTTGGTTTGGTGAAAGGGTAATAAAAATCAACCGGCACACCATCACGGTTAATTAAAAACTTATGAAAGTTCCAGCGTGGAACAGATGACAGCTTGCCGTTAGCTTTTCTATCGGCAAAAAACTTGTACAGGTCATCGGCATAAGGGCCGCGTACTCGCATCTTATCAAACGTGGGGAAGTTGGCACCATAACTTTCGCAGAACTCGCCTATGGCATCCCCCTCTAAAGGTTCCTGCTGGCCAAAATCATTTGAGGGGAAGGCCAGTATTTCAAAATCCTGGTCAATAAATTGCTTCTTAAGTTCAACCAGCTCTTTCAACTGTGGCGTAAATCCACATTGAGATGCGGTATTGACAACCAGCAGTACTTTGTTTTTATAGTAATCGAGTTTGATCTCGCGCCCATCAAGCCGATGAACCGAGAACTGGTAGATGGTATTATCAGCCATTATTAATTTCGATGCGAATCGTAACCGGCCTCTTGCAATATCGCTTCAATATCGCGTTGCTCGTCACGGTCGTACTTTTGTTTAAGATTGTGCCCAAATATGCGGGCCACCGATTGAAACATGAATGCTTTGAAACCGCCTTTCATGTCCTTCAACAAATCAAATGTTGAGTTTTCGGTTTCGCGGTCAATCAGCTTTATTAAAATTTCGCCCTGGGTTATGGTGAGGTTTTGTACTTCTTTAAACTTAACTTTAATATCATCCTCGCACTGCTTCATCAGCTCTTTCTGCTTGCGCTTATCGCCGGTCATGGCCAAATCGCGCTGTAATTTGCGGTAGCGGTCGCCGGCAAAATGGGCGTAAGGAATAACTTTGTAAACGTTGTATTTCAGCATCCGGAATGCCTTTCTGTCAGCCTCGGTCTTAAAAATACGCACATCGCGTATCACCACTTCTGACAATGGCAGCCATGGGATCATTTCGCCGTCATATTCAACCAAAAAGGTGCGTATGGTATCGTTTTTGCCCAAAATAGGGGGAGCAAGGGTTTTGTCCTGGGCGCTTGCAGTGCCCAAAAAGCTACATAACAGTATCAAAAACCCAAGTTTTTTCATAAATTTAACATTGCAAAATTAATGCAATTTTTTTTGGATATCTCATATTAACAAGCAATTTAACAGTTTATTGCGAGTTTATGATAAATATACGTTAATGCCGCAACATGAAAGAATTATTAATTGACCTGGAAGCCGAAAAAACCGAGATCCTGAAAAGGTATCGGGCTCTGCTGCGCGCAAGTAAATCTACCCTGCAAAAGGGCGATAAACGTATGATACGCAAGGCCTTTGACATGGCCCTGGAGAGCCACAAGGATATGCGCCGTAAAAGTGGCGAGCCCTATATATACCACCCTATTGCCGTTGCCCAGATAGCCGCCGAAGAGATTGGCTTAGGTACTACCTCTATAGTATGCGCCCTGCTGCATGACGTGGTTGAGGATACCGATGTTACGCTGGACGATATTGAACAGGAGTTTGGCAAAAAGGTAGCCAAGATCATTGACGGCTTGACCAAAATATCGGGCGTGTTTGATACCAACAGCTCGCTGCAGGCCGAAAACTTCCGTAAAATGTTGCTTACCCTGGCGGATGATGTTAGGGTGATACTGATAAAACTGGCGGATCGCCTGCACAACATGCGTACCATGGAGTTTATGCCGCGCGATAAGCAGCTTAAACTATCATCAGAAACCATTTACCTGTATGCCCCGCTGGCGCACAGATTGGGTTTATATGCCATAAAATCTGAACTGGAGGACCTATCCATGAAATACATGGAGCGCGAAACTTACCAGTTTATCAAAAATAAGCTCAACGAGAAAAAAACCGAACGCGAGAAATTTATACGCGACTTTATTGAGCCGGTAAAAAAGATCCTGGAAGCACAGGGTTTGGACGTTGATCTTTTCGGTCGGCCCAAATCTATTCACTCCATCTGGAACAAGATGAAGAAAAAGGCCGTGCCTTTTGAGGAAGTGTATGACCTTTTCGCCATTCGCGTGATATTAGATAGCGCGCCCGAAAATGAGAAGGCCGATTGCTGGAAAGCCTACTCAGTAGTTACCGACCTTTACCGCCCTAACCCCGACCGTTTGCGCGATTGGATATCGACCCCTAAAGCTAACGGCTATGAATCCTTACATACAACAGTAATGGGCCCGCGCGGCCAATGGGTTGAAGTGCAGATACGTACCAAACGGATGAACGAGATTGCCGAAAAAGGTTTCGCCGCGCACTGGAAATACAAAGAAGCCAGCAGTGATAGCGGGCTTGACCAGTGGGTACACAAAGTGCGCGAAATGCTGAAAAACCCGGACGCCAATGCGCTGGAGTTTTTGGATGATTTTAAGATGAACCTGTTCTCTGACGAGATCTTCATTTTCACCCCTAAAGGCGCCCTGATCCAATTGCCATTGAACGCCACCGCGCTCGATTTTGCTTTCGAGATACATACCGACGTTGGTGCCAGCTGCATTGGTGCCAAGGTTAACCATAAGCTGGTTCCCCTGAGCTATAAGCTGCAAAACGGCGACCAGGTGGAAGTAATTACTTCGAGCAAGCAGGTGCCAAAAGAGGACTGGCTGAGCTTTGTGGTTACGGCTAAGGCCAAAGCCAAAATTAAATCGGCCCTAAAAGAAGAGAAGCGTAAGGTTGCCGAGGACGGTAAGGAGATTTTGGAGCGTAAGCTGAAATCGCTTAAGATCACCTACAATTCTGAAAACTTACATAAGCTGAGCTATTACTTTAAACTGCAATCAACCCAGGACCTGTTTTTCAACGTGGCTAAAGGGCTGATTGATATGAAGGACCTGAAAGAATACCAGGTATCTGAAAAAGTAATTGAGAACAAGCCACAGGATAAAATTGACCAGGAACAGGTACAAAGCCTGTTAAAGCATATTAAAGCTAAAGACAGCGACATGCTGCTGATTGGCGAGGACATGCAGAAAATTGACTATAAGCTGGCCAATTGCTGTAACCCTATCCCCGGCGATGATGTGTTTGGTTTTGTTACCGTAGGCGATGGCATAAAAATACACCGCACCAATTGCCCTAACGCTGCCAAACTAATGGCCAACTACGGCTATCGCATTATAAAAGCCCGCTGGACCAACCAACAGGAACTGGCATTTTTAACCGGCCTGCGTATTACCGGTATTGATGATGTAGGTTTGATCAACAAGCTTACTACCGTAATATCGCATGATTTTAAGGTGAATATGCGATCTATAACTGTGGATAGCGATAATGGTATTTTCGAAGGTTCGATAATGGTATACGTAAACAGTACCGAACACCTGGATAACCTGATAAAAACGCTGAAAACGGTAAACGGTGTAACATCGGTAACCAGATTTGATGCTATTGAGAAAGCGTCTTAGAGAGGATCAAGAGTCAAGAAACAAGAGTCAAGATGACCTAATGTCAAAAAAGTCTTGGTTCTTGACTCTTGGCTCTTGATTCTATTTAAAATTCATAACTTTGCACATTAACAATACACTATGTCTCAACAGGAAACGATAGCAATGGTAAAAAAGATTTTCGAGGCTTACCTTGAAAATAAAAGTCTGCGTAAAACGCCGGAACGCTTTGCTATTTTGGAAGAAATTTATTCGCGTACAGACCATTTTGATGTGGAATCATTGTATATCCACATGAAGAATAAGAAGTACCGCGTTAGCCGTGCTACCGTGTACAACACGTTGGAGCTACTGGTATCATGCGACCTGGTTACCAAGCACCAGTTTGGTAAAAACATGGCCCAGTTTGAAAAATCATACGGTTATAAACAACATGACCATATTATTTGCCTTGATTGCGGTAAGGTAGTTGAGTTCTGCGACCCTCGTATCCAACAGATACAGAGCATGATGGGCGAGCTATTGAAATTCGACATCAAACACCACTCTTTAAACCTGTATGGTAATTGCTCAAAATTAAGAGAAGGTTACTGCGACAGAAAAATATAAGCACGGTGAATAAACCCATTTTAAGCAAACAGGCATTTTGGGATGTTGATATGGATAAGATCGACTATGAGAAGAATGCGCGCTATGTAATGGAGAAGGTTATTGACAGAGGATCTATCGATGATTTTGTTTCACTAAGGAAATTTTACGGTGACAATAAAATCAAAAAAGAAATTGTAAAAGCTAGCTGGATTGGCGATAAAGAACTTTACTTTTGTTGCGCGATATTTGATCTTGAACCCAAGGATTTTAAATGCTACACGAACAAACAGTTAGACCCGAAACGCTGGGTTTACTGAAAGAATTAATGAGTATTCAGGAACTGGAAAAATTCAGATTAGTTGGGGGTACAGCATTATCTTTATTGTTAGGTCACAGGGAATCGATAGACCTGGACCTTTTCACCGATGAGCCTTTTGACAGAGATCTTATCGTTTATAAATTACAAAATCAGTTTCCGTCGTTCTCTTTTGAAGGAGTAAAAAGTCCCAGACTATTCTTTACATATATTAATGAGGTAAAAGTGGATTTTGTATTTACCTTTGAACCTTTCACTTACCCCCAGCATTTAGAAGATGGTGTTAGGTTTGCATCTATTGAAGAAATAATTGCCTTAAAACTAAACGCGATTGCCGGGCGTGGAGCGAAAAAAGATTTTTGGGATTTATATGAGTTGTTAAATCACTATTCATTTGAGCAAATGATGAGTTTCTACCAAAAAAGATACCCCAACAATGCGCTTATGATGATAGCAAAATCAATAACATATTTTGCAGAGGCAGATTTACAACCAGACCCATATTGTTTTAAAAATTTGAAATGGACTGAGATCAAGAAAACGATCTTGAAGAAATTTAATACATATATTCAAAATAAAAATTAATGGCTGTTGACGTATTATTAGGCCTCCAATGGGGCGATGAAGGTAAAGGAAAAATTGTTGACGTACTGGCGCAAGGTTATGACCTGATAGCCCGCTTTCAAGGCGGCCCTAACGCGGGCCACACTTTAGAGTTTGACGGCAAGAAATTTGTTTTAAACACCATACCTTCAGGTATATTTTTTAATAACACTATTAACCTTATTGGTAACGGCGTTGTTATTGATCCTATCACCTTAAAAAAAGAAATTGATAAATTGAAAGATGCCGGGCACGACCTGTTGGCTAAAAAGAATTTATTGATAGCTAAAAAAGCGCACTTAATATTGCCTACCCACCAGTTGCTTGATGCCGCGTCTGAAAAAAATATGGGCGAAGGTAAAATTGGATCAACCTTAAAAGGTATTGGCCCAACTTATATGGACAAAACCGGCCGTAACGGCCTGCGCATCGGCGATATTACTTTGCCCGATTTTAAAGCACGTTACCAAAAACTGGTTGATAAACATACTTCAATGCTACAATCGCTTTATGGCGAAGTGGCTGATTTTTCGGAGCGCGAAGCTTTGTTCTTCGAAGCTATCGACCTGATCAAACAATTTGAACTGGTTGACTCGGAACATTTGGTAAACAGCTACCTTAAAGCCGGCAAAAAAGTACTGGCCGAAGGTGCACAAGGCGCTATGCTCGATATCGACTTTGGTTCATATCCGTTCGTAACTTCATCAAACACTACCGCTGCCGGCGCTTGTACGGGTTTGGGTATTGCCCCGCGTACAATTGGCGATGTGATAGGTATTTTCAAAGCCTATTGCACCCGCGTTGGTGGCGGCCCCTTCCCTACGGAGTTAGAGAATGAGACCGGCGAAGAACTACGCCGTATAGGCCACGAGTTTGGCGCTACTACCGGCAGACCACGCCGCACCGGTTGGATCGATCTTCCGGCTTTAAAATACGCTATTATGCTTAACGGCGTTACCCAAATGGTAATGACCAAGGCCGACGTATTGAGCGGTTTCGATAAGATCTACGCTTGTACCCACTATAACTACCTGGGCGAGAAAATCGACTACATGCCTTACGATATCTGTTCGGTTGATGCTGTGCCTGTATTAAAAGAAATTGATGGCTGGGCAGAAGATATTACCGGTATTACCGAATTGAACGAGATCCCTGCTAAGTTGCAATCGTACATTGAGTTTTTAGAGGCAGAGCTGGAAGTGCCTATCAAATGGCTATCAGTTGGACCAGACAGAAAACAAACTTTAGTATTGCACTAAGCTGCAATATTGATATAAAACAAGAAAGCCTCCGAGATATCTCGGAGGCTTTCTTGTTTTATATACTAACCAACTTGCTGTTGATCGTTATTCTTCTTTAGTTCGGCAATCTCCAGTTCAAAGGCGCGCATGCGGGCGTGTAAAATATCCAGCTCGGTACGCATCATTTGTATTTCGGTGATGAGCTTGGCAGATTCGGGTTTGTTGATCTTCTTTTCGCCGGTGCCCAGTATCAGCCACTCGGGCGAATACTTGAGCTGGAAACAAAGCTTGCGGATAAGGTAATAGCTTACCTCCTGCTTTTTGTTAATCACCTTGCTTATAAAGCCCTGGTCAACGCCAATCAGTCCGGCCAGCGCCAGCTGTCCGCCATGATCTTTAACAATAACTTTAATACGTTTTAATAAACCTTCGTCGCTCATACGTGAGCGCAATATTAAACATTGTACTTATAAAACAAGTAAAATTATTTATTCATTATTAACGCGGGGCGAAAAGCAGCGGTTATAGCTTGCTCACTTTCATCTGCAACGCGTGCAGTTTATCGCTATATGTTTTTAAAGGAATCTTTTTGCTGTTGTAATCGCGCTCCAACTGCTCCAACTCCTGTACCAACTGCAATTTGCGGCCTGTAGCTTTAGGAGCTTCGCCTGCGGCGGATTTTACACCGTTATCATACAAAGAAGCGTAAAGTGATTGCAGTTTCTTTTCAACAGACTTTTGCAGAAACATGGGCTGCATTTCTTCGGCATCCTTTAAAAAGCTGTTAACAGTATTTTTTTGTTTTTTGTGGTTAAGTACGATGATAAAAATAATGATCACCACCGCACCAATAGCGTAGAGGACTAGATCTTCCATAAATTAATTATAACAGGGTTTTAAGTTGTATTCAATATCATCGCGCCAGTTAACTTGCTTATAACTAATGCTAAATATTTAGGTTTAAAAATATATATAATATTTAAATACTACTATTAATTAATAAACTTAACTACCTTTTTACCTCTTTTGTCCACCCTGCTACAGCTAAATACTGCAAATTTGTCTGGCTAGCCACGTTAAGCAATAATTAATGATTGTGCTTTTTATGAATATCCTTAACCAGGCAAAGCTTTTTAATGTCGGCTATCTTGATAACGAAGGGCGCATATTTGAGCTGGTTGCCAATCATCTCGCTGGTATTGTCTGAGTGTGCCACCACCTCATCCGGATTACTGCTGGCCAGCAGGCGCTTGTACATGCGGTAATCGCCCCACTCTATATAGTATACCTCGCCCGGCAATATCTTTTTATCGTGAATTATTTTCAAGGCCACCCAGCAACCGTTTTCCAGGTATGGATACATAGAGTGCCCCCAAACCGGTAAAGCGAAATCACAATCCTCAATGCCGGGGAAATTCATACGGCCCACGGGCTGCATATCGTTCATGTCATTATACACCTCCACGCCCGACGCGCTGGCTGTTATTTCAAACATGGGGATGCCATCGGGTTTAGGTACAGCTATCACCTCCGGCTTCTTTTCACCTGTTAAAAAATCTTTATATTCTTCTTTAAATATCTTTAATTTTTCAGGATCTATGTTTTGCCTGCTCTTTATTATTTCTGTAATAGAAGCCGCGGAGTTAAAGCCTAAAACCTCGGCCAGTTGGGCATTACCTGTAAATGCTCTGCCTCTTAGCTGATTATATAAAATAATAAACTCCAGGGTCTCAGGGCGTACGGTTTTGATCTTATTTGCTTTGTCGGGCTTTTCCATAATTGTGCAAAACTTTTTAAAATTTTCTTTATAAATTAAAGATATTTCTTTATATTTGTATTCGAAATCGATACAAGATTACAGCAAATTTATTTATAAAACAAATTATGAATACAGAAAATAAAGAAAAATTAGAATCAGGACCATAGGTAAACCGGTTTTAAACAAAGAAATCTACTTCACGAACTACAAAAAATCCTAAACTTATGTATATAGCCTATTCCGCATTCGCAAAAAAGAGAAACAAAAAGAGAAGATGCCGCAACCGAAGGATTGAAAAACTAGCGCTGCGTTACCGGGCCTACCAGGCTGTTTGCCAAAAATACAGCCACGAAATAGCCGATATACAGAAATACTTTCCGGGTTGGACGCCAAGCTTCAACCATAATAACTAAACCTTACACAGCCTGCTCTCCGCAGGCAGCAACCATTATTAACCGCCGTCCCGTTCCACAACAGGACGCTTAATACTTTTTTAAAATGATTAAGATCTCTCAAAAACTAAAAGACCTGCTGTGGTGGATGATCATCTCTGTTGATTACGATTACAGCCGCATCAGCATTGCTGATTATGACCTGACCGAAGACGCCTTAACCCTTTGGCTGGAAGACAAACACGACTTTAAAAACACCCTGGAAGAATGCCTGCAGGTTGACCTGCCCCTAAAGCAATTTGCCAAACTCATCCGCGCCGAAAACCTGAACAGTTATGAAGGCACCAAAATGCACGTTAAAAAGAATTTCATCTACAAAACGCGCATCGAAATTAACGAACCCATACGCTGGTACAAGGAAGACGCATCGCCGACCGAACAACAATGGGCACGCGAGGCCGTAGTGAAAACCTTGCTAACCCAGCTGGTAGAAAATGAGGTGGCAGACACTGAAGCAAAATATGCCATTTAGCATATTAAACATATTTTCGTATATTTGCATTGTCGAAAGTTTAGCGCAAAAAAAAGCCGGCACACAGCCGGCTACAAAATAAGAACATCTTTTTATCTGGACGTTTAGTTACGCCTAAACCCGCGGTCTGCTCCTTCTGAGTCTTTGTCCTGGGCTATGTTAACTGTAATACGGCGGCCATAATAGCTCGCTCCGTTCATGCATTTGATTGCTTCTTTTGCTTCGTCTTCGTTAAACATTTCAACGAAACCAAAACCTCTGCTCTCTTTTGTGTCGCGGTCTTTGATTATTCTGAGGGATTTAACCGGCCCAAAATCGCCAAACACTGCGGTTAACTCTGCTTCATCTACCTCTGTAGGAAGCCCTGCAATAAATACTTTCATGCCGCAAAGGTACGCATAAAATAGCGTTTTTTAAGGGAAGAGGAGGAGCAAAAAGCAATCGAAGTCCTAATTGTGACGTACAAATTACACGAAGCTATTTTAGCTTTAAATTAAAGCTGCCTACCACCGGCGTAGGCGCGGTAGCGGCTTTGCCATCTTTAGAGAGTGAGATGTAAAAAGTGCCCTTTGTTGAAGTGCTATCCTGCAGGTACTGAGCCAGGTTTATCTTACCGGCATCTTTCAGTTTTTTGGATAAGGTATACTGAAGTACGGATTTCTCGCCTTTGTTAAACAACAATTGGCTACCGGCTATAGCACTATTAACGTCAGAGGCCGCCACACCTTCAGAACTGATGCCAAAACTAATGGTGTGGGCCTTGTTGATGGCGGTGATACCAAAGTATTTTGTGCTATCTAAAGAAACATTTACAAAAGCGATGGAGTCGGTTTCGGCATCGAAGGTATAGGTTGAATCCTCAACCGTAACTTTTAAATTTCCTTTGATGGCTAAAAAGCTGCCGGGGGCGTTAAGCAAGTTGTTTTTAGCGGCAGATGAATCAGCGTTTAATAGCTTTTTGATGCCGGCCGGATCTACAGACTCATCTTTCTGGCACGCTGCTAAAGCGACAGAAACAAAGAGAAATAGAAACGCAAGCCGTAAGTACCTCATAAGCGATTAGATGCGACAAATATAATGATTAGTATAAGCCTTATTTAGAATAATCACAAATTAACTATTAACTGACAAACAAACAAATTTTAACAAAATCAGGCATAAAACTTTCAAATGCAACGGATTATTTGTATATTTGAATGAATTTATGCCGATTGTCATTTATATCATAATGAAGAAACAATCGAAGCTTTTCAGCACTAAACAAGCCTTGGGCGAATTAATAGACGCCTATTTCAAACAAATTGAAGGCGCGTTTCACATCGAGTTAAAACCTCCTAAAAAACTCACTGACACTGCCGAGCCCACCGAACAAAAAGTATGGGACCGCGAGCCTGAGCCGGCAACCATTAGCGGGCTTGCCCTAGCGCTGGGCTTTAACAGTCGCGATGAGTTTGACGAGTACGAAGCTGGCGGCAAATACGCCGTGCTACTTAAACGTGCACGCCTACGGGTAGAAACCGCGTACGAAAAGAAGCTGCACTACCAATCGCCCACCGGTGCCATGTTCGCCTTAAAAAATATTGGGTGGAACGAGAAAGCCGAAACCAATAGCCCCGAAGGCAAGCTGAAAAGCATTAAAGTAAAAATCATTGAATCGGGCCCGTTGCCCGCTGCTAACGAAAAGGAAGTGACCTTGTAGCCTCCCCTTTTCACAATCATTAACATCAATATGAAAAAGGAATACGAAGCGTCGGTTTTGTTTAGGCATAACTATGCCAGTATGGCAAGCGTGGTGGTTAACCAGGGGGGCACCAGTTCGGGTAAAACCTATGCCATTGAACAGGTACTGTTTTGTTTGGCCTGCGAAGCTAAAAACCAGGTGATCACGGTGGTTGGTCAGGATATCCCCAACTTGAAAGCCGGCGCATTGCGCGATGCATTGGCTATATACAATGGTTCCGCGCAGCTGAAACAACTGGTTAAAAACTTTAATAAAACCGACAGGATATTTGAGTTCTACAACGGCTCCATCATGGAGTTTAAGAGTTACGACAACGCGCAGGATGCCAAATCTGGCAAACGGGATTACTTATTCATTAACGAGGCCAACGGCATTGAGTGGCCGGTTTATACCGAACTGGCGCTACGTACCAAAACCCGGGTGTTTATTGATTACAACCCCAACGCCGCGTTTTGGGTGCATGATAATTTGCTGGGGCGGGATGGCGTGGAGCTGATCATATCCGATCATCGGCATAACCCCTTCCTGGACCAAAAAGTACGGGATAAGATAGAAGCCGTAAAAGAAACCGACCTGGAACTATGGAAGGTGTACGCCCGCGGCGTTACCGGCAAAATAAGCGGCCTGATACTCGATGACTGGTATTTATGTAATGATATTCCGCCAGATGCTAAACTGGTAGCCGCAGGGCTTGATTTTGGCTTTACCAATGATGAGACCGGTTGCATTGAAGTGTATATGCAAAATGGCGAGCTGTGGGTGGATGAAATGTTTTACGAAACAGGCCTCACTAATAAAGAAATTGCAAGCCGGCTCAGCACCACAGGTGTAAGTAAAAGCACCGAAATAGTTGCTGACAGCGCCGAGCCAAAATCCATCGAAGAATTGCGACGCTTAGGCTGGCGGACCTCTCCGGCTAAGAAAGGCCCGGATAGTATTAAAAACTCTATCGACATTTTAAAACGCTATAAGATCAATATCACCCGCCGCAGCGTGAACCTGCGTAAGGAACTGGAACGCTATAAATGGCGGATAGACCGGTCTGGCAAGGCGATGAATGAACCTGTTGATTCCTGGAACCACCTGATAGATCCGCTGCGCTATGTGGCGCTTAACAAACTTAAAATAAACAACCTGGCCTCGCCAAAATCAAGGCTGCCTTACAAGGCGCCCGAACAGCAATCATCGTTATTAAACCTATTCAACATATGATTCAAAAAAAGTTAAAAACCACGCAGGGCAACTTGCCGGTAAGTATCCCAACGCAGTTGAATGAAATTACGCTGGGACAGCTGATGGCCATGCAGCAAAAAGAGCAATTGAGCGATCTGGATGCCATCAGCATTTTATCCGGCATCGCGTTAGCAGACCTACAAAATGTGCAAAGTGCCGCCGAACTGGATGTATTTGCCGAAACCGTGTTATCACTATCCAACCAGATAAAATACCTGTACAACAGCGATGCGATACCTGATAAGGTGAGCTTTGTGGTTGATGGTAAAGAGATCAAAGTAAAAGTTATTCGCAACCTGTCTGTAGAACCTGCCGGCGCTTTTATGGCCGCCCGGGATATTATTGCCGAAGAGATAAGCGAACATATTAAACAACATGGCGAGGAGGATTGGCAGCAGCGTTTCAATCCGTCGTTAAAAGCCTGCGCGCAGATACTGGGGCATTACTTTTATTGCCGCGTTACCGGCAAGCCATATAACGAATACGAGGTCGATCAATTTGCAGACACTATTAAAAGCATGCGGGTAACGGAGGCACTGCCCATAGCCATGCCAACGAGGTAGAAAAATTTCTGTGGGATCACCGGGCGGAGTTTCCATTGTGGCAATATGACGGTAAAAGCAAAAGCGCCCGCCAGGCAGGTCCGCGTATTCGAGGGGTTGATAAAACCGGCTTTAATTATCCCGGCAAGTACGATCAAACTAATTATTCACCCTTAATCGAAATGATCAATGTCTGATAAAAAAATAACCGAATTGCCCGTAGCGTCGGCGGTTAACTTAAGCGATGTGTCCATACTAGTAAGCGGCGGTACTAATTATCAGTACACGTTTACAGGCTTGCTGCAGCTTATTGCATCAAGTTTGAGTGTGGGTGCTAATATTTCTTTCGGCACCACACTGCCGGCCAACACGGTAGGCAAAAACGGAGATGTATTTATAAAAACCAATTCCGGCGCATTTGCCCAGAAAACAGCCGGCGTGTGGACTATCGTTTACAGCTTGCCCGCTTCTAATGGCCTTACTGACGGCACTGTATTGTATGGGCTGGGTGTGCCTGGAAGCGGCACGGGTGCCGATAACGACACTTACATTAACACTGGTACCGGTGTGTTTTATAAAAAGGCATCGGGAACCTGGGCTCAGGTATTCTCTATGCAAACCGGTCCGCAAGGGCCACAAGGAACCTCAGGCACTAATGGCAGCAACGGAACTAATGGCTTCAGCATATTAAGCGGCACGTCAATACCCTCAAATAGCGGTACTGGGGTAAACGGCGATTTTTACCTGAATACAATAAGCTACACGTTATACGGCCCAAAAACAGCCGGTGTATGGGGCGAAGGTGTTTCGCTGATAGGCCTGGGCATTGAGCCCGGCGGAACAACCGGCCAGGTACTTACCAAAGCCAGCAATAATGATTACGATGTAAGCTGGACCACGCCGCTTACAATTGACGACAGCACGGCATCGCTAACTAAAGTTTACAGCAGTCAAAAAACAAGCACGTTAGTAAGCAACGAAGCAGCGGCAAGATCTGCGGCAGATGAAGACCTGCAAGCGCAGATTGAAGGCTTACAAGCTTTCATTAATGGCGATGACATAGACCTGGATACTATCAAAGAACTAGCCGACGCCATCAAGGCCGATGAAAGTGTACTCACCGCCCTTACTGCCAACAAGCTGAACACCAGTGATGTTTATAACGCGCTTGACCGTGCAACATCAGGCAAAGCTTTAGATGCCCGGCAGGGTAAGGTTTTGAATGACCTTATCAGTGCCTTATCTGGCAAAGTGGTACCCACCGGCGGCACAACGGGGCAAGTATTGGCTAAGGTGAACGGTACGGATAACAACGTTGGCTGGGTTGATCCTCCTGTGGGTGGTGGCGATTCTTCAAGTAACATATCTTATAATTTTTATCAATCAGTTTTATAAAATGGACAGTTCATCAAATCAACTATCTTTCGCAACCCTAACGGGCACCTACCCGGCCGTAAAGCTAACTTCAGGCTTATCAATAAATACCGATACTTTAATTGTTACAGGTGGCGCACACGCCAGCATTGTTCTGGACGTATTATTCAGAAGCAAAGATGCATCTGCACGCAACTTTGATATTATAGTGTGTGCCACAGGATCCAATGGGACAGCTGAAAATGCCCGAGTGCAGGTGGTAATACCAGCAAACTCAGGAAATAATGGTTCCACCGCGCTTGCGTCGCTGGCATCATTAGCCCCTTCCCTGTTCGACCTGGACCTTGCCGGAAATCGAGTTTTAACATTAGAAAACGGCGTATCAATTTATATTAGAAACACAAGCGCCCTGGCCGGCGATTTTCACATCACAACTAAGTTAAGGAGTTTTTAAAATGCAGGCTGTATCTACATCACCTTTCAATTTGTCAATGCTGAGAAAAGGCAATGTTTGGTATTCGGTGAAGGATGGGAATTGGACGGATCCGACGGTTTGGATGAGTAATGGGAAGAAAAAGTATTTGTATCCGCAGAATGGGGATACGGTGTATGTCACAAACACGATTACAGTGAATACTTCTGTAACGTTAAACAATTTGTATGTCTCTGAGACTCTTAAATTAAATCAAGTTTCTTTGATTTTGAATGGAAATCTACAAGTAGTTGGAACAATAGACCAAAGTGCCTTTAGTAGTACTATTATATTGAATGGCTTTAACAACTTCATAAGAAATTATCTACCCGGCTCGACGGGAACTATTCAATACAATAGTTCCATGTCGCAAAATATAATGCCCTTAACTTATTTCAATCTAAACTTGTATGGCGATTACAAATCTTATAAATATTTGAGTTCCAATTTAACAATTTTAGGAAATTTAAGGATTGGGGCTGCTCTTGACACAGTCAGTTACGATGTCTCGATAATGGGTACGATCACCGCCACAGTAAGAAACGCTTCAATTATTTCTAACTATTCTATTTCGTGCATTGGCAGCGTAAACGCATCCGGTGGTGGAACCTCGTTAGATATTATAGGTTCAGCAAGTGTAGAGTTGAGAAATGGAATTACTGTAGCATCTGTAGGGGTTAATTGGGCGAACAGCACAATTAATTTTACAACAAACAACCAGTCCCTGTTAATTAATGATGCTGACTTATTAGTAAAAAATATAATTATTACTGGAGATATAACAGTAACCAATGGTGCGAGCGGACTTTTATCTTTAACATCCAATTTAAATGGCACAACTTCGTCAAGTACATTCAATAATAACGGTTACATGCAATTTAATAGTTCGGATACTCAAATGCCTGTCGGTATTTTCAACTATCGTAATTCATCTAATTCAACTATTTCATATAACATTCTTGGTTCTTATACCTTACCATACACAACCTACGAGAATTTGATAATAAAGGGAGGAGGTACTAAAACGATTTCAGGAAATATTACATTAAACGGCAATCTCACAGTTCAAGCAACCGTGTTGGAATTATCTAACTATAATTTAATAGTCAATGGTGTTTCAAATATCACAGCCTCTGGTGGTGGTCTAAAAAAATCTGGCGCGGGAGTTTTAACCTTCGGAGGTACGCTTAACGTGACCACTGGCGCACACGGTTCTGATTTTAGTATTGGTAATCCCGCCGTTGAAATTAAAAATGGATTAAACTTTTCTAACGGTTCTCTCGATTTCGGAAATGGAGGAATCAGATTCACTTCCAACAACCAAACAATAACCTCTAGCTCTGGAAATGATATAACCTTTAATTCAAACGTTATTATAGAAGGTAATATTAGCGTAGTCAAAATTTCTGATGGGCAAAAAACTATTTTTAATGGAACTTTGGATGGAACTGTCAGTTCATCATCATTTGTCAGTCGTGGAGTGGTTCACTACAATAATAACATACAACCGATGCAAATGGGACACCTAGATTGCCACACATCATCAAATACATTTTCCTATAATTTGAATGGAAATCAAGATGTTACTTCAGGCATCTATTGGAATTTGATACTAAGCAGCGGAGGTATCAAGCGGTTAATGGGCGATGTGTCTGTATTAAACACTTACAATTTAAATACCCCTGCACTCCTAGATACTAATGGTTTTGCATTGTCCAATCCTTAAAGATATAAATCATACCTTTAACTTATGAATCGATTTAAGCATATTGATATTCTTCGAGGCATTGCGGCATTGATAGTAACCGTTTTTCATTTAGCCAAAAGTTCTGGATTATCTAACACTTCTTTTGACTACGCTAAATACGGTTGGACTGGCGTGGAGATTTTCTTTGTTATCAGTGGCTTTGTTCTTCCTTACAGTTTATATAAAAGAGATTATACTATTAAAAATTATGGAACTTTTCTCTTAAAACGAATTATAAGAATATACCCAGCTTACCTTGTAGCGCTAATATTAGGTATAGTATTAACTATTATTACCAATCGGGAATTAATACCAGTAAGTGCTATATTAGCACATTTATTTCTAATAAACGATATCATAAGTTTGCCATTTAATTCTGCGGTTTTTTGGACTCTCGCTATTGAATTCCAATTTTATATAATTATCGGTTTATTATATCCTTATTTCTTAAAGTCAAATCTCAAAGCCGTACTGTCAATCACAATTTTATCGCTATTATCTTTATATTTAAAACAGCAACAATTTATAACAGCATGGATGCCCATCTTCGGTTTAGGCTTACTAACTTTCAATAGAAAATTTACAAACCTAAAATCATGGTTATTCTGGCCAGTCACAATAGCATTGTTGGCAATAATAACTTTCAATTTAGGAGTGGCTCATTCTGCTTCTTCTGCACTTGCTGTTTTGTTTATTTTGTATGCCAATTTTTTAAAGAAAATAAAACTTAACAACCCTTTATTTTTCCTTGGAACCGTGAGCTATTCGTTATATCTCACTCATTGGGATATTGGTAGAGCAGGAGTAAGAATATCTAGGCACTTTCCTTTGATTGGAGAACATGATCAAGCGCGAGTAATATTTGGAATACTACTTTCTATATTTTTTGCATGGTTACTTTATATTTTTATTGAAAAAAAATCGGTTGACTTAAGTTCAAAAATCAATTACAAAAGCCGGTGAGGCTATATAATTATTAACAATCTTGCTCGAAGTTTAAGGCTTCACCCACTCCCCCATGCCATCAGAAACCATTGCAACCACAATAGTTTCGGCAATCACGTCCGCAGGCTTCGGTGTGCTTATAACCGCTTTAGCTCTGCGCAAAAAAAACCAAGCCGAAACAACCCTTTTCAACACCGAAATATACAGCACCATGCTGGGCGACCTGCGAGCTCAGCTCAACCTGCAAGGCGACCAACTAAAAAACCAGGCCGAACAGATCCTTACTCTCCAGAAAAAAGAAAGTGAGTATCTCAAGATCATCAAAAATGCGCATTCACGTGAGCGCGAATACATCAACAAGATCAAAAGCCTGGAAAAAGCGCTGAAAGAAACTGAAGAGCTTTTAAAAGAACTACAATTTAAATTTCAAACACAATCATGATCAATAAATTAAAAAGCATACTACTTGCACACACCGAGTATTTGCTGCTGCTGGCAGCGCTGTTGTTATTTATCATTTCGCCAATGCTATTAAGGATTTTTGATCCTACTGCGGGTGTATTTGATATTGGCGTATTACAGATCAATATTACCTCTATCATTAGCCTCTGCATTTTTCAGTCGGTTACCTGGATGATATTGAAGCTTATCTGGCCATCGCTTCGCGCTTATTTCGAAACCGAATTTGAAACCGATTTTAAATCTTTACTCCCATGGCAAAAAATTTGTATTGGCCTTTTATTTTACTGTTTTTTACTGCTTTCCCTGGTTATGCTCAACCAAACAGTACCGGGAGCAACAACCATTTCCGCAATGCGGTAAAGCAAACCTACGCATCGCAAATCGGCATACGCGAACTAACCGGCAATAATGACGGCGACGCTGTAGAAACCTACCTAAAATATGTTGCCCTATCAAAAGGTAATCCCTGGTGCGCCGCCTTTGTGTGCTGGGTGCTAGGCCAAAACAATATTAAAAACCCTCGCAGCGGCTACTGTCCAAATTTATTTTCGGCAACCAATACCGTTTACAAACGTGATAAAAAAGCAAACATAACTCCTTTGCAAGGCGATGTGTTCGGCATTTACTTTCCTGAAAAGGGACGGATAGCGCACGTAGGCTTTGTTGAGAATTGGGGAACCAAAAGTATTGTCACTGTTGAGGGTAATACTAACGAAGCTGGCAGTCGTGAAGGTGATGGCGTATATAGAAAAATAAGATTAACCCGGCAGATATATGCCGTTGCCCGATTTATAAAATGAAAAATCTATTAATAATACTCTTAGCAGTAGCAATACTTTTCGGCTGCGCTAAAAAAAATTACACCGGTACTAAAAGCTCATTATCTGCTGTTTCAACCCAATTACTAAATATCGTTTCAAATACTTCAGCTACGCTGATTGATAAAAGCACTACTATAAAAACCAAGCGGTACGACACAACATTTTTGTTTGGCGGCGATACCCTGGCCGGTATTATTGATAGCCGAAAACAGCCATATCTTTATTATGAAAATGATAAGCTAAGTCTTAACCTCATTAGTGATTCAAACGGTATAGTTAAGGCCAGAGTGACATCAAAGCTAAAACCCATTCATATCAAAGTTGATGAAACTATAGCCGGCTTTAACGATATCAGGAAAACGGAAGATGTTAAATCAAAGACAAACCTGAAAACAGACTCAAAACTGGATTCTTTATCAGTCTTCGAAACAAAAGTGGTTGAGCCGGTTTCGGTAAGTGCTGAGTTGAAAAAAACGTTAATGATCCTGTTGTTAGTAGGCCTGCTGACAGCAATCGTTATTTACACGTTCAGAACACTACAGAAAGGATAGTTGAGAAGTGCCCGGAACGAGATTCGAACTCGTACATCCTTACGAATGCCACCCCCTCAAGATGGTGCGTCTACCAATTTCGCCACCCGGGCTTTTAATATATTAAAAAGGCCTAAGTGAAAACTTAAGCCTTTTTAAATGGATGTGCCCGAAGAGAGACTCGAACTCTCAAGAGACAATTCTCAACGGCTTCTGAGACCGCAACGTTTACCAATTTCGCCATCCGGGCATTTTGCAAGCTATTGCTCACAAATGGGATGCAAATATAATTTTTCTGATCAATGCAACCTAAATAAATGTATAAAATGTGTGGGTTATTATTATTGATGTATTAATTTCGATAAACACATTTGCATACATGAAAAAACCATCGCTAATAACCTATTGTTTCACAGCATTTTTACTACTAAACACTTTGATTGTAAAAGCGCAACAAATTCAGCTGGTTGAACAGGGTAAGGCTGTTAGTATTCGCGGGCTTTCTGTTGTTAACAATAAAGTAGCTTGGGTAAGTAGCAGCAAAGGGCAAACTGCACTAACTATAGACGGCGGCAAAACCTGGACATGGCAGCAGGTTAAAGGTTTTGAAAAAGCCGACTTTAGAGATATCGAGGCTTTTTCTGACAAGGAGGCTATTATTATGAGTTCGGGTACGCCTGCCTTGATCCTAAAGACTGTTGATGGGGGCTTAAACTGGCAGGTTAAATACCATAACGCAGATACTGCTTACTTCTTAGATGCAATGGATTTTGCTAACAAAAAGCATGGCTTTATTTTGGGCGACCCAATTGATGGAAAATTTGTTTTGTTAGAAACCAAAAATGGCGGAGATACTTGGGCGATGGTAAAAAATCAGCCTCCGGCTTTACCCGGCGAAGCCGCATTTGCTGCAAGCGGTACGTGCTTGCGGGTTGATGAAACTGGGATAGTGACTATTGTAACCGGCGGTAAAGTTGCTCGGAGTTTCTCGATCACTAAGCCGTACAAAGAATGGGCAACGTACTTTTTGCCGATTAAACATGGAAAAAGTAGTGAGGGTGCTTTTTCAACAGATCAACAGGGCTTCATTTTTGTTGGTGGCGATTATTCAAAAGACAAAAGCGTTGACAGTGTAGCTTGTTTTTTTGACCCTATTTTAGCTGGCACTAAAAATGGCTTAGGCGTTACTAACAAAGGACCGGCCGGTTATCAATCGTGTGTTGAAGGTATTATTGGCAAAACTTTCCTTTCAACAGGCACCTCAGGAAGCAATATTACACTTGATAATGGTCATACTTGGCAACAAATTGACAGCACCAGTTTCAACGTTTGCCGTAAGGCGAAGGTCGGAAACCTGGTATTATTAGCTGGCGATGGTGGCCGGATAGCTATTTTTAAAAATTAGTTAGCTGGCAATGAAGGGCTTATTTTTAATTTAAAAATAATTTAAAATAGGGTTTGCACACAAAGCCAATAAACTCTATATTTGCACCACTTTAATCGGAAACGGTTAATGATTCCGTAGCTCAGCCGGTAGAGCATAACACTTTTAATGTTGGGGTCCTGGGTTCGAGTCCCAGCGGGATCACAAAAATGTCTCCAACGACGTTACTGATAAGTCAAAAGGCGCCGAAAAGCGCCTTTTTTTGTTTTTAAGATTTTTGCTTGCTGTTATCCTTCTTGAAACTTATTTCCAGAATATAGCATAATATAGTCACAATCAGACAAAATGCAGCAATAATAGCGTCATCGTTCCCTTTAATATTGTACTACCAACTATAAACTGTTTAGTTTAATAACTATTCAAACCCTAAAAAAATGGAAACTACCAGGCGTAAGTTTATCCAGGCAACCGGTATTGGCATAGCCGGATTTGGACTCGGTGCTGCTGCTATCTCTTCATGTAATTCGAAAAGCGACGGCGACGAAGATGATCAGTTTTTATTGGTCGGAAAAGATCATGCTCATGTTGATACCAAATATGGCAAAGTACAGGGCTATGTTTTTAAAGGTATCAACACTTTTTTAGGGATACCTTATGGTGCAGATACCTCCGGCGAAAACAGGTTTATGCCACCACAGCCGCCTAAACCATGGACTGAAACCTTTCAGGCCTTATGGTGGGGTAATTCTGCCGCGCAAAATATTGGCGACAGGTTCAATAAAAAAGTAAATGCCTTTGTTGATCAATGGCATTATGATGAGATAAGCGAAAATTGTCTGAGCATAAATGTATGGTCGCCCGCGCTTGATAATAAAAAAAGACCGGTACTATTTTGGCTGCACGGTGGTGGTTTCTCTAATGGCAACGCCATTGAACAAATGACTTACCATGGTGAAAATCTTGCGCGTAAAGGTGATATTGTATTCTGCTCTATCAACCATCGCCTGAATGCTTTCGGCTTCGCTAACTTCTCGTCGGTCGATGCTAAATTTAATCAATCAGGTAATGTAGGTATATTGGATTGTGTGGCGGCTTTGGAATGGGTCAAGGATAATATTACCAACTTTGGTGGCGACCCTAATAATGTAACCATCATGGGCCAATCCGGTGGCGGGCAGAAGGTTTGTACTTTAACGGCTATGCCATCGGCAAAAGGGCTTTTTCACAAAGCTGTGGTATTGAGCGGGGCAACCAATCGTGTATTAGATAAAGATATCTCTGTAGCTATAGGCGAACGGGTATTTAAAGAAGCTGGCGTAAAAACCATGCAGGAACTACAGGCGATGCCGTGGAGAGAATACCTGGAGATTGCCGACCGGGTGGTTAAAGCTTACACCGATGAGCTAAAGAAAAGTGGCTATAAAAATAAAACAGGCTGGGCTCCAGTAGTTGATGGCGCAGATATTCCCGCTCATCCCTATGATCCGGACCCTACCCCGCTAGCGAACGATATACCGATGATCGCTTGTTCTGTTTTTCAGGAATATTCGCCAAGTAAAAATGATGCTTCGATAGAGGATGTTACTTTAGATGGTGTTAAAAAAAACCTTAAAGAAGAATATAAAGAAAAAACAGATCAGATAGTGGATGCTTATGCCGCTACTTTCCCTGGTTTAAAGCCAAGTGATATTTGGTCATTGATCATCAGTAACCGGAAAAGAAATTTAAATTTGGCCAATGTAAAATGCAGGCAAAAGGCGGGTTTGTATGTGGCCTGGTTTGGCTGGCAGCCACCGTTGCTGGATAACAGGCTTAAAGCTTTTCATTGCATTGATATATCGTTCTGGCTTTATAATACTGATAGGATGTATACGCACACCGGCGGCGGTTCGCGGCCACGCAAACTCGCTGATAAAATGGCGGGCGCACTCATTCAGTTTATGAAAACCGGCGACCCTAACGGAGGCGGTTTGCCTGAATGGCCGCGTTATACCAGCGCCAAAGGCGAAACTATGGTGATTACCGATAATCCTGAAGCCAAAAACGACCCGGACGGAGACGCAAGAAAATACATTTAAAAAAACGAATGACAAAAACACTAATAATAAACCCTAAAAAAATGAGATCTATTTTTATTTATTGCATGCTGGCGTTTACGGCATTGCAGGCAACAGCACAGGAAAAGAAGCAAATATTTTTTGCTGACGTAACCATATATTCCGAAGGTGGCAAATACTATCTTACCGGTTCAAAAGGTGGCGGCGGCGGTCCACAAGGCTTTGCGTTTCTGGAATCAAAGGATCTGAAAACCTGGTCTGTACCGGCAAAAGCGAAGGATTCTACAGGCATGATCCTTACGCGTGGCGACCAAACCTTTGGTACTAAAGGTTTTTGGGCTCCGCAGATATGGAAAGAAAACGGTACTTATTACATAACCTATACTGCTGATGAGCAAACTGTATTAGCTGAATCAAAATCACTATTCGGTCCATACCGTCAAAAAGAGGTTGGCCCTATCGATCCGTCTGAGAAAAATATCGACTCGTACATTTTTAAAGATACTGATGGTAAACACTACCTGTATTGTGTACGCTTTAACAAAGGCAATTACATTTGGGTGGCCGAGTTTGATATGAAAACCGGCAAAATAAAGCCCGAAACCAAAAAACAATGCTTCGGCCAAACCGAACCATGGGAAGCTACGCCTAACTTCAAATCATCACCAATAATGGAAGGTCCTACTGTTATTAAGCTGAAAAACAAATATTACATGTTTTATTCAGCCAACCACTTCCAGAATATTGATTATGCTATCGGCTACGCGACTGCTGATTCGCCATATGGCCCATGGACAAAAGCTAAAAATAACCCGATACTTCACCGCTCTATTGTAGGTGAAAACGGATCTGGTCACGGCGACTTGTTTGAAGGACCTAAAGGCCAGTTATATTATGTTTATCACATTCATAACTCGGCAGATAGAGTTAGCCCACGCCGTACCCGTATTGTACCGGTTGTGAAAGAATGGGACGAGAAAGCCGGTATCTACAACTTCAGTGTAAAAGGCAATGAAGTTATTATACCTGTAATGGCAGACAAATAAAAAATATCCCTATAAACCAAAAGCCCCTTTAAATTTATTAGAGGGGCTTTTTTTATGACGTTTTTTAAATGTATGATAACCACCAATGTTGGTGCGTACGTTTATAATTGCCATACCATCGACACACAAAATATAACGCGGCCACTACACCTATCCAAAGCAAATAAACCTCCCACAGCGGCCTGCCGAATCCCGCAACCTGCCATACTATGGGCGAACCGTCGGATTTTAAAGGCAAGCCCATGATCAGTATCAGTACCACATTAATTACCCGCAGTACAAACAGGTGCACTATAAAATAAAAATAAGGCACATTACCATACACGCGGAAAAACGCTGTCATTTTATTGCTCATGCGTTCGGCAAGTGATAGTAAAAGCAGCATTGGCCCCAGCGTCATACAAAAGAAGATGAGCGAAGGCGTTTGTTTACTGGCGTTGAGGAAAGATAAGAAGGTATATACGGTATTACGCTGCACGGCCCAATGCGATGGATCGCCGTATTGATTTATGGCACGTAATACGATGAACAAAACAATGAATGCAAGGCCGGCCCTTAGCAAGATCAATTGTCGTTTTTGGGCATCGGCTTTGTAAAGTGTGCCGAAAGCATAGCCCAGTAATAAGGCGCCGGTCCATGGGATAGCGGCATATAGTACGATGATAGAGTGCGTTGTGTTAAGCGGAATAAACGTGGCAGGGTTCGTCAACAAAGCCCCGGGTATGTACCCCAACCAGCCATCTTGCGGGAACCTTACATAGGCCAGCAGGTTATGCCCGAAAATAATAATTAACCCAATAGTGGCTATTACACTCACACGTGCCCGTACCAGTAACGACAGTATGATCATACCGAAACCAATAGCCCACAATACTTCCAGCACCAGGATGTGATATTGCAGATCAAAGCTGAACAGCAGGCTGATGATCAATAGATCCGACGCGATGAGCCACAACCCCCTTTTCAATAAAAATGCACTTAACTCCTGCTTCGTTCGGCGCTGACCGGCAAGGTAGGCGGATACACCGCTTAAAAACACAAAGGTTGGCGCACAGTAATGCGTTATCCACCGGGTAAAAAACAAAATTGGCGTAGTATTCTGCATATCCAGCGGATTAGCGCCGGGCAGGTGCAAAAAATCGCGGGTGTGGTCAAGCGTCATGATCACCATGATCAGGCCGCGTACGATATCAATGCTGTGTATACGTTCTTTCATTATACTAGCCGTTTATTTGGTTTATAGCTTATCCAAATTAAGAAAAACCTTTTAAAATATCGCTTCGCTGCTGCAAAACCATTTACATAAAATTGCGTCCCTTATGGAATACCTCTTTTTGCTTGTTTACCTGCTGCTCGCCTTTGTTGCTGCCATGCACAGGTGCCGTAGTTTCATCGGCGCGTGACAGGGTAAGTACGGGCTGATCCGGGATTTCTATCGTGGTTAGTTTGGATAGCAGGCTGTTCAAATTAAAGCAGCGTTTTACAACCACATGTATCACCTGCCCCTCTATCTGCAGCTTTCCTTCAACCATTAACAGACGCGATTGTATGATCTCTTTGCGATACTTATCAAATAGGCTCTCCCAAACTACCAGGTTGGCAAAACTGGTTTCATCTTCAACCGTAATAAAAACAACGCCTTTGGCTGTGCCCGGGCGCTGTCTTACGGTAACCAGGCCGGCCACGCGTATATGGTCGCCATCCTTACAGTCCTGCAGTTTGATGCTTGGGGTTACGCGCAACATGTCCAGCTGTGCCCGCACAAAGCTAACCGGATGCGCTTTGAGTGATAATCCTGTGGCCGCATAATCATTCACTACATGCTCGGGCTGACTCATAAATGGCAGGCTTATCTGTGTCTCCCTGCTACTTTCGGATGGTTGGCTTTTAAACACACCTATTGGTTTATCCCTCAAAGCGCGTATCTCCCACAAAGCCTTCCGCCTGTCTAATTGCATGGAGTTAAAAGCATCGGCATCCGCCAAAATCTCCAAAACGCTTTGCTGTGCCCCTGCATCGCTTATTTGCTGAATGGAATTATAGCCTTCGCCCCTACCCGCTATCAAAGCCTGTATATCTGCCTCGTGCAAGCCTTTAACCTGCCTAAAACCCAATCGCACTACGCAATATTCACCCTCTTTTTCTTCCATCGTATTATCCCAAATGGAATAGTTAACATCAACAGGGCGCATTATAACGCCATGCTTTTCGGCATCTATCACTATTTGTGCGGGCTGATAAAAACCCATAGGCTGGCTGTTGAGCAATGAGGTAGCAAATACATCCGGATAATGGTACTTCATCCAACATGATATATAAACCAAATGCGCAAAACTAGCCGCATGGCTTTCAGGGAAACCGTAGCTACCAAAGCCTTCCAGTTGCCTGAACACACGGGCGGCATACTCAGGTTCATATCCTTTCGTAACCATTCCGTCAACCAACTTTTTTTTGAATGCGCTAACCTCACCTTTGGCTTTAAAAGTTGCCATACTTCGTCGTAACTGATCGGCCTCGGCGGGAGTAAAATCGGCGGCTACAATGGCTATTTCCATAGCCTGCTCCTGGAATAAAGGGACACCAAGTGTTCTGCTTAATACTTCTCTCAATTCTTCTGTCGGATACTCTATCGGGTCAATACCATCACGCCTGCGCAAATACGGATGTACCATATCGCCCTGTATTGGACCGGGCCTTACAATAGCCACTTCTATCACCAGGTCATAAAAACAGCGCGGCTTTAATCGCGGCAGCATAGACATTTGTGCGCGGCTTTCTATCTGGAAAACGCCCAGCGTATCTGCCCGGCATATCATATCATAAACCAGCGGGTCATCCTGCGGTACGCTTTCCAGGTCATAGCTCAGGCCGTAATGTTGGCGTATCAGGTCAAAAGCCTTGCGTATACAGGTTAACATGCCCAGGGCCAGCACATCTACCTTTAAAATGCCAAGTGCTTCCAGATCGTCTTTATTCCACTCCAGTTGAGTGCGGTCTTCCATACGGGCATTCATTACGGGGCAAATGTCTGATAGTTTGCAACGAGTTATTACAAAACCACCCGTATGCTGCCCCAACTGCCGCGGGAAGCCCATCAGTTGTTCGGTAATTTTTAATACTTTATGCAGATGCGGATCTTCGGGGTTCAGGCCCTGCGCCAGTATGCGTTCGCGGTCGAAAGCTTCTTCGGTAAAATGCCAGATGGTAGCGCCCAGGCGTTTTATAGTATCTTCTGATAAACCCATAGCTTTGCCTACATCGCGTATAGCGCCTTTATGCCGCTCCTGCGTTACGGTGGCTACAATGGCGGCATGTTCGCGGCCATAGGTTTGGTATATCCATTGGATGATCTCCTCGCGCCGTTCATGCTCAAAGTCAACATCCACATCGGGCCATTCATCCCGTGCGTCTGACATGAAGCGGGAGAATAATAACCTATGTTTATCCGGGTTTACCGGCGTTATCCCCAAACAAAAACAAACCGTACAATTGGCTGCCGAACCCCGCCCCTGGTGCAATATACCCAGCTCTTCGGCCTTTTGGGTATATTCATATATCCTCAAAAAATACGGGGCCAGTTTCCGTCGTTTAAAAAAGCGAAGCTCAAAATCTATCTGCTTCTTTATTTTCTTTTTTACACCTTTCGGGAATCTTTTTTCAGCTCCTATCCAGGTCAATTCTGCCAAGTGCTCATCTGCCGTGCGCCCATCCGGGCTTATCCATTCGGGCTCAAGGTATTTCAGCGTATCTAATGAAAAATCGCAGGCATCAGCTATCTCCATCGCGTTAGCAATAGCCCCTGGGTATAGTCTAAATAAGCGATCCATCTCATCAACGCTTTTTAAATGCCGCTCAGCATTGGCATGCAGTTTATAGCCAGCTGTGGTAATGGTACATTTTTCGCGCACGCAGGTTACTATATCCTGCAGTTCGCGCCGCTCTAAATCGTGATAATGAACATCATTGGTAGCCACCATGGGTAGGCCCAACCTGTTTAAACGATGAAAGCGTTTATCATCATCGCCATTATACATGCGGCTGGCGGCTACATAAAGCGCGTTACCTAAATGCTGTTTATATTCTTTAATAGCCTGCTTAAACTCTTCGTCAAAATCAAAATAACTATTTAGTGTATCAGGGGGGATAACTACAAACCTGATATTGCCTGCATAGTCAAATACATCTTTTTTATACAGATGGCATTGACCTTTCTCTGTACGAAGGTTGCCCAGGGTTAACAAGCCCGACAATCGGCTCCATGCTGCAATATTTACGGGATAAGCCAGTAGACTTGGCCCATCAAGCAGATCAAGCCGGCAGGCTGGGATAAATTTAAAATTGTTGATGGTTTTAGCCAGCTTATGTGCACGTACAACCCCGGCTACGCTATTCCGATCGGTAATAGCTATGGCGGTATACCCAAGTGCAGCGGCCTGCCTTACCAGTTCTTCCGGATCAGAACCGCCACGCAGGAAGCTAAAATTGCTGGTTACCTGTAATTCTGCATACCTCATACGTTGTCAGGCAAAAAACCCGTGAATAAACCATTTTCCGTTATGCTCGCCATCATAGTGCCCCGAACGAAACACCCAGTAGCGTTGCCCTTTTTCATCTTCAACCTGGTAATAGTCACGGTGCTCGCCTTCATCCAGCCACCATTCACGCTCAATACGTTCGGGGCCATCGGCTTTTTTTACCTGGTGGGTTTTGTTTTTGTAGATGAACAGCATCGGCGGATAATCGGGCAAAAGCGAAGTAACTTCTATCCGCTCGGCACGGGGCAATAAAATAGACGGGCGCTGCCTGTCAGTACGCCAAGTGGTGGTAGGTTTATCTTTGAGGGACAGCGTTTGTATGATAGAGCGCTCGGGCCAGTAGTGCTCCTGCGGCAGGTAGCGGTGTATGCTTTGGATACCTATTTTATTGGCCAGGCGGTCCAGTAACTCGGCCAGGGCACTTTCGCTTAGCTTACCTTCGCCGGGTGCCCATAGGGCTTCCTGGTCGGCTTCTACATCCTCCACTAAAGTAGCATCCAAAACAAATAGCTCAAGACCCAGCCCGGGAGCAATCGTAGCTATTTTAAGCTCAAATAATTTAAATAAATGCTCAATTTGATGCGTGGCATTATTGATCCCCACCTCAACAGCTATTACTTTACCATCAACCCGGTAACATTTTAACACTAACTTTTGCGCGCCTTTACCTTCGCCGGCCATGCGCCTGCAAAGCATCCGGAGTAGTTCCCTGATGGCTATTTCGATAGCTACAGCGGTACGTACAGGCTCTAAACACGGCAGGCGTTCTGAGTATGCTTCTACAGGATGCAACAGTTGTAAGGCTTCGGTAGTATTGCCCAGGGCCTGGTCCAGCCGCAACAAAAATTCGGTTCCAAACCTGCGGCGCATGGCCGAGCGCTGGATACCCATAAAACTTTGTATGGTATAAAACCCCAACTTTTGCAGGCTACTTAATATGGCGGGGTCCAGGCGCAACGCGCGGGGCGGAAGATCTAATAAAGCCTCGCATTGTGCGCCGGGCTCAATAATAGGCTTAACACGTCCGAAACGGGCTACCGCCCATGCCGCGCCAACGGTATCGGCCATGGCGCCACGTACCAGGTAGCCTTTGCCGCGCAGGCGGGTCACTATTTCCTTTAAATAAGCCCGCTCGCCGCCCCAAAGGTGCGCGCAACCACTTATATCCATCAGCAGGCCATCGGGCTCGTTAACGGCCACTAATGGCGTGTAGCGAATGCACCACTCGCCCAATGCATTCAATAATTTGGTGGCTTGCCCCGGTACTTCGTCAATAACCTCCAGGTTAGGTATCATGGCTTTGGCATCCGCAGCGGCCATACCAACGCTTATGCCCTGCTGTTCGGCCAGCATATTTGCCGCTGTAATAATGTTTCGGTTACGTACAGATGCAACCAAAATAAAAGGCATCTCCTTTAACTCGGGCCGGCGAAGAGTTAACCTATCCGTTGTTAAATAACGAAACCATAATGAAATATATCTCCGCTGCATACCTACCCTGCCTTCCGTTCATCCAGTTGTATAATTTGTGCTTCTTCAATAACCGGTATAAACCGGCCGGCTACCCATTCCAGTTGCCAACTGCCGGGGTTGCCGTTACGTACCCGTAACAGATCAACCTGCCAACGCGGAAAACCTACCCCAGGCATATCATCGGGTAGCTGGCTGGGTAATGAAGTAATTTGCCAGCGAGCCACACAGGTGGTACTGCTTAGCTTTTTTATATCATTACGCAGCAAAAAGCCGGTTACCTTACTACTTTCCACCGCTAATTGCAAACGCCGCGATTGCGCGAAACTCAATTCCTTTACTTCGCCTATTACAGCTGCCAGGCCTTCGCATTTCAATGCTTCCTCCATGGCCCATAATACATCCTTCTCTTTTTGCACATCAATAAATATGATCCTATCCGGCGGCACATTAAAAGTGGCCAATGCCGGCGGGAAAAGTTTACGGCAGGTGCTTATCCATAAACAGCTACCTTCATTGCGCATTAAAGTGGCCATTATACCTGCCATTAAACCACTGGTTGCGGCGGCATTTTCATACGTGGGGCATAGCATTTCGTGTATAACACCTGTTGGGAATACACCATTAGGGAAAGCCTTCTCAAGCGGACCTAAACCCATACCTTTAGCCGCATCTGCCGGCGGCGGCACAAAGCCCTGCCACTGCAAAATATCTTTCTGCAAACGGCTTATGATATCTTTCCGGGCTTCCGTCATTGACTTGCTAATTACACAGTACAAATTTATGCTAATATTTTTAGCATTTTATATTATTTTTCAGAAAAAATTTTCCACTTTTGTTATGATGAAAACTACCCACACCCTACTGCTTGATGACGCCAAGGCCTGGCTTAAACGTAAACACGGCCCTGATGAGGTGATACGTGTTATGTTGGATATTGAAAGTACTATTGCTGTAACCAGCTATGAACTTTTTACTGCTTACGAAGAAAACCCGGAGTATATGGGCCGTATTTTGTTTGATGTGCAAGGCTATTGGATATATGATGGCACCCACCTGAGTATTGATGAGCAGGAGCAATTGGCCAAATTCATTATTAATTACGAGGAAACGCTTTAGCCTATACCTTATACAATATATTATAACAAAGGCCCCCGAAATTTGGGGGCCTTGTTATGATACTAATCTTGCTTAAACAATTTAAACTCTCCTGCCTGAAAATCATTACTATTCCACAGATCGGTAATTTGCCATCTGTAAATTTTATAACTACCGGGGTTGGTAATGCTAAAATACCATATACGGTTTTTCCATCCGGTTATCTCGTCATCATTATCAGTGTTCCATCCTTTATCATAGGCCTGGTCCTGAAAGTTTTTGGCAATTGTGTGTGTAGCAAGGGTGGTCCAAACAAGCCCATCGTTTGATCCTTGAATGTTCCACGTTTTAGGGTCACGCTCCGGCGAGTCGTTAGCATTACCTACTGCATAGTATACGCACTTTTGCGGTGTATCATAAGTAATGTCAAAAAACACATTAGGAAAATAGCTTCTGAAATTACCTTTAAACATTTTAGTTAACCTGTTGCCATCAAATATTTTGGTAAAGTCTTCGGTTGTGCTTGAGCTGTTATTAGCATCCGATGGTACAATTGCAACGCTGGCCCTTTGTTGTGTAATTTCGGTTACATAACCTGCTGGAGTAATGTTGTTTTTAGTTACAGTTACCGTTGAGCCTTTAGTTGATTTGGCGGTTACTGTAAATGTGCTGATGTTATCCGGGAATGTGTAGAACTGAGGTTCCACCGAGTTAACTACTTTACCAGGGTTTACGTCCCTGAATGTCCATACGGCTGATGCCAGCGGGAAGCTTGGCACCAATGTTAATTTAAGCTCATTGCCTTCGCCTGTTTTTGTTGGTACTATTTTCAATATGCTATCCGGCACGATATCAATATCATAAAACCTGCGCGATTCGGTATTTGTTACAGAAAACGCTTTCAGATCTACCGTATACTTTCCGGCTTCAAGATAGGTATGCACGGGGTCAATTTCGGTACTTAGGGTATCATCGCCAAAACGCCATTCCAGCCTTTTATAATCTTCGGATGTATTTTTAAAACTGTAAGTAAAAGCGTCTTCAGGATCGACAGTAGCAGAGTAACTGGCCAATGCGTTTACATCGGGCACTTCGGTATCGGGTACAATTTGTTCGCGTTTACAGGATGCATACAAGCCAATGCATAGCACAATGGCCAAATAGTTAACTATTCTTTTCATAATTATATAGGTAAGATGATTAATTACTTAGGGAGGATTGTTGTGCCGGGCCTATTGAATAATGGGAATTATTAAGGCAACGACTTAACCATAACTATATAATTTTGTATTTGTTTCTGCGGTTAGGGCTTTGATATAAAAGTGTTACATAACAAAAAAGCCCCCAAATTGGGGGCTTTTTTGTTATAATTAAGCTAAGCTATTATTGTTGTTTGTACAATTTAAACTCACCAGCCTGGAAGTTATCACCACTCCAGATATCGGTAATATACCATCTGTAGTATTTGTAGAAAGCTCCATCTTTGATACCGAAATACCAGATACGGTTTTTCCAACCGGTGTTTTCGTTATCATTATCAGTAGCGTTGGTAACTTTTGCATACCACTGATCTTTGAAGTTTTTAGCAATGGTACGGGTATCAAGCGTTGTCCAGGTAACACCGTCTAATGAACCTTTCACGTTCCATGATTTAGGGTCACGTTCAGGCGAGTCATTAGCGTTACCTATCGCGTAGAAGATACATTTTTGCGGTGTATCAAAAGTTAGCTCAAAATAACCCTGAACGTTCACGAATGCACCTCTGAAACCACCTTTGTACATTTTGGTTAACCTGTTACCATCAAATAACTTGGTAAAGTTTTCGGTTGAGCTTGAAGCGTTATCAGCACCTACAGGATTAATAGTTACGCTGGTTCTTTGCTGGGTAACTTCCAAAACATAACCTTCGGCTGTAGTATTGGGTTTAGTTACAGTTACAGTTGAACCTTTAGTTGATTTAGCAGTAACGGTTACTGTATGGATATCATCAGGTATTAAACTGTAGTTAACAAACTGAGGAGTAGCACCACTGGTAGTAAAGGTTTTATTTGGGTTTACGTCTTTAAACGTCCAAACGGCTGATGCCAAAGGAAATTTGGTTACCAAAGTATACTTTGACTGGCCCGGAACAGCAGCTATTTTTTCAGGAACAATTTTCAAAACGGTATCCGGCTGGATATTGATATCAAAAAACCTTCTTGATTCGTTATTCGTTTCAGAAAACGCCTTTAAGTCAACAGTATATTTACCCGTTGTTAAGTAAGTGTGAACCGGGTCTGTGACTGTGGTTAGCGTGTCGTCACCAAAACGCCACTCTAATCTTTTATAACCCTCTGATGTATTTTTAAAGCTGTAAGTAAACGCATCAGTAGGATCTACCGTGGCGGTATACTTTGCCAAAGCGTTTTTTACAACCGGATCAGGTGTTACAGCCTCTTCCTGTTTTTTACATGACACTATGGTGCCGATGTAACCCAACATTACAATTGGTATCAATAATTTTTTCATAATTATAATATGATCACTTTTTATAATAAATTATTAACTAGTTCTTTTAAATACGAAACCTCTAAAGTCAAACGCACCTACGTTCCAGAATGCTTTTAGAATGTGACGACCTGCAGTTAATTTAATACCCGAAGTTAAAACAGGCTTTTGGTTACCGTAAGCACCGGTGTTTATACCCTTTATTTGTTCAACGGTATTAAGTAATACGTTATCAAGGAATACGCTAGCCCTACCGTTGGCATTATCAGAGCCTAAGAACATGGTCATATCATAAGTACCGGTTTGCTCAATATTGACAGTGTAAGTTAACCACTCGTTGTTGGCAGTCCATCCTACAATGGTTCTTGGGGTTGAGTCGCCAGATACGTCAACGTTATCCGGAGCTCTCCAGGCACCATCACCACTTTTCGAACCATCGTCATTATAGGCTACGCCCTGGCCACCAAAGTCATAATAAGCTGCATAGATCATGTCAGACTCGACACCAATAGTGCCTTTAATTAAAAATGGCACGCTGTAATATGGTCTGAAGAAGTTTGGATCAAGCCTTACGTATACTGTAGTGTTGGTTTTAGACAGTTGGAACTGAGACGGATTTGTAAGCTTAAAGGCTACCACAGGCATATCAACAGTTTCAACGCCACCAGCAGGTTGAACAGCTAATAATGTATTAATTTTTGTAGTAAAAGATAATAACGCGGTATTTGTACCTGCATTAAACTTAATTGACGGGCTGGTTAAAGCTACTTTATTACCAGCATACAATACTGATTTAGTTAATGTACCATTATTAATGTATTTGGTTACACTATCAGGAGCAAGCTCAGCATTAACTGTAAACTCAGGCCCTACAGAGCCTTGCATTTTAACAGGCACGTTAATGGTAATATTTTCAGAACCTACCTCATAATAACCAGCTGTAGGTATGTTTAACAAACTGCTTGGCGTACCAAATGATACTTCGTGAATTGTACTTGCATCCAACACTTCACCGGATCTTACAACCACAATCAGCGCATTTTTGCCGCTTGAAATAGTATTACCTTTGGCGGGATTTGATATTTTAATTACTGCAGCCAGGCTTTTACCATAAAATTTCTCCATAATAGAGCGGCTAAGCGTAGCGTTAAAGCTAAATGTTTTAACACCGATAGGAACATTGATAGTTGATGGCACACCTACCGACCCTGCTGTAAACGCAACAGTTGTAGCAGGTAAAGTACCCGCAGTTATCAATTTAGCTACGGTATCAACATCTGCAGCTAAATTAACGGTAAACGCCCTGGTTGTAGGCGCTGAGAAATTTAAAGTAACAGGTACAGTTACATCGGCACCACCTACGGTAAATGCGCCCCCACCAGTGCCTATTTCTAACTTACTATCGAACGATAAGCTAACAGAAGCAAACGTTTCTTTAGAAAGAACTTCGTTAAGTTTTTCTGTTTTACAGGAGGAAACTGCTATTGTAACTATCGCCAATAAGCCCAGCTGTAATTGAGTAATAATTCTTTTCATATCTTATTTTGATTAATCAATATTTTATATGGTATTATGCAGGAGTAACCTTATAGTGATACTCCTGCACAATATTTTCTTAGTTAGGTATCCAAACTTTACCGTCTAACTCCCAGCCTGATTGACGAGAGATGTTAAACCAGCTTAATATTTGAGCCGGAAGGTCGGAGTTTTTTGGAACCAATAAAGCCAGGTTACTAGCCGGAGGCGAGCAAACTAAATCTGTAAAGGTTTCCCATTTATAGGTACCGCTCATAGTTATAGTTTCGGTCAATGCTGCTAAACTTTTCAGTTTATTTCCAGATCCTTCATTCATTGGCCAGTAACCTATCAGGTAATCCCAATAAGGGTGGCTTATGTTCATTGTCGGATCGCAGGCATACTGTTTTACAGTAGCATCAGGTAGCGCAACGCTCCATATTTTTAGCTCCCTAAGTTCAACGTCAATTTTACCGAAGCTACCATCAATTTCGCCGCTGGTATAACCAATACGGAATGGAGCGTTGTTAGTAGTATTCGGGTTAAAGTTACCGTCTAATTTATACTCGGTTCTTTGTGGGTTGGCAAGGCTATTGCTGCCATTGTTACTAATACCCAGTACACCATCGGTATAAACTCTTACATACTTAGCGCCGTCAGTTTTTCTTTCAACAACGGCAGTAAGGTCATGCCAGGTATCGCCGCTAAAGTCAAGGCCTTTAAACTCGTTACCGTTCGGGAAAACACCACCGCTACCACCACCAATGAAGAATCTCCAGGTGTTTTGGATCAAGCAGAAGTCCCAACCGGCACCTGCGCCTGATGTACCCCAACCTGTTGCATTGGTATTTCTTCTACCCATAAAACCAGGCCACTGATAGTAGTAGTCGCCACGAGAGATGTTGCTAGGGTTTTTGTGTTTTTTAACTTTTACTGATACAGACCAGTTTGCTGTCGAGTCATACCCGAAGTTAAAATACTTGGTCGAGTCGTATGGAGTTGGTGTAGTACCAACCGCTTTCTCAGGATCACCCAGGAAACGAGGCGCACTGCCCGACCATGTATTACCAACAAATGGTTTAGCAATAAATGTTTGGCTGAAAGCAAGGTTAGCAATGATAGTAAATGTATTTACATTGGCATTGCTAAATATTGTTTTATCATCCTGAGCAGCAGGGGTAGCATAAGTACCGCCTTTGTTTGAAGTGATAATAACCAACCAGTTTTCGTTAGCATAGGTTGGTCTGGCTTTAACAGCTGTTAAAATTTCGCCTACCTGGCTATCAAAAGTGTTGATAGCTGCTTTATAAGCAGGGTTTTTAACGTTGTCATAACCATCAACAGCTACGCTTTTGCCTGCTGCGTCAATTGCCGAGAACTCGCCAACTATTAATGACGCAGTATCTGTTTTTACAAAGTCAACCAACTTGTTTTTTAGTGCAACGTCATTAGCTTGCAATGCATCAGCTGCAGATACATCATTACCTGTGGTTAAGTTGTTTTTAAATGCCGCTGTTGTAGCAAATACCGCTATACGTGTAGTTGGTTTTACAGATTTAATACGCTCAAAAATGGTTTTGTAGGTAGTTAGTTTATTACCCGCAAAATCCTCGGTTAAAACGTTGTGTTTCTCTTTTTTAACACCGGTTATCATATCAGCCCAGTTAGCAGCATTTGTGCCGTTAGCATCAGCTAATGAGTTCCAGGTGTAAATAGCACCCGTTGTTAGTGCTCTCAGGTTAGTTATATCGGCATCTCTAACCGATGTACCACGTGCACCATCAGCAATTATATAAAGCACTTTTGGTTTTTTGAAAGTTACGTTAGTAACTTCGGCCGGAGATCCTGGTAGTACTTTATCAAAATCCCTGTTACAGGATGTTGCTAAAGCCAATACAAAAACTGATGCCCCGAGCAGTTTGGTTTTTAAATTTTTCATACTCTCTTTAATAATTTAAAATTTATTGGTTGTGAGTTATATTTTTCGTGCAAATAATATTTACACTATAGTTATCTCTCTATTATTCAATGGTTACCCTAACAATATTATTTTTTTGTTTACTATCAAATATATTGAAACTTCCCATCATTAACAATGCACGTTTACCGTCGGCAGATTTGGTTTCATAAATATCAACCAACTTACCACCGCTAAAGTTACCTATGGCATTATATCCTTCGGCCAGGTTTCCTGTTTTATCCAGGATCAACATACCGTTCCTGATCACACCATCGTATGACCTGAAATCGCCGGTGATAACTATTAAACCATCTGATAACAGTTTAACAAACTGCGGCGTACCGGCACCAAATTCTTTAGGCGTAAAAGTGTCATCAACACTACCGTCATAGTTTAACCTAACTACATATTTAGCAGCTTTACCATTAAACGATGTAAATGAACCTACAGCGATGTATTTATTTTGAGTTGGATCATAGCTCATAAACTCAATATAATTGTTTGCACCTGTACCTATGTTAAAACTAGCATCTTTGGTTCCGTCAACGTTTAAGCGTGTTATATAACCTGCTGCAACATCATCAAACTTTGTAAATCTTCCGTATATCAATAATTTACCATCTGTATGCATGTAGCTGTAAATATCACCGTTACCACCAGTCCAGCTTCTACCTGGTTGGTTTCTGTATCCCGGCGCATTTTTATCAAACCTCCAGGTCGAGTCAAGCTTACCTGTTTCATCTAAACGTGCTAATTGGCGGCAATCAGTACTGTCAATAACTGTACTGTCCTGATAAAGGTAACTTGCATAATTATATCTACGAGAAACATAGTAATTAAAGTTGCCTACTACTATCATTTTATTTGTAGTACCCGGGGCCGGATAAACTTCGCGAAGGTTACCACCGGCAACACCACCGTTAAACTTTGGTACCCAACGGGTTTTGTTGGTATAAGTAATAACCTGCATGGTATCAATTGCACCCGAAGAAAACAACCTGGTAATTTTGCTTATGCCCGAACCTTGTTGCGCATAACCTGTAAAGTCGCCCACTATATAATAGTAAGGGCCAACTATAGCCATACTTGTTAATAAAGCGTTGGCGCCTTCGCCTGATTGTAATGATCTATCCCAGGTACCGTCAGCAAATACCCTGGCTATACGTCTGATAGGTTTAATAGTACCTTTGTTATCGTAGTTGGTAAAAGTACCTAACAACATCAGATTTGTTGTGTTAGGAATTGGCACCGCTTTAAAAACCGTACCGTTGGCACCAACAGTATTTACATAAGTAGGGTCAAGATTTACCTTGCCTATAACTGTAAATGTAGGGCCGAAAACTAACTGGCCACCTACCACAAAGGCAGTAACGCCTGAGCTGGCTTTTGCAGGTACTTTAACTTTAATACCTGTTGCTGTGATCTCAACTATCTGTGCCTGTTGACCATTAAATAAAAACGTCAAATTGTCTTTATGTGCCAATAAGCCCGTTGCTTTTATGCTTACCTCGGTGCCGGCAATACCTGCCGATGGTACAGCAATCTGTTGCGGATCAGACACAATGCCTAGTGGCGACTTACCGCCTGCATAAGGGTTGTCAAACTCAGTTTGTTGCTTTTTACAGCTACTGAAAAGCAAACCGCCCAGCAATATTAATAAACCTGTATACTTTAATTTCATAACGTTTATTTATTTCAAAAAATCTAACATCAATTTTTTGTGTCCCTAATTCTATTTGCTTAAACGAACTTCGTTATCCCAATCCCATGACATCCCGAATATGTTAGATCCAACCGGGTCTAACCTTACGTCGCCAATGTTGTTATTGGCAAACCAAACTGCCAACACATGCACAACACCATTTGTGGGCTGAATATCTGAAGATGCTATTGCCGCCGAATAATATTGATTCGGGTTAGATGGATCAGGTAAACTTGAGATACTCAATTGGCGATAACCGGTATATTTTACGTTGTTTGCCGAGTTGTAAACCACACCAATATTGGCTAAATCGCCATTGTAAGTGTAGTAATAACCGCCCGGGTATAGCGGCCTAAGGTCAAAATCAAGCTGAGGGTAGTCTTTCAATAAATATTTGCCTTTAAACACATATCTCAGCAGGTACTTTCTCCATATATCAGGCCTAACGTCTGATAACGTTTTCAAAGTATCTTTATTGTCTTGAAACAAGCGTTGGTTTACACCATTGTTTAATTGCGGTATCTTGCTGTTAACCTGACCAATACATCTTCTGATAACTTCGTCTGTCGGCGCAAAAAAGGTGATCTCCTCTTTGTTAAACATATCTTCTAAACCGGCTAGTTTTACAATTTGTGCTATGGTATCAAACTTTGGATTTGATTTAAGATATTCCAAAATGGTACCATTAAATTGAGCTTTAGCAAGTCCACCGTCCCTGTAATAATCATCCTTTTTACAAGAAGAAACGGTTATCATTAGTAATACCGAACATATTACTAGTAGTGCTGTATAATTTTTTATAATATTTTTCATGTTCTTAATTACTTATTATAAACCGCTACCTCTCCAATATGCATTCAATGTCATATACGGGTTATTTGCTAACGCAGATTCAGATATAGGCCAGGTCCAGGCACCACGTCCAAATTTATCTGCAGTAAGTGGGTTATCCGTATAAACTTTGCTCAAAATTCTTTTAGTACGTACCAAATCAAAGTAGTGGCTACCTTCGCCCATCAACTCTTTTGCACGCTCCCAAAAAATCGCATCTTTTATACCGTTACCGTCATTTAAGCCGGCAGGGAATAAAGTTGCTCTTGCTCTTCCTCTGATATCGTTAAGACGTAATACTGCATTAGCTTCATCAGCGCCACCAAGCTCGGCACAAGCCTCTGCTTCTAATAAAATAGCGTCAGCGTAGCGCATGATCAGGAATGAGTTATCAGGTACACCTGATTGTGAAGTGTTACCTACCTCGATAAAGGTGTTACCGGCAAACTTTTTCAACTGGAATGTTTCGGCATTTTGGTTAAACGGATCTTCAAACCAGGTACTTAAGCGGTCATCTAATCCGTCAGGATATAATTTCTTCATGTAATCAGCTGTAAAAATACATGGGCTGGTACGGAAGTCAAACTCTGGCAACCTGTAAGGGAAGTGTATAAACGCCTCGCCAAATGGAGCACGGGTAAATACTTGTAAAAACGCGTTAGAAGATTGGTTGTAGTTGATTGTGCTAAACAACTCGAACAAGCTTTCGTCTGAACGACCTTTTGATACGGTGTTCCACTCGCTTAAGTTCAACAGTTGAAAACCCAGCGTACGAATCTCGGCACCTAATGCTTTTGTTTCCTGGTAGTATTTGATCTTGTTTGCAGGATCAAAACCGGCATTCCACATATTCATGTTCATCAACAAACCTATAACTGCACCTCTTGATGCTCTAACGCCCTTAAACGCAGGGTTGGTAACCATCGGAGGAAGATCAGCTTTTGCTGTTTTCAAATCAGCTATACATTTGTTCACTACACTAACCATGTTCTCTCTTGGCAGCGGATCTTTTTGGTAAGCTTCGGTGTAATAAACTACATCACCGTATAACCTAACCATAAAGAAGTAGCAATAGCAACGTATAAATTTGGCTTCGGCTATGTATGCTTTAGTTTGCTCGGCGCTTAATGCAGGTATACCTTCTGTTAACTTAGCAACTAAAATATTAGCTTGCTGTATAACACGGTAGTACTCGTTCCAAACCTGCAGGTTAGAGAACGCACCATTATTAACCGTATTACTAATAGGATCAACCGGAAGCATCGCGTTAAGTAATAAACGATCGTTCACTACAGTAGTTGGTATAGTTTGGAAACCAGAGGTTGTACCCGAGTTGGCAATTCTTCTGGTATGACCACCTAACAAACCAACGTCAAACCTGGTTGGCCTGTTGGTATTACCGGTAGCCGCAGGGATAACTTCGCCCGAGCGAAACTCGCCTGTTCCACCAGCAGTATTAGTTTGAACATATTTGTCAAATAATTGCCCATACATGTCAATGATATTGCTTTCAACATCACTCTCTGATTGATAAAAGTTATTACCTGTAAGTTTATCTATAGGGGTAATTTGCAGGAACTTTTTACAGCCAAATTGTGTGGCAACCATCACAAACAATAAGCAAATAGTAATCTTTTTCATATCTTATTTTTGTAATTTGATTAAAACTGAACGTTAAATCCTAAAGTGTATTGACGAGGATTTGGATAACCACCAGACACGTCCTTACCCAACGCGTTTACGTTTTCCGGGTTAGGCCCTGAGTATGGTGAAAATGTAGCCAGGTTGCTTGCTGAGAAATATGTTCTCACTGAGCTTAAACCTATACGCTTAGCTAAAGGTTTAGGGAAACTCCAACCAACTGTGATCTGGTTAATTTTCAAATAGCTACCACTTTCCTGAAATAGCGTTTGCTCACTTCTAAAGTTTCTAACATATGATTCGTGAGCATAGTCATAAACGTTACCATAAACAGCACTACCATCGCCTGTACCTTTCCAGATATTAAGGTTGGTTGCAGGAGGGATAGCATTTTGGCCGAAAGGATTACTTAACTGTAGTAAACGATTTGCTAATGCGTTGTTTAATACAGACCGTACAGCTGTGTATGATGCATACATGTTCAGGAACCAGTTACCGTAGTTTAAAGTGTTGCTAATACCACCGGTTAATAACGGTTGTGTATTACCAATTACTTGTCTGTCACGGATATCAATTACGTAGTCACCGTTGGCATCTAACAATTTGGCATCACCACCTTTGTATGAGTATAATGTGGTGCTACCTGAAGTTAAGTTTCTAAGTCTTAAACCGGTAACAGGGTCAACAGGTACTTCGGCAGTACTTGCATAAACACCATTATTAACAAATAAGTAGTTAGATAATGCGTTACGGCCAACACGTTTAACAACAAACTGACCTGTTTGATCAAGTACTGTAGGGTCGGCAATATCAATAAACTGACCGTTGTACTGGGCCGGTAATTTTGTTAATATGTCATAGTTTAATGCACCGTTAACTGATAATGTCCATTGTAATTTTGCGCTTTTGTTTAACGGGCGTGTTGTTAAAGACAACTCATAACCGTAGTTAGATATAGCTGCGTCATTACTTTTGTAGTTACCAAATGCTAAGGTGTTTGATAATCTGTTATCAAAAAGCTCATTACTGATGCCTCTGTAATAGGTATCAAAGGTCATATCCAATTTACCATTCCAGAAACCGGCGTCAAAACCAACGTTATACTGGATCACTTTTTTAGCTTTCAAGTAAGGGTTTGGTATAGTACCGTAATCAATACCAACACGTGGCTGGTTGTTATAGAAACCGTTTGGATTGTACTGGCCATAAATATCAACCAATGAACCAACCGGATAGATGTTTTGACCGGCAGTTAACCTTAAGTCGGCATACTCTAACCATTTTGAGGTATTATTAGCCACCCAGTTTTCTTTGTGGATATTCCACTTGAAACCTACTGAAGGGTTTTTTGAGTATGGATCTAATTGACCGTTAGCTGATGAACCGTCTAAACGATAGATCAAGTCTAAGATATATTTCTTTTGATAGTCGTAAGTAAATTGTGCTGCAAATGCTGCTGTTCTTAAGTTACCGAATGTGTTTAATACACCACCACCTTTTGATAAGTTACCGTCATAACCCAACGGGCCTTCAAACTGGTCGTTTGGTGTTCTCTCTATACGAGTTGAACTTTCTTGTTTCTTTTTAATGAATACCTCTGTAAAGAAGTTAACAAATAAGTTGTGGTCTTTATTTACAGTTTTGCTGTATGAAATGTTATTCCTGTTATATAATGATGAGGTATAACCGTAGAAGTTAAATATCTGCGCAAACTGGCTGTTAGCTGCTGCCGGTAAAAACTTATCGGTATTTTCAATCGAGTAATCATAGTTACCATTGGTAGCAATGTTTAACCCCGGGAATAACTCATAAGTAGCGTTAATTGTTGCGCTGATAGCTTTAGGGCCAGAACTCTCTCTGATCTGTAAAGTTGACAATACATCACTTGTAGCTAACAGGAACGACGGACCTGGTAATAAGGTAGAACGTTGGCCGCTACCATCAACTATACGTTGTAACACGCCGGTACCGCTACCAGATTTGATTTTACCTAATGAAGTTCTGATCTGACCAAAGAAGCTAAGCTTTTTTGATGGTTTAAACTCCATGTTCATGTTCATACTATAGTTCTCAAAACCGGTATTTTCAACGATACCTGTTTGTGAGTAGTACTTTAAGTTAACCTTGTAGTTAAAGGTAGGGTCGCCACCATCTAATGCAAGGTTATGTGTCATGTTAAAACGAGCATTGTAGAATATACCTTGCCAGTTAGTTGAGTTGTTATAGAACGCGCTCAAACTATCTGATAAAAATGGTGTATTGCTGATCAGGTATCTATCGTTACCATTGGCATAAGCATTGATCTGTGCCAATTTAAAGTTCCTTTCGGCCATACCACCATATACCTCACGTAGTTTAGGTACATCGTTAACCACAAAGTTTGAAGTATAAGTAATACGTGGGATTTTTGATCTACCCCTAACCGTTTGGATCAAAATTACACCATATGCACCCCTTGAACCGTATAATGCGGTAGCGGTAGCATCTTTCAAGATCTCCATGCTGGCAATATCCTCTTGTGGGATCAATGACAGCGGGCTCACACCCGGGCCTTGCTGGTCGAAACCAAACTCTGATGCTTTATCAGCATCCAATGGTACACCGTCAATAATGTATAACGGCGAAGTTGGTTGTAAGAATGTATTATCACCCGAACCGGTAGTAGCAATGGTTGACAGACCACGAATATTTACCGAACCACGCATACCCGGCGCACCGGTGTTGTTCTGGATATTCAAACCTGCAACTTTACCTTGTAGTAACTGCTCAACGTTACCAACCGGGTTATCCTGTACTTCTTTACCTGTAATAATATATGATGCACCGGTAGTTTGCTCACGTGTTCTTTTCACGTAACCACGTATTACCGTTTCCTGCATTACTTTTGATTCTGGCTGCAACGTAACGTTTAATGATGCAGCAGCCTTTGCCGATTTTGAAACGTAGCTCACGAAGCTGAAGGTTAGTGTGGTACCTTCGTCAACAATTACGGTATACTTACCATTAATGTCGGCCTGTGCTAACCCCTTTCCTGGCATTGATACAGTGGCTCCAGTTAAAGGCTCCTTTGTTACAGCATCTAAAATGGTACCTGTAACAGTTACCTTTCTAACTTGTGCCATCAAGTTCTGGCTAAAAGCAAGACACCAGAAAAACATTGATAGCCAAATAATTTGTTTTCTCATTGTTATATAAGTTTAGATTAGGGTTAGTCGTTTATAAACTTAGGGTTAACGGTTGCAAAGTGGAATACGATCTCCCAGTCTCCTTTTTCATAAATTTTGAAATCCTGAAGGATCTTTCCAGTTTCTCTTACACCACCAAAACCGGTTCTGGTAAATGTAAACTCAACGTGAGCTTTATCACCACCCGCAGTATTCAATATACCGCCGGCGGTATATTTAGTAGGTATCCTGGCCAATGGTATTGGATAGGCAACGTTATACTCAACATATTTACTGTTTATAACATAACCAGGCGCTGTACCGGCAGGGTTAAAACCGTGTACCTGCTCTAACCAGTTAGTAGCGTTAAAATTGGCAGGGCTGATCTCTACACCGGCTTTATTAAGGAATTTAAATCTTAAACGATGGCCTATAGCTGCCGGATCGCCGGTTGGATCAACAAACTTGCGGATATAAACATATACTATACCAGTTGCCGAGTTTTTAGTATCGTTCATATAAGTATTAGTGGTCTCGCCTCTGATACCGCTAAGGGTAGCATAGTTGTAAACCCTTACAGAACCACCCGGAGTAGTAGTATTTGGTTTACCGGTTGTAACGTTATAGTCGTCGCTAGGCTCGTAAGGTACATCTACTTTTACTTTCAAAGATATATCCTTAATGGTACGGGTACCTCCGCTGTTAGTGATCTTAACATCAAAATATCTCATATCCTGCGGATACGCGATGGTATCGGTAAATCCGATCACATCCCTGGTAGCAGTATACCAAAATATAATATCGCCTGATGGCCTTAACTCTAACATTGAACGGTTTTCCAGTTTCCTTTTAGCTTCAATAGCTGCAAGGCTGGTTTCTTTACCATCGTACTCGCCTGTCCAAACCAGTGTTGGTTTTTTTGCCAGCATATCGCTTGCATCTTTACCATCACCAAACCTTGGGTTTTTAACCTCAAATGTCATAGGGAATGATGAACCGTTAGGGTTAAATATATTATTGTACAGGTTAGTCCTTCCTAATCTAGGTTCGAAAGTTTTTGTGGTATAATCGGCTTGCGTGCTTAAATAATCCTTTTCGTTAGGCAGATCAAATATTTTTCTGCATCCCGAAAAAGCTATTACTGCCGTCAGCAATACAAAAGCTTTATATTTTATTGTGTTTTGCATAATACTCTTAATTAAAATTTTTCTGTCAATTATAATTTTTCCCTACGGTTCATGGTCCACTCAGATATCTGGAACAGGTTACCACCTGCACCGATCTGATCAATTATAATTCTGTAACCGGTGTATACTTCATCGTTGTTGAAATCAAATATCTTTTGCTGATAGTTGGTTGTCCAAACCAGATCCTGGCGTGTATCTATTGTTACCCAATCCGCATCTGGTGTAGATGAGCTAGGATTAGCAACTTTAGTAGCCTGAAGGATGATAGCCTTAGGGTCACGAGACTGATAAGTCTTAGAGTCGTTAGCACTGGTCATGGTGTAGCAGTTTGAAGCTTTAGGCACCTTAGGTATCCAGTACATCCTGGTTTTGTTAGTTAAGCTGTAGTTACAGATAAACTTGGTCAGGAAGCTGCCGTCCAAACATTTTTTGAAAGTTTCACCGGCAGATACGCGTCCGTCATACTCGGCAGCATCAGGCCATTTTGGATAAAGCTGATCATTTGCAAGATCGAACAATGATGGTGGAGGTGGCTCCAAAGTTAATCTTGAAATAAACTCATCAAAACCAAATACGTGGTCTGGCCTTAACAAATGCACACGGCCGTTTTTAGTTTTAATGTTTACTGATGTAGTGGTGGTTTTTGACCAACGGGCAACAAATAAGCTGCGTTTGGTGTTAGAGAATTCAATAACTTCTGAACCACCACCCTGGTAGCCTTGTGCATCAGCATATACACGCTGTGCGTGCATCGGATAACCACCACGTACACTTTTAACATCGCGGCCATCACCAATTGCAAAATCGTTAGCCACAAATAATCCGCGGATAATGTAACGAGCTACCATTGTATCTAACTGAGAGCTATCGCGTTTTGCTTTCGGCCTTAATTTAGGGTTTACTACCGGCACCTGGCCTGCAGCAATCTGGCTCAAATAAATTGGAGTTTGGCCTAAACCTTTGCGTATATCATTTAAGTTTTTAATAGCTAACTGGAAGCTGCTGTTTGATGGTGCAAACAAAGTAACGCTGCTATCAATTAACGTTTGTTTAATACCCATTTTGTCAATAAGTAATATAAGCGAATCATATACGCCTGGCTTACTTTTTAAATACTCATAGGTATTTAACTTGGTTTCTACGTTAATCGGATCGGTTACGTAGTTACCAACTTCTCTTTTACATCCCACTTGAAATATAGCTGCGGCAAAACCCATTGCCACTACATATTTGCTAAATAAATTTACTCTTTTCATTTCTGTATGCCTTTTACTTATTCCAATATGAATTTTGTTTTAACAATGGATTTTGGGCCAGTAAATCACGAGAGATTGGCCAGTATATACCACCTGTATTAACTAACTGCATAAATTTAGGGTCGGTTTGTTTGATCTTTTCGTATCTGACACGATCATACCAACGCTGGCCTTCGCCCATGAATTCTTTTTGACGCTCTTTAAATATCGCGTCAATTACAGAACCATGTTTGGCCTGGCTGTACTGAACGTAGTCTGTAGCACTATTGTTAAGCAAACCCATTTGGTCAACGTTGTATCTTCTTTGTCTAACAGCGTTCAAATCGGCAATTGCCAAAGTGTTTTCTGCTAATACTGCATAAGCTTCTGCTCTTAATAAAGTAACATCCTCTAAACGGGTAACAACGATTGCGCTTGAAAATAACCTGAAGGTTGGGTCGGTTTCACCACCCATGATCACTTTAAGCTTGCTGAAGATCGGGTATCTGCCCAGGTAATTTGTAAAGTACAGGTCAGAGTGGGTAACACCCAAAGTATCTATGTTGAAACGGCCATCGTTAGTTTCTTTAAAGATCGAAAGGATCGAATCTTTAGGCACATAAATATCAGGTGTGTTTTTATTAACAACCGGCGCTGCCAGCGTTAACGACTCAAGGTTACCTGTAAAAGCACCATCCTGGTTATCCCAAACAAAGCCAAAGCCAAATAATTGATTGTCTTTATTTTGATAAAATAAACCTGTACGTGAGCAAAGATCGGTAGTGCTTAAATAGCTTAAAGCGCCTTTAGTGCTAAAATCAGTTAATACAACTTTTGTGTATCTGATAACGTCAACATATTTACCTTGCCATGCAGCAACGTGTGCCAGCATTGCATAAGCGGTAAGTTTTCTTACCAATGCGCCAGCCCATCTGCTTCTGCTTTGGCCGTAGTAGTTACCCGGCTGTTGCAAATCGCCCGCGCTGTAAAGGTAAGGCAACGATATAGCCGCAGCTTCCATTTCGGTTTGAACGAATTCTAATATAGCGTTCTGATCAGAACGTGGCCTGTTCTCGAACGTGCCATCGCGTGACGAAGTGATAAATGGCACATCACCCCATATTCTAACCATGTAGAAATAGGCAAAGGCTCTTAAAAATCTAACCTGGGCAATATCAACATCCATGTTATTGCTTGTATAACGGGCATCTTTAGCTTTAACCTCTTTAATACGCTCCAGGAAAATATTAGCTGCGTTAACTACAGCATAAAATCTTCTCCAGTTTGATAGTTGGTCAATTACAGGATAAGCAGCGTTAAGGTCATTTTTAACTACGGCTTTTAAATCCTGGCGAATAGGGCTTTCAAAGTTGCCCATTCTAACATCACCATAAATCCAATGTCCGTTATTGTCTGCAAGCGCAGCACGGGTCAATCCATATACACCCATTATACCTGCCCTGGCGTCCTCTAAGGTATTCCAATAGTTTACCTCGTTTACAACCCTCGTTGAGTTAGAATCCAACTCTTTCTTACAGCTACCTGCAAGGAGGGTGAAAAAGATAAGACTTAGCAAAATTATTTTTTTCATTTTATCTATTTTAAAACAGTATTCAAATTTTGTCTATGACTCTATACTACAATTAAAAATCAACCTTAACCCCTACCAGGTAAGTTCTTGGTATTTGCATACCGTAACCGTTATCATAGCCGGTGTAACTTACAAGCTCTGGGTCCTGGCCGGTATATTTAGTAAGAGTAAACACGTTGTTTACGCTACCGTACACATAAAACTTGTTCATGTTAGGGTATTTTTTCTTCAGTTTGCTGGTTAGATCATAGCCTACTGATAGGGTACGAAGTTTAACAAACGAAGCATTCTCTAAAAACAAGTCTTGATTAACCTGGTAAGGAACTACCGAGCTGGCAGGATTGTAAATTGGGTATTTAGCATATTCGCCACGTTTTTCCCAGAAAGTGATCTCTTTTACAGAGTTGATATCATTCAAGCCATCGCGGTTGATAAAGTCAAATCTGTTTGCCATTTCCTGATTTAATAACTGGCGACCGATGTTGTAGTAGAAGTTCAAAGTCAGATTCCAGTTTTTGTAACGGAAATCGTTATTCCAACCACCTGCTAAAACAGGTAAAGCATGGCCACGTAAAGTTTTGTCGGCGTTAGTAATAGTGTTATCGCCGTTCAGGTCTTTCCATTTCGGATCGCCTGCTTTTAAAGTGATACCATTGTAAGTTCTTTTTACAGCTGGTGAACCTACGCCCGGTACTTCAGCATCATTATTGTAGATACCTTCGTTAGTTAATAACCAGTAGCTATCAACAGATTGGCCTACTTTAAGCAATCTGTCACCTATAACGATCTGATCAAGACCGCCAGGTAAAGCTGTTAATGTATTTTTGTTAATGTTAAAGTTTAAGCTTGAGGTCCAGGCAACTTTATTTTCGGCCGGGAATATAACGCCGGTAATAACCGCGTCAACACCGGTGTTACGTATTGCCATGCCATTTTTAAGCACCGAGCTATAACCATACTCAGCTGCCGAAGGCACACCTAATAACATGTTTTTGTCATGCTTATAGTAAGCCTCGATACCTGCTGATAAACGGCCATTCATAAATGTTCCGTCTATACCCAGGCTAGCCTGATCTGTGTAAGCCCATTTTAAATTGTAACCAACATAACCTGCAGAGTAAGGACGCACCAAGGATGCTAAACCATTATAACCAGGAGTGATCAGGTTACCGGTGTAACCTATATAAGCGGTGTATTGAGGGCCTTGAGCATAGTTATCAAAGTTTTCAAACCTGCCCATACGGCCTGCACTTGCATGTACGTTTAAAGCAGATATGCTGCTTGCATCTTCAAATGCTTCTTTTTTCAGGTCCCAACCTGCTGATACTACCGGAGAGTAGAACCAACGGCTTGTTGGTTGCTGGTTTGATGATCCATCGGCACGTAAAATAGCGCTGAAGCTATATTTATCATTTAAAGAGTAATCAACTTTACCATAGAATGATAATAAGCTATTTTTGGTTCTATCCAAAAACTTGTAGATCAATTGTCTTTTAAATACAGTTGGGTCAAGGTAACCCGATGCGTTCGGGTCAGATACCAATAAGTTTAGCTTAATAAAGTCGTTACTTCCTTTGTAAGCATAGCTATAGCTGTATCTGTAGTTATCCCACTGCATGCTTTGGCCCACAGTAAAGGTAAACTTGTTATCGGCGTTAAGGTCCCAATCATAAGTGGCAACGTTTTGAACGCTTGAACGTTGATTGTAGCCAAAATAGTTAGACGCGTAGTTTGTTGTTTGCAACAACGTTTTCGGGAAGAAAATATCGCGGTAACCTTCGTTATAATCTGTTGATAAAGTAGTTACAAAGTTAAATTTGCCAAGGTTGATACCAAATTTGGCATAACCGTTAAGCAAATTGCTTTTGTTATCATCAAAACCTTTGGTAAACTCATTTAAGTATGAGCTGTATTTAACTTTGTTTGGAGTTAGCGGCGTACTCAGGTCAGGTATGTAATTAACCTGGGCTAACCTGTCTCTTACATTTTTATTACGATCACGCAGTAATCGATTGGCATTAACCATACCACTAAAAGTAAGCCAGGTTAATGGCTTCATGTTAATTTCAAAACGGGCATCATAACGGCTAAGACCAGTGTTATCGGCAACGCCAGCACTACGTAAACTACCTAATGAAAAACGGAAGTTTGCACGCTCGTTACCGCCTGTGATACTTGCGTTTACACCGTGTATCAATTGGCTGCCATAGTATTTATCATTCCAGTTTGACGGGCCGTAGTAGTCGTTATTTAACGAGTCGCTCAAAAACAGTGGATAAATATCACCATCGGCAAAAGTGCCGTTTGATGTATATTTATTATAAAACTGTCTTCTGAAATCGTTTTCGAACTTACCGTTAAGTGTAGTAACCGAATTTGGTGTAACTACACCTACATAGCTGTCAAATGTAATTCTTCTTTGGTTTTGAGGGCCTTTGGTAGTGATCAGGATCACACCATTAGCTGCTTTGGGGCCATAAATAGCGGTTGAACCTAAGCCCTTTAACACCTCAACAGATTGAATGTTAGCCATGTTAATCATAGCCAGCGTATTAGTTGCCGGGCCTATTCTATCGTACTTAAACTGCTGAATGTCAAAAGCGTAAGGATGCTCCTGAACCAACGGAATCCCGTCCAAAACAATTAGCGGCTGAGTTTGAAATGCTTCGCGCGCTGATAATAATGGCTGAGAAGTACCATGAATAAACATGTTTTGAACCGTTCCAGGCTCGCCAGATGGCTCATGTACGTACAAACCTGCAGCTTCGCCTTTTAAATACTGTTGAAGAGAGGCAGCCGGGAAAATCGATAATTTCTCGGGATTAAGGCCATTTGTTGTTGACTCCAATCTTTTTGTATTGGCCTTTTTAACAGGCACCATACTTACAATAATGGAGTCGGGCTTGGCAGTGGTGTCTTTGCCCGCCTGGGTAGTTTGCTGATAGCTTAGTGCAAGCGATGTTTTTGAAACATCTGCATACCTAGCCGTGTTACCAAAGGAGTATGTTGTTACACATAACACACTAAGGAAAGTTATAGTTGCAATAATGCGCATAACAGATTTAAGTGTTTGATTAAAAAACTGTTTATTAATTGGTTGTGGTATTGAGAATATTCGGATAGCTAACCTAATAATAGCATACCCCTTAGCATCAGCTAATGGGTTACATTACTAAGTGATCAAATTGTAAATTAAATCTTTAGCTTATTTGGCCTATTACGATCTATCTGAACGAAATTCAGTACTAACAGCAATCAGTTGGTTAGGCTGCGCATGCAAGTAAATAGTGCCCTGAGGAGTTGCCCCAATGTTGTTTTCTTGTAAAAGTTCAATCATAGCTTGGTCTATAAAGTAAATAAATAAATTATAATTATTAGGAAAACTAAAAATACAACTGGTATTGATATAAACTGGTATCGTATAAATTGGTTACGCCAACCTCCACTGCGCTTTACTCAGCTTGGCTCGCTTTGACAATGATACAAATAAATATTTGATTTGTTGCAAGTAAATTTTAAAAAAAATAACCAGAATGTTACAAATAGGTATGTAGGTGGTTTCCAAGTATAAATAATGTTAAAAATGATACGATTTGTTAACAACTTTACATTATTTGTCAACTAAAAAGGGAGCTCTTAGAGGCTGTTTTTAAACAAAAAAGTTGTGAAAAAACAACCCTAAAACAGCCAAAAACAGGCCGAAAAAAATGAAGGAGCCAAGGCAAAAAAAGCTTTAAAATTCAACAAAAATACAGTGATCAAAACCTGGTTTTTAATGATGTTTAAAAAACGGCATTTATTATTTGCTAAAAATATGCGCTTCTATTTTGGCATTTACCGGGTAAAATAATAATACCGTCACCCCACTTAAAAAAACCGTTTTTTTTCCTCACTAGTCCTTTTTAATTTGAGGTTGTTTTTAAGCTCCACAAGCAACTTTTGCTATCAATTGATGTTTATCATGGAAATTGAAAAATAGTTGCCCAGATTGAATAAATTACAAATACTTGATTTTCAATTATTTATATTAAAAACACCTTATTTTAATGATCTATGCCCACGTTTTCTCTTAAAAACCGACGGTTACCAATAGCATTAGGCCGCCCGAAAAAAAATATCAGTATTAGCTATTAAAATACCTGCGACACCCCACTTATGCAACAATTGCATGACACTTAAGCAACAATTATAATACATTAAAATATTGATTAAACTTTAACATAACTTCACCGTCAATCAATTTATACGCAAAAAACCGACATGAAAAAGTGCACCTTAATAACAGCTTTGCTGGTAGGTTGTATTGCTACAACATTTGCTCAACAAAAAACCAAGATCGATCAAATACAGGTTGGCAGCCAGCGTGCCGTACCTAATGTTAAAATAGATGGTAAGCTCAACGAGTGGGGTACCGATCTTAAAGCTTACAACAAAGCCACCAAAGTATTTTATACCATGGCTAATGATGATAAAAACATTTATCTCATCCTGCAATCGGTTGATTTTACAAATACCAACAAAATTGAAGCCGGTGGCGTAACACTTGTTATAAACACTGCCAACAAAAAAAGTGATAAAGACGCCTTTAGTTTAACTTTCCCGGTAGTAAAACCAGGCAGCCGTGGCCTGCGCGTACCAAGACCGGGCTTGCGTGGCTCAACACCCGAAACAGACTCTATCGCGCGCGAGAAAGCCGACTACTCGCACAACCGTTTTATTGCCGAAAGCAAAGAGCTTAGCGTACTTGGTTTTAAAGATATCACCGACACCTTAATATCTATCTACAACGAGTACAGCATCAAACCCGCTATGAGTTATGATGCGCAGGGCAATTTTAGCTATGAAATAGCTATCCCGCTTAAAGCGCTGGGCCTATCTACGGCAACACCTACAGAGTTTACTTACCATATAACGCTTAACGGCATTTTACCAGTTCCGGGCCAACCTCTTAGCATCAGCATAGGCGGCGGTGGTCGTGGCGGCCGTGGTGGTGGCGGTGGTGGCGACATCAACTACCAGGACCTGCAAACCCCAACAGATTTTTGGGGGAAATACACGCCTGCCAAATAACATACCCGAACTTTAATAACCCGAGACAATCCTTTTAACTTTATATGAAGAATTTTTACCTTATTGCCTTATTAGTAATACTATCATCAAAACTGTTTGGGCAGGCCAAGCCCCTACCCCCGCCCCTGCCTTTCAGGGAGGTAAGTGGTATTGTTAAAGATGACAGCGGCCAGGGCGCTATAGGTGCTGTAGTTACCTTAAAATCTACTAAAGACACCATGCGGGTAGCCACTAATGATGATGGCATATTTGTATTTAAAAACGTTAAAATGGCAACATTTAACGTTACTGTTGATCTTGTTGGCTCTGAAACCTTCGTTAAAAAATATTTAAATAGCGATGTAGCCAAACGTATAGTTTTAGATCCCATTGCGTTGAAACCTAAAGCAAACGAGCTTAACCAGGTTACCATTAACGGCGCCCCGTCAATAACCTATAAAGTTGATACTGTTGAATATCGCGCCAGCGACTACAAAGTGCGCGAAAACTCCACCGTTGACGAGCTTTTGAAAAAGATGGAAGGCATGGAGGTGGGCACTGACGGCTCATTGGTGCACCAGGGCGAAAACGTGGTTAGGGCCAAGCTAAACGGTAAAGAATTTTCGGGCGGCAGCGTGGCACAGGCTATTAAAAACCTACCGGCTGATATCGTGGAAAAAATACAGATAGTTGATGACTATGGCGACCAGGCCGCACGTACAGGTATTAAAGACGGTATCCCTCAAAAAATATTAAATATTACTACCAAACCTAACAGATCTGTAGGTATCATATCGCGTAACAATGTGCAGGTGGGTAATCATGATCGTTATAATGTTGACGTATCTGCCCAGCGTATTAACGCCAACCAGGTGATAAACGTAATTGGTAAGATCAATAAATCGGTATTAGGTGTTGGTGGCGGTAATCCGGGTGTTACCCAATCAGGCGATCCTACCGTAAGCTATAGCGACCAGTGGAGCAAAGGGGTTGAAGTAAATAGCAGTGCTAAATATAACTTCAGCAACAATAACTATATAAGCGCACAGGACGGCTTTAATAACAGCAACCTGGGTAAGAGTACTTTTACGCAAGATGGTAGCGGTAGCAGCAGCAATCGTGGTTTTAACGGCAACTTTGAAATAAAGATGAAGGACGACAGCTCGAAAAACTTTGTGCAGTTGAATACATCTTTCAATAAAAACAACTCAAAGGACGAGAACGAAAATACCCGCGACCAGTATGATGACTTTAAGGACCTGAATAACCCCGGCCAGCGAAGGTTACAACATCGCATACGCACGGGCACTAACTATGGTTCAAACGACAACAATAGCTACGGCATAAGCGCTTTATATCAACACTTATTTAAAAAGCCTAAAAGGAATATCTCGTTTAACTTCGGCTTATACAAAAACGAATCACAGTCAGATGGCGGTTCAAACCAATCATTTAGATATTTTGCCGATAGTACATTAAATATCCCTATACCGTCAAGAGACTCTACGGCAAATGTATTAACACGCCGGTCAAACAATGGCAGTTCTTACTCGGGAACGGTTACTTACGTGGAGCCTTTGGGTTTATACTCATTGTTGGATTTCCGTGCCGAAATGTCAAGAAACAACAACCGCGCCGAGGCTCACCAGGATAGTATTTCGGTAGATCCCTTAACCGGCGCCAGCAGCACTTATGAAATATTAAACAGAAGAAATATTTATAACTACCAGGTTGATCAGTCAAGGTACACCATAAGCTATCGCTATACCGGCCTTAAAGTAAACTTCTCTTTAGGTGCTACTGCTATACCTTATACCTTAACCGGCGAAAAACTGGATATAGCCACCGGAAGATTTGAGTCATCATCACGTTCTACGTTCCGTATCATACCTGCATTCAGGTTTGCTTACCAATGGTCGCGTACACAGCGTTTCCAGATCACTTATTCGGGTAATAATATACAGCCACAGTTTCAACAGATACAGCCGTTTACCGATGTTTCCAATCCGTTTAACATCGTAGTGGGTAACCCTGACCTGAAGCCGGCTTTCAGCCACTCTTTAAACGCCAACTACAACAATTATATCGCCAACTCAAAACTGAATTTCTCTTTTGGCAGCTGGTATAATAAAACAGACGACCGTATAACTACCAACCGCGAAATTACTCAGGACGCGGCAGGCAGAAACGTTAGTATACAACGCTACATCAACTTAAGTGGTTCACACTCGGCCGGTGGTAATTACAATATATCAAAACAGCTGGACGACCGTCGCTATAACCTGGCGTTAAATGGTACCATACAATACGGCTATACTACTGCTAAAGATCAGAACATTGAATATCATTCAACATCATGGAGAATCAACGAGCGTTTTGGACCGAGAATTAGCCCTAACGAGAATATCGAGGTAAACCCTTATGTATCCTATGATCTGCAGCGTAACTTCAGTACCGCAAACAGGGGTACTTCAACCCGTTACAAACGTACATCGTTGGCCATTGATGGCAGATTTTGGTTCTGGAAAACATTCCAGTTTAACTACCACGCGTCGAAAAACTTTGTTGATGGTGTGCAAAACATAGGCGACGGGCCAAAGGCTATTCCTAACACGGCTAACCCGTTTATTATAAACATGGGCCTGCAAAAGGAGTTTTTACCTAAAAAGAACCTGGTATTTACCTTTAACGTGTATGACCTTTTACACCAAAACAGCTTTATCAGGCAGGATGTTGACGACAATACGGGTAGTATAACCAATACCCTGTCAAGCACCTTAAGCCGCTACTTTATGTTTGGTGCACGCCTTTACCTGCAAAAATGGAGCGGAAGGCCACAACGTAACGGCAAAAATATGCAACGCAGAGGAGACGGTAGTTTTATCTACTAGGATATCTCCTAACTATACAAAAAAAGGCGCGCCGCACGGTGCGCCTTTTTTGTTTAACTAACATTACCAACATGTCATCTCGACCAATGGGAGAGATCTATACACACCCCAAGCTCCCAGATCAGCGCGTGTATAGTTCTCTCACTATAGTTCGAGATGACTGAGTTTTAGAAAAAAAACGTTTTCTAAAACTCAGTCGGGCTGCGCCGCGGGGTGCGCCACTTTAACAAAGCGTAAAGTTTTCAAAAAGTTAACTTATTGATAATTAGAATTTTATATTTTTTTGAGGGTGCGCCGCATTGCGCCGCTTTTTTAAACAAATATTTGGACATCAAACACTTATAAAAAATCAGTGCGCCACCTGCGCCACTTTAAAAGTGGCGCACCCCCACCACCAAAAATAGTGGCTTTACCATTGCTTGAAGAACTTTTAAAAGCGTGCGCACCCACATTGCCAGCTCGTGGTTTCCGGCATAGCCCCCACCCTAACCTCGCGTAAAGGCCGAGTAGCCATTAAAACAAAAAGGCTTGCCAATTGGCAAGCCTTTTTAATCTGGGTAATTATCCTTTACAAATCAACCTTATAAGTATAAACCTGTCGGCCCAGTTCGCCTTCGGCATTTATGCCTTCTACAATTACTTTGTAGCTTCCCGGGCCATCTGCGTTAAAAAATTTAAGCAAGGCCTGGCCGGTGATGTCTGTTTTTACATTCGGGTTCCAGTATACGGTTGTACGCATATCAGGCAACTTATCAGCTACCGAAGGAGCTTCGTATTTAGGATTGTAAAATACGCGGGTTGAATTAAAGCCTTTTGGCGCAATGTTAGCAATGCTTGGCTCGAACGAACGACGCAGGAAGTCTTTCTTGGTTAGGATGAATATAGCAGGTCCGCCAATAAAATCAACCATGGCGCGGTTTGTTCTAACCACCTCAATACGGGCAACGTCAAGCGGCTGTACGGCGCCTTCCAATATGTCTGATATTTCGTCAGCTTCGGTTACCCTCCTACCGTTTAATATCAATCCCATGGCACCACCACGTTGGTCGGTTATGGTAGTATAACCTTGATTTGTTTCAAAACGGATACCCTGCAATCTGCCACGCAAACACATGGTTAAGGTTAAACAAACATCCGCATCAGTACCTAAAATAATCGACTGATCTGACGAACCCGGGTTAACCTTAAACATACCCTGGGTTGCTATATCGCTATTGCTTTTACGTTTGGCGTTTATACGCACCTCGCGCAGGCGCTGCACTTTATCCAGCTGACCGGTGCGCTCGTACATCTCGTCCTGTTTTTTACCTTGCGCTATATAAGCTTTTAAGGCGCCGCTTAAGTCGGTAGTTACATCGGCATAGTTAGGGTTTTTACCTACGCGTATACGTGGTACGGTATCCATTACTATCTGCACCTTATCGCCTCCTTTGGGGGTACGGGCCTGTACGGTAAACTTAACGCTATCCTTCATAAATATATCATCAAACTTAAAGCGACCCTCGGCATCGGCAGTGGTCGATTTCATAAGGTTTGATTTTAGCGATACCAGGTTAACGGTAGCACCGGCTATAACGCCTTTCTTACCCAGGTTAATTACCTGTCCTGATATAACGGTATTTAAGCCTTTTTCGGCCTCAAATGCAGGTTTCGCAGCAGCAAGGGCCGGGTCGGTAATCGCTTTCCAGGTAAACCTTCTGTAGCCTTGTGTAAGCATCAGGTTGTCCAAAGCCTTATTGATCTCGTCGGCTTCATCGGTAGTTTTAGCCGGCGCGAAATAGTAACCGGGCTGTTCTACATAACCTTTCAGATCGGATGTCAGTAGCAGGTTTGAAAGGATACTGCTTTCCATACTTTCGTTTGAAGGCACTTTACTTTCGTCAATAACCGAAACCGAGAAATTGGCAAACGTTGGTTTGTTTTTGCTATCCTTAGCATTCAACAATAGCTGTACAGCTTCTTTACTTTTGTAAGATGCTTTGGTTGTTTTTAGCGATAGCTGCATCTGATCGTTTGACCTGATGAACGCGATACGCTCATTAAGCGGATCATTATTGCCGTTAAACAAGGTAAATTGTGCAATCCCGCTAGGGAAATCTTTCTTCTCCAACCATAACGATGTTGAAGCACGATCTATTTTAACCGGTGTAGCAATTATCGTTTCGCCGCTAACCTGCGCCATTAAACCAAGACTGGCAGCCGCCTGCACCATTTTAGGGCTGGCGTTTATACGCACCAGTATGCTATCCTTATTTGGCTGATAGATGCCCAGTACATAACCATCATCCTGCGGTTTTGGTAAGGCTATATTTTTTGTTGATCCATCGGCAAATGTTACTTTGGCGCTATAGGTTTTGCCAGCCTCGGGGCGAAGGTTGAATACGCCCATACCCGCGTGTAAAGTTTCAAATGATGATGCTTCCTTATTATCATTATCCAATATAGTACCTTTAATAGCTAAGCCTTTACCATCAACACCTACGGCTTTAAAACCTACCCTTGAAGTAACACCGGCAACCAGGTTTCCGCTTTCGGGGAAAAACTGTACATCGCTTTCGTTAAGGTTTGCTTTTATCGGGAAATCACGGCTAAGCCTGTAGTTATCGGTAGTCTCTAACGACGTGTGGATATACGCACCGCGCAGGTCAACTTTATCGCCATTATCAATAGTTACCAGCAGATTACCCAGCGCATCCGTTTTGGCCGATTTGGTGTAAACTACTTTACGGTTAATAAATATCTGGTAATCTACATCCTTATTAGCCAGCGGCGCGCCCATATCATTGGTATAGTTAAGCGTGGCTACCAATACCGATTTGCTGCCAGATGGTTTATACTGGTAAGTAGCTTTTGATATGATGTTATTACTCACTACCGAACCTACCAGGATGGTTTTATCAAAAAAGTAATCGGGCCCTGCGTTACGCATCCAACGGGTATAAGCGCGCAGGCGATAGCTACCCTCCTGCATATCGTCATCCAGCGTAAAATCGCCCATTACCATACCTGCTGTAACCGGTAGTTTTAGGGCACGTATCAGGGAGTCTTTTTCGTTGATCAGATCAACATACATAGCGCCGCTTAATGCCGAAAGCTGATGATGGCTGCCGATAGTTAAATAGCCTTTAAACCAAATGGTATCGCCTAAAGTATAATAAGGCTTATCGGTTTGCACATATATCTTTTCCTGCGGATTTTTTTCGGTCCACTGCTGCAGGGCGGTCACTATTTTATCAATAGGATCGTCGGCCTTGGGTATAAAAGCAGCGGTAGCCAACACAGCGCCACACAGGCCCAGCGTTAAGGTTAATTTTTGTTTAAATTTCATAAATTGGATTCAGGCTATTGGTTGAGTTTAGGGTTATTAAACTGCAAGTAAATTAGCACAAATTATCAGTTTAACCATCAAAAATGTACAAAAAGCTTACGCTCCCAGGTTTTTGACAAATGGCAGATGAATTGGTTTAATCGCGGCGGCAAAAAACAGGCACAAAAAAGCCCGGTACAATTGCACCGGGCTTTTTAAAAATTGATAGTTCTTATTTAAAATCCGGTACCGGGAAAATATAGCCCCCAAACAGGATGTACGACCATAACAACGTCCATAATATATTGAAAACCTGCGCGGTAACAAAGGTAAACGCCGGCTTACCGCCCTGCAGTTTAACCAGCGAAGCAAACTTAGCTTCCATACCTATACATACAAACGCCAGCGCGAACCATACGGTACGCAAACCGTTTAATGTTGGCCCCAGGGCTTTAGCTGTTGTAGGTGGTAATATAAACGAGAATACAAGCGACGCGGCTATAAAGCCTAATACAAACTTAGGGAAACGCTCCCAAACTATTTTAAGGCTAGGGCTTTCGGTTTTGGCCATGATGCTGCCTTCGCCGGCTTTCGGTTTTTTATAGGCCCACCAAATGGCGATAAAGAAGGCCGCTACGCCAATAAAAACATTTTGCGAGAACTTGGCTATCACCCCGGCTTTTACCGCGGCAGGGCCTATCAGATCGCCCGCGGCAGTTACCGTAGCCGTGGTATCTAAAGTACCGCCTAGCCAGGCACCGCCAACAACTTCGGGAATATTAAAATATTTAATGGCCCATGGCTGGATGATCATCATCGGGATGGCCAATACCAATACCAGCGTGGTAACGTATGATAACTTACGCTTGTCGCCATTAATGGCACCAGCCGCCACAATAGCTGCCGATACGCCGCAGATAGATACCGCCGATGCCAGGATAACCCCAAACTCATCATCAACCTTTAACTTACGGCTAACCCATAATGAAAAGAACCATACCGCCGATACCACAATTACCGCCTGCACAATACCCGGCAAACCGGCCTTGATCAGATCAGCAGAAACGATGGATGTGCCTAGTATAACCAAACCTGTTTTAATATAAAACTCCGAGCGTACGGCTTCTTTAAGCCAGCCCGGCAACTCGCCTATGTTACCTAATATAATGCCTATCAGCAACGCGAAAACCACATATTCTAAACCATAATACGATACCGTTTTATTACCGCCGATAATGAATGAAATGATAGCCAGCAGGTAAATAAACACAAAGCCGCCAACATACTTTTTAAGGCTGCCGCCCGATAGTGCTATAGCGATGCCCGCAATGGCAAGGTATATTAAACCGGTTTCGGCAATTAGTAACAGGTTTTTGGCTGATAGTATTTTACCAAAAAGATCTTCGGACGTTGCCCATTTGTAAGATGGAAGGGTTAACACCTCTGTGCCGTTTTTAGTTATAATTAAAACGGCTGCAATAATAATACTGCCTAATATCAGCGCCCACCAATCTTCGGTTAGCGATTGCAGGAAGGTTTTCTTATCGGGTGTTATGCCGGCATCAGTAAGCGCGGCCGAGTTGTTGGTATTTTGGTTAGACATGGTTGTATTGGTATTGATTTATTGGTTGAGCGGCTTAACCGCAATGCCAAATATATCTTTTAAAACGTTACGGGCAGCATGATAACCGCACATTCCGTGCACCCCACCACCCGGCGGTGTTGACGACGAGCAGATATACAGGCCCTTAGCCGATGTTTTGTAGGGTGATAAACACAAGGCTGGCCGGGTGAACAATTGCCCGATATCCAACACTCCCCCGTTAATATCACCACCAATGTAGTTGGGGTTATACTCCTCAACCTGCGCGGTGTTCATGGTGTGTTTAGCCAGTATAATATCTTTAAAACCGGGGGCAAAACGCTCTACCTGGTTTTCAATAGCGGCGGTCATATCTTTAGTAGAGCCATTCGGTACATGGCAATAGGCCCATGCGGTATGTTTGCCTTGCGGTGAACGGGTATTATCGAACAAACTCTGCTGGGCTAATAAGGTAAAAGGCTTTTGTTGAGGATAACCCTCGCTGGCCATAAATTCGCTGTCGCGGATCTCTTCAAAAGTATTACCCAGGTGGATGGTACCCGCCTGCCGGCATTCATCAGCCGTAAATGGAATTGGTCCATCAAGCGCCCAATCTATTTTAAAAACGCCCATGCCGTAACGGTAACGCTCCAGTTGCCATTTGTAGATGGACGAGAACTGATGCCCGGCTATTTGCAGTAATTGCTTCGGCGTAACATCAAACAAAACCGCGCGCGATGAAGGCAGTTGATCCATCGAAGATATGTAAGTGCCGGTTTCTATGTGCCCGCCTACTGAGCGGAAATATCCCGCCAAAGCATCAGCAATACTCTGCGAGCCGCCTTTGGGTATGGGCCAGCCCTGCATATGCCCGGTTGCAAGCAGCACCAGGGCTATGGCCGCCGTACTGTAGTTAGTTAGTGGCTGAATAGCATGAGCAGCCATCCCGCCAAAAAGTCCCCTCGCCTGCTTTGTCTTGAAGTTATTGGCAAAGGCATCGGCACTATTCAATGCCTTCAAACCGAAACCCGCTAATACCAAAGGATGTTTTGGGAAACGCAATGGCCCTAAAACGTCGCTGTCAATAAGCGGCCATGCTTCGGTTACTGATTGCATGACGCGCGTATAAACCGCAGCATCGGCACCCAGGTATTGGGCTGTTTTTTCTATTGATTTATCGAGAATAGCGACAGTGCCATCATCAAACGGATGCGCCGCTGCCAGCGTTGGGAACAGGTATTCAAGCCCATGATCTGCCAACGGCAAGGTCCTGAAAAAAGGCGATGCCACAGCCAGCGGATGAATAGCCGAACACACATCATGCACAAAACCCGGCAAAGTTAATTCCGCCGAACGCAGTCCACCCCCAATCTCCTTCTTGCCCTCAATAACCAAAACCGACAGACCATGCTGTTGTAATAGGATACCAGCTGCAAGTCCGTTTGGACCAGAGCCTACTATAACTGCATCATAATCGCGTTTTGGGTGCATACCCTGCTAAATTCGATAATATTTGTGGGAAGGAAAAGAAATTTAATGCTGCTTAAATATATAGTGCAGCACCTTGCCGTACAATTCATCGGGCAGGAAAGGTTTAACCACGATATCGTTGATACCGGCGGCACGGGTTTCGGCAATTACCTCGTTGGGCAGGTTAGCGGTCAGGGCTATAATTGGGATCCTGACGCCCATAATGCGCATCTTGCGGCTGGCTTCATAACCGTCCATTACCGGCATGTGCAGGTCCATTAATACCAGTTTATGTTTATTGATGTCTATCTTCTCCAGGGCTTCTAAACCATTCGCGGCCACATCTATCCGCGCACCCCAACGTTTAAGGAAGGTTTGTGCAACCATTACGTTTAGCTGGTTATCTTCAACCAATAAAATATCAATGCCGGTGAATGGTTTGTCCTCTTTAACCACATCATCGCCGGGTTTGGCCGGTTCAATCAGCTTACTACTTTTATCGAAGGTTTTAATAAAGTAAAAGGTTGAGCCTTTACCCACTTCACTGATAAGCTGCAGGTCCGAATTCTGCAGCTCCAAAATACGTTTACTGATGGCCAGCCCCAAACCCGTGCCGCCAAAACCACGGGATGTCGACGAATCGGCCTGGGTAAAGCGCTCGAATATGATAGCCTGCTTTTCTTTGGAAATACCTATACCGGTGTCCTTCACCTGGATGCTCAGGGTAAGCGTGTCACCTGTTTGGCCTTTAATGCTGATGCTTACTTCTACGTAACCGGCCGGGGTAAATTTAATGGCATTATGCACCAGGTTGGTTATTACCTGCGACATCCGGATCGGGTCGCCTATTACTTTGTTATGGATAGCCTCATCGGTGTGCAGGCGCAGCTCGATCCCCTTATCCTGCGCCGAACTTTGCAGGCTGTTCACCACATTGCGGGCAATAGCGGCAATGTCCATTTCGATATGTTCGAAGGTAATTTTGCCGGCTTCTATTTTGTTATAGTCCAATATATCATTTACGATACCCAACAGGTTATTGGCCGAAAATATCATCGCATCCAACTGCTCCTGCTGATCAGGCCGGGGATCATTTTTGAGGAGGAGATGGCTCATCCCTATCACCGAGTTCAGCGGCGTGCGTATCTCATGGCTCATGGTACTCAAAAATTCACTTTTGGCTATAAAACCTTGCTCGGCCTGCTGGCGGGCACTTTTAAGGACGAACGACACCCTATGCGACAATACCAGCGACTGCAGAAAAAAGAAACTCACATACCCCACAAAGCTCAGCACCTGCAGCTGCGGTATAAAGCCCCAATAATGAAACAGCGATATGGCAAACACAAACATCAGCGACAGCGAACTGGCCAAGGCGTAAACCGAGCCCGGCCGCTTGCGCCTATAGGCCAGCATATATACATACGGGATATGCACAATACAAAAGGCCATCACCACCAGGAAGGGGTTGATCAACTTGGTAAAATAAATAGGCGGCAACACCAGCGATGCCACAGCGAACATAAAGCTGGCCCCGCTAATGATATAGATGATAGGCCTGTTAATATCCGATGGATACAAATACCTGCTATACAACCCAAACAACCCTATCCCCGTAAACAGCGATATATACTCCAGCCGCACGGTAATATACCAATTCATGTTTGGCAACAGCGTGTGCAGCATATAATTGTCAATACCAATAACGCGGTAACTGTACACCATAGCATATAGCGAGAACAGCAAAATAGCTTTATCACGATTACCAAACAGGTACAGGCCGAAGAAGAACAGTCCGCCCATAAACAGGCAGCCCGTCAGCAGCAGGTCTATGGCTTCATCGCGCTGGCGGTCGAGTTCGACCATGGCACGTTCGCCGAGGATGAGGGACTTTTTGATGCCGCCTTTGCTGTGCACAAAATTGGCTATGTGAAGGACGATTTTCAGCGTGTCGGTACCGGGGGCGATGTCGAGGGCGCGGTATTGCCAATAGGGTACAAAACCTTTTACCGAAGTGCTGATGGTACCGTTTTGAGCTACCAGCTTGCCGTTAACGTACAGGTTATAGGCACTGTAAACATCGGGCATAGAGAGGCGCAGCTGCTTTTGATCTTTAGGCAATAACACCGTAAGGCGGTAACTGGCATAGCCGAACGATGGCCTGCTGATACCGTCGGCCGAACCATCGCTCCATAGCCTTGGGAACGTCACAAGCGTGCCGCGGTGGGCGGGCGTTTGCGCGGGATTGATAAACTGCTGCCAGTAAAATTGCCACTGGCCATCAAGCTCCACCTTTTGGGCAAAGGCGTTATGGCGCAGGTCCATGATACCATTGTGGGCCATGGGCAGTGTCGACCGGTAAGGCGTGCCCGCCAGGCCTGCTTCGCCAAAAAGCAACAGCAAAGCCAGCGCATACCAACACTTTTTAAGTGCATACGTACAATACCTTAGGGCAGTTTGTAACATGGGTCTTGATAACAATAATTGCAGTGATTGCTACTTTTCAAATATAAGGTAATTGATTACAACTGGAAGGTTTAAATTGAAAACCAAACACACATTTCCGCGCGGCGAAAACAGGGCGCAGTGTAGCGCTGTATGCGTAGCACGCTACACTGCTACACCCGGTGTAGCATGCTACAGCACTGGCTGTCAGGCATATGAATTTTTTGGTGACACGATTTATGTTATACGTTGGACGTTTTACGTTATACGCTTTTTGTGTTATAGATTTTGCGTGTACGATTTATGTGATATGTACAAATAGCGATCGCCCTTTGCAATAATAAGCCGCAAAGTGATTATCGACGCCATCCTCATCAAAACCTCAAACGTACAACGTAAAACGTACAACGTCCCACGTATAACGTTCTACGCCGTCGCCACCAACCTGTTCACGCTGCGGTAAACGTAGTTATTGTAGATATGCCTGCGCGCAAAACGGCCCGGCGAATCGGCATTGATCATTTTTATATAAATGGCCTTGGGTACGTCAAAGTACTCGTAGGTGTTGCCATCCAGGAAATCAATTTTCAGCACCTGCGATTTGTACTCAAAATCAGCGATATTTGAAGTGGTGGTGGTAATGGTGTATTCGGCAAACGAGGCGGCGCGCGTTTCGGGCGCTATGCTTACCAGGAAATGGTAGGCCTCAATAATGGTTTTACTTTTTTCTTCGGCTTCCAGCTTGCTTTCTTCGCTATCCTGGAACCTGTCGGGGTGCCAGGTTTTCATCAGGCTGCGGTAAACCGACCTTAGTTCTGTTAATTCGGCGGCTTCGCCTACGTTCAATAGCTTCCTGTACTCGACAATTTTTTTCATATCCTTCTTCTTATCTCTTTTTGTATTGCCGGTTCGGTTTTAGCAATTTGCCGCGAAGGTACGGTTTTAAAATGTATTACGTGAGGGGTTTACGGATTTAGCAACGCAGGGCCCCTTTCAGGAGACCCTGCTGATACGAAATATAAACAAATCACGTCATAGCGAACGAAGCGTAGCTATCCCCGAGCGCTTAGTCGCCAACATACTTATCCTTTCGGGGATTACGACGCTCGTTCCTCGCTCGTAATGACGTGTACTGAGGTAAGGGCCTACCTCACCAACATCCTCCCCCCTTCCGAGTGCGCGTTAAACTCGGGCGCGTACATGCTTTGTATGGTGCTTATGCCGGTTGAAAAATTGCCCGGTTGCGCCACACGCAGACTATACTCAAACACATAATTACCTTTATTAACCTGGCTGATGAAGAAATTGGTAGCCACATCTTTAGTCACCTGGTAATAGTACAGGCCATCCTGATATTTATAGGTCGATAACACGTCTACCGGCTCGGTGCCTGCCGGGCGCATGTCTTTAAGGTGGATATATTCCATATCGCGGCCCGCTTTTAAATACACTACCACTTTCAGCACATCGCCTACTTTGGGTACGTGCGCAGCATCAACCGCCTGAAGTATCTCGCCTGTATTACCTTGCTGCTTGATAAAATATTTGCGGTCAAGCGTAATATCGGTGGTCGACGGGCTTATCTTATCCAGGTTCTCCAGGTACTGCCAGTGCAGCGCACCCCAGCTTATGGTTTTGCCGTTATTAGCTATGCTCACCTTGCCCAGTGCCGGTTTTACCTGTTCATCAACCCAGGTGGTTTTAATATAGCCCGTGCCGGCATCAGCTTTGGTATCGGGTTTAAGGGTTTGCAGGTTGGTGTTGTTAAGGGTGATGGTTGATGTACCTTCGGTAGTCAATATATTATCGCCCCGCAGCAATAAAGCATACACTGCCGCTGCTGTGGCTTTAGTGGTTTTCCAGTTATTGGCTTGCTTGTTGCGCAGCAGCCATATCTTCATTTCTTCCACCTCTTTTTCGTTACCCGGTATGAGGGTAAACAGTTCTATCATCAGGCTTTGCGTTTCAATCGGTGCTTCGTACCAATACCAGCCGCCGCGGTTATTGGCCCAGTACATGCCCATATCGGCATTTTGCTGCGCTGTTTCTTTTAACGATTTGATGATCGCCCGCGCCACATCGCCCCTGCCGTTGCGCTGCATGGTTAAGGCTATCAGGCCCTGCTCATAAATGCTATGTCCTACCCATTCTTTCGCCGCCAAATTTAAGTAGGCGGTCAGCAGGTTTTTAACTTCGGTGTTTGCCGGTTTATCAAAATAGCTGCGGGCATACCAGGCATGTATATCCATATTGTATACAGTTTTGGCAACAGGTCTTTTATTGCGTATGCGCAAGCGTTCTTCTTCCAGCAATTCATTATCCAGGTAAGCAATGGCTTTATTGGCAATAGCTTTTAATTTAGCGTTTTTAGCATCGGCTACGCCTAAAGTATATAGCTGCCCCATGCCTGCAATAATATGCTGGGTAATATATCGGTCACCACGATCGCCCGCGAACCATGGGAAACCACCGTCGGGCAACTGGCGCTGCGTTAGCTTATCCAGGTTTTGGTCAAGCTCATAATTCATTTTATTCAGGTCGAACAGCAAAGCAATACGCTGTTTCTGTTCGCTTTCGGTGGCCGCGTCGCGCAGCCATGGCGTTTCTTCTAACAGTACTGCCTTCAGCTCCTGGTTCTTCTCCAGGTTTGATAGCAGTTGCGTGCTGTTAACAGCTTTCCATCTTTCAAAAACCGATTGAATAACCGGCATTTTATTCACCAAATTAACACCCAAACTATTGGCATAATATCGGCTAAATATCTGCTCCGAGCACTCGTACGGAAATTCCATCATATAAGGCAAAGCCTGCACCGCATACCAGGCCGGGTTTTGGGTGTATTCCAGCGTGAGCGTTTTATTTTTAAGGGTGCTGCTTTTTTGGTTCACCAGTTTATCAAACGTAAAAGCTTTTTGCTGGCCCGCGCGTACCATCATCGGCATGCTTTCTGTTACCAGCATACGGTTAGGTAGCACCGGCAGGGTATTTTCTTCGCCATCGCTAAACTTACCCGCGTCGGCAGTCAAGCGGTAGGTTACGGCATCCAATCCCGCAGGTATCACCATTTTAAAACTAACCGCTTTTGTTGTTGCTGTCGCGATGTCGAAATCCTGCTGTGCATCGGCTTGCTTTATTAGCAGCTTTACAGGCTGCATAGTTAGCGCGTTAAACAATTGCAACTCTACTTTACCTTTCAGTTTATCGGCACTTAAATTAGCCAGCCTTGCCGAAACGGTGATGGTATCGCCTTCGCGTAAAAAACGTGGGGTGTTGGCGGTTATGCTTAATTGTTTTTGGGTGATCACTTCCTGCTCAATATAACCCGCGGTCAGGTCCTTCGCGTAAGCTAATCCTCTAAACTGCCATTTGGTTAAGGCTTCGGGGATCGTAAAATCTATCAGCACTTCGCCCTTGGCATTGGTATGCAGCTGCGGGTAGAAGAAAGCTGTTTCGGCGAAGTTTTTTCTGATCTTAATGGCAGGCGTCAGGTTTAACATCTTAGTGGGTTCTCCATCCCTTATACCCGTACGCATGGCCTGGTTGCCATAGTCATCCACTACCTGCATACCGGGTATTTTTTTTAGGATTTCCATATCGCTTATTGCTATAGCATTTGCTGCCGGGAATGCCTTGCCATTCACCCTAACCTTGTAAGGTGAGGCACGATAGGCTACCGTATCTTCCGACACCACCTTCATATCGCTGTTACCCACCGGTTCATCAATCCTGATCTCGGCAGTAGGGTCGCCTTTCTGCGATTTTACACCGGGGTCTGCCACCTGGAGTTTACGTTCTTTCATCACGATGTAGCCATTTACCGGATTTTTCACCTGTTTAGTTACTACATAACCAGGTCCCTTAAATATCAGCGTTGCATTATAAGGCACTTTTATTTTGTAGTAACCCATGGAGTTGCTCCTGGTACTTATCCCGGTATTTTTTATGCTGATATTGACATTCGCCAAGGGCCAATAGCCGCCTGGACTATTGGACACTACCTGGCCACCTACTACATATCCTTTCTTCACCAATGCAGCGTTTGTTATGAATTTAGCGGCTATTTTATCGTCATTTGTCTTTTGAGCCATGCGATCTTTGACATCTTGCAGGTAGCTTCTGTAGGCGTAACTATCGTCGCTAAACGTGTTATAATCAAACAGGTTAAGCTCTTCATAGTCGCGTTCAATAAAACCGCCTGTATCGGTAAAATCAGCCTCAAACCTGGTTTCGGCAACGTTTACAAAGTCATTCTGTATTCTCCACTCAAAATAATTGGGTATATAGCTTTCGGTTGCTGCCGGGGGCGATTGCCAGTCACGCGGCGCGGCCACCGCATCCAGCGATGCATCGTACAAACCGGCCAGCATTTCGGCCTCGGCAGCCGTGTTATCTGGTGCCGTTATTTGTAGCTTCCATTGCTCCTTCTCGCCCGGTTGTAATTTGTTTCTGAAGGTAAGGAAACGCACTTTAAGCGCCTTAGCGGTATCGGCAATCTTTAACCTGGTGTAATAATGGTATACCCGGTTATCATTCACCATTAAAAACTGCGCCGCGAAACTGTTTTTCACCGTAGCAGGCACCGTTACGCTTATATTTTGCTGCTTATCTCCCGCTATAGTCAACCACTCTGCCGATAGCAATTTATCGCCATCATATTTTTCTAACAGCACATGGCTAGGGTTACTTACGCCAACCCAAAAGTTTACCACATCGCCGGGTTTGGCAACTGTAGTATTGTTTACAGGTTTTACCCAATCAAATATATGGTCGGCCTTTGTTACCTCCATGTATTGCTTTACATACCAGGTTTGCGACAGGGTATCGCCTTTGGCATTTTGCGCCATCGCAATTATTTTGTAAACGCCGGTAGGCTGTTGCTTTAGTGCTGATAGATCAAGCTCACTCACCGTGCTATCGTTAAACGTAACAGTGGTAGTGCCCAGCAGTTGTTTAACAGACCAATTGACACGGTCGTCCTCCTTTTTAAATGCATAGCCGGGGAATAGCGTTTTAAACTCGTCACGGGGTATCATTACCTGGTCGGGCACATCCCACTTACGGCTCTTGCTTACCCTGTCGGGCTGGTTAAGCGCGTAAATTTTAACATCAAGCCTGCCACTTTGCTGTTGCCCGTTAAGGTTGGTTAGCTTTACGGGGATGATAGCTTTATCCTGCTTAAACAAAGTGTTTGGCACAAAAGCGTCAAGGCTTAAAACATTATCGCCCACATCTACTTTGGTATTGCCGCTTCGTGTTTCGCCGCTGCCATCGGTAACATCGGCACTTACCGTATAAGTAAATACATCCGGTGGGGTGCGGTCGCCATCGTCTGTAGCTTTAAACACGATCTCGAACTCGCCATTACTGTTTGTTTTAATGGTGTCTGATGCGATCTCGGCAGCTCTGCCAAGGTTACCGAAGTCGATAAGTACCCGGTTATCGCTATAAGGTTTAAGTGATGCCGTACGCCTTACAGCATAAGCCACCCTTGCGCCCGATATACCAAAACCCGAATAAGCGTTGACGTTTCCTTTTACATGTACCGAATCATTAAACCGGTAGGTTTCGGTAACCGGTTTAAAAGTTAACTGGAAGGTAGGGCGTTTATACTCTTCTACTCGTAAACTTATACCAATTGCACTAAAAGGCTCGTCAACCTCGATAATAATCACGCCATTATTAATTTGCTGTGGTAATGTGAAACTACCCGCTATGCTGCCAAAATCGTTTGTCTTTAGCTTAATGACGGTTAGGTCCTGCCCCTGTTCAGTACGAATTTTTACTGCTATGTCTTTTTGCGGAACGATGCTACTTTTGCCATTAAGCGTAGCAACATGAATACCTTTAAAATAAATGGTTTGCCCCGGGCGATAGATCTGCCTGTCAGTATAAAACCACGTGTTAACAGACATTGATGTGTTATTAATCCGCGGATAATATTGATCAATGTAGCGGTCGCGATCGTTAAACCGATCGTTACCCCGGCTAAGGCTTATGGCGGTGGTCGACTTAATTTTGGTTGAAATAAATTTACCCAAGGCGTTGGTCACGCCCTCGTCTACCACCGTTCTTACCCGTTTGCCAACGCTGTAGGTAGAGTTGGTTATTTTCACCTTAACACCGCTTAAGGGCTGCCCCGTATCGCGGTGCAAGGCCAGCAATTCCTTGCTCCCGTCGGGTAGCGTACGTATTACGTAAGAAAGCGCGGTTACGTTAAATTCCGCCAGGGTAGCATGCTCCTGGTCATAAGTTTTTGCATTCGCTATGATCAAAAAATACCTGCCGGGTTGCAGTGGGTTTATTTTAAACTCGGCGCTATGCTCGCGGTAATCGCCCACGTTGGGCAGTTGCAGCACATCTGTTTGCTGTGGTTTAAGGGTTTGTAATAGCTTCCACAGGTTTGGGCTTAAGCTTATTTCTTCATAATCCAATAGCTTATCCTTCGCCCGTAACTGTGTTATCTGCGCATCGGTTAAATGATAGACCGCAAGTTTGGCTTGTTGTATGTTGCGGTATTTAAGCAGGGCCAGCAGGGGTTTACCGGGTGCGTTAACATCCTCGATACTGGCGGCTATTGACGTTACTTCGGTTTCCTTAATAAACTTAGCCGCGTTGCGCCCGCCCACACTTTGGGGATAGGCCGTTGTAGCCTTTTCATAATAAGTGCGCGCGGTTTTCAAACTATCCTTACTCATGTAGTACTGCCCTATCATGAACCAGGCATCGGCGCTGATGGGTTTTGCCGCCGTTCTTTCCGCCAGTTGATTGAGGCCAGCAAGGTATAGCGCATCTTTGCCGCTAACCACAGCCTTATCATATAAAAATTTAAAACGCTGCATATCCAGGTCGGCCAAGGCTTCGGTATCGCCTTTTTGCAAATGGAAAGCGGTGGCCTGCTGCAGATATTTAATGCCACGGTACCAGGTCGAGGCGGTATCGGTAGTGTTTACCGTGAGTTTAGTAAAAGCTTCGGCACTGCCAAAAAAAGCAGGATTATTAAGGGTAAAGGGTTGCTTTGGGGTGATTAACGCTGGCTCATCCGCCAAGTAAAACTCCAACGCCCGCTGTACCAGCAGATCATACAAAGTTGGGCGCAGGTAGCGTTGGGTTTTATCGCCTTTTAGTACGCCGTTCAATATATCTATGGGGGTGTTTTGTTCCTGTGTCGCGTTGACTAATGATAGCTGATACAGGCGATTGCTTTCATTAATGATGGTGCGCAGGTCCCACTGGGTAAAATCATCGCCGGGCTTTGTTGTTTGCGTACGCTGGTTAAAACGATAGCGGTAATTCTGATAATAACGATAATACATATCGGCCAGCAGCGACTGCAAAACAGGTTTAACGGGATAGTCGGCCTTGCGGATATCGCTTTGCAATGAATCAATAATACCCACTAAAGCCTTCTCCTCCAGGTAGGATTGAAAGGTCATGCGGTAAATAACGGCACGCACCTGCATAGGTACGTTGTTTTGTTTACGGGCCAACTGGTCCAGTTTTCGCACCTCGGCCAGGGCAGATTTAGGCAGCCCCACATTGGCGAAAGAATCAATACGAAAGGCTAAACGATCATAATTTTGAGCATTGGCGTTATTGCAGAACAACAGCATCAAAACCGATAAGGCAATTTTAGGCAACAGGGTTAATTTAAGGCGCATAGGTGTATGTATAAGGTTATCCGCTTTGTTTTTTTAGATAGATGCACAGATCACTGATTTTCCATACATCGTCCACAAAAAAACGAGCATTTTTAGGTTGAGCCGTTTCCATGCAATATAAAAAAAGGCCCCAACATTTAACATGTTAGAGCCTTTGATATTTTATGGGTTTAATTGTATCTATTTTAATACATCATTGATCAATTGCAACTCCTCCATGGTAAAGCTGGTATTATCCAAACATTTCAACGAATCCAGCAATTGCTCGGGCTTGCTGGCGCCGATGAGTACCGAGGTGATGCGTTTATCCTTCAATATCCACGACAGGGCCATATGCGCCAGTTTCTGACCACGCTGTTGGGCTATTTCGTTCAGCTTTTTAACTTTCTCAATTTTATCCGGGGTGATGCTGTTCTCGGTAAGCGAGTCGCCAACCTTCAGCGCGCGTGAATCTGCCGGGATGCCTTTCAGATATTTGTCGGTAAGCAAGCCCTGCGCCAGCGGCGAGAATGGGATACAGCCTATACCCTCTTCTTCCAACACATCCAACAGACCGCCTTCTACCCAACGCTCGAACATGGAATATTTAGGTTGATGAATGATGATAGGCGTACCCATCTGCTTCAGCATTTTTATAGCTGCCGATGCCTCGGGTGCCTGGTAGTTGGAGATGCCCACATACAAAGCCTTACCCTGGCGCACAATAAGATCCAACGCATGCATGGTTTCTTCCAGCGGCGTGTTGGGGTCCGGGCGGTGGTGGTAGAAGATATCTACATAATCCAGCTTCATGCGTTTCAGGCTTTGATCAAGGCTTGAAACCAGGTACTTTTTGGTACCCCAATCGCCATAAGGGCCGTCCCACATGGTGTAGCCGGCTTTTGAGGAGATGATCAGCTCATCACGGTGGTCGCGAAAATCAGTATGCAGTATCTGCCCAAAATTCTCCTCCGCCGAGCCCGGCGGCGGACCGTAATTGTTAGCCAGGTCAAAATGGGTTACGCCGTTATCAAAAGCGGTCTTTAAAATATTGCGGCTGTTCTCCATGGTATCGTAACCGCCAAAGTTTTGCCACAGGCCCAGTGAAACAGCGGGCAGTTTTAAACCGCTGTTGCCACTGCGCTTGTAAGGCATAGAATCGTATCGTGTTGCAGATGGTTGGTAAGACATTGTTGTGTATAGAAATGGTATAAATATTAGTTCAATTGCGCGTTATTCTTTTTAAAATACTGGTTAAAAAACATCAGCTGATAGTTGATAGAGCTTTGCCAGTACTGCCCGGTATGCGCGCCGGGGCGGGTAATAAAATCATGCGGTATGTTGCGGTCCTCCATTTTTTTGTGGAGCTCTACGTTTACTTTGTAGAAGAAATCATCCACCCCGCAATCAAATATTATAGCCAGCGAGTTTGCGGTTAACAGGTGCAGCATATTGGTAACGGTGTTTTTCTCCCAGTTCTCGGGGTTTTCGGCGTAGCTGCCCAGGCGCTTGGCCATATCCCAGTTTTTGGGGAACGGACGGATATCAACCCCACCGCTCATGGCCCCCACTGCCCCAAACACATCCTGGTGACGGAAGGCCAAATACATGGCCCCATGCCCGCCCATACTCAAACCAGATATAGCACGACCGGTGCGGCTCTTTATCGTTTTAAAGTTTTTATCTACATAAGCCACCAGTTCTTTAGATATATAGGTTTCGTATTTGTAGGTGGGGTCAACAGGGCTGTCCCAGTACCAGCTGGTAACGCCGCCGTCGGCGCCTACTACCAGGATCTTGTAATAGTCAACCCATTCTTTAATGGCTTTGTAGTTGGCGTATTCTTTGTAACTACCGCCTGCGCCGTGTAGCATGTATACCACGGGGTACTCTTTGCTTTTGTCATAGTCATCGGGCATAAACACAATGGCTTTGATCTTTTTCTTCATAACATCACTGTAGGTTTCTACCGTATCAACTTTGGTGGCTTTGGCTACGGTGCCTAAAGCCAGCGCAAACAGCAACAGGAATAAGGTTTTCTTCATTATAAAAACTAATTAACAGGTTTAAATGTAATGGCACGCAAGTTAATATATTGCCAGTTAGTAGGCACAGCCGTAATTGTAATTGTGTTGATACCGGCTTTGGTAATTTTAATTTCGCCCAGCTTTTGCAATTGGTAGTTGTTGTTACGCTGGGTGCCTTTTATAGGGGCCTGCACACTTTGGTCGCCAATGGCGATGTTAATAGCGTTGTTATCATTCAGCGCCGCAGCAGGTGCTTCAATGCTGTAAGTGCCTGGCTTGGTAATTTTTATTTGCCATGAAATAACTGATTTTGCATCCGTCCAATAACCAAAATTTGGCGTGTTGCCACCCTCTACCTGTACCGAACCTCTCAGATCAGCGTCATTAGGATCTAAGGTAAACGAACCATCCGCGTTTGCTGTAGGAATAATCGGCACTACATCCGGCTTGCCTTTGATCACCAATTTTATAGCCGACGAGTTTTCATCCGGCGCAGCTGAAGGTAAAGTAACCACCACACCCTCCGCAGTTTTTTTGCTCACAAGCGCCTTGCCGTTTGCCAATAATTTAGCCGATACCGGCAGATTTTTCAAACCCGGCAATAATAATTGCCCATTAGCAGGCCATTCAAATACATTTAAATAAAGGGTAGTATTACCATCAGCCTGCGCTTTCTTGGTTACCCTACCCCACGCCAGCTTTTTAAACGGGCTAGCAGTTGTTTCATAGATAGATTCGCTGTTCACCTTCATCCACTTGCCCATATCATCCAAAATAGCCACAATAGGTTCCGGGAATTTACCGGTTGATTCAGGGCCAACGTTCAGCAAATAGTTACCGCCTTTCGACGCAATATCAACCAGGTTACGTATCAGCATTTTGCTGGTTTTCCAGTTATGATCGTTGGTTTTAAAGCCCCAGGTATCGTTCATGGTCATGCAGGTTTCCCAGTGCTTGCCGGGTATGCCTGTGGCGGGGATGTATTGCTCAGGCGTTTCTACATCGCCCTCAATGCCACCGCCTAAACGGTTATTGGCCACAATATTGGGATTAGCTTTCAGGAAGGGTAAAAACTTAGCCGCGCGTGCAGGCGTCATATCGGTAGGTACATCCCACCATAGTTCGGCCACATCGCCGTAATTGGTCAATATCTCTTTTACCTGAGGCACCGCAACCTTATCAATATACTCATCAAAGCTGCCATCCTGCGCTTTATCCCAGTGCCCGCCGGCAGCAGCGCCGCCCGCGTTGCTCCAGTCGTTAGCCTGCGAGTAGTAAAAACCAAGCTTCATTTTGTATTTGCGGCAGGCATCCGCCAGCATTTTTATAACATCTTTACCATATGGCGTCTGTTTCACAATGTTCCAATCACTGGCCTTGCTATCAAACATCGCGAAACCATCATGATGCTTGGTGGTTATCACAATATATTTCATGCCTGCGGCTTTAGCCATCAGCACCCATTTTTCAGGGTCATATTGCGTAGGGTTAAAGCTTTTGGCGTAGGCTTTATAAGTAGCTACCGGTATTTTGGCATCGTGCATCAGCCATTCGCCAAGGCCACGGTAGTTTTTGCCCTCGTAAACCCCGGCAGGCACGCTGTAAACACCCCAGTGAATAAACATGCCGAAGCGTGCCTTATTCCACCAATCCATGCGCGAAGTTTCTACTACGGCATGCTTTTTTACCTCATTTTTTACTGCCGGCTTTTTAGGCCCTTCGGCAGCTATCGCGTTAGCACAAAAGGCTACTGATATCGATGCCAGAACAGCGCGGTTAAAGAAATTATTTTTCATTTTCGGGAATAATTGTTGATGTGCAGATATGCGAATGTGCAGATGTGCAGATGGTTTATTAAATGTACGAATGATTTATTGATGTGCAAATGTTTAATCGATGTGCAAATGTGCAGAAATGAAAATGTGCAGATGCTTTCACACCTGCACATTTACTTATTTAAAAATTGAAATCATTTGCAAATCTGCACATTCGCATATCTGCACATCTATTACACTTTCGGTTCCCAACCCGGTGCGTAAGTACGGCTCCAAAGCTTCATCGCTTCGGCGTCGTTTTTAATATGACCGGTTTTAGGATCGATCTGCAGATCACGACCTACTCTCCAGGCAATGTTGCCCAGTTGCATGGCCAGTACGCTTTTATAACCAATTTCCACATCACAGCTAGGCTTTTTGTTATCACGTATAGCTTCTAAAAAGTTAGCTACGTGCAGGCTATCCAAACCAAGGCTTGGGCTGGCGGTATTACGGCCTTCCAACGCGGCCGAATCTGCCGCGGCGGCTTGCTTTTTAACTTGCTTAACTACCTTACCGTTCAGGTCGTAAATGGTGTAATCCTCGCCATCGCTGTCAATGCTACCATTATCGCCATAAAAAATAACACCGCGGTCCGCACCTTCAATTTTGCGGCCGTTGCGGCTGCGGTTTTCCCACATCAGGGTAACGCGGCCCGGGTAATCCATAGTTACAATCTGCGTATCCGGGGTTTCCCATTGGTCCTTAAACTGGTAAATACCACCGGTTGATGATACGCGCGTAGGCAAATCAACACCCAGTCCCCAACGGGCCAAATCCACTTCGTGGGTACCGTTGTTCAGCGCCTCGCCGGTGCCGTAGTTCCACAGCCAGTGCCAGTTGTAGTGCACCAGGCCTTCCATGTAAGGTTTGCGTGGCGCAGGGCCTTGCCATAGTTCATAGTCCAGCCACTCGGGTACCGCAGCCGGCGTATAAGTATTGGCTTTACGGGCATTGGTGTACCAGGTTTTAGCCAAATACACCCTGCCAATAACGCCCGAATGCAGATCATTAACACACTGTATAGCCAATGGCGACGAGCGGCGTTGCGCGCCCATTTGCACCACGCGCTTGTATTTGGTAGCCGCAGCAATGGCTAATTCACCTTCGCGCGGGTTGTGGCTCAGCGGTTTTTCCACATAAACGTGCTTGCCGGCCTGGCAGCCCATAATGGTCATAGGCGCGTGCCAATGATCGGGCGTTGCAATGTAAATGGCGTCTACATCCTTATCGGCCAGTACCTTGCGTATATCTTTTTCGCCTTTTGGCGTTTCGTTGGTAATTTTATTAATGCTTGCCTGCACCTTAGGTATCGTGCGCGAATCCACATCGCACACCGTGCCCACAATAGCATTTTTTTGTTTGGCAAAGGTGCCGCTCATGCTGCCGCCACGGCCGTTTAAGCCTATAATGGCTACGTTAATACGGTCGTTAGCGCCAATAATGCGGTTATAGCTTTTGGCCGTAAAGCCAAAGGTATTGCCGCTAACCAGCAGACCGCCGCCGGCAACAGCCATTTTTTTAATAAAATCTCTTCTTTGTTCCATGAGTACTTAAGGGTTATTTTCGGTTATATTGGTATTGAGTGGGCACTAATTTACAACTATTTGAATATGAGGGATGATCATATCCTATAAATTTTGCATGGTTTTATGTAATAGTTCAGCACGCCGACCAGCTATGCCATCATCCCGAAACGAACGAATACGATTGAGTGTGATGGTATGATGCGTTTTACAGCTTTTAATTTTACCGCCACGCCAAAGCGACTAAGCGATTGCAATTAATTTGTTACATAACATTAGCGTATCATCGGCTACTTTATTGTTTTGACAGCCTAAGTGGCTATTGGTAGTAGATGGGGCGGCAGGCTGCACGGTGGCTTAATAATCGCCGTTATGGCATTCCGCCTGGTAGAAGGCGGGCCGGGCTATCCAGGGCTCCGCTATCGCTGCGGCCCCTCCTTCGTCGTGGCTAAACCCTTCCTATCCCTAATGCGGGTTGGTCTGGGAACCATGATTTGTAGGATTTAAGGATTACAGGATTTTTTATGTGAAGTTAGTCCGGATCTGTGATCCCAGACCAACATAAGCAAAATTACAGCTATTAAAAGAAGCTCGAGATAAATACGATCACTGCTATAATCACAACAAAAATTGCTAAGCCTACCAGGTTGTTTACAAAGCCCTCGGTATTGGCGGTTCTTTCGTAATAGTCTTTTTCTACAGTAGGCAAATCAGACGAACCATTCTTATATCTATTGTATAACCTGCGCCCCAATGCCCCAAGTAATCCTAAAGCGCAGCTCAAAAAAAGCACGTTGGTCAGGTCGTTAAATTTCTCTGCGATCATAATTGTCATCTAAGATATTATTTTCTCCGGGTCCCGGTGTCGTTAGTTCAAACTGCGCCCCTGACCTAGCGAACTGTTGATCTATTTCACCCGTCGAAACAGATGTAATTTCCCCGAAGTAGTGTACCTCAATGATAAGCGGGTGGCTGTTAAACCCAAAATTTCAAAACACCTGCCATCACTAAGCGTAATGAAATCTAAGTGCTGATTTTTTATGTTCTTCGCGTAAGCGGTGTCACACGATCGGTTTACTCGTTTGTATACAACGCTGCTTGTGTCTTTGCCATATAGCTCAGTGTACTTATTGTCGGTTATAAGCACTATATTTTTTGCGTCTGCGGTATTTACCCACCGCCCTTTTAAAGAAGCCGGCGTGGACAAGAGTCTGCCGAACGTTAACAACAGGGTTATTAGAAGGGCTGATCTCATTTATAGTATTTTAAGCTGGTTATTCTATTGTTAATCCGGGATTATAAATTCGAACCAACGGGAAGCCCCCTTCGACCGGCATCTAAAGTTTGACGAACACGAGGCCCCCAAAACTCGTCTGTGTAAAAATCCTTTATACCTGCGTCGTTAGTTAGTAAATTCAATTTAGGCAATATCGACTGTTTAAAATCATCTAAAACCCGACTCTCAAATTCCTTGAAATCTGTTGATTCGTCTATATGATAACCATTGGCGCCGGTCCAATGACGGCTTTTTTCTACCTGAAAATAACCCTCCCGCACATAAGCAATACCATCATGAATTGTTGGCTTTTTAACATCAAAATCATTTGTAAAGCCAGTGGTAAAGTTGAAACAAAAGTCGACAGAATCCTTAGAGTTCCAAGAAAAATTCTGAAGCTCTATCAAGTTAAAATATAGACCACTTACCTTCCACCATTTATTACCGGATGTGCGAAAACCCTCTGCTTTCAATAAGGGCTTAAGAGAATTTTTAATAAAAAGCAATTGCATTTCTTTAGCTGTCAATATTGACGGCTTTGCTTTACGTTGGAATAATTTAGAAAAGAAAATCACCCGAGTTGTTTTTGATAAAGATATACAAATCAGGCGCAAGTTTTAGTCTGAAAGCTAAAAGCCGTTATTCAACCCAACGCACTAAGACTTGCGCTAGAGCAGTATTTAATTTAAATTCCCTCCCTCGGGAGCGGTGCGGCTGGCTGCGCGCAAACGCAGGGAGGGGTTTCGCCGGCATGCTGCTTATTGCCTGGCTAAACCCCTCCCTACACCCTCCCGTTGGGAGGGAATCGCACGGGCCATTGCTTTTTGATTTTACAACGACACCCCTCTCTTCCAAGGAATAAAATCATCCTGCCCCAATTGTACAGATTTAGGCTGAATTTCGCCGCTGGCCAGTTGTATTACGTACTCTAAAATACGTTCGCCGGTTTGCTGTATGGTTTCGGTGCCTTCAATAATGGTACCGCAGTTAATGTCAATAATATCGGGCATACGCTCGTACAGGCGGGTATTGGTGCTTAGTTTAACCACCGGGGTTATGGGGTTGCCCGTAGGTGTGCCCAGGCCCGTGGTAAACAATACCACATTAGCGCCCGATGCCACTTCGGCGGTAGTGCTTTCTACATCGCTGCCGGGCGTGCATAGCAAGTTCAAGCCGGGTTGTGTTACTTTCTCCGGGTAATCCAGCACCGCCGCAACCGGCGAATTACCGCCTTTTTTAGCCGCGCCTGCCGATTTAATGGCATCGGTAATCAAACCATCGCGGATATTACCCGGCGATGGATTGGCATAAAAACCCGAGCCATCCGCTTCGGCTTTGGCGTTATAAGTGCGCATCAGGTGCATAAACTTTTGGGCGGTATCTACATCAATACAGCGGTCGCTTAGCTCCTGCTCTACCCCGCACAGTTCGGGGAATTCGGCCAGTATCACGCTTCCGCCAAGGCTTACCAGTACATCGCTTACATAACCCAGTGCCGGGTTAGCCGATATGCCCGAAAAACCATCGCTGCCACCGCACTCCAAACCGATACATATTTTTGATATCGGCGCCGGCTGGCGGGTTTGTTTGTTGGCTTCTATTAATCCGGCAAAAGTTTGCTTCAGGGCTTCCTGCATCAGCGTACTTTCCTTACCTATTTTTTGTTGCTCCAGTACGATAAGCGGTTTGCTGAAATTAGCGTCACGCTTTTTGATCTCATCCTGCAAAATACTGGCCTGCGCGTGCTGGCAACCCAGGCTAAGCACCGTTGCTCCCGCCACATTAGGGTGTGTGATATAGCCTGCTAATAAACCGCACAAAGCGACTGTATCGCTTTGCGTGCCGCCGCAACCCATATCATGCGTTAAAAATTTAATGCCATCTATATTGGCGAAAAGTTTTTTAGATGTTTTCTCGGCCGATGATGTTTGCAGATCAGCTTTTAATATCGACTCTACCGAACTTCCGGTTTGATACAGGTCTATCAAACTGTCAACCTCATTCTCGTAGGTCTTCGCTTTACGGAAACCCAGTTTATCAACCAAAGCTTCCTTTAGCACATTAATATTCCGGTTCTCGCAAAACACCAGCGGTATTACCAGCCAGTAATTAGCCGTGCCCACACTGCCATCCGCCCGGTGAAAACCATTAAAAGTACGGCCCAGGAAGTTATCTACCTCAGGTTTGTGCCAGTCCAACTTGCGGTTGCCCAGGGTAAAATCGCTGGCGGCGTGGTGTATGTTGGCGGTGGTAATGGCCACGCCTTTTCCTAAAGCCTCGTTGGTTTTACCCACCAGCACGCCGTACATGTATATTTCCTGGTTGGCTGCCATGGGGGCTATGGTAAACTTATGCTTGGCGGCAACATCGGTTTGTAAAGTGATGGCCTCGCCGTTAAAATTGATGGTAGTTCCGGTAGCGATATCCTGCAGGGCAACCAGCACATTATCGTGCGGATGGATCTGCAAAAAGGTATTGATATGGGTAGTCATTTAGTATGTTATAATTGATTTTTAAGGCGTGTTTAAATTTATAAAAACAAAACGCGAGTACTAATGTAGATAAAGTTTTACGGCAAACCATAGGCTAACTACGCAAACGTTTGAAAATTGTGCAATCGATTGCATTAAACCGGATCGTGATTTATTTTTTCACGACATGCACAAGGTGTGTAACATCAATATTACACTACAGACGTTTAAGTAGGTATGCCTTTTATTTTGCTATTTTAGCACATTAAGTTGTAAACTTAGATCTACTCATGGGCATCAAATTCAATCGTAACCTGCAACTGGGTTATGGTATCTCTATTGTTATGTTGGTACTGGTTGCGGTGGTGGCCTATCAAACCGTTAACCGTTTGTTGGATAGTAACCGGGCAGTAACCCACAGCGCGCATATTGTACAAAAACTGGAGAAGGCCCTGTCTTTAATGAAGGATGCAGAGACAGGTCAGCGTGGTTATCTGTTAACCGGTAAAACCGAGTTTTTGGAGCCCTACGCCGGCGCGACGCAAAGTGCCGTTAAACTAATTAACGAGGTTAAGGAACTTACCCGCGATAATGCGCGCCAGCAACATTATATGGCCGAAATAAAGCAGGTAATGACCACCCGCCTAAGTATTTTACAACAGGTAATTGAAAAAAAAGAGAAGGGTGAGCTTATCCCCGAAGTGGACCTGGAAGCCGGCAAAATAGCCATGGACGGATTGCGCAAAGCAGTTGACAAGGCCGAGAGGCACGAGCAATTGCTGTTGAATGAGCGCAACGAAGTTTTGGCCCGTTACAGCGCCTTTACCCCGGCGGTTATTGTAGGTGCCATTATACTTTCTTTATTAATAGCGGGGTACTCGTACATGCGGGTAATACGCGATGTAGCCGAAAACGAGCGCCTGCACGACGAATTGGAATTTAAAGAGCAGGAAACAGCTGCCATGAACGAAGAATTAAGTGCCGCCAACGAAGAAATAACCGCCGCTAATGAAGAACTTACCGCTATAAACGAAGAACTGCTGGAAGCCCGCGAAGAACTGGCCGCCGCCAACGAATCACTGGAACAGCGGGTAGAAGAACGTACCCGAGAACTTGCCGCAAGCGAGGAAGAAACCCAGGCGCTTAACGAAGAACTGATGGCCAGCAATGAGGAACTGGCCGCCACTAACGAGGAGTTGATGGCAACCAACGAGGACCTGTTTAAAGCCAAACGCGAAATAGAACGTAACGCCTACCTGTTTAGCACTATTGCCGGCAATATACCGGGCTCGGCTTTATTATTGATGGATAAGGACCAGATATTACTGGCCGCCGAAGGTAACCTGGCCGCAGGCCTGGGCTACGGCGCTACCGATGCCATTGGCAAACACATACGCGATGTACACCCCGAAAGATACAGCATAGGCGGCCCGCTGTACGACCGGATGCTGAGCGGCGAACAATTTCGCGCCGACCGTACAGGTTATGATGGCCGCAATTACCGGGTTGATTTTGTGCCGCTACGTGATGAGGATGGCCTTGTTTACGCCGGCCTGGTGATATGCCTTGACATTACCGAACGCAAAAAAGCCGAAGAACACAGCGCCAAACTGGCCGCTATTGTGGAGTCGAGCGACGATGCTATCATCAGTAAAGGCCTGGATGGGATATTAACCAGTTGGAACAAAGGCGCGCAGCGCATGTTCGGCTACGGCGAAGACGAGATGGTGGGCCACTCCATATTTAAACTGATACCTGAAGACCGTCATGACGAAGAGCCGCTCATTATTGGCAAACTGCGCCAGGGCCAGCGTGTGGAGCATTTTGAAACCAAACGCATGACCAAGGATGGCCGTTTGATAGATGTATCGCTCACCATATCCCCTATTTTTGATGAGCACGGCACGGTTACCGGCGTATCAAAAATAGCCCGCGATATATCCGAACAAAAGCAGGACGAGCAGCGCAAAAACGACTTTATAGCTATGGCCAGCCATGAGTTGAAAACGCCGCTTACGTCTATCACCGCGCTGGTGCAGCTGCTCAATAAAAAACTACAGCAAAGCGAAGATAGCTTTGTGCCATCGGCGCTAAGCAAAGCTGATATGCAGGTGCGCAAAATGGCTGCCATGATCAATGGTTTCCTGAATGTGTCGCGGCTTGAATCGGGCAAATTACTGATCGTGACGCAGGAGTTTGACATGAACGAACTGATACTGGATGTTATTGCCGAAACCCGCCTTACCGTAGCCAGCCATAACATCCTGTTTGAAGTTGAAGGCCCGGTAGTTGTGATGGCTGATAAAGATAAAATAGCTTCGGTGATATCTAACCTGGTATCCAACGCCATCAAATACTCGCCAAAAGGCAAACTGGTAACTGTGCACTGCCGTGCTAGCGACCACCAGGCCGAAGTAAGCGTTACAGACGAAGGCATGGGCGTAAAACCCGAGGACATAGATAAGCTGTTTGACCGCTACTATCGCGTTAGCAGTCCGCATACGCAGCATATATCCGGCTTTGGTATTGGGCTTTACCTGAGTGCCGAGATCATTCGCCACCATGGCGGCCGTATTTGGGTTGATAGTGAGAAAGGTGTAGGCTCAACTTTCCATTTTACTTTACCATCAAACGCTTAGAACTTTAGGCTATTTTCTCAGAAAAACAATTCATACCATCTGATGTTTAATTTTTTTGTCGATATGACAAAGGAACGCATGCTATCAAACCAGGACCTTTTAGATATTCTATCCCTGTCAAAAGATGCCACAGCCATTTATGACAGCCCTGAACTAAACATTCGTTTTGTTAACGATGCTATGCTGCACATCTGGGGCAAGGATCGCGGCGTAATAGGCCGAACATTAGCTGAAGCAATTCCTGAAATAAAAGACCAGCCTTTTGCAGACTTACTGCAAACTGTTTGGCAAACAGGTATTACCTATAGCGCTAAAGACACCCCTGCTACCTTGCTTGTAAACAACGTACTCACCACTTCTTATTTTGATTTTGAATATCGCCCGCTGCTTGACGAGGCCGGTAAAACCTATGGGCTTTTACATACTGCCTGCGATGTAAGCAGCCGCCTGCAGGCCATTGAGCAACTGGCCGAAACCCGCAAAACCGAAAGCAAACTCATCGCCGAACTATCGGCCGCCAACACCGATTTTAAGACCGCTAACGAGGACCTGCTTTTATCCAACGAAAACATCAACCGCCTTAACCACCGTTTAACCGAATCGGAAACTGATTTTAAGCGCCTGGTGGAACAGGCGCCCGTAGCCATTTTGGTTTTTAGGGGGAAAGATTTGGTAATTGATCTGGCCAACCAGGCTATGTTGGAGATTCTGGATAAAGATGGCAGTATTATCGGCAAGCCTTTACTGGAAGGTATGCCCGAATTAAAAGGCCAACCGGCGGTTGATCTGCTGTTTAACGTGTTTAACACCGGCAAAATATCCGACGGCCTGGAAGCCCCCGTACGCATGAAACGCGGCGGCGAACTGGAAACCCGCTACTTTAATTTCAGCTATCGCCCGTTGCTGGATAATGGGGTGATCATCGGTGTGATGGATGTGGCTGTAGAAGTTACCGAACAGGTTTTGGCCCGCAAGCACCTTGAAGCCATTATTGCTGAGAAAAGCGAACTGGAGCTAACCCTGCGTGCCAACCAAAGCCGCCTGCAGGGTATTTTTGATACCATGGCCGAAGGTGTTGTTATTGTTGATGCCGATGGTAAACCCACTTATGCCAATCCCCGCGCACAGAAGATCATGGGCATGACCGAGCAGCAGTTCCGCGAGCGTAATTATAATGATGCCAAATGGGAAAATCAGCGCCTTGACGGCAGCGTATTGCCACAGGATGAGCACCCCATGTATAGCATATTTGAAAACGGAAAAGCCGTTTATGACAAAGAGATAGGCATTGTGCTACCATCCGGCAGTAAAATATATATTTCTATAAACGCCGCGCCGTTGCTGGATGAATTTGGAAAGATAAACGGCGGCATATGTACTTTTACTGATATTACCACCCGACGCAAAATACAACAGCACCAGGAAGATTTTATAAGTGTTGCCAGTCACGAGTTGAAAACGCCTATCGCTTCGCTTAAAGCCTCGTTGCAGTTGCTTGACAGGCTGAAAGAGAATATTAAGGAGGATATGCTGTTTAAGCTTATCGCCCAATCAAACAAAAGTTTGGCACGCTTAACTGATCTGGTTAATGGCTTGCTGAATACCAACCGCATTAGTCAGGGGCGTTTCCCGCTTAATAAAACTACGTTTAAACTGGCGGATATGATCAACGATTGCTGCCATCATATACGTGCCGAGGCAAAATACGAACTTGTGCTAAAAGGAGATACCGACCTGGAAGTATTTGCCGATGAGAGCCTGCTTGACCAGGTGGTGGTTAATATGGTCAACAACGCCGTTAAATATGCTTCGGCATCCAAACAGATCATCATTGAACTGAAGAAGTTGGATAACCAGGCTAAGGTTTCTATCATTGATTTCGGCCCCGGCATACCTAAGGATAAAATAAACCACATTTTTGAGCGCTATTACCGCGCGGATTATGGTGGTTTGCAATTTTCGGGCCTCGGGCTGGGGCTTTATATAGCCGCCGAGATCATCGAGAAACACGGCGGCCATATAGGTGTTAATAGCGAGGTGGGCCGTGGCAGTACCTTTTGGTTTACCTTGCCCTTGTAAGGTCGAGACGCAATACTTTGCGTCTCTCTGTATTTCATCGATCTGAATTAATGTCTCACAGGCCTGTTAGGGAACCATTGCCCGAAAGTGATAGTACCTAGCCTGGCATCATCTTTTGGTACCAGCGTAAGGTCGTCAAGGTGCGCACCGAAATAAAGGGCATCATCGTCTATCATTACTTTGCGCGGGTCGCCGGTTTTGGTTAGGTAAAGTTGCACCAAATCCGCCAGGCCAAAACGTTCGGGACCGCCGATTTCTACAGTACCGTTGGTAGGTTCACCCAACACAAAATCAACCGTAAATGCAGCCACATCATCAGATGCAAGGGGTTGTATCTTGGCGTTTGATTGTTTGATGCTTTCCCCATCATGCGATGCTGCCACAATGCCGCCCAAAAACTCCATAAACTGGGTGGAGTGGATAATGGTGTAAGGTATGCCCGATTGTTTGATCAGGTCTTCCTGCACCTGCTTGGCGCGGAAGTAACCACTATCCTGTAATAAAGCCGTACCTACAACCGATAGCGCGATATGATGACTTACACCGGCTTCGCGTTCGGCAGCCAGTAAGTTGGTGCCCGATGTGCGGAAGAAATTCATGACATCATCATCTGCAAATGATGGCGAGTTGGCCAGGTCAACCACTACGGCGGCACCTTTAAGCGCTTCGGCCAAACCCGCGCCGGTGATGTTATCAATACCTGTTGCCGGCGAAGCGGCGATAACCTCATGGCCTAACTGGCTTAATTTGACAACTACTTTTGAGCCGATCAGTCCGCTGCCGCCTATAACTACTATTTTCATAATACTGTGTTTTAGTTTGTTACGCAAAATTGCACAGTATCAATCGGCAAAAAGTTAATTTGGATTAAGAAAGGAATATTGTAGAGACGCAATATTTTGCGTCTCTACCTACGAGATTGTAAAAGGCCAAAAGCAATATCACTGGCAAAACAATATTCCTGTACTTCGTTCGTATATTGGCATAAGGAATAACCGTTCCCGAAACCTTATCGCTATGATCAAAAACATTATTACCACCCTTATACTTGCACTGCTTGGTCGCTGTTGTTTGGCAATGCCGATGAGCGATACCGCTATTATTAAAAAGCACCTTACAACCCTTACCAAAACCACCCGATACCGTAACTACCAGGATACGTTACAGCTAAACAAAACAGCCGACTATATTAAATCTGTATTTGTTCATTACGCTGATAGTGTTTACATACAATCATATACCGCAAACGGGCAGGTATATAAAAACGTGATCTGTTCCTTCGGCACCAAAAATAAAAAACGGATAATAGTGGGCGCGCATTATGATGTTTGCGGTAACCAGCAGGGTGCTGATGATAACGCCAGCGGTGTGACGGGATTGCTTGAACTGGCCCGGCTTTTAAAAGGCCAAAAGCTTAACCACCGGGTTGATTTGGTGGCCTATACACTGGAAGAGCCACCTTTTTTCCGCACCGAGCATATGGGGAGTTACATTCACGCGCAGTCACTGGCGGCTAATAAAACTGATGTTTACGGCATGTTATCGTTGGAAATGATAGGCTATTTTAAAGACGAAAAAAAATCGCAGCAATATCCGCTTGGTTTGCTTTCCTGGTTTTATGGCAATAAAGGCGATTATATAACACTGGTAAAAAAGTTTGGCGCGGGGCGGTTTGTAAACAATTTCTGCGAAACCTATAAAGCCACCAAAACCATACGTACCCAGCAATTTGCAGGCCCGGAATCGCTTACCGGGGTTGATTTTTCAGACCATTTGAACTACTGGAAGTTCGGCTTTAGCGCCATGATGATAACCGATACTTCCTTTTACCGCAACGGCAACTACCATCATGCTACTGATACTATGGAGACGCTTGATATTACACGCATGGCAAAAGTGATTGACGGGGTGTTTAAAACGTTGACCTTATTATAAAATTACCTGTCGGCGATGACTAACCCTGACGGCACGTGCGTCGACCTTCTCTTCGCTGTGCGGAAAGAGGGTTTTCATGGTGGTGAACTACACTAATACTGTTAACAAATTGAAAGTATCCATAACGCCAGCTATCAAGCAATTTTCATCGTATCCTTTTTCGGGTTCAAGACCAAATACTTGCATAATTTCTTCTTTAATTGCATGATTTTTGGTATTTCGCAGATCGAATTGGGCTTTGTAATGAAGGCTATGGTGATATTGAAAAACCCCATTATTTAAAATAGTTTTTTTTACGTCCAAAGCGTTGTATGCAGGCGAAAAACCAATGCCATAATACCCATAGGGGTTACTGGTTTTTCTTGATGGACTATCTATTGGTATTAATGGATTATCAGCCAACAAGTATTTGTTAAACTTTGAGTTGGATACTTCGCAGTGGATTAGTCCCCATTGAAAAAAAACACTTTGTCGGGTTGCATGAATATGCCTGCCATAAGATAAGGGAAATTCCAATTCGGTGACAAGTAGTGGTTTGTGACCGATGATTTCGTAATCACCATAAAATAATGCATTATCCATTATGTAATCTGAAGGCAAAGATTCTATACCGCTCAAATATTCTAAATCTATGTTTTTGGATGTAGATATGTAACTGTAAAGCTTAATCAATACAGGTTTGCCCATAATAAAATGTAGTGCATGTTCGTCAGACAAAGCAACTTTTTTCTTAAGCATATCTATATTCAACAACACTCGGCCAAAACCGAATTCAGTGCGGCTAATTTTAAAAGCAAAAAAGTCCCCCGATTTAAATCTTACATTTTTCCTTGTAGCGTTTTTAAAAATTTCAATTGCTGATAAATGGTCGTGCGGTGAGGAATCAATAAAATCAGATACAATTTTATCAATCGGTTTCGAGTCTTCGCTCTCACTCTCCCATCTGCTGTTATAAAAAGTATTTTGCGTATTATAGTTACCTATTTGTCAATAGCCATTATTGTTTAAGACACAATATACTCCCTTGGGTTGTCTTGATTCTAAAGTAGATGCAGTAAGTTTTTTCTCTTTCCCTTTTCCTGTCGCAGGCACTAAAAACATGCGTTCTTTAGTTAGCTCATCATATTGGCTTTCCTGGTATTTTTCATCGGTTGATAAAATATGCCTTTTAATAATATCTCCATCGAAATATAAAATGCTTTCGGGCCGGTAAGCATCTCCTTTCAATATGACTTTATCCCAACTAGCTTTAATAGGCTCTAAACCGAAATACTTACGCTGATCGTTATCTAATTCAAAATCCATAGGGTGATAAATTAATGTGCAGATACCGCCTTCAATCCCACTATAGAACTGATCAACGTCACTATAAAAAACACGCGCCAAAAGGTGGCCGGTTCGTTAAAAACAACTATGCCCATTAGCACGGTGCCTATGGCGCCAATGCCGGTCCATACGGCGTAGGCGGTGCCGATGGGCAGCGTTTGGGTGGCTTTAACCAGCAACACCATGCTTATGGTAAGCGATGCCAGGAAACCGGCATACCATATGTAAGCTTCGGTGCCGGTGGTTTGCTTAGCCTTGCCCAGGCACGATGCAAAAGCTACTTCAAACAAACCTGCTATGATGAGTATGATCCAGTTCATGGCGTAAAAAATAATGCTGTAAATAAAAAAAGCCCGCCTTTGCGCGGGGGTTGTTTCGGAACAAAAATGCCAAATTTTAGCCGGATGCGGTAATAATTTTGCGCGTGCACTTTTAACGAACTTTAACAATGGCGAGCCGTTAATAATTTACATCTTTAATAAACCTAAATTGAAAAACCATGCTTAAAAAACTCATTATTCCGGTTATTGGCCTGTTTACCCTCTGCTCGTCGTGCAAAAAAGACGCGGCTACTAATGGTATGGTGTTCCATGTATCGTCGGCTACGGATATGAACATCCGCATACAGATAAGGCAACAACCCGATTGGCCCGTAAAACAAATTGTTGAAGAAGGCAAAAAAACATACGACTACACAGTTAACTCGCTCACCAAAGAAAGCCAGGTAGAGGTACTGGTTACTACCACCCAAAACAACGCTATTGAGGGCAGCCTGCGTATTAAAGGCAAAGACGTACCTTATTCGGTCGCCTCGCTAAACAATGGCATTAACTCTATAAAAATGTGGCAGGCTACCGCGCCTTAAAGCGTTTTTCACTAATACTTTTCAATTTTTTATCCACTTTTATAGCTAACTGACTGTAAAACAAGTTAGGATATAAAATATTTTTTAAAAAAATAAACCTATCCCTTGTTTCGTACGAAAACTTTCCTACCTTTAATCTATGCAATCAGGAAAAGACCACGAAAACAAAAAAGCCGAACCTACCAAAGCCGAACTGGAAATATTACAGGTGCTTTGGCAGCATGGCGCCAACACCGTACGTTTTGTTAATGACAGGCTGAACGAACAGCGCGATGTTAATTATACTTCTACCCTAAAGCTGATGCAAATTATGGTAGATAAAGAATTACTAAAACGCGACGAAAGCCAGATGAAGCACGTTTACCGCGCCGCCGATGCCGAAGAGAAAACAAAGGACCAGATACTGGACCGTTTTGTGGAATCGGTTTACCAGGGTGCCGCGGGCAAACTGGTAATGCAGGTGCTGGGTAATCACAAAGCATCAAAAGAAGACCTGGCCAACATACGCGAAATGCTGGACAAGCTGGAAAATAAATAAAACCTAAACCTTATCACTATAACTTAAATTAACAGAAGACCATGACATTCCTCACCCTAAACTCGCTGGTAACCGATAGGTTCATCGGCGCACTGTGTAATACATTGGTACAATCATTATGGCAGGGCCTGGTGCTGGCAATGGTAACCGGTCTGGTTATCATCGCTACGCGGAAGGCAAGTGCAAGCACGCGGTATAACCTGTTAATAGCTACGCTGGCGCTGTTCACGGTTGGTGTGGGAATAACATTCGCTGTGGAATTTAATGCCGCCCGCCCGCTGGCAGTAAACGCGCCGGCCATAAGCAACGAGGTTTTTGAAGGTGAATACTTTGGCCCTGTTACCGATTTGCCGGTGCAGCAAGCCGCGGCGCCGGTAAGTACGGTAGATGCCATTAAAGGCTATTTAAATAATCACCATAATACCATTGTATTGATCTGGTTTTTGATCATATGCGCTAAAAGCATGCAGTTTGCTGTGGGTTTGTGGAGTGTGAACCGCTTAAAAAGCACCCAGGTTACCGTTAACGAATACTGGACCAATCACATACAACAACTGGCCGACAGACTAGGCATTAAACAAAGTGTGGCCCTGCTGGAATCTGCGTTAGCGAAAGTGCCTATGGTGATAGGTAATTTAAAACCCGTGATACTGATGCCGGTGGGCCTGCTCACGGCCCTGAGCACCGAAGAAGTAGAGGCTATTTTGGTGCACGAACTGGCCCACATCAAGCGCCGCGATTACCTGGTTAACCTGCTGCAAAGCCTGATGGAGATCGTCTTCTTTTTTAACCCGGCGGTGCTATGGATATCACAATTGATCAAAGCCGAACGCGAGAATTGCTGTGATGACCTGGCGCTAACCCAAAGCAGCAGCAAAGCGGGTTACATCCGTGCGCTGGTAAGCTGCGAGGAATACCAGGCTACTGTTTCGCCATATGCCATGGCATTTGCGGGCAACAAAGGCACTTTGCTGGAGCGGGTGAAACGGATGGCGGGCAATCGTAATCATTCGCTTAACTTATTTGAGAAAACCGTGCTGGCCGTTTGTTTGGTGGTATCGGGGGTATGTTTAACCGCGTTTGCTGAGAAGGAAACTATTAAGGAAGTTATAAAAAAAGTGGCTGATGTTATTAAGCCCGAAAAAGCCGATGAGCTGACCAAACCCCAACCGGAAAACACCATAGCGCCGATAACTTTGGCCGGTCTTGAAGCTGAGGTACCGGCCTTAAGCGCAATGGCGCTTGATACGCCCAAAGGTTATTTAACCCGTTTAAAGCCTTTATCCGGCGTAACAATGGAGTATACATTTTCATTAAGCGACGATCCGGCCGATAAGAATTACAGCGGCGGCGATGCAATAACTGACGCAAAAATTGCTGAGATACTAAAAGACCGTTTAGTAAAAAAACGCAGTGACCTTAAAACATTTAAAGTAGACGAGAACGAGTTATTAATAAACGGTGTAAAGCAATCAAAAGAGATGCATCAAAAATACGCTGCCTTAATTGATAAATTTAACAGCCAAAGGCCCTTAACAGCGGCAGATACCGATAAATACAATACCCCAAGCGCAGTGCGAAGCATTAACATGCGGAGAGAAATGATAAAAGACGGGATCATCAAAAATTTTCAAGACCTCAGATCAACCAGGATAAACGACAGAGAGTTTAGCGTTAACAATGTTGTACAACCCGAAGCAATGCGGAAAAAATACGCGGCATTACTGGCCTCAAACAGGAAGTTAGACAGCATTGAACAGGCAGCGGCGACAATTAAAAGAAATGCATTTATAGACGCGATGCGGAACGAGGGCCTGATAAGTGGCTACAACACGGTTTCTTATACCATAAACAAAGATGAGTTTGTTGTAAATGGCGTAAAACAATCAGAAGAACTACATAAAAAATACCTTGAAAAACTACTTCCTCAGGTAGCCTATCGTTATGGCGGCCCGAGCGACACCAGGCCGGAGTCGGTACGCCGGGCCGAATCTACAGCCCGATCAAAGGCCATAGTTCAGGAGTTAATTAAAGATGGTATTGTAAACAATGCGAAGGGCTTTTCGTACAAGATAAACGAGCAGGAGTTTATTGTGAACGGTGTAAAACAACCTGACGCGATTCATCAAAAATATTTTAAGCTGTATCAACCTCCCCTTAATCCTGGGTCTGATCTGCAGCCTGCCCCGCCAACAAAATATCAGCAGCTGTCTCGTAATGCCCGTCAGGCCAAGATGGAAAGTTTAATGCGCGAGATCAATAAAGATGGTTTCATTGAACGTGGCACCTACCTTAAATCGTTTACGTTAAACTCCGATGAGTTTGTTATAAACGGTGTTGTAATGCCTAAAGCCATCCATCAAAAATATTATGCATGGCAACAACGCGATTCATTGCCCGATAACGGTAAATTTAGCAGGCCGCATGATGATGTGGTAAACGCTTTACTGAGGGATGGGCTGGTAAGCACCCGCACTCCGCTTACCTTTACTTTAAACGAGAAAGAATTTATTGTAAATGGTGTAAAGCAATCTGATTTAATTCATGGAAAATACCTGGGTATTGTAGGCGATGATTACCCAATAAGTTTTAAATCAGAACCCGGAGGATCACGTACCAAACCAACTGCAGCGCCGGGCCAAAGCTCTACGCCAGCTACTAAACCAAACGCTAATGAACCAGATGTAACACAAGATACACCAGCTAATGCAAAACCAGGCTTCACCGTTAACTATAAAGCCAATATCAATACAAATCCTCCTTACGATGTTAATAAAGCTACTTTCTGGAGCTTAGGTAATACATTTGGAGGCATTGGTATAACAGCAAAACCGGCTACCTATCAGGCAAATGGGCGTTCCACGCTTGGCAATATAACAAGAACACAATTGCAACAAATGCTTGGTCCAAAACGCAAAACCCCACCGGTTGATACGGTTAAATAAAACCTTAACTATACAATTACTATACCTCTTCAATACATTATAGCCCTGCTAACGGCAGGGTCTTTTTTATTTATACTGGTGTGTCATTGCGTCAATCACCCACCCTATTTGTCATATATCCCCCTCACCATGGCATGCAATGTGTACTGATATTTGTATCATACAATTACAAAACATAAAAACACTATTGCTATGAGAAAATTGAAATTACAGGTACAAATGAGTATTGACGGTTATGTAGCCCGCCCAAACGGCGCTTTAGACTGGATGTGGATGGCTACCGAAAAAGACGAAAACTTCTTCAAAAAAATAATTGAACTGGCCGATAGCTGCGACACCATTTTACTGGGTCGCAAAATGACAGCCGAGTTTGTTAAATACTGGGAAAGCGTGGTTGACAACCAGTCCGACAGCCCCGAGCAGCCTTTAGCGCAGCTGATGGTTAACTTGCACAAAATCGTTTTCAGCAAAACGATACACGAAATGGAAGGCCGCAACCTGGAAGTAGAGAATGGCGACCTGGCCACTGTAGTAAACGCGCTAAAACAACAACCCGGCAAAGATATTATGGTGTATGGCGGCGCTACGTTTGTAAGTTCGCTTATTGAGCATAATTTGGTTGATGAGTATTACATTTGCAGCAACCCGGTAGCTATAGGCAGCGGCTTATCTATTTTTAAAAACGATAGGCTAATGAAACTGGAAAGCTCGACCGCTTACAAGGGTGGCAAAATAATAAACAAGTACATACCTGCGTAATTAAAACAGCCCTAAAAAAAAGCATTTTACTGTTTTACCTTTAGCTAAAATGGCTGTACGGATTACAAGGTATTTTACCAAAAGTAACAATATGTCAATTATTAAAGGTAACTTGCCAACTTATTAAAAAACAATAAAATGCAAAACGAAGGAACAGTGAAATTTTTTAACGTAACCAAAGGTTTCGGATTTATTTCACAAACAGGTACAAACACTGATGTTTTTGTACACACTACAGGTCTTATTGACGAGATCCGTGAAAACGACAAAGTAACTTTTGAAGTTGAAAACGGTAAAAAAGGCCTGAACGCAGTAAACGTAAAAGTAATTTAATTATCACTATAAGATTTACACCTGACACCTGCCCCGCAAAGGCGGGTGTTTTGTTTTAACAAGTTATTATTAACCTAAAAATTACAAATGGGCCGAACCAACGAGACATTCAATAAAAAAGAAAAAGAAAAAAAACGCCTGAAAAAACAACAGGATAAAAAAGAAAAGGCCGAGGCCCGCAAATCAGATTCTGTCAAAGGTAAAAGCCTGGAAGATATGATGGCTTATGTTGACGAAGACGGCAACATTACCACCACGCCGCCGGATAACGTACCCCGTAAAAAGGTGGACGTTGCTGATATAGCTATATCCACACCCAAGCATGTTGACGAGCCCGAGGAATTAGTAAAAAGCGGCGTCATCAGCTTTTATAATACCTCAAAAGGTTTCGGCTTTATCCGCGAAGCGAAAACACAGGAAAATATATTTTTCCATGTTAACCAGCTGGCCTTTGATGCTAAAGAAAACGACAAAGTAAATTTTGCTACCGAAAAAGGCCCCAAGGGCTTAACAGCGCTTAACGTTGTAAAAGCAAAATAAACTATACTAATACTAAAAATATTAAGCCTTGCCACAACTGTGGCGGGGCTTTTTTTGTGCCAAATTATTTCGGGTTTACAGGGCATGCCCCGCGCCTTGACAATGTTAACAGTTGCACTTGTACAAACAATTTAACATAAACGTAACAATCGATTTCACTGTTTCGTAATAACGTGCTATAAACCAATTAGAATACCACCCTAAGTATTCTTTCATAAAGTTCAGAAATCAAACTAGGTTAACATCCCCTTTACATAGCGGGGATACTTTTGCCCCATTCTATAAGTGTTAAAAAATGTTAAAAAATTAACCCTATTTAATTGTGATCAATATGAAAAAAACCTTCCCCTCAAAGCTCAAGGTAATGATCTGCGCTTCTGTCGCTTTGCTAACCGCAAATGCGATACCGATGCCGGCCCTTGCCGTCAAACCGGGCACTTCGCTTAACTCGCTTAACTACGCCGACGGAACAATTTCCGGTAAAGTAGTTGACGAAAAAGGTGAAGCGTTACCCGGCGCCACTATCATTATCAAAGAAATTAACAAAGTAGTGCTAACAGCGGTTGATGGTACATTTACCACCAGCGTGCCGGTTGGTACCTACAACATTACCATCAGCTACGTATCGTACGCTACAACTACCTTAAACAAAGTTGCTGTTAAAGCTACAGACAATGCTCCTTTAAATATTACCCTAAAAGCCGAAAGCGGTACGTTAAACGAGCTGATCATTGTAGGTTACGGTACACAAAAAAGAGCAAACGCGACAGGTTCGGTCGACCAGATCTCGGCTAAAAGTTTAGAGAACAGATCGGTTACCAACTTAACCCAGGGTTTGCAAGGTATGCTACCTAACTTAAACATTAAAATGGGCGATGGTAAACCAACGCAATCACCATCATACAACATCAGGGGTACCACTTCTGTTGGCCAGGGTGGTAGCGCTTTGGTATTGATCGATGGTTTTGAAGGCGACCCAAGCTTATTGAACCCGAACGATATCGAAACTGTATCTATCCTGAAAGACGCCGGTTCGGCAGCTATTTATGGTGCACGCGGTGTGTTTGGTGTGGTATTGATCACCACCAAAAAAGGCGAAAAAGGCCGTACCAACGTATCATACTCAACCAACTACGCTATCAAATCGCCGGTAACCAGGCCAGATTTTGTAACCGATGGTTACACCTGGGCTAAAATGTTTGCCGAAGCGTTTGTTAACGGCGACGGTGCTTTCCCGCAGGCGGCCAACAAAACTCAGAAATTCTCGCAGGCTTATTTAGATGAGTTTAAAAAGAGAGCAGAATCTGGCCAGCCTTATAATACAATCGATGTCAACCCAACTACGGGCGAGTATACTTACTATGGCAGCACCGATTATTACTCATACCTGTACAAGCAAAACACCCGCGCTTTTGAAAATAACGTATCCGTAAGCGGTGGTAGCGATAAAGCAACTTTCCTGGTTTCGGCACGTAACCTTGACCAGGCCGGTATGTTCCGTTATAACAGTGATGACTACAGCATGAAAAACATTCGTGCACGTGGTACCATACAGGTTTTCCCATGGTTAAGCATCGAAAACAATGCTGATTATTCTACCATGGATTACCACAACCCGTTAAACGTGGGCGAAGGTGGTGGTATATGGCGTAACATTGCCGACGAAGGCAAGCCAACCATGCCAATATTTAACCCTGATGGTTCATTAACCTTTGCCGCTGCTTACACCGTGGGCGATTTTATTTACGGCAAAAACGGTTTTGATACCAATAGAGAGGTTTTTAGAAACATTACCGGCGTACGCACCAATTTCTTTAATAACAAATTGCGTGTTAATGCCGATTTCACGTTCCGTAATACAGACCAGGACAGGAAACAAAAACGCGTACAGGTACCTTACAGCAACTTCCGCGGTACTACGGCCTATGTAGGTACAACTACCAACGATTTGCAGTTTGACCTGCGCGAAACCAAATACCTGGCAACCAACATTTATGCCGAGTTTGAAAATAAATTTGGTAAAGATCATTACCTGAAAATAATGGCTGGTTACAACTACGAGCAATCAACCTATAACAGGTTATTGGCGCAACGTAACGGTATTATTTTTGAAGACGCTATCGATATCAACCTTGCACCCGGCCAATCTGTTACCACAGGTGGTGGTTATGAGCAATGGGCTATATTAGGCGGTTTCTCAAGGTTAAACTATACGTTTAAAGACCGTTACCTGTTAGAGGTAAACTCACGTTATGACGGTTCATCAAAATTCCCGGCTAACCAGCGTTATGGCTTCTTCCCTTCGGTATCTGCCGGTTGGAGAATCAACAGCGAACCGTTCTGGCATGTATCAGACAAATTGATATCTGACTTTAAATTAAGAGCATCATACGGTTCATTAGGTAATGGTAACATTGGTTCATACCAGTTTACCGAAAACTTTAACATCGGCCAATTAGGCTACATCCTTAACGGTGCAAGGCCGCAAAACATAACCAGCTTTAACATTATACCTGATGGCTTAACCTGGGAAACATCAACCACAACCAACTTTGGTTTGGATTTGAGCATGTTGCAAGGTAAATTAAACTTTAGCGGTGATATTTATACCCGTAAAACCACCAACATGTACACTACCGGTTTAACATTACCGGCTGTATTTGGTGCCGCCCCACCTAAAGGTAACTATGCCGACCTAACCACCCGCGGCTGGGAGCTATCATTAACCTGGAGTGACAGGATCGGCGACAGCGCGAAACCCTTCAGCTATAATATTAGGTTTACTTTGGCTGATAACATCACCAAAATTGACAAATACAATAACCCTACTAAACTGTTAAGCGATTACTATGTAGGCCAAACCATTGGCGAGATATGGGGTTACGAAACAGAAGGTTTCTTTATTGATGCGGCAGATATCGCATCACACGCTAAACAAGATCCGCAGATGCGTGCTTCGCCTTCAGGCTTATGGTTCCCGGGTGATATTAAACTGCGCGACTTAAATGGCGACGGTTTCATCAACGTTGGCGAAAACAAAGCTGATAAATCAGGCGACAGAAGAATTATTGGTAACTCGGCTCCACGTTATACTTATGGTTTAAACCTGGGTGCTAACTGGCACAATATCTCGTTCTCTGCTTTCTTCCAGGGTGTGGGTAAACAACAATGGTATCCAAGTACCGAAACCGAAATGTTCTGGGGACAGTACAACAGGCCATATAACAACGTTCCTAAATTCCATTTAGGTAACATGTGGACGCCTGATAACGTTAATGCTTATTTCCCGCGTACCATGTCTCGTGCTGCGTCAAGCAATACCAACCGTACTTTGGGTGTGGCTCAAACCCGTTACTTACAGAACGTGGCTTACCTGCGTATGAAAAACATACAGGTAGGTTACACCTTGCCAAGCAAATGGGTTAACAAAGCAGGTATGCGCAGCGCTAAAGTATTCTTCAGCGGCGAAAACCTGTTCACTTACTCGCCTATGTACAAAATTGTTAAAAACACTATCGACGTAGAGAACGCTGTACCAACAGACCAGGACCTGAACTCGGGCACTACCAACGGTGATGGTTATAACTACCCGATTTTGAAGAGCTTCTCTTTCGGTTTAAACCTTGGCTTCTAAACAGAAACATTTAAAATTAAGATCAAGATGAAAAAATACACCCTATATATTTTGCTGGCCTGCCTTAGTTTTGCGGCCTGTAAAAAGCTGGATCAAAAACCGCAATCCACAGCCTCCAAAGAAGCTATTTTTGGAAGCGAGACCGGGTTGAAATTATACACCAACGCGTTTTATAACATGGGCTTCCTGCCACGTAACTCAACCGCGCAGGATGCGATGAGCGATTACCTGGCTGTAAAATCAGTACCCGATTTTATCCGCGAAGGTGGTTTTAGCGCTAACAACAGCTCGGGCTGGGGCTGGGGCGATCTGCGTACCATCAACTACTTCATCCAAAACTGTACCGACCAAAATGTACCTGCAGCAACGCGCAGAAACTACCTGGCCCTGGCACGCTACTTCCGTGCTTATTTTTATTATGATAAAGTAAAACGCTTTGGCGATGTACCATGGATAAACAGGGCACTTGATCCTTCCGATCCTGCCGTATACGCCGGTCGTGATAAACGCGAGTTAGTAATGGACTCGGTATTGGCCGACTTAGATTACGCTTGTGCCAACTTACCTGCCGCTAACGATGCTAGCCGTACCACCGTTACCAAATGGGTGGCTTACGCTTTTAAATCGCGTGTTTGTTTGTTTGAAGGTACTTACAGAAAATACCACAACGAATTAAACCTAACCGGTACTGCCGACAAATGGTTAAACGAAACTGCTTCGGCTGCCGATGCGATCATTAAAAACGGTGGTTACAGTATCAATACCGCCGGTGGCGCGGGTGCATCATACAGGGCTGTATTTACGCCTGCCATACCTTTGGCTGCCGAAGTATTGCAAGCCGCTGTTGCCGATGTGAACTTAGGTATATTAAGCGAAGCCAACTGGTGGTGGACCAGCGGTACCTATGGTGCTAAAGCAAGCTTTACCCGTACCTTTATCAATACTTACTTAAAATTGGATGGTACGCCTTTTACCAACACAGCGGGTTACGAAACCATGTTGTTTAAAGATGAGGTTAAAGGCCGCGACTTGCGCTTAAAACAAACAATCCGTTTGGGCGATTACAAACGTTTACGTAACGGTGTTGCTGTGGCTGCTCCGCCGGTATTTTCATACACCTTTACCGGTTATCAGCCAATAAAAATGACGCTAGATGACGAGTCGTTAGATAACGGTGCATTAAATACTAATGCTGTACCATTGTTCCGTTATGCCGAAGTATTGTTAAACTTTGCCGAAGCTAAAGCCGAACTAGGTACTTTGACCGATGCCGAGTGGGCCGCTACTATTGGTGTGTTACGCACCAGGGGTGGTATAACCGGTGGCCTTACTACCAAACCAACCGTTGCCGACCCTTACCTGGTAGCTAATTATTTCCCGAATATTGCCGACCCTACCATTTTAGAGGTACGCAGAGAGCGCGGCATTGAGCTAAGCCTGGAAGGTTTGCGTTTCGCGGATATTTTACGTTGGAAAAGAGGTGAATTGATGACACAAGTGTGGAATGGTTTTTATGTACCGGCTGTAAACACCCTGATGGACCTGAACGAAGACGGTGCACCAGATGTTTACTTTTACCAGGGCGCGGCTCCACCGCAAGCAAGCAGGGTTGCAGGTGTTACTTATGTTGATGTTAATCCTAAAGTGGGTGCTGCTACCAACTCACAACTACTGAAAAACGGTACATCAGGCGAATTAACCTGGATGAACGAGATACCACGCAAATGGCTGGATAAAAATTACCTATATCCAATCCCATTGAATGATTATCAAATGAATCCTAAATTAGGACAAAACCCGGGCTGGCAATAAGCCTGGGTTTTAAAAACCCCGATTACCATGAAAGTGAAATTTTTAACCCTGGTAGCCCTGATGTTTGTCCTTACTGCAAGCGCGCAAAAGCTTACCATCGGCACATTTAACATACGTTACGATAATCCGCGCGATAGCGGTAACCTTTGGGTAAACCGTGCGCCTGTTGTAGCTAACTTGATCCGTTTTCACCAGTTTGATATATTGGGTGTGCAGGAAGGTTTGTTAAACCAACTGAATGACATCAGCGGCGCACTACCTGAATATGCACGCTACGGCAAGGGCCGTGACGATGGCAAAGATGCCGGCGAACATTCGGCCATCTACTACCGTAAAGATCGTTTTAAACTACTTAAAAGCGGCGATTTCTGGCTATCAGAAACACCTGATAAACCAAGTATGGGCTGGGATGGCAAATGCTGCCACCGCATATGCTCATGGGTGCAGTTGCAGGATCTGAAAACTAAAAAGCAATTCTACGTTTTCAACGTGCACTTTGACCACCAGGCCGTAATTGCCCGCCGCGAAAGTGGTAAGCTGATGATCAAAAAGATAACCGAAATTGCCGGCAGCGCCCCTGCCCTGCTAACCGGCGATCTGAATGGCGGTCGCGACAGCGAATGGTACAAAACCATTGCTACCTCAAACACGGTGTTTGATACCCATAGCAAAGTGGAGCATCCATATGCCAACAATTCATCATCAAACGGCTTCCGTATACCACGCGGTACGGGTGTGATAGATCATATTTTTATGAGCAAAGCTTTCACCGCCACCCGCTGGGGTATTTTAACAGATACTTATTACGGCAAATACCCTTCAGATCACTTCCCGGTTTTAGCGGAAGTGGAGTTGAAGTAGGATATCTTATTTAGATTGATTGAAAACCCCTTCGCGAGAGATCGTGAAGGGGTTTTCTTGTTTTTTTAAGAGCCACAATAATATCCCGCTGTCCGAAGTCTCCAGCCTTCGGACTATTATGCTTGTAGTCTGCGACTACAATATCAAACACTAGTTCACATAAAACCCCAAACATCAAACAACAAAAATTAAATAAATACTACTAAATCCATAGACAAGGTAAATTATATTATTAATTTAGCCGAATGAAAAACACATTATACACACTTTACCCTATGGCAAACATCATCTTATCCACCTCCCACCTCCCCCAAAAATCACCGAGACATTACCACTTCAAAATGAGACGATTAGTACACGAGTTGAGAGAATTGTAACATTCTTGTTTGATAATATTGTAATGAACTTAAAATAAGCGGGATCCTTTCCCGCATGAATCCAATTATTAAACTATTTGTATGAAAAAAATTTTACACAAAATTATTTTCACGCTGTGCTTTGTATTTGCCTCGGTAACGCTGGCGTTGGCACAAACGCGTGTTAGTGGTACGGTAACTGATGACAAGGGAGAAACAGTTATTGGCGCCACTGTAACGGTTAAGGGGACGACGAACGTTGTCACCACCGGTGTTGATGGCACCTACGCCATCACTGCTCCACAAAACGCTACCCTGGTTTTCTCGTTTGTAGGCAGCACCACACAGGAAGTAGCCGTAGGCTCAAAAACCACAGTAGATGTTAAATTAAAAGCCGACGACCGATCATTAGACGAGGTAGTGGTTATTGGTTACGGTACCGCTAAAAAGAGCGACGTAACCGGTTCACTGGTTTCGCTAAAAGCGTCTGACCTTACGCCCGGTGCCAACGTTAACGTGCAGCAAATGATACAGGGCCGCGCGGCTGGCGTGCAGATAGGCCAGCGTAGTGGCGAACCGGGTAGCGCCATGAGCGTTAAAATACGCGGCGTAAGCTCCATATCAGGCGGTAACGATCCGCTGTATGTTATTGATGGTATGCCGGTAAACGATGGCGCGCCGGTTAGTGGCACTGGTGCCCAGTTTGTGGCAAACCCAAATCCGCGCAACCCGCTAAACTCACTAAACCCGTCGGATATCCAGTCGATCGAGATCTTGAAAGACGCTTCGGCTACCGCTATATACGGTTCGAGGGGTGCCAACGGTGTGGTACTAATTACAACCAAACGTGGTGCTACCGGTGCCATGAAGGTTAATTACAATGCTTATTTCGGGTTTCAACGCGTGGCAAACAAAGCCGATGTACTGGCTCCGCAAGATTATCACGACGTATTAAACGCCATTGTTGACGCCGGTGGCGGATCAGCAGCCGAACGTGTTGCTGATAACTTTGGCACAGGCACCGATTGGCAGTCGCAATTGTTCAGAAGCGCTAACACTCAAAGTCATGACGTATCGGTATCGGGTGGTAATGCCAATACACGCTACTTCGCTTCATTAGGTTATTATGACCAGGATGGCGTGGTGTTAAGCTCGGGATTGAAACGCTATACAGGCCGGGTTAATATTGAAAGCTCTGTAGCCGGTAAATACGCGGTAGGCTTTAACCTGTCATCATCTTACATTAAAGATAATATCGCTTCGGTAGGTACAGGTATTAACGAGTCGGGCAGTGCTTTATACTCGGCTATTTATTATGATCCTACATCGCCTATCTACAACCCGAACGGTACTTTTTACCGCTCAACATTTATGACCATGGATAACCCTGTGGCATTAATATACGGGCAAACAGCAAACAGCGACTCGTACCGCACTTTCGGTACAGCTTATGCCGAATACTTTATACTGCCATCATTATCAGTAAAAGCGCGTGTAGGCGGCGATGTTAACAGCAGCCAAAAAAACGTTTTCATTGATCCGTCGACCACCTTAGGTGTACAGGGCGGCATTGCCTCTATACTAACAGGCACACGTAACTATTACGTAGGCGAAGGTACTGTGGCCTATAAGCAAGGTTTTGGCAAGCACGATATTAATGCTGTTGCCGGTGTCACTTATGAGCATTTTGGCTCGTACTCTTTCAGCGGTAACGCGCGTGGTTTTGCCCTGCCGGATCTGAGCTATAACGCGCTGGGATCAGGCAACGCGGCTTTAAACCAGTTGGGCAGCGGTCGCGCGTCGGCCATCCTGGCATCATACCTGGCACGTGTAAATTATACTTACAATAACAAATACCTGTTAACGGTATCATTCCGTGCGGATGGTTCGTCTAAATTCGGGCCAAACTACGCTTTCGGCTATTTCCCGTCGGCGGCCCTTGCCTGGAAACTACAGGAAGAAGATTTTATCAAACAATATGACTTCATCAGCGAGTTAAAGCTGCGCACCAGTTACGGTGCCATTGGTAACCAAAACATTGCCAACTACCTGTACATCCCTACCTTCTCAATAGGTGGCGACGCGGTATTTGGCCCTAACAGGTTTACAACCATCGCTCCCTCAAGAAACGAAAACCCCGACTTGAAATGGGAAGCTGCAAAGCAGTTTGATGTGGGTGTTGATTTTGGTTTATGGAACGGTCGTGTTAGAGGTAGTATAGAATATTACAAACGTAACACAGATGACCTATTGCTGGCGCTTCCGTTGCCATTAAGCAGCGGCTTTGGCTCGCGTACGGTAAATATTGGCTCTATGACCAATTCGGGTGTTGATATACAATTGAGCGCTACCGTTATACAAAAAAGCGGTTTTACCTGGAGTGTTGATGGTAACGTATCATTCCTTAAAAATAAAGTGCTTGATCTTGGCGGCCAGCCACGTATCATCACCGGTGGTGCCGGCTTTATCACTAACGCCACTATCATCACCCCGGGCGAATCAATAAACTCGTACTATGGTTATGATATCGTAGGTACCTGGCAAACGGGCGATGATTTTTCGGTAGTAAAAGCGCCGGCGGTTGTAAAACCGGGTGACGTAAAATACCGCGACGTAAATGGCGATGGAAGCATTACCGATGCCGACAGGGTTATTTTAGGTAAACCGCTGCCGGATATGAACTATGGTATTACCAATACCTTCTCTTACAAAGGCCTTTCATTAACCGCTTATTTTGAAGGTACCAAAGGCAGCAGCATACTTAACGCCATGATGGTTGATACGTATTTCCCAATCAGTTTCCGTCGTAATAAACTGGCGGATGCTTATTTAAAACGCTGGACGCCGAACAACCCGACTAACGAGTATCCATCATTCGTAAATCCTACATCGCAGGGCCAGCGCCAGGTAAACTCAAAAACGGTTGAAAGTGCTGACTACCTTCGCCTGCAATCGGCAAGGTTATCTTACAACGTGCCTATCAAAAACACCTTTATTAAAAGCCTGAATGTGTATGCAACCGGTAATAACCTGTTCACCATTACAAAATACAAAGGTGTTGATCCGGCCGTTAACTCTACCGGCGACGATGTGCTTAAGATAGATTTTGCTTCTTATCCATATTCAAGAACTTTCTTATTTGGTTTAAACGTTCAATTCTAAATAACATGAAAACATTAAAATATATCCTTTTATCAACCTGCCTGCTGCTATCCACCACGGGTTGCAAAAAAATGCTGCAGGTAACGCCCGAAGCCGAGTTTGCGCCGGACAACGTATTAACTACCGAGGCGGGTATCAAAGCCCTGCTTTTTTCGGCCTACCAAAGCTACCAGGATCAGCCCGCTATGCGCGATATACTGAACATTGCTGATGTAACCACAGATGTGGGCTTTAACACAGGTGGTAACGAAAACCTGTTTTTAACCCAATTCATCAACTTTGCCTGGGATCCATCGATGACGCAGTTCCAGGGCGATAACTGGGGCCCGTCATACCGTATCATCCGCGACGCTAACCTTGTTTTGGAAAACATTGGCAACGTAAACGCGGCCGATGCCAGCAAAAAGCAGATTGCCGCCGAAGCAAAATTTTTAAGAGCCCTTGCCTACATTACCTTGTATAACTGGTACGGCCCGGTGCCTTTGCGTACCAGTAGTAAGCAGGAAGCTAACCTGGCCAAGGCTACAGACGACCAGATGAAAACCTTTATTGAAACCGAAATGAACGCCGCGGTGACCGATTTGCCTGATCCGGGTAAAGAGGAAGCTACCGGCAGGGCATCAAAAGGTGCTGCATTGGGCCTTTTAACCAAGTTTTTGTTAAACACCAAACAATGGCAAAAAGCCGCCGACGCTGCCAAACGGGTAATGGATTATAACTACTACCAGTTATACCCGGTGTTTAAAGACATGTTTAAGGTGGAGAACGAAGGCAACAAAGAAATGATTTTTGTAATGCCATGTATTAACCAAACCGACCAGGGCAACTGGATGGCTGCAGGCGCTATGCCAACCGCTTTCCTGTCAACCGCGCAATTGCCTGAATATAAATGGAACTCGGCTATTCAAAACTTTGCCACCATGTACCGCCTGCGCGATGCCTTTGTAAATACTTACGATGCAAATGATACCCGCTTTGTAATTATCCTGCGTACCTATGTAAACACTTCTAATGCAACCGTAAACTTAAAAACCACTGTTGATAATTGCCGTTGCCTGAAATACTTTGATAATGCTGCCGTGAAAAACGATCATGGTAATGATTTCCCGATCATTCGTTATGCCGATATTTTGTTAAGTCGTGCCGAAGCGGTGAACGAACTGAACGGCCCTACTTTAGAAGGCCTGGGCTACATTAACCCGGTTAGGGTAAGGGCAAACCTGGCGCCGTTAACGCTGGCCGACGTACCTACCAAAGATGCTTTCCGCGACGTGATATTACGCGAGCGTGGCTGGGAGTTTGTGATGGAAGGCAAACGCCGCGAGGACCTGATCAGGCAAAACAAATTTATTACGTTTGCCAAAGCCCGTGGCCTAACCTCGGCTAAAGATGAGCAGGTATTGTTCCCTATCCCGCAAACAGAGATCGATGCCAATAAAGCCATTGTGCAAAACAAAGGCTACTAATTTTTCCGGAGATGCTAAAAATAAAAAAGCCCCGCTTGCACGGGGCTTTTTTATTTTTAAAAAGATGTGATCACGGGGCTTCAAATTTCCAAAGTTGTGGGTTTGCGCCGTTCCATGTCCATGAGCGTACGTTGGCGCCGGGTGTAGCGCTGCCATTCTCAATATCAAGCACGTTGTTGCTTTTCTTGGACATGATGCGGTAGTTACCGTTGCCGCGGCTTTCTATACGCCATAGCTGGCAGTCGTTGTTCAGGGCGTCAAAAACGCGCACATCGGCACCCGGTGTTAATGAGCAGGCATCCAGGTCAAGCGCTTTATGTGTTGATTGTTCGGATATGATCTTATAAAAACCGTTTCCCTGGTATGTAATGCTCCAACGCTGGCCGGCACATGTAGGTGATCGGGTCCAGGTGCGTACATCATCATTGCCTGTACCGCATGCCGGGATATCCAGGTAAAGCCCCGCCCCTGCCGACGTATTGATAACCGAACGAATGGTGTATATACCATTAGCAATAGGGTTAGGCACAAAGCAAGCCGTTGTACCCGGCGATTGTGTAACACCCGAAGTTGTGATATTTACCGGCATTATATTGCCCGATGCATCAAAAAACATTCTGTCGATAGCTACCTGGCGCTCGTGTATATTGGTGCTGGTGCGCCTGTGGTACACAAAGAAGTATTCTTCGGCACAACCAGGCTTCCGGAGTACAGCGTGGTGGCCCGGGCCTTTAATTGCACCCAACGGCGAGGTAATACGGCCTTTATATGTCCACGGCCCCATTGGGCTGGTTGAGGTAGCGTACTCCACATGATAATCATCGCTGCTAAAATCGTTTATAGAATACATGAGGTAATAGGTACTGTTACGTTTAACAACATATGGCGCCTCAAAGTAATTAGAAGGCTTGTTATGCCCCAGCGCACCGGTAAAAGATATCATATTGGTGTTTAGCTGCTGTATGTTAAGCGTAGTGTTACCCCAATATAAGTACGGTGTATTGTTCGAATCAATAAACACCATCGGGTCAATCGGGTCCGGGCCATCGCCAGCAGCCAGGGCACTGCCCTTGTCAACAAAAGGGCCTTTAGGGGTTGCGCCGGTGGCTACGCCTACCTTTTTTTCGGCAGTAAAGTAAAAGTAATATTGCCCGTTGCGCGCCACTACGCTGGGTGCCCAGCCGCCGGTATGCGCCCAGCTTACGTTGGCCAGGTCAAGTATAATACCTTCGTCGGTCCAGTTCAGCAGGTCGGTTGATGAATAAGCGTGAAACTGGCTGGCGTTTGGTCCGGTGGCGGTTGGGTATATCCAATACTTGCTGTTAGCGTAAATAATATCCGGATCGGCAGTAAAAAGTGGTAAAATGGGGTTGCCGCTCATCAGGTCTATCGCGGCAGCAAGCTGCAATTTTCCTTTTGCCACACTGGCCGAATCGGCACCGTTTAATCCTTCAGCCGCCACAATGGACGCGTCTTTCTTACTGCAGCCCGCAAAGCACAATGCCGCGCAGACTACCGCATAGGTTAGTAGTTTTCTCATGGTTTTTAATTTATGTTTACAAATAGTTTTTCATAAAGCAGATGCCCGCGGCAATAGGTAACAGCGCACATCCTTCGCGAAAAAATCGCGACAGCATATTAACAGAGCTATTTGTATGATTGAAGCATACAAAATCCCCTATCCGCGAAGCGGAAATAAATTGGCATACACCCTTAAGTGCTTAAAATCAATAGGTTTATAATTGCAAGGTAGATACAATAACGACCGGATGAATCGTAGTTTTGTATCGATGTTTCAGAATATCGTCTCAAAATTAACCGTACCGGAACTTATAACTAACTAGTCAACAGCCTTTTTGTTTCCGATCCGCTTCCTTATCCGGCTTAGCGAAGGGTTGGTTATGCCCAGGTATGATGAGATATGATAGGCCGGTATACGCTCCACAATATGTGGGTGTTCTTCCTGTAAGCGAAGGTAACGTTGCTCGGGCGAGAAAAATATAAACTCTTCGGTACGGCTTTGGGCTACGGTGAAGAAATGTTCGGCCAGCAGGCGGCCAAACCTGGCCCAGTTGGGATGCGTATCGTACAGGTTGTTCAAATCTTTGTGCGAGATAAAATAAATCTCTGAATCCTCCATCGCCTCGATAAAATACCAGCACACCTTGCGGGATACAAAACTGCGGAAGGATACCACAAACTGGTCTTCCGAGAAAAAGAAGATGTTTTTGTCCTCTTTCGTCTCCGGGTCGCGGTAATAAATGCGGAATATGCCTTTTACCACCAGGCCCAGGTCATTGCACACCATGCTTTGCATATTAAAAAAGTCGCCTTTGTTAATTTTGCGCGGCTTCCAGTAAGGTTTGCTGTCGCTGATATCTTTATCATTTAGCGGGGCGAAATTTTGGAGGTATTGTGCTACGGTGTCTGTCATCCGGGTATGTTTAATCAAATATAGCAGGAATTATCTGCTCCCAATTTTCACTTAAGTTAAAATCGCGCCAGCTATAAAACGGTAATCCCTTCGTCAGTTTCGACGGCATTTTCACTTAAGTGAAAAACCGGGCGCTGCATCAGCTCCAACTTTGGCCCTGTAAACATTAAACACCAACATCGTTATGACAACTCATTCATCAACCACTACAGCTAACACACAGGCAACTGAAACAGCCATATCATTACGCAACCTTTATTTTACCCGCGCGGGATTTTCTATCATCTGGGTGATATTAGTATCGCTTTTTGCAAAAACACATGCGGGCCTGGCCGGCATACTTCTTATTATTTACCCGGCTTGGGATGTGATAGGCACTTTCCTTGACATCCGTGCTAACCAGGGCCGCACATCGGCTACGCCGCAATATGTAAATGCCGTTATTAGTGGGATTACTACCTTGGCGGTAATTTTCGCTTTACAACAAGGCATCCCCCAAACGTTGATCGTTTTCGGTGCGTGGGCCATAGGTACCGGGCTTATACAATTAATATTGGGCCTGCGCCGCCGCAAAGCTTTAGGCGGCCAATGGCCCATGATCATTAGCGGCGGTCAATCTATGTTGGGCGGCACGTCGTTTATAATACTGGCGCATGATCCTACAAAAGGCATTACCAGCCTGGCCGGTTACGCCGCGTTTGGAGCGTTTTATTATTTGCTGGCGGCTTACAGGTTGCATAAAAAAGCTAAACAAAGCATGTCATAATTAACCCCAATGTTGTCGTTTTTGCCCTTTTGCCGGTGTATGACACTGGCGTACCTTTGGGTAAATCAAAAAAGAAAATACTTATGGCAACTCAAATTTTTTTAAACCTACCGGTAAAGGACCTGAACAGATCTATAGATTTTTTTACCAAACTGGGCTATACTTTTAACCCGCAGTTTACCGATGAGAAAGCAACCTGCATGATCATTAGCGATACTATTTTTGTTATGTTGCTGAAGGAGGCATTTTTCCAAACGTTCACCACAAAACGAATTATTGACGCGCATACCGAAGTGGAGTGTTCGATATGCATATCGGCAGATAGTAAAGATGCCGTTAATGCAATGGTAGACAAAGCCGAAAAAGCAGGCGCGGTTGTACCAAACCCGGCAACCGACTATGGCTTTATGTACCAACATAGCTTTGCCGACCTTGACGGCCACCACTGGGAATTTGTTTGGATGGACCCAAATGGTGTACCTGAGCATCAAGCGTAATAACAACCACTCCTCCCGCTGTCAATTCGAGCGATAGCGGGAAATCAAGGCATCCCGATAGAGGACCCTGCGTTGTGCCAGGCAAATCCCGACGCAGAGTCCCTTTCAGGATACCTTACTGAAACAAGATCGAATTAGTTTCGGTGTCAGTGAGTCTAGCCTTATCAAGTCACCTATCGTTCCGTCCCAGCAGGGTCTCTCGATAGAGGACCCTGCATTGTGCCGGGCAAATCCCGACGCAGAGTCCCTTTCAGGAGCCGCTGCTGAGGCACGAGTTTGGTGTGCACCCTTATTGCTCTTTATGATCGCGCTCTACCGTAATTTTCAGGGCTTCGGGCAGGCAGGGGTTACTTTGCAAAAATGCCGCACGCTCGGTGCCACTTAGGTCGGGGTTAAGCCAGGTTTTTATCTGGTTGCGCTCTAAAATGGAGGGCATGCGGTCGTGTATTTCGGCCATGGCGCGGTTGGGCGGCATGGTTATCATGGCAAAGGTGGGCAGCAATACGTTGGTTTGTATATCAATCCAAATGTCCCACAGGCCGGCAATATAAAATGGTTTGCCATCGGCACGCTCTACCCGGTACAGCTTTTCCTGCAGTTTATTGTACTCAAAAAAAGCCTGTATGCGTATTACGCAATGCTTTTTGCCCAGCAACTGTCGCCACAGGCCCACACTGTGCAGGTTCTCTATTCGCGCGTGTTTGTTTTTGCTGTGGATCTTGTCATCGTCAATAGTGAGCAAGCCCCACCTAAACTGCTGCACCTTATCGGGCATGGCATCGGTTACTACCGGCAACATGGAGCCGGGATTGCCCGCACCATTTGCTTTGGGCTTGTACTGGTGGCCATCCCTGCCGGTTATTAATATGTCTTTATTTTCGCCTACTAAAACTCTTCCGCACATAGTATCAAATTAACGCACAAAAATACTAATTATTTTAGTAATTAAATAAATTTCTTACAACTTAACGGGTGGTGATAATATCTGTCCACTGCGTGGTATACTGCTTGCTCAAAAAGTCCTGTTTCATGCGCCAGGTTTTATCAAAGCCTTCGGCAGCCAGCCTTAACGAACCGCGGCCGTAACGCGCGTTTATATCATCAATTAAGCCGCTCAAGGCTTGCTGGCGCGAATTATCATAATCATTAAAAACGTTAAACTGTACTTCGCCTGCCGGGATTATGCCCGTGGCGCGCACCCCTGTTTTAAGGTAGTTATAACCCGGCTGCCAAATAGCCCGCAGCGCCTGCACGCAAATTTTGGTAAACTCCTGCGTGCTGTTGGTGGCAAAAGGTATTTTTATGGTGATGGATGGATAATGCTGATCATGCTTAACGTTATGCTTGTTGGTGCGCAGGTAAACGGTAAGCGTTAGCGCCATGCTTTTTTGCTGCCTTAGTTTAAGCGCCACGGTGCCCGCGTGCATAGCCACGGCTTCCTCAATTTGTTCCTGCCGGGTTTGGTAGGTGTTAAAACTCTGACTGCTTTCAATACCTTTCGATCGGTCGGCTACATCACGGATGATGTTGCAGGGTATGCCCCAAAGTTCCTGGTGCAGGCGCCAGCCTTGTACGGTCATTTGCTGGCGCACAAAATCGGGTTTCAACTGGCGGAAGTCTTCGGCGGTGTTGATGTTAAATTCGCGCAGCTTTAAAAAATAGGCCTGGCCCACGCCCCAAACGTCTTCAATAGGGAAGGTGCGGGTTACGGCATTGATCTTTTCTTCGGTATCCAACACTAAAAAATCTCGCCCCTGTTTTTTGGCCGCTTTGTTAGCCAGCTTAGCCAGCGAAAGGGTAGGCCCAACGCCCACGGTAATAGGCAAACCGGTGTTGCGCATTACGCTGGCGCTGATGGTTTCGGCATGTTTCTCCAGGTCTATGCCCATTAAATCACCCAGGGCCATAAATGCCTCGTCAATACTGTAAACCATTAAAGTGTAGGTATAACGGGCCAGGTTATTCATCAGGCGGGCGCTCATATCGGCATACAGCGCGTAGTTGGAGCTAAATATTTCGGCGTTATATTCTTTTAGTTTCTGGCGGACCATAAACTCGGCGTCGGCCATTTTTATGCCTATAGCCTTGGCCTCGTTACTGCGGGCTATCACACAGCCATCGTTATTACTTAAAACCACTACCATGCGGCCCTCCAGTTCGGGGCGAAAAAGCCGCTCGCAGCTTACGTAGCAATTATTTATATCAACATGCGCAAACATGCATATACCTCCCCACACGTTGCTGCGGCATAATTAACGGATTAAGCGCCACCGTAACTACTCCCCAACAGGTCCAAACCTCATCTTTCTCAATAATAATACTATCGCCGGGCATATCGGCCTTTAACACCACACGCGTAGCCTCGGGCGCGTACTCGCGGGTATAAAAACTGCCTTCATGAAAAAACACCACAATACAGCCCGGCACAGGTTGCAAAGTACGGTCGACCACCAAAATATGATCCTTCAGCAAACAATGGCCGCGCATGGCATCGGTACCCATACGCATGTAAAAGGTATTATCAGGGTCTATCACAATAATTTCGGATACATCCAGCTCAGGTTCCTCGTGCGTAAGCATAGGCAACCGGAAGCCCAGTACGTCGCGTTTTTCGCGGTGTTTTCGTAGTCGTAACATATTGGCGGTTGGGTTTAATCGTTAACCGCTATGTTATTTAAAGCCGCCTGTAAATCGGTATTTAAGGCAATATGCTGCTCAAAACGTTTGCGCAGATGGCTGTATTGCTGCCGCTGAAACATGCCGAGGTTACAAAAAGCATCGTCAAGCAGTTCCATAGCTTCGTTAAGCATGGCTTGGGTATGTTTGGTATCTGGGTTTGCTTCCATCGTCGTCATTATTACCTGGTCCAAAATTACCAAACAATAATTAAAATACTAATATTTTTAGTAATTTAATTATAGCGATAAGTGATAAAGAGAGGATCGACTAGTTTTTCAGTTCTTCTTCCTTGCTTTGTATCTCCAGCCTATCCTTCCTGATGTCAACTTTGATCAATGCCATCAGGCTCATGTACACATTGGCTATCCATACCAGCGCAAAACCGGCCAGCAGGTAGCCGCGCCAGTCATCCAACAAAAAATGAAAATTGGTGAGAAGAAGCGCGCCGATGGTAACATAGTGGCTAAAACAATACTCGCAGGTAAACAGGTAAAAAAATTTGCGGGTAAAAAGGCTTTTACTTTTTTTGCTGCATTGCACGCAGTATTCGCGAGGCTCTTTAAAGATCTCTTCGTGCGTAACCGTCCATGCCACGCAGGCAATGGGTATGGCCAGTAAAAAAAGCCAGGCAACCTGGGTGGCTAAGGGCATCATAATTATAGTACAATTTTTGGGGGATAAGGTTTGGTTGTTAGTTGATTAGAGATTGGTTGATCAGAGATTAGTTAGGTAACAATTAAAACTATTTACTAATCTCTGATCAACTAGTCTCTAATCTCTATCTTTACCGCACATGACCACCCTACCCGAATACACCAAACAGCAACTGGCCCTCCGCAACGGGCAGGATAAACCCGAAATATGGATTGCCTACAAAGGCCTGATATATGATGTGGGCCGCAGCCGGCTCTGGAAAAACGGCAAACACTACGAACACTGGGCCGGGCAGGACCTTACTGCCGAACTAGCCGACGCCCCGCATGATGAATGGGTTTTCCAGAATTTTGATGCGATAGGGAAGTTAATATTATAAAAAAAGGGGCTTACGCCCCTTTTTTTATAATATTAAAGCCATCGCCCTTGGCAAGTGCCCGGAGGGGTTTTATATCTCAAATGCAGATAGGTTGATAAACTCCTTAACGCGTTCTGCTATTTCTTCCTCAGTCAAATTTTTGATCTTCTCGGTACCAAACTTCTCTACACAGAACGAAGCCAGTGCCGAACCGAAGATGATCGCGTTTTTCATATTATTAAAGTTAACCGTACCTACTTTGGCCATGTAACCGATAAAACCACCTGCGAAGGTATCGCCTGCACCGGTTGGGTCAAACACTTCGGCAAGCGGCAGGGCCGGGGCCGAAAATATTTTATCTTCATGAAACAGCAACGCGCCGTGCTCACCTTTTTTAATGATGAGGTATTTAGGGCCCATGGTTAATATTTTACGCGCAGCCTTAACTAACGAGTATTCGCCTGATAGCTGGCGGGCCTCGGCATCGTTAATGGTTAACACGTCAACCAGTTTAATGGTAGCCAGCAGGTCGTCCATGGCAATGTCCATCCAGAAGTTCATCGTGTCCATCACGATCAGTTTAGGGCGGTTTTTAAGGCGTTTGATCACCGTTTGCTGCACCTGCGGAGTAAGATTACCTAACATCAGGTACTCGCAATCCTGGTAGCTGTCGGGGATGATGGGATCGAAATCGGCTAGTACATTCAGGTCGGTTACCAGTGTATCGCGGCTGTTCATATCATTGTGGTACTTACCGCTCCAGAAGAAAGATTTTTCGCCTTGTTTTACCTGCAAGCCTTCGGTATCAATGCCGTGGCCGTTAAAGTCGGCAATTTCGCTTTCGGGAAAATCATCGCCTACTACGGCAACAATTTTTGCTTTATTATAAAAGTATGAGGCCGCTAAACCGGCATAAGTAGCCGCGCCGCCAACAATTTTATCTGTTTTACCAAACGGGGTTTCAATAGCGTCAAACGCCACAGTACCAATAACTAATAAACTCATTTAATACGTTATGATTTTTTACGGTGCAAATATTGCGAAATTACCGCAGTAATCATATTTAACCTGTAGCATTTAGCTGTAAAAATAAATGCGCTCATAATTAAGTATTTATAAATTTTTTGAAAAAATATTGTGAAATGTCGGTGGAAATCCTACTTTTGCACTCTCCAAACCGGAAAATACTCCTGAGTAGCTCAGCCGGTTAGAGCATCTGACTGTTAATCAGAGGGTCGCTGGTTCGAGCCCAGCCTCAGGAGCAAAAGCCCCGCACGTCCGCGGGGCTTTTTTTGTTTTGATACCTTTCTGTAAATTTGTTTAATACCAACCTGTTGAACCTCTATGCGGGCAAAGCATTCAATTTTTAAAACATTTCATTTTTGGGTTCTTTTAACAGCAAACTTATTTACAGCCTGCATTAATAATGATAAAGAAACCAAATTACTAAACTATGGTGTATTTACCATGCGAGTGCCGACAAGTTGGAAACGCGTCGACGTGAAGGGTATTGATTCGTTCGTTGGTAGGATAGATGTTGATAGCGTTACTTCAATAGGTTTTGACCTAGGTTGGTATTGTGACACCCTTGGGGAAGGAAGGCACACAGCGTATTACAGCATTGAAGATGGTAACGTTTACGTGCCTGATAGCAGTTTTAAACAGAATCTTAACGACCCAAACCATTGGAAATATTGGGGCAAGGCTGATAGCATAACTGTTGAGCGCTTGAAACGCGACAAGATATCATGGCAACTAATAGATAATTACAACGCAAAAATTGTAACTCCAAAAAAGGTACAGTTAGGTACTACGGGCATACACATTGATAGTTTATGGAGAACGGGCGATAATTGTGATGGATTTGTAATGGCCGGCCACAATCTTACTTTGCAACAACAGGAACAATTACTGGCGGCTATAAAAACGCTCAAATTCAGGCGGCCCAAACAGAAAAATAACTAGCGGCTGCTTTACCGTCACCCCATAAAATTTTCGTTCCTTTGCGCATAGAGGAATAACTATGTTTTGGTACGAAGACGACATAAAACGTTTAGAGGCGCAGGCACAAAGCCTGGCTTCGCAGCCGGTAACGCTGTTTTACGGCAGTTCCTCTATCAGGCTGTGGAGTACCCTTAACAACGATCTTGGCGAATACGCGCCCGTTAACCTGGGTTTCGGCGGCTCAACACTGGCGGCCTGTACCTGGTTTTTTGACAGGGTAATGGCCGGCTACCAGGCCAAACAATTGGTTGTTTACGCCGGCGATAACGACCTGGGCGATGGCCGGCATCCCGAAGAAGTTTTCCTTTTCTTCCAGCAGCTGGCCGCGCGGGTTGAGAAACGTTTTGGCGCCATACCTTGCTACTTTATTTCGCTTAAACCCAGCATGGCGCGCTGGCACCTGGCCCCCCAGTTTCATTTTACCAACCTCATTATCGGTGCCGGGATAGAAAAACTTTCTAACTGGCAGATGGTTGATGTGTATAGCAAAATGCTGAACAAAGATGGCAATCCCGACAGGTCATACTATGATAACGACGGACTGCACCTAAGCCCAAAGGGTTACCAGCTGTGGACAAACATTGTTAAAAACGCGTTAAACAGTTAACCGTTTAATCATCCATAATTAATATTAAACGGGGATATTTCTCCAAATTTTTTGATAGCCGTAATGCACAGAGAATATCACCGGTGGCACAGCCATGCGCTGGGCCGGGATATGGAATTACTTGTTTTTGGTTACGCCGGCAGGGTGGTGCTGTTTTTTCCGCCCCGCATGGGCCGTTTTTTCGATTACGAGAACTGGGGCATTGTAGCCGCGCTTGCCGATAAACTCAATAGCGGTCAGTTGCAATTATTTTGTGTAGATAGCGTTGATACCGAAAGCTTTTACAACGATAACGCGCACCCCCAACAAAAAATAAACCGCCATTTACAGTACGAGCAATATATTTTGCAGGAGGTACTACCCCTTATGCGCGTTAAAAATGCATACAATGACTTCGGCGTAGCCGGGTGCAGTTTAGGCGCTTATCATGCTGCCAACATCGCCCTAAGGCACCCGCAACTGTTTAACAAACTGGTGTGCTTAAGCGGCAGGTATGACCTAACCCGGGCTGTAACCTATTTCCGCGATCTGTTTGATGGGTATCATAACCAGGATGTTTACTTTAACATGCCCCTGCAGTTTATGGCCAATATGTATGATGAGCAACAGCTTAACCACATCCGCCGCATCAATATCTTATTGGCCATTGGCGAAACCGATCCTTTTTTTAACGACAATCGACAGTTTAGCAATGTACTAAGCGGGAAAAGCATACAGCATCAGTTTTACACCTGGGATGGTTATGCGCATTCGGCCAGGAGCTGGCGCAAGATGGTTGCTTTGTATGTTTAACAGGGCGTTACCCCGATGAAGGACCGCGGTCGCGCTATCCGTTCATACGCCTGCAGGCCTTAGGCCCGGGGCCGGTATCCACTCCTATTACTAACGCGGCAATTTTTCTTCAGCCAATATTTCCCACCCCAAAATTGAGACGATTTTTAGAAAGAATGAATCAAAAGTTAGATACTGCTGTAAAAGCTCGCCTTTAGTTTTGAGGGGCCTTTAGTAAGGGTAGTTTAAAACAAGCTCATCCCTTGCAAAAACTCCGGGTAAAGTGCTTGTTACAGTTAATGGCCTGTAATAATCTTAATTAACTTTATCATCCGGATATCCTAATCAATATAAACTATATATATGAACCCCATTAGTAACCTTAAGCACACGCTGGTAAAAAGCATGGCTTTAATTGTATTTGCAGGTACAAGCTATTTTAGTAAAGCCCAGGCCCAGGCCCAAACCTGGAAAAACCCAATGACCCTGGATAACGAATGGACGCAATACGGCATTGGCGACCCTTATATTTTTAAATACCGCGGCGTGTTTTACATGTACCCCAGCACCAAAAACCGCGACATTGGCGCCAAAGCCTGGAGCTCGACCAACCTTATTAATTGGAAATACGAGGGCAATATCTCGGCCGACTCAACCACCCTTGGCGCTTATGCCCCCGAGATCATGTATTGGAATGGCAAGTTTTATATGTATAGTTCGCCGCGGGGAAGGGGGCACTACGTGTATCAAAGCGATAGCCCTACCGGTCCGTTTATACGCGTTACCGAAAATTACGGCAAAAGTATTGATGGTTCTGTTTTTATTGATGACGATGGTAAGTGGTATTTCTATCACGCGTCTGACAAAGGTATACAGGCCGCTGCTATGGGTAGCCCGCTAACTTTTGGCCCTGATATACTTACCGGCGCCTGGATGAACAACGCCTGGACAGAAGCCCCAACCGTTATTAAACGAAACGGTGTTTACCATATGGAGTATACCGGCAACCATATTAACAGCAGCGGTTACCGTATTGATTATGCCAGCTCAACCAGCCCTACCGCAGGTTTTAAACCTCACCGGGATCAAAACCCCATAGTTCTAAGTACAGAAGAGCTGGCATTTAAGGGGCTTGGCCACGGTACGTTTTTTATAGGGCCCGATCTGGATTCGTATTACCTTACTTACCACAATCACGTAAGCCGCTCGGGCCCGGTGCGCCAGTATAATTTTGACAGGCTGGTTTGGAACGGTGATAAAATGAAGGTGCTTGGCCCTACAAACTTTAGCCAGGAAGCCCCTAAACTGCCGGATGCTTTCGATTATTTCGACCGTGCTACTATAGGTAAGGCCTGGGCCTTTCCTACAGGTGGCGACTGGAGCATTGTTGATAAAGATCATCTATCACAAAAGTTAAACAGCGAAAAGAAAGGCGAATTAAGGCTGGCCATATTTTCGGCCATAGCGGCAGGAAACTTTACCGCCGAATTTAACTTTAAACAGCTGGATGCAGCCAACCCTGCAGCCAAACTGGGCGCTGTTATAAACTATGTCGACGTAAAAAACTATGGGATAGTGGCCGTAAGTAAAGACTCAAAAAAACTGGAGATAAACTACCTGGTTAACGGCAAATGGGGCACTCCGCAATTGGTGAACATACAGCCCGATCTGGATTTCTCAAAATGGCAAACCTTGAAGATCGAAAAGTTTGGTACGCAGTATAAGATATTTATTCATGACCTGCTTATACACCAAACCAACAGGCAAGCGCCCAAAGGCAAAATTGGCTACTTTACCAATGCCTGCCAGGCCGATTTTGCTTTTATAGCTTTGAGTAACCAGGTTCAGGGTTCGGGGATATTTGATGTGCATAAGCCTATACCGGGTACTTTTGATGCTGTGCATTACAACTCAGGCGGCGAGGGTGTGGCCTACCATAAAACCGGCGGATCTATCGCTAAACTCTACATACGGGATGATAAAGTTGCCAAAGTCGGCTCAGATCTGGGCGGCTATGCGGTTGACCATATGCAGGCCGGCGAATGGCTAAACTACAATGTAAACGTAGCCATAACCGCCGAATATAACGTACAGCTTGCCTACACAGCCCTTGCGGGTAGTGCACTGCAATTGCTTTTAGATAATAAGGATATATCGGGCACGGTTAAGTTGACCGCTACGGGTGCCAACGGCGGTTCGGTAATTATAAAAGGCCTTAAAATGCCACAGGGCTACCACGTATTAAAGCTGAAAGCGGTAAGCGGAAACTTCGGCTTTTACTCGTTAAAATTTGATAAGGCCAATAACGCGCCTATACAGGTTAATGATTTTGATATGGGCACAGCATCCAACTGGAAATATACTGATGGCGAGTGGACGGCCGCCAACGGTGTGTTAACATCAACAGCTACAGGTAAACGTATCATGGGCGATTACAACTGGAGCGATTATACTATAGAAGTAGACATTAATTACACTACCGGGGCAGACGCCGGCCTGATATTCAGGTCTCGCAACCCTTCTTTAGGCAATTCTGGCAACAGCGCGCCGGCGGGTATTGACTTTTTCCAGGGCTATTACGTAAACATTGGCGAGAAGCAAGTGAATTTAAGCCGGCACAATTATAATGTAACGCCGCTGGCATCATCGGCAGACAGCGCTTTTAAACCCGGCGTTTGGCACCATTTAAAAGTTGACGTTAGCGGTAACAATATCAATGTTTTTGTTGATGATATGGACCATGCTGTTTTAAAATACAATGATAAATTGCCGCTGCTAAACGGCGGAGTTGGCATCAGGGCCAATAAAACTACGGCTATGTTTAAAAACTTTAAGGTGAATCATAAATATTAAAAATACCGGAGTCTACCAACTTCGGTATTTAATATGCTCCTGTTTTTAATAATATTGCGGCATAATTTATACGCCTATGTTATTAAACAACGCTTCGGCTATACCGGCCGAAAGAGTAGCGGCTGTTGAAGCCGCGTTACTACAAACTTTTAATACCACCGATATTACCGAAATAAGCTTACTGGCGGGCGGCTTGTCGGGCTCATCAGTTTACAAACTGGTGTTGCAGGGGCAGCCATACACGCTAAAGTTAAATCCGCCTTCGGCAACAAATACAGTTGAAACTGGTGCCACGGCACTGGCATCAACGGCAGGTGTGGCGCCTAAACTATATTATAATAACCCTGCGCAGGGTATTGCCATTAGTCATTTTATTGAAAGCAAACCTTTGCGCACCTCCTTAAGCCCCGAACAACTGGCTATCCAATTGGCCGAAACCATAAAAACTATTCACGCCATACCTTTTACTACGCCAGGTACCGATGTGTTTGAAACGGTTGACGGGCTGATAAGCGGGTTTAAAATGCATGCCAGGTTAATGGGCCCTGTGTTTGATGAGGGTTTCAGCCATTATAACCTACTGAAAGAAAAATATCCCCGCCGGGACACCGATAAAGTATGTAGTCATAATGACCTTAACCCTAACAATATTTTATATGATGGGGACAATATTTGGGTGATAGACTGGGACGCGGCCTCGTTAAACGATCGGTATATCGACTTGGCAAGCGCGGCTAACTTTTTTATACATACACCTGAGCACGAACGCGCGTTACTGCATACTTACTTTGGTACTAATGCTGATGAAAAGCAGATGGCTTGTTTTTACCTCATGCGTCAGCTTAGCCGCATTGTTTACGCGTTGCTGATGTTTCAGCTTGCCTTACAGTCAAAACCGGCCGATTTTGAGCACGACCGGGAAATGGATGGCATGGATATGAAGGCTTTCGGCGCTTTAATGGGCGAAGGAAAAATATCACTGGCACAATACGAAGGGCAGTTAATGTATGGCAAAGCGTTGATGAATACCGCGGTTGAACAAATGCGCGCGCAGCGGTTTTTGGCTTCGCTGGCGGTTTTGTAGTGTTTTCCGGCCGGCATCTTGAACGAGGAACGAGAGAGAATTTTATACGCGCGACAGTAGTAAAGCGTATAAGCCTGGCAGGAATTGATAACGAAAGATTGACAACTAAAACCCGGCAACAACCTGCCGGGTTAATTTTTTTGCCAATAAATTAAACAATAACTTAGCCTGCACCGTTGATTTTGTAGCATTATTACTATGAAAGCACTCATCATCAACTGCACCTTAAAACGGGATGCGCAGTTTTCAAACACCGGCGCCATGGCCCAAAAAGCCGCGGCACAGTTTTATGAACAGGGTATTGAAACCGAGATCATCCGCCTTAACGATTACAACGTTTTAACCGGCAATACATCCAACGAAGGCGAAGGCGACGAATGGCCGCAGATACTGGAGAAAATAAAGAACTGCCAGATATTTATTATTGCTACGCCTATATGGATGGGGCACCTGGCCTCTACGGCGCAAAAAGTTATTGAGCGCCTGGATGCAGTGTTTCGCGATGAGAGCCTGGCGGATCAGGACAATGGGCAGTACATGCCCTACAACAAAGTAGCCGGCTGCCTGGTAACCGGCAACGAGGATGGGGCGCATAACTGTGCCGCACAGGTGCTATGGGCCATGCAGGAAGTGGGCTTTACCATCCCTGCCAATGTTAACGCTTACTGGGTGGGTAAAGCCGGTGGCGAAACGGACTATGTAGCAGGTGGCGGCGAACGCTACCTGTATACCAACAAAACCTTGCGCTACACCACAGCCAACCTGGCCTTCATGGCCCGCCTGTTGCAAGCCAACCCTTACACTACCAATTTATTGAACGAAGCCAAAAAGGCCGAAGCCGAAAGCGACAAAGAGGAATAGGCAGCGGAGACCAAAACAGTAAAAAATCAGCAGGTTGTTTCGTCTAACGAAACGGACAAGAAAACGCAACCGTTATTTTAATTAATAAAGGTACCGACGACGTAATTCGGATAATTAGAGAAACAAATATATCAATTCAGGACCCGTCCGGACAGTTTTTAAGAAATAATAAGCGGGGTCCGACACTTAAAAAACAAGGCTAATAAGGCCGTTAACGGCAAAAAACACCACTTATTATAGCTAAATAGCGTATGCTACAACCTAATTGGCTAATTGTTTAACTAGCTTTTAAATTATTTTCAAATTCTGACGAATAAGTCAGTAAGAATCTCGTGGACTGTACTTAATTTTAGGGTATCTAAACCTGATCACAATTTCCCCGCTACCGCGAGCTTCGGCTTGCGGTAGCGCAAGGAAGCCCTGATCCCTTTCTGTTAACTGGAAGTTTTTTTGCTTAAAAAAGATGCCCCCTCGTACGATTAACTACAAAGGAAGGTTTCGTTTATTTAATATTTTCTGAAGGGGCTTGATAACGACCAGGCGATCAACTGACAAAACACTGCCACCACAAAACATAAACACCTGATTACAAATACTGTAGCATGCTACACCTGGGTGTAGCAGTGTAGCGTGCTACGCATACGGTGCTACACTTCGCCTCTATTTAAGCGCTTTGGCAATTTCCTTTTCGGCTAAAGGTTCCATTATTTTATAGCCTGCCATGTTGGGGTGTACGCCATCCGTGGCAAGTTCCTTTTTCATGCCGCGGTCGGTATTTACCATAGCGGTGTAGTAGTCTATGTAGCCCAGCTTGTTTTTTTCTGCATAAGATTTTAGCATGGCATTAAGCTGGCTCACCTGCTCGCGCGGGTCTATCGCAGGCTTCCACGGAAAAGCTGCCGCAGGCAAAACCGATGACAGGATGACTTTGATGCCGGCGGCCTTAGCCAGTTCGGCCATGGAGAATATGTTCCCCGCCACGTCCCCCAACCTGGCCGGACCGGTATTTTGGGCGATATCGTTTATGCCGGCCAGTATCACCACCACCCGTGGTTTCAGGTTAATCACATCCTCCCTAAACCGTACCAGCATTTGCGGTGTGGTTTGCCCGCCAATGCCGCGGTTAATATATGGGCGGCCTTTAAAAAAGTCAGGGTCAATATTTACCCAGCCCTCGGTGATGGAGTTGCCCATAAATATCACGCGCTTCTCGCCGGGTACCGGGGCAGGAAGTTTGTCGTTATCGTCCTGGTAGCGCTTCAGCCAGGCCCAGTCTTGATGAGTGCGTTCTTCAATAACCTTCTGGAAGTTGGCCCAGGCTTCGGCTTTCTTTTGTTCTTCGGTTTGCTGGGCGTTGGCCTGCAGGGCAATGCCGAACAGCAGGCAAATGATCAATGTCAGGTTTTTCATATTGGGCTTATAGATGCTTAACCTCAAATATAGCCAACTAAAATGGTTTAGCAAGTTTTGCCGGAGCAATTGGGTATCCGTTGGCTTTTATGTAAATTAGCCTTATGCCGAAAATTAAATTAGTTATCACCCTCGTACTTGCATTTTGCCTGGGCACAGCCATCGCCCAGCCAAACCAATATATAAAAGTGGAAACCCCGCAAGGGTACTGCATTGTGAAATTGTACAATGAAACGCCTGTCCACCGGGATAATTTCATCCGGTTGGTAAAGACCAAATATTTTGATCAGACCACGTTTAACCGCATCCTCAAAAATTTCGTCATACAGGGCGGCGACCAGGATTCGCTGTACGAAAAAGGCCGTAAACTTAACCCACAGCAAAAGTGGATAAAGCCTGAATTTAACCCTGCCCTATTCCATAAACGCGGTGTGCTGGCCATGGGTCGGGATGATAACCCGGGGAAGGAATCGTATACCACCCAAATATATTTTGTAGACGGCCGCCCCCAAACCGATGCACAACTGGATGCCATCGAAAAACGCAAAGGCACTAAAATTCCCGAGGATCACCGCCAGGTGTATCGCACCACAGGCGGCACCCCACACCTGGATGGGAACTATACCGTATTCGGCGAAATTGTAAAAGGTATTGAACTGATAGACAAAATTACCGCCCTAAAAGTTGACAAAAACGGCAACCCTGACACCCCGGTTTGGATGAAAGTAACCGTCCTCTCCCCCAAACAAGTATCCGAAGAACTGAAATAGTCATAAACAAAGAAGCCCTGCTATAGCGGGGCTTCTTTGTTTATTTCTTAGCCAGACCATCCGGCTGGAAATCCAGCGAGACGGAGTTCATACAATAACGCTTATAAGTTGGTGCCGGGCCATCGTCGAAGATGTGACCCAGGTGCGAGTCGCAGCGGGCGCAAAGTACCTCCACGCGTTGCATACCCAGCGTATTATCGGTTTTATAGATCACACTGTTTTTGCGTACGGCTTCAAAAAAGCTGGGCCAGCCGCAATCGCTGGCAAACTTGGCATCGCTGCGGAAAAGTTTGTTGCCGCAAACGGCGCAATAGTATGTTCCCTTTGCGCTCTTGTCCCAGTATTTACCGGTAAATGGGCGCTCGGTAGCGGCTTCGCGGGCGGTGGCGTATAGGTCCTTGGGTAATATTTTTTTCCACTCGGCATCGCTCACGTTCAACTTTTTGGTGTCGGTGTTTGAGTAGTAAGGGTTGTTTTGGTTGCCGCCATCAGTTTTTAGCTGTTGGGCGTAACTGCTTAAGGTAACCGTAAGCAATACCAATGCTATGATGATCTTTCTCATTTCTTCAATTTGTCTTTAAATACCTTTCTGAATTTATCCAGCTCAGGCTGTATAACATATTTACAATATGGGTTGCTACCGTTTAAAGCGAAATAGTTTTGGTGGTAATCTTCCGCAGCGTAAAACACTTTATAAGGTGCTACCTGGGTCACTATTTTGTCTTTGTAGGCATGTTCGGCGTTTAGCTTACCAATGTAGTAATCGGCTTTTTGTTTTTGGGCCGCGTTGTGGTAAAATATAGCCGAACGGTATTGCGTGCCTACGTCATTGCCCTGGCGATTAAGTGTAGTTGGGTCATGCGCCACAAAGAACGCAGATAGTAGTTCATCGTACGAGATCACCGCCGGATCGTAAACAATATTGCAGGCTTCGGCGTGGCCGGTGGTGCCTTTGCAAACTTCTTCGTAACTGGGGTTGGCAACCTTGCCGCCCGTAAAGCCCGAGGTTACTTTTTTAACGCCCTTTAATTCTTTAAACTTGGCTTCGGTACACCAAAAGCAACCGGTAGCGAAGGTTGCGGTATCTAGTTTAGCCGCTACAGCTTTAGCAAATACTCCGTTTGCCAAAGTCAATATCATTGCTGTTAACAGGATTATCTTTTTCATTACTATCACTTACGGTATAATTACGTACTAAGATATGCTATTGGTTTATTATGATAGTGGGGTGACAATTTTTTAAAGGTTCGTTAGCTAATTATTAACCACCAACCGGGCCGTTTCTGGCGCTATGCTGATGCTGGCCACCGCGCCGCTATTAAACCGCAGAAAGTCAGCCTCTATCCCATCACTAAAAATTACGCCATTGGCCGGCATAAGTGACGCTATGGATAAGGCCGACTGGCTTTTGATAGAACCCAAGGTAATACCGGCTTGAGTTCTGATACTTTTAAAGGGTTCTCTCACCGCAAATACCAATTCATCATCTTTAAAAACAGGCCTTTTTAGTTGATCGTGCCCGCCCAGGGCATGAGTAATACCGTACGACATGTTCATGATAGAACTTAACCAACCGGTTGAGCCGGCTTTGGTAGATACGATAAGCCCGCTTGACGAATGCTCTTCGGTTTTTGCCTGGTGCGTGATGCGATAGCGTGCTGAAACATGGGATGAAGCACCGATAAACAGATCATTAAAAGCCAGCAAACGTTGCCCGTCATTTAACCGGGCTTCAGCAAAACGACGGATGTCCGCGGTAAAACGATCTGCAATTACTTCCTCTACAGCCTTCACAAAGTTTGCCGGGATAAATGGCAACAATACGCCATCATACCTGTTTACATCGGGGTTTATGGCGATGATGGGCACACCTTTAGCGTATTTTGCTGTATTAGCAACCAGGCCGTCCTGACCAATAACGATGATCACATTCTTATCAGAAAAAATAAATGATGACACGAACGCCCTATCAATGATCTTGTACTTTAACACCCGGGTAAGCTTTGCTTGTACTTCGTTTAACGAAGCATGAAAAATCTCATGCTCCATTTCATAGTCTTCAAAATTTTCGCCCAAGTTTTCAATATAAAACCTGGCCTGGGCTTTGGTATTAAAACGCTCGATCAAGTGTTCAAGCCGTGTTTTATTTTTTACAATAATAGCGTACTCGATCATTTTCTTTTATCTGTTTTGTTGGTCATCAAAGTATCCAGTAAGTCAGGGCTGATATTTAAGTTGCCTATCTTGTCGGCATTCTCGGCAAGCTCTCTAAAAGCCAGCGCTATGTTTAAACGAGGGTCGGCATTACCGTTTAAGGCGGTCAACATTTTCCAATCCATTTCTTTATAAGGCTTTAAAGTAGCCTCCAATACATAGCCCTGGGTTTCGGCCTCTAGTTTATCATTGGCGGTTTTTTGCTCAACAAGCTGTGTACGTTGGTTCTCAACAGCAATATCGGCCTCCAGTTGCATCTCGCGCAGCTTACGCTCATTATCGGCCTGCTGAACCTTAGACTCCATCCTTTTCTCTGCAATTTGCTTTTGTTTCTCCTCTACGGCTATCTCCGTGTTCAGCTCGGTTTCTTTTATAATACGTTCCTGTTCAACGGCAAAGTTGCGGCGTTCGTAAATAGCCTGGTCAGCTTCCTGTTGCAGTTTTTCGCGGGTTTCGGTTTCAAGCGCCCGGGCCATTTCGGGCGTTGCCGCAATGTTTAAAATGTTGGCGCCCAAAATCTCAATACCCAGCATACCTACCGCGGCCGAAGCTTTTAAACCTTCCAATATTTTTTCCTCTATTGCTTTTGCAGAACGTATAGCATCTTTCAATTTAATGCCGTGTATAAAAGCTGATGTTGCAGTTTGCGCCTCGTTAATTATACGTTGATTAAGCTTCTCTAAGTCGTTCTTTTTATAAACACCGCTATCAGTCACTGTAAAATCCAAAACGTCTGCTAATTGCTTAGGTTGATTTATTTTGTAGCTGATCTGACCTTGAATGGTTATTTGCTGATAGTCATTGGTCGACTCGGCGAAAATAAACGGCAAGTCGTTACTGCCCATCGGGATAGCTACTATTGAGCTGTTGGGTGAAAAGTAAAAAAATGAAAGACCGCGTCCCTCCTTTTGAATGTTTCCATTTTTAAAGTGCAAAACATAAGTCATTGAATCGAATTTGATGTGCTTGATGCCGAACATGATATTTAAAGTTTAGTGAATTAAAATACTATTTGCGTTATTATGACACAAATAAAGGGACTTATTATTTCATATGCAAATAATTTGTGTAAAAAAAACACAAATTATTTTTTATAGTAAGCTATTCAAGTTAAAACCATTAGTTTTCAATTGCTTATACTTATCACCATCAAAAGCATATAAGTTCCCCGGCCGACCGGCTCCCACGGCAGGTGCTTTTTCATTTAGCTCGATGATCAGGCCCAACGACATTACCTTACGTTTAAAATTCCGTCTGTCTATATCTCGCCCCAATAATTTCATGTACAATTGCTCCAAGTCAGAAAACAGAAATTTACTATCAAGCAATTCAAACCCTATTGGCTCATAAGTAATTTTAGCCCTTAAGCGGGCAATTGCTTTGGTTACAATGTCATTATGATCGAAAGCCAATTTCGGCAGATCATAAATTTTAAACCAAGCAGCCTCAGCTGCATCTGAGGATGCAAAAAGGTCAAAATCGGCAGATTTTACTAAACCGAAATAAGAAATGGAAATAACGCGCTTACGCGGATCTCTGCCAGGTGTACCAAAAGTAAAAAGTTGTTCAAGATAATTTATAGTTACCCCGGCCTCCTCTTTTAACTCCCGCTCTACCGCTTGTTCCAACGTTTCGCTATTAAGCACAAAGCCACCCGGCAAGGCCCACTCATTTATATATGGTTCAATTTTGCGTTTAATTAACAACACAGATATGCCGTTTTCCTGGTTATAACCAAATACTATAGCATCTACACTTACTTTAATATCCTGCCTCAGGTAAGAATTTGTGTTATTCATACACAAAAGTAATAATATATGTTAATCGAAGTGTTCTGTCATGCTCCATATTTACGGATGAAAGATCGATTTGAGCGTGCGATCATCGCAATTTTTCAAAAATCTACGCAAACGTTTCCAAGGAGCTAAAAGGGTCAAAAAGGCCATAATCAACTTAAAATCAGCAATTATCCGGCAAATAGGCATTTGTAAATACGGCTTAAATATTTCTATAATTGCTCAACCAATTTACAACCAAACATCCAATGAAAAACTTTAAGATCTCGATATTTTTGGCTTTAGCCTTATTTGCCTGCGTAAACACTGCATCGGCACAAAAAACTAAAAAAGCATCCGCCAGCCAAACACCTTGTATGGATGTGCTTAATTTGTTCACCGCAGCTAATGTGCCTGCGCTGGCACCACAGGAAGAAGCCGTAGAATGCGGAAACCCAAACGCCGTAATGCCTGCCAACCTGCCGGGCAATGGCCTGGCCCAACACCCTATGCTTTACGTAGGCGAAAACTGCAACAAAATGTATTTAGTAAAAGACGGCAAAACCATCTGGACCTACCAAACCGGCAAAGGCCCGGAGTATGACGACATCTGGATGCTATCAAACGGTAATATTTTATTTAGTCGCATGCAGTATGTAGCCATGATAACGCCCGATAAAAAAGTGCTTTGGCGCTTTGATTGCAATAACAGCAAGGGTATTGAACATACCGAAATACACGCCTGCCAGCCTATTGGTTTGGATAAAGTGATGCTTATTGTAAGCGGCCTGCCGCCTAAACTAATGGTGGTAAATATTAAAACCGGCAAGGTTGAAGTAGAGCAGGTATTACCATCTAATCAACCGCCAACGGTTGGCGATATTCACCCGCAATCGCGCAGGGCACGTTATACCGCAGATGGAACCTACCTGGTATCGTTTTTAAATATGGGTAAGGTTATTGAGTATGATAAAAACTTTAAGGAGATATGGAGCTATAAAACCCCTAAACCATGGGCCGCTATCCGCCTAAAAAATGGAAACACCCTTATTACCGATGAAGCTGATGCCGCAACAAAAGAAGTTAATAAGAAAGGCGAAATAGTTTGGCAGTTTAACTGCAAGACCGATCTACCGGCCGAATACCAGTTTTTATCGGCGCCGCAAACCTGTACCCGCCTGGCTAATGGCAATACTATATTCGCTTCGCGCGGGCAGGGTGGCAAGGGCCCGCAGCTTATTGAGGTTAATAAAGACAAAAAAATTGTGTGGGTTTTGCAGGATTGGAGAAACATTGGCGACGCTACAGCCGTACAAGTGCTGGACGATCCGGGGATACCGGAAATACCGGGACAATCAGAACACTAAAAAGCTTTTTTACGACCAATTTATACATACTCGAAGCCCCGCCAAAAGCGGGGCTTTTTTTGTCCGTCTATCGTCATTAGTCATAAATTTCACAAAATTTTGTAACACCTGTAACGTATTAAGCGTCAATGTCGATATACGCAATACAGCGCGGCAAAGCGCTGAGTTTAATTTATCACAATAATGAAAAAAACGTTACTTATGGCGCTGGGCGTCATCCTTATCAGCGCTTGTCGCAAAGAAAACACCGAAAAACAAGTCCCTACTATTGAACAGATACCTCAGCAGGAAACACAACAGGCTGTAACCGGCACACCGGTTAATACCAATGGCATAAGCTATACCGAAGTTAGCCAGCAGGTGGCCTACAATAAATTTATCACTATTGATGCCGATAAAAACGGGAAGAACGATTTCTACTTTACCAGCGTGCTTATTTACCATGATAACCAGGCCCATATGTATTTAATGGCCAGCGCGGTATCTGCCAGCGGCGCTAAATTAATGTTGGACAACAGCCAGGAACTGGTAATGAACGGCATGTGGGGTAAACCACTTACCGAAGGTACCGAAATTAATGCCACAGCAGCAGCCAATACCAGCTGGAACAATTTTATGATAAAAGGCGTAGTGCTTGATGTAATTGATCATGGTAATGCAGTTAAAACCTACCAGGGCCCTTGGGTAGCTAAAAACGATAAATACCTGGCCATCCAGTTATCAATAGAAGGAAAAGTACATTACGGCTGGATAAAAATAACACATACTGCTAACGAAGCCGCGTATACCATAACCGGTTTTGCTTACAACACAACTGCCGGCGCTAAAATATTGGCCGGGCAAAAACAATAATACATACAAAACACAGAGCCTCGCTTTATAGCGGGGCTTTTTTATTTTTGTGGCGATGGATTTTAGCAATATCAATTACCTGGCGATGGGCAATTCGCGACAGCAAAACGCTTTCAAAACCTTAACCGACTATATGGTGATGGAAAAGCTAAGAAGTTACGAAGCTTTGCTGGTAGGCACCATCCCCATAGATATTAATATTGAGGGCAGCGATCTGGACATTATATGCCATGCGCGCAACCTTATTTATTTTAAAGCTGATGTGATCTCCAAATTCGGTATGCAGCAAAACTTTAGTATCCGCGAAGCGGAAGTAAGTAAGCAGCCGGCTGTGGTAGCTAATTTTGGGTTGGATGAATGGGAGATAGAAATTTACGGGCAAACTACCCCTCCCCTGCAACAAAATGGCTATAGACATATGTTGGCAGAATACCAATTGCTACAACAAAATGGTGAAGCTTTCCGCCAGCAAATTATCACCCTGAAAAAACAAGGCTACAAAACCGAACCTGCTTTTGCCAAGGCTTTAAACCTGCCGGGAGATCCGTACCAGGCTCTACTGAATTTATAACCCGTCTGCTTACTCGAAGCCTATTTTACTGGGTAGGTAACCAAACTGCTTTTTAAAGGCCACTGTAAAATGATGCGCGTTTTTGTATCCCACTTCATGGGCTACTTCGCTTACCGTGTGGGTAGCTAGCATGGTTTTGGCTTTCTGCATGCGCAGATCAAACAAATAGCCAAACACTGTAGTACCGAAGGCTGCTTTGAACCCTTTTTTCAGCTTAAAATCATTTAATCCTACTTTATGCGCAAGCTCCACCAATGATAATGGTGATTGCAGGTTAGCAGCCACCAGCGTTTTAGCCAGCTTTAGTTTCTCCAGGTCGTAAGCTTTAATGGTATTAGCTACGTTATCATCTGTTTGGTTGAGTTGCTCCAGGTCGAGAAATAAAAGTTCGAGGGTTTTGGCGGCCAGCAACATGCGGTGCAGGCGGTTGTTTTGTATACTATCGGCCACGATGTTAATGATGTTGGCCATGGCGGGAGTTGTGGCACGGCCCTGCATATGGCTAAGCTTTTCCATCAGCATGGCTTCCTCTTCTGTTTTCAGTAGCTTTTTAAATCCCCCATCGCCCAGGCAAATCATAAACAGGCGGGCATTACCCTGTATTACTATGTCATAAACATCATTACATCGGGCCATTAAACTATAATGCGTATGCTCGTTAAGGCCGATATTTTGCACACTGAACTGTCCGCCCAGCAGGTAGGTTTTAACCCAGGCACATTGTGCCATATGCGTATTTACCAGCACACTTTCGGGGCTATCCATATCCACCATAAAAACCGTCAATTCATCTATCCGGAAGCTTTTAACGTTGATCGAAACCGTTCCCCGCACTTCGTCAAACCGATTTACTACCACCTCATCGTATTGACCCTCAATATATTGAAAGCCATCATACAGCACTTCATCAGTAAATGGAATTGTGAGTTTAAACATGGTTCGATAATCCGTTTAGCGTTTATTTAAATCCGTTTGGCGTTGACCGCAGGCCTAAAAATCGCTCAAATTTGCAACATTATTTTTAATTAGTCTAAATAATGATAAAATATATTCCCCTGTTAATTTTTATACTATTCATTTCGCCCATAAAAACATCGGCGCAAAAAACAAGCGGAAGTGTTGAAGGCCAGGTATTAACCAATGATGGTAAGCCGGCTGCTGGCGTCACCATTTTGTTGTTAAATACCAACTACGGCGCGGTAACGCAGGCCAATGGCAAATACCTTATTAAAGCCAAAGCAGGTAACTACACCCTGCAGGTAAAAACCCTGGGCATGCTGGCCAAACAACAGGATGTTATTATAACTGCAGATAAGGTGGCTACGCAACCCGATGTTACGTTGGAAGTAAGTTCCTTTCAACTGAAAGATGTAGTGGTTACCGGGCAGTACGCGCCGCAATCGCTTAAAAATTCCGTTTATATGGTGCGAACCATTACCAACGAGCAGATACGCCTGCGCAATCCATCTAAAGTACAGGATGTACTGACCGACCAGCTAGGCATCCGTTTCACTAACGACCTTACCCTGGGCACTTCAGACATAACGATGATGGGTATATCGGGCCAGCGCGTTAAAATACTATTGGACGGTGTGCCTCTGCTTGACCGTGGCGATACCCGCGAAAGCCTGAACCAGATAGATGTTAACAGCATTGACCATATCGAGATCGTTGAAGGCCCTATGTCTGTTAGTTATGGTAGCGATGCTTTGGGCGGGGTAATAAACCTCATTACCAAAAAAGGCGGTGGCGGCGAAGTGCTGCGGGTGTACGGTCGCGTACAGGAAGAAACCGCAGGCAAAAAATACAAACCTTTTACCGATGACGGCATACACCACGAAAGTGTAGGCGTAAACTGGGAGCATAAGGGCTGGCAAACATCGGCCAACTTTACGCGCAATAACTTTAACGGCGCAAGCCTGGGCTGGCTGCCTAAAGACCAATATCTGGGCAGCGGTGTTGTGGGTTACCGCAACAACAAACTACACTTATGGTACCGCTTTGATGGCGAAGACGAAACCATTTTAAGCGAAGGCCGGGTTAACACCAACAATACCAAAATTGATAAGCAATACCTAAGCAACCGCTGGATGCACCAGTTGCAGGCCGATTGGCAGGTTAATGATCGTTTAAGCTTTACCGGTGCGGCATCGTATACAGATTACAGCAGGCGCACCAAAACCACCAGCTTAAATGTATTAACAGGCGATCTGCGCCTGACCTTAGGGCCCGGCGAACAGGATAAATCGGTATTTGATACCAAGTTTTTCCGCGGTACTGCACAGTATAAGATCAGCGACGCGGTTTCTATACAACCGGGTGTTGAACTAAGCAATACCGGCAGCAGCGGCGCACGTATTACCGGCACGCCTACTATTAATGATTATTCATTTTTTGTTTCTTCGGAAATTGCGCTTAGTTCTGCTATCACAATACGCCCGGGTGCAAGGTTTAACAAAAACTCGGTTTACAGCGCGCCGCCTATTATCCCGGCCTTTAATGCCAAGATCAAATTATCAAACGATGTGGATCTGCGTTTGGCTTATGCCCGTGGTTTCCGTTCGCCGGCCTTGCGTGAGTTGTATTTTAACTTTATTGATGCCAGCCATACCATTTTGGGTAATGATAAGTTAAAAGCCGAATACTCGCACAGCACCAACGCGTCACTATCATGGCAAACGCTAAAAACCGACGCTATAAAAATACGCTCAACCCTGGGTGCTTTTTACAATTACTTTGATAACCTCATCACAACAGGTATTGATCCGGCTGCGCCGACGGTTACGACCTACATCAATATAAACAAATACAAAACCACCGGCGGTACTTTCGATAATACCATCAGCTACAAAAATCTGCAGGCTAAAGTTGGCTTTGGCTACACGGGTATTTACAATGAGTTTACCGAGGGCGATAAATCATTACCTGATTTTACCTGGTATGGCGAAGCTAACGCGAATTTGATATACCACCTAACCAAGTTGAAGGCTGATGTAAGCCTGTTTTACAAATACAACGGCAAGCTGCCTTTGTATGAACTGGTATCGGTTGGCGGCGTGCCTACTATCCACCTGGCGCAGCGCTCGGCATTCCACACTGCCGACCTAACGCTTAACAAATACATCAACCGCTTTATTACTGTGGCAGGCGGGGTTAAAAACCTGTTTAATGTAACTACGGTGTACAATACATCACTTAACCTGGGTGGCGCGCACAGCACCGGCGGACCGGTACCTATCGGCTATGGCCGCTCTTACTACCTAGGCCTCAACTTTCAATTCAGCAAATACTAATCAATAATCATATAAACAATAATTAAATACATCATGAAAAAACTGTTCTACTGCCTGTTAGCTGTCGGAATGCTGACGCAAGCCTGTAAAAAAAGCGACCCTGCATTACCTGATAATCAATTAAGCTTTACGGCTTCGGCACAAGGCTTGGCTACTGCCGATCAATCATTAAAAGTTACCCTTACTTTGGGTCGTGCTGCTGATGCGGCCGTACCTGTGGTTATCAGCCTGCAAGGTACAGGTGTTACTTATGGTACCGAGTTTACTACTACACCTGCTGCCGTTAACAATGAGTTAAGCTTGAGCATCCCTGCCGGTGGTACATCGGTTAGTTTTGATGTGGTTAAAAAAGCGGGCATCTTCTTGAATGGTAATGAATCATTGGCTTTCGAGATCAAATCGGCAGGTTCGCCAATTGTGTTGGGTGCTAATACCAAATTTAAGTTAAGCTTCTCTTCTATCACTTCTACCGGTTCTGAATTGACACTAAACGGCGGTACAGGTGGTTCGGCGGCTATCAATTCAGTTTATGTTGATTTGAGCGCTAATGCCCAAACATCGATCAAACGTGCTGATTGGGACCTGGGTTTCTACAGCGGTGATGACTTCCGTGTTATCCTGAACAACTTCGCTGCAGCTTCTGTAGTAGCGGTTAACAAAACCGATATCAACGCGGTAACCGCCGCCGATGTTAATACTGCCGACCTGGCATTAGGCTTTGGCGCGGGTACTTTCACTATTTTTGATGACGTGAACGGCGATATTACCAAAACGGCTATCGCACAGGTATCAGCTACTGATGCCAGCAACAAAGTATATGTAATTAACCGTGCGGGTGGCTCGGGCGTTGTTGCTCCGGCTGCTGATCTGTACAAGATCCGCGTTTTACGTGCACCAAACGGCTATACTTTACAGTACGCTAAACTGACTGAAACTACCTTCAAAACTTTAACCATCAACAAAAACACGGCTAAAAACTTCAGCTTCGTATCGTTTGATACCGGCGCGGTTAGCGTTGAGCCTGATAAAGACCGTTGGGATTTTGTGTGGAGCTACAGCATTTATTTCACAGGTACTACGCCTTACGCGTTCTCTGACCTTGTATTTGTTAATCACTTAGGCGGCGTACAATCTGCCGAAATTGTAGGCAACTACGATACTTATGTTGAAGCTAATGTAGCTACTACCACCTTCGTTGCAGGTCGTAACACCATTGGCCAAAACTGGAGAAATACCACCGGGACTATCGGCGTAAAAACAGACCGTTTTTATGCGGTTAAAGACGCTGCCGGCAACGTGTACAAACTGAAATTCATCAACTTCACTACGCAGGATGGCGGTACCCGCGGGTTCCCTAAAATTCAGTACGCTTTAGTGAAAAAAGGCGCGTAAACTAATAATTGCTCATACCTCATAACAATGAAAAACGGCACCGTTTAGGCGGGCCGTTTTTTCCGATTTATTATAACACCCCCATAAAATGAAAACCATCAAATTAATAATAGCCTTGTTTTTTGCTGTCGCGATAGCAAAAGCCGACAGTAAACCTGCTGGACAAAAAATTGTATCCCTAAACGGCACCATCAGCGAGATATTGGCCGGCATTGGCCAGGAGCCTAACGTGATAGGCACCGACATTACCAGCAACTACCCCGAAAGCATGAAGCGCAAACCCAAAGTGGGCCACAACCGCAACATATCCGCCGAAGGCATCATAGCCCTGCAACCCGATATTGTTACCGGTTTAACCACCGAAGTAAAGCCGGAACTGGCTGCACAACTAAAAGGCGCGGGTATTAAACTGGTACTGTTTACGCAGGAATTTTCTGCCGATGGTGCCCGCAAGCTGATCAAAGATGTAGCGGCGGCTTTTGGTGGCGAGAAACTAGGTACTCCCCTACTTAATAAGTTAAATGCAGATTTAGCCAAGGCTAACAAGTTGGGCAAATCAGCAGCTAAACCAAAAGTATTATTCATTTACGCGCGTGGCGCGGGTACCATGATGGTAGCTGGTGAAGGGACATCAATAGAAAAAATCATCCTATTAGCTGGCGGACAAAACGCTGTTAAAGGTTTTAACGATTACAAGCCATTAACCTCAGAAGCTTTATTGGCTGCAGATCCTGATGTGATCTTGCTGTTCAGCAGCGGTATGGAAAGTCTGGGCGGTGTTACTGGCCTGGCGCAAGTACAAGGCATTAACCAAACCAAAGCGGGCAAAAACAAAAAGTTTGTTACCATGGATGGTGAGTTGTTGACGGGTTTTGGTCCGCGCTTGGGTTTAGCAGTGGCAGAGTTATCACAAAAGCTGAAATAACACGTGTTTAAAAACTATAAATACATTTTAAGCGGCTTATTGGTGCTACTGCTGGTGGCCATAACCGCCGGCGTTTGCATAGGCGCGGTGCATATCAGCTTGCCGCAATTTTGGTCGATGGTGGCCAAGGGCACCGGGCTAAGTGAGACTGCTTTGTACACCGAGCAGCAAATGGCGGTAGTATTAAATTTACGCTTGCCAAGAGTTTTGCTGGGCACCATTATAGGCGCTGCGCTAGCTATATCGGGCGCGGGTTTGCAGGGCCTGTTCCGCAATCCATTGGCCGAGCCGGGGCTGATAGGTATATCATCGGGCGCTACGTTGGCTACGGCTTTAATGATCGTGCTGGGTGGTACTATTCTGAATAAGATTGGCTATGACTATGGTTATTACGCTTTGGCTATTTCGGCTTTTGTAGGTGCTTTTATTACTACGCTTACAGTTTACCGCATGGCTATGCACCAAGGCAAAACGGTTATTACGGCTTTGCTGCTTACGGGTATTGCTATTAACGCTTTGGCATTCGCTTTTACGGGTTTGCTCACCTACATGTCTACCGATGAACAGTTGCGTAACCTTACTTTCTGGAGCCTGGGCAGCCTGGGTGGTGCCAGTTGGGTATCATTTAGCGCGGCTTTGCCTTTTATTGTGATACCGGTTATTGGCTTGCCTTTTCTGGCTAAGTCGTTAAACGCTATCGCCCTCGGCGAAGCGCAGGCGGCGCATATGGGTATTAATGTTGGGCGTACTAAAACGCTGGTTATCGTGCTTTCAACCATGGCGGTTGGCGCATCGGTTGCGGTGGCGGGTTTGATCAGTTTTATCGGGCTGGTTATACCGCATATCCTGCGTATGGCATTCGGGCCGGATAACCGTTTGATCATCCCGGGCTCGGCTATTTTGGGCGCGGCGGCCCTTACGGCTGCCGACCTGGTATCCCGCACCATTGTATCCCCTGCCGAACTGCCTATTGGTATCGTTACAGCCATTTGCGGTTCGCCCGTTTTTATTTATATGATCTATACCCAGCTCAAAAAACAGCAGATATTATGATCGAAGTAAACAATTTATCCTACCGGGTAGGTAATAAGACTATCCTTAATAAAGCCTCGTTCAGCCTCGCCAAAGGGCAAATGATGGCGGTTATCGGAGCCAACGGCGCGGGTAAAAGCACGCTGTTAAAGCTGCTATGTCGCGAGCTAAACGCAACTAGTGGCAGCATTAAATTTAATGGTAAACACATAGAAGCTTATACCATTAAAGAACTAGCGTTGACACGATCGGTACTTACCCAGCATAACACGGTGAGCATGCTGTTTAATGTGAAAGAGCTGGTGCTAATGGGCCGTTATCCTCATTTTGAAAGCAAACCTTCGGCACATGATATCGATGTGGTAAATAAAGCCATGGAAGAAACCGGCATTACTCATCTCGCTTCGCGCGATTACAATACACTTTCGGGTGGCGAGCAGCAGCGGGTGCAACTGGCAAGGGTTATTGCCCAGATCTATGATCGCCCTAATGCTTTTTTGTTTTTAGACGAGCCAACTAATGGCCTCGACCTCCTCTATCAACAACAAATACTGCAACTGGCCCGCAGCATGGCCGACCGGGGCTATACCGTTATCAGCATTATACACGATATCAACTTCGCCTCACAATACGCCGATCAGATACTGATACTTAAAAACGGTGATACGGTGGCATTAGGTTCGCCATTGGAGGTTGTTAATTGCGAGAACATCCACACCGCCTTCAGCATAAAAGTACGCATGATGGAGTGCGAGGGCTTTAAATGCCCGCTGGTGATACCAAGCGGCGCACTGGTTTAATTTATCAACACACAGAAAAAACGAATATGGAGAATACAGTAATATCATTAAAAGATCAATGGGAAAACCTGAAAACACAGGAACCCAAACTACGTATCCGCGACGCGGCAACCAAACTGGGCGTTAGCGAAGCCGAACTGGTAAACACCGATGCCGGCAATCAAAATACTTTGTTGACCAATAACTTCCAGGAGCTTTTAAAAGACACGCATACCCTGGGCTATGTAATGGCCCTAACCCGTAATGACCATTGCGTGCACGAGCGTAAAGGCGTTTACACCAAGGTAGGCTTTAACGGTCCGGTTGGATTAATCGTTACGCCGGATATCGACCTGCGTTTATTCATGAACCAATGGCACTTCGGCTTCGCTGTAAACGAAAGCGAACGCCTAAGCCTGCAGTTTTTTGATGCCTATGGCGTGGCGGTACATAAAATTTATTTAACTGATAAAAGCGACGTAGCGGCCTACCATGCCCTTGTTGCCAAATACAAAGCCGAAGACCAGCACCAGGAATTGCCCGTAAAACTGACCGCCCCGGCAACCGTTGAAAAAGCCGACGCGGATGTTGATGTAAAAACTTTCCAGGAAGAATGGCTGGCGCTGAAGGATACGCACGAGTTTCACGGCCTTACCCGCAAGCATGAGCTTACCCGCACACAGGCCTTACGTTTGGCTCCCGAAGGACACGCGGTGCCAATTAGTCTTGACGCGGTAAAACAGATACTGACAAAAGCTTCAGAAACGCAATTGCCTATCATGGTGTTTACCGGCAGCGCGGGCTGTATCCAAATACATACCGGAACGGTTACCAAGCTGGTGCAAACCGGTCCGTGGTTTAATGTGTTGGATCCTGAGTTTAACATGCACCTGCGCGAGGACGGCGTGGCCAACATATGGCTGGTTAAAAAACCGACTACTGACGGGCATGTACACAGCCTGGAGCTGTTTGATAAAAACGGTAACACCATCGTACAATTCTTCGGCAAGCGCAAACCGGGCGTGCCCGAGGATGAGGGCTGGAGGGCGGTATTATTTAACTAAGGCCCGAGGCTAAACATCTACCTATGTCAATACCTCGACGGGCCGAAGCCTTCTTTGATTTTTGTGATAAAGAGGGCATCAAACTTTCGGCTAAATGTAAAGTACTGCTGGAGGATTTCTGCATGGTACCCGGCTACATTGATGCCGAAAGCCTTTGGTTCATGATCAAAAAAGAAGGGCGGCAAATCAGTCGCGCTACGGTTTATGCTACGCTGGCCTGGCTATGCACTAAAGGCTACGTAAGCTACAAAAAAGAGAAAGGCAGTAATAGCAAGGTTTATAGGATAAACCTCCCGGTTTAAAATCAAACTGCCCAACGCCCGGACCATAGCCCCGGGCGTTTTTTATTTTATGGCTTGGGACACAAGCTCATGCTTTGGGGAACAAATGCGTTTTTGACATTGGGATTCTTGCATACAATTACCCCATGCTTATCAAACCCCATGGTATCCTTTACATACTTAACCGTACCAAAAAGGGCACTTGTGCTCAAAGTAAAAACAAAAGCTATTATTAATTTATACAGATGTTGCTTCATGATAAAAGGCAATTATTTAGTGAATGTAAGGTTTAATATAACGGGTATCTCTTCGGCGATTATCTTATCTTTCATGGCCGAAATAAGGCCCCATTGTTGAGGTTTGCTGTTGGGTTTAATATTCCAGGCCGAGCGGTCAATAGCCAACGAACCGGTTACAGTAAGGCCTGTTTTAGTTGGTGTAATGGTAGCTGTAAACTCAATGGGTTTGGTAATGCCTTTCAGTGTCAGTTCGGCAATTATTGAATAGATATTGGGTTTATCTGTAGGGGTAATTTGCTTAACGTTCACAGCGCCTGTTGGATAATGTTTAACATCGAAAAAGTTATCGGCCTTAATTTCATCATCAACTTCCTTATTATCCGCAGCCCGTTTATGGTCGGTACTTCGGATGCTGTTCATGTTAAGGCTGAACGTACCGTTAAGCGGCTTGCCATCTGCCGTATAGCTTAAACTTCCCAAGTTAAACAACAGGTAGCCATAATGGCGGTTGCCCATGGCTTTGGGTGCTTTCCAGTCTATCCTACTGGCTTTGGTATCCAGTTTATAGGTTTGCTGCGCGATAGCGGGAATGGTCAACACCGACCATAATAAAACAATAATGCTTGCCTTCAACATAAATAAAATTTGATGAAGCAAACGTAGTAAGGCCCGTGCGACCGGGCCTTATTCTAGCTGTAAAATAAAGTGTAAACTTTGTAAATATTAAGATCACTGCTTAAAAGCTTTCGCACAAGTATCAACCTGAAAAGAAATTCATTGCCGTTGACTTTAGTCAACGGCAATGAATTATAAGCAAGTGGGATTAGTGTTGATTGCTTAGTCTATTAGAACTATTACATCTCAAAATAATAGCTAATTGTTCCCTGTGGTAACACGGTTTGATCTGTCGTAATAGCTTTATCCAATTTCTCATCCGCCAGGCAACTGTAAAGCTTTTTGGGCTTGCCATTTGGCCATGTTAGTTGTACTTTCTCCGGCTCGTCGGATACGGAACGTACGCGCAGCACTATGCCTTTGCCGTCGTCACTTTGTTTAAGGGTGGAGATGAATACTTTTGGATTGCCAATTTTCACCCAGCTTTTGGCTACCGGGTCTTTATCTACCGGCACGGCAATCAGCGGGCGGTTTTGCTCCATGCCGAAGCGATTGGCCGTAACGGCATCATAGGTGCCATGTGGCAGTATGCCGTAATGCAGGTTCATTACACCGCCTTGTTCCAGGGGGAAGTTGGTGCCCCAGTGGTTATTCAAAGGCCATGAGAATATAGTTTTTGAGCGTGGTACCGTTTTATACCAGTTAGGCCGGCCATGCGCGCCGCCAAAAAGGTTTGACATTGCACCTATTTCAAACAACGGTGCTTCTATGGCGGCCAACGTAACGCCGGTATTTTGGTTTGATACATCAACCCAACGCTGCATAATTTGCCAGTTACCGTTTGATGCCGGGATCTGGTCAAAGTTGGGTTGCATAATTCCCCAGGGGATATCAATATGCGTTTGTCCGTCGGGCACGTTAAAGTCAAAACCGAAGTGAATACCTTCTTTGGTGCGGGTGCTGATCTTATCAAAAGCATTGGCAATTTCTACCCAGGGCTGGCCATACACCACCTTTACCTCTCGCGTTAGCCATTTCACACCATCCGCATCAGCCTCCACTAATATAGATGCTACCAGCGGACCGCGTTCTCTAATTTTCAAACGCACATTCGTCGGCTTCGCGGCATCGTAACTGCTATCGCCTTTTAATAAGTAACGATAGCTGTTTACCCCGTTGGCGGATTTTTTATCTACATACTCCTGCCCTGTTTTTACGTTGACGATACTAGCTATATCGCCATTTTTAGGATCGATGCTTACAGAAATAATACCGTTAGATATGGTGTTTCCGCTGGCAGTGCATCCCGTACCGGTAAAAGTGCCGGAAGTTACAGTATAGGTACTTGAACTTAAAAACGGTGATTTTTCCGCCAAAAACGCCAGCTCGCCGGTTGACAAACGTTGTGATGGCACTGCCTCGCCTTTAGCATTCAAAACCTTGTTACCCGCTTTTGATTGCGATGGTTTTAGCGTTACCAGGCCGTCGCGCTCCCACGACAAGGTGTTAAACACAGCAATTTTATTGCTTTCCGCGTTGCGGATGTCTTTAAATGTTTCGTCTAATAGCGTATTGCTGTTCTTCAACGAATTTTCAAAATAGCCCGCTTTGGTATCTTCTATCTGCTTGGCCAAAGGCGCGGCTGGGTCCTGGTAGCCCCAGGTATGTTCGGCACCCAGCAGGCAGTTTTCCCAGGCGCTGTCAATCAGTTTACGGGGCGACGGTGTGCTGGCTTTAAGCATGGCCCAGGCGGTTTCGGCCTGTACGATGTTTTCTTTACCTATGCGGTATTGGCCAACGCGGCGGGTATCGGCACCCAGGCCGTCGGTCCAGTATTCAGTGTAGTCTCCTTTTATTTGGGGGATGATGTTGCCGTATCGTTTCTCATAATCATCCAATATGCGTTTTGAGCCGGATATGATGAGCTTAGGGTAAGCGTATTTTTCGTTCCAAAGTTTAACCGCGTCGGGCAGGTCGGCATCTATCAGGGCGTTATCGGCCAAGGCCCATGGCGCCACAAATATGCTGTACGGCGAATTGGCCAATTGCGCGGTTTCGGTGAAAATAGCCGGATCAAGGAAGTTAACCAACGGTTTACCGGTAGTGATCCTATCAGCCTCCTGGCGCACATCCTGCACTTTGCCCAGGCCTATTTTTATGCCTTTTATATCCCAGCCAAAGCCATAAGGCCATGCCTGCAGGAAGAACATTTTGGTTTTACCATCGGGCGCTACCCAATAAAATGGCATGTGCTCCCATGGACGGCGCACGGTGCCAATGTTGGGGTATAAAAACATACCACGTACACCGTTCTGGTAAGCAGCCTGCACCGTTCCCCACGAGGCACCGGCAACGTCCATTTGTACCATGGTGCTTAGCGGCACGCCGGTAGTTTTGGCAATATCGTGCGAGCTGTGGAACAGTCGCAGCAATTCCTCGTCGCTACAGGCGCTGGTGTTTACGTTACCATAATCGGCATCTAAACTTATCCAGCCTTTGCGTACGGCTTCAATAAATAGTTTCTTTTTTTCGGGCGATGCCTCTTTCAGATAGTTCTCGGTTACCCAGTTAGCTTCAGGGTTCCAAACAAATCTGGCTCCTTCGGGGTAGCTTTGTGTTTTGCGGGCGATATCAATAGCAACATCAATATTGCGCATATGCAGTTTGCGCACAAACTCTTGTGTATTGGTATAACCAATATCCACGTGCGAGTGTGGATAGATATAAACTGTCCACTGCTTTAGCGGGTTAACAAATATCGACTGATTTAAACTAACACCCGGGGCCGTTATAGATATACGGGCCTGCACCAGGGTCTCAACGCCAATGCCCTCGGGTAACAGTACAGACAGGCTGTCGGCACCTTGTGGTTCGTTTACGGCACTCTGTTCAATTATACCATTGCAGTCAACTTTAAGAGAGGCATTGCCTGTTAGCTTCCCACCTTTAAAATACAGCATAATTTCCCTGCCGGGCTTGCCGTCTTTCCGGTGTTTGTAGTAAGGTTTCACCCTACACTCGAAGGAGGTAGGTTGATTGGTTGTTTGCGCTAAACCTGTGTAAGCCGTTAAAGTTGATAAAGCCCAGCATATTGCAGCTATGCGGGGCGATAGTGATAGATACTGTTTCATAAAAAAAGTATAGGTAGTACAATGACCGGCATACAGTTTTGCCAACCGTTGCGATGTAGGGACAGAAGAAAAATCAGTATAAAAAAAGGGAGGGCCTAAGCCCTCCCGATTGTGTTGTTGTTATTTTACAGTTGCCATTTTTATGGTGCTGTAGTTATAGTAGTTAGCACCGGCGTTGGTTGCGCTGGTTCTGGCGCCTATGCGCAAAAAGTAATCTTTTTTAGGTAGTACGCCACCTATGGTAGTCAATGTTAATGTAGTGCCTAATAAAGCTGTACCGGTAGTACCCGCGTAAGTTGTACGCGCCGAGTAACGGTTATCATAGTTGTTATTACCTACATACTGGCTAGGGCTAACATACAAACCAATTTCTACAACGTTTTGCTGCCATAGCGGGTCGGTGGTGCCGCGGGTTACTTTGGCTTGAACGGTGATTGTACCGTTAGCATTAACAACCGGTTCACCTACCCACTCAACCACTAACCAGGGGTCAACCACAAAGTTTACAGTGGTGGTACCACCTTTAACTTCTAGGTTCACACTTTTATCAACCGGGGTTGGCGTAGTTTGCACCAATGGTACAAAAGCACCTTCGGCTACGATGTTATAAGTAGCAGCAAATATTTTGCTGTTGTTATAAGTACCATCTTGCTTGGTAGCTACGTAAAGCGGTGTTGGGTTGCTGCTCCAGCTGGTTTCCAGTAATTTAATACGGGTACCTTTACCGTTATCGCCTGATACTTCGCTTTGTACGTTAACACCGTTTTTGTCTACAATTTTACCGGTTAAGGTTTCTGTAGGGCCGGCGTAGTTATCGTATTTTTTGCATGAGCTAGCTGTAAGTACAGCCAGGCTAAGCGCTAAATAATATATCGTCTTTTTCATATCCTGAAATTAATTTGGGTTTTGTACAATGTTTGGGCTTTTGTTTATTACCGCGGTTGGTATTTGTGCATAGTACCATCTTGGGTCGAACGTCATGGTAGTAGCTCTTTCATTGTAGCGATCATCATAAAAATATTTACCGGCCTGGGTTGAGTAAAAACCGTTAAGGATATGGTAAATTTTACCATTTTGCTCCTTGTCGATAATTCTCCATCTTCTCAGATCCCACCAGGTTTTGTTTTCAAACGCCATTTCTTTACGGCGCTCTTTACGTACTACATCAACTGTAGTTAAGTCGCCTAAAGTAGCTAAGCTGGCACCGGCACGCTCACGAATAGCGTTAATGTCAGTTAATACTGTTGGCAGATAGCTTGCACCCTGACCGGCAGCATATAACTCATACGCGGCTTCAGATTGGTTTAATAATATTTCTGCATAACGTAATTCTATCCAGGCCTGCTCAGAGCGGTCGGTGTTGATATCAGCAGTAGGTTTATTAGGGTCTAAGTATTTACGAACCGAGAAACCTGAGATACCTGTAGCTACACCGCTAATATTGGTAACAAAACCGCTTTTACCGGCCGGATCCATTTTGCTGCCATCAGGCAAGGTAACCGGAGTTTGATTATAGTCTACAGATTGTTTTAGGTCTGTACCCGGATAAGCAGCAGTTGTATTTGAACCTACTAATTTGGTTATACCGCCGGCAACTGATCCTGTATAAATGCCACGACGGAATTCCATGATCTGGTTTTTGAACGGATCACCAGGGAATAATACCTGGCCACGTAGCCTTGGCTCAACGTTAGCGAATGGTTCGCTTTCAGTATTCCATAAAATGTATTTGTTAGCTGCGTCAACAGTTGCAAAACCACCGGCAGCGTTGCGTGGGATACCTTCAAACATCTCCACAAACTCCAACGTAGGGTTGGTTTCTGCAGAGTAACCACCGTTCCACAATTGTCTAGGAATTTGGTTGGCATCATACCAGTGCGCCGCATTAGGCACTTTGTACTGCCTGATAAAGATATTCTCGGCACTTGACGGATCAAGGAACAAGGCAGCATAGTTATTGGCTTGTGCCAGTTTATCGGTAGCGCTCCAGCTGTTTTTGTACAAACTAAATTTACCAACAACCAACGTAGCGGCATCATAAGCGGCTTTAAAGTAATCGTTAGCTTTAGCAGCCGGTATACCGCAAACCTGTACGGCACCACTTGTAAAGTTGATAGTGTTATACTTAGCTACGCAGGCAGCGTTTAACATAATCCTTGATTTGAAACCTGCAGCCGCCCATTTGGTAGCGCGACCTTTTTTTACCGTTGTGGTAAAGTTATCAGGCAGATTGGTGTAGGCATAATCCAGATCGGCAGCAATAAAATCATAAACCTCCTGCTCAGATGAACGAGGGATACGGAATGATGCCATGTTAGCAACTATATCATCAATAGTTTGGCCCGGCTGCGTAAGTTGCTTGCTAACCAAAGGTACACCACCATACCGCTTAACTAAAGCGTAGTATGTAAGGCCGCGTACAAAACGCGCTTCGGCTAACCAATATTTAACTTGCTCGGCATTAAAGTTACTTGCGTATGATGGCAGGGTTTCCATAATGATATGGCAATCTCTGATCAAAGCGTAGGCATCGGCCCAATAGTTAAACGTTTCGGTTGTGTTGTTGATGTCACGGCTGATCGCTTCGCCGGTAGCCTGGTATGGCGAACCGAAGAAAAACGCTTTAAAGCCGGTGGTTTGCTGATATTTAAAATCCTCTATCGGCAATTGGCTGTAAATACGCGCTATATAGGCCTCAACACCCGCAGTCGACTTAAACACTTCCTCTTCCGACAAAATATTGCGAGGCGGTTCGTCAAGGTTCTTCTTGCAGGAAGTAGCAAATGTTGCTACCAATGCAATTAATAAGATATATACTTTTCTTTTCATCTTCTTAAGTATTATAATTTCAGATTTATACCGAATGAGTATTTTTTATCCAGCGGATAAGCATAGTCATACTGATTGCTGTTAGCTGTAAACTGCGAAGTGCCTGATGGGTGCTCCGGGTCGACAAATTTCAAGCTGGTAAAGGTTAACAGGTTATAGGCGTTAGCAAATATCCTGATACCTTTTATGCCCGATTTACCTAACCATTTATTTGGCAAAGTATAACCAACATCTAAACTTTTTAAACGGATGTATGCTGAGTTATGCAAGTTGCCACGGGTATTAACAAAAGGTAATGAACCGGTGTAAGCGTAGTAACCAGGTATCCATTTAGTATCAGGGCTGTACGGATCGGCGTTAGGATCCTCAGGGTGCCATCTGTCCAGGAACTGGGTAACCGCGTTACCGCCTGCCCAAAGTGGCTCGCGTAGTTGCTCAACATAAGTTTGGTTAACCAAAGCAGCACCCTGGAACTGGGCCGCTAAGTCAAAGCCTTTGTAGTTGGCCGCTAAGTTAAAACCAAAGTTGATCATCGGTACACCAAACGTGCCTATAGGGTGGCTATCGTCAACACCTATCTGGCCGTCTTCGTTCCAGTCTTCGTATATATAATCGCCCACAACAGCAGCTTTACCTACATAGATAGGGCTGAACTCGATATCGCGGTATGACTGGTACTGACCAGCCGAACCATAACCAATATAAACGTTGTTGTAACGGTTAGGGCCGGTACCTACGTTGTTGCTACGTTGCACCCAGTTAAGGTATGAGTTACCCAAACGGGCAGCAACTATATTAACGTTCATGGTACGGGTGTAACCAAATGTACCGCCAACCATGTAGCCAAATTCGCCAATGCGATTTTTATGGCTAACCGAGAAGTCGAAACCTGATGTACGGTCGCTGTTTAAGTTTTGCTGTGGCAGCGGTGCACCTACCACATCAGGTAGCGCATCTAACTGCGTAGCTAACAAACCTTCGCGGTTACGCACAAAGTAGTCAAATGTAAAGCCGAATAAACCGTTATTGATCTCCACATCTACACCGGCATCAAACATTTTAGCGGTATACCAGGTAAGGTTTTTGTTTACGATACCCCTGTTTTGTACAGCAGCAATGTAAACACCATCAAACACGGCACCACCAGGCTGACCTACGTTCGAGCCGCTTGCAGGATAAGTATAACCCGGCAGGAACTGGAATTGAGAAGCATTCTCGTCACCCGTTAAACCGTAGCTGGCGCGAACTTTAAAGCTGGTAAGCGATTTAAGCAACTGCGTATTTTTCCAGAAATTTTCTTCAGATAATCTCCAGCCGATCTCGCCCGAAGGGAAGAAACCCCATTGCTTAGGCGTATCAAACATAGAACTACCATCTTGCCTGAAACCAAATTTGGTATAGTAACGGGCTTTGTAATCATAAGTGAATGATCCTACTAGTGATGCCGTTCTAACCGTAGCATAGTTAGCAACACTGGTGCTCATACCGTTATTAATGTTGTTGGTATTACCGGCAAACAAACCGTCAATAGGGAAAGTTAACTCGCGCTGCGCGTTAAAGTTATCGGCTTTACGGGTTAAGCCTTCATACAATAATAAACCGGTAATATTATGTGTACCATTACCAAAGCTACGGTTGTAGTTTAATGATAACTGAACCAGGTTTGATGGTTTTTGATAATACTCGCGACGGATAGTGCTTGGCGACTCCTGTGCAGCGCCGTTGTAAGCACCTGTTGAAGCTACATAGCTATATAGGTTATAGGCTTTTTTGAAAATGGTATTATCATTAAATACCATATCAAAGTTGAATAAACCTTTTAATTTCAAACCTTCAATAGGCGTATCATAAGTTAATGACGCTGTTGACTGGAAGTAATAGTTTTTAAACACCTGGTAACCGGTTGCATCGGCATCGGCTTGTGCTACCGGGTGCAGCGGGTTTGGCAATTGGTTATAATATGCAGGGTTATCATTTGCATAAACCGAATAAATTGCCGGTTGGTACCACATACTACGGAAGATCCACCATGGCGATTGGTATGGCTGGTTCTTTTTATCCATCGTACCGGCCAGGTTCAGATCAAACGTCAGGCGTTTTGATATTTTGGTAGATAAATTGCTACGCAGGTTATAACGGGTATAATCCAAATCATTGCTTCTTAATAAACCATCCTGTACCAGGTAGCCTAAGCTTAAAAAGTAATTGGTGTTCTCGTTACCGCCGGTAGCGCTTAGGTTATGCTGTTGCTGCATAGCGCTTGGCTTAATGGTAGCATCATACCAATCAGTACTTTTGCGGGTACCGTTTCTAAACGCTTCAATAGTTGCATCATCATACAGCCTTGCACCTCTTACACCGTTACCCGGGGTGTTGTGCACGTTTTTCTCGTTGGCTAATATTAAATAGTCAACAGCGCTAACACCGCGCGACATGCGTGAAGGTACCTGTGCAGTAAAGTTGCCAATGTAGTTTAACTCCAACGAGCCTTTTTTACCGCGTTTGGTGGTAATTAAAACAACACCGTTGGCACCCTTAACACCGTATACGGCTGCCGACGCGTCTTTCAATATCGAGATGGTCTCGATATCGTTAGGGTCAACACGCTCAATACCGGGGCGAGGCACACCATCAATAACAACCAGGGCATTACCCATGCCACGGATATCGAAGTTGTTGGCGAATGAACCCGGCTCTGAAGTGTTTTGAACCACGCGTAAACCCGGTAACTTACCTGCTAAAGTATTCAGTAAGTTCTCGTTTTTGGTGGTTACGATCTCCTTTGCGCTTAAGCTGGAGATCGCACTGGTCAGCTCGCTCTTTTTCTGCGTGGTATAACCAGTTACAACCACCTCGTTTAATGAGGTATTGGCCGGGTTTAACTTAACCGTAATGTTTTTTTGCGCGCCAACAGTGCTTTGGCCGGCATCATAACCTATAAAGGTAAATACCAACACGTCGCCATTGGCCGCGTTAAGCGAAAAACGACCGTTAGCATCTGTTTGCGTACCTGCGGTGGAGCCTTTAATGGCTACGCTTACACCCGGCAATGAAGCACCGCGCTCGTCAACAACGGTACCTTGCACAGTATTTTGCGCATATACCGAAGCCGAAAACAGCAATGCCATTAATAACATAAGCGCCGGCATAAGCGCTCCTTTTAATAAAGGCAATCCCTTATTGCGGAATGCCCTTCCATACAAAGCCAAAGACCCGGCAATGCCGCGCTCCGTTTTTGCAGTTTGATTATGTGAATAAGATCTCATAAAAGTAAATACTAAATCATGTGTGTTATTGGTTTATAATGAATTAATTGAATGCGTTACTAATTTTTCCTAGGTGGGATGCGTTAAGCACCGGCCGGCACTAAATACCTGTTTAACAATGCTTTGTCTGTTTTTTATCATTGAGTTTAATTTAGAGTTTATATAATCAAGAGTACTTTATAGCAACAGCAACAAGTTTGTAGAACCGGACATTATAGGTAAATGCACGCCTTACAGTATATATAGTATCGATGTTTTATAATGTTTGAACATTTGTTACTACTATTTAAGCACATTGGTGGGCGCTTAAGCATATACAAATGTTCGTAGGTTTATATATGTTATAATGTACAAACATATGAATAATTTTAAAAATCCAAATCTTTTTCAAAATATTTTTCGAAATCGTAATAGTTTGATGCAATGTTATATAAAGCAGGTCGCTAAAAAAATATCCCGTCAAAAACATAACATTGGCTATAGGGTAGGCTCGTTTATTTAAAATACTGTATAACAGTGTATTAAATACACTATTTAACGACAGCGAAAATCAGGCTTAACAAAAAAATAATTTTAATGTTATAATGTATATACATAATAAAATCCATATACTTGCAAAACCAATAAAACACCTATGCAATTAAAGCCTTTTCTAGCATCCATCGCCTTTATAGCAGCCGTTTTTACTGCATCTGCGCAGCAAAAGCAAACAGCTATCACAGGCAAGCCTAATATCATATTTATTATGGCTGATGACCATGCTTACCAGGCTATAAGCGCTTATGGCTCAAAACTGATCAACACCCCAAATATTGATCGTATAGCCCGCGAGGGCGCTTTAATGCGTTCGGCCTATGTTACCAACTCGGTGTGCAGCCCCAGCAGGGCGGTTATATTAACCGGCAAGTATTCGCATATCAACGGAATGAAGGATAATGGCACCTATTTTAATGGCGTCCAGGAAACCTTGCCTAAAATATTTAAGCGCAACGGTTACAGCACCGCTATCATAGGTAAATGGCACTTGTTTAGCCAGCCAACGGGGTTTGATTATTGGGATATACTCCCCGACCAAGGCAATTACTATCACCCCAAATTTATCAAAATGGGTAAGGATACCAGCTACAGCGGGTATGTTACAGATATTATAACCGATCTATCCATAAATTGGATAGACAAACAAAAAGGTAAGCCTTTCTTTTTAATGCTGCATCATAAGGCACCGCACCGTAGCGCCATGCCGCCTATAAAATATTTGGATAAGTTTAATGGTGTGAAGTTCCCACTGCCATCAACGTTTTATGATGACTATAAAGACCGCGTGGGTTTACAACGCCAAAGCCTCACCATTAAAAACGACCTTGATATACGATACGATAGCAAAATTGCCTGTGATACCTGCCCGGTAAACAAAATAAACGCCTGGGCACCGGCCGAGTACCAACGCGAACTGGCCGGCCTTACGCCCGCCGAGCGCGCCATATGGGACAAAACCTATCAAAAACAATACGACATCTACAAAACCTTAAAAACTAAGGATGAGATAGCCCGCTTTCAATACCAGCGCATGATGGAAGACTACCTGCGTTGTATTATGAGTGTTGATGATAACGTGGGCCGTGTATTAAAATATCTGGACGATACCGGCTTAGCTAAAAACACGATAGTTGTTTATATGAGCGACCAGGGTTTTTACTTAGGCGAACATGGTTTGTATGATAAGCGCTTTATGTACGAAGAATCCTTCCGTACGCCGATGATGATACGTTACCCTAAAGCGGTAAAACCGGGCAATAAATTAGACCAGTTTATTCTGAACCTGGATATAGCCCCCACCCTGCTCGATCTATCTAACATAAAAGTACCGGCTGATATGCAGGGCGAATCGCTTAAACCGCTATTGGAAAAGAAACCTTTGGTAAAAAAATGGCGCGATGAAATCTACTATCACTATTACGAATTATCCTTTAACGCCACAGCCCATTACGGCATCCGCACCAGGCAATACGCGCTTATGCACTTTTACAATCCGGTTGATGGCTGGGAACTGTACGATCTGAAAAACGATCCGACTGAAATGAAAAACGTTTATAACAAACCCGAATATAAGGCCGTTGTTGCCGACCTGAAAAAACGCCTCACGGCACTGCAGGAAAAGTACAACGACCCGGAAAGATCCTTCCTCAAATAAATTTGTAAAGTAAATTGGTTATTTACAAAAATTGGTTGCAGAAAAAGGGGGTAGTTCTCAGCTACCCCCTTCTGCGTTTCTTATGGTTTCGCTTTTCTAAGCGTCTCTTCTGCTTTCTATCGTATAAATAAAGCTGTCGGCGCGGTAATAACCCAGGTTAAACTCAATCGGCCTGTCGCCCTGGTCGTACACAAAACGTTTACGGAACAGTATGGGGCTGTGCAGTTCTATCTCCAGTTTGCCGGCTATGAATTTATCGGCAGCCTTGGCGCTTATTTCTTCCTTGGAGAGGTTGGCAATGGTGTTATGGTCTTTTTCCAGTATCTCGTACAATGGACGTTTAAAATCCTCGTCGCCGGTTAGGCCAACACGTGGGTGAAAGTAGGATACAAAGTACACAAAAGCGCCTTCAACACGGCCACGCAAACGTTCCAGCTTTAATACTTTTTTATCGGTGCCTATTTCAAAAAAATTAGCTATCTGCTCATCGGGGGTTACCCAACTAATGTGCAATTCGAAGTTTTTAATGGGGATGCCACGGGCAGTCATCTCCTGCGAAAAACTTAACCAGTTATTTGATTTTGAACTCACCGAAGCACCGGCAACTTTAGTACCTATCCCTTTTTTACGAATTAGTAAACCCTCGTAAACCAGCTTGTTAAGCGCCTGGCGCAACGTAGTGCGTGATATGGCCAACTGTTTGGCCAGGTCAACTTCGTTGGGCAAAAACTTGCCGTCACTGTATTGCGGGTCGGCTATTATTTTACGTAAAAGCTCCTCAGCCTGCAGGTGCAGGGGGATGGGGCTTTTATGATTAATTGAAAACTTCATTTATGAAATATTATATCGGTTTAGCATTATTTATTATAAAATACAACCTACCTTAAATACATAAGATAGGCTGCGGTAATTTTTACGATTTAAAATTACAAAAATATTTTGTTAATTAGTAACATGTTTATATGTTTGTACATATCAAACACGTAGATCATATCTTTCTGTTAATAATACCAGTTATATATTCAAAGCCTACCATTGTACCGTTTTTTGCTTCCGGCAGCGCATTTGTGGCATACATACATATGGCTTAACATTTAACATTAACATAAATATATGATTGTGTTACCCTTTTATTGTAATTTATACTTTTTATATGGACTTAAGCTTAAATGTTTTGAAAAATAATACCATGACGGATTGGAGAACGGGTTTGCAACCTTTAATGCCTGCACAGGCAAGGAATACCGCCCCCAACGGCTATGATATATACCCTCAACACGCATTAGCTGCCAACAAAATTTTTAATGGTTACGCGTCGTTTGCGGCGTGGATAACCGACCAGAAATTTGTAGCGCTTGATGGTTATGTAGGTGTATTTTGGGATGATGTTAGGCAGGGTCTGGAAGACGAGTTTGTGAAAACCGGCACCAAAGTTACCTGGTTAAACGCCGCCGACAGCCTTAAGCCCGTTGCCGAAGTACAGGAAATGGTTAACCCCTACATTGGCCAGCCAAACACCGTTTGGGGTACCAAAGCGCAACTTAAACTGGCGGATTTTTTCAATTTTGAAGCTCCGTATACTGCCGCCGAAGGTGTTACCATCGCCTACGGCGTAGGCTCGAGCCTGAACGCGCCGGACGCTCATTTAGCTTATTTTGATCTGCCAAAAAACGAATTACAATTACGTATGCGCGCTAATAGCATTACCAACCTGGGTAACGATACTACCGACGCCAATGCCGAAATGTACAAACGCTACTACTTTGTTGATTGGGTAGTTTTAAACGAATACAAACAACAGGTACTGGATAAAATTGAAGTTATTGCCGATACCCAATGGAAAGACAACATCAACTGGATGTACGGTGCCGACCTGCGTGCCGGTTTACAGCATTTAGGTAAAGGTGCTTTCCGTGTGCGCCCATGGTTTGAAGCCGGTGCCTGGGGCGGCCAATGGATGAAGGAACGTATTGAAGGCCTGAACAAAGACGAGATCAACCTGGCCTGGTCGTTTGAGCTGATCGTGCCGGAAAATGGTTTGGTTTTCGAGAGCGATAAAAACCTGCTGGAAGTATCTTTTGATTTCCTGATGTTCAGCCAGAACCAAAACGTGTTGGGCAAACATGCCGATCGTTTTGGTTATGAATTCCCTATCCGTTTCGACTTTTTAGATACCTGGCAAGGTGGCAACCTGTCTATCCAGTGCCATCCATCGCTAAAATACATACAGGAAAACTTTGGCGAAACCATTACCCAGGACGAAACCTATTACATTTTAGATTGCGAGAAAGACGCGACAGTATACTTAGGTTTCCAGGACGATATCAACCCCGAAGAATTTAGAAAAGAGCTGGAAAACAGCCAGGAGAACAGCGAAGAGATTGAGATCACCAAATACGTGCAGTCATTCACCGCAAAAAAACACGACCTATTCCTGATCCCTAATGGAACAGTGCACAGTGCCGGTGCAGGTAATTTGGTGTTAGAGATCAGCGCTACGCCATACATTTTCACCTTTAAAATGTACGATTGGGTGCGCCTCGGCCTTGACGGCGAGCCACGCGCCATCAACATTGAACATGCTTTCAATAACCTGAAATTCGACCGCAAAGGCGATAAGGTAACCGAGGAACTGATATCAAAACAAAGCGTGATTGAAACCGGTGCGGATTACCAGATAGTGCACTGCCCTACCCACGCGGATCATTTCTACGATGTAGAACGTATTGAATTTGACAGCACAGTTGAAGTGCAAACTAACGGCTCAGTCCATGTGCTTATGCTTGTTGAAGGCTCAACAATCACGGTAGAAACGGCCGACGGCGAGAAAACCAACTTCAGCTACGCTGAAACATTTGTGATACCTGCCGCGGCAAACTCGTATAAAATTTACAACAACGGCTCAACACATGCCAAAGTTGTTAAAGCATTCCTAAAAGCATAGACCTATTATGATCTCTTTATTAAAAAAATCATTGCTCGTGCCGGGCCTCATCTGCGCTACGCTGATGGGTGCATCAGCACAGCAAACCAAAAAACAACCCGTTGATTACGCCGACCCGCTATTGGGTACGTCCGAGTCACGCTGGATGTTGACGCCTGCAGCTACCCGTCCGTTCGGTATGGTGCAGATCTCGCCGGACAACCAGGAAAACGTATGGAAATCGGGCTATGAATACTCGTTAAACAACGTTGGTGGCTTTAGCCATATCCATGCCTGGACCATGGCCGGGCTATCCGTAATGCCTACTGTGGGTGTTTTAAACGTGGTTAGAGGCAGTGCCGATAACCCAACCACCGGCTGGACAACCGGCTACCGCTCGCGCGTCTATAAAGAGACCGAGAAAGCCAGCCCGGGTTACTATGCCGTTAAATTAATGAACGGCGATATCACTACCGAGATTACCAGCACCACGCGTTCGGGTTTCTTTAGGTTTACCTTCCCTAAAAAGCGAGAAGCACATGTTTTGCTGAACCTGGACGTGCCGTTTGAAAACACCGCCGTTATACACGAGGCAACCATAACCAAAGTAAGCGATACCGAAATTGAGGGCTACTCTAAACAACAATGGGGCTGGCAAGAATATACCGTGCACTTTGTGGCGCGCTTTGATAAACCCTTCCGCGCGTTTGGTGGCTGGAAGGATAGCAAAGTGATCAAAGATGTGAAAGAGATCAGCGGCAAACCTTACAAAGAAAGCAAAAACCGCATGGGCGCCTATGTTGACTATGATGTAAAGGCCGGCGACGTGATCCAGATGCAAACCGCTATATCATTAGTAAGCATTGAGCAGGCAAGGCTGAACCTCATCACCGAGATGGATCCCTTTAAATGGAACTTTAACGCCGTACGCACCGATGCCCGCAACCAGTGGAACGCTTTGCTGGGCAAGATAAAAGTTGATGGTACTAACGAGATCAACAAAAAGAAATTCTACACTAATATGTACCGCTCGTACGTAGCGCGTACTACCTGGAGCGATGTTAATGGCAAATGGGTTGACCCGAACGAGAAGATCCGCCAGAACGACACCAAGTCCCCTATTTTAGGATCAGACGCTTTTTGGAACACCTTCTGGAACCTGAACCAGCTATGGACCCTGGTTACTCCTACCGTGGCCCGCGACTGGACAAATTCATTCCTTGAAATGTACAAAACCGGCGGCTGGTTGCCAAAAGGCCCTGCCGGGATGGAATATTCGGGTATTATGGAAGGCTCGCATGAGATATCGCTCATTGCCAGCACCTACCAAAAAGGCATCCGCGATTTTGATGCGAATCTGGCTTTTGAGGCTATGATGCACCAGCAAACTACACCGGGTGTTAAAACGCCTGAAGGTGGTTTTGCAGGCAATAAATATTACAAATCATACCTGGAATTGGGTTATGTGCCTAACGAAGAGGGCCAGGTATCAAACACCTTAGAGTATGCTTATGATGATTGGTGCGTGGCACAATTTGCCAAAGCATTAGGCAAAACCAAAGAGTACGATATGATGATGAAACGTGCCGGTGCCTACAAAAACGTGTGGGACCCGCAAACCAAATACATTCGCATGAAAAACCGCGATGGCAGCTGGGTGAAGGATTGGAACCCGCTTTGCTGCACCGCCTTTGATGGTGCCGGTTATTTAGAAGGTAACGCCTGGCAATACAGCTTCTTTAACCCGCATGATGTGCAGGGCATATTAAACCTGATGGGTAAAGACGAGTTTAACAAACGCCTGGATGAAGGTTTCGTTAAATCATCGCAGTTTGATTTTAATGCCGATGGCGATATGTACGACTTAGTGCCTATTAACCACGGTAACCAGCCCAACATGCAGGCCGCATGGTTGTTCAACTACTCGGGCAAGCCCTGGTTAACCCAGAAATGGACCCGCGAGATCATGAACAAATACTATGGCGCTACCCCATACCACGGCTGGTTAGGCGATGAGGACGAGGGCCAGATGGGTGCCTGGTATGTGATGTCAGCAATGGGTTTATTTGAGACAGATGGCGGCGCTTCTACCAAACCGTTCTATGAGATCGGTAGCCCTATTTTCCCAAAAACGACCATCACGTTAGATAACAAATACTACAAAGGCAAAACCTTCACTATCGAAGCTAAAAACACTTCGGATGTGAACAGGTATATTCAGTCGGCTACGTTTAATGGCAAACCGTTAACCAAGCCGTGGATCTATCACCAGGATGTAGTTAACGGCGGTAATTTGGTATTGGTGATGGGACCAAAACCGAACATGAACTGGGGCAGCAAGCCTGCAGACGCGCCGCCGTCAATGTCGGCACCAACCAAATAATTTTAAACCAATTATTAAGAATTTAGATTATGACGAATGAAAAAAAGATCAGCCTAACAACCATAACCATGGTGGCCTCGCTTGGCGGGTTCCTGTTTGGTTTTGATATGGCTGTAATATCGGGCGTGTTGCCGTTTGTAAAAACGCAGTTCGCGCTAAGCGCCGCGCAGGAAGGCTGGTTTGTATCGGTAGCCCTGGTGGGTTGTATCATCGGCGTAGCCTTTTCAGGTGAACTGAGCGACCGCTTAGGCCGTAAAAAGCCTTTACTAATATCCGCCATATTATTCCTGGTATCGGCCTTGGGTTGTGCTTTGGTGCCTTCTTTAGAGCTGGTTATCGTATCGCGCCTGTTGGGTGGTATCGGCATTGGTATCGCCAGTAACGTGGTGCCTTTGTATATTTCCGAGATCGCGCCGGCTAATATTCGTGGTCGCTTGGTTACTTATTACCAGTTTGCCTTAACGTTTGGCATTTTGGTGGCTTATTTAACCAACGCCTGGCTGGTAAATTATGCTACCGGCGCAGCCGAAGGCAGTCTGTTCAAAGCCGAAATATGGCGCGCTATGCTGGGCTTAGGCGCGGTACCTGCGGTGCTGTTCCTGGCGGGATTGTTTATTGTGCCCGAAAGCCCGAGATGGCTCATCCAAAAAGGCCGCCGCCAGGAAGGTGCAGATATTCTTTCACGCATTGAGGGCCATCAAACATCCGAAGAAAAAACCATCGACGACGCACCGCAAAGCCAGGGTTCGTACAAAGAACTCTTCGCCCCCGGCATGCGTAAAGCTTTGCTGATTGGTATTTTGTTACCGCTGTTCTCACAGTTTAGCGGCATTAACGCTATTATTTATTACGGTCCGAGTATTTTGAGCAATGCCGGTATCTCGTTAAGTAACTCCTTAATAAGCCAAATCATCTTCGGCGCAGCCAATATGTTGTTTACCCTGGTGGCCATATGGAAGGTTGACAGCTGGGGCCGTCGCCCGTTATATTTATGGGGAACTGCCGGCGCTACCGTTACCTTGATAGCAACCGGTTTATGCTTCCATTTTGGTGCTACACAAAGCATTTGGCTGCTGGTTTGTGTGTTGGGCTTTTTAGCCTTCTTCGCTTTCTCTATCGGTCCGTTGAAATTTGTGGTAGCTTCCGAGATCTTCCCGAATGCGATTCGTGGTCGCGCACTAGCCATCAGTATCATGACCATGTGGGTGGCCGATACTATTGTTGGTCAGCTTACGCCGATGTTGCTGGATAATGTTCATGGCATTGGCACGGCAGGTACTTTCTTCCTGTTCGCGTTCTTCTGCGTGATCGCATTCATCACTGTTTACAAACTGTTGCCCGAAACCAAAGGACAATCATTAGAGCATATTGAGAATTACTGGAAATCAAAAGGCATGGACGCTTCAAAGCAAGAGGCCGGCGATTCGCCATTAACGCTACACTAAAAACATCAGCTATGCTAAAAACATTCAAACGCCCCTTTTTAGGGGCTTTATTTTCTGTCGCTACGCTAACCGCCGCCGCGCAAACAACAGCGCCCGATCTGACTAAATTTGTAGACCCCGGCATCGGCACCGCGCATTCGCGCTGGTTCTTTTATACGCCGGGCGCTTCACCGTTCGGTATGGCAAAACCTGCACCATCAACCAATGGCAGCTACGGTAATGCCCATGGGTGGGACGCGGTTGGTTATGACCATCGTCATACTTCGATAGAAGGCTTTGCTAACCTACACGAGTTCCAGGTAGGTGGTATTGTATTTGCCCCTATTACCGGCAAGCTGCAAACCGTTCCGGGTCGTTTAGAGCATTCGGATGAGGGGTATCGTTCTGAGTTTGACCGTAAGGACGAACACGCGACCGCGGGCTATTATTCCGTTTTACTAAAAGAGTACGGCATTAAAGCTGAACTCACCTCTACCCCACGCGTGGCTTTCCACCGCTATACTTTCCCAAAATCAACCGAATCGCACATCCTGTTCGACATCGGCAATAAACAAGGCGAAAGCGGCGAGGTAAAAGAAGCCGAAGCACACCTAACCGCCGATGGCCGCATTGAGGGCTACGTGATTACCAAACCGGTTTACGTATTAAAATATCAGCCGGGCGCGCAGGTTGCCATGTATTTTTCGGCCGTGGTAAATAAAAAGCCTACGGCGTTTGGCACTTTCAAAGGAACTGACGTTAAAGCAGGCGAAAAAGACGTTACCGGCAAAGGTTCGGGCATCTATCTAACCTTTACAACTGCCGAAAAAGAGAGCATCACCATTAAAGCCGGCTTCTCGTACACCTCGGTAGCCAATGCCCGTTTAAACCTGCAAACCGAGGCCCCTGCAATGACCTTCGACCAGGCCAAAACCAAGGCACATAACATTTGGAACGAGTACCTGGGTCGTATTACCGTGCAAGGTGGCAAGCAGGAAGATATGGTGAAGTTTTACACCGGTTTGTACCACGCTATTTTAGGCCGTGGTTTGGCTAGTGATGTTAACGGTGCTTATCCAAAAAACGACGGCACCATTGGTCAGATCGCTTTAGATAAAGCGAAACACCCTATCCATAATCATTATAACACCGATGCTATTTGGGGCGGTTTCTGGAACCTTACCCAGCTTTGGGCCCTGGCCTACCCCGAGTATTATTCGGATTGGGTAAAGAGCCAGCTATTGGTTTATAAAGACGCGGGCTGGCTGGGCGATGGTATTGCCAACAGCGCCTACGTATCGGGCGTGGGCACTAACTTTGTAAGTCTGGCCATAGCGAGCGCTTACACTACCGGGATCCGCGATTTTGATATTAAAACAGGCTATGCCGCAGCGCTAAAAAATGAGTTGGACGGTAAGGACCGCCCGGCAGGTGCTGGCAAGCTTGATGTAGAGCGTTTTGTAGCCAACGGCTTTGTGCCCCACCAGGATAAAGGCGAAGGCGGCGGCGAGCGCTGGCAGTATTCGGCTTCGCATACTTTAGAGTATTCGTTCAGCAGCTACGCGGTGGCGCAATGGGCCAAATTATTGGGTAAAACCGATGATTACAATAAGCTCATCAAGCTATCAAAGGGCTGGGAGTATCTGTTTGACGATAACCTGAAGCTTATCCACCCAAAAACTATCGACGGCAAATTTATCGACAATTTTAAACCAAGCGAAAGCTGGCGCGGTTTTCAGGAAGGTAATGCTTTGCAATACACCTTCTACGTGCCGCAATACCCGGAGGCATTGGTGGCCCGCATGGGTAAGGATAACTTTAACACCCGCCTGAACAACATCTTCACCGGCGCGCAGAAAAACTCTTTCGGCGGTGGTAAAAAAATAGATGCTTTTGCCGGTCTGGAAGCTGATTACAACCACGGTAACCAACCCAACCTGCATATTTCCTGGATGTTTAACCACTCGGGCAAACCATCGCTTACGCAAAAATGGGTACGCACCATTTGCAACGAGTTTTATGGCACCGAGGGTATCCACGGCTACGGCTACGGTCAGGATGAAGACCAGGGACAACTGGGCGCCTGGTACGTAATATCAAGCATTGGTTTGTTTGACGTGAAGGGCTTGACCGATGCTAAGCCGAGCATGGGCATTGGTAGTCCGCTGTTTAAAAAGGTGACTATCAAGCTGAGCAAGAAATATTACCACGGCGGCAACTTTGTTATTAACGCTGCTAACGAGAGCGATGCCAACATGTACGTAAAAAGCTTAAGCCTTAACGGCAAAGCGCTGCACACACCGTTTATCCCTTTTACCGATATTGTAAAAGGCGGCAAGCTTAATTTGCAGATGAGCGCCGCGCCTACCGATAAATACTAAGATCGTCTTTTTTATGTTTATGGAGAGCCTCGCGTGAGCGGGGCTTTTTTTGTTTCCTCCCGATATGTCATTTCGACCAACGGGAGAAATCTATACACACGCTAAGTAACGGGTTTCATATCTGTGTATAGATCTCTCACTATCGTTCGAGATGACATGGTAATTTGTAGCTTATAAATGAATATATTTGATAGCAACATAGCCTTATTAAGTTCATGAACCGTTTCCTTTACTTGATTCTTATAGCAATTAGCTTGGTATGCTGTAAGCCTAATAACCCACACACTAACACGGAGTGGAAACTTCAGAATGGATACGTACCTAATGAAAAAACTGCAATCAAAATTACACTAGCAGTGGCTGATAATATTTACGGAGAGGGTGCCTGTGAAAATGAAAAACCATTTAAGGCTACGTTAAAAAACGATTCTGTTTGGGTAGTAGAAGGAACACATGTAGAAGCTTTAGGCGGCGTGTTATATATGGAGCTACAAAAAAGCGATGGTAAAATATTGCGGGTGATCCACGGTAAGTAAACGAACACAAATTTTAACAATGATGTCAAGAATCGTATATTTATTATTCATCGGATTAATAACAATTGTCCTGTATTTCTTATCCGTATTTTGGATTTTCAGTTTCCTGACCTTATCGCCGGCTCAACCATTCCCGATAAGTTCGTTCATAATAGTCAGTTTATTAATACTATCTTTAATCATTTTAGGTGTCTATTTTATTATTCGATTTGCGAAGAGCTTTTTCTAGTCGCTCCCCCACTAGTCGAAGCTTCTAGCTTCGTCCTAAAATGTGTTAAGCTTGTAGCTTTAACCTACCTATTCAAAATTACGCGGCACCTACGGAGCCGCTTTATGGTGATATTTTATTTCCTATAAACACGTAGCCCCGATAGGGCTGTTATTGGCTTAAATTAGCTAAACTGAGGCTTCGTTAGGAGCCACGTGTTTATAGCACCAACATGGATTTTTTTATAGACTCCGTAGGAGTCATGTATTAACCGCCTTATTTTGTTGAAATATACCGCTGTCCGAAGTTTGTAACTTCGGACGACTATGCCAGTAGTTTGCAACTACTGTGCACGATCCATACATTTGAAAAAACCCAAACCAAATGGCACGCAAAGGCTACATTATACACGATCAACAAGCGATTTACTACATGACCTTTACCATTGTTGGTTGGATAGATGTATTTTCCAGGCTAGCTTATCGTGATATGTTTATCGAATCGCTTAAATATTGCCAGCAACATAAGGGCTTGCATTTACACGCTTATGTGATAATGACTAACCATGTTCATTTGATTGTTTCTGTAGATGAGGGCAAAAGTATCAGCGACTTTGTTCGCGATTGCAAAAAGTTTACATCGAAACAAATACTGGCTGATATTGAAAGCAATAATTATGAAAGCCGACGCGAGTGGATGTTACATCAGTTTAAATATTATGCGTCGCGACATAGCCGAAATGATACCTATCAATTATGGGAACACGATAATCATTTTGTTGAATTAAGTTCGTCTGCTTTTACGCAGCAAAAGATTGACTACATTCATGATAATCCGGTAAAGGCAGGCTGGGTTTACAAGGCCGAAGATTATGTTTATTCGAGCGCATCAAACTATGCTGACATTGATCAGATTATTGATGTGGATTGTTTGTTCTTTTAAGTGCCGGTAGTCTAAAGACTACGGGCATAGTCGTCCGAAGTTACAAACTTCGGACAGCGACGGGCGATGCAATCGCATTTCCCATATTAAGCGCTCGTTTCAAACGAGCGCAAGTCTTATTTTTTGCGCCAAAATGTGCGCCACTTTACACATCGCCAAAACTATAATTTAAATAAAACCCTAATAATCAAATACTTGAATATAAAACAAGGTGCGCCGCATTGCGCCGCTTTTTCACACAAAATACTAACAATCAACATATTAGCAAAAATCAGTGCGCCACTTGCGCCACTTTAAAAGTGGCGCACCCTCACGGTCCCGCTTACGCTCATTTACAACGAGCGCTTAACGTGTTCAGCGTCTGTGACGCGACGGGCGATTCGTCTCAAGCAACACAATTCATCTCAATCACACACGCATTTGGTGTATTGCACAGATTTTACCTAATATTACGCCATGAAAACTCTTCTGAAACCAATTGCAGCCCTTGTACTTGTGGGCTGTAGCATTATGGCTAAGGCGCAGGACAGACTGCCGGCTTACCCGCTCATCACCCACAACCCTTATTTCAGCATATGGAGCAATACCGATAAGCTGACCGAATCTGTTACCAAACACTGGACAGGCACCCCGCAATCCCTCATTGGTATTGTTAAGGTTGATAACAAGTTTTATCGCTTTATGGGCAAACCTGCTACCCAATATAAAACCGTATTAGCGGCCAGCGACGAAACCAAATACAGCGCGGCCTACACCCAAGCCGCCCCTGCCGAAGGTTGGGAAAAACCGGGCTTTAACGATGCCGAATGGAAAACCGGCGCCGCCCCGTTTGGCGACGAGCGTGCCAAAGGCGGTACCAACTGGCGCCGCGGCGACCTGTGGACCCGTCGCAAATTCACTTTAACAGAGTTGCCTAAAGAGCAGTTATCGCTTAAACTATTCAATGATGATAACATCGAAGTATTCATCAATGGCGAGAAGGTATTCAACAAAACCGGCTGGAACGACAACTATGATATGTTTGAGCTGAACGGCAAGGGTAACCTTAAAGTTGGTGAGAACGTAATGGCCATCCACATTAAAAACACCGCTGGCGGTAGTATTTTGGATGCCGGTTTGGTAGAGAAAGTGATCGACAAATCAGTTGACGCTTTAGAGACTGCCGAGCAGACCAACGTTAAAGTTAGTGCTACGCAAACTACGTATAGCTTCAAAGCGGGTTCGGTTAATTTGAAAGTTAGCTTTACTTCGCCATTGCTAATGAATGATATGGCCGTGTTTGCTACCCCGGTATCCTACATCACCTACAAAGCCCAGGCTAATGATGGTAAAAAACATAACGTTAGCATTTACCAGGGTGTAAGCAGCGCCATTGCCAGCAACACGCCGACACAGGAAGTTACGGCATCGGTATACGCTAAAAACGGCCTATGGATAGCTAAAACCGGCACCACCGAACAACCTGTATTAAAGAAACGTGGCGACAACCTGCGTATCGACTGGGGTTACGGTTACGTAGCCGCCCCGGCATCATCGGGCATTAAACAATACACCAGCACTGCTATTGATGCGGTATCATCATTTGTAAACGGCAAATACACCGGTGCTGCCAAAGATGGCAAAGAACTGGTGTTGAACACCGTATTGCCACTAGGTCCGGTAGGTGCAGCCACCATCAGCAAATATGTAATGGTGGGTTATGATGATATCTGGTCAATCCAATACTTTGGTACCAACCTGCGCCCATGGTGGCGTGATACTGCCGGCGCAACCATCGAAGGCGAATTGGCCAAAGCCAGCAAAAATTACGCTGTGGTATTGGCTAAATGCGCGGCGGTTGATGCGAAGATATACCAGGATGCTTTCAAATCGGGTGGCGAGCAATATGCTAAACTGTGCGTATTCTCCTACCGTCAAAGCATCTCAGCACACCAGTTGGTTAAAAGCCCGCAGGGCGATCTGTTGTGGTTATCAAAAGAGAATTTCAGCAACGGGTCTATCAATACGGTTGACGTTACCTACCCATCGGCCCCACTATACTTATTGTATAACCCTAACCTGATGGCGGGTATGTTGAACGGTATTTTTTATTACAGCGAAAGCGGTAAATGGACCAAACCATTCGCGGCGCATGATCTGGGTACTTATCCTTTAGCAAATGGCCAAACCTACGGCGAGGATATGCCTGTTGAAGAGTGCGGTAACATGGTGGTACTGACAGCCGCTATCGTTAAAGCACAGAAAAATCCGGCTTACGCCAAACAACATTGGAAAACCCTAACTACCTGGACCAACTACCTGGTTGAGGCAGGCCTTGACCCGGGTAACCAGTTATGTACTGATGACTTTGCCGGTCACCTGGCGCATAATGCCAACCTATCGGTTAAAGCTATCGCGGGTATAGGTGCCTATGCACTAATGGCTAAGCAATTAGGCGATACCAAAACTTTTGAAAAATACGACGCCATTGCCAAAGACTATGCTAAAAAATGGATGGCTATGGACGATGCCGGCGACCACTATGCTTTAGTGTTCGACAATAAAAATACCTGGAGCCAGAAGTATAACATGGTTTGGGATAAAGTACTGCACTTAGGTTTGTTCCCGCAATCAGTTTATGAAAAGGAACTGGCTTTCTACATGAAGCATCAAAACGAATACGGCCTGCCTTTGGATAGCCGTAAAACCTACACCAAATCCGACTGGATCATGTGGACCGCAGCCATGAGCGACAAGAAATCAGATTTCGACGCGTTGTTGAAACCGGTTTTCAAATACGTTGAAGAAACCCCAACCCGCGTACCACTAAGCGACTGGCACGAAACTACCAACGGTAAACAGGTAGGTTTCCAGGCCCGCAGCGTTGTTGGCGGCTACTGGATGAAGGTACTGAGAGATAAGAATTAATTTTTAGCTTACGCTAACAGAAAGCCCCGCCATTAGCGGGGCTTTTGTTTTTTTGTTATGTTTGATAAGCACTAAAACCAATTATGAAAAAGATAGTCCTGGCCCTGGTGGCCATCATCCTGTTATCCGCATTTATCGACCATCAGGAACTAACCTGGATGGCTATTGGCGATTCCATCACCTATCATAATAATAAAGTGAGCGATACCAAGGGCCGGGTACTTACCGGTTATATGGACAAAGTGGTTAAAAAGCTTCCCTATGTAACGTATGCCAATCACGGTCATCCGGGCTGGACGGTTAAGGGCATTGCAGATTATGTTAACAAGCTGGGTTTGGTGAAGGCAGACTTATATACAATTTTTTTGGGGACCAACGACTGGTGGGTGGGTTTACCTATTGGTACGCTAAACGATTACCAACACAATACAGGCAATAACACCGCTTATGGCTCGTACCGCACCATCGTTAACAAAATACGCGAGCTGAACCCGGAGGCTCACATCATCCTTATCACACCACTACAACGTACAGATTTTGTCGATCTTAACAATCAGCGCAGCATCATCTACGGACAATACAAAGAAAAGAACGGCAACTACCTGAGCGATTATGCCGACGCTATAAAGACTATTGCCAAAGCCGAAGGTTTTGAACTGGTGGACCTATACTACAAAAGTGGAATCAACTTAAAAAACGCCGTTAAATACAAACGGCTTAAAGATCCCGCCACCGGCGAATACCGCAACTATAAATACCCGGATTACATCGGCGTTCCCTTCAATCCTGAAACCGATGAATATCCTTATCCGGCTGAAGCAATGGATATGACTTATGACGGCTTACACCCATCAGACAAAGGGCACGGCATTATAGCCGATATGCTGGTTAAAATAATGAAGAAGTATTAGCGGATTGTGGTGGCCGATCACCGGACTACCTGATCATTTTACCTTTGGCATCCAGTATCATCACGGCAGTAATATCATCGCCAAATATTTCACGGTTATTAAACGTCCACACCACTTTTTTGGCTTTATCGTGTGTTATTTCAATCAACTGAGGGTTTGTTGGCCCGCCATGCGTGTTGCCAAAAACAATGTTCCCGTTAGGTAAAACTTCTATGGAACTTACCCAAAACAATTGGATACCGGGCAGATCATTCCGCTCTACCGACCATACTACTTTGCCAGCCTTGCTCACTTCTATCAGGCGGTTATTGTTGCCTCCGGCGATGAGCGTATTGCCATTTTTTAATCGTACGGCGTGGAAAACATCAGTACCATGGCCGGTATGACCCGGCGTGGCCGGCTGATTATTCAGATCCAGTTTATATTGCCAAACTACTTTGCCGTTCTCATCATACTCGCGCACGGTGCCATCGCTTTGGTGGCAGGCCAGGTAATGGCCACTATCCAGCTTACGGGCAAGGCGGGTTTCCATATGTACATCAGGGTGTTCAATTACATAAGGTATTTCTTTAACGATCTTACCTTCCTTATTCACCTCAATAATGCGGCTGTTACCATTTTCGGATATTACGGTGTTGCCATTATCTAAACGTTGTATTGCGTGAATTTCAATGCGACCTGTATAACCCGCTTTAGGCTGCGAGGTGAATTGCCAAACAACCTGCTTATCAGGCGCCATTTCGGTAACGGTGGTATTGTTTGTGGCGAAAAGGATATTACCGTTAGGCAACATACTGATATCGTGGTTACCAAACTTGCAGGGGGCCTCCCACTCTGTTTTACCATCGACATCCAGTATAACCAAATGGCCCTTATCCTGCCCTAGCAGGCGGTGCTTTACAGTTGTTTGCGCATGCGCGATGCCTGCCGTTAACAGACAGCAGGTGAGAACGTTAAATAGCTTCATAATTGGTGGTTTATCAAAGCTATTTAATATTTTTTTATAAACAAATAGCCCGAGCAGACTTACGAAGTTTTAGAACCTTCGTAAGTCTAACTCCCATTCTGTCCCAGCAGGGTCCTCTGCGAGAGACCCTGCTGGGACTTGGTGAATTTCTGACTCAGGGATACAGCCTACAAAAACGGCGACCAATCATCCGTGCGGAAAGGCGCAGCGGGCAGGCCATCCTGATTGTACAAGTTACCTGCCGGGTTATCGTTCCAGTTGTAGCGCACGGCTACCGGGCGGGCTACCTCGTCGGTACTTACCTCAACGGTATTACCTTTTATAACGGCTTTGGCCCAAACAAATTTATGGTCGGCACCGGCAATGCCGAAGCCTTTCAGTTCTTTGATCTCCATGGTGGTCATTTCGCCGGGGCGTGGCGGACGACCGGCTACCAGGCCTTTGTGTACGTGGTCAAAAGTGATGATTACTTTATTACCAGCAACCCGCATTGATTTATAAGTAGGGCCCGAAGATACCACCTTTTGCTTATAAACATCGTGCTGTGCTACCAGTGCCAAACGCTCACCGGCATCAATTTTACTTGCCGGGTGCACGTCAAAAGCTTCGCCTGCATCAATAATTACAGCCATGCCCGTGTTGGGCAGCGCCAATGTTTTTTGCTGCCCCTCGCGCACCCATGGCCAGTTACCGCTCGACGGCGTTTTACCCGGCGCATGGTAGCCCGGCAATTGCACAAACAGGAAAGGGAAATTACCCTGCCCCCACTTACTGCGCCAGTAACTGATCATACGTGGAAAATGGTCTTTATACTCAACCGCACCTTCCAGGTCATCGCCATTGGTTTCGCCCTGGTACCATAGCACGCCTTTAATGCCATAGCCCACCAAGGGCGATATAATACCATTATAGTTAGTGGTGGGCGCGTTGTAACCACCTAAGGCATCCCATGGCCATTTGGGTTGCGGCACGGCAGGTTTTGGGCTTGGTGGCGCATCTTCCATCCGTTCGCGGGCTGCTTTGGCTTCGGCATCCCATTTCTTTTGTATAGGCTCGAAAGTTTTGCCGTAGCCTTCGTTCCAGGCTTTCATGCTGTCTTGAAATGCTTTCATTCTGGCGGGATAGGTTTTGCTGGCAGCTTCGTAATTATCAACCAGGTATTTATATCGCGCGAGTGGTTTGGCGTAGGCGGGTGCTATTTTCAAGCCTTCTTCGCTTATCCAGCTTTCTACAGGTGTGCCGCCACGGTAGCTGCCTATCATACCCAGCGGTACGCCGGTAGTTTTGCGTATTTGCTGCGCGAAGTAAAAACCCACTGCCGAAAACCCGTGCCAGGCCCATTTCGGGTCGGCCATCATTTCAGGCGATCCTACCAGCCATTTTCCATTCGGCGAACCAGCAGGTGTTTTGGCAATGTCGTCTACAGGCGTTAACGACAGGTTCATCGGCACATAAAAGTAATGTATCTCCGTATCGGTGGCCGTTTTTATGGCTTCCTTTCCATTTTTTTCGGTTTGAATACCAAACTCCATGTTTGATTGGCCCGAGCATAGCCATACATCGCCTACTAAAATATTTTTATAGCTAATGTTGTTGCTTTTGCCTTTTACCTGCATTTCGTACGGTCCGCCAGCTTTGTAGGCGTTTAGCTTAAGCAGCCATTTGCCGTTTGGTGTTGCAACGGTTTTGTAGGTTTTGCCCATGAAGGTTACCTGCACAGCTTCGCCGGCATCGGCCCAGCCGTATACAGGTACTTTCATATCACGTTGCAGCACCATGTTATCGCCAAATATGGCGGGTAATCTTACTTCGGCATGTAGGGTTTTGCCGGCTAGTAGCAAAAGGCATAGCGCGGCGGTGGTAATTCGTTTCAATTTAGGTTGATGTTTAGTGCATAATTCAATCGCCTCCGCAGGGTCCTTTATGAGAGACCCTGCGGACAGATATAATAATATTGGCAAATCAAGACTTTCGACTAAAGCCTAAAATCAATTTATAGGTGCCGACATTGAAGGAGGCGCATCAGCAGCAGCGCTGCCCCAGCTTTTGTTAGGGCGCGGGCCCATTACGAATACTACTTTACCGCCTTTTACAATATCGCCGTTTTTAAGCCAAGGCTTATTTAAAGCGACGCCATTTAGCGTAGCCGATTGTATGTACTTATTTTTTTGCGATACATTTTTAGCTTCAACCACAAAGGTTTTTCCACCACCAACGTTAATGGTAGTTTCATCAAACAGCGGACTACCAATATCAAACACGGTACTGCTTGGGTTTTGCGGGTAGAAACCGATAGAGTTAAAAACATACCAGCTTGAAGTGGCACCGCCGTCCTCATCGCCGCTTATGCCTTGCGGCGTTACGTCATACCAAAGATCCATCAGCATACGCACGCGGCTTTGGGTTTTCCAGGGCTGGCCCGAGTAGTTGTACAGGTAGGGAATGTGATAAGCAGGCTCGTTACCTTGCGTGTACATGCCCACCAAACCCGTCATATCCGGAAACTGTCCCAGGAAAGCCAACTTATCTGCCGGGCCATGGCCTACGGTAAATAGCGAATCAAGCTTTGTGTTAAATTTATCGTTACCACCCATTAGGTTTATCAGGCCCTGCACGTCGTGCTGTACGTGCCAGGTGTAGGTCCACGAGTTGCCTTCGGCGAAATAGCCTTCACCCGCAAATCCGCCGGAAAAACGCGGATCAAAAGGCTCTATCCATTTGCCATCGGCAGATTTTGGGGCCATCATACCTATTGATGGTTTAAACAGGTTGCGGTAATTACCGGCCCGTTTCATAAACAGGTTATAGTCGTCTGTCTTACCTAAGGCTTTGGCCATTTGCGCCAGGCACCAGTCATCATAACAATGCTCTAATGTCACCGAAACCGATTGGCGGCGGTGCCAGCCGTCTACCTCTTTTACGGTTTCTTCAACACCAACTTCGGGCAACCATTTTACGTTGTAAGGCAGGCGGGCGTATTTATCAACTTTCTCGGGTTTACCGGCATCATCTTTAACAGGCAGGGCCGGATAAAAACCTTTTTCAAAATAAGTTTTCTCCAATTCTGTCAAAGGTGCCTGCCCGCCATCTTTCCATGGTATCATGGTAGCTTCCATATGGTTTTTGCGCATACCGGCATAGGCTTTTTCTACATCAAAACCACGTAGGCCTTTTAAGTAGGCTTCTGTAATTACTGCTGTTGAATGATGGCCTATCATAGCCCCCGAACTGGTTAGCCATCCGCTACGCTCATAAGCGTTAATAAAATTGTTAATGGCTTTTACCGATTCTTCGGGTTTGATCATGTCCTGCAAGGCGTAGGCACTACGATAAGTATCCCATACGTTGCCCATGCGCAGGGCACGGGTGCGATACAGGGTGCTGTAAAATATACCGCGCTGGCGTTCGCTGCCTCCTTTTATTTTGATGAGGTTAAGCTCGGCGTTCCAGGCGGCTTTGGTTTTGGCTTTTACCTGGTCAAAGCTTTGCGTACCTATTTCGGCAGTTATTTTCTTTTTGGCATCCTCAACACTGATCGTTGAGTAGCCCACTTTTAGATCAACAGTTTGTACTGAAGGTACATTTTTATAAGTTAGATACAAGCTTACGCCATTGCCTTTAACAATGGTTTGCGGCGAAGTTGTACCATTTTGCGCGGTGCCATATGTGCTTACGGGTTTGCTTAGCTCGGCGTAAAAGTAACGGCGCTCGGCTGTAGCACCTGCATTGTTTCTACCGCGACCACCAAAAGCTGTCGATCCTTTGATCACTTTATAATCGGCAACCTCAATATCGGCACTTGGCTGCAGACTTATCAGCAGGTTATTAGCCTGGCCGCCGGGTAGCGTAAAACGATAGATACAGGTATTGTCGGTTAAAGTGTATTCGGTGTTAATGTCGCTATCTTCTAGCAATGCCTGGTAGTAATATGGGGTGGCTGTTTCCATATCATGATCAAAGTGTGAAGCATTGGCGCGTGGGGTAAAGTTGCTCAGTTCGCCTTTGGTGGCTATGATGCTGCCAAACCCTATCGGGAAGCTGTAGATCTTATCCGCCAGGAAAAAATCCTCAATCTCGGGCGTAAACTGCGGGAAGAAGGTTACGTTACCATTGGGCGTTTTTATAACCGGACCGGTGCTGCGCGTTTTGGGGTTAATGCTGCCAATGTAAAGGTCTACATAGTCAACAGGTGTTTTTACCTGCGCCTGTTTGGCGGCCACCGCTTTAGGTTTTTGCTGCGCGAAAACGGCGCTGCTAAGCATACAGCATGCTAATAGGGTAAGTTTTGTTTTCATGATACAGGTTGCTTGCCGGTTTACAGGCAGGCTTTTAAAATTGGTTTACAAGTACATCAATACTATAAAAATAAAATTACTTATAAAAACCCCGGCGGTAATTGTTTTGATACATTGTTGATAAGCCCTTAAAACCAAACAACAGCCTAAGTGTTAATTAATTGAACATGCCTGCGCCTTTCGCCCAATAAACATTTAAAACAAAAATTTATGTCTTTAAAAAATTCGAAAGCATTCAGCGGTTTTTCTGTGAAGGATATACAGGAGGCCAAAAAGTTTTATACCGAAGTTTTAGGCTTACAAGCCAGTGATGATAACCCCATGGGTATATTGGAGCTTGATGTAAATAGCGGCAGCAAGGTGCTGGTTTACCCTAAACCCAACCACGAGCCGGCAACCTACACCGTGCTAAACTTCCCGGTGCCAAATATTGACGAGGCTGTAGATTGGCTTACCGACAAAGGCGTAAAATTTGAACAATATACCGGCGAGATACAAACCGACGAAAAAGGCATTTGCCGCAGCGACGGTCGCGGCCCCAACATTGCCTGGTTTAAAGATCCGTCGGGGAATATATTTTCGGTGTTGGAGGATGAGGGGTAGTGATTAGAGGTTGGTTGATTAAAGATTAGTTGACCTGGATTGATCTGTCAATCTTAAAGCTAACAATCGCGCTGATTGCTCCGTAGGAGCACCGTGTTTATAGAATTCGATCAAAAAATTAAAGGCTCCGTAGGTGCCCCGTTTATACACGAGGCACCTACGGAGCCTTTTTCCTTGTTGTGTTGCTATAAGCACGTAGCCCCTATGGGGCTTTTAGCGTAGTGGCAAATTAAGCGGCGCGTTACTTGGTGGTCAAAGCCTTTGCACCTTCCTGTATCACCTTCCACGTAGAAGCATCTCCCGCAAAAACAGAATTTAAACCCTGCTCTTCCGTTCCCGGGTCGCAGGTAAAATCAGCGCCGGGTTTCCATATGCTGCCCTTGGGGTTGTTTTTGGCGAAACCGCCCATGCCCCAAAAATTGAGGCCGGCTATAACATCCTTACTTTTTACGCATTGGTCAAACATCAGTTCGTAGTAGCTGTCGCGATTAGCGGTCGGGCTGCCTTGGGCGAACGAATGCCTGTCGCGCGGTAAGCCAAACTCTTCTATCACCAGCGGTTTGTTCAGGCTTTTGGCTATGGCTACGTGTTTGGCAACATATTGCTCGGTATTGTAGGCAATATCCTTCCAGCTTTTAGCTATAGAAGTATCGCGGAACCACGCCCAGTTTTTTGGCCATATGTGGATGGTGAGGTAATCAATATTAGCATCCTTGTGGCTGTTAATATAGCCGTCGGGGTTGTTAGGGTAAGCTATGTCTCCTTCACTGCCGGTAGTTACTAAATGGTTTTTATCCTGGCTTTTAATAAAAGCCGAAATATGCCCTAACCATGCCTGGAAAGCCTGGATGTTGTTAGCTTGCATTGGGCGCGGCTCGTTGGCAATTTCCCAGGCCATAATAGCGCGGTCGTTAGCATAAATGCGGCCGTTAACGGTGTTTTTATGGTTGATGATGATCTTTACAAAATTATCCAGCGCGGTGATGCAGGCATCGCAATTGTAAAATTGAGTGGTATATTTTTGGATCTCTTCCCAGTAGTCTTTACCATCGGTAGTGCCGGGGTTGCCGTAGCCTTTGGTAACGGGCGGCTCGCCGTGGCCGTTCCATTTAAGGTATTGGGTAATGCCGCCGCTCCAGTCCCAGTTATTGGTAAAGTACAGCACAGTTTTCATATCGCGTTTAGCAACTTCGGCCATAAAATAGTCCAGGCTTTGCAGGTATTTTTGGTCTATTTTACCTTGCTCGGGTTGTATAGAATAAGGCACGCGGAACGGATGGGTAGCTTTCCCTTCGGCACCTACAAAAACGCGCAGGTTGGTAACGCCTTTGCCTTTTAAAAAATCAAGCTCCTTAGCCAAACGCTGTTTGCCTGCCGCACCATTAACACCGGCCAGCAGCGCGCCGTACCAGTAGTTGGTACCCGCGTAATAATACGGTCGGCCGTTTATGGTAAACTGCGTGCCCTTAACTTTTACAAAACCCGTTTGTGCAAATGCGGCCATACCCATTAATACTAAACCTATGCTGAAAACTATTTTATGCAATTTCATTACCTGTAAATTTATGTAATAACAAGCCTGTGGCTTATTGTTTTTCCTCATCGGCTTTTAAGCGGCGCACAATCCATGGCAAAGTAAGCCCCTGCCCTATCAGCGTAAACAACACCACCACTACCGAAATAAATATAATAACATGCCGCTGCGGAAATGGCTGCCCGTTGCCTAAATGCGACGGCAAACCTATCGCGATAGCTAAAGAAACAATACCCCGCATACCCGACCAGCTAATAATTAAGCTGTCCTTCAACGTAAACAAAGCTTCCTGCTTAATGCGCGGGTGGCCTTTGGCAAATGCCTTTTCCAGGTTTATGCGTTGTGTAAATACCCGGCTAATACGTATCAGCAAAGCCACCACAGTTATAATAAAAGCGTAGCCGATGTAAGGCAGCACCTGGTCGGGATGAATGCTTTTGATAACGTATGGAAACTGCAGACCGATCAAAATAAATATCAAGCCGTTCAGCAAAAAAATGATCACATCCCAGATGTTTTTGGATTGCTGCTTGAAATGATCCGGGAAGACCTTGCGGCCATAACGTGCTATGGCGAGGCCGAGCATCACCACCGCAATAACCCCCGATACATGCAATTCCTCAGCAATTTGATAAGTAACAAAAGGCATCAGCAACATAAAGCTAATTACCACCAAAGCGTTTTTCCCAACCCACTCTATCACAAACGATAACAACTTACCCATAACCAAACCCACCAGCACGCCACCCGCCATCAGTATCACAAACTCCAGCGATGCTTTCCAGAACACAAAGGCGGTACCTGTAACGGCGGCTACAGCAAAGCGGTAAGCCACCAACGCCGAGGCATCGTTAACCAAACTCTCGCCCTCTAAAATAGTATTGGTACTGTGCGATAAACCCAAACCTTTAGTAATACTCATGGCCGCCACGGCATCCGTTGCTGAAAGTATAGCACCAAGTACAAATGATAAAGGCCAGGTCATGCCCGGAATTAAATAATGCGCTACAACCGCTATGCCCGCCGTGGTAACAAATACCAGCGTTATGGCCAGGGTTGATATGGTATTAAGGTTAGCTTTAAAGGTGTTGAACGATATATTGAAAGCTGCATCATACAACAAAGGCGGCAAAAATATAAGGAATACAATTTCGGGGTTTAGCTCGATATTGGGGATGGACGGGATAAAACCTACCGCTATCCCCGCCGTGATAAGCAGCACCGGGTAGGGCAGTTTGATCTTATCGGCCAATGCTGAAAAGCCGATCATTACGGCCAGTATAAATAAAACTATGCTGTAGTTTTCCAAAATTGTATTGTTTTATTGTTTGGCAGATGTAATAGCCTGCTTGCGTAGCCTACTTAAACTTTGAGGGGCTATACCCAAAAAAGATGCTATTAAATGATTAGGCACACGCTGTTCAATATGCGCGTAGTTTTGCTGAAATTCCCGGTAGCGCTCCAAAGCCGTTTTATCCAATGTTGATTTAATACGTTTGCTGTACGCGATGACCGAGTTGCGGTACAATATCCTGAAATAGATATTCATTTTGGGTACCCGCTCGCACAGCAGCTCAATATCGTCTTTAGTTATTTGGAGCACTTCGGTGGGTTCAAGACAGTCTATGTTGGTTTCGGTGGGTTCGCCGGTAAAAAAGCTGTACAAATCGCCGGCCCACCAGTTTTCGGGACTGATAGAAATGATGTGCTCCTGCCCTTTTTCATCAACGGTATAGCTTCGCGTTAGCCCTTTTATCACAAACACTTCATAACGGGCTACATCCCCCGCCTGCAGCAGATATTGCCTTTTGCGATAGGCCTTATACCTGAAAAGCGATTGCAAAATGGCCACCTCATCGGCGTTAAGCTCCACACCTTTTTTGCTGATATTTTGAATAAGCAGATCCCACATAAGCAAACTAAAATAGCAAAAAACCTTAACATAGGTTAACGTAATTATTAAACCTGTGTGATTGGCCACCCATGCCGCGCGTCGCAACTTTGCGGCAACAAATAATCAATAAAAAATGAAAACATTAATCTTTAAAACAAACAACAGTTATGCTACCCTGGTGCAGCGCGTATTATTAGGCCTGGTAATGTTCCCTCACGGGGCACAAAAAATTTTCGGCTGGTTTGGCGGATACGGCTTTAGCGGCACCATGGGCTTTTTTACCGAAACCATGCACTTACCATGGATCATTGCTCTGCTGGTTATCCTGATCGAGTTTTTTGGGGCGATTGCTTTAATACTGGGTCTGGCTACCCGCCTGTCGGCCCTTGCAATTGCCGGCGTAACGCTGGGTATAGTACTTACATCGCACCTGCAAAACGGCTTTTTTATGAACTGGTACGGCGCGCAAAAAGGCGAAGGCATTGAGTATTTTATACTGATGATAGCGCTTGCCATATCACTAGCCATAAGCGGTGGTGGCAAAGCATCTGTTGACAGGCTTATTGTTAATGAGTAAGTCCCGTCTTTCAGCTATTAATACATCCTCCATCATGAAAAAGTATTTAACCCTTATTGCTATTACAGCATTTGTATTTCAGGCCTGCAAAAAACACGACTCTACACCTACCCCAAATCCTAATGATCCTGCAGGCCAGATAATACACAAAACCCTCAAAGCTGTAGCCAGTTACGACACACCTGCTATTGTTGATATTAATAACGATAATGTAGCTGATTTTATATTCTTTGGCGTAGAGGGCATCGAGAACGACAGGCAGTCGTTATACCTCACTGTATTTTCAAAAGTAGGGGCCGGCAACAGGATAGTTGTGCAAAAGCAGGCTATTGGCAATTTTGGTGGCTTTTGGGTTAACCCGTTTAACACCGGCGATAAGATAAGCGATAATTTATCTGCCACCTTGCGCTGGAATACAGGAACAAACAGCGCCTTTATATTTATAGCCACTTTTACAGGCGCTCAAAAAAACTTTATCGGCCCGTGGATAAGCAAACAACAGGCCTACCTGGGTGTAAAATTTTTAACCGGCGGTAAAACGTATTACGGCTGGATCCGCATTGCGTATACCGAAGGGCAGGAAAAGATAACCGTTGTTGATTACGCCTACTACAACATCCCCGAAAGGGAAATAAATGCCGGGCAGTACTAACAAGTACCGCCTCTTAACATCCCATACCATGAAACACTTACAATTACTTAAAGCATACATCATTACCAAAATCTATAACCTGATGTTTATTGTTACCACGCTGCTTACCGGCTGCGCGGGTAGTACCAACAATTTAACTGTGCCGGTACAACAGCAAATGGTTAAAAGCATCAATTTTATTGATCCTGACAACCCGCTGCTGCATATACTGAATGAGCAGGCTATCAGGCCTGTAAACAAACAAACAGCGCAATTGAATGACGATGTAAAATCCACGTCAAAAATTAATTAAGGTTGCACCTCCCACTACGGCTATCTGAAAGAAAATTGCCATATTGCTACACATTCACAACAACGATACCTTATGGCAACGCAGCAAAAAAAAACATCTACCTTATTAGTTATAGTTGCCTTTGCTATAGTGTACGTGGTGTGGGGTTCAACCTACTTTTTTATACAGATGGCCATACACGGCTTTCCGCCCATGCTGATGGGGGCTGTGAGGTTTTTACTGGCCGGCGGCTTAATGCTGGCCTGGTGCGCCATCAAAGGCGATAAAATATGGAATCTGCGCGATATAAAAACCGCTGCTGTTAGCGGTCTGCTGATGCTTTTTGTGGGCATGGGCATCGTAATATGGGCCGAGCAAAGCATCCCCAGCGCTATGGTAGCTATTATGGTATCAACCAACCCCATCTGGTTTGTACTGCTTGACCGCGCTAATTGGAAAACCAACCTTAAAAGTGTTACTACCATATTGGGTTTAATTGTAGGTTTCGGCGGTGTGTTTATGTTGTTTGGCGAAGCTATTCATAAATCGGTTAACGGTGGCATAAGCAATGAGCAATTGCTGGGATTAATACTACTATTGTTTGGCCCGGGAGCCTGGGCATTGGGTGGTTTGTATTCAAAAAAACAAGGCAGCACAGCTTCCGCAGGTGTAAATACCGCTTGGCAGATGGTGATAGCTGGTATAGCTTATCTCCCTGCATCGGCCTTGCACAACGAGTTTAATGGTTTTGATATAAGCGCCGTGCCTACGCAAGCCTGGCTGGCCATTGGATATTTGGTTTTCTTTGGTTCTATTGTCGCTTTCAGCGCATATGTGTGGCTGCTATCAGTGCGGCCGGCAACGCAGGTGAGCACGCACTCATATGTAAACCCCGTTATAGCGGTGTTGCTTGGCGTTTGTTTTGCCGGTGAGGTAATAACAAATTTACAACTTATAGGATTATTTGTGATATTATTTAGCGTGTTGTTGCTAAATTACAATCAATACGCCAAAAAGGCGGCTACCAAGTAACCCTAAGTACTACCATGACTATTGAAAATGCGCGCTACTGGAAAGAGCATTTAAAGCTGCACCCCCATCCCGAGGGTGGCTATTTCCGCGAGATATTCCGATCCCGGCAGTCTGTATTACGTAACCCGCCAAACGGGGCAAAACAGGCCTGTACCTCTATCCATTATTTATTGGAAGGAAATGATTTTTCGGGTTTCCACCGCATCGCGTCTGATGAGCTATGGTATTTTCATAAAGGATCGCCCTTAAACATATATACTTTGGATGAACAAGGCAATCTAACAACACACGAATTATCTGATCAACCCACCGGCAGCCTTTCGGTCATCGTAGATGCCGGCCTCTGGTTCGCTGCCGAAATACCATCGAGCACGGGCTTTACGCTGGTTAGTTGCGCTGTGGCACCGGGCTTTGAGTTTACAGAGTTTGAGATGGCCAAAAAGCAGGTATTGCTGGCGCGATATCCGCAGCATGAGGCCATTGTAAGTAGGCTATGCAGGCTTTAGTAATATTCTTGTTATCAGCCAATTAAATTCCCTTTTCAGCAAAGCTTATTTTATATTTGTTATAGCACCATCCCATTATAAACATAAATCATTTAAAATATGAAAAAGACCTATTTATTTTCTGCTGTCGCGATAGTAGGTGTACTGTTGTTTGCAGGCTTTAACCGTGCGCCTAAGTCGCCATACGGTTTTGCAATGGGTTCGCCCGAAATTAAATCTATCACTTCGTTAACCTTCGGGCCGTCGGGTGTTTTGTTCCTGGGCGATTCGTACAACGCGTCGGTTATCGCTTTTGATACCAAAGACACTAAGAAACCAGCCACGGTAAAAGCTTACGACGTGCAACACATCGACATTAAAATCGCCGAAGCCCTCGGCACCGCCAAAGAAAACATCAGCATTACTGATGTGGCCGTTAACCCGGTATCAAAAAAACTATACATAGCCGTTAAAAGCGCCGATGGCACCCCTGTACTATTGACACTGAACAACGATAACAAAATAGAAGCGGTTAGCCTAAAAAACATCAACTTCTCAACCGTTGAGTTAAACAACGTACCACCGGCAGATGCTAAAGATCGTCGCGGCCAGCCTTTGCGTATTACCTCTATCTCAGACATGGGTTTCGCCAATGGCAAATTGATGGTGAGCGGTTTATGTAATAAAGAGTTCAGCTCTTCATTCCGCAGCATTAGCTTTCCGTTTACTGCTAAACAGGAAGATGAATCGACTTTAGAGATGTACCACACTTCACATGGCCGTTATGAAACTACCTCGCCTATCCGCACTTTCACCACTACTACTATTGATGGTAAAAACTATTTAGTGGCCAGCTATACATGCACGCCGCTGGTACTGTTCCCGATGGATGAGCTGAAACCTGGCGCCCACGTAAAAGGCCGCACCATTGCCGAAATGGGTAACCAAAACACGCCAAGCGATATGATATGGCTGAACGAAAACAACCAAAGCTACTTGGTAATGGCCAACAGCAACCGCCCGGCAGCCAAAGTGAGTTTGAACGATATTAAACAATTTCAAGGTAGCTTAACCGAGCGCATCCCGGGATCGGGCGGTACGGCATTTGTTAAATTACCTTACGAAAAAGTATTGCAGATTGATAAACTGGATGATGGCAGAGCAGTGGTGATACAAGCCAAAGCTAATGGCGATGTTGATCTTTGGACATCAGATGGTAAGAATATTTAACACTGGTTTTATAAAGAACGCCAGGCTATGCTTTATGTATAGCCTGGTGTTTTTGTTATTGGCCGGCTGTGGTGCCGATAAACAAAGCGCGAAGCAAGTAGAAGTAGTTTACACCAACGGCAAAGCTACAGGCATCAAATTCCCGGCGGATAGTTTGCAGGATATTAAAACGCATCCGCTACGCGTAACCATACCCGAAGGTAGCGACACCGGTATATTAGGCACCTTTACACCCAAAGACGGCTATATACTATTTGAACCTGCCATACCGCTTACGCCGGGGCAAACTTACTCGGTGTTGCAGGCCAATGTGTTTATTTGTAAGGTTACGGTTGAAGTGGGATCGGCGCAGACATCGCCCGAACTGCTGCACATCTATCCCGAAACTGATACTCTCCCCGAGAACACCCTAAAACTTTACCTGCATTTCGCTACGCCCATGCGTACAGGTAACTCGTTGGAGCATGTGTACCTGCTGGATAAGAACCGCGACACCCTGCACCGTGTGTTCCTGAATCTACAACCCGAACTATGGGATACCAGCGGCACCATACTTACCCTATGGATAGACCCCGGCCGCATCAAACGGGACCTGGTGCTTAACCGCGAACTAGGCAATCCCCTTAAAAAAGCGGAAAGTTATCAACTCTTAGTTAAAGCTAATTGGAAAGACAGCCAGGGCACACCCCTCCCCAAAACATACACTAAAAACTTTATTGCCGCGGCGCGGGACGGTATTAACCCGGATATAAACCAATGGACGCTGACCTTACCTAAAACCGGCAGCACTGATGCTTTGACTATTGAATTAGGCGAACCTTTCGATCATTACCTATTACAGGAATCAATTACCATTTTAGGGGCAGATGACAAGCCCGTTGCGGGCACCATTAGCACTGCCAATAGAGACAAAGCATGGCAATTTACCCCTACCCAGCCCTGGGCTTCCCAAAACTACAAACTCCGTGTAGCCGCCCGTTTAGAAGATCTGGCAGGCAATAACCTTAATCGCGTGTTCGATCGCGATATTACCAAAGAGGTTAAAAAAGATAACGCTTACTATGAGCGGGTTTTTATTATCAAATAACAACTATCCGCCAGTATTTACAGCAACACGCCAAATGTCGGGTTGCTTTCGTGTTTTTACAGGAATTTTTCGTGTCGGGCTAATGTCGGCTATAAATACAGGGCTAATATTTGTACTTTGGTGGGCTTACTAATATCATTGCCTTATCAATTTTATGGACTTACAGCAACCGGCCTTAGGTAAAAAAATAGCTAATCTCAGAAAAGCTAAAGGGTTAACACAAGAAGAGCTTGTGGAGCAATGCAACCTCAGTGTGCGCACACTGCAACGCATTGAAGCAGGCGAAGTAATGCCCCGCAGCTATACTATAAAGCTAATATTTACCACCCTGGGCGAAGATGTTTACGGATCAACTTCGCCACAAAAAACCGCGGAGGCCGGTCCCGGCAGGTTACAAAAAATTGGATTTTATGTAATTGATCTTTTCAACTTTAAAACCAACGCAATGAAAAAAGTAAGCATTCTATCTGCATTCACCTTAAGCGTAATAGCTATTGTTTTTAGTGCCTGCTACAGCAGCAAAAAAGCCATGAGCGACCAAAACGAACTGGTAGGCACCTGGCAAATAATGAGCAACGGCCAGCTGGATACCATGTATGGCGGCAAGCCTGGCCAGATAAGGTACAAAGTACTCACGCAATCCATGTTTGTAGTAACCGATATTGAAACCAAACAGAGTTTAATGCATGCCGCCTTCACCGGCTCGTACACGGTAGACGAAGCGCATAAAACTTACTCTGAGTTGGTAGAAACCTCGGGCAATGGCTACCGCCAATATATGAATGGTAAAATAGGGACCTATAATTATAAAATAAAAGACTCGCTATGGTATATTAAGGGTAATGGCTATGATGAGGTCTGGAAGAAGGTGAAATAAGCGTTGCCAGGCTATCCCAACCCTGCACGCCGTGACGGGCCGAGGTTTAAACACAAAAAGCCTCCCGAAATATCGGGAGGCTTTCTTTTTTATATGGTTGAGTTAATGTTTGGCTTAGTTCTCGGCATATACCGGTTTTTTAACACCGCTATCATACGCTTTAAGGTTTTTCTTTAACAGTTTACGCGCAACGTGGATGCGGGTTTTAACTGTACCGATAGGAATAGAAAGATGATCAGCTATTTCATGGTATTTGTGCCCTTCAAAATACATGGTAAATGGTACGTAGTAATCTTCGGGTAAACGGTCCAAAGCGCGTTTAATATCGTCCATCACAAATTTTGATTCGCCTTGGTTTTTGGTTGAGCTGAATACCAGGTTTGGTGATGATATCTCATCGCTTTTGGTAACAAAAGTGCTCATTTTAACAAAACGGCGGTAGTTGTTAATGAACGTGTTTTTCATGATGGTATACAACCATCCTTTTAAATTGGTGCCTTCTTTAAACTTATTGTAATAAGTTATGGCTTTCAACATTGTATCTTGAACAAGGTCGTTAGCATCGTCTGCGTCATGTGTAAAATGTAAGGCGTATGACCTTAGTGAACTTGCTTGACGTAATACCAGGGTGTTAAACTCAATCTTTGTCATCGGTTAAATGTTTTGTACTACCTGATATACAATCCTGATACCACAAAACCGCCGTTAGGCTTGTTTAACCATGTTTTGGTTGACTTATTGATGACAATTTCAACTTAGTGTAATAAATACACTTAAAATTACGTAATTACACTTATCTACAGCTAAATAGGCAAAATTACCATAGCCATAAAAAAAGAAAACAAACCCTTATGAGGCTTGTTTAACAAAATAAAGAGTAGGAATATTTTAATTAATGATATTCACTTCACGTTGTAGGGTGACGCCGAATTTAGTGTGCACACTGTCTATTATTTGCGACGAAAAGTTGTACACTTCTGCACCCGTGGCACCGCCATGGTTCACCAAAACCAAGGCCTGGTTTTTCCATGTTCCGGTATTTCCAACCACTTTACCCTTCCAGCCGCATTGCTCAATTAACCAGCCCGCGGCCAGTTTTACCAAACCTTCGCCTGCCGGATAGTTTACCACGTCTGGAAATTTAGCATGCAGTGGCTCAAACCCTTCGGCGGTAATAACTGGGTTTTTAAAAAAGCTACCGGCGTTGCCGATGGTTGATGGATCGGGCAGTTTAGCTACGCGGATGTGCGAAACCACTTCAGACACGTCTTTAATAGTAGGCTCGGTAATACCTCGTTTGGCTAATTCGTCGCCTATGGCGCCATAACTTAACTTTAGGTTTGGCAATAATGATAGATGAAATTTTACGGAGGTAATAATATACTGCCCCTTCAATTCATCCTTAAACACACTTTCGCGATAACCAAAATTGCAATCGGCTTTGCTAAACGTGCGGAAGGTGCCGGTGGCTATCTCAAAAGCCTTGCAGCTTTCAAACACATCTTTCAACTCCACACCGTAAGCGCCAATGTTTTGTATGGGCGATGCGCCTACCGAGCCGGGTATGAGGCTCAGGTTCTCCAATCCGGCATAGCCGTGCTGCACGGCATGGTTCACTAAGTCATTCCATACCTCGCCGGCACCGGCTTCTACAAATACATCGTTATGGCTTATGCGATGCTCAATACCACGTATATTAAGGCGGATAACCAGTCCCTCAAAATCTTTTATCAGCAGCATATTACTGCCGCCACCCATTACCAGGCGCGGCTGGTCTATCCACTGCGTGTCCATAAATAGCTCCGCCAGGTCGTCTTCGTGATTAATTTCCACAAAGTAGCGAGCATTCACATCAACCCCAAAGGTGTTAAAATTTTTAAGCGAGACGTTTTCCTGTATTTGTAGCATGGCGCAAATTTAGCTTATTTTTTGATGGTTCATAGTTAATGGTTGATAGATGACCGGACGTACCGAACCGTTAAATTATTATTGCAGCATAAATAATGTTCGCTATATTCATGCCCATAATAACACTAAACCTTACATGAAAAGAAGTACCATAGCCATCATATTGTTTATGCTGATAGCGCCAAATTGTGGTGCGCAGGATTTCAGGGCAAACTTTCGCGAACTTTTTGCTAAAAAAGATACTACGGGCCAGCTGCGTGTTTTGCAACAATGGGAGAAAAGCTCGGCAAACGATCCTGACCTATATATATCATATTTTAACTACTACTTCGTTAAAAGCAAAAAAGAAATACTGAATTTAAGCACCACGCAAACCGGCGAAAAATCTATTGTTATTAACGACCCTAAGACTAAAAAGCCGGTGGCTTATATAAACGATGGGGGTATATCCTACCAGGTAAAACAAATTGATAGCGGTTTTAACTACATCCATAAAGGCATTGAAAACTTCCCGGCAAGGCTTGATATGCGTTTTGGCGAAGTATACGCGCTTGGAGTAATTAAGGAGTATAACTTGTTTACAAAGCGTATTGTGGCGGTAATTGAGCAATCGCAAATAAATAGCTACCAATGGACATGGAGTGACGGCAAGGCAATACCTGAACCCAAAAAATTCATGCTATCTGCCCTGCAGGATTACATAGGCCAGTTATTTAACGCGGGCGACGAGCAGTTAGATAACATGCGTACTGTAGCGCAAACTATTTTAAAGTACGACCCTGATAATGTTGAGAATTTATCAAACCTGGCTATCACTTACCTGCTTAAGGCCGATTACAGCAACGCGCTGATACCTTTGCTTAAAGCAGAAAAACTTGCGCCTACAGATGGCATTGTATTAAATAACATAGCGATGTGTTATTACAATAGTAAGGATAAGCCAAATGCTATTAAATATTTTAAACTCGCCGAAAAACATGGCGAGGAGAGTACAAAACTCAATGCTCAAAAACGTTTAAAAGAACTGGGTAATTAATTGCGTTAATAAAACCCTGATAATGGGTAACAACTTGCGGCAATATTCATCAGTAAAATGGTCCATAGTCTGCTCTGCGCTACCCAAACGGTATGTGGACTATTGACTATGGACCATCGACTATGGACTATCCCCCCCCTCCTCAAACGTTTGCGTACTTTTTAACAATCAGATATCATTTTTCGTCTTATTTAATTGATATTTGATTTTAGCTGTGCACTACAGCTTGAACCAGTTATAACGTTTCAAAAAAAATTATTTAGCAGTGAAGAAAAACCTCCTCATTTTGTTCTTGCTGTCGCTTTGCATTAACGCGCGCGCACAAACTTTTTCTATAGCCAAAGGCTGGAAAATTAACATTGGTGATGATATGCAATGGGCCAAACCTGATTTTGATGACAAAGGATGGAAAAATGCCGATATCACCAAGGCATGGGAAGACTTAGGCTATCCGGGGCATGATGGTTTTGGCTGGTATCGCCTGCATACGGTTATCCCGTCATCGTTAAAAGAAAAAGCTTATTTAAAAGATAGCGTGGTAATAAACCTGGCCAGCGTTGACGATAATGACGAGATATACCTTAACGGCAAACTGATAGCTAAATACGGCGGTCATAGCGGTACAATAAAAAACGGGCATTACGGTCCGCGCAGCTATACCATCAGCGCTAAGGATCCAGCTATTTTGTGGGATAAAGAAAACGTGTTTGCCATCCGCATTTTTGATACAGGCGGGGCGGGCGGTATTTATGGTACCGATTTTCACCTGGTAATGGCGGATGTAATGCGCAACGCCATTATTGATACCGAAGGTGATTTTGCCTTTGGCGAAAAAAACACGCTGGGCAAAGAGATCAGGTTAGTAACCAAAGGTTCATACAACTACAAAGGCACCTTCAGCATAAAAGTTACCGACCCGGAAACAGGTGCCGTGGTTTTCAACAAACCATCACTTGCGGCAGATTTCAGCAACGGTAAAGTGTTTAAGTACTGGTTGCAATTCCCGGCCCCTGCAAAAAAATCATACCATATCACTTACAAATTTTTTGATGCAAAATCGGGCAAGAGTATAGTTAAGAATCAAACTACGCCTTATATCCTTACGCCTGCAGTAGCCAAAACTCCTAAAATTAACGGTGCTGCTATATTGGGCGCAAGGCCGGGCAAACCTGTAATATACCTGATCCCGGCTACCGGGCAGAAACCCTTAACCTACAAAGCCAGCGGCTTGCCTGAGGGTTTAAGTTTAGATACCAAAACGGGTATTATTACCGGCACTGTATCCGCTAAAGGCAATTATGCGGTAACCTTTACCGCAACTAACAAACTGGGCAGCGCAACCAAAAAATTCACTTTTGTCATAGGCGATGTAATTGGCCTTACCCCCGCGCTGGGCTGGAACAGCTGGAACGCTTTCGGCCTGAGTGTTGATGATGAAAGAGTGCGCGTAGCCGCCCGCGAAATGTCGGGCAAACTAGCCGCGCACGGTTGGAACTACGTGAACATTGACGATGGCTGGGAAGCCGAAGAACGCGCAGCAGACGGTAAAATAGTAACCAACAACAAATTCCCGGATATGAAGGGAACTACCGATTATGTGCACAGCCTTGGCCTGCGTATGGGTATTTACTCGTCGCCGGGCCCGCGTACCTGCGGCGGTTACCTGGGCAGCTGGCAGCACGAAGATCAGGATGCCCAAACCTATGCCGACTGGGGTATTGACTACCTGAAATACGACTGGTGCTCATACAGCCAGATCGCCCCACGCCCCGACCTGGCCGCTATGAAAAAACCTTACGAGGTAATGCGCCAATCGCTACAAAAAACAAACCGTGATATTTTATACAGCTTTTGCCAATACGGCATGGGCAATGTATGGACCTGGGGCGCCGAAACAGGCGGTAACAGCTGGCGCACAACCGGCGATATTGAAGATACCTGGGAAAGCATGTACCGCATAGGTTTCGCGCAGGATAAAGCCGCGCCATATGCCGGTCCGGGGCACTTTAATGATCCGGATATGTTGATTGTGGGTAAAGTTGGCTGGGGCCCGCGCCTGCACAATACCCGCTTAACTTATGATGAGCAGTACACCCATATTAGCTTGTGGAGCCTGCTGGCATCGCCGTTATTAATTGGTTGCGACATGGGTAGCCTTGACCGCTTTACGCTTAGCCTGCTTACCAACGACGAAGTACTGGCCATAAACCAGGACGAGCTAGGCAAAAGCGCCCGCCAATACATCAAAAACGACACCTACCAGATTTGGGTTAAGGAGTTGAAAGACGGCAGCAAAGCCATCGGCTTGTTTAACATGACGGATAAATATCAGTCTATCAGCCTGCCAAAAACTGACGCGGCACTTAAAGGTTACAGCACTTACCGCGATGCATGGCGCCAGCACGCTGTTGCCAGTGTGGGCGGCAAAGTAGCACCACATGGTGTGTTATTAATAACTGTACGTAAATAATAAACTATATATCAAACCTCAAAATAATAATACCGATGGAAGAATCACGCCGTAAGTTTATAAAACAGGCATCATTGGCCAGTGCAGGCTTGCTGATCAGTCAGCCAAGTTGGAGCGCCAAAAGTTATAACCGCATTATAGGTGCGAACGACAGAGTACGCGTGGGTGTAGTAGGATTTTCGGATCGTCACCGCAGCTCGCACATGCCGTGCTTTATGAACCATTACAAAGAGTTAAACTTTGAAGTGGTAGCCGTATCAGACATATGGAACAAGCGTCGCGAAGAAGGTGCCGCCCAATGGAAGAGCAAAATGAATAACGACGTTAAAGCTTTCCGCAACAACGAGGAGCTTTACGACAGCAAAATGGTTGACGCGGTATTCATCAGCACCGCCGACTTCCAGCACGCGCGCCACGCCATCGAGGCTGTAAAAGCCGGTTGCGATGCCTATGTTGAAAAGCCATTTGCCGAGACCATGGAAGATGCCAAGGCAGCCATGAAAGCGGTTAAAGAGACCGGCAAGATCGTACAAATCGGTTCGCAGCGCCGTAGTGGTAGTAATTACCATGCAGCTAACGAGTTCATCCAATCTGGCAAGTTTGGTGATATTACCATGGTTGAATTAACCTGGAACGTAAACCAACCCGGCCGCTGGCGCCGTCCCGAATTGTTGAACGTTTTAAAAGAGCAGGATACCGACTGGAAACGCTTCATCATGAACCGCCCTTATGAGAAATTTGATCCGCGTATTTACCTGGAGTACCGTTTATTCTGGCCTTATTCTTCAGGTTTGCCTGGTCAGTGGATGAGCCATCAAATTGATACTGTACACTGGTTTACCGGCTTAAAACATCCGCGTAGCGTAGTGGCCAACGGTGGTATTTACAAGTGGAAAGATGGTCGTCGCAACTGGGATACCATTATGGCTGTGTTTGATTACGGACCATTGGATGACATGAGCAAAGGCTTCCAGGTAACTTTCGGTTCGCGTATGCATAATGGCGATGAGAATCCATCAGAGATCTACTACTCGACAGGTGGCGAACTGAACCTGATCACCAACAAAATATCTCCTAAAGGTGGTTTAACCGAGCGCATGGCCAAAGCCATGAATATGCAACCGTTCCTGCTGCCAAACATCAGCCTTAAAAATACCGAGGCGGTTGTAGCATCAGCCAATACCGGCGGCGATCAGCTAACTTCAAACCACGTGCGTAACTGGATGGAGTGTGTACGCAGCCGTAAAACACCTAATGCGCCTGTTGAAGCAGGTTACAGCCACTCAATTGCCAACATGATGACCACCGCTGCTGCCCACACCGGCGGCAAAGCTACTTTCGACGAGAAAACGCAGGAAGTAATGGTTAACGGCAAGGTATTTAAATACTAATATCTTGAATATCGAATAACGAATATTGAATGATGAATGTCGAAGTACTTCATCGTTCGATATTCGACATTCGGTGTTCGATATTCAATCCCTATTAATATGAAAGCACTAAAATTAACAGGATCGGCCTTATTAATTGCCGCTCTGGCAACATCTGCTATGGCACAAAAGCAGCAGCTGGTATCGGTAGTAAAATCTGCAAAAGATAAAAAGATAGATGTGCTGATCGGCGGCAAGCCTTTCACCACCTTCCTGTACCCGGATACGCTGGAGAAATCGGTACTGTACCCGCTGCACGCGGCCAACGGCACGGTGGTTACCCGTGGCTTCCCGATCAATCCGCAGCCCGGCGACCCGACCGATCACCCGCATCACATCGGCCTGTGGTTTAATTTTGAGAACCTTAACGGTCTTGATTTCTGGAACAACAGCTATGCTATTCCGACCGCTAAAAAAAGTCAATACGGCTGGATCCGCACCGATAAAATTACCGAAACCAAAAGCGGCAACACCGGTGTAATAGCCTACCACGCCAACTGGACCAACCAGGCCAAAGAAGTGATACTGGAAGAAACAACCCGCTACGAGTTTAGCGGCGATGCCAACCAACGCATCATCGACCGGGTTACTACACTAACCGCCGCGCAAAAAGCCGTATTTAACGACGCTAAAGACGGTATGCTGGGCCTGCGCCTGGCCCACGCCCTTGAAATACCAAGCAAAACCGACCAAAAATTTACCGACGACAAAGGCATTGTAACCGTAGTTAAAGCCGGTACCGATAAACTACCCAACGGTAACTACTTAACCAGCGCCGGCAAAACCGGCGACGACGCCTGGAGCACCCGCGGCGAATGGTGCAAGGTTTTTGGTAAAATGGGCACAGACTCGGTGAGCATCGCTATTATTGATCATCCGAAGAACGTGAATTATCCTACCTTCTGGCATGCGCGTGGCTATGGCTTGTTTGCGGCTAATCCTTTGGGCGAGAAGATTTTTACAAATGGTAAATCGGCTAAGAATTTGACTTTGCAAAAGGGAGAGTCGGTTACTTTTAGATATCGTGTGGTGATTAGTAATGGCAAAAGCACACTAAGTGTAAAACAACTAAATACGCTGACTGCGGCATTTGCAAAGAAATAATCACATTGCTTAAAAAATTGAAGCCTTTCCATTATGGAGAGGCTTTTTTATTTATTTTTAAGCGTAAAAAACTAAACCTTGATGAAAATACGCTTCGTTTTCTTTTGCCTTTTGCTGGCGTCATTTGGCTGTTCGCCTAAGGTGAAGGAGTTTACCATGCCTTTTTATAATTTCGGACACACAGCATCGCGTTTACAACCCATCGCATTAAGCGAAACAGACGTGGCTTTCAGGGTTTGGATAAATAACGGCACTTCCATAGAACGAGTAATTTCAATATCTAAAGACACCACATATAATACGCAATCATATTTGAACGAATTCGAGGTAGGTGTCAGAAGGAAAAACAAACCCTCCTATTACAAAAAAACACAACTGATACCTTATAGTGGAGTTGATAAATTTCTTACCCGTTTAGACTCCCTCAATCTGTTCGACATAAAAAGTCAAACACAAGAAGAATCCTTTAAAGATGGGTTTTCTCTTCATCAACCGTTCTCGATGTACGTTATAGAAATAAAGAAAGGAGATAAATACCATTGCTTTAAATTCTTTACTCGTTTTCCTTTAAAAGACACTCGTACCAACATATATACAGAAATTGAAAGAGTAATAAGACAGGAGTTTAAATACTCTTTCTACTTCAAATAACATTCTGTTGGTCCGGATCTGTGGTCCCGGACCCCGGAGCCGGGGATTTGCAATCCCCGTACACGCTCCACAAGCTTAACATAAAGCGGATTACAAATCCGCAACCCGGGAGTCCGGGATTTAAAATCCGGACTAACAGTATAATTATAAGCAGCAAGGCCTTTCCGGATGGAAAGGCCTTGCTGCTTATAAATCTCTTCTTGCGCTCGCTTACAACGAGTGCTTAACGTGGTCTGGCGATTGAATCGCATTACAAATGCTAAACCATATTAAGCGCTCGTTACAAACGAGCGCAAGTTTAATGAAAAAGAGGGTGTCATGCTGAGCTCCGTCGAAGCATGTGGGCAAAGGCCTCTACGCTCATGCTTCGACGGAGCTCAGCATGACAGGCCACTACCCCACTTCAACACAAAAAGGCCTCTCCATCTGGAAAGGCCTTTGTATTCAAACTGCTAACTTAAAACTGCTAATTGCACACTAAATATGTATCGCCCTATTCTCCGTAGCCGCTAAGCACGCTTCGCGCATAGCTTCGGTATAGGTTGGGTGGGCGTGGCTCATGCGGGCTACGTCTTCGGCGCTGGCGCGATATTCCATGGCCACTACGGCCTCGGCTATCATATCCGCCGCACGCGGACCAATCATATGTACACCCAGTATCTCATCAGTAGCGGCATCGGCCAAAACTTTAACAAAGCCATCCAGATCGCCGCTGGCTACTGCCCTGCCGCTGGCGCGGAACGGGAACGAACCTGTTTTGTATTTCACGCCTTTTTCTTTCAACTGCTCCTCGGTTTGGCCTACGGCAGCAACTTCAGGCCAGGTATAAACAACACCCGGTATCAGGTTGTAGTTAATGTGTGGTTTTTGGCCTACGATCTGTTCGGCTACTAAAGTACCCTCTTCTTCGGCTTTGTGGGCCAGCATGGCACCTTTTACCACGTCGCCAATGGCGTAAACGCCCGGAACGCTGGTTTGCATATGGTCGTCAACCGTAATTTTACGGCCACGCTCTTCAACGGTAATACCAATTTTATCTAAACCTAAACCATCGGTATAAGCCACACGACCAACAGCTACCAGGCAGTAATCGCCTTTCAGCTCTTTTTTATCGCCGTTAGGGGCGTCAAATGTTACGGTAACTTCATTGCCTTTAACTTTGGCGCCGGTTACCTTGTGGTTAAGGTAAAACTCCATGCCTTGTTTGGCCAATACTTTTTGCAGCTCTTTACCTAAAGCTTTATCCATGGTTGGGATAATACCATCCATAAACTCAATTACCGATACCTTAGCACCCAAACGCGCGTATACCGAACCTAACTCCAGGCCGATAACGCCACCACCAATTAATATCAGGTGTTTAGGCACTTCGGTTAGGGTTAAAGCTTCGGTTGAAGTGATAATACGTTTTTTGTCGATCTGGAGGAACGGCAGGCTTGATGGTTTTGAGCCGGTGGCGATGATCACGTTTTTAGCGGTCAGCTCTTCGGTTTTACCATCGGCAGCGGTAACAATAACGGTATTTTTATCTTTAAACGAACCCATACCCTGGTACGGGGTTATTTTATTTTTTTTGAACAGGAATGCAATACCCGCGGTGTTTTTAGCTACCACATCGGCTTTGCGTTTTATCATCTGGCCAAAATCAAGCTTAATATCTTTTACATTGATACCATGCGTTGCAAAAGCGTGAACGGCATTGTGGTAATGTTCAGACGAGTCCAGCAGCGCCTTTGATGGGATACAACCCACGTTTAAGCAGGTGCCACCATAGGTAGCATATTTTTCAACGATAGCTGTTTTTAAACCTAGTTGGGCACAACGTATAGCGGCTACATAACCACCCGGGCCCGAACCTATAACGATAACATCATATTGCATAGTGAGTGTATTTTTTATTGCGTGGCAAAGTTAAGGGTTTTAGGCATTAGGGGTTAGTTAATTAGCGTTTTTTGACTAATAAAAGCACCTTTTTAGTATTTTTATTACAAAATGACAACACGCCTATTACTAAGCCTTATTTTAATTGTATACAGCCAAAGCGCTCCGCTACTGAAGGAGTGTGTTTATACAGGGCTTTCTAAAACTTTTACTTTTAAAGTAAGCACTGTTGTATTGCGGAAGGATCACGCCGATGAAATATTCCCTACCAGGAATATTAGTCTGTACATCTACAAAAAAGATAAAACTTTAGTTCAAAAAATAAGCTTTACTGCCGAATCGTTATTTGAGGATGTTTTCAAAAGCGATAAAACCTCGCGCTCATACATCACCGGACAAAATAAAGCGGCCGAAGTGCTTGATTATGATTATGGTGATTTGATCATTGCCGATCTGAACTTTGACGGCAGGGAAGACATTGTCATCAAATATGATTCGGGTGGTAACGGTGGTCCGTTTTATCGCTTTTATCTCCAAAACCCGGATGGAAAATTTACGCTTGATCATTATCTGACCAAACAAGTCGAATCATTCCCCGCTCAAATAAATAACAAACAAAAAACTATCGAAACGCAAATACACGCCAATGTACACCAGGAAAGAGGTACTATTTATAAATACAATACATCAACAAAAAAATGGCGAATTGTAAAAAGCTACCTTATTAGTTATTAAATAACTGCAACGCGCTTAAACAAAACTTGTCTTATCAATCATTATACATTCCATTTTTGTATGAAAAAACTGATCTTATTATTCCTCATTTCCATGAGCACCATAATTAATGCGCGGGCGCAGAAATTGTACGGCGTTACCGCAGATGGATTGAAAGCCAGGGCCATTGGTTTGCTGGAAAACAATAAGATATACACTTTAGATTTTTATGGTTTTAAAGGCTGGGTAATTGGCTTTGTGCAGGATAATAAGATATACAATACCGACAGCTATCAGCTTAAAAACAAAGTGGTGGGCATTATTGACGACCATAAAGTTTATTATGTTGATGAGTACAAGCTAAAGGCCAAAACAGCCGCTTTTTTAACCGGTGGAAAAGTTTACGGCGCAGATGCCTATCAACTTAAAAACACCATAAAAGGATTTTACGATGGCGGAGACGCCGCCGGCGCGGCCTGCGCTGCTATATTATTACTGTTAAACAGGTAATACCTGCCAAAACAATTATATTTGAAATACATATTAACTGATAAATAATGAAACCACTTCGCTTAACCTTGATCCTTTTAGGGTTTATTACTTTTAGCGCACATGCACAACTGATGGGCGTTAAAGAAAAATTTACCCGTGCCGATTCGCTTCGCGGCAACCTTACCCCCCTACGTACTTGTTACGATATTAATTACTATCACCTGGATGTGAAGTTTGATATCGACAAAAAATTCATCAGCGGCAGCAACCAGTTTAAATTTACGGCCACGCAGGATTTTACCGATCTGCAGTTTGACCTGTTTGATAATCTTAAAATTGAAAAGATAGTTTACAAAGGTAAAGAGCTGCCTTACAAGCGCGAGTTTAATGCCGTGTTTGTAACCTTCCCCAAAATAAACAAAGGCAGTAAAGACGAGTTTACCGTGTTTTACTCGGGCAACCCGGTTGTAGCCAAAAACGCCCCATGGGATGGCGGCGTGGTTTATACGCAGGATTCGTTAAAACGCCCTTATGTAGCTACGGCTTGCCAGGGTATGGGTGCCAGCGTTTGGTGGCCAACTAAAGATCACCAGGCCGATGAGGTGGATAGTATGATGATCAGCATAAGCGTACCTAAAGGTTTAAAAGATGTATCGAACGGGAGGTTACGTAAAACTACCGACCTGAAAAACGGCTATACCCGTTTTGATTGGTTTGTAGCCAACCCTATAAACAACTATGATGTAGCCGCTAACATTGCCAATTACGAGCACATTAGCGACAGCTATGCAGGCGAAAAAGGCAAACTGACTTTGGATTACTGGGTGCTAAGCTACAACGTGGCCAAAGCCAAAAAACAGTTTGATGCCAACGTAAAACCCATGCTAAAATCCTTCGAATATTGGTTTGGCCCTTACCCTTGGTACGAGGATGGCTATAAACTGGTAGAAACCCCGCACCTGGGCATGGAGCACCAAAGTGCGGTAGCCTATGGCAATAAATATATGAATGGCTACCTTGGTCATGACCTGTCGGGCACCGGCTGGGGCATGAAATGGGATTACATTGTAGTGCACGAAAGCGGCCACGAGTGGTTTGGCAACAACATTACCTCGAAAGATATTGCCGATATGTGGATACACGAGGGCTTTACCACTTATAGCGAATGTTTATTTACCGAAAGCCAGTCGGGCAAGCAAGCCGGCCTTGAATATACCCACGGCGAGCGTGGCGGCATAGGCAACCAGGCGCCAATTGTGGGCCCTTATAATGTAAACAAAGAAGGCAGCGGCGATATGTACCCTAAAGGTGCTGTATTGCTAAACCAAATACGTACCATTATAAACGATGATGCCAAATGGCGCGACATTTTGCGTGGCTTAAACAAAACCTTCTACCATAAAACCGTTACGTACGAAGACATTACCGGCTATATCTCGCAGCAATCGGGCATTAACCTGTTACCTGTCTTCGATCAGTATTTACACTATAGCACCCTGCCTATTCTGGAAGTTAAAGTTGTCAATGGGGTGCCTATGGCACGTTGGATAGCCAGCGCTAAAGGCTTTGCCATGCCGGTTAAAATACGCACCAAAGGCGGCGAATACAAATTAGTAAATGTTACGGGCAGACCCGCGAAAATTGATATTGCCGGCCTTACTACCGATAATCTTGAGGTAGATACCTTTAACTTCTACATAGGCGTATTGGTTGAGTAATCGATTGAAAATAAAGTGTAACCCTTTGGTATTTCTATACGTCTCATAAATAAATACAAACCACACACCAAGATGAAATTAACAGTTAAGATACTTTTTGCCGCAATGTTGCTAACAGGCCCGGCCACCACTTTTGCAAAACCGGCTATTGTTATCAGCAACGAGCCCGCTGCCGAAGACCGTAATCTTTCAGGCTTTAAAGCCGTATCGCTTTCAGGTTCGTTTGATTATTATATCACGCAAGGCAGCACCGAATCGGTAAAAGTTGAGGCATCGGCCAAGTTATTGCCCAACATTATTACCGAAGTAAAAAACGGTGTACTTAAAGTGTACACCAAAAGCAATATTAAATGGAACCTGTTTGATAACGAAGATGTAGTTATCCGCATCACCGTTAAAGACATTACCGCTATCGAGCTTTCAGGATCAGGCGATGTGTTTTTTAAAGGCGGCCTTAACGCCAACAGCCTGCGCATTGCCCTAAGCGGATCGGGCGATATTACCGGTAAAGTAAACGCAAAAACGCTGGAAAGCAGCATCACCGGCTCGGGCGATCTGAATCTATCGGGCAAAGCCGAAACTTCGCGCGTTAGCGTAGTTGGTTCGGGCGATTTTAGCGGTCACGACCTGATCACTGTCAACACAGCCGTTAAAGTAGTAGGCTCAGGTGATGCCGAAGTATACGCAACAACCCGCCTTGATGCCAGCGTAAGCGGTTCGGGCGATATTCACTACAGCGGCGGTGCCAAAATGGTTAATAAATCTGTAGCCGGTAGTGGTGATATAAGCGGGCACTGACCTCTCCATAAATCCCTCTCCAAAGGAGAGGGACTTTGATGGGCATGAGTTTTAATATTTAAGGAGATACCGGTGGGTATCTCCTTTTTTGTTTGTTAATGATTTTCTTGCGCTCGTTTGCAACGAGTGCTTAACGTGGTCTTACGTTTGTAACGTTTCGGGCGTTCCCGCTGCTAGAAGCGGGCCGGGCTGTACGCTCATACGCCTGCAGGCCTTAAGCGCGGGGCCGGTATCCGCTGCCATCCCTAACGCTGAAAAGAAATTTCCCCGTAGAGACGCAATACTTTACGTCTCCTTGCATTAAACCCTTCGCGCACGAGTCTTGCCCTGCAGCAGCATGGATGAGACGAGACGATTTTGGCCGAATCAAGGTGTAGCAACTACTACTGACAAAACACCGCCACCAAAAAACTCAACTATCTGATAACAAACGCTGTAGCGCGCTACACCAGGTGTAGCGGTGTAGCGTGCTACGCATACGGCGCTACACTGCGCCCCATTTGCAGCGCTGTTATTTATCGTCCTCGAATCTTTTTATTATCTTCCGCCCAAGGTCATAAGTCAGGCGGAAAGCTTGCTGGTTGTCATTAGTATACCCCGGCGAAAAGTGAAAGCTGAAAATAAATTGCCCTTTAACATGCTTGAACAGGAATGGCGTATAAATTACATCCAAACGGTTATAGGTAGGTTTAGAGTAGTAGGAGTCGCCATAGATGATGTGACTGCCATCGCCCTTGTAAAATTCGTTGTATAGTGCAAAACGGCGGTACTGGGCATAAACGCTGGCGACCACGCCTTTTGGCATTCTGCCATTATCAAGCCCGCGTACGCGCTCAAATGACATCATCCCGCCGGCCTCGATAGAAAGCGAGTCCAAAAAAGTTTTATGGCTGAAATCAAGGCCCAGGCGAATTTGCCCGCCGCCGTTATCGCCAATATGGTCGGTAGGTAGTAAAACCTCGGCCCCGGCGTCGTGCATTAACAAAAAGTAATGCGAAAGGTAGAATGGGCCACTCAAACTCGGCCTGTACTTACCCGAAAACCCGAACAGAAATTGCTCGCGCTGGGTTTGGGTTTGGCGGCTCAGCCAGTCAATCCATATGGTTTCGGTAAAGTGCTCATTTTGGTATCGCGCCAGCAGGCCTTCCACGTTGGGGCGGTAATAGCGCAGGGTATCATTCAGTAAAGCGCGCGGGTAGTCGCTCAAAGTCCCCTCCCGCGGGAACATACCGGCGTTAAACTGCCAGTTTTTGCTGTTATGCTGATAGTAAGCAATCGGGGCCACGTTCACAAAAAACGGCTGTGCGCCAAACTCATGCAAGCCATTGGCACCCACAATGAAGCGGTTACTGTTATCAAGGTTCAACCCAAAATCCAAAGCCAAACGCGTACCCGAGTAAGTACGCGAACGTGGCACAAAAGCTTTGTACTCGCGATTGTCCAGAAAAGCCATGCCGTTAAAATTAACATCGAAACTTTGCTGGGCCTGCGCGGCGGCAGTGGTTAATGAAATTATGGTAAGGAGCAGGTATATTTTTTTGATCATCGTTAATTTGTTATTCAACTGTGAGTTTGATGGTTCGGCTGTTTGTGCTTCCAAAAAACGGCGTGGTACTGATAGAGAATAGCTGGTCGTACCTGCCCTTTTGTTGGGGTGTAATCAATTTAAATTTATAATGTACACTTTCACCCGGTTTTATGGCCAGTTGGTTAAAACCGCCGCTATCACGGTACGCATGTGCCATAGTATCCGCTTTAAAAAAGCTGCTTGCCAGGGCAACAGTTTGCTTGTAACCGCGGTTGGTAAAGTTAACGCTATATGGGTATGGGTTTGTAATGGTAAGGTCAATATCTTTGACCTCGCCTGGTTTCATAGTCAGTTTATGAAAATCGGTCTCTATCCTTACCTTTTGGTAGGTGCGGAAGTCATCTATCCAACGTGTATACCAAATTCCCTGCTCGTCTTTAAAAACCTTGCTGCTGCCATCTTTAGCAGGATAATCATCCAGGTAAAAAACGCGTTTACCCTGCATTTTTTCTTCCATTGGCCAAAGGTCAAACTGGGTACGGTGGTAAAAGCGCGAATCGTACGAGAAAGCCTTCAAAGTATTGTTATAGTAATTGTACTTGGCCGGATTCTGAAAACCATCATTCATGATCACATACGAGTCGCCGGCTTGCTGCTTTACGGCGCGGGCCCATTCCTTAATATGGTAGTAGCTTTTTATCTGGCCTATCTCGGTAACTATCGGGGCTTCAAACATTACCATTAGCCTGAATATCAATATCAGCCCCGCGTTAATAACCGCTCCTGCGTAAAACCAGGTTGGTATCTTAGCCAACTGCCTGAAACGGATCAGTGCCAGCATCAACAATGGTGCAAAGGCAATCAACGTCCAATGCGGCTGCGCCTCGCCGCGGAAAGTGGTAATGAAAAAGAAAGTCAGCGTACCAATGCAGTTTACCAGCAGGCAGCGTATAAAAGCATCTTTTATCTTGATGGTAAACGCGGCGTAAAATAAAAACCAGCCTACCAACGGCCCCGCCATTAATAGCTGACCCGGAATGTACGTGTAACTGTTCATTGGGTTGTAAACAGATACCGCGCGCTCATACAAATGGTAGTTAACGGATGGGTAGCCATGCTGTATCTGCCATAAAATATGCGGCAGGTATAGTACTAGTGCAATCACCACTATGCCCCAAAACGACCAACGCTTTAACAGTTTTATGTTAGACGCTATAGTAAAAGCCACCAGTAGCACCGCGTGGTATTTACTATAAAACATGCAAGCGATGAGCATACCCAATAATAAAGCCAGCGTCCATTTATCCTCATCAATATAACGTTGGTAGACATAGTAAAACAACACCGTAAAGAAAAACAGCGGCACATCGGGCGTGGTGGTGAACCCGTAAATGCTGAATATAAATATCCCCGAAGCGGTTAGGATAAACGACAAAGCATCAACAGCATACCGTTTCAGTATCAGCCATAAAATGTAAAGCGAGGCGCTGCTGGTTAATACGGTTACCAATCGCAAACCTAATTCATTATGCATTAAGGTGTCGCCCGCGCGAATGAACAGGGCCACCATGGGTGGATGATCAAAATATCCCCAGTCTAAAAATTTAGAGTATAGCCAATAGTAGGCTTCGTCGGCATGAAGCTCGAGTGTGAAAGCCTGGATAGCATTAAAAATTGTCCAGCACAATAAAAAGTACCAAATGGGCTTATCGGATTGTAGGTTCTTCTGTGCGGACGATGATGGCATTAATAATTGCTTATGTAATGCAAATGTAGATAAATTATTGCTGCACGTAATTACAAATGCAGATGTACTAAATTAGCCGCTACTAAATACTTGAACCCATGATAAAGGAACTTGAAATTATACAGAAACCGCGCCTGCATTTGCTGGAGTACATTAAAGACCTCACCACCGAGCAACTGAATAAAGTCCCGGCAGGTTATAACAACAACATCATCTGGAACCTGACGCACATCATATCATGCCAGTACAGCCTTTGCTACAAACGTGCAGGTGTTGAGGTTACTTTGGATGAACGCTTCTACCTACCCTATCAACCCGGCACCAAACCTGAAAAGTTTGTTTCGGCTGAGGAAATAGAGGAAATAAAAGCATTGTTTATATCAAGCCTTGATGAGCTGGATGCTGATATTGCTAACAATGTATTTGCCAACTATCAACCATGGACAACCCGCTATGGCGTTGATCTGCATGATATACTGGAAGGTGTAAAGTTTTTGCCTTTTCATGACGGGATACATACCGGGTATATCTGGGCCTTGAAGAAGTTGGTGTAGGGCTTCTTAACCTTACTTGTCATCCTGAGCATAGCGAAGGATCTTTTACGCTTTGCTAGCCGCTTTTATAAGATCCTTCGCTATGCTCAGGATGACAAATTACTGTAATTTATCTTGTTCCAAATCCAACCGCATCCTGTAACAATTCATAGCCGTTTCACCCAACTGCGCTATCAAACGATAATTCACCACAGCACCTACCGCGGCACCTATCACCGGTACCAACTGCGCCATTTTGGCCAGGTCAATATAATCTCGGTATTCTTGTTGGAAGTGTCGCCAGTCGAATTGCTCTACGTCGGCAGGTAATGTTTGGCTGTAATTATCCCAATTCGCCACCAGCTTATAAGCCTCATTACGGCTTTGTTGGCTGCTGAAAGCTAGTTGAAATATGTATAGGATATACAAACGCTCTTTGTAATCATCTACATCGTGACCGTAAAGCGCTGCAATATCAAACAACAGTTTTATTTTTATGCCGATAAGGATGGGAAAATCCGCCAGACCTAACAATATCCCACCGGCACCGGTTACCGCGCCTTCTATGGTTGCTGTTTTTTGATAGGTTTCTATCTCGCCTTTTATTAAAGCTTCACGTAATTGCAGGGATGAATCCTGCCGTGGCGACTGCGTGGTATGCTGCGCGCCGAACAGCACGCCCTTCACCATTTTTTCAATAATGGTAGTTATAGTGGTATGCCATTTATCGGGTAGCAGATTGTTTACTTTATCCTGTAAACCCTTGGCCAGCTTATTACCCAACGATGGCTTCTTCTGCATTTTATGCTGCCAGAATTGGAGTTGGATATGGGCCTGTTGCTCGTAGGTGGTCATGTTAAACAAGTTACAAATATTCGGCCTAAAACAAAAAAGCCCGGAAAAACCGGGCTTCTATATGCATTGTAAGGAATAATTAAACTCCTAATAACAATCTCGCAGGATCTTCCAGCAACTGCTTAACGCGCACCAGGAAGCTTACCGATTCACGACCATCAACAATACGGTGATCGTAAGATAAAGCCACATACATCATCGGGCGGATAACCACCTGACCGTTTATGGCTACCGGGCGCTCAATAATGTTGTGCATACCCAATATGGCTGATTGCGGTGAGTTGATAATTGGCGTTGATAACATTGAACCAAATACACCACCGTTAGTGATAGTGAAAGTTCCACCAGTCATTTCTTCTATAGACAATTTGTTATCGCGAGCTTTGGTAGCCAAGGCAACAACGGCTTTCTCAATGTCAGCTAAACCCATCGCGTCAGCATTGCGGATAACCGGCACCACCAGGCCTTTAGGAGCCGATACGGCGATAGAAATATCAGCAAAGTTGCTGTAAACAACTTCTTCGCCTTCTATACGGGCGCCAACTGCCGGCCAGTCTTTCAATGCCTCGCAAACAGCTTTGGTGAAGAACGACATAAAACCTAAGCCAACACCATGTTTCTCTTTAAATTTATCTTTGTATTTACCACGCAGGTCCATTATCGGCTGCATATCCACTTCGTTAAAAGTGGTTAGCATGGCAGTTTCGTTTTTAACGGTAACCAAACGTTTGGCAACTGTTTTGCGCAACGGCGACATTTTTTCGCGGCGCTCGCTTCTTTCGCCAGCCTTAACAGGCGCAGCAACCGGAGCCGGAGCAGCAGCAGGTTTTGCAGCAGGAGCAGCAGCGGCTTGCGCAGCTACGGCATCTTCTTTAGTGATACGGCCGTTAACACCTGTACCGGCAACACCGGCAGCATCTACACCTTTTTCGGCTAATATTTTGGCAGCAGCGGGTGATGGAGTGCCCGATGCGTAAGTAGTTCCTTTTTCGGCAGGAGCAGCGGCAGCAGCTTCAGCAGCAGGTGCGGCTTCGGCTTTTGCAGCAGGGGCAGCAGCAGCGGCACCACCTTCTTCAATGCTGCAAACTACAGCACCAATTGGCAATACATCGCCTTCGGCAGCGATAGTTTTTAAAACGCCTGCTTTTTCGGCAGTAAGCTCAAAGGTAGCTTTGTCTGATTCCAGTTCGGCAATGGCTTCGTCCATAGCAACGGTATCGCCATCTTTTTTTAACCAGGTTGCCAGCGTTACTTCGGTAATTGATTCGCCTACCGGCGGAACTTTGATTTCTAAACTCATTGTTTTTAGATTGTATGTCTTTTTAGGTTGTACGTAATACGTTGTACGTTATACGTGTTGTTATAGATAGATAATAACGCGAACGCTTTACGTGGTATTATAAAAACGTACCACGTAAAACGTCAAACGTAAAACCTATCAATCCGCGCCGGCAGTAGCCATTTTCTCGGCTGTTGCTTTAACGGTTTCTTTTACTTTTTTGCCTGCCGGCGATTCAAACGCTTTGCTAATGATGTGCAATTGCTGCGCGGCATGCTGTTTAGCATAACCGGTAGCCGGGCTGGCGGCCTCGGCACGTGCAAATACGTTGTCAAATTTCAAAGCGTCCTCTGTACGCGATTTGCGGAACAGGTATGGCCATGCCCCCATGTTCTCCGGCTCTTCCTGCACCCAGATAAAATCCTGGGCCTTGCTGTATTTAGCGCGGATGGCAGATAGTTGTTGCAACGGAGTTGGATATAATTGCTCCAAACGCACAATAGCTACATCTTTACGATCGTCGGCTTGTTGTTTCTCCAACAGGTCGTAATATATTTTGCCCGAGCAGAACAGTACGCGTTTTACTTTTTTAGCATCCGCGTTCGCGTCGTCAATCACCTCCTGGAAACCACCTTCGGTAAAATCAACCAGTGGTGATACGCATTTAGGGTTACGCAACAAGCTTTTCGGTGTAAATATGATCAACGGTTTACGGAACTCACGTTTCAACTGGCGACGCAGCACGTGGAAGAAGTTAGCCGGTGTAGTACAGTTAGCAATCTGGATATTGTTATCAGCACAAAGCTCCATAAAACGCTCAATACGTGCTGATGAGTGCTCAGGGCCCTGGCCTTCGTAACCGTGTGGCAATAGCATAACAAGGCCGTTACCGCGTTGCCATTTAGTTTCGGCACTTACAATGTACTGGTCAATAATGATCTGGGCGCCGTTAAAGAAATCGCCAAACTGCGCTTCCCAAATAGTTAAGGCATTAGGGTTAGCCAAAGCATAACCATACTCAAAACCTAATACGGCGTACTCAGATAATAATGAGTTATAAATGCTGAATTTAGCACTGCCCAAAGTATCCAGCGGGGTATACTCCTCGTCCGAATCGGCCAGGGTTACTACCGCGTGGCGATGCGAGAAAGTACCACGTTTAACGTCCTCGCCGCTTAAGCGTACGCGATGTCCTTCGGTTAATAAACTACCATAAGCCATTAATTCGCCCATGGCCCAGTCAAACACCTCGGTTTTGTTTACCATTTTGCCGCGCTCTTCAAACAGTTTTTCAATTTTCTTGAAAAACTCTTTATCCTTAGGCAGGTCGGTTATTTTTTTTCCAATATCCAGCAAAGCATCTTTGGAGATAGCGGTTTGTGCCGGTGTAGCAAAATCACGATCAGTTGCCAGGTGTAGGCCGTTCCAGGCTCCAGCAAACATCGGGATAGATTCGGTAAACCTGTCCTCGGCCTTAGCTTCGTTCAGTTTTTCCTGCAACAGGTCGCGGAATTCTTTTTCCATCTTCTTAACCGTAGCGTCATCAATGCTGCCTTCGGCTAATAGTTTGCTTAAATATACTTCGCGCGGGTTAGGGTGCGCTTCAATAGCTTTATACAATACCGGCTGGGTAAACTTAGGCTCATCGGCCTCGTTATGGCCGTAGCGGCGGTAGCATAAGATGTCAATAAACACATCGTCATGGAAAACCTGGCGATACTCCATCGCTAAGTTAATCACATATACCAGCGCCTCAACATCATCACCATTAACGTGGAAAACCGGCGATTGTACGGTTTTAGCCACATCGGTACAGTAAGTACTTGAGCGGGCATCTTTAAAGTTGGTGGTAAAACCTATCTGGTTGTTTATGACCAGGTGTATGGTACCACCGGTGCGGTAACCATCCAGTTTTTCCATCTGCAACACCTCGTATACAATGCCTTGGCCGGCAATAGAGGCATCACCATGTATCACTATCGGCGCTATCTGGGTATGATCGCCGTTGTATTTAAAATCAATTTTTGAGCGGGTTAAGCCTTCCACAACAGGGGCAACAGCCTCCAGGTGGCTTGGGTTAGGGCAAAGGCTTAAGTGTACCTTGTTACCATTTTCGGCTTCCACGTCGGTCGAAAAACCTAAGTGGTATTTCACGTCGCCACCAAATGGCGAATCCATATCATAGTTTTTACCTTCAAACTCAGAGAATATCTCTTTGTAGGTTTTCTTCATGATATTGGCCAGCACGTTCAAACGTCCGCGGTGCGCCATACCGATGATAAACTCTTTGATACCCAAAGTAGCACCCTTCTGTATAACAGAATCAAGCGCTGGGATCAAAGCCTCGGCACCCTCTAACGAGAAACGCTTTTGGCCCAGGAATTTCGTACCCAAAAAGTTTTCGAAAATAACTGCCTGGCTTACTTTGCTCAGCATCAGTTTTTTCTCGTCAAGGTTAAACGATGGTTTGTTTCGCACGCTTTCCATGCGGTTTTCATACCATTTAACCTTTATAGGGTTACGTATATATTTGTATTCAACACCTATTGTACCGCAATAAGTGTCTTCCAGCATTTGCAAAATATCGCGCAGTTTGGCAGGGCCAATACCTACTTCAACACCGGCGTTAAAAACGGTATCCAGGTCGCTTTCGGCTAAGCCAAAGGTTTCCAGCTCCTTACCCGGGAAGTACTTGCGGCGCTCGCGTACAGGGTTAGTTTTCGAGAACAGGTGCCCGCGACCGCGGTACCCGTCTATCATGTTAAAAACGTTTATCTCTTTTAAAAAATGCTCAGGCGTTTCGGCGCTGACCATCGGGGCGTCGCTTCCCCTTCCAAAATCAAATCCTTCAAAGAATTTTTGCCATCCAAATTCAACCGAACTAGGGTCTTGTTTGTAGGCTTCGTATAAAGAATCTATAAAAGCAGCGTTGGCGGTATTAATATAATTGAGGCTATCCATTGTAAACCATTCTTAAGAATAGTGCAAAAGTACACATCTGCACTTATAAACTTTAAATTTAATTTGTAAAATATTAACAATAAAAAGCGTGAAAACGAGGGAGAAAACGCCGTTTATCCTTTTATTAAATACAACAAGTTGGGTGCTTTGTTCTGAACTACTAATGCAACAATTTGGCAAAAAACTCGCGTACATAGCCAAACCCTTCAAAAAGGATGGCCAACAGGCCTATGATCAGCGTAAATTGTTCGAAAGAGTTCATATATCAAATATAATAATTGGCGGCAAATTAGGTATCATAAATACGTAATTTTCTATTAGAGTTTGGCGGGGGTGAAATTGTTACAAAACAGGAATAAATAGTGTAGGGCGTTACCCTCCTACGTCGGGTCAGGCTATCCGCTCATACGCCTGCAGGCATTAGGCGCGGGGCCGGTATCCGCTCCCATTAACGCAAGAACGATTTAGATTTACGAAGTTTTAAAAACTTCGTAAATCTAACCTATGTCAAGGTAAGTAATAGCCGCTATTACAATGACACAATAACTAATGACTAATGGCCACTTCCCCCGGCAACCAGGTATTGATAAACTCGCCGCTGGTTTCCAATTCGGCAGCTTGCTTATTCAAATTAAAATAACGCGCATCCTTAGCATCGGGGCTTAACCCGGCCACAAAAGCCCAGTTTCCCCAGTTGCTGGCGGGCGAATAATCAATCAACTTTTCCTCAAAATAAGCGGCGCCCTTTTTCCAGTCGATATCCAACTCGCGCACTAAATAGCCCGCAACCATTTGCCTGCTAAAATTGTTAATATAGCCCGTAGCATTTAACTGATGAATGCTGGCATCAATAAAAGGCACGCCGGTGTTGCCGCTTTTCCATTTTTCAAAAAGTTCCGCTTTTTCGGGCGACGTAGTTTCGGCCTGCTCATTGGTGGTAAAATATTGCCTGCCATGCTTTTTAAACATAAAGCGGAAGTAATCGCGCCATAAAAGCTCCAATTCTAACAGATCGGTTTTATGTACGCCTTTGGACTGTTCGTGGTTAGCCACGGCCCAGTACACCTGGCGCATAGAAAGGCAGCCCAGCGCCAACCATGGTGATAGTTTAGATGACCTGTCTATATTTTTGCCTTTTACAGGCTGCAGTTGATCAATATTAGTAAAGTATTCTTCCAGCTGAGCCAATCCCGCGGTTTCGCCACCTTTAAACTTGGTGCAGGCGCGGTTATCATCTACCGGTTCGTCCAGGCCTAAAGCTTGTAGCGTGGGCAGTTCGCCGGCATCCGTAATGGTTGGTGTATTAATAATTTCAGGCGTTGCAATGGTTGGGCGCACATTACTGTCGCGCTCTACCTTTTTGCGGAAAGTGGCAAAGCTATCAGGTATATCTTTTATCGGGAAGGGAAGATCTTCTTTATGGTATAGCGTATGACCGATGAAATGCTTCAGATTGAGTTTTATCTTCCATAAAGCGGCCTCTACCTGTTCAGAAATATCGGTTTCTTCATAAGCTACTTCGCGGTGATGATAAACCTCGTTAACCTGGTATTGCTCACACAACTGGGGTAATACCTCGGCCGGGTTTCCTATGCGAATGATCAGCTCGCCACCAAGCTTTTGCAGGTTAGCACGCAGATCGGCTACTGATTCAATTAAAAAGCGGGTACGCAAGCTGCCGGTTTTTGGCGCGCCGGCGGCTGTTTTACCAAAGTAATATGGGTCAAAACAATATACGGGCAGTACTTTATCGGCCTTGCGCGTTGCTTCTAACAATATCTCGTTATCGTGAATGCGTAAGTCGTTCCTAAACCAAACCAATATTGTTCTTTCGCTCATAATTGTGCCGGAGGGCTAGTAAGATCTGAGTGTTTTACAAATTTGCAATAAAAATGCTTTAAAACACCTTTTATAACCAATATTTGACATCAGCCCAACATTTTTAACGGTTGTTAGCCTAATACTGTTACAATAATTTATCTTAGCCGCTGCTCACACAACGCGCTACATTTTGAAAAAATTTGCAGTAATATTTGATATGGATGGCACCATGGTTAACAATACGCCATATCATTTACAATCATGGCAGGCCTTGTTTAAAAAATATAACCTCGGTCACCTGGCCCCCGAAACCTATTACGGCGAAATAAGCGGCGTACCCATTATGGATACCGTAAAACGCTTATTCGGTGCTGATATGGACGGCGAACCACTGCATGCCATCCATAACGAGAAAGAGGAATTTTACAAGCAACTTTATGGCCCTTATGTAGCACCTGTTAACGGTCTCGAAAACTTTTTGGCCGAACTGAAAGACGCGGGCGTAAAACTGGCCATGGCATCATCGGCCACTGTAAGTGATATTGATTTTATTTTAGATCGCATCCCTGTAAGGGAATACTTTGACGTGATCATTGACGGCAATCGCGTTAGCAAAGGCAAACCTAATCCGCAAATATTTTTAAAAGCCGCCGCCGACCTGCACATCCAACCCGAAGACTGTATAGTTTTTGAAGACTCACTAGCCGGCATTAAAGCCGGAAACGCCGCAGGCATGAAAGTTATTGGCATCACCACCGGCCACAAAGCCGAAAACCTGCAGCCAACAAGCCTGGTTATCGACGACTTTACTCAATTGAGCGTGCAAAAGCTTACCGCGCTTTTTAATAAATAATTGTTTACTACTTTAGCACCCGATAAAAACACAACACCATGATATTTAAAGACACCTTTGTACACCACGTTCATTTTTGGTTGAATGATAAGGCAGACCTGCCAAAACTAATTGAAGGCCTGAACAGCCTGGCCAACATCAGTCTGATACGCGATATCCACGTAGGCATACCTGCCGCCACCGACCGCGACGTGGTTGAACGCTCGCACGATGCTTCACTGCTTACCTTTTTTAACACGCAGGAAGAGCACGATGCTTACCAGGTAGACGCCGATCACCAGGTATTTATCGATAACTACGCCAAGCCGCTATGCGCCAAAGTTTTGGTGTTTGATAGTGTGAACGCGTAAATTCCAACTTGTCATTGCGAACGTAGTGAAGCGATCTCCGCCGACAATTATGCAACATGGCATGCGGAGATTGCTTCGTCGTTCTTCCGCGCAATAACATAAAAAATCAGTTCACAATCCTCCCCGCCATATCCACCGTACGGGCAAAAGGGTTAAGATACTTATTGGCCAGTATGGCAAATTCGCGGCGGGTTACCGGGCGCTGCAGGTCAAAATCAGAAGTAAACTTAAAATCGTTTTTCCAGGCGCGTTGCATGTATATTTGGAAATCTTTCGGTTCGCTTAGCGTTATTTCACTTATCAGCGACAGCAAATTGCCTGTGGTAAAATTCTCAGCAGGTTTTTCCCTGTTTAACCATAAAAAAGCACGACTGTATATCTCTGTCAAAACCGGTTTTATTTCTTCGGTTTTTACCAATGCATCGGGCATAAATAAAAACTCCTTACCGGCCTCATTTTCGCGCAACATACCTTTTAACATACCTGTTAGGCCTATTTGCTGTATGGCCCTGCTGTAAGGGTCTTTCTGGTCAATATCGGTAAAAGGCAAAGCATGGCCCGCAAAGTCAAGCAACTCAATTTGTATAGCACGCACTTTTAGGTTTTGCGTGGTAGTTTTAAAAAATGCGCAAAAGGCTGCGGCTGCGCCCACTCCTTCGCCCAGGGTTACTTCGGCAGGTAAATATTGGTCGTCGCCTACGGCTAAGGCTTTATCAACTATAAACAGGTTAGTCGCATTTTTAGCAACAACCGCATTTAAAGGTATATAAAACGCAGGGGATTGCGGATAACTATCATAAACGCCTGCTGCCTTTTCATTAGTTGTACCACCGGCTATCGAGGTGCGGTACAGATACTGGCCGGCTGTTTTTCGCCATTCATTATAAGCAGGTGGAAAACTTGCACCTACTTTACTTACCACCTCGCCGTTAGCCGTGGCATCTATCAGCACTTTGGCTTTGATGGTAGTTTTTTCGCCGTTAATAGTTACCGTAACCTTCCAACCCGTGCCGTCTTTTTCAACATCGGTATAACTGGTATTTAATTTTATACTGAGAAGCTTGACCGTATCGGCGCGTTTTTTCAGATCGGCAGACACATATGACGCAAATTGATCGCGTGTTAAGTCTTTTGTAGAGTCGGCGGTAATAAGGCTATAAAAACTGCTGCTATCAGGTTTTACGAAGGTGCGGTTATAGTATTGATCGGCAATAATGCGTTTCTGCTTACTATCGGCCAGCCATTCGCCGTTAACTAACAACACGGTTTTAAGTCGGCTGCGCGCGCTTTGTATAGCGGCTGCTGCGGCACCTGCGCTATTGCCTATTACCAGTACATCTGTTTTAATAGTGGCAGCATAGGTAATTGTTGTGTAAAGAAAGAGAATTAACAGGGGTAACTTTTTCACCATGTGCCTAATAACGATACAAAACGCTAATTTAGTGTAAAGCATATGTAATTGCCGAATAATATTAAGAAATCCTTAGTTTAATATAAATGACAGACGAACATCTACGCTGCCCTATTGGCCGGTTTGAAGTGCCGGTAACTTATACTGCCGAAGAAATACGGAAATGGATAAACGATATTAAAACACTACCGGGCAAAATGCGCCACGCGGTAATGAACCTTACCGAACCGCAACTGGATACGCAATACCGCCCCGGCGGCTGGACAATACGCCAGGTAGTACACCATACTGCCGACAGCCACATGAACTCGCTGATCCGTTTTAAATGGACATTAACCGAAGACCGCCCAACTATTAAAGCCTATAACGAAAAAGATTGGGCCCTGCTACCGGATTCGCGCCTGCCGGTTGAGCCTTCGTTAAAAATGCTGGAAGGTATACACCAACGCCTGGTGGCCCTGTTTGAAAGCTTTACCGAAAATGAATGGGACCGCGCGTTCATACACCCGGAAAGTGGTGCGACAATTACTTTAAAGCGCAACCTGGCACTGTACTCATGGCACAGCAGGCATCATTTAGCGCATATTACCCAGGCAGTAAAGCGCTTTTAACATCAAACCAATACTTATTAAAAAGGGAGGCTATTTAATTACTAGCCTCCTTTTTATTTTTATTTAACTGTATATCAACCCAATTACTATATTATTTATAATTATTCTAAATAATGTTTGGATTTACCAATACGGCTCGTACTTTTGTGTCATTATTTATAATCATTCTAAATAATGCGATTTGACGCTACATCTAATACGAAAAAACATAATTAGCCATTAAAGTCCTGGCACGACGCTTTACTTGTTTGGGTAATCGGACCGGCCAGGTACAAACTAAAACAATATGTGCGAAGCCAAAAATTTAAGTCAGCGGGGTATTACCATGGTAAGCCAGTGCATACAGTGCAAAACCATCAACATTTGGCACAATAACATTTTGCTGAATTTTACCCCCCAGCAGTTTTACGACTTTAAACACTTCGTATCCGAACTTGACTTTTATGACCGGTCACTTCCCTTCCCCGACAGGCAGGACCGTGCCGTACTAAAAACCCCGGTTGATCATATCAACTTTACATTTACCCTGGAAGAATGGGGTGACTTTTTGGATGCTATGGATGAGGCGCTATACATGCAGAAGGTTTTTGATTTGTTAGTTGATTGATCAACTTTAAGGGGTAGATAGGTTAATACCGACGGAGACACAAAATGGAGACACAAAATATTGTGTCTCTACAGAAAGGTTATCTCCACATCATCGCTGGCCGGGTGCCCGGTACACGTAAGCACCCAGCCTTGGGCCAGGTCAAGATCGGTTAATACATCGTTCACTGCCATTTCAACTTTACCTTTGGTGCACTTAGCTGTACAAGCCGAGCATATACCCGCTTTGCAGCTATAAGGCAAGGCCAGGTTATTTTGTAAAGCCGCTTGCAGGATAGATTGATTCTCTCCTACCTGCAGATCATGCTTTTCTTTATTGAATATAACACGTATCGTACGCGGTGGATAATTGAGTGGCGCGCCGCTAACAGCAACTGTTTCCAGCACAAAGTTTTCTTTACGGATCTGCATGGGTTGCAAGCCCATGTACAGCAAAGTAAGCCTAACCATACGCATATAAGTAAACGGCCCGCATAAATAAAACGAGGCCGTCGGCAAACCGTAATACACGTTTTGCAGCACTAGTTGCTCAGCGTTAACGTTGTTTAGGCGCTGGCCCTCGCTGCTTAGCAGGTGTATTATTTTTAGCCTGTCGGGATGTTGGATTTGAAGCTCCTCCAATTCATCGCGGAATAATATCACGGCTTCATTTTGATTGCTGTAGATTAGCGTCAGGCAGCTTTCTCCCTTTCGTTTCAGGATATATTTTATATGGGCGTAAATGGGCGTTATGCCGCTTCCGGCAGCGAAGAACAGGATATCCTTACCCTGTTCAAAATCCTCGACCACAAACTTGCCGGCAGGTTCAACCGCGTTTAAAATATCGCCGGGTTGCACCTTGGTGAGCATAAACCGGGAGATCTCGCCATTGGTAATGCGTTTAACCGTGATGGCTAACAAGTCATCGTCAGGCGTTGAGCTTAACGAGTACGAGCGCCGAACTTCTTCGTTATGATGCGTAAAAACCACCGTAATAAATTGCCCGGGCTTGTAGGCTATCTTCCTACCCGAAACTTCCGCCAGGTAAAAAGTAGCAGTATCCTTACTTAGCCATTGTATGCTTTCAACTTTAAGTTGCAGCATATCAGCCTATGCTTAAAACCAGTTTACCAAATTGGCTTGAGTTCGCCATTTTCTGCACAGCCCTATCAGCATCCGCCAGTGGAAACACTTCATCTATCACCGGCACTATCTGATGCTCATTAACCAGTTTCAGCATGCCCTCAAAATCTGCCGCGGTGCCCATGGTGGTGCCTAGTATCTGTAATTGCTTCCAGAATATTTTTCGGCCATTGATGGCGGGGATATCGCCTGCTGTACCACCGAAGAAAACGATGCGGCCGCCGGGATTACAGAGATCAGGTAGTTTGGCGAAGCCTTCGCCTAGGGCACTATCTATAATTACATCAAAACCGTGTGCTAAGTGTTTTAGTTCTTCGGCCCAGTCCTGCGCTTTGTAGTTTATGCCGGCCAATGCGCCTAACTGACTTGCGCGTTCAATCTTCTCGCCTGTACCCGATGTTACAAACACACGGCAACCTGCGGCCACGGCCCATTGCAGCGCGAACGTTCCGGCACCGCCGCCTACGCCTACAATTAAAACGGTATCGCCTTTTTTTGCTTTGCCTTTGGTGAATAGGGCCCGGTAAGCAGTTAAGCCAGCCAACGGTAAAGCCGCCGCCTGCTCCCAGGTTAAGTGCGCGGGCTTGGGGTAAAGGTAATCGGCCGGGATCTTTATGTATTCGGCAAAGGTGCCTTCATCCGGCAGGCCCAGTATTTTAAAATCGAGGCCTTGAAAGTGCTCACTATCGCCCCAGTTATTGCTGGGGTTTATAATTACCTCTTTGTTTAGCCAGTCGGTATCTACACCCTCGCCTACTTCGGCCACTATGCCCGCACCGTCGGATCCTAAGATGCTTGGATACTTTATACCGGCGTATTTCCCAACGGTTATCCAGTAATCGCGGCGATTAAGCGCGGCGGCTTTGAGCTTTACCAGTACTTCGCCTGCGGAGAGGGCGGGTTTGGCAACTTCTTTTAAGGTTAAAGGTTTATCAGCGGCTTCAAGGATGATGGCTTTCATAATACAAATATTGTCATCGCGAGCGAGGTACGAGCGTGGCGATCGCGAACTTTGCAAGTTTGCTACTGTTCTCTGTGTGGTTGCCACGCTACGCTCGCAATGACATAGTTTTTTACTTTAAACAAGAAAGGCAGCGGATACCGCTGCCTTTCTTGTTTATATTCTAAATTCGAAATTGAAAATCCGAAATTCGAAATCAATTAAACCGCTTTCGCGTAAAGCTCAGCAACGTGTTTCCAGTTAATGCTGTTCCAGATGGCAGCTAAATAATCCGGACGACGGTTTTGATATTTCAGGTAATAAGCGTGTTCCCAAACGTCGATACCTAAAATTGGGGTACCTTTTACTTCGGCAATATCCATTAAAGGATTGTCTTGATTAGGGGTTGAAGTTACAGCCAGTTTTTTATCAGCGGTAACAATTAACCATGCCCAGCCCGAACCAAAACGGGTAGCGCCGGCGTCAGATACTTTAGTTTTAAATTCGGCAAATGAACCGAAAGTACTTTTAATAGCATCGGCCAACGGGCCTGTAGGCTCGCCGCCACCGTTAGGTGAAAGGATAGTCCAGAACAAAGTGTGGTTGTAGTGGCCACCACCGTTGTTACGTACAGCAGCCGGATATTTTGAAATGTTTTTAACGATGTCTTCAATGTTACCATCAGCCTCTGGCTTGCCTTCTAACGCTTTGTTAAGGTTAGTAACGTAAGCCTGGTGATGTTTGCCATGGTGAATTTCCATGGTTGCTTTATCAATGTGCGGTTCTAATGCGTCGGTTGCATAGGGAAGCGCCGGTAGGGTAAATGCCATATTGTTGTTTATTTAAAAGTTTAAAGATTGCTAGCAAATATAATAGGTGGCAGCCAATATTGTTTTAAATAATTGTCATGTTTTTACCAATTGAAGCGCATTATGTGCTTTGTAAAAATTAAAATACTTAATAGTGCAGGTTGTTACTTAAACTAATAATCAAATGTTAACGTTATATTGCAACACTATCATGAACTACACTTAGTTATTTTTTTGAATTATAATTAAATTAATAACTTAGAACAAAAATACAGATCTCACAACAATCTGCCCCCGAATGACAAATACCACAGATCTCACTAACTGTGACAGAGAGCCTATCCATATACCCGGACAGGTACAAGCGCACGGATTTTTGGTTGCTATTGATGGCGACTCAATCATTAGGTTTTACAGCGAAAACCTTTACACATTTATACCTCACGCGCCCGCCAATTTGTTAGGCGAGCATATAAACGTACTTGAGCCTATTATTGGTGCAAACGAACCGCCCGACTTTATAGCGCAATTGATATCATTCGGCAAAGCCAATAAAAGTTTTGACCAAACCAACCCTTTCAGTACAGATATAGGCGGCGAAAAATATTACCTGATCATATCGCCTGCCGAGTCATACTATCTACTGGAATTTGAACCGGCTACTTCCGATCTTAAAACCGACGTGCACAAGGCAGTAGGCCGATCCATATCAGAAATATTGGCTGATAAGGACCTTACTACCCTACTGCATAATACCGCTGCCCAAATAAAAAATGTTATCAATTACGACAGGGTAATGGTGTATAAGTTTGCCGAGGATGGCCACGGCGAAGTGGTTGCCGAAGCTAAAAATGACGACCTGCCTGCATGGCTGGGCTTGCATTATCCGGCATCAGATATCCCAAAACAGGCGCGCGAATTATATAAGCTTAATTACACCCGTATTATAGCCGATGTACATACACCTACATCAAAAATATTTACTGCTGCTGATAATGATACGGCGCTTGACCTAACCCAGTCGCAGTTAAGGGCGGTATCGCCAATCCATATTCAGTATTTGAAGAATATGAAGGTTGATTCGAGTTTCAGCATATCGCTTATTTATAAAAAAGAGCTTTGGGGTTTAATAGCCTGCCATAACTACACGCCACGTTTTATTGATTATAAGGCACGCGATTCGGCAAAACTGATCGGTCAGATACTGTCATCAGCGCTGGAGTTCAGGCAGGACGAGGCCAACCAAATCATGCATGATAAATTTACGGCCAATGTTGATCAGTTAAGCAAAAACATGCTGAAAAGCAACAGCATTGAAGACGCGCTGACATCGCATGCTGTAACGTTGCTGGGAACTACTAACGCTCATGGCGCAGTATTGATATATGAAAACAGCACACGTAAGCTAGGCAAAACACCCGATGATGATCAACTCGCGGGGCTCATTAAGTGGTTAAAGGCGACTGTGAATCAATCATTTTACTCAACTAATGAACTACCGGCCCTGTATCCTGCTGCGGAAAAATTTAAACAGATAGCCAGTGGTATTTTGGTGTTAACGCTGTCGCACGAGTTATCTGAATACATTATTTGGTTTAAACCCGAACATATAGAAAATATTACATGGGCCGGCAACCCCGATAAGCAGGTAGAAATTGACGCTAACGGCATGATGAATATTTCGCCCCGCCACTCGTTTGATGCTTTTACACAGCAGGTGGCAGGCAAATCAGAAACCTGGAGCGATGAAGAGATCAAATCGGCTAACCGATTAAAGGCCGAGGTATCTTACGCAATCAATCAAAAAGCAAGCGCCATACGTATGCTTAACGAGCGCCTTAAAAATGCTTATGAAGAATTGGATACCTTTAGTTTCACCATATCGCATGATCTGAAAAACCCTTTATCAACCATTAAAGGTTATGCCCAAATGCTTACCCGCATGGCGGGTGATGACCCTAAAGTGCAGGAAACCCTGGGCCGCATAACCAACCGGGTTGATAAAATGAATGCTATGATCAATGAGGTGCTGGACTATTCGCGCATCGGCCGCTCAGAAATTGTGGCTTTGCCTGTGGATATGGAAGAGATCATTACCGAACATATTAAAGATCTTAAAATAGCCTACAACGCCGATAATCTTAAAGTTAAACTTGGGAAATTTCCGCTAATACATGGCGATAAAGGGATGCTCTCGCAAGTTTTTGCCAACCTGCTGAGTAATGCTATTAAATACAGCATACCCGGTGGCGAACCCGAAATTGCCGTTGAAGGTAAAGAAACCGAAGATGACGTAGTTTACACTATAAAAGACAACGGCGTAGGTATTGACATTAAACAGCTTCCTAAAATATTCGAGCTATTTAAACGCATGGATAACGTGGAGGATATTGAAGGCACGGGTGTAGGTTTGGCCATTGTAAAACGTATTATTGAAAAGCACAACGGCAAAATATGGGTAGATAGCGCTTTGGGTAAAGGTTCGACCTTTAACGTATCCTTTAAAAAACAATAACACCTATTTTTCCAGCCAGTTTTTAAATTTAACGAAGGTTTCGTCGGCAGCTGCTATGATCATTGCTTCTTCTTCGGCAGTGGTTGGCGCGCCGTTCAATACTTCCTTAAAGCTGTCCCACATTTGCTGGGTGCTATCGCCATAACTGTTAAAAAACGACAGGCCTGCCGTACCATCAACCTGTAAATGCTGCTGCACCATTTTGCTGATGATCTTGCCGCCCAGGGTCGATCCTTCAATTACATACAGCGCGCCAAAGGCCTGTAGGTAATTATCAATTACAGGCAGTTCATTTGCTGTCGCGATGTTTGGAACGGTGCCCCCCATAGCTACAATATCATCGGCAATAGCGGCGGTTTTACGGCGTTCGTTATAATCCGCCAGGGTCGATTCATTAACGTAGCGTTCTATTTGTTTTTCCAATCCGCCAAAGTAGCCGTAAAAATCGCTTAGCAGGTTTACGTAATCCTGTTTAGCGCGCATGGCCTTCATTTTGCCTATTAATATTTTTTCGGTTTGCTGGTGGTTAGCGGTAGTTGCTTCTTTTAAGTTGTCTGTAAACATAGGTAGGGGTGTAACACGATGTCATTTCGACCAACGGGAGAAATCTATACACATGCACAGCAGGCAGTTACTCGTGTATAGATCTCTCACTAACGTTCGAGATGACAAGTTTTTTCATTTTTTATTTTATCAATAACAGCAAACCTTACCTTTTGCTTTTAAAAAAATTCCTTACCAATTCCGCGCACTCATTTTCGCGTATGCCACCGGTGATAACTGTTTTAGGATGGGTTATCTTTTGATTAAGCCTGCCGAAGCCCATGCGGGTATCATAAGCGCCAAATACTATCTTATCCACCTGGAACCAATACGAAGCCCCCGCGCACATTACGCATGGCTCCAGGGTTACATACAGCGTACAATCGCGCAGGTATTTCCCGCCCAGGTAATTTGCCGCGGCGGTAAGGGCCTGCATTTCGGCGTGGGCCGATACATCGTTCAGGCGCTCGGTCAAATTATGGCCCTTGCCGATGATCTTGCCCTGGCAAACCACAACGGCACCAATGGGTATCTCGTCTTCGGCCAAAGCCTGTCGCGCTTCCTTAAGCGCTTCGTTCATAAAATAATCATCGGGCGATATTTCCGGCTCGTCGCCGAAGGTAACGTATCTCATTTATTTCTTCTTGTCGAATGTTTTACTTAAATGGTTTTCTGTGGCAACAATCAGGAACACAGCCGGTAAACTCCCCATCACCACCATCAACAAAGGAAGGATGTTGCGCTTTAAGTCGGCAGGTATTTGCAGGCAATGTAAAAGTAGTGCCAATAATAATCCGGCAACTAATAATATGCACCCCATTTTAATCATGTATCTGCTTGAAAACCGGTTTGCTTCATCCCAGGTCTCTTGGTTTATTTTTGATGAATAGGTGCGATAGCCGTACCAATTATTGATTCTTCGGGGCGGAAATTTTATCATTATCCATCCACAAATCAAAAAAATGGCACCAATAAGTTGCGGACCTAATACCCAATCAGCTGCACTCATCTTATATCAATTTACTGCCATTTGGCACCGGTTTATCAATCGCGGTCAATACAATATCGCCATTGGCATCGGCGAAGCCCGTAACCAAAAACTCCGACATAAAGTTGGCTATTTGTTTTTTGGGGAAGTTGATCACGCCGGCTATCTGCCTGCCTACCAATTCCTCCTTAGTATAATGCTTCGTAATTTGCGCGCTCGACCAGCGAATACCGAATTCGCCAAAATCAACCCTTACTTTATAAGCGGGTTTGCGGGCTTCGGGGAAATCGGCCACCTCAAGAATCGTTCCGGCGCGTAATTCTACTTTCTCAAAATCATTCCAGGTGATGGTGTCCATAGTGTGTCCTATTTGTCATTTCGACCAACGGGAGAAATCTTATACGAGCGATATGTAGCCGGCCGTATAAGATTTCTCCTTATTCCTCGTCGAAATGACAAGCATTTTTTGTTTGATTACAAATGTAATCTATGTTGAGATATACACATCGCATCAACAATTAAAAAAAATATTTGTTGCGCTTATGGAATCCGACTCGTTTGAGCATCTATACAGTAAATAACAAAAAAAGAATATGAAAAAGTTAAGCATTATAGTAGCATTAATATTGGTAAGTGTAGTAAGCGGTTTTGCACAAGGTGTAGACCTTCGCCGCAAAATTGATGTGGTAGGTATTGCCGAAATGGAGATCACCCCGGACATCATCAACGTATCCATATCCCTGAAAGAATATATGGATGGCAAAAACAAGGTGACCATAAGTATCCTTGAAAAGCAATTGCAGAAAGCGGTGAACGAGGCGGGAATTGCTAAGGAAGATTTCACCATCAACAGCGTATCCTCCTACAACTACATCGACCCAAAAAAGAAAACTCCTGATTTTTTGGCCAGCAAACAGTATTTGATCCGCTTCCGCGATTTGAACAAATTTAACCAGGTGTTGAGTAAGATAGATGCGAAAGGCATCCAATCAACCAATATTAACAGTTACGACTATTCAAAAATGGAATCGGTAAAAAAAGACCTGAAAATACAGGCCCTGGTAGCTGCCAAAGCTAAAGCTACCTATTTACTGGAAGCCATTGGCGAAAAAGTGGGATCGGCATTAGCAATAATTGATAACGAGGACAACAACTTCCCTGCACCACGTAATGTAATGTACATGGCTAAAAGCGCCGGTTATGAGGCTGCAGATGTTCCCGAATCAGATATCGATACCAGGAAAATAAAACTAAGCTTCCGCGTAAATGCTACTTTCGAGATCAAATAACCTACCTAAACCTTAATAAATTAAAAAGGGAGCCGATTGGTCCCTTTTTTATTTTAGTCTATCCACTCAAACTTAGTGTATGGTACCAATACGTCAGGCACCTTAATACCTTTTTCGGTTTGATTATTTTCCAACAGGGTAGCAACAATACGCGGCAGGGCCAGCGCGCTGCCATTCAAAGTATGCGCCAACTGCGTTTTGCCTTCCGCGTTGCGGAAACGTAATTTTAAGCGGTTGCTCTGAAAAGTTTCGAAGTTTGATACTGATGAAACCTCTAACCAACGCTGCTGTGCCGCGCTCCAGGTTTCCATATCATAGGTTAAAGCTGAGCCAAAACCCATATCGCCACCGCAAAGACGCAGCACACGGTAAGGCAAGCCTAACTTTTGTAATAAGCCTTGTACGTGTAGGCTCATGTCTTCTAATATTTTGTATGATTCGTCAGGGTGTGCAACCTGAACGATCTCCACCTTATCAAACTGGTGCAAGCGGTTCAAACCACGCACATGCGCGCCATATGATCCCGCCTCGCGACGGAAACACGGCGTGTGCCCACAATTTTTAACCGGCAGTTCGTCGGCTTTCAATATCACGTCGCGATATAGATTGGTAATAGGCACTTCAGCAGTTGGGATAAGGTATAACTCATCCACGCCAACATGGTACATCTGCCCCTCTTTATCCGGCAGCTGACTGGTACCAAAACCTGAAGCTTCGTTAACCATCAGCGGCACACCAACTTCACTGTAACCTGCTTTCTCAGCCTCGTCAATAAAGAAATTGATCAAAGCGCGCTGCAGCTTGGCGCCTTTATTTATATATACCGGGAAACCTGCGCCGGTAATTTTAACGCCCAGTTCAAAATCTATCAGTTTGTATTTGGCAGCCAGTTCCCAATGCGGTAAGGCGCCGGTTGGCAACTCAGGTATAGCGCCATTTTCAAGCACTACTTCGTTATCCTCGGGCGTTAAACCTTTGGGTACTGATGAGTGCGGCAGGTTAGGCAGCAATACTAGTTTTTGGTAAAGCTCTTCCTCCAGGCCACCAAGTTCTTCATTATATTTTTTGATATCTTCTTTCCAAACGCCGGTTTTGGCTTTAATGGTCTCGGCTTCATCTTTTTTTCCGTTGCGCATCAGTTCGCCAATTTGTTTGGCGGCGGCGTTGGCCTCGGCAGAAGTGTTATCCAACTTAACCTGGGTTTGACGGCGCGAGTCATCCAGCTGAATTATTTCGTCAACCAAATGAGGCTGTTTGAAATTTTTTACAGCCAAACGTTCTAAAACCTGTTCGCGGTTATCGCGGATATAACTAACTTGCAGCATTGATATTATTTTTAGGCAAAGATATAAAGTAAGTCCATAGTCTATAGTCGATAGTCCATAGTTATTTATAAAATAGCTCAACTATGGACTATCGACTATCGTCCATCGACGCAAAAGCACATGAACCAATACGGCAAACTATACTTAGTACCCACCCCGATAGGCAACCTGGAGGACATCACCCTCAGGGCATTGCGCGTTTTGAAAGAAGTCGACTTGATACTGGCGGAAGATACCCGCACCTCGGCACCTTTGTTAAAACACTTTGATATTCAAAAAAAGGTATTCGCGCATCATCAGCATAACGAGCATCAGTCGTCTAACGAGATCATCAAGTTTTTGCTGATGGGGCAGAACATAGCTTTGATATCTGATGCCGGTACGCCAGCCATCTCTGATCCCGGTTTTTACCTGGTACGCGAAGCTTTGAAATTTAATATCGCCGTGGAGTGCCTGCCTGGAGCGACTGCTTTTGTGCCGGCCTTGGTAAACTCAGGTTTCCCTACGGATAAGTTTTGCTTTGAGGGTTTTTTACCGCTGAAGAAAGGCCGCCAAACCCGCTATAAATTTTTGGCCGAGGAAGAACGCACGATCATACTATATGAGTCGCCGCACCGTTTGTTGAAGACGCTGGAGGAGATGGCCACCTATTTTGGTACTGATCGACTAATCTCAGTTTCGCGCGAGCTGACCAAGATGTTTGAGGAAACCGTTCGCGGTACCGTGGCCGAGGTTAAAACTTATTATGAGACCCATCCCGTAAAAGGCGAGTTTGTGATATGCGTGGCGGGAGCGATATCTATGAAGTCCTCGAAAGAACGGGATTAACACTTCAATTATGGAAGCTTATTTAAACAGTGCTAGAAAGCAATTTCAATATTATAAATCAGTTGGCGAAAAGGCAATGGCTCAACTTGCTGACGACGACCTGTTTGAGCAATATAACGACGAAAGTAATAGCATTGCTATTATAGTGCAACACCTGTGGGGAAACATGCTTAGTCGCTGGACAGACTTTTTAACCACAGACGGTGAAAAACAATGGCGTAACCGCGACCTTGAATTTGAAAACGTAATATTTACCAAAGCCGAATTATTGCAGAAATGGGAAGCCGGCTGGCAATGCCTTTTCCAAGCGCTTGATACCATTAGCCCTGATGATTGGGATAAAGATATTTACATACGCCACGAGCGTCATAGTGTGGTTGATGCTATAAACAGGCAGCTTGCTCACTACCCTTACCATATCGGGCAAATTGTTTTCATCAGTAAAATGGCGGCCACAAAATGGCAAGCGCTTACCATACCTAAGGGCGATTCGCAAGCCTTTAACGATGATATGGCTAAGAACCCTACCGATAAATTTAAATAATGAAAAGAAACATCCTACTATCCATATTTTCGGGCTTATTACTTTGGCTGGCCTGGCCGCCTATGCACTATACAACGGTTTTCCTATTCTTCGGGCTGGCGCCGATGTTGGTGGCCGTGGAGAACATTATTAGGTCGACATCCACCAAAAAAGGCAAACAGATTTTTGGGGTAACATTTATCGGCTTTTGCGTTTGGAATATCCTCAGCATTTACTGGGTGTACAACTCGCTTAAAATTGTGGGCGAAGTGGTGGCGGTGCCGATATCGTTGATACCCTATTGCTTAGGGCCAATGCTGATGTCAGCCGCGTTTTGGTTATATTATAAATTGCGGATTACTACGGGTAAACGGGGCTGGTCGCTGGCTGGGTTGGTTTGCTTTTGGATAGCCTACGAATACCTGCACCAAAGCTGGGACCTTAACTTCCCGTGGATGACTTTGGGTAACGGTTTTGCTGCAACCCACCAGTGGGTACAATGGTACGAGTATACCGGCGTTTACGGCGGCACCGTGTGGGTATGGGTTTTGAACATACTGGCATTCCTGCTATATATTGGCTTGAGCGAGGCGCAGACCAAGCCGCAACGCCTTAAACTCCTTGCCTCTTTCGCACTGGCTTTGATACTGCCATTGGGCTTTTCGCTGAACAGATATTATAACTATGAGGAAGCCCCCAACCCATCCAACATTGTGGTGGCTCAACCTAATATTGATCCTTATGAGAAGGGCGGAACCATACCGGCCTATCAACAGATTGAGACGCTAGCCAAGCTATCCGACTCGGTGGCACAGGTGAATACTGAGTTTTTCCTATGGCCGGAAACAGCCATACCTGAGTTTATTAACGAGGACAAGATCCGCGGGAACGACCATTTTTTACAAGCGCAGCGTTTTTTACGCAAATACCCCAACGCCACCCTCATTACCGGGGCCGAAACCTACAAAATTTACAACCATCAGGCAACGCCTACAGCCACTGCATTACCCGATGGCGGTTATGCCGACAGCTTCAATACCGCCCTCAGCATCGAGAACTCAGCCGAGGTACATTTTTACCATAAATCGAGGTTGGTACCGGGGGCTGAGTCGCTGCCTTTTGCGGGGGTGCTTTCTTTTTTGAAACCGGTTTTCGCGCATTTGGGTGGGGCCACAGGCACCTATGCCGGGCAGGCTGAACCGGGCGTTTTGTACGCGCAGAGCGGCATTGGCGCCGCGCCGGTAATTTGTTACGAATCTATCTGGGGCGAATGGGTGGCCCGCTCGGTACGCAGTGGGGCGCAGTTTATTGCCATCATCACCAACGACGGCTGGTGGGAGAACACTTCGGGTAAAGACCAGCACCTTGACTATGCCAAACTACGCGCCATTGAAACCCGCCGCTGGGTATGCCGTTCGGCTAATACCGGGATCTCGGCATTCATCAATCAGCGGGGGGATATTGTGCAGCAGAGCGGCTGGTGGGTACGGGCAGCGCTTAAGCAAAATATTAACCTTAACTCTGATCTTACTTTTTACGTTACTTACGGCGACTATATCCCAAAAACCGGCAGCTTCCTGGCTATACTGGGCATCTTGTTTATTGGTACCCGGGTGCTGGGAAAACGCAAGGTTGCTGAGGGCGCAGTGTAGCGCTGTATGCGTAGCACGCTACACTGCTACACCTGGTGTAGCAGCGCTACAACAATGACTTTCAGGATCTTGTGTTTTTTGGTGGCGGTGTTTTGTCAGTACACCTGCTACATATCATTCAACTCTCGTCGGTGCCATCCAGACTTCTGAAACAGGATGCCTGTCGCGTTTAGAGGCACTTCACGCACACGCCTTGCCCCGCTCAATTGCCGCGGCGGCTGTTACTTTTGTCATAGCCACAAAGATTCTGTGTTGTAAAGCAAATAATATTTTACCTTTGTAATCATTAAGGCGGCTTAAGCTAGCCTGTTTAGGGC